>NZ_JACSQI010000010.1 GCF_014836715.1 Escherichia whittamii
AGTGAAACGCCGTAGCGCCGATGGTAGTGTGGGGTCTCCCCATGCGAGAGTAGGGAACTGCCAGGCATCAAATTAAGCAGAAGGCCATCCGTCAGGATGGCCTTTTTGCATTATTGCAGAAAAAACCGGATGCGACGCTGGCGCGTCTTATTGTTTTATCTGTGCCCGTCCTGAATAGCGTAGGCAGTAAAAACCACCGAATGGTCTGGCTAAGAAATAAAGACCCTACACATTTCCTTGTATACGCCAGATGTTCGCCCATTTCCATACGACAACCTCACCTGAAATCCTTCCTGCCATCCTGAATAATCATTCTCTTGCTAACCAAATTCGCAATTATGGTTGCACAAGCACATGTAACAAATGTATAACATTTGCCTTACTAAATAATAAACAACATCGACCGACAAAAGCATCGGATTATGGCAGGAGAAATATTGGCATGGCAGAAAGCACTGTAACGGCAGACAGCAAACTGACAAGTAGTGATACTCGTCGCCGCATCTGGGCAATAGTAGGGGCCTCTTCAGGTAACCTGGTCGAATGGTTCGATTTTTATGTCTACTCATTCTGTTCCCTCTACTTCGCCCACATCTTTTTCCCTTCAGGTAATACGACCACTCAACTACTGCAAACAGCAGGCGTTTTTGCTGCGGGCTTTCTGATGCGTCCAATAGGTGGCTGGCTATTTGGACGCATAGCCGATAAACATGGTCGTAAAAAATCAATGTTGTTATCGGTGTGTATGATGTGTTTCGGATCACTGGTTATCGCCTGTCTGCCAGGTTATGAAACTATCGGTACCTGGGCTCCAGCATTATTGCTTCTCGCGCGTTTATTCCAGGGATTATCCGTTGGTGGAGAATATGGCACCAGCGCCACTTATATGAGTGAAGTTGCTGTTGAAGGGCGCAAAGGGTTCTATGCTTCGTTCCAGTATGTCACGCTAATTGGCGGTCAGTTGCTGGCCTTACTGGTTGTGGTGGTTTTACAACATACTATGGAAGATTCTGCTCTCAGAGAGTGGGGATGGCGCATTCCTTTTGCGTTAGGAGCGGTGTTAGCCATTGTAGCGTTGTGGTTACGCCGTCAATTAGATGAAACTTCGCAACAAGAAACGCGCGCTTTAAAAGAAGCGGGTTCAATGAAGGGATTATGGCGCAATCGCCGTGCATTCATTATGGTTCTCGGCTTCACTGCTGCGGGTTCCCTTTGTTTCTATACCTTTACCACCTATATGCAGAAGTATCTGGTGAATACTGCGGGAATGCACGCCAACGTAGCAAGCGGCATTATGACTGCGGCATTGTTTGTATTTATGCTCATTCAACCGCTCATTGGCGCGCTGTCAGATAAGATTGGTCGCCGAACCTCAATGTTATGTTTTGGCTCTTTGGCCGCTATTTTTACCGTCCCCATACTGTCAGCATTGCAGAACGTCTCCTCTCCTTATGCCGCTTTTGGTCTGGTGATGTGCGCCTTGCTGATTGTGAGTTTTTATACATCAATCAGCGGGATACTGAAGGCTGAGATGTTTCCGGCACAGGTTCGCGCATTAGGCGTTGGTCTGTCATATGCGGTCGCCAATGCTATATTTGGTGGTTCGGCGGAGTATGTAGCGTTGTCGCTGAAATCGATAGGAATGGAAACGGCATTCTTCTGGTATGTGACATTGATGGCCGTGGTGGCGTTTCTGGTTTCTTTGATGCTGCACCGCAAAGGGAAGGGGATGCGTCTTTAGTGATGCGCTATTTGCCAGACGGTATAGCCGGTGGTTGCACCGGCTACATCCCATGTAAAATCTTTCCAGCTCCAGCCGCTCCCTTCGGGGCGGCTATCCCAAAGTTCTTTTGACGTTCCCAACCCTACAGAGAACATCAGCCCGAACATTGCGCTGCGGTCGCGACTCATCCCCTGATGCTGTGCGTATTCATTTCCTGCGGCGGAAAGCATCGCCGAGGCGATAAAGTGTTGAGCTTTATCCTGCCCGTGCCAGCTATCGTAAGCCATGTGGCTGCAACCAGAAAGTAACAATAGCGAACAGACAAAAAGAATACGCAACGCGGCCTCCAAAAAAAACAAACCCCGTACAGGACGGGTTCAGATTACAGGATACGGCTAATTAATCGGTCGATGCGGATGCGGCGCAAACGGCGGATAAGTTTGCGAACTTTCACCGGATAATCGGCAATACTTTGCAGATCGCGGTAGTGCTTAACAATGGTGGTATGCTCGCGGATCAGATCCAGTTCTTTTTCACGCTGCGGCGCAAGCTCCAGTTGCGGATCGTGGATCAAAATGGCGTTTTCCAGATCCAGACGCCAGGCGCGTGGATTCAGGTTATTGCCAGTTACCAGCATCCACTTATCATCAACCCACATTCCTTTCAGGTGATAAGTATTATCGTCATCTTTCCACAAACGGACCACTAACTGGTCGGTATTGACGTAATACTGCAAACGACTCAGGAAGCGACGCAGATTGATCTCATAAAGATAAGGCAACGCGCCAATTATCTTGAATGGTTCATCTTCCGGGATATAGAAGTCATTCGCGGTTTTATCACCAACGATAATTTCGACCTTTTTCCCTTCACGCAGCAACTGGATGATATTGCGCACCAGGATTGCCGGGAGGTTGAAGTATGGCGTGCAGATAGTCAGTTTCTGTTCTGCACAAGGCATCAGATGGAAAATGGTCTTGTTCAACAGACTCGATTTCCCCAGGCCCACCAACGGCGTGACGGAAAGTTGATCGTTATCAGCATCTCCCTGGAAATGATAAGCGGCATCACGCAACTCCTGGCGGAACAGGCGAATGTCGTTCTTGATTTCCGGACTTTTTGGGCGATGTTCATCATCCAGACGGTTAACACCGCGACCATTCATAATATTCTGCGTAACCCATTCAAACATAATGTCTGACATCTTACGGTTACGAATCAGATGATAACGGTCGTAGCGGTATTTGTCGTGCTGATGCAGATAAACATCGTTCAGACTGGCACCGCTGTAAAGTACGCTATCGTCGATGATAAAGCCTTTAAAATGCAGAACACCCAGGGCTTCACGGGTATTGATGGGAACGCCATAAACCGGAACATCTACGCCCGGATTTTCCTGCGCCATGCGGCAGTACCAGTCAGCGTTAGTATTAGATGCCGCAGCGCCAATGCGTCCACGTTGCGCACGATGCCAGTCGACCAGCACCCGCACATCCAGTTCCGGACGCTGCCGTTTAGCCTCATAGAGCGCGCTCAGAATGCCTTTGCCACCATCATCCTGTTCGAGATACAGGGCAACAATGCAAATGCGCTGCTTCGCGCTGGCTATTTTTTCCAGCAGCGTCTCCCGGAAGTCGGCGGGAGCGTAAAAGAAATCGACATCATCAACTGATTGAGAAATCTTGGGTAGTTGGGCAAGGTGTTGTTGATGTTTATTACGCTTAAATTTTGACAACATCACAGTGCATTTCTTCTCTGTTCATTGAAGGGTCCTCTGTGCAATGCAGACGACATAAGCGGGCAATAATAACATCAGACCCGATTAAGTGGTCAACATTTCCAGTACCTTACTCATGATTCCTCGCGCTGGGCAAGATTTAGCGTAAGCCCAACGATCCCCTCTTCGAGCTGGATATCAACGTTAAACCCGAGCTTGCGGGCCAGCGCCACCATGCCACGATTGTTTGGCATCGTAATACCATTCAGACGTTGCAGTCCGTGATCTCGCGTATAGGTAATCAACTTTTCCATCAGTCGCCGACCTAATCCTAACCCTTTGAGATCCGAGCGAACCAGTACGGCAAATTCAGCATCAATGTTATCAGGGTCGGAGATCGCGCGTGTGACGCCGAGGATCTCTTCCGTTTGATCAATACGTCGCACCGCCACAAATGCCATTTCCCGATCGTAGTCGATCTGTGTCATGTTAGCTAAATCTTCATGGGTAAATTCGTTGATCTCGCTAAAGTAGCGATAATAAAGATCTTCTTTGGTGACTCGTGAAATGAATTGCTGAAGCTGTGGCTCATCCTCTGGCAAAATCGGGCGGAACAAGCAGCGTTCGCCGTTTTTCAATTCCACCCATTCTTCCAGCTGATGCGGGTACGGGCGCACTGCCAGCCGACTCTCGTTATCGCCTGCAAACGGTGCAATATCGAGCGTGACATCCAGCGCGGTAAATTCACTGCCAGAAGCCAGCAAAGGATGAATATCCAGACGCTGAATTTCCGGGCAATCGACAATCAAGTTGGAAACCTGCACCAGAAGCTGGCTCAAGCCTGCAACATCCAATGGACGTAGCGCACTGCGCGCACGAATCTTTTTACTTTTGATTCCCTGAATGACCAGATAGCGGGCCAGGTTCATGTTTAGCGGCGGTAGCGCGACGACGGCTTGATCTTCAGGGCGCCACTCCACACCGCCTTCACCCAGCATGATCAGCGGTCCGAAAACCGGATCCTGCTCAACCACTACCCGCAACTCTTGAGCGCCCGCACGGTTAGCCATACTTTGCACCAGCAAACCGTGGATCCGCGCCTGCGGCCAGGCCATTTTTACGCGATCGAAAATAGCGTTCGCGGCTTGCTGTACTTCATTGGCTGTACGCAAGTAAAGCATTACGCCCTGAACTTCCGATTTATGTGGAATATCCGGCGAGCGCAATTTCAGCGCCACCGGATAACCAATCTGTTCAGCAATATGCACCGCTTCGGTACTATCGCTGGCAATCCAGGTGGGAAGCGTGTTCATACCATACGCTTGCAGGATTGGCTGTACCTCATGGGTATCGAGCGACGTTGCCCCTTCGGCAATAGCCTGTTGCAACAGAAGATGCGCTTCTGCGGTATTGGAAGTCAGATTGCTGGGCAGCGCCGGCGTTTCGCGTAGTTGCTTCTGATTACGCCGATACTCAACCATATGCATAAAAGCAGTGATGGTTCCTTCCGGGGTACGGTAGGTCGGCAGCCCGGCTTCGCTGAATAAACGTCGTGCCTCTTGCGAGGAGTGCTCGCCGCACCAGTTCGTCAGCAGGGAGACATACTTGCTGCGAGGGTGATGTTTTACCGCTTCAATTAATGCTTGCGCGCTTTCTGTTGCGGGCGCAGCGGCACTGGGCGAGTGAATAACCATCAGCGCATCAAAATCCTGACTGTGGAGCAGAATATCCAGCGTTTTAATATAGTGCTCACTGCTGGCGTCATCGCGCAGATCAAGCGGGTTAGAGATTACTACATGTTCTGGCAACGCATCGCGTAGTTTCTGGCAAGTTTCTTCGCTTAGCGCTGCCAGTTTGCCATTGCGTGACCATAAGGCATCCAGCGCCAGCGCAGCTGGCGCTGCACCGTTGCTGATAATCATCAGTCGGTCGCCACGCAATGGGCGCATATGGCTAAGGGTTTCCACCGCCGAAAACAGTTCGTGAGTGTCCTGTACTCGTAATAAACCGGCACGCTGAATAGCCGCATCCCATGCCGGGTCCATTCCTGCCGTCGTATTCAGCAGTCGCTGTGCTGCCGGGCTACGTCCGCTTTTAATTACCAGAATCGGTTTATTACGCGAGGCGCTACGGGCAGCCGAAACAAAGCGCCGCGCGTCGCTTAATTGTTCGAGATAGAGCAGGATGGCGCTGGTTTTACTGTCGCGCGCCAGGTAATCGAGCAATTCATCAACGTCGATATCCAGGCTATCGCCGAGCGCAATAAAATACGAAAAACCCATTTCACGCTGTTGCGCCCAGTCGAGAATGGTGTTGGAAACAGCAGCCGATTGCGAAATAAACGCCAGTTTGCCGCGTTTGATTGGTACGGGCGAAAAGCTGGCATTCAGACCTTGCCACGGCGCCAGTAATCCCAGACTGTTTGGCCCAAGCAAGCGCATGTTATGGCGCTGGGCGCAGGCACGGAGATCTTCATGTTGCGATGCCGGGGCAGAAAGAATAATGCAGGTTTTACAGCCTTTCTCGCCGAGTTCTTCCAGAAGCGCCAGATTGCGGCTGGCATTGGTACACAGCACTGCAAGGTCGGGCGTAAATGGCAGACTGGCGATGTCCGGCCAGGCCAGTACACCTTGTACCGCTTTCCAGGCAGGCGTCACCGGTAACACCGGTCCGTTAAAGCCTCCCGCCAGCAGGTTACGCATCATCAGGTAACCTGCGCGATTAGGTTTCATCGATGCGCCAATTACCGCTATCGATTTTGGTCGCAGTAGTGCTTCCAGTCCTCGCTGACTCATACCAGTCTCCCGCAGAAGTGACTGAATGATTCTAAACGCTTTCTAACTGTTCTGCTGTGATGCTACCCAGATGTTGCGTTTTTCCTGCCAGATAGCGTGTTTTAAAGCGAGTGAAATGCTCGCCTAAGCTGACCGCAGCCCCGGTATCGCCCGCCATATCTAAAAGTGCGATAGCCACTTCAGCGGTACAATATTGGCCTTCAGCCTGGGCTTCACGCAGGCGATAAGCAGAAAGCCGGGAAAGATCGACGGAAATGACGGGAAGATTATCCAGATACGGACTTTTACGAAACATCTTGCGAGCTTCCGGCCAGGTGCCATCGAGCATGATAAACAGCGGTGGCTTACCAGAAGGCGGAGTGAAAATGACTTCCCGTTGTTCATCGGCATACGAGGCGGGAAAAACCACCATTGGCTGATATTCCGGATTCTGTACCAGATCCAGCAGTTCTTGCGATGGTTCGGTGCGCGACCATTGAAACGCGATGGTATCCGGCAAGATATCGGCAATCAAACGTCCCGTATTGCTGGGCTTCATCGGCTCGGTGTCGAACATCAGCAAACAAAAGCGGCTTTTTGCTTCCGCTGGCGTGATCGTTGAACAGAGACATAATTTCTCTGGTAAAAGACAACGTTGGCAACGACGAACGCGATTACCACGGGCAAGAAAAGGACGCGTTGCGCGCGCAATACGCTCGGCGCGTAACTGGAGAACAGCGTTTTCGGTCATAAGAGAGCGTCGAAAAAACGCCATTGTCGCAGAGGAGAAAACGGGGTACAAGAGATGCGCCCCGACAAGATTAAAGCGATTCGTTCAGCCAGCTATCGAAAGGTGCTTTCGGTACTGCGCCATTAAGCATGTCGATAACCTGACCGTTTTTGAAAATCATGATCGTTGGAATACTGCGAATACCAAAGCGACTGCTTAATTCTCGTTCAGCTTCGGTATTCACTTTCACAAAGCGCACTTTACCGCTACGCTCTTGCGCAACATCTTCAAAAATTGGCGCGAAATTACGGCAAGGGCCGCACCACGGCGCCCAGAAGTCGATCACCACAGGCAGATCGTCTTTCAGTAATTTGTCGAGCGTTTCACTGGTCGCATTAATCACCTCTCCGTCAAACAGGTTGTGACCGCAGCGTCCACATTTTGCCGCATCTTCGATCCGATCGTCGGGAATGCGATTGATGGCCTGACAATGGGTACAAACGGTATTCATATCTAACCTCGGGATGAGTAAGGAGACTTATCGGTAACGACACAGGTATGTTTCTAATATGTTACATATTATCGAGGGCATTGTTCCAGACAACAATCTGTTTTATTCAATGGGTATGATAGTCACAGGCTTTGGAACGAAATCATGGCGAACCGCGCGCACTTCGGGTAATCTGCGCGCTTCGCGCAGCGCTGGTGGAGAAAAGCATGAACGATGAAATGAAAAGCAAAAGCGGCAAGGTCAAAGTGATGTATGTCCGCAGTGATGATGATTCTGATAAACGTACTCATAACCCGCGTACCGGGAAAGGGGGCGGGCGTCCAGGAAAATCTCGTGCCGACGGTGGCCGTCGCCCCGCCCGCGATGACAAACAGAGTCAGCTTCGTGACCGCAAGTGGGAAGAGTCGCCGTGGCGCACGGTTTCCCGCGCGCCGGGTGATGAGACGCCGGAAAAGGCCGATCACGGTGGCATCAGTGGTAAAAGTTTTATTGATCCGGAAGTGTTGCGTCGTCAGCGTGCGGAAGAAACTCGTGTCTACGGCGAAAATGCATGTCAGGCACTGTTCCAGAGCCGCCCGGAA
Source organism: Escherichia whittamii (assembly GCF_014836715.1). GTDB lineage: Bacteria > Pseudomonadota > Gammaproteobacteria > Enterobacterales > Enterobacteriaceae > Escherichia > Escherichia whittamii. The sequence goes on from NZ_JACSQI010000010.1 coordinate 8,037, forward strand.
GCAATTGTTCGCGCCTGGTTTATCCAGAGCGTAACGCCGCGTTTTAAAGAGGCATTGCGCTGGATGGCGGCAAACCGCAAAGCGTACCATGTGGTGGATGAAGCCGAACTGACAAAAGCGTCAGGCACGGAACATCACGGTGGCGTTTGCTTTCTGATCAAAAAACGTAACGGCACAACCGTGCAGCAGTGGGTAAGTCAGGCCGGTGCGCAGGATTGTGTACTGGCGCTGGAAAACGAATCTAACCCGCATAACCTGGGCGGCATGATGCGTAGCTGTGCGCACTTTGGCGTGAAAGGCGTTGTGGTGCAGGATGCTGCGTTGCTGGAATCGGGGGCGGCTATCCGTACCGCAGAAGGCGGCGCAGAACATGTTCAGCCGATTACTGGCGACAACATTGTTAACGTACTGGATGATTTCCGTCAGGCGGGCTACACCGTGGTGACCACTTCCAGCGAGCAAGGTAAACCGCTGTTCAAAACCAGTCTGCCAGAAAAAATGGTGCTGGTGCTGGGTCAGGAATATGAAGGGTTACCGGATGCCGCACGCGATCCGAACGATTTGCGCGTGAAGATTGACGGTACTGGCAACGTTGCTGGACTGAATATCTCTGTTGCAACCGGCGTTCTTCTTGGCGAATGGTGGCGTCAGAATAAAGCCTGATAAATCAGCCGGGTGGCAGTTCTGCCATCCGGCATTTTCCCGTTAATTTACTCACTCTCTGCCGGTAATACTGGCATCCAGTCAATCGGCGTCTCGCCACGTTGTTCCAGCCACTGATTTGCCAGCACAAAATGGTTACAGCCAAAGAATCCACGATGCGCAGAAAGCGGTGACGGATGCGGTGCTTTCAGCACGTGATGGCGTTGCTTATCTATAATCGCCCCTTTCTTTTGTGCATGCGATCCCCACAACAAAAATACCACGCCTTCGCGATGCTGATTAATCAGACTGATGACTTTATCAGTAAATGTCTCCCAACCGAGGCTGGCGTGGGAATGCGCCTGGCCTGCACGTACAGTCAATACGGTATTGAGCAGCAGGACACCCTGACGCGCCCAGCTTTCAAGATAGCCATGAGTAGGGCGAGTAAAGCCTGGGATAGTATTTTCCAGCTCTTTATACATATTCAGCAGTGACGGTGGTGTCGGAATGCCGGGGCGAACGGAAAATGCCAGACCATGCGCCTGTCCTGGTCCGTGATAAGGATCCTGGCCGAGAATCACCACTTTAACGTCCCCCAACTCTGTAAAGCGGAACGCGTTAAAGACATCTTTTTGTGGCGGATAGATAGTGATACCGGACTGCCGCTCGCTGGCGACGGTCTGAAGGGTGTTAAGAAAATAGGGTTGCTGCTTCTCTTCAGCCAGCACGTCATGCCAGGTTAATTCGTTAGCCATCTCGCTCTCCTGCGAATCTTCAATTCGCCTAGCTTAACTGCTTCTTTCTACAGAACAAAACCAAGCTCGCTTTTTAGCCAAAAATACGTGAAAAAAAATGTAAATTGGTAAAATTTCACATCCGCATAAGTTGATGTAAAACAATAAAATCCATTTGCGACCATATTTGATGTGTGGTTTTTATTGATTTAAATCAAAGAATCAGGGGTCTTTGAGGAGTATATATACACTCAAGCAACAATGGTTTTACCAATTGGCCGCGACAGGCCGATCAAATCAAATAAATTTTGCCGGGGAGGCATCACATGATTACAGGTATCCAGATTACTAAAGCCGCTAACGACGATCTGCTGAACTCTTTCTGGCTGCTGGACAGCGAAAAAGGCGAAGCGCGTTGCATCGTTGCGAAAGCAGGTTTTGCAGAAGACGAAGTGGTTGCAGTAAGCAAGCTGGGTGACATTGAATACCGTGAAGTTCCAGTAGAAGTTAAACCAGAAGTTCGCGTAGAAGGTGGTCAGCACCTGAACGTAAACGTTCTGCGTCGTGAAACTCTGGAAGATGCAGTTAAGCATCCGGAAAAATATCCGCAGCTGACTATCCGTGTATCCGGTTATGCAGTTCGCTTTAACTCTCTGACTCCGGAACAGCAGCGCGACGTTATCGCTCGTACCTTTACTGAAAGCCTGTAAGGCTTAAGTCAGATATATCAGAAGCGGAAGAGGGCAACCTCTTCCGTTTTTTTGTTTATTAATAGAAAATACGAACCGCGCAATAGACCAGAAGCAGCGCCAGCACGATATTTAACAGATGACCATACTGGCGAAACAATCGCTGAAACAGATGCCCCGCCAACGCCCAGCATACATTGCCAAACGTCCCAATCATTGCCAGCAAAACGCTGACGCCAACTACCCAGCTTAACGCCTGCGTTTGCGGCAGGACAAATGTCGATAGTGCCGTAATGCCGTACAAAATGATTTTGACGTTCACAAACTGTAGCGCAAAGCTTGCCCAAAAGCTGATCGGTTTTGCCTGTAGCCCGTCTTCCTTTGTTGGGCTGGTAGCGATTTTCCACGCCAGCCAGACAATATATGCCGCCCCCGCCCAACTTAACAGATGCACTGCTGCCGGGTCGATAACAGCCAGTGAAAACGAAATTCCCGCACACAGCAGCATGACGATTAAAAATCCCAGACTCATCCCTGCCAGTACGCGGGTACTCTGACGAAACCCATGCGACGTGGCAGAACTAAGGGCGAGAATATTGTTTGGTCCTGGTGTAAGGGCAGTAATCAGTGTGTAGGTCCAAAAAGCACTTAAAAGGGTCGGTGTCACTTGTTATCTCCTCTGTTTTAGTAGACAGTACCCGACACAAAACATTTAAAAAAATGAATGTTTTCACATTCTAAATTCGATATTTTCGATAGGTTTGGGATTATGGATCTGCGCCGTTTTATTACCCTAAAAACCGTGGTGGAAGAGGGTTCCTTTTTGCGTGCTTCGCAAAAATTGTGCTGCACACAGTCGACGGTTACCTTTCATATTCAGCAGCTTGAACAGGAGTTTTCGGTCCAGTTGTTTGAGAAAATTGGTCGACGGATGTGCCTCACTCGCGAAGGAAAAAAGCTGCTGCCGCACATTTATGAACTCACCAGAGTGATGGAAACGCTTCGCGAAGCTGCCAAAAAAGAGTCTGATCCGGACGGAGAACTGCGCGTTGTTTCGGGGGAAACGTTACTCTCTTACCGTATGCCGCAAGTGTTGCAGCGTTTTCGACAACGAGCGCCAAAAGTGCGTTTATCATTGCAGTCGCTGAACTGTTATGTGATCCGTGATGCACTACTGAATGATGAGGCAGACGTCGGCGTCTTTTATCGCGTAGGGAATGATGATGCACTGAACCGACGTGAGTTGGGTGAACAATCGCTGGTGCTGGTGGCTTCACCGCAAGTTGCAGATGTTGATTTTACTGAGCCGGGTAGGCATAACGTCTGTAGCTTTATTATCAACGAACCGCAATGTGTCTTCCGGCAGATCTTTGAAAGCACGCTGCGCCAGCGGCGCATCACGGTGGAAAACACCATTGAGCTTATAAGCATCGAAAGTATCAAGCGTTGTGTTGCGGCAAATATCGGTGTCAGCTACTTGCCACGCTTTGCGGTGGCAAAAGAGCTTGAAAGCGGTGAATTAATTGAATTGCCCTTCGGTGAACCGTCGCAGACCATTACAGCAATGTGCGCACACCATGCCGGAAAAGCGGTTAGCCCGGCGATGCACACTTTTATTCAGTGTGTTGAAGAGTGTTTTTTGCCGTTATAAAAATAATGCCGGGATTAAGCCCGGCATTATGATTACTCTTCTGTCGTTTGCGGCGGCACGCCCGTTCCGCTTGGTTTGCGGCGCTTACCAATATTTTTGGTATCGCGATGGCGTTTTTTCACCCGCGGCTTCTCTTTCTCTTTAGCCTTTTTCTTCTCGGCACGTTTCGCCAGTACTTTCTTAGATGGCTTGCCAGTCTGTTTCTCGCTTGGCGCACGCGTTTTCGGGCGTAACTCATCAATTACGCGAGCTTTAATCGGCTCTTCAATGTAACGGCCAACTTTGCCCAGCAGTAGATGGTCATGAGCTTCAACCAGCGAAATCGCAGTGCCTTTACGGCCAGCGCGAGCGGTACGCCCGATACGGTGCAAATAAGTATCGCCACTGCGCGGCATATCGAAGTTAAAGACGTGGCTGACATCCGGAATGTCGATACCGCGTGCAGCAACGTCGGTAGCAACCAGCACGTTAACGCGACCTTCGGTCAGACGTTTAATCGCTTCATTACGCTTGCCTTGTACCATCTCACCTTCGAGATAGCAGTTGTTGATGCCCGCTTCGCGCAGCCAGTTTGCCAGTTCATGCACACGCTCACGCTTACGCACAAATACGATTGAGCGAGTCGCTTCAGGCTGTTTTAACAGATGCACCAGCAACGCGGTTTTATGCTCAAGATCATCGGCGCGGTAATACCACTGATGGATCTTTTTGCGCTCACGAGTGGAAGGATTAGCAGAAACTTCCACCGGATCTTCCAGCAGACGCTCGGCAAAATCCTGAATCGCATCGCCTTCCAGCGTTGCGGAGAAGAGCAGGGTCTGTTTACGCCAGCGCGTTTCGCCAGCAATATGTTCGATATCCTGAGCGAAGCCCATATCCAGCATACGGTCCGCTTCGTCGAGGATCAGCGTTTCAACCGCGCGGCAATCGAAATTCTCTTCTTTTATGTATTGCAGCAGACGTCCGGTCGTGGCGACCACGATGTCCTGGTTTTCGCTGAACACTTCTGCGTGGTTCATATAGGCCACGCCGCCGGTGATAGTGGCGATATCGAGATGCGTATGTTTCGCCAGTTCGCGGGCATGATCGGCCACCTGCATCGCCAGTTCGCGAGTTGGGGTGAGGATCAAAATACGCGGTGGACCGGATTTCTTACGTGGGAAATCGAGCAGGTGCTGCAACGCTGGCAGCAGATACGCCGCCGTTTTACCGGTGCCTGTCGGCGCAGAACCGAGTACATCACGGCCATCGAGCGCAGGCGGAATGGCGGCAGCCTGAATGGCGGTCGGGCGAGTGAAACCTTTATCCTGGAGGGCTTCCAGCAGGCTTTCGTCGAGTTCAAGTTCGGAAAAAGTCGTTACAGTCATGTTCTACCTCTGTGTGGGGCGCTGATTATAGACGTTACGGCTGCAATCTTCATCTGTTTGTATGGATATCACTTCTCAGGTATTGTTCTTACCCGGTGCTATCGCCGTTTTTTCAGCAAGGTTTTATTTTCATGTCACAGTCTACATCCGTGCTTCGTCGTAATGGATTTACTTTTAAACAGTTTTTTGTCGCACATGATCGCTGTGCAATGAAAGTGGGAACGGATGGTATTTTGCTTGGCGCATGGGCTCCTGTGGCTGGGGTAAAACGCTGCCTTGATATCGGCAGCGGTAGCGGCTTATTGGCTTTGATGCTGGCGCAGCGCACCGATGACAGCGTGATAATCGATGCGGTTGAAATTGAAAACGAAGCGGCTGCCCAGGCGCGGGAAAATTTCGCTCAGTCCCCGTGGGCAGAGCGGATTAACGTCCATACGGCGGATATTCAGCAGTGGATAACACAGCAGACAACGCGCTTTGATTTAATCATCAGCAACCCGCCCTATTATGAGCAGGGAGTGGAGTGTGCGACACCGCAGCGGGAACAGGCGCGCTATACCACCACGCTGGATCATCAATCCTTGCTGACCTGCGCGGCAGAATGCATTACCGAAGAGGGATTTTTCTGCGTGGTGCTGCCAGAGCAAATCGGTAATAGTTTTACTGAGCTGGCATTAAGTATGGGGTGGCATTTACGTTTGCGAACGGATGTGGCAGAAAACGAAGCACGATTGCCGCACCGGGTGCTGCTGGCATTCTCCCCACTGGCGGGGGAGTGCTTTTGCGATCGCTTAGTCATTCGTGGGCCAGACCAGAACTATTCTGAAGCGTATACGGCGCTGACCCAGGCCTTTTATCTATTTATGTAATGATTGACGGGGGTGAGAATCGACGGACCGGAATGCGTGAGTAGCTCCGGGTAATCCAGCGTGAAATGCAACCCCCGACTCTCCTTGCGCATCATTGAACAGCGAACAATCAACTCGGCAACCTGCACCAGATTACGCAGTTCCAGCAAATTATTCGACACGCGGAAGTGGGCGTAATATTCGTCTATTTCCTGTTGCAACATATTGATACGCCGCAGGGCGCGCTCAAGACGTTTTGTTGTGCGCACAATGCCTACGTAATCCCACATAAACAAGCGTAACTCGTGCCAGTTATGTTGAATCACCACCAGTTCATCAGGATTCTCAACGCGGCTTTCATCCCAGGGTGGCAGGCTGCTGACGCCGCGCGCATAAGGCATACGTTTTGTGATATCTTCCGCCGCCGACCAGCCATAGACCAGACACTCCAGCAAGGAGTTAGAGGCCATGCGGTTAGCACCATGTAATCCTGTATAACTCACTTCTCCAATGGCATACAGGCCATCAACATCCGTGCGTCCATGATTATCAACCATTACACCGCCGCAGGTATAGTGCGCAGCAGGCACAATCGGCACCGGTTCTTTCGTGAGATCAATACCCAGCCCCAACAACTTTTCATAGATCATCGGGAAATGCTGGCGAATAAATTCGGCGGGCTTATGGCTGATATCAAGGAACATACAATCCGCGCCGAGGCGTTTCATCTCATGGTCAATGGCGCGGGCGACAATATCGCGCGGGGCCAGTTCGCCGCGATCATCAAAATCAGGCATAAAACGTGTGCCGTCCGGGCGTTTCAAATAAGCTCCTTCGCCGCGTAAGGCTTCCGTTAACAGGAAATTCCGTGCCTGTGGATGGTACAGCGCGGTAGGGTGAAACTGATTAAATTCGAGATTGGCGACCCGGCAACCAGCACGCCAGGCCATGGCAATACCATCACCAGAGGAAATATCCGGATTGGTGGTGTACTGATAAACCTTCGACGCGCCGCCAGTTGCCAGCACCACTGCTTTGGCGTGGCAAGTTTCCACTGTTTCTTTATTACGGTTCCAAACCCACGCGCCGACAACCCTTCGCGTTCCAGGCAAACCAATCTTGTCAGAAACAATCAGATCAACCGCATTGCTGCGTTCCAGCACATGAATATTCGGATGGTTCTGCGCCTTGCTCACCAGCGTGGTTTCTACTTCTCTACCGGTGGCGTCGGCAGCATGAAGAATACGACGGTGACTATGCCCACCTTCACGGGTCAGATGATAGCTCTCTTCGCCATTTGGCTGGACGTGGGTATCAAACAACACTCCCTGATCAATTAGCCATTGCACGCAGGAACGCGCGTTGCTGGCGACAAACTCAACCGCATGGCGATCGCAAATTCCGGCGCCAGCAATCAATGTGTCTTCCACATGCGAGTCAATGCTGTCAGTTTCATCAAACACGGCGGCGATTCCGCCCTGGGCATAAAATGTTGAGCCTTCCGTTACCGGGCCTTTGCTAAGAACGATGATCCGATGCTGGTCAGCCAGACGTAGTGCCAGTGAAAGCCCGGCTGCGCCGCTACCGATAATCAACACATCGCAAGAATGTTCAGGAAGAGTATTCATTTTGTTTGTTTAATTTACTAAACACGATTTGGTCATCATAGCAGCACATTGTGTAATTAAACACCTGTTATTTTAATATTTGTTACAATGGCTAAACAGGAAGATCCTGGGCGGTGGAAAAAAGAGAAGTTGCTTGCTGGCGGAGGATTAGGTGGTGAAATAAAAAGGCCGTTGGGGTACTCTTCAGGCAGTTAAATGGGCATTTCTACACAGATAATGCGATGTTCAGATTCTGTAGACTTATAATGATAGATAATGATCCGTCTACAGCATGACAAACAAAAACAGATGCGTTACGGAACTTTACAAAAACGAGACACTCTAACCTTTTGCTTGCTCAAATTGCAGCTAATGGAGTGGCGTTTCGATAGCGCGTGGAAATTTGGTTTGGGGAGACTTTACCTCGGATGAGCGAGCAGTTAACGGACCAGGTCCTGGTTGAACGGGTCCAGAAGGGAGATCAGAAAGCTTTTAACTTACTGGTAGTGCGCTATCAGCATAAAGTGGCGAGTCTGGTTTCCCGCTATGTGCCGTCGGGTGATGTTCCCGATGTGGTACAAGAAGCTTTTATTAAAGCCTATCGTGCGCTGGATTCGTTCCGGGGAGATAGTGCTTTTTATACATGGCTGTATCGGATAGCTGTCAATACAGCGAAAAATTACCTGGTTGCTCAGGGGCGTCGTCCACCTTCCAGTGATGTGGATGCCATTGAAGCAGAAAACTTCGAAAGTGGCGGCGCGCTGAAAGAAATTTCGAACCCTGAGAACTTAATGTTGTCAGAAGAACTGAGACAGATAGTTTTCCGAACTATTGAGTCCCTCCCGGAAGATTTACGCATGGCAATAACCTTGCGGGAGTTGGATGGCCTGAGCTATGAAGAGATAGCCGCTATCATGGATTGTCCGGTAGGTACGGTGCGTTCACGTATCTTCCGAGCGAGGGAAGCTATTGATAATAAAGTTCAACCGCTTATCAGGCGTTGACGATAGCGGGATACTGGATAAGGGTATTAGGCATGCAGAAAGAACAACTTTCCGCTTTAATGGATGGCGAAACGCTGGATAGTGAGCTGCTTAACGAACTGGCTCACAACCCGGAAATGCAGAAAACCTGGGAAAGCTATCACTTAATCCGTGACTCTATGCGGGGTGATACTCCTGAGTTGCTTCATTTCGATATCTCATCACGCGTGATGGCCGCCATTGAAGAAGAGCCAGTTCGTCAACCGACGATATTGATCCCAGAGGCCCAGCCTGCACCGCATCAATGGCAGAAAATGCCATTCTGGCAGAAAGTACGTCCGTGGGCGGCACAGCTTACCCAAATGGGCGTAGCGGCATGTGTATCGCTTGCAGTTATCGTTGGCGTCCAGCACTATAATGGACAATCTGAAACGTCCCAGCAGCCCGAAACACCGGTATTTAATACTCTGCCGATGATGGGTAAAGCCAGCCCGGTAAGCCTGGGGGGACCTTCTGAAGCGACGACCGCGAGCAATGGTCAGCAGCAACAGGTACAGGAGCAGCGTCGTCGCATTAATGCCATGTTGCAGGATTACGAACTGCAACGTCGACTCCACTCCGAACAGCTTCAGTTTGAGCAGGCCCAGACACAGCAAGCCGCTGTACAGGTGCCAGGAATTCAAACTTTAGGAACGCAATCGCAGTAATGAAGCAACTTTGGTTTGCCATGTCATTAGTGACAGGTAGCCTGTTATTCTCTGCTAACGCCTCGGCCACTCCCGCGTCCGGGGCGTTATTACAGCAGATGAACCTGGCTAGTCAGTCACTGAATTACGAGCTGTCATTCATCAGCATCAATAAACAAGGTGTTGAGTCTCTGCGTTATCGACATGCACGCCTCGATAACCGTCCGCTTGCACAGTTGTTGCAAATGGATGGCCCGCGCCGGGAAGTGGTACAGCGCGGCAATGAAATCAGCTACTTTGAGCCGGGCCTTGAACCGTTTACTCTTAATGGCGATTACATTGTTGATTCTCTGCCATCGCTCATCTATACCGATTTCAAACGCCTTTCTCCTTACTACGACTTTATCTCCGTGGGACGCACTCGTATTGCTGATCGTCTTTGCGAAGTCATTCGCGTAGTCGCCCGTGATGGTACACGCTACAGCTACATTGTGTGGATGGACACCGAATCGAAATTACCGATGCGGGTTGATCTCCTTGATCGCGATGGCGAAACGCTGGAACAATTTCGCGTGATTGCTTTTAACGTCAATCAGGATATCAGCAGCAGTATGCAGACGCTGGCGAAGGCGAACTTGCCGCCACTGCTTTCTGTTCCTGTAGGTGAAAAAGCCAAATTCAACTGGACTCCAACCTGGTTACCGCAGGGGTTTAGCGAAGTCTCCAGTAGCCGACGCCCGTTGCCCACGATGGACAATATGCCCATCGAATCACGTCTCTATTCTGACGGGTTGTTCAGCTTCTCGGTAAACGTTAACCGCGCGACGCCGTCGAGCACCGATCAGATGTTGCGAACCGGACGCCGAACAGTCAGCACCAGCATACGTGACAACGCGGAAATCACTATTGTTGGTGAACTACCGCCGCAAACGGCGAAACGCATCGCCGAGAACATTAAGTTCGGGGCCGCGCAATGATCAAAGAGTGGGCTACTGTCGTCTCCTGGCAAAACGGGCAGGCGCTGGTCAGTTGTGATGTCAAAGCCTCATGCAGCAGCTGCGCTTCCCGTGCTGGCTGCGGCAGCCGCGTGTTGAATAAACTTGGTCCGCAAACCACACATACCATCGTCGTACCCTGTGATGAACCGTTAGTGCCGGGGCAAAAAGTGGAATTAGGAATCGCTGAAGGTAGCCTGCTTAGTTCCGCATTGCTGGTTTATATGTCGCCGCTGGTGGGATTGTTCCTTGTTGCTTCGTTATTTCAGCTACTCTTTGCTTCAGACATTGCGGCGTTATGCGGCGCAATTCTTGGTGGCGTTGGTGGATTCCTGATTGCGCGCGGCTACTCGCGAAAGTTTGCTGCCCGGGCTGAATGGCAACCGATCATTTTAAGCGTGGCATTGCCGCCAGGCCTTGTGCGGTTTGAAACATCTTCGGAAGACGCGAGCCAGTGATTTCACTGGCTTTGTCGCATTTTGCATAACAAATGCGAGGACGTTTCCAGATACTACAATCCATACGGTATGAACATTTCCTCGCCTCAATGTTGTAGTGTAGAATGCGGCCTTTCTATTAATACAGACGTTAAGCTCAGAACAGCGACTTCTAAAAGCCTGGTTAACCGGGCATTAAGGCACAATAATCATACTTTATGAAGAATATACGTAACTTTTCGATCATTGCTCACATTGACCACGGTAAATCGACGCTGTCTGACCGTATTATCCAGATCTGCGGTGGCCTGTCTGACCGTGAAATGGAGGCGCAGGTTCTCGATTCCATGGATCTTGAGCGTGAGCGTGGCATCACCATCAAAGCGCAGAGCGTGACGCTGGACTACAAAGCGTCTGACGGCGAAACCTATCAGCTTAACTTTATCGACACTCCAGGCCACGTTGACTTCTCCTATGAAGTTTCCCGTTCTCTGGCCGCCTGCGAAGGCGCATTGCTGGTGGTCGACGCCGGGCAGGGCGTAGAAGCGCAAACTCTGGCGAACTGCTACACCGCGATGGAGATGGATCTCGAAGTGGTGCCGGTACTGAACAAGATTGACTTACCGGCAGCCGATCCTGAACGCGTGGCGGAAGAAATTGAAGATATTGTTGGCATCGATGCCACCGACGCGGTGCGCTGTTCAGCGAAAACCGGCGTTGGCGTGCAGGACGTTCTCGAACGTCTGGTGCGCGACATTCCACCGCCGGAAGGCGATCCAGAAGGTCCGTTACAGGCGCTGATTATCGACTCCTGGTTCGATAACTACCTGGGCGTGGTTTCACTTATCCGTATTAAAAACGGCACCCTGCGTAAGGGCGACAAAGTGAAAGTTATGAGCACCGGGCAGACCTATAACGCCGACCGCCTGGGGATCTTCACGCCGAAACAGGTTGATCGTACTGAACTGAAATGCGGCGAAGTAGGTTGGCTGGTGTGTGCGATCAAAGACATCCACGGCGCACCGGTAGGCGATACCTTAACGCTGGCGCGTAATCCGGCAGAAAAAGCGTTGCCTGGGTTTAAGAAAGTTAAACCGCAGGTTTATGCGGGCTTGTTCCCGGTAAGTTCCGACGACTATGAAGCCTTCCGTGACGCGTTGGGCAAACTCAGCCTGAACGACGCCTCACTGTTCTATGAGCCAGAAAGCTCTACGGCGCTGGGCTTTGGTTTCCGCTGCGGCTTCCTCGGCCTGCTGCACATGGAGATCATTCAGGAACGTCTGGAACGTGAATACGATCTGGACCTGATTACCACAGCACCGACAGTAGTGTATGAAGTTGAAACTACGGCAAAAGAAGTTATCTACGTCGACAGCCCATCCAAGCTGCCAGCGGTAAATAACATCTACGAACTGCGCGAGCCGATTGCAGAGTGTCACATGCTGCTGCCGCAAGCGTATCTCGGTAACGTCATTACCCTGTGCGTGGAAAAACGCGGTGTACAGACCAACATGGTCTATCACGGAAACCAGGTAGCGCTGACGTACGAGATCCCGATGGCGGAAGTGGTGCTTGATTTCTTCGACCGACTGAAATCAACCTCGCGTGGCTATGCGTCTTTGGATTACAACTTCAAACGCTTCCAGGCTTCTGACATGGTGCGTGTTGACGTCTTAATCAACGGTGAACGTGTTGATGCGCTGGCATTGATCACCCACCGTGATAATTCGCAAAATCGTGGTCGCGAGCTGGTGGAGAAGATGAAAGATCTGATCCCACGCCAGCAGTTTGATATCGCTATTCAGGCAGCGATTGGTACGCACATCATTGCGCGTTCCACCGTGAAGCAGCTGCGTAAAAACGTACTGGCTAAATGCTATGGTGGTGATATTAGCCGTAAGAAAAAGCTGCTGCAGAAGCAGAAAGAAGGTAAGAAACGTATGAAGCAGATAGGTAACGTCGAGCTGCCGCAAGAAGCGTTCCTTGCCATTCTGCACGTCGGCAAAGACAACAAATAACCCTTAGGAGTTGGCATGGCGAATATGTTTGCCCTGATTCTGGTGATTGCCACACTGGTGACGGGCATTTTATGGTGCGTGGATAAATTCTTTTTCGCACCTAAACGACGGGAACGTCAGGCAGCGGCGCAAGCGGCTGCCGGGGATTCACTGGATAAAGCAACCCTGAAAAAGGTTGCGCCGAAGCCAGGCTGGCTGGAAACCGGGGCTTCTGTATTTCCGGTGCTGGCTATCGTATTGATTGTGCGTTCATTTATTTATGAACCGTTCCAGATCCCGTCAGGTTCGATGATGCCGACTCTATTAATCGGTGACTTCATTCTGGTAGAGAAATTTGCTTACGGCATTAAAGATCCTATTTACCAGAAAACATTGATCGAAACCGGTCATCCGAAACGTGGCGATATCGTGGTCTTCAAATACCCGGAAGATCCGAAGCTTGATTATATCAAGCGAGCGGTAGGTTTACCGGGCGATAAAGTCACTTATGATCCGGTGGCGAAAGAAGTGACCATTCAACCAGGATGCAGTTCCGGTCAGGCGTGTGAAAACGCGCTACCAGTAACTTATTCCAACGTTGAACCGAGCGATTTCGTACAGACCTTCTCGCGTCGTAACGGCGGGGAAGCGACCAGTGGCTTCTTTGAAGTGCCGAAAAACGAAACTAAAGAAAATGGTATTCGTCTTTCTGAACGTAAAGAGACGCTGGGCGATGTAACGCATCGTATCCTGACTGTACCCATCGCCCAGGATCAGGTAGGGATGTATTACCAGCAGCCAGGGCAGCAACTGGCAACCTGGATTGTTCCGCCGGGTCAATATTTCATGATGGGTGACAACCGCGATAACAGCGCGGACAGCCGTTACTGGGGCTTTGTGCCGGAAGCGAATCTGGTCGGTCGGGCAACGGCTATCTGGATGAGTTTCGATAAGCAAGAAGGTGAATGGCCGACAGGTGTGCGCTTAAGTCGCATCGGTGGCATCCATTAATTGCTGTTTCTCGTTCACGTTGTCGTCATTCTGGCGGCAACGTGAATTATTTATGAGATAAATCTCCCCAGGCTAACGACATCCCTTATCGTTGTGTATAGAATATTCCCCCGAAGTTTAAGGTTGGCGCCTTCTGGTTGCCACGGCACACGAAACAGCGTTGATTTCCACATATGGCGTAATGAATCCGCAACAAAGCGGTTAACAGAGCCTATGTGTATCAGGTCTGTTTCGTGTGCTGAATTGTTGACGCATTTATTTATTGGTATCGCATGAACCCCATCGTAATTAATCGGCTTCAACGGAAGCTGGGCTACACTTTTAATCATCAGGAACTGCTGCAGCAGGCATTAACTCACCGCAGCGCCAGCAGCAAACATAACGAGCGTTTAGAATTTTTAGGCGACTCAATCTTGAGCTACGTTATCGCCAATGCGCTGTATCACCGTTTCCCTCGTGTGGATGAAGGCGATATGAGCCGGATGCGTGCCACGCTGGTCCGTGGCAATACGCTGGCAGAACTGGCACGCGAATTTGAGTTAGGCGAGTGCTTGCGTTTAGGGCCGGGTGAACTTAAAAGCGGTGGATTTCGTCGCGAGTCAATTCTCGCCGACACCGTCGAAGCATTAATTGGCGGCGTATTCCTCGACAGTGATATTCAAACCGTCGAGAAGTTAATCCTTAACTGGTATCAAACCCGTCTGGACGAAATTAGCCCAGGCGATAAACAAAAAGATCCGAAAACGCGCTTGCAAGAATATTTGCAGGGGCGCCATCTGCCGCTGCCAACCTATCTTGTAGTTCAGGTCCGTGGCGAAGCGCACGATCAGGAATTTACAATCCACTGCCAGGTCAGCGGCCTGAGTGAACCGGTGGTTGGCACAGGTTCAAGCCGTCGTAAGGCTGAGCAGGCTGCCGCCGAACAGGCGTTGAAAAAACTGGAGCTGGAATGAGCATCGATAAAAGTTACTGCGGATTTATTGCCATCGTCGGACGTCCGAACGTTGGCAAATCCACGCTGCTGAACAAACTGTTGGGGCAGAAAATCTCCATCACTTCCCGCAAAGCGCAGACAACTCGTCACCGCATTGTGGGTATCCATACTGAAGGCGCGTATCAGGCGATCTACGTCGATACCCCGGGCCTGCATATGGAAGAGAAGCGTGCTATTAACCGCCTGATGAACAAAGCGGCGAGCAGCTCCATTGGCGACGTTGAGCTGGTGATTTTTGTCGTTGAAGGCACCCGTTGGACGCCGGACGATGAAATGGTGCTCAACAAGTTGCGTGACGGTAAAGCGCCGGTGATCCTCGCGGTGAACAAAGTGGATAACGTGCAGGAAAAAGCCGATCTGCTGCCGCACCTGCAGTTCCTTGCAAGCCAGATGAATTTCCTCGATATCGTGCCAATCTCCGCCGAAACCGGACTTAACGTTGACACTATCGCGGCAATCGTGCGCAAACACCTGCCGGAAGCGACGCATCACTTCCCGGAAGATTACATCACCGACCGTTCACAGCGGTTTATGGCCTCTGAAATCATCCGTGAAAAACTGATGCGTTTCCTCGGAGCAGAACTGCCGTACTCCGTGACCGTGGAGATCGAACGTTTTGTCACCAATGAACGTGGTGGTTACGACATCAACGGTTTGATTCTCGTTGAGCGCGAAGGGCAGAAGAAGATGGTCATCGGCAACAAAGGGGCCAAGATTAAAACCATCGGTATTGAAGCGCGTAAAGACATGCAAGAAATGTTCGAAGCGCCTGTCCACCTTGAGCTGTGGGTGAAAGTGAAATCTGGTTGGGCCGACGACGAACGCGCGTTGCGCAGTCTCGGTTACGTTGACGATCTTTAATTAGCATACTCTATGACTTTCGAGGTGCAGGAAGGCGGCAAGACCGTGAATCCCTGGGAGCTTACTAAAGTAAGTGACCAGGGTGAACGGGTGCAGCCAGGGCACCTGCAACTTGAAAGGCGACGAGTATGATGGAAGGCTGGCAGCGCGCATTTGTCCTGCATAGTCGCCCGTGGAGCGAAACCAGTCTGATGCTGGACGTCTTCACGGAGGAATCGGGTCGCGTGCGCCTGGTTGCCAAAGGCGCACGCTCTAAACGCTCAACTCTGAAAGGTGCATTACAGCCTTTCACCCCTCTCTTGCTACGCTTCGGTGGGCGCGGTGAAGTCAAAACGCTGCGCAGTGCTGAAGCTGTCTCATTGGCGCTACCATTAAGCGGTATCACGCTTTACAGCGGTCTGTACATCAACGAACTTCTCTCTCGCGTGCTGGAATACGAGACGCGCTTCTCGGAACTCTTTTTCGATTACTTACACTGCATCCAGTCTCTGGCTGGAGCCACAGGCACACCGGAACCGGCCTTGCGTCGCTTTGAGCTGGCATTGCTCGGGCATCTGGGTTATGGCGTTAATTTTACCCATTGCGCAGGTAGCGGCGAACCGG
Organism: Escherichia whittamii; assembly: GCF_014836715.1. Classification (GTDB taxonomy): domain Bacteria; phylum Pseudomonadota; class Gammaproteobacteria; order Enterobacterales; family Enterobacteriaceae; genus Escherichia; species Escherichia whittamii. Next base: position 24,145 of record NZ_JACSQI010000010.1, read on the forward strand.
TGGATGACACCATGACGTATCGTTATCGCGAAGAAAAAGGCTTTATCGCCAGTGTAGTTATCGACAACAAAACCTTCACCGGAAGGCAGTTGAAAGCGTTACACGCGCGGGAATTTCCTGATGCAGACACATTGCGTGCCGCGAAACGCTTTACCCGCATGGCGCTTAAGCCGTATCTTGGCGGTAAACCATTAAAGAGCAGGGAACTGTTCCGGCAGTTTATACCTAAGCGAACAGTGCAAACACATAATGACTGATGAGGATTGTCATGGCTGAATTACTGTTGGGCGTCAACATTGACCATATCGCAACACTGCGGAATGCACGTGGTACTGCCTACCCCGACCCGGTGCAGGCCGCGTTTATTGCCGAGCAGGCTGGCGCGGATGGCATTACCGTGCATTTGCGTGAAGATCGTCGCCACATTACTGACCGCGACGTGCGCATCCTGCGTCAGACGCTGGATACCCGCATGAATCTGGAGATGGCGGTGACTGAAGAGATGTTGGCGATTGCCGTTGAGACTAAGCCTCATTTTTGCTGCCTGGTACCAGAAAAGCGCCAGGAAGTGACAACCGAAGGTGGCCTGGACGTAGCCGGTCAGCGTGACAAAATGCGCGATGCCTGTAAACGTCTGGCGGATGCCGGGATTCAGGTTTCTCTTTTCATTGATGCCGACGAAGAGCAAATCAAAGCTGCAGCAGACGTAGGCGCCCCGTTTATCGAGATCCACACCGGTTGTTATGCCGATGCCAAAACTGAAGCTGAACAGGCGCAAGAGTTGGCACGCATTGCCAAAGCAGCAACCTTTGCTGCAAGTCTCGGTCTGAAAGTTAACGCCGGTCACGGTCTGACCTATCACAACGTGAAAGCCATTGCCGCCATCCCTGAGATGCATGAACTGAATATCGGTCATGCCATTATCGGACGAGCGGTGATGACCGGGCTGAAAGATGCGGTGGCAGAAATGAAGCGTCTGATGCTGGAAGCGCGTGGCTAATGGCAATATTAGGTTTAGGCACCGATATCGTGGAGATCGCTCGCATTGAAGCGGTGATCGCCCGATCTGGTGAGCGCCTGGCACGCCGCGTATTAAGCGATAACGAATGGGAAATCTGGAAAACGCACCAACAGCCAGTGCGTTTTCTGGCGAAGCGTTTTGCTGTGAAAGAAGCGGCAGCAAAAGCGTTTGGCACCGGGATCCGCAATGGTCTGGCGTTTAATCAGTTTGAAGTGTTTAACGATGAGCTCGGCAAGCCAAGACTACGGTTGTGGGGCGAGGCGTTAAAACTGGCAGAAAAGTTGGGCGTCGCGCATATGCATGTGACGCTGGCAGATGAGCGCCACTATGCTTGTGCCACGGTAATTATTGAAAGTTAAAAATAATACCGTTCTCTTTAAAAAATAAAACCCCCGAACTGGTAAGGAACGGGGGTTTTACTTTACAACTTTAATTTTGTGCAGCACGCACCCTCAATGAGAGCGATTATGGATCAGTGTGGTTATCTTTTACAAGCAACTTGCAATCTTTAGTATAAAAACTCGAGCCTTGACGAATAAATCGATATTGATGGCAAGATTAACGTGACCGCCAATTTGTAAGTACATTAAAATTAGCTTCGTTATTGGAAATTTTGCTGTGCTTTACACCATGCCACTGAATTCCCCCATTGAAACGAGTGGTGTCGTCAAAGCTCTGGTGTGGAGTGCAGCATGCACCCTCAATAACTCGCACGTTCAGCTTTGGGGAGATGTAAGGGCTAATCTGAGCGGCTGCATTCCTTGTTTAAGGAAAAACGAATGACTGATTGTCGATACCTGATTAAACGGGTCATTAAAGTCGTCATTGCTGTTTTACAGCTGATCCTTCTGTTCTTGTAACACCAGGAAACGTACTTAAGGCGCGTCAGGTTAACCAGCCAGGCGCGCCTTTAATAATTAGAAGTAAATGTCTGCGTAGATATTATAGAAATTCATTTAATGAATATATTTATTAATGACGTCATGGAAATAAATATAACACTTTCGGTTTTATTCGGGTAAATAAGCAATACCCTGCTCCTGAAGCAGGATATTAAATTTTATCCGCGTGATGCATCAGCACAAATTTATCCCACAACTGCTCTTCTGTCTCGACATGCGCCGGATCTTTCACAATGGTATTAGGGATCGGGCACACCTTCTGGCAGGTTGGCGTTTCGTAGTGACCTACGCATTCAGTACACTTATCGCTGTTAATCTCGTAAATATGATCACCCATCGAAATCGCCTCATTCGGGCATTCAGGTTCACACATATCACAATTGATGCATTTTTTAGTGATTAACAGCGCCATAAGGAAACTCTCAAAACAACACAAACCGGGCGGGCATTATACGCGCATTCTTTACTCAAACCAGTTTTTTCACCAGTGCCTCGCTGTGGCGAATGCGCTCAGGCGCCAGTTCGAGATCCTGCTGGATTAGCGCAATGAACAGCAAATCTGTAAGCATTCCCTGGGCGTGACAAGCGGAGATCGACGCACTATTCGTCGCCTGTTCTTCGGCAATAGTATACAGGCAATGGGATGCACGTTGTTGCAGAGCATTTGGCGTGAAACCGGTAATTGCCAGCACCTTTCCTCCCACACGTAGCATCTCATCCGCCGCGAGATTTAACTCACGTCGTACACCAGTGTAAGAGATAGCTAATAACAGGTCGTCCGGTGAAGATGCCTGTACAGTTGAGAGCAACGCATGCATATCGCGTTCTGCGGCAGCATTGAAACCAATCTTCATCAGTTTCCAGGCAAAGTTTTGCGCTACCAGACCCGAAGCGCCAATGCCAGTCAAAATAATCCGCCGCGCAGAACGCAACATCACCACGCATTCATGCAATTTCTCTTCACTGTTAACGTTCAGCGTCGCATACATGGCAGCCGTGTTTTCTTTTATGAGCTTTTCGCCCACCAGTCGCAACGGATCATCACCGCGAATTTGGTTATGAATGGGGACAGAAGGGGATTCCGGCTGGCTCGCCAGAGCTTCGCTTAACGCCAGTTTTAAGGCTGGAAAACCTTTATAGCCGAGTTTTTGTGCGAATTTCACTACGCTGGATTGACTGACTCCGGCTTCGTTGGCCAATTGCTGCGAACTTAAATGGCGCGCCGAATCAGGTTGTAGCAGGAGATAGTCCGCCAGTTTTTTATCACTCTGGGCAAGCTGCTGGTAACGCTGACGAATACGAAGTAAGCCGTTCATATCTTTCCTCGCGATGAAATAATGGCGACAACAGGCAATATGAGACACAAGCGAGTGAATATTATATTCCATAGTTTGTAAGATCTATGAATTAAAAATTCCATTCAGCATTATACGGTAGATTGTTGCCGGAAAAGTGATGATCTATCTGTTAGGCTATGTAGTAGCGATGATTAATCAGGATGTTTCAGTCCAGAGGAGTATGGTTTGGCAACTCACGAGCGTCGTGTGGTGTTTTTTGACTTAGATGGAACATTGCATCAACAGGATATGTTCGGTAGTTTTCTGCGCTACATACTGCGTCGCCAACCACTGAATACACTGCTTGTCCTGCCGCTATTACCGGTTATTGCCATGGCATTATTGATAAAAGGTCGTGCCGCGCGCTGGCCGATGAGTCTGCTATTGTGGGGATGTACTTTTGGTCACCGCGAAGCGCGTTTACAGGCGTTGCAAGCCGATTTTGTGCACTGGTTTCGCGACAATGTTACTGCTTTCCCGCTGGTGCAAGAGCGCCTGACTACCTATCTGCTAAGTTCCGATGCCGATATCTGGTTGATAACTGGTTCTCCGCAGCCATTGGTTGAGGCTGTCTATTTTGATACATCGTGGCTACCACGGGTTAATCTTATCGCCAGCCAAATCCAGCGAGGCTATGGCGGCTGGGTGTTGACCATGCGTTGTCTCGGGCATGAGAAGGTCGCGCAACTGGAGCGCAAAATCGGTACGCCACTGCGGTTGTACAGTGGTTACAGCGACAGTAATCAGGACAACCCGCTGCTCTATTTTTGTCAGCACCGTTGGCGCGTAACTCCGCGCGGCGAACTCCAGCAACTGGAATAGAGTAAAGCATAGCGTACGTGTATAATGCGCCGCGCTTTTATAACCGGAGTTTTCTTTTTGTCTGAAGTCGAATTTAGTCACGAATACTGGATGCGTCATGCCATGACGCTGGCAAAGCGTGCCTGGGACGAGCGGGAAGTACCGGTCGGCGCAGTATTAGTGCATAACAACCGGGTAATCGGCGAAGGCTGGAATCGTCCGATTGGTCGGCATGATCCAACCGCGCACGCTGAAATCATGGCCCTGCGTCAGGGCGGTCTGGTGATGCAAAATTATCGCCTGATCGACGCAACATTATATGTCACGCTGGAGCCGTGTGTAATGTGCGCCGGAGCGATGATTCACAGCCGCATTGGTCGTGTTGTTTTTGGTGCACGAGATGCGAAAACGGGCGCTGCCGGATCATTAATGGATGTGTTGCACCATCCGGGGATGAATCACCGGGTGGAAATCACAGAAGGGATACTGGCGGAAGAGTGTGCAGCGCTACTCAGCGACTTCTTTCGCATGCGTCGTCAGGAAATTAAAGCGCAGAAAAAAGCACAATCTTCTGCGGATTAATTTTGTTTCTTTTCACTTCCCTTCCTGGAAAACAGCAGCGAAGGGGAGTGTGTCAGATAATTAGATGACGACTGTGAAAGAAACGAGAGAAAAGGAAATTTTCCTTTACTCAATTCTGTTGGTGACACCGCCGGATAATCCTGAGCCAACTGCATCGCCGCTTCTGTAGCCTGCTTTTCTTTCTCCTGCAGATACCCCACCAGACTAATCTGATATTTACGGATATTTTCGACATAGGCGTAAGCTTCATGTCCCCGCGCATAACCGTAAGTCAGCTTGCTGTAATAGGGTTTCTGGCTAAGTAAAGGCAGACGTTGTTTAACATCGGTCCAACTGTCAGGATTACCTTTGGTTTTTGCCGTCAGGGCGCGAGCATCCAGCATATGCGCATAACCCATATTGTAAGCGGCGAGCGCAAACCAAATCCGTTCATTTTCTGGCACGCTTTCCGGCACTTTACTCATCATATCCTGCAAATAACGCGCGCCGCCGCTGATGCTTTGTTCGGCATCGGTACGATCGGTAATGCCCAGGCTTTGCGCGGTATTTTTGGTCAACATCATCATTCCACGCACACCGGTCGGTGAGGTGGCTTGCGCGTCCCAATGTGATTCCTGATAAGCAATAGCCGCCAGCAAACGCCAGTCAATTTCCTCGGCGTATTTTTCAAACAAAGGTTTTAATTGTGGCAGAACCGCATCGACGGCGCGTAAAAATGTGCGCGTATCGACGTAATCAAAATCATCGCCATGCCCCAGGTATTTCTCTTCAATGCGTGCCAGCGTACCGTCCTCATTCATTTTGTTGAAGAAGTCGAGCAGAGCTGCGGAAAGGGTATTATCGTCATCTAACTGGCTAAACCAGGTCACGGGTTGTTCATCGGTGATATCGAGCGCCACGGCGAGTTCCGGGTGAACTCGCTGAAACAGGCTGATGGCGACAGAATCAGCAATGGTGTAATCCAGCTTACCTCCAATGACATCTTCCAGTAATTCTGCAGAGCCTTTTTTGTCGTCCACCTTCCAGCTTAAATCCGGGAACTTAGTTTCTTTCAGTCTTTGCAGATCGTTAACGACGACGTGTCCTGGTGCGATGGAGAGCTGTTCCGCCGTCAAATTGCCCAGCGTGCGTGGGCGATATTGACCCACTTTGTAAACCAGTTGTTGTGAAACGGAATAATAGGTTGGACCAGGCTGATAATTTTTTACCCGCTCACTGTTATAAACCAGACCGGCTGCCAGAAGGTCGGCGTCGCCGTTGTCGAGATCGTCAAACAACTGGCTGATATTCTGCCGTACGGTCACTTTCAGTTTCACGCCGAGGTAGTCGGCAAATTGTTTAGCCAACTCATAATCCAGCCCGGAAGATTTACCGTTAATCTCATTCCAGGTGAGGGGAGTATGAATGGTGCTCACGCGCAATTCTCCCCGCGCTTGAATGGCGGCGATACGGTTGTCGGCTTTACCAAACCACGGAATAGATGGCCAGAGAGCTACCGCGAGAAGCAGTGCCAGAATGCCAATGAACAGATAATTAATCTTTAATTTTTTCAATTAGTTAATTCTCTGTGTCGTTCGTGTCCTGGCTTGAAAAAACGATATGCTAAACAAAGGTATAATCATCAATGAGCGGCATTTTGCGTAAACCTGTGCCAGTTGGCAACTTATTACAGCCGTTGGCGGCACGCGTTGCTAATTCACGATGGTGATTTTATTTCCACGCAAACGGTTTCGTCAGCGCGTCAGATTCTTTATAATGACGCCCGTTTCCCCCCTTGGGTACACCGAAAGCTTAGAAGACGAGAGACTTATGATGGAAATTCTGCGTGGTTCGCCTGCACTGTCGGCATTCCGAATCAATAAACTGCTGGCGCGTTTTCAGGCTGCCAGGCTCCCGGTTCACAACATTTACGCCGAGTATGTCCATTTTGCTGACCTCAATGCGCCGTTAAACGAAGAAGCGTACGCGCAACTTGAACGCCTGCTGAAATATGGCCCGGCACTCGCCAGCCATGCCCCGGAAGGCAAATTACTGCTGGTGACCCCGCGTCCAGGTACCATCTCTCCCTGGTCTTCAAAAGCGACCGATATCGCTCATAACTGCGGGCTGCAACAGGTAAACCGCCTTGAGCGCGGCGTTGCTTACTATGTAGAAGCCGGTACGCTGAACAATGAACAATGGCAGCAGGTTACCGCTGAACTGCACGACCGCATGATGGAAACGGTCTTTTTCGCTTTAGATGATGCAGAGCAGCTGTTTGCCCATCATCAACCGACTCCGGTCACCAGCGTTGATTTACTGGGGCAGGGACGTCAGGCGCTGATCGACGCAAACCTGCGTCTCGGCCTGGCACTGGCGGACGATGAAATTGACTATCTGCAAGATGCTTTCACAAAGCTTGGTCGTAACCCGAACGACATCGAGCTTTATATGTTTGCCCAGGCGAACTCTGAGCACTGCCGTCATAAGATTTTTAACGCCGACTGGATTATCGATGGTAAACAACAGCCGAAATCGCTGTTTAAGATGATCAAAAACACCTTCGAAACCACGCCGGATCACGTTCTCTCTGCTTATAAAGATAACGCCGCAGTGATGGAGGGCTCTGAAGTGGGCCGCTATTTTGCCGACCACGAGACGGGCCGCTACGATTTCCATCAGGAACCGGCGCATATTCTGATGAAAGTGGAAACCCACAACCACCCGACGGCGATTTCTCCGTGGCCGGGGGCGGCGACCGGTTCTGGCGGTGAAATACGTGATGAGGGCGCCACCGGGCGCGGTGCGAAGCCGAAAGCCGGTCTGGTCGGTTTCTCCGTTTCTAACCTGCGTATTCCGGGCTTCGAACAGCCGTGGGAAGAAGATTTCGGTAAGCCGGAGCGCATTGTCACCGCGCTGGACATCATGACTGAAGGCCCATTAGGCGGCGCGGCATTTAACAACGAATTTGGTCGTCCGGCACTGAACGGCTACTTCCGTACCTATGAAGAAAAAGTAAACAGTCACAACGGCGAAGAGCTGCGCGGCTATCACAAACCGATCATGCTGGCGGGTGGGATCGGCAACATTCGCGCCGATCACGTACAAAAAGGTGAGATCAACGTTGGTGCGAAGCTGGTCGTCCTCGGCGGTCCGGCGATGAACATCGGTCTTGGCGGCGGTGCGGCGTCTTCTATGGCGTCTGGTCAGTCTGATGCGGATCTCGACTTTGCTTCCGTCCAGCGCGACAACCCGGAGATGGAGCGTCGCTGCCAGGAGGTGATCGACCGTTGCTGGCAGTTGGGCGATGCGAACCCAATCCTGTTTATCCACGACGTTGGCGCAGGCGGTCTTTCTAACGCCATGCCGGAGCTGGTGAGCGACGGCGGACGCGGCGGTAAATTTGAACTGCGCGATATCCTGAGCGACGAACCGGGCATGAGCCCGCTGGAAATCTGGTGTAACGAATCCCAGGAACGCTACGTGCTGGCGGTTGCTGCCGATCAGTTACCGCTGTTTGACGAACTGTGTAAGCGTGAACGCGCGCCATACGCGGTGATTGGTGAAGCGACCGAAGAACTGCATCTTTCTCTGCACGATCGCCATTTTGATAATCAGCCAATCGATCTGCCGCTGGACGTGCTGCTTGGCAAAACGCCGAAGATGACCCGCGACGTACAAACGCTGAAAGCGAAAGGCGACGCCCTGGCCCGTGAAGGGATCACCATTGCTGATGCGGTGAAACGCGTGCTGCATCTGCCGACCGTGGCGGAGAAAACTTTCCTGGTGACCATTGGCGACCGTACCGTAACCGGTATGGTGGCGCGCGATCAGATGGTGGGTCCGTGGCAGGTGCCGGTCGCTAACTGCGCGGTCACTACCGCCAGCCTCGACAGCTACTACGGTGAAGCGATGGCGATTGGCGAACGTGCGCCGGTTGCGCTGCTGGATTTCGCCGCTTCTGCCCGTCTGGCGGTCGGTGAAGCGTTAACTAACATCGCCGCTACGCAGATTGGCGATATCAAACGCATTAAACTTTCCGCCAACTGGATGGCGGCAGCAGGTCATCCTGGTGAAGATGCTGGCCTGTATGAAGCCGTTAAAGCCGTGGGCGAAGAGCTTTGTCCGGCGCTGGGCCTGACGATCCCGGTGGGTAAAGACTCCATGTCGATGAAAACCCGCTGGCAGGAAGGTAGCGAAGAGCGCGAAATGACGTCGCCGCTGTCGCTGGTAATTTCTGCATTTGCCCGCGTAGAAGATGTACGTCACACCATTACGCCGCAGCTTTCTAACGAAGATAACGCACTGCTGCTCATTGATCTGGGCCTTGGCAATAACGCGCTGGGCGCAACGGCGCTGGCGCAGGTTTACCGTCAGCTTGGCGACAAACCCGCTGATGTGCGCGACGTCGCGCAACTGAAAGGTTTCTATGACGCGATTCAGGCACTGGTTGCGCAGCGTAAGCTGCTCGCGTACCACGACCGCTCTGACGGTGGCCTGCTGGTGACGCTGGCGGAAATGGCGTTTGCCGGTCATTGCGGCATTGAAGCGGATATCGCCTCTCTGGGCGACGATCGCCTGGCTGCGTTGTTTAACGAAGAACTGGGGGCGGTGATTCAGGTGCGCGCCGCTGACCGTGAAGCGGTCGAAGCCGTACTGGCACAGCATGGCCTTGCTGATTGCGTTCATTATGTCGGTCAGGCGGTATCTGGTGACCGTTTTGTGATTACCGCTAACGGACAGGCTGTATTCAGCGAAAGCCGTACTACGCTGCGTGTCTGGTGGGCAGAAACCACCTGGCAGATGCAGCGCCTGCGTGACAACCCGGAGTGCGCCGATCAGGAACATCAGGCGAAATCCAACGACGCCGATCCGGGTCTGAATGTGAAACTGTCGTTCGATATCAACGAAGATGTGGCAGCACCGTTTATTGCCACTGGCGCGCGCCCCAGAGTTGCCGTGCTGCGTGAGCAGGGCGTGAACTCGCATGTTGAGATGGCGGCAGCTTTCCATCGTGCAGGCTTCGATGCTATCGACGTGCATATGAGCGACCTGCTGGCTGGACGAACTGGTCTGGAGGATTTCCACGCCCTGGTAGCGTGTGGCGGTTTCTCCTACGGTGACGTGCTGGGCGCAGGTGAAGGCTGGGCGAAGTCTATTCTGTTCAACAACCGTGTACGCGATGAGTTTGCAACTTTCTTCCATCGTCCGCAAACGCTGGCGCTGGGGGTATGTAACGGATGCCAGATGATGTCCAACCTGCGCGAACTGATCCCTGGTAGTGACCTGTGGCCACGTTTTGTGCGTAACACATCCGATCGCTTTGAAGCGCGTTTCAGCCTGGTTGAAGTGACCCAAAGCCCGTCGTTGCTGCTGCAGGGGATGGTTGGTTCGCAGATGCCGATAGCCGTTTCTCACGGTGAAGGGCGCGTTGAAGTGCGCGATGCGGCGCATCTGGCGGCACTGGAAAGCAAAGGGCTGGTGGCGCTGCGCTATGTCGATAACTTCGGCAAAGTCACTGAAACCTACCCGGCCAACCCGAATGGTTCCCCGAACGGTATCACTGCGGTCACTACCGAAAGCGGTCGTGTCACCATTATGATGCCGCACCCGGAACGTGTTTTCCGGACTGTCAGCAACTCCTGGCATCCGGAAAACTGGGGGGAAGATGGTCCGTGGATGCGCATTTTCCGCAATGCACGTAAGCAGTTGGGGTAAGGCTGCGAGTATTTTTCGCAACGCATTGATTTTGTTGGCCGGATAAGGCGTTAACGCCGCATCCGGCATTAAACGTCAACCACTATTATCAGCTCCCAAATCCGGGAGCTTTTTTTGTGTCTGTAAATCACGACAACGGGTGGTTTGCCGTGTCGCTTATAGGTGACATTTAACTTGTTGATTTAATTTAAAACTAATACTTTTATCTTTAATTGTCTCTTATGAGCGACACAGTGGCTGATTTATAGACAAATCGTCAAGCAGCCATAAATCCATCAAACCAACGTAGAATCAGTACGTTATCAAACTATTTTATTTATTGGCACAGTTACTGCATAATAGTAACCAGTGGCTCATTCACCTACTTATGTCAGCCCCTTCGGGACGTGCTACATAAAATTCGAATGACGCACAACAAGGTGCCTGCCGTCCAACTTCTGATATCAGCGTAGCTATATCAACCATCGGGCGAAACGTCGAGTTAGGCACCGCCTTATTCCACAACAAAGCCGGGTAATTCCCGGCTTTGTTGTATCTGAACTCCCCCTCGGTTAGCATCAGGCTATTCGCGTCTGACGAGAGTAACACCTTGAAACGCTGGCCCGTTTTTCCCCGTTCATTACGACAATTAGTCATGCTGGCATTCTTGCTCATTTTGCTTCCTCTGCTGGTGCTGGCATGGCAAGCCTGGCAAAGCCTTAATGCACTTAGCGATCAGGCGGCGCTGGTCAATCGCACAACGCTTATTGACGCCCGGCGCAGTGAGGCAATGACTAATGCGGCGCTGGAGATGGAGCGTAGCTACCGTCAGTATTGCGTGCTGGATGATCCCACCCTGGCAAAGGTCTATCAAAGCCAGCGTAAACGTTACAGTGAAATGCTCGATGCCCACGCAGGCGTGCTGCCAGACGATAAACTCTACCAGGCATTACGTCAGGATTTGAACAATCTGGCCCAACTTCAGTGTAACAACAGTGGGCCGGATGCGGCGGCGGCTGCGCGTCTGGAAGCCTTTGCCAATGCCAATGCCGAAATGGTACAGGCCACGCGCACCGTGGTGTTCTCACGCGGGCAGCAACTCCAGCGTGAAATAGCCGAACGCGGACAGTATTTCGGCTGGCAGTCACTGGTGTTGTTCCTGGTGAGTCTGGTAATGGTGCTGCTTTTCACCCGAATGATTATCGGCCCGGTGAAAAATATCGAACGGATGATCAACCGTCTGGGGGAAGGGCGTTCTCTGGGTAATAGCATCTCGTTCAGTGGCCCGAGTGAGTTACGTTCGGTCGGGCAGCGTATTCTCTGGTTAAGCGAACGCCTGTCATGGCTTGAATCCCAACGCCATCAGTTTTTAAGACATTTATCTCATGAATTGAAAACGCCGCTGGCGAGTATGCGCGAGGGTACTGAATTATTGGCTGACCAGGTCGTCGGGACGCTCACGCCGGAACAAAAAGAGGTGGTGAGCATCCTCGATAGCAGCAGCCGCAATTTGCAAAAACTTATAGAACAACTGCTTGATTACAACCGTAAACAGGCGGATGGCGCAGTTGAGCTTGAGAACGTTGAGCTAGCACCGCTGGTGGAGACGGTGGTTTCCGCTCACAGCCTGCCAGCACGGGCTAAAATGATGCATACCGACGTCGATCTCAAGGCAACAGCTTGCCTGGCGGAGCCAATGTTGCTGATGAGCGTGCTGGATAATCTTTACTCCAATGCGGTGCACTACGGGGCTGAATCCGGTAACATTTGCCTTCGCAGCAGTTTACATGGTGCGCGGGTTTATATTGATGTCATCAATACAGGCACGCCCATTCCGCAAGAGGAACGCGCCATGATCTTCGAACCCTTTTTTCAGGGAAGCCACCAGCGAAAAGGGGCGGTGAAGGGCAGCGGTTTGGGATTAAGCATTGCCAGGGATTGTATTCGCCGTATGCAGGGAGAACTGTATCTGGTCGATGAGAGCGGGCAAGACGTTTGCTTCCGCATTGAATTGCCTTTGTCGAAAAACACGAAATAATGTTAAGCGCCTATCCCATTAGGCTATTTTATTTGCCAGTTCGGCCCCGGGCAGTGCTCGAAATCCTCACGTACTACGTGTACGCTCCGGTTTCTCCGCGCTGCCCGTGTCCAAACTGCCTGCAACAATTACGCCCGCTGGGAAAGGCTCTAAGTCTGGTGAATATGCGACACATTTTTCAACGATTTTTACCCCGACGGCTGTGGCTGGCGGGGGTGCCTTGTCTGGCGCTGCTGGGCTGCGTGCAGAATCACAATAAGCCAGCCATTAATGCGCCAGTAGAAGAAAAAATTCCGGTTTATCAACTGGCTGATTATCTTCCTACTGAATGTAGCGACATCTGGACGCTGCAAGGTAAATCAACCGAAACTAACCCGCTTTACTGGCTACGGGCGATGGATTGCGCCAACCGCTTAATGCCAGCGCAGTCGCGTCAGGAAGCGCGTAAGTATGGTGATGGCAGCTGGCAAAATACCTTTAAGCAGGGGATTTTGCTCGCCGATGCCAAAATCACGCCTTTTGAGCGCCGTCAACTGGTCGCGCGCATTGATGCGTTAAGTACTGAGATCCCGGCGCAGGTTCGCCCTTTGTATCAACTCTGGCGCGACGGACAGGCGCTGCAACTGCAACTGGCGGAAGAACGCCAACGTTACAGCAAACTCCAGCAGTCCAGCGACAGCGAACTGGACGCCTTGCGCCAGCAACATCACGTTCTACAGCAACAGCTGGAACTCACCACCCGCAAGCTGGAGAACCTGACGGATATTGAGCGCCAGCTCTCGACCCGCAAACCGGCCGGAAATTTCCCACCGGACACGCCGCACGAGAGTGAAAAAAACGCGCCATCCACCAATGAGGTCACCCCTGATGAGCCATAAACCTGCGCATTTATTATTGGTCGATGACGATCCGGGATTGCTGAAATTGCTTGGTCTGCGCCTGACCAGTGAAGGTTATAGCGTGGTTACAGCAGAAAGTGGTGCCGAGGGATTACGGATACTGAATCGTGAAAAAGTGGATTTAGTCATCAGCGACCTGCGGATGGATGAAATGGATGGTATGCAACTGTTTGCTGAAATCCAGAAAGTGCAGCCAGGTATGCCGGTAATCATCCTCACCGCGCATGGTTCTATTCCCGATGCCGTAGCAGCGACACAGCAGGGCGTGTTTAGTTTCCTCACCAAGCCCGTCGATAAAGACGCGCTATATCAGGCAATTGATGATGCGCTGGAGCAATCCGCCCCAGCCACTGACGAACGTTGGCGCGAGGCGATTGTCACTCGTAGTCCGCTGATGCTGCGCTTGCTGGAACAGGCGCGGCTGGTGGCGCAATCAGATGTTAGTGTTTTGATTAACGGTCAGAGCGGCACCGGGAAAGAGATTTTCGCCCAGGCAATTCACAACGCCAGCCCGCGCAACAGCAAGCCGTTTATTGCTATTAACTGTGGCGCATTGCCTGAACAGTTGCTGGAGTCGGAGTTGTTTGGTCATGCACGCGGCGCGTTTACTGGTGCCGTCAGCAATCGCGAAGGTTTATTCCAGGCGGCGGAAGGTGGCACGTTATTTCTCGATGAGATTGGCGATATGCCCGCACCTTTGCAGGTCAAACTGCTTCGCGTATTGCAGGAGCGCAAAGTACGTCCGTTGGGCAGCAACCGCGATATTGATATCGACGTGCGGATTATTTCAGCGACTCACCGCGACCTGCCAAAAGCGATGGCGCGCGGGGAGTTTCGCGAAGATCTCTATTACCGCCTCAACGTTGTCAGCCTGAAAATTCCGGCGCTGGCGGAGCGCACGGAAGACATTCCGCTGCTGGCAAATCACTTGTTGCGCCAGGCGGCAGAACGGCATAAACCGTTTGTCCGCGCGTTTTCTACAGATGCGATGAAACGCCTGATGACCGCCAGCTGGCCAGGCAATGTGCGCCAGTTGGTGAACGTGATTGAACAGTGTGTGGCGCTGACCTCATCGCCGGTGATTAGTGATGCGTTAGTGGAGCAGGCGCTGGAGGGCGAAAACACGGCGCTGCCCACCTTTGTTGAGGCACGTAACCAGTTTGAACTCAACTACTTACGCAAGTTGTTGCAAATCACCAAAGGCAACGTCACTCATGCGGCGAGAATGGCGGGGCGCAACCGGACAGAATTTTATAAACTGCTTTCCCGACACGAGCTGGATGCAAACGATTTCAAGGAATGAATCGGCGTAATGTGTTACGTTTAGCAGATCAAAAGACAGGCGACCTTTTCAAGGAATAGCATGAAAAAGATTGATGCGATTATTAAACCCTTCAAGCTGGACGATGTCCGCGAAGCACTGGCCGAAGTCGGTATTACCGGCATGACCGTGACCGAAGTGAAAGGCTTTGGTCGCCAGAAAGGCCACACTGAGCTGTACCGCGGTGCGGAATATATGGTGGATTTTCTGCCGAAGGTGAAAATTGAGATCGTCGTGCCGGACGACATTGTCGATATCTGCGTAGACACGATTATTCGCACGGCGCAAACCGGCAAAATTGGTGATGGTAAAATTTTCGTCTTTGACGTGGCACGGGTCATTCGTATCCGTACCGGTGAAGAGGACGACGCGGCAATTTAAACCGCGTCATGGTTGCCGGATGTCTCCATCCGGCAACATCAAATCACAGCACTTTATGCGGGCCAAAGCATTCGTAATGAATGTTTTCCTGCTTCACACCCAGGTCCACTAACTGTTTCGCGGCAAACTGCATGAAGCCGACCGGACCGCAGAGATAGAACTGCATTGCCGGATTGCTGAACGCACCTTCCAGTTTGCTTAAATCCATCAGACCTTCACTGTCAAACTGACCTTTCGCGCGATCGGCTTCGCTCGGCTGGCGATACCAGGTGTGTGCGGTAAAGCGCGGCAGTGCTTGCCCCAGTTCCTTAACTTCATCAGCAAAGGCGTGAACATCGCCATTTTCTGCCGCATGGAACCAGTTTACCTGGGCGCTATGGCCTGCTTTTGCCAACGTGTCGAGCATCGCCAGCATTGGCGTTTGCCCTACGCCCGCAGAGATCAGTGTTACCGGCGTGTCATCTGTCACATCCATAAAGAAATCACCCGCTGGAGCCACCAGTTTCACAACATCGCCAACGTTGGCGTGATTGTGCAGCCAGTTGGATACCTGGCCGCCATCTTCGCGTTTCACCGCAATACGATAGCCTTTGCCATCAGGTTTACGGGTCAAAGAGTACTGACGAATTTCCTGATGCGGGAAACCTTCCGGTTTCAGCCAGACGCCGAGATATTGCCCCGGACGGTATTCTGCCACTGCGCCACCGTCGACCGGTTCCAGTTCGAAGCTGGTGATCAATGCGCTGCGCGGTGTTTTAGCCACAATGCGGAAATCGCGTGTACCTTCCCAGCCACCGGCTTTGCTGGCGTTTTCGTTATAGATTTCTGCCTCGCGATTGATAAATACATTAGCCAGTACGCCATAGGCTTTACCCCACGCGTCCAGCACTTCCTGGCCCGGGCTGAACATTTCGTCCAGGGTCGCTAACAGGTGTTCGCCGACGATGTTGTACTGTTCCGGTTTGATCTGGAAACTGGTGTGCTTCTGGGCGATTTTTTCTACCGCAGGCAGCAGCGCAGGCAGGTTTTCGATATTGCTGGCGTAGGCGGCAATAGCGTTAAACAAGGCTTCACGTTGATCGCCATTACGCTGGTTACTCATATTAAAAATTTCTTTGAGTTCAGGGTTATGAGTAAACATACGGTCGTAGAAATGGGCGGTTAACTTCGGCCCTGTTTCCACCAGTAAAGGGATAGTGGCTTTTACTGTAGCGATGGTTTGAGCGTCAAGCATATGGTCTTCCTTTTTTTGCATCTTAATTGATGTATCTCAAATGCATCTTATAAAAAATAGCCCTGCAATGTAAATGGTTCTTTGGGGGTTTTTCATTAAGAATGTGATGAAGTGAAAAATTTGCATCACAAACCTGAAAAGAAATCCGTTTCCGGTTGCAGGCCCTTTATTCTCAAAAGCCTTGCACAGCCTGAAGGTAATCGTTTGCGTAAATTCCTTTGTCAAGACCTGTTATCACACAATGATTCGGTTATACTGTTCGCCGTTGTCCATCAGGACCGCCAAAATCAGGCGAAAATTTTATTGTTAGCTGAGTCAGGAGATGCGGATGTTAAAGCGTGAAATGAACATTGCCGATTATGATGCCGAACTGTGGCAGGCTATGGAGCAGGAAAAAGTACGTCAGGAAGAGCACATCGAACTGATCGCCTCCGAAAACTACACCAGCCCGCGCGTAATGCAGGCGCAGGGTTCTCAGCTGACCAACAAATATGCTGAAGGTTATCCGGGCAAGCGCTACTACGGCGGTTGCGAGTATGTTGATATCGTCGAACAACTGGCGATCGATCGCGCGAAAGAACTGTTCGGCGCTGATTACGCTAACGTTCAGCCGCACTCCGGTTCCCAGGCTAACTTTGCGGTCTACACCGCGCTGCTGGAACCCGGTGATACCGTTCTGGGTATGAACCTGGCGCATGGTGGTCACCTGACTCACGGTTCTCCGGTTAACTTCTCCGGTAAACTGTACAACATCGTTCCTTACGGTATCGATGCAACTGGCCACATCGACTACGCAGATCTGGAAAAACAAGCCAAAGAACACAAACCGAAAATGATTATCGGCGGCTTCTCCGCATACTCCGGCGTGGTTGACTGGGCGAAAATGCGTGAAATTGCTGACAGCATCGGTGCTTACCTGTTCGTTGATATGGCGCACGTTGCAGGTCTGGTTGCCGCTGGCGTCTACCCGAACCCGGTTCCTCATGCTCACGTAGTGACTACCACCACTCACAAAACTCTGGCGGGTCCGCGCGGCGGCCTGATCCTGGCGAAAGGCGGTAGCGAAGAGCTGTACAAAAAACTGAACTCTGCTGTCTTCCCTGGCGGTCAGGGCGGTCCGTTGATGCACGTAATCGCCGGTAAAGCGGTAGCGCTGAAAGAAGCGACGGAGCCGGAGTTCAAAACTTACCAGCAGCAGGTCGCGAAAAACGCCAAAGCGATGGTAGAAGTGTTCCTCGAGCGCGGCTACAAAGTGGTTTCTGGCGGTACTGATAACCACCTGTTCCTGGTTGATCTGGTTGATAAAAACCTGACCGGTAAAGAAGCTGACGCCGCTCTGGGCCGTGCTAACATCACCGTCAACAAAAACAGCGTACCGAACGATCCGAAGAGCCCGTTTGTAACTTCTGGTATTCGCGTAGGTACTCCGGCGATTACGCGTCGCGGCTTCAAAGAAGCAGAAGCGAAAGAACTGGCTGGCTGGATGTGTGACGTGCTGGACAGCATCAATGATGAAGCGGTTATCGAGCGCATCAAAGGTAAAGTTCTCGACATCTGCGCACGCTACCCGGTTTACGCATAAGCGAAACGGTGATTTGCTGACAATGTGCTCGTTGTTCATGCCGGATTCGGCGTGAACGGTCTACAAATTCTCCGTGTAGGCCTGATAAGCGTAGAGCATCAGGCAATCTTACGTTTGTGATCATCGTAAGGCTTCCTTCGGGAAGCCTTGTTACGTTATCGCGCCATCAAATCTGTCGTAACTGCGCCTCAACATACAAATAGCCAATCCCCAGTACCTGTTGTGCGCGGCTTAATTGCCCGAAGCCAATTTGCGTCGCTTTCACGCTCGGTCCTTCGTCGCGGTCGAACGGATTAAATCCCGTCTGGCGAATAATGGTATTAAGCCAGTTCTCGCCAAAAGCACAGCTGCGACCATATAACCAAATCTGATTAATATTGAGGATGTTGAGGAAATTATACAGACTCAAACCAATGGCGTTGGCACTGCGGTCAACCCAGCTAGTGACCCACGGTTCTCCGCTCTGCCAGGCCGCAATCAATTGCGCGGTAGTCAGTTTTTCGGGATCAAGCTGAGTATTGCCTGGTTGTGATTTTAGCCATACCCGCGCCTGCTTTTTTAATGCGCTTAACGAGGCAACGGTTTCCAGACAGCCGTAACGTCCGCAGTCGCAGGCGACGCCATCCAGGTTAACGATGGTGTGACCAATCTGCCCGCTGCCATACAAACTGCCGCGATAAATTTGCTCGTTAATCACGAATGACGAGCCAATGCCGTAATCAACGTTGATCACACAGAAATCACGTCCCTGCGAATTATTTTGCCATTTCTCTGCCAGTGCCAGCATCACACAGTCATTATCGACCATCACCCGAATACCGAGCTTCTCTTCCAGCAGATACTTGACCTCAACCGGTGTTGCCCACGGCGCTTGCGGCATGGTTTGCGACACACCGGTCACAGGATCCACCTGGCCGTGGATTGCCAGCGCCAGATTGATGGTGCGGCCTGGCCACAGTTTGCGATGGCGATGCCAGCATTTTTCGATTTCGGACAGCAGTGCCTGAGGTGTTGGTGCCTCTATCTGTAAATACTCAAATTCACCTTTCGGACTTAAACAAGCATTAGCAACCTGACACTCAATGCTGGTGGGCGTCACGTTCAGGCACAGCGTCCAGTCGCCATCCGGCGCAATCAGCCATGTGCCGCTGCTATGCCCGCGTGTCTGGCTTTCATCGTCGATATTCACCACCCGCTTTTCGTTTTCCAGCTCCTGCAAAATATTACTGACCGCCGGAATCGAAATTTGCGCCAGCCGCGCCAGCGTCGACTTATTGGCGCGTTTTTGTCGGTATAGCAATTCCAGAATCACGCATTTGTTATGGTGGCGGATCTGTTGATTGTTAATGCAGGCTCTCATCTTCACTAAACCTTGTTTAGTTAATTGCGTGATTATTCCGCGAAAACATTGCCAGATTGTTCAATACACTGCCACAAATCTTTTAATTCAGTATGTCTTGTTAATATTGAGGACACCATGACTCCAGTAAAAGTGTGGCAAGAGCGCGTTGAGATCCCGACCTATGAAACCGGGCCGCAGGATATACATCCCATGTTCCTGGAAAATCGCGTTTATCAGGGCTCGTCCGGCGCGGTTTATCCCTACGGCGTGACCGATACGCTGAACGAGCAGAAAACCCTGAAATCCTGGCAGGCGGTGTGGCTGGAAAACGACTACATCAAAGTGATGATCCTTCCGGAGCTGGGCGGTCGTGTGCATCGCGCGTGGGATAAAGTGAAACAGCGCGATTTTGTCTATCACAATGAAGTCATTAAACCGGCGCTGGTGGGGCTGCTGGGGCCGTGGATTTCCGGCGGGATTGAGTTTAACTGGCCACAACACCATCGCCCGACCACCTTTATGCCCGTTGATTTCACCATCGAAGCCCATGAAGACGGTGCACAGACGGTGTGGGTCGGCGAAACGGAACCGATGCATGGTTTACAGGTGATGACCGGTTTTACGTTGCACCCTGACCGTGCCGCACTGGAGATTGCCAGCCGCGTCTATAACGGCAATGCCACGCCGCGTCATTTCTTGTGGTGGGCCAACCCTGCGGTGAAAGGTGGCGAAGGGCATCAGAGCGTTTTCCCACCGGATGTGACTGCGGTGTTTGATCACGGCAAACGCGCAGTGTCTGCCTTCCCAATCGCCACTGGCACCTATTACAAAGTGGATTACTCCGCTGGAGTGGACATTTCTCGCTATAGAAATGTGCCAGTGCCGACTTCGTATATGGCCGAAAAATCGCAGTACGATTTTGTTGGCGCATGGTGTCACGATGAAGATGGCGGCTTGCTGCACGTTGCCAACCACCATATTGCGCCAGGTAAAAAACAGTGGAGCTGGGGACACAGTGAATTTGGCCAGGCGTGGGATAAGAGTCTGACCGACAATAACGGCCCGTATATCGAGCTGATGACCGGCATTTTTGCCGATAACCAACCCGATTTTACCTGGCTTGATGCTTACGAAGAGAAGCGTTTCGAGCAGTATTTCCTGCCTTATCATTCTCTGGGTATGGTGCAAAACGCCTCCCGCGATGCAGTGATTAAACTCCAGCGTAGCGAGCGGGGGATTGAGTGGGGGCTGTATGCCATCTCCCCGTTGAATGGATATCGCCTGGCGATCCGCGAAATCGACAAATGCAACGCGTTACTCGACGACGCCGTGGCCCTGACACCAGCGACCGCCATTCAGGGCGTGTTGCACGGTATCAATCCAGACAGACTGACCATTGAACTCTCCGATGCCGACGGCAATATCGTACTGAGTTATCAGGAACATCAGCCGCAAGAATTGCCGTTGCCGGACGTCGCCAAAGCGCCACTGGCAGCGCAAGACATTACCAGTACAGATGAGGCCTGGTTTATCGGTCAGCATCTTGAGCAATACCATCATGCCAGCCGTTCACCGTTCGATTACTACCTGCGCGGCGTGGCGCTGGACCCGTTGGATTATCGCTGTAACCTGGCGCTGGCGATGCTGGAATATAACCGTGCAGATTTCCCGCAAGCGGTGGCGTATGCCAGTCAGGCGTTGAAACGCGCACATGTGCTGAACAAAAACCCACAGTGCGGACAGGCAAGTTTAATTCGCGCCAGTGCTTACGAACGTCAGGGACAATATCAACAAGCCGAAGAGGATTTCTGGCGTGCGGTCTGGAGCGGCAATAGTAAAGCGGGCGGCTATTATGGTCTGGCACGTCTGGCGGCGCGTAATGGTAACTTCGACGCTGGTCTGGATTTTTGCCAACAAAGTCTTCGCGCCTGCCCAACCAATCAGGAAGTGCTTTGCCTGCAGAACCTGCTGCTGGTGTTAAGCGGTCGTCAGGACAACGCGCGTTTACAGCGCGAGAAACTGCTGCGCGATTATCCGCTGAACGCCACCCTGTGGTGGCTGAACTGGTTCGATGGTCGTAGCGAATCAGCCCTCGCGCAGTGGCGCGGTCTGTGTCAGGGACGCGACGTTAATGCCCTGATGACCGCAGGGCAACTGATTAACTGGGGAATGCCTGCTCTGGCGGCAGAGATGCTGAACGCACTGGACTGCCAGCGTACGCTGCCGCTTTACCTGCAAGCCAGCTTGCTGCCGAAAGCTGAACGCGGCGAACTGGTCGCAAAAGCGATTGATGTCTTCCCGCAGTTTGTCCGTTTCCCTAATACACTGGAAGAAGTAGCGGCGCTGGAGTGTATCGAAGAGTGCTGGTTTGCACGGCATTTACTGGCCTGTTTCTACTACAACAAGCGCAGCTACGGCAAAGCCATTGCCTTATGGCAACGTTGCGTAGAGATGTCGCCGGAGTTTGCCGACGGCTGGCGCGGGCTGGCGATCCATGCGTGGAATAAGCAGCATGATTCTGAACTGGCCGCGCGTTATCTTGATAGTGCTTATCAGCTTGCGCCGCAGGATGCACGTCTACTTTTTGAACGGGATTTGCTGGATAAGTTAATCGGCGCGGCACCAGAAAAACGACTGGCGCGTCTGGAAAATAATCTGGAAATTGCGCTGAAACGCGACGACATGACCGCAGAATTGCTCAATTTGTGGCATCTCACTGGTCAGGCAAACAAAGCGGCGGATATTCTCGCCACGCGCAAATTCCACCCGTGGGAAGGCGGGGAAGGGAAAGTCACCAGTCAGTTTATCCTCAACCAGTTATTACGTGCCTGGCAGCATCTTGATGCCAGACAGCCGCAGCAGGCCAGCGAACTGCTTCATGCCGCGCTGCATTATCCGGAGAATTTAAGCGAAGGCCGTTTACCGGGGCAAACTGACAACGACATCTGGTTCTGGCAGGCGATATGCGCAAAAGCCCTGGGCGATGAAACTGAAGCGACGCGTTGTTTACGTCTGGCGGCGACCGGCGATCGCACCATTAACATCCACAGTTATTACAACGATCAGCCGGTTGATTATCTCTTCTGGCAAGGAATGGCACTGCGACTGCTGGGCGAACATCAAACCGCACAGCAACTGTTTAGTGAAATGAAACAGTGGGCGCAAGAGATGGCGAAAACCAGTATTGAAGCGGATTTCTTTGCTGTTTCACAACCTGACTTGTTGTCGCTGTATGGCGATTTGCAACAGCAGCATAAAGAAAAATGCCTGATGGTGGCGATGCTGGCGGCCGCGGGATTAGGGGATATTGCGCAATATGAATCTGCTCGCGCTGAATTGACTGCGATTAATCCAGCCTGGCCGAAAGCGGCATTATTCACCACCGTGATGCCTTTTATTTTTAACCGCGTTCACTAAACCCTATTAACTGTAATATTTGAGCGGCACGTGCTGCCGCTCATCACTAAATAATTAGAATAAGCCGTTGTAAATAAAAACCCTACAGGAGGCACTATGCCTACAAAAATCAGAATAACCCGTAATCTATTATTAATGGCTACGCTATTGAGTAGCGCACTATTTGCCAGAGCAGCGGAAAAAGAAATGACCATTGGCGCAATATATCTTGATACCCAGGGATATTACGCTGGAGTGCGTCAGGGTGTTCAGGATGCGGCAAAAGATTCTTCAGTACAGGTACAGTTAATAGAAACCAATGCTCAGGGCGATATTTCAAAAGAAAGTACCTTTGTTGATACCCTCGTGGCGCGTAATGTCGATGCCATTATTTTGTCGGCAGTTTCTGAAAATGGCAGTAGCCGCACCGTTCGTCGCGCCAGTGAAGCGGGTATTCCGGTAATTTGCTACAACACCTGTATTAATCAAAAGGGCGTCGATAAATATGTTTCGGCATATCTGGTTGGTGATCCGCTGGAATTTGGTAAAAAACTGGGTAACGCTGCCGCCGATTATTTTATTGCCAACAAAATTGACCAGCCGAAAATTGCCGTCATCAATTGCGAAGCCTTTGAAGTTTGTGTGCAACGACGTAAAGGGTTTGAAGAAGTATTAAAAGCCCGCGTTCCCGGCGCGCAAATTGTCGCTAATCAGGAAGGGACTGTTTTAGATAAAGCGATTTCTGTCGGTGAAAAACTGATTATCTCCACGCCGGATCTCAACGCCATTATGGGGGAATCGGGCGGTGCGACACTCGGCGCAGTAAAAGCGGTACGCAATCAAAATCAGGTCGGAAAAATTGCTGTTTTCGGTTCGGATATGACCACTGAAATTGCTCAGGAGCTGGAAAACAACCAGGTGCTAAAAGCGGTAGTGGATATTTCTGGTAAGAAAATGGGCAATGCTGTTTTCGCGCAAACATTGAAGGTTATCAATAAACAAGCCGACGGTGAAAAAGTGATTCAGGTGCCAATCGATCTCTATACCAAAACTGAAGACGGTAAACAGTGGCTGGCAACGCACGTTGATGGTCTGCCCTAATAGCTGATACGCAGAGGTCCCTATGTTCACGGCAACAGAGGCAGTCCCGGTAGCAAAAGTGGTGGCTGGAAATAAGCATTATCCAGGCGTCGTTGCGCTGGATAACGTTAACTTCACGCTCAATAAAGGCGAAGTTCGCGCGCTGTTAGGAAAAAACGGTGCGGGAAAATCGACCCTCATTCGAATGCTTACCGGTAGCGAACGTCCGGATAGCGGTGATATCTGGATTGGCGAGACGCGACTGGAAGGTGACGAAGCTACGCTGACTCGCCGTGCCGCTGAACTGGGGGTACGCGCGGTTTATCAGGAGTTAAGTCTGGTGGAGGGGCTGACGGTGGCGGAAAACCTCTGCCTTGGTCAATGGCCACGCCGCAATAGCATGATTGATTACCCGCAAATGGCGCAGGATGCCCAACGTTGCTTACAGGCGCTGGGTGTCGACGTTAGCCCTGAACAACTTGTTTCGACATTGAGTCCGGCGCAAAAGCAACTGGTGGAAATTGCGCGGGTGATGAAGGGCGAGCCGCGCGTGGTCATTCTTGATGAACCCACCAGCTCGCTTGCCAGTGCGGAAGTTGAACTGGTGATAAGCGCCGTGAAAAAGATGTCAGCACTGGGCGTGGCGGTGATTTACGTCAGCCACCGGATGGAAGAAATCCGCCGCATTGCCTCCTGTGCCACCGTTATGCGCGATGGTCAGGTGGCGGGTGATGTGATGCTCGAAAACACCTCAACCCGCCATATTGTGTCGCTGATGCTCGGACGCGATCACGTTGATATTGCACCGGTTGTTGCTCAGGAGATTGCGGACCAGGCCGTACTGGAAGTTCGCGCGTTACGCCACAGACCAAAGCTTACGGAGATCAGTTTCTCCCTGCGTCGTGGCGAAGTGCTCGGCATTGCTGGCCTGCTGGGGGCAGGGCGCAGTGAATTGCTGAAAGCGATTGTTGGGCTGGAGACGTATGAACAGGGCGAAATTATTGTCAACGGCGAGAAAGTCACGCGCCCCGATTACGGCGACATGCTGAAACGCGGGATTGGTTATACGCCAGAAAACCGCAAAGAAGCAGGGATCATTCCCTGGCTGGGCGTTGACGAAAATACGGTACTGACCAATCGGCAAAAAATCAGCGCCAACGGCGTACTGCAATGGTCCACCATCCGCCGCCTGACCGAAGAGGTGATGCAGCGGATGACGGTCAAGGCTGCCAGTAGCGAAACGCCCATCGGCACGCTTTCTGGCGGCAATCAGCAAAAAGTGGTGATCGGTCGTTGGGTCTATGCCGCCAGCCAGATTTTGTTGCTCGACGAGCCAACGCGCGGCGTCGATATCGAAGCCAAGCAGCAGATCTATCGTATTGTCCGCGAGCTGGCCGCAGAAGGAAAAAGCGTGGTGTTTATCTCCAGTGAAGTGGAGGAGTTGCCGCTGGTGTGCGACCGCATCCTGTTGTTACAGCACGGCACGTTCTCGCAGGAGTTTCACTCGCCGGTCAATGTGGATGAGCTGATGTCCGCCATTCTGTCTGTGCACTGATGAATTTTACCGAGGAACCTGAAGATGTCTGCTTCGTCATTACCATTGCCGCAGGGCAAGAGCGTCTCGCTCAAACAATTTGTCAGTCGCCATATTAATGAGATTGGTTTGCTGGTGGTGATTGCCATTTTGTATCTGGTCTTCTCCCTGAACGCGCCTGGCTTTATCTCATTGAATAACCAGATGAACGTGCTGCGCGATGCCGCCACCATCGGGATCGCCGCCTGGGCGATGACGCTGATTATTATCTCCGGTGAAATTGATGTCAGCGTTGGGCCGATGGTGGCTTTTGTCTCAGTGTGCCTGGCGTTTTTGCTGCAATTTGACGTTCCGCTGGCGATTGCTTGCCTGCTGGTGTTGCTGTTAGGGGCGCTGATGGGAACGCTCGCCGGGGTGCTGCGCGGCGTGTTTAACGTGCCAAGTTTCGTTGCCACACTGGGGTTGTGGAGCGCCCTGCGCGGAATGGGGCTGTTTATGACTAACGCCCTGCCAGTGCCGATTGACGAAAACGAGGTCCTGGACTGGCTGGGGGGACAATTTCTCGGTGTGCCAGTATCCGCGCTGATCATGATGGTGTTGTTTACGCTGTTTGTGTTCATCAGCCGCAAAACTGCTTTCGGGCGCTCGGTTTTTGCCGTTGGCGGTAATGCTACGGCAGCGCAGTTGTGCGGTATTAACGTTCGTCGGGTGCGCATTCTCATCTTTACCCTTTCGGGATTATTAGCGGCGGTGACGGGCATTTTGCTGGCGGCGCGCCTTGGTTCTGGTAACGCAGGTGCGGCCAACGGTCTGGAGTTTGATGTTATTGCCGCTGTCGTGGTCGGCGGTACGGCGCTTTCCGGTGGTCGCGGCTCGTTGTTCGGTACGCTGCTTGGCGTACTGGTGATTACGCTAATCGGTAACGGTCTGGTGTTGCTTGGGATTAACTCCTTTTTCCAGCAGGTGGTGCGCGGCGTCATCATCGTGGTGGCGGTCCTGGCGAATATCTTGCTGACCCAGCGAAGCAGTAAAGCGAAACGCTAAACCTTAACGCCCCTGGCGCGGGTGCGGCAGGGATGAAAATTAATCGTATTGTTAATGAGGGATTTATGAAAACGATGCTGGCAGCTTATTTACCAGGAAATTCGACCGTCGATCTGCGGGAAGTTGCGGTGCCGACGCCGGGGATTAACCAGGTGCTGATCAAAATGAAATCCTCCGGGATTTGCGGAAGCGATGTCCACTACATTTATCATCAGCACCGCGCCACGGCGGCCGCGCCCGATAAACCGTTATACCAGGGATTTATCAACGGTCATGAACCGTGCGGGCAAATTGTGGCAATGGGGCAAGGCTGTCGCCATTTCAAAGAGGGCGATCGCGTGCTGGTGTATCACATTTCTGGCTGTGGTTTTTGCCCGAACTGCCGCCGCGGTTTTCCTATCTCTTGTACCGGCGAAGGAAAAGCGGCTTACGGCTGGCAGCGTGACGGCGGTCATGCCGAATACCTGCTGGCGGAAGAAAAAGATCTGATCCTCCTGCCGGATGCGTTGAGCTACGAAGATGGTGCGTTTATCAGTTGTGGCGTTGGCACGGCCTATGAAGGGATTTTGCGCGGTGAAGTTTCCGGCAGCGATAACGTGCTGGTGGTTGGTCTGGGACCGGTCGGCATGATGGCGATGATGCTGGCGAAAGGTCGCGGTGCAAAACGGATCATCGGCGTTGATATGTTGCCGGAACGTCTGGCAATGGCGAAACAGTTAGGCGTGATGGATCACGGTTATTTGGCAACCACTGAAGATCTGCCGCAGATAATCGCCGAACTCACTCACGGTGGCGCGGATGTTGCGCTCGATTGCTCCGGTAATGCCGCAGGTCGCTTACTGGCACTGCAATCCACCGCTGACTGGGGACGCGTGGTTTACATTGGTGAAACCGGAAAAGTGGAGTTCGAGGTTAGCGCTGACCTGATGCACCACCAACGGCGAATTATTGGTTCCTGGGTGACCAGTTTGTTCCATATGGAGAAATGCGCCCACGATTTGACTGACTGGAAATTGTGGCCGCGTAACGCCATTACTCATCGCTTCACGCTGGAACAGGCGGGAGATGCTTATGCGCTGATGGCAAGCGGCAAATGCGGCAAAGTCGTGATTAACTTCCCGGATTAAGGAGTTAGCGGATGACCATCTATACCTTATCTCACGGGCCGCTAAAGCTGGATGTCTCTGACCAGGGCGGCGTAATCGAAGGTTTCTGGCGTGACACGACGCCGCTCTTACGTCCCGGTAAAAAAAACGGTGTGGCAACCGATGCCTCTTGTTTTCCGCTGGTGCCATTTGCAAACCGGGTGAGCGGCAACCGTTTTGTCTGGCAGGAGCGAGAGTATCAACTGCAACAAAATGTTGAGTGGGATACGCACTATCTGCACGGTGACGGCTGGCTGGGCGAGTGGCAATGTGTAACGCGCAGCGATGATAGCTTGTGTCTGGTGTATGAACATCGCACGGGTGTTTATCACTATCGGGTAAGTCAGGCGTTTCATTTAACGGCAGATACGCTGAGGGTCACGCTCTCTGTCACCAATCAAGGGGTAGAGACGCTGCCATTTGGTACCGGCTGGCATCCTTATTTTCCGTTGTCGCCGCAAACGCGGATTCAGGCACAGGCGAGCGGTTACTGGCTGGAGCGGGAGCAGTGGCTGGCGGGTGAGTTTTGCGAGCAGTTACCGCAGGAGCTGGATTTCAACCAGCTCGCGTCGTTGCCGCGCCAGTGGGTAAACAATGGTTTTGCTGGCTGGAATGGTCAGGCCCGCATCGAGCAGCCGCAGGAAGGTTACGCCATCACTATGGAGACGACGCCGCCCGCGCCGTGCTATTTCATCTTTGTCTCCGACCCGGTGTTTGATAAAGGGTATGCGTTTGATTTCTTCTGTCTGGAGCCGATGAGTCATGCGCCGGATGACCATCATCGCTCTGAAGGGGGGGACCTCATTGCGCTTGCGCCGGGGGAATCAACAACCTCAGAGATGTCGTTGCGGGTTGAGTTGCTGTAATTTATAAAATACCGGATGCACAGGCCTACAGGGTAATTTCGACTTGGTAGCAATCGGCGCACCATGCCTGATGCGACGCTTATCGCGTCTTATCAGGCCTACAATCGGTGTTGGATCGGTAGGCCGGATAAGGCGTTCACGCCGAATCCGGCATGTTTTTAACGTCGATCCAGAGAAATAGCCCCCGGCCCGGTAATTGCCAGCAGCAGGAATGCGCCAGCAATGCTGATATTCTTCCAGAAATTAATCATATTTGGCCCGACCGCATCGCCGGTCATATCCCAGTAATGGTGGCCAATCACCGCCGTACCCAACGTGTAGAAAATAAACAGTATCGCCAGTGGGCGGGTGAAAAAGCCAAGTACGATTAATATCGCGGCGGGGACTTCCATAATCACCGCAATAACTGCCGCCAGCATCGGCATCGGTGCGCCCAGCGAGGCCATATATTGTACAGTACCGTCAAAGCCCATCATTTTGGGAAAACCAAAAATAATGAAAATTAAGATGACGGCGATACGGGCAATTAATAACAACACGGGGCGGGCGGCACCAAAATCAAAATAACGTAGTGAGTTCATAACCAATCCCTTTGCAAGATAATGTGATTTAAACGTAATACACACACTCGCACCTCGCCACGCCTCAGCAGATGAGAAATTTGGTAATTATCCAGGTCAGCATCCAGCGCATTTTCTGTAGGTGATATTTTGTTAGCGGTATTAACGATAATTTTTTCCAGAATGGTGTACTGGAAGTGGCCCTGATTTTCTTATTTTTCAACTTGCAACAACATTCGATTAACCTCAGACTAACGCCTCCTGACGGGAGGGACTCATGGTTTTGCAATCCACGCGCTGGCTGGCGCTCGGTTATTTCACTTACTTTTTTAGCTACGGTATTTTTCTACCTTTCTGGAGCGTCTGGCTTAAGGGAATTGGCTTAACGCCAGAAACCATCGGCCTGTTGTTGGGAGCCGGGTTGGTGGCCCGTTTTCTCGGTAGTTTGATAATTGCGCCTCGTGTCAGCGATCCTTCTCGCCTGATTTCTGCGCTGCGTGTACTGGCGTTGCTGACGCTACTTTTTGCTATCGCCTTCTGGGCGGGTGCGCACGTAGCGTGGCTGATGGTGGTGATGGTTGGTTTTAACCTCTTTTTCTCACCGCTGGTGCCGTTGACCGATGCATTGGCGAATACCTGGCAAAAGCAGTTCCCGCTTGATTATGGCAAAGTGCGACTTTGGGGCTCGGTGGCGTTTGTCATTGGCTCGGCGCTAACGGGAAAACTGGTCAGCGTATTCGATTATCGGGTGATTCTGGCAATGCTGACGTTGGGCGTAGCATCTATGCTGCTCGGTTTTCTGATTCGCCCGACCATTCAGCCACAAGGAGCAAGCCGCCAACAGGAAAGCACCGGTTGGCCAGCGTGGTTGGCGCTGGTTCGCCAGAACTGGCGTTTTCTGGCCTGCGTGTGTTTGTTGCAGGGGGCGCATGCGGCTTATTATGGTTTTAGCGCCATTTACTGGCAGGCGGCTGGCTATTCGGCCTCGGCAGTAGGCTATTTGTGGTCGCTGGGCGTGGTGGCGGAAGTCATTATCTTTGCGCTGAGTAATAAGCTTTTCCGCCGTTGTA
The DNA here is from genome assembly GCF_014836715.1 of Escherichia whittamii. Classification (GTDB taxonomy): domain Bacteria; phylum Pseudomonadota; class Gammaproteobacteria; order Enterobacterales; family Enterobacteriaceae; genus Escherichia; species Escherichia whittamii. The sequence continues at coordinate 53,956 of NZ_JACSQI010000010.1, forward strand.
GCGCCCGTGATATGTTGCTGATCTCGGCGGTATGCGGGGTAGTGCGTTGGGGAATTATGGGGGCAACCACTGAGCTGCCGTGGTTGATTATGGTGCAAATTCTGCATTGCGGCACCTTCACCGTGTGCCACCTGGCGGCCATGCGCTACATTGCCGCTCGTCAGGGGGGCGAGGTGATCCGCTTACAGGCAGTTTATTCTGCCGTCGCGATGGGCGGCAGTATTGCCATCATGACCGTCTTTGCCGGTTTCCTGTATCAATATCTGGGGCATGGCGTGTTCTGGGTGATGGCATTGGTGGCGTTTCCGGCAATGTTTTTGCGCCCAAAAGTCGTTCCCTCATGCTGATTCAAGTATTTTGCGGATCTGCTCCTGTTGATGTGCCGTCAGGGTCAGATCCGTATAAATTAGCGGTGGTGAAAAAAGCGGCAGCGGTATGGTATAAGGCGCAATAATAAGCGCGGCGTTGCGCGGTGCGCCAATCTGCAAAAATGTCTTCACAGACATGTGCTTAATATTGAGTGGCAGTATCGTTAGCTCACGCAATTGCAGCTCAATATTCGCTTCTCGTTCGCTGTCATTGCCCGTCAGCAAAATAATCTGTTTTTCGTGAATTTCATTTGCCGGCATCAGCCATGCACCGAAAATCACAGCCACCAGACAACTTTCTTCATCGGAAAGACTGACATTGTATTCATTTTCAAACCCAACCAGCGCTTCGCGGGTGGTGTGCACGAGCCGTGGATAAAGTCGACGGAACTCTTCCGGTAAAGTGTTATCAATGCCGATAGAAAACAAACAGCGGTTTAACGCCTGGGCGAGGTGAGTATAAAGCTGATAGCATAACCCCTGTTCATCATAGAAACGGACGTTACTCAACTGACGAAAATGCTGTACCAGACGGTTAATTGACAGACGCAACTGCTTGCCACGCTGATGGGTGTCTCGCAGTGGATCAGGAACCCGCAACATGGAAAAAAGTAATGCCATAAATAGCGGTTCATCTGGGGGGACAGGTTGACGCGCCCGCCGTTGCCAGTGCCGGCCAATTTCCTGTGCAACCTGAAACTCAATGCAAGATTCCAGCCAGTGGCGTTGCAGCGGGTTAAAAAGGGGCGAGATTCCGGCATGGTGTTGCAATAAGCAATATTGCAGATACAAACACAGGAAATGAATATCTCGCGCGTCAAAGCGTTTTTGTAGCCTTCGCGAGCAGAGATTAACTAACGCCAGTAGATTGGTGTCGTCGTAAAAATTACGAGCAATCCCCCGACGTTTTAGCTCCCTCTTTAACGCGGGTGTAAAATGGTTGCTGATAAATGACGGGCAAAGGCGAAAAGCGCGTCGTAGCCAATGAAATAAACATAAGCGTTTGTTAAGTATTGTACCTTCAATCCGGTAGCTCCCGTCATATCCAGTTGTAATGATGAGTTGATGATAACGCTGGATCTCCCGTCCTGTTTCGCTGATATCGCGACCCACAATTTCATCATCCACACCATTAAGCTCGCTGAAAGTTGCCGCTGTGGCACTCAACCCCGGCTGGAACAGCGTCAGTAATACCTGGCAACGGCGCTGGGGAGCTGAAAGTACAGATGGTGGGGCAAGTGTAGGTATCATCTGTAGATCTCCCATAAGCATAATTTATAAGAATAGCTAAAGTTTGCTTAGGGAAACGGTGATTGGAATGCTATTCATCAGAAATGATGACAAACATCACAGAATTTTTATCGATATAAACACTTCCAGGCAGTTTAATGCCATCAATTAAAGTGATTTCTTGCTGTTTTATCTGGTTTCGACCATAAAGTTAATTCTGTGGATTCAACGCGCTAAGGATAAAATCCACCATCTGCTCGCGATAAACGTCTCCGTGACGATCGGAAAAGGCATCAATATGTTCGCCATCGGGGATCAAAATCAGGCGTTTTGGCTCTTTCGCCAGGGCAAATAATTTCTCGCTATGCTGCCATGGAATAACATGATCAGCTTTGCCGTGAATCAGTAAAAGCGGAATGGGGCTGACACTGGCGATGTAGTTTTCGCTGCTGTAACTCTCATCAAGTAAGTAGCCACTGCCGGGGATCATTTGGTTGGCGATGGTCGAATAAGAGGCAAATGTGGAGTCGAGGATCACCGCGCGTATGCCCTCGCGATCTCCCAGTCCAATAACGTCAAGAATATTCGCGCCGCCAATACTCTGCCCGAACAACACCAACCGTTTTGGGTTTACATCGCTGCGATGGCGCACCACATTGATGGCACTTTGCGTATCGTCCAGTAATCCGGCTTGTGATGGCGTGCCTTTAGATTTACCAAAACCGCGATAATCGAACATAAAAACATTGAAATTGCGTTCTGGTAACCAACTGACCAGTGGCCAGTGGGCGGACATATTCCCGGCATTGCCATGAGCATGAATTACGGTAGCAATAGCGTTTTCGGCAGGACCAGTGGAAGAGGGGATAAACCAGCCTTGCAGCCTTGTGCCGTCTTTAGCAGTAAATTCAACAGATTCCGCAGACCAGGGATCAGGGCCGTAAATTTTGTCATCGGGATAATAAAAGAAGTTGATGGCGATGCGCGGCACTAAATAAACGCAGAAAGCAGCAATAAAAAGAATAAACAGTATCTTGAGAACGCGTTTGTTCGCTGGCAGAACCATGACCTTTCCTTACGACTTCTTTGTAATCCATTAATCGGGGAAAGATGGTGGGAGAGTGGCAAAGGAAAGTAAAGCGGTGAGAAAGTATTTCGGAATAGCGCCTGAAAGGCGAGGGCGGGTGAGGAAAGTCACCCGCCCGAGAAATTAACGCTTCAGGGCGTCGCTTAACTCGTCACGCATATTTGACAGCATGGCTTTCACTACGCGTGGGTTACCGGCAACGATGTTACCAGTCAGCATGTAGTTATGACCGCCAGTGAAGTCGCTGACGATACCGCCTGCCTCACGAACCAGCAACTCGCCTGCGGCGAAGTCCCACGGACGCAGACCGATTTCAAAGAAACCGTCAACACGACCAGCGGCGACGTAAGCCAGGTCCAGCGCTGCAGAACCGGTACGACGGAAGTCAGCGCACTCGTTGAACAGTTTGCCGACGATGTTGATGTAGGTGGTGGCGTACTGTTTTGCTTTGAACGGGAAGCCGGTCGCCAGAATAGTACCGTCGAGATCGCGAGCGGTGCTGCCGCGCAGACGATAACCGTTCAGCTGTGCGCCCTGACCGCGAGTCGCGGTGAACAGTTCGTTACGCATAGGATCGTAAACCACAGCAACTTCAGTGCGGCCTTTGATACGAACGGCGATAGATACCGCGAAGTGCGGCAGACGTTTGATAAAGTTGGTAGTGCCATCCAGTGGATCGATAACCCATTGAACATCCTGATCAGTACCTTCAAGTTCACCGCTTTCTTCGGTGATGATGGTGTGCTGTGGGTAAGATTTACGAATCGTGTCGATAATCACCGCTTCGGCAGCTTTATCTACGTTGGTCACGAAATCGTTACTGCCTTTCTGGCTCGCTTCTACAGCGTCCGGGGTTTCATAGTTTTTGGCAATTAAATTACCCGCCTTGCGCGCTGCGCGCACGGCGATGTTCAGCATCGGATGCATCGGTTTCTCTCACTGGATGTTAAAGAACGGGAAAACGGCGCAGAGTATAGCAGCGAGATCGGCATCTGTCTTCGTTTTATGTTAAGATGCACGAATAATCTTTAGACGAAGAAAGACAATGCTGCAAAATATTCGAATTGTGCTGGTGGAGACGTCACACACCGGCAATATGGGGTCTGTTGCTCGTGCCATGAAAACAATGGGGTTAACCAACCTGTGGCTGGTTAATCCACTGGTGAAACCTGACTCGCAGGCGATTGCCCTGGCGGCAGGCGCCAGCGATGTCATTGGTAACGCTCACATCGTCGATACCCTCGACGAAGCGTTAGCCGGTTGTAGCCTGGTGGTTGGCACCAGTGCACGTTCGCGCACGTTGCCGTGGCCGATGCTCGACCCGCGCGAGTGTGGTCTGAAAAGCGTCGCTGAAGCGGCAAATACCCCGGTGGCGCTGGTCTTTGGTCGCGAGCGCGTGGGCTTGACCAATGAAGAGTTGCAGAAGTGCCATTATCATGTCGCGATTGCCGCTAACCCGGAATACAGTTCACTGAACCTGGCGATGGCGGTGCAGGTTATTGCGTATGAAGTGCGCATGGCCTGGCTGGCAACTCAGGAAAACGGCGAGCAGGTCGAGCATGAAGAGACGCCGTATCCGCTGGTCGATGATCTGGAGCGTTTTTACGGTCATCTGGAACAAACGTTGCTGGCAACCGGTTTTATTCGTGAAAACCATCCGGGGCAGGTGATGAATAAATTGCGCCGTCTGTTTACTCGTGCACGTCCGGAAAGCCAGGAGTTGAATATCCTGCGCGGGATTCTGGCTTCTATTGAGCAGCAGAATAAAGGTAACAAGGCCGAATAACAGTCGTTGCCTGATGCGACGCTTAACGCGTCTTATCAGGCCTACAAGTGCACGGAATCGTAGGTCGGATAAGGCGTTCACGCCGCATCCGACAGTGGTTGCCTGATGCGATGCTTAACGCGTCTTATCAGGCCTACAGTGTACAAAGTCGTAGGTCGGATAAGGCGTTTACGCCGCATCCGACAACAGGTATAAACGCCACGATAAAAAATGGCACTGAAGGTTAAATACCCGACTAAATCAGTCAAGTAAATAGTTGACCAATTTACTCGGGAATGTCAGACTTGACCCTGCTATGCAATACCCCCACTTTTACAATAAAAAACCCCGGGCAGGGGCGAGTTTGAGGTGAAGTAAGACATGAGACTGACATCTAAAGGGCGCTATGCCGTGACCGCAATGCTTGACGTTGCGCTCAACTCCGAAGCAGGCCCGGTACCGTTGGCTGATATTTCCGAACGTCAGGGAATTTCCCTTTCTTATCTGGAACAACTGTTTTCCCGTCTGCGTAAAAATGGTCTGGTTTCCAGCGTACGTGGACCAGGCGGTGGTTATCTGTTAGGCAAAGATGCCAGCAGCATCGCCGTCGGCGAAGTGATTAGCGCCGTTGACGAATCTGTAGATGCTACCCGCTGTCAGGGTAAAGGCGGCTGCCAGGGCGGTGATAAATGCCTGACCCACGCGCTGTGGCGTGATTTGAGCGACCGTCTCACCGGTTTCCTCAATAACATTACTTTAGGCGAACTGGTCAATAACCAGGAAGTGCTGGATGTATCTGGTCGTCAGCATACTCACGACGCGCCACGCAGCAATCGTAACGATGCAATTGATGTTAAGTTGCGCGCATAAAAGATAAAAAGTATTCAGAATCAGGCCGGGGCGTATCGCGCTCCGTAAACACGGTCGTACATCCAGCCGGTAGCCTGGTTCCTTGCATTGAGTGATGTACGGAGTTTATAGAGCAATGAAATTACCGATTTATCTCGACTACTCCGCAACCACGCCGGTGGACCCGCGTGTTGCCGAGAAAATGATGCAGTTTATGACGATGGACGGAACCTTTGGTAACCCGGCCTCTCGTTCTCACCGTTTCGGCTGGCAGGCTGAAGAAGCAGTAGATATCGCCCGTAATCAGATTGCCGATCTGGTCGGCGCTGACCCGCGTGAAATCGTCTTTACCTCTGGTGCAACCGAATCCGACAACCTGGCAATCAAAGGTGCAGCCAACTTTTATCAGAAAAAAGGCAAGCACATCATCACCAGCAAAACCGAGCACAAAGCGGTACTGGACACCTGCCGTCAGCTGGAGCGCGAAGGTTTTGAAGTCACCTACCTGGCGCCGCAGCGTAACGGCATTATCGACCTGAAAGAACTCGAAGCGGCGATGCGTGACGACACCATCCTCGTTTCCATCATGCACGTGAATAACGAAATCGGCGTGGTGCAGGATATCGCGGCTATCGGCGAAATGTGCCGTGCTCGTGGCATTATCTATCACGTTGATGCAACCCAGAGCGTGGGCAAACTGCCTATCGACCTGAGCCAGTTGAAAGTTGACCTGATGTCTTTCTCCGGCCACAAAATCTATGGCCCGAAAGGTATTGGTGCGCTGTATGTGCGTCGTAAACCGCGCGTACGTATCGAAGCACAAATGCACGGCGGCGGTCACGAGCGCGGTATGCGTTCCGGCACACTGCCTGTTCACCAGATCGTCGGTATGGGCGAAGCCTATCGCATCGCGAAAGAAGAGATGGCGACCGAGATGGAACGTCTGCGCGGCCTGCGTAACCGTCTGTGGAACGGCATCAAAGATATCGAAGAAGTTTACCTGAACGGTGACCTGGAACACGGTGCGCCGAACATTCTCAACGTCAGCTTTAACTACGTTGAAGGTGAGTCGCTGATTATGGCACTGAAAGACCTCGCGGTTTCTTCAGGTTCTGCCTGTACGTCGGCAAGTCTTGAACCGTCCTACGTGCTGCGCGCGCTGGGGCTGAACGACGAGCTGGCACATAGCTCTATCCGTTTCTCTTTAGGTCGTTTTACTACTGAAGAAGAGATCGACTACACCATCGAGTTAGTTCGTAAATCCATCGGTCGTCTGCGTGACCTTTCTCCACTGTGGGAAATGTACAAGCAGGGCGTGGATCTGAACAGCATCGAATGGGCTCATCATTAATCGGTATCGGAATCAGGAGAATTTATAATGGCTTACAGTGAAAAAGTTATCGACCATTACGAGAATCCGCGTAACGTAGGTTCTTTCGACAACAACGACGAGAACGTAGGCAGTGGCATGGTGGGTGCACCGGCCTGTGGCGACGTGATGAAGTTGCAGATTAAAGTCAACGATGAAGGTATCATTGAAGACGCGCGTTTTAAAACTTACGGCTGCGGTTCCGCTATCGCTTCCAGCTCCCTGGTAACCGAATGGGTGAAAGGGAAGTCTCTCGACGAAGCACAGGCGATCAAAAACACCGATATTGCTGAAGAACTTGAACTGCCACCGGTGAAAATTCACTGTTCTATTCTGGCAGAAGACGCGATCAAAGCCGCCATTGCGGACTATAAAAGCAAACGTGAAGCAAAATAAGAGTTGAGGTTTGGTTATGTCGATTACACTGAGCGACAGTGCAGCAGCGCGAGTAAATACCTTTCTGGCTAACCGCGGCAAAGGGTTTGGCCTGCGTCTGGGTGTGAGAACCTCCGGATGTTCAGGTATGGCTTATGTACTGGAATTTGTTGACGAACCGACGCCGGAAGACATCGTGTTTGAAGACAAAGGCGTGAAAGTCGTGGTCGATGGCAAAAGCCTGCAATTTCTGGACGGTACGCAGCTGGACTTTGTAAAAGAAGGCCTGAACGAAGGGTTTAAATTCACCAACCCGAACGTCAAAGATGAGTGTGGTTGCGGCGAAAGCTTCCACGTCTGATGCGCATACCGATAACCCCACCGTGGTCTGCTGCGCGTGGGGTTTGTTTTACCTGATTCGCCGTTATCGCGGTGGATCGCAGCCCTGAGAATGTTATGGATTACTTCACCCTCTTTGGCTTGCCTGCCCGTTATCAACTCGATACCCAGGCACTGAGCCTGCGTTTTCAGGATCTACAACGTCAGTATCATCCTGATAAATTCGCCAGCGGAAGCCAGGCGGAACAACTCGCCGCCGTACAACAATCCGCGACTATTAACCAGGCATGGCAAACGCTGCGTCATCCGTTAATGCGCGCGGAATACCTGCTTTCGCTGCACGGTTTTGATCTTGCCAGCGAGCAGCATACTGTGCGCGACACCGCGTTCCTGATGGAACAGCTGGAACTGCGCGAAGAACTGGACGAGATCGAACAGGCGAAAGACGAAGCGCGGCTGGAAAGCTTTATCAAACGTGTGAAAAAGATGTTTGATACCCGCCATCAGTTGATGGTTGAACAGTTAGACAACGAGACGTGGGACGCGGCGGCAGATACCGTGCGTAAGCTGCGTTTTCTCGATAAACTGCGAAGCAGTGCCGAACAACTCGAAGAAAAACTGCTCGATTTTTAATTTCTGGAAGCTAAACATGGCCTTATTACAAATTAGTGAACCTGGTTTGAGTGCTGCGCCGCATCAGCGTCGTCTGGCGGCCGGTATTGACCTGGGCACAACCAACTCGCTGGTGGCGACAGTACGCAGCGGTCAGGCCGAAACGTTAGCCGACCATGAAGGCCGTCACCTGCTGCCGTCTGTTGTTCACTATCAACAGCAAGGGCATTCGGTGGGTTATGACGCGCGTACTAACGCAGCGCGTGACACCGCCAACACCATTAGTTCTGTTAAACGCCTGATGGGGCGCTCGCTGGCTGATATCCAGCAACGCTATCCGCATCTGCCTTATCAATTCCAGACCAGCGAAAACGGCCTGCCGATGATTGAAACGGCGGCGGGGCTGCTGAACCCGGTGCGCGTTTCTGCGGACATCCTCAAAGCACTGGCGGCGCGGGCGACTGAAGCTCTGGCAGGCGAGCTGGATGGTGTGGTTATCACCGTTCCGGCGTACTTTGACGATGCCCAGCGTCAGGGTACCAAAGACGCCGCGCGTCTGGCGGGCCTTCATGTCCTGCGCTTACTTAATGAACCGACTGCCGCGGCTATTGCTTACGGGCTGGATTCCGGTCAGGAAGGCGTGATCGCCGTTTATGACCTTGGCGGCGGGACTTTTGATATTTCTATTCTGCGCTTAAGTCGCGGCGTGTTTGAAGTGCTGGCGACCGGCGGTGATTCTGCGCTTGGCGGCGATGATTTCGACCATCTGCTGGCGGATTACATTCGCGAGCAGGCGGGCATTCCTGACCGTAGCGATAATCGCGTTCAACGTGAACTGCTGGATGCCGCCATCGCGGCCAAAATTGCTCTGAGCGATGCAGACTCTGCGACCGTTAACGTTGCGGGCTGGCAGGGCGCAATCAGCCGTGACCAATTCAACGAACTGATCGCTCCACTGGTTAAACGGACCTTACTGGCCTGTCGTCGCGCGCTGAAAGACGCGGGCGTTGAGGCTGATGAAGTACTGGAAGTGGTGATGGTGGGCGGTTCTACCCGTGTGCCGCTGGTGCGTGAACGGGTGGGCGAATTTTTCGGTCGTCCGCCGCTGACTTCCATCGACCCGGATAAAGTCGTCGCTATTGGCGCGGCGATTCAGGCGGATATTCTGGTGGGTAACAAGCCGGATAGCGAAATGCTGCTGCTCGATGTGATCCCGCTGTCGCTGGGCCTCGAAACGATGGGTGGCCTGGTGGAGAAAGTCATCCCGCGTAATACCACGATTCCGGTGGCCCGCGCCCAGGATTTCACCACCTTTAAAGATGGACAGACGGCAATGTCTATCCATGTTATGCAGGGTGAGCGTGAACTGGTGCAGGACTGCCGCTCGCTGGCGCGTTTTGCGCTGCGTGGTATCCCGGCGCTACCGGCTGGCGGCGCGCATATTCGTGTAACGTTCCAGGTCGATGCTGACGGTCTTTTGAGCGTGACGGCGATGGAGAAATCCACCGGCGTTGAGGCGTCTATTCAGGTCAAACCGTCTTATGGTCTGACCGACAGCGAAATCGCCTCGATGATCAAAGATTCAATGAGCTATGCCGAGCAGGACGTAAAAGCCCGTATGCTGGCAGAACAAAAAGTAGAAGCGGCGCGCGTGCTGGAAAGTCTGCACGGCGCGTTGGCTGCTGATGCCGCGCTGTTAAGCGCCGCAGAGCGTCAGGTCATTGACGATGCTGCCGCTCACCTGAGTGAAGTGGCGCAGGGCGATGATGTTGACGCCATCGAACAAGCGATTAAAAACGTAGACAAACAAACCCAGGATTTCGCCGCTCGCCGCATGGACCAGTCGGTTCGTCGTGCGCTGAAAGGCCATTCCGTGGACGAGGTTTAATATGCCAAAGATTGTTATTTTGCCTCATCAGGATCTCTGCCCTGATGGCGCTGTTCTGGAAGCGAATAGTGGTGAAACCATTCTCGACGTTGCGCTGCGTAATGGTATCGAGATTGAACACGCCTGTGAAAAATCCTGTGCTTGCACCACCTGCCACTGCATCGTTCGCGAAGGTTTTGACTCGCTGCCAGAAAGTTCTGAGCAGGAAGACGACATGCTGGACAAAGCCTGGGGGCTGGAGCCGGAAAGCCGTTTAAGCTGTCAGGCGCGCGTCACCGACGAAGATTTAGTGGTCGAAATTCCGCGTTACACTATCAACCATGCGCGTGAGCATTAACAGAGGTTAGTATGGGACTTAAGTGGACCGATAGCCGCGAAATTGGCGAAGCACTGTACGATGCGTATCCCGATCTTGATCCGAAAACGGTTCGATTCACCGATATGCATCAGTGGATTTGCGATCTTGAAGATTTCGACGACGACCCGCAGGCATCTAACGAGAAAATCCTCGAAGCGATTTTGTTAGTCTGGCTGGACGAAGCTGAGTGATTTCCGCGTCATGCTTCACGCCGCAGATGCGTTGGCCGCGCTCGTTCACCCCAGTCACATAGTTATCTATGCTCCTGGGGCTTCACTCACTTGCCGCGTGATTCGGCCTTTTGGCCTCACCCCTCCGGGGCCAGCGCAAGCGCTGTTCAAAACGCAATGCGTTTTGTCCTACAACGCGAATCATTTAGCGGAAAAATCCTGGGGCTGCCAACTGGCGGCCCTTTTACAAATAAGGATAACTAAAATGACAGAAGCGATGAAAATTACCCTCTCTACCCAACCTGCCGACGCGCGCTGGGGAGAAAAAGCGACTTACAGCATTAATAATGATGGCATTACCCTGCATTTGAACGGGGCGGACGAGCTGGGGCTGATCCAGCGTGCGGCGCGCAAGATTGACGGTCTGGGCATCAAGCATGTTCAGTTAAGTGGTGAAGGCTGGGATGTGGATCGCTGCTGGGCATTCTGGCAAGGTTACAAAGCCCCGAAAGGGACGCGTAAAGTGGAGTGGCCGGATCTGGACGATGCCCAACGTCAGGAACTGGATAACCGCCTGATGATCATCGACTGGGTGCGTGACACCATCAACGCACCGGCTGAAGAACTGGGGCCATCGCAACTGGCACAGCGTGCTGTTGATCTGATTAGCAACGTTGCAGGCGATCGTGTGGCTTATCGGATCACCAAAGGTGAAGATCTGCGTGAGCAAGGTTATATGGGGCTGCACACCGTCGGGCGCGGTTCGGAACGTTCTCCGGTATTGCTGGCGCTGGATTACAACCCAACTGGCGATAAAGAAGCGCCGGTATACGCGTGCCTGGTAGGTAAAGGTATCACCTTTGATTCCGGTGGCTACAGCATCAAACAGACCGCGTTTATGGACTCAATGAAGTCCGATATGGGCGGCGCGGCAACGGTTACCGGGGCGCTGGCGTTTGCTATTACTCGCGGTCTGAATAAACGCGTGAAACTGTTCCTCTGCTGTGCGGATAACCTGATCAGCGGTAACGCGTTCAAACTGGGCGATATCATCACCTATCGCAACGGTAAAAAAGTCGAAGTGATGAATACCGATGCGGAAGGGCGTCTGGTGCTGGCTGATGGCCTGATTGATGCGAGTGCGCAGAAACCAGAACTGATTATTGATGCAGCGACCCTGACCGGGGCGGCGAAAACCGCGTTGGGTAATGATTATCACGCGTTGTTCAGTTTTGACGATGCGCTGGCTGGTCGCCTGCTGGCGAGTGCCGCACAAGAGAACGAACCGTTCTGGCGTCTGCCGTTGGCGGAGTTCCACCGCAGTCAGTTGCCGTCTAACTTTGCCGAACTGAACAATACCGGAAGCGCGGCGTACCCAGCGGGTGCAAGTACGGCGGCTGGCTTCCTGTCGCATTTTGTTGAGAACTACCAGCAAGGTTGGCTGCATATCGACTGCTCGGCGACGTACCGTAAAGCGCCGGTTGAACAGTGGTCTGCGGGGGCAACGGGACTTGGTGTGCGCACGATTGCTAATCTGTTAACGGCGTAAACTAATATGCCGGATGCGGCGTAAACGCCTTATCCGGCCTACAAAATATTGCAAATTCAACAAATTGCGACTCCCTTGTAGGCCTGATAAGCGTAGCGCATCAGGCACTTCCGCTCCGAACGTTGAATGAATTGTGGTTCTTATGTCCGAAACAAAAAACGAACTTGAAGACCTGCTGGAAAAAGCAGCAACCGAACCGGCGCACCGACCAGCCTTTTTCCGTACTTTACTGGAATCCACTGTCTGGGTGCCTGGTACGGCGGCGCAGGGCGAGGCTGTTGTTGAAGATAGTGCGCTCGATTTACAGCACTGGGAAAAAGAAGACGGCACCAGCGTTATTCCTTTTTTCACCTCATTAGAAGCGCTTCAACAGGCGGTTGACGGCGAACAGGCATTTGTCGTGATGCCTGTTCGCACGCTGTTTGAGATGACTCTTGGTGAAACGCTCTTCCTTAATGCCAAACTGCCAACGGGTAAAGAATTTATGCCGCGTGAAATCAGTTTGTTGATTGGTGAAGAAGGGAATCCGCTGAGTAGCCAGGAAGTACTGGAAGGTGGCGAATCGCTGATATTATCGGAAGTCGCAGAGCCGCCAGCGCAGATGATTGATTCACTCACCACCTTATTTAAAACTATTAAGCCGGTGAAGCGCGCTTTTATTTGTTCAATTAAAGAGAGCGAAGAGGCACAGCCTAATTTGCTTATTGGTATTGAAGCCGATGGCGATATCGAAGAAATTATTCAGGCGGCGGGAAGTGTAGCGACCGATACATTACCTGGCGATGAACCTATTGATATTTGCCTGGTGAAAAAAGGGGAAAAAGGAATTAGCCACTTTATTACCGAACATATTGCGCCATTTTATGAACGTCGCTGGGGGGGATTCCTGCGTGACTTTAAACAGAATCGGATAATTTAATCTAAATAATTCGAGTTGCAGGAGCTTACATAAGTAAGTGACTGGGGTGAGCGACAAATCCGCATGGAGCGGATTTGAACGCTGCTTGCAGCAGCCCCGTAAGGGGTGAGGCCCATGGATGGGCCGAGTAACCCGCAGACGCAGCACATGCAACTTGAAGTATGACGAGTATTTAAAATATGCCGCCCTGACGGGCGGCATTCGGGCTTACTTGCTGTTCTGAAGGTTGTTAATCACCAGTAAATTGTTGCCGGAGAGACTCCGGTTATTATTTACTTCGGAAAACAGCGCACCAGAAACAATAAGTACGATACAAAAGTACCGTATCTTCATTGTGCGGTCCATGCGAAGACCGCATCACGACAGCACCACTGGCGATATTGCCGCGATAGCAAGCACTGAGACGCGCTTGCCCTAACGGTCGCGGAACATCCTTTCCTTAAGCCAGCGCCCGCTTGCGAGACGGCGGAAAGGGCCGTAGTGAATAATACACTAACTGAACAATAATTACTCTCTTATGCTTGACAAAAAGGGAGTTACTAGCGAGTATTGTTATCGCTGAGACGCGCTTGCATTACTACGGTAATACAACCAGCTGGAAAGGCCGCGAACCAGACCAGCAATAAAAAAACCGCCAAATTCGGCGGTTTTTTTATTGCCTGTAAAAAGCTTATTTCACGGGCTCAACCGGTAAATCTACCCGTGCTCCCCATTCACTCCATGCGCCGTCGTACAGTTTTACGTTTGGCACATCCAGTGTAGCGAGTGCCAGCAACACCACGGCTGCCGTTACACCGGAACCACAGCTGACAATAATTGGTTTGTCATAGCTGACGCCGCGGCCAAAAAATATCGCATCCAGTTCATCGGTTGTTTTCAGTTCGCCATCACGCACCAGTTCCGTCCACGGAACATTCAGCGCACCGGGAATATGCCCGCGACGTAAACCCGGGCGCGGTTCATCGACTTCTGCATTAAAACGTGCAGCCGGCCGGGCATCAATAATTTGCGCCGTTTTTTCATGGCTTGCCAATAACACATCGGTCACTTTTACCACAGCTTCCTGGTTAAATGCGGTGTTAAACTCTCCTTCCGGCAGTTCTACTGCGCCTTCTTCTAACAGCAGATCATCGCGCTGCCAGCCCGCTAATCCACCGCCGAGAATAGACACTTTCTCCACACCAAAAGTGCGCAGCATCCACCACGCGCGCGGCGCAGAAAATAGGTTTCCTTCATCATAGACAATCAGATGCTTGTCCTGATTAACGCCCAGTTCACGCATTGCGACGGCGAACGTTTCAGGGCGAGGCAGCATGTGCGGAAGTGGGGATGTATGATCAGAAAGCGCTTCGATATCGAAAAATACTGCACCGGGGATATGACCGCTCAGGTACTCCTGGGCAACGTTACGATCTTCCTGTCCGGGCGGTGCCATACGGGCATCAATAATCTGAATTTCCGGGTCATCAATATGTTCGGCGAGCCAGTCGGCTCCTACAAACCATGTCGTGGACATAGGCATCTCCATTTTTGCCGGGGTTAAGCTAAATTGTCGGATGTTTGCCGGAAAGCGACAAGCAAAAGAGGTTGATTTGGCTGTCTGAGCCACATTTCTCACTAAAATTCGGATTCTGTAGATGTGATAGTGAATTACATAACGTCATTTCTCACGCATAATAATCATTCGACGTTGCTAACGGGCCATTGTGGCAGGGATGAGAGATGAAAAAGTTACGCTTAGTCGCCTTTATATTAATGCTGGCGCTGGCAGGGTGCGACAACAACGATAACGCGCCAACAGCAGTGAAAAAAGATGCATCTTCTGAAGTTGCTAAAGAGTCATCTTCGACAGATGCGACTTCTGCGAAACTCTCCGCGCCGGAGCGACAAAAACTGGCACAACAGAGTGCGGGTAAAGCACTGACATTGCTGGATCTCTCTGAAGTACAGCTTGATGGCGCAGTCACGCTGGTACTGACTTTCTCCGTCCCCCTCGACCCGGATCAGGACTTCTCGCGTGCTATTCATGTCGTCGATAAAAAGAGCGGCAAAGTGGATGGTGCCTGGGAGTTGTCAGATAATCTCAAAGAACTGCGTTTACGCCACCTCGAACCGAAACGTGATTTGATCGTCACTATTGGCAAGGAAGTTAAGGCACTCAATAACGCAACCTTCAGTAAAGATTACGAAAAAACTATCACCACCCGCGATATCCAACCCAGCGTCGGCTTTGCCAGCCGTGGTTCGCTGCTGCCTGGAAAAGTCGTGGAAGGACTGCCGGTAATGGCGCTCAACGTTAACAATGTCGATGTTAACTTCTTCCGTGTGAAGCCAGAATCGCTGCCTGCTTTCATTAGCCAGTGGGAATACCGTAACTCGCTGGCGAACTGGCAATCAGACAAACTGTTGCAGATGGCAGACCTGGTCTATACCGGGCGGTTTGATCTCAATCCTGCGCGTAACACCCGTGAAAAATTATTGCTGCCGCTGGGCGATATCAAGCCGCTTCAGCAGGCGGGCGTGTATCTGGCTGTAATGAATCAGGCCGGACATTACGATTACAGTAATCCAGCCACGCTATTTACGTTAAGTTATATCGGCGTATCGGCCCACCGTTATCACAATCGTCTGGATATCTTTACTCAAAGCCTGGAAAACGGCGCGGCCCAGCAAGGAATTGAAGTCTCGCTATTAAATGAAAAAGGGCAGACTCTGACTCAGGCGACCAGTGATTCACAGGGCCATGTACAGCTGGAAAATGATAAAAACGCGGCGCTACTGCTGGCGCGTAAAGACGGTCAGACAACGCTGCTCGATTTAAAACTACCGGCACTGGACTTAGCGGAATTTAACATTGCTGGTGCGCCAGGCTACAGCAAACAGTTCTTTATGTTTGGCCCGCGCGATCTTTATCGCCCTGGCGAAACGGTAATCCTCAACGGCTTACTGCGTGATGCAGACGGTAAAGCTCTGCCGGATCAACCCATCAAACTGGACGTGATTAAACCCGACGGGCAGGTACTGCGTAGTGTTGTTAGCCAGCCGGAAAATGGCCTCTACCATTTTACCTGGCCGCTGGATAGTACTGCGGCAACCGGCATGTGGCATATCCGAGCCAACACTGGCGATAACCAGTATCGGATGTGGGATTTCCACGTCGAAGATTTTATGCCGGAGCGTATGGCGTTGAATTTGACCGGCGAGAAAATGCCATTAACGCCAAAAGATGAAGTGAAATTCTCCGTGGTGGGGTACTACCTGTACGGTGCGCCTGCTAATGGCAATACCTTGCAGGGACAGCTTTTCCTGCGGCCACTGCGTGAAGCGGTTTCTGCATTGCCTGGTTTCGAATTTGGCGATATTGCTGCCGAAAACCTTTCCCGCTCGCTGGATGAAGTCCAGCTGACGCTGGATGATAAAGGACGCGGCGAAGTTTCCACTGAAAGCCAGTGGAAGGAAGTACATTCCCCATTGCAGGTTATTTTCCAGGGCAGTTTGCTGGAGTCGGGCGGTCGACCGGTGACGCGCCGCGCTGAACAGGCTATCTGGCCTGCCGATGCGCTGCCAGGGATCCGTCCGCAGTTCACCTCGAAATCGGTTTATGATTACCGCACTGACAGTATGGTAAAACAGCCCATTGTTGATGAAGGCAGTAATGCCGCTTTTGACATCGTTTACAGCGATGCGCATGGCGTGAAAAAAGCTGTGTCAGGCTTGCAGGTACGCCTGATTCGCGAACGTCGCGATTACTACTGGAACTGGTCGGAAGATGAAGGCTGGAAGTCACAGTTCGATCAAAAAGATCTGATCGAAAATGAGCAAACGCTGGATCTGAAAGCAGATGAAACCGGTAAGGTGAGCTTTCCGGTAGAGTGGGGCGCTTATCGTCTTGAAGTCAAAGCGCCGAATGAAGCGGTCAGTAGCGTGCGTTTTTGGGCCGGATATAGCTGGCAGGATAATAGCGACGGTAGCGGCGCAGTGCGTCCGGACCGCGTTACGCTGAAACTGGATAAAGCCAGTTATCGCCCTGGCGATACTATTAAGTTGCATATTGCCGCGCCAACGGCGGGTAAAGGCTACGCGATGGTGGAGTCCAGTGAAGGGCCACTCTGGTGGCAAGAGATTGATGTCCCGGCACAAGGGTTGGATCTGACTATTCCGGTCGATAAAACCTGGAATCGTCATGATCTTTATTTGAGTACGCTGGTGGTGCGTCCTGGTGATAAATCTCGCTCCGCGACGCCAAAACGCGCGGTTGGTGTGTTGCATTTGCCGCTTGGTGATGAAAACCGTCGCCTCGATCTGGCGCTGGAAACACCAGCAAAAATGCGTCCCAATCAACCATTAACCGTGAAAATTAAAGCCAGCACTAAAAATGGTGAGAAGCCAAAACAGGTGAATGTGCTGGTGTCTGCCGTTGATAGTGGTGTGCTGAATATTACTGACTACGTCACGCCAGATCCGTGGCAGGCGTTCTTTGGTCAGAAACGCTATGGCGCAGACATTTACGATATTTACGGTCAGGTTATTGAAGGTCAGGGGCGTCTGGCTGCACTGCGCTTTGGTGGCGATGGTGATGAACTGAAACGCGGTGGCAAACCGCCAGTAAATCACGTCAATATTGTCGCGCAACAGGCGCTGCCGGTAACGCTCAACGAACAGGGCGAAGGCACAGTTACATTGCCGATTGGCGATTTTAACGGTGAATTGCGCGTCATGGCGCAAGCATGGACGGCAGATGACTTCGGCAGCAGCGAAAGCAAAGTGATTGTTGCTGCACCGGTGATAGCCGAACTGAACATGCCGCGCTTTATGGCGAGTGGCGACACCTCACGTCTGACGCTGGATATCACTAATCTTACTGATAAACCGCAAAAACTGAACGTTGCCCTGACCACCAGCGGCTTAGTTGAACTGGTAAGCGATTCACCTGCACCTGTTGAATTAGCGCCAGGGGTGCGAACCACGCTGTTTATCCCGGTGCGCGCTCTGACGGGCTATGGCGATGGTGAAATACAGGCCACCATCAGTGGGTTAGCGTTACCAGGTGAAACCGTTGCCGATCAGCATAAGCAGTGGAAAATCGGCGTCCGTCCGGCATTCCCGGCACAAACAGTCAATTATGGTACGGCGTTACAGCCTGGTGAAGCATGGGCGCTCCCGGCTGATGGGTTGCAAAACTTCTCTCCTGTTACGCTGGAAGGGCAGTTGTTGTTGAGTGGCAAACCACCGCTGAACATTGCACGTTATATCAAAGAGTTAAAGGCATACCCATACGGTTGTCTCGAGCAAACCGCCAGCGGTCTGTTCCCGTCGCTCTATACCAATGCAGCCCAACTACAGGCGTTGGGCATAAAAGGTGACAGTGATGATAAACGCCGTGCGGCAGTCGATATTGGTGTTTCTCGTTTGCTGCAAATGCAACGGGATAACGGCGGCTTTGCGCTGTGGGATAAAAACGGTGACGAAGAGTACTGGCTGACGGCCTACGTGATGGATTTCCTGGTCCGCGCAGGTGAGCAGGGTTACAGCGTGCCGACAGAAGCCATTAACCGGGGAAATGAGCGTCTGCTGCGCTATTTACAAGATCCGGGCATGATGTCGATTCCGTACGCTGATAATCTTAAAGCCAGTAAGTTTGCTGTTCAGTCTTACGCTGCGCTGGTGCTGGCTCGGCAGCAAAAAGCGCCACTGGGTGCGCTGCGTGAAATCTGGGAACGTCGTGCAGATGCTGCGTCTGGATTGCCACTGCTGCAACTTGGCGTTGCGCTGAAAACCATGGGTGATGCGACGCGGAGTATAGACGCAATTGCGCTGGCGCTGAAAACGCCGCGTAATAATGATGAGCGGATATGGCTTGGCGATTACGGTAGCCCACTGCGCGACAACGCGTTGATGCTCTCCTTACTGGAAGAGAACAAACTGCTGCCAGATGAGCAGAACACCTTGCTGAATACACTTTCGCAGCAGGCGTTTGGTGAACGTTGGCTATCAACTCAGGAAAGTAACGCGCTGTTCCTGGCTGCCCGTACGATTCAGGATTTACCGGGCAAATGGCAAGCACAAACCTCTTTCTCTGCCGAGCCGCTGACAGGCGAGAAAGCGCAAACCAGCAGTCTGAATAGCGATCAACTTGCCGCCTTGCAGGTGACCAACAGTGGCGACCAGCCGTTATGGCTGCGTGTGGATGCCAGCGGTTATCCGCAATCCGCACCTTTGCCTGCGAGCAATGTGCTGCAAATAGAACGTCATATCTTGGGTACTGACGGTAAGAGCAAATCGCTGGACTCGTTACGTAGCGGCGATTTGGTACTGGTCTGGTTGCAGGTAAAAGCCAGTAACAGCGTGCCGGATGCGTTGGTGGTTGATTTGCTGCCAGCGGGTCTGGAGCTGGAAAACCAGAACCTGGCTAACGGTAGCGCCAGTCTGGAGCAAAGTGGCAGCGAAGTGCAAAACCTGCTTAATCAAATGCAACAAGCGAACATTAAGCATATTGAGTTTCGTGACGATCGCTTTGTGGCGGCGGTTGCCGTTGATGAATATCAGCCGGTAACGCTGGTGTATCTGGCGCGGGCGGTAACGCCGGGAACGTATCAGGTTCCGCAACCGATGGTGGAATCAATGTATGTTCCCCAATGGCGGGCAACAGGCGCGACTGAAGAGTTGCTGATTGTCAGACCGTAAATGCCTCGTCTGTTAACCAAACGTGGCTGCTGGATAACGCTGGCAGTCACGCCCTTTATTATCATTCTTGCAGCGTGGGGAGCAGACAAACTCTGGCCTCTGCCGCTACATGAAGTCAATCCCGCACGCGTGGTTGTGGCGCAGGATGGGACGCCGCTCTGGCGTTTCGCCGATGCTGAGGGTATCTGGCGTTATCCAGTGACTATCGAAGATGTTTCTCCGCGCTACCTTGAAGCACTGATCAATTACGAAGATCGCTGGTTCTGGAAGCATCCGGGCGTAAACCCGTTCTCGGTGGCGCGCGCTGCCTGGCAGGATCTGACTTCTGGTCGGGTTATCTCCGGCGGCAGCACGCTCACTATGCAGGTTGCTCGTCTGCTTGATCCTCATCCCAAAACATTTGGCGGTAAAATTCGCCAACTCTGGCGTGCATTTCAACTGGAATGGCACCTGTCTAAACGTGACATTCTGACCTTGTATCTTAACCGTGCCCCGTTTGGCGGTACCTTACAGGGGATCGGTGCGGCAAGCTGGGCTTATCTCGGGAAATCGCCTGCTAATTTGAGCTATTCCGAGGCAGCAATGCTGGCAGTGTTACCGCAAGCGCCCAGCCGACTGCGCCCGGATCGCTGGCCGGAACGTGCCGAGGCCGCACGTAATAAAGTGCTCAAACGGATGGCTGCGCAAGGTGTGTGGTCCCGTGAGCAGGTAAAAGAATCTAGTGAAGAGCCCATCTGGCTGGCTCCCAGACAAATGCCGCAACTGGCACCACTGTTTTCGCGCATGATGCTCGGTAAAAGTAAAAGCGACAAAATCGTTACTACGCTGGATGCAGGTCTTCAGCGACGTCTGGAAGAATTGGCGCAAAACTGGAAAGGTCGATTGCCGCCGCGCAGCTCACTGGCGATGATCGTGGTTGATCATACCGATATGCGTGTTCGAGGCTGGGTGGGATCGGTTGATCTCAATGATGATTCACGTTTTGGCCATGTTGATATGGTTAATGCGATCCGATCGCCGGGATCGGTACTCAAACCGTTTGTTTATGGTCTGGCACTGGATGAAGGCTTGATTCACCCGGCATCGCTGTTGCAAGACGTTCCCCGGCGCACCGGTGATTATCGACCTGGCAACTTTGATAGCGGATTTCATGGCCCGATCAGCATGAGCGAGGCGCTGGTGCGCTCGCTGAACTTACCTGCTGTGCAGGTGCTGGAAGCTTATGGGCCGAAACGGTTTGCGGCAAAGTTACGTAACGTTGGTTTGCCGTTATATTTGCCCAACGGTGCTGCGCCGAATCTTTCGCTCATTCTCGGCGGCGCAGGTGCAAAACTGGAAGATATGGCAGCAGCGTATACCGCGTTTGCTCGCCACGGTAAGGCGGGTAAGTTACGCTTACAGCCGGGCGATCCATTACTCGAGCGACCGTTAATGTCGCCGGGGGCCGCGTGGATTATCCGCCGTATTATGGCTGATGAAGCACAGCCGCTACCGGATGGCGCTTTGCCGCGCGTCGTACCACTGGCGTGGAAAACAGGAACCAGCTATGGCTATCGCGATGCATGGGCTATAGGAGTAAACGCTCGCTATGTGATTGGGATCTGGACTGGCAGGCCGGACGGCACGCCGGTAGTCGGCCAGTTTGGCTTTGCCAGCGCCGTACCGCTGTTGAATCAGGTGAATAATATCTTACTGTCGCGCAGTGCGAATCTGCCGGAAGACCCGCGTCCTGACTCTGTAAGCCGTGGCGTTATCTGCTGGCCGGGCGGGCAGTCGTTGCCGGAAGGTGACGGTAACTGTCGCCGCCGTCTGGCAACCTGGCTGCTGGACGGGAGCCAGCCGCCAACGCTGTTACTGCCTGAGCAAGAAGGGATTAATGGCATTCGTTTCCCCATCTGGCTGGATGAAAACGGCAAACGTGTTGCTGCTGATTGCCCGCAGGCGCGACAAGAAATGATAAATGTCTGGCCGCTACCGCTGGAACCCTGGCTGCCTGCATCGGAACGTCGCGCCGCACGCCTGCCATTGGCATCAACACGTTGCCCGCCGTACGGTCATGATGCCCAGCTCCCGCTGCAGCTGACAGGCGTTCGCGATGGCGCGATTATTAAACGTTTACCGGGCGCAGTCGAAGCGACTTTGCCGGTGCAAACAAGTGGAGGGGCAGGCGAACGCTGGTGGTTTCTTAATGGCGAACCGTTAACTGAGCGCGGGCGCAACGTGACTCTGCATTTAACGGAAAAAGGCGATTATCAATTGCTGGTGATGGATGAAGTGGGGCAAATAGCGACAGTGAAATTTGTCATGCAATAGTCTGTTTCCTCCATGTTTGTTGCTTAAACTGGGTTTATTTTAAAAAAATGTTACCTTCATCAATAGTCAACGGCTCTGTTGCTCATTATAATCCGCGCCATCTCGTACGCTGGTACAGACAACAACAGAATAATTTACAGAGGTAAAAATGGCTATTGAACGTACTTTTTCCATCATAAAACCGAATGCGGTAGCAAAAAACGTCATTGGTAATATCTTTGCGCGCTTTGAAGCTGCAGGGTTCAAAATTGTCGGCACCAAAATGCTGCACCTGACCGTTGAACAGGCTCGTGGCTTTTATGCTGAACACGATGGAAAACCGTTCTTTGATGGTCTGGTTGAATTCATGACCTCTGGCCCGATCGTGGTTTCCGTGCTGGAAGGTGAAAACGCCGTTCAGCGTCACCGCGATCTGCTGGGCGCGACCAATCCGGCAAATGCACTGGCCGGTACTCTGCGTGCTGATTACGCTGACAGCCTGACCGAAAACGGTACCCACGGTTCTGATTCCGTTGAATCTGCCGCTCGCGAAATCGCCTACTTCTTTGGTGAAGGCGAAGTGTGCCCGCGCACGCGTTAATATTTTCGTAAATGCCGCGTGCAAACGTGGCATCCATGCGCCAGAATTTGTACAATGCAGCGCCCCCGGACGAGCAGTCGCTCACCGGGGCGTTTCTTTTTTCAACCCTCCAGGGGCCATAACGTGTAATAACGAGGCCGGAATAGCATATGTCTGAACAATTAGTCACACCTGAAAACGTCACCACGAAAGATGGAAAAATCAACCTGCTGGATCTCAACCGTCAGCAGATGCGGGAGTTTTTTAAAGAATTAGGTGAAAAACCCTTCCGCGCCGATCAGGTGATGAAGTGGATGTATCATTATTGCTGCGACAACTTTGATGAGATGACCGACATCAACAAAGTGTTGCGTGGCAAGCTGAAAGAGGTGGCGGAAATCCGCGCACCGGAAGTGGTTGAAGAACAGCGTTCATCTGACGGCACCATTAAATGGGCAATTGCCGTGGGCGATCAGCGCGTTGAAACGGTATATATCCCGGAAGACGACCGCGCCACGCTTTGCGTCTCCTCGCAGGTTGGCTGTGCGCTGGAGTGTAAATTCTGTTCCACTGCCCAGCAAGGTTTCAACCGTAACCTGCGGGTGTCGGAAATTATTGGCCAGGTGTGGCGTGCGGCGAAAATCGTCGGCGCAGCAAAAGTCACCGGTCAACGTCCGATCACTAACGTAGTGATGATGGGTATGGGCGAGCCGCTGCTCAACCTGAACAACGTCGTTCCGGCGATGGAAATCATGCTCGACGACTTTGGCTTTGGCTTGTCTAAACGTCGCGTGACGCTCTCTACATCGGGTGTTGTTCCGGCTCTGGATAAACTGGGCGATATGATTGACGTTGCGCTGGCAATTTCTCTGCACGCGCCGAACGACGAAATTCGTGACGAAATTGTACCGATCAACAAAAAGTACAATATCGAAACTTTCCTCGCTGCAGTACGCCGCTATCTGGAAAAGTCCAATGCCAATCAGGGGCGCGTCACCATTGAATACGTGATGCTTGACCACGTTAACGACGGTACAGAGCATGCGCATCAACTGGCGGAATTGCTGAAAGATACGCCGTGTAAGATCAACCTGATTCCGTGGAACCCGTTCCCGGGCGCGCCGTATGGCCGCAGTTCGAACAGTCGTATCGATCGCTTCTCAAAAGTGTTGATGAGTTATGGTTTCACAACCATCGTGCGTAAAACGCGTGGGGATGATATCGATGCAGCCTGCGGGCAATTAGCGGGTGAGGTTATCGACCGTACTAAACGGACCCTGCGCAAACGGATGCAGGGTGAAGCCATCGACGTGAAAACGGTTTGATGTCTTTTACGCCACGGTTATTTTTTGTACCGTGGCGTAATCTTTTATGAATATAGCATTCAGTTGCAATTGTCTGATCAATATTAACGGTGCGTTTTTGCTGACTTTAAGGCAGTATGTAACGATGCAACAGTAAGTTAGCTTTGATTCATGTGGGCTTTGTCATGAGCACACAGACAGTCTTATACTGTATGATAAGCGTTAACTTAATGGATGTCTCGCGGTGTGGGTGAGCATGATGACTCATCGGCATCTCAATTCTCATTTAAACGTACCTGCAGCGAATGAATACTGAAGCCACGCACGACCAAAATGAAGCACTTACTACCGGCACTCGCTTGCGTAATGCCCGCGAACAACTTGGACTTAGCCAGCAAGCCGTTGCCGAACGACTTTGTCTGAAGGTTTCCACGGTACGCGATATTGAAGAAGATAAGGCGCCAGCCGACCTTGCATCAACATTCCTGCGCGGGTATATCCGGTCTTATGCACGTCTGGTGCATATTCCGGAAGAAGAACTGCTGCCGGGGCTGGAAAAACAGGCTCCGCTACGGGCCGCAAAAGTTGCGCCTATGCAGAGTTTCTCTCTCGGCAAGCGGCGTAAAAAACATGATGGCTGGCTGATGACCTTCACCTGGCTGGTGTTATTTGTGGTGATTGGACTGAGCGGTGCCTGGTGGTGGCAAGATCACAAAGCCCAGCAGGAAGAGATCACGACTATGGCCGATCAGACCACAGCGGAACTGAACGGTAATAGCGGCCAGGCGCAGAGCGTGCCGTTAGATACCTCATCAAACGCCAGCCAGAGTGACTCCACTACGACGTCAGCACCTGCAGATACTACTGCTGCAAACACGCAAACGTCAGACGTGACCACGCCAGCACCTGCCGTTGAACCACAGCAGAACGCGGTTGTTCCGCCTTCGCAGGCGAATGTGGATACCGCTGCTACGACCGCGCCAACTGCAACGACGCCAGATGACGCGGCACCACTGCCAACCGATCAGGCTGGTGTGACCACGCCGGCGGCTGACCCGAATGCACTGGTGATGAACTTTACTGCCGATTGCTGGCTGGAAGTTACTGATGCTACCGGTAAAAAACTGTTCAGCGGGATGCAGCGTAAAGACGGTAATTTGAATTTAACCGGCCAGGCACCGTATAAACTGAAAATTGGTGCGCCGGCCGCAGTACAGATCCAGTATCAAGGGAAACCTGTCGATCTGAGTCGTTTTATCAGAACTAACCAGGTTGCGCGTCTGACCCTAAATGCCGAACAATCACCGGCGCAGTAACAGACGGGTAACGCGGGAGATTTTGCATGCATAACCAGGCTCCAATTCAACGTAGAAAATCAACACGTATTTACGTTGGGAATGTGCCGATTGGCGATGGAGCTCCCATCGCCGTACAGTCCATGACTAATACGCGTACAACGGATGTCGAAGCGACGGTCAATCAAATCAAGGCGCTGGAACGTGTTGGTGCCGATATCGTCCGTGTTTCAGTACCGACGATGGACGCGGCAGAAGCGTTCAAACTCATCAAACAGCAGGTTAACGTACCGCTGGTTGCCGATATCCACTTTGACTATCGCATTGCGCTAAAAGTGGCGGAATACGGCGTCGATTGCCTGCGCATTAACCCAGGAAATATCGGTAATGAAGAGCGCATTCGCATGGTGGTTGACTGTGCGCGCGATAAAAACATTCCGATCCGTATTGGTGTTAACGCGGGATCGCTGGAAAAAGATCTGCAAGAAAAGTATGGCGAACCGACGCCGCAGGCGTTGCTGGAGTCCGCCATGCGCCATGTTGATCATCTTGATCGTCTGAACTTCGATCAGTTTAAAGTCAGTGTCAAAGCGTCAGACGTTTTCCTGGCAGTAGAATCTTATCGTCTGCTGGCAAAACAGATCGATCAGCCGCTGCATCTTGGGATCACCGAAGCCGGCGGGGCGCGCAGCGGGGCGGTGAAATCGGCCATCGGTTTAGGTCTGTTGCTGTCTGAAGGCATTGGCGACACGCTGCGCGTTTCGCTGGCTGCCGATCCGGTTGAAGAGATCAAAGTCGGTTTCGATATCCTGAAATCGCTGCGGATCCGTTCGCGCGGGATCAACTTCATCGCCTGCCCGACCTGTTCTCGTCAGGAGTTTGATGTCATTGGTACGGTTAATGCACTTGAGCAGCGTCTGGAAGATATCATTACTCCGATGGACGTATCGATCATTGGTTGCGTGGTGAATGGCCCTGGCGAGGCACTGGTTTCTACACTCGGCGTCACGGGCGGCAACAAGAAAAGCGGCCTTTATGAAGACGGCGTTCGTAAAGACCGTCTGGACAACAATGACATGATCGACCAGCTGGAAGCGCGCATTCGTGCGAAAGCCAGTCAACTGGACGAAGCGCGTCGAATTGACGTTCAGCAGGTTGAAAAATAATAACGTGATGGGAAGCGCCTCGCTTCCCGTGTATGATTGAACCCGCATAGCTCCCGAAACATTTACGGAAGCGCTGAGGGTTCATTTTTATATTCAGAAAGAGAATAAACGTGGCAAAAAACATTCAAGCCATTCGCGGCATGAACGATTACCTGCCTGGCGAAACGGCCATCTGGCAGCGCATTGAAGGCACACTGAAAAACGTGCTCGGCAGCTACGGTTACAGTGAAATCCGCTTGCCGATTGTAGAGCAGACCCCGCTATTCAAACGTGCGATTGGTGAAGTCACCGACGTGGTTGAAAAAGAGATGTATACCTTTGAGGATCGTAATGGCGACAGCCTGACTCTGCGACCTGAAGGGACGGCGGGCTGTGTACGCGCCGGCATCGAGCATGGTCTTCTGTACAATCAGGAACAGCGTCTGTGGTATATCGGGCCGATGTTCCGTCACGAGCGTCCGCAGAAAGGGCGTTATCGTCAGTTCCATCAATTGGGCTGCGAAGTTTTCGGTCTGCAAGGTCCGGATATTGACGCTGAACTTATCATGCTTACTGCTCGCTGGTGGCGTGCGCTGGGTATCTCTGAACACGTTACCCTCGAACTGAACTCAATCGGTTCACTGGAAGCGCGAGCGAACTACCGCGATGCTTTAGTTGCGTTCCTCGAACAGCATAAAGAAAAACTGGACGAAGACTGCAAACGCCGCATGTACACCAACCCGCTGCGCGTGCTGGATTCCAAAAATCCGGAAGTGCAGGCGTTACTCAACGACGCTCCGGCGTTAGGCGATTATCTTGATGAGGAGTCGCGCGAGCATTTTGCTGGTCTGTGCAAACTGCTCCAGAGTGCAGGTATTGCCTACACCGTCAACCAGCGTCTGGTGCGTGGTCTGGATTACTACAATCGTACCGTTTTCGAATGGGTGACTAACAGCCTCGGTTCCCAGGGGACTGTGTGCGCAGGTGGTCGTTATGACGGTCTGGTGGAACAACTGGGTGGCCGTGCAACGCCGGCAGTAGGTTTTGCGATGGGCCTTGAACGTCTTGTGTTGTTAGTTCAGGCAGTTAATCCGGAATTTAAAGCCGATCCCGTTGTCGATATATACCTGGTGGCTTCAGGCACCGATACACAATCTGCGGCGCTGGCATTAGCTGAACGTCTGCGTGATGAATTACCGGGCGTGAAATTGATGACCAACCACGGCGGCGGCAACTTTAAGAAACAGTTCGCCCGTGCTGATAAATGGGGCGCACGCGTTGCTGTGGTGCTGGGTGAGTCCGAAGTGGCCAACGGCACGGCAGTAGTGAAGGATTTGCGCTCTGGTGAGCAAACGGCAGTTGCGCAGGATAGCGTAGCCGCGCATTTGCGCACGTTACTGGGTTAAGGAAGGAGAAGGACAGCGTGGAAATTTACGAGAACGAAAACGACCAGGTTGAAGCGGTTAAACGCTTTTTTGCTGAGAATGGTAAAGCACTGGCTGTTGGGGTGATTTTGGGCGTTGGCGCACTGATTGGCTGGCGCTACTGGAACAACCATCAGGTTGATTCCGCACGCTCCGCTTCTCTTGCCTATCATAATGCGGTTACCGCAGTGAGCGAAGGCAAACCAGACAGCATTCCGGCGGCGGAAAAATTCGCCGCTGAAAATAAAAATACTTATGGCGCGCTGGCTTCTTTGGAACTTGCGCAGCAATTTGTTGACAAAAATGAACTAGAGAAAGCTGCCGCCCAATTGCAACAAGGGTTGGCGGACACGAGCGATGAAAATCTCAAAGCCGTGATAAATCTGCGTCTTGCCCGAGTTCAGGTGCAGCTCAAGCAGGCTGATGCCGCGCTGAAAACCCTTGAAACCATTAAAGGTGAAGGGTGGGCTGCCATTGTTGCCGACCTGCGTGGTGAAGCATTGTTGAGCAAAGGTGATAAGCAAGGTGCGCGTAGTGCATGGGAAGCAGGCGTGAAAAGCGATGCTACCCCGGCACTGAGCGAAATGATGCAGATGAAAATTAATAATTTGTCCATCTGAGAGGGACCCGATGCAATTGCGTAAATTACTGCTGCCAGGACTGCTTTCCGTTACTCTTTTAAGCGGCTGTTCGCTGTTTAACAGCGAAGAAGATGTGGTAAAGATGTCCCCATTGCCGACCGTTGAAAACCAGTTTACGCCGACAACGGCGTGGAGCACCTCTGTTGGTAGCGGCATTGGCAACTTCTATTCTAATCTTCATCCGGCACTGGCGGACAACGTTGTCTATGCAGCGGACCGCGCTGGTTTAGTAAAAGCGATGAATGCGGATGACGGCAAAGAAATCTGGTCTGTCAGTCTGGCCGAGAAAGATGGCTGGTTATCTAAAGAGCCGGCATTGCTTTCTGGCGGCGTGACCGTAGCAGGTGGTCACGTTTACATTGGCAGCGAAAAGGCGCAGGTTTACGCGCTGAATACCAGCGATGGTACAGTAGCATGGCAAACTAAAGTTGCGGGTGAAGCACTTTCTCGCCCGGTGGTTAGCGATGGTCTGGTGCTTATCCACACCAGTAACGGTCAGTTGCAAGCGCTGAATGAAGCAGACGGTGCGGTTAAATGGACTGTTAACCTCGATATGCCTTCGCTCTCTTTGCGTGGCGAATCTGCGCCAGCAACCGCATTTGGTGCGGCAGTCGTTGGTGGTGATAATGGCCGCGTCAGTGCAGTGCTGATGCAACAGGGCCAGATGATTTGGCAACAGCGTATCTCCCAGGCGACCGGTTCAACCGAAATCGACCGTTTGAGCGATGTTGATACTACGCCAGTAGTTGTGAACGGTGTTGTTTTCGCGCTGGCCTATAATGGTAACCTGACGGCGCTTGATTTGCGCAGTGGTCAGATTATGTGGAAACGCGAACTGGGTTCGGTGAATGATTTCATCGTCGACGGTAACCGTATCTATCTGGTTGATCAAAATGACCGGGTAATGGCGTTGACCATCGATGGTGGCGTGACGCTGTGGACACAAAGCGATCTGCTGCACCGCCTGCTGACTTCTCCGGTGCTGTATAATGGCAACCTGGTGGTGGGTGACAGTGAAGGTTATCTGCACTGGATTAACGTCGAAGATGGTCGTTTTGTTGCCCAGCAAAAAGTTGATAGCTCCGGCTTCCAGACCGAACCGGTTGCCGCTGATGGCAAACTGCTGATCCAGGCAAAAGACGGGACTGTGTACTCCATTACACGTTAATCGTCTCTGTCGTTCACTTTGAAAACGGCTCCTGGACAGGGGCCGTTTTCCTGTTTTTAACAACGACGCAAAAAGAGCGCTCGTTGTCTGATGATTTATAAAAATGAGGCTTTAAACATGGTACCTGTGGTCGCGCTTGTCGGGCGCCCTAACGTAGGAAAATCCACGTTATTTAACCGTCTAACTCGCACCCGAGATGCGCTGGTTGCGGATTTCCCGGGTCTGACTCGTGACCGTAAGTACGGTCGTGCAGAAATTGAAGGCCGCGAGTTTATCTGTATTGATACCGGCGGTATTGACGGTACAGAAGACGGTGTTGAAACCCGCATGGCGGAACAGTCGCTGCTGGCGATTGAAGAAGCAGACGTTGTACTGTTTATGGTTGATGCGCGTGCGGGTCTGATGCCGGCGGATGAAGCCATTGCCAAACATCTGCGTTCCCGCGAAAAGCCAACTTTTCTGGTGGCGAACAAAACCGATGGACTGGACCCGGATCAAGCAATCGTTGATTTTTATTCACTCGGTTTAGGTGAAATCTACCCAATTGCCGCTTCGCATGGTCGTGGCGTATTAAGTCTGCTGGAGCACGTGCTGCTGCCGTGGATGGAAGATATCGCGCCGCAAGAAGAAGTGGATGAAGACGCCGAATACTGGGCGCAATTTGAAGCGCAAGAGAACGGCGAGGAAGAAGAAGAGGAAGACGACTTCGACCCGCAAAGTCTGCCAATCAAACTGGCGATTGTTGGTCGCCCGAACGTCGGTAAGTCTACGCTCACTAACCGTATTCTCGGTGAAGAGCGTGTTGTGGTTTACGACATGCCAGGCACTACGCGTGACAGTATTTACATTCCAATGGAACGCGATGGACGTGAGTATGTACTTATTGACACCGCAGGCGTACGTAAACGCGGAAAAATCACCGATGCGGTAGAAAAATTCTCCGTAATCAAAACGTTGCAGGCGATTGAAGATGCCAACGTGGTAATGCTGGTGATTGATGCGCGCGAAGGTATTTCCGATCAGGATCTCTCCCTGCTGGGCTTTATTCTCAATAGTGGGCGCTCACTTGTGATTGTGGTGAACAAGTGGGATGGCCTGAGTCAGGAAGTGAAAGAGCAGGTGAAAGAGACGCTGGACTTCCGTCTGGGTTTTATCGATTTTGCTCGCGTGCATTTTATCTCTGCATTGCACGGCAGCGGTGTTGGAAACCTGTTTGAATCGGTGCGTGAAGCTTATGACAGTTCCACCCGTCGTGTGGGAACGTCTATGCTGACACGAATTATGACCATGGCTGTTGAAGATCATCAACCGCCGCTGGTACGTGGTCGTCGTGTGAAGCTGAAGTATGCTCACGCCGGTGGTTATAACCCGCCGATTGTGGTGATTCACGGTAACCAGGTGAAAGACCTGCCAGATTCCTACAAGCGTTATCTGATGAATTATTTCCGTAAGTCTCTGGACGTGATGGGTACGCCGATTCGTATTCAGTTCAAGGAAGGGGAAAACCCGTATGCGAACAAGCGTAACACTCTGACACCGACCCAGATGCGTAAACGTAAACGCCTGATGAAGCATATTAAGAAAAGTAAGTAATTACTTATGTGGTTTCCCTTTCCGTATGGAAAGGGAAAGCCATGAAAATATGAGGATCATTTATGGAACTTAGCTGCCCAATCTGCCAAAACCCTCTCGAACGTAATGGCGAGGCTGCTCACTGCGCAACGTGCAACAAAGATTTCATAGTCCAGGCTCTTTGTCCTGACTGCCACCAACCATTGCAGGTATTAAAAGCGTGTGGTGCGGTGGATTATTTCTGCCAGCATGGTCACGGTTTAATTTCTAAAACCCGTATTGAATTTATCATTGCTTAATATCACGGGAATATATGATTTTGCATTATATATTCCTAATTTAAATATTATAATCTCTTTCCTATTAAATTAACGACAAAATAAAAATGTATAAAATCACATTATTATAACTTTAATATTATATTTAGCACTTATGACGTGCAGTTTCTGCGTTATCTGGCATACAATGTCAGACATTATTTCAGAATTGAATTTCCACAGGGAAAAACATGCTGCGATGGATCCGCTATATAACGCTAATATTTATCTCTGGTGCTGCTTATGCGGCACCAGAGATAAATAGTAAGCAAAGCGAATCATCATTGCCCGATCTGGCAAGCGAGGCTGCTCAACTAGAAGAACAAAGTAACAAAGGTAAATCCTTCAAGGAACGTGGTGCCAACTACGTTACCGAGTCCGCCCAACAGGGCTTTGAGAACCTGACTCCAGAAGCTCTTGAATCCCAGGCGAGAAGCTATCTGCAAGGCCAAATCACCTCATCCGCACAGTCTTATATCGAAGGTGCACTTTCTCCTTATGGTAAAGTTCGCTCTAACCTTTCCATCGGTCAGGATGGCTCGCTGGACGGCAGTTCAATCGACTATTTTGTCCCCTGGTATGATAATCAGAGCACCGTCTATTTCAGTCAGTTTTCTGCGCAACGAAAAGAAGATCGCACGATAGGTAATATAGGTTTAGGTGTAAGACATAATTTTGATAAATGGTTATTGGGTGGAAATATATTTTATGATTATGATTTCACCCGCGGACATCGCCGTTTAGGTTTAGGAACAGAAGCCTGGACGGATTATTTAAAATTTTCTGGTAACTATTATCATCCGCTTTCAGACTGGAAAGATTCAAAAGATTTTGATTTCTATTTAGAAAGACCCGCACGTGGCTGGGATGTTCGGGCGGAAGCCTGGCTACCATCTTATCCGCAGCTGGGGGGCAAAATTGTTTTCGAGCAATATTATGGTGACGAAGTGGCGCTCTTCGGCACCGATAATTTAGAAAAAGATCCCTATGCAGTGACGCTTGGCGTGAACTATCAACCCGTTCCGTTACTGACGGTCGGGACGGACTATAAAGCAGGTACTGGAGATAACAGTGATCTTAGTGTTAACGCCACGATTAACTATCAGTTCGGTGTTCCGCTAAAAGAACAACTGAATAGCGATAACGTTAAAGTCGCTCACTCGCTGATGGGCAGCCGTCATGACTTCGTTGAGCGTAATAATTTTATTGTTCTGGAATATAAAGAAAAAGATCCTCTCGACGTTACGTTATGGCTGAAGGCTGACGCCACCAATGAACACCCGGATTGTGTCATTAAGGACACACCCGAAGCTGCGGTGGGGCTGGAAAAATGTAAGTGGACCATTAACGCGCTAATCAACCATCACTATAAAATTGTCGTCGCCTCGTGGCAGGCGAAAAACAATGCTGCCCGTACGCTGGTAATGCCTGTTGTAAAAGCGAATACCATCACGGAAGGTAACAACAACCACTGGAATCTGGTGCTGCCAGCCTGGCAGTACAGCTCAGATCCTGCCGAACAGGAAAAACTCAATACCTGGCGCGTGCGTCTGGCGCTGGAAGATGAAAAGGGCAATCGGCAAAACTCAGGCGTGGTGGAAATTACCGTTCAGCAGGACCGCAAAATTGAGCTGATCGTCAATAATATCGCAGATGTGCCGGATGAGAACAATCATAGCCACGAAGCCAGCGCTCAGGCGGATGGCGTCGATGGCGTGGTGATGGATCTCGACGTTACCGATAGCTTTGGTGATGACACGGACCGTAACGGCGATGCGCTACCTGAAGATGGCCTGAGTCCGCAGCTTTACGATGCTCAGGATAAAAAGGTAACCCTCACCAATAAACCCTGTTCAACCGAGAATCCCTGCGTCTTTATCGCCAAACAGGATAAAGAAAAAGGTACCGTTACGCTCTCCAGTACGCTTCCCGGTACTTTCCGCTGGAAAGCGAAAGCTGCTCCGTATGATGACAGTAACTATGTCGATGTAACTTTCCTCGGCGCGGGGGGCAATGATGTTAATGCCTTTATCTACCGTGTATCCGCGACTAACCCTGTCAATCTTATCGGTAATGAGAAAGAGCATTTGCCTGTTGATAATTCCTATCGCTTTGTCTTGTGGCGCGATGCTAACAAAGATGGCGTTTTCCAGCAGTCGGAAAAACTGACGGAAGAGGAAATGGCGCAATACGACTACCAATGGGAATTTACCGGACACAGCGTCAATGGCTACACCGGTGCCCAAACGAATACCAGTAATGAAGATATTGTCATCCCTGCCACTAACGAGGAAGCCGTACAAAAATTTGGCGCCCAAAAAGAAGATGGCGTGCAGGGATATGGATTACGTGTGGTTTACAGCAAGCACTAGATCGGCGTAATGGCCGATCGGCCAGTCGCTGGATATTAATCAAGGAGAGAATTGAATGAACAATAATTTAACGCGGCCATTGACGAAAGTCGCGCTGGCGCTGGCTTTAGCGGGGTACTGTGTGGTGCCTGCTGCAATGGCTGAAGGGCAGGGTAATCTTAGAGCTGGTCAGTGGCAATCAGAATCACAGACTACCGGTACCATTCAGGGGACCGTGCCGTGGATCACCCGTAGCGCGTCAGAAACGAGCGATGCTGATAAATCTCATGTCACTATTACTATTGATCGCGGTGGACGTTCTGCTTCAACCGATGGCGAGAAGCAATTTCATGTTGGCGACAAGCTAACTGCAAACTGGGCCATTGGCGATACCCAGGGGGACCTTGACGACAACAACACAGCTACCAAAGCGACACTTCAGTGGATGAGCTTTAGCGACCAGGCGGGGGGCGATCCAAAACCGATAGGTACAGTTGGCAGTGACACTTACACCATCGCTGCAGCAGATGCCGATCGATACATAGGCTTGAAGATCACGCCAACCACTACTACCGGTGATCCAAACGTGGCGGTGGAAGTGGTCATGTTAGACCTCTCTACAAACGCTGGTGGTGGTTCTGACAGCGATGATATTCCTGAAGGTCCGGTGTTTGATGATGCAGTTCATGTGGTCATCCATGAGCAAGGTGTCAATACCAACCTGCTGGGCAAAGATACCAAACTCAAAACCAATACCACCTATCAGGTCATGCTGTGGAAAGATAAAAACAGCAACGGATCCTACGATACGGGCGAAGAAGTTACTAATCAGTACAACTACCGCTGGCGCTTTACTGGCACCAGTCTGCAGTTGGGGACGACGGGTGGGCTTGTCAACCCGAGCTACAACAACAGCGACCTGGTTATTCCGGTTACCAACGCCGAAGCGAAAACCGCGTTCGACTACAGCGAAGGCGGACTCACACTTGGCGCCGATGGTGTCCAGGGCTACGGTTTGTCCATCGACTACCAGAGAAAATAATTTTTACCAGCACCATTCCCCTTGGGGAATGGTGCTTTTCCGCGCACTTTGCTTAACCTGCGTTAAGCAAAGTGGGTTGAGGTAAGAAAGTAACGTTAACGGGCAGGTTTCACTCATGGGCGGGAAATTGAAACGCGTAAAAATGGTGATGGCTTTTTTAATGCTTACTCTGGCTACGCCAGCAGTAGCAGCATTGAAAGGAGGCCAATGGCAACATGTTGACGTTTCAACGGATGCCATAAACGGCACCCCTCCCATAGCAGACAGCGCCAGCGTACCCGTTTATCAGGGCAGCATCCAGTTAGATCCCAGCAAAGAACACGATGTTGCATTTAGCTCCACACCGGGTAATTTCAGCGTGGATGCTACCGCAACCAGTATGTTGCTCATTAACCAGCACGATACCGAAGGCGATCTTTTTGCCAACCCGCCACTGTTGCGCTGGGAAAACCAGACGTTACCTGCTGTCTCGTTGGTTTGGGCTGAAGCTGCGACGCCGGATGCGCCGCTTAGTCCGCAACCTCGCCCGGATCGCTCCTTCTGCGCGCAAAACCTTGCCGGACATAAGCTGGTGGTGATCCCTCAGTTTGACCCGAAAGAAACTCTGCCCACGCTGGATCTGTTCACCCTGACCGGTATACCTAACCGGGGCTCGGTATTATTGAGTGAACAGCAGGTGACGTTAAATATTGCGCCTGCTCAGGGCGATTTGGTGACCGTTGCTGCCGCGGGTTATGACGATACGCTGAAGGCGTCAAGAGCCAAAGTTGGCGAAACCATCACGTTAACCGTGACCACTAAGGACTGTCAGGGCAATCCGGCGGGTAATATCCCATTTACCATCAAGCGCGGCGATGCGATAAATCGTCAGACAATGGTGAACAATACCGGTCCGGTAAAGCTGGACAGCACAGAACTGACCACTACGGCGACAGAGTACCGTGGTACTACGGATGCCAATGGTTCCGCCACGGTACAGGTGACGCAGTCAAATGGCCCCGGTGTAAAAACGCCGCTGATCGTCGGTTTGCCCGGTATTTCGCAGACCAGCGAAACGGCAGTCATTTTTACTGTGCTCACCAGCCCGGACGTACCGCAAGCCAATATGTGGGGCCATATGCCCAACACACTGAAGGCGCAGCAGTACACCTTTACCCGGCCGAAACTGGCGGCGGAAGTCTCTAATGAAGACGGCACGGTTGACGATCATAACGAAACCTGGTCCACCTTTATCTGGAGTGGCGCGGATAACCACTGCGATATTTTGCCCGGTATGCGCCAGTTTGGCGCGCTGGCAACCGTGATTCCAACGACCATCCAGAATGTTGCAGGTTGGCCAATAGCGAACAACTATTACTGGTCTTCTCTGGCGGGGACCACCGGGCAGCACCATGCTGCGGATGTCTCCAACCGCAGCGAAGCGCAGAAACCGGATGATACCCGGTTCATCGTGAGCTGCGTCGACAAAGAAGCGCCTGATGTTGAGCCTGAACTGATTCTCACGTCAGATGATTATGACGACACTTTACAGGCGGTGAGAGTAGCTGTCGGCGACGAAACGAATATGCGCCTGACCATTACCGATAAGAAAAATAATAACCAGCCGCTGGCGTACTACTATTTCTCACTGCATCTGGATGACGGCGTTAACCGCAAAGGGGAAAGTAATGCGGCCTGGGAAGCAAACCCGGTACAGATAGACACAGGGGGCGATCTGCAAAAAGTGGACGCTCATAATTATGAGGGCATGACGGATGTTAACGGTCAGGCAACGTTAACTCTGCGTCAGCCCGGCGGTGTAGGGGTGAAAACGCACCTCACAGCGCAAATGCGCAGCAACTTTACTGCGTCAGACACCAAAGATGTGATTTTTGCCGTTATCACCAGCCCGGATGTGCCGCAGGCGCGCATGTGGGGATATATGGGTAACGGCATCATTGAAAAGGGTAACCTGTTCAAACGTCCTCGCCTGGCAGATGAAACAACCAATGAACTTGGCTCAATTCGTGAAAATAACGAAGACTGGGCGTTATTCGACCAGAACACCAGTATGCAAGCAGAGTGCGGTGTCGGGCATATACCGAGTCAGCGTTCACTAACTGCGTTATTCAATGGTCACCCTGGAAATGCAATTGGCACGGAGTACGGCTGGCCAACGGTAAAACAAGATTACCTGACAGCGGCGGAGCAGGTCGACTCGCATTCCTCCGTTGATCTGGGAAATGGTGATATCGATAGCTATTCTGGCTTTAAACAAAACTATCTCACCTGTTCTGCCAATGAACTGATTGCTCAGGTGGTGGTGGATACCGACAAAGACACGACGCCTGATTCCAGGATAGCCAAAGCTAAGGTAGGCGAGAAAATCACCATGACGGTTCATACCGTCAATGCTCAGAATGGTGCGCCTGTGCCGTTTACTGCTTTTACCATCACTAAAGATATGGGCTTAAGTCGTGCCGGTAAAACAACTGATTTTACCGACCCCACCAGCGGCGCATTAACCATGAATGGCGTACAGTACGGTACTTCGCAGCCTTCAACCGTTTATTCTGGTACTACGGATGCACAGGGCGCGGCCACCGTTGTGATCGAACAACCGCAAGGCGTGGGGCTAAGAACGCCGCTGAACATCACGCCGACCAATTCGGTGCTTCCTAATACCGTTAACTACTCCGTGGTATTTACCACGGTTACCAGCCCGGATGTAACTGGTGCGCGGATGTGGGGGCATATGGATGACACCATAAAAGTCGACTCCCTGATCTTTGAGCGCCCTAAACTGGCTGCGGAAGTTAACGAGAAGAATTTTATTACCGAGAATAATGAAGACTGGGCGCGTGTTGCACAGGAAGATATTGCCAATACCGATTTCGGAGGCTGTGGTGTAAACAAAGTCCCTCTGAAAACACAGCTTACCTCGTTATATGACGCCAACAATAACAACGCTATTCAGACCGTTCACGGCTGGCCGACTCAGCGTGAGGAATACTGGACCAGCACGCCAGCCGATAAAACACCCGTCCTGTATTCTCAGTGGCTGAATAATGGCTCGCTGGTGGCTAACAATACGGATCCCATTTATGTCAGTTGCCTGGCAACGGCGAACGCCCCGGCAAGCCAGATTACGCTGGAAGTCGTCAACCAGGCGCAGTGGAATGGCACATTGAAGGCTGCGAAGCTGAAAAAAGGCGAAACCTTACAGGTTAAGGTTACGGTAAAAGATGCGGCAGGCAATCCGATGCCGGATATGCCATTTACCTTTAACCGTGGTGATGGCTATACCCGTAATCCCGTTGAAAAACATATTGCAGGCAGCGATGACGGTATTGTTGCCCCGGTGGTGGTAGATGGCGAGTCGCTGAACGATACGGCAACTGTCCACGCCGCTATAACTGGCAGCGACGGCACGAAAATTCTTAATATCACTCGCCCGGATGCGCACGGCACCAAAACGGCCATTACCGTCGGGCTTTATTCCGATCCGACGATCAAGGCGACCATGGACACCATTTTCACCGTGGTCACCAGCCCGGATACCGGCAAAGCGAAAATGTGGGGCCATATGCCGGAAACGCTGTCGGCAGGCGGGCTGACGTTTAAACGCCCGATTCTGTTTACAGAACTAACCGGCAGCCCAGGCAATAAACGCAAAGGCCCGGAAGAGGATAATGAGATTTGGGCGTTGTTTACGGAGGCTCAGGCGGCCAAGGTCAATAATGGTGGCTGTGGCGCGGATTACATTCCGACGCAGGACGCACTGATCTCGCTCTCTGGCGGTTGGGGGGGCCATGCGGTTGATGGCTGGCCTGTTCTGAGAAATTACGATTCCAGCACGCCGGATCAGGCCAGTACTGGCGATCGTAAATATAAAAGCGTGAAGCTGAGTGATGGCACCAGTGGCAGCCTGGCAACCGCTGATTTTGGCTATCTGACCTGCCAGACCACGGCGAATCCTGTGGTGAAAACGATTGAACTTAGCTCTGCTCAGACCGCGAAATATGATGGAATTGACGCGGTAAAAGTCAGAACTAACTACAGTGTTTTCGGGGATCAGTTAACCATGACGGTGACAACTCGTGATGCACAGGGGAACCCGCTGGGTTATGCACCGTTTACCTTAATTCATGGTACTACCGTGCCCCGCACGATGAATTCGATAACTATCGATAATTATTCACGACTGATATACGTTCAGGACAGTTATAATAATGCATCTACCTATCTTGATGATGGTAGACGTTACTACAGTATGACAGGGGCTGACGGTACATTAACCTTTACGATGCATCAGCCCAATCAAGGCATGGGAACGCGCATTCCGTTGACGGCGCAACTGGATAGCGGAGCGACATCGAATGTTCTAAGCGCGATTTTCACCACCATTACCAGCCCGGATACGCCGAAAGCGAACTTCTGGGGATACATGCCGGAAACCCTGTCCGCCCAAAATGGTAAGGTTTTCAATCGCCCATTGTTGAAAAAAGAGGCAGGATCTTCGGCCTCGTTAACCATTAATAACGAAGACTGGCAGCAGGTCACCATTACTCAGGCGCAGGATGGTACACAGGGGGGCTGTAAAGATGCATTGCCGCTGATGAACGATCTGCAATCACTGTATCAAGCGTATCCTTCCGGGACGCTGGAGTCCGCGCAGGGCTGGCCGCTGGATGCGACAAGACCGTTCTTCTGGTCGCGTAATGTGGCTTCAGGGAGTGATGTCACATCGCCAAACTGGCAATATATGAATCTCCAGACCGGAACCTCAGGGCAAACAAGCGCTACATCGGTGGCCTATTCCCAGGTGTGCCTTGCGAACGCTGAGCCGATTGGCAATATCGCCCTTACCTCTGCGCCAGCAAACTGGAACAGCACGTTGTCTGCGGGCAAAGTGAAGAAAGGGGACGCACTGCCGGTCACCGTGACGGTCACTCGCCCTGACGGCTCGCCGGCGGCGTATGAGTCGGTGAGTATCCAGCGCGGCGTCAGTATGCTGCGAGCTAACGACACTGTCGACGGCTCAGTTTCGTCTGACAATCTCACGGTGAATGCCTTCAATCCAGCGCAAACATTCTCAAGTGCGGTTTTAACCGGGCAGAATAATCAAAATTATCTGTTTATCCAGACCGATGCACAGGGACAGGTGACGTTTAACCTGCGCCAGGATGACACCACCGGGTTGAGAACACCAATGAGCGCCACAGCATTTGGTAGCAGCGCCAGACTAAACGCGCCGATGGATGCTATTTTCACGGTGATTACCAGCCCTGACAGCGATAAAGCCAATATGTGGGGTCATATGCCGGAGACGGCGACGGCGGCAGACGGTACGGTATTTGTGCGCCCGAAACTGAAGGCAGAATTACCGAATCCAATAACCGGGGCCAATAGCAAGGTGGTCGCTAGCGAAACCTGGCTTGTGCCAACTCCGGATGAGAGGGAGGATAGCGGTACTCGGGAATGTGAGGTCGCGCGGTACCCTTCAGCGGATGAGTTACGTTCTCTGAATGCTCGCTACCCTAACGGCACGATACAATCTGCAATCGGTTGGCCAGTTGTCGCAGCAGAGGATTATGGCTGGTGGACATCAGATCCAACCTGTAATACCACCGCACATGCTCGCGTGTGCCAGACGGTGAACTTGTACACCGGGGCTGTGGATACAACAAAGAGCCGTTCGCATCAGGCTTGTCTGTTGAATCCGCATAGTACCGTCTCTGCCGTGACGTTGACTTCGACGGCATTTGATAGCAGTACACAGGCGGCGAAGGTGAAAAAAGGCGAATCCATGCCAGTGACCGTCACGGTCAAAGACAGCGCCGGGAAACCGGTGCCGAACGTGGCCTTTACCCTGAAACGCGGTGATGCGGAACCGCGCAACTCTGGGGCGACTTTGTATGGCGACGTGGCGGCGATGGATGACCTGACCGTTCAGCCGCCCACTGGTGCTACGGTCATGTTATCCGACAGCGGTAATACAATACAGGGAACCACCGGCGCTGACGGTACGGCGACGTTTACTGTAAAACAGGACAATACGCCGGGCTATAAAACGCCGCTGACGGTGACGTTGAACGATAACGTCAGCATCACCGCGACGATGGACGCTATTTTCACCGTGGCGACTAGTCCGAATGTAACGAGCGCCTACTTCTGGGGGCATATGAGCGATACCGCGACGGTAAATGGTAAGACATTACATCGCCCGTTGTTGAAATCAGAGATACCTTCGAACAGTACCGCAGCCGCCGCGCCGAACGTCAACAACGAAACCTGGGCGTTGGCGCATACTGTTGATGCGACAAAATGGGATCTTGCAGATCAGTGCGGACATTTGAGTAATGCGCCGGAATACGATGATTTACAGGCGCTTCACACCAGCTTTAGCTCGTTGGGCTGGCCCTCGTCTCCCAGCTTCCCTTACTTATCGCAAAGTCGAGGAGGCGGTAATTTTTACTGCGGTATGATTGAAGCGACCGGTGCGCAGAATTGTGGTATTTCCCCCGCTAGCACGGCAGGATTTGCTACATGTTTCCCGTAATACCTTACTGACGTATTTTTCTTGTGCGCTTCACGGAGTGCACTTCGCTAATTATCAGCCCGTCTTTTAGACGGGTAGTTAACATATCACCGGCTTTCACTTGTTTGGTCTGCTTCAGCACTTCGCCATCCGTTGCGCTGGTGACGCTGTATCCGCGCGCCAGCGTGGAGAGTGGGCTCACGGCTTCAAGATGCGTCACTGCATTACCAAAGCGTTCGCGCGTGACACTGAGTTGGTTACGAAGCGTTTCCGCCAGGCGATATTCTAATTGCTGAATGCGCGTTTGCGCGCGATGGATCCGCGGTTGCGGGTTTTGATTATTCAGGCGCTGGCTAAGGTGTTGCTGTTGCTGACCTGCCCGCTTCAACCTGTTTTCCAGCGCAAAACTCATCCGTTTTTGCAGACGCTCCAGAGTGGTTTGTTGGCGTGCCAGGCGTAGCTGCGGATGCTGCTGCTGTAACCGATGATGAATTTGCGTAAAGCGTCGCGTGCGGTTGGCGAGATAATAATCCATCGCCATTTCCAGCCGCTGCTGCGCAGATTGCACCTGGCGCAACAATTCTTGCTGATTACGGCTTACGACTTCAGCAGCGGCTGACGGCGTTGGCGCGCGCAGGTCAGCGACGAAGTCAGCGATGGTTACATCAGTTTCATGGCCGACGGCACTCACCACCGGGATCCGGCTGGCAAAAATCGCCCGCGCCACGCGTTCGTCGTTAAAACTCCATAAATCTTCCAGCGAACCACCGCCGCGCCCGACGATCAAAACGTCGCATTCGTTGCGTTGATTCGCCAGTTCAATGGCACGAACGATTTGCCCCGGCGCATCATCACCCTGAACGGCAGTAGGGTAGATAATTACCGGCAAAGACGGATCTCGACGCTTTAACACATGCAAAATATCGTGCAGTGCCGCACCGGTTTTTGATGTGATCACACCAACGCAATGCGCAGGGGAGGGGAGTGGTTTTTTTAGTTGCTGATCGAACAAACCTTCCGCCTGCAACTTCGCTTTGAGTTGTTCGTACTTCTGTTGCAGCAAG
Organism: Escherichia whittamii; assembly: GCF_014836715.1. Taxonomy (GTDB): domain Bacteria; phylum Pseudomonadota; class Gammaproteobacteria; order Enterobacterales; family Enterobacteriaceae; genus Escherichia; species Escherichia whittamii. The sequence continues at coordinate 96,233 of NZ_JACSQI010000010.1, forward strand.
CCTTCACCGGCAGGCTGCATACTTTCGACGATTATCTGATAGTCGCCGCGCGGCTCGTAGAGCGTAATATTGGCGCGAACTAAAACCTGTTGCCCATGCTGTGGGCGGAAGGTGACCCGTCGGTTGCTGTTGCGGAACATCGCACAGCGCACCTGGGCGGTATCGTCTTTGAGCGTAAAGTACCAGTGCCCGGAAGAGGGCTGGCTAAAGTTAGAGATTTCGCCGCTGATCCACACTTGCCCCATCTCCTGCTCAAGCAGCAAACGGACGGTCTGATTCAGGCGACTAACCGTAAAAATTGCGGGGGATTGAGATGGTAACATGTGAGCGAGATCAAATTCTAAATCAGCAGGTTATTCAATCGATAGTAACGTGCTGACCGGGGATCGCAAGTATTATTTGCAAAAAGGGGTAGATGCAATCGGTTACGCTCTGTATAATGCCGCGGCAATATTTATTAACCACTCTGGTCGAGATATTGCCCATGCTACGTATCGCTAAAGAAGCTCTGACGTTTGACGACGTTCTCCTCGTTCCTGCTCATTCTACCGTTCTGCCGAATACTGCTGACCTCAGCACTCAGCTGACGAAAACTATTCGTCTGAATATTCCTATGCTTTCCGCAGCAATGGATACCGTAACGGAAGCGCGCCTGGCTATTGCTCTGGCTCAGGAAGGCGGTATCGGCTTTATCCACAAAAACATGTCTATTGAGCGCCAGGCTGAAGAAGTTCGCCGTGTGAAAAAACACGAATCTGGCGTGGTAACCGATCCGCAGACCGTACTGCCGACAACCACCCTGCGTGAAGTGAAAGAGCTGACCGAGCGTAACGGTTTTGCTGGCTACCCGGTTGTTACCGAAGAAAACGAACTGGTCGGCATCATTACCGGTCGTGACGTGCGTTTTGTGACCGACCTGAGCCAGCCGGTTAGTGTTTACATGACGCCGAAAGAGCGTCTGGTAACTGTGCGTGAAGGCGAAGCCCGTGAAGTTGTGCTGGCAAAAATGCACGAAAAACGCGTTGAAAAGGCGCTGGTTGTTGATGATGAATTCCACCTGATCGGCATGATCACCGTGAAAGACTTCCAGAAAGCGGAACGTAAACCGAACGCCTGTAAAGATGAACAAGGTCGCCTGCGTGTTGGTGCGGCCGTTGGCGCGGGTGCGGGTAACGAAGAGCGTGTTGATGCGCTGGTTGCCGCAGGTGTTGACGTTCTGCTGATCGACTCCTCGCACGGTCATTCTGAAGGCGTTCTGCAACGTATCCGTGAAACTCGTGCCAAATATCCGGATCTGCAAATCATCGGCGGCAACGTTGCAACAGCTGCAGGCGCACGCGCCCTGGCAGAAGCTGGTTGCAGCGCGGTTAAAGTGGGTATCGGCCCAGGCTCCATCTGTACTACCCGTATCGTTACTGGTGTAGGTGTTCCGCAGATCACCGCTGTTGCTGACGCAGTTGAAGCGCTGGAAGGCACTGGTATTCCGGTTATCGCTGATGGTGGTATTCGCTTCTCTGGCGATATCGCCAAAGCTATCGCCGCTGGCGCAAGCGCGGTGATGGTAGGTTCCATGCTGGCAGGTACTGAAGAATCTCCGGGTGAAATCGAACTCTACCAGGGCCGTTCTTACAAATCTTACCGTGGGATGGGCTCTCTGGGCGCGATGTCCAAAGGTTCTTCTGACCGTTACTTCCAGAGCGACAACGCTGCCGACAAACTGGTGCCAGAAGGTATCGAAGGCCGCGTAGCCTACAAAGGTCGCCTGAAAGAGATCATTCACCAGCAGATGGGTGGCCTGCGCTCCTGTATGGGGCTGACCGGCTGTGCTACTATCGACGAACTGCGTACTAAAGCGGAGTTTGTACGTATCAGCGGTGCGGGTATTCAGGAAAGCCACGTTCATGACGTGACCATCACCAAAGAGTCCCCGAACTACCGTCTGGGCTCCTGATTTTCTTCGCCCGACTTCATGTCGGGCGATTTATATTATCTGTTTCACTTGCCTCGGAATAAGCGTCAATGACGGAAAACATTCATAAGCATCGCATCCTCATTCTGGACTTCGGTTCTCAGTACACTCAACTGGTTGCGCGCCGCGTGCGTGAGTTGGGCGTCTACTGTGAACTGTGGGCGTGGGATGTGACAGAAGCACAAATTCGTGACTTCAATCCAAGCGGCATTATTCTTTCCGGTGGCCCGGAAAGCACCACCGAAGAAAACAGCCCGCGCGCGCCGCAATATGTCTTTGAAGCAGGCGTACCGGTATTCGGCGTTTGCTATGGTATGCAGACCATGGCGATGCAGTTGGGCGGTCACGTTGAAGCCTCTAACGAACGTGAATTTGGCTACGCGCAGGTTGAAGTCGTTAACGACAGCGCACTGGTTCGCGGTATCGAAGATGCTCTGACCGCAGACGGTAAACCGCTGCTGGATGTCTGGATGAGCCACGGCGATAAAGTTACCGCTATCCCCTCCGACTTCATCACCGTTGCCAGCACCGAAAACTGCCCGTTTGCCATTATGGCCAACGAAGAAAAACGTTTTTACGGCGTACAGTTCCATCCGGAAGTGACTCACACTCGCCAGGGTATGCGCATGCTGGAGCGTTTTGTACTGGATATCTGCCAGTGTGAAGCCCTGTGGACGCCGGCAAAAATTATCGACGACGCCGTAGCCCGCATTCGCGAGCAGGTGGGCGACGATAAAGTGATCCTCGGCCTCTCTGGTGGCGTGGATTCCTCCGTGACCGCTATGCTGCTGCACCGCGCTATCGGCAAAAACCTGACCTGCGTATTCGTGGACAACGGCCTGCTGCGTCTCAACGAAGCAGAGCAGGTTCTGGATATGTTTGGCGATCACTTTGGCCTGAACATTGTTCACGTTCCGGCAGAAGAGCGCTTCCTGTCAGCACTGGCTGGTGAAAACGATCCGGAAGCAAAACGTAAAATCATCGGTCGCGTTTTCGTTGAAGTATTCGATGAAGAAGCGCTGAAACTGGAAGATGTGAAGTGGCTGGCACAGGGGACTATCTACCCTGACGTTATCGAATCTGCCGCTTCTGCAACGGGTAAAGCACACGTAATCAAATCTCACCACAACGTTGGCGGCCTGCCGAAAGAGATGAAGATGGGCCTGGTTGAACCGCTGAAAGAGCTGTTCAAAGACGAAGTGCGTAAGATTGGTCTGGAGCTGGGTCTGCCATACGACATGCTCTACCGTCACCCGTTCCCGGGACCGGGCCTCGGCGTTCGTGTACTGGGCGAAGTGAAGAAAGAGTACTGTGACCTGCTGCGCCGTGCTGATGCCATCTTTATTGAAGAACTGCGTAAAGCGGACCTGTACGACAAAGTCAGCCAGGCGTTCACCGTGTTCCTGCCGGTACGTTCTGTTGGCGTAATGGGCGATGGTCGTAAATATGACTGGGTTGTCTCTCTGCGTGCTGTCGAAACCATCGACTTCATGACCGCACACTGGGCGCATCTGCCGTACGACTTCCTCGGCCGCGTTTCCAACCGTATTATCAATGAAGTGAACGGTATTTCCCGCGTGGTGTATGACATCAGCGGCAAACCGCCAGCTACCATTGAGTGGGAATGATTTCCCTATAATTGATTAATGATCATGGCACAAGGATAAGTGCCATTATTAAATATTCTTCACATCTGAATTAAGATACTACTCTGGCTTAATACATCCATTTTTCCACCAACGCATCACCTAATTTCTCGCGTAACATTTCTTCATTATCTTCCTCACCATGCACTGTGAGTAGACATTTAAACATGACCAGGTCGAGATACTGACCAACATCACTGAACATTTGTGTCAGCATCGGCGGACAGTCGTGATCAAAATACCAGACTTCGCCTGTTACCCGGTGAAAACACCACAAATTTCCATTCCCCAAATAGTCGCCAAAAGCGATAAGTTGATCGACAAGATTCCTCAGTCCATTACTATCAGGTAGCTCTTCCAGAAGATCTGTGATCCCAGGGTACGCGTCGGTTAATGGTTCAATTGCCGCGTAAGGTGCAGGTTGCACACTGCAAAGCGTTTCCGCCAGATTAAGGGTGCCAATGTGTTCATGATACGAGCGAAGTAATGGAGGAATTGTACAACCCAACCTTTGTTCAAGTGCTTCAATTTCACTGGCGGGAACAGGGGAAATGGGCGAGCGTCGGTTCCACTCTTCACTCCAGGCAAGGACACAGGTGCGCCACCAGTCTACACGTGCGTTAAGATCAACAAATTCGGGCCAAACCAGAGGAGGTATATCATTGTCGAGTTTTGGCGTTTTGGCATTTGTATCCATGTCATATCCTGTTCTAAATGAAGGAGAGTTAGAAACGTATATTGCAATATAAGAAAGCCTATAATCCTCACGGATCATAGGCTTGAAGTTACTGACATCGCTTAGTTAAACCAGCTGTCCGATTTATTCTCTTCTGCTTTACCCACGCTTTTCATCAAATCGCGACCACCTTCTGTCACATTTCTGTTAGCGTCAGCTTCAGATTGCACGACATCCGTTTGCGCGGCTTTGTGCTTCAGCTCCTGATCGATAAATTCGTTCTCGCGCTTAACGCGGGCTTCTTCTTTCGCCAGCGCCAGTTTTTGTTTCTGAATCTCTAAGCTGCGCAACTCATCTTCATAACTTTGATCGCGTTTTTTGTCCGCAGTGGCTTCGGCGTCCAGTTTATCCTGACGAGCTTTCTTATTCGCCGCTGCCGTTGCCGCTCTTTTGTTAGCGGCTGCCTGAGCGTTTGCGCGACGCTGTTTCTCTTGCTGAATTTCCCTGTTGCGCTCCGCGACCCATTCGTCATGCTGCTTTTGCTCTTCATTTTTACCTTGCTGTTCAGCTTCTGCGACAGCTGAAAGTTGATCCTGTAATGAAGAGGCGAAAGCCGAGCTACTAACAGCGGCTAAAATGGCGCAAAGAAAAACTTTCTTCATGAGTCCTCCTGATAGTTAGCTCTTTTCAGGACATTTGGTATTTGGCTGAATACGCGTTTCGTTATACGTCGTGGTAATAACAACGGCTAAACCCGTCGTAAACTGGCATTCTTTACCTACCTGGGTGGAGGTATACACTTTGGTGCCTTCCTTATAAGTTAAAGAAACACCTTCCACTAAGGTTTTATCATTCACCATAGAACCCGCTGCCGCACCTACAGCTCCGCCGCCAACTGCGCCTGCCGTCGTTCCGGAATTACTGCCAGACCCGACATTGTGGCCGATAACACCGCCAGCGACTGCGCCAATAAGCGCACCGAAAGCTTGTGCGTTCCGTTTATTTTGGGAGTTGTCTACGGCAACTTTTGCGGGAAGAATGGAAATAATATTAACGGTTTTAGTTTCTTGCTTGGTATTCAGTTGATCGGTTTGATAAACATCGGCGGCATGATCGTCAGCATTTGACTGGCATCCTGCCAGGGTGAATGACGCTAACATTGCCATAGGCAGAAGACATTTTTTAAATTTCATCACTATTCCTTGTTATAGACTTTACGAAAAACAAGATATTTAAGATCATCGAAAGAGGAAAGTAAATGTATAGACTATGGAGGAATAGATTAAATTTATTTAAATTCATCAAACAAATAAATGCGCACAAACGCATAATACAAACAGATATATTATATCTAATATATATTGCGTCTTATTGCAGAATGATTCGAAATCAGGACAAAGAGGTAAAAATTTAGATAAATAAATGCCTGCCGCTTTGATAACAACAAAGAGCAACCGTATCTGACAGCATTGAGTCGTCTTGTTCAGTAAAGGTGACGAAGGTAATCGCTAACGTTGTACCGAGGATTCGATAGAGAGTGTGGATTGCTGAGCTTCTTTTTTGCTCTGATGATGCTGCCAGGCGCCAACGGAAGAGTAGATAAAGCGGCCAAAGAAGAAGAGAAAGCTGATAAGCAGTACGATACGGGTCATGCGACTGTTAAATCGGTGTCGTTTTCGCATACTGGTTGCCTGACTCACAAAAGGTTCCTTGAAGTATGTCCCACACTGTGGACGGTACTTACATTAAGGCACACCAGGACAAAATGGTCAATTCTTCGTTATGTAAAAAAGCGTCAGCTGATACATATTTTAATGTTATGAAAGTTGATTTAATTATTTACAGTGATGATGTAATAATGATGAACCAACATGATAAACGTAATAATTCATTAATCAGGGTTATTTTGTTTGATATATATCAATTGGAACTTTCATATGACACTTAGAATCAATGCTCTCTATAGTGATGAATAATCATCATACGAAGTCAGGTGGGATGCCTGTCTGAATACACCCCCTTCAGGATGTGGGGGATTCTGCTGAGCATCTATGAAACTGAATGCAACTTATATAAAAATACGTGATAAATGGTGGGGGCTTCCGCTGATCCTGCCATCTATAATCTTGCCTGTTTTTGCCCGTATAAATACTTGCGCACATATTTCTTCTGGTGAAGTTTTTCTCTTTTATCTGCCGCTAGCGCTGATGATCAGCATGATGATGTTTTTTAGCTGGGCAGCATTACCAGGTATTGCTTTAGGGATTTTTGTTCGCAAGTATGCCGAGCTTGGTTTTTATGAAACGCTCTCGTTAACGGTTAATTTCATTATCATTATCATTATCTGTTGGGGCGGTTACAGGGTCTTTACTCCCCGGCGTAACAACGTTTCACATGGTGATACCCGCTTAATTTCCCAGCGCATTTTTTGGCAGATTGTTTTCCCTGCAACGTTGTTTCTGGTGCTCTTCCAGTTTGCGGCGTTTGTAGGTTTACTGGCAAGCAGAACCAATCTGGTGGGTGTCATGCCCTTTAATTTGGGAACCTTAATCAATTACCAGGCCTTACTGGTGGGTAATCTGATAGGTGTCCCGCTTTGCTACTTCATCATTCGTTCTGTACGAAATCCATTTTATTTGCGAAGCTATTATTCTCAATTAAAACAACAGATTGACAGTAAAGTTACAAAAAAAGAGTTCGCGCTATGGTTGCTTGCTCTGGGCGCATTGTTATTGCTGCTATGTATGCCTTTAAATGAAAAAAGCACAATTTTCAGCACCAACTATACCTTGTCGTTATTGCTGCCGCTGATGATGTGGGGAGCGATGCGTTATGGCTACAAGCTGATTTCGTTGCTCTGGGCAATAGTGCTGATGATCAGTATCCATAGCTACCAGAATTATATTCCCTTTTATCATGGGTATACCACTCAACTAACCATAACCTCCTCCAGCTATCTGGTATTTTCTTTTATCGTCAATTACATGGCTGTTCTGGCAACGCGTCAACGAGCGGTGACCAGACGCATTCAGCGACTGGCTTACGTGGATCCGGTTGTTCATCTGCCGAATGTTCGCGCCTTGAATCGCGCGCTGCGTGATGCGCCCTGGTCCGCGCTATGTTATTTACGCATTCCTGGTATGGAAATGCTGGTAAAGAACTATGGCATCATGCTGCGTATCCAATACAAACAAAAGCTTTCACATTGGCTGGCACCTTTACTGGAACCCGGAGAGGATGTTTATCAGCTTTCTGGCAATGATCTCGCGCTGCGACTGAATACAGAGTCTCACCAGGAGCGCATTATCGCATTGGATAACCATCTTAAGCAGTTTCGTTTCTTTTGGGATGATATGCCATTGCAACCACAGATTGGAGTCAGCTATTGCTATGTCCGTTCACCAGTGAATCATATCTATTTGCTGTTAGGTGAGCTAAGTACGGTTGCTGAACTCTCTATCGTGACTAATGCCCCGGAAAATATGCAGCGTCGCGGGGCAATGTATCTGCAACGAGAATTAAAAGACAAAGTGGCAATGATGAATCGGCTACAGCAGGCGCTTGAGCAAGACGATTTTTGCCTTATGGCCCAGCCAATTACTGGAGTGCGCGGCGATGTCTATCATGAAATTTTGCTGCGTATGCGAGGGGAGAATGATGAACTCATCAATCCTGATAATTTCTTGCCGGTTGCGCATGAATTTGGCTTATCGTCCAGTATCGACATGTGGGTCATCGAACATACATTGCAATTTATGGCGGAAAATAAAGAGAAAATGCCCGCCCAACGATTTGCGATTAATTTGTCACCAACGTCAGTTTGTCAGGCTCGCTTTCCTGTTAAAATTAGTAAGTTATTGGCGAAATACCAAATAGAAGCGTGGCAGCTTATCTTTGAAGTCACTGAAAGTAATGCCCTTATCAATGTTAAGCAGGCACAGAACACGTTACAACATCTTCAGGAGTTAGGATGCCAGATTGCTATTGATGATTTCGGCACCGGATACGCAAGCTATGCGCGGCTAAAAAATGTGAATGCCAATTTATTAAAAATTGATGGCAGCTTCATCCGTAATATTGCCTCAAATAGCCTGGATTACCAGATAGTGGCATCGATTTGTCATCTGGCACGAATGAAGAAAATGCAAGTAGTTGCGGAGTATGTTGAAAATGAAGAGATTCGCAAAGCCGTACACTCTTTGGGTATTGATTACCTGCAAGGCTTTTTGATTGGTGAACCGCAGCCGTTAATTGCGATTGTGGCCGAAAGAGAACCTGCTCGAGAAAGCGCGTAATTCATTTGGGCCAACACAACTGGTTGGCCCGTTTTCATTTCATATTAAGCCGAGATTTCTGGCGTGCTTTCTTCTTCAATTTTTAACCGCCAGCCACTCACGCCTTCCCAGTATTCTTGCTCCTTTTCCAGATCAAGCAATACCAACGCGTTCTGGCTAAACCAGTCATGTGGAAAACGCAGCGTCCAGTGGCTGTCATCAGTAATCAGAGTTAATGTCGGCGGTGTCGTGGTTGCCTGACGTTGATTGTTAAGTAATACGCCAAGGCGCAATAGCTGAATTAACGGCAGGAATTGTTTTTTCTTAAACAGCGTAAAGCGCGGCAGATCGTCGAGTTTAATCGCTTTACGATGATAACGCACCAGCGTTGCCATCATCAGTTGTTGCTCCTGATTAAATCCAGGCAAGTCGCTGTTTTGCAGGATATACGCCGAATGGCGATGAAGGCCGCTATGATTAATGCTTAATCCAACTTCATGCAGCATGGCAGCCCAGCGCAGTAATGCTTCCAGTTGTGGATGAGCCAGCTTCGGTTGCTGTTCCCGCCATTGTTCGTACATTTGCATGGTTGTGTCGAGCACCCGTCGGGCCTGTTCACTGTCAATGTGATACTGGTTGGCGAGGCTGCTGGCGGTGCGGCTACGCACATCCTGATGGCGGAAACGTCCTTCCATTTCATACAAAACGCCTTCACGCAGCGCCCCGTCAGAAAGCCGCAGTTCACGAATGGCTAAGGCATCAAATACACCACACAAAATAGCCAGGCCAGGAACAAAAACCGTTTTCCGTTCTTCCGACAGACCCGGCAAACTTAACGCCGAGAAGTTACGATGACGTAAAACTTCTTTCACCAGTTTATCGAGGCGCTCTGGTGTTATGATGCCGTCTTTCTCGCCCATTTCCAGCAACACTTCATGGGCGGCTTTAATGGTGCCGGAAGCCCCCATCGCAACGTTCCAGCCCTGAATACGGAATTGCCAGGTTAATGTTTCCAGTTTTTGTGCAGCCGCCATGCGTGCGCGCTGAAAATTCTCTTTATTGATGACCCCGCCCGGAAAATAAAGCTGGGCAAAGCTGACGCAACCCATCCGGCGGCTTTCGACGAGAATCGGTTCGAAATTTTCTCCAATTACCAACTCCGTTGAGCCGCCGCCAATATCAATAACCAGTTTGCGACCTTTTTCTGGCTGGGTATGTTCCACACCCATAAAAATCAGACGAGCTTCTTCGTTGCCGGAAATAATTTCAATCGGATAGGGGATAACCTTTTCTGCGCGTTTCAGAAAATCAGTAGCGTTCAGCGCCTGACGCAGTGTATGTGTCCCGACAATGCAGACACTAGAGGGAGAGAAACCTTGCAAGCGTTCGGCAAACAGCGACAGACAGCTTAAACCGCGCGTCATCGCCTCCTCACTCAACATATTATCTGGCCCCAGACCATCTGCCAGGTGTACCCGTTGTTTCAGGCGGCCAATAATCTGCATGGCGCCATCCACCACACGGGCAATAACCATGTGGAAACTGTTTGAACCAAGATCGACCGCAGCAAACTCCTGCGGACGAGGGGATTTGTCGTGTATTGGCATAGGTTATTCTGGTTGTTCGAGTGATTTTATGTAGTCGTAGATCGCCAACTGCGCCCGAACTTTCCGGCGATTACCGCGGGGAACGTAGCGATTACTGAGTTCTTTATCGATATAACGCGCTTTCACCGTATCGCTGAACAAAATTTCTACGATATCCAGCACCCGCTGCTTCAGGCGCGGGTCGAGCAGCGGCGTAGCCACTTCAATACGATAATCAATGTTGCGTGTCATCCAGTCGGCGGAAGAAAGGTAAACCTTTTTATCGCCACCGTTTTCAAAAATATATACCCGGTCATGTTCAAGGTAACGGTCAACAATGCTAATAGCACGAATATTGTCGCTAATGCCTTCCAGATTGGGGATCAGCGAACACATCCCGCGTACCAGTAGATTCACCGGTACGCCGGAACTGGATGCCGCATACAGACGATCGACCAGCCCTTTATCGACCAGGTTATTCAGTTTCAGAGTAATACCGCTGGGCAGCCCTTGTTGTGCGTTGGCAATTTCGCGATCCACCATTTCATACAACAGACGGCGGGAGTTTTGCGGCGACACCATTAAATAATCAAATGTCACCGGACGGTATGGGTTTTCAATAAAGTTGAACACCCGTCGCACTTCGTTGGTGATGCGCGCATCGGCGGTCAGCAGCGAATAGTCGGTATAAAGGCGCGCGGTTTTTTCGTTAAAGTTCCCGGTCCCGATATGCGCGTAACGCACGACTTCACCGTTTTCCTTACGTGAAATCAGGAACAGTTTGGCGTGAATTTTCAGCCCCGGCGCAGAGAAGATAACGTGCACGCCAGCTTCGGTTAGTCGCTTCGCCCAATGAATGTTAGCTTCTTCGTCAAAACGTGCCTGTAGCTCAACCACCACGGTCACTTTCTTGCCGTTGTGCGCTGCGTGGATCATCGAGTCGATGATGCGTGAATCTTTTGCCACACGGTAAATATTGATTTTTATCGCCAGTACACTCGGGTCGAATGAGGCCTGACGCAGCAGTTCCAGTACGTGCTCAAAGGTGTGATAAGGATAATAGAGCAGAACATCGCGTTCGCGAATGGCATCAAAACCGTTGCGGAACTGGGCTTTATCAAACCAGATATGGCGTAAACGCGGCAGTGGTTTGTTAACCAGATTTGCTTTGCCGACATTAGGGAAATTAATAAAGTCTTTAAAATTGTGGTAACGGCCGCCGGGGACAATAGAGTCGTAACGAGAAATAGTCAGTTTCTCACGCAACACTTCAACCAGCGCGTTAGGCATATCACGCTGATAAACGAAACGTACTGGTTCTGCGGTTAAACGCTGCTTCAGACTGGAGGACATCAGCTCCATCAGGCTGGCTTCCATCTCGTGTACTAAATCGTATTCGGCGTCGCGGGTCATCTTCATCGAATAGGCATTTAGCGCGTCGTAATCAAAGAAGCCTTTGAAGATATCATCAAGGCAGTAACGCAGAATGTTATCCAACAAAATCATTGGTTTGCGTCGACGCGGTGCTTCCGGCGGCAAGTTCACAAAGCGCGGAACTTTATCCGACGGGATCTCCAGCAGCGCGTAACGGATGGTATCGCCACGAATAATCTCCACCGCCAGATAGGTATAATCGTCTTTCAGAAACTGCACTAAGTCAGTGTCAGGATTGATTAAAATCGGCGTAATGTGCTGACGCAGATACTGCTTAAAATAATGACGCAGCCAGTTTTGTTGATTAACGGAGAGCTGGCGTTCATTAATCAGGAAAATCTGGTTACGCGCCATCTCCAGCAGCAGCTCGTTGTAAAGACCGTCAAATTCCTGATCGGCTTTTAGCACGCGGGATTGAATTTTGCCCAGCAAATGGCGGGAGTGAGAGTTAGAACCTTGTTCTTCGCTAATAATGATACGTCGCTTCAGTTCAGCGAAGCGAACTTTATAGAACTCATCAAGGTTATTGGAATAGATCCCAAGAAAACGCATCCTTTCAATCAGCGGGTTAGATTTGTCCGCCGCTTCCTGAAGCACGCGTTCATTGAACGATAACCAACTGAGCTCTTTCTCGATGTATAGCTTTTCCTGACCCATTACCACTTTTACTCCGTTTTATTCACGGGACACTGCCTGGCTATTATGGCGAGCAATGTTGGCAGATGTCCAACTATGCCAGAAAAGGGGGAAAAAAACTGCTGAAGCCTGCGATTTACAGGAGAAACGAGAAGCGCCAGCAGTAGCGCTGGCGCTTTAAAATGCGGAAGATTACTCGTCGTCGGCGGCATAGCCCTGCGGTGGAAGACGTTGATCATCCAGCCACGCGGCGTTTTCATGCATCTTCAGACGACCATCAACAAACCAGCTAATGACCAGCGGGTAAATAGCATGCTCCTGGGTTTGCACGCGAGCGGTGATTTCATCTTCTGTATCACCGGCAAAAACCGGAATTTTAGCCTGCAAAATTACCGGGCCGCCGTCCAGCTCATCGGTCACGAAATGCACCGATGTACCATGTTCTTCATCGCCATTTTCCAGAGCCTGACGATGGGTATGCAAACCGGGATATTTCGGCAGCAGGGAAGGGTGAATGTTCAGCAAACGCCCGGCGTAGTGGGAAACAAACGCTGGGCTGAGAATGCGCATAAAACCGGCCAGAACGACCACATCGGGTGCGTACACGTCGATTTCGTGCATCAATTCCCGATCATAGTCTTCCCGACTGTCAAATTGACTGGCAATAAGCGTATGCGTTGCGATACCTGCTTTGCGGGCGCGCTCAAGGCCGAACGCGTCGGCCTTATTGCTGAAAACTGCCCGTAGGGTGCCTTTAATTTTGTTGGTTTTGCAGGCATCTATAATTGCCTGCAAATTACTTCCGTTGCCGGAAATAAGCACCACAATATTCATTATTCGATAACCACGCGTTGTTCGGAATCAGAAGCTTTGATGATACCGATTTTCCACGCGTTTTCACCGTTGGCATTGAGCAGGGCGAGAGCTTTGTCCACTTCCGGAGCAGGCAGGGCGATAACCATCCCGACGCCGCAGTTGAAGGTACGATACATTTCATGGCGGCTGACGTTACCTGCCGTTTGCAGCCAGTTGAACACTTCCGGCCACTGCCAGGAGGATTCATCAATCACTGCCTGAGTGTTTTCTGGTAATACGCGAGGAATGTTTTCCCAGAAACCGCCGCCGGTCAGGTGCGCAATGGCGTGAACATCAACCTTTTCAATCAATTCCAGCACGGACTTCACATAAATACGGGTTGGTGCCAGTAGATGATCGGCCAGGGGTTTGCCGTCCAGCTCTGTAGTTTGCGGATCGCAACCGCTGACTTCGAGAATTTTGCGTACCAGCGAGTAACCGTTAGAGTGCGGGCCGCTGGAGCCGAGTGCAATGAGCACATCGCCGTCGCTAACTTTAGAACCGTCGATGATTTCTGATTTTTCTACCACCCCAACACAGAAACCAGCAACATCATAATCTTCGCCGTGATACATCCCCGGCATTTCCGCTGTTTCGCCGCCCACCAGCGAACAGCCGGATTGCAGACAGCCTTCGGCGATGCCACTGATCACCGCTGAAGCGGTATCAACATCCAGTTTTCCGGTTGCGTAATAATCGAGGAAAAACAGTGGGTCAGCGCCTTGTACCACCAGGTCATTAACGCACATGGCGACCAGATCGATACCAATGGTATCGTGGCGTTTTAAATCCATGGCCAGACGCAGCTTGGTGCCTACACCGTCAGTGCCGGAAACCAGCACAGGTTCGCGATATTTTTGCGGCAACGCACACAGCGCACCGAAGCCGCCCAGACCGCCCATCACTTCCGGGCGACGCGTTTTCTTCACTACGCCTTTGATTCTGCCAACCAGAGCATTACCTGCGTCAATATCAACACCGGCATCTTTGTAGCTAAGAGAGGTTTTATCGGTCACTGCTTGGGTCCCCACGCGTTACTTGCGGTAGAAAAATAAAATTCGGCGCAATTCTAACAGGGAAAGCAAACGTTTGCGAGACTGCTTTACATAACCTTTTTCAGCCTCTTTTCGCCTACCAAACAGCGAAGTAGCGCATAAATAAACGTAATGAATGAATGTATTGTGAGATAATGACAATAAATAACTATTTGAATGTGAAATGATTTTTTATCAAACCGTTGTTAGTTTGTCTAAAGTCAACGAAAATAATATTGCCGCCTTAAAAAAAGGCGGTATAATCCGTCGATTTTTTTTGTGGCTGCCCTCAAAGGAGAAAGAGTATGAAGATCGTGGAAGTCAAACACCCACTCGTCAAACACAAGCTGGGACTGATGCGTGAGCAAGATATCAGCACCAAGCGCTTTCGCGAACTCGCTTCTGAAGTGGGTAGCCTGCTGACTTATGAGGCGACCGCCGACCTCGAAACTGAAAAAGTTACTATCGAAGGCTGGAACGGTCCGGTAGAAATCGACCAGATCAAAGGTAAGAAAATTACCGTGGTGCCGATCCTGCGTGCGGGCCTGGGGATGATGGACGGCGTGCTGGAAAACGTTCCGAGTGCGCGCATCAGCGTGGTCGGTATGTACCGTAATGAAGAAACGCTGGAGCCAGTACCGTACTTCCAGAAACTGGTTTCTAACATTGATGAGCGTATGGCGCTGATCGTCGACCCAATGCTGGCAACCGGTGGTTCCGTTATCGCGACCATCGACCTGCTGAAAAAAGCGGGCTGCAGCAGCATTAAAGTGCTGGTGCTGGTGGCTGCGCCAGAAGGTATCGCTGCGCTGGAAAAAGCGCACCCGGACGTCGAGCTGTATACCGCATCGATTGACCAGGGGCTGAATGAGCACGGATACATTATCCCGGGCCTCGGCGATGCCGGTGATAAAATCTTTGGTACGAAATAACGAATAAAAAATAATTAAAGCCGACTTTAAGAGTCGGCTTTTTTTTGAGTAAAGCGCCTATAACACATAATATACAGAGGATAATACTATGACGCGCCGTGCTATCGGGGTGAGTGAAAGACCGCCACTTTTACAGACAATCCCGCTTAGTTTACAACATTTGTTCGCCATGTTTGGTGCAACCGTCCTGGTGCCCGTCTTATTTCATATCAACCCAGCAACCGTACTGTTATTTAACGGTATCGGAACGCTGCTGTATCTCTTCATCTGTAAAGGGAAAATCCCTGCTTATCTTGGTTCGAGCTTTGCCTTTATTTCTCCGGTATTATTGCTGTTGCCGTTGGGTTATGAAGTTGCGCTGGGCGGCTTTATTATGTGCGGCGTGCTGTTCTGTCTGGTTTCTTTTATTGTGAAGAAAGCAGGGACTGGCTGGCTGGATGTGCTGTTTCCTCCAGCGGCAATGGGGGCCATCGTTGCTGTCATTGGTCTGGAACTGGCGGGCGTAGCTGCTGGCATGGCGGGCTTACTCCCGGCTGAAGGGCAAACGCCAGATTCCAAAACCATCATTATCTCCATTACTACCCTGGCTGTTACGGTTTTAGGTTCCGTACTGTTCCGCGGTTTCCTGGCGATTATCCCTATTTTGATTGGTGTGTTGGTGGGGTACGCGCTCTCCTTCGCAATGGGAATTGTCGATACCACGCCGATTATTAACGCTCACTGGTTTGCTCTGCCGACTCTTTACACGCCGCGCTTTGAGTGGTTTGCCATTTTGACCATTCTGCCTGCGGCGCTGGTGGTTATTGCCGAACACGTAGGGCATCTGGTGGTAACGGCTAACATCGTGAAAAAAGATCTGTTGCGCGATCCGGGCCTGCACCGTTCCATGTTCGCTAACGGCCTGTCGACCGTTATCTCCGGGTTCTTTGGTTCCACGCCAAACACCACCTACGGGGAAAACATCGGCGTTATGGCGATCACCCGCGTTTACAGTACCTGGGTAATCGGTGGTGCGGCGATCTTCGCCATCCTGCTCTCCTGTGTTGGTAAACTGGCTGCTGCTATCCAGATGATCCCACTGCCGGTGATGGGCGGTGTTTCGCTGCTGCTTTACGGTGTCATCGGCGCTTCTGGTATTCGTGTGCTTATTGAATCGAAAGTGGATTACAATAAAGCACAGAACCTGATCCTGACTTCCGTGATCCTGATCATCGGCGTCAGCGGCGCGAAGGTAAACATTGGTGCGGCAGAGCTGAAAGGTATGGCGCTGGCGACCATCGTCGGCATTGGCTTAAGCCTGATCTTTAAATTGATCAGCGTGCTCCGCCCGGAAGAAGTGGTGTTGGATGCAGAAGACGCCGATATGACAGAAAAATAATGTAGCGGCCGGGCAGTAATGCTGCCCGGTTCAAACATGATGGAATTCTGTGGTAAACTTCTCGCGATTTTGTGAAATCCCTGGTTGAGGTATCTCTGAACACACCGGCACAGCTCTCTTTGCCACTTTATCTTCCTGACGACGAAACCTTTGCAAGTTTCTGGCCGGGGGATAACTCCTCTTTACTGGCCGCGATGAAAAACGTGCTGCGTCAGGAACATAGCGGTTACATCTATCTCTGGGCACGCGAAGGCGCGGGGCGCAGCCATCTGCTGCACGCGGCTTGCGCGGAATTGTCGCAGCGTGGCGATGCGGTAGGGTATGTCCCGCTGGATAAACGCACCTGGTTTGTTCCGGAAGTGCTCGATGGTATGGAACAACTGTCGCTCGTTTGCATCGACAATATTGAGTGTATTGCTGGCGATGAGTTGTGGGAGATGGCGATTTTCGATCTCTACAATCGGATTCTGGAGTCGGGTAAAACACGGTTGCTGATCACTGGCGATCGTCCACCACGTCAGTTGAATCTGGGGTTACCGGATCTCGCGTCACGTCTCGACTGGGGGCAGATCTACAAGCTGCAGCCACTTTCAGATGAAGACAAATTGCAGGCTTTACAGTTACGCGCCCGTTTGCGTGGTTTTGAACTGCCGGAAGATGTGGGACGTTTCTTGCTGAAGCGGCTCGACAGAGAGATGCGCACGCTATTTATGACGTTGGATCAGCTGGATCGCGCATCAATTACCGCACAACGTAAATTGACCATTCCGTTTGTGAAAGAAATTCTGAAGCTGTAGACAAGGTTTTTATTGTCGGATGTGGTACGAAGACCTGCGCGAAGTGAGTCCATTGTATTCGTAGGCCGGATAAGACGCGGCAAGCGTCGCATCCGGCAATGTGCCTTAACTAGCGATGAGGCGCATCTTAACCCACGATTTCCAGCACCTGCTCCGGTGGACGACCAATCCGCGCTTTGCCATTCGCGACCACAATCGGGCGCTCCATCAGCTTCGGATTATCCACCATTGCCTGAATCAGCACTTCTTCGCTAAGTGAACTGTCAGCCAGGTTCAGTTCTTTATAAAGCTCCTCTTTCTGGCGCATCAGTTCACGGGCGCTATTCATACCCAACATTTTCAGCAAATTACGTAGCGTTGCTGCATCGGCAGGTGTCTCAAGATAGAGCACCACTTCCGGCTCCACACCATTTTCTTTCAGCAGGTTCAGCGTTTCACGGCTCTTTGAACAGCGTGGGTTGTGGTAGATTTTTACCTGTTTGGTCATTGTTCTTCCTTTAATGCGAATTACATTTTCGTATAAGGCTTAAAGCGTTCCTGCAACTGGCGCAACTGGTCGATACGAGCATCGTAACGCGCTTGTTGCAGGCTGCCTAATTTCACCTGCGAACTTGCGCTACTTAACAGAGAAATGGCCTGGTCGAGTCGCCCGGCCAGCGCATAACCTTCTGCTCGCGCAGCCAGTTCCTGATCGCGGTTATTTAGCGCGGCTTCTGCCTGTGCCAGCAAATCCCAGCCATTGCTGTCATCTTTATTATTAAAAGTGTAGCGATTCAGAATATTGGCCGCTTCCTGCGGTTGACCGCCTTGCAGATAAGCGTTTGCCAGGTTGAGTTGCAACACCGGATTGGTGCGCAAATCGCGGGCATTTTTCAGCCGATTGATAGCGTCATTGGCTTTGTGTTGCCCAAGGTCAATATCGGTTGCCAGATCGAGAAACCATGCATTAGTCGGTTCTGCCGCCAGTAATGGCTGTAGCGTCTTCCGTGCTTCATCGAATTTATTGGCTCCCATCGCCTGTAAAGCACGGCCATACTGTGCCGCCCGTTGCTGACGAACGTTACCTTTCGCCCATTCATCCAGCAAATCACTGGTGAGCTGGTTACGTCCGGAATTGTACATCCCCAGAGTACGCGCTTTCGCCAGATAGAAGTCTTCTGACGATTGCACCACCAGCGGGCGCATCTGATTAGCACGGTTACGAGCATCAGCCAGACGGCTTTCCGGCAACGGGTGAGTCAGCAAAATTTCCGGCGGACGCGAAGAGTAGCGCGCCTGATCGAGCAATTTTTCGAGGAAGGTCGGCATCGCCTGCGGATCGAACCCCGAGCGTTGCAGCACCTGAATCCCAATGCGGTCTGCTTCCTGTTCGTTTTGCTGGGTGAAGCTGATCATCCCCTGGCGCGTTCCCGCAAGCGTACCGGTCAGCGCCGCCATTCCCGCCTGCGGACTCGCCATTGCCAGTAAAATAGAACCTAACGCCCCGACCCAGGTGAGTGGTGCGCTACGTTGCTGATCTTCCATCGCTCGCGCCAGGTGACGCTGGGTGACGTGGGAGATTTCATGCGCCATAACCGAAGCCAGTTGGCTTTCGTTATCGGAATAACGGAACAGGGCAGAGTGCAGTACCACGTTGCCGCCAAAGAAAGCAAAGGCGTTAATTTCATCGTTATTGATCAGAAAGAAATGGAACGGCGTCTTTACTGAATTGGCATGCGAAACCAGACGCATCCCCAGCGAGTTAATGTATTGCGTTAATAGCGGATCATTAATTAACGGCGCGCTGCCGCGTAATTGGCGAACGTAATAGTCGCCCATTTGCATTTCCTGACCAATGGAAAGCGTGCTTCCTGCGGAGGTTCCCATATCCGGCAAGGTGTCTGCGCTATCGGCAAACGCCGGGGCCACCTGACCGAGGGTCACAGCAGCAATGAGGGTAGCAACAAGGTTTTTTTTCAACTGCCTGAACATAACCTCTGTCCTGTATTTTTGGAGATAGTCATTTGACCGATACTGTGAAATATCGTTCCCACCGCGCCGCCTTTGAGTGTAACGGTGAAGATTAGCCCACTCAAATGACTTTTCAGTTTCCTGAATCCGTCATAAAAAGCGAAGTCTTTTTTGTGACATTTCGATACAATTGCGGATCGCAATCCCCCTCTTGAGGTTCAGGGAAGGTCTTTATGCTCGAAATGTTGATGCAATGGTATCGCCGCCGTTTTAGCGACCCGGAAGCGATTGCCTTGCTGGTTATTTTAGTTGCCGGTTTTGGCATTATCTTTTTCTTTAGTGGCCTGCTCGCGCCGTTGCTGGTGGCTATTGTGCTGGCCTATTTGCTGGAATGGCCCACTGTGCGCCTGCAATCTATTGGCTGTTCCCGCCGTTGGGCAACGTCGATTGTATTGGTGGTTTTTGTCGGTATTTTGCTGCTGATGGCGTTCGTGGTACTGCCTATCGCCTGGCAACAGGGCATTTATTTAATCCGCGATATGCCGGGCATGCTCAATAAGCTTTCAGATTTTGCTGCCACGTTGCCGCGCCGTTATCCGGCGTTGATGGACGCGGGCATTATTGATGCGATGGCTGACAATATGCGTAGCCGGATGCTTACCATGGGCGATTCAGTGGTAAAAATTTCTCTCGCCTCGCTGGTTGGTTTGCTGACCATTGCCGTCTATCTGGTGCTGGTGCCATTGATGGTCTTCTTCCTGCTGAAAGACAAAGAGCAAATGCTGAATGCCGTTCGTCGGGTGCTGCCGCGCAACCGTGGGCTGGCAGGGCAGGTGTGGAAGGAGATGAACCAGCAAATCACCAACTACATCCGTGGCAAGGTACTGGAGATGATTGTGGTGGGGATCGCCACCTGGCTGGGATTCTTACTCTTCGGGCTGAACTATTCGCTGCTGCTGGCGGTGCTGGTCGGTTTCTCGGTGCTTATTCCGTACATTGGCGCATTTGTGGTGACCATTCCGGTGGTTGGCGTGGCGCTATTCCAGTTTGGCGCCGGCACCGAGTTCTGGAGCTGCTTCGCGGTGTATCTGATTATCCAGGCGTTGGACGGTAACTTACTCGTACCGGTGTTGTTCTCTGAAGCAGTTAACCTGCATCCGCTGGTGATTATTTTATCAGTGGTGATTTTCGGCGGGCTGTGGGGATTCTGGGGCGTATTCTTCGCTATTCCACTGGCGACGCTAATCAAAGCGGTAATCCATGCCTGGCCGGATGGACAAATCGCGCAAGAGTAATCTTCATTCCAATATATCACCGGATATGAAGTGTGCTGGCCGCAAGCGCAGCCAGCACGGAATGGAGCAAAGTAATCAGGCGTGTTCTTTTAGCCAGTTAAGCACTACGTCGTGGTGATTGCTGGTTTTGAAATCGTCAAATACGTGTTCGATTTTGCCGTTGGCATCGATCAGGAAGCTGATGCGGTGAATACCATCGTAGGTTTTACCCATGAAAGACTTCTCGCCCCAGACGCCGAATTGTTCGCATACCTGGTGGTCCTCATCGGACAGAAGCGTAAAGTTAAGCAGTTCTTTATCTGCGAAACGGGAGAGTTTTTCGGGTTTATCGGTACTGATACCCAGCACATCAACGCCCACTTTTTTTAACTCTTCCATGTTATCGCGTAAGCCGCAGGCCTGTACGGTACAGCCGGGGGTCATGGCTTTCGGGTAGAAATAAACCAGAACACGCTGTCCCTGGAAGTCGGTCAAATTAACTTGTTCTCCGTCTTGATCCGGCAAGCTAAATTTCGGTGCGATGTCACCGGCTTTCAGTGGATTCATTACTTAACTCCATCCTGTTCATCATGTTGGGAATAATTGACGACGCTAATACTGCCTTGCGCATTGAGTTCTGTACATAGTGCTTTGAAGGCTTGTTCAATATTTGCTGAGTCCGCAGACGCCGGGCTGTGAGCGGTGATCTGAATATGTAGCTGCGCAGCCCGTTCATTTTCAGCAGGTTGCGTGCGTGATACCAGCTCTGCAATGTTCATATGGTGCGCGTCAAAAAGTGCGGTAAAGCGCTCAATTAAATGCGGTGAATCTGCCACATCGATCTGAACCCAGACAGATGCGGGCATCGGCGGACGCGGACGAGCCGTCGTGCGCTTCATCACGATTAAAAGATCCAGTTCGGCACCTTTCAACGGTAACGTTGATTCGATCAAGGTGATGGCGTTCCATGAACCGGAAAGCAGCATGATAAAGGTGAACTCTTCTCCCAACATTGCCAGGCGACTGTCTTCAATATTACAGCCGCAACTACTGACATGACGGGTGATAGTGTTCACAATTCCTGGGCGATCGGCACCCAGCGCAGTGATCACCAGATAATGTTGCGATGACAGTGTCAAACCGGTTATTCCTTCAAGGGGGAGAGTAGCTCTTAAGGAAAGCATAAAAAAAACATGCATACAACAATCAGAACGGTTCTGTCTGCTTGCTTTTAATGCCATACCAAACGTACCATTGAGGCACTTGTTTGCACAGAGGATGGCCCATGTTCACGGGAAGTATTGTCGCGATTGTTACTCCGATGGATGAAAAAGGTAATGTCTGTCGGGCTAGCTTAAAAAAACTGATTGATTATCATGTCGCCAGCGGTACTTCGGCGATTGTTTCTGTAGGCACCACTGGTGAGTCCGCTACCCTGAATCATGACGAACATGTTGATGTGGTAATGATGACGCTGGAGCTCGCTGACGGGCGTATTCCGGTAATTGCCGGAACTGGTGCTAACGCTACTGCGGAAGCCATTAGCCTGACGCAGCGTTTCAACAACAGCGGTATCGTTGGCTGCCTGACGGTGACCCCTTATTACAACCGCCCGTCGCAGGAAGGTCTGTATCAGCATTTCAAAGCCATCGCTGAACATACTGACCTGCCGCAAATCCTGTATAATGTGCCGTCCCGTACTGGCTGCGATCTGCTACCAGAAACGGTGGGCCGTCTGGCGAAAGTCAAAAATATTGTCGGAATCAAAGAAGCAACAGGGAACTTAACGCGGGTAAACCAGATCAAAGAGCTGGTTTCAGACGATTTTGTTCTGCTGAGCGGCGATGATGCGAGCACGTTGGACTTCATGCAGTTAGGTGGTCATGGCGTTATTTCCGTTACGGCTAACGTCGCAGCGCGTGATATGGCCCAGATGTGCAAACTGGCGGCAGAAGGGCATTTTGCCGAGGCACGCGTTATTAATCAGCGTCTGATGCCATTACACAACAAACTATTTGTCGAACCCAATCCAATCCCGGTGAAATGGGCATGTAAGGAACTGGGTCTTGTGGCGACCGATACGCTGCGCCTGCCAATGACGCCAATCACCGACAGTGGTCGTGAGACGGTCAGAGCGGCGCTTAAGCATGCCGGTTTGCTGTAAAGTTTAGGGAGATTTGATGGCTTACTCTGTTCAAAAGTCGCGCCTGGCAAAGGTTGCGGGTGTATCGCTTGTTTTATTACTCGCAGCCTGTAGTTCTGACTCACGCTATAAGCGTCAGGTGAGTGGTGATGAAGCCTATCTGGAAGCGGCACCGCTTGCGGAGCTTCATGCCCCGGCAGGAATGATTTTGCCGGTGACCTCTGGTGATTATGCAATCCCGGTGACCAACGGTAGTGGTGCTGTCGGTAAGGCGCTGGACATTCGTCCACCAGCCCAGCCGCTGGCACTGGTTTCTGGCGCGCGTACCCAGTTCACGGGCGATACCGCTTCACTGCTGGTGGAAAATGGTCGTGGCAATACTCTGTGGCCGCAGGTGGTTAGCGTGCTGCAGGCGAAAAACTATACCATTACCCAACGCGATGATGCCGGTCAGACGCTGACCACCGATTGGGTACAATGGAACCGTCTGGACGAAGACGAGCAGTATCGTGGTCGTTATCAAATCTCTGTTAAACCGCAGGGTTATCAGCAGGCGGTAACGGTGAAATTGCTGAACCTGGAACAGGCTGGCAAGCCGGTTGCAGATGCGGCGTCTATGCAGCGTTACAGCGCTGAGATGATGAACGTCATTTCCGCTGGCCTGGATAAATCCGTCACTGATGCGGCTAATGCAGCGCAAAATCGTGCTTCCACAACAATGGATGTACAAAGCGCCGCTGACGACACTGGTTTACCGATGTTGGTCGTGCGTGGTCCGTTCAACGTAGTATGGCAACGTCTGCCTGCTGCGTTGGAAAAAGTGGGCATGAAAGTGACCGACAGCACTCGTTCACAAGGCAGCATGGCCGTAACTTACAAGCCACTGTCTGACAGCGACTGGCAGGAACTGGGCGCGAGCGATCCAGGCCTGGCATCGGGCGACTACAAACTGCAGGTCGGTGATTTAGATAACCGCAGCAGCCTACAGTTCATCGATCCGAAAGGTCATACGCTGACACAAAGCCAAAACGACGCACTGGTATCTGTCTTCCAGGCTGCGTTTAGCAAGTAAAAATACAGGGCTGGAGTCTTCCGGCCCTTTTTTCTGATATGATACGCAAACGTGTGCGTCGGCAGAAAAACGCGATTTTAGCGGTAATTCGCACGAAATTTGTTTGTCGGACGTAGGTCGGATAAGGCGTTTACGGCGCAACCGACAAAACATCCGGCACACCAGACAGCAAAAGATTTTAAAACGTTAATTCACACCCAGGAGTGATAAAGATGCAAAAGCAAGCTGAGTTGTATCGTGGTAAAGCGAAAACCGTATACAGCACGGAAAACCCGGACCTGTTGGTGCTCGAATTCCGCAATGATACGTCAGCAGGGGATGGCGCGCGCATTGAGCAGTTTGATCGCAAAGGTATGGTGAACAACAAGTTCAACTACTTCATTATGAGCAAACTGGCTGAAGCGGGTATCCCGACTCAAATGGAGCGTCTGCTCTCTGATACCGAATGTCTGGTGAAAAAACTGGATATGGTGCCGGTTGAGTGTGTCGTGCGTAACCGTGCTGCTGGCTCTCTGGTGAAACGTCTTGGAATCGAAGAAGGTATTGAGCTGAACCCACCGCTGTTCGATCTGTTCCTGAAAAACGACGCTATGCACGACCCAATGGTCAACGAATCTTACTGCGAAACCTTTGGCTGGGTAAGCAAAGAGAATCTGGCGCGTATGAAAGAGCTGACCTACAAAGCGAACGACGTGCTGAAAAAACTGTTCGACGATGCAGGTCTGATTCTGGTCGACTTCAAGCTGGAATTTGGCCTGTACAAAGGCGAAGTGGTGCTGGGCGATGAGTTCTCCCCGGACGGTAGCCGCCTGTGGGACAAAGAAACGCTGGAGAAAATGGACAAAGACCGTTTCCGCCAGAGCCTCGGTGGCCTGATCGAAGCCTATGAAGCCGTCGCCCGCCGCCTGGGTGTACAGCTGGACTGATTTTTCTGTTCATCATCTTGCCGTGCTGCTGGCACGGCAAGATGACCGCTCTTGTAAGACGTGAATTGAACGCTCATTCCTCCATCATTTCCTCCCGCTTTCCTGTGGTAATCTTCCTCTGAACGACCTACGATCATTCCTATAATGAATATATTGTTGAGGTATCTATGCGCTGGCAAGGGCGTCGTGAAAGTGACAATGTTGAAGACAGGCGAAACAGCTCCGGTGGTCCGTCAATGGGTGGTCCCGGTTTTCGCCTACCAACCGGTAAAGGTGGGTTAATTTTATTGGTGGTTGTTTTGGTTGCTGGCTACTATGGTGTTGATTTAACTGGATTGATGACCGGACAGCCAGTTTCACAACAGCAATCAACGCGTTCAATTAGCCCAAATGAAGACGAAGCGGCAAAATTCACCTCGGTGATTCTGGCAACCACGGAAGATACCTGGGGACAGCAATTCGAGAAGATGGGTAAGGCCTATCAGCAACCGAAGCTGGTAATGTACCGTGGAATGACTCGCACTGGTTGCGGGGCGGGGCAATCCATTATGGGACCGTTTTATTGCCCGGCGGATGGCACAGTCTATATCGATCTCTCCTTCTATGATGACATGAAAGACAAACTGGGCGCGGATGGTGATTTTGCCCAAGGGTACGTTATCGCCCATGAAGTCGGTCATCACGTGCAGAAACTGTTAGGCATCGAGCCGAAAGTCCGTCAGCTGCAACAAAACGCGACGCAAGCGGAAGCCAACCGCTTATCTGTGCGTATGGAACTCCAGGCCGACTGCTTTGCCGGTGTCTGGGGGCATAGCATGCAGCAGCAAGGTGTTCTGGAAACCGGCGATCTGGAAGAGGCGCTGAACGCGGCGCAGGCCATCGGCGATGACCGTTTACAACAGCAAAGTCAGGGGCAGGTTGTGCCAGATAGCTTTACTCATGGCACATCTCAGCAACGCTACAGCTGGTTTAAACGTGGCTTCGACAGCGGCGATCCGGCACAATGCAATACTTTCGGTAAAAGCATTTAACTTCCGGGGCAGGGATGGCTGAACTGACTGCGCTTCATACATTAACAGCGCAAATGAAACGCGAAGGGATTCGCCGCTTGTTGGTGTTGAGCGGCGAAGGAAGTTGGTGCGGTGAGCATGCGCTTAAGTTGCGTGAAGCATTACCGGGCGACTGGCTGTGGGTTTCGCCACAGCCAGCTTCTGAAAACCACTGTACGCCATCTGCGCTGCAAACTTTACTTGGGCGCGAGTTTCAGCATGCGGTATTCGATGCCCGCCAGGGCTTTGATGCCGCCGCTTTTGCGGCCCTTAGCGGAACGCTGAAAGCGGGAAGCTGGCTGGTGTTGTTGCTCCCCGTGTGGGAAGAATGGGAAAACCATCCTGATGTCGATTCGCTGCGCTGGAGTGATTGCCCTGGTCCTGTTGCGGCTCCGCATTTTGTCCAACATCTCAAACGCGTACTTGCGGCGGATAACAACGCTATCCTCTGGCGGCAAAATCAGCCGTTCACGTTGGTGCATTTTGCTCCCCGTACTGACTGGCAACCTGCTACCGGCGCACCACAACCAGAACAACAGCACATATTACAGCAACTGCTGACCATACCGCCGGGCGTGGCAGTAGTAACCGCTGCGCGCGGGCGCGGTAAGTCGGCGTTGGCGGGGCAGCTCATTTCCCGTATCTCTGGCAGTGCGATTGTTACAGCACCTGCGAAGGCTGCAACGGATGTGCTGGCGCAGTTTGCGGGCGAGAAGTATCGCTTTGTGGCGCCAGATGCCTTATTAGCCAGTGATGAAAAAGCTGACTGGCTGGTGGTTGACGAAGCTGCAGCCATTCCTGCGCCACTGTTGCATCAGCTGGTATCGCGTTTCTCACGCACCTTGTTAACTACCACGGTACAGGGTTATGAAGGTACCGGACGAGGATTTTTGCTGAAGTTTTGCGCTCGCTTTCCGCGCCTTCAGCGCTTTGAATTGCAACAGCCGATCCGCTGGGCGCAGGGCTGTCCACTGGAAAAAATAGTCGGTGAGGCACTGGTTTTTGACGACGAAAACTTCACTCACGAACCAGAAGGTGACATCGTCATTTCCGCTTTTGAACAGACGCTATGGCAAAGCCATCCGGATACACCGTTAAAGGTGTATCAGCTATTGTCTGGTGCGCATTACCGGACATCCCCCCTGGATTTACGCCGGATGATGGATGCACCTGGGCAACATTTTTTACAGGCGGCTTGCGAAAACGAGATTGCCGGGGCGCTGTGGCTGGTGGATGAGGGCGGATTATCGGAAGAACTCAGTCAGGCGGTATGGGCGGGTTATCGTCGTCCACGGGGCAATCTGGTGGCTCAGTCGCTGGCGGCACACGGCAGCAATCCAGTTGCGGCGATGTTGTGCGGTAGACGTGTCAGCCGGATTGCAGTCCACCCGGCACGTCAGCGCGAAGGTGTTGGGCAACAGCTTATTGCCAGCGCTTTGGAATATACGCATGGCCTCGACTACCTTTCGGTAAGCTTTGGCTACACCGAGGAATTATGGCGTTTCTGGCAACGATGCGGTTTTGTGTTGGTGCGGATGGGCAATCATCGCGAAGCCAGCAGCGGCTGTTATACGGCGATGGCGTTGTTACCGATTAGCGAAGCGGGTAAACAACTGGCAGAACGTGAGCATTTTCGTTTACGCCGCGATGCGCAAATTCTCTCGCAGTGGAATGGCGAAACTATTCCAGTCGATCCGCTTAACAATATCGTGATTACTGACGGCGACTGGCTGGAACTAGCTGGTTTTGCTTTCGCTCATCGTCCGCTTTTAACGTCGTTAGGCTGTTTAATGCGTCTACTGAAAATCAGCGAACTGACATTACCAGCGCTTCGTGGGCGTTTGCAGAAAAACGTCAGCGACGCGCAGTTATGTACCACACTTAAACTTTCGGGGCGTAAGGCGTTGTTGGCCCATCAGCGTGAAGAGGCGGCACAGGCGCTATTTGCACTTGATGATGCCCGCACTGAACGCCTGCGCGATCGCATAACGCAATGGCAATTTTTTCACTGACTCCTTCAATTTTATCCCATGGTCATTGTGAGTCAGCGGCGTAAAATTAATGACATCAGTTAAGGAGTTCGCCATGAAACATGACCATTTTGTTGTTCAAAGCCCGGATAAACCTGCGCAACAGTTGTTGCTGCTTTTTCACGGCGTCGGCGATAACCCAGTAGCGATGGGGGAGATCGGCAGTTGGTTTGCACCGTTGTTCCCGGATGCGCTGGTGGTGAGTGTCGGTGGCGCCCAGCCGAGCGGTAATCCGGCTGGACGTCAGTGGTTTTCGGTGCAGGGCATAACGGAAGAAAACCGCCAGGCGCGCGTGGATGCCATCATGCCGACCTTTATTGAGACGGTGCGCTACTGGCAGAAACAGAGCGGAGTAGCGGCTAACGCTACGGCGCTAATCGGTTTCTCACAAGGCGCGATTATGGCTCTGGAGAGTATTAAAGCCGAACCGGGCCTTGCCTCACGCGTCATTGCTTTTAATGGACGCTATGCCAGCCTGCCGGAAACGGCTTCTACGGCCACGACAATTCACTTGATCCATGGTGGTGAAGATCCGGTTATCGATCTGGCGCATGCGGTTGCGGCACAAGAAGCGTTAATTAATGCGGGTGGTGATGTGACGCTGGATATTGTGGAAGATTTGGGCCATGCGATCGACAATCGTAGTATGCAGTTTGCCCTTGATCACTTGCGTTATACCATACCGAAACATTACTTCGATGAAGCGTTAAGCGGGGGCAAGCCCGGCGATGATGATGTGATTGAAATGATGTAATAATAGACGAGTAGGCCTGATAAGACGCGTGAGCGTCGCATCAGGCATCGTTCACCATTGCCGGATGCGGCGTGAACGCCTTATCCGGCCTACGGTTGAGCGCCCAGCTTACTTCTTCGGTTGATCCTTCTTCGGCCAGTCGTCGTCATCGTCCCACTTATCGTTGAAATCACGATGCGGGGGAAGCTCCGGCTTGTTGGCGAGAAATTTCTTATGGTCGATGCGCTTGAGATCTTTAATCACGTTCAGCAGGACGCCGACCAAAAAGACAATCACCAGAATCCACCAATATTTAGCCAGCCAGTCCATGCTTATTTCCTCTTACAGAACGACTCATCAGGCGACGAGTTGTTCCATGATACGTTGATACATACGGGCAAGTAGCTGCAGGTCGGCAGCATTTACACATTCATTAATTTTATGAATGGTAGCATTGACCGGCCCGAGTTCCACCACCTGCGCCCCCATGCGAGCAATAAAGCGCCCGTCGGACGTTCCGCCTGTGGTCAGTAGCTGCGGTTTAATTTCATTATAGTGCTCAACGGCGTTCACCACCGCATCTACCAGTTTACCGCGTGCTGTCAAAAATGGCTGACCAGAAAGCCACCAGTCGACGGTGTAGCGCAGCTGATATTTATCCAGTAAGGCAAGCACCTGCGCTTTGATCATTTCGTCGGTCAGTTCGGTACTAAAACGGAAGTTAAACTGCACAAACAGTTCGCCCGGAATAACATTGTTACTGCCAGTTCCCGCCTGAATATTGGCAATCTGCATACTGGTTGCCGGGAAGAATTCATTACCCTGATCCCACTCAATGGCCACTAATTCATTAAGGAAAGGCGCTGCGCGATGTACCGGGTTGTCAGCCAGATGCGGGTAGGCCACATGCCCCTGCACGCCATGAATAGTGAGGTTGCAGGTTAATGATCCGCGCCGGCCATTTTTCACTACATCGCCAACCACTTCGATACTCGACGGCTCACCGACCAGGCAGTAATCCAGCCGTTCATTACGCGCCATTAACGCTTCGACGACTTTTACCGTGCCATTGTGGGCGCTGGCCTCTTCGTCTGAGGTGATCAGAAACGCCAGTCGGCCTTTATGGTTTGGATGTTGCGCGACAAAACGTTCTGCTGCCACCACCATCGCTGCCAGCGAGCCTTTCATATCAGCCGCGCCACGCCCGAACAACATGCCATCGCGAATGGTTGGCTCAAATGGTGGGTTGATCCAACGGTCGGCATCGCCAGGGGGGACTACGTCTGTATGTCCGGCAAAGGCCAATGTTTCTCCTTGCCCACGCCACGCCCAAAAATTCTGCGTATCCGCAAAATCCATGCGTTCAATGGTAAAACCGATTGCCTGCAGACGGTCAATCATGATTGCCTGACATCCTGCATCATCAGGACTTAAGGATGGGCGGCGAATAAGCTGCTGTGTCAGCTCAATAACCGGACACGACATAGACTACACCTCATGGAAAAATTGCTGATAACTGGATTCACTGAAACCCAGCAGCATAGGCTTCCCTGGCGCACAGAGCAATGGGCGTTTGATGATTGCAGGCATTTCAGTCATTAATGCTATAGCGGAGGCCGCATCGGTGATGTTGTGGCGGGTGGCTTCGTCCAGTTTTCGCCAGGTTGTACCACGGGTGTTGAGTAACGCTTCCCAGCCTAATTCGTTGATAAAACCGTTCAATAATTCGCTGTCCAGCCCATCAACGCGGTAATCGTGAAAGCGATAGTCGATGTTATTGGTTTCCAGCCAACGGCGAGCCTTTTTAATGGTGTCACAATTTTTGATGCCGTAAAGTGTAAGCATAATGAATCCTTTTTCGATTTATAAGAATAAATACTCATTTAACGGGCAATACATTTCCCCTGCAAATGAATACCAGAAAATATAACATTATTAAGGTGTTTCACTTAACAATTATTAAATGATTGTGAGCGTTTTGAATGCAATATATTAAGAATATTCCCCTAGGTATCTGTCTGTATTTCAAACAGAATTAAACAAGTATTAGAATCTGTATGAATATGTCGAAATGTTGCTGTTCATCACATAAAAATCCCTGTCACAGGGCCATAGTATTTACATAGGCTTTGCCCCGGAGGTAGTAATCACAGCAATCGAATAAATTAGCTTCACCACGGTATATTGTTTCCGTAGAATACCCATAATTATAAGAGAGGTTGTTATGATTGAACGTGAACTGGGGAACTGGAAAGACTTTATCGAAGTTATGCTTCGTAAGTAATTTCCAGAACAGGAAATGAAAGAACCTGACGTCAGGTTCTTTATCAGAGAGTTGAAAAAGGCGACACATATGTATGTCGCCTTTTTTATTGCTTATTCTGGTCGAGGCTTCAGTGGGAAGCGACGACGCACCAGCACAAAGAATAGCGGTACGAAGTAAATCGCCAGAATGGTGGCAGAAATCATCCCACCCATTACGCCAGTACCGACTGCGTGTTGGCCACCGGAACCGGCACCACTGCTGATAGCCATTGGCAGTACGCCGAAGATAAACGCCAGTGAGGTCATCAGAATCGGGCGTAAACGCTGACGGCAGGCGTAGAGCGTCGCTTCAAACAGGTCGTGGCCTTTTTGATTCATCTCGTTGGCAAACTCAACAATCAGAATGGCGTTTTTCGCCGACAAACCAATGACTGTTAGCAGGCCAACCTGAAAGTAAACATCGTTTTCCAGCCCACGCATCCAGGTTGCCAGCAGCGCGCCGATAACCCCCAGCGGTACAACCAGCATTACCGAGAACGGTACAGACCAACTTTCATAAAGTGCAGCCAGACACAGGAATACCACCAGCAATGAAATGGCATACAGCGCCGGAGCTTGCGCACCGGAAAGTCGTTCCTGGTACGACATCGCTGTCCACTCCAGTCCAAAGCCGTTCGGCAACTGCTTCACCAGCGATTCCATAATATCCATCGCTGTACCCGTACTAACGCCCGGAGCGGCTTCCCCGACAATTTCTACCGCAGAATAGCCGTTATAGCGTTCCAGACGCGGCGAGCCTGTCTCCCAGCGAGAGGTTGCGAAGGCGGAGAAAGGCACCATGCCGCCGTCTTTGTTACGCACATACCACAGGTTAATGTCATCTGGCAGCATGCGATACGGCGCGGCAGCCTGCACATAGACTTTCTTCACGCGACCGCGATCCATAAAGTCATTCACATAGCTCGAGCCCCACGCGGTTTGCAGCGTGTCGTTAATATCGTCAATGGCAACGCCCAGCGCCTGCGCTTTGCGCTGGTCGATATCAATCTGCAATTGCGGGCTGTCGTCCAGACCGTTATGGCGCACACGGGTAAGTTCTGGGTTTTCCGCCGCGAGCGCCAGCAGCTGATTACGCGCGGCCATCAGCGCATCGTGACCAGCCCCGGCGTGGTCCTGCAACTCCATATCAAATCCAGCGGAACTGCCAAGACCGCTGATAGCTGGCGGGCTACTGGCGATAACGCGAGCTTCTTTGATTTTATTAAATTCTTTTGTTGCACGTTCGATAATGGCAAACGAGGTGCCTGTTTTACTGTCGCGTTCGCTCCAGTCTTTCAGGCGGACAAACATTCGTGCCACGTTCTGCCCGTTCCCCCCAGGGCCAGAACCGACAGTGGCAAACACCGACATGATGTTGTCTTTCTCATGGGTGAAGTAATACTTCTCGATCTGTTCCACCACTTTCAGGGTCTGTTGTTGAGTCGAACCGCTGGGTAACTGTACCGAGGTGGTAAACATGCCACGGTCTTCCAGAGGCAGGAACGACGTCGGCAGACGCAGAAACAGGAACACCATGCCGCCTAACAGCAGGACGTAAATCAAAATCCAGCGCAGGCTGCGATGGAGAATTTTTGCCACCCCTTTTTCGTAGCGTTCGGCGTTACGGTTGAACATCTGGTTGAACCAGGCAAAAAAACCTTTTTGCCCGTGATGCTCACCTTTTTTCAGTGGCTTAAGTAGTGTGGCGCACAATGCCGGAGTCAGGATCATCGCCACCAGCACCGACAGCACCATTGCTGCAACAATGGTTATAGAGAACTGGCGATAGATAGCCCCGGTGGTGCCGCCAAAGAAGGCCATTGGCACAAATACGGCAGAAAGCACCATTGCAATCCCGACCAGAGCGCCCTGGATCTGCCCCATCGATTTACGTGTGGCTTCGCGAGGAGTGAGTCCTTCCTCACTCATAATGCGTTCGACGTTTTCCACCACCACGATGGCGTCATCCACCAGCAGGCCGATCGCCAGCACCATCGCGAACATGGTTAAGGTGTTGACGCTATAGCCGAAGGCATAAAGCACCGAAAAGGTTCCCATCAACACTACCGGCACGGCAATAGTTGGGATCAGCGTAGCGCGGAAGTTTTGCAGGAACAGATACATTACGAGGAAAACCAGCGCGATAGCTTCTAACAGGGTTTTCACTACGTCTTCAATGGAGGCCTTAACAAACGAGGTGGTTTCATACGCCACCTTGTACTCCAGTCCGGGCGGGAAATACTGCGCCAGTTCATCCAGACGGTTGATCACCAGTTCTGCCGTCGCCATTTCGTTCGCGCCGGAGGCCAGTTTTACCCCTAGCCCCGAGGCTGGTTTACCGTTGAAGCGGCTAAGATAGTCGTATTTCTCCGCTCCCATTTCGACGGTGGCGACATCACCCAGTTTCACTTCCGAACCGTCCTGATTCACCCGCAGAGTGATATCACGGAACTGTTCTGGCGTTTGTAACAGTGACTGGGCGTTAATGGTGGCGTTGAGTGCCTGGTTATCGACAGACGGCGTACCGCCAAGCTGCCCAACCGCAATTTGTGCGTTCTGCGACTCGATGGCGTCGGTCACATCTTTAGCCGTCATCTGGAAACTGTTCAGTTTTGCCGGATCCAGCCAGATACGCATCGAATACTGTGAACCGTAAGCGTCGATATCACCAACGCCGTTCACGCGGCTTAACGGGTCCTGAATATTACTGGCAACGTAATCGGCAATATCCTGTTTATCCATCGAACCATCGGTTGAGACAAAGGCAATGGTCAGAATGTTGGTATCCCCGGTTTTACGCACCGTTACACCCTGATTTTGCACCGCCTGCGGTAGTTTACGCATGGCCGACTGCAACTGGTTCTGCACCTGTTGCACTGCTTCATCCGGATCTGTGCCAGCTTTAAAACTGAGCGTTACCGACGCCTGTCCAGTACCGCTGCTTTGTGATGACATATACATCAGGTTATCGAGGCCAGTCATATTCTGCTCGATAACCTGGGTCACGGTGTTTTCCAGTGTCTGGGCTGACGCGCCAGGATAGTTAGCGGTCACTCGCACATTCGGTGGCGCGAGATCCGGGTACTGTTCAACGGGCAATGAGAAAATGGCCAGGGTTCCTGTCAGACACAACAGAATTGCCAACACCCAGGCAAAAATGGGGCGATCAATAAAGAAATTCGCCATTAAAAGAGGACCTCGTATTTCTGCGTATCGTTATGGGCATGCCTTGCTTCACTGTAGCGGCAAGGTACGAGCCAATCGTGGAGAAAAAAAGGAGATAATGTAAATTATCATACCCTTTTATACTGAATCTAAAGTGCCAGTATTTATTGAACAGTAGGCGGCATTATATCTACTGGCTTTCCTCGCTCTCCGCAGAGCGAAAGCTAATACTTACTAACGTGCCGCCGCCGGAAGGTTGCGAAAAAGTCAGCGTCCCACCCAATCTTTCCGCGCGCTCGCGCATGATATTCAGACCATAATGGCCTTCGGGTTCCTTCGGTTCACCGATGCCAATACCGTTGTCACGAATATAAACTGTGTGATTGCCATCTGGCGCGGTGACGCAGCTAACGGCAATTTCGCTGGCGTTGGCGTGCTTCATGGCGTTCAGCACCGCTTCGCGAATAATTTGCAACAAATGCACCTGCATCTGCGCATCCAGCGCCAGGGTTGGCAGACGGCAGTCGAGCGTCAATTTTGCACTGGTCTGGTTTTGTAATGTATCCAGCATTTCACGTAGTGCAGAGGGGAGATCCGCCTGCTGTAGCGTCAGTCGGAAAGTGGTTAATAGCTCGCGTAACTGCCGATAAGCATCATTCAGCGCCTGGGAGAAATCGGCCATGATACTTTGTGCTGTGGCGTTATCTTCTGGTATCGAACGCTTCAGTAACGTCAACTGGATACGTAAGTAAGAAAGCACCTGTGCCAGCGAGTCGTGCAACTCGCGGGCGATGGTCGCGCGTTCTTCCATCAACAGCAACTGCTGAAAATGCTTCTGTGCCTGGTTAAAGTACAAACCGCGGCCCAGCATCGACGAAACGCTGTTAAGCAGCGGTTCTGACGCCGACAGGTTGCTATTTTGCCAGTGCAGCTCGCCGTAAACCGTCTCTTGCATGGTAACTGGCAAAATCTGCATTGGCAGCTCAGGGTTTGGCTTCCCTTCGCTAATCCGCCAGTTATCCCCAACGTTCAGCTCCAGATATTCAGCCGCTTCATTGTCACGAACAATCTGCAAAATATGGCGGAAACAATGCACATCAATCTGGCTGGTGTTCAGCGCCTGTGAACACTGATAAAGAACTTCCAGACGCCGCTTGGCCTCGTGGAGATCGCGAGTCTTTTCTTCTACTGACGCTTCCAGCGAGCGGTACAACTTATGCAGCTCGCTCGACATCTGGTTAAAGGTTTTTGCAAGCAGGCCCAGTTCATTGGGGAGGCTGGTATCCAGCGGCGGCGAGTCGAACTGCCCGTGTTCAATACGCTGACTGGCGGTAACCAGTTGATTCAGCGGAGCAACCACCTGATGGCGTATGCGGCGCAGAGTAAAAAAGACCAGCGTGAAAATGCCAATACCGCCAGCCAGCGAAATCGCCACTACCAGCAGCATTTTACGTTCGGCGTAGTGTTGCAAAGCCAGTACGAACAGGTCTATCTGATTGACATAATTATTGATATTGGCCTGATACCACGGCAAATCGCCCTGAATGAGCCGGTTATTCATCTCCAGCCAGTTGGCATTCAGATGCGCATAGCGAGTTTTCACCGCCTCTGGTACATACCAGACGTTAAGATTGGTTAAGACTGGTGAGTGTAGCGCCTGCTGGAACAACTGGCGATGTGCATTTAGCTGTGGACTTCCGCTTTGCAGATCGTAACCCAGACGGTAACTCTGCATACGCAGCGATCCGGCAATATTGATGGCTTCCGCATCACGCAAACTGCTCGCCAGAGTTAGCAGGGCAATACCAGTGGAAAGAATCGACAGCAGCACAATGTAAAAAAAGGCCCGGGCCAGACTGGCCGAGACGGGTCGTTTGACAATCACACGCGTCTTCTCCACATAAAATAATTAATGTTCCAGAACGCTGAAACTCAATTTGATAAGTAATGGGATTATTTGATCTGCCACAGTTTATAGCGAAATAGTTACTTATTCCGGGCAAATGAACATTGCCGATTCCCCTGTAAGTCGGGTAATAACAACACTCATATAAAGAATAAGGTTTTTACAACCAAAAAAGAAGGTCGTTATGAATCGTTTTATTATGGCCAACAGTCAGCAATGTCTGGGGTGCCATGCTTGTGAAGTGGCCTGTGTGATGGCTCATAATGATGAGCAACACGTGTTGAGTCAGCACCATTTCCACCCCCGAATTACGGTTATCAAACATCAGCAGCAACGTAGCGCAGTGACCTGTCACCATTGTGAAGATGCGCCCTGCGCTCGTAGTTGCCCCAATGGCGCGATCAGCCACGTTGATGACAGCGTTCAGGTCAATCAGCAAAAGTGTATTGGCTGTAAATCCTGCGTGGTGGCCTGTCCGTTTGGCACGATGCAAATTGTTCTGACGCCCGTTTCGGTGGGTAAAGTGAAAGCCACTGCGCATAAATGTGACCTGTGTGCAGGGCGAGAAAACGGCCCTGCCTGTGTCGAGAATTGCCCGGCGGACGCGCTGCAACTGGTGACCGGCTCCGCACTCTCCGGCATGGCGAAATCCCGCCGCTTGCGTACCGCGCGTCAGGAACATCAACCGTGGCATGCGAGCGTCCCGGCACAAGAAAGGCCAGTCATCAGTAAAGTAGAACAAATGCAGGCAACCCCCGCGCGCGGCGAACCGGATAAACTGGCGATTGAGGCACGCAAAACTGGCTTTGATGAAATTTATCTGCCGTTTCGTGCCGACCAGGCACAACGAGAAGCCTCGCGCTGCCTGAAGTGCGGCGAGCATAGCGTTTGTGAATGGACCTGCCCGCTGCATAACCATATTCCGCAGTGGATTGAACTGGTGAAAGCCGGAAACATCGACGCCGCCGTCGAGCTTTCTCACCAGACTAACACGCTGCCGGAAATTACCGGGCGTGTTTGCCCGCAAGACCGTCTGTGCGAAGGTGCCTGTACTATTCGCGATGAGCACGGTGCGGTGACTATCGGCAATATTGAACGTTACATTTCGGATCAGGCGCTGGCGAAAGGCTGGCGTCCCGACTTAAGCCATGTCACCAAAGTCGACAAGCGAGTGGCGATTATCGGCGCAGGTCCGGCAGGGCTGGCATGTGCTGATGTCCTGACCCGCAATGGCGTCGACGTAACGGTCTACGATCGCCATCCGGAAATCGGCGGTTTGCTTACCTTTGGCATTCCCTCCTTTAAGCTCGATAAATCACTGCTGGCGCGCCGTCGGGAAATCTTCAGCGCGATGGGGATTCATTTCGAACTCAATTGTGAAGTGGGTAAAGATGTCTCTTTGGATTCGCTGCTGGAACAGTACGACGCGGTCTTCGTTGGCGTCGGCACTTACCGTTCCATGAAAGCAGGCTTACCCAATGAAGAGGCGCCGGGCGTTTATGACGCGCTGCCGTTCCTCATAGCCAACACCAAACAGGTGATGGGACTTGAAGAGTTACCGGAAGAGCCATTTATTAATACCGCCGGGATGAATGTGGTAGTACTGGGCGGTGGGGATACCGCGATGGATTGTGTACGTACTGCGCTGCGCCACGGCGCGAGCAACGTCACCTGTGCCTACCGTCGTGATGAAGCCAACATGCCTGGTTCGAAAAAAGAGGTGAAGAACGCCCGTGAAGAAGGGGCGAACTTCGAGTTTAATGTTCAGCCAGTGGCGATTGAGCTGAATGAACAAGGTCACGTCTGCGGGATCCGTTTCCTGCGCACGCGTCTTGGCGAAGCGGATGCACAAGGGCGTCGGCGACCTGTACCGATTGAGGGCAGTGAATTTGTGATGCCGGCAGATGCAGTGATCATGGCATTTGGCTTTAATCCACATGGTATGCCGTGGCTTGAGTCGCACGGTGTAACGGTGGATAAATGGGGCCGTATTGTGGCGGACGTTGAAAGCCAGTACCGTTACCAGACCACCAATCCGAAAATCTTCGCCGGTGGCGATGCCGTACGTGGTGCGGATCTGGTGGTTACCGCAATGGCCGAAGGCCGCCATGCGGCGCAGGGGATTATTGACTGGTTAGGGGTAAAATCAGTCAAATCTCACTGATAGCCTGCGCAGACAAACCCGACTTCACAGCGTAAGATAATTGTTCATTTCGCGCTGTGGAGTCGGTATGACGCAACAAATCACCCTCATTAAAGACAAAATTCTCTCCGATAACTATTTCACCTTGCACAACATTACCTACGATCTCACCCGCAAAGATGGCGAAGTTATCCGCCATAAACGTGAAGTTTACGATCGCGGCAATGGCGCGACGATCCTCCTGTACAACGCGAAGAAAAAGACCGTAGTTCTGATTCGCCAGTTCCGCGTCGCTACCTGGGTTAATGGCAATGAAAGTGGGCAGCTGATTGAAACCTGCGCCGGACTGCTGGATAACGACGAACCGGAAGCGTGTATTCGCAAAGAAGCGATTGAAGAGACGGGGTATGAAGTTGGCGAAGTACGCAAATTATTTGAACTGTATATGTCGCCTGGCGGTGTGACCGAGCTAATCCACTTTTTTATCGCCGAATACAGTGACAATCAGCGCGCTAACGCCGGTGGTGGCGTCGAAGATGAAGATATTGAAGTGCTCGAGCTGCCGTTCAGCCAGGCACTGGAGATGATCAAAACCGGCGAGATACGAGACGGTAAGACGGTGTTATTGCTTAACTATTTGCAAGCGTCGCATTTAATGGACTGAAAAATAACAATAATATTTCGTTGTTTATTATTGGCTCAATCCGATAAATCCGATTGAGCCGCGCTACCTGCGCAACGAAGATACGACTTGTGCTGTTTGTTTGAACTTCTGGGGTCGTACCGTCCATGCGCTATCGCATTTTTCTTCTCTTTTTTTTCGCCTGGTTGCCGACGTCTTTGGCGTGGGCGGCACCAGCGCAACGGGCGTTTTCCGACTGGCAGGTCACCTGTAATAACCAAAACTTCTGCGTGGCGCGCAATACTGGCGATCATAATGGACTGGTGATGACCCTGAGTCGAAGCGCCGGGGCGCATACCGACGCTGTTTTACGTATTGAGCGCGGTGGATTGAAATCCCCGGATGTGTCGGAAGGGGAGATAGCGCCACGACTGCTGTTAGATGGCGAGCCGCTGACGTTAAGCGGGGACAAATGGCGGATTTCGCCGTGGTTATTAGTGACCGATGATACGGCGACCATCACCGCATTTTTAAAGATGATTCAGGAAGGGAAAGCCGTCACTTTACGCGACGGCGATCAGACTATTTCTCTGGCC
The DNA here is from genome assembly GCF_014836715.1 of Escherichia whittamii. Lineage (GTDB taxonomy): Bacteria > Pseudomonadota > Gammaproteobacteria > Enterobacterales > Enterobacteriaceae > Escherichia > Escherichia whittamii. The sequence goes on from NZ_JACSQI010000010.1 coordinate 135,363, forward strand.
GGATTGAAAGCAGCGTTGCTGTTTATTGATGCCCAGCAAAAGCGCGTTGGTAGTGAAACCGCATGGATTAAGAAAGGGGACGAGCCGCCGCTGAGTGTACCGCCAGCGCCTGCGCTAAAAGAGGTCGCTGTGGTAAACCCAACGCCGACGCCACTCTCACTCGAAGAGCGTAACGATTTGCTGGATTACGGTAACTGGCGGATGAATGGCCTGCGCTGTTCGCTTGATCCGTTGCGTCGCGAAGTCAATGTCACTGCGCTGACTGACGACAAAGCGTTAATGATGATTAGCTGTGAAGCAGGCGCGTATAACACCATTGATCTGGCGTGGATTGTGTCGCGTAAAAAGCCGCTGGCCTCGCGCCCGGTACGGTTACGTTTACCATTCAACAACGGTCAGGAAACGAATGAACTGGAGTTGATGAATGCGACATTTGATGAAAAAACGCGTGAACTGGTGACCTTAGCGAAAGGCCGCGGATTAAGCGATTGTGGTATTCAGGCGCGCTGGCGTTTTGACGGCCAGCGTTTTCGCCTGGTGCGTTACGCTGCCGAACCGACCTGCGATAACTGGCATGGGCCAGACGCCTGGCCTACGCTTTGGATCACGCGTTGAGTGCCATCTGGCGGATGCGGCGTAAACGCCTTATCCGCCCTACGGTCCGGCGCGGCTTGTAGGCCTGATAAGACGCGTTAGCGTCGCATCAGGCAAACCGGCATCAGGCACCTTTCACCCCCAGCACCTTATGCGCTTTTGCCACAATATTCTCGGCGGTAAAGTCAAAGAACGGGAACAGCTTATCCGCTGGGGCCGATTCCCCGTAGCCGGTCATCCCGACAATCGCCCCTTTCAGGCCGACGTATTTGTACCAGTAATCGGCGATGCCTGCTTCCACCGCTACGCGGGCCGCAACGTTAGAAGGCAATACCGATTCCCGATATTCCTCATCCTGGGCGTCGAAAATATCGGTCGAGGGCAGGGAAACCACCCGCACATTACGCCCTTCGCCCGCTAATTTCTCCGCCGCTTGCAGGGTAATTTCCATCTCTGACCCCGTGGCAATCAAAATAATATCCGGCTTACCGCCGCTGTCTTTCAGCACATAGCCACCACGGGCAATTTCTTTAACCTGATCCGGCGTACGTTCCACCTGCGCCAGATTCTGCCTTGAGAGGATCAGCGCCGTCGGTCCGTTGTGGCGCTCAACCGCCAGCTTCCAGCCCACTGCTGCTTCCACCTGATCGCACGGTCGCCAGGTGCTGAAATTCGGCGTTAAGCGCAAACTGGCCAGTTGCTCAACCGCCTGGTGCGTTGGACCATCTTCCCCCAGGCCAATCGAGTCGTGGGTATAAACCATAATCTGCCGCGCTTTCATCAGCGCCGCCATCCGCGCGGCGTTACGGGCGTATTCAACAAACATCAGGAACGTTGCGGTATACGGTACAAATCCACCGTGGTGTGCAATGCCGTTGGCAATAGCAGTCATACCAAATTCACGTACCCCGTAGTGAATATAATTCCCTGCGGGATCTTCCTTCAGCGATACAGAACCTTTCCAGATGGTGAGGTTACTTGGGGCCAGATCCGCCGAACCGCCAAGCAGTTCCGGCAGCATAGGGCCGTAGGCGTTAAGCGTATTTTGCGACGCTTTACGGGTAGCGATTTTCGCCGGATTCGCCTGCAACTCATTGATATATTTCTGAGTCGTTTTCTCCCAGTCCTTCGGCAAACCACCACTCATCCGGCGAGTAAACTCTTCTGCCAGTTGCGGATGAGCCTTTTTATACGCGGCAAACTTCTCATTCCAGCTCTGCTGGGCTTTTTCGCCTTTTTCGCGGGCATCCCAGGCGTGATAAATCTCTTTGGGGATCTCAAATGGCGGATGATGCCAGCCTAGTTTTTGTCGTGCCAGTGCCACTTCTTCTTCACCCAGCGGTGCACCGTGGGCCTCTTCCTTACCCGCTTTATTAGGCGAACCAAAGCCAATCACTGTACGGCAGATAATCAACGACGGCTTATCTTTCACGCTTTGTGCTTCGAGGATCGCGTCCTTAACCGCCTGTGGATCGTGGCCGTCGATCTCGTGGATCACATGCCAGTGGTAGGCTTCAAACCGTTTTGCCGTATCGTCGGTAAACCAGCCTTCGGTTTCACCATCAATCGAAATACCGTTGTGATCGTAAAAGCCAATCAGCTTGCCGAGTCCCAGCGTACCCGCCAGCGAACAGACTTCGTGAGAGATTCCTTCCATCAGACAGCCGTCGCCCATAAACACGTAGGTGAAGTGATCGACAATCTCATGGTCCGGCTGGTTAAACTGCGCCGCCAGTGTACGTTCAGCTATCGCCATCCCGACTGCGTTCGCCAAACCTTGCCCAAGTGGACCTGTGGTGGTTTCAACACCTGGCGTATAGCCAATCTCCGGATGGCCTGGGGTTTTCGAATGCAGTTGACGGAAATTTTTCAGTTCTTCGAGCGGTAGGTCATAACCAGTCAGATGAAGCAAACTGTAGAGCAGCATCGACGCGTGACCGTTGGAGAGAATAAAGCGGTCGCGATCATACCAGGTCGGATCGGTGGGGTTATGTTTAAGAAAATCATTCCACAGCACTTCGGCAATATCTGCCATACCCATCGGCGCACCGGGATGACCAGAATTGGCTTTTTGCACCGCATCCATACTGAGCGCGCGAATCGCATTGGCAAGGTCTTTTCGGGACATAAAACACTCCGTGGCTGGTTTTAGAATTTGGCGGCAAGAAGATCTTCCAGTTTGCGTTGATCGACGGCGAACAGGCGGATGCCTTCAGACAGTTTTTCTACCGCCATCGCATCCTGATTATGCTCCCAACGGAACTCCGCTTCGCTCATGGGGGCAGGGCGTGGGAATGTCTGAGAAGGCGGGATTAATTTGCGGACGACTGGTGAGACTTTTTCCTGCAACTCTTTCAGCAAGTTCGGCGCGATGGTCAGACGATCGCAGCCGGTTAACGCGAGGATTTGCTCGGTACGGCGGAAACTTGCGCCCATCACAATGGTTTCATAGCGGTGCTGCTTATAGTAGTCGTAGATATTACGCACTGACTTAACGCCTGGATCTTCTTCTACCACATACGGGTCCAGCGGCTTGCGCGCCTGATACCAGTCATAAATACGACCGACAAACGGCGAAATCAGAAAAACGCCCGCTTCTGCACAGGCGCGTGCCTGAGCAAAGGAAAACAGCAGCGTCAGGTTGCAGTTAATGCCTTCTTTTTCCAGCTCTTCTGCTGCGCGAATTCCTTCCCAGGTCGAAGCCAGTTTGATCAGAATGCGTGATTTCTCAACGCCCTGTTGCTGGTACAAATCCACCAGATGGCGTGCTTTTTCAATACTCTTTTCTTTGTCAAAAGAGAGGCGTGCGTCAACTTCTGTTGACACACGACCGGGTACGATTTTGAGAATTTCTGTACCGAAATTGACCGCCAACTTATCGCAGGCAGCTACCACTTGTTGTTCCTGCGTTTGGCCATTTTTTTTACCCCAGGCGATAGCATCGTCTATTAAATGCTCATATTGTGATAATCCGGCAGCCTTGAGTAATAACGAAGGATTGGTGGTGGCATCCTGGGGGTGATAATGGCGAATGGACTCAATATCACCGCTGTCAGCCACTACAGTGGTGAACTGTTTGATGCCGTCTAACTCGTTCATAGGAAATACTCCTTGAAAAGTAAAGTGTTAGATGAGTGCGTTAATTCACACTTCTGAGAAATTTCGTTAAACGCATCAAAAAAGCATAGCAGACAGGCATGGTATTGCTGGATTAAGCAGGTAACATCAGTGTTATGGGATTATTACCAAAACATTATTTGATGGGGGAGGGGTTGGGCTTGCTCAGAGTCCCGAAGCTCCGGCAAGGTAATAATGTGCGCCACGTTGTGGGCTGAGGCAGTTGCCCACACCTATTTTTGTGAACGTTACGTGAAAGGAACAACCAAATGGATGAGCAGTTAAAACAAAGTGCACTTGATTTCCATGAATTTCCTGTACCAGGAAAAATCCAGGTTTCTCCGACCAAACCTCTGGCAACGCAGCGCGATCTGGCGCTGGCCTATTCACCTGGTGTCGCCGCGCCTTGTCTTGAAATCGAAAAAGATCCGTTAAAAGCCTATAAATATACTGCGCGCGGTAACCTGGTGGCGGTGATCTCCAACGGTACGGCGGTGCTGGGATTAGGCAACATTGGCGCGCTGGCTGGCAAACCGGTGATGGAAGGCAAGGGCGTTCTGTTTAAGAAATTCGCCGGAATTGATGTGTTTGACATCGAAGTTGACGAGCTGGACCCGGATAAATTTATTGAAGTGGTCGCCGCACTCGAACCGACCTTCGGCGGCATCAACCTCGAAGACATTAAAGCGCCGGAATGTTTCTATATTGAGCAGAAACTGCGCGAGCGGATGAACATTCCTGTATTCCACGACGACCAGCACGGGACGGCAATCATCAGTACCGCCGCCATTCTCAACGGCTTACGCGTCGTTGAGAAAAATATCTCCGACGTACGGATGGTGGTTTCTGGTGCGGGCGCAGCAGCAATTGCCTGTATGAACCTGCTGGTGGCGCTGGGTCTGCAAAAACATAACATCGTTGTATGTGACTCAAAAGGCGTTATTTATCAGGGCCGTGAGCCGAACATGGCGGAAACCAAAGCGGCTTACGCGGTGGTGGATGACGGCAAACGTACTCTCGACGATGTGATTGAAGGTGCGGATATTTTCCTTGGCTGTTCCGGCCCGAAAGTGCTGACTCAGGAGATGGTGAAGAAAATGGCCCGCGCGCCGATGATCCTTGCGTTGGCAAACCCGGAGCCGGAAATTCTGCCACCGCTGGCGAAAGAAGTGCGTCCGGATGCCATCATCTGTACCGGTCGTTCTGACTATCCAAACCAGGTCAACAACGTGCTTTGCTTCCCGTTCATCTTCCGTGGCGCGCTGGACGTTGGCGCAACCGCTATTAATGAAGAGATGAAACTGGCGGCGGTACGTGCGATTGCTGAACTGGCGCATGCGGAACAGAGCGAAGTGGTGGCTTCTGCCTATGGCGATCAGGATCTGAGTTTTGGCCCGGAATACATCATTCCTAAACCGTTCGATCCACGTCTGATCGTTAAGATCGCCCCTGCGGTCGCTAAAGCGGCGATGGAGTCCGGCGTGGCGACGCGTCCGATTGCTGATTTTGACGTCTACATCGACAAACTGACTGAGTTCGTTTACAAAACCAACCTGTTTATGAAGCCGATATTCTCCCAGGCTCGCAAAGCGCCGAAACGCGTTGTTCTGCCGGAAGGGGAAGAGGCGCGCGTTCTGCACGCCACTCAGGAACTGGTTACCCTGGGGCTGGCAAAACCGATTCTCATTGGCCGTCCGAACGTTATCGAAATGCGCATTCAGAAACTGGGCTTGCAGATCAAAGCGGGCGTTGATTTTGAGATCGTCAATAACGAATCCGATCCGCGTTTTAAAGAGTACTGGAGTGAATACTTCCAGATCATGAAGCGTCGTGGTGTAACTCAGGAACAGGCGCAACGTGCGCTGATCAGCAACCCGACGGTGATCGGTGCGATCATGGTTCAGCGTGGTGAAGCCGATGCGATGATCTGCGGAACGGTGGGCGATTATCACGAACACTTTAGCGTAGTGAAAAATGTCTTCGGTTATCGCGATGGCGTTCACACCGCAGGTGCAATGAACGCGCTGTTGCTGCCGAGTGGTAACACCTTTATTGCTGACACCTATGTTAATGATGACCCAGACGCAGAAGAGCTGGCGGAGATCACGCTGATGGCGGCAGAAACTGTCCGTCGTTTCGGTATTGAGCCGCGCGTTGCCTTACTGTCGCACTCTAACTTCGGTTCTTCTAACTGCCCGTCGTCGAGCAAAATGCGTCAAGCGCTGGAACTGGTCCGGGAACGTGCGCCTGAGCTGATGATTGATGGCGAAATGCACGGTGATGCGGCGCTGGTGGAATCGATTCGCAACGACCGTATGCCGGACAGCACCCTGAAAGGTTCCGCTAATATTCTGGTGATGCCGAACATGGAAGCTGCCCGTATTAGTTACAACTTACTGCGCGTTTCCAGCTCAGAAGGTGTTACCGTCGGCCCGGTGCTGATGGGCGTGGCGAAACCGGTTCACGTGTTAACGCCGATCGCGTCAGTGCGTCGTATTGTCAACATGGTGGCGCTCGCCGTGGTTGAAGCGCAAACCCAGCCGCTGTAATTCTTCTTTAACTATCACGCTTACCCTGAGTAATTCGGGGTAAGCGATTTTTATATTATCAATACGTCTTACTGCTTTTACTAATAGCAAATAAATTACCCGACATAAAAATAAAGTAATATCTTTATATTTATTCATGCGCTGCATATGAAAGTTTATACACCACGGTAAATATCTCTCCATTCTTAGTGATCTACCTCACCTTTTAAACTCGCTTGCCGAATTTTGTTATTTACTCTGACGAAAAATTGTCACGATACACGCAAGTTTTTTACAGGCGGCGACTTATGGACAAAGAACGCATCATTCAGGAATTTGTACCCGGGAAACAGGTCACGCTGGCGCATCTTATCGCGCATCCGGGCGAAGAGCTGGCGAAAAAAATCGGCGTTCCGGATGCTGGCGCAATTGGCATTATGACGCTAACGCCAGGCGAAACAGCAATGATCGCCGGTGATTTAGCACTGAAAGCCGCCGATGTGCATATCGGTTTTCTCGACCGCTTCAGCGGCGCATTGGTGATTTATGGCTCGGTGGGCGCAGTCGAAGAGGCTTTATCACAAACCGTCAGCGGTTTAGGGCGTTTATTAAATTATACGCTGTGTGAAATGACCAAAAGTTAATACGAGGCATTCATGAAGCGAATTGCGTTTGTGGGTAGCGTCGGGGCAGGAAAAACAACGTTATTTAATGCGTTGCAGGGAGATTATACCCTCGCCAGAAAAACACAGGCCGTGGAATTTAATGATAATGGCGATATTGATACTCCGGGTGAATATTTTAGCCATCCCCGCTGGTATCACGCCTTAATTACCACACTACAGGATGTGGACATGCTGATATATGTCCACGGCGCAAATGACCCGGAAAGCCGATTACCTGCCGGGTTGCTGGATATTGGCGTCACTAAACGGCAAATCGCCGTCATCAGTAAAACGGACATGCCGGATGCTGACGTCGCCGCAACGCGAAAGTTATTGCTTGAGACTGGCTTTGAAGAGCCGATTTTCGAGCTAAACAGCCACGACCCGCAAAGCGTGCAGCAACTGGTGGATTATCTGGCATCTCTCACCGAACAGGAGGAAGCAGGTGAAAAAACTCATCACAGCGAATGATATTCGTGAAGCACATGCGCGCGGCGAACAGGCAATGTCTGTGGTTTTGCGCGCCAGCATTATTACCCCGGAAGCCCGCGAAGTAGCAGACTTGCTGGGAGTTACCATCACTGAATGCGATGAATCGACGCCAGTAACGGCATCCGTTCCCGCCAGCGAGCCAGCCGATAAAACCGAAAGCCAGCGCATTCGCGAAACCATCCTCGCCCAGCTGCCAGAAGGCCAGTTTACCGAAAGCCTGGTTGCGCAGCTGATGGAAAAAGTGATGAAGGAAAAACAGTCGCTGGAGCAGGGCGCAATGCAGTCGAGCTTTAGATCGGTAACTGGCAAAGGCGGCATCAAAGTTATTGATGGCGGCAGCGTTAAGTTTGGTCGCTTTGATGGCGCACAGCCACACTGCGTCGGTTTAACGGATCTGGTGACCGGAGACGATGGCAGCAGCATGGCTGCGGGTTTTATGCAGTGGGATAACGCCTTCTTCCCGTGGACTCTGAACTACGACGAAATCGACATGGTACTGGAAGGTGAACTGCACGTTCGCCATGAAGGAGAAACCATGATCGCCAAAGCAGGCGACGTGATGTTTATCCCGAAAGGTTCCAGCATTGAATTTGGTACGACATCCAGCGTGAAATTCCTGTATGTCGCCTGGCCGGCTAACTGGCAATCCCTATGAAAGATTTCATCACCGAAGCATGGCTAAGAGCGAACCATACGCTCAGTGAAGGCGCAGAGATCCATCTCCCTGTGGACAGTCGCCTGACGCCCTCTGCCCGGGAGTTACTGGAAAGCCGCCATCTGCGCATCAAGTTTATTGACGAGCAGGGCAGCCTGTTTGTGGACGATGAACAGCAGCAGCCGCAGCCCGTTCACGGGCTGACCAGTAGCGATGAACATCCGCAGGCATGTTGTGAACTGTGCCACCAGCCGGTGGCGAAAAAGCCAGACACGCTAACTCACCTGTCGGCGGAAAAAATGGTCGCCAAAAGCGATCCGCGTCTGGGTTTTCGCGCTGTTCTCGACACCACCATTGCACTTACGGTGTGGCTGCAAATTGAACTGGCGGAACCGTGGCAGCCGTGGCTGGCGGATATCCGTTCACGTCTTGGCAACATTATGCGCGCCGATGCGCTGGGGGAACCGCTGGGCTGTCAGGCGATTGTCGGGCTTTCTGACGAAGATCTGCATCGGCTTTCTCACCAGCCGCTGCGCTATCTCGACCACGATCATCTGGTGCCGGAAGCCAGCCACGGACGCGATGCGGCGTTGCTGAATCTGCTACGCACCAAAGTGCGTGAAACCGAGACGGTAGCGGCACAGGTGTTTATCACCCGCAGTTTTGACGTATTACGCCCGGACATCTTGCAGGCGCTGAACCGCCTTTCCAGCACGGTTTACGTGATGATGATCCTGAGCGTAGCGAAGCAGCCGTTAACGGTGAAACAGCTCCAACAACGACTGGGAGAGACGCAATGATTATTGAACGTTGCCGTGAACTGGCGTTGCGAGCGCCCGCCAGAGTTGTTTTTCCGGATGCGTTAGACCAGCGTGTACTGAAAGCCGCGCAATATCTGCATCAACAAGGTCTGGCGACACCTGTTCTGGTCGCCAATCCGTTTGAACTTCGCCAGTTTGCGCTCAGTCACGGCGTGGCGATGGACGGGCTACAGGTGATTGATCCGCATGGCAACCTCGTAATGCGGGAAGAATTTGCCCACCGCTGGCTGGCCCGTGCGGGCGAAAAAACGCCGCCGGATGCGTTGGAAAAACTCACCGATCCGCTGATGTTTGCCGCCGCTATGGTTAGCGCCGGTAAAGCGGATGTCTGCATTGCTGGCAATCTCTCTTCCACGGCGAATGTGCTGCGTGCCGGATTACGCATTATCGGCTTGCAGCCAGGCTGTAAAACGCTCTCTTCCATTTTCCTGATGCTGCCCCAGTACAGTGGCCCGGCGTTGGGCTTTGCCGATTGCAGCGTGGTGCCGCAGCCGACGGCGGCGCAGCTGGCGGATATCGCGCTTGCCAGCGCCGAAACCTGGCGGGCCATCACTGGAGAAGAGCCGCGCGTGGCGATGCTGTCGTTTTCCAGCAACGGTAGCGCCCGTCATCCCTGCGTTGCCAACGTGCAGCAGGCGACAGAAATCGTCCGTGAGCGCGCACCGCAACTGGTGGTGGATGGTGAGTTGCAGTTTGACTCCGCTTTCGTGCCGGATGTTGCGGCGCAAAAAGCGCCTGCCAGCCCGCTACAGGGCAAAGCCAATGTGATGGTTTTTCCATCTCTGGAAGCGGGAAATATTGGCTACAAAATCGCACAACGACTCGGCGGATATCGTGCCGTCGGGCCATTGATACAAGGACTTGCCGCGCCGATGCACGATCTTTCTCGTGGTTGTAGCGTGCAGGAAATTATCGAACTGGCGCTGGTGGCAGCTGTACCGCGTCAGACAGAAGTGAACTGCGAAAGCAGTTTACAAACACTGGTTGAATGAACGGTCCCGTTCTGGACCCCTATAAAGAGGAAAACACAATGGAAGCATTAGGAATGATCGAAACCCGGGGCCTGGTTGCACTGATTGAGGCTTCTGATGCGATGGTGAAAGCTGCGCGCGTCAAACTGGTTGGTGTTAAGCAGATTGGCGGCGGCCTGTGTACTGCCATGGTTCGCGGTGATGTTGCCGCCTGTAAAGCCGCGACTGATGCAGGTGCCGCAGCGGCACAGCGTATCGGTGAACTGGTATCCGTACATGTTATCCCGCGTCCTCACGGCGACCTGGAAGAAGTCTTCCCGATCGGCCTGAAAGGCGACAGCAGCAACCTGTAATCACCCTGTGTGACGTCGACTCGGGCGTCACGCTCTCTCCTTTTTCATTTTACCTTCCGCGGAGGGTAGGGGGAGCTTTTACCTGAAATACGCCACGGAGGCGGGTATGAAACTGGCAGTCGTCACTGGACAAATTGTTTGTACCGTACGCCATCACGGACTGGCGCATGACAAATTGCTGATGGTGGAAATGATTGACTCACAAGGTAATCCTGACGGGCAGTGTGCCGTTGCCATCGACAATATTGGCGCCGGAACCGGGGAGTGGGTGTTGCTGGTGAGTGGCAGTTCCGCCCGCCAGGCGCATAAAAGCGAAACGTCACCGGTCGATCTGTGCGTGATTGGCATCGTCGATGAAGTGGTGTCTGGCGGTCAGGTTATTTTCCACAAATAAGGCAGAACATCATGAATCAACAGGATATTGAACAGGTGGTGAAAGCGGTACTGCTGAAAATGCAAAGCAGTGACACGCCGCCCACCGCCGTTCATGAGATGGGCGTTTTCGCTTCCCTGGATGACGCCGTTGCGGCAGCCAAAATTGCCCAGCAAGGGTTAAAAAGCGTGGCAATGCGCCAGTTAGCCATTGCCGCTATTCGTGAAGCAGGCGAAAAACACGCCAGAAATTTAGCGGAACTTGCCGTCAGTGAAACCGGCATGGGCCGCGTTGAAGATAAATTTGCCAAAAACGTCGCCCAGGCGCGCGGTACGCCAGGCGTTGAGTGCCTCTCTCCGCAGGTGCTGACGGGCGACAACGGCCTGACCTTAATTGAAAACGCGCCCTGGGGCGTGGTGGCTTCGGTGACGCCTTCCACTAACCCGGCGGCAACCGTAATTAATAACGCCATCAGCCTGATTGCGGCGGGTAACAGCGTTATTTTCGCCCCGCATCCGGCGGCGAAAAAAGTCTCCCAGCGGGCGATTACGCTGCTCAACCAGGCGATTGTTGCCGCAGGCGGGCCGGAAAACTTGCTGGTTACCGTGGCCAATCCGGATATCGAAACCGCGCAACGCTTGTTCAAGTTTCCAGGCATCGGCCTTTTGGTGGTGACCGGCGGCGAAGCGGTGGTGGAAGCGGCGCGTAAACATACCAATAAACGCCTGATTGCCGCAGGTGCCGGTAATCCGCCAGTAGTGGTGGATGAAACCGCCGACCTTGCCCGCGCAGCCCAGTCCATCGTCAAAGGCGCTTCTTTCGATAACAACATCATTTGTGCCGATGAAAAGGTACTGATTGTTGTCGATAGCGTGGCCGATGAACTGATGCGTCTGATGGAAGGCCAGCACGCGGTGAAACTGACCGCAGAGCAGGCGCAGCAGCTGCAACCGGTATTACTGAAAAATATCGACGAGCGTGGAAAAGGCACCGTCAGCCGTGACTGGGTGGGTCGTGACGCAGCGAAGATTGCGGCGGCAATCGGCCTGAACGTCCCGCATGAAACGCGATTGCTGTTTGTAGAAACCACCGCAGAACATCCGTTTGCTGTTACCGAACTGATGATGCCGGTGCTGCCCGTCGTGCGCGTCGCCAACGTAGCGGATGCCATTGCGTTGGCGGTGAAACTGGAAGGCGGTTGCCACCACACGGCGGCAATGCACTCGCGCAATATCGAGAACATGAACCAGATGGCGAACGCCATTGATACCAGCATTTTCGTCAAGAACGGGCCGTGCATTGCCGGGCTGGGGCTGGGCGGTGAAGGCTGGACCACGATGACCATCACTACGCCAACCGGTGAAGGTGTAACTAGCGCACGGACGTTTGTCCGACTGCGTCGCTGTGTATTAGTCGATGCGTTTCGCATTGTTTAAGGAGTAACCGATGGCGCACGACGAACAATGGCTCACTCCACGTCTGCAAACGGCGGCAACGCTGTGTAACCAGACGCCCGCCGCGACGGAATCTCCGCTGTGGCTGGGGGTGGATCTGGGCACCTGCGATGTGGTGTCGATGGTCGTCGACAGCGACGGTCAGCCGGTGGCGGTATGCCTCGACTGGGCCGATGTAGTCCGCGACGGCATCGTCTGGGATTTCTTCGGCGCAGTCACCATTGTTCGTCGCCATCTCGATACCCTCGAGCAGCAATTCGGTCGCCGTTTTAGCCATGCGGCGACGTCATTTCCTCCTGGTACTGACCCGCGTATTTCCATCAATGTGCTGGAGTCTGCCGGACTGGAAGTGAGCCATGTGCTGGATGAGCCAACGGCGGTGGCAGATCTGCTGCAACTGGACAATGCAGGTGTAGTGGATATCGGCGGCGGTACTACCGGTATTGCCATCGTGAAGCAGGGCAAAGTGACTTACTCGGCGGATGAAGCCACTGGCGGGCATCACATCTCTCTGACCCTTGCCGGAAATCGTCGTATTTCGCTGGAAGAGGCGGAGCAGTACAAGCGTGGTCACGGTGAAGAGATTTGGCCTGCGGTGAAACCGGTGTACGAAAAAATGGCGGACATTGTCGCCCGGCATATCGCGGGGCAGGGCATTACTGATTTATGGCTGGCAGGCGGCTCCTGTATGCAACCGGGCGTGGCGGAACTGTTTCGCAAACAATTCCCGGCGTTACAGGTGCATTTACCGCAGCACAGTTTGTTTATGACCCCGCTGGCGATCGCCAGTAGCGGGCGAGAGAAAGCGGAGGGGCTATATGCAAAATGAATTGCAGACCGCGCTCTTTCAGGCGTTCGATACCCTGAATCTGCAACGGGTAAAAACATTTAGTGTTCCACCGGTGACGCTTTGCGGTCCGGGCGCGGTGAGCAGTTGCGGACAGCAAGCGCAAATGCGTGGGCTGAAACATCTGTTCGTGATGGCCGACAGCTTTTTGCATCAGGCGGGGATGACCGCCGGACTGATTCGCAGTCTGACCGTTAAAGGTATCGCTATGACGCTCTGGCCGTGTCCGGTGGGCGAACCGTGCATTACTGACGTGTGTGCAGCCGTGGCGCAACTGCGTGAATCAGGGTGCGATGGGGTGATCGCGTTTGGCGGTGGATCGGTGCTGGATGCGGCGAAAGCCGTTGCGTTGCTGGTGACGAACCCCGATAGCACGCTGGCAGAAATGTCAGAAACCAGCGTTCTGCAACCGCGTCTGCCGCTGATTGCCATTCCAACGACCGCCGGAACCGGCTCTGAAACTACCAACGTAACAGTGATTATCGACGCAGTGAGCGGGCGCAAGCAGGTGTTAGCACATGCCTCGCTGATGCCGGATGTGGCGATTCTCGACGCTGCGCTGACCGAAGGCGTGCCGTCACACGTTACGGCGATGACTGGCATCGATGCGCTAACTCACGCCATTGAAGCGTATAGCGCGTTGAACGCCACACCGTTTACCGACAGCCTGGCGATTGGCGCTATTGCGATGATCGGTCAATCGCTTCCGAAAGCGGTGGGTTACGGGCATGACCTGGCGGCGCGCGAGAGCATGTTGCTCGCCTCGTGCATGGCGGGTATGGCGTTTTCCAGTGCTGGGCTTGGGTTATGCCACGCGATGGCGCATCAGCCGGGGGCGGCGTTGCATATTCCGCACGGTCTGGCGAACGCCATGTTGCTGCCAACGGTGATGGAATTTAACCGGATGGTCTGCCGCGAACGTTTTAGTCAGATAGGTAGGGCGCTGCGAACTAAAAAATCGGACGATCGTGACGCTATTAATGCGGTAAGCGAGTTGATTGCGGAAGTTGGGATCGGTAAACGGCTGGGCGATGTTGGTGCGACATCTGCGCATTACGGTGCATGGGCGCAGGCCGCGCTGGAAGATATTTGTCTGCGCAGTAATCCGCGTACTGCCAGCCTGGAACAGATTGTCGGCCTGTACGCAGCGGCGCAATAAATGCCGGATGCGACGCCTGGCGCGTCTTATCCGGCTTACGGGATTGGACATGTAGGGCGGATAAGGCGTTCACGCCGCATCCGCCAATAAATAACAACTAACAGGGAGTAAAGGCGATGGGAATTAACGAAATCATCATGTACATCATGATGTTCTTTATGCTGATAGCTGCCGTAGACAGGATCCTGTCGCAGTTCGGCGGTTCTGCTCGTTTCCTCGGTAAGTTCGGTAAAAGTATCGAAGGAGCCGGCGGCCAGTTCGAGGAAGGTTTTATGGCAATGGGCGCTCTGGGGCTGGCGATGGTTGGTATGACCGCGCTGGCACCGGTACTGGCCCACGTACTCGGGCCGGTGATTATCCCCGTTTACGAAATGCTCGGCGCCAACCCGTCAATGTTCGCCGGAACGCTGCTGGCGTGCGATATGGGGGGCTTCTTCCTCGCCAAAGAGCTGGCGGGCGGCGATGTAGCAGCGTGGCTATACTCTGGGTTAATTCTCGGGTCGATGATGGGGCCAACGATTGTGTTTTCCATTCCGGTGGCGCTCGGCATTATCGAACCTTCTGACCGTCGTTATCTGGCGCTCGGCGTGCTGGCGGGCATTGTAACCATTCCGGTTGGCTGTATCGCTGGTGGTCTGGTGGCTATGTACTTCGGGGTGCAAATCAACGGTCAGCCGGTGGAATTCACCTTTGCGCTGATCCTGATGAACATGATCCCGGTACTTATCGTCGCGGTGCTGGTGGCGCTGGGGCTGAAATTCATCCCGGAAAAAATGATCAACGGCTTCCAGATCTTCGCCAAATTCCTCGTTGCATTAATCACCATTGGCCTTGCTGCCGCGGTAGTGAAATTCCTGCTTGGTTGGGAACTGATCCCCGGTCTGGATCCGATCTTCATGACCCCTGGCGATAAACCAGGCGAAGTGATGCGCGCCATTGAAGTGATCGGTTCGATCTCCTGTGTACTGTTGGGGGCGTATCCGATGGTACTGCTGCTGACCCGCTGGTTTGAAAAACCGCTGATGAGCGTCGGTAAAGTGCTGAATATGAACAATATCGCGGCAGCAGGCATGGTGGCAACGCTTGCTAACAACATCCCGATGTTCGGCATGATGAAGCAGATGGATACCCGCGGCAAAGTGATCAACTGTGCCTTCGCCGTTTCTGCAGCCTTCGCCCTGGGCGACCACTTAGGCTTCGCGGCTGCCAACATGAACGCGATGATCTTCCCGATGATTGTCGGCAAGCTGATTGGCGGTGTAACGGCGATTGGCGTGGCGATGATGCTGGTGCCAAAAGAAGATGCGACTACGGCTAAAACCGAAGCGGAGGCGCAATCGTGAACACTCGCCAGCTACTGAGCGTCGGTATTGATATCGGCACCACTACCACCCAGGTGATCTTCTCCCACCTGGAGCTGGTTAACCGTGCGGCGGTGTCGCAGGTGCCGCGCTACGAATTTATCAAACGCGAAATTAGCTGGCAAAGCCCGGTGTTCTTTACCCCTGTTGACAAACAGGGCGGATTAAAAGAAGCGGAACTGAAAACCTTAATCCTCGAGCAATATCAGGCCGCAGGCATCGCGCCAGAAAGCGTCGATTCCGGTGCCATCATCATCACCGGCGAAAGCGCGAAAACCCGCAATGCCCGTCCGGCGGTGATGACGCTCTCTCAGTCGCTGGGCGATTTTGTGGTCGCCAGCGCCGGACCGCATCTCGAATCCGTGATTGCCGGTCACGGTGCCGGGGCGCAAACCCTCTCTGAACAACGGTTATGTCGGGTCCTGAATATCGACATCGGCGGCGGCACGGCGAACTACGCGCTGTTCGATGCCGGAAAAATCAGCGGAACTGCCTGCCTGAACGTCGGCGGGCGGCTGCTGGAAACCGACAGTCAGGGACGCGTGGTGTACGCCCATAAACCGGGACAGATGATTGTGGATGAGTGCTTCGGCGCAGACACCGACGTCCGTTCGCTGACAGGCGCGCAGCTGGTGCAGGTTACCCGACGGATGGCGGCGCTGATTGTCGAAGTGATTGACGGAACGTTCTCGCCGCTCGCGCAGGCATTGATGCAAACCGGTTTGCTGCCCGCAGGTGTTACGCCCGAAATCATTACGCTTTCTGGCGGTGTGGGCGAATGTTATCGCCACCAGCCCGCTGACCCGTTCTGTTTTGCCGATATTGGCCCGCTGCTTGCAACGGCGCTGCATGACCATCCGCGCCTGCGTGAGATGAACGTGCAGTTTCCGGCGCAAACCGTGCGCGCCACGGTAATTGGTGCGGGCGCGCATACCCTTTCGCTCTCTGGCAGCACTATCTGGCTGGAGGGCGTACAACTGCCGCTGCGCAATTTGCCAGTGGCGATCCCGATTGATGAAACGGATCTGGTGAATGCCTGGCAACAGGCGCTGATTCAGCTCGATCTGGATCCCAAAACTGATGCGTACGTGCTGGCGCTTCCCGCCTCGCTGCCTGTGCGTTACGCCGCGGTACTGACGGTCATCAACGCGCTGGTCGATTTCGTCGCGCGTTTTCCGAATCCGCATCCCCTGCTGGTGGTGGCCGGGCAGGACTTTGGTAAAGCTCTGGGCATGTTGTTGCGCCCACAGCTACAACAACTCCCGTTGGCAGTCATTGACGAAGTGATTGTCCGCGCGGGGGACTATATCGACATTGGTACGCCTCTTTTTGGCGGATCGGTTGTGCCGGTGACGGTGAAATCACTCGCATTTCCTTCTTGAGGGAACGACTTATGAAACTAAAGACCACATTGTTCGGCAATGTATATCAATTCAAGGATGTAAAAGAGGTGCTGGCAAAAGCCAACGAACCGCGTTCGGGGGATGTGCTGGCGGGCGTTGCAGCGGCAAGTTCGCAGGAGCGCGTGGCAGCCAAACAGGTGCTGTCGGAAATGACGGTGGCGGATATCCGCAATAACCCGGTGATTTCCTATGAAGAAGACTGCGTTACGCGGCTGATTCAGGACGACGTTAACGAAACGGCCTACAACCAGATTAAAAACTGGAGCATCAGCGAGCTGCGTGAGTACGTCCTGAGTGACGAAACCAGCGTGGATGACATTGCCTTTACCCGCAAAGGGCTGACCTCGGAAGTGGTCGCGGCGGTGGCGAAGATTTGCTCCAACGCAGACTTGATTTACGGCGCAAAGAAAATGCCGATTATCAAAAAGGCCAATACCACCATCGGTATTCCTGGCACCTTCAGCGCGCGTTTGCAGCCAAACGACACTCGTGACGACGTGCAGAGTATCGCCGCGCAAATCTATGAAGGGCTTTCCTTCGGGGTGGGCGATGCGGTGATCGGCGTTAACCCGGTAACTGACGACGTGGAAAACTTAAGCCGCGTGCTGGATACCATTTACGGCGTGATCGACAAATTCAATATTCCAACCCAGGGCTGCGTGCTGGCGCACGTCACCACCCAGATTGAAGCGATTCGTCGCGGCGCACCGGGCGGGCTGATTTTCCAGAGTATTTGCGGCAGCGAAAAAGGGCTGAAAGAGTTTGGCGTGGAGCTGGCGATGCTCGACGAAGCGCGCGCAGTGGGCGCGGAGTTCAACCGTATTGCCGGGGAAAACTGCCTCTACTTCGAAACAGGGCAAGGTTCTGCGCTCTCCGCTGGCGCTAACTTCGGCGCTGACCAGGTGACGATGGAAGCACGTAACTACGGGCTGGCGCGTCATTACGATCCGTTTATCGTCAACACCGTGGTCGGCTTTATTGGGCCGGAGTATCTCTACAACGACCGGCAGATTATCCGCGCGGGTCTGGAAGATCACTTTATGGGCAAGCTGAGTGGCATCTCGATGGGCTGCGACTGCTGCTACACCAACCACGCTGACGCTGACCAGAACCTCAACGAAAACCTGATGATCCTGCTCGCCACCGCAGGCTGCAACTACATCATGGGCATGCCGCTGGGTGACGACATCATGCTCAACTACCAGACCACGGCGTTCCACGACACCGCTACTGTGCGTCAGTTACTCAACCTGCGCCCGTCACCGGAGTTTGAACGCTGGCTGGAAAGCATGGGCATTATGGCAAACGGTCGCCTGACCAAACGGGCGGGCGATCCGTCACTGTTCTTCTGATGACGCGGAGATAACACATCATGGATCAAAAACAGATTGAAGAAATTGTACGCAGCGTGATGGCGTCAATGGGACAAGCGGCCCCCGCGCCGTCAGAAGCAAAATGCGCCACCACAACCTGTGCGGCACCGGTGACCTCTGAAAGCTGCACGCTGGATTTAGGTTCCGCTGAAGCAAAAGCGTGGATTGGCGTAGAAAATCCGCATCGCGCAGACGTATTAACAGAACTGCGCCGTAGTACTGTGGCCCGCGTGTGTACCGGTCGTGCCGGTCCGCGTCCGCGTACCCAGGCGCTGTTGCGTTTCCTGGCCGATCACTCTCGTTCGAAAGACACCGTACTGAAAGAAGTGCCGGAAGAGTGGGTAAAAGCCCAGGGCTTACTGGAAGTCCGCTCTGAAATTAGCGACAAAAATCTCTATCTGACTCGCCCGGATATGGGCCGCCGCCTGTGTGCAGAAGCTGTTGAAGCGCTGAAAGCACAGTGTGTTGCTAATCCGGACGTGCAGGTCGTTATTTCCGATGGCTTGTCTACTGACGCTATTACCGTGAACTACGAAGAGATCCTGCCGCCGCTGATGGCGGGCCTGAAACAGGCCGGGCTGAAAGTCGGCACACCGTTCTTTGTTCGTTATGGGCGCGTGAAGATTGAAGATCAGATTGGTGAGATCCTCGGCGCGAAAGTGGTGATCCTGCTGGTGGGTGAACGTCCGGGGCTGGGGCAGTCAGAAAGCCTCTCCTGCTACGCCGTTTACTCGCCGCGTATGGCAACCACCGTTGAGGCCGATCGCACCTGTATCTCTAACATTCACCAGGGCGGCACACCGCCGGTTGAAGCCGCAGCAGTCATTGTGGATTTGGCGAAACGTATGCTGGAGCAGAAAGCATCCGGCATCAACATGACCCGTTAAGGAGGCATCATGCCAGCTTTAGATTTGATTCGACCGTCGGTCACCGCCATGCGGGTGATTGCCTCCGTTAACGCCGATTTTGCGCGTGAACTGAAATTACCGCCGCATATTCGTAGCCTCGGTCTGATTTCAGCCGACTCCGATGACGTAACCTACATTGCGGCTGACGAAGCGACCAAACAGGCGATGGTGGAAGTGGTTTATGGCCGCTCGCTGTATGCGGGAGCGGCGCACGGTCCGTCACCGACTGCCGGTGAAGTGTTGATTATGCTTGGTGGGCCAAACCCGGCGGAAGTGCGTGCCGGTCTGGATGCAATGGTTGCGCATATTGAAAATGGCGCGGCGTTCCAGTGGGCCAACGATGCGCAAGATACGGCATTCCTCGCACATGTGGTTTCGCGTACCGGTTCTTATCTCTCATCAACCGCCGGGATCACACTTGGCGATCCGATGGCGTATCTGGTGGCGCCGCCGCTGGAAGCGACCTACGGCATTGATGCAGCGTTAAAATCTGCCGACGTGCAGCTGGTGACCTATGTACCACCGCCGTCAGAAACCAACTACTCGGCGGCATTTTTAACCGGTAGCCAGGCAGCGTGTAAAGCGGCCTGTAACGCCTTTACTGATGCTGTGCTGGAAATCGCGCGTAATCCAATCCAGCGTGCGTAACGGAGGTTGCCGATGATCAATGCACTGGGATTGCTGGAAGTGGACGGCATGGTCGCCGCAATCGATGCGGCAGATGCCATGCTGAAAGCGGCCAACGTGCGCCTGCTCAGTCATGAAGTGCTTGACCCTGGTAGGTTGACGCTGGTGGTGGAAGGCGATCTGGCGGCGTGTCGTGCGGCGCTGGACGCAGGTTGTGCTGCTGCGATGCGTACCGGGCGTGTAATCAGCCGTAAGGAAATCGGTCGGCCAGATGATGACACCCAGTGGCTGATTGGCGGCTTTAAACGCCAGCCGAAGCAACCTGTGAAGGAGCCGGAAAAGGAAGCTGACGCGCCAGCGATCGTCGCGGAATCTGCCGACGAGTTGTTGGCGCTGTTAACATCAGTACGTCAGGGAATGACGGCAGGAGAAGTCGCTGCCCACTTTGGCTGGCCGTTGGATAAAGCCAGAAATGCGCTGGAACAGTTCTTTTCTGCCGGGACGTTACGTAAACGCAGTAGTCGTTATCGTCTTAAGCCCCATTAACCTGTCGGAGGTGCCGGGCGTTATGTAACGCCCGGCATTAACATCATGAAAAAGACCCGTACAGCCAATTTGCACCATCTTTATCATGAACCCTTACCCGAAAACCTGAAGCTCACGCCGAAGGTTGAAGTGGATAATGTTCATCAACGACAGACAACGGATGTTTATGAACATGCATTGACAATTACCGCCTGGCAGCAGATTTACGATCAGCTGCATCCGGGCAAGTTTCATGGTGAATTTACGGAAATCCTGCTTGATGATATTCAGGTTTTCCGTGAATACACCGGTCTGGCGCTGCGTCAGTCGTGTCTGGTCTGGCCGAACTCGTTCTGGTTTGGTATTCCGGCGACGCGCGGTGAACAGGGATTTATTGGATCGCAATGTCTGGGAAGCGCAGAAATTGCCACGCGCCCTGGCGGCACCGAGTTCGAATTAAGTACGCCTGACGATTACACGATCCTTGGCGTAGTGCTTTCTGAAGATGTCATTACCCGGCAGGCTAACTTTTTGCATAACCCGGAAAGGGTGCTGCATATGTTACGTAACCAGTCGGCGCTGGAAGTGAAAGAGCAGCATAAAGCCGCGCTGTGGGGCTTTGTCCAACAGGCGCTGGCGACATTTTGCGAGAACCCGGAGAATTTGCATCAGCCTGCGGTGCGTAAAGTGCTTGGCGATAACTTGCTGCTGGCGATGGGGACGATGCTGGAAGAAGCGCAGCCAATGGTGACGGCGGAAAGCATTAGTCATCAGAGTTACCGTCGTTTGCTTTTCCGCGCCCGTGAATATGTGCTGGAAAACATGTCCGAACCGGTAACAGTGCTGGATTTGTGCAATCAACTGCATGTCAGCCGCCGCACCTTACAAAACGCGTTTCACGCTATTTTAGGCATTGGCCCGAACGCGTGGCTGAAACGCATCCGCCTGAACGCCGTACGTCGCGAACTGATAAGCCCGTGGTCGCAGAGCACAACGGTAAAAGACGCCGCCATGCAGTGGGGATTCTGGCATTTGGGGCAATTTGCCACGGATTATCAGCAACTGTTTGCCGAAAAACCGTCACTGACGTTGCATCAGCGGATGCAGGAATTGGGGGGAGGTTGAGGGCCGGATGGGGAGGGTGTTTGATCCGGCCACTTATAAATTACCCTCAATCATTATACTTTTGTATTTTGTTAATAAAGGGTTTATCCAATCAATAACATAATGAATAAATGCAGCATATTCGGTATTTGTTTGTGCATCACTTCGCCACTGCACAATCATCTTTGTACATTCGTCTGAGGTAAACTCATTCCAGCTTGTGTGATCAAAAAAGGTTTCTCCATTGATTAAAGGATATAACACTTTAATTGCCGGAGATAAGATCGCAAAATCGCAATCATAAATAAAAAGACTATCAACATTATAATCCCAGCCGTCGTTGGGTTCCTCTTTATAGGGATAGATATAGCAACCAATGCGACCCTCACCCCGACGATGTTTTTTACGCAGGAAAGTACGGCGAATTTTTTCATGCATATCAGTGTAATAATCGGGAATGGGATGGCTAAGAGCAGTAGTGAATGCTGTCAAAAATTTTTTCCATTCGTTTGGATGAATGTCCCGATTACATTGATAATTGATATCTACACAATCATCTGACCATAAAATATTACATCTGTGATTTGCGTTATTTACACAAAGTACTGAGTCGGTAATTCTTTCATTAACCTGCTGTGTTCCCCAATATTCACGAAAGAACTCAAGTATTCTTGTTTTCTGTTCTTCAATAGGTATTGCTGTGTCAGCTATAATTTTAATTTCCATATTATATATTTGGCTCCATTTCCGTCTTTAATAAGACGTATCTTCCACTATTATCACAGCTAAGATTGCTGATAAGATGTCGCCGTTGTCCGGCATCAAACTGGCTTCAACAATATACGCCTGGTGGGATAGTCTCTAATTCTCCGCTGATAATAACGTACTTTGTTCATAACAATATACTGGCTGTTTCAATACACGTTTTAATCGGCAACCACATTTCTGTACGCGATGTATCACCACAATCAGCTTTCAGGAATCCATATTGTTCATAAAAAGGCATCACTTTGGGCGTTAGTGGATCTACAAACAGCCCAATAGCCGAAATTTGTTCGGCAACTAATACGGTTCTATAGATGGCATCAATAAGTAATTTTTCTCCCAAACGCTCACCTTGATTTGAACGATCGACAGCAAGCCTGGCCAGTTTTACCGCGTTAAGGGGATGAGGATAGTTTTTATATTCTCTGCAAACAGGGGGAATAATAACTGAATATCCTGATAAAGTATGATAACCAATGATATTTGTGGGGGCTGATTTTCGGCAGGCCACATAGGTCTTTGCTATATGTTTGACTGCTTTCTGCCGGGCTTGCTGTTGTAAAAACTGATTTAATTCGTGATTCCCACAGTCAAAAAGTTTCCGAGTATGCTGCTGAGTTATCTCTTCAATTATCACGGACATTCACTACATCCTTGTAGTTTTGCGCTGCTTTTAGCAGTTTTTGATTAGGTCTTTGTGGATTCTCAAGGGCAGCAACCAGTGCATCTGCTCCTGCCATAGATAAATGCAACGCTTCAGTACGCTCAATGACGTTGCGTGCTTTATCCACTGCAGATTCAATAAGAAATTGTGACACAGTTGAACCACAATAATCTGCAGCTCTTTGAATCATTTCCTGTATTTCTAAAGATGTTCTGGCAACCAGGCGAGTGTCTTTTCGTTCGATGTTCGTAGCCATAATAATACCTCAATGTTAGTGATGACTAACTATTATGGTGTCACTATGGCACACAAATTAAACAGAGTCAATTTCAAGTCACAAACAGAGGATTATGAATTTTCGTTTATTTTCATGATATTACACCCAATCTCTGACCTTAATAAACTCACTCAACGCCGCTTCCGGACTGTCTTCTTCCGGCTGATAATCGTACTCCCAGCGTACCAGCGGTGGCATTGACATCAGGATTGATTCAGTGCGCCCGCCGGTTTGTAAGCCAAACAGCGTGCCGCGATCCCAGACCAGGTTGAACTCGACATAACGACCGCGACGGTAGAGCTGGAAATTACGCTCGCGCTCGCCGTATTCCATCGCTTTACGTCGCTCAACAATCGGCAAGTATGCGTCGGTGTAGCCTTTGCCTACCGCCTGCATAAAGGCGAAACAGTGGTCGAAGTCTGGCGTGTTCAGGTCATCAAAGAACAGCCCGCCAATGCCGCGCTGCTCGTTACGATGTTTGAGGTAGAAGTAATCGTCGCACCACTTTTTGTAGCGTGGATAAACATCTTCGCCAAACGGCTGGCACAGGTCGCGGGCGGTGCGGTGCCAGTGAATGGCATCTTCTTCAAAGCCATAGAAAGGGGTTAAATCGAAGCCGCCGCCAAACCACCAGACGGGAGCGGCACCCGGTTTTTCGGCAATAAAAAAGCGCACATTGGCGTGGCTGGTGGGAACATACGGATTATGCGGATGCACCACCAAAGAAACGCCCATAGCCTCGAAACTGCGCCCGGCAAGTTCCGGGCGATGAGCGGTGGCGGAAGCGGGCATTGCGTCGCCGTGGACGTGAGAAAAGTTGACGCCCGCCTGTTCGAAAACACCGCCATTACGCAACACCCGACTACGCCCACCGCCACCAGCTTCGCGTTGCCAGCTATCTTCGACAAACTCTGCGCCATCTACGGCGGCCAGTTGCTGGCAAATTGTATCCTGAAGGTCGAGGAGGAACTGTCTAACCTGGTGTGCGTCGGGTTTCATAACTTACCGCTTTTTCGAGTGTGCTTTCTGGTTGTCAAACCAGTGGAAATAACTGATCACGCCTTCAGCAATCGCTGTGGCGATTTTCTGACGAAACGCCGCCGTGCCTAACAGCCGTTCTTCTTCCGGGTTGGTGATAAACGAAGTTTCCACCAGCACCGAAGGAACAGACGGTGATTTCAACACCACAAATGCCGCTTGTTCGGTGTTGCGGCTGTGTAGTTTATGCACCGGCTTAATCTTCTTTAGAATGTGCGAGCCGAGTGTCAGACTATTTTTAATGGTATCTGTTTGCACCAGATCAAACAGCACTTGTTGTAATAGGTGATCCCTGTCGGTCGCCTTTTTCCCGGCGACTTCATCAGCACGGTTTTCGCGTTCCGACAAATATTTTGCCATCGCGCTACTTGCGCCACGGTTAGAGAGGGCAAAGACCGATGCACCAGCGGCTTTTGGGTTGGTAAAGCCGTCGGCGTGAATTGACATAAACAGGTCAGCGCCATATTTATGGGCGATTTCAACGCGATCGTACAGTGGAATAAACGTATCGCCAGAACGCGTCAGCCGCGCATCAATGCCATGATTGCGCAATATGGAACGGACATTTTTAGCAATCGCCAGCACTACGTGTTTTTCTTTCGACCCGTTGCGGCCAATCGCCCCGGTATCAATTCCGCCGTGGCCTGGATCGAGAACGACTATTCGCTTACCCCCGGCTTTTTTGGCTTTAGGCTTACTGTGTCCGTTACTGGTTTTTAAAGGTTCTTCTTTGGCGATGGCTTGTGACATTCCTGACAACGTCAGGGCAGCTAATCCGGCTTTCAGCACCTGGCGGCGCGAAGTGAGTGTTTTTAGTGGTTTAAAAGTGCTCATACGGCCTGAGTTGTAATAATGAAGTTCCAGATGTTATATCGTATCGCGTAATCCGTTACGACGGTTTGCTGGTGAGAATTGTTTTACTTTTCATTTCAATAAATGACAACGTGTCATTATGCCACTTTTTCAACCGATTTTCGTCAGATATTGGCTAATTCAACCGTTCACGCCATAATCACCCTTTTAACCCCCAAAAAGGTAACCAATACCATGGAGATACGCGTATTTCGCCAGGAAGATTTCGAAGAGGTCATCACCCTTTGGGAGCGTTGCGACTTGCTGCGTCCGTGGAACGATCCGGAAATGGACATCGAGCGCAAGATGAACCATGACGTCAGTTTGTTCCTGGTCGCGGAAGTGAACGGTGAAGTGGTGGGAACGGTGATGGGCGGTTATGACGGGCATCGTGGGTCTGCTTATTATCTTGGCGTGCATCCGGAGTTTCGCGGGCGCGGCATTGCTAACGCGTTGCTTAATCGGCTGGAGAAAAAGCTAATTGCCCGCGGCTGCCCGAAAATTCAGATCAACGTGCCGGAAGATAACGACATGGTGCTTGGGATGTATGAACGTCTGGGATATGAACACGCTGATGTGCTGAATCTGGGCAAGCGTTTGATTGAAGATGAAGAGTACTGAGTTTCATCCTGTCCATTACGATGCGCACGGACGCCTGCGTTTACCTTTCCTCTTCTGGTGTGTGTTATTACTACAGGCGCGGACCTGGGGGCTGTTTGTGATTGCCGGTGCGTCGCGTGAGCAGGGAACTGCGTTGCTGAATCTGTTTTATCCCGATCACGATAATTTCTGGCTGGGGTTGATTCCTGGCATTCCGGCGGTGCTGGCGTTTTTGTTGAGCGGTCGGCGGGCTACGTTTCCCCGTTTTTGGCATGGGCTCTATTTTGTGTTGCTGTTGGCACAGCTCGTTTTACTTTGCTGGCAGCCGTGGCTGTGGCTGAATGGGGAATCAGTGAGCGGTATCGGCCTGGCGCTGGTGGTGGCGGATATTGTGGCGTTAATCTGGCTTTTGACCAACCGACGTTTACGCGCCTGTTTTAATGAAGAAAAAGAATAACGCAGAGGCGCGCTTTGTTTATGCCGGATGCGGCGTGAACGGCTTATTCGGTCTACAAATTTTGCAAATTCAATATATTGCAGGAAAGAGTAGGCCTGATAAGCGTAGCGCATCAGGCAATTTTGTGTTTGCCATCAGCCTCTAACGGCACTTTTTTGCAAATTCGCACTCCAAGCAACGTTATTGAATAACCAAAGGAAGTGACATGAAATCGCTGCGTTTATTGTTATGCGCTATGCCGTTGATGCTGACCGGCTGTTCCACTATGTCGTCAGTTAACTGGTCTGCCGCTAATCCGTGGAACTGGTTTGGTTCATCTACCAAAGTGAGCGAGCAGGGCGTGGGTGAATTAACGGCGTCCACACCATTACAAGAACAAGCTATTGCCGATGCGCTTGATGGTGATTATCGCCTGCGCAGCGGAATGAAAACCGCTAACGGTAATGTAGTGCGCTTTTTTGAAGTGATGAAAGGCGACAGCGTGGCGATGGTCATCAATGGTGATCAAGGTACAATCAGCCGCATTGACGTTTCAGATAGCAATATTCCTGCTGACACCGGTGTTAAAATCGGTACACCGTTTAGCGACCTTTACAGCAAAGCATTTGGCAATTGCCAAAAAGCCGACGGCGATGATGATCGTGCTGTCGAATGTAAAGCTGAAGGCAGTCAACATATTAGCTACCAGTTCAGCGGGGAATGGAGTGGTCCTGAAGGGCTAATGCCTTCGGACGATACCCTGAAAAACTGGAAAGTCAGTAAAATTATCTGGCGACGTTAATTTGCGTCTGAGCAAACCGCTAATCATAAAAAACACGTAAAATAGCGCCCAACAATGCCACGGATTGCGTGGCATTCTTATTTTCAGGAGGAACAATGTCTCAGGTTCAGAGTGGCATTTTGCCAGAACATTGCCGCGCGGCGATTTGGATCGAAGCCAACGTTAAAGGGGAGGTTGACGCCCTGCGTGCGGCCAGTAAAACATTTGCCGACAAACTGGCAACTTTTGAAGCGAAATTCCCTGACGCGCATCTTGGTGCGGTGGTTGCCTTTGGTAACAACACCTGGCGTGCTCTGAGCGGCGGCGTTGGTGCCGAAGAGCTGAAAGATTTTCCGGGCTACGGCAAAGGTCTTGCGCCGACTACTCAGTTCGATGTGTTAATCCACATTCTTTCTCTGCGTCATGACGTAAACTTCTCTGTCGCCCAGGCGGCGATGGAAGCTTTCGGCGACTGCATTGAAGTGAAAGAAGAGATCCACGGCTTCCGTTGGGTGGAAGAGCGTGACCTGAGCGGCTTTGTTGACGGTACGGAAAACCCGGCAGGTGAAGAGACGCGTCGCGAAGTGGCGGTCATTAAAGACGGCGTGGATGCAGGTGGCAGCTATGTGTTTGTGCAGCGCTGGGAACACAACCTGAAGCAACTCAACCGTATGAGTGTTCACGACCAGGAGATGATGATCGGCCGTACCAAAGAAGCTAACGAAGAGATTGATGGCGACGAACGTCCGGAAACCTCTCACCTGACTCGTGTTGATCTGAAAGAAGATGGCAAAGGGCTGAAGATTGTTCGCCAGAGCTTGCCGTACGGCACCGCCAGCGGCACGCACGGTCTGTACTTCTGTGCTTATTGCGCACGTCTGCATAACATTGAGCAGCAACTGCTGAGTATGTTTGGCGACACCGATGGCAAACGTGACGCAATGTTGCGTTTCACCAAACCAGTCACTGGCGGCTATTACTTCGCGCCGTCGTTGGACAAGCTGATGGCGCTGTAAGCGTTTCTGATTCAATGATTAAAGGCCAGCCAGTAACACAACTGACTGGCCTAAGATTGTTGACCAAGTGCGCGTTGTACACACCGGATGCGGCGTGAACGCCTTATCCGGCCTACGAAATCGTGCTAATTCAATATATTGCAGGCTCCGCGTAGGCCTGATAAGCGTAGCGCATCAGGCAGTTTTGCGTTTGTCAGCAGTCTCAGGCCAGCCAGTACAAACTGACTGGCCTTTTTACTACTTCTGCTTTAACGCCGCATATACCTGATCAACCACCCAACCATAAGTTGCAATCGGTAACTGACCGCTTTCGAACATATTGGGATTTTTTTGTGGATCGGCAACTGGCGAATGTGGCTTGTTGCTTAACATCACAATCGCCATATGATTGACCGGATCGATAACGGTCACCGTTCCGGTCCAGCCCGTGTGACCGTAGGTTTGCGGGCTTGCCAGCGTGCCAAATGTTGGTGTCATGGTGGCATTACCATTCACGCGCCAGCCGAGGCCAAAAGTGGCATCTTCCTTTGAACTGGTGGTGAACATCTTCACCGTTTCTGCACTGAACAGCTGAACATCGCCATAGCCACCACCGTTCAGCATCGTTTGCATTAACACCGCAATATCGCCGGTACTGGAAAATAAACCTGCATGTCCGGAAACGCCGCCCATCGAATAAAAGGCTTTTTCGTCGTGCACCTGACCCCAGAGAGTGGTGGTGCGAATGTTCGGGAAGTGGATCACGCCATCGCGGGTATTGCCGTTCAGTTCCGTCGCGGCAATTTGCTGCGGTTTAAAGCCTTTCAGTAGCGGATTAAACACGGTGTGCGTCAGACCGAGCGGGCGATAAATCGACTCTTCAACATAGCGGTCAAGCGGTTGGCCAGTCACTGACTCGACGATAAATCCGAGCAGCATATAATCGACATCGCTGTAGATATGCTTGCTACCGGGCTGATACTCCAGCGGCGTGCGTTTAATCATCTCCAGCGTCTGGCCTTTATCCTGGGAATATAACGCGCCCGCGACGGCTTTATTCGGGTATTGCGGGTCTGCCGGGAAACCGCCGCTGTGATGCAGCAGGTCGGCGATCCGCAGCGTGTTTTTGCCTTTAATCGTATCGCTCGGGCTATCGGCAAACCCGGGAATATATTTCGCAATCAGATCGTCAGGATGCAACTTGCCTTCGCTCATCAGCTTTTGCAGGGCGAAGTTAGTGGCGTACATTTTTGTGTTTGAGGCCAGGTCATACAGCGTATCGGTAGTGGCTTTTACAGGCTGCGCCATCAACACGCTGCCATCGTACTTTTTCGCCGCGCCCCAGGCTTTGCGATACACAATCTGATTATCTTTAATAATCAGCAGGTTTACTCCTGGGTAACCGGCATTCACCTGCTGGTTAATCCAGTTCTCCATCTGGTTAAGCCGCTCGACGTTGAATCCTGCTTTCTCTGGCGAACTTTCTGTCAGAACAGGGAATTTTGCGGCGCTGACGCTACAGCTGACAGCCAGCAGAGAAAGATAGAGCATTGTCCGTTTCATAATCAGTCCAGATTGACGTTACGGCAGCCAAAGAGTGTGGTGAAAATAAACCCACTAATCCATGCCACCAGAATCCCACCTGCATATACCGCCATTGCCGGAAGGATACCTTGAGCGGAAGTCATCAGCGGCAGCGCCACCAGACCAGACGGCCCAAAGGCGCTGTTTAAGCCCATTGGTAGACCCCACCAGGCTATCAGACCGATAAAGAAACCGCCCGCTGCGCCGCCTAAACAGGCGGTAACAAACGGTTTCATGCGGGGCAGGGTGACGCCGTAAATCAACGGTTCGCCAACGCCCAGCAGGCCGGGAATAATCGCCCCGCGTACCTGACTGCGTAATGCGCTATGCGGTTGCGCCCGCCAGTAGAGTGCCAGCGCCGCGCCCACCTGGCCCGCGCCCGCCATCGAAAGGATGGGAAATAAGCTGTTGAATCCCTGGCTGTCCATTAAAGCCAGATAAACAGGAATAAAGCCCTGATGCACGCCAAACACCACGGCAATCAGGAATAGCCCGGCCAATACTGCACAACCGAGCGGATTACTGTTCAGGTGCATAAACAGCCACGACATACCTTCGAATAACCAGCCGCCCAGCGGCATAATGATCAAATACGCCAGCGTAGCGGTGATCAGCAGAGTGATTAACGAGGTCAACAGCATGTCGAGATCGTCCGGCATAAAGCGGCGCACCATGCCTTCAATGCGGGCGCAGGCCCAGGCGGCAATCAACACGCCGATAATATTGCCGCGTGGATCGATGGGCAGACCGAAGAAATCATGAAAACCGGCGTAGTAACCGGTGGTGGCAGCAGGGTTATAACCAAGTAAAAAGAGCGCGGCGATAATTGCGCCATTTACGCCCGTGCCGCCGAACGCCTGCGCCGCGTTATAGCCAACCAGAATTACCAGGAAGGTGAACAAGCCTTTGCTGAACACCTTCATAAAATTCAGCGCGTCGGGCAGCATTCCCTGAGCATCTGCCGGAACGTGCATCACCGTGGCGATTAGTGTCGCTATCCCCAGCAACAGACCCGCAGCAATAAAACCGGGGATCAGCGGCGTAAAGATGGTGGCGAATTTGGCGAGAAATTGTTGTACGCCGGAAGTTTGTTTGGCTTTTAACTGACGTTTGTTCTGGGCGGCGATTTCTGCAGCATCCTGCACGGGCGCTTCACCCAGCAACTCGCTCATGGCTTTTGCGGCACGATGCGCTTTGCCTGGCCCAAAAACGACCTGTACCTGATCGCTGGTCAAAATGACGCCCTTTACGCCTTCCAGGGTTTTGATATCGGGATCAACCAGTGAACTGTCATGTACACCCAGACGCAGGCGCGTCATACAGTTACCACAACTGGCGATGTTTCCCGGGCCACCGACCCGGGTAAGAATGGTATTCAGAAGTTCACTGCTGATCTCTTTAGCCATGGGTTAATCCTTTTCCAGAGCCTTTCGAATAAAGCCGCCGTGTTGATCCAGGCGTTTTTTAGCTTCAGTGGCATCGAGATTTTTCAGCACCATCACAATGGCCGTTTTACAGTGGCGGTCGCAGGCAACCAATGCCGCTTCCGCTTGCTCCGCGCTACATCCGGTGGCGTTTTTGACGATATTGACCTGGCGTACATGCAGTTTTTCGTTGGTGGCGACCACATCGACCATCAGATTGCCGAACACTTTACCTGACTTAATCATCAGCCCGGTGGAGAGCATATTGAGCACCAGTTTCTGCGCCGTACCTGCTTTCATTCGCGAAGAACCGGTAACCACTTCGGCACCAACAACGGGTGTAATAGCAAACTCTGCGGTAGTGGAAACAGCACTCCCCGGATTACAGGAAATTCCCACTGTGCGGCAGCCTAACTGGCGTGCGTATTCCAGCCCGGCAATCACGTACGGTGTACGACCGCTGGCAGCAATACCGACCACCACATCCTGTGCCGTTAAATTGATATTTTTCAGATCGTTAACACCGCCTTCCCGGCTATCTTCTGCGCCTTCCACTGCATGCTGAATGGCATATTCGCCGCCAGCAATCAAACCCACCACCAGACCCGGTTTCACGCCGTAGGTCGGCGGGCATTCACTGGCATCAAGAATACCCAGACGACCAGAGGTCCCCGCACCGATGTAAATCAGACGGCCGCCGCCGCTCACCTGGGCGTGAATAACATCGATCGCCGCTGCGATATCCGGCAGTACACGCTCAACGGCGAGTGGTACGGTTTTATCTTCATCGTTGATAATCCGGCACATTTCCAGCGTCGAAACACGGTCAATTTCAGCCGAGGCGGCGTTCGAGCCTTCGGTAATCATCTTTTCAAGTTGCATCAGTGGTGACCTTAGTATTCACAATCAAATAATTGCAGATTGATGGAATCATATATCTCGATTTGCTAGTTTTAAAGGAATCATTGAGTCTGAAATCGCAGAGTGTGAAGAGCGTCAAAGGGCAAAAACCGTGTGCTATGCTGCGCGCAGGATGTGGTGAGGGAGTGGAAGATGTTGTACCTGACAAAATTACGTAATGCAGAAAGTGACTTTACTGAAAACGAGCAAAAAATAGCCGACTTTTTGCAAGCCAGGGTGAGCGAACTGAAATCCGTTTCTTCACGAAATATGGCGAAACAGCTCGGTATTAGCCAGTCGAGTATTGTGAAGTTCGCTCAGAAACTCGGCGCGCAAGGTTTTACCGAATTGCGTATGGCGTTAATTGGCGAATATAGCGCCAGCCGGGAGAAGAAAAACGCCACGGCGTTGCATTTGCACAGTTCGATTACCAGTGATGATTCGCTGGAAGTGATCGCACGTAAATTGAATCGCGAAAAAGAGCTGGCGCTGGAACAGACCTGCGCGTTGCTCGATTACACGCGACTGCAAAAAATCATTGAGGTCATCAGTAAAGCGCCATTTATTCAGATAACCGGTTTGGGCGGATCGGCGCTGGTGGGGCGCGATCTCTCATTCAAACTGATGAAAATTGGTTATCGCGTGGCCTGTGAGGCCGACACGCACGTACAAGCCACGGTTTCCCAGGCGCTGAAAAAAGGCGATGTACAAATTGCTATCTCTTACAGTGGCAGTAAAAAAGAGATTGTCTTGTGCGCAGAAGCGGCACGAAAGCAGGGGGCAACGGTGATTGCCATTACTTCTCTGACTGACTCTCCGCTGCGGCGGCTGGCGCATTTCACGATCGATACCGTTTCCGGCGAAACCGAATGGCGTAGCTCGTCAATGTCTACCCGCACAGCGCAAAATTCTGTTACCGATTTACTGTTTGTTGGCCTGGTGCAACTCAATGATGTGGAGTCGTTGAAAATGATTGAGCGCAGTAGTGAGCTGACACAACGGTTAAAGTGATGCATAAAGCAGCAACTGGATTGAGATTTTCCTTAATTAGTGAGCTGATACGCAGCAATATTTTGTTTATCCTGTATTTTCAGAGGTAATGGAGTGTAACGCTCTGTATTAACAAGGAGAGCATTAAAATGGGTAAACTCACGGGCAAGACAGTACTGATTACAGGCGCATTGCAGGGAATTGGCGAAGGAATTGCCAGAACTTTTGCACGTCATGGCGCGAACCTAATCTTGCTGGATATCTCCCCTGAGATTGAAAAGCTAGCGGACGAACTGTGTGGTCGCGGTCATCGTTGTACGGCGGTTGTTGCCGATGTTCGTGACCCGGCGTCGGTCGCCGCAGCTATCAAACGCGCAAAGGAAAAAGAAGGGCGCATTGATATTCTGGTGAATAACGCAGGCGTTTGTCGTCTGGGCAGTTTCCTCGATATGAGCGATGAAGATCGCGATTTCCATATTGATATCAATATTAAAGGCGTATGGAACGTCACGAAGGCGGTGCTGCCGGAGATGATTGCCCGCAAAGATGGCCGCATTGTGATGATGTCTTCAGTCACTGGCGATATGGTGGCCGATCCGGGCGAAACGGCGTATGCCTTAACGAAAGCGGCGATCGTCGGTTTGACTAAATCGCTGGCGGTGGAGTACGCGCAATCCGGTATTCGCGTAAATGCGATTTGTCCGGGCTATGTTCGTACGCCAATGGCGGAAAGTATTGCCCGCCAGTCGAATCCGGAAGATCCAGAATCGGTTCTGACGGAAATGGCGAAAGCAATCCCGCTGCGTCGCCTTGCCGATCCGCTGGAAGTGGGCGAACTGGCCGCCTTCCTCGCATCGGATGAATCCAGCTATTTAACCGGTACTCAGAATGTGATTGATGGCGGCAGCACGTTGCCGGAAACGGTTAGCGTCGGCATCTGATTCACCTCTGTTTCCTCCCTGCATGGGTGGGGAGGATTTCGTTTTGAACCCGGTTCTTATTCCCTTTTCAACTTCCAAATCACCAAACGGTATATAAAACCGTTACTCCTTTCATGCCCGTTATAAATATGATGGCTATTAGAAAGTCATTAAATATATAAGGGTGCGCAATGGCGGTTAACTTACTGAAAAAGAACTCTCTCGCGCTGGTCGCTTCTCTGCTGCTGGCGGGCCACGTGCAGGCAACGGAACTGCTGAACAGTTCTTATGACGTCTCCCGCGAGCTGTTTGCTGCCCTGAACCCGCCGTTTGAGCAACAATGGGCAAAAGATAACGGCGGCGACAAACTGACGATAAAACAATCTCATGCCGGGTCATCAAAACAGGCGCTGGCAATTTTGCAGGGCTTAAAAGCAGACGTTGTCACTTATAACCAGGTGACCGACGTACAAATCCTGCACGACAAAGGCAAGCTGATCCCGGCCGACTGGCAGTCGCGCCTGCCGAATAACAGCTCGCCGTTCTACTCCACCATGGGCTTCCTGGTGCGTAAGGGCAACCCGAAGAATATCCACGACTGGAATGATCTGGTGCGCTCCGACGTGAAGCTGATTTTCCCGAACCCGAAAACGTCTGGTAACGCGCGTTACACTTATTTAGCCGCGTGGGGTGCAGCGGACAAAGCTGACGGTGGCGATAAAGCCAAAACCGAACAGTTTATGACTCAGTTTCTGAAAAACGTTGAAGTGTTCGATACTGGCGGACGTGGCGCGACCACCACCTTTGCCGAGCGCGGTCTGGGCGATGTGCTGATTAGCTTCGAATCGGAAGTGAACAACATCCGTAAACAGTATGAAGCGCAAGGCTTCGAAGTGGTGATTCCGAAAACCAATATTCTGGCGGAATTCCCGGTGGCGTGGGTGGATAAAAACGTGCAGGCCAACGGTACGGAAAAAGCAGCAAAAGCCTACCTGAACTGGCTCTACAGCCCACAGGCGCAGACCATCATCACCGACTATTACTACCGCGTAAATAACCCGGAAGTCATGGCCAAACTGAAAGATAAATTCCCGCAGACCGAGTTGTTCCGTGTGGAAGACAAGTTTGGCTCCTGGCCGGAAGTGATGAAAACTCACTTCACCAGCGGTGGCGAGTTAGACAAGCTGTTAGCGGCGGGGCGTAACTGATGTTTGCCGTCGCCTCCAGACGCGTGCTGCCGGGCTTTACCTTAAGCCTTGGCACTAGTCTGCTGTTTGTGTGCCTGATTTTGCTGCTGCCGCTCTCCGCGCTGGTGATGCAGCTCTCTGAGATGAGCTGGATGCAGTACTGGGAAGTGATCACCAACCCGCAGGTGGTGGCGGCCTATAAAGTGACGCTGCTGTCGGCGTTTGTCGCATCGATTTTTAACGGCATTTTCGGCCTGCTGATGGCGTGGATCTTAACCCGTTATCGCTTTCCGGGTCGCACGCTGCTTGATGCGCTGATGGATTTACCGTTTGCACTGCCGACCGCAGTCGCTGGTTTGACGCTGGCCTCACTCTTCTCCGTGAACGGTTTTTACGGTGAATGGCTGGCGAAGTTTGATATCAAAGTCACCTACACCTGGCTGGGGATTGCGGTGGCGATGGCCTTTACCAGTATTCCGTTTGTGGTGCGTACCGTGCAGCCGGTGCTGGAAGAGTTAGGCCCGGAATATGAAGAAGCGGCGGAAACGCTCGGCGCCACGCGCTGGCAGAGTTTCTGCAAAGTGGTGCTGCCGGAACTTTCTCCGGCGCTAGTGGCGGGCGTGGCGCTGTCGTTTACCCGTAGTCTTGGAGAGTTTGGCGCGGTGATTTTTATCGCCGGGAACATCGCCTGGAAAACAGAAGTGACGTCGCTGATGATTTTCGTTCGCTTACAGGAGTTTGATTACCCGGCGGCGAGCGCAATTGCCTCGGTGATCCTTGCGGCATCACTGCTGCTGCTGTTCTCAATTAACACTCTGCAAAGTCGCTTTGGTCGGCGTGTGGTAGGTCATTAATGGCGGAAGTTACCCAATTGAAGCGTTATGACGCGCGCCCGATTAACTGGGGCAAATGGTTTCTGATTGGCATCGGGATGCTGGTTTCGGCGTTCATCCTGCTGGTGCCGATGATTTATATCTTCGTGCAGGCGTTCAGCAAAGGGCTGATGCCGGTATTACAGAATCTGGCCGATCCGGACATGCTGCACGCCATCTGGCTGACGGTGATGATTGCGCTAATTGCCGTACCGGTAAACCTGGTGTTTGGCATTCTGTTGGCGTGGCTGGTGACGCGTTTTGATTTTCCGGGACGTCAGTTGCTGCTGACGCTGCTGGATATTCCGTTTGCTGTTTCACCGGTAGTTGCTGGTCTGGTTTATCTGCTGTTCTACGGCTCTAACGGCCCGCTGGGCGGTTGGCTCGACGAGCATAACATGCAAATTATGTTCTCGTGGCCGGGGATGGTGCTGGTGACGATTTTTGTCACCTGCCCGTTTGTGGTGCGCGAACTGGTTCCGGTGATGTTAAGCCAGGGCAGCCAGGAAGACGAAGCGGCGATTTTGCTTGGTGCATCCGGCTGGCAGATGTTCCGTCGCGTCACATTGCCGAATATTCGCTGGGCGCTGCTTTATGGCGTGGTGCTGACCAACGCCCGCGCGATTGGCGAGTTTGGCGCGGTGTCGGTGGTTTCCGGCTCGATTCGCGGAGAAACCCTGTCGCTGCCATTACAAATTGAATTGCTGGAGCAGGACTACAACACCGTCGGCTCCTTTACCGCCGCTGCGCTGTTGACGCTGATGGCGATTATCACCCTGTTTTTAAAGAGTATGTTGCAGTGGCGCCTGGAAAATCAGGAAAAACGCGCGCAGCAGGAGGAACATCATGAGCATTGAGATTGCCAGGATTAAGAAGTCTTTTGGTCGCACCCAGGTGCTGAACGATATCTCGCTGGATATTCCTTCGGGTCAGATGGTCGCGTTACTGGGGCCGTCCGGTTCCGGGAAAACCACGCTGCTGCGCATTATTGCCGGGCTGGAGCATCAAACCAGCGGGCATATCCGTTTTCATGGCACGGATGTTAGCCGCCTACATGCGCGCGATCGTAAAGTCGGTTTCGTGTTCCAGCACTACGCGCTGTTCCGCCATATGACGGTATTCGACAATATCGCCTTTGGCCTGACGGTGCTGCCGCGTCGCGAGCGCCCGAATGCGGCGGCGATCAAAGCGAAAGTGACAAAATTGCTGGAAATGGTCCAGCTTGCCCATCTGGCGGATCGTTATCCGGCGCAGCTTTCCGGCGGGCAGAAACAGCGTGTGGCGCTGGCGCGTGCGCTGGCTGTAGAACCGCAAATTCTGCTGCTCGATGAACCGTTTGGTGCACTGGATGCGCAGGTGCGTAAAGAACTGCGTCGCTGGCTGCGTCAGCTGCATGAAGAACTGAAATTTACCAGCGTATTTGTCACCCACGACCAGGAAGAGGCGATGGAAGTCGCCAACCGCGTAGTGGTGATGAGCCAGGGCAATATCGAACAGGCCGATGAACCGGATCAAGTATGGCGAGAACCGGCGACCCGTTTTGTGCTCGAATTTATGGGCGAAGTGAACCGTCTGCGTGGCACCATTCGCGGCGGGCAGTTCCACGTTGGCGCACATCGCTGGCCGCTGGGCTACACACCTGCGTATCAGGGGCCGGTGGATCTCTTCCTGCGCCCGTGGGAAGTGGATATCAGCCGCCGTACCAGCCTTGAATCGCCACTGCCGGTCCAGGTGCTGGAAGCCAGCCCGAAAGGCCACTATACCCAGTTAGTAGTGCAGCCGCTGGGGTGGTATGACGACCCGCTGACCGTGGTGATGCGTGGCGATGATGCGCCAGTGCGCGGCGATCGTTTGTTCGTCGGCCTGCAACATGCGCGGCTGTATAACGGCGACGAGCGTATTGAAACCCGCGATGAGGAACTTGCTCTCGCGCAAAGCGCCTGATAGGTTGAGTGAATGTTAAACGCCCGGAGGCGCTTCCCGCGATCCGGGCTTTTTAATGGCAAGGTTTTGTAACCTGTAGGCCTGATAAGACGCGTTAGCGTCGCATCAGGCAACACCACGTATGGGCAGAGATCGTGAGTACATTAGAACAAACAATTGGCAATACGCCTTTGGTGAAGTTGCAGCGGATGGGGCCGGATAACGGCAGTGAAGTGTGGTTAAAACTGGAAGGCAATAACCCGGCGGGGTCGGTAAAAGACCGTGCGGCGCTTTCGATGATTGTCGAGGCCGAAAAACGCGGTGAGATTAAACCGGGCGATGCGTTAATTGAAGCCACCAGTGGCAATACCGGGATTGCGCTGGCAATGATTGCGGCACTGAAAGGCTATCGCATGAAATTGCTGATGCCCGACAACATGAGCCAGGAACGCCGTGCGGCGATGTTGGCTTACGGCGCGGAACTGATTCTGGTTACCAAAGAACAGGGTATGGAAGGGGCGCGCGATCTGGCGCTTGAAATGGCTAATCGCGGTGAAGGTAAACTACTCGATCAGTTTAACAACCCTGATAACCCTTACGCCCATTACACCACCACCGGGCCGGAAATCTGGCAGCAAACAAGTGGGCGCATCACGCATTTTGTCTCCAGTATGGGGACAACTGGCACCATCACCGGCGTTTCACGTTTTATGCGCGAGCAATCCAGTCCTGTGACGATTGTTGGCCTGCAGCCGGAAGAGGGCAGCAGTATTCCCGGTATTCGTCGCTGGCCAGCGGAATATCTGCCAGGCATCTTTAACGCTTCGCTGGTGGATGAGGTACTGGATATTCATCAGCGCGATGCGGAAAACACCATGCGTGAACTGGCGGTGCGCGAAGGGATTTTCTGTGGCGTCAGCTCTGGCGGTGCGGTCGCCGGTGCACTGCGCGTGGCAAAAGCCAACCCTGGCGCAGTGGTTGTGGCGATCATCTGCGATCGCGGCGATCGCTACCTTTCTACCGGAGTATTTGGTGAGGAGCACTTTAGCCAGGGCTCAGGGATTTGACGGCACCGTTTTATCCGTCTGCGCAATTAACGCATGTAAAAAAGGTTGCGCATTTTCATCGCTCTTACCGGGCATCTTCACGATGTAAGGCTTACCAGTAATCGATGATGACGAAGCCACCTTATCAATAAATTGCTCGGCGGTATCAATGCGGTTGCGCGTGTTGCCGAGCTTCAACTTCAGATGCGAAACTGCTTCATCACAGGTATGTTCATCGCCGTTGCGCACAAATATCAAATCCTTTTTCTGTGCTAATCCATCCAGCATGGCGTTGATGCGGGCTTCTTCGTGGGCAGTTAATTTCGCGTAAGCGGGGAGTGTCATCAACAGCGTAATGACCAGACAAATGATTTTCTTCACTGAATTACCTTATCCTTGTTATGTGATAGCCGATTTGACTGCCAAAATCAGGTAAAGTTTCGGTTGGGATGCGATGAGGATCATCGGCAAGGAGAAAAATTAAATGAGTAGTTTGTTGTTGTTTAACGATAAGAGCAGAGCGTTGCAGGCGGATATTGTCGCTGTGCAGTCGCAGGTGGTGTATGGCAGCGTAGGCAACAGCATCGCCGTGCCTGCTATTAAACAGAACGGTCTGAATGTCTTTGCCATGCCGACCGTGTTGCTCAGTAATACGCCGCATTATGACACATTCTATGGTGGTGCGATTCCGGACGAATGGTTTAGTGGCTATTTACGCGCACTACAGGAGCGCGATGCACTGCGCCAGCTGCGCGCTGTTACCACCGGTTATATGGGAACCGCGTCGCAAATCAAAATTCTTGCCGAGTGGCTGACTGTATTACGCGAAAATCATCCTGACTTATTGATTATGGTCGATCCGGTGATTGGCGATATTGATAGCGGTATCTACGTCAAACCTGATCTTCCGGAGGCATATCGGCAATATTTGTTGCCACTGGCGCAGGGAATTACGCCAAATATCTTTGAGCTGGAAATCCTGACCGGTAAAAATTGCCGCGATCTTGACAGCGCCATTGCTGCTGCAAAAAGCCTGCTTTCAGAGACATTAAAATGGGTGGTTGTTACCAGCGCCTCCGGTAACGAAGAAAATCAGGAGATGCAGGTGGTGGTGGTCAGTGCCGACAGCGTGAATGTCATTTCCCATTCTCGGGTAAAAACGGACCTTAAAGGAACAGGCGATCTGTTTTGCGCCCAGCTTATTAGTGGCTTGTTGAAAGGTAAGGAATTAACTGACGCGGTACATAGCGCGGGATTACGCGTGCTGGAGGTGATGCGCTATACCCAGCAGCATGGTAGTGATGAATTGATTTTGCCGCCCCTGACTGAAGCATAAAAAAATGGCGCCATCGGCGCCATTTTTCACTGCGGCAAAAATTACTTCTTGATGCGGATAACCGGGGTTTCACCCACAGTCACGCTACCGGACAGTTTGATCAGTTCTTTGATTTCGTCCATGTTGGAGATAACAACCGGAGTCAGAGTCGACTTGGCTTTCTCTTCCAGCAGCGGGAGATCGAATTCAATCACAGTATCGCCAACTTTCACGCGCTGACCTTCTTCAGCAATACGCTTGAAGCCTTCGCCTTTCAGTTCAACGGTGTCGATACCGAAGTGGACGAACAGCTCAACGCCGCTATCGGATTCGATAGAGAACGCGTGGTTGGTTTCAAAGATTTTACCAATGGTGCCGTCAACCGGAGCGACCATTTTGTTGCCAGTTGGTTTGATAGCAATGCCATCACCAACGATTTTTTCCGCAAAAACGACATCCGGCACGTCTTCGATATTGACGATCTCGCCAGAGAGCGGAGCAATGATCTCAATAGTTCCGGTATCCTTCTTGTCGTCGGAAACCAGAGATTTCAGTTTATCGAACAAACCCATGATCTTCTCCTAAGCAGTAAATTGGGCCGCATCTCGTGGATTAGCAGATTGTTTTTTCTTCAATGAACTTGTTAACCAGCGTCATTAACTCGTCCGTTGTCGGTTGAGCAAGAGCTTGCTCTGCTAACACCTTCGCATCTTCGAAGTTCGTGTTACGGATAATCTTCTTAATGCGCGGGATAGAAATGGCGCTCATAGAGAATTCGTCCAGACCCATCCCCAGCAACAGAAGTGTAGCACGTTCATCGCCAGCAAGCTCACCACACATACCTGTCCATTTGCCTTCAGCATGAGAAGCATCAATAACTTGCTTGATCAAGTTCAGCACGGACGGTGACATTGGCTGGTAAAGGTGTGAAATCATATCATTACCACGGTCAACTGCCAGAGTGTACTGCGTTAAATCATTGGTGCCGATACTAAAGAAATCAACTTCTTTGGCTAAATGACGTGCAATTGTCGCGGCAGCCGGTGTTTCCACCATTACGCCAATTTCAATTGACTCGTCAAACGCTTTACCTTCGTCGCGCAGTTCCTGTTTGTAGATTTCAATCTCTTTGCGCAGTGCACGCACTTCTTCAACAGAGATGATCATCGGGAACATGATGCGCAATTTACCGAAAGCAGAGGCGCGCAGGATAGCGCGAAGCTGATCGCGCAGGATCTCTTTACGATCCATCGCGATACGGATAGCACGCCAGCCGAGGAACGGGTTCTCTTCTTTCGGGAAGTTCATGTACGGCAGCTCTTTATCGCCGCCAATGTCCATGGTACGAACAATAACTGCCTGTGAGCCACACGCTTCAGCCACCGCTTTGTAAGCAGCAAACTGTTCTTCTTCGGTTGGCAGCGCGTCGCGGTCCATGAACAGGAATTCGGTACGATACAAACCAACGCCTTCAGCGCCGTTACGCTCTGCACCTTCAACGTCACGAACAGTACCGATGTTAGCGCACACTTCGACCTGGTGACCGTCCAGCGTAATAGCTGGCAGATCTTTCAGTTTAGCAAGCTCTGCTTTTTCAGAAGCAACTTGCTCCTGAACGGCGCGCAGTTTATCAATAACTTCATTGGTTGGATTGACGTAAACCTGATTGTTTACGGCATCCAGAATCAGATAGTCGTCGTTTTTCACCTGAGAGGTGACGCTACCGGTACCCACGATGGCTGGCAGTTCCAGAGAACGCGCCATGATAGAGGTGTGGGAAGTCCGGCCACCCGCGTCGGTGATGAAACCCAGTACCTTCTTCAGGTTCAGCTGTGCGGTTTCGGACGGCGTCAGGTCAGCGGCAACCAGGATTACTTCGTCCTGAATGGCGCTCAGGTCGATGATCTTCAGCCCCAGGATGTTGCGCAACAGGCGCTTACCGATATCACGTACGTCAGCCGCACGCTCTTTCAGGTATTCGTCATCCAGTTCTTCCAGGGCAGAAGCCTGACCTTCGATAACTTCATGAGCAGCTGCATCAGCGGTCATGTGCTTATCTTTAATCAGGGCTATGATTTCCTGCTCCAGCTCCTCATCTTCGAGCAGCATAATATGCCCTTCAAAGATGGCTTCTTTTTCTTCACCGAACGTTTCACCAGCTTTCGTTTTGATCGTTTCCAGCTGGGCTGATGCCTTGGCACGACCGCTCAGAAAACGTTCAACTTCCTGATCAACCTGGTCGGCAGAAATTTTTTTCCGGTCAATGACGATTTCGTCTTCTTTCAAAAGCAGAGCTTTACCGAAAGCGATACCCGGGGATGCTAAAATGCCTGAAATCATAACCCTACCTTACTTGTGACTGATTTTTAAAAGAACCCGGGAAATTACTCGAGTTCAGCCATCAGTTTAACCAGATGTTCAACCGCTTTTTGCTCGTCTTCGCCTTCTGCAGAGATAGTCACAACGGTGCCTTGAGTCAGGCCCAGAGTCTGCAGTTTGAACAGGCTTTTGGCGCTGGCGCTTTTGCCGTTAGAAGTCACAGTAATTTCAGATGTGAAGCCCTTAGCTTCTTTTACAAACTGGGCAGCAGGGCGGGTGTGCAGACCGTTCGGAGCGGTAATGGTAACTTCTTGCTGGAACATTGTATTTCCCCAACTTATAGGTTTAGTGTTGTGGAACTAAAGTCTAGCCTGGCGGTTCGACTTTAGCCTGTATTGTTAGCGCCAGTTTTAACAGACGCGATGCACGAAGTGCTCTATACAGTCCATTGCTGGCGGATGTTGGCCGCTGACGTTTCGTTCATCATTAAACATTATGCCGCTAAAGGAAGACTTGAACCAAATCATAAAATCGATTCAGCTAAGGCTTTTCCTGTAACGATTAATTTCGCGCATCAAAATAATTAGTCAGGTTAAATACCAGTTCCGACAAGTTGAATCAATGCCAGGAGGGGCGAAAGTTTGAAGCAGGCCACAAAAAAGCACCTGAAAAGGTGCTTTTTTACGCATTTCTAACAAGCTGGCATTACTGTTGCAGTTCTTTCTCGGTAAAGAGATCGGCAAACAGTGCAGTGCTTAAATAACGCTCACCCGATGATGGTAGAATAACCACAATATTCTTATTGGTAAAGCTTTCATCTTCTTGCAGTTTCAACGCCGCAGCAACAGCCGCACCGGAAGAGATCCCGGCAAGAATGCCTTCTTCTTCCATCAGGCGTCGCGCAGTAGAGATGGCTTCTTCATTGGTGATGCCAATAACTTTGTCGACCAGTTTGAGATCAAGGTTAGCAGGGATAAAGCCTGCGCCGATGCCCTGGATTTTATGCGGCCCTGGTTTGATTTCTTCACCTGCCAGCGCCTGGGCGATAACCGGAGAGTCGGTTGGTTCTACGGCAACAGAGATGAGGTCAGTCTTGCCTTTGGTGCCTTTAATGTAGCGGCTGACGCCGGTCAAAGTGCCGCCAGTGCCTACCCCGGCAATAAACACATCGACCTGACCGTCGGTATCTTCCCAGATCTCGGGACCGGTGGTTTTTTCATGTATTTCCGGGTTTGCCGGATTGCTGAATTGTTGCAGCAGCAGGTATTTTTCTGGATTGCTGGCGACAATTTCTTCCGCTTTTTGAATCGCACCTTTCATCCCTTTCGCGCCTTCGGTTAGCACCAGATTTGCGCCTAACGCTTTGAGCAGCTTGCGGCGTTCAATACTCATGGTTTCCGGCATGGTCAGAGTGAGTTTATAACCGCGAGCGGCAGCCACATACGCCAGCGCAATACCGGTATTGCCGCTGGTTGGCTCCACCAACTCAACGCCCGGCTTCAGTACGCCGCGCTTTTCGGCATCCCAAATCATATTGGCACCGATACGGCACTTAACGCTGAAGCTGGGGTTGCGGGATTCCACCTTCGCCAGAATACGTCCGTTACCGATTCGATTCAGGCGAACCAGCGGTGTGTGACCGATAGTCAGCGAGTTATCTTCAAAAATCTTACTCATGGCCTGTCCTTAACTGTATGAAATTGGGATACAACAGCAAGCATACCCGCTCAGAGAATATGCGGAAGTAAGGATTTAGCATATCTATATGCAGAAGGGAAATAATGGTTCGCAAGATGGAATAAGGGGCGGCATAAGCCACCCCTGTTCCACACATAATGTTTACAAAATAATCGGTAAATTGTTACCGCCACAATGCATGTTTAGCGCGGTAGCAATCGACCCACATCGCCGTAGCGCCACAAACGGCCACCGGCATGATGAACAGGTTGAGTACCGGGATCATCGTGAACAGGCTAGTTAAAGCACCAAACTGCATATTAGTGATTTTGCGCGTGCGCAGGGCAGTGCGCATATCTTTGAATGGCACTTTGTGGTTATCGAACGGATAGTCGCAGTACTGGATGGCTAACATCCAGGCGCTGAACAGGAACCACAGTACCGGTGCGACGGTTTGCCCAATGCCAGGGATGAAGTAAAGGATCAGCAATACAATCGCGCGCGGCAG
This sequence comes from Escherichia whittamii, assembly GCF_014836715.1. Taxonomy (GTDB): domain Bacteria; phylum Pseudomonadota; class Gammaproteobacteria; order Enterobacterales; family Enterobacteriaceae; genus Escherichia; species Escherichia whittamii. The sequence goes on from NZ_JACSQI010000010.1 coordinate 179,766, forward strand.
ATACCAGGCAAACTTTTGCCATTCACGTTTCATAATCCGCGGCACATCTTTCATGATGCCGAAAATACCGGTATCCGGTGGCGTAGCGCCAGTCAGTCTTGCTTCCAGTTGTTCAGCCAACAAACCGTTAAACGGAGCGGCAATCCAGTTGGCGATGGTGGAGAAAAAATAGCCAAAAACCAGTAGCACGGAGATAACCGCTACAGGCCAAAGCAAATAGCTCAACCATTGCAGCCAGCCAGGTACGTGGCTCATTAATGACGGGATCCAGACATCCAGTTGGCTAAAGAGCCACCAGAACGCGCCTCCCATCAACAAGATATTGATCAACAGCGGTAAGATGACAAAACGCCGAATCCCAGGTTGCGAGACGAGCTTCCAGCCTTGCGCAAAATAGTAAAAACCGCTGCGTGAGGCAGATGTGAATGTTGAAACCATAATCAGGATATGCTCCTTTTGACCAATCCCAGGAAAGTTCTGCGTATTTTACCGGGTAATTGCGCAATGGACAGTTAGGATATGTTCGAAAAAACAGCAAAAAGCACGATTTCATCTATCTTTGTGCTGTGAAAGTTAAGAGTGCACTTGCACTTGAGGTAATCGACAAATACTCTTAGTGAGTAAATGTTTGCCGTGGTGGCAAGGTGTTAGAACAACAGAGAATATAATGATGCAGGATTTGCGTCTGATATTAATCATTGTTGGCGCGATCGCCATAATCGCTTTACTGGTACATGGTTTCTGGACCAGCCGTAAAGAACGATCTTCTATGTTTCGCGATCGGCCACTAAAACGAATGAAGTCAAAACGTGACGACGATTCTTATGACGAGGATGTCGAAGATGATGAGGGTGTTGGTGAGGTTCGTGTTCACCGCGTAAATCATGCCCCGGCTAACGCCCAGGAGCATGAGGCTGCTCGTCCGTCGCCGCAACACCAGTACCAACCGCCTTATGCGTCTGCGCAACCGCGTCAACCGGTCCAGCAGCCGCCTGAAGCGCAGGTACCGCCGCAACATGCTCCGCATTCAGCGCAGCCTGTTCAGCAACCGCAGCCAGTGCAACAACCGCAGCCAGTACAGCAGCCGGCTTACCCGCCGCAGCCTGAACAGCCGGTTGCTTCGCAGGTGCCTCCAGCTCCGCAGCCGGTTTTCCAGACCGCGGAACCTGTAGCGGCACCGCAGCCTGAACCTGTAGCTGAACCAGCGCCTGCGATGGATAAGCCGAAGCGCAAAGAAGCGGTGATCATCATGAACGTCGCGGCGCATCACGGTAGCGAGCTGAACGGTGAACTGCTTCTTAATAGCATTCAACAGGCGGGCTTTATCTTTGGCGATATGAATATTTATCATCGCCATCTTAGCCCGGATGGCAGCGGCCCGGCGTTATTCAGCCTGGCGAATATGGTGAAACCGGGAACCTTTGATCCTGAAATGAAGGATTTCACAACGCCGGGTGTCACTATCTTCATGCAGGTGCCGTCTTACGGTGATGAACTGCAAAACTTCAAGCTGATGCTGCAATCTGCGCAGCATATTGCCGATGAAGTTGGCGGCGTAGTGCTTGACGATCAGCGCCGTATGATGACTCCGCAGAAACTGCGCGAGTATCAGGACATCATCCGCGAAGTCAAAGACGCCAACGCCTGATACACTTAGGGCAAATTAACTCCTTTTCGAACCCCCGCTTGTCGGGGGTTTTTAGCATTGATGGTGCGATATGGAATCAATCGAACAACAACTAACAGAACTGCGAACGACGCTTCGCCACCATGAATATCTTTATCATGTGATGGATGCGCCGGAAATTCCCGACGCTGAATACGACAGGCTGATGCGCGAGCTGCGCGAGCTTGAAGCCAAACATCCAGAGCTGATTACCCCTGATTCGCCTACCCAACGTGTAGGTGCAGCGCCGCTGGCAGCCTTTAGCCAGATCCGTCATGAAGTGCCAATGCTGTCGCTGGATAACGTATTTGATGAAGAGAGTTTTCTTGCCTTCAACAAACGCGTACAGGACAGGCTTAAAAGCAACGAAAAAGTGACCTGGTGCTGCGAGTTAAAGCTCGATGGGCTTGCCGTCAGCATTCTGTACGAGAATGGTGTACTGGTAAGCGCAGCGACCCGTGGCGATGGCACCACTGGGGAAGACATCACGTCGAACGTGCGTACCATTCGCGCCATTCCGTTGAAACTGCATGGTGAGAATATTCCAGCACGACTGGAAGTGCGTGGTGAAGTGTTCCTGCCGCAGTCAGGCTTTGAGAAGATTAACGAAGAGGCGCGACGCACGGGCGGGAAAGTGTTTGCTAACCCACGTAATGCGGCGGCTGGTTCTCTGCGCCAGCTTGATCCGCGTATTACTGCGAAGCGACCGCTTACTTTCTTCTGCTATGGCGTTGGCGTACTGGAAGGTGGCGAGCTGCCGGACACTCATCTGGGCCGTTTAATGCAGTTTAAAGCGTGGGGATTACCTGTCAGCGATCGGGTAACGCTTTGCGAATCAGCAGAAGACGTGCTGGCGTTTTACCACAAAGTGGAAGAGGACCGCCCGACGCTGGGCTTTGATATTGACGGTGTAGTCATTAAGGTCAACTCGCTGGCGCAGCAGGAACAACTTGGCTTTGTTTCCCGCGCCCCGCGCTGGGCTGTTGCGTTTAAATTCCCGGCGCAGGAACAAATGACTTTCGTGCGCGACGTTGAGTTTCAGGTTGGGCGTACAGGCGCGATTACGCCCGTTGCGCGTCTGGAACCTGTCCATGTTGCAGGCGTGCTGGTGAGCAACGCCACACTGCATAACGCGGACGAAATTGAACGTCTCGGTTTACGTATTGGCGATAAAGTAGTGATTCGCCGCGCAGGTGACGTGATCCCACAAGTGGTTAACGTCGTGCTTTCTGAACGACCGGAAGATACCCGTGCGGTAGAGTTCCCTACACACTGTCCGGTTTGTGGCTCCGACGTCGAGCGTGTAGAAGGCGAAGCCGTGGCCCGCTGTACAGGTGGCCTGATTTGCGGTGCTCAACGTAAAGAATCGCTGAAACACTTTGTTTCCCGTCGTGCGATGGACGTTGACGGCATGGGTGACAAAATTATCGACCAGCTGGTTGAAAAAGAATACGTCCACACTCCGGCGGACCTGTTCAAACTCACCGCAGGCAAACTTACCGGACTGGAGCGAATGGGGCCGAAATCGGCACAAAATGTGGTTAACGCACTGGAAAAAGCGAAAGAAACCACCTTTGCCCGCTTCCTCTATGCACTTGGCATCCGTGAAGTCGGTGAGGCTACCGCAGCAGGTCTGGCGGCATATTTTGGCACGCTGGAAGCGCTGGAATCAGCCTCGATTGAAGAGCTGCAAAAAGTGCCAGACGTCGGGATCGTGGTGGCATCTCACGTTCACAACTTCTTTGCCGAAGAAAGCAACCGCAATGTCATCAGCGAGCTGTTGGCGGAAGGTGTTCACTGGCCTGCGCCGATCGTTATTAACGCAGAAGAGATCGACAGCCCGTTTGCGGGTAAAACCGTGGTGCTTACGGGCAGCTTAAGCCAGATGTCGCGTGATGACGCTAAAGCTCGCCTGGTCGCGCTGGGCGCGAAAGTGGCGGGCAGCGTTTCGAAGAAAACCGATCTGGTGATTGCTGGTGAAGCCGCTGGCTCTAAACTGGCGAAAGCGCAGGAACTGGGCATTGAAGTCATCGACGAAGCTGAAATGCTGCGTTTGCTGGGGAGCTGAGGTGGAGAAAGAGCAGCTGATTGAAATTGCCAATACGATGATGCCGTTTGGCAAGTACAAAGGGCGTCGCTTAATAGACCTGCCGGAAGAGTATCTACTGTGGTTTGCCCGCAAAGATGAGTTCCCGGCAGGCAAACTCGGTGAGCTAATGCAAATCACGTTGCTGATTAAAACCGAGGGGCTGACGCAACTGGTCCAGCCCCTGAAACGTCCGCTTTAAACTTTTCCGGCGCTGCTTTCCTGCTGCGGCTGTAGTTGCTCGGTCTGGCGCTTATAACGACGCGCCAGCACCGCGCAGACCATCAGTTGGATCTGATGGAAAATCATCAACGGCAGTACCATCATACCGATCACCGATGTGGGGAACAGAATGTTCGCCATCGGAATACCATTCGCCAGACTCTTTTTCGAACCACAGAAGACGATAGTGATTTCATCTGCTTTATTGAAACCCAGTCGACGCGCCATAAAGACGTTAATCACAATCACAATCGCCAGCAATACGCAGCTGACCACCACAATAAACAGCAGCGAACCCCAACCGACTTTGTGCCAGATGCCGTTAACGACGGCTTCGCTGAATGCCGTATAAACGACTAAAAGAATGGATGTCTGGTCGGTTTTCGCTATCCACTTTTTATTGCGTGCTACCCAGTTACCAATCCACGGGCGAGAAAGATGTCCCAGCACGAACGGCAGCAGTAGTTGCAACATAATCTTACCGACCTGTTCCAGACTGCCTTCTGCACTGTGAATATTCATTACCAGACCGACCAGCAACGGCGAAAGGAAAATCCCCAGCAGGCTGGATGCCGATGCAGAACACACCGCCGCCGCGACATTACCGCCCGCCATTGAAGTAAAGGCGATTGCAGACTGCACGGTAGCCGGGAGAATGCACAAATAGAGAAAACCGGAATAGAGCATGGGATCGACATTTACCGGTTTCCACCAGGCAAACAGTACGCCCAGAATCGGAAACAGTACGAAGGTGCTGCACATTACCCACAAATGTAACCGCCAGTGACTACCGCCAGCGATTATCGCCTCACGGGACAGCTTCGCGCCGTGCATAAAGAACAACAGGGCAATAGCTGCCGTGGTCAGATTTTCAAAGAAGGGAACAAAACCGCCTCTGGCCGGAAAGAAAGAAGCCAGTAATACCACCGTGATCAGGGTTAAAGTGAAAGGATCGAGGATACGAAAAAGTTTCATAAAGACTCCAGATGACCGATGGCACTATTGTGCTTCTTTCAGTTTGAGAAATAAAATCGATTTATTGCATTCATTCATGAAGAAAATAGATGAATTACTCTTTAAAACAATTAAATATTTTCTTCACAGTAGTGCAGGAAGAATCGGTCACGTTCAACAGCGGCTGAAGCATCAGAGGACGTGGTGCAAAAACAGGAGGGAATAGTGATGGCAGGGCGAGAAGGGCATTTGCTGTATCATATATAGTGTTATGTATTTCTGCCGGGAATCCCGGCAGAAATGGTTCAGAAGTTAAATTTGACCGAGTAAATGATGGCGTCCTGATACCAGGCTTCTCCCAGCTTGTCGTCCGCGTAGCGATACTGGAGTCCCGTAGTTATATTTGGGGTAGCGTTCCACCAGAGGGCGACCGCACCGTTCAGCCCTTCCTTACCGCCATTACCTACTGCGTAAGTGGCATCACGGTCAAACTCGTACTCGTTCCAGTTGGTGAGGGTGAATTTCTCACTGCCCAGCATAAAGCTGTAACCCGCAACCCAACCCGCTACGTAGCCGTTATCGCCAGTGTAATAGGTTTGATCCGTATAGCGTTTAGCGAAAAACGGTTTGAACCACCACCCCTTGCCAGTAAGGTTGTAGCCGATACCGTACAGGAACATATCATCGTGGAAATTTATCCGATTTGCAGAACCGTAGGTGCCATACGCGTGCAGGTAGAGATTAAATCCGGTATCGCCCAGGTAAATGCGGTTGGTATTTTTAAAGGTATAACGCTGCTCGCTACCTGGTTTATCGTGGCGGTCGTTATAAAAGTTTTCCCAGTCGAAGAACCCGTACATTTCTCCCCAACTAAAGTTAGCGCCGCCTTCCAGTTCAAGATAACCAAAATCATCTTTGTGTGATTTGGTCGACGATTTCTCAGTCGTTCGACTGGTCCAGTCCAGGTAATGCATGCCGATATCTGCAAACCCACCTTTAAATTCTGCATGAGATATAACAGGTATGGCTAATAAAGAGGAGAGTGTCAGAGTCAGAAGATGTTTTTTCATAGCATAAATCCCTATGCCGATCGTTATTAGTAGATTGCTTAATAAAGTGGTTGCTTAAAAACGGCATATTGTTAATGCAATGGAGTAAATATCGCCAATACAGTTTTTGCTGAGAATTAATAGTGAAAAGATATAAATCCATCGATATCGAATCACTATTGAATGCGTGAAAAAAGTGTATTGGTAAGAGCCGGGACAACCTCGCTATAAAAAGGCGTTAGATTCAACCCTACAGAAAAAGGATATATATGTCTCAGGCAAATTTTTCTCATAACCCGCTGTATTGCGTCGATATTATCCAGGCTTATAAACCTGATTTCACGCCACGAGTGGCCTTTATTTTAGGTTCCGGGCTAGGCGCGCTAGCCGATCAGATTGAGAACGCTGTCGCAATTTCCTACGAAAAGTTGCCTGGATTCCCGGTGAGTACCGTTCATGGTCATGCGGGTGAACTGGTGCTGGGGCACCTCCAGGGCGTACCGGTGGCATGCATGAAAGGTCGGGGACATTTCTATGAAGATCGTGGAATGACCATCATGACCGACGCGATTCGTACTTTTAAATTGCTGGGCTGCGAACTGCTGTTCTGCACCAATGCGGCGGGCTCACTGCGTCCGGAAGTTGGTGCGGGCAGTCTGGTTGCGCTGAAAGACCACATTAATACCATGCCGGGTACACCGATGGTGGGGCCGAACGATGAACGCTTTGGAGAACGTTTCTTCTCGCTTGCGAATGCCTACGATGCGGATTACCGGGTACTGTTGCAAAAAGTGGCGAAAGAAGAGGGGTTCCCTCTGACGGAAGGTGTATTTGTTTCGTATCCGGGGCCGAATTTCGAAACGGCGGCTGAAATTCGCATGATGCAAATTATTGGCGGGGATGTCGTTGGAATGTCCGTTGTGCCTGAAGTTATTTCAGCACGCCATTGTGACCTGAAGGTGGTAGCCGTTTCTGCAATTACCAATATGGCGGAAGGTCTGAGTGACGTGAAGTTGTCACATGTCCAAACGCTGGCGGCAGCGGAGCTCTCCAGGCAGAACTTTATCAATCTTATTTGCGGGTTTCTGCGCAAAATTGCCTGATTAAAACAACAAGAAACGGCCTCTCGGGTGAGGCCACATGATGCGACAAGGAAACGATTATGAGCATCGCTTTGCGCCTAAAGGTAATGTCCTTTTTGCAATATTTTATCTGGGGGAGCTGGCTGGTTACCCTCGGTTCTTACATGATTAATACCCTCCATTTTACCGGCGCTAACGTCGGCATGGTTTACAGTTCCAAAGGTATTGCCGCGATTATTATGCCAGGCATTATGGGGATCATCGCGGACAAATGGCTGCGCGCTGAACGTGCATACATGCTGTGCCATCTGGTGTGCGCTGGCGTACTTTTTTATGCGGCATCCGTCAGTGATCCGGATACGATGTTTTGGGTGATGTTAGTCAATGCGATGGCATTTATGCCGACTATCGCATTATCGAACAGCGTCTCTTACTCTTGCCTTGCCCAGGCAGGGCTTGACCCGGTGACGGCTTTCCCACCTATTCGCGTTTTTGGTACGGTGGGGTTCATCATCGCGATGTGGGCGGTAAGCTTACTGCATCTGGAATTGAGCAGCCTGCAGCTGTACATTGCGTCCGGTGCGTCTCTGCTACTGTCGGCTTACGCGTTAACGCTGCCTAAGATCCCTGTTGCGCAGAAAAAAACGACCACTTCGCTTGCCAGTAAGCTCGGTCTGGATGCTTTCGTGCTGTTCAAAAATCCACGCATGGCCATCTTTTTCCTCTTCGCCATGATGCTGGGCGCAGTACTGCAAATTACCAACGTTTTTGGCAACCCGTTCCTGCATGATTTTGCCCGTAACCCGGAGTTTGCTGATAGCTTCGTGGTGAAATATCCGTCCATTTTACTGTCAGTTTCACAGATGGCTGAAGTCGGTTTCATTCTGACGATTCCGTTCTTTTTGAAACGTTTCGGCATCAAAACGGTCATGCTAATGAGTATGTTGGCCTGGACGCTGCGCTTTGGCTTCTTTGTTTATGGCGATCCGTCACCAACCGGGTTTATTTTGCTGCTGCTGTCGATGATTGTTTACGGCTGTGCATTCGATTTCTTCAATATTTCCGGTTCGGTCTTTGTCGAACAGGAAGTTGATTCCAGCATTCGTGCCAGCGCACAGGGGCTCTTTATGACCATGGTAAATGGTGTCGGTGCTTGGGTTGGCTCGATTCTGAGCGGTATGGCAGTAGATTACTTCTCGGTAGATGGCGTAAAAGACTGGCAAACTATCTGGCTGATGTTTGCAGGATATTCTCTTTTCCTCGCAGTGATATTTTTCTTTGGGTTTAAATATAACCATGACCCTGAAAAGATAACACATCGAACAGTGACACATTAAAAGGATTGACAGCTCTGTTTTCCGGAGCTGTTTTTATGATAAAGGTTATTAAGTGAAAGATATTTTATTTTCTTCGGGCGTCGGTTTTGGCATTGGTGCTTTATTTACAATCGTGCGATTACCTATTCCCGTGCCAAATGTATTGCCGGGTATATTATCCATTGTGTTTATGTATGTAGGTTATCTGGTGGTGAAATACTTTATGCCGTGATAATTTAACAAAATGTATTTATTAAACGGAGCACTTAATTATGGAACGCATTTACAGAACAGACCTTAAGTTGCTTCGTTATTTTCTTGCTGTAGCAGAAGAGTTACATTTTGGCCGCGCAGCGGCGCGTTTAAATATGTCTCAGCCTCCGCTCAGTATTCATATTAAAGAGCTGGAAAATCAACTCGGTACACAGCTTTTCATTCGTCATTCGCGCAGCGTCGCCCTGACACACGCGGGCAAAATCTTGATGGAAGAATCGCGGCGGTTGCTGATGAATGCAAATCAGATGTTGTCTCGGATTGAACAAATAGGGCGGGGAGAAGCAGGGCGGATTGAACTCGGTGTGGTCGGGACGGCAATGTGGGGACGGATGCGGCCGGTTATGCGGCGATTCCTCAGGGAAAACCCCAACGTTGAAGTACTGTTTCGCGAAAAGATGCCTGCGATGCAAATGGCGCTGTTGGAGCGCCGCGAACTCGATGCCGGGATCTGGCGAATGGCGACAGAACCACCGGAAGATTTTACCAGCTTACGCTTGCATGAATCGGCTTTTCTGGTGGCGATGCCTGAAGAGCATTACCTCTCATCATATTCCGCCGTTCCGCTGGAAGCTCTACGTGACGAGTATTTTGTCACAATGCCGCCCGTGTACACTGACTGGGATTTTTTGCAGCGCGTTTGTCAGCAGGCGGGGTTTTCACCGGTTGTTATTCGCGAAGTTAATGAACCGCAAACGGTGCTGGCCATGATCAGTATGGGCATTGGTATCACATTGATAGCAGACAGCTATGCACAGATGAACTGGCCAGGTGTCATTTTCCGTCCGCTCAAAGAGCGCATCCCGGCAGATTTATATATTGTTTATGAAACACAGCAGGTGACGCCCGCGATGGTTAAGCTGTTGGCAGCATTGACACAGTAGGCGAGGGGGGATTGCCGGAAATCATAGGTCTGATAAACGAAGCGCATCAGGCAATTTTGCAAATCGCAGATAGCAAAAAGGCACCTTTAGGGTGCCTTTTTACATTGGTGGGTCGTGCAGGATGACTCGCTTCGCTCGCCCTTCGGGTCGTCGCCGCGAGCGGCTCCGTT
>NZ_JACSQI010000011.1 GCF_014836715.1 Escherichia whittamii
CCGGACCCGGGTTCGACAACTGGCGGCAGCCAGTTGGACAGACCGCGAACGCAGTGAACGGGCTGCCCGCAGGGCGACGAGGAGTTTCCCAACATAGTCTCATGTTGCGTTCATAAAGGATGGGGGGAAAGATACCTTGTTTTGCAAAATCATATTTGCATAAGATAATAGCGAAATAATATTTATTACTTACAAAGGCAAAAGCTGAATATAAATGTACAAAGCGATTCAATTCTAACTATTGCGAGTAAATGGATGGGAGTATCCTTTAATAACAGACAGCATGACTATGCTCTTCTGAAGCGAGCACAAGACAAAAGAGTTTCCGATATCGCTTTAAGAACTCTTGATGCAAAAGGTCCTGATGTTGTTACTCGCCTGCTTCTTGTTGAAGCAAAATAAATCTTAACTCTTACGAAACAGGTTGGCATTCAGGCACTCCAGACTCGCATATGTTCATGATCTACAAACAAAGATTCAAGATGTCATATCTGCGATGAATTCAACAATTTATAAGATGGAGGATAAAGCATGAACTTAACTGAAATTTCAAAAGAAATTGAAAAATTGAAATACCATATAAACATCCTTGGTGACATAATCGACTACCATAATCATCCTGTGGAGTCATTAACTATTTCAATGGATTGGGATGAAAAAAACATCAATCACACACATGATATATTTGAAAAATACGATGAAAAGTTAAGCAACAATGAAAGATTAAACTGGTATGATTTTGAAAACGACTTAAAAAACGAACTCGATATTGAATACCAAATGGTTAAACAAGTTATTCTTGCTTTTTACAAAAATCATCAGTGGACAGATGTTTGTTATCAATATGCGCTAAGTTTTGGACCTAACATACCTGCCGAGTTTCACCAAATTATTCATCACAATAACTAATTGTCTATCTGGTAGTAGGACAATTCTATTACCAGATAAATACATTTAATCATAGTTATTTATTTGGTTACTACCTAACGCACAAACTGATATGACATTAATGCTGGCGATGAGACAGTAAGTTATATACAATATTGATAATAGTCTCGTACATTTGTTTAAGTCAATTTAAGGATAGAACCATGTATAATACAAAGAGGATTGCCTGGCGCGCATATAAAAAAGGGTATCATACAGGGGAGAGTATAAAATGGTTTTCATATTTTCACTCAATTCTTACTGGAGCCTGCTTTACCTTTTTCATTGGGCTTTTTAGTGTATCTCCTGTCAATATCTCCAATAGTGTTCCGCTGTGGTGGGCTACGTTAGGTTTCGCAATATCAACATTGCTGAACACAGGCTTCTCATTATTTTACATATTTGCAAGTGGTGAAAGGGAGTTCATTTTTGAACTACACTCATATAGTAAAGTTGCTAATTTATTGATTATTACTTCATTAGCACTGCCAGTAATTTCATTTATCATGTTACTTTTTTATTACTCCACACATATTGGCGTAATAATTTTATTTGTCACAGCCATCATTTCATTAATAATAAAAAGAATGTTTTCCGAGATAAAATCAACAAAGGATAAAATAGAAAAGAGAAAGTTATGGTCAATTGAAAATGACAAGTTTGATGATTATGATACAATATGTGAACAATATGATTTTCCAATTTTTACACCAGAAGAACAATCCCAGAGAAGTATTGAACTTTATTTCCTTATCAAAATATATAAAATTATAAAAAACTTTCAAGACAGCAACCCTCAAATCGACAACATGGCTAATATTGATTCGTTTAATAACGAATTACTCAACATTGTTCATGAAATGTATAACAGCAGAAATTTCCTCCCGGGAATTTTATCAAAAAAAACAAAGAAACTGATTTTATTAACCATGACAAAAAACAATGAATTGAATAAGGAAAAAATATCAGAAGAGTTGACAAAACTGAATGAATATATTGAGAACAGACTTTATTATTTAAAATAGCTATTCTGCATTGCAACTAAACCGGCTATAGGCAGTTTCAGATAAAGTTGTAGCCCGGGCATAAACATCAAAAACAAAGCCCGGTTAGCCCGGGCTCTGCGCTTATAATACGCTTAACTGTATGCATGTAGCGTACGTTGGCAAAGTGCCGAACGTACGCAATCATTTTTGCCGAACCGGACGATCCCGACCATTTCATCTTCTTCGAAACGTTCCAGCGCGTCACTTAATCCGGAGCGCACACCGCGAGGTAAATCGCATTGCGTAATATCACCGTTGACGATAACCGTCACGTTCTCCCCGAGGCGGGTTAAAAACATTTTCATTTGCGCGGCAGTCACATTCTGCGCCTCGTCAAGAATGACGACTGCATTTTCAAAGGTACGTCCACGCATATAGGCAAACGGCGCAATTTCCACCTTCCCTATTTCCGGTCGCAGGCAATACTGCATAAAGGAAGCCCCTAAGCGCCGGACCAGCACGTCGTAGACCGGGCGAAAATAGGGAGCAAACTTTTCTGCAATATCCCCGGGTAAGAAGCCAAGGTCTTCATCTGCTTGTAGAACTGGACGGGTGACGATGATCCTGTCGACATCCTTATGTATCAGGGCCTCTGCCGCTTTTGCCGCACTGATCCAGGTTTTACCGCACCCGGCTTCGCCCGTAGCGAATATCAGCTGCTTACTCTCAATAGCCTTCAGATAGTGCAATTGCGCTTCATTTCGCGCCTCGATTGGCGAAGTATCGCGACTGTCGCGGGCCATACCAATGGCTTCTACGCCGCTCATCTGCACAAGCGAGGTGACCGATTCTTCTTCACGCTGTTTATGGCTGCGCGAATCCCGTCTCAGCACACGTTTTGCTTCGCGACGAGCTTTGATCACTGCTTTTTGTCTTCCCATGGAGAGCACCTTGAGTTGTTTGTATTCATCACACGCGCCATTGGCAGCGCGATTATGCGCACGAACATCAGAGGGTTGGCTTCCTTGTAAGCCATAGTTTGCTTTTGGAAATAACACCAAAAACGGCTACGCGCACCGTTTACGGCGTCGGTAACACGAGTAAAGAAAGGAAGTGGATGAGAATGTAGAGTGACGCAGTTGCTACCGGAGGAGAAGTCTCCGCGTTTGGTGGAGCGTTGATTGTCTAAAACATGTCCAGTACAGGACGTTACCATCCGCGATCTCCATAGTGACTGACTATCACTGCCGGGAATTACCGCTGTTACATAATAATTACAACAGATCTCTCATCCATTGCAACAATATATTCACCTATATTTAACCACAAACAGCCATTTCAGTGATATTAGTTTCTATTGGAAAGATGACAGCGTGATGACAGTAATAGAGAAAGTTATGTGCTTTCAGCAGGATTCGTGGTAGCTGGTAAAGTGCCTTGTTCTTGCCGGATGCGGCGTAAACGCCTTATCCGGCCTACCGATCCGCCACCAACTGTAGGCCTGATAAGATGCGTCAGCATCGCATCAGGCACCAGCACACGAATGCCGGATGCGGCGTAAGCGCCTTATCCGGCCTACCGTTCCGGCACCAATTGTAGGCATGATAAGATGCGCCAGCATCGCATCAGGCACCAGCGCACGAATGCCGGATGCGGCGTAAGCGCCTTATCCGGCCTACCGATCCGCGACCGATTGTAGGCATGATAAGACGCGCAAGCGGCGCATCAGGCATCAGTGCACGAACGTCGGATGCGGCGTGAACGTCTTATCCGCCTAAAAACATTAAACCCGCAATAATGCGCTTCCGAGATAATCGTTCGCGTCCTTCACACCCGGCAGCGCAAAGAAATAACCGCCACCGATGGGTTTGACGTACTCCTCCAGCGCCTCGCCGTTCAGTCTTTTTTGTACTGTCAGGAAGCCTTTTTCCAGATCGTGTTGGTAGCAGACAAACAGTAGCCCCATGTCCAGTTGCCCGGAATTGGTGACGCCCAACGAATAACTGTAGCCACGTCGCAGCATCAGGCTGGACTCACTCTCCGCCGTGCGGGGATTCGCCAGCCGGATATGGCTGTCCAGTGCAATCACCTTCCCTTCCGGGTCGCTGGCGTAATCGGGAACATCATGCTCATGCTTCATACACAGCGGCGCACCGGTTTGCTTATCACGACCAAAAATCGTCTGCTGTTCTTTCAGCGGTGTTCTGTCCCAAAACTCAACGCGAAACTGAATTAAGCGCACAGCCTGGTAGCTGCCACCAATAGTCCAGGCTGGTTCTTGCTGATCTGCCGTGACCCACACCACTTTTTGCATCAACTTATCATTCTGGCTATCGGGATTGGCGGTACCGTCTTTGAAGCCCAGCAAATTGATTGGTGTCTCTTTACCTTTACTGCGTGCCGCGTGATCGGAGATAAACCCTTCCCGCTTCCAGCGCACGCTGAGTAAATCCGGCGTGTGTTTGATGATATCGCGCAGCGCATGGATCACCGTGTCCTGGGTGTTGGCGCAAATCTGTAACAATATGTCGCCATGACATAACGCTGCATCAAGCGAGTCGTTGGGGAAACGCGTCATCTTTTGCAACTTTTTCGGTATCTGCGTTGCAAGACCAAAGCGCTCATCAAACAATGCGTGGCCCACCGATAACGTAATGGTGAGATTATCAGGCGCAATGTAGCCGCCAAGAATACCGGAATCGAGTGGCGGCAGGCGCGGGTTTGGCGTTTCTGGTGCCACTCCGCCCTGAGTCAGAAAAGCAAACCGCTGAGTCAACAAGCGAAACAATCGCTCAAGATCGGCTTTATCGCTGGCAAGCACATCAAATGCCACCAGCATCATTGCAGCCTGCTGCGGCGTCAGAATACCCGCCTGATGCTCGCCATAAAAAGGCTGCACTTCACTGCGCGCATCCGGTGAAAGCGTACCCGGCGCACTTTGCGGTTTTTGTGCATGCGCGACCGGGCAACTTCCCGCCAGCGCCAGCGCGCCAATCCCTTTCAGTAAACGTCGGCGTGACGGTTCATTCACGCCGTTTTCATTTTCATACTGCATAACGCTTAATCCAGCCCCAGCACACCGCGAAGTTGCGCCAGATCTTCCGCCAGCGCAGTAATCGGGCCTTTCAGCGCGTTACGGTCGGCATCGGTCAGCTTGTCGTAGGTTTCAAAACCGTCTTTGGTACGGTATTTCGCCAGAATGGTATCGACCTTTTTGAAGTTGGCATCGACTTTTGCCAGCAGTTCCGGGTTGGCTTTTTGCAATTGTGGACGCAGCAGATCGACAATTTTCTGCGAGCCTTCAACGTTGGCCTGGAAGTCCCACAGATCGGTGTGGCTATAACGATCTTCTTCACCACTGATTTTGCTGGCTGCCACTTCCTCAATCAGTCCGGCTGCGCCGCCGACCACTTTTGACGGTGGGAAAGCCAGTTCACTGATCCGTTTTTGCAAATCGACCACATCGGTATAAAGCTGGTCAGCGTACTGATCCATTCCTTTGGTGGAGTTGTCGCCAAATAAGGCTTTTTCCAGACGGTGGAAACCGGTGAATTTCGGGTCGGCGGCTTTTTGCTCGTAATCATCCTCACGGGCGTCAATGCTGCCATCCAGATCGGAGAACAGTTCAGCAATCGGTTCAATCCGCTCATAGTGCTGGCGCGTCGGCGCATACAGCGCTTTCGCTTTTTCGATATCGCCCGCTTTAATAGCGTCGGTAAAAGCTTTGGTGTCGGTAACCAGCTGCGTGGTTTCCGCCATGACATACGCTTTATATGCGGTAATTGCACCGCCGAGGCTTAACAGTGCATCGCTTTGCGCCGCATCCGCCGTTGCCTCACCTTTAACGATCAACTTCCCTTTCGGGTTAGTCAGCAGACCGCAGGTCATATCGTATTCTCCAGGCTGTAAATTTGCCGTCATTTTCTGGCTAAAACCGGGAGCGATGTTTTCTCGCTCTTCCACCACCATCACCCCTTTGAGGATCTCCCACTCCAGCGCCTTCTGGCTGTGGTTCTGAATGATGAACTGTGTTTTCCCGGCGTTAACCGTAATGGTCATCGGTTCGCACTGTTTATCTGTCACAGTGACTTTGACCTGCGGAATATCAGCGGCGTTAGCCATAAAAGCAGAGGAGAACAGCGCAGCTACGCTCAGGTGCAGTGCGCTACGACGGAAGTTAATGGTCATGACGAGACTATCCCTTTAAAGTATGTTGTAACTAAGCAAGAATTTGCGTCGTATTCGTTACGCGGAGCGAGACGCTGTCGTTCCTGCACGTGGCGGCAGAGCAAACGCTACCAGCGCCGGGATGAGATAAATAAACCAGACGGCGACTTCGCTGACGCTCGGCGCTTCCTGATAACCAAAAATACCTTCCATCAGCGTACCGAACAGCGAGTGAGTTGAGAGCACCGCACTCATATCGAAGGCGATTTCCTGAAAGTGGTTCCACAATCCGGCTTCATGAAATGCGCGAATGGCACCTGCCGCCAGCCCTGCGGCGACGAAGAGAATAAACAGGCTGGTCCATTTGAAAAATGCGCCCAGATTCAGTCGAATACCGCCCCAGTAGAGCAGGAAACCAAGCACCACAGCCGTGGCAAGACCCAGCATTGCGCCGAGCGGGGGCCAGATCCCGACATCTTGTTGAAATGCCGCCAGCAGGAAAAAAACCGACTCCAGCCCTTCCCTTGCAACGGCAAAAAAGACCATCATCACCAGCGCCCAGCCATGATGATTTCCACGCTGCAATGCGCTATCGACTGCCTGCTCCAGTTGCACCTTGACGTTACGCGACACTTTGCGCATCCAGAAAACCATCCAGGTGAGGATCACCACAGCAATCACCGCCACGATACCTTCAAACAGCTCCTGCTCTTTTTGTGGAAATTCGCCGGTGGTTTCATTAATGAAGATGCCCAGTCCCAGGCACAACGCAGCGGCAAGCAACACGCCAATCCACATGACTCCAATCCATCGGCCTCGCTGGGTACGCTTAAGATAGCTGGCAATCAAACTGACAATCAGCGCGGCTTCAAGTCCTTCGCGCAACATAATGAGAAACGGAACAAACATGCCACCCACCCTTAAACGTTTTTCTGAGTCAATCTATGCAAAGAAAAGTAAATCACAGTGATAGTGATTATCATTACGACACAGAAAAACACAAGCAGAATGTAGTGATAATGATGAGAAAATGTAAAAATATTTTGAGAAAAAACACAGAGGGCAATCACTGATTGCCCTCTGCCTGATTCCCATTATGACGTGGGATTTTCGGTAAAACGCCTTCCCTTAGCTTTCTTGCAACCGTGACGGCGGTGCCGAATGATAGTGCGCATCCGCTTCGGCAAAACGTTTTTGCATCGCCGCTGACGGCGCTTTACCCAGCAAACTAAACACCACAATCCCAATACTGCCGAAGATAAAGCCCGGAATAATTTCGTACAGTCCCAGCCAGCCGAACTGTTTCCAGACGATAACCGTGAGCGCGCCAATGATCATCCCCGCCAGCGCTCCGTTGCGCGTCATGCGTGACCACATCACCGAGAACAGCACCACCGGTCCAAACGCCGCGCCAAAGCCTGCCCACGCGTAGCTCACCAGCCCCAGCACGCGGTTTTCCGGGTTCGCTGCCAGCGCAATCGCCACCAGCGCCACCACCAGCACCATGACACGCCCTACCCACACCAGTTCTTTCTGGCTGGCATGTTTACGCAGAAACGCTTTGTACAAATCTTCAGTAATCGCACTGGAACATACCAACAACTGGCAGCTTAAGGTTGACATCACCGCCGCCAGTATCGCCGACAGCAGGATCCCGGCAATCCACGGGTTAAACAGAATTTGCGCCAGTTCGATAAACACGCGCTCGGCATTCTGATTTACTGCCCCCGCCAACGCCGGATGATCATTAAAGTAAGCAATCCCAAAGAAGCCGACAGCCACCGCCCCTGCCAGGCAGAGGATCATCCAGGTCATACTGATACGACGCGCATGGACGATGCTGTGATGAGAATCCGCCGCCATAAAACGCGCCAGGATGTGTGGCTGACCGAAGTACCCCAGCCCCCAGCCCATCAGCGAGATAATGGCGATAAAGTTCAGTCCTTTGAGCATATCAACGTTTTCAATGCTCTTTTGTTTGATAACCTCCAGCGAATCACCAAACCCGCCGACGCTGATAATGACAATAACCGGCGTCAGGATCAGCGCAAAAATCATCAGGCTGGCCTGTACAGTATCAGTCCAGCTCACCGCGAGGAAGCCGCCAATAAAGGTGTAAAGGATGGTCGCCGCTGCCCCTGCCCACAGAGCCGTTTCGTAGCTCATGCCGAAGGTGCTTTCAAACAGACGTGCGCCTGCCACAATGCCCGAGGCACAATAAATGGTGAAGAACAGCAAAATAACCAACGCGGAGATAATGCGCAAAATACGGCTTTTATCTTCAAAGCGCCCGGTGAAATAATCCGGCAGAGTTAAGGCGTTATTGTTGTATTCGGTATGCACACGCAACCGCCCTGCCACCAGCTTCCAGTTGATCCACGCGCCTAATGTCAGGCCGATGGCAATCCAGCTTTCGGAAATACCGGAAAGAAAAACTGCGCCCGGCAACCCCATTAACAGCCAGCCGCTCATGTCAGACGCACCCGCAGATAATGCCGTTACAAACGGCCCAAGGCTGCGACCGCCCAGAATATAGTCGTCGAAGTTTTTAGTTGATCGCCAGGCGATAAACCCAATCAATATCATGCCAAAGATATAGACACAAAATGTCACCAACATCGGTGTGCTAATAGCCATCTAAAGTCTCCAAAAAATTATTATCGGCAATGTCGAAACTTGCCGTTATATCTGCCACCGGAACGGGGTAACAGAGTTTATGTTTTACCAGGGCGACCGTATCCTGCCGGAAGTGCTGGTTATTCACAATCGATTTAACACATCATTTACATCAAATTTTATTACCCAGCGACACTATTTTTCATCAGGTTGCACTTCCTCACATTTTTTGCAGTTGCACCTTTCAAAAATGTTAACTGCCGCAGAGAAAAAGCCTGCATTACTTTTTTAATTCCTGTCATATCGATTTCTTTTATTAACATTTCATTCATTTTTAAGCTTGCTACGTAAGTCACATTTAACGCGGTTGCGCAAAGTTGCAACATAATAGATATTTCACGATAACGTTAAGTTGCACTTTTCAGAACAACAGGAGTAATGGCATGGGAACCACCACTATGGGGGTTAAGCTGGACGACGCGACGCGTGAGCGTATTAAGTCTGCCGCAACACGCATCGATCGCACACCGCACTGGTTAATTAAGCAGGCGATTTTTTCTTATCTTGAACAGCTGGAAAACAACGATACCCTGCCGGAGCTGCCTGCGCTGCTTTCTGGCGCTGCCAATGAGAGTGATGAAACGCCGAATCCGGCAGAGGAACCACACCAGCCGTTCCTCGACTTTGCCGAGCAAATTTTGCCGCAGTCGGTTTCCCGCGCCGCCATCACCGCCGCATATCGCCGCCCGGAAAGCGAAGCGGTTTCTATGCTGCTGGAACAAGCCCGCCTGCCGCAGCCGATTGCTGAACAGGCGCACAAACTGGCGTATCAACTGGCGGATAAACTGCGTAATCAAAAAAACGCCAGTGGTCGCGCTGGCATGGTGCAGGGGTTATTGCAGGAGTTTTCGCTGTCATCGCAGGAAGGCGTGGCGCTGATGTGTCTGGCGGAAGCATTGCTGCGTATTCCCGACAAAGCCACCCGTGATGCGTTAATTCGCGACAAAATCAGCAACGGTAACTGGCAGTCACACATTGGTCGTAGCCCGTCTTTGTTTGTTAATGCCGCCACCTGGGGGCTGCTGTTTACCGGCAAACTGGTTTCTACCCATAACGAAGCCAGCCTCTCCCGTTCGCTGAATCGCATTATCGGTAAGAGCGGCGAACCGCTGATCCGCAAAGGTGTGGATATGGCGATGCGCCTGATGGGCGAGCAGTTTGTCACTGGCGAAACCATCGCGGAAGCGTTAGCCAATGCCCGCAAGCTTGAAGAGAAAGGTTTCCGTTACTCATACGATATGCTGGGCGAAGCCGCACTGACCGCAGCGGACGCGCAGGCGTATATGGTTTCCTACCAACAGGCGATTCACGCTATTGGTAAAGCATCCAATGGTCGTGGCATCTATGAA
The DNA here is from genome assembly GCF_014836715.1 of Escherichia whittamii. Lineage (GTDB taxonomy): Bacteria > Pseudomonadota > Gammaproteobacteria > Enterobacterales > Enterobacteriaceae > Escherichia > Escherichia whittamii. The sequence goes on from NZ_JACSQI010000011.1 coordinate 10,106, forward strand.
GGTCCAGGCATTTCAATCAAGCTGTCGGCGCTACACCCGCGTTACAGCCGCGCCCAGTATGACCGGGTAATGGAAGAGCTTTACCCGCGTCTGAAATCATTAACCTTGCTGGCACGCCAGTACGACATTGGTATCAACATTGACGCCGAAGAAACCGATCGTCTGGAGATCTCCCTCGATCTGCTGGAAAAACTCTGTTTCGAGCCAGAGCTGGCAGGCTGGAACGGTATTGGTTTTGTTATTCAGGCTTATCAGAAACGCTGCCCGCTGGTGATTGATTACCTGATTGAGCTCGCGACCCGCAGCCGTCGCCGTCTGATGATTCGTCTGGTGAAAGGCGCATATTGGGATAGTGAAATCAAGCGTGCGCAGATGGACGGCCTTGAAGGTTATCCGGTTTATACCCGCAAGGTGTACACAGACGTCTCTTATCTCGCCTGTGCGAAAAAGCTGCTGGCGGTGCCAAATCTAATCTACCCGCAGTTTGCAACGCACAACGCCCATACGCTGGCGGCGATTTACCAACTGGCGGGTCAGAATTACTACCCGGGCCAGTACGAGTTCCAGTGCCTGCATGGCATGGGCGAGCCACTGTATGAGCAGGTCACCGGGAAAATCGCTGACGGCAAACTTAACCGTCCGTGTCGTATTTATGCTCCGGTCGGCACACATGAAACGCTGCTGGCGTATCTGGTGCGTCGCCTGCTGGAAAACGGTGCCAACACCTCGTTTGTTAACCGTATTGCCGACACATCTCTGCCGCTGGATGAACTGGTTGCCGATCCGGTCACTGCCGTTGAAAAAATGGCACAACAGGAAGGGCAAACTGGATTACCGCATCCGAAAATTCCACTGCCGCGCGATCTTTACGGTCACGGACGCGACAACTCGGCAGGGCTGGATCTCGCCAACGAACACCGACTGGCATCGCTTTCCTCTGCCCTGCTCAATAGTGCACTGCAAAAATGGCAGGCCTTGCCAATACTGGAACAACCGGTAGCGGCAGGTGAAATGTTACCCGTTATCAACCCGGCGGAACCGAAAGATATTGTTGGCTATGTGCGTGAAGCCACGCCGCGTGAAGTGGAACAGGCACTGGAAAGTGCAGTAAATAACGCGCCAATCTGGTTTGCCACTCCTCCGGCTGAACGCGCGGCGATTTTGCATCGCGCTGCCGTGCTGATGGAAAGCCAGATGCAGCAACAGATTGGTATTCTGGTGCGTGAAGCCGGAAAAACATTCAGTAACGCCATCGCCGAAGTGCGTGAAGCCGTCGATTTTCTCCACTACTACGCCGGACAGGTGCGGGATGATTTCGCTAACGAAACTCATCGTCCATTAGGGCCTGTGGTGTGTATCAGTCCGTGGAACTTCCCGCTGGCGATTTTCACCGGGCAGATCGCCGCCGCACTGGCGGCGGGTAACAGCGTGCTGGCAAAACCGGCAGAACAAACGCCGCTGATTGCCGCGCAAGGCATCTCTATTTTACTGGAAGCGGGCGTACCGCCAGGTGTGGTGCAGTTGCTGCCAGGTCAGGGTGAAACTGTGGGCGCGCAACTGACGGGTGATGATCGCGTGCGCGGGGTGATGTTTACCGGTTCAACCGAAGTCGCCACGTTACTACAACGCAATATCGCCAACCGCCTGGATGCTCAGGGTCGCCCTGTTCCGCTCATTGCTGAAACCGGCGGTATGAACGCGATGATTGTCGATTCCTCCGCCCTGACCGAACAGGTCGTCGTCGATGTGCTGGCCTCGGCCTTCGACAGTGCAGGTCAGCGTTGCTCGGCGCTGCGTGTGCTGTGCCTGCAAGATGAAATTGCCGACCACACGCTGAAAATGCTGCGCGGCGCAATGGCTGAGTGCCGGATGGGTAATCCGGGTCGCCTGACCACCGATATCGGTCCGGTGATTGATAGCGAAGCGAAAGCCAATATTGAGCGTCATATTCAGACCATGCGTGGCAAAGGCCGTCCGGTGTTCCAGGCGGTGCGGGAAAACAGCGAAGATGCCCGTGAATGGCAAAGTGGCACCTTTGTCGCTCCGACGCTTATCGAACTGGATGACTTTGCTGAATTGCAAAAAGAGGTCTTTGGGCCGGTGCTGCATGTGGTGCGTTACAGCCGTAATCAGTTACCAGAACTGATCGAGCAGATTAACGCTTCCGGCTATGGCCTGACGCTCGGCGTCCATACGCGTATTGATGAAACCATTGCTCAGGTCACTGGCTCGGCGCATGTCGGTAACTTGTATGTTAACCGTAATATGGTTGGCGCGGTGGTTGGGGTGCAACCGTTCGGCGGCGAAGGATTGTCCGGCACCGGGCCGAAAGCAGGCGGGCCGCTCTATCTCTACCGTCTGTTGGCGAATCGCCCGGATAGCGCACTGGCGGTGACGCTCGCGCGTCAGGATGCAGAGTATCCGGTCGATGCCCAACTGAAGGCGGCATTAATTCAGCCGCTAAATGCACTGCGGGAATGGGCGGCAAACCGGACAGAATTGCAGGCGTTATGTACGCAATATGGCGAACTGGCGCAGGCAGGAACACAGCGATTGCTACCAGGACCGACGGGTGAACGCAACACCTGGACGCTGCTGCCGCGTGAGCGCGTGTTGTGTATTGCGGATGATGAGCAGGATGCACTGACCCAACTCGCCGCCGTGCTGGCCGTTAGCAGCCAGGTGCTGTGGCCGGATGACGCACTGCATCGTCAGTTAGTGAAGGCATTACCATCGGCAGTCAACGAACGGATTCAACTGGCGAAAGTGGAAAATATTACCGCTCAACCGTTTGATGCGGTGATCTTCCACGGTGATTCGGATCAGCTTCGCGCGTTATGTGAAGCCGTTGCCGCGCGGGATGGTGCAATTGTTTCGGTGCAGGGTTTTGCCCGTGGCGAAAGCAATATCCTTCTGGAACGGCTCTATATTGAACGTTCACTGAGTGTGAATACCGCTGCTGCTGGCGGTAACGCCAGTTTGATGACTATCGGTTAAACAGGTTGCCGGAGGATGTTGCAACTTCCTCCGGCATCATTAACGTGGCCGAATCCCTTCAATAATAATCCGCTGCACGTTTTCAACCGTTTGATTAAAAAACACTTCATCACGCAACGTCGCGCCTGTCACCGCCTCCACCTGGGGGGCAAAATCGGCGTAATGTTGAGTGGAAGCCCAGATCATAAAAATCAGATGCTGCGGGTCAATCGGCGCGAGTTTGCCGCTTTTGACCCAACCGGCAATCAGCGCCGATTTCTCATCAATTAATGCTTTCAAATCGCCCGTCAGTTCATCCATTAATAGCGGCGCACCTGCCAGCATTTCCATACAAAACAGGCGTGAGGCCTGCGGATAATCGCGGGAGACTTCCAGTTTCAGACGAATGTACTCTTTGATCGCCGCCAGCGGGGCGAAATCTTCACGAAACGCCTTTAACGGCGCCAGCCAGATATCGAGAATTTGCCGCAACACGGCAATGTATAGCGCCTCTTTTGACGGAAAGTAATACAGCAGATTGGTTTTTGAAACGCCCGCCAACTCTGCTATTTGCTCCAGCCTTGTACCGTGAAAACCGAATTGTGAAAAAGTGTCCAGTGCCGCGCTAAGAATCGCTTTTTTCTTCGCGCTCACTGCGCGCGAACGTTTACCCGTTGTTTTCACTGCGTCTTGCGTCATGCGCTCTCCCCTCTTTTAGATTGGCAACAGGATAGCAAAATCAGCATGATGCCTCGACCATCAACATTCACAGTACGAATGAATAATGGTGAAATGAGCGAGAAAGGTATTAACGTGAGGATATTAAGGAGAGTAGAACAAAAAACCGCCGGAATTACCGGCGGCAGTGGCGTATTGACGCGCGTCAGACAAACGCATTCGTCATTGAGTAGCCCGGCTAGTTGTCGCTTTTGCCGTGGCTGCTTTTGCCACCTTTTTTTCCTGCTTCAGATGCGCGCTGCGGGTCATTTTTGAAATTCCCCCCGCTGTGCTGTCTACCTTTTTTACCTGCTTCTGATGCTCTTTCGCGGTCTTCTGCAAAATTACCTGAACCGCCTCGATGGTTTGCCATTACTGACCTCCGTCTTGATGTAGACATCATATTGCATTGCATAGGATTAACGCGGCGTATGGCGGTTGCCATATTTTCGCTACGTGGGACTAAGCTTAGTGAACTGACGCGGGTGGACCCGCGTTTAGTAATATCCTGCAACAGGTTCTGAGCGAGAATGGATATCATTTCCAATAATTATCCATAAGCCTCTCTTATGATTAAAAAAACACTATGGGATAAAAATGTATCATTTTGCGACAAATTTATGCGCTTGTAAAAATTGTTATAAATCAAATAAGTGCTTGTGAAATTTGCACTCTGAAAAGGACGTCTTATCTTTAAAAGAGTGGTAGCGAATCGCTACGGAATAGAGATAACACGAGGAGTGGTTAGAAATGGCTAAAGTTCTGGTGCTTTATTATTCCATGTACGGACATATCGAAACGATGGCGCGCGCAGTCGCGGAAGGCGCAAGCAAAGTCGATGGCGCAGAAGTTGTTGTTAAGCGTGTACCGGAAACCATGCAGCCGCAATTATTCGAAAAAGCAGGCGGTAAAACGCAAACTGCACCTGTTGCAACCCCGCAAGAACTGGCCGATTACGATGCCATTATTTTTGGCACGCCAACCCGCTTTGGCAATATGTCCGGGCAAATGCGTACCTTCCTCGACCAGACTGGCGGCTTGTGGGCTTCTGGCGCATTGTACGGCAAACTGGCGAGCGTCTTTAGCTCTACCGGCACCGGCGGCGGTCAGGAACAAACCATCACATCCACCTGGACGACACTTGCCCACCACGGCATGGTGATTGTCCCTATTGGCTACGCAGCGCAGGAACTTTTTGACGTCTCGCAGGTTCGCGGCGGAACGCCGTACGGCGCAACCACCATTGCAGGCGGTGACGGTTCACGCCAACCCAGCCAGGAAGAGCTGTCTATCGCACGTTATCAGGGGGAATATGTCGCTGGTCTGGCAGTTAAACTTAACGGCTAATCTTCAACAGGAGGATACGCATGCCAACTCAAGAAGCGAAAGCTCATCACGTGGGTGAATGGGCATCTCTGCGCAATACGTCGCCGGAAATAGCCGAGGCCATTTTTGAAGTCGCCGGGTATGACGAAAAAATGGCGGAAAAAATTTGGGAAGAAGGTAGCGATGAAGTGTTAGTCAAAGCCTTTGCTAAAACCGATAAAGATTCGCTTTTTTGGGGCGAACAGACCATCGAACGTAAAAACGTTTAACCAGCAATTCCCCCGCTTCTCGCGGGGGAGTTTCAAATTGTCGACAAAGTTGCGCTTTGTTCATGCCGGATGCGGCGTGAACGCCTTATCCGGCCTACATAGTCGTGCAAATTCAATATATTGCAATCCTCTGGTAGGCCTGATAAGCATAGCGCATCAGGCAATCTTACGTTTGTCATCAGTCTCATACTCCCCCGCTTCTCGCGGGGGAGTTTTCTGTTATTTCACCGCTTCATTCAACACGTTATCAAACTTATCCATTGGACAAAAACCGTTGGCATCTATCGGGCAGTCGGTAAGTTCAAGCGTCACGCGTTGAGCCGGAGACTGCAACGTTAACGCGTCGGCATTACGCAACTGTTCCGAACTCTGGTACACATACTCGATTTTCATCAGGTCGCGGTTCGCTTTGCTGTCATGCCAACGCTGGAAAACGATTTTGCCGCCAATCGGCGTGCGTTCGTTCTGATCATGCAGTTGATACGGTTTGAAATCCAGCGCCGTTAACAGAGAGGCAATGTTTGAGTCGTGACCCACCAGCACCGTGATTTTCGGCGCGTTGGCACGATCGGTGACCAGGGCTTTGTCGATATAACTGACCAGCGGTTTCGCGACATTGCGCGCCACTTCCGGTGAGGTAAACAGGCTGTCCTGGTAACCGTTTTTCAGCTTCGACAACACCTTCCACTGCTGGTCAGATTTGATTTCTCCCCAGGCCACCTGATCCATCGGGAAACCTTCGTAGTATTGCAAAGTAAACGCATCCACCAGCGAGTTGCCGACTTTTAGCGGCCCTGAAACGCCCGGTTCTTGTTGATATTTCGCGCTAAAGGTATTTTTGCCATCCACCAGCGAACACTGCTGTTTCTCCTTGCAGGCTGGAGAGTCTTTATAGTTGACGATTTTTTCCAGTAGCTGGTAGCTGTCGGTAAGCTGGAGTTTACTAAGCTCTTTTTCCATTGCCGCTACTGCCTGCTCGCTGAAGGCGGCAGAATCATCGGTAATTACCGGGTTAAAGGTTGGGTCCATGCTGCCCATTTTTTCCTGGTGATGAACCGGAATGTCACACCCAGGGAATGCGCCTGTGATAAAAAATTGTGCAGTAGCGACAGTACGTTGCAGACTATTCGCGTAAGCATAAACGGTGTCCGGCGGCGGACATTCCCCCGTTTTCACTATTCCCTGCTCTGCCAGCCACTCACGCATGTAATGACCCATATACACTTCCAGTACGCCGCCTTTGGTAGTGAGTTGTCCACCGGGAACATCCCACTGCGGCCATTTATTCGGCGTCGACTGCTCAAGCACACTGCCATTATTTGCCAGAGGCGCACGTAAGTTATGACGGCTCATGAGTAGCACTTGCTGTAGCTGATAGCCTTCCGGCATGGTCTGTGCCTGACCATTCGAAGAGAGTAAAACCATCCCAGCCACGGCTGCAGCGATTAGCGTTTTTTTCATTCCTCACACCTCTTTTGTTATCAATCAATTAAGAGTGTGACAGAAATATGGCATTTTTCCGGGAACAGGTTCGCAAATTAGCAGATGACGAGGCGGGAAACCGTCAGGCGATAACGGACAGTAGTCGTGCTATCGCCTGGTTTGTATCGTTAAACTAATACCTGAAACAGCAAGGCAAAAAGAATGATATTGGCAATGACAATGGCCCAACCGTTATAAAGCATATATTTCAGGTGAGTTGATTGTGCCAGCCCCATTTGACCAAACATATCCGATGAAGGGAAAGGTCCAAACCAGTCCACTTGCGATGAGGCTAATAATACCGCCGTTGTACCCTGTGGCGGCACTCCCGCAGCCATCAACATCGGACCAAATATTTTGTGCGTAAAGGTCATCTGAGCAACAGCAGCACCAGGCACATGACCGATAATATTAAAGGCAAAAATACAGAAACAAAGCCATGCCGGAGATATCCCGGTTAACAGTGGTTGAGTGTATTCGAGCAATCCCTGATACGCCTGCAAACTATCCATAAGTTCCAGAATCGGGTTATACAGCCAGTAGAGCAGAAACATCCACACCAGTCTGCCACAGCCTTTATACAGCGCTTGCAGGATCCCGGTTGGGCTTAATCCACCCACCAGCCCGGTGATCAACGCCACCAACAGCATAACGATAATGGCAAAACTAAAACCTGCTTTTATCACTACGCCAATAACCGCCATCACAATAATGGTTGCAGCAAATGCCAGGGCGCTGAGTTTGCGACGACGATCGCGGGCAGGATCCTCTTCTTCCTGAGTTTTCTCTGAAAGATCCACTTCGTAGTGTAATTTTCCTTCCGTCATCTTCTGAATTCGCCCGGCCATTATCCAGCCAGCGAATAACGTCACGGCGCTCATTGGTAGCCCGACGTACATCAGGTATTGCGGATAAGTCAGGCCGCCGAGTTGTAAAATCGTCACGGTACTGGGAGTAAATGGCCCGGTAAACAATCCCACTGATCCGGCCGTCATCATCAGTGCAGCCACCGTAGGCGGTGTCAGCCGTACTGCCGCCGCCACAGGAATAATCACCGCGACAATAATGGCATTACCGCCAGCCATAGTCCCCAGCGCGCCACAGATGAGAATGGATGAGACGACGATGCCAAATTTGACCCGTGTCTGGCTGGAAAGCCCGATACGGTGTACCACAAATTTGACCAGTTCAACGGCGGCTCCGGTACGTGTTGCCACTTCACCGACACCGGCACCAAGCATAATGATCAGACCAACAGTGGCGATAAATGATCCTGTCGACTTTGCCAGCATGGCGCCCATTTCTGGTAAGCCGGTGGAGGTCATTATCATCGCAATAATAATCGATGAAATAACTGCCAGAACAATATCGACGCCTATCAACGAGAGCACCGCTAACGCCACCAGTGGTGTAAAACCAAGCAGTCCGAGTTCATTACCTGGACGCCCCTGACACCAGAACGCTGTCAGTAAAAATGCAATCAACAACAAGCCAATAATGACATTCTTTTTGGTGATATTTTGTCTGGTTAGCGAACCACCAGCGAGCATTGAGTCACTCATATAACTCCTTAACCCCATCGAATCGACCGACAATATCAGCCGATGTATTTGGACAGCTCAGAAAATATCCCCCCTCGTTATTATTGTTGGCGAAATGCACTGAGGGTTTGTCCGGGTACTACAGGTATTATTCTGAGTTCGTAATTAACCCCCTTTAGGTGGGCAAATAACGCATTGTTACCAGAACAGGCGTTACAGATTAAATTTATGTTAACTTGGTGTTACCATGAAATGACTTTTTATCTACCGTCTATAACTCTGGGTTAACTCTTAATGAAACTGCGCCACCTGGAAATCTTCTATGCCGTGATGACATGCGGGACACTTTCACGAGCTGCGGAATCGCTGAATATTTCCCAACCGGCCGTCAGTAAAGCGTTAAAAAACGCTGAACAAAAACTCGGTTTTCAGCTCTTTCAGCGAGTTCGAGGCAAGCTTCTTCCAACCAGCGAAGCGATCACACTTTTTGAAAAAGCGCAGTCGATTTATCACGAACTCGATAACCTGCGACTGCTGGCCGATAACCTGACGCGAGATCCGCGAGCCAGAATCGCTCTGGGATGCCTGCCAAGTCTGGGATTAAGTCTGGTGCCAGAAATAGTCACTGCGTTTTACCAGCAGAATGCCAATCTGGTAATGACACTGACGACAGAGCACACCGAAACGTTGGTTAAAAAACTTGATCTGCGAGAGATTGATCTGGCCCTGACGCTACAGCCGATTCAACAGGGGGAGATTATGACGACGCTGATAGCCGAAGTTCCGCTGGTTTATATCGACCGGGACTATCGCCAGGGCGCGGTAGAAATAGACAAGATTGACCAACAACGCTGGATTTCTCCCGGCCCACATTCCCTTTCCGATGCAATAGCCAAACGGCGTGATTTTTTGACAACGCGCCTGAATGTCCAGACCTATTACATGGCCACGGAATTTGTAAAACGAGGAATGGGATGCAGTATTACCGATATTTTCTCTGCCCGTCATAACCTCCCGGCAGAAACAATTCACCCTATCGAACCACCAATGAAAATTGACCTTTGTTTGTTACGCCGTGCCGACGTTTCACTTAGCCCCATTACACAAAAATTTGTCGATTTCCTCTGTCAGCAATTACGTCAGCAACTGCGAGCCATTAACCTTGAGTTATACCCTGAAAATAAAAAGTCAATTGCTCCTCAGGCCTAAATGTTTTGACATAACCCCAACGCATTTATTAGCGGTGGATATCTCAGGTGATGAAAAAACGCATTGTAGTTATTGGCGGTGGGGTAATTGGTCTGGCGACAGCCTGGGTGCTGGTAAAACAGGGCCATCAGGTGCAATTGTTAGAACGCAACAATCAGGCAGGCGTCGCTACCAGTTTCGCTAATGGTGGCCAACTGAGTTACCGCTACGTTGCTCCTCTGGCGGACAAAGGCGTACCGATGCAGGGACTTAAATGGATGGGGAAAAGCAACTCCCCCCTGAATATGCGTTTGCGCATGTCATTTAGCCAGTGGCGCTGGTTGCTGGAATTTTTACTGGCCTGCAATAGCCGGACAAATAAACTCAATGGCGATCATATCTTACGTTTATCACTGTTAAGTCGCCAGGTGATGGAAGAGTGGCTGCTGGAAGATAATCTTGATGACTTTCACTGGCGCCGTTCGGGCAAACTGATTATTCATCGCCGCCCGCAAGATTTAGCCAAAGCGGCAAAAGGCATTAATCCGCAATTTCAACAGGCGTTATCACGCGAAGAGTGCGTTTATCTTGAGCCAGCACTAAAACATATTGGTCATTCATTGTATGGCGGTATTTACTCCCCGGGCGATGAAACGGCGGACTGTTATAAGTTCTGCCAGGCATTACTTGCCAAACTTAATGCCAGCACAAACTTTTCGCTACAAACCGATTGTGAAGTTTTGCAGTTGAATAAAAAAGGCGAGCGCATTGATTCCATCACCACCAGCACAGGGACGCTGGTTGCGGATGATTATGTCGTTGCCGCCGGTAATGGCAGTAAGTATTTACTTGCCGGAACCGGGACCCACGTACCGATCTGCGGTCTGAAAGGTTACAGTCTGACGCTCCCCTTCCCACAAGAAATGGGGATCGCACCGCAAATCAGTGTCACCGACTATGGCCATAAAATTGTCTATGCCCGACTCGGTGAGCGGTTACGTATCGCCGCTATGGTCGATATTGGTTATGACGGTAATGAACTGCGCCCTGAACGCATTGACGCCTTAAAACAGATAGTAGCTAACAGTTTTCCACAACTGCAAGGTATCGATGAAGCCGAATTATGGACAGGTATGCGTCCATCCACCCCTGCGGGTCCGCCACTATTAGGACGGGCGAAGTATCAAAATCTCTGGATGAATCTTGGCCAGGGCAGTCTGGGCTTCACGTTAGCGGCAGGTAGTGCCGTGGTGTTAGGCGCTCTGCTGTCGGGCGAAGATCCCGCAATTTCCCTTGATGGACTGACATGGAGCCAATCAGCTTGAATATCAAACGTAATAACCCACAACCTCGTCTTGCCGCCAGTGTGGAATATGGCAATCTTGTATTTCTCTCCGGCCAGACACCGAAGAGCAATACTCCTGACATCGCGCAACAAACGCGCGAAGTGCTGGAAAAAATCGACGCACTACTTGCTGAAGCTGGCAGTGATAAATTTCATCTCTTGTCCGCTCAGGTATGGCTGAAAGATATCAGCCGCGATTTTGCCGATTTCAACGACGTATGGGTTAGCTGGCTGCCAGAGGGATATAGCCCGGCTCGCGCTACCGTACAGGCTGAGATGGCCCGCCAGGAGATTCTGGTTGAAGTGATGGTCACTGCGGTAAAAGCGGGATAAATCCCCATTTTCAGCCCCCTGACGACGTCGTCACGGGGCATCTATGAAGGTTAAACGCCCCTCTTTTACCTGCCAAAATTCAGGCTGAAAATATCATTTTTAGTTATGTTTTTATCACTGACCTACGATTTTTTCTGATTTCCCCTACACTTAACACTGATACCTTGTCAGGGGTTTCCCTTTGTCTGTATTGATTTACGCGAGATAACGCTATGGAATTAAAGGATTATTACGCCATCATGGGCGTGAAACCGACGGACGATCTCAAGACAATCAAGACCGCCTATCGTCGACTGGCCCGCAAATACCATCCAGATGTCAGCAAAGAGCCCGATGCCGAAGCCCGCTTCAAAGAGGTCGCTGAAGCCTGGGAAGTGTTAAGTGATGAACAACGTCGCGCTGAATATGATCAGATGTGGCAGCATCGCAACGATCCGCAATTCAACCGTCAGTTCCAGCATGGCGACGGTCAGAGTTTCAATGCCGAAGATTTTGAAGATATCTTCTCGTCAATTTTCGGCCAACATGCCCGCCAGAGTCGTCAACGCCCCGCCACACGTGGTCACGATATTGAAATTGAAGTTGCGGTATTCCTTGAAGAAACGCTGAGTGAGCACAAGCGTACCATCAGCTATAACCTGCCGGTTTATAACGCCTTTGGTATGATCGAACAGGAAATACCAAAAACGCTGAACGTGAAGATCCCCGCTGGTGTCGGCAATGGTCAACGTATCCGCCTGAAAGGCCAGGGGACGCCAGGCGAAAACGGCGGTCCCAATGGCGACCTGTGGCTGGTGATTCATATAGCCCCGCATCCGTTGTTTGATATTGTCGGGCAGGATCTGGAAATTGTGGTGCCGGTTAGCCCGTGGGAAGCGGCGCTGGGTGCTAAAGTCACAGTGCCAACGCTGAAAGAAAGTATTTTGTTGACCATTCCGCCTGGCAGTCAGGCCGGGCAACGATTGCGTGTTAAAGGCAAAGGTCTGGTAAGCAAAAAACAGACTGGTGACTTGTATGCGGTGCTGAAAATCGTCATGCCGCCGAAACCGGATGAAAATACTGCCGCATTGTGGCAACAACTGGCAGACGCCCAGTCGTCTTTTGATCCACGCAAAGATTGGGGGAAAGCATAATGGCCCATGTTACGGTGACTTTTACCATTACCGAATTTTGCCTGCATACCGGCGTTTCTGAAGAGGAGTTGAATGAAATTGTCGGTTTGGGCGTGGTTAAACCCTGCGAGATTCAGGCTACGTCCTGGGTGTTTGATGATCACGCCGCGACCGTCGTACAACGGGCGGTACGGCTGCGTAATGAACTGGCGCTGGATTGGCCGGGGATCGCGATGGCGCTGACGTTAATGGATGATATTACGCATCTGAAACAGGAAAACCGCCTGCTACGCCAGCGGCTTTCCCGGTTTGTAGCTCATCCGTGAGTGTGTTGCCTGAGGCGACGCTTAACGCGTCTTATCAGGCCTACAAAATCACTCCCGTAGGCCGGATAAGGCGTCCGCGCCGCATCCGGCGGCTGTACCATAATGCCTGATGCGACGCTTAACACGTCTTATCAGGCCTACAAAATCACTCCCGTAGGCCGGATAAGGCTTTCACGCCGCATCCGGCGGCTCTGCCATAATGCCTGATGCGACGCTTAACGCGTCTTATCAGGCCTACAAATCGGCATTATCTCTGGTGGTTATCGCAAGCAACAATTGGCTTAATGCTGCGTAAAAACCAAACCTATCATACTGATGGCAACGCGCAGCAAACTCAGGTAGCCATTGCCGCAGCGCCATCAGCGTTTTTAGCCGCAAACTGTCGATTCTTTGCGCAGGAACGGTTCCCTCTCCGAGCGAAAAATACAGATGACTCAACAACTCCAGATAGATCGCCAGATGATCTGCCGGTTCGTTGAAATTGCCACTGGTTTCCATACCTGCCTCAACTAACAAGCGTCTAATCTCTTGCTCGTCCTGTTTGTAGGCCGAAGCATACGGCAGTGCCGCTTGTTTATCGGTCATCAGAAACAGGCCGCAAAAGTCAGCGGCGAGTTCCAGACGGGCGTCGTCACGTACCGTCAAGGCGGCGATTTTTACTTCCAGTTCGTTCACTGCCGCAGCCAGCGGCGGTTCGCTTTTCAGCAAAGAAAACCATTCAGCCATCTGCGCACTGGCAATTTGCGTCAGTTGTTCATCATCCAGTTCACGGGAGAACAACTGCGCCAGCCAGGCGTAAACACAGGCAATCTGTTGCGCCGTTAGTGAAGTCATGATTTCACCTGTGACGCCGGAACATATTCGCACTGCGCCACCATCTCAACGGGGCCGTTAAACGCCGTCACCTGCTCCACTGTTCCGCTGTACTTCTCAATTTCCACCAGCGTAGTGTGCGCACTGGTCGCCTGCGCCAGCTGCGAAGTACCGATGTCGATGGTCAACACGTTGGGGTTACCATATTTACACAGCGCACCAGGCTCGCCGCCTTTATCTGGATCGTACCATGCCCCTTCGTGAATTCGCGCCACGCCGGGTGCATAGCGGTCAGAAACCACGGCCCCTGCCAGCACCTGACCACGAGCGTTAAAGACACGCACCACATCACCGTTACGAATACCGCGCGCGCTGGCATCCTGCGGGCTAATAAATACTGGCTCCTTACCCGCTACCGTATACTGCTGACGCAGAGTTTCCGACTCACATAACTGCGAGTGCAGTCGGAAATCGGGATGCACAGATTGCAGATGCAACGGATACTTCTGTGAGCCGGGTCCACCGTGGGAACGTTCGATTTTCTCAAACCACATCGGATGTCCCTGACAATCGTCATAGTTCATGTCGGCAATGGTTTTCGAGTAGATCTCAATCAGGCCACTCGGCGTGCCCAGCGGTTCGAGATCCGGATCTTCGCGGAATGCCTGGTGGCGAACAAACATCTGCGGATGGTCAAACTCGACGTACTCTTTGTTATTCCAGAAGTCATCAAACGCGGGCAGATGAACGCCGCGTCCTTTGCCCTGTTGTACCCCTTCCTGCCAGATGCGTTTCAGCCAGCCCATTTCGTCCAGCCTTTCGGTAAAGGCTTCTTCGCGATTAAAGCGACGGCACAGCTCGCGGAAAATATCAAAGTCGTTGCGCGCCTCGAACTGCGGCGGCACGACCTGTTTCATGGCGATAATGCCACGGTTGGAGTGGTTGCCGTACTGGTCGAGATCGTTACGCTCAAACTGCGTGGTCGCAGGCAGCACGATATCGGCAAAGCGGCAGGTTGAGGTCCATTGGTTATCTATGGCGATAACCGTTTCCAGCTTGCGCCAGCCTTCAATAATGCGGTTGATCTGCTGATGGCGATGGAACGGGTTAGTTCCGGCAAAAATACACATTTTCAGTGGCGGCAGTTTTACCGATTTACCGTTCCAGTTGATTACTTTCCCCGGTTCGAGGATCGCATCAACAAAACGGGCAATCGGAATGGTGCTGCTGTAGCCTTTGTAGTCGCTGTTGTCGTGGACAGGCGGAATCGACGTTGAGCCGGAGAAACCGCTCAGAATGACGCCTTTACGCCCCGGCGTGCCTGCACCGTTATAGTGCCAGCCAAAACCAAAACCACCGCCCGGCAGGCCAATTTGTCCCAGCATCGCCGCCAGAACCACAACCATCCACGCCCACTGTTCACCGTGCTGCATTCGCTGTACGCACCAGCCAGCAATAATCTGCGTTCTGTTGGCCGCCATCTGCCGCGCCAGCCCGCGAATGGTTTCGGCATCAATACCAGTCAGTTTTTCAGCCCATGCGGCATCTTTCGGCTGACCGTCTTTCTCGCCCAACAGATACGGCAGGAACTGTTCAAAGCCCACGCAGTAGTTGGCGAGGAAGTTTTTGTCGTACAGGTTTTCGCTGTACAGCGTATGCGCCAGCGCCAGTTGCAACGGCACGTCAGTTTGCGGGTTAACCGCAATGTGTTTCACATGCTCACGCCCCAGATACTCATGGGTTGAAGTGACAACCGGATCAATGCTAATGACCTCAATTTCACCTGCGGCAACTTTCGCCTTCAACTGCTCGTAATATTC
Organism: Escherichia whittamii; assembly: GCF_014836715.1. Classification (GTDB taxonomy): domain Bacteria; phylum Pseudomonadota; class Gammaproteobacteria; order Enterobacterales; family Enterobacteriaceae; genus Escherichia; species Escherichia whittamii. Next base: position 25,354 of record NZ_JACSQI010000011.1, read on the forward strand.
ATAAACATCGTGATCCGGGCACCACCAGTTTGCCTGCTGGTTTTTCAGCAAATCGGAGCCCCACAGCACAATGGTTTTGCTGTTCTGCAAGACCAGCGGCCAGGAGGTTTGCTGTTCATACACTTCCATTGAGCCAACGACACGCGGCAGGATCACCTGCGCAGCACCGGTGGAGTAATCCCCACCCGTACCAACGCTATTACCATGTAAAGCAATAGCTTTCGCCAGCATCCCCGAAGCGTTATGGAACATCCCCGTCGATTGCCAACCACTGGCGGTCAGCAAGGCACTCGGCCCGTGAGTTTTCTGTACGCGTTCCAGCTCTTCATAGAACATGTCGAGGGCTTCATCCCAGCTCACGCGTACGAAGCGGTTATCGCCACGCTGGGAGGTATCACTCAGATGGCGCTTACGCAGCCAGTCCACGCGTACCATCGGGTAACGAATACGCGCCGCGTTGTGTACGTGATCCGGCAATCCGGCAATCATTTTCGACGGGTATTTATCCAGTTCGAACGGTTTTGCTGCCACAAAGCGACCATCCTTCACCGTCGCGCGAATAGCCCCCCAGTGCGACCCGGTCAGAATGCCCTCTTTCGAGGTGGCGGCCTCGGTAGCCGCTTGCGCCGCATTCGCGCGGCGCGGCGTTAACAATGACGGCCCCAGCATCCCGGCGACAGTTAAGCCGCCGAGTTGTGCCAGAAAACGCCGACGTGATGCCTGAAAGAGATCGTTATTGTTCATTATTTTTCTTCCTTCTTATCGCCGTGAGCTTTACCTGCGGTGTCAGATGCATTCATTTGCAGATATTTCAGCAGGGTGCGTTCTTCACGTTTATCAAGGCTGGTAAAACCAATCATGCCGTTGAGCGTGCCGATCCAACCGTTAGCGTCAAAGTGGGAGATTTCCGGTGCACCGTGGCACTGGTTACAGGTGCCGTTGTACAGCGAATCCGCATAAGCCCAGATCGGTTTGATATCGTTCACCATGTCGCCTTTCTTCATCCACGCGGTGGCCTGCAACTTGCTCCACTCGGTATTGGTGTCGGCAACGGTGGTTTTCTCCAGCGTTTTCACCTGCTGCTGAACATCGCCACGAATCGAAGCAACAAAGATGCGTTTGCCAGGGAACTGGGTGAGTACTCGCTGACGTCCGGCGCTTTCCGTCCAGCCGGTGATTTCAATTTGCAGCCAGTCGCCGTCACGTTTAAGGACTTTCACTTCCGAAGCAGGCAGCAGAGAACCAGACGCTTCTTTATCGCCTTTCGCCGCATAAATCGGCTTGATATCAATGGAGTACAACGTGTCACCACTGTCATTAGCACTGGCGCGCAGCTCATCGAATTGCTTACGGAAGCCGCTACTCATATCCGGTAACTGGTGGGCAATACCTTTATGACAGTCGATGCAGGATTGATTATCTTTCGCTGCCACCTTCATCTGACGAGCCGCTTCCGGATGCTGCTTCGCATGATCCATCGCATCGTAGTTATGGCAGGAGCGGCAGGTTGCCGAGTTGTTTTCTTTCATTCGCGCCCATTCACGCTCGGCAAGTTCCGCGCGTTTGGCTTCGAATTTCTCAGGTGTATCAATGGAGTGGGCAATAAAGGTCTGGTAGATGTCGTTGCTCGCTTCCAGTTTACGCTTCACTATGCCTGGAATATCCGGCGGGATATGGCAGTCATGGCATTCAGCTCGCACGCCGGAGGCGTTCTGGAAATGCACCGACTGTTTATATTCTTCATAGACCGGTTGCATACTGTGGCAACTGACACAAAATTCAGTTGTGCTGGTGACTTTGATCCCAACGTGTGGCAACACAATCAGCGCAATGCCAATCACAATCCCAATAGCGACCAGCGCCAGTACCGACCAACGAGCACTGGGTCGGCGTAGCGTGTTCCAGAGTTTCCGCATAATAGCCCCTGTAAAATTATGGTTTAGTGAAGCGATCTTAATGAGTAAATATGAACAGCGGCACTGGTCAGGATGAACGGCTTACGGCAGAATATGAACAGATATGAACAGAATGAGTAAAACCCTCTGATGCCACATCACATTGTTATTGTTGAAGATGAGCCGGTTACCCAGGCGCGATTACAAACCTACTTCACTCAGGAGGGGTATACCGTTTCCGTTACGGCGAGCGGTGCCGGGCTGCGGGAAATTATGCAAAATCAACCAGTGGATTTAATTCTGCTGGATATCAATTTGCCCGATGAAAATGGCCTGATGTTAACCCGCGCCCTGCGAGAACGCTCAACGGTGGGTATTATTCTGGTTACCGGACGCAGCGATCGGATAGACCGTATTGTTGGGCTGGAAATGGGCGCAGACGATTACGTCACCAAACCGCTGGAACTGCGCGAACTGGTGGTGCGGGTGAAAAATCTGCTCTGGCGCATCGACCTCGCGCGACAGGCTCAACCGCTCACTCAGGACAACTGCTATCGCTTTGCCGGTTATTGCCTGAATGTGTCGCGTCATACGCTGGAACGGGATGGCGAGCCGATTAAACTGACCCGCGCAGAGTATGAAATGCTGGTGGCGTTTGTGACCAATCCGGGCGAAATTCTCAGCCGTGAACGTCTGCTGCGTATGCTTTCTGCGCGTCGGGTGGAAAACCCTGACCTGCGCACCGTCGATGTGTTAATTCGTCGTTTACGCCATAAACTCAGTGCAGATTTACTGGTGACGCAACATGGCGAAGGTTATTTCTTAGCTGCTGATGTGTGCTGATAATAATAGACCGGGCGAAATCCCCCTGGCGACAGCGAGCGGCGGATATGTTCACGGTCAGCATTTTTCGGCGTCAGGACTAAAATCGGTGGGCTGACATTATCGGACACCGATTGTCCCTGTAATTGCCTGATGGCCTGCTCAACTGCCAGTTCCCCCTGCCAGACCATTTGATCGCTGGCAGCCATAATCACTCTCCCCCGCTTCAGCCCACGATACACCTGATGTGAAAGATAAAACGACACCACAGTAAGCGGCGTTTTCAGGTTACGCCCTTCGCCCATTGCCGCCTCTGCCGCAATGGCCGTTCCGGCAACGACGTCGATTTCTGGATGGCGCTCCAGCATTTCCTGCAACAGGTTACGCTGGATTTCAATATCGTTGTCGCCGAGCGCAATATCGACAATACGCACCGGGCTTCCGGCAATGGCTGCGCGGAAACCCTCTACCATCTCCTTACTGCCCCCGGCGTTATCGGGGCCAGGCATCAACAGCACGTTCAGTGGTTTTCCGTGGCTCCATTGCACCAGATATCGCCCTGGTTGATAGCCCATCTGAAACCAGGGCACACCAACGCGGCTTTTTATCTGTGAGTCGTCAATAGCATTCACCAGTTCGATCACCGGCAGATTAGCTACCTGCTTTTGCAGATCGGGAAATGACATCGTACTGCTGCCGAGCAAAATCGCCTCTGCGCCCCATTGTTTACACTGGTCGATTTGCGCCTGCTGAGTAGCTAACTGGCTGTAACCACCTGCCTCCAGCACTTTTAAATCCACACCGTAGCGACGAGCAGCCTCCTGCATTCCATAGTTCAACGATAACCAGTATGAATCTTTCAGGCTGGGATAAAGCGCACACAACTTCCAGGGACGATTTGCCTTTAACGGCATAACAGGTTGCACCTTGAAATGCTGCGCATCATGCCAGCGCAACAGGTTATCGCCCGCAAAGGCTGGCAGCACAAAAAAGGGAAGAAGTAACAAAAGCAGTACGCGCATGATAGCCTCATCAATAATAAGGCTTTATGCTAGATGCATTCCGCTTTGCGACTCAACCTTTTTCACCCAAAGGATGACAAAATCACACAAATCATTTAAAAATCATAGCATTATAAGAAGTTATGGTTAAATAATAGACTACAAGACGCAGCAAAACACTACATTTTGAATCACTATAAATCAATGAGTTAGATATCTTTAGTGACCTGAGACAGAGCATTAGCGCAAGGTGATTTTTTGTCTTCTTGCGCTAATTTTTTGTCAACGCACTGGGTTAGCTGAATTTACAACCATGCTCAGTATCTAGATAAGCGCAGAGAAATGCTGCAGTGGTGGGCGGACTGGCTTGATGGGAAATGATTAGACATTAGCTAGAGAAAAATGGCTGCGCACTTTCCTCTCAACTTTATTTCCACACTAGACGAACGCAGAACCATAAGGAAAATTTGGAGGCATCCACAAAAATTGATAATATCGCGACATTTGCATAAACAGAACAACAGGATAGTAGCCGAGATGAAATTTAGCACAAAACAAGATGTAGGGATACAATATTTAAGGGGGGTATCTGCTTTATACGTTGTATTCTTCCACTTTAGAGAATTTTTAGATAATTTTTTACCCATGGCCATGTTGGGTCAAAAATTTTTTAGCAATGGTTCTTTCGGTGTTGATATATTTTTTATAATTAGTGGATATATTATTTCTCTTTCAACAGAAAAAAAAGACAATTCAACTGTTAAAGGATATATCATAAAAAGATTTTTCAGAATATACCCCGCTTATTTCATAGCACTCTCTATTTTGATTGTTTTCTCTCCAATAAAATATTCTTACCATGAGATTTTTAGTTCATTTATGATGATCCACCCTGATTATCAATATAATGCACCTTACTTTGGTTATGGTGTACTGTTTACCGCATGGACATTAACATACGAGATATATTTTTATATAATATTTCTAATAGGTATGTTTTTATCACATAAACATCGCATTATGTTTACATCAACAATTGCAATATTTGCTATGATATCAATACAGCTTATTTTCAACAAATCAATAAACATTTTCCATCAGGAACAATTTAAAAATGGAGCAGGGATATTGAATGTCCCAGGAAATATAATGGTTATAGACTTTATATATGGAATGTTTATTTATAAGATTAGAAATTATTTAAAATTAAATAAATATTCTATCGCAATATCATTTTTACTTATATCAATTGGATTTATAACAATACAATCAGGAGTAAACGCTGGGCATGGTCCACTGCAATACGGGCTTTACTCTCTAATGATTGTTCTAGGGGTTGTTATGTACGAGAAAAATAACAAAATTACCGAGATTAAGCCATTGGTTTTTCTTGGTGATATATCATACTCAGTTTATTTGTATCATGTGATAATTGCTACATGTGTATATTCACACCTATTAAAAATAGGATTTTCAGGATTATCGATGTTCTCTATGATGACCGTTTTATCAATATTTCTTGCGTATATTTCATATGTTTTAATTGAAGTTCCATCAGTTAAAGCAGGGCATTTGATATTAAAAAAACAAACGAAAGGTTAAATATTAAAAATGTTCTTCATGGATAACAGTAAAAGACCACCTCCTGAGTAGTTTGTTTAGGGATAACAATAAAAACAGGCATCCAAAATGAATGTCTGTTTTATTACTGAATAAGATAAGCAAAAAAGCTACAGGCCACTTCGCCAGAAGTGTTGTTTCTTGTTATTTTTATAGTATTATCGACGACGCCTGTTGAAATATTTGTTGCAACATCAGTTGATGTCGCAATCACACCAATAGACGATGTATTTTTAATTGATTTTATTGTTAGAGGGATTTGTATTGATGCAGATCCATCAGGAATGATAATTATTCCTGTTTGTTTATCTGGATGGCTTGGTGAATCATTATTTATGAGCCTGCAGTTTGTTGGGCCTACGATCGCCCCTCCATTAATGACTGTATTATATAGATATGCACTAGCACCACCACCTATATTATCAAGAATGACAATATCTGCCACCCTGCCACTAGTAAGAGTGCAATTAACTAACCTTACATTCGTTACTGAGTTGACAAGAAGTTCTCCAATTTGTTCATCTACGAGGTTGTTATTTTGGATGATGCAATTGTTTAGAGTTACATTAGAAGGTGAAAATATGTTCTTTGTTATTCCCCCCCCCATTTTCTACTGTCTGAAAACGTAGAACCAACAGCGGTAAACATATCACTTGAGCCTTCAATAATTGTATAAGATGATGTTGAAGAGTTAGATGAAAAATACACCGACCATTGCATAATATGGAAAATGTTTTATAGTGAAATCCCTTCCGGAATGCAAATTGACCATAAAGATGGTAATGGGTTAAATAATTCAATAGACAACCTGCGTCTCGTTAGTCTCGGTGAAAACCTAAAAAACAAATCTAAATACACAAACAATACATCTGGGTGCGCTGGGGTTTCATGGCATAATACCCATAAAAAGTGGCATATATTAGCGACACAGGGAAGCGCATTGATCTCGGATACTTTAAGAGTCTCGATGATGCAATTGCTGTAAGGCGTGAGGCTGAAAAGACCTATGGTTAACATGAGAATCATGGTAGGTAATGTCTGTCATTTAATTTTCTCCAGACGTAGCAATGTCGAACAAGATGCAACTTGCCCTGCATTGCACTAATGTCAGTTATGATTTGTTAATTATGAGATGAGTCTATGCAAAGAGATCTGTTGAACATTGCGTTCTACATATTTGGTTTTTGCACGTTCATGGTGTTTGCGAAGCTATTCTGACAACGCATCAGACTTAGCACTGACCTGGCTGCCAGCGGCGTTGCCTACAAAGAGCGGATGAAAATACCGGTAATTGCAGAACAGGTAGCCCGTGAGCAACCGGAGAACTTGCACACCTATTTCATGGAACGGCTACGATACTGGCCGGCGTTGAATTAATCCACATGATGCGCAAGGGGCAATATCAGCATCCTCAGGGTGATGGATTGTCACCCACGGAACAATTTTATCTGCTGACTGTATGAAAAATCAGCAATACAACTTTTGCTGACTTTCCACCGTTAACGCGACACAACCTTAATATGCCACAAAGGTTTTTGTTAACGAGCTGCATCTTTTTCTTTTCTGGGTGATGATTGTTTTATAATAAACAAATAACAACATTTATTCTTGTAAAAGTAATAATATCTCTCTGGCGATCGAATTTATTGATCGCATTTCAATTAAACAAATAAGGAGTTTTTTATGCCAAAAATTACCGGTGTTCTAGTGAGTCACCATGTTTTCGATATAAAAAAAGACATGGCTAATGGTTCATTCCCGAAAACATTATTTCCAGGTGCGACATTTCAGATGGTGGTTGACAATGATGTTGTCAATAATAATACGTTGGACTGGAGTGTTGTCACCAATGCGGGAGACAATTCGCTGACTGTAAATCAGGACGGCGTGGTGTCATTTTCAAAATATATTGATGAAAGCTGCATTGGTAAAACATTTGTTATTTTTGCGAAGGATAAAGCCACAGGGAAATTTGTGTCATCTTATTTAATTAAACCTCATCGCTTCTTTAAACCTCGTACCGCAACGTCGGACAGATTTGACAATGTCTTGTCATTGTGGAAAGGCCGACATCCATAGCTTTGGCGGCATCTGCCACCGTGTAGTTCTGGTCAACAACCCGTTGAGCGGATTCGCGTTTAAACTCTGCGCTGAAATTTCTTTTTTTCATTGGAGCACCTGTGTTGTTCTGAGGTGAGCATATCACCTCTGTTCAGGTGGCCAAATTCAGTGTGCCACTACAGTATCAGGCCGAAAACTCTACTCGACTACGCCAGCAAAATCAGGGCAATCCGAAGAAAATTGCCGGACAAACCGCTCACTGACATATCAACGAAAGAAGTGGCAGCAATGCTAAACACCTACGTAGCAGAAGGTAAAGCAGCTTCCGCAAAATTAATCAGGTCAACCCTTGTTGACGTTTTTCGTGAAGCAATAGCCGAGGGGCATGTGGCAACGAATCCGGTAACAGCAACCCGTACAGCAAAGTCAGAAGTAAGGCGCTCAAGGCTGACAGCTAATGAGTATGTCGAGATTTACCATGCAGCCGAACCTCTCCCTATCTGGCTAAGGCTGACGATGGATTTGGCCGTCGTTACAGGGCAGAGAGTCGGCGATTTGTGCAGAATGAAATGGTCAGACATAAACGACAACCATCTTCACATTGAACAGAGTAAAACAGGGGCTAAACTCGCCATTCCGCTAACGCTAACGATTGACGCGCTCAATATATCATTGGCTGATACACTACAGAAATGCAGGGAGGCCAGCAGCAGTGAAACTATAATCGCATCAAAGCATCACGATCCGCTTTCCCCGAAAACAGTATCAAAGTATTTTACAAAGGCGAGAAATGCATCTGGACTCTCATTTGATGGAAACCCGCCAACATTCCATGAACTGCGTAGCCTGTCAGCGAGGCTATACCGGAACCAGATTGGCGATAAGTTTGCTCAACGTCTTCTCGGGCATAAATCAGACTCAATGGCGGCGCGGTATAGGGACAGCCGTGGACGGGAATGGGACAAAATTGAAATCGACAAATGATTTTATTTTGACTAATAATGACCTGCCTACATTAATCCATTGATAATAAAAGAGATTTTAAATATACAACTTATTCACCTTAAGTACACCGACCGTGAATTTAACCCTGACCCGAAGACTCTGGATGGGCTTTGCCCTGATGGCGCTGTTAACACTGACCAGTACCCTGGTGGGATGGTACAACCTGCGTTTTGTCAGTGAGGTGGAAAAAGCCAATACTCAGGCATTGATTCCTACCATGAATATGGCGCGCCAGTTGAGCGAAGCCAGCGCCTGGGAACTTTTCGCCGCGCAGAACCTGACCAGTGCCGATAACGAAAAGATGTGGCAGGCGCAGGGGCGAATGCTCACCGCACAAAGCCTGAAGATTAACGCGTTGCTGCAAGCGTTACGGGAACAAGGTTTTGACACCACCGCGATTGAACAGCAGGAGCAGGAGATCTCCCGTTCGTTACGTCAACAAGGGGAGCTGGTGGGGCAGCGTTTGCAACTGCGCCAGCAACAACAGCAACTCAGTCAGCAGATAGTCGCCGCCTCCGATGAGATCGCGCGCCTGGCGCAAGGTCAGGCGAATAATGCAGCAACCTCAGCCGGAGCTACCCAGGCAGGGATTTACGATTTGATCGAACAACATCAGCGCCAGGCCGCCGAAAGCGCACTCGATAGGCTAATTGATATCGATCTTGAGTACGTTAACCAGATGAATGAACTGCGCCTTAGCGCCCTGCGGGTGCAGCAAATGGTGATGAATCTGGGGCTGGAGCAGATCCAGAAAAATGCGTTAGCGCTGGAAGCGCAGCTCAATAATGCGGTGAAAATTCTGCAACGTCGGCAAATACGTATTGAAGATCCGGGAATTCGAGCTCAGGTCGCGACAACGTTAACTACCGTTAGTCGATATAGCGATTTGCTGGCGCTGTATCAGCAGGACAGTGAAATCAGTAATCGCCTGCAAACTCTCGCCCAAAACAACATCGCCCAGTTCGCGCAGTTTAGTAGCGAAGTCAGTCAGCTGGTCGACACTATTGAACAGCGTAATCAGAGCGGGCTCGCGCATCTGGAAAAAGCAAGCACACGCGGGCAATACAGCCTGTTATTGCTGGGGATGGTTTCACTTTGCGCACTGATTCTGATCCTCTGGCGCGTGGTGTATCGCTCAGTCACGCGCCCACTTGCCGAGCAAACCCAGGCGTTGCAACGCTTGCTGGACGGCGATATCGACTCCCCTTTCCCGGAAACCGCTGGCGTGCGGGAGCTGGATACCATTGGGCGGCTGATGGACGCGTTTCGCAGCAGTGTTCATGCGCTGAATCGCCACCGCGAACAGCTGGCGGCGCAGGTCAAAGCGCGTACGGCCGAATTACAAGAACTGGTGGTAGAACACCGACAGGCACGAGCGGAAGCAGAAAAAGCCAGTCAGGCAAAATCAGCGTTTCTGGCGGCAATGAGCCATGAGATCCGCACGCCGCTGTACGGTATTCTCGGCACCGCGCAGTTGCTGGCAGATAACCCGGCACTTAATGCCCAGCGTGATGATTTGCGGGCGATTACCGACTCTGGCGAATCATTGCTGACCATCCTTAACGATATTCTCGATTATTCGGCTATCGAAGCAGGTGGCAAGAATGTTTCGGTCAGCGATGAACCCTTTGAACCGCGCCCACTGCTGGAAAGTACCCTGCAATTAATGAGCGGACGGGTGAAAGGTCGTCCGATTCGACTGGTAACGGCAATTGCCGACGATGTACCAACCGCATTAATGGGCGATCCGCGACGCATTCGCCAGGTTATTACCAATTTGTTGAGTAATGCTCTGCGTTTCACCGACGAGGGGCAGATTATCCTGCACAGCCGCACTGATGGCGAGCAATGGCTGGTCGAAGTGGAAGACAGCGGCTGCGGTATTGATCCCGCGAAACTGGCAGAAATCTTCCAGCCATTTGTTCAGGTGAGCGGCAAACGCGGCGGCACCGGGCTGGGGCTGACTATCAGTAGCAGTCTGGCTCAGGCGATGGGCGGCGAATTGAGCGCCACCAGCACGCCGGAGGTTGGAAGCTGTTTTTGTTTACGGTTGCCGTTACGTGTTGCTACTGCGCCCGCGCCCAAAACAGTCAATCAGGCAGTGCGTCTGGACGGTTTACGGTTGCTGTTAATTGAAGATAACCCGCTAACCCAGCGAATTACCGTCGAGATGCTGAACAGCAGTGGTGCGCAGGTCGTTGCCGTGGGAAATGCCGCTCAGGTTTTAGAAACACTGCAAGATAGTGAACCGTTTGCTGCCGCACTGGTGGATTTTGATCTGCCGGATATTGACGGCATTACCCTTGCCCGGCAACTGGCACAGCACTATCCGTCGCTGGTTTTGATTGGCTTTAGCGCCCACGTTATCGACGAAACTTTGCGCCAGCGTACCAGTTCGCTATTTCGCGGAATTATCCCTAAACCAGTGCCGCGTGAAGTGCTTGGCCAGTTACTGGCGCACTATCTGCACCTGCAAACACCTGACCATCAACCACTGGATGTATCGCAACTCAATGAAGATGCGCAGTTAATGGGCGTGGAGAAAATCCACGAATGGCTGACATTATTTAAACAACATACCCTGCCCCTTCTCGATGAAATAGACGCAGCCCGCGCCAGGCAGGACGGCGAAAAAATTAAACGTGCCGCGCACCAGCTAAAAAGCAGCTGCGCGAGTCTGGGAATGCATAGCGCCAGCCAGCTATGCGCGCAACTGGAGCAGCAGCCATTATCTGCGCCCCTCCCACACGAAGAAATTACACGCAGTGTTGCCGCTCTGGAAGCGTGGTTGAATAAGAAAGACCTGAACGCGATTTGAATCAATATCAGCCAGTTAAGAATATTTAGAATAGTGGCATTTAGCATGCAACTTAACGGGCTGGCAAAAACATGGCAGAGAAAAAAAGAACCCGCTGGCAGCGGCGGCCAGGCACGACGGGCGGCAAATTACCGTGGAATGACTGGCGCAACGCCGCTACCTGGCGTAAAGCGACGCAATTATTACTGTTAGCAATCAATATTTATATTGCCGTCACCTTCTGGTACTGGGTGCGCTATTACGAAACGGGCGGAAATACGCCTTTTGTCGCAAGGCCTGGTGGCATCGAAGGTTGGCTACCGATTGCCGGTCTGATGAATCTGAAATATAGCCTTGAAACAGGTCAGTTACCTTCCGTGCACGCCGCCGCAATGCTGTTGCTGGTCGCTTTTATCATTATCAGCTTGCTGCTGAAAAAAGCCTTTTGTTCGTGGCTATGCCCGGTTGGTACGCTCTCTGAATTAATTGGCGATCTCGGGAAAAAACTGTTTGGTCGACAATTTGCCCTTCCCCGCTGGCTGGATATTCCTCTGCGCACGGTGAAATATTTACTGTTGAGTTTTTTTCTCTATATCGCGTTATTCATGCCCGCCCAGGCGATTCACTATTTCATGCTATCGCCTTATAGCGTGGTGATGGACGTTAAAATGCTCGATTTCTTTCGCCATATGGGGAAAGCGACATTAATCAGCGTAACGGTTTTGTTAATTGCAAGCCTGTTTATTCGCCATGTCTGGTGTCGTTACCTCTGCCCGTATGGCGCGCTGATGGGACTGGTTTCGCTATTATCGCCGTTTAAGATTCGTCGCAATGCAGAAAGCTGTATCGACTGCGGTAAATGTGCGAAAAATTGCCCATCACGTATCCCGGTCGATAAATTAATCCAGGTACGAACAGTGGAGTGTACCGGTTGTATGACCTGCGTAGAGTCATGTCCGGTGGCCTCAACATTGACCTTTTCGCTGCAAAAACCTGCGGCAAATAAAAAGACCTTTGCGTTGTCTGGCTGGTTAATGACGCTACTGGTTCTGGGGATTATGTTTGCGGTGATTGGTTATGCGATGTATGCGGGCGTATGGCAAAGCCCGGTGCCAGAAGAATTGTACCGACGCTTAATTCCGCAAGCGCCAATGATTGGTCATTAAAATAGCAACAAGCGGAACATCACCTCGCACGGGGTGATGTTCACAAAATCACATTATTTTGATTTTGACATTATAACTTTCAAGCCCGGTCATTTTCTCCCGCGCGGTGAAGCAAATTTCAGAGACTTCTTTCCCTGTGTTCTTGTTAAACTCGGCGATTTTTTGCGCGATAAAATCTGAGATTTCCGTTTCAGCTTGTTTTTTTAGCTCTTCAATATTCACTGTTAACCTCTTCTGGTCTTAAAAGACAGCAACACGCCAGTAAGGTGTTGGTTCCCGGTACCTGGTCAGGTAAGAAATGTTATAAGCCATCTCCCTGAAAGATTCAATAATCAACAGGTTATCGCTTATTATACATACAGAGTTGAAGAAAAATAAGCCAGATATAAAAAAGGCTCCACGAGGGAGCCTGATATTATTTGGTGAAATCCAGCGGCACATGGTCAGTGCGTATCTGCAATGCGATGTTATCAAACGTGATCATCGTCGATTTACAGAAAATACACTTTGCGCCCAAAGGGTTTCGCTCCGTCACATCGAATGCCGATGTGCGGTACTGTGAACCATGACAACATGGACAGCGGAAATGGAGATGCTGAGTAATAACGGCAACCTTAGAGCGTAACAACGTTCGCTGCCGAGGGACCACGTTGCCCCTGCTCAATAGAAAATTCGACTTTCTGATTTTCATTCAGAGTGCGGAACTCATTGCTCTGGATGGCGGTGAAATGAACGAAAACGTCCTTGCTGCCATCATCAGGAGTGATAAAGCCAAAACCTTTATCTGCGTTAAACCATTTTACTAAACCAGTCATTTTATTAGACATATTTTACTTCCTTCATTTTGGGCCTTTCGGCAAACAGGGCTTTAATACAGAAACTACTTAGTGTTCAGGAGAGAGACTCAAAAGAAGGGGATAATGCCTGATAATGAGAACTGCTTTAGTAAACTACTTTGTATGCCGTCTGTCTTTCAAACCGAAGCAGCTATTAACGCATGATACACATAATTAAGCAAATTTTATTTTAGCCGTCCGGCGGTCTTAAATATCGCTGGTTTTATTTTATTAAAACCGTATAGTGCAGCGCAGTATTTTTAGTAAGGAATTTGTTTGTCCCGTAAAATGACAGGAATTGTCAAAACCTTTGATCGCAAAAGCGGCAAAGGATTCATTATCCCCTCCGACGGTCGTAAAGAAGTCCAGGTCCATATTTCCGCATTCACTCCCCGCGACGCAGAAGTGCTCACACCTGGGTTACGTGTGGAATTTTGCCGCATCAATGGCCTGCGTGGCCCCTCAGCGGCAAATGTTTATTTGTCCTGATGTAAGCTACATGCCGGAATGCGCGCTTCATTCACGATTTGCGTAAAATCCGCCAGTGAACACATGCCCTGTACGTTTCTCTCCTCACATTCTGCCAGTGTCAGTTTCACCTCTCCAGGTGGCGTTTTTAGCGATAGCGGCGTTTTGTCACGCATCTGCTGTAAGGTCTGGAATACCAGCGATACCTGAATCCACTGGCTGTTATCACTAAGTCGCCGCCAGCGTTCAAAAACCAACTCGCCACCCGGTGGGGTATTATCCGGCTGGCCTGGTAGCGTCCAGTTAAGCGCTAACGCGCCCCCCAGATTCGCCAGATTAGTATCGTGTCCGGCAATAAATAGCAGTGAAGTGGGTAATGTCACGCCATAAACCTGTTGTTGCGTGTTATTTGGCGTCAGCGCCGTCAGGACCAAATCTAACAACGGCGTGGCGCGACTACGGGCAACCTCTGGTGTCCGCTGCAGCAAATAAAACTGCGCATTATGCAGACTTAGCAAGGTGTTCCACTGGTGTGAATCAGTAATTCGTCCCCAGCCAGGCTCCGGCATTCCCTGCGCCTGTTGCAGGAGAAATATCTCCGTCAGCATGGATGCGAGACTTACCGCCCCCGTTAATGAGACGTTATCAGCACTCACCTTGAGTTCAGAGGGTAATGCCCGCGTGAACGAACAGCTTTCGTCTTGTTTCTCTCGTTTGAGGCACAGACTTGATTGCGGAAAATTGAGTACCCGCTCCAGTTCGTGAAATGCCGTTTGCCGATGATCGGTAAAATCAACGAGAGAGCCGCCTGCCCTGCTGAGAATCGCCTCAGTCACATTCACGTTATCCAGTTGGCAAACACCGGTTTTCAGGGGATTAAATAACGGATCGGGCCGGGAAGTGTCTGACTGAGTATGTACGGTTATTGCACAGTCGGGAGCCAGCCCGGCAGCAAAGGCTTCGCCTGTTTTACGAGTGCGCTCGTCGACATCGGCAATAATTTCAACCTGCCCAGCTTTCGGGCAACCATTTTTTGCCAGCAAACCGTCAGCTACCAGGCGTTGGCGTTGGTAATGTCCGAGATAAGAGATCAGCTCACCGCCTCGTGGTGTCAGCCACCCCAGTTTCACCGGCCAGCCAGGCCAGGTGTCTGGCGTAACTTCCTGCATGAGTTGCGTAGATTTGGTGGGTGCTCGCACACCATGACGGCTCACAATCACCACACTTTCCAGCTTCAGTTCCGGCGCCCCCTGAGCAAAAGCAGGTAGCGGTGTTAACGGAAGCAAAAGAGAGAAAAAGGGGATTAAAATCGCTTTCATCGCCAGGTTTCCGTTTTTCATGTTTCGCATTATTGCCGGATATGACGCTAACGCCTCTTATCCGGCCTATGTTCGTTGTGCGTCCAGTCATCCCTTCAGACGCGGTTCCAGCCAGACCAACACGACGGTAGAGAGCGAACACATCAACAAAATGCCGACGAACCACAATAAATACCACATTGATCATCCCTCCTTAGTACAGCTCACTATCGTGACGGCGAAGAGTTTCAGTCGTCATTCGACCCCACATTTTGTAGTAGCTCCATAGAGTGTAGAGCAACACTAATGGCAAAAATATCAGTACAATTACTAACATAATGCTAAGTGTCAGTTGGCTGGAGGTACTGTCCCACAGCGTCAGGCTGGATATCGGACTGATACTCGAAGGCATAACAAATGGAAATAACGTAACGCCAGCGGTGAAAATCACGCCAAATTGCATCAATGACGCCATCAGAAATCCCCAACCGGGGCGACCACGATAAATTGCCATCACCGTCAGTAACGGGCAGAAGAAGCCGAGCAGTGGGAAGATCCACAAGACAGGCGATTCGACGAAGTTATTCATCCAGGCTCCTGGCAGTATCGCCACCATTTTCATCAATGGATTGGACGGACCGTTGACATCCTGGGCGAGTAACACAAAACCATCAATGCCGACCCACAGCCAGTAACCCGCCAGCAGAAAGCAGAGCATCACCAGCAGTGCGGCGCGTTTGGTCGCCAGTTGCGAACGCAGATGAATAGCGCCGACGGTTTTTAGCTGTAACCAGACGCCCCCTTGCAAAATCACCATACCCAGACTGAGCAAGCCACACAGTAAGGGGAATGGCGTCAGCAACTGCCAGAAGCTACCGAGATACTCCACGCGTAATTGTGGTGTGAAGCTAAACGGCACGCCAAGTAACAAGTTACCGAACGCAATACCAAAGACCACGGGCGGGACCAGACTACCAATGACCAGACCGGTATCCCACATTTTGCGCCAGCGGGCATCCGCTATTTTGCCGCGATAATCAAAAGCTAACGGGCGGAAGAACAGCGAGCACAGTACCAGGATCATCGCCACATAAAAGCCGGAAAACGCCGCAGCATAGACTCTGGGCCAGGCAGCAAATAATGCCCCACCAGCGAGGATCAGCCAGACCTGGTTGCCCTCCCAGTGAGCGCCAACGCTGTTGATCACTATTCGGCGTTCATCATCGTCACGCGCCACCAGTGGCAGCAGACAACCGATCCCCATATCAAATCCGTCGGTGACCATAAAGACCACCAGAATGACGCCCATCAGCAGCCACCAGATGAAGCGTAATGTTTCATAATCAAACATGACTATCTCCTTTACCCCTGTTGCTGCGCTGGTTGTTCACTCTGCATCGCACTCGGCCCCAGACGGGCATATTTCTGCATCAGGTAGACTTCGGCGATTAAGAACAAGGTGTAAAGCCCTACGATCATGATCAGAGAGAAGGCCAGTTGGCCCGTGGTTAACGCAGAGTGCGCGGAGTATGTCGGTAAGATGTCCTGAATCGCCCACGGCTGACGACCAAACTCGGTCATAAACCACCCGGCTTCAATGGCAATCCACGGCAGTGGCAAACTCCAGAGCACCATTTTCAGCACCCAGCGATGTTGGTCGATTTTGCCGCGCAGCGTCTGGACGAGCGCAATCAGCATCACCAGTAACAGCAGCGAACCACAGCCCACCATGATGCGGAAACTCCAGAATACCGGCGCAACCTGCGGGATTGCTCCACGCATCGCAGCCTGGTACTGCGCAGCAGTGACATGATTCATATCCGGCGCATAGCGGGAGAGCAACATGCCATAACCGAGATCGCCTTCTAACTTGCGAAACGCCTGTAGTACATGCGGCTCGCGGTTGCCCTGCGATATCTCCTGCATCAACAGCCAGGCTATGCGTCCGCGTTGCAGCCGTGGGTAGGTTTCGGCCATCAAATTTTTCAGCCCGGGAACAGGTTTATCCAATGAATGAGTGGCCAGTATCCCTAACAGTGCCGGGATTTTAATGGCAAATGCGTTGCGTTCTTGATCCTGTTCCGGCCAGGCAACGAGATGGAACGGCGCGGGCGCCGGTTCGGTTTGCCACTCCCCTTCCATCGCCGCCAGTTTTACCGGCTGTACTTGTGCGACTTCATATGCAGAGCTGTCTCCGAGTTGTAGCGCGCCCATTATCGCCAGGGTCCCAAAGACAGAACCGATGGCAAACGAGCGGAGTGCAACGTCGCGCTCCCGCCCACGCAGCAAATACCACGCGCTGATCGCCATAATGAACATCGCCCCGGTCACATAACCTGCCATCACCGTGTGTACAAATTTCACCTGGCTTACAGGGTTAAAAACCAGATCGCTGAAACTGGTCATCTCCATACGCAAGGTGTCAATATCGAAATGCGCTCCGGTCGGGAACTGCATCCAGCCATTGGCATTCAGGATCCACAATGCGGAGATATTTGAACCGAATGCCACCAGCCAGGTGACCAACAGGTGTTGGTATTTATTCAGGCGTTGCCAGCCGAAGAAGAACAGACCGACAAAAGTGGATTCGAGGAAGAAGGCCATTAATGCTTCCATCGCCAGCGGTGCGCCGAAAATGTCGCCCACATAGTTGGAATAGAATGACCAGTTAGTACCAAACTGAAACTCCATCGTCAGGCCGGTGGCTACGCCGAGAGCAAAGTTGATACCAAAGAGCTTACCCCAGAAACGCGTCATGTCGCGGTAGATTGTTTTGCCGGTAACCACGTAAATAGTTTCCATGATGGCCAGCAAAAAAATCAGCCCCAGGGTAAGGGGCACAAATAAAAAGTGATACAGCGCGGTCAGCGCAAACTGCCAGCGCGATAAGTCAATAACATCCCACATGCTAACTCCTGTAGGCGAAGAGAGGGTAATAACCCATTAATAGTAGATCCCTCTTTTCAACCTTACAGTTTGTAGGTAGTTGTATTCGCTAATTGCGATATTCACAGGACCGAAAGCGATATTTGCCGCCGTTTTTACTTTTGCGCGCTTTCCACCAGCCACTGACAAACCTCGCCGAGACGCTGTGCAGAATCCGCCAGATCTTCCGGCGCAGCCAGCACAACTTCGGGTATCGGGCAGATTTCATAACTTTCAAGCAGAGGGCCTTTTAAGGTGTCCATACAGCGTAAATGCCAGACATGGCGTAATCCCGTGGCGTTGATATAGCTCTCTCCGTAGCCAATGGTTCGAATCTGAATATTGCCCGGTCCGCAAAGACGCAACAGAAAAAGCCGGTCAGCCTCGCTGATGGGTAACTGCGTCAGGTTAATACTGTGCGGCTGCGCGTCGGGGTTTCGTACATGCGCCAGTAATTCATGGGCCAACGGTAAGCCATTCATCAGACCATTAAGAGGGGGCGGTAATAGCGAATCTGTCGGCAGTGCGTTTTGCGTTGCCGCCTGCCACAACGCCTGCGGCGCGCAGCCAGCCTCCAGGCGATCTTCCAGCAATTGCTCACCGCAACGTCTGCGTACACGCCATAATCCACAGAAGATCGCCTCCTGAATCTCACTTTCACTGCCGTCAGCATGCTGGATGCGAACTGACACTTCCCCTTCCCCGAGAAGCGTATTAATAAAGTGACGATCGTCGGCGTTGAGATTTAACAGATCGACTGCCAGCACCTCGCCCAGCGGCGGCTGGCGTTCGCTTAGTTGATGTTGCAACTCGGTTAATAGGGCAATCACCTGCGGGCTGTGAACACATTGCTCCAGAGCAGCCATACTCGGTTCATCATTCACCTGACAGGTGATCGGCAGTGGATTCATGCTGAAACTATCGTCGCCAGGTTGTGTTCCCGGCCCCAGCAGATGGAAGAAAGCGTCGCTCATGAGGCTCGCTCCTGTTGCGGTTCGACAAGCGTGCGCATCAGGCTTATCAACTCCGCCCACGGGTGAATGCCGTTCAACACGCCGCAATAGTTACCGCCGGTAAACACCAGGGTGGCGGGAAAGCGAAAAACACCAAAGCGATCGCCAATGGCTTCGCTCTGCTCAAGATCGGCAATCGCCACCTTCCACGCATAGTCCGGAAACTCGTGCAGTAGCTCTGCGATCATTACCGGATTGTCGCTGACTTCAGGCGTCCGTTTTGGGTCACAGCTTAACAACACCACACCGTCTGGCGTTTGTGTAAGCCAGTCGTCAAGACGGGATTCACTGACCGGTGTCCAGCCTCGTGCCAGCATTCGTTGCCACAACGCATTAAAAGGAGAGTCATTGATCATCCCTGCTCCTCCTGCGTCATCCGATACTGGCGCAAACGAACGCCTTCGTAATTTTCCATCGACAGGCAGTCATAATTGAGACAACGAGACTCCTCAGTCGGTTGCGGCACAACTCCCCACAGAGCCAGCTGTACCAGCGCCGCCTGTTCCGCAGCGGGCAGTTGCTCCCGCGCCAGTTCGCTCAGGCTGCCGCCGTAGTCGTCGAGCATCGCGGGTTGCAGACCGACGAGGGCAATATGTGCTGGCAAATGACCACGTATGTCCGCCAGCGCCAGCACTTCGGAGAAACTATTCTGGTGCAGGCTCATTTTCTTCGCGCTGAGATATGCCGGAATGCGCTCTCCGGCATAGGTTCGTAGCGTTCCTGGCTCCAGCCCATAATCAATGGCATCGAGAATCAACAAATGACTGGCGCTTTCGACATAGCCCAGCAAGTTCAGCCCCTGGGTACCGCCATCAACAATTTCCACTTCTTCGGGCCAGTGGTAATGGGCATACAGCCGTTCCGCCACCCGCACACCGAAACCTTCATCGGCCCACAACAGATTTCCCAGCCCCATCACCACCACGCGCTGCTCACTCATGAACGCTCCTTGTTGCTTTTAACTTTAAAAAATTTGTGGCTGCGGTAGCCGTTCACCATGGTGGAGATCACCGTGTCGTCAGACATGATGTCTTCACGCAGCGCCATATAGACATGACCAATCACAAAAGCGCCAATTAGCCACATCCCCAGCCGATGCCAGCTGTGAATGTCCATTGAGTTGCCGCCCGTCCAGTAGAAAAATTCCACCACGTAACGGAACGGTGTGAAGATAGCGTACTGACTGTGTTCGCTGAACAGCGCAAAACCGGTGACGATCATAAAAACGGACATCAGAAAATAGCCGAACATCGCGGCCTGGGCGATGGGGTTATGACCAATATCAGTACTTGGACGTTTGGCCAGAAACAGATACCAGCGGATTTCATACCACACGCCCAGCCACCAGCTTTTACGCCACACTGGCACGACGAACAGCTCACGTGAGTAGCGATTACCGACAAATGCCCAGTAGATCCGCATCAGTAATATCACGGTAAAAATCATCCCGGCACTAAAGTGAATTAGCCTGATGTAGCCCATATAGAACAGATACGTCGCCTCGCCGCTGACCGAAGGCAGCGGTTTGCCGATAAAGTAGCCAGTAACCATCAACACTGCCATGCACAGCACCGTCAGCCAGTGCCATATCCGCACGGGCGCTTCAAAGACATAGTGGCTGACAACGTTGTCGCTTTTCTCTTGCATGATGATTCTCCTTCGCGGTTAACGCACCTGCACGGAGATAAGCTCGCTACCATCGTCGCCCAGCACGTGAGTTGAACAGGCGAGGCACGGGTCGAAGCTGTGCAAAGTACGCAGGATTTCCAGCGGCTGTTCAGGAATAGCCATTTTGGTGTTCATCAGCGCCGCCTCATACGCACCAATTTGCCCTTTAGGATCGCGCGGGCTGGCGTTCCAGGTGGTCGGCACCACACACTGATAGAGATCAATCTTGCCATCGCGAATGGCGGCCCAGTGACCTAACGCCCCGCGCGGCGCTTCGGTAAAGCCGACGCCACGGCACTCTTTCGGCCAGGTAGCTGGCTCCCATTTTTCAGTGGAGGCGGTGGCGAGGTTGCCGTTTTTCAGGTTGGTTATCAGTTTGTCGAAGAAGTATTGCAGCTTACCTGCGGCCCACTGCGCTTCGTGCGCGCGGCACAGAATGCGGCCCAACGTTGACTGGATACCGGAAAACGGCAGGTTCAGTGCCGACATCATGCGCTCGACCGACTCAACGGTTGCTGCATCGCCTTTGTGGTAAGCGATCAACGTACGCGCCAGCGGCCCCACTTCCATCGCATGAACGCGCCAGCGTGGCGCTTTGATCCACGAGTAGCGCTCCTGTTCATTCAGTTGCTGAATGTTAGTGTCACTGCCTTTGACATCTCCGGGGTTGTACCACGGATCAGTAATACCATCGAACGGATGACGCCCGACCCGATCGTCGGGATAACGATACCAGGCGTGATCGACAAACTCCTGCACCTGCTGCGGATCCACTAAGTCTACTGGCAGGACGTTTTTGAAGTCGCCGTTAATTACTGCGCCGCCAGGCATCAACAGACTTTTCTCGCCAAAATCGTTGGCGATATCCGGGAACGCGCCGTAGCTGAGAACGCATTGATCCGAAAGGCCAGTGCCGATTTCACTCCACGGTTTGTTGAACTGACCAATGGCTAAGGCGTCGGGGATCATCACGTTATTAATGAAGTCCGCCGTACGGGTAATGATCGACTGCACGAGGTTCAGGCGTTCCATATTGACCGCCCCGACCGCGCCGCTTTCGTCAATGTTAATTGCACATGGCATCCCACCAACAATCCAGTTCGGATGCGGGTTTTTACCGCCGAAGACCGCGTGGATTTTGACAATTTCACGCTGGAAATCGAGAGCCTCGAGATAGTGGGCAAAGCCCATCAGGTTGGCTTCTGGCGGCAGTTTATATTGCGGATGGCCCCAGTAACCGTTGCGGAAGATCCCTAACTGCCCGCCTTCAACAAATTTCTTCAGTCGGTTTTGCACATCGAAGAAATATCCTGGAGACGATTTCGGCCACGAGGAGAGACTTTGCGCCAGTTCGGACGTTTTACGCGGATCGGCTTGCAGTGCGTTTAGCACGTCGATCCAGTCCATTCCGGCGAGCTGATAGAAATGCACCAGGTGATCGTGGCACCAGAGCGTCGCCAGCATAATGTTGCGGATAATATTGGCGTTATCAGGCACTTGAATACCAATGGCATCTTCGATGGCATAAACCGAGGCCAGGGCGTGTACACCGGTGCAGACGCCGCAAATACGTTCAACGAACGCCCACGCATCGCGCGGATCGCGCCCTTGCAGGATGATCTCCAGCCCGCGAAACATAGTGCCGCAGGAGACTGCATTGGTTATCACATTCTGATCGTTGATATTTACTTCGCAGCGCATATGACCTTCGATGCGCGTGATCGGGTCGACCACCAGGCGGCGTCCGGCATTGTTGATGGTGTATCCCTGGGTTTCGTACTGAGTGCTCATGCCTGTTTATCCTCGTTGCCCGGCTGTTGTTCTGCTTCTGCAAGTTGCTGGTTGTGACGTCTGCGCTGGTCAACGGCGCTGGCGACTGCATGTACGCCAACAGCCGCAGCCACCACGCCAAGCGCGGTTAAACCGACGGTATCGGCGGTGGAGTGAGTCCCCATTTGCGGAATATCGACCACGCGGCTGTAGAACGAGCCGCGATCCCAGAAGCCATTTTCAGAACAGCCAAGACAGCCGTGACCAGACTGGATCGGGAAGGAAACGCCATCGTTCCAGCGGGTAGAGGAACAGGCGTTATATGTAGTTGGCCCTTTGCAGCCCATTTTATACAGGCAGTAACCTTTTCGCGCCGCGTCATCGTCCCAACTCTGGACGAACTCACCGGCGTCAAAGTGGGCGCGGCGATAGCATTTATCGTGAATACGCTGACCATAGAACATCAGCGGACGCCCCATTCTGTCGACATCCGGCAGGCGATCGAAGGTCACCATATAAGTAATGATGGCACTCATCACATCCGGGATCGGCGGGCAGCCAGGCACTTTAATGATCGGTTTATCGGTGATCACTTTGTCGATAGGCGTGGCCTGCGTCGGATTAGGGCGCGCGGCTTGTACGCAGCCCCAGGAAGCGCAGGTTCCCCAGGCGATTATCGCACTGGCCCCAGCCGCTGCACGTTTCAGTTTTTCAATAAACGGTCGGCCACTGCTGATACAGAACATCCCCTGCTCGCCCAGCGGCGGATTGCCCTCTACCGCGAGGATATATTTGCCATTGTATTGCGTGATGATGTCTTCAAAGACGTCTTCCGCCTGGGTTCCGGCGGCAGCCATCAGAGTATCGTCGTAGTCGAGAGAAATAAGGGAAAGAATGACATCCTTCGCCAGAGGGTGAGCGGAGCGGATAAAAGATTCGGTACAGCAGGTGCATTCCAGACCGTGGATCCACACCACCGGAATGCGCGGTTTATTTTCCAGCGCCCAGGCAATCTTTGGCGCCATCCCCGCACCTAACCCCAGCGAGGTTGCAGCCAGACTGCAATATTTGAGAAAGCTGCGCCGGGTGACCCCCTGACGCCGCATGGCCTGGTAAAATGTCTCCTCGTTATTCATATCGCACGTCTCTTCTCCTTGCGACACCAGCAGGACGCCGGGCGCTTATGGTCGGCAAGCGACGTCCCTGTAGCAAGGCAAACCATCGTTTTACGTGAGATGCTGAAAACGAAAGCTCATCCTTCTGCACTGGCGCACGTCGCCAGAAAGTATTGTTAATAAAGCGTAGTGAAACTTTTGCACAAAACAATACAAACTGTGTGGATTTGTCTTTTAGCGATAAAAATGGACCTTATTTTCCTTAAGGTTTGCCGCCGGAAGGTTATGAAGCGATTTTTATGGCGACGGAATGCGCAAATTGCTGTTATTTCACGCAATCAACACGATTTTGTCTGTTTTTCAGGCAAACAAACAAATTGGGGGTTTACACGACGCATCGGGATGTTTATAGTTCGCGTCATTCCGGAAGTGTGGCCGAGCGGTTGAAGGCACCGGTCTTGAAAACCGGCGACCCGAAAGGGTTCCAGAGTTCGAATCTCTGCGCTTCCGCCAAATAAGATGAGGGGTTAGCTAAATGCTAACCCCTTTTTCTTTTGCCTGTCAAAATGCTATACCACACTCAGTGGCTTAACCATCCTCTGCTAAACCTGTTCCAGATCAAATGCGTAAAGATGGGTAAAACCTCTGGGTAGCTTTCGGCAATATCATTATGCTGCTTCATTAATTACATCTGTCATAGAGAGTGACTCAATGGATCGTATTGTTAGTTCTTCACATGACCGTACATCACTACTTAGCACCCATAAGGTGCTGCGTAATACCTATTTCCTCCTGAGCCTGACACTGGCCTTTTCGGCGATTACCGCGACGGCCAGTACGGTTCTGATGCTGCCATCTCCGGGACTGATTCTGACGCTGGTGGGTATGTATGGTTTGATGTTCCTGACCTATAAAACGGCGAATAAGCCGACCGGGATTATCTCCGCGTTCGCGTTTACCGGTTTTCTGGGTTATATCCTCGGGCCAATTCTGAACACCTATCTGTCTGCCGGAATGGGTGACGTAATTGCCATGGCGTTGGGCGGTACGGCATTAGTGTTCTTCTGCTGCTCTGCGTATGTGCTGACCACTCGCAAAGATATGTCGTTCCTCGGCGGTATGCTGATGGCGGGTATTGTTGTTGTCCTGATCGGGATGGTAGCGAATATCTTCCTGCAACTACCTGCTCTGCATCTGGCAATAAGCGCGGTGTTCATTCTGATCTCCTCTGGCGCAATTTTGTTTGAAACCAGCAACATCATCCACGGCGGTGAAACGAACTACATTCGTGCTACTGTGAGCCTGTATGTGTCGCTGTATAACATCTTCGTTAGCCTGTTGAGCATTCTGGGCTTCGCCAGCCGCGATTAATCCCGGCCGCTATCTCTTTCAGAGCCTCGCTTTATGCGGGGCTTTGTTTTTTGTTACACTGCCGCCAGTCTGACTAAGGTAGTAAATAATTATGCTGATCTTCGAAGGTAAAGAGATAGAAACCGATACCGAAGGCTATCTCAAAGAGAGTAGCCAGTGGAGCGAACCACTGGCGGTGGTCATTGCAGAAAACGAAGGCATTACACTGTCGCCAGAACACTGGGAGGTCGTGCGTTTTGTGCGTGACTTCTACCTGGAATTTAATACGTCTCCGGCGATTCGTATGTTGGTTAAAGCGATGGCGAATAAATTTGGTGAAGAGAAAGGCAATAGCCGCTATCTGTACCGACTGTTCCCGAAAGGTCCGGCAAAGCAAGCCACCAAAATTGCTGGCCTGCCTAAACCGGTAAAATGCATTTAACGGATTCGAAAATCCGTTAACTCTCCGGAGGGATGATGCGGCTCGCTAAGAACCCGTTCCACACGCGCTGAATGCGGGCCGCCGCTCTTTAACCACTGCATTAATTTTTCCACCTGCCCTTCTTCACCGCAAGCAACGACTTCCACGCTGCCATCGTCAAGATTTTTGGCGTAACCAGTTAACCCAAGTCTTTTCGCTTCGTACTGGGTGGTATAGCGAAACCCTACGCCCTGAACCCTGCCATAAACCCAGGCAATTATGCAGACTTTCAACATGACTGCTCTCCTTATCCTTAATGGACGCGTTGCAAATCCATGGAAAACTCCGGACAATGGCGCCCATTTCTTTGCATCGACAGAATAGTTAATTATGAGTGTACGTTTAGTGTTAGCCAAAGGGCGCGAAAAATCATTACTTCGTCGCCATCCGTGGGTCTTTTCCGGCGCCGTTGCCCGAATGGAAGGTAAAGCCAGCCTCGGAGAAACCATCGATATTGTTGATCATCAGGGAAAATGGTTAGCACGCGGCGCTTATTCGCCAGCATCGCAAATCCGTGCGCGCGTCTGGACGTTTGACCCGTCAGAATCCATCGACATTGCCTTTTTTACTCGCCGTTTACAACAGGCGCAAAAGTGGCGCGACTGGCTGGCGAAAAAAGATGGCCTCGACAGCTATCGTTTAATCGCGGGCGAATCTGATGGTCTGCCAGGCATTACTATCGATCGCTTCGGCAATTTTCTGGTGCTGCAACTGCTGAGTGCTGGCGCAGAGTATCAGCGCGCGGCATTAATTAGCGCCCTGCAAACGCTCTATCCGGAGTGCGCAATTTACGACCGCAGTGACGTCGCAGTACGTAAAAAAGAAGGTATGGAACTGACCCAGGGTCCCGTTACCGGCGAGCTGCCGCCTGCCCTGCTGCCGATTGAAGAACACGGTATGAAGCTGCTGGTGGACATTCAACACGGCCACAAAACGGGCTACTACCTGGACCAGCGTGACAGCCGCCTGGCTACCCGCCGCTACGTTGAAAATAAACGCGTACTCAACTGTTTCTCCTATACCGGCGGTTTCGCCGTCTCGGCATTAATGGGTGGATGCAGCCAGGTAGTCAGCGTCGATACTTCGCAAGAAGCACTGGATATCGCACGGCAGAACGTTGAGCTGAACAAACTGGATCTGAGCAAGGCTGAGTTTGTCCGTGATGACGTCTTTAAATTGCTGCGTACCTATCGCGATCGCGGTGAAAAATTTGACGTTATCGTGATGGACCCGCCGAAGTTTGTTGAGAATAAAAGCCAGTTGATGGGCGCCTGCCGTGGCTATAAAGACATCAACATGCTGGCCATTCAGCTGTTGAATGAGGGCGGAGTTCTCCTGACTTTCTCATGTTCTGGCCTGATGACCAGCGATTTATTTCAGAAAATCATCGCCGATGCCGCAATTGATGCCGGTCGTGATGTACAATTTATAGAGCAGTTCCGTCAGGCCGCCGATCACCCGGTGATCGCTACCTACCCGGAAGGGCTATATCTGAAAGGGTTTGCCTGTCGCGTCATGTAACTTGAAAAGTGAAATTTTGCCCATATATCAAAGGTAAAGATTTCCCGGGAGGTGACTATGATTGCCAGCAAATTCGGTATCGGCCAGCAGGTCCGCCATTCCCTGTTAGGTTATCTTGGAGTGGTCGTGGATATCGACCCGGTTTACTCGCTCTCTGAACCGTCGCCTGATGAGCTGGCGGTGAATGACGAGCTTCGCGCCGCTCCGTGGTACCACGTGGTGATGGAGGATGACAACGGCCTACCGGTTCATACCTACCTGGCTGAAGCCCAGCTAAGTAGCGAATTGCAGGATGAACATCCAGAGCAACCGTCGATGGATGAGCTAGCGCAGACTATCCGCAAACAACTCCAGGCGCCGCGTCTGCGTAACTAATCCTCATAAACATGCCCGGAAGGTTTTTTCCTTCCGGGTATTTTTTATTTAGCCAGGCCCAGACGGGGGATCTCAATCGCCGGGCAGCGATCCATCACCACGTTTAGACCTGCATCACGCGCCAGCACCGCCGCCTGTTCATTTATCACACCCAACTGCATCCATAAGGTTTTCGCACCAATAGCGATCGCCTCCTGCGCCACGCCCCATGCTGCTTCTGAATTACGGAAGACATCGACCATATCCACTTTTTCCGGAACCTCCGCCAGCGTGCCGTAACCTTGCTGGCCTAACAGCGTTTTACCGGCGACCTTTGGCGAGACGGGAATAACGTGATAGCCCTGATCGAGCAGATATTTCATTACGCGATAACTTGGGCGATCGGGTTTGTCACTTGCTCCCACCAGCGCAATGGTGCGAGTGGACGTTAAAATGCCTGCAATATCGGTTTCTTTCATCATTTCCTCCAGACTATTTACCAAAGTGTACGACAATCCCGACATCCCAACCATGTAGCTAATACGAATGAATGAGAGCAAAAGCGGAAAATATGTCTATATGTTAGTAAGTATGATTAAAGAAAAATTTTGATACATTATTAGTCGGGCGGTCTTTGGACAGGAGCTATCTATGAAAACCGGCGTTATGACCACCTTGATTGCACTATGTTTGCCGGTATCCGTTTTTGCCACCACACTGCGGCTGTCCAGCGATGTTGATCTCCTGATACTCGACGGTAAAAAGGTTTCCAGTTCTCTGCTTCGCGGTGCTGACAGCATCGAACTGGATAATGGACCACACCAGTTAGTGTTTCGCGTTGAAAAGACAATCCATCTATCCAGTAATGAAGAACGACTTTACATCTCCCCGCCGCTGGTCGTTAGCTTTAATACCCAGCTCATTAGCCAGGTAAATTTTCGCCTCCCTCGCCTGGAGAATGAACGAGAAGCTAACCATTTTGACGCTGCGCCGAACCTTGAATTGTTAGATGGCGATGCGACGCCGATTCCGGTGAAGCTGGACATTCTGGCTATTACTTCAACCGCAAAAACGATTGATTATGAAGTCGAGGTCGAGCGTTACAACAAATCCGCAAAACGTGCTTCGCTACCGCAATTTGCCACTATGATGGCAGATGACAGTACACTGCTCTCCGGCGTTTCGGAACTGGATGCAATTCCTCCGCAGTCACAGGTGCTCACTGAACAACGGCTGAAGTATTGGTTTAAACTGGCTGACCCACAAACGCGTAATAACTTCCTGCAATGGGCGGAAAAACAACCTTCTTCCTGAAATTTTTGTGCCTGTGCGCAGGCTTTTTCGGTCTTTATCTTGCAGCGATAAGTGCTTACAGTAGTCTGTAGGAAAGTTAACTACGGATGTAAATTATGGAACTGACAACTCGCACAATGGCGGCGCGTAAACATATTGCGCTGGTGGCACATGATCACTGCAAGCAAATGCTCATGAGCTGGGTGGAACGGCATCAACCGCTTCTGGAGCAGCACGAACTTTATGCAACGGGCACCACGGGTAACTTAATTTCCCGCGCAACAGGAATGAACGTCAACGCGATGCTGAGTGGCCCGATGGGCGGCGATCAGCAGGTTGGCGCATTGATCTCAGAAGGGAAAATTGATGTGCTGATTTTCTTCTGGGACCCGCTGAATGCTGTACCACACGATCCCGACGTGAAAGCGTTGCTGCGTCTGGCGACGGTGTGGAACATTCCGGTCGCCACCAACGTGGCAACGGCTGATTTCATCATCCAGTCACCACATTTCAACGACGCTGTAGATATTCTGATCCCGGATTATCAGCGTTATCTCGCTGAACGCCTGAAGTAAGTTCGCACAGGCGGCACTCGCCGCCTGTTTTTTACGGTTTTCTTGCTACCGGTACATCCAGTTTTTTCAGGTCGTCCACAAAGGGAGAAGGATTCTCTTTGCTGAACAGTACCCATACCCGGTGCCGTGCGCGAGTGAGCGCAACGTACATCAATCGCCGTTCTTCGGCATCCGGGTAGTCCTCTACCGGCGGCAGTAGCGCCTCTTCCATAATTGACTCACGCGCCACAGCCGGGAAGCCATCGCTCCCCTCCTGCAAACCAACGATGATGACGTAGTCGGCCTGTTGCCCTTTGCTGGCATGAATGGTCATAAAGTCGATTTGCAGCTTCGGCCAGCGCGTCCTGGCTTTCTCCAGACTAACGGGCTTCAGGTGGTGATAACGCGCCAGTACCAGAATGCGCTCTTCGGGTTTGACATAACCAGATAGCTTGTCCAGTAAAGCGTCAAGCTGACTCTCGTCCAACAAGGTGACGGCTTTTTTGTCGCCATTCGTTAAGCTATTCAGCGGTTTTTTCAACTGATTAGGGTTCTGCTGAATAAAACGATTTGCCACCTCTCCGATACGGCTATTGAAACGGTAAGTAGTATCTAAATCACAGCGGTCGCCTTCACCGAAGTTTTCATGGAAGGCCGTGGTGAGCGACATTTGCGCGCCGCTGAAGCGGTAAATAGCCTGCCAGTCATCGCCAACAGCAAACAACGTTGCCTGGCTATTTTGTTTACGCAATGCTGCCAGCAAGGCCGCACGCTGTGGGGAGATGTCCTGGAATTCATCAACCAGAATATGTTTCCACGGGCTGATAAACCGTCCTTTCTCAAGGATAGCAATCGCCTGATGAATCAGACCTGAAAAATCGACGGCGTTTTCCGCTTTCAGCGCACCTTTCCAGGCTTTCAGCAACGGCGCCATCAATTTGATTCGTTTACTGAACAGATCCCGAATCTCTTCAGGCGCATTGGCAATCATTTCAGCCTGCGCGCCGCCGTGCATCCGCATCAGGCTGACCCAGCGATCGAGACGAGAGGCGAGACGACGCTGCAATTTTTCATCATCCCAGAAGTTTCCTTCTGGCACTGACCACTGCATTTCTTCCGTTAGCCATTGCCGCCAGCCCTTCGCCTGCGCTTTCTTTTCACTACACTGCTTGCGCCACTCAGCAATAAAGAGTTCATGGCGGGCTGCGGTGTCATTTTCCAGGTTACTGACTGTCGGTACTTTTTTGCTGCCCTGCTGAATAATATGCAGGGCCAGAGAATGAAACGTGCGAGCGGTAATCTCTTCGGTACGCAG
Organism: Escherichia whittamii; assembly: GCF_014836715.1. Lineage (GTDB taxonomy): Bacteria > Pseudomonadota > Gammaproteobacteria > Enterobacterales > Enterobacteriaceae > Escherichia > Escherichia whittamii. Next base: position 55,682 of record NZ_JACSQI010000011.1, read on the forward strand.
TCGTTCGCGGATCCGCTCGTCCATCTCTTCCGCCGCTTTTCGGCCAAACGCCAGCAATAAAATTTGCTCGGGTGATGCTTCACCACGCGCCAGTAACCAGCCAGCGCGCGCCACCAGCACAGACGTTTTTCCGCTTCCTGCGCCAGCCAGCACTAACAGGGAATGCTCACCATTAACCACCGCCCGTGCCTGCGCCGGATTAAGCGGTGAAGACTCAACCTGACGGAAAAAATCCGCATATTCGTTAAGCATGGTTTCGGTATACGCCTGATTATGCTGCAACCAACTGCCTTCAATATCTTTCAGCCAGGCCTGACATTTGCGCCACGCCTCACGACAGTTATCAAATTCCTCCAGGCGATTAACCGGTAACGGCAACGCTGACAAAGCCTGACGAATTTGTTGCTGTACCCCAGTGGTTTGCTCCCGCGTCAGCCATTTATTTTCTCCAGTGCGGGCAGCAATCAGATCCAGTTGTTGCTGTAATACGCCAGCAGCAATTTCGCTCATTTCCTCGCTCCAGCGCCGCCAGTGAGCATCAAGATGATGGTGAAAACGCTGCGTCTCTGCCCATTCAGTGCCATGCAGACGCACGACTTTTTCATCAGGCAACACAAATTCCAGCTCGCCCCATACCAAACCACGTTTGCAGTGAATAGCCAGTAGTTGATTGAAAGGAATAAGGTATTCGTGGCGATCGCCGGAAACTTTTATCCCGGCATTGAGGATCACCGCCCGATCGTAAGGGTGCTGTGCCAGACGTTTGCCAAGAGTTGTCGCTTTCAGTTCCATGTCTCTGTAGATCCACACGATGTCATTTCTTATCAGTGTAACCGCCAGAGAAAACGTGCTCCAGCCCAAAAAAACGTTACAATTGCCGCCCATTACTGAAAACCACAGTAAAGCGAGGTTTTATGCGTACCGTTTTGAACATTCTGAACTTTGTGCTTGGCGGATTCGCCACCACTCTTGGCTGGCTGTTAGCGACCCTGGTCAGTATTGTGCTGATTTTTACCTTACCGCTGACACGATCATGCTGGGAGATAACCAAACTGTCTCTGCTGCCTTATGGCAATGAAGCTATTCATGTCGATGAACTAAACCCGGCGGGCAAAAATGTGCTGCTAAACACTGGCGGTACGGTGCTGAATATCTTCTGGCTGATTTTCTTCGGCTGGTGGCTATGCCTTATGCATATAGCAACAGGTATCGCGCAATGCATTTCCATCATTGGTATTCCGGTTGGTATTGCGAACTTTAAAATTGCCGCTATTGCACTGTGGCCGGTCGGACGCCGCGTGGTATCAGTAGAAACAGCTCAAGCTGCGCGTGAAGCCAATGCACGTCGCCGTTTCCAATAATCCAACATTATGGCCTTTATGCTAAGTCCTTTGCTCAAACGCTATACCTGGAACAGCACCTGGCTGTATTACGCGCGCATTTTTATCGCACTTTGCGGCACTACTGCGTTTCCGTGGTGGCTGGGTGATGTAAAACTTACAATTCCGTTGACTCTCGGAATGGTGGCAGCAGCACTGACCGATCTCGACGACCGGCTCGCGGGACGTCTGCGTAATCTCATTATTACGCTGTTCTGTTTTTTTATTGCCTCGGCTTCAGTAGAACTGTTATTTCCGTGGCCCTGGCTGTTCGCCATTGGTTTAACGCTCTCCACCAGCGGCTTTATTTTGCTTGGTGGTCTGGGTCAACGCTATGCGACCATCGCCTTCGGTGCATTGCTGATTGCCATTTACACGATGCTGGGAACCTCTCTGTATGAGCACTGGTATCAGCAGCCTATCTATCTGCTTGCTGGTGCAGTTTGGTACAACATCCTGACACTTATTGGTCATTTGTTGTTCCCTGTCCGCCCGTTGCAGGACAACCTGGCTCGTTGTTATGAACAGCTGGCGCGGTATCTGGAACTCAAGTCACGTATGTTTGATCCTGATATTGAGGATGAAAGCCAGGCACCACTGTATGATTTGGCGCTCGCCAACGGGCAGCTCATGGTGACGCTGAACCAGACGAAAATCTCGCTGCTGACCCGCTTACGCGGCGACCGCGGTCAGCGAGGAACGCGTCGTACACTGCATTATTACTTTGTCGCGCAGGATATCCACGAGCGGGCGAGCTCTTCACATATTCAGTATCAAACGCTGCGAGAACATTTTCGCCACAGCGACGTACTGTTTCGCTTCCAGCGCCTGATGTCGATGCAGGGACAAGCTTGCCAACAATTGTCACGCTGTATTTTGCTGCGCCAGCCTTATCAGCACGATCCACATTTTGAACGCGCTTTTACGCATATTGACGCCGCACTTGAGCGAATGCGCGAAAACGGTGCGCCCGCCGATCTGCTAAAAATACTGGGATTCCTGCTGAATAATTTACGAGCCATTGATGCCCAACTGGCGACTATTGAATCAGGACAAGTCCAGGCGCAGCCCCACAATACAGACGAAAATGAACTCGCCGACGACAGCCCTCGCGGGTTTAGTGATATCTGGCTGCGTCTTAAGCGTAACTTAACGCCGGAGTCTGCACTCTTCCGCCACGCGGTGAGAATGTCGCTGGTATTGTGTGTTGGCTACGCCATCATTCAAATTACCGGGATGCATCACGGGTACTGGATCTTGCTGACAAGTCTGTTTGTCTGCCAGCCAAACTATAACGCCACGCGCCACCGTCTGAAGCTAAGAATTATTGGCACATTGGTGGGTATTGCTATTGGTATTCCTGTGCTGTGGTTTGTTCCGTCACTGGAAGGGCAACTGGTGCTGCTGGTGATTACCGGCGTGCTCTTTTTTGCCTTCCGTAACGTGCAATACGCTCATGCAACGATGTTCATTACGCTTCTGGTGCTACTGTGCTTCAACCTGCTGGGTGAAGGTTTTGAAGTCGCACTGCCTCGCGTAATCGATACGCTTATCGGGTGTGCAATAGCATGGGCGGCGGTGAGCTACATCTGGCCCGACTGGCGGTTTCGCAATCTGCCGCGAATGCTTGAACGCGCGACGGATGCTAACTGTCGTTATCTCGATGCCATTCTTGAGCAATATCATCAGGGGCGTGACAACCGTCTGGCGTATCGTATTGCCCGTCGCGATGCGCACAACCGTGATGCTGAACTGGCATCGGTGGTGTCGAATATGTCCAGTGAACCGAATGTCACACCGCAAATTCGCGATGACGCGTTCCGTTTACTGTGCCTTAACCATACGTTTACCAGCTATATTTCTGCCCTCGGCGCACACCGCGAGCAGTTAACCAACCCTGAAATTCTGGCGTTTCTTGATGATGCAGTTTGCTATGTTGATGACGCGCTACATCATCAACCTGCCGATGAAGAACGCGTCAATCAGGCATTAGCTGGCCTGAAACAGCGGATGCAACAACTTGAACCACGGGCAGACAGCAAAGAACCTCTGGTCGTACAGCAAATCGGGTTACTGATTGCATTACTGCCAGAAATTGGCCGTCTGCAACGTCGGATTACTCAAGTTCCTCAGGAAACTCCTGTTTCGGTGTAATGGAATCAGCCCATTCTGCAAGCTCCTGGCGGCGTGCCACCGGGAGCGCTGCTTCATGAATACCGATAATTGCGCCTTCAAGCATGAACAGAATCTTTTCTGTCACCAGACTGTTATGCTGCCGTAGTCGCAACCAACACATTTTCGCCCCAAGTATACGTAGCGCCCGAACATCCTTAATCCCCACTTCCCCGAGAATCGCTTCCAGGTGATAAGACATATTGGGCAAATCTTTCAGCCGTTGCTGGGTATCGCGCGTACTTTTCTCTTTAAGCGCAGCGTCCAGCGAATATTTCGACAGCCGCACCAACTTCTGTTGATTCCGCCATAAGCTTTCATCAACCCGGTAGTAATTGAGAGTAACGGGGCGGCCACACTTTTTATATGTCAACCAGACTGGGGGATGTTTTACACAGTACTGTGCGCTTTGCTCACAAGCCCGAAGATACAACTCACCATCAGAAACCATCGCAAACACTGTATCGTCAATGGTCAGACTGTAACTGCCAAACAACGAACGATATTCAATAGTGCCTAACGTCGACAGGTATTCTTGTGACTTATAGATCCGCTTGTAGGAGAGGCTTTTCATAAAATTCCTTTTAAAATCATAATATAAAAGAATGATTCACATTAACGGATCCGTTAAATACGAAAATAGGCAACTTATTCTCAAGGGGCAAGATTAATTTAAGTTTTCAGGTCACCAACGACAAAAATTGCGAGGCTCTTTCCGAAATTTGTGTTGATCTTTGTTGTCACTGGATGTACTGTATATTCATACAGTAACTCACAGGGCTGGATTGATTATGTACACTTCAGGCTACGCAAATCGTTCTTCGATGTTCTCCTCCACAGCAAGCAAAATTGCGCGTGTCTCTACGGAAAACACTACAGCCGGGCTAATTAGTGAAGTTGTCTATCGCGAAGATCAGCCCATGATGACGCAACTCCTGCTTTTGCCATTATTACAGCAACTCGGCCAACAATCGCGTTGGCAACTTTGGTTAACGCCGCAACAAAAACTAAGTCGTGAATGGGTTCAGGCAGCGGGACTACCCTTAACTAAGGTGATGCAGATAAGCCAGCTTTCCCCTTGTCACACTGTGGAATCAATGGTTCGTGCTTTGCGTACGGGAAATTACAGCGTAGTGATCGGTTGGTTGGCAGACGATCTGACAGAAGAAGAGCATGCTGATCTTGTCGATGCCGCTAATGAAGGCAACGCAATGGGGTTTATTATGCGTCCAGTAAGCACACACTCTCACGCCACGAGACAACTTTCTGGGCTAAAAATTCACTCAAATTTGTATCATTAAGTAAATTTAGGATTAATCCTGGAAATTTTTTTGTTAACCCGTAGACGCTTTCACTCGTCACTAATTTTACTTGTGGAGGCTTGTCTGAAGCGGTTTCCGCGATTTTATCCTGTAAAGTATCGTTAACAAAAAAGGTTAAACGTACCTTATACAAGTCTTTTTTTTCATATGCCTGACGGAGTTCACACTTGTAAGTTTTCAACTACGTTGTAGACTTTACATCGCCAGGGGTGCTCGGCATAAGCCGAATTTATCGGCAGAGTTACTATTGAGCAGATCCCCCGGTGAAGGATTTAACCGTGTTATCTCGTTGGAGATATTCATGGCGTATTTTGGATGATAACGAGGCGCAAAAAATGAAAAAGACAGCTATCGCGATTGCAGTGGCACTGGCTGGTTTCGCTACCGTAGCGCAGGCCGCTCCGAAAGATAACACCTGGTACACTGGTGCTAAACTGGGCTGGTCCCAGTACCATGACACTGGTTTCATTCCTAACAATGGTCCGACCCACGAAAACCAACTGGGTGCAGGTGCTTTTGGTGGTTACCAGGTTAACCCGTATGTTGGCTTTGAAATGGGTTACGACTGGTTAGGTCGTATGCCGTACAAAGGCGACAACATCAACGGCGCATACAAAGCTCAGGGCGTTCAACTGACCGCTAAACTGGGTTACCCAATCACTGACGATCTGGACATCTACACTCGTCTGGGTGGTATGGTATGGCGCGCAGACACCAAGGCTAACGTACCTGGTGGCCCATCCTTTAAAGACCACGACACCGGCGTTTCTCCGGTATTCGCAGGCGGCGTTGAGTACGCGATCACTCCAGAAATCGCTACCCGTCTGGAATATCAGTGGACCAACAACATCGGTGACGCTAACACCATCGGTACTCGTCCGGACAACGGTCTGCTGAGCCTGGGTGTTTCCTACCGTTTTGGTCAGGGTGAAGCAGCTCCTGTAGTTGCTCCGGCTCCGGCTCCGGCTCCAGAAGTACAGACCAAGCACTTCACTCTGAAGTCTGACGTTCTGTTCAACTTCAACAAAGCAACCCTGAAACCGGAAGGTCAGGCTGCTCTGGATCAGCTGTACAGCCAGCTGAGCAACCTGGATCCGAAAGACGGTTCCGTAGTTGTTCTGGGTTACACTGACCGCATCGGTTCTGACGCTTACAACCAGGGTCTGTCCGAGCGTCGTGCTCAGTCCGTCGTTGATTACCTGATCTCCAAAGGTATCCCGTCTGACAAGATCTCCGCACGTGGTATGGGCGAATCCAACCCGGTTACTGGCAACACCTGTGACAACGTGAAACAGCGTGCTGCACTGATCGACTGCCTGGCTCCGGATCGTCGCGTAGAGATCGAAGTTAAAGGCATCAAAGACGTTGTAACTCAGCCGCAGGCTTAAGTTCTCGTCTAATAAAAAACCCCGCTACTGCGGGGTTTTTTTTCATCTGTAGCAAAGTAAATGACCTTCGCCAGTTATTCCTTACCAAGTAATGCCTGCAAATCCTGCTTCAAAGAAGACATTTTATTTGCATACTTCTCTTTGTTTTCAGCATCTTCAATCAGCTGGACAATCGTTTCGGATAGCGTTTTACCTCGCCGTTGCGCAAGCCCTGCTAACCTTTGCCAGACAATAAATTCCAGATCGATAGATTTCTTGCGCGTATGCTGATGCTCCGCATTAAAGTGCCGTTTTCGTCTGGCCCGAATCGTCTGTTTCATACGATTAAGCAGCTCTGGATTCATATGTTTTTCAATCCAGCCATTTACGAGTACAGGTTCGTTCTCCAGCGATAGCAACACATCGACGGCTTCCTGGGCGGCACTGGCCTCTATGTAACGGGTGATCAACTCACCTTCACGGTGCTTCTTCACCAGATATTTCCATTTCCAACCACTTTCAAGATTTTCAAGTTGTTGATATTTCATAGCGATCTCAATGTTACCGTGTAACTCTTTACAGAATATCAGCTTTTTACCTGCGTGATGAAAAGAATCTCTGTCCTGTGAGCCTTAACGCGTATGCCAGGACTTTTGTCGGTGCTTTCTACGTGTGCTGCAGTGCCGGTTACGGTATAATCGCGCCTTTGACAACAGACTAAAAAACATCGACTTTGACCATTACGAAACTTGCATGGCGTGACCTGATTCCTGATACCGAAAGCTATCAGGAAGTATTCGCACAGCCACATTTGATTGACGAAAACGATCCTTTATTCAGTGACACTCAACCGCGACTGCAATTTGCGCTTGAGCAGTTACTGCACGCGCGGGCATCATCCTCTTTTATACTGGCGAAAGCGCCGGAAGAATCCGATTATCTGAATCTTATAGCCGATGCAGCACGCACGCTACAAAGCGATGCAGGCCAATTGATGGGCGGTCACTATGAGATTTCCGGCCACACCATACGCTTACGGAACGCAGTAAGCGTTGACGATAATTTTGCGACCTTAACCCAGGTTGTTACAGCTGAGTGGGCTGAAGCCGAACAGCTTTTTGGCTGTCTGCGCCAGTTTAATGGCGACATTACCTTGCAGCCAGGACTGGTACATCAGGCCAATGGCGGCATTTTGATTATCTCCTTGCGTACACTGCTGGCCCAGCCACTGCTGTGGATGCGTCTGAAGAACATCGTCAACCGGGAACGCTTCGATTGGGTAGCATTTGATGAGTCGCGCCCTCTCCCCGTCTCTGTACCTTCGATGCCATTGAAGCTGAAAGTCATTCTGGTAGGCGAACGCGATTCATTGGCCGATTTCCAGGAGATGGAGCCAGAGTTGTCCGAACAAGCTATCTATAGCGAATTTGAAGATACTCTGCAGATAGTCGATGCCGAATCCGTAAGCCAGTGGTGTCGCTGGGTGACTTTTATCGCCCGACATAACCACTTGCCAGCGCCAGATGCCGACGCCTGGCCGGTACTTATCCGCGAGGCAGTACGCTATACCGGTGAGCAAGAAACGCTGCCACTTAGTCCGCAGTGGATCCTCCGCCAGTGTAAAGAGGTCGCTTCATTGTGCGAAGGTGATACCTTCTCCGGCGAGCAGCTAAACTTAATGCTACAGCAGCGGGAATGGCGCGAAGGTTTCCTCGCCGAGCGCATGCAGGATGAAATCCTTCAGGAGCAGATCCTGATTGAAACCGAAGGTGAACGCATCGGTCAGATAAACGCCCTTTCGGTAATCGAGTTTCCGGGCCATCCACGCGCATTTGGCGAGCCTTCGCGCATTAGCTGTGTTGTACACATTGGCGACGGCGAATTTACCGACATCGAACGGAAAGCGGAACTTGGTGGCAACATTCACGCTAAAGGGATGATGATCATGCAGGCGTTTTTGATGTCGGAACTTCAGCTTGAGCAACAGATCCCTTTCTCGGCGTCACTCACCTTTGAGCAATCTTACAGTGAAGTGGATGGTGACAGCGCATCAATGGCCGAACTCTGCGCTCTGATCAGCGCCCTCGCCGATGTCCCGGTGAATCAGAGTATCGCCATTACAGGTTCAGTGGATCAGTTCGGTCGCGCCCAGCCAGTGGGTGGTCTGAATGAGAAAATCGAAGGCTTCTTTGCTATCTGCCAGCAGCGTGAGCTAAGTGGGAAGCAAGGTGTGATAATCCCCAGCGCTAACGTCCGCCATTTAAGTCTTCACAGTGAACTGGTGAAGGCGGTAGAGGAAGGCAAATTCACCATCTGGGCAGTGGACGATGTGACTGATGCACTGCCGTTATTATTAAATCTGGTGTGGGATGGCGAAGGCCAGACGACGCTGATGCAAACTATCCAGGAACGTATCGCGCAAGCATCGCAACAGGAAGGGCGTCACCGTTTTCCGTGGCCACTACGTTGGCTGAACTGGATTATTCCGAACTGATCGGACTTGTTCAGCGTACACGTGTTAGCTATCCTGCGTGCTTCAATAAAATAAGGCTTACAGAGAACATGGTAGATAAACGCGAATCCTATACAAAAGAAGACCTTCTTGCCTCTGGTCGCGGTGAACTGTTTGGTGCTAAAGGCCCACAATTGCCAGCACCAAACATGCTGATGATGGACCGTGTGGTCAAAATGACTGAAACGGGCGGTAACTTCGACAAAGGGTATGTAGAAGCAGAACTGGATATTAATCCGGATCTGTGGTTCTTCGGTTGCCACTTCATCGGTGATCCGGTAATGCCGGGCTGCCTGGGCCTGGACGCGATGTGGCAGCTGGTAGGGTTCTACCTCGGCTGGCTGGGCGGCGAAGGTAAAGGCCGCGCCCTTGGCGTTGGCGAAGTGAAATTCACAGGCCAGGTGCTGCCGACGGCGAAAAAAGTGACCTATCGTATTCACTTTAAACGCATTGTTAACCGTCGTCTGATTATGGGCCTGGCGGATGGCGAAGTGCTGGTTGATGGTCGTTTGATCTATACCGCCAACGATCTGAAAGTGGGTCTGTTCCAGGATACGTCTGCATTCTGATTTTAATCAGACAGAGTATAAAAAGGCGAAACCTCCGCAATGCGGAGGTTTCTTTTTAAAGAGACAGAATCAGGCCATTACTACCCTGTCCGCCATGGCTTCTCGCCAGCCTCCCAGCCATTGTGACCTTTGATTCAGCGTCTGATAGGGACACATTTCTTTTGAGCGTCCGGCGATGCCGGCCTGATAACCACGTTGATGTGCCCGTTCCAGGCGATCTCGTTTTTGTCTCTTCATGCCTCGTTTCCCTCATACTGGTTTCTGGTGGAAAAGAAAACAGTGATTACTAAATGTGCAATCACAGTTAAGCAATACCGCGAATCATAACTGCCGTCAATGCGCAAAATTCACACCACTGCCATATTTGTGAGCTACACGGGCATGTCGGTTGTACAAAAAATGTGAAGCGGAACAAGTTTTCCCGTGACTTATAAACAAAAAAACCGCCTCAGGCTACATGCCGGAGACGGTTATATTTACAAATCTTTATAATTAAGGTAAACGCTTTATCTCTTGCGCAATAGTCGCGGCTTCCTGACTCCAGACACTGGCCAGCACTTTGACCATTTCATCGTAACCATCCTGATTCTGCACCCCTTCCACACGGAACGGACGTTTTATCAGTTGTCCCTGATGGTTTAGCAGCCACTCGCCACTCACAATCACCTTACCATCGTAACGGCCGTTAAACTCAGTCACCGTCACATTAAGCGTGTCCTGAGTGCTTCCCAAAGGCTGGGAAGCTACGACCCAACCGGGCAGTTGTGCACTCAGGTTAGCGACCAAAGTATTGCGCAACTGTTGGTCCAGCGGGCTGGCCCACAGATTGTTATTGGCAATCACATACTTCACATCACTGGTCTGATATACCACGCCATTCCCTGCCAGATAATCAGGTACAGAAACCTGCTCGACCCATAGCAGGCGGTTACCCTGGCTGGCGGTACTTTGCGTACCGCTCTGCACGACAGGCAATTGGTAATAGTTTTTGTTAATTTCACCGGAGCTGCATCCGGCCAGCCACAGTGCAGCTATCGTCACTAGCCACTTTTTCATTGTTTCGCCCTCTTCGGCTCTGGATCTTTCTTATCCTTCGCTTCAAATACCAGCGCGTTGCTCTTCTCGTTGAGCGTTTTCAGAACCGGTTGCAGTTCACGCAATACCTGATCAAGACGCTGCATATCCGCCACCATCTTGTTATAAGCTGCGGAACCCGGCTGGAAGCCCTGCATGCTGCGGTTCAATTCGCGTAGTGTCGACTGCATATCCGTCGGCAACTGTTGCATCGACTGGCTGGCAAGGATCTTGTTCATACTATCCAGCGTAGTCTGCAGGTTTTTCATCGTGCGCTGACTTTCCGACAGTGTACTGGTCGCCTGTTCAATCATCGGATTCAACGGCAGTTTGTTAATCTTATCCAACGCTTCCATCAGACGTTGCTGGATTTGCGCCAGACCACCGCTAACGGTCGGGATTATCTGATAGCCATTAAACTCACGCACACCGGTAATTGCCGGGGTATTTGGATAGAAGTCCAGATCAACGTACAGCGCTCCCGTAACCAGATTCCCGGTCTTCAGTGAACCGCGTAAACCGCGCTTCAGCAATTCGGCCAGGTGTTCTACCACATCAGCATTTTCACCTAACTGCATTTTCAGTCGTTCTGGTTCAATACGCACCATGACTGGAATGCGATAATCATCGTTAAAGACCTGACGCATATTCGGCGCAAAGAATGGCACTTTGCTTACCGTACCGAGACGAATACCGCGGAATTCCACTGGCGCGCCTGGTTGCAGACCGCGTACCGAATCTTTAAAGAACATCAGGTAATCAATGTGATCTGTGTACAGTGAATCCTGAATACTCTTCTGATCATCATACAAAACGAATGACGTTTTTGGCGCAACCGGCTGTCCCAAATCCAGCCCTTCAGGCACGTCAAAGCTGACACCACCACTTAGCAACGTCGTCAATGAACCCATCTCTACGCGCATCCCCGCCGATGTCAGATCCACCGCTATGCCGCTATCTTTCCAGAAGCGAACGTTGCTGGTTACCAGGCGATCATAAGGCGCGTTGATGAACAGTTGATAGCTGATATTACGCTTCTGGGTATCGAAGGTGCTGGTTTCAACCGACCCTACGCGATATCCACGAAACAGCACGGGATCTCCCGCTGTGAGCTGCCCAGCTTTGTTGCTGTCAAGAATGACACGGATCCCTTTGGCATCTGGTGGGGCCAACGGTGGAGAATCAAGCAAATCATATTTTGTTTGCTTGCTGCCTGCAGCCCCCGGTTGCAACTCGATATACACCCCGGAAAGCAACGTACCAAGACCACTGATGCCTTCACGGCCAATTTGTGGTTTCACTACCCAAAAGACAGTATCTTTGTGCAGCAATTTTTCCATACCGGCGTTGAGACGCGCTTTGATTTCAACATGCGTTAAATCATCAGCCAGCGTAGCACTTTCGACCACACCGACGTCCACGCTACGGCTTTTAATGGTCGTCTTGCCGCCTTCTATTCCTTCCGCATTAGCAGTGATCAGGGTAACTTCCGGCCCTTGATGACTGTAATGATAAAAAAGTACCCAGGCCCCGATGAGTGCCGTAACGATGGGAAATATCCACACAGGGGACCAGTTCTTCACTTTCTGGATTTTGGCTTCCCCACTATTAGATTCCATACTGTCAGGACTCCTCATGCTCTGGTTCAGGTTGACGATCCCACGACAAACGCGGATCAAACGTCATCGCAGAAAACATTGTCATTATGACGACTAAAGCAAACATTAATGCACCCATTGCCGGATAAATACTCATTAAGCCTCCCATACGCACCAACGCCGAGAGCACCGCAATCACGAAAACGTCAATCATTGACCAGCGGCCTACAAACTCAACAACTTCGTAAATCAAATGCATTCTTTCACTATCACGCTTGCCGTGCCCTTTCGCGTCCCAGCAAAGCCAGCCTATAGCGATCATCTTTAAAGTCGGCACCATAATACTGGCTAAAAAGATGACTGCGGCAACCGGATAAGAGCCTTCGCTCCATAATAAGATAACCCCGGCGAGAATGGTCGACGGCATCTTAGAACCTAAAAAATCGGTCACCATAATGGGTAAGATGTTCGCCGGGAGATATAACATGATCGACGTAAAAAGCAGTGCCAACGTCCATTGCAGGCTGTTTTTACGTCGAACATATCCTTTGGTGCCACAGCGCGGACACACTGGCTCATCGGCAGGAAGAATTGCCGTACAGCATGAGCAAGAGCGCAGCCCCTGGCGTATTCCCGTAATGCCGGGTTTCAGCGTCTGGCGAAGCTCTGGCATCGGGGCAATATCATCCCATAACCAGCGACGGTCAACGCATTGAAAGGCGCGTAATTGCAGCACACAAAACAAACACCAGGGAATAAAACTACTGCCCACGCCAATGCTGCCGTAAGCCATCAGTTTGACAAAGCTGACTAACACACCGGCAAGGAAAATCTCCGCCATTCCCCAGGTTTTGAGCTGAAAAAGCACCCGCCCCAGTTGTTCTTTTAAACGAACGGGTAATTCCGCACGATTCACCAACAGTAAAATCGTAATCAGGCAAAACGCGGGGACCAGTTGCACAAACAACAGGAAAAAAGTACCGAGGCTGGCATAGTTCTCGGAAAATAGTACGCTCGGGATTTCCAGCAACGTAATCTCACTGGTTACCCCCGCAACGTTCATATTCACAAAAGGGAACAGGTTGGACAGCAGCAGCATGAACAGTGCAGCCAACGCATAAGCGGTAGGACGCTGTCGAGGGGCATCCCACGCAACGGTTAACGTTGTGCCACACCGAGGGCATGCCGCCTTCTGACCATGCTCAAGGTGGGGTAAAACCACCAGCATGTCACACTGCGAGCACAGGATGTGCTTCGCGGCATGATGATGTTCGCACATTGGTACTCCTTAATGATGCGCTATTCTACAGAATGCTGACATAGCACTCGCTTTTATGCCGGATGCTGAACTACCGCATTATCCGCTCAGGGAAGTTGTGGAAACGCAATAAATTGACGTTTCCACCCAGGCCAGATAAGCGTAGCGCATCAGGCAATTTGGCCATTGTCAGCAGTCTCTCTTTTCACTTAACTAATTAGCGATCAGCCACCATTTTTTAACGCTTCAAGATACTCCCAACGTTCAAAAGCCTGCTCCAGCTCCTGCTCCGCAGCTGCCATATCGGCGAGCACTTTTTGCGTCTGCTCATGGGGCTGGCTGAAGAAAGAGGCATCTGCCACCTGCGCCTGTAAGGCTTCCAGTTTTGCTTCCAAATCTTCAAGCAGTTGCGGTAGCTGTTCTAATTCGCGCTGCAATTTATAGCTTAGTTTGCTACTGCTGCGTTTTACAGTTTCTGCTTTCGGCGCAGCCACTTCTTCGTTTTTTTTCACCGCAGGCTGTTTTAACGCCACATACTGTTCTTGCTGTCCACGCGCGTCGTGATAACCGCCGACATAACGGCCAATTTCGCCGCCACCTTCGAAGATCCAACACTCTGTTACGGTATTATCGACAAACTGACGATCGTGACTCACCAGCAATACCGTGCCCTGGTAGCTGTCGATCAGCTCTTCAAGCAGTTCCAGCGTTTCAACATCAAGATCGTTGGTTGGTTCGTCGAGGATCAGTAAGTTACTGGGTTTCAGGAACAGACGCGCCAAAAGCAGGCGGTTACGTTCCCCGCCAGAGAGCGCGCGCACCGGCGTCATCGCCCGCTTCGGATGGAACAGGAAGTCCTGCAAATAGCCCAGCACATGGCGCGGTTTACCGTTAACCATCACCTCTTGCTTGCCTTCAGCAAGGTTATCCATCACCGTTTTATCGGGATCGAGTTCCGCGCGGTGCTGGTCGAAATAAGCCACTTCCAGCTTAGTGCCGACGTGAATCCGCCCGCTATCTGGCTGAAGTTGACCAAGCATCAGTTTCAGCAACGTGGTTTTGCCGCAGCCGTTCGGGCCAATCAGGGCAATTTTGTCGCCACGTAGTACCTGGGCGGAAAAGTCTTTCACCAGTTGCTTACCATCAACCTGGTAGCAAACATCTTCCATTTCGAAAACGATCTTACCGGAGCGACTGGCCTCTTCCACCTGCATCTTTGCAGTACCCATTACCTCGCGACGTTCACCGCGTTCGCGACGCATTGCTTTCAGGGCGCGCACGCGGCCTTCATTACGGGTACGGCGAGCTTTGATCCCCTGACGGATCCACACTTCTTCCTGTGCCAGTTTGCGATCAAACTCGGCATTTTGCAGTTCTTCCACGCGCAGTGCTTCTTCTTTTTCCAGCAGATACTGGTCGTAATTCCCCGGATAGGTCACCAGTTTGCCGCGATCGAGATCGACAATGCGCGTCGCCATATTGCGAATAAATGAGCGGTCGTGGGAGATAAAAATAATCGTCCCATTGAAGGTTTTGAGGAAACCTTCCAGCCAGTCGATGGTTTCGATATCCAGGTGGTTAGTCGGTTCATCGAGCAGCAACACGCGCGGATTACTCACCAGCGCACGTCCTAATGCGGCTTTACGCAACCAGCCGCCGGAAAGTGACGACAGCGCGACGTTAGGATCCAGCCCAAGCTGCGCCAGTACTTCGTTGATGCGGTTTTCCAACTGCCACAGGTTATGGTGATCCAGCAGCTCCTGCACCTTCGCCAGTTCGTTGAGATTTTTCTCGCTCGGATCGTTCATCACCAGGCGCGAAATATCGTGATAGCGTTTCAGGTACTCGGCCTGTTCCTCAATGCCTTCGGCAACGAAATCATAAACGCTGCCTTCAACGTTACGCGGCGGATCCTGTTGCAGACGAGCTACGATCAAATCTTGCTCGTAAATGATGCGCCCGTCATCCAGCCCCTGTTCACGATTGAGGATCTTCATTAACGTCGATTTGCCCGCGCCATTACGGCCTACCAGACAAACACGTTCGTTATCTTCGATATGCAGTTCTGCGTTATCGAGAAGCGGCGCGTCGCTGAACGACAGCCATGCGCCATGCATACTGATTAATGACATTACTATTCCTTTCAGGCTGCGGTAATCAGCCAGCAGTTGTGGATCTGGCGGTTCCGGGCAAAATCCTGGGAGAGCGTTTTTTGCGTAATTTCTTGTGCTTTCAGTCCCAGTTTCGCCAGTCCGTCGAGATCCATACGGAAGCCACGTTTGTTGTTCGAGAACATAATCGTCCCACCTGCGCGCAGCAGACGTTTCAAATCTTTCATTAGCGCCAGATGATCGCGCTGAACATCAAACGCATCTTCCATTCGTTTCGAGTTGGAGAACGTTGGTGGATCGATAAATATCAGATCGAACTGTTCATTAGCCTCACGCAACCACGCCAGGCAGTCGGCCTGAATCAGGCGATGCGCACGGCCGGTTAAGCCGTTAAGGCGCAGGTTACGTTCTGCCCACTCCAGATAGGTACGCGACATATCCACCGTAGTGGTACTGCGCGCGCCGCCTAATCCCGCGTGCACGGTGGCGCTACCGGTATAGGAGAACAGGTTGAGGAAATCTTTGCCTTTGCTCATCTGACCAAGCATACGACGGGCGATACGGTGATCGAGGAACAAACCAGTATCAAGATAATCCGTCAGGTTCACCCATAGATGAGCGTTATATTCGGTGACTTCAAGAAACTCGCCCTTCTCGCCCAATTTCTGGTACTGATTTTTGCCCTTCTGGCGTTCACGGGTTTTCAGCACCAGTTTGTTT
Organism: Escherichia whittamii; assembly: GCF_014836715.1. Classification (GTDB taxonomy): domain Bacteria; phylum Pseudomonadota; class Gammaproteobacteria; order Enterobacterales; family Enterobacteriaceae; genus Escherichia; species Escherichia whittamii. The sequence goes on from NZ_JACSQI010000011.1 coordinate 71,764, forward strand.
GGCGCAATCCCAAGTACCGAAATGGTCGCCGCGATAATATCGAACAAACGTTGACGCGCTTTGTGCGCATCAATGGTTTTCGGCGGCGCATACTCCTGCACCACCACCCAATCGGCGTAGCGGTCAACGGCGACGTTGTATTCCGGTAGATCGGCGTCATACAGGCGGTAGCATTCAATGCCTTCCTGACGCGCCCACTTCTCGAACTTTTTGAGGTTCTTACGCAGACGGTTGGCATAGTCTTCCGCTACCATCGCCGGTTTACTGTCCGGCGTACTTTCGGCTACATGATAGTTTTTCTGCACACAGTCTAATGGACCGTTTTTCGCTTTGTACTGTTTGTCTGCACGCAGCTGTAGGCAACTTAACAGATCTGGCGAGGCACTGAATAAAGAGAGATTCCAGCCGCCGAACTGGTTTTTCATAATCCGCCCCAGCAGACTATGCAACGCAATCAGCGCCGGTTCGCTGTCCAGACGCTCGCCGTAAGGCGGGTTGCTCAACACTGTACCGTACGGCCCTTTGGGTAGCGGATTGGTCAGTTGCGCAACATCTTTCACCTCAAAAGTGATCAGTTCGCCAATCCCCGCGAGACGGGCGTTAGTGCGCGCACGTTGAATCACCCGCGCATCGCTGTCAGAACCGTAGAAATGAGAGTTGTACTCGGCCAGTCCTTTACGGGCGCGGGTTTGCGCTTCCGCTTTAACTTCCTGCCAGATAGCTTCATCATGTTGCGCCCAGCAGCTAAAGCCCCAGCGTCCCCGGTGCAAACCTGGCGCGCGATCGGTCGCCAGCATCGCCGCTTCAATCAGCAACGTACCGGAACCACACATCGGATCAAGCAACGGTGTTCCTGGCTGCCAACCGGAACGCATCACAATTGCCGCCGCCAGAGTTTCTTTGATTGGCGCAATACCAGCACGATCACGATAGCCGCGCAAATGCAAACCGTCACCGCTTAAATCGAGAGCAATGCTGGCAGTTTCTTTATTCAGCCAGACGTTCACGCGGATATCCGGCGCATCGCGATCGACATTCGGACGCGGCAGATTTTTGCGGGTGAAAGCATCAACGATCGCATCTTTGACTTTCATCGCGCCGTACTGGCTGTTGCGGATGGTGTCATTCAGACCGCTGAAGTGGACAGCAAAGGTCGCGCCAGGATTAAACATCTCTGTCCAGTTGATCGCCTGAACGCCGAGATAAAGGTCTAAGTCGCTGTAAACCTTGCACTCACCCAGCGGCAACATAATACGCGAGGCCAGGCGGCTCCACATCAGGCTCTGGTAAACAAGCCGCGTGTCGCCCTTGAAATGGACCCCACCCTGAACCACCTGGCATTCAACGGCCCCCAGGTTTTCGAGTTCAGTTTTTAACAGCTCTTCCAGCCCACGGGCCGTACTGGCAAACAGAGAATTCATATCGTCACTTTTACTCTAAGGCCTACCGCAGTAGGCGTAATTGTTGCAGTCAGTTTAGACATGGACAGCGCAGAGAAACCGGAGCGTACACAAGTACGTGAGGATTTCGAGCACTGCCCAGGGCTAAACTGACAAATAAAATAGCCTAATAGGATAGGCACTAAGAAAATTGTTGCGCATTATAGCTAATAAGCGCGTCATGTCATAAAGTTGAGGGCTTATTTTCATTTGAGGACCGCACCGTGACGACATTAACCCGGCTTTTTATTCATCCTGTTAAATCGATGCGCGGCATCGGTCTGACACATGCTCTGGCTGATGTCAGCGGTCTGGCCTTCGATCGCATCTTTATGGTCACAGAACCTGACGGCAGGTTTATTACTGCCCGCCAGTTTCCGCAGATGGTGCGCTTTACCCCTTCGCCCGTGCATGACGGCTTACATCTCACCGCACCAGATGGCAGCAGCGCATACATCCGTTTTGCGGATTTCGCTATGCAGGACGCCCCAACCGAAGTGTGGGGTAACCATTTTACTGCGCGCATTGCGCCAGATGAGATAAACAAATGGTTAAGCGGCTTTTTCTCCCGTGAAGTGCAATTGCGCTGGGTAGGGCCGCAGATGACGCGGCGCGTAAAACGCCATAACACTGTACCCTTGTCGTTTGCTGATGGCTATCCGTATCTGCTCGCGAATGAAGCTTCCCTGCGTGATGTGCAGCAACGCTGCCCGGCAAGTGTAAAAATGGAGCAATTTCGCCCCAATCTGGTAGTTTCCGGCGCGGCAGCCTGGGAAGAAGATACCTGGAAAGTGATTCGCATTGGCGATGTGGTGTTTGATGTGGTTAAGCCCTGCAGCCGCTGTATTTTCACCACTGTCAGCCCGGAAAAAGGACAAAAGCACCCGGCTGGCGAACCGTTAAAAACGCTGCAATCATTTCGCACTGCCCAGGATAATGGCGATGTCGATTTTGGCCAGAATTTAATTGCCCGTAATAGTGGTGTTATTCGTGTCGGTGATGCAGTGGAAATTCTTGCAACTGCACCGGCGAAAATCTACGGCGCGGCAGCCGCAGACGATACTCTCCCGACAACGCAGCAAATGGATGCGAATGTAGATATCGACTGGCAAGGGCTGGCATTTCGCGGTAATAACCAACAGGTATTGTTGGAACAATTAGAAAATCAAGGGATTCGGATCCCCTATTCTTGTCGTGCTGGCATATGCGGAAGTTGTCGGGTTCAGCTTCTGGAAGGCGAAGTCACCCCGCTGAAGAAATCAGCTATGAGCGACGATGGAACAATTCTTTGCTGTAGTTGTGTGCCGAAGACTGCATTGAAACTGAAAGGTTAAACGGCTTGTTCAAGGCTGAAGCTGTCATAACTCATATGAGGTTTCAGTCTGTCATTCATAATTTTGATGGCGTCGCCCAGTTGCATGGCACGACCGGCGATGACAACACAAGGCTGCGCAAGGAGGCACAGCGCGGCATTTTCGCCAGATTCAACAACCAGCAGGCTGACTTGTTCATTGGTGTCGCTTAACCAGACACAGGCTGCATCACCCGGCACTGGCGACCACATTTCACCATGGGAAACAAAATGCCAGCTTTTCGGCATTTGCGGTTTGAGATAACGAACTGCCACCAGCGCATTAAGCACCAGTTCAGCTTTTTGTTCTTTTGATAAGTTAAGGTCGCGGCATTTTTCTTCAAACGAGAAATAGAGCGCGGCGTCATCAACGCAGAATCCCGCTGGAGAAAAGGCGTCTGGTGTCAACATCTTGCGCGCAAAACGTGAGCGAAATAGCATGCCATTGGCTAAATCAAGCATCATTCGATCATGCTCTTCATCATAATACCAACGCCAATTATCGTCTGGTTTAATTCGCATATGCATCTCCTCTACCCTATAAATCCACTGCAACATATTCCATTGTTGCTTCGCTTAATAACCTCAACAAGAAAAGTGCAAAATGTCTAAATAAGTAACAGCAATGAATATAAAACAACCAGGGCTGAAAATAAAGCCCTGATTATCTTATAAAGAGAAAATGAAAGAAATAATTAGATATGGTTAACGATTTCTTTAATCAGCGGCGGTCCTTTAAAAATAAAACCGGAATAAATTTGCACCAAAGAAGCTCCCGCAGCTATCTTCTCGCGAGCAGCAATTACCGAGTCAATACCACCAACACCAATAATCGGTAAGCGGCCGTTTAATTCCTGCGACAAGCGACGAATAATTTCCGTACTTTTTAATTGTAAGGGACGACCACTTAAGCCACCGGTCTGATCACAATTTTTCATCCCCTGAACCAAAGAACGATCGAGTGTCGTATTAGTTGCAATGACACCATCAATATTATGGCGAACTAAACTATCGGCAACCTGGATCAACTCTTCTTCAGAAAGATCCGGCGCGATCTTCACTGCTATTGGTACATATTTATGATGGGTTGCGTGCAGATCATTTTGTTTATTTTTAATTGCCGTTAATAAATCATCCAGTGCTTCGCCATATTGCAGCGTGCGTAATCCCGGGGTATTTGGTGATGAAATATTGATGGCTATATATCCTGCATAGGCGTAGATTTTTTCCATACAAATCAGATAGTCATCTTTGCCTTGCTCAACCGGCGTATCTTTATTTTTGCCGATATTGATTCCCAGAACACCGTCGTAGTGGGCTTTTTTAACGTTCTCTACGAGGTTATCAACGCCGAGGTTATTAAAGCCCATACGGTTTATTAAACCTTCAGCCTCTACCAGGCGAAAAAGACGCGGTTTGTCGTTTCCTGGTTGTGGACGCGGGGTGACCGTACCGATCTCGATCGATCCAAATCCCATTGCACCAAGGGCATCAATACACTCTCCGTCTTTATCAAGACCGGCTGCCAGGCCAAGCGGGTTTTTAAAAGTCAGTCCCATACAGTTAACTGGCTTCGCTGCAACATTTTGCCGAACAAGCGCTTCAAACGGTGTTCCGGTGATGCGGCGTAATTGCTGAAAAGTAAACTCGTGTGCGCGCTCTGGATCGAGCTGGAAAAGGGCTTTACGAACGAAGGGGTAGTACATGAACTCTCCTGGATTCCCGGTGTGCAAACCGGGGGCGTATTATGTGCGAGTTCGCAGCAAAAGGGAATTGACCTGCGGCAATAAATAGCAAACGTTTTCTTATTGCGCTTTTTTTATGCTTTTTTTGGCTTTCCTTCTTCAGATAAATCATTTCGACTCGCGAATGCCCTCTGTCAGACTGAGCAAATTGTTATCAATGTTAACAAAACAAGAACAATTGGTTATAAGGAGAGAATATGCGCGTCATCACCCTGGCAGGAAGTCCTCGCTTTCCTTCTCGCTCAAGTTCCTTGCTGGAATATGCGCGAGAAAAACTAAATGGCCTGGATGTGGAGGTTTATCACTGGAATTTGCAAAACTTCACCCCGGAAGATTTGCTCTATGCCCGTTTCGATAGTCCGGCACTAAAAACGTTCACCGAACAGTTACAAGAAGCCGACGGACTGATTGTCGCCACACCAGTATATAAAGCCGCCTATTCCGGGGCGCTAAAAACCCTCCTCGACCTGCTACCTGAACGGGCTCTGCAAGGCAAAGTCGTGCTGCCCCTGGCGACAGGCGGCACGGTGGCTCATCTACTGGCAGTTGATTACGCACTAAAACCGGTTCTAAGCGCACTGAAAGCCCAGGAGATCCTGCACGGCGTGTTTGCCGATGACTCGCAGGTGATTGATTACCATCACAAACCACAGTTCACGCCGAATCTGCAATCTCGTCTCGATACCGCGCTCGAAACTTTCTGGCAGGCACTTCACCGCCGTGATGTTCAGGTTCCTGATCTTCTTTCTCTGCGAGGTAATGCCCATGCGTAACATCGTTAAACTAGCGTTAGTGGGATTACTTAGCGTCTCCACACTTGCGGTTGCTGCGGAGCCGTCTCCAGAAGCGTTACGTATTGGCTACCAGAAAGGCAGCATTGGTATGGTGCTGGCAAAAAGCCACCAGCTACTGGAAAAACGCTATCCGCAAACAAGAATTTCATGGGTAGAATTCCCAGCTGGCCCGCAGATGCTGGAGGCGCTGAACGTCGGCAGTATCGATCTGGGCAGTACGGGTGATATTCCACCAATCTTTGCTCAGGCCGCTGGGGCCGATCTGCTGTACGTTGGCGTCGAACCGCCAAAGCCAAAAGCCGAAGTGATTCTGGTGCCAGAAAACAGCCCGATCAAAACCGTAGCCGATCTCAAAGGTCACAAAGTTGCCTTTCAGAAAGGTTCCAGCTCACACAACCTTCTGCTGCGTGCACTGCGCCAGGCCGGACTTAATTTTACCGATATCCAACCCACTTACCTGACGCCCGCCGACGCCCGCGCCGCGTTCCAGCAAGGTAACGTCGATGCCTGGGCTATTTGGGATCCCTACTACTCCGCTGCATTGCTACAGGGCGGCGTGCGGGTGCTGAAAGATGGCACCGATCTCAATCAAACAGGATCGTTTTATCTTGCTGCTCGTCCATATGCGGAGAAGAACGGCACCTTTATTCAGGGCGTACTGGAAACCTTCACCGAGGCCGATGCGTTAACCCGCAATAAGCGCGAACAGAGTATCGCCTTGCTGGCAAAAACAATGGGCTTACCTGCGCCAGTGATTGCCTCGTATCTTGACCATCGCCCCATTACCACCATCAAACCGGTAAGCGTCGGGGTCGCTGCCTTACAGCAGCAAACAGCAGATCTGTTTTATGAAAACCGTCTGGTACCGAAAAAAGTCGATATTCGCCAGCGCATCTGGCAGCCCACTCAACTGGAAGGAAAACAATTATGAGCCTGAATATGTTCTGGTTTTTACCTACGCACGGTGACGGTCGTTATCTAGGAACGGAAGAAAGTTCACGCCCGGTTGATCATGGTTATCTGCAACAGATTGCGCAAGCGGCGGATCGTCTTGGCTTTACCGGCGTGCTGATCCCGACGGGGCGATCGTGTGAGGATGCGTGGCTGGTAGCGGCGTCGATGATCCCGGTAACACAGCGGCTGAAGTTTCTTGTCGCCCTGCGCCCCAGCGTGACCTCTCCTACCGTTGCCGCCCGCCAGGCCGCCACACTTGACCGTCTCTCTAACGGACGCGCATTGTTTAACCTGGTCACAGGCAGCGATCCGCAAGAACTGGCAGGCGACGGCGTGTTCCTCGACCATAGCGAGCGCTACGAGGCCTCGGCGGAATTTACCCAGGTCTGGCGGCGGTTGTTGCTGGGCGAGACGGTAGATTTCCACGGCAAACATATTCATGTACGCGGAGCCAAACTGCTCTTTCCGCCGATTCAACAGCCATATCCTCCTCTTTACTTTGGCGGATCGTCAGACGTCGCCCAGAATCTGGCCGCCGAACAGGTTGATCTCTATCTCACCTGGGGTGAACCGCCAGAGTTGGTAAAAGAGAAGATCGAGCAAGTACGGGCAAAAGCGGCTGCGCATGGACGCGAAATTCGTTTCGGTATTCGCCTGCATGTGATTGTGCGCGAAACCAACGATGAAGCGTGGCAGGCCGCCGAACGGTTAATCTCCCATCTTGATGATGACACCATCGCCAGAGCACAAGCCGCTTTTGCACGGACAGATTCCGTGGGGCAGCAGCGAATGGCGGCGCTGCATAATGGCAAGCGCGACAATCTGGAGATCAGCCCCAATTTATGGGCGGGCGTTGGTTTAGTACGCGGCGGTGCCGGGACGGCGCTGGTGGGCGATGGCCCTACGGTCGCCGCGCGAATCAACGAATACGCCGCGCTTGGCATCGACAGCTTTGTGCTTTCTGGTTATCCGCATCTGGAAGAAGCGTATCGGGTCGGCGAGCTACTGTTCCCCCATCTGGATGTTGCCATCCCGGAAATTTCCCAGCCGCAGCCGCTAAATCTGCAAGGTGAAGCGGTGGCGAATGAGTTCATCCCACGTAAATTCGCGCAAAGCTAAGGAATAAGATGATGGCAACGCCAGTGAAGAAGTGGTTATTGCGCGTTGCCCCCTGGTTTTTACCAGTGGGCATCGTGGCGGTGTGGCAACTGGCCTCCTCGGTTGGCTGGTTGTCGACGCGTATTTTGCCCTCACCGGAAGGGGTGGTAGCGGCGTTCTGGACGCTCTCCGCCAGCGGCGAACTGTGGCAGCATCTGGCGATCAGTTCCTGGCGGGCGCTGATTGGCTTTTCAATTGGCGGCTCGCTGGGGTTGATTCTGGGACTGATTAGTGGGCTGTCGCACTGGGGTGAACGACTGCTGGACACTTCAATACAGATGTTGCGCAACGTACCGCATCTGGCACTGATTCCATTAGTGATTTTGTGGTTTGGTATTGATGAGTCCGCAAAAATCTTTCTGGTGGCGCTCGGCACGCTATTCCCCATTTATATCAATACCTGGCACGGCATCCGTAATATCGATCGCGGGCTGGTGGAGATGGCACGTAGCTATGGCCTATCCGGCTTACCGCTGTTTATCCATGTGATCCTGCCTGGTGCACTGCCCTCAATTATGGTCGGCGTGCGCTTCGCGTTAGGTCTGATGTGGCTGACGCTGATTGTTGCTGAAACCATTTCGGCTAATTCAGGCATTGGTTATCTGGCGATGAATGCGCGGGAGTTTCTGCAAACGGACGTGGTGGTGGTCGCCATTATTCTCTACGCCCTGCTCGGCAAACTTGCTGACGTCAGCGCGCAATTGCTGGAGCGCGTCTGGCTGCGCTGGAACCCGGCTTATCATCTGAAGGAGGCCACTGTATGAATACTGCTCGTCTGAACCAGGGTACGCCGCTACTGCTCAATGCAGTAAGCAAACATTACGCGGAAAATATCGTCCTGAACCAACTAGATTTGCATATTCCGGCAGGTCAATTTGTGGCGGTAGTGGGCCGCAGTGGCGGCGGTAAAAGTACCCTACTGCGCCTGCTGGCTGGGCTGGAAATGCCAACCGCAGGCGATGTGCTGGCAGGCACAACACCGCTGGCTGAGATTCAGGATGATACGCGAATGATGTTTCAGGATGCGCGTCTGCTGCCATGGAAATCGGTGATTGATAACGTTGGGTTAGGTCTTAAAGGCCAATGGCGCGATGCGGCGCGTCAGGCGCTGGCTGCGGTAGGGCTGGAAAATCGTGCCGGAGAATGGCCTGCTGCGCTTTCTGGCGGGCAGAAACAACGTGTGGCGCTGGCAAGGGCGTTGATTCATCGACCTGGTTTATTGTTGCTTGATGAACCACTCGGTGCGCTGGATGCCTTAACGCGGCTGGAGATGCAGGATTTAATTGTGTCACTTTGGCAGGAGCATGGCTTTACCGTTTTGCTGGTGACGCATGATGTGAGCGAAGCGGTAGCAATGGCTGACCGGGTGCTGTTGATTGAAGAGGGAAAAATTGGGCTGGATTTGACAGTGGATATTCCCCGTCCGCGCCGATTAGGGTCGGTACGGTTAGCAGAACTTGAAGCGGAAGTGTTGCAGCGGGTGATGCAGCGAGGACTTTCTGAACAACCGATTCGGCGTCATGGTTAATATGCTGGATGCGGCGCACAAAACCAGCATTTTCAACGGGCTTGTAGGCCTGATAAGACGCGTCAAGCATCGCATCAGGCAGTTGGGCACGGTTGCCAGATGCGGCGTGAACGCCTTATCCGGCCTACAAAACCAGCAATTTCAATGGGTTTGAAGGCCTGATAAGACGCGTCAAGCGTCGCATCAGGCATATTTGTATCAAGCCAGTGCTTTAGTTATCTTCTCGTACAGATCGCCAGAGAGATTTTCCAGCCCTTTCAGCTGTTCCAGCGCCGCACGCATTTTCTCCTGACGTTTGGCATCATAACGTTTCAGGCGAATCAGCGGCTCAATCAAACGCGAAGCCACCTGCGGGTTACGGCTATTGAGATCGGTGAGCATTTCTACCAGGAACTGATAACCGCTGCCATCTTCAGCATGGAACGCTGCCGGGTTGCTGCCCGCAAATGCACCAATCAACGAACGAATACGGTTCGGGTTACTCATGGTAAATGAGCGATGCTGCAACAGGCCTCGCACGGTATCCAGCACATTCGCCGCCGGGCTGGTGGCTTGCAGGATAAACCATTTATCCATCACCAGACCGTCCTGATACCACTTGTCGTCGTATTCCTGCATCAACTTGTCACGGCATGGCAACTGCGCAGCAACCGCCGCAGAGAGCGCCGCCAGCGCATCGGTCATATTGTTCGCTTCATGGTACTGCTTGCTCACCAGCACGTCAGCCAGATGCGTTTCACCAAAAGCGAGGAAGCGCAGGCAGGCGTTACGCAGCGTACGTTTCGCAATATCTTCATGCTCAACGCGGTACTCGCTCTGGTAATTCGCGTTATAGATTGCCAGCAGCTCATCCGCCAGTTCAGTCGCTAGTGTACGGGTGAGTGCTTCGCGCACTTCAGCAATGGCAATCGGGTCGATGATATCGAACAGTTCCGCCATTTCATTTACGGAAGGCAGCGTCAGTATTTCTGCCGCCAGTGCCGGATCGATTTTCTCATCGAGCAGCACCGCGCGGAAAGCATCAGCAACATGCACTGGTAAAGACAATGGCTGACCTTGTTGATAACGGACGACGTTCAGCTTGATATACGTTGCCAGCAGACTTTGCGCCGCATCCCAACGGGAGAAATCATTACGCGCATGACGCATCAGGAAAGTCAGTTGCTGATCGCTCCACTTATATTCCAGTTTCACCGGCGCGGAGAATTCGCACAGCAGCGCAGGCACCGGCTGGAAGTATACATTATCAAAAACAAAGGTCTGTTCCGCCTGAGTAACATTCAGCACGGAATTCACCGGATGACCGCCTTTCTGCAACGGGATCACTTTACCTTCGTTATCATACAGTTCGATGGCAAACGGAATATGCAACGGCTGTTTTTCTGCCTGATCCGGCGTGGCTGGCGTACGCTGGCTGATGGTCAGCGTGTACTGCTCAGTTTCTGGATTGTAGTCGTCTTTGACGGTCACAACTGGCGTACCGGACTGGCTGTACCAACGGCGGAAATGCGAGAGATCGACATTCGACGCGTCTTCCATCGCCTGAACGAAATCGTCGCAGGTCGCTGCACTGCCATCATGGCGCTCGAAATAAAGCTGCATCCCTTTCTGGAAGTTTTCTTCGCCAAGCAGAGTGTGGATCATACGAATTACTTCCGCGCCCTTCTCGTAAACGGTCAGGGTGTAGAAGTTGTTCATCTCAATAACCATGTCTGGGCGGATTGGGTGCGCCATCGGGCTGGCATCTTCCGCAAACTGCAATCCGCGCATGGTGCGCACATTGTTGATCCGGTTAACCGCGCGGGAACCGAGATCAGAACTGAACTCCTGATCTCGGAACACCGTTAAACCTTCTTTCAGACTAAGCTGGAACCAGTCACGACAGGTCACACGGTTACCAGTCCAGTTGTGGAAATATTCGTGACCAATAACGCGTTCAATATCGAGATAATCTTTGTCGGTTGCGGTGTCGGTGCGCGCCAGTACATACTTGGAGTTAAAGATATTCAGTCCTTTATTCTCCATCGCGCCCATGTTGAAGAAATCTACCGCGACGATCATATAGATGTCGAGGTCATACTCCAGACCGAAACGTTCTTCATCCCACTTCATGGAATTTTTCAGCGAGGTCATCGCCCACGGCGCGCGATCGAGGTTGCCGCGATCGACATACAGCTCCAGTGCCACTTCGCGACCAGAACGCGTGGTGAAGGTGTCGCGCAGCACGTCGAAGTCACCCGCTACCAGCGCAAACAGATAGCTCGGTTTCGGGAACGGATCCTGCCACTGCACCCAGTGACGCCCATTTTCCAGTTCGCCTTGCGCAACGCGGTTACCATTGGAAAGCAGGAACGGATATTTGGTTTTATCGGCAACAATTTTAGTCGTAAAGCGCGCCAGCACGTCCGGGCGATCGAGATAGTACGTAATATGGCGGAAACCTTCGGCCTCGCACTGGGTGCAAAGCGCATCGCCTGACTGATAAAGCCCCTCCAGCGCAGTATTCGCTGCTGGGCTAATTTCATTAACAATCTTGAGCGTAAAACGCTCCGGTAAATTACTGATGACCAGCGCGCCTTCTTCTTCTTTCCAGGCGGTCCACGGCTCATCATTAATATGAATAGAAACCAGTTTAAGATCTTCGCCATCAAGACGAAGCGGTGCATCTGATGCACCATGACGGACAGCCTGGCTGACTGCGGTAACTACCGTCTTTTGCGCGTCCAGGTCAAAGGTCAAGTCAATATCAGTAATCTGGTAATCCGGCGCACGATAATCGTGACGGTATTTGGCTTGTGGCTGTTGAGTCATAAATAACCTTTAGCATTTTTTATAGAGTCTGGAGTTCAGTCTATTCCTGTTGCGAAAATCTCGCTACGCAGAATCTTCATCTTTTCAGGTACAAACGCTTTTATTGCTACATTTGTATAACATACAGAGCGCAATGCTATCGACCATAAAGGTGGCATATGGTGTGATCGGGGTTCAATAAATTGCGAAACAAGGTATACTCCAGCAGTTTCCTAAGATGTTTATTGTACTAAACGCTCCCGTAAGAGGACGCTACTGCGCACCTATGACACAATTCGCTTCTCCTGTTCTGCACTCGTTGCTGGATACAGATGCTTATAAGTTGCATATGCAGCAAGCCGTGTTTCATCACTACTATGATGTGCATGTCGCGGCGGAGTTTCGTTGCCGTGGTGACGATCTGCTGGGTATTTATGCCGATGCTATTCGTGAACAGGTTCAGGCGATGGAAAACTTGTGCCTGCGGGATGATGAATATCAGTGGCTCTCTGCCCTGCCTTTCTTTAAAGCCGACTATCTCGACTGGCTGCGTGAATTCCGCTTTAATCCGGAACAAGTCACTGTTACCAACGATAACGGTAAGCTGGATATTCGTTTAAGCGGTCCGTGGCGTGAAGTCATCCTATGGGAAGTTCCTTTGCTGGCGGTCATTAGTGAGCTGGTACATCACTATCGCTCACCGCAGGCCGACGTTGCGCAAGCCCTCGACACTCTGGAAAGCAAATTAGCCAACTTCTCGGCGTTAACCGCCGATCTTGATATGTCGCGCTTCCATCTGATGGATTTCGGCACTCGCCGCCGCTTCTCCCGTGAAGTCCAGGAAAGTATCGTTAAACGCCTGCAACAGGAAAAGTGGTTCGTTGGCACCAGTAATTACGATCTGGCACGTCGTCTTTCCCTTACGCCGATGGGAACACAGGCGCATGAATGGTTCCAGGCACACCAGCAAATTAGCCCAGTTCTTGCCAATAGCCAACGTGCCGCTCTTGCTGCCTGGCTGGAAGAATATCCTGATCAACTGGGGATTGCGTTAACCGACTGTATTACGATGGATGCATTCTTACGTGATTTCGGCGTGGAGTTTGCCAGCCGCTATCAGGGCTTGCGTCATGACTCTGGCGACCCGGTAGAATGGGGCGAAAAAGCGATTGCACATTATGAGAAACTAGGGATTGACCCGCAAAGCAAAATACTGGTTTTCTCCGACAATCTGGATTTACCTAAAGCGGTTGAGCTTTATCGCCACTTCTCTTCTCGCGTGCAATTAAGTTTTGGCATTGGTACACGCCTGACCTGTGATATTCCTCAGGTAAAACCCTTGAATATCGTGATTAAACTGGTGGAGTGTAACGGTAAGCCGGTGGCAAAACTTTCTGACAGTCCCGGCAAAACTATCTGCCATGACAAAGCATTTGTCCGCGCGCTACGCAAAGCGTTCGACCTTCCGCATATTAAAAAAGCCAGTTAATGTCATCAGGGAGCCACCGCGGCTCCCTTTTTTGCCTTTTATTCTGAAATCTTTCGCCGCATCTGCGAATTCTGCTTGTCTGATTGCAGATGCCAGGTAACATAGGTATCCCCCCACTGACGGGTGGACAAGTGTTTATTTTTTCCGACTATTAACAGAGAGAATATTATGAGCGTTGTGCCTGTAGCCGACGTACTCCAGGGCCGCGTAGCCGTTGACAGCGAAGTCACCGTGCGCGGATGGGTACGTACCCGCCGAGATTCAAAAGCTGGCATCTCCTTCCTCGCCGTTTATGACGGTTCCTGCTTTGATCCTGTACAGGCTGTCATCAATAATTCTCTGCCCAATTACAATGAAGACGTACTGCGTCTGACTACCGGTTGCTCGGTCATTGTGACGGGTAAAGTCGTGGCGTCGCCGGGCCAGGGACAACAATTTGAAATTCAGGCCAGCAAGGTTGAGGTAGCTGGTTGGGTTGAAGATCCAGACACTTACCCGATGGCAGCAAAACGCCACAGCATCGAATATCTGCGTGAAGTCGCTCACCTGCGTCCGCGCACTAACCTGATCGGTGCCGTCGCGCGCGTTCGCCACACGCTGGCGCAAGCGCTGCATCGCTTCTTTAACGAGCAGGGATTCTTCTGGGTTTCTACGCCGCTTATCACCGCGTCTGATACCGAAGGTGCTGGCGAAATGTTCCGCGTTTCAACGCTGGATCTGGAAAACCTGCCACGCAACGATCAGGGCAAAGTCGATTTCGATAAAGACTTCTTTGGTAAAGAGTCTTTCCTGACCGTATCTGGTCAGTTGAACGGCGAAACCTATGCCTGTGCGCTGTCGAAAATTTATACCTTCGGCCCGACTTTCCGTGCTGAAAACTCCAACACTAGCCGTCACCTGGCGGAATTCTGGATGCTGGAGCCAGAAGTCGCGTTTGCTAACCTGAACGATATCGCCGGTCTGGCTGAAGCAATGCTGAAATATGTCTTCAAAGCAGTTCTCGAAGAACGTGCTGACGACATGAAATTCTTCGCTGAACGCGTGGACAAAGATGCTGTTAGCCGCCTGGAACGTTTCATTGAAGCAGACTTCGCCCAGGTTGATTACACCGAAGCGGTCACCATTCTTGAAAACTGCGGTAAGAAATTTGAAAACCCAGTTTACTGGGGTGTAGATCTCTCTTCCGAACATGAGCGTTATCTGGCGGAAGAACACTTTAAAGCACCGGTAGTGGTGAAAAACTATCCGAAAGACATTAAAGCGTTCTATATGCGCCTTAACGAAGACGGTAAAACCGTTGCCGCAATGGACGTTCTGGCGCCGGGTATCGGTGAGATCATTGGTGGTTCGCAGCGTGAAGAGCGTCTGGACGTGCTGGACGAGCGCATGCTGGAGATGGGCCTGAACAAAGAAGATTACTGGTGGTATCGCGATCTACGCCGCTACGGTACTGTTCCACATTCCGGTTTCGGTCTTGGCTTTGAACGCCTGATTGCCTACGTGACCGGTGTACAGAACGTGCGTGACGTGATTCCTTTCCCTCGTACTCCGCGTAACGCCAGCTTCTAATTCACTTCCTGAAAGAGCCAGCACACTCGCTGGCTCTTTTTTTATTCTCTTCTGTCAAGTTATCTGTTTGTTAAGTCAATCAATCTATTTGCAACCCCTCAAGGCCCCTCTTCCTGTTACGGAATATTTCTTTGAAATATTTGCGAACAAAAAATTAACCCACAGACTTATTGCGGATTAGCAATTTCTTAGCTGATAGCACAATTTTTATACTTATTTTTGGCTTTCTGGACGCCTGAAAGAGTGATTCAGTGAAACGGCAAGGAGAAATCATCAGAAAGAAAATTTCCGTTTAGTTAATTTAAACATAAGGAAATCATATAAATAGATAAAATTCACTGCAAATATCATGAAAGCCCAATGGAAATATGACGGCGTTCACAAAGTTCCTTAAATTTTACTTATTGTTACACATTTTTTCTTTTTGTAACCATATCTTTATCTTTGTAGCACTTTCACGGTAGCGAAACGTTAGTTTGAATGGAAAGATGCCTGCAGATACATAAAACACCAAACTCTCATCAATAGTTCCGTAAAGATTCATTGACAGAATTTATTGGCGGCAGTGGCAGGTGTTATAAAAAAAACCATGAGGGTAATAAATAATGATGAAGCGCAATATTCTGGCAGTGATTGTCCCTGCTCTGTTAGTAGCAGGTACTGCAAACGCTGCAGAAATCTATAACAAAGACGGCAACAAAGTAGATCTGTACGGTAAAGCTGTCGGTCTGCATTATTTTTCCAAGGATAACGGTGAAAACAGTTACGGTGGCAATGGCGACATGACCTATGCCCGTCTTGGTTTTAAAGGGGAAACTCAAATCAATTCCGATCTGACCGGTTACGGTCAGTGGGAATACAACTTCCAGGGTAACAACTCTGAAGGTGCCGACGCTCAAACTGGCAACAAAACCCGTCTGGCATTCGCTGGTCTGAAATACGCTGACGTAGGTTCTTTCGATTACGGTCGTAATTACGGTGTTGTTTATGACGCACTGGGCTACACCGATATGCTGCCAGAGTTCGGTGGTGATACCGCATACAGCGATGACTTCTTCGTAGGTCGTGTAGGCGGCGTTGCTACCTACCGTAACTCCAATTTCTTTGGTCTGGTTGATGGCCTGAACTTCGCTGTTCAGTACCTGGGTAAAAACGAGCGTGACACTGCACGACGTTCTAACGGCGACGGTGTTGGCGGTTCCATCAGCTACGAATTCGAAGGCTTTGGTATCGTTGGTGCTTATGGTGCTGCTGACCGCACTAACCTGCAAGAAGCTCAACCTCTTGGCCAGGGTAAAAAAGCTGAACAGTGGGCAACTGGCCTGAAGTATGATGCAAATAACATCTACCTGGCAGCGAACTACGGTGAAACCCGTAACGCCACCCCGATCACTGGCGGCTTTGCCAACAAAACGCAAGACGTTCTGTTAGTTGCGCAATACCAGTTTGACTTTGGCCTGCGTCCATCCATCGCTTACACCAAATCTAAAGCGAAAGACGTAGAAGGCATCGGTGATGTTGATCTGGTGAACTACGTTGAAGTGGGCGCAACCTACTACTTCAACAAAAACATGTCCACCTATGTTGACTACATCATCAACCAGATCGATTCTGACAACGCACTGGGTGTAGGTTCTGACGACACCGTTGCTGTAGGTATCGTTTACCAGTTCTAATAGCAGACCTCTTTGTTAAATGCCGAAAAAACAGGACTTTGGTCCTGTTTTTTTATGCCTTCCAGAGCAATCTCACGTCTTGAAAAAACAGCCTGCGTTTTCATCAGTAATAGTTGGAATTTTGTAAATCTCCCGTTACCCTGATAGCGGACTTCCCTTCTGTAACCATAATGGAACCTCGTCATGTTTGAGAACATTACCGCCGCTCCTGCCGACCCGATTCTGGGCCTGGCCGATCTGTTTCGTGCCGATGAACGTCCCGGCAAAATTAACCTCGGGATTGGTGTCTATAAAGATGAGACGGGCAAAACCCCGGTATTGACCAGCGTTAAAAAGGCTGAACAGTATCTGCTCGAAAATGAAACCACCAAAAACTACCTCGGCATTGACGGTATTCCTGAATTTGGTCATTGCACTCAGGAACTGCTGTTTGGTAAAGGCAGCGCCTTAATCAATGACAAACGCGCACGTACAGCCCAGACCCCAGGTGGTACCGGTGCATTACGTGTAGCAGCCGATTTCCTGGCAAAAAATACCAGCGTTAAGCGTGTTTGGGTGAGCAACCCAAGCTGGCCAAACCATAAGAGCGTATTTAACTCTGCGGGTCTGGAAGTTCGTGAATACGCTTATTATGATGCGGAAAATCACACTCTGGACTTCGACGCTTTAGTTAACAGTCTTAACGAAGCTCAGGCTGGTGACGTCGTCCTGTTCCACGGTTGCTGTCATAACCCTACCGGCATCGATCCTACACTGGAGCAATGGCAAACACTGGCGCAACTTTCTGTTGAGAAAGGCTGGCTGCCGCTATTTGACTTCGCTTACCAGGGGTTCGCCCGTGGTCTGGAAGAGGATGCTGAAGGTCTGCGCGCTTTCGCGGCTCTGCATAAAGAGCTGATCGTCGCCAGTTCCTACTCTAAGAACTTTGGCCTGTACAACGAACGCGTTGGCGCCTGCACCCTGGTTGCCGCAGACAGTGAAACTGTCGATCGTGCATTCAGCCAGATGAAAGCAGTAATTCGCGCAAACTATTCTAACCCACCGGCTCACGGGGCTTCGGTTGTTGCCACAATCCTGAGCAACGAAGCTTTGCGTGCTATCTGGGAACAAGAGCTGACCGATATGCGCCAGCGTATTCAGCGTATGCGTCAGTTGTTCGTTAATACGCTGCAGGAGAAAGGCGCAAACCGCGACTTTAGCTTTATCATCAAACAGAATGGTATGTTCTCTTTCAGTGGCCTGACTAAAGAACAGGTACTGCGTCTGCGTGAAGAGTTTGCCGTGTATGCAGTTGCTTCTGGTCGAGTGAACGTAGCCGGAATGACGCCAGATAACATGGCGCCGCTGTGTGAAGCGATTGTGGCTGTGCTGTAAGCGTTAAAACCACTGAAGCCCGCTTCGAAAGCGGGCTGAGACTGATGACAAACGCAACATTGCCTGATGCGCTACGCTTATCAGGCCTACGCGGCTCCTGCAATATTTTGAATTTGCACGATTTTGTAAGCCGGATAAGGTGCTCGCGCCGCATCCGGCATAAACAAAGCGCACTTAGCCAGAAATCCAGGCCCGCTTCGAAAGCGGGCTTTTTTATGCGCCTTTACCAGACGGGCATTTCGTCTTGCAGGAAGGGGTTATGCAACCGTTCATAACCGAGAGTTGATAACGGCCCGTGACCAGGTATAAACGTCACGTCATCACCAAGTGGCAGCAGTTTATCCTTGATAGAGGCAACCAGTTGATTATGGTCGCCACGCGGGAAGTCGCTACGCCCTACTCCGCCTTTGAAAAGGACGTCGCCAGAAATCAACAGTTTTGCCTGATTATCAAAGAAAACCACATGGCCTGGCGTATGCCCTGGGCAATGCAACACCTGTAAAGTCACATTCCCTATGCTGATAGTGTCGCCTTCATTCAGCCAGCGATCTGGTGTTAATGGCTGACACTCTTCCAGGCCAAACATGCGACTCTGCGCAGGCAAGCCTTGCAGCCAGAACTCATCTTCTTTTTCCGGGCCAAGCACTGGCACGCCGTAGTGTTGTGCCAGTTCCGCCGCTGCGCCAACGTGGTCCAGATGGCCATGCGTCAGTAGGATCTGCATTAGCGTCAGGCCGCTGGCGTCAACTTCCTGTTTAATTTTTTCCGCATCGCCGCCAGGATCGACCAGTGCGGCCAGGCGAGTTTGCTCACACCAGATCAGTGAACAGTTCTGGGAAAATGCGGTGACCGGAATAATACGATAGTTCATACTGCCCCTGTTTCGTTAAGCGATTGTTACCAGTGCCGCGCTGGCCCGGTATCAATATGCACAAAGTTACTGCGTGGGTAATATCCTACACCACCTGCGCGCATAGATAACGCTGCTTTGCGTATATTGCTTAACGCAATACCTTCAATATGGAAATCCATCGCCTGCCCTTTAGTGTGATAGCTTTTCTTTGCTACTCCACGGCTGTGGGCGCGTAATTCATTATTGGTATCAATAGAACGGTAGCCGGAAATGAGCTGTACCGGTTTGCGAGTGCCTAACAACCCTTGCAGGCGATATAACTGGTCGAATAATCCTGGGTCGATGGACTTTATTTTGTTCGCGCGGAAATCGCGGAAAAAATGGTTTAGTTTTGCCAATTCTTCCTGAATATAGCCTCTGCCATCGAAAAACTCCGCCTTAATTGACTCTCCAGTATGAAGATTGTTAAGTGTCAAAATGCGCGGACGTGGGGTAGAGAGTGTCGCAAATGTAGGCGTCGGCAGGATGGCGGCACCAAGTGCAACGCCACCAAGCGCCAGCAGTTTGCGGCGATTAGCGTCGAATTTGTCCATGATAATCAAGTCTACAGGTCAATGTTATCGTTTATATGCACTTCTGGCGCACAAGAGGCACCTTAACCGCCCATAAAGCTGACGTCAAGATGACTCAACCCCAGCAGCGACGGGGGCTACAGAGAATAGCCCCCGAACATGCCAATTATTACGACAACAGATTTTCCCGAACTACTTCATTTACCTGATTAATTGTTCCGCTTTTGAGACAATTTGCGAGCTGGATCGTGCAGGCAGATCATAATTGTAAATATCTGTACGATACTGGGTACGACCATCTGCACCAACAAAGGCGGTCAGATAGTAAAGATTAACCGGTATCGATTGACGGATATTGACGTAACGGGTATCCCCTCGCTTCAGAGCATCGGAGATACGCTTGTCATTCCAGCCAGCATCCTGCAGCAGCATATTTGCCAGATCTGACGCCTTATTCACCCGCACACAGCCAGAACTCAATGCGCGCGTATCGCGTTTGAAAAGATTGTGATTCGGCGTGTCATGTAAATAGATAGCATCTGAACTCGGCATATTAAATTTATACCGTCCCAGCGAATTTCGCGGGCCAGGAGCTTGCTGGAAGCGGAACGGCAAATTCGATGCGGTTATTGTCGACCAGTCAATCTGCCACGGATCCAGCGTATCTTTGCTGTTCCAGCCGCGCATAACCGTATAGCCATGGCTTTCAAGATAACCTGGATCGTTACGCACCTTTGGCAGAATATCTTTGCGTGCCAGCGTCGGTGGTACGTTCCACGGCGGGTTTACCACCACATTGTTTAAGGCACTGCTCATCATCGGCGTTTTGCGATCGGGACGACCGACAATGACCCGCGAATCCAGCACCTGATTGCCGTTCTGATAATAGACCAGCGAATAGGCCGGAATGTTAACCATGATGCCAGTAGATAGATCGGCTGGCAGCAAGCGCAATCGCTGGATGTTGAGTGCCAACACGCCAGCACGCTGTGCAGGCGTGACGTTTAACCAGTCTCGCGTTGCCGGGCCAATAGAGCCATCTGCCCCTAAACCTTGCCATGCCTGAAAACGTTTCACGGCCTCCACCAGCTCATTATCATAGACAGCTCGGACGGCTGGCGCAGGTTTACTGCGAGCTGTAGTTTGCTTGTCCATTGGCTTAGTTTCGGCTGTTTCGATTCCAGCGGCAGACGGGCTAACTACCGCGCCTGTCGATGTTTCATCGCCCGGCAGTGCTATTTTCGGCCCACCTTCGAGCATCCCCGTACGTTGCAAAATCTCACGCAGCGCCGGGACGTCGTTACTCCATTGACCAGGGCGCAGCGTTGCTTTACCGGTCAGCTGCGGCCACGGTTTGGAATCACTCAATAAGGTCAATAATGATTCATGCATTGCTGAATATTGCGGATGCTGCGGTGCCAACCCTGTGACAAACGTGGTCAGTTGACCGTTATCCAACGCCACCTGCCAATGGTTAATGACCGAGAGCGGCGGTGTTGAGAGCGCATAAGGTTTACTGCTGTACAGCCAGCGAGTACCTTTGACCGGAATGTTTGCGACGAAATGGAGATACCCCATCATTGCATCCGATAGCACCACATCGCGCGCCATACCGTTAACGCCCGGGTCAGTCAGTAACTCCACCCATTTGTTAAACTGCGGTTGAAAACCGGCAATCGCCACTTCCGCCAACTGCTGCTGGAAAGCTTTAACTGCATCACGATTTTCCCACATCGGCTGCATATCGCGTGCGGCATACAAGAGTTGAAGCTGGTTAAGATAAACCGGCTTATAACCTGCAGGTAATAGTGATTCAATTTGCGTGCGGGCCTTTTCTGCCGCACCTTCTGGTAGCGGTTGGATCCCCGCCATTATTGCCGTGGCTTGCGCCTGCGGCAGTACATCTCCCTGTTCACTGACAGCCACCGGGCTGTCACCAGGGATAACTTCAGGCTCATCAGCCTGCACACTGAACAGTGGAGCGAATGTTACGGCCAGGCACAAACTGATTGCCGAAAGCCGACGACCACACATCATGTTAAGCAACATCCCTTGCCCCCTGTTTTTATCATACTCTGAATAGCCAGGCTGTTTTATCTTAACTGCCTTTACAACGCCAATACTCATGAAAGTATGACGAGCAAGCCTGTTACTCATCAGGCTTACCTTCAGTATATAAACGTCGGTACGTTTTTACACAACCTAATGTAAAGAAGTTTAAAGAAAAGCGCGCCATAATGCGGCATTTTTTTAGTGCAGAAACGGAGTTTTCCGAAAAAAAAGGCGGCATCGCTGCCGCCTTGAACTTAACTTGCCTGAGAAGGCGCTTCGTCAGTTCCTGGAAGCGTTTCAGGGAGTTGCGGCGCAAATCCTCGCAGGCCGACTACGTGAACATGTTCGGTATTCTGGAAGACTTTACGCACTAGTTTATAGGTAGTGCCTTTCTCCGGGCTGATATTTTCAGGTGCCGCGATGATGAGCTGCATTTGCAAACGTTCACACAATTCAAACAGCGTAGCGATAGAACGGGCGTCCAGTCGCGCAGCTTCATCGAGGAATAGCAGACGGCAAGGAGAGATATCTTTACCGCGCAGGCGGCGAGATTCATCTTCCCAGCTCTGTACCACCATCACCAGAATTGACATACCAGTACCGATAGCCTCACCGGTCGACAGTGCGCCGGACTCCGCACGCAGCCAGCCGTCGGAACCACGGTTAACCTCAACTTCCATCTCCAGGTAGTTACGGTAATCCAGAAGTTCTTCACCAATGGTCTGCGGCGTGCGCTGGCCCATATCAATTTGTGGGTTAAGTCGCTGATACAGTTTTGCCAGAGCTTCCGAGAAGGTCAGTCGATTGCTCTTGAACAGATCCTGATGTTGCTCATGCTGTTCTGAAAGCACGTCAAGCAGCATGGCGTGAGTTTCACGCACGTTCACGTTCAGACGCACACTGTTCACCTGACCGAACGATACGTTCTGCAAGCCCTGGTTGAGCATGCGGATACGGTTTTGCTCGCGCTGAATGGTTTTGCGAATGATGTTCGCCACGCTACGGGAGCTAATCGCCAGTTTCTGTTCGCGAGAAGTTAGCTCTTCGGTCAGACGGCTGAGTTCGATTTCCATCTGCTCGATAGCTTCCACCGGATCATCAGTACGAATAATATCCTGACGAATACGTTCGCGCAGATGCTGGTAAACCGCCACGAAGAACTGGATTTTGCGCTCAGGTCGTTTTGGATCTTCCGACATCCGCAGCACGTCGCGCAGATGTTCGTTATCCGCCACCGCCAGACGCAGCGCACCTAACGCCTTATCCGACATGGAACGCAAATCATCAGCAGAGAGATAAGCCAGCTCACGACGGTGCAGGCGGCGTTCAACGCCATTATCTTTCACCATGCGCATTACCGCGCACCAGCCCGCTTTGGCGGTCACCACCTGCTCGCGCATTTCAAAGTAATCACGTTCCAGCTTGCGCAGTTTGCGGGTCAGGTTGTCCATCTCCGCTTCGCAGAAGGTAAGTGCTTTTTCCAGTTGGTTGCGGCGTGCACGGTTATTGCTCAGTTGTGCATGCAGTTCGTCACGGCGAATACGCGCCCGCTCTTCTGCTCCGCTATCGGCACGTACGCCGATATCCTGCAGTTCTCGTTGTAGATCGTTAAGCAGCTCTTTTTTGGTGTCATAAGAACTTTTCAGCGAAGCCAGTACCTGGTTGTACTGACTCAACTGCGCAGCGTGACCGCGCAACGCTTCACGAGCACGAGTACGTTCCGCTTCCGCCTGCTACAGACGTTCGCGCAGTTTTTCGTTGAGATCGCTGTTCCCGTTAAGCATTTCTGCCGAGTCAGAGTAGCTAAAGTGCGCACGACGCTGTACCACTTCAGTCAGGGCAAATGCCTGTTGACGGGCATCTCGCTGCATCTGCTGGGAGTATGCATAATCTTCTTTTAATTGCTCAAACTGTTCCGGGTCACTCTGCAACACAGAAACAATCGGCTCCAGTTTCGCCAGTTGATTACCAAACTGCTGAACAAAACGTGCGGCTTCCTGAGCTTCATCAAGACGTTCGCGGATTTCATCGACACGATCCGCCAGTGAGTCATCCGCCAAGAGGTTGAGACGCGGCAGGATACGGTTCAGTGCCGCAACGCCCTCTTTCGCCTGCTCAAACTGAATGCGCTGCTGCTGGTTATCATTTTCATGATTACTTAACGCCCGCTCCAGTTCGACACGACGGCTGTTCAGTTGGCGAATTTCGGCTTCCGGATCGGACTCAAACGCCACTGCCAGATGGCTGCCAATAAAGCGGCTGAATGCCTGATGCAGTCGCTGGGTTTTCTGTACATCAAAGGAGAGCGTAGCAAAGCGTTCAGAGAGCAATTCGCGCTCGGCGTGCAGGCTTTCGATACGGCTTTCACGCGCCGCGCGACCAAACAGCGGTACTTCCGGGAACCGCGAATAACGCCACTGGCGATCGGCAGTTTTCACCACCACCGCTTTTTCCAGCTCATCGACGTTGAACACGCTATCATCGAACGACTGCGGATCTCCCTCGATCAAGTAGAGATCTTCCGGACAATCGGTCAAGCCTTCCAGCTGTTCGGCTACCTGTGACAGATCCGGCACCACAATGGCGTGGCGAGACGGGCCATACAGCGCCGAGAAGTACGGCGCATCTTCCAGGCTAACGTCGTCATAAATTTCTGACAGCAGCACGCCGCCAAAGCGTTCCGCCAGCGCATTCAGACGTTGATCTTCTGAGCCCCCAGGCTGGCTTAAACGTTCGATCTCTTCATCGACAGCGTTTTTGCGCGCGCCCACTTCATCGCGTTCAACAATCGCTTCGCGCTCACGCTCCAGCAGTTGTTGCAGATATTCGGTGACATCCTGGCTGCAGGTGAACTCTTCACCACACTGCTCACTCAACTGATTAAGGCTGTTCTGCGCTGCCAGCCAAACCGGTGCACGCTGCATCAGGCTCTGGATACGGGATTGCAGCTGTTCCTGTTCCTGACGCAGCGCCATGCGCTCTTCACGGGCGTTGGATACGCTGTCAGAAAGGGAGGCAATGCGCGCTTCCAGTTCCTGGTGCAGGGCTTCCAGCTCGTCAATATCGAAATTCTTGCCCTGACGTTTGCAGAAATCCGCCAGCAGACGTTCCGCTTCTTGCTGCTCGCGCAGACGCTGTTCCAGTTCGCTTAAGCGCATCCGCAGTGGCTGAACCTGCTCTGCCAGGTGACGCTGATCGACCCCTTCGCGTAGCAGTTCACGGGCAACATCCCACGCTTCGTTACGCGCCAGCGGACCGTTAATTGCTACCACCAGCTGATAAGCCTGCTCAAACTGACTGTGAGCAGTTTGCGCCATGCTCATTTTCTGCTCAAGAGAGAGCATTTTTTCGGTCGCTTCCAGCTCTTTCGCCTGGAAGGTTTCCAGCCATTCCGCCGCACTGTCAGCGGTTAAATCCGGCAGATGACACAGTTCTTTGGCACGATTAAGCGCAGCAATCGCCTGGTTGTACTGGATCGCGCGCGTTTGCTGGACGTCCAGCGCCTGCTGGTAATCAGCAAGCTGGCTTTTCAGCTCGTCCACTTCCAGTTCGGCGGCTTCCGCACGCGCTTCGTTATCTTCCTGACGCTCGATGGCTTCTGCCACCACTTCATTCTGTTCTTCCAGACGGATCTGCAGCTCATCGAGATCCGCTTCGTAGCGTTCGATTTTCTCCTGCTGACGCAGTGCGGTTTGCACCAGATTCAGGTGATCGCTGGCGGCCTGATAATCCGCTTCCAGATCGCCTTCGGCACCGTTGTGCTCTGCCAGTTCACGCGCCATATCGACGTGTTTGTACTGCTCCGCCGCCAGTTGCTGACGCGAAGTGTGTAGCTCGCGACGAAACTCCAGCGCTTTATCGAGATGGACACGGCGCTCGTTGGCGTGACGCATGTAGTCTGCCGCCACGTAGTTGGTGGCTTCGCTGATCAGATGCTCAAACAGGTCACGGTCAGACTGGGTGACGCGAATCGCTTCCAGCGTCATGCGGTTTTCACGCAGCGCCGCTTCCATGTCCTGGAACGCTTTACGCACGCCGCTGTTTTCCGGCAACAGGTAGTCGCGCAGAGAACGGGTAATGGCACTGGAGATACCACCGTACAGCGAAGCTTCGATCAGACGATAGAATTTGCTACGGTCTGACGCCGAACGCAGACGACGTGCAATGATGCCCAGATCGAACATCAGCGAGTGGTAATCGGTAATGGAGTTGAACTGTTTAAACTGCACGCCTTCCATCGCCTCGAGCTTGTCTTTCAGCTCGTTAAGCGGCAGCACACGCGCCTGGCGTTCGTTCAGGGATTCGGTCACCAGTTGCGTCGGCTGCACCGACATCGGCAGCCCCTGAATGGCAAACGGCTTAATATCAACCTTGCGATCGCGCCCGGCAACCTGTTGCAGACGCACACCGACAACCACGCGCTGGTGACGCGAGTTAATTGTATCGAGTATCGAATAACAGACACCCGCTTTCAGCTTACCGTGCAGGCCTTTATCGCGCGAACCACTGGTAGCCCCTGCTTCCGTGGTGTTACGGAAATGCAGCAGGGTCAAATCGGGAATAAGCGCCGTAACAAACGCCGCCATCGTGGTGGATTTACCCGCACCGTTACCGCCGGAAAGCGTTGTGACCAGCTCATCCAGGTCAAAGGTGCGAGCAAAAAAGCCGTTCCAGTTAATCAGCGTCAGTGAGCGAAATTTACCGCGTTCAATCATTATTCTTCCTCTCCGCTATCTGGCTGATTCTCTTCAGTTTCGTCATTGAGTTGCAGGTGATTTTCCAGCGACATTGCTTCGCCATCGCGAATCAGACGACGTTGTGCTTCTCGCGGATCGTCGCCCGCACGCACATCGGCACCAAAGCGGAACACCGATTCGGTAATGCGGAACTTGCTGCTGTCGTGGCCCATAAACCACACCATGCCTAAGCGACGCAGACGGTTGAGTGAAGAGCGTACTTTTTCCTGCAACTTCTGACGGTCAACGTCTGAACCGGTAGAACGGTTGTTTACCAGTTTCAGCAGTTTCGCTTCATCGGCCAGGGTAAGCAGTTCGTCATAAAGTTCCTGCTGGGTAAAAATCCCCTCGTTCGCCAGCCGTTCCGGGCTGAGATAGAGATAACAGAGGATTTTACCGACCATCATGTCCAGTTCAGACAATACGGAACGTGGGATGATGGTGGTGGAACGTGGACGCAAATAGAAGAAACCTTCCGGCGCGCGGATTAACTCCACGTTATAACGTGCGTAAAATTCTTCCAGATATTCCTGAAAATCCATCAGGAAAGCATGATTATCCAGTTCGTCGAGGCCAATATGGCGGCCTGAACGTAAGGCGCTATCCAGCGCCGGAAATAACGGATTCGCCAGCGCCTGCGCCAGCTTAACCGGCATCACTTGTTCAATATTTGTCGATGACATGCGCCTGTACCTTGGCTCCGTAATCATTAATCGGCTGCCATTTCGCTGGCAGTCCGGTGAAATCTGCTTGCGCTACGCCGAGACGTACCGCCTGATCAATAACAATACGCGCGACGTCAAAGTGACGCGCACGCGGATACTGCGCCAGATATTCGCGTACCACCAGACCAAGATCCAGTGGCACTTGTCTGGTTTTATATACGGCGAGCTGCTCTTCGATAATTGCTGCGAGTTGTTCGCGGATCTCGTTAAACTCTTCGTACTCTAAATCTGGCGGAAGTTCCCCGGTCACTTCTTCATCGCGCAGTGCCATCTCTTCGTCACGCATATCCAACAGACGATCGGCATTGGCGTAAGTCAGCGCCCAAGGGTCATCAAAGTAGGTTTGTACCGACTGGCGTAAACGCTGTGCAAAGACGCGGTTTTTATCCATATCGATCGCGGTACGGATAAATTTGTGTACGTGGCGGTCGTAGCCAATCCACAAGTCGATGGACTGCTGCCCCCAGCTGATAATACGGTCGAGTTTGCTCTGCAGATCGAACACCAGACGATCGACGAAATGTAGATCGTCATGAGTCATCGTCGCATCCTGAATGCGCAACAGATTAGCCTGCAATTTGTCGCCTGCCGCTTCCAGGGTATCCTGCAATTCACGCAGCGTTCCGGAAGTTTCCGAAAGCAACAATTCACAGCTGGAGATCGCCGCCCGCCAGTCTTTATTCAGCAACTGAGCGATATCGTCTTTCACCTGCTGCTGCTGTTCGTCCATCAGACGTTGCGTCAGGTCGATACTGTCGAAAATTTCCGCCACCGAATATTTCAGCGGGGCATAGACGTTGCGGTGCCAGTGAAACTCATCACCACCCTCTTCGGCGGCATCAGCTGCACGTTTTAACTCCCCCGCCACAATCGACAACTGCATAGAAAGACGCAGCGTAGAAAACTCACGCTGACGGATGTAGTAGTCAGTAATGCCGATGCCGAGCGGCGTCAGGCGATAAATAGCATTCCCTTCCGCCTGCTCGCTGGTAAAGCGGTTCAGCAGACGTTGACGCACCATGTCGTTGATCGCGTTGTTGGCGCGCACGCCGATGGTTTCGCTGGTTTGCTCAAACGCATCACTCACATGGCGGAACGCATCCACCAGCTCGCCTTCACTCATCTCACCATCAAGACGCTCGCCATTCAGCGTGGCAACTGCCAGCAGAAAAGAGAGACGGTCTACCGGCAACGAGATGGAGAAGTCATTTTTTCTGGCCCAGGCAACCAGTTCGGGGACTGTCTGGGATAATTCACTCATACTTTATCCTTGCTCTGCGGTTTGCGCGCGGTGACATGAATATAACGCCCCAGGTTAATATACGGTTCCTGGCGGCAATAACGCGTTTCTAATTCAAGTAATGCTTCGTAGCTGTCGCGCTGTTGGTGCTTTTCACGCAGATAATCATGAAACACGCGAACGCCGGTCTTGCCGGTTATTTGCCAGCCGGCCTCTTCCAGCCACAGATAAACCTGCGCCGGGTAGCGCGGATAGTCTGGCGAAAGCGTCCGTTTTTTCTTCTTCGGCATTCCCGCTTGCACGTAATCAAAGTTCCCTGCAACCATGTTGTGGATCAGCAAGCCATGCGCATTGTAGAACATTAACGATAACACACCGCCAGGACGTAACACTGACCACAGCGTCTTTAATACACTACGGGGCTCGGCCACCCACTCCAGTACTGCATGGAACAATATCAGATCAACGGGCGTTTCCAAATGCGAAGCAACGTCCTGAGCGGCGCAATGTATAAATTGCATGTTGTCGCTCACACCTTTCGCTTCTGCCGCCTGTTTTGCGCGTTCGATCATCTGGACAGAGAGATCGCACAAAATAACCTGATGTCCGCGCTCGGCCATTTTGATTGCAGTCTGCCCTTCACCGCCACCGGCATCCAGCACACGCAGTTTTTGCTGGCCCATTTCTGCCAGTACACGATCGAGGTCCTGCCACAGAATAGCCTGTCGAAGCTGCCCTTTGGTGGTGCCGTAGATGTTACGGGAAAACTTTTCCGCAATATCATCAAAATTGCGATCCTGCATTGCTTTCTCCACCGGTTGGCTAAGACGTTATCTGATAAAGACGCTATTTTGTCACAGCCACGGCGAGAATGAACCAGTCTGGTGTAATATCGCTGGCGATCCCTTGCTATATGGTTAAAAAAGGAACCAGAAAGGATGCTTTTTACACTGAAAAAAGTGATTGGCGGTATGCTGCTGCCACTTCCGCTGATGTTGCTGATTATTGGCGCAGGCCTGGCGCTGTTGTGGTTTAGCCGTTTTCAAAAAACCGGAAAGATTTTTATTAGCATTGGGTGGTTGGCGCTATTGTTATTGAGTTTGCAACCGGTAGCCGACCGCCTGCTGCGTCCCATCGAAAGCACCTATCCGACATGGAATAATACACAAAAAGTAGACTATATCGTGGTATTGGGTGGCGGCTATACCTGGAACCCGCAGTGGGCGCCAGGCTCAAATTTAATCAATAACAGTTTACCGCGCCTGAATGAAGGCATTCGTTTATGGCGTGAGAATCCGGGAGCAAAGTTGATCTTCACAGGAGGCGTGGCAAAAACCAATACGGTCAGCGCAGCTGAAGTGGGTGCCAGAGTTGCGCAGTCACTGGGCGTGCCGCGCGAGCAAATTATCACTCTGGATTTGCCCAAAGATACCGAAGAAGAAGCCACGGCAGTGAAACAGGCTATTGGTGACGCCCCTTTCCTGCTGGTGACATCTGCATCTCATTTGCCGCGCGCGATGATCTTTTTTCAACAGGAAGGGCTAAATCCGCTGCCAGCCCCGGCGAACCAGTTGGCAATCGACTCGCCGCTTAATCCGTGGGAACGGGCAATCCCCTCGCCGATCTGGTTGATGCATAGCGACCGCGTTGGCTATGAAACGCTTGGCCGCATCTGGCAGTGGCTAAAAAGTTCGTCAGGCAAGCCAGGGCAGGAGTGATTTAGTCGCCAGATCAAAGTTGCTACGGCTAAACCGCCCGGTATTGACCAGTTGCGCAACTTCATCCCATAGCACATACAGCCAACGCCGCCAGATGAAAGACTCCGCCACTGGCGCGCGTTGCAAGTAACTCCATAGCAAATCTTCTGCCAGAGAATTATCCATCAACCGGAATAATTCATACTCACGCGGCGCCCAGAGCATTAACCCCGGTCCAACCATCGCCAGGAGCTGATCGCTACGGGAATCTTTCAGCATGCTACGCAAACAGAAGTTGCCGTGAATCAGCACACAATTATCGTTAAAACCTTCAAATAACACCGGCAGACATTCACGGGTGCGAAACAGGATCCGTTTATCCTGCATGGTTAAACCCGTGTTATTGAACTGATTGAGCGTCGCCCATAGCATTTCAACATGCTGGCGATACCAGGAAGGCCAGAAATTTTCCTGGGTATTGTCAACCGCGCCAACACATCCGCGGCTGTCCTGACGGTGCCAGGCCAGCAACGCTTCAACAATTTGATCTTTCAGATGTTCCCAGCGTTCTGGTGTTCTTGCGGGAGCTTCCACAGAAACACCGCGCATCCGCTCCAGCAACAGGACATCGGGGCCGGGATGTTCTTCATGCGTCATCACACCATAGATAGTCGGCATGCGAACAGTCCCGCTCCGGGCCAGCATGGTGGTTTTCCATGCCAGCTGTCTGGCCTGCCCCGGGGTAGAAAAACTTCGCGCCATGAGTGGCATCGGGTTTCCCTGGCTGTCATACAACGCCCACAGAGTAGTGTCTGCTTTTTCATTCACACACTCTATACGACTCAATCTTTCGCCCAGTAAATGGCTTAGTTCGGCACGCAGCTGTTCCATTCAGATTACCCTCATAAAAGCTACTGCTTTCATAATGAGCGCCAATGTAAAAGATGTCACCTGAATGAGATCAATTGTTGAAGGGAAAAAATGAAGAGAATCGTAACGCTACGACACTCCTCCCAAAATTGGGTGAAGTGTCGTGGGGATAAATTAAGCCATTTCAGCGCGAACACGCTCAAGATCTTCGGGAGTATCTACACCGGTGCCTGGAACCTCCTGGGCGACAGCAACATGGATTTTTTCTCCATACCACAGCACACGAAGCTGCTCTAACATTTCGATATGTTCTAACGGGCTTGGCTGCCAGTTAACATAGCGGCGGATAAAACCGGCACGATAACCATAAATACCGAGATGACGCAGGAAGTTATCGCCAACGGTTTCCAGACCTTTCGCAAAACGGTCACGATCCCACGGAATGGTGGCGCGCGAGAAGTAGAGCGCATAACCTTCGGCATCGAGAACAACTTTAACCGCATTCGGATTAAAGGCTTCTTCCGCACTGTGGATAGGCACAGCCAGAGTCGCCATTCCAACCTGACGCTGGGCAAGGTTATCGGCAACCTGACGAATGATTGTCGCGGGGATCATGGGTTCATCACCCTGCACATTCACAATCACCGTGTCGTCGCTGAACGCGCATTTTTCGACAACTTCCGCCAGGCGTTCTGTACCGGACTGGTGATCGGCACGCGTCATGCATACTTCACCACCAGCAGCTTCCACAGCGCGGGCGACATCCTCATGATCGGTTGCGACGATGATGCGCTCGGCACCTGATTCGCGCGCGCGTTCAAGCACATGAACAATCATGGGCTTGCCGTTAATATCGACCAGTGGCTTACCTGGCAGACGCGTGGAAGCGTAGCGCGCGGGAATAATGACCACAAAACTCATGATTTACTCTCATCAGCAGTCAGCACGCGGGCTTCCGTTTCCAGCAGCACTGGAATGCCATCGCGCAGCGGGAAAGCCAGGTTGTCCAGTTTGCAAATAAGTTCTTGTTTTTCCTGGTTATACCAAAGTTTGCCGTTGCAAACCGGGCAGGCAATGATTTCAAGCAGACGATGATCCATAGTTCCTCCAGATGGATCGGGTTATGAATGCATAAATCTTATCATAATCATTTATGCGTCGGGGTCTATTTCCCAGCCGGTGCGGCAATCGGTAAAGAAACCGTGCGGGCAGCGCCCTATTGTTACTCGTGTTGCCTGCTGCCAGTGAGCAAAATCAGTAATCGCCTGACGCAGCCCTTTTTGAAGGGTCACCGTTGGTTTTACGCCATCCTGTAACCAGAGAGAGAGCACTTCAAAGATGCCTGTCTGGCGATGCATCTTAGAATCCATTCGCCCAACTAATTGCCCACGGTGCAATAACGGTAGAACGAAATAACCATACTGGCGTTTGGGCGCTGGCGTGTAGCACTCCAGCCGGTAGCTAAAATCAAAAAGTTGCTCTGCCCGTTTACGATCCCAGACAACAGGATCAAAAGGCGACAGTACGGTGCTATGTGTTGCAGTTAGCTTACCCACAAGCGTACGTTCGAGAAGCGGTAATAAATCGGCATGTAGCCAAAGTCGCCCTAATTTCTCCACATTTACGGCGATGATTTGCCGCTCTTCAGATCTCATATCACGCCACGCCGCCAGCGCCGGACGTTTCAGACGGTAGTAATCCGCCAGCCACTGTTCGCGAAAAATACCCAGGCTGCGCGCACTGTTATCCAACATGATGATTTCTGCTTCCTGCTGCGAAAGCAGGTCACGCTCGTCATTCCAGTACGGCATGACGCGATGGGTTAAATCATAAACGCGCTGGAAATTGCGTCGTTCAACCACCATCACCTTTCCAGCGGTAAAGAGCCCTTCCAGATGACGTTTATGCGGCTTCCACTCCCACCAGCCGCTCGCCCCTTTACGAGGATGCTCAAAATCGGCCGAACGTACCGGCCCGTTATTCTGAATATGCTCAATTAATTGTGCAATTTCCGCCGCATGTTCCTGCATCCAGGCATCTTTGTATTTCCAGCCCATTTTTTCAGGTGCCAGCATGCGGTGGCGAATAAGTTGAAAATCGCTACGCGGCATAAAACTGGCCTCATGTGCCCAGTATTCCATTAATTCACCACGCGCCAGCGATTCATCCAGCCACTGCGGTAAATAATTACCAAGACGACTGAAAAGCACCAGATAAGGACTGCGGGCAACGATATTAATGGTGTCGATTTGCAGCAAGGACATGCGAGAAATGGTAGCCAGAATATCTTCCGGCAACGCGCGCCGACGGGGCTTGTTTAACAGCCCCTGCGCGGTGAGATGAAGATTTCGCGCATCGGTGAGGGAGAGATAAGGCAGCGTCATTCATTGCTCCGTCAATTAAACGCTGCCGCGGCGGAATTAGTTGCCTGAAGCCAGCGAGGAAAGTTGTGCGAGCAGTTTCTCTGGTTCATCGCCCGCAAGCTGTGCATCAACGGGCAAATACCACCAGTTTTCTTCCGCAAAAGCCCGGCATTTCACCGCATCTTTTTCGGTCATGACCAGTGTTTGCCCGGCACTTAATAGTGCGCTGACATCCGCATGATTCAAAGATTGATGATCGGCCAGCGGCACACATTTTTCCGGTTGTATACCGCACATCTTTAGTGTGGCAAAAAAGCGCGGCGGGTGACCAATACCGGCCATCGCTACCACATGTTTAAGTTGTGTAACGTCGCAACGAGCGCCGGTAAGCAAATTCACTGCCTGACCCGGTATTAAATTCATCGGAATTTCACCGTGACGCGGTACGCCGCCATTAACGACTACCGCATCAACCGATTTTAAGCGCCCTGCGCGCTCGCGCATTGGCCCCGCAGGCAACCACCAGCCATTGCCAAATCGACGCACACCATCGATGACGACGATTTCCACATCACGCGCCAGGCGATAATGCTGTAAACCGTCATCAGTCACGATGATCTGCACATCGGGATGTTGCGCCAGAATGGTTTTTACCGCATCTGAGCGGACGGGAGAAACGGCAACAGGCGCGCCAGTGCGTTGATAAATCAACACAGGTTCATCACCCGCCTGTGCTGTAGTGGTATCTGCCGACAATAACAGCGGATAAGATTCAGCCTTACCGCCATATCCCCGCGACACGACCCCCACGCGAATACCGCGCTGTTGCAGCTGTTCCACCAGCCAGACAACGACCGGGGTTTTTCCGTTGCCGCCTGCGGTGAGATTACCAACCACGACAACCGGTACGGGGGCACGCCAGGCGCGCTTCAGTTTTAGTTTATAGCAAAGACGGATGGCACCACTCACCAGGCCATACAGCCAGGAGAGTGGCAGCAGTAGCCGCCACAAAGGCGACTCACCAGACCAGATTTTTTCGATCATTGGCCAAACTGCATTTTATGAAGTTGCGCGTAGACTCCACGGTGCTCAAGCAAATCGTTATGCGTACCGCGTTCCACAATGACACCATCCTCGACGACCACAATTTCGTCTGCCTTTTCAATGGTAGACAAGCGGTGGGCAATCACCAGCGAGGTACGGTTTTTCTGCAACTCGTCCAGCGCCGCCTGAATCGCACGTTCGGATTCGGTGTCCAGCGCCGAGGTGGCTTCATCCAGGATCAGAATTGGGCTATCACGCAGCAAGGCACGGGCAATGGCAATACGCTGGCGCTGACCGCCCGAAAGCAACACGCCGTTTTCACCAATCACCGTATCAAGACCGTTATCCATCTTATTGATAAAGTCCATGGCGTAGGCCATACGTGCCGCTTCTTCAATTTGCTCACGGCTGTACTGTTCGGTACGGGCGTAAGCAATGTTGTTGGCAACCGTGTCATTAAACAGATGAACATTCTGCGACACCAGAGCAACCTGGTTACGTAACGACGCCAGGGTATACTCGCGCAGATCGTGACCATCCATCAGGATCTCGCCTTCATCGATATCATAAAAACGGGTTATCAGGCTGGCGATGGTCGATTTACCCGAACCTGAACGCCCTACCAGAGCCACTGTTTTCCCTGCCGGGATCTTCAGGTTGATATTACGCAGCGCAGGGACTTCACGCCCCGGATAAGTAAAGGTGACATTGCGGAATTCGACGTCGCCGGTAGCACGCTCAATCTCGCGTTTACCTTCGTCTTTCTCCTGTTCACTATCCAGAATGGTAAACAGCGTCTGGCATGCTGCCATCCCGCGTTGGAACTGGGCGTTAACGTTGGTCAGCGATTTCAGAGGACGCATCAGTGCAATCATCGAAGAGAAGACGACAGTGATCGTACCAGCAGTCAGGCTATCCATCACGCTTGGGAAGCTTGCAGCGTAGAGAACAAATGCCAGAGCCAGAGAGGCGATCAGCTGAATGATCGGGTCAGAGATGGAAGAGGCAGAAACCATCTTCATCCCCTGCAAACGCATCTTGTTGCTGACCTTATCAAAACGCTTCGTTTCTACTTCCTGGCCGCCAAAAATCAATACTTCTTTGTGGCCTTTCAGCATCTGTTCAGCACTGGTGGTCACCTGCCCCATGGTGTTCTGCATGTTTTTACTGATGCTGCGAAAACGCTTCGATACGATACGAATCGCAATCGAGACGATCGGCGCCAGCACAATCAAAATGATCGACAGCTGCCAGCTGTAATAGAACATCATGGCGAACAGACCGATAATGGAAGCACCTTCACGCACCACCGTAATCAGCGCGCCGGAAGACGACGAAGCAACCTGTTCAGAATCGTAAGTAATACGTGAAAGCAGTGTCCCGGTTGACTGTTTGTCAAAAAATGACACTGGCATTCCCATCATGTGGCCGAACAGACGTCGACGCATGGTCATGACCACTTTTCCTGATACCCAGGAAATACAGTAGCTGGAGATATAACTGGTGATACCACGTAAAATCATCAGGCCGATAACCACCAGCGGCATCCACATCAAAACGGAGCGATCTGTTTTACCAAAGCCATCATCAAGAAGCGGCTTAAGGAGCGATAACATGAAGGTATCGCTGGCTGCGTTGAGAATTAACGCTATGCCCGCCACGATCAGACCCGCTTTAAAAGGCGCAATGGTTGGCCACAGTCGGCGGAATGTCTGCCACGTAGAGAGATCTTTGTCGTTATGCATTCAAAAAACCAGCATTTGTTGAAATAGCCGCATATTCTACCCGTTATCCACTGGCACGCCAAACCACTGATGATACCAACGAGGTAAAATTTGCTCCCTTAGGCTGCTCACCCGCCAACCTTGCGCTGAAAAATCGACCGTTATTTGCCCCTGATGTGGGGTATCAACCCATTGATATCCCTGTAGTTGATAGCGGTGTTTAACTTTACTGGAGGGTAGTCGCCAGGCGTTATAGCGCGACGCCGAAGCCAGTGCCATTTTTCCATTTACCCGCTGAATTAATGGCACTGATGACGAGGTATTACTGCCGTGATGGGGTACCTGAATCAAGGTTGCCTGCACCTGTTGCCAGTAATGACTTAGCATTTTTTGTTCAGCCGCAGCTTCAATATCGCCCGTCAAAAGAATGCTATGTGTTCCGTCATCAACCTTAATCACACAGGAATGGTTATTTCCCTTTTCGTTACTTCCTTGCAAAGGCCAGTGCGCGCTAAACTGCAATCCTTGCCACTGCCACACTTCGCCACGCACACAGGGCTGATGATGCTCCCAGTTTAAGGGACTCCTTACCCATAACGTCGGCCAGGCATGTAATATTGAGTCCAGCCCCCCACGGTGATCAAGATGTTCATGACTAAGAATAACGCCTTCTGGTTCAAGGTTATGCCAGCGAAGCCAGGGAATAATCAGTTGTTGCCCACTGTCCCCCTCCGGCCAGGCAAGCCCTGTATCATAGAGAACCGCTTTACCGTTTCGAGCAATCACCATTGCCAGCCCTTGCCCGACATCAAGCATATATACCTGCCACTCGTCAGGCTGCGGTTTTTGCCATAGCGGCCAACACATTATAATTCCTCCAGCCATACACACCGCAGGTAACTTTCGCCATGCGTTTAGTCGCCCTATCACCAGTAATAACCAGGGCGAAAATGATAGCCATTGCCAACGTTCAGCAATGTTTATCCACCCTTCAGGCAAACTCTTTAACACCCCAAAAAGTAAAGCCAGTGACCGATCGGCCAGAAACCATAAACCATGCTCCAGGATTAATGGCCCGCTTAAATGCACAACCATCGCGGCGAGGATCAACGGAACCGAAATAAATGTCACTAAGGGAATTGCGAACAGGTTTGCCATAAATGCAGTCAGACTAACGCCATGAAATATGACTATTTGCACTGGCATTAGCAGGAGTGTTATACCAAGTTGCAGATGGATGAGTGAAACAATAGCTCGTAATACCGGCGGCAGCCGCCACTCCGGACAGGGAAACCACTGATACCAAAATATCAGCGCTGCCACCGCGGCGGCAGAGAGCCACAAACTTTGCGAGAGAATAGCGACAGGATCCATCAGCAGAATTGCCGCCAGGCAGCATATCCACACATCCCAGCCACTCCATTGCCGACCGCTCAATTTGAGCATTCCCCAGGTCGCAAGCGCCACTACGGTACGCAATGCGGGCGGCTGCATACCGGTGAGCCAGGCATAAAAAGCAGCGCAGCAAACGCCACCTATTAATGGCATCTGCCAGTAGATCCAACGACCGGGGAGAAAAATTTGCCCGCCACGAATTAGCCCCGCAGCCAGTAATGCTGCAAAAGCGATGTGTAAACCCGATATCGCCATTAAATGTGCCGTACCGGTGTCGCGCATTATATTTTTAATTTCTTTAGATACCGATAACCGTTCACCCATTCCTAAGCCGAGCATCACCGTCTGCCATGAATACGGCTGCAGCGTCGTTTGCAGAGATGCAAGATATTGCGCACGCAAGCTACAACCAGCTTCAATGACGCTTGCTTGCAGAAAACGTCCGGTAAGTGGCTGATGCTGGGCAATGGCATAACGCTGGCTGTCAAAGCCACCATCATTAAGTTGGCCATGAACAGCACGTACTTTGAGTTTCATGGACCATCGTTGCCCAGCGCATACTGATTGTGGCAAATATTCGCCATATAGCGCGATGCCTGGCGCGGGAAATAACCGCCGCCCTTGTAGATGAGTAATTTGCCCGTAATGCGTGGTCATGCCGTCAGTGGAGGTAATCTCGACGACCGCATCCTGCGTCGCGCCAGTTAAGTTTTCTCCTGCCCACAGAATTTGCTTCGCCGCCAACACGCCCCAAAGAAAAAACAGCAGTGTCAGCGTGAAATAACGGGCGACTTTAACAGGAATAAATGCCAGTACGCAGGCGAATACAGTCAGACTCGCGAGAGTTAATGTCCCAGGCAACTGCGGCAAAATCAGCAGCGGGAAAATTCCGCAAATTATGCATAGACTAACCGTCGTTATTTTCATGCACTCCTCCCTGTTTTTGGAAAGTGTGCAACTTTGTTGAGTGGTTGTCTGGCGGGAGTTTTACGTTGCCCGAGGCACGTTCAGAAGAATTTAACAGGATGATGAAAACTGTGCACAACTCTGCGAGACAGCTTCCAGATCCATATTGCAGATATGAAAAAAGCACCCGACAGGTGCTTTTTCCGCGTTCAAGTTTTACTAAAACTCAACCGTAAATATTGGCACGATCGCGCAATTCTTTACCTGGTTTAAAGTGAGGAACGTATTTTCCTTCCAGCTCTACTTTATCGCCAGTCTTCGGATTACGTCCGGTACGCGGTGCGCGGTAGTGTAAAGAGAAACTGCCGAAACCGCGGATTTCAATACGCTCGCCCTGCGCAAGAGTCGAGGCCATATGCTCCAGCATCTCTTTTACTGCATCTTCAACCGTCTTGGCGGGAATGTGCGATTGCTGGGTGGCAAGTCTTTCTATCAATTCTGACTTGGTCATGATTCCTCCGGTTCCTTAAAGGCAAATTTAACGGCTGCTGTTGCTGCATTGATTAAGGGCGGCCGTAGCCGCCCTTAGTGCTTGATTACAGGACGAAACCTGCAATCTGTCAAGTAAACTCAGCAAACTTCGGAATAAAAATCCCGAAGAGTCAGAGAATTACTCGCCTTTAGCTGCTTTGAAAGCTTCAGCCATTGCGTTGTTGGAGAAGTTTGCATCTTCCTGTTTGTTAACAGTTGCGATTGCATCTTTCTCGTCAGCTTCGTCTTTCGCACGAACAGACAGGCTGATTGCGCGGTTTTTACGATCAACGCCGGTGAATTTAGCTTCAACTTCGTCGCCAACGCTCAGAACCAGGGTAGCGTCTTCAACGCGGTCACGGGATGCTTCAGAAGCACGCAGGTAACCTTCAACGCCGTCAGCCAGTTCTACGGTTGCGCCTTTAGCGTCAACTGCAGTTACTTTACCGGTTACGATAGCGCCTTTCTTGTTCAGAGCAACCCAGTTGTTGAACGGATCTTCTGCGAGCTGTTTAACGCCCAGGGAGATACGTTCACGTTCTGCGTCAACCTGCAGAACAACTGCAGCGATTTCGTCGCCTTTTTTGTATTCACGAACTGCTTCTTCGCCTGCAACGTTCCAGGAGATGTCAGACAGGTGAACCAGGCCGTCGATGCCGCCGTCCAGGCCGATGAAGATACCGAAGTCAGTGATAGACTTGATTTTACCTTCAACACGGTCGCCCTTGTTGTGGGTTTCCGCGAACTGCTGCCACGGGTTAGCTTTGCACTGTTTCAGACCCAGGGAGATACGACGACGTTCTTCGTCAATATCCAGAACCATAACTTCCACTACATCGCCAACGTTAACAACTTTGGACGGATGGATGTTTTTGTTGGTCCAATCCATTTCGGAAACGTGTACCAGGCCTTCAACGCCTTCTTCGATTTCAACGAAGCAGCCGTAGTCGGTCAGGTTGGTCACGCGACCAGTCAGTTTGGTTCCTTCCGGATAACGTTTAGCGATAGCTACCCACGGATCTTCGCCCAGCTGTTTCAGGCCCAGGGATACACGGGTACGTTCGCGGTCAAACTTCAGCACTTTAACAGTGATTTCGTCGCCCACGTTGACGATTTCGCTCGGATGCTTAACGCGTTTCCAGGCCATGTCAGTGATGTGCAGCAGGCCGTCAACGCCGCCCAGATCAACGAATGCACCGTAGTCAGTGAGGTTCTTAACGATACCTTTAACTTCCATGCCTTCCTGCAGGTTTTCCAGCAGCTGATCGCGCTCTGCGCTGTTTTCGGATTCGATAACGGCACGACGAGAAACAACAACGTTGTTGCGCTTCTGATCCAGCTTGATTACTTTGAATTCAAGCTCTTTGCCTTCCAGGTGCAGAGTGTCACGCACCGGACGAACGTCTACCAGAGAACCTGGCAGGAACGCGCGAATACCGTTCAGCTCAACAGTGAAGCCGCCCTTAACTTTGCCGTTGATAACACCGGTAACAGTTTCAGCATCTTCGTAAGCTTTTTCCAGCGTGATCCAGGCTTCGTGACGTTTAGCTTTCTCACGGGACAGCAGAGTTTCACCGAAGCCGTCTTCTACTGCGTCCAGAGCAACGTCAACTTCGTCACCTACCTGGATTTCCAGCTCGCCCTGGGCGTTTTTGAACTGCTCAGCCGGGATGGCAGACTCAGATTTCAGACCAGCGTCAACCAGTACTACGTCTTTGTCGATAGCAACAACAACGCCACGAACGATAGAACCCGGGCGGGTTTCGATTTCTTTTAAGGACTCTTCAAAGAGTTGAGCAAAAGATTCAGTCATGTTTAATCTTCAGGTTTATATTTAACGTCCACCTGGCTCCGTGCCGGATGGGGTTGTTTAACATACCCGCTGTCATTCCATTGCAACGGGGGTACTGCAAATTCGGTCGCTTATGCGAGAGCCAATTTTTGGCGCGCGTAGTGTAACGCTTTTTCAATCACTTGCTCAATGCTTAAGGTGGTGGAATCCAACACTAAAGCATCGGCTGCCGGAACCAAGGGCGCTACCGCGCGATTACGATCGCGGTCGTCGCGTTCTTTGATCTCGGCCAAAAGGCGTTCAAAGTTAACACTAAAGCCCTTCTCCTGCAACTGTAGCATGCGGCGATGCGCACGTTCTTCCGAGGAGGCGTCAAGGAAAATTTTTACTGGCGCATCAGGGAATACCACTGTCCCCATATCGCGACCATCGGCGATCAAACCCGGTAACTCCCGGAATGCGCGTTGGCGACGCAGAAGCGCTTCACGAACGCGTGGGAACGCCGCCACTTGTGACGCAGCATTCGCCACTTCCTGGGTCCGAATTTCGCCGCTGACATCTTCCCCTTCGAGGATGACTTCCAGATTGCCATTGGTCGAAACAAAACGTACATCCAGATGAGATGCCAGCGGCACCAGCGCATCTTCCGAGGCCACATCAACATGGTGATGTAATGCAGCCAGTGCCAGTACGCGATAAATTGCACCCGAGTCCAGCAGATGCCATTGCAACGCTTCCGCCATAGCCTTACACAAGGTGCCCTTCCCTGCACCGCTTGGGCCATCAATGGTAATAACCGGGGCAATTGCCGTCATCTTTATCTCCTTAAAACAGGCGTACTGTTAACATAACCGCGCGCATTATACGCTTCAGGGCCACAAATCGTTAACGTTGTGTGCAAAAACTCGTTTTGTCTGTATTCAGATGGGGATTTATTGCGCAATTATAGCGGGCTGGCGAGGGACCAGCCCGAAAGATGACAATGATTTACTTACCGGAGGCGATACGCTCACGAATGTGTTGAGCGCGCTCTGTTGATGGTGGGTGGGAATCAAACATTGACTGGGTACGACCGCCATCCAGGCTGGCCAGTTTTTCAAAGCTACCTACCAGTCCCTGAGTGCTGATGCCACGTTTCTTCAGCAGATCAAAGGAGAAATCATCAGCTTCGGACTCTTTATCGCGGGAGTACTTAGCATTGATAGCGCCTTCTGCGATATCACCCAGTTGCGAACGAGAAAGCTGGGAAGCAACACCGCTGGTGGCGGAGATTGCATCGCGTGCGGCAACGATCGCATAAGAGGCTTTCATTTCAGCCAGCGAGTGACCCAGCGCGACGTGACCCAGTTCATGGCCCAGAACGCCTTCAATTTCGTTGTCGTTCATCATGTCCATCAGGCCGCTGTAGACACGAACACAGCCGTTGGCCATCGCCCATGCGTTGACGTCGCTGGTCATATAAACCTTATAGTTGACCGGCGTACCGTTAATATTGTTACCCAATGCTTTGGCGATTTTCGCCAGACGTTTACCATACTTACTGGATTTGCTTGCTACTTGATTGCCGCTGTCCATTTCGGCACAGCCCTGATTTGCAATGGCTTTTGCATCAGCATCGCTTAACGTT
This sequence comes from Escherichia whittamii, assembly GCF_014836715.1. GTDB lineage: Bacteria > Pseudomonadota > Gammaproteobacteria > Enterobacterales > Enterobacteriaceae > Escherichia > Escherichia whittamii. The sequence continues at coordinate 113,758 of NZ_JACSQI010000011.1, forward strand.
ACGGCTTTATAGGCATTTAAACCGGAGCTGATAGCCATATTGGTATCAATACCGTGCGTATTTTGACACCCTGTCAGTAATGCTGCAGAAGTCGCAATCGCCAGCAGTAATTTAGTATTCTTCATGTGAATCATCCGTTGATTAATCATATATAAATATTATATATCAACAAGTTACATTGACAGCTAACGCTACCATCTATAAAAGTGACTCACAAGGTCCGAAAAAAAACGCCGACATTGTGTCGACGTTTTGATAAAGAAAGGTTTGTCTATTTTCGCCCGATGTTCATTCAGGCTGGTTGGCTAATCTGCGCCAGTTGCTCGAAGTAATCCGGGAAGGTTTTAGCCGTACATTTTGGATCAAGTATCGTTACCGGTGTATCTGACAACGCCACCAGTGAGAAACACATCGCCATCCGGTGATCGTTATAAGTCGCAATCTCGGCGAATTTCAATTTTTCCGGCGGTGTGATACGAATAAAATCATGTCCTTCTTCTACCTCCGCACCGACTTTACGCAACTCTGTCGCCATCGCGAACAGACGATCCGTTTCTTTTACGCGCCAGTTATAAATATTGCGCAGCGTGGTGGTTCCTTTCGCAAAAAGCGCGGTCGTAGCAATGGTCATCGCTGCATCGGGAATATGGTTCATATCCATATCGATGGCGTTCAGTTCGCCACGCGTGCAGGCAATATAATCATCGCCCCAGCTAATAGTCGCCCCCATTTTTTCCAGTACATCAGCGAAGCGAATATCGCCCTGCATACTGTTACGGCCAATGCCAGTCACTTTTACCGTGCCGCCTTTGATCGCACCTGCTGCCAAAAAGTAAGAAGCGGAGGAAGCGTCTCCTTCCACTAAATAGCTGCCCGGTGATTGATAAGATTGGCCGCCTTTCACCACAAATTGTTGATAGCCCTGATTTTCAATCTCAACACCAAACGTTTTCATCAGGTTGAGTGTGATATCGATATAAGGTTTAGAAACCAGGTCGCCTTTAATACGAATAACTGTATCTTCCGGCGCCAGCGGCGCAGTCATCAATAGCGCGGTGAGGAACTGACTGGAAACGGAGCCATCAACTTCAACATTGCCGCCAGTAAAACCGCCCTGTAAACGCAGCGGCGGATAATTCTCTTGTTCCAGGTAAGTGATTTTTGCCCCCCCCTGGCAAAGTGCATCTACCAGATGACCAATTGGCCGCTCTTTCATACGCGGCTCACCAGTCAGGACAATATCATTGCTTCCCAGGCAAAGTGCCGCCGCCAGCGGACGCATTGCCGTTCCGGCGTTACCAAGAAACAACTCCAGCGCGCTTTCTGCGTGTAATGGGCCGCCGTTACCAATGATTTCGCAACGTGTACGATCGGCTGAAAGCGTATAGCTCACCCCTAACGCCTGTAGTGCATTCAGCATGTGGCGCACGTCATCGCTATCCAGCAGATTGGTTAATACTGTTTTGCCGTGCGCTAATGCCGCCAGCAATAAAGCGCGGTTAGAAACGCTCTTGGAACCGGGCAGATTAATAGTGCCATCGACACGGGCGATGGGTTGTAACGTCAGGGATTCCATGAACTCAACTCTCTACAACAGAAATAAAAACCCCACAGTCTGGCTGTGGGGATTGCGCAAAACGTCGGCATTAGCCGTGACGACGTTCGAACTCAACCATGAAGTCTGTCAGTGCTTTAACGCCTTCCAGCGGCATGGCGTTATAAATAGAAGCGCGCATTCCGCCGACCACACGGTGACCTTTCAGCGCATGTAAGCCCGCAGCAAAAGACTCTTCAAGAAACAATTTATCAAGCGCGCTGTCGGCCAACTGGAACGGCACGTTCATCCGCGAACGGTTAGCTTTCGCTACATCATTCCGGTAGAAATCACTGTTATCAATCACCCCATACAGCAGTTCTGCTTTTTGCTGATTGATGTTGTCCATTGCAGTCACACCGCCGTTCGCTTTCAGCCATTTGAAGACCAGACCAGACAGATACCAGGCAAACGTTGGCGGTGTGTTAAACATGGAGTCGTTATCGTTGAGGATGGAGTAATCCAGAATCGATGGGCAGGCGATATTCGCTTTACCCAGCAAGTCTTCGCGAACAATAACAATCGTCAGGCCAGCCGGGCCGATATTTTTCTGCGCGCCAGCGTAAATCACACCATAACGGCTGACATCAATTGGACGGGAAAGAATCGTTGAAGAGAAGTCGGCAGCGACCACCACTTCTTTACCGAAGTCTGGTGTTTCATCGATAGCGATACCATCGATGGTTTCATTCGGGCAGTAATGCATATAAGCAGCATTATCAGAGAGTTGCCATTCACTCATTGGCTTAACAGCGCGAAGACCATCAACGGTCACTTTCGCATCAAACACATTTGGTGTGCAGTATTTTTTCGCTTCTTTGATAGCGCTTGCTGCCCAGTAACCCGCATCAACATAATCTGCGGTGGTTTTATCACCGAGAATATTTAGCGGTACAGCCGCAAATTGGCCGCGACCGCCGCCGTGGCAGAACAATACTTTGTAGTTGGAGGGGACGTTAAGAAGATCGCGCAAATCCTTCTCGGCTTCCTCTGCAACCTGAATGAACTCTTTGCCACGGTGGCTCACTTCCATCACCGACGTACCAAGACCGTTCCAGTCGCGAAGTTCCTGTTGAGCCTGTTTAAGCACCTCTGCCGGTAGCATTGCCGGACCAGAACTAAAATTGAAGATTTGAGCCATTTCCCCTCACCACGTTGCGTTGCTATTAACCCGCGGTCAATCGATTGCGACCACAGGTAATACATTATTCCTGTGGCTATCGGTTTTATCATTCAGTGACTCGCATCGCAATGAGTAAAACCGTTGAGGGCAAAAATGTGGCTTACATCACACAAAAGAATCTCCCGGATTATTAGCAAAAAACCGATATTTTCGCTGTCAGGTCACCCGTTTTGCCCGACTTGCCTTCGTCCATTCTGGATTTGCACAGCGCGGACATAATTGTTTTTCCCCTGCGTTCATATGAATGATTTCACTGCAACGAATGCAGGCATAGTCCGCCGGCTCCGGCACCACTTTATAACGCTGAGTACAATCACTGGGTAAAATCAGTAAGCCCGGCTTCACCTTGTCATTTTCAAAGAAATAGACGCTGATTTGGCCATTGGTTTCGAGAATAGCCAAACGTACCTGCCCCAGTTGTTCCACGCCACGCAACCGTAGTTCCATAAAGAACTCAAATTCCGTCATGTTGGAGTTATTGAGTTTCGACCAGGCCAACTCGCCATCTTCAATAATGACAACAGGTTTACCTTCCAGCAAATCTTCAAGTTTTTCACTGTGCGCCATCAACCACATCACCAGGCGGTATAACAACGCCAGGGTAATAAAGACGATAAGCACCGGGACCATCGGCACATCGTCATAAAACGCCACATCCCCTGCCGCCGACCCCAGCGTCAGAATAATTAATACCTCAAATAGTGACATTTGCCGCACACCGCGTCTCCCTGTCATTTTGAGGAACAAAAAGACCAACACAAAGGTATAGAGACTGCGTAGGGCAACTTCGCCAAGGAAATCAAAAGGCACTTTATCGAATGCCATACGGTGGAGATCGAACGCCTTCATTTTTATACTCTTATCGTAGTTTATCCGCTAAAAGCATAGCTAACAGTTCATCGGCGTGGCGGCGGTGATAGCGCCTTTGAGATAAAACCCGTATTATTGCGCGCTTTCCGTACGACTAAAGTGATTTTCATGACGCAAACATTTATCCCCGGCAAAGATGCCGCTCTGGAAGACTCCATCGCTCGCTTCCAGCAAAAACTCTCCGACCTCGGTTTTCAGATTGAAGAGGCCTCATGGCTGAACCCAGTACCTAACGTCTGGTCGGTACATATTCGCGACAAAGAGTGCGCCCTGTGTTTTACCAACGGTAAAGGCGCAACAAAAAAAGCAGCGCTGGCTTCTGCACTCGGTGAATATTTCGAGCGTCTCTCTACCAACTACTTTTTTGCTGACTTCTGGCTGGGCGAAACCATCGCCAACGGTCCGTTCGTGCATTATCCCAACGAAAAATGGTTCCCGCTGACCGAAAATGACGACGTGCCTGAAGGCCTGCTCGATGACCGTCTGCGCGCGTTTTACGATCCGGAAAATGAACTGACCGGCAGCATGCTAATTGATCTGCAATCCGGTAATGAAGATCGCGGAATTTGCGGCCTGCCTTTTACTCGCCAGTCCGACAATCAGACCGTTTATATTCCGATGAATATCATTGGTAACCTGTACGTCTCCAACGGTATGTCCGCAGGTAATACCCGCAACGAAGCGCGTGTTCAGGGATTGTCTGAAGTTTTCGAACGCTACGTGAAAAACCGCATTATTGCTGAAAGCATCAGCCTGCCAGAGATCCCGGCAGACGTGCTGGCGCGTTATCCGGCAGTTGTTGAAGCGATCGAAACACTGGAAGCGGAAGGTTTCCCGATCTTCGCTTATGACGGTTCGCTTGGCGGTCAGTATCCGGTTATCTGCGTGGTACTGTTCAATCCAGCTAACGGCACCTGTTTTGCCTCTTTCGGCGCGCATCCCGATTTTGGCGTTGCGCTGGAACGTACCGTAACCGAACTACTTCAGGGGCGTGGTCTGAAGGACCTGGATGTATTTACTCCGCCAACCTTTGATGATGAAGAAGTCGCTGAACATACTAACCTCGAAACGCACTTTATTGATTCCAGCGGTTTGATCTCCTGGGACCTGTTCAAGCAGGATGCCGATTATCCGTTTGTGGACTGGAGCTTCTCCGGCACCACTGAAGAAGAGTTTGCCACGCTGATGGCTATCTTCAAAAAGGAAGATAAAGAAGTTTATATTGCCGATTACGAGCATCTGGGTGTCTACGCTTGCCGCATTATCGTGCCAGGCATGTCCGACATTTATCCAGCTGAAGATTTATGGCTGGCAAATAACAGTATGGGCAGCCATTTACGTGAAACGATCCTTTCGCTGCCAGGCAGTGAGTGGGAAAAAGAAGATTATCTGAACCTCATCGAGCAACTGGATGAAGAAGGTTTTGACGACTTTACCCGCGTGCGTGAACTGTTGGGTCTGGCGACCGGACCGGATAACGGCTGGTACACTCTGCGTATCGGTGAACTGAAAGCCATGCTGGCGCTTGCTGGCGGCGATATGGAACAGGCTCTGGTCTGGACCGAATGGACGATGGAATTTAACTCATCGGTGTTCAGCCCTGAACGCGCCAACTATTATCGCTGCCTGCAAACTTTATTGCTGCTTGCTCAGGAAGAAGATCGTCAACCGCTGCAATATCTGAATGCATTTATTCGTATGTACGGTGCAGATGCGGTTGAGGCTGCCAGTGCGGCAATGAGCGGCGAAGCGGCGTTTTATGGCTTGCAACCCGTGGACAGCGATCTACACGCGTTTGCCGCGCATCAGTCGCTGTTGAAGGCCTACGAAAAGCTGCAGCGCGCCAAAGCGGCATTCTGGGCAAAATAAAATCAAATAGCCTACGCAATGTAGGCTTAATGATTCGTCTGAGTTATATTACGGGGCGTTTTTTTAATGCCCCGCTTTACATATATTTGCATTAATAAAATATTTGTAATTATAAAGTTAAATATCGGTAATTTGTATTTAATAAATACGATCGATATTGTTACTTTATTTGTCTGGTGCTCCCTTTTAATTAACTGTTTTAGCGGAGGATGCGGAAAAAATTCAACTCATTTGTTAATTTTTAAAATTTATTTTTATTTGGATAATCAAATATTTACTCCGTATTTGCATAAAAACCATGCGAGTTGCGGGCCTATAAGCCAGGCGAGATATGATCTATATCAATTTCTCATCTATAATGCTTTGTTAGTATCTCGTCGCCGACTTAATAAAGAGAGAGTTAGTGTGAAAGCTGACAACCCTTTTGATCTTTTACTTCCTGCAGCGATGGCCAAAGTGGCCGAAGAGGCAGGTGTCTATAAAGCAACGAAACATCCGCTTAAGACTTTCTATCTGGCGATTACTGCCGGTGTTTTCATCTCAATCGCATTCGTCTTCTATATCACAGCAACCACCGGCACAGGCACAATGCCCTTTGGCATGGCGAAACTGGTTGGCGGCATTTGCTTCTCTCTGGGGCTGATTCTTTGTGTTGTCTGCGGTGCCGATCTCTTCACTTCCACTGTACTGATCGTTGTTGCCAAGGCGAGCGGGCGTATCACCTGGGGTCAGTTGGCGAAAAACTGGCTAAATGTCTATTTTGGCAACCTGGTCGGCGCACTGTTATTTGTGCTGTTGATGTGGCTTTCTGGCGAGTATATGACCGCGAATGGTCAATGGGGGCTGAACGTCCTACAAACCGCCGACCACAAAGTACACCATACTTTTATTGAGGCCGTCTGCCTCGGTATCCTGGCAAACCTGATGGTATGCCTGGCAGTATGGATGAGTTATTCTGGCCGCAGCCTGATGGACAAAGCGTTTATCATGGTGCTGCCGGTCGCGATGTTTGTTGCCAGCGGTTTTGAGCACAGTATCGCAAACATGTTTATGATCCCTATGGGTATTGTAATCCGCGACTTCGCATCTCCGGAATTCTGGACCGCAGTCGGTTCAGCACCGGAAAATTTTTCTCACCTGACCGTGATGAACTTCATCACTGATAACCTGATTCCGGTTACGATCGGCAACATTATCGGCGGAGGTTTGTTGGTTGGGTTGACATACTGGGTCATTTACCTGCGTGAAAACGACCACCATTAATGGTTGTCGAAGTACGCAGTAAATAAAAAATCCACTTAAGAAGGTAGGTGTTACATGTCCGAGCTTAATGAAAAGTTAGCCACAGCCTGGGAAGGTTTTACCAAAGGTGACTGGCAGAATGAAGTAAACGTCCGTGACTTCATTCAGAAAAACTACACTCCGTACGAGGGTGACGAGTCCTTCCTGGCTGGCGCTACTGAAGCGACCACTACCCTGTGGGACAAAGTAATGGAAGGCGTTAAACTGGAAAACCGCACTCACGCGCCAGTTGACTTTGACACCGCTGTTGCTTCCACCATCACCTCTCACGACGCTGGCTACATCAACAAGCAGCTTGAGAAAATCGTTGGTCTGCAGACTGAAGCTCCGCTGAAACGTGCTCTTATCCCGTTCGGTGGTATCAAAATGATCGAAGGTTCCTGCAAAGCGTACAACCGCGAACTGGATCCGATGATCAAAAAAATCTTCACTGAATACCGTAAAACTCACAACCAGGGCGTGTTCGACGTTTACACTCCGGACATCCTGCGTTGCCGTAAATCTGGTGTTCTGACCGGTCTGCCAGATGCGTATGGCCGTGGTCGTATCATCGGTGACTACCGTCGCGTTGCGCTGTACGGTATCGACTACCTGATGAAAGACAAGCTGGCACAGTTCACCTCTCTGCAGGCTGACCTGGAAAACGGCGTAAACCTGGAACAGACTATTCGTCTGCGCGAAGAAATCGCTGAACAGCACCGCGCTCTGGGTCAGATGAAAGAAATGGCTGCTAAATACGGCTACGACATCTCTGGTCCGGCTACCAACGCTCAGGAAGCTATCCAGTGGACTTACTTCGGCTACCTGGCTGCTGTTAAGTCTCAGAACGGTGCTGCAATGTCCTTCGGTCGTACCTCCACCTTCCTGGACGTATACATCGAACGTGACCTGAAAGCTGGCAAGATCACCGAACAAGAAGCGCAGGAAATGGTTGACCACCTGGTCATGAAACTGCGTATGGTTCGCTTCCTGCGTACTCCGGAGTACGATGAACTGTTCTCTGGCGACCCGATCTGGGCAACCGAATCTATCGGTGGTATGGGCCTCGACGGTCGTACGCTGGTTACCAAAAACAGCTTCCGTTTCCTGAACACCCTGTACACCATGGGTCCGTCTCCGGAACCGAACATGACCATTCTGTGGTCTGAAAAACTGCCGCTGAACTTCAAGAAATTCGCCGCTAAAGTGTCCATCGACACCTCTTCTCTGCAGTATGAGAACGATGACCTGATGCGTCCGGACTTCAACAACGATGACTACGCTATCGCTTGCTGCGTAAGCCCGATGATCGTTGGTAAACAAATGCAGTTCTTCGGTGCGCGTGCAAACCTGGCGAAAACCATGCTGTACGCAATCAACGGCGGTGTTGATGAAAAACTGAAAATGCAGGTTGGTCCGAAGTCTGAACCGATCAAAGGCGACCTCCTGAACTACGATGAAGTGATGGAGCGCATGGATCACTTCATGGACTGGCTGGCTAAACAGTACATCACTGCACTGAACATCATCCACTACATGCACGACAAGTACAGCTACGAAGCCTCTCTGATGGCGCTGCACGACCGTGACGTTATCCGCACCATGGCGTGTGGTATCGCTGGTCTGTCCGTTGCTGCTGACTCCCTGTCTGCAATCAAATATGCGAAAGTTAAACCGATTCGTGACGAAGACGGTCTGGCTATCGACTTCGAAATCGAAGGCGAATACCCGCAGTTTGGTAACAACGATCCGCGTGTAGATGACCTGGCTGTTGACCTGGTAGAACGTTTCATGAAGAAAATTCAGAAACTGCACACCTACCGTGACGCTATCCCGACTCAGTCTGTTCTGACCATCACTTCTAACGTTGTGTATGGTAAGAAAACCGGTAACACCCCAGACGGTCGTCGTGCTGGCGCGCCGTTCGGACCGGGTGCTAACCCGATGCACGGCCGTGACCAGAAAGGTGCTGTAGCTTCTCTGACTTCTGTTGCTAAACTGCCGTTCGCCTACGCTAAAGATGGTATCTCTTACACCTTCTCTATCGTTCCGAACGCACTGGGTAAAGACGACGAAGTTCGTAAGACCAACCTGGCTGGTCTGATGGATGGTTACTTCCACCACGAAGCGTCCATCGAAGGTGGTCAGCACCTGAACGTGAACGTGATGAACCGTGAAATGCTGCTCGACGCGATGGAAAACCCGGAAAAATATCCGCAGCTGACCATCCGTGTATCTGGCTACGCAGTACGTTTCAACTCGCTGACTAAAGAACAGCAGCAGGACGTTATTACTCGTACCTTCACTCAATCTATGTAATTAGATTTGACTGAAATCGTACAGTAAAAAGCGTACAATAAAGGCTCCACGAAAGTGGGGCCTTTTTTAGCAAGAGAGCCTTTTTTGTCAGCTATCTATACTTTAAGGTAACTGCCAAAACAGACTCGACGTAGCCTTCGAGCTGCGCACCAACACGGCCTCAGATGGGCCACATCTGGAGAAACACCGCAATGTCAGTTATTGGTCGCATTCACTCCTTTGAATCCTGTGGAACCGTAGACGGCCCGGGTATTCGCTTTATCACCTTTTTCCAGGGCTGCCTGATGCGCTGCCTGTATTGCCATAACCGCGACACCTGGGACACGCATGGCGGTAAAGAAGTTACCGTTGAAGATTTAATGAAAGAGGTGGTGACCTATCGCCACTTTATGAACGCTTCCGGCGGCGGCGTTACCGCATCGGGCGGCGAGGCTATCCTGCAAGCCGAGTTCGTTCGTGACTGGTTCCGCGCCTGCAAAAAAGAAGGCATTCATACTTGTCTCGATACCAACGGTTTTGTTCGTCGTTACGATCCTGTGATTGATGAACTGCTAGAAGTGACCGATCTGGTAATGCTCGATCTCAAACAGATGAACGACGAGATCCACCAGAATCTGGTCGGCGTTTCCAACCATCGTACGCTGGAGTTCGCTAAATATCTGGCGAACAAAAATGTTAAGGTCTGGATCCGTTATGTCGTTGTGCCTGGCTGGTCTGACGATGATGATTCTGCTCATCGTCTGGGTGAATTTACCCGCGATATGGGCAATGTCGAGAAGATCGAGCTTCTCCCCTACCACGAGCTGGGCAAACACAAATGGGTAGCGATGGGTGAAGAGTACAAACTCGATGGTGTAAAACCGCCGAAGAAAGAGACGATGGAGCGCGTGAAAGGAATTCTTGAGCAGTATGGTCATAAGGTAATGTTCTAATTTCCCCCGTAAAGCGGCAACTTTATTGAGTTGCCGCTTTGTTATTCCGCGCCGCATAAATAATTCGGGGCGTTATTTCTAGCGCCCTTACAGCACAGCTTCCAGATCTATTACCCAAACCGCCAGTATATGTCCTGTGGCTTGCGTGCTTTTCTCGATTAAGTGAAAACAGGTCAGCTCTGCACGAGTCTGCAGAGCTAACCACAATAATTAGTACGTATTCGCTTTACGTGCCAACAGCGGAAATATCAACCCCAACCCCACCAGCACAAATGGCGTGGCGATATTCAGCGCTAGCTGGAAGGTCCACTCTGCAGTGAAGGCTTCCATTTTCGGGAAGATCCCCGTCAAACAGGCAAAAGCAGTAAAGGCAAAACACCAAATACCGACAGTCATCGCCAGAGACTTATTACGAATAAAGACATATTCCGGTTTATATTTCTGCGCCAGGCGAACTACTGCAATAAACGCCACGAACACCCACAAATAACGCAGTGGCATCACTACTGAGTTCAGATTGAGCAGCCATTTGTAGAGATTATTCATGTCACCAATACCCAGTGTTGGCAGCATAATCAAAATCGCCACCAGCGCCAGTGTCAGTAGATAACCATTAACCGGTGTACCTGAATCATTGGTACGGCACAATCTGGCTGGAATATATTTACTATCCGCATCACCTAATAACACTTTCAGAGGAGCATCGATGGAGAACACCAGGGCGGCGACTTGTCCCAGGGTATTTGCAATGGCGTAAATCACCATTAGGGTATTACCCATGTTGTAATACTCGCCAAGCTTCTGAAAAGCGTAATACTGACCGTTAGTCATTAAGTCATCAGGGATATTACGCGAGTCAAACATCATCCCCATCGCTAGTGAGCCCAGAATGGCACAAACTGCAACCATCACCGCCAGGCATAGCATCCCTTTTGGAAATTCTTTTCCTGGGTTGCGCGTCTGATTAACATAGGGAGAAATCTTCTCTGCACCGCCAACCGCGAAAACCAGCATTGAAATAGTGGTAATGTAGGTAAAATCGATATGGGGAATGAACGTTTCCCAGGTAATGTTCGTGGTCGCAATATGCACTTCAGTAATCGCAGGTGCGGTTACTGCCATCGCTACATACAGAAGCGACATGATAAACATCGCAATCCCTGCCACAGAACCGACGATTTTCAGCGATTTCATACCACGTGAAGCGACCCACATAAAGAAGACAAACAGCACCAGCGTTAACCCCTGTAACGCTACGACTGAATATTCTTTGATTAACGAACCGTCGCCTTTCATCGCCCAACCGAGCGCAATCAGAATGGCCTGTGGTTTTTGTGCCAGATAGGGTATATGCACCACCCAATAGGTCCACGCGGCAAGATAAGCCAGACCGGGGCCCATTGTATGTTTAATCCAGGTACTGACTCCACCTTTCCCATCTTTAAAGGTCGACCCCAACTGACCGACAATCAACGCATATGGTGTAAAATAGAGAGCAAATATAAACAGCCATGAAAAAACAACGACCAACCCCTGGTTGGCATAGTTATTAACAACGTTGCCAAAGCCCCAGACGGTAATAAAAGACATCAGTGCAATGTTGTACCAGCGCAACTGTTTTTCCTGAACGTTCCCAGCCATAAATCGATCCTTCGCCATTTTTTAATAGATATCTGTAAAACGAGGGATTATGCGCGGCTAACAAGAAGTACGAAAATAGCGGAATGCAAAATTACAGCCTGCTGCACAATTTATTTTTCCATAAATGAAATTTGGTAAAAACAAGTTGTATAGAGGAAACAAAAAAACAGAGTGTGATACAGCATGTTCACACTCTGCACTAATTCATTTACACATGAGCGACAGGTTTGGGGGTATGACCGGCGTTACGCAGCAGCATCAACAAGTAGATAAATGACACACTGGCAATCATAATAAATAATAATTTATCGGAAAAATTCTGCATTAGTATGGCGGTAAAAGACGGACCAAGCAGACTACCGACTGTATAACTCAACAGTAAGGCCTGATTCATCGCCACCAGTTGATGATGTTCAACCTTCTCACAAGCCCAGGCCATCGCTACTGGATACAGCGTAAAGCCCGCAGCACCGAGAATAAACAATGAAGGCGCCATCGCAGCCTGGCTTAACATTGCAATACTACCAAGAATGACAACAAAAACCTGAACGCGCAGTACCAGTAGGCGCCCAAATTTATCCGCCAGACGCCCAATAGGCCACTGCCCAAGGATTCCTGCGCTGACCAGTACAGCCATCCAGAAACCGATACTGGCGTTATTGATCCCCTGATGGTGAAGATACAATGGCATCAGACCATATAGAGAGCCAAGGACAATCCCGGAGATAATACAACCATTGACCCCAAGCCGTGCCTGGCGGAGTTTAAGCATTGATGTAATCGGCGTAGCCGGATGGTTTTCCGTTTGCTGATTCAAGATGCGAGTAAACAACAACGGTAAGATACCTGCCAGTATCAGACCCGTTGCCCACGGTAACACGGTCATCAGCTCAGTCGACACTTTGCTGACCAGTAACTGGCCTAAAAACGTCCCCACGTAATAAACCATCATATACGCAGCAAGCAGCCGCCCACGGTTACGGGACGTCCCACTGCACATCAGCGCGCTTTCCACCACGACCCAAATCATGGCGCAGCCAACGCCTGCAACGAAACGCCAGGCAAGCCAACTCCAGAAACCAGTCATCAAAGCAAGCCCGGCACAGCCCGCAGCAAAAATGAAGGAAGCAAGGTAATAGCTGCGATTAAACCCAAAGCGTTTAATGACATACCCTGTCAGTAAAGTACCGACCAGGTTGCCGGTAAAATAAGACGAACTGACGACGCCAACCTGCCATGTGGGCAAGTGTACCTGGGCGAGCCATAGCGGCACGAGTGTATTTAACACCGCGATCGCCAGAGTCAACAAAAGTAGGCCAGACAGCAAAAGCATGACAGGCCGGGTATACGTGGACATGAATGAAAACCGTGAGGAAGTTCAAATTTCATGCGCATCATGCCACCGCCAAAAACATTGTCAATGGGTGAAAATACGTACATAACGTAGCGGCACTATTATCGATTTATATTACTCATTCATAACACTAATAACGAAAAGATAATCAGTCTCATCTAATTGTTTTTATTGATCTAACATAAAGTTCATATGGTTAGTTCAGTCGAAAAATTTCATGGTCACAGCAAACCTGAATTTCCCGTCTATGCTTTCAGGGCAACGCATCGCGTCTGAACGATTTCAGGCGTACCACTGACTCTCGAAAGGAGAAGAGAATGACCAAACCGTATGTTCGTCTCGATAAAAATGATGCTGCTGTTTTGTTAGTTGATCATCAGGCCGGTTTACTTTCCCTTGTGCGGGATATTGACCCTGACAAATTTAAAAATAACGTGCTGGCGCTGGGTGACTTAGCAAAATATTTCAATCTCCCCACCATTCTCACCACCAGTTTTGAAACTGGTCCTAACGGCCCATTAGTCCCTGAGCTAAAAGCACAGTTTCCGGATGCACCGTATATTGCGCGTCCCGGAAATATTAACGCCTGGGATAACGAAGATTTTGTCAAAGCAGTTAAAGCGACAGGTAAAAAACAACTGATTATTGCAGGGGTGGTAACCGAGGTTTGCGTAGCATTCCCGGCGCTTTCGGCTATTGAAGAAGGGTTTGATGTCTTTGTGGTAACCGACGCTTCTGGAACCTTTAATGAGATTACCCGGCATTCAGCATGGGATCGTATGTCACAAGCTGGCGCTCAATTGATGACATGGTTCGGCGTGGCTTGTGAACTGCACCGCGACTGGCGTAACGATATTGAAGGACTGGCGACGTTGTTCTCTAACCACATTCCTGATTATCGTAATTTGATGACCAGTTATGACACGTTAACGAAACAGAAATAAGAGATAACCGGGGCCGAAACCCCGGTTATTACACCTTAACTGGCAACGGCCATGCCAACGGTCATATGCAAACCGTAGAATACCCCGCGGCCGATTAATTCCCCTGCGAGAAGCAGGATGAATGATACGGAAAGCAGAGGCACCGCAGGCTGAAAGCCTTTCACCTGCGGTGCAATCCACAAGCACAGTGCCACGGCCAAAAGTACAATCCGCCAGGACATCAGCGCACCGTAGTCAGGCACCAGTGCGGCAGCCTGTTGCACTGAACTATGAATGGTCGCCAGCTCCGCACCCTGCATTACTGACATCACGCCACTCACCACCAGTGCCAACACGGAAATTGCAGGCAGCAAACGCATCGCCCATCCATCGACGCCAGCCAGACTTAGTAACAGATAGCCCAGTAACGGGCCGCCCATAAACATGGTCAGGAAGAAGCCCATCGGCGTCCAGATGTTGTACCAGGTCGGTACAGTATCGATGCTGTTATAGACACGCACCATCATCCAGACAAAGACCACGCCGAGAACCATTGTCACCACCAGCCAAAGCGTGCGTAACGCCGGTGACAATTTTTTCAGCATCGCCAACAACCAACCGATTCCGCCTACGGCAAAAAAGATCGAACCGCTGGCGATTTCGTTACTCAGAGCTGAAGCCCCCACCCGGTTAAGTGAGTTGAAGGCGCGCATTGGTGAGCCAAGATGGAGCATAGAGGCGATAAACCCAATGCCCATCAGAACCCATAAGCCAAACATGCAGACGATAACGCGCTGCTGGGCTTCTGCTCGCAGGTTACCTTTGAGCAGCGCCAAAGCCAGAACGATAAAACCGCCCGCCACACATTGCCCGAAGACCGTGAAGATCATCAGCGGCCATTCATGCCATCCACTTCCCATCTCACACCTCCTTCGGGTTTGCCAGATAGCCAGTGGTATCCCCTGTTGGGCGGCTATTGGCGTTAGGTTTGATCACAATATTCGGTTTGGTGAAGTGCGCACGCGGCAACGGCGCAACAGCCGCCAGATCGCCGTGTTTTTTACGCAGCTCGTCGATAGGGCCGAAATCCAGCGCCCGTAGCGGGCAAGATTCGACGCAGATCGGTTTTTTACCTTCCGCGACGCGGTCATAGCAACCATCACATTTAGTCATATGACCTTTGGTTGCGTTGTACTGCGGTGCGCCATACGGGCAGGCCATATGGCAGTAACGACAGCCAATGCACACATCTTCATCGACAACGACAAAACCATCTTCACGTTTATGCATCGCGCCGCTTGGGCAGACTTTTGTACAAGCCGGATCTTCGCAGTGGTTGCATGAAATCGACAAATAGTAGGCAAATACGTTCTGATGCCAGACGCCGTTATCTTCCTGCCAGTCTCCACCAGCATATTCATAAATGCGGCGGAAACTAACTTCCGGCGTCAGATCTTTGTAGTCTTTACAGGCCAGCTCGCAGGTTTTGCAACCGGTGCAACGGCTGGAATCAATAAAAAATCCATACTGGGTTGTCATCGGTTACTCCTTACACCTTTTCAACCTGAACAAGGTTCGTATGTGATGGATTCCCCTTGGCAAGAGGAGACGGACGTTGAGTGGTCAGTACGTTAATACAACCGCCCTTATCGACGCGTTTCGCATCCGGGTCATACCAGGCACCTTCGCCCAATGCAACCACGCCCGGCATCATTCGTGGCGTCACTTTCGCCTCAATATGGACTTCACCACGATCGTTAAAGATCCGCACCTTATCGCCGTTGCTGATACCACGTTTTTGTGCATCGAGTGGGTTGATCCACATTTCCTGACGGCAAGCCGCTTTCAGCACGTCTACGTTGCCGTAGGTGGAGTGAACGCGGGATTTGTAATGGAAACCCGTAAGCTGCAGCGGATACTGTTTATTCAGAGGATCCTGATAACTTTCAAAGCCCGGTGTATAGATCGGCAGCGGATCGATCACATCGCCTTCCGGCAATTCCCAGGTGGCGGCAATGTCAGCCAACGCCTGTGAATAGATCTCAATTTTGCCCGATGGCGTGGTTAATGGATTAGCCTGCGGATCTTCACGGAAGGCTTTGTAAGCAACATGATGCCCTTGCGGATCGCGCTTTTTAAAGATCCCCTGTTTGCGGAACTCTTCAAAGGTTGGCAGTTCCGGAATCGCTTCGCGCGACTGGGCATACAGGTGACGCATCCACTCTTCCTGGGTACGACCTTCAGTAAACTGTTGCTCGACGCCAAGACGTTTTGCCAGTTCGCTGGTCATCTCGTAGATAGTCTTACATTCAAAGCGCGGTTTAATGACCTGGTCATTGAAAATGACGTAAGACATATTTCCGCAGGAAGCATCCAGCGCAAAGTCCATCTGTTCGGAGGCTGTGCAGTCCGGCAGCAGGATGTCAGCATATTTCGCCGATGAGGTCATGTGGCAGTCGATAACCACAATCAATTCACACTTCTTATCATCCTGGAGGATTTCGTGGGTACGGTTGATTTCCGAATGCTGGTTAATCAGACAGTTACCGGCATAGTTCCAGATCATCTTGATAGGAACATCCAGCTTATCTTTACCGCGCACACCGTCACGCAGCGCCGTCATTTCCGGGCCACGTTCAATGGCATCGGTCCACATAAACATGGAAATGCTGGTCTGAATCGGGTTTTCCAGGGTAGGCATCCGCACAAACGGTAAGCTGTATGAACCTTCTCGCGCACCGCTGTTACCACCGTTAATACCGACGTTCCCGGTGAGGATTGCCAGCATCGAAATGGCACGCGTGGCGATTTCGCCGTTGGCATGGCGCTGTGGTCCCCACCCCTGACTGATAAATGCCGGTTTGGTGCTACCGATTTCACGAGCAAGTTTGATGATTTTATCTGCCGGGATACCGGTAATTTGCGAGGCCCATTCCGGTGTTTTGGCAACACCGTCAGGCCCGTCACCCAGAATATACGCTTTGTAGTGACCATTTTTCGGCGCGCTGGCAGGCAACGTTTTTTCGTCGTAGCCGACACAATATTTGTCGAGGAATTCCTGATCAACCAGGTTTTCGGTGATCATGACATACGCCAGACCGTTAACCAGAGCAGCATCTGTTCCCGGACGAATCGGGATCCATTCATCTTCGCGTCCAGCGCCCGTGTCGGTATAGCGCGGATCGATAATGATCATACGAGCATTTGATTTTTGCCGCGCCTGCTCCAGGTAATAGGTCACCCCACCGCCGCTCATACGCGTCTCGCCAGGGTTGTTACCAAACAGCACCACCAGTTTACTGTTTTCGATATCTGACGGACTGTTGCCATCGGCCCAGCCGCCATAGGTATAGTTCAGACCTTCGGCTATTTGCGCGGAGGAGTAGTCACCATAATGGTTCAGATAACCGCCGCAGCAGTTCATCAAACGCGCTACCAGAGTATTTCCCGGCGGCCAGGAACGGGTCATAGTGCCGCCCAGCGTACCGGTACCATAGTTCAGATAGATGGATTCGTTACCGTACTCTTTAATCAGGCGCTGCATATTGGTGGCGATGATATCGTAGGCTTCTTCCCAGCTAATACGCTCGAATTTGCCTTCGCCACGAGCACCGACTCGTTTCATCGGATATTTCAGGCGGTCGGGATTGTAAACGCGGCGACGCATAGAACGCCCACGCAGGCACGCGCGCACCTGGTGCAGTCCGTCGTAATTGTCATCCCCGGTATTATCCGTTTCGACATATTTGATTTCACCGTCCACTACATGCATTCGCAGCGGACAGCGGCTGCCACAGTTAACTGTACAGGCGCTCCATATCACCTTTTCGTCTGAATTTTCCGGAGCAACACTATTAGCAGCGTGCACAATCCGGCTAAAGGGTAATGTTAACGCGCTGCTTGCCACCGCCAGGCCGCCAATCGCTGTCGTTTTTACCAAACCACGGCGACTCACCTCAGCAGCCAATACCGCATCAGGAATTTTCGTTTTCATAATGGCTCACTCAAGCTTGCTCACGATTGATTCCAGTAACAAACCGTATTGTGTGATTATTTCTATAGCTTTCGCTATATAGGTTTGTATACATCGAATAATTTGAAAATCAACAAGATACGAAGATTTTCACTCGAAAGTAGTATTGCGCTTAAGTCAGCTGTAATTATTGTTTGGTATCAAAGGGAGACAAAAAAAGCGCCCGAAGGCGCTTTATTGACTCAAAAAAATTGGATGTTAGCCAATATATTCCAGACCGTTCATATACGGGCGCAGAACTTCTGGTACTTCAATACGACCATCAGCTTGCTGATAGTTTTCCATTACCGCAACCAGCGTACGACCAACAGCCAGACCAGAACCGTTCAGGGTATGCACCAGACGGGTTTTCTTGTCAGACTTACTGCGGCAACGTGCCTGCATACGGCGCGCCTGGAAATCCCAGACGTTGGAGCAAGAAGAGATCTCGCGGTAGGTGTTCTGTGCCGGGATCCATACTTCCAGGTCGTAAGTTTTGCAAGCGCCAAAGCCCATGTCGCCGGTGCAAAGGATGATTTTACGGTACGGCAGGCCCAGCAGTTGCAGGACTTTTTCCGCATGACTAGTCATCTCTTCAAGCGCCGCCATTGAATCTTCCGGACGCACGATCTGAACCATTTCAACTTTGTCGAACTGGTGCATACGAATCAGACCACGGGTATCACGACCATAAGAACCAGCCTCAGAACGGAAGCATGGGGTATGAGCGGTCATTTTGATCGGCAGATCATCTTCATCGATGATTTCACCGCGTACCAGGTTGGTCAGCGGAACTTCTGCAGTTGGGATCAGCGCGTAGTTACTGGTATCAGCTTCTTCTTCCAGCGGACGAGTATGGAACAGATCGCCTGCAAACTTCGGCAGCTGACCAGTTCCGTACAGCGTATCCTGGTTAACCAAGTACGGGACATAGTTTTCGCTATAGCCGTGCTGCTCGGTGTGCAGGTCCAGCATAAACTGCGACAGTGCGCGGTGCATGCGAGCGATCTGCCCTTTCATCACCACAAAGCGCGAACCTGTCAGCTTAACCGCTGCCGCAAAGTCGAGGCCAGAGTGCATTTCACCCAGCGTCACGTGGTCACGAACTTCGAAGTCAAATTCACGCGGGGTACCCCAGCGACTGACTTCAACGTTGTCATTTTCATCTTTACCAACCGGCACTTCATCTGCAGGCAGGTTAGGGATTGTCAGCGCGATATCGCGAATTTCAGCCTGTAAAGCATCCAGCTCGGCTTTTGCTGCATCCAGCTCTTCGCCCAGTTTGTTCACTTCCAGACGTAAAGGCTCGATATCTTCCCCGCGCGCTTTCGCCTGGCCAATGGATTTCGATCGAGAGTTACGCTCTGCTTGCAGGTTTTCCGTTTTGACCTGCAATACTTTACGACGCTCTTCAAGAGCGCCCAGCTTATCTACATCCAGCTTAAAGCCCCGGCGTGCCAGTTTTTCAGCGACTGCGTCTGGCTCATTACGCAGCAGATTGGGATCGAGCATGCTTATCCTGTGCTTATCGAATTAAATAGGAGATGTGGCCACAGCCTGCGACCACAGGGATACAGTAACAACATTACCGCAACGATAACATTAACGGTAGCGTTTTATGGGGCTATTTTGATCCTGTTCAGCCAGCCAGGCGAGCTTTTCACCAATCTTGCCTTCAAGGCCTCTGTTTGTCGGGAAATAATAGCGCGTTTGTGCTATTTCCGGCGGGAAGTAAACCTCACCGGCAGCATAAGCGTTTGCTTCATCGTGGGCGTAACGATATTCCTGCCCGTAGCCCATTTCCTTCATCAGTTTGGTTGGCGCATTACGCAGGTGTACCGGCACGTCATAATCCGGACGTTCACGGGCATCAGCTAACGCGGCTTTAAACGCGGTGTAGACAGCGTTACTTTTTGGCGCGCAGGCCAGGTAAACAATCGCCTGGGCTATAGCGCGTTCACCTTCTGCCGGGCCTACGCGGGTAAAGCAATCCCAGGCAGCAATCGCCACCTGCATCGCACGCGGGTCGGCATTGCCCACATCTTCTGAAGCAATCGCCAGGCAGCGACGTGCGACATATAACGGATCACCGCCCGCAGTAATAATCCGCGCATACCAGTACAGCGCTGCATCGGGTGCGCTGCCGCGCACCGATTTATGCAGCGCGGAAATCAGATCGTAAAAGCGATCACCTTTGTTATCAAAACGAGCGCTACGCTCACCTGCAATTTCGGTGAGTAATTCAGGCTTCAGGACACGTTTGCCGCTGTCATCGACTTCGGCCATATCCGCCATCATTTCCAGCGTATTTAACGCCCGGCGCGCGTCGCCATTCACCAGTTCAGCAATAGCTCGTCGCGTCGAGTCTGGCAAAACTATATCCTGCCCACCGTAGCCGCGCGTTTTGTCTTCCATCGCCTGAGTTAGTACTTGCTCAATATCCTCGGTGGTCAGGGATTTGAGCAAATAGACCCGAGCACGCGAAAGCAAAGCTGAGTTAAGCTCAAATGACGGGTTTTCGGTTGTTGCACCAATAAACGTGATGGTGCCATCTTCAATATGTGGCAGAAATGCATCCTGCTGGCTTTTGTTGAAACGGTGAACTTCGTCAACAAAAAGAATAGTGCGGCGACCAGCATTGCGATTTTGCCGCGCGCGCTCTATCGCTTCGCGGATTTCTTTCACGCCAGAGGTGACAGCAGAAATACGTTCCACATCAGCATTTGCATAACGGGCGATCACTTCCGCGAGGGTCGTTTTACCGGTTCCCGGCGGCCCCCAGAGGATCATGGAATGCAGATGTCCGGCTTCGATAGCACGCGGCAACGGCTTCCCCGCAGCCAGCAAATGTTGCTGTCCGATATACTGTGCTAAATTTTCTGGCCGCATACGCGCGGCCAGAGGTTGAAAAGTATTATCCGAAAAATCGAGCGACAGGTTGCTCACTCAAGTGCCTCTACTTACGTTGATCATCTACCGTTACGCCTTGCGGCGGGGTGAAGGTAAATTTCGCTGCATCCACTGCCCCATTTTGCTGGGATCTCAGCTGATAACTGCTGCGTTGGTCATCCTGTTCCACCGCGCTGAACTGATGGATGGTGCCATCACGGCCCACGTTAATAGTGAACTGCTTCAGGTTGCCATTGCTGGTTTTAGGGGTCAGGACAAAATCATCGCCGTTCTGTTTGATGTTGTACTGCTGCCAGTCGCTGGACTGGTTACGTGCGATCAGCATAAATGGCGTATTGCCGGTGGCATCTTTCAGCCAGGTCGCCGTAGCCTGTTCAACAAACGGGTTATAGAACCACAATGTTTTACCGTCGGAAACCAGAATGCTTTCATCAGGTTGGGTCATATGCCAGTTGAACAAATTAGGGCGTTTGACCCACAAATCACCCTGACCTTCCTGCACCGCAGCACCGCTACCGTCAGTTACTTTTTGCGTAAAGCTGGCGTGGAAGCTGCTGACTTTATCCAGACGGCTTTTCAGATCGCTTGCGGCATCAGCCCAAACACTGGACGCCACTAAACTTGAGAGTAATGCACAGGTGATGGCAATTTTTTTCATCATTGTTCCTCAAATTACGTCACTCCCGATCGGGAGTTCCCTCTACTCTCTATTCCAGGCTAATAATCAGCTTGAGGAAAGAAGAAAATACTGAATTTTCAGTTGATAGAGTGCCGGATGCGACGCTATCGCGTCTTATCCGGCCTACGATGCACCAATTAGTCAAACGGCGGCGGGGCCAGCACTTCACGATTACCGTTGTGCCCCTGTTCGCTGACGATCCCCTGCGCTTCCATCTGTTCTACGATGCGCGCTGCACGGTTGTAACCGATGCGGAACTGACGCTGTACGCCGGAAATCGACGCTTTGCGTTTTTCAGTGACGAACGCCACTGCCTGATCGAACAGCGGATCCAGTTCTTCAGCACCGTCGAAACCACCTGCTCCGCCTTCGCTTTCGCTGTCGGAGGTGATGCCATCAACATACTGCGGACGACCGCGCGCTTTCCAGTCCTGCACCACGGCATGAACTTCCTGATCGCGAACAAAAGCACCATGAACACGTACCGGCATGGTTGAGTTCGGCCCGGAATAGAGCATATCCCCCATACCGAGCAGTGATTCCGCGCCAGCCTGATCAAGAATGGTACGTGAGTCTATCTTGCTGGATACGGTAAAGGCGATACGGGTTGGAATGTTCGCTTTAATCAGCCCAGTAATAACATCCACCGAAGGGCGCTGCGTTGCCAGCACGAGGTGAATACCTGCGGCACGGGCTTTTTGCGCCAGACGCGCAATCAGCTCTTCCACTTTTTTACCTACCGTCATCATCAGGTCGGCAAATTCATCCACCAGCACCACAATGTACGGCTCTTTTTTCAGCACCGGATGCTGCGCATCCATACTGTCACCTGGCTTCCAGTACGGGTCTGGAATCGGACGCATCATGCGATCGGCTTCAGCAATTTTTTCGTTATACCCCGCCAGATTACGCACACCCAGCGCAGACATCAGCTTATAACGACGTTCCATTTCATTTACGCACCAGCGCAATGCGTTGGCAGCATCTTTCATGTCGGTAACGACTTCCGTCAATAGATGCGGGATGCCTTCATAAACCGAAAGCTCCAGCATTTTCGGGTCGATCATAATGAAACGAACATCTTCCGGCTGCGCTTTATAGAGCATGCTCAGGATCATGGCGTTTACACCCACCGACTTACCGGAACCGGTGGTCCCCGCAACCAGCAAGTGAGGCATTTTGGCCAGATCGGCTACGACCGGATCGCCTGCGATATCTTTACCCAAAACAATCGTCAGCGGCGATGGATTATCACGGAACTTCGCGTTATCCAGTACTTCGCGCAGATAAACGGTTTGTCGTTTTTTGTTCGGCAACTCCAGACCTACGTAAGGTTTACCTGGAATGACTTCAACCACGCGCACCGCCACGGTCGACAATGAACGAGCAAGATCGCGTGACAGGTTAGAAATACGCGCTGCTTTTACGCCCGGCGCCAGATTCAACTCAAAGCGGGTGATAACTGGCCCAGGTGAATAGTTGACCACATCAGCTTTAATGCGGAAATCGGCCAGGCGCGCTTCTACCAGACGCGCCATTTGCTCAAGTGCAAAGGTATCTACCGGTTCAACTTCGCCTGGCGGTGGTGTCAGCAAATCCAGCGAGGGTAGTGGCGTCGTTGGTTTATGCAACGGACGGCTATCACCGTTACGCATTAACAACGGATGAAGTAGAGTATCCTGCGGCTGTGGCGCTACAGGTTGCTGCGGCGGCTGATATTGCGGCTGCGGCGCTATCGGTTGTTGCGGCTGCTGATAGTGCGGCTGCGACGCAACTGATTGTTGCGGCTGTTGATACTGCGGCTGCGGCGCTACCGGTTGTTGCGGCTGCTGAACAGGTTCAACAATGGGCGTAAACAGCGGCTCGTGTGGGCCATCATCCACCAACGCTTTCATCGGCGAAAATTCAAAATCATCCAGTGAGAATGGATTTGCTCCCGCAGGTTGTTCACCGGAATAACGTTGCTGTTGGGTTTGGGCAAACTGACGAGCCAGCTCAGCCTCTGCCGCTGCATCTTCATCTTCAGGATTAGCTGGCGCATCATGCTGATACTGTTCTCCATAGCGTTGCTGCTGTGCCTGGGCGAACTGACGTGCCAACTCATCTTGCTGCATCGCATCGATTTCATCATCGTTATACTGATCGCCAGAATCGTACTGATTACGCTGCGCTTCGCGAGCTTTCTCTTCGGCGGCTCGCTGTGAAGGTAGCTTAATGCCATACGATGCCAGTTCACGACGAGTCGGAACACGAATACGCTTTGGTCGTGGCAACTGCGGGCCTATACCCTCTTTCACTTGTGGTCGAGGCCCACCGCTGTTTGCCAGGCTAAAAACAGGCGCTGCAACCGTTGCGGCAGCACCTGTCGCCAGAGTCGCTTTCTTCACGCCTGATGCCAGCGGCGAAACAGCTGCCATGGCTTCTACCGGAGGGACTGCGGCGGTAGTCGGTGATGACTGAACAGATTTAGCTAACTGAACAGGTCTAACAGACTCAGGTTCTTTAACTGGCTCAGGAATAGGCTGATACCAGGCGGCGAGCTGTTCACGTTCGCGCGCACGCTTCTCTTCCACTTCTTCAAAATAGTAAAGCGGCGGACGCGCAGGTTTTGTTTCTTCAACAACCGGTTCAGGTTCTACAACAGGCGGCTGCTGACGCAACGTCTCCTGAACGGCTGGCTGCTGGTAAGTTTGCTCAGGCTGGTATGTAGACTGCGCCGCAAAAGTGGATTGCGCCTCTTCAGCTTGCCATGCGTTATCAGCCACTGGCTGTTCAGGCACTGGTGCATAATAAGGTTGTTGAACAGGTTGTTCCGCAACAGGCGCATAATATGGCTGCTGAACCGGCTGTTCAGGCACTGGCGCATAATATGGTTGTTGAACAGGTTGTTCAGGCGCAGGCGCATAATAAGGTTGTTGAACAGGCTGTTCCGCAGCAGGCGCATAATATGGCTGCTGTGACTGCACAGGTTGTTGCGGATAACCTTCCGGCGCAGGGGCAATGACCGACTCGCCCGTTTGCGGCCCCGCCACAGGCTGCCAGGCCACAGCCGGTTGTGCAGGAGGAACATCAACAGGCGGCGTCTGAGTAACAGGTTCAACCGGCGCAGCCCAGCTTTGCGTCGCCGTGGTAGCAGCAGCTGCTGCCACAACAGGTTCAGTAATTGGGGCGCCGTTTAATAATGGATCGTACTCGTCATATTCTGGCTGCGTTGCACGGTTGCCTGAAAAGAGGACATCATCAGGATCAGCGGCTACACCGCGCGCAGTGTAGGTAACGTCGTCTTCATCATCCATCCGCTTACCGGAGAACAATGCAGCGTCTGTTTGCCGCCCCATCGGATTGATGAATTTTTCCGCCAGACGTTTACGACGCGCTAACGCGCCACGAAGAATACGAGCACGGCGCGATTCATGCTGTTTGCCGTTCTTCTCATCTTCATACTCTTCGTCGTCTTCATACTCTTCTTCATCAACCCAGGTATCGTCGCGACGAGTGCGGTTACTGGCGAAAGTGAGGATGTTTAAAATCCAGCCGCCCAGTTTTTCGGCAATGGTCACCCAGGACCAGCCAGTAAACAACGTCAGGCCTGCCGCCCAAACACAGAGCAGCGCAATGGTCCCACCACTGCTGTGCAACAGCGGTTGCAGCGTAGTGCTTAATAAGCTACCGATTACGCCACCGGAGGCAAAATACCAGATGTCGTCCGCGTTGATTGCCGCAAGGCCACAGGACGTAAGGATAAGCGCCAGCACACCAATAATTCGTAGAGAAACGGCGAAATAGTCAACGTACTCGTCGCTGGCCTGATGACGCCAGGCAAACCAACAGCCGCCAACAATAATGACCGGGATGGTGTAAGCCATCACGCCAAAAATGAAGAACAGCGTATCTGCCAGCCACGCACCTGGCGCCCCGCCTAAATTATGGATAGGCTCATGCCAGGCCGTTTGCGACCAGCTGGGGTCCGAAGGGTTAAAGCTTAACAAGGCTGCCATCAACCAGACGGCAAACAGGACAATAAGAATCAGCAACGCCTCCAAAAGTCGGCGCCCGCTGCTTAACTTTGTCAATGTGACTTCTTTGTCTTCAGTGTATTCCTGGCTCAAGAAAGGCTCTCCAGGTTACAGGCTTTTCCTGCCCGATGCTAAAACGGACAACAGTACCAGGTTACCCCAGTACTGTTGCTGTATGGATTAACAGGAGTGTAATCAAAATACACTTATTTTGCACCTGTTCCGTGTTAGCGTGTCTTAATAACCAGACGATTACTCTGCTTGACTTCTTCCATAACAACGTATGTCCGTGTGTCATTGACGCCAGGCAGACGCAGCAGGGTTTCCCCTAGCAGCTTACGATAGGCTGACATATCCGGCACGCGTGTTTTCAACAGGTAGTCGAAATCACCGGATACTAAATGACACTCCTGAATTTCTTCAAGTTTTTGCACAGCAGTATTGAATTGTTCAAACACATCCGGAGCGCCACGATTCAGAGTAATCTCAACGAATACCAGAAGTGATGCATCCAGATAATGCGGGTTCAACAGCGCTGTATAGCCCTGAATAAACCCTTGTCTTTCCAGCCGACGCACACGCTCAAGGCACGGCGTTGGGGAAAGTCCCACACGTTTAGAAAGCTCGACGTTAGAAATACGCCCATCCTTTTGCAACTCATTAAGAATGTTACGATCGATACGGTCGAGATCTTTGCCAGGGCGCTTCTTGCTATCTACCATTATTATTGTCTCTCTGTATTCCTTCCCTACTCCTGTCTGACCCTGAAGACATCACTGTTCAGAGTCGCTACCTGTCACGATAGACCGAAATCATTAAGATTCACGGCTCGCAATGCCTGGGTCTACGGTGAGAAGACCGTTGCCTTGAGGCAGCTATCGACATCACGAATGGCGTCTGTCCACGCCATGCGTAGATTTCACTAGCACGGTAAACATGGTATTTACATGCATGATTATGCGCACATAACAATACTGTTTTTTTCTTCCTCGAATGTTTTCGCAAAACACCAGGTGATTGTCAAAGCAAAACATCGTTTTTTAGTACAACATGCCAGTTATTCATTAACAGTGACGTTTAATCATCATTTAATCGGCTTATAAACCGGAAAAATTAAGTAGCAGGCGTGATAATGACGGGAGAATTTGACACGCTTATCGCTTTTGTCGATTGCACAAATCGTTAACAAAATCGTCATACTCTTTTTTTACGTCTGTAAATTCCCTACAATCCTGCCCATTGTCTGCCAACAACTATGGGGATCTCATGGGCACGACCAAACACAGTAAACTGCTTATCCTGGGCTCAGGCCCGGCAGGATATACCGCGGCTGTCTACGCGGCACGCGCCAACCTGCAACCGGTACTGATTACCGGCATGGAAAAAGGCGGCCAGCTGACGACGACCACTGAAGTAGAAAACTGGCCTGGCGATCCAAACGATCTGACCGGCCCGCTGCTTATGGAACGTATGCATGAGCATGCTACCAAGTTTGAAACTGAAATTATTTTTGACCACATCAATAAAGTGGATCTGCAGAATCGTCCGTTCCGCCTGACTGGCGACAGCGGCGAATATACCTGCGATGCGCTGATTATTGCCACCGGGGCTTCTGCACGCTATCTCGGCCTGCCCTCTGAAGAGGCTTTTAAAGGTCGTGGTGTCTCTGCCTGTGCGACTTGCGATGGATTCTTCTATCGTAACCAAAAAGTGGCGGTCATCGGCGGCGGCAATACTGCGGTTGAAGAGGCGCTGTATCTGTCTAACATCGCTTCCGAAGTACATTTGATCCACCGCCGGGATGGTTTCCGTGCGGAAAAAATCCTCATTAAGCGTCTTATGGACAAAGTGGAGAATGGCAACATCATTCTGCACACTAACCGTACGCTGGAAGAAGTGATCGGCGATCAGATGGGCGTCACTGGCGTTCGTCTGCGCGATACGCAAAACAGCGATAATATCGAGTCTCTCGACGTTGCTGGTCTGTTTGTTGCTATCGGTCACAGTCCGAACACTGCTATTTTTGAAGGACAACTGGAACTGGAAAACGGCTACATCAAAGTACAATCGGGTATTCATGGTAATGCCACCCAGACCAGTATTCCGGGCGTTTTTGCCGCAGGTGACGTGATGGATCATATTTATCGCCAGGCCATTACTTCCGCCGGTACAGGCTGCATGGCGGCACTTGATGCGGAACGCTACCTCGACGGTTTAGCTGACAAAAAATAATTTTACAAATCAGTAACAAAAGTAAATAAGGCGACACCATGCGACTATGGGTCGCCTTTATTATTCCTCCGTTGTAACATTGCCCTGCAAAAAATTCTGATAACTCACCTGCTAAGCGTGCAATGAATAAATCCCGTCAAAAAGAGTTAACCCGCTGGTTAAAACAGCAAAGCGTCATCTCCCAACGTTGGCTGAATATTTCTCGTCTGCTGGGCTTTGTGAGCGGCATATTAATAATTGCCCAGGCCTGGTTTATGGCGCGAATTCTGCAACATATGATCATGGAGAACATTCCCCGAGAAGCCTTGCTGCTTCCCTTTACCTTGCTGGTGATGACCTTTGTGCTGCGTGCATGGGTGGTCTGGTTACGCGAACGGGTGGGCTATCACGCCGGGCAACATATTCGTTTTGCTATCCGCCGCCAGGTTCTTGACCGTTTGCAGCAGGCAGGGCCTGCCTGGATTCAGGGTAAACCTGCGGGGAGCTGGGCGACGCTGGTGCTCGAGCAAATTGACGATATGCATGATTACTACGCTCGCTACCTACCGCAAATGGCGCTGGCAGTCTCAGTACCACTACTGATTGTCGTCGCAATTTTCCCTTCTAACTGGGCCGCGGCACTTATTTTACTCGGCACTGCACCGTTAATTCCGTTGTTTATGGCTTTAGTTGGGATGGGTGCTGCCGATGCTAACCGACGTAACTTTCTCGCTCTTGCTCGCTTAAGTGGACATTTTCTCGATCGCCTGCGGGGCATGGAAACATTGCGTATTTTTGGTCGTGGTGAAGCTGAAATTGAAAGCATTCGCTCTGCTTCGGAAGATTTCCGCCAACGGACAATGGAAGTGCTACGGCTGGCGTTTTTATCCTCCGGCATTCTCGAATTTTTTACCTCGCTGTCGATTGCTCTGGTGGCGGTCTATTTTGGTTTCTCCTATCTCGGCGAGCTTGATTTCGGTCACTACAGCACGGGCGTGACGTTAGCTGCGGGCTTCCTTGCGTTGATCCTCGCTCCCGAGTTTTTCCAGCCGTTACGTGATCTCGGCACGTTTTATCATGCTAAAGCCCAGGCTGTTGGCGCAGCTGACAGCCTGAAAACATTTATGGAAACGCCCCTCGCCCATCCACAGCGTGGTGAAGTTGAGTTAACGTCTACCGAACCAGTGACCATCGAAGCCAAAGATCTGTTCATCACATCGCCTGAAGGTAAAACACTGGCTGGCCCGCTGAACTTTTCATTACCGGCAGGCAAACGTGCGGTACTGGTGGGACGAAGCGGATCAGGGAAAAGCTCACTATTGAATGCGCTTTCCGGTTTTCTCTCCTATCAGGGCTCGCTGCAGATCAACGGCATTGAATTGCGGGATTTATCTCCGGAATCATGGCGAAAACATCTCTCCTGGGTTGGTCAGAATCCGCAATTACCCGCGGCAACAGTACGAGACAACGTGCTGCTGGCGCGACCTGATGCCAGCGAACAAGAGTTACAAACAGCTCTGGATAACGCCTGGGTCAGCGAGTTTCTGCCACTCCTACCGCAAGGTATCGATACTCCCGTGGGCGACCAGGCTGCCCGCCTTTCCGTAGGTCAGGCACAACGTGTGGCAGTAGCGCGTGCATTACTTCATCCCTGCTCACTGTTATTACTGGATGAACCTGCAGCCAGCCTCGATGCACACAGCGAGCAGCGTGTGATGCAGGCGCTAAGTGCTGCCTCGCAGCGCCAGACAACGCTGATGGTCACCCACCAGTTAGAAGATCTTGCTGACTGGGATGTCATTTGGGTAATGCAGGATGGTCAGATTATTGAGCAAGGTTGTTACGCTGATTTAAGCGTCGCTAACGGTCCATTCGCCACGTTGCTGGCCCATCGTCAGGAGGAGATTTAAATGCGCGCGTTGCTTCCTTATCTGGCTCTGTATAAGCGTCATAAGTGGATGTTAAGCCTTGGTATTGTACTGGCAATTGTCACACTGCTGGCCAGTATCGGCTTGTTGACACTTTCTGGTTGGTTCCTCTCCGCCTCAGCGGTTGCAGGCGTTGCAGGACTGTACAGCTTCAATTATATGCTACCCGCTGCAGGCGTGCGTGGCGCAGCAATCACCCGTACCGCTGGGCGTTATTTTGAACGTCTGGTGAGCCATGACGCGACTTTCCGCGTGTTGCAACATCTGCGCATTTACACCTTCAGCAAATTGCTGCCCCTTTCCCCTGCCGGGCTGGCGCGCTATCGCCAGGGCGAGTTGCTCAACCGCGTCGTCGCCGATGTTGATACGCTCGATCATCTTTATTTGCGCGTTATCTCACCGCTGGTAGGGGCTTTTGTGGTGATTATGGTGGTGACTGTCGGGTTAAGTTTTCTTGATTTCACCCTCGCCTTCACGCTGGGCGGCATTATGTTGCTGACACTGTTCCTGATGCCGCCGCTGTTTTATCGTGCGGGAAAAAGCACCGGGCAAAATCTTACCCATCTTCGCGGTCAATATCGCCAACAGTTAACCGCCTGGCTGCAAGGACAAGCTGAATTGACCATTTTTGGTGCCAGCGATCGTTATCGCACGCAGTTAGAGAACACCGAAATTCAGTGGCTGGAAGCGCAGCGTCGTCAGTCCGAACTGACCGCGCTCTCGCAAGCAATTATGCTGTTGATTGGCGCGCTGGCGGTGATTCTGATGCTGTGGATGGCCTCCGGCGGCGTTGGCGGTAATAGCCAGCCAGGCGCGTTAATTGCGCTGTTTGTCTTCTGTGCACTGGCTGCATTCGAAGCCCTGGCTCCGGTGACAGGTGCATTTCAGCATCTGGGGCAAGTTATTGCTTCTGCCATGCGTATCACTGACTTAACGGACCAAAAACCAGAAGTGACCTTTCCGGATACTCAGTCCGCCGTTCCCGAGCAGGTTTCCCTGACGTTACGGGATGTTGCGTTCACTTATCCGGAACAATCCCAACAAGCGCTTAAAGGGATTTCTCTTCAGGCAAACGCCCGCGAACATATTGCGATTCTCGGGCGAACCGGATGCGGCAAATCAACATTGTTACAACTGCTAACCCGCGCATGGGACCCGCAACAGGGTGAGATTTTGCTTAACGGCAGCCCGATCGCAGACCTGAATGAATCGACATTGCGCCAGACCATCAGCGTTGTGCCGCAGCGAGTGCATCTGTTTAGCGCCACACTGCGCGATAATCTGTTACTCGCCGCACCTGGCGCTACTGATGACACTCTAGCTGAAATTCTCCGTCGCGTCGGTCTGGAGAAACTACTCGAAGACGCAGGGCTTAACAGTTGGTTGGGAGAAGGTGGACGTCAGCTTTCCGGCGGCGAACTGCGTCGTCTGGCTATCGCCCGTGCGCTATTGCACGATGCGCCGTTGGTATTGCTGGATGAACCAACTGAAGGCTTAGATGCCACAACTGAAAGTCAGATCCTCGAATTACTGGCTGAAATGATGCGAGAGAAAACGCTATTAATGGTTACACATCGGCTGCGTGGACTTTCACATTTTCAGCAAATAATAGTGATGGACAACGGGCAAATTATTGAACAAGGTACTCATGCAGAACTGCTTGCCAGACAGGGGCGTTATTACCAGTTTAAGCAGGGTTTGTAAGCTATTATTGAACGATCCGACTTGCGTAGTGGAGTTTTGCAGTCATGCGCCTGGTTCAGCTTTCTCGCCATTCAATAGCCTTCCCTTCCCCGGAAGGCGCATTACGTGAGCCTAACGGCCTGCTGGCGCTGGGAGGCGATCTCAGCCCTGCGCGGCTACTCATGGCTTATCAGCGCGGTATTTTCCCATGGTTTTCTCCGGGCGATCCTATTCTCTGGTGGTCGCCTGATCCACGTGCGGTTTTATGGCCAGAATCACTGCATATAAGCCGCAGCATGAAACGTTTTCATAAGCGCTCCCCCTATCGCGTCACGCTGAATTACGCGTTTGGTCAGGTTATTGAAGGCTGCGCCAGCGATCGCGAAGAAGGAACATGGATAACGCGAGACGTCGTCGAAGCCTACCATCGCCTTCACGAGTTGGGCCATGCCCATTCCATAGAAGTGTGGCGTGAAGGCGAACTTGTCGGCGGCATGTACGGCGTGGCGCAGGGAACACTGTTTTGTGGCGAGTCGATGTTCAGCCGCATGGAGAATGCCTCGAAAACGGCGCTCCTGGTTTTTTGTGACGAATTTATCCGTCATGGCGGTAAGCTTATCGACTGCCAGGTATTAAATGACCATACTGCCTCGCTTGGCGCCTGCGAAATTCCTCGTCGGGATTACCTCAATTATCTCTATCAACTGCGCCTCGAACGGTTACCAAATAATTTCTGGGTACCACGGCGATTGTTTTCACCACAAGAATGAATGTTTTCGGCACATTTCTCCCCAGAGTGTTATAATTGCGGTCGCAGAGTTGGTTATGCTCATTACTCCGCTGCCGATAAGGAACTTTTCGCGTCAGGTAACGCCCATCGTTTATCTCACCGCTCCCTTATACGTTGCGCTTATAGTGCGGCTTAGCCGTGTGTTTTCGGAGTTATGTGCCAAACCTGTTTGTTGCGAATTAGCGCACAAATCTTTACTTATTTACAGAACTTCGGCATTATCTTGCCGGTTCAAATTACGGTAGTGATACCCCAGAGGATTAGATGGCCAAAGAAGACAATATTGAAATGCAAGGTACCGTTCTGGAAACGTTGCCTAATACCATGTTCCGCGTAGAGTTAGAAAACGGT
Organism: Escherichia whittamii; assembly: GCF_014836715.1. Lineage (GTDB taxonomy): Bacteria > Pseudomonadota > Gammaproteobacteria > Enterobacterales > Enterobacteriaceae > Escherichia > Escherichia whittamii. The sequence goes on from NZ_JACSQI010000011.1 coordinate 146,304, forward strand.
CACGTGGTTACTGCACACATCTCCGGTAAAATGCGCAAAAACTACATCCGCATCCTGACGGGCGACAAAGTGACTGTTGAACTGACCCCGTACGACCTGAGCAAAGGCCGCATTGTCTTCCGTAGTCGCTGATTGTTTTACCGCCTGATAGGCGAAGAGAAAGAACGAGTAAAAGGTCGGTTTAACCGGCCTTTTTTGCGTTTGGAGTTATGGGGAGTAAATCCTGGAGGATGGAGCGTTGAGTTTGAAAACTGCCTGTACGGCAGTGAACAGGCAGTTCACCGTTTCGAAATGAACGTATCCTTTCTAAGCTGCCTGTACGGCAGTGAACCCTGAGTTAACCTTATCCCAAATCTGGTTTGCTTTCTAAGCTGCCTGTACGGCAGTGAACTTACCCACGACGTTAAACTGGTTACGGATACGTTTTCTAAGCTGCCTGTACGGCAGTGAACGCACTGCTGAATGTCGTGCTGCTGTTGCGTTCTTTCTAAGCTGCCTGTACGGCAGTGAACATAATGTTTGCGGTCATGCGCCCCCCTTGTTGCTTTCTAAGCTGCCTGTACGGCAGTGAACATTGATCCGCCTCAAGAGCTTCGCATCGCTGCTTTTCTAAGCTGCCTGTACGGCAGTGAACTTAACGAGGTACAGTGGTGCAAAAACAAATTATTTTCTAAGCTGCCTGTACGGCAGTGAACATTAATCGCGGCGTCAACGCTGCTGCGTTTCTTTTTCTAAGCTGCCTGTACGGCAGTGAACATTTCCAGCGCATAGCCCTGCATACGCCACCATTTCTAAGCTGCCTGTACGGCAGTGAACCGTGGGCGCCGACAGGGTAACCGCCTCACGCTTTTCTAAGCTGCCTGTACGGCAGTGAACGCATCTGCTCACTACAGCTTATCCAACCATCAGTTTCTAAGCTGCCTGTACGGCAGTGAACGTAAAGTCGAAGGCACGCACACTCTCATCTAATTTCTAAGCTGCCTGTACGGCAGTGAACTTGAAATGTTGGTGACGCGATGTTTTGAAGCTGATTTCTAAGCTGCCTGTACGGCAGTGAACACGACAGTTGACGCGGATCTGTTCTCCAATCTTTTCTAAGCTGCCTGTACGGCAGTGAACGGAAGAGGCTGGCGAGCAGGACGACGGCGAGTTTTCTAAGCTGCCTGTACGGCAGTGAACGGAAGAGGCTGGCGAGCAGGACGACGGCGAGTTTTCTAAGCTGCCTGTACGGCAGTGAACTGACGACTATTTGCGAATATTTGGCAGAAAGCTTTCTAAGCTGCCTGTACGGCAGTGAACTGACGACTATTTGCGAATATTTGGCAGAAAGCTTTCTAAGCTGCCTGTACGGCAGTGAACACTGGAGGTACATGCGCCTAATTTCATCAAGTTTTCTAAGCTGCCTGTACGGCAGTGAACTCTTAATTGCTCTCAAAAGATTTGATCCCTTGTTTCTAAGCTGCCTGTACGGCAGTGAACAACAAAACGGTTTCTTTGAATATGTTATTTTTTTTCTAAGCTGCCTGTACGGCAGTGAACAGCGCGACTCGAAAATGTTATGTCTGGAATGTTTTCTAAGCTGCCTGTACGGCAGTGAACTGGATCAGTTCAAACACGCCATAGCCGATGCCTTTCTAAGCTGCCTGTACGGCAGTGAACCGTGAGCGCCTCTCTTCTTCCCGCACATTACATTTCTAAGCTGCCTGTACGGCAGTGAACGCAATGAACGTCAGGTTGTCGCCGCTCTGCGTTTTCTAAGCTGCCTGTACGGCAGTGAACTTAGTGTCAGTAGCTGGCCTGGGGAATTTGTGTTTCTAAGCTGCCTGTACGGCAGTGAACACGGCAGCAGCCTGAATGATTGCAGGCACTCCTTTCTAAGCTGCCTGTACGGCAGTGAACTCTGTTTTTCGTCAGCAGGATTAAACCAGGTTTTTCTAAGCTGCCTGTACGGCAGTGAACCGGAGGTGTTCACAATGCGATCTGTTCGTGTCTTTCTAAGCTGCCTGTACGGCAGTGAACACGCTGGCGGCGCTGCGGGAGTAGTCCTGGTATTTCTAAGCTGCCTGTACGGCAGTGAACAGTGGCGCACGAAAAATTTCTTACCCGTATTGTTTCTAAGCTGCCTGTACGGCAGTGAACGCACATTAAATGACGACAACATCACCCAGGCTTTTCTAAGCTGCCTGTACGGCAGTGAACACGATCACGCTCATGTTCCTGGCTATTGTCGGCTTTCTAAGCTGCCTGTACGGCAGTGAACATCGTACTGGCCTGTACTTCGGCACCAGTTTCTTTCTAAGCTGCCTGTACGGCAGTGAACTCCGGTGGTGATGATTTCCTCTCGTTATCGGATTTCTAAGCTGCCTGTACGGCAGTGAACGGGAGAGAGATACAAACAAGCATGGCGCGGCGTTTCTAAGCTGCCTGTACGGCAGTGAACAAAATGAATGAACAGCAATTCACGCAATTAATTTTCTAAGCTGCCTGTACGGCAGTGAACTACGTTGTCTGACGGGAATATTACTGCTGAGTTTTCTAAGCTGCCTGTACGGCAGTGAACACAGGGTGCCGTATATTCCGTTCTCTGGCACCTTTCTAAGCTGCCTGTACGGCAGTGAACCACGTGCGAGGCCTCTTTTTTCTGCACTTTCTTTTCTAAGCTGCCTGTACGGCAGTGAACATTTCGCGTCGCTGTGCGCCATGCGCCCCTGTTTTCTAAGCTGCCTGTACGGCAGTGAACATACAGCACACACGGCGGCGCGCTGGTGGACTTTTCTAAGCTGCCTGTACGGCAGTGAACATTTCGCGTCGCTGTGCGCCATGCGCCCCTGTTTTCTAAGCTGCCTGTACGGCAGTGAACAACTCCTCACCGATAGGGATCGCCACGTGCGATTTCTAAGCTGCCTGTACGGCAGTGAACTGGAATAATAGCAGACTATCCGATTGATTTACTGTTAAAACTTACAAAATCGCCGAGTCATACCCTTTTTCCAGACTTCAAAATAGCAATAAACAAAATCAATGAGTTACATTTCACCCTGAAAAAAGGGTCGATCGGTACTTCTTCAATTTCATATTTTCTACATAGCTTTTGATAAACAATTGACCAGAACGCATACGGTCATAATCTCGGTCGAACGAATCGTGTGTTCATTGCATAACCAAACAAACCAATCTAAATAAATTCTTCTTGACCGTTTTACTCCAACTCCCTATAGTAGCGCCCCGTTGCCACCCATGAGGTCAGGCAGCAAAACAATCTGGTGAGGTGTCCGAGTGGCTGAAGGAGCACGCCTGGAAAGTGTGTATACGGCAACGTATCCGGGGTTCGAATCCCC
>NZ_JACSQI010000012.1 GCF_014836715.1 Escherichia whittamii
CAATCGCCGCCGCCCCCTGCACCCCCGGGCTCTGGCGAACAAAATCGCCGCTGCGCGGTACCCTCGGCTTATCCCTTGCGGCTAACGGGTCGGGCGCGAGGTAACATCCCTGTAAAACGCGCCCTCAGCCCACATCCATGTGGGCTGCCCCTGCCTTCAGGGAACGCCTCAGCGATTTTGACGCCACCAACACCGGTGCGGTTTGTAATTAAAGCGCAAGAATATCTTTAAATGAAAAGGAATACCCTACTGTTTCTGATGAATAACGTTTCCTTTTAATTGTAACTTTACTCATCCTTCTGCTTTCAGTAGTGTGTCATCGCGCATTTCGACTTCTTCTTTGCAAGGACTGGGTTTTCATGTTTTCTGGGCTGTTAATCATTCTGGTTCCCCTGATTGTGGGTTACCTCATTCCACTTCGCCAAAAAGCTGCGTTAAAACGCATTAATCAGCTATTAAGCTGGATGGTTTATCTCATTCTCTTTTTTATGGGTATCAGTCTGGCGTTTCTCGATAATCTCGCCAGTAACCTATTGGCGATTCTGCATTATTCCGCTGTCAGTATTACCATTATTTTACTGTGCAATATTGTCGCCTTGCTGTGGCTGGAACGCGGTTTGCCGTGGCGCAATAGCCACCAGCAAGAGAAATTGCCGTCGCGTATTGCGATGGCACTGGAGTCGCTGAAACTGTGTGGCGTCGTGGTGATTGGTTTTGCTATTGGCCTTAGCGGATTAGGTTTCTTACAACACGCGACCGAAGCCAGCGAATACACGTTAATTCTGTTACTTTTCCTCGTCGGTATTCAGCTGCGTAACAATGGCATGACCTTAAAGCAGATTGTCCTTAATCGCCGTGGAATGATTGTCGCCGCAGTGGTGGTTGCCAGTTCTTTAATTGGCGGTTTAATTAATGCCTTTATTCTTGATCTCCCCATCAATACCGCGCTGGCAATGGCTTCCGGTTTCGGCTGGTATTCTCTTTCAGGGATCTTATTGACCGAATCTTTTGGTCCGGTAATCGGTAGCGCGGCGTTCTTCAATGACTTGGCTCGTGAGTTGATCGCCATTATGTTGATCCCTGGCCTGATTCGCCGCAGCCGTTCTACTGCACTGGGCTTATGCGGTGCCACATCAATGGATTTCACCCTGCCCGTTCTTCAGCGTACAGGTGGGCTGGAGATGGTCCCGGCAGCGATTGTTCACGGCTTTATCCTTAGCCTGTTAGTGCCAATTCTCATCGCCTTTTTCTCCGCATAATACCTCTCTGGCGGTAGATCCCTGCCGCCAAAATTGCGCTAAATCAATCTCCCTTAAAGTTGCACTAAAAATCCCTTTTATCCCCGCGTTAAGCGTCTTAATCTTAAACATGTATATTAAATATAACTTTAAAGGTGTGATCATGTTTTGTGTGCAATGTGAACAAACTATCCGTACTCCGGCAGGAAACGGCTGCTCATACGCGCAGGGGATGTGTGGTAAAACGGCGGAAACCTCTGACCTTCAGGATTTACTCATTGCGGCGCTGCAAGGGCTTTCTGCCTGGGCAGTGAAAGCACGTGAATACGGCATCATCAACCATGACGTTGACAGCTTCGCGCCACGCGCATTTTTCTCAACTCTGACCAACGTTAACTTCGATTCTCCGCGCATTGTCGGCTACGCTCGTGAAGCGATTGCCTTGCGCGAGGCGCTGAAAGCGCAATGCCAGGCAGTTGATGCCAACGCCCGCGTCGATAACCCGATGGCTGACCTGCAACTGGTGAGCGATGATCTGGGCGAGCTGCAACGTCAGGCGGCAGAATTTACTCCGAATAAAGATAAAGCGGCGATTGGCGAAAACATTCTCGGCCTGCGTCTGCTCTGTCTGTATGGCCTGAAAGGTGCGGCGGCCTATATGGAACACGCGCACGTTCTCGGTCAATACGACAACGATATTTACGCCCAGTACCATAAAATCATGGCGTGGCTGGGGACCTGGCCTTCCGATATGAACGCGCTTCTCGAGTGTTCAATGGAAATCGGCCAGATGAACTTCAAAGTGATGAGCATTCTGGACGCAGGCGAAACCGGTAAATACGGTCACCCAACGCCAACTCAGGTCAACGTCAAAGCGACGGCGGGTAAATGTATCCTGATTTCTGGCCACGATCTTAAAGATCTCTACAACCTACTGGAGCAGACCGAAGGCACGGGCGTTAATGTCTACACCCACGGCGAAATGCTACCTGCACACGGCTACCCGGAGCTGCGTAAATTCAAGCATCTGGTCGGTAACTACGGCAGCGGCTGGCAGAATCAGCAAGTTGAGTTCGCTCGCTTCCCTGGCCCCATCGTGATGACCTCTAACTGCATCATCGACCCAACCGTGGGCGCTTATGACGATCGTATCTGGACCCGCAGCATTGTTGGCTGGCCGGGCGTTCGTCATCTGGATGGCGAAGATTTCTCTGCGGTTATCGCCCAGGCGCAACAAATGGCGGGCTTCCCGTACAGCGAAATTCCGCACCTGATCACCGTTGGCTTTGGCCGTCAGACGCTGCTTGGCGCGGCGGATACGCTGATTGATCTGGTGAGCCGTGAAAAACTGCGTCATATCTTCCTGCTTGGTGGCTGTGACGGCGCACGCGGCGAGCGTCACTACTTCACCGATTTCGCCACCAGCGTACCGGATGACTGCCTGATCCTGACCCTCGCCTGCGGTAAATATCGCTTTAACAAACTCGAGTTTGGCGCTATCGAAGGTCTGCCACGTCTGGTGGATGCAGGTCAGTGTAACGATGCTTACTCAGCGATTATTCTGGCGGTGACGCTGGCAGAAAAACTGGGCTGTGGAGTGAACGATCTGCCGCTGTCACTGGTGCTCTCCTGGTTTGAACAGAAAGCGATTGTCATTCTGCTGACGCTACTTTCTCTGGGCGTGAAAAATATCGTCACCGGCCCGACCGCACCAGGCTTCCTGACGCCAGACCTGCTGGCGGTGCTGAATGAGAAATTCGGCCTGCGTTCTATCACCACTGTTGAAGAAGACATGAAGCAACTGTTGAGCGCGTAAGGAGTTTGTCGATGACGATGCCAACGAATCAATGCCCGTGGCGGATGCAGGTTCATCACATTAAGCAAGAAACGCCGGATGTGTGGACGATTTCCCTGATTTGCCATGATTACTATCCGTATCGCGCAGGGCAATATGCGCTGGTCAGCGTGCGAAACTCAGCAGAAACGCTGCGTGCTTACACCATCTCCTCCACGCCAGGCGTGAGTGAATACATCACCCTGACCGTGCGGCGGATTGATGATGGTGTCGGTTCCCAGTGGCTGACTCGCGATGTAAAACGCGGTGACTATCTCTGGCTTTCGGACGCGATGGGGGAATTTACCTGCGACGATAAAGCAGAAGATAAATTCTTGTTGCTGGCGGCAGGCTGTGGTGTCACGCCGATTATGTCGATGCGTCGCTGGCTGGCGAAGAACCGTCCGCAGGCCGATGTGCAGGTGATCTACAACGTGCGCACGCCGCAGGATGTTATTTTCGCAGATGAGTGGCGTGACTATCCGGTGACATTGGTGGCGGAGAATAACGTTACCGACGGTTTCGTTGCCGGGCGTCTGACTCGTGAACTGCTGGAAAGCGTTCCTGACCTGGCCTCACGTACTGTGATGACCTGTGGCCCGGTGCCGTATATGGATTGGGTAGAGCAGGAAGTTAAAGCGCTCGGTGTGACACGCTTCTTTAAAGAGAAGTTCTTTACACCAGTGGCAGAAGCTGCAACCAGTGGTCTGAAATTCACCAAACTGCAACCGGCGCAAGAATTTTACGCCCCGGTTGGTACCACGCTGTTGGAAGCACTGGAAAGCAATAAAGTTCCGGTTGTCGCCGCGTGCCGTGCGGGTGTTTGCGGTTGCTGTAAGACGAAAGTGGTTTCTGGTGAATATACGGTGAGCAGCACCATGACGCTGACCGACGCCGAAATCGCTGAAGGTTACGTACTGGCCTGCTCCTGCCATCCGCAGGGGGATATGGTTCTCGCGTAATCACCTTATGCCCGATGATATTCCTGTCATCGGGCTGTTTAACCGTTAGTGCCTCCTTTTTCTCCCATCCCTTCCCCCTCCGTCAGATGAACTAAACTTGTTACCGTTATCACATTCAGGAGATGGAAAACCATGAAACAAACGGTTGCAGCTTATATCGCCAAAACGCTCGAATCAGCAGGGGTCAAACGCATCTGGGGAGTGACGGGCGACTCTCTTAACGGTCTTAGCGACAGTCTTAACCGAATGGGCACCATCGAGTGGATGTCCACCCGTCATGAAGAAGTTGCGGCCTTTGCCGCTGGTGCTGAAGCCCAGCTTTCGGGAGAACTGGCGGTCTGTGCCGGATCGTGCGGCCCCGGCAACCTGCACTTAATTAACGGCCTGTTCGATTGCCACCGCAATCACGTTCCGGTACTGGCGATTGCCGCCCATATTCCTTCCAGCGAGATTGGCAGCGGCTATTTCCAGGAAACCCACCCGCAAGAGTTATTCCGCGAATGTAGTCACTATTGCGAGCTGGTTTCCAGCCCGGAGCAGATCCCACAAGTGCTGGCGATTGCCATGCGCAAAGCGGTGTTAAACCGTGGCGTTTCGGTTGTCGTGTTACCGGGCGATGTGGCGTTAAAACCTGCGCCAGAAGGGGCAACCACACACTGGTATCACGCCCCCTTGCCCATTGTCACACCTGAAGAAGAAGAGTTACGCAAACTGGCGCAACTGCTGCGTTACTCCAGCAATATCGCCCTGATGTGCGGTAGCGGCTGCGCCGGGGCGCATAAAGAGTTAGTAGAGTTTGCCGGGAAAATTAAAGCGCCAGTGGTTCATGCCCTGCGCGGTAAAGAACATGTCGAATACGATAATCCCTATGACGTCGGAATGACCGGATTAATCGGCTTCTCGTCTGGTTTCCATACCATGATGAACGCCGACACCTTAGTGCTGCTCGGCACCCAGTTCCCCTACCGCGCCTTCTACCCGACCGATGCCAAAATTATCCAGATTGATATAAACCCAGCGAGCATCGGCGCGCACAGCAAGGTAGATATGGCGCTGGTGGGCGATATCAAATCGACCTTGCGTGCACTGCTGCCACTGGTGGAAGAAAAAACCGATCGCAAATTCCTTGATAAGGCGCTGGAAAATTACCGCGATGCCCGTAAAGGGCTGGATGATTTAGCCAAACCCAGCGAGAAAGCGATTCACCCGCAATATCTGGCGCAGCAAATTAGCCATTTTGCTGCCGATGACGCCATCTTTACCTGTGATGTTGGCACACCTACGGTATGGGCGGCACGTTATCTGAAAATGAACGGAAAACGCCGCCTGTTAGGTTCGTTTAACCACGGTTCGATGGCCAATGCCATGCCTCAGGCGCTGGGAGCACAGGCAACAGAGCCGGAACGTCAGGTGGTCGCCATGTGCGGTGATGGCGGTTTCAGTATGCTGATGGGTGATTTTCTCTCGGTGGTACAAATGAAACTGCCGGTGAAAATTATCGTCTTTAACAACAGTGTGCTGGGCTTCGTGGCGATGGAGATGAAAGCTGGTGGCTATTTGACTGACGGCACCGAACTGCACGACACCAACTTTGCCCGCATTGCTGAAGCGTGCGGTATTACGGGTATTCGCGTGGAAAAAGCGTCTGAAGTCGATGAAGCCCTGCAACGCGCCTTCTCCATCGACGGTCCGGTGCTGGTGGATGTGGTGGTTGCAAAAGAAGAATTAGCCATTCCGCCGCAGATCAAACTCGAACAGGCAAAAGGTTTTAGTCTGTATATGCTGCGCGCAATCATCAGCGGACGTGGCGATGAAGTAATCGAACTGGCGAAAACAAACTGGCTAAGGTAAAAAGGGTGGCATTTCCCGTCATAAATAAGGACATGCCATGATTGATTTACGCAGTGATACCGTTACCCGACCGAGCCGCGCCATGCTCGAAGCGATGATGGCCGCCCCGGTTGGGGACGACGTTTACGGAGACGACCCTACCGTTAATGCTCTGCAGGACTATGCGGCAGAACTTTCCGGTAAAGAAGCCGCCATTTTTCTGCCTACCGGCACTCAGGCCAACCTGGTCGCTCTGCTCAGTCACTGCGAACGCGGCGAAGAGTATATTGTCGGTCAGGCAGCGCATAACTATCTGTTTGAAGCCGGTGGCGCAGCGGTACTGGGCAGTATTCAACCGCAACCCATCGACGCTGCTGCCGACGGCACGCTACCGCTGGATAAAGTAGCGATGAAAATCAAACCCGACGATATTCACTTCGCCCGCACCAAATTGCTCAGTCTCGAAAACACCCACAACGGCAAAGTGTTGCCGCGTGAATACCTGAAACAGGCATGGGAATTTACCCGCGAGCGCAATCTGGCGCTGCACGTTGACGGCGCGCGCATCTTTAACGCCGTAGTGGCTTACGGCTGCGAACTGAAAGAGATCACGCAATATTGTGATTCGTTCACCATTTGTCTGTCGAAAGGTCTTGGTACGCCAGTCGGTTCGTTACTGGTTGGTAACCGTGACTACATTAAGCGAGCCATCCGCTGGCGGAAAATGACGGGTGGTGGGATGCGCCAGTCCGGCATTCTGGCTGCCGCCGGGATGTATGCCCTGAAAAATAACGTCGAACGCTTGCAGGAAGACCACGATAACGCCGCCTGGATGGCGGAGCAGTTGCGTGAAGCGGGCGCGGATGTAATGCGTCAGGATACCAATATGCTGTTTGTCCGCGTCGGCGAAGAGAATGCCGCCGCGTTAGGCGAATACATGAAAGCGAGAAATGTGCTGATTAACGCCTCACCGATTGTCCGCCTGGTGACGCATCTCGACGTTTCGCGCGAGCAACTGGCTGAAGTCGCTGCTCACTGGCGCGCTTTCTTAGCACGTTAAGGAGGGAGACGTGCCGCAACGCATTTTAGTTCTCGGTGCCAGTGGCTACATTGGTCAGCATCTGGTGCAGGCACTCAGCCAGCAAGGGCATCAGATCCTGGCGGCGGCACGTCATGTCGACAGGCTCACAAAGCTGCAACTGGCAAACGTCAGTTGCCATAATGTTGATCTTAGCTGGCCGGATAATCTTCCGGCCCTGTTGCAGGATATCGATACCGTCTATTTTCTGGTGCACAGCATGGGCGAAGGCGGTGATTTTATCGCTCAGGAGCGGCAGGTTGCTCTCAACGTCCGTGATGCTCTGCGCGAAGTGCCAGTGAAGCAATTAATCTTTCTCAGTTCATTGCAGGCCCCGCCCCACGAGCAGTCGGATCATCTGCGCGCCCGCCAGGCTACGGCGGATATCTTGCGTGAAGCCGGTGTGCCAGTTACTGAATTACGTGCCGGAATTATCGTTGGAGCAGGTTCCGCAGCGTTCGAAGTGATGCGCGATATGGTTTACAACCTGCCGGTATTAACGCCACCACGCTGGGTACGTTCACGCACCACGCCCATCGCGCTGGAAAACCTGCTGCACTATCTGGTGGCGCTGTTAGACCATCCGGCCAGCGAACATCGGATATTCGAAGCCGCCGGGCCAGAGGTGCTCAGTTATCAACAACAATTCGAACATTTTATGACCGTGAGCGGTAAACGCCGCTGGTTGATCCCCATCCCCTTTCCCACCCGCTGGATTTCGGTGTGGTTTCTCAATGTGATTACCTCCGTTCCCTCTACTACTGCCAAAGCGTTGATTCAGGGGCTGAAACACGATCTGCTGGCAGATGACACCGGGTTACGTGCACTCATTCCACAACCGCTGATCGCTTTCGATGACGCGGTACGTAGCACGTTGAAAGAGGAAGAAAAACTGGTCAACTCCAGCGACTGGGGATATGACGCGCAGGCTTTTGCTCGCTGGCGACCAGAATACGGTTATTTCGCCAAACAGGCCGGTTTTACGGTTAAAACTTCCGCCAGTCTTCAGGCACTATGGCGCGTGGTCAATCAAATCGGCGGAAAAGAACGTTACTTCTTTGGCAATATTTTGTGGCAGGCCCGGGCGCTGATGGACTGCGCGATCGGTCATAAACTGGCGAAAGGTCGCCCTGAGCGGGAATATTTGCAGACGGGCGATACGGTAGATAGCTGGAAAGTGATTGTCGTTGAACCGGAAAAACAACTTACGTTGTTATTTGGTATGAAAGCGCCGGGACTGGGACGACTTTGTTTTACGCTGGAGGATAAAGGCGACTACCGCACCATAGACGTTCGCGCTTTCTGGCATCCGCACGGCATGCCAGGCCTGTTTTACTGGCTTTTCATGATCCCCGCGCATCTGTTTATTTTTCGCGGCATGGCAAAACGAATCGCCAGACTTGCAGAACAAATCACAGATTAATCGAAAAAAACCTGCGTGATTCTTTCATGTTTCCCATTGCATCAAGGGGGAAATCACGAAAGAATGCGCACGTCGTCTTATAAACAACAGTGGAATGATATGAAGGTACTGGTTACCGGCGCCACCAGCGGCTTAGGTCGAAACGCGGTTGAGTTTTTATGCCAGAAAGGTATCAGCGTGAGAGCGACCGGTCGCAACGAAGCGATGGGCAAATTGCTGGAAAAAATGGGCGCAGAGTTTGTCCGGGCGGATCTGACCGAACTTGTCTCATCGCAGGCTAAAGTGATGCTCGCCGGCATTGATACGCTGTGGCACTGCTCCAGCTTTACCTCGCCCTGGGGAACGCAGCAGGCTTTCGATCTGGCCAACGTTCGCGCCACGCGTCGCCTGGGCGAATGGGCTGTTGCCTGGGGAGTGCGTAACTTTATTCATATTTCTTCGCCTTCACTGTACTTCGATTATCACCACCACCGGGATATCAAAGAAGATTTTCGCCCTCACCGCTTCGCCAACGAATTTGCCCGCAGCAAAGCCGCCAGCGAAGAAGTGATCAATATGCTCTCTCAGGCGAATCCACAAACACGCTTTACTATTCTGCGTCCACAAAGTCTGTTTGGGCCACACGATAAAGTGTTCATTCCCCGCCTGGCACATATGATGCACCACTACGGCAGCATTCTGTTACCGCACGGCGGCAGTGCGCTCGTCGATATGACCTACTACGAAAATGCCGTGCATGCCATGTGGCTGGCAAGCCAGGAAAACTGCGACAAACTGCCTTCCGGCAGGGTATATAACATCACCAACGGCGAACATCGTACACTGCGCAGCATCGTTCAGAAGCTCATCGACGAACTAAATATTGATTGCCGTATTCGTTCGGTTCCCTACCCGATGCTGGATATGATCGCCCGCAGTATGGAGCGTTTAGGCCGCAAGTCAGCGAAAGAGCCGCCGCTAACTCACTACGGCGTCTCCAAGTTGAATTTTGACTTTACGCTGGATATTACGCGTGCACAGGAAGAGTTAGGTTATCAGCCTGTCATCACGCTGGATGAAGGGATCGAGAAAACTGCCGCCTGGTTACGCGACCACGGAAAACTGCCGCGCTAATCCTGACCGTATTTCTCCAGCAACGCTTGTGCGATGGCCAGAGTTTCTGCATCCGCTTCGCCGTTATATAACGTCGGGCGGAAGTGCATCTGGAAAGCCATAATCACTCGTTGCTGTTCGCCTGGAGTCATTTCTGGTTTCACGTCATAGCCGTAACGGGCCAACAGTTCCAGCAATGAGGCGGTATCTACCGGTGTATGCGGCGCACGCCCGGTAAGATAAAAGTTCACCCGCTGCGCATCTGGCCAGGCACCAATCCCCTGCTGCGCCAGTTGTTGCCACGGAAATAACGGCCCGGGATCATCTTTGCGCTGCGGCGCAATATCTGCATGAGCCACTACGTTTTCTGGTTTGATGTGATAGCGGGCGATAATATCCTTCGCCAGTGGAATGAGCGCCTGAATTTGTGTCGGTTCAAATGGCGCAAAATATTTGCCCCCCGCTGATTTTTGCCAGCCGCGATTTTCCAGCTCAATACCTATAGAGGTGTCGTTAATTCGTGTCGCGCCACGCCAGGCGCTGCTCCCCGCATGCCAGGCCAGTTCCTGTTCTGGCACCAGTTGCCAGATACGCGGCTTGCCGTTGTAAAGTGGAGGCACGGCAGGAACCAGATAATGCGAACTCACGTGCTTATCGGTCAGTGTCGCCAGTGACGTATCAAAGTCCTCAGCCGTGTAGTGGATCACCAAAACTTTAATGCGCGGATACGCCGCCTGTGCCTGGCGCCGGGTATCAAGCTGGTATCCCTCTTTCTCGACAATGCCTTTTTCGCCTGCGCACCCAGCCAGGAACAAAGCGGCGGCAACCAGCCAGAAGACTCTCCTCATCGACGCGTTTTCACCGCCGTTCCGCTGACGCTAACCATCAGCATACTGCCATTTTGCCCGACCGTTTCGTAGTCGATATCAATGCCGACCACGGCGTCAGCCCCCAGCGCTCGCGCCTGCTCACCAAGCTCCTCAAAGGCTATCTCCCGCGCTTTACGCAGTTCTTTTTCATACGCACCGGAACGTCCGCCAACGATATCGCGGATCCCTGCAAAGAAATCGCGAAAAATGTTAGCGCCTAAAATCGCTTCGCCGGTCACCACACCGCAATATTCAACGATGGTCTGGCCTTCAAGTGTTGGGGTTGTGGAAAATTGCATGATCGATCTCCTTGTTTTCTAAGCCTTCGATCTTCAAAGCATTATCGGACTGATACGCTATTATTGAAAGGATATCATTATTATCGTAGAACGCTTTCAGAGCGATCGCTTATAAGGAAATGATTATGCGCTACAGCAAATTGACCATGATTATCCCTTGCGCACTGCTACTCAGTGCTTGTACCACCGTCACACCAGCCTATAAAGACAACGGCTCCCGCACAGGTTCTTGCGTCCAGGGCGGACCTGACAGCGTGGCCCAGCAGTTTTATGACTATCGCATTTCGCACCGCAGTAACGACATTACCGCTCTGCGCCCATATTTAAGTGACAAACTGGCAACTTTGCTGAGTGATGCCAGCCGCGATAACAGCCATCGCGAATTATTAAGCAGCGATCCGTTCTCCAGTCGCACCACCTTGCCTGACAGCGCACAAGTTGCCAGCGCCTCGACCATCCCAAATCGCGATGCGCGCAATATTCCGCTGCGGGTGGATCTGAAACAAGGCGACCAGAGCTGGCAGGATGAAGTGCTGATGATTCAGGAAGGACAGTGTTGGGTGATCGACGATGTGCGCTATTTAGGTGGCAGCGTTCACGCCAAAGCAGGAACATTACGTCAGTCCGTTGAGAACCGTTAATCCCTTGATTAGATTATAACCCCCATAAATTGTCTGGCATTCTGTGAAGAATGCCGACATTTATGCTCGCCGCCCTTCGCCGCCGTTATTTTGTGCTATGTTTATTGAATAATGCGCTTTGCTTTTAACTTTTAAAGCAGAAATATTGCATAATTATTCTGTCAAAGGTAGTATCTTCGACTTCAATAGCTATCCGACTGCCAGTATACGAGTGTCAATGAGTATTCAATTAAACGGCATTAATTGCTTCTACGGCGCACACCAGGCGCTGTTCGATATCACGCTGGATTGCCCGCAAGGCGAAACGCTGGTGTTACTTGGCCCCAGTGGCGCGGGGAAAAGCTCGCTGCTGCGTGTACTCAATCTGCTAGAGATGCCGCGCTCCGGTACGCTCAACATTGCAGGCAACCATTTCGATTTCACTAAAACGCCATCTGACAAAGCGATCCGCGAGCTGCGTCGTAACGTCGGTATGGTGTTTCAGCAATACAATCTGTGGCCGCATCTCACCGTGCAGCAAAACCTGATTGAAGCGCCCTGCCGCGTACTCGGCTTGAGTAAAGATCAGGCGCTGGCCCGTGCAGAAAAACTGCTGGAACGTCTGCGTCTCAAACCTTATAGCGATCGTTACCCGCTGCATCTTTCTGGTGGCCAGCAGCAACGTGTTGCTATCGCCCGCGCGCTGATGATGGAACCGCAGGTACTGCTGTTTGATGAACCGACCGCCGCGCTGGATCCGGAAATTACCGCACAAATCGTCAGCATTATTCGTGAGCTGGCGGAAACTAACATTACCCAGGTGATCGTCACCCACGAAGTTGAAGTGGCGCGTAAAACCGCCAGCCGTGTGGTGTATATGGAAAACGGTCACATCGTAGAACAAGGCGACGCGAGCTGCTTTACCGAGCCGCAGACCGAAGCATTTAAAAACTATCTCTCTCACTAAGATTCGGGATAACAACAATGAAAAAAGTTCTGATTGCCGCGTTAATTGCAGGTTTTAGCCTTTCCGCCACAGCCGCCGAAACCATTCGTTTTGCTACCGAAGCCTCTTATCCTCCGTTTGAATCGATGGATGCGAATAACCAGATCGTCGGTTTTGACGTCGACCTGGCACAGGCACTGTGTAAAGAAATTGATGCGACCTGCACTTTCTCTAACCAGGCGTTTGACAGCCTGATCCCAAGCCTGAAATTTCGTCGCGTAGAAGCGGTGATGGCCGGGATGGATATCACCCCGGAGCGTGAAAAGCAGGTGCTGTTTACGACGCCGTACTATGACAACTCCGCACTGTTTGTGGGTCAGCAAGGTAAATACACCAGCGTTGATCAGCTGAAAGGCAAAAAAGTCGGCGTACAGAACGGGACGACGCACCAGAAATTCATTATGGATAAGCACCCGGAAATCACCACCGTGCCGTATGACAGCTACCAGAACGCAAAACTGGATCTGCAAAACGGTCGTATCGACAGCGTATTCGGTGACACCGCAGTGGTAACTGAATGGCTGAAAGACAACCCGAAACTGGCGGCTGTGGGCGATAAAGTGACCGACAAAGATTACTTCGGCACTGGCCTCGGCATTGCAGTACGTCAGGGCAACACTGAATTGCAGCAGAAATTCAATGCTGCGCTGGAAAAAGTGAAGAAAGATGGCACTTACGAAACCATCTACAACAAATGGTTCCAGAAGTAATTCCTGATGAATGAATTTTTCCCTTTAGCAAGCGCCGCCGGGATGACCGTCGGCCTTGCCGTTTGTGCATTGATTGTCGGACTGGCACTGGCGATGTTCTTTGCGGTGTGGGAGTCGGCAAAATGGCGCCCTGTCGCGTGGGCAGGTTCAGCGCTGGTGACGGTCCTGCGCGGCCTGCCAGAAATTCTGGTGGTGCTGTTTATCTATTTTGGTTCCTCACAGCTGCTGCTGACGCTTGCGGATGGCTTCACCATCAATCTTGGGATCGTACAGATCCCGGTGCAGATGGACATCGAGAACTTTGACGTCAGTCCGTTCCTTTGTGGTGTCATCGCTCTATCGCTGCTATATGCCGCCTATGCCTCGCAAACGCTGCGTGGTGCATTAAAAGCGGTGCCAGTTGGCCAGTGGGAATCTGGTCAGGCGCTGGGGCTGTCAAAATCGGCTATCTTCTTTCGTCTGGTGATGCCACAAATGTGGCGTCATGCGTTGCCTGGCCTCGGTAATCAGTGGCTGGTGCTGCTGAAAGATACCGCGCTGGTCAGTTTAATCAGTGTGAATGACTTAATGTTGCAAACCAAAAGCATCGCCACTCGTACCCAGGAGCCATTTACCTGGTACATTGTGGCGGCGGCGATTTACCTGGTGATTACTCTGTTGAGTCAGTACATTCTCAAACGCATTGACCTGCGCGCGACACGTTTTGAGCGGAGGCCTGGCTGATGTTTGAGTATTTACCCGAACTAATGAAAGGGCTGCATACCAGCCTGACGCTAACCGTTGCCTCGCTGATTGTGGCGCTGATTCTGGCGTTGATTTTTACCATCATTCTGACGCTGAAAACGCCGGTGCTGGTATGGCTGGTGCGTGGCTATATCACGCTGTTTACCGGTACACCGCTGTTGGTGCAGATCTTCCTGATTTACTACGGTCCAGGTCAGTTCCCGACGTTGCAGGAATATCCGGCGCTATGGCATCTGTTGTCAGAACCGTGGTTATGTGCGCTGATTGCGTTATCGCTGAACAGTGCGGCGTATACCACGCAGCTGTTTTACGGTGCCATTCGCGCGATCCCGGAAGGTCAATGGCAATCCTGTAGCGCACTGGGAATGAGCAAAAAAGATACGCTGGCGATCCTGCTGCCGTATGCCTTTAAACGCTCACTCTCTTCTTATTCCAACGAAGTGGTGCTGGTGTTCAAAAGTACTTCGCTTGCTTACACCATTACGCTGATGGAAGTGATGGGTTACAGCCAGTTACTGTACGGGCGCACCTACGATGTGATGGTATTTGGCGCAGCGGGGATTATTTACCTGATCGTTAATGGTCTGCTGACGCTGATGATGCGTCTTATTGAGCGCAAAGCGCTGGCGTTCGAGCGGCGGAATTAATGTAGCTGCGTACGGTTTTGTAGGTCTGATAAGACGCACCAGCGTCGCATCAGACACCTGCACGGTGCCAGTGCCGGATGCGGCGTGAACGCCTTATCCGGCCTGCATAGTGCATAAGTTTTTATCATCAAGACGGATAACCCACTAAGTTGTCCGTCTTTTTTTATGCTTTAAAAAATATTTAGTCACATTTATTGCATATAAATTCATTTGATGGCATTGTAACCCCATGCCGCAGACACGGCCAATAACCATAAGATTGACAGACGGGAGTTCCATCATGAAAAAGTTAGTTCTTGCCGCTTTACTCGCATCCTGTGCGTTCGGCGCTTCTGCCGCAGAGAAAATCAATTTTGGCGTATCAGCGACCTATCCTCCGTTCGAGTCGATGGATGCCAATAACCAGATCGTCGGCTTTGATATCGACCTGGCAAAAGCGTTATGCACACAGATGCAGGCAGAATGTACTTTCACCAATCACGCTTTCGACAGCCTGATCCCGTCACTGAAATTCAGGAAATATGACGCCGTTATCTCTGGTATGGATATCACGCCAGAGCGTAGCAAGCAGGTATCGTTTACCACGCCCTACTACGAAAACTCAGCTGTCGTCATTGCCAAAAAAGATACCTACAAAACGTTTGCTGACCTGAAAGGCAAACGCATTGGGATGGAAAACGGCACTACGCACCAGAAATATATTCAAGATCAGCACCCGGAAGTGAAAACTGTCTCCTATGACAGTTACCAAAATGCCTTTATCGATCTGAAAAATGGCCGTATTGATGGCGTATTTGGCGACACGGCGGTGGTTAATGAATGGCTGAAAACCAATCCACAACTGGGCGTTGCAACTGAGAAAGTGACCGATCCGCAGTACTTCGGCACCGGCCTTGGCATTGCTGTACGTCCAGATAACAAATCCCTGCTGGAAAAACTGAATAACGCTCTGGCGGCAATTAAAGCCGACGGTACATATCAGAAAATTAGCGACCAGTGGTTCCCGCAGTAAATATTAATAAGCCGGAGTGGGCGAACGCCAACTCCGGCAAGATCACCTTTCTACGCCAGCCCCAAACGCTGGAACTGCTCTGGCGGTGCATCATTGTCTTTCATCAACTGAATCAGCAATTCGATCATCCGGGACTCGATCGCATCATCATGAATCGGATGTAACTGCTGCGGATCGTCTTGCAAATCAAACAGCAAATGACCAAATTGATTCAGCCCTTTATATTTCTCCTGTGCCGGAATGCGTAACACCTGTAATCCTTTGGTGAAACGAAGCGGCGGGACCAGCGATAAAGCCCGCATCTCATCCACCGGATAGCGACTGTTCATTTTGGCAGGCATTAACGTGTAATTAGCAATATCATCCTCACGCCCCGGCAGCGCGGCACGCATATAGACGTAACGCCCATCGGTTACGTTAACATGACCACTGAAGACACCAAACATCGCCGCACTACGTACCGGTTCATCATGGCTGACCGTTTTCGCCAGCGGTTGCCCCTGCACATCTGGCGGCACTGGCTGTTGAAAAAAGTCATACAACGTTGGCGCCCAGTCAATCATTTGCACCAGCGCTTGTCGCCGCTCGCCTTTTACACCACTGCGCGGATCCCAGATAAACAACGGATTATTGGCAACTTCGTTGTAATAAGGCATCTGGTTCTTCGCCCACCAGCCATGCTCACCGAGTAAAAAACCGTGGTCAGTGCCGACAATCAGCATGGTATCTCGCCACAGATCGTGCTGGTCCATCAGATCGAGAATGCGCCCCAGGTTGCGATCGCACATCGATACCAGCGAGCGATAGCTGCAGCGGATATGCTCCACGGCCTCGTCACTCTCCTGCACCCGACCACGCGGCCAGTCATAATGCGGCCCGTCCCAGTTATCTTCATACAAGGAAAGATACTCAACCGTTGTGTGAAACGGCTCGTGTGGATCAAACGTTTCGACCTGCAATAACCAGTTATCTTGCGCGTGATTTTTGTGGATAAAGGCACAGCCCGCATCAAACACTTTGGTTTGAGGAAAATCCGCTTCCTGTTGAATATATTCCCGGTTGACCCAGTCATGCCGCCACAGGCCAGAAACGCCGCCGCCGGTCTGTTTTTGTGGCACCTGTAACACCTCGGGAATATGCGGTTCCGCTACACTCGCCTGCCAGTGATCGCCTTCCTGACCACGGATAATTTCCCATGAACAATAGCGATTATGGTAATTTCCGCCCCCATCTTCCCAATAATGCAAATGATCGCTGATTAAATGGGTATAAATACCTGCTTTTTTGAGTAGCTCCGGCATAGAGTCATCAAAAGGTTCCAACGGCCCCCACTCCCGGTGCAGGAAGTTACAGCGGCCAGTGTGTAATTCACGTCGGGCAGGCATACACGGCATACTGCCGACGTAACTGTTTTCAAAGGTGGCGGCATGAGCCGCCAGACGTTGGAAATTAGGCGCTTTGGTTAACGCATCGCCATAAGGTGGCAGATAACGTTTATTCAGACTATCGAACAGCAGAATAATCGCTCTCATTACGCCCTACCTTATTGATTAATTAAATGTGGATAATGTTGCTGAACCACTTCGTAAATTTGCTGACCAATAGTTTCACCGTCCATAATATTTTCAATCGGGATCAAATATTGACCATGTTTCGGGTCAAGACTAACCACATCGAGTAACTTTTTCGAAATGGCGAAAATATCCGCCCAGTCGGTAAATCCGCCTACTTCGCCTGCGGCGGTATGTTCCATTTCAACTTTGAAATCATATTTGGTCAGCGCTTTTTTAACTACCGTTTGTAACATAACGCTACTACCGACACCGTAACCACAGACAAACAGAATATTAATTGTATCTTTCATTTTTAAACCCTTAATATTTAATTAACCCGCGTAAGGACCAAGATGGAATGTTGCAGCAATAAATTTCAGAACTTCACAAATAGCAGGCCATACGGTTGCCCAGTCAAATATTCCTGTCCAGCCGACGCCATTTTCAGCAAGTCCGGTTAACGGAATAGCCCACACCGTACCGAAGGTCTGAATAATACCCAGCAAGAATGTACAGATAATAACGGAACGGTATCCGCCCATTCGGTTCGCTAATACACCAATCGGACCACCTGAGAAAAATAACGGTACAAAGCCAGGCAATACCATAATTGGGCTGTGGATCAGTAATAAGATCCCCATCGAGAAAATGGTGCCAAAAGTACAGAAGACGAAGCCTAACGTCGCCGCGTTTGGTGAAAATGGTAACAGCGCGGCGACATCGACAGCAGGAATAGCGTTAGGAATAAAGCGATCTTGCCAGCCTTTAAACGAACCGTTAATTTCGCCCACCATCATCCGCACACCTTGTAGAAGGATGACCATGTACATCGAAAACTGTAAACCGAGGTTGATAATATAGATATACCAGGGCTTACCTTTCGCCATTAACTGAACATTATCGATACCCGTTGAGAGCAAGAAACCACCAACAAACAGCGTCATCACAATGGCGATAGCCGTTACGTTATGGTTAAAAATCGCCAGCCAACCGGGGAGTTTCAGGTTTTCAGCATCGTGCTTTTCAGGGTCACCAAATTTATGCGCAAATTTGGAGAAAAACCACAATCCCAACATCTGGTTATGAGCAATGGTAAAACCAGCATCTTTGGTCACTTTGGCAATGGGCTTAACAATGAGCGTGGTGGAGAAAGCCCAGAATACCCCCGTTAATACTCCGGCAATAATGATGGATGTAGTCCAGCTAAAACCCAGCCAAAAGACAATCAACCATAATACCGCCTGAGAATGTGAAACACCGGTATTCCCTGTCAAAAATATCCCTTTGGCACCAGTATACCGACCAAATAATACCAGCAGCAGGTTGGTAAAAAATGCCAGAACAAATACATAACCTACGTAACCAAAATTATCTCCCAACGCAATTTGCGTTGCCGCTTTCATCGCGTAGGAATCCATTAAATACCCGTGAACACCATAGGCTTTACTTACGGCTTCTGCTACCGGTTTAAATGTTGCGGAAAACTGGAAACCACCAAATAACACCATCATTAATCCCACCATGGCGCTTACCATGCCGGTAATAATTTTTATTGGCGATTTCTTATCAAGGGCATAACCAATACCCACCAGCAAACCAATTAAAATTGCCGGTTCAGTTAAAAACGTTTGAATAACATCTATGAATTTGGCAAACATCGTCGGAACGCCCTCCATAAGCGTACATTTCCGTTGTCAATGCATGAACCTTCTGCTGACGTTAATAAAGTTTCAGGAAATTTTGTGTTTCGCTAAGCGATGCCTCTGCATGTATTCGGTAAACGCACTGTAGTAATCAAAACAGTTCAATTAAAGATCTTATTTGATTATTTGTGATTTGATTTGCAAAAATAGAGCGATATATAATCGTGATCGATCGGTTATTATTAATCGATCGATCACGATTATTATTTTGAGTGAATAGTTGTTGCTGAAAAATTTATTACCGTGATGTGTTTAAATTTTCGCCAGCAAGGTCAGCACTTCATAATGCGCGGTGTGAGGGAACATATCGAAAAGCTGTACCCGCTCAATGCGGTAGCCAGGCAGTTCCCGGATATCTTTCGCCATCGTTTGGGCGTTACAGCTGGAGTAGATGATAAAGCGCGGTGCCATCTGTGAGAGATAATCACACAGTGGTTTACCAATGCCGCGACGCGGTGGGTTGACCAGCACGAGATCCGGCACTTGCCCCTGAGCGGTGGCAAACTGGGTAGAGTCCAGCGCCTGAAATTGCAGTCGCGTTAAGCCCAGTTCGTTAGCCGACTGTCTGGCACAAGCAATCGCCTCAGGTGCAATTTCGATGCCCGTGAGTTGCATTTCTGGCGTCGCGCAATGCAAACCAAAACCGCCCACGCCGCAGAACAAATCCCACATATGTTTGACCGGCAGTTGCCGTACCCAGTCGCGCGCGGTGGCGTACAGTTGACTGGCGACCGCCGGATTAGTCTGGAAGAAACTTTGCGGGCGGATCCACAGCGGCACATCGTTAAAACGCTCCGCCAGTGCCTGTTGTTCCGTAAGGTAGATCTCCGTCTCCCCTTCCATAATCGCCATATGTACCGGCTGAATGTTGACGGTAATAACTTTCAGCTGCGGCAGTTGGTCCTGTAACCACGGCAGCGCCTTACGCAGTTGCGCCAGCTTGGTGTCAGAACGCAGTACAAAGCGCAGCATCATACCGCCGTCTGTCTGGCTTTCGGTCAGCAGAATGTATTTCAGTTCGCCACGCTTACGCGCCACGTTATAAGGCGTTAGCCCCGCACGGGCGATAAACGGTTTCAGCGCCGCAAAAACGGGCGCAAATGAGGCAGGATAAAGCGGGCAGTCGCAAAGGTCTTCCGGCGTGCCGTCGCGATGCAGCATACCGAGCAGTGGTTTTTCTACGCTACCACTCACCACCATTTTGGCTTTATTACGAAACCCTCTCTCCGGGCCAGACACCGGCGCACACCATTCCACGACCGGAAAATCGGCGAGCAGATTTTTAAGATCGGCGGTTTTAGCGGAAAGTTGCTCTGGAATCGGCTGCGTTATCCACTGACAGGACCGACAGCGACCCGCGTCGTAAAGTGCGCACTGCATACATTGACCTTCACATCATCAGGGGCGACGATTATACACATTATTGCAACTGGAAGAACCGCCGACTGGTCGCGGGAACGAACAGCAGCATCAGGATGAGCATATCCGGCAGCTTCTGCAGCATCAGGCTATGGAAGATTTCACGTTTCGATTCACCGGGAATGCTGAACAGCTCCGGATAACCATAACCGAGCGAGGCCGCCCACAGATAACTGGCCGCAGTGATTTGTGTCAGCAGATACAGCCAGCGCGCCCAACTACGCCCTTTCACCAGCGAGAACGCACACCAGATCTCAATAAAAACCAGCGCCAGACTGCTTAAAAAGACCAGCGTTAAACTCCAGGTTTGTACGCTGCGATGAATGAACTCGCCAATGCCGCGCACGCCCAGCGTATTGAAAATCATCAGCACGTCGAGGCCACGGATCATAATAATGGCGAGCGCCGCCACCTGCACCAGCGCAGGCACATTCAGACGAGCATGTGATGAAGATGTTTTCTTAAAAAATCCCAACGGTTCGTCTTCCATGAAAACAATGCCGCGACATGGGCGGCATTATGTAGCCAGGTGGGCAAATTTTAGTGTCTTCAGCCACGTCTTGCACGCTGGATATCGCGTATCCGCTGCTTTTCTGCGCGCGCCATCAGATACCAGGCGATAAATCCGACAATTCCGACCGCGCCGAGAATTAACGTTGCAAGTGCGTTAATTTCCGGATTCACCCCCATCCGTACGCTGGAGAAGACCAGCATCGGCAGCGTTGTGGCTCCTGGGCCGGAAACAAAGCTGGCGATCACCAGATCATCGAGCGACAGGGTAAAAGCCAGTAACCAACCAGAAATGATTGCGGGCATAATCATCGGTAGCGTAATGACAAAAAACACTTTTAGCGGCATCGCACCGAGATCCATCGCCGCTTCTTCAATAGAGCGATCAAGTTCCCGCAGGCGCGAAGAAATTACGACCGCCACATAGGCGGTACAGAAAGTGACATGTGCCAGCCAGATGGTGAGCATGCCACGATCCGCTGGCCAGCCAATGGCGTGTGCAAGCGCGACAAACAATAGCAATAGCGACAAGCCCGTGATCACATCCGGCATGACTAACGGCGCGGTTATCATAAAAGCAAAACCGTTTGATCCCCGAAACCGTCCAAAGCGTACCAGCACCACCGCCGCAATAGTTCCGAGAACTGCCGCCGCCGTTGCCGCACAGGCAGCAATTGTCAGACTTAAACCAACTGCACTCATCATTGCGTCATCGCGCAATAACTCACCGTACCAACGCGTTGACCAACCCGCCCACACCGTCACCAGCTTAGAGCTGTTAAATGAATAGATAACCAGCATCAGCATCGGCGCATAAAGAAAGGTGAAGCCCAGCAGTAAAATTACAATCCGCCAGGGCGAACGAACGATCGGTAAGTTATTCATCCGTGTTCTCCCACACTTTTTTGCTGATACTTGTGGAACCACATAATAGGCACGATTAACAGCAACAACATGACAATCGCCACTGCCGAGGCTACGGGCCAGTCACGGTTATTGAAGAACTCCTGCCACAACACGCGGCCAATCATGATGCTATCCGGGCCGCCGAGCAGTTCCGGGATCACAAACTCGCCAACCGCAGGAATAAAGACCAGCATCGATCCGGCAATAATTCCGCCTTTAGTGAGTGGCACAATAACAGTAAAGAAGGTTTTCATCGGTCGTGCGCCGAGATCCAGTGCTGCTTCCACCAGCGAATAATCAATACGCGTCAACGCGGTGTAGATAGGCAACACCATAAACGGCACATAGGCGTAAACAATGCCAATATAGACTGCCAGGTTGGTATGCAGAATGGTCAGCGGTTGATCGATAACGCCCAGCCACAGCAGGAAGTTATTCAGCACGCCATTGTTTTTTAATATTCCCATCCAGGCATAAACGCGGATCAAAAACGAGGTCCACGACGGTAAGATCACCAGCAGCAATAAGATATTGCGGGTCGATGGTTTACTGTGCGCCACAGCCCACGCCAGCGGATAACCAAGCAGCAAACAACAAACTGTCGAAATCGCTGCCACCTGTAACGACTGGAGATAAGCATCGAAATAGAGTGGATCGTCGGTCAGTTGCAGGAAATTACCAAGATTGAGGGTGAGCGACAATTGCCCGTCGGCCCACTCCATCAGTTCGGTATAAGGCGGAATGGCGCGCGCCATCTCTGCAAGGCTTATTTTAAAGACGATCAGAAATGGCAGCAGAAATAGCAAAATCAACCAGATATACGGCAGCGCAATCACCAGTTTGCGCCCGTGCTTCATCTGCCACTGCGTAAGCCACTGTTTTAACCCGCCCGGCTGGACAGGTGGTTCAAGTGTACTCATCTTTGCTCCTTAAACCGTCAGCACCACACAACTGTCCACTTCCCAACATAAACGAACTTCATCACCCCAGGTCGGTAGCCCTTTGCGGTGACGATGCGCGTTTTGTAGCTGGGCGCTAATCATCTGCCCGCTTTTCAGGCGAACGTGATACACCGAAAGATCCCCGAGATAGGCAATATGTATCACCTCCCCTACCGCGAAGTTACAACCATTGGCGGGAGGCTCCTCGCAAAGCATGATTTTTTCTGGGCGCAGCGCCACGTGTACCGGCACGTTATCGACTACTGACGCCAGCGGATCGACTTTCAGCGGATGGACCAGCCCCGGTGAATCGAGCAACAGACCGTCTTCCTGACGCTCTTTTAGTAGCCCTTCAAAGACGTTGACTGAACCAATAAACTCGGCGCTGTAGCGGGTAGTCGGATGTTCGTAAATCTCTTCCGGCTCGCCAATCTGAACAAATTTTCCGCGATTCATAATGGCGATACGCCCCGCCATAGTCATCGCCTCTTCCTGATCGTGAGTAACCATTACGCAGGTCACGCCGACGCGCTCCAGAATATCCACCACTTCAAGCTGCATCCGGTCACGCAGCTTTTTATCCAGCGCCCCCATCGGTTCGTCGAGCAGTAATAGTTTCGGGCGTTTGGCGAGGCTTCGGGCCAGGGCCACACGTTGACGCTGACCGCCGGAAAGCTGATGCGGTTTGCGTTTGGTAAACTCCTGCATATGCACCAGCCCCAGCATCTCGTTGACCCGGCTGGCAATTTCCGCTTTCGGTAGTTTGTCTTGTTTCAGGCCAAAAGCGATGTTCTGTTCCACGGTCATATGCGGAAACAGCGCGTAAGACTGAAACATCATATTGATGGGGCGCAGGTAAGGCGGCACCTGTGACAAATCGACGCCATCAAGCATAATCTGCCCGGCAGAAGGTTGTTCAAAACCTGCCAGCATACGCAGCAGCGTGGATTTACCACAGCCGGATGCGCCCAACAGTGCAAATATTTCGCCTTTATAGATGGTCAGGCTGACATCATCGACCGCATGTTGACCATCATAAGATTTGGTCAGATTGCGGATTTCTAATAGCGGCGTCAGCGCCTTACGGGTTTTCGCCTGCGGGCGAGGGATAGCGTCATTCACGGCTGCTCTCCGGCATTTAATGTGTGCAAGCGCACCTTAATGGTGCGAATTGCCGGCGGGAATGGTGCTCCCGTCCGGCTTCTACAACAGCAGATTATTTTCCGCTCTTCACTTTGGTCCAGGCGCGAGTGCGCACCCGATCAATTTTCGGGTCCTGCACTTGTAGTGTGAACATTTTGGCGCGAACATCCGCCGGAGGATAAATTCCTGGGTTATCACGGACTTCCGCACTCACCAGCGGCGTAGCTTCTTTGTTGGCGTTGGCATAGAACACATGGTCGGAAATATGCGCTATCACATCCGGACGCAGCAGATAATTCAGAAACTGATAGGCTTCGTCTTTGTTTTTAGCATCAGCAGGCATAGCAAACACATCAAAGAATGCCATCGCTCCTTCTTTAGGAATCGAGAAAGAAACATTCACACCGTTTTTCGCTTCTTTCGCGCGGTTAGATGCCTGCCACACATCGCCCGCCCAGCCAATAGCGACGCAGATATCGCCATTCGCCAGATCGTTAATGTATTGAGATGAATGGAAATAACGAATATTTGGACGCAGCTTTAATAGCAGATCGGTTGCCGGGCCAGTGTAATCATCCGCTTTAGTGCTGTTGGGGTCTTTGCCGAGATAATTCAGCACGGTAGCAAAAACTTCTTCCGGTGCGTCAAGGAAAGAGACACCGCAGCTTTTCAGTTTTTCCAGATTTTCAGGTTTGAGGATCAAGTCCCAGCTATCAACTGGCGCGTTTTCGCCTAGTACGGCTTTGACTTTATCGACGTTATAGCCAATTCCGGTGGTCGCCCACATATACGGCATAGCAAATTTATTGTCGGGATCGTGTTTTGCCACCAGCTTCAGCAGTTCTGGATCGAGATTCTTCCATTCTGGCAATTTGCTTTTATCCAACGGCTGGAATACACCAGCAGTCAGCTGGCGTTCAAGAAAACTGGCTGACGGAACGACAAGATCAAAGCCGGTGCTCCCCGCCATTAATTTGCCTTCCAATACTTCGTTGGAATCGAAAACATCGTAGACGACTTTTATACCCGTCTCTTTTTCAAAATTTGCCACCGTATCCGGGGCGATATAATCAGACCAGTTATAAATGTGGAGTGTTTTTTGTTCAGCCGCGAGCGTGCCGACAGAGACGGCCATCAGAGCACCTGCAACCAGACCCGATAGCCATTTTTTATTTAAGGCAGTCATATCTCTTTCCTTCTGAAAGTTCGTTAACAAACGAACAAAAGTTGTCACACTGAAAGATATGCAATAAACGTGCATATTTTTTATCGGCGCGGCGCAAGAAAAGAGAACTCTCTCCCGGCCAGCATTGCTCGCTATATAAAAGCCTCGCAAGAATAACTTTAGCCAGGGTTTGAAACTATAGCTGTAATTAAAAAACAGTATTTAACAAATTTTTATGCGTATTTGCTCTATGTGATAAAGCGAATTCGGCACAAGACAAGTGAAAAAATCTTTAAGGAAAGGTTAAATTCAGCAGGAAATATTATGATGCGCAGTCACTGCGGCAGCGACTGCGTGCTCAAAAAGAGTTATCAGTGTAGGAAATAGTTTTCGGTAACGTTATTTTGCCCTTCATCGTCAGTCGGCAACAGCAGTTGATGGGCATTGGCTTCAAGGATGACCATCGAAATCTGCTCTTCACTCTGGCGTACGAACCATGAAAACTGTTCATAGGTTACGCCCTGCATAACGGATAAAGACTGGCAAACCACCAGCTTTGGCAGATTATCATCCTGCATATCAAGAAATGCTTTCACCGTCAGCGAACTGGCATTGATAGCCGATAAATCCGCCGCCAGCGGCAACACGGCTGAAGGTCTGACTTCCGCCATGGCAGAAAACAGGATCGTGTTATCAATCAGGTCGATTTTGGCATCAAAAACACCGTCGAAATTCTGCATATGCGGCAGATGTAGCGCCTGACAGTTATCACATTCAAAAAAACTCATCCCCAGGTCATCGAGCCATTGACGCAACGTATCCAGACCAGGAACGACCAGCGATGTCATAATTTTGTACAACCTCTTCCGATAAAAAGACTGGCACAGCTTACGCAAAAAGCGCAGGCAAAACCATGATCAGTCACGTTATTGCGACTAACCACCGGTTTTTAAGCAATATTCTGCCGTAGCGTGGCGCTCAATCCAGCGGATCATTTTACCCGCGATGTCGATACCGGTGGTTTTCTCTATCCCTTCCAGACCGGGCGACGCATTCACCTCCATCACCAACGGTCCGCGATTTGCACGCAGAATATCCACACCAGCAACATCCAGCGCCATCGTTCGCGCGGCTTTTATGGCGATTTCACGCTCCTGCGGAGTAATACTGGCAATGCTTGCCGCGCCGCCGCGATGCAAATTGGAACGAAAATCGCCCTCTTTCGCCTGCCGTTCAATTGCCGCAACCACTTCATCGCCAACGACCAGACAACGGATATCACGCCCTTTCGCTTCTTTTATATATTCCTGCACCAGGATATGCGCATTAAGACCGCGAAAAGCGTCAATCACGCTTTCTGCTGCCTGACGCGTCTCCGCCAGCACCACACCAATCCCCTGCGTGCCTTCGACCAGCTTGACCACCAGCGGCGCACCACCGACCATCTCGATTAAGTCGCTGGTATCATCCGGCGAATGCGCAATGCCTGTTACAGGCAGGTCAATGCCCTGTCGCGCTAACAGTTGCATAGACCGCAATTTGTCACGCGCACGGGCAATCGCGACCGATTCATTCAACGGATAGCTCCCCAGCATTTCGAACTGACGTAGCGCCGCCGTCCCATAAAAGGTAATGGCGGTGCCAATGCGCGGGATCACCGCGTCAAAATGGGGTAGCTTGCGGCCTTTATAATGAATAGAAGACGCCGCAGGATTAATGTTCATATAGCAAGAAAGCGGATCGAGAATTTCAACCAGGTGACCGCGCTGGATGGCGGCTTCACGCAGCCGCTTACACGAATAGAGCGTTCCATCCCGGGACAATATGGCAATTTTCACCCTGCACCTCTCTGTCAGACCTGGTCAAAAGCCCGCGTATAATACATCGGCGTTACGGTTTTAGCGCGTCGCCCAACCTTGTTTATGCAAATAATCGAGAATAAAAGGACGACTTTCTTTGATAATCGTCCGACGAATATGATCGCTCCAGGTATCCCGACGATTATTGCTACCACGGGTGAGATAATATTCCGCCAGTTGCTCGTCATACTGCGCCAGAGCGTCTTTATCCAGCGGTTGATAGCTGTTTTCATGCACCAAAATGGAGGCCGGTAAACGCGGTTTGAGATCCGGTTTATCCGCAGGCCAGCCAAGACACAGACCAAACAGCGGCAGAACATGCTTCGGTAACTTCAGCAGTTCCGTCACTGCTTCGATATTATTGCGCAGTCCACCAATATATACTCCGCCCAATCCCAGAGATTCCGCTGCAGTTAACGCATTTTGCGCCATCATCGCCGTATCAACGACACCGAGCAACAGTTGTTCCGCCAGGCCAAGCTGGGCATCCGGGCAGATTTGTAAATGACGGTTAAAGTCGGCACAGAACACCCAAAACTCCGCCGCTTGCGCAACATGTTTTTGCCCACCGGTCAGCGTTACCAGTTCATCACGCAACGTTCTATCGGTAATGCGAATAATACTCGTGCATTGCAAAAAACTAGAACTGGAAGTCGCTCGGGCGCTGTTGATAATCGCCTCACGCTGCGCCTCAGAAATGGGTTCATCAGTGAAATGGCGAATGGAGCGATGGCCACAAATAAGTTCAATCGTTGGCGTCATTATCTTTTTCTCTTTCTGAACGTGAAGATTCCAGTGGACGGTTCATCAGTTGTGGGGCAAGCCGTTTTGCCACCTGAAGAATAACCACCACCGCAGCGGGAAGCATGAGCAAAACACCGAGAAAAATCATCAGAATTTGTACCTCTGGTGTCGAAAACGGCATCGGAAGCGAAAGGTAATGGCTTAACGACAGCAGCGCCGTCACCAGTAACATCATGCCGATGAATTCCAGTATCAACACGCTTTTAGGTAATTTACCGATCGCGCGCATAATCTTCCCTCTGCAAAGTGAATAGCTATTTTAAAACCTTTCGTTGCGTTGTGCTTAACAGTTATAGCTTTAGTCAATCGATGCAACAGGTTAAACCTACTTTCAGCGAATAAGTTTTGGCGTGATCATGACGGACATAAACAGATGAGGAGAGAAACAATGCAAACCGTTATTTTTGGTCGTCCGGGGTGCCCTTACTGCGTGCGTGCTAAAGATCTGGCAGACAAACTGAGTAATGAACGCGATGACTTTGAATATCAGTATGTTGATATTCGTGCGGAAGGGATTAGCAAAGAAGATTTACAACAGAAAGCGGGTAAACCAGTAGAAACCGTACCGCAGATTTTTATCGATCAACAACATATTGGCGGCTTTACCGATTTTGCTGCGTGGGTGAAAGAAAATCTGGACGCCTGATCGCCTGACAAGCCCTCTGTATTGAGGGCTTTATTCATTTTTTCTGTGGTGTGGCTTGAACAGACTGCTGATAAACAAGAAACACAATGCCCCCAGCGCACACCAGAACACTGCACTCAATAACCACGCCAGCTCTTGCCAGAATGAGCGTGTCGGTGAAAAAAACAATCGCATAATTAACATTGAACACGGTGCCGCCAGCATTGCGCCAAACAGCGGTTTAAGGACTTCTCTACGCTGCGAAAAAAAGCTGGCAACCGCTCCAGGAAGAATGAAAAACAGCAAGCCGATTTCAGGATGCCCGGCAGCCCGAAAAGCGCCTTTCATATGCGTCGCCAGGAACAGGCACACTACAATGAAGAGGACAAAACAGCAGATTGCCCCCGCCCAACGTTGTTTATGTTTCACTCGCTCCTCCTGACACTGCCTCTATCGAACACATTTTCGCCACTATGGCGTTCAGTAAGATAAAGCCGCTTCGCATTCCATGCTAATATAGGCCAACACAATTCTTATAGCCGTTGGTATCTAATGTGATTACACTAGTAAAATATATTGTTACTTTACTATTGATTAAGTGCGCTGAATGAATTCGCGCTCTGAATTCAGGTAAAAACATTATCTTAAATTACCATTTCTTTCAACAGCTTACTCGTAAACAAGAAGTTAGTCTCCGTGAATATAAACGTCGCCGAATTGTTAAATGGGAATTACATTCTGTTATTATTCGTGGTCCTCGCGCTTGGACTATGTCTCGGAAAATTACGACTTGGTTCAATCCAACTGGGTAATTCCATTGGCGTTTTAGTCGTATCGTTACTATTAGGGCAACAACATTTCAGCATTAACACCGACGCGCTTAATCTTGGCTTTATGTTGTTTATTTTCTGCGTCGGAGTCGAAGCCGGCCCCAACTTTTTTTCCATTTTTTTTCGCGATGGGAAAAATTACCTAATGTTAGCTCTGGTAATGGTTGGCAGTGCGCTGGCGATCGCCTTAGGGTTGGGTAAGCTGTTTGGCTGGGATATTGGTCTGACGGCCGGTATGTTAGCAGGCTCCATGACTTCAACACCTGTCCTGGTCGGTGCTGGCGACACATTGCGTCATTCCGGTATGGAAAGCGGACAGCTCTCCACAGCACTGGATAATCTAAGCCTCGGGTATGCATTAACCTATTTAATTGGTCTGGTGAGTTTAATTGTCGGTGCACGTTATTTACCGAAGTTGCAGCATCAGGATTTACAGACCAGCGCCCAACAAATCGCTCGCGAACGTGGTCTGGACACCGATGCCAGCCGTAAAGTCTATCTGCCGGTAATTCGCGCCTACCGCGTCGGCCCGGAACTGGTCGCCTGGGCCGACGGCAAAAATCTACGTGAATTGGGTATTTATCGTCAAACCGGTTGCTACATTGAACGTATTCGTCGTAACGGGATTCTGGCAAATCCAGACGGTGATGCCGTGCTACAAATGGGCGATGAAATAGCGTTGGTAGGCTACCCCGACGCCCACGCTCGACTCGATCCCAGCTTCCGTAACGGTAAAGAAGTTTTTGATCGTGACCTTCTCGACATGCGTATCGTCACTGAAGAAGTTGTTGTCAAAAACCATAACGCTGTCGGTAAACGTCTGGCACAACTGAAGTTGACCGATCACGGTTGCTTCCTTAACCGCGTCATCCGCAGCCAGATTGAGATGCCAATTGATGACAACGTTGTGCTTAACAAAGGGGATGTTTTGCAGGTGAGCGGCGATGCCCGTCGCGTGAAGACCATTGCTGACCGCATCGGCTTTATCTCGATTCACAGCCAGGTCACAGACCTGCTGGCATTCTGCGCGTTCTTTGTTATTGGCCTGATGATCGGGATGATCACCTTCCAGTTCAGTACATTTAGTTTCGGCATGGGTAACGCTGCTGGCTTGTTATTCGCCGGCATTATGTTGGGCTTTATGCGCGCTAACCACCCAACCTTCGGTTACATTCCGCAGGGTGCGTTAAGCATGGTGAAAGAGTTCGGCCTGATGGTATTTATGGCAGGCGTTGGTTTAAGCGCCGGTAGCGGCATTAATAACGGCCTGGGTGCGATCGGCGGTCAGATGTTGATTGCCGGATTGATTGTCAGTCTGGTGCCGGTAGTTATCTGTTTCCTGTTTGGTGCCTATGTACTGCGTATGAACCGCGCGCTCCTGTTCGGTGCGATGATGGGTGCGCGTACCTGTGCTCCGGCAATGGAGATCATCAGCGACACCGCACGCAGTAACATCCCGGCCTTAGGTTATGCGGGCACTTATGCAATAGCTAACGTACTGCTGACGCTAGCCGGGACAATCATTGTCATGGTATGGCCAGGACTCGGATAAAACTGAAGTTGCCCTGAAAATGAAATTTTTTTGTACAATCACCGAACTTTTCTTCGGGGCATCAGTCTTAATTAGTGCCACTGCTTTTCTTTGATGTCCCCATTTTGTGGAGCCCATCAACCCCGCCATTTCGGTTCAAGGTTGATGGGTTTTTTGTTGCCTGAAATTTATCTCCTGCCCCGCCACTCGCGCCACCATCTGTAAAATCTCCTCGCGCGTTAGCGGCTTACGGTCAGTGACAAAATGCAGCGTCATCCCTTCAATAAAAGCATCCAGAGCCCGGGCCGTTCCTGGTTCGAACCATTGTTCGAGCGTTTGCTGACTGCGCTGCATCCAGTTTTGCATCACTGTTTTTAATAATGGTTTTCGGCTGGCCAGCGCGTAGAGTTGATACATCAACTCCATGTTGTCCGGCGTTGCAACCTGCGAGCTGTAGATCATGTCTGTTATGGCCTGGCAGGCACCTGAAGCATCACTAACACCGCTAAAAAATGCCTGATATTGCTTAGACATAATCTCTGTAAAACTGCTGAACGCCTCCAGCAGCAACTCATCAATTCCTGAAAAATAGTAGGTCATCGACCCTAACGGTACCCCGGCAAGGGTGGCTATTTTACGGTGCGTCACGGCATGTATTCCGTAAAGTTTAACCGCCTCAAGAGTGGCCTGGATGATTTTTTCTCGCCGTTGCGGATCATTAGCGCGACGCATGTCATTTCCTCTCTGTACAATTGTGTACAAATGTACACAACCTTGCTAAGGTTGTCTTCCCTCTTCTTTTTCTGACGTGATCTATGACCGTAAATTCTTCACGTAATGCCTTGAAACGTCGTACCTGGGCGCTGTTTATGTTCTTCTTTTTGCCGGGCCTTCTAATGGCTTCCTGGGCAACCCGTACGCCCGCTATCCGCGACATTCTTTCTGTCTCTATCGCCGAAATGGGCGGCGTGCTTTTTGGCCTGTCAATCGGTTCGATGAGCGGTATTCTCTGTTCGGCGTGGTTAGTGAAACGCTTTGGGACGCGTAATGTCATCCTGGTCACGATGTCCTGCGCATTGATCGGGATGATGATATTAAGTCTGGCACTCTGGCTGACATCTCCTGTGCTCTTTGCCATCGGGCTTGGCGTTTTTGGGGCCAGTTTTGGTTCCGCAGAAGTGGCGATAAACGTTGAAGGTGCTGCCGTTGAGCGAGAAATAAATAAAACGGTTTTACCGATGATGCATGGCTTCTACAGTCTCGGTACGCTGGCGGGGGCTGGTGTGGGGATGGCGCTGACGGCCTTTGGCGTTCCGGCAACTGTGCACATTTTGCTGGCGGCGCTGGTGGGTATCGCGCCTATTTATATCGCTATTCAGGCAATCCCTGACGGTACGGGAAAAAATGCTGCCGATGGTACGCAGCATGGTGAAAAAGGAGTTCCTTTTTATCGCGATATTCAGTTGCTGTTAATTGGTGTCGTGGTGCTGGCAATGGCTTTCGCAGAAGGTTCTGCCAACGACTGGTTACCCTTATTAATGGTTGATGGCCACGGATTTAGCCCCACGTCCGGCTCATTGATATACGCAGGTTTCACATTGGGGATGACCGTTGGACGTTTTACCGGCGGCTGGTTCATAGACCATTACAGCCGCGTTGCCGTGGTACGTGCCAGTGCGCTCATGGGTGCGTTGGGTATCGGGCTGATTATTTTTGTTGATAGCACCTGGGTCGCTGGGGTGTCTGTCGTTCTTTGGGGACTGGGGGCTTCTCTGGGCTTCCCGCTGACCATTTCAGCCGCCAGTGATACCGGCCCCGATGCGCCGACCCGTGTCAGCGTAGTGGCAACGACCGGTTATCTGGCTTTCCTCGTCGGGCCTCCACTTCTGGGCTATCTCGGCGAACATTATGGATTACGTAGTGCAATGCTGGTTGTACTGGCGCTGGTTATTCTCGCGGCTATTGTCGCGAAGGCCGTCGCCAAACCCGATACCAAAACGCAGACGGCGATGGAGAATAGTTGATGAGCATTAAATTAATTGCGGTAGACATGGATGGTACTTTCTTAAGCGATCAAAAAACCTATAACCGCGAGCGGTTTATGGCCCAGTATCAGCAGATGAAAGCACAAGGGATTCGTTTTGTCGTCGCCAGCGGGAATCAATATTATCAGTTGATCTCTTTCTTCCCCGAAATTGCCGATGAAATTGCCTTTGTGGCAGAAAACGGCGGTTGGGTAGTGAGCGAAGGCAAAGATGTTTTTAATGGCGAGCTGTCGAAAGATGCATTTACCACTGTCGTGAAACATTTACTGACGCGCCCGGAAGTGGAAATTATTGCCTGCGGAAAAAATAGCGCCTATACCCTCAAAAAATATGACGATGCCATGAAAACTGTGGCGGAAATGTATTATCACCGTCTGGAATACGTCGATAGCTTTGACAACTTAGAAGATATCTTCTTTAAGTTTGGCCTGAATCTTTCCGATGAACTGATTCCGCAAGTGCAAAAAGCATTACATGAAGCCATCGGCGATATTATGGTGCCAGTGCATACCGGCAACGGCAGCATCGATCTAATCATCCCTGGCGTACATAAAGCCAATGGCCTACGTCAACTCCAGAAATTATGGGGAATAGACGACAGCGAAGTAGTGGTCTTTGGCGATGGCGGTAACGATATTGAGATGCTGCGCCAGGCAGGGTTCAGCTTCGCAATGGAAAATGCCGGCAGTGCGGTTGTTGCAGCAGCGAAATTTCGTGCAGGTTCCAATAACCGTGAAGGCGTACTGGACGTGATCGATAAAGTTCTTAAACACGAAGCGCCATTTAATCAATAAAACGGCAGCACGCCCGGCAACACAACGCCTGCATGAAGGCTGCATAATTCGCAGAAATTAACTCACCGGATTATTTCAGGCGAAATGATTA
This sequence comes from Escherichia whittamii, assembly GCF_014836715.1. Lineage (GTDB taxonomy): Bacteria > Pseudomonadota > Gammaproteobacteria > Enterobacterales > Enterobacteriaceae > Escherichia > Escherichia whittamii. The sequence goes on from NZ_JACSQI010000012.1 coordinate 33,284, forward strand.
TGAAGAATTATGTTTTGCTGGGCGCGTTTCTCATGAGTTTTGCGGGTGCAACGATGGCGCAAAGTGTTACCGTCGATGTGCCGAGTGGATACAAAGTGGTTGTGGTACCTGATTCTGTCAGCGTTCCGCAAGCCGTCAGCGTTACTACCGTGCCGCAAACCGTCTATGTGGCCCCGACTCCCGCTCCGGCTTACCGTCCGCATCCGTATGTTCGTCACCTTGCCAGCGTTGGCGAAGGGATGGTTATCGAACATCAGATCGATGACCATCACCATTAATTCGAAAATGCCTGATTGCATTGTGCAATCAGGCATTTTTTTAACCTTCGTGTGAATTTCCTACCTGTTTATCTTTTAGAAAAATAAACATCAGCAGCAGCCACAAAATTCCGTTGGCAAGATTGAAGAGATTAAACAGACCGTTGCCACCGTTCAGATACGCGTGTTTACTGATCTCAATACCGACAGTGAAAATCAGCATTTGCAACATCCCCATTGCCGCCGAGACAGTACCTTTACTCATATCGCTAGCAAACAGCGTCAGACGCACCAACCCCGCATTCGCCAGGCCAATGCCAAAAGCATAAATACTTAACCCGGCGGTCATCCACAAATACGCGTGCGATGAGATGACCGTTGCCACAGCGGCAACCAGCAGACCAGTCATAATCGGCCAACCACCCATAATGATCAGCGAACGTACGGTGCGACGCGAGGTCAGCCGCGCCAGCAGTAAGTTCCCCGCAATTAATGCGCCGAAAATGGGTACTTGCAGCAAACCATATTCATAGCTGCTCAACTGCTCGCCGGTTATGATGATAATCGGCGACTGGGCAATCCACGCCAGCAACGGCAGACTGACAAATCCCAGTGCCAACGCCCCCGCAACAAAGCGACCATTCATCAACACCAGTTTGTAGTCACGCCCAAGCTCTTTCAGCGACAATTTCTCGCCAATACGCGTAGCGGTTTCTGGCATGGCACGTTGCAGGCCGAAGAAGGAGATAGTTGCCAACGCGGCAAATAATACAAACATCCCTTCCCAGGGCAGCACATGGATCCACGCCGCCCCCACCAGTGGGCCGAGTAGCGGAGCAATCAGCGCCACGTTCGCCATCAGCGCGGTGATCTTGATACAAACCGCCTCTTCGAAGGATTCCTGAATCGCGGCATAACCTACAGCGCCAATGAAACAGAGGCTTATACCCTGCAAGAAGCGCAACAGCGTGAATTGTTCAATGTTTTGCGCCAGTAAAATCGCCAGACAAGTGATGATAAACCACACTACGCCCGCCAGCATCACCGGACGGCGACCAATACGATCCGACAATGGCCCCAGCAGCCACTGTAAAAACATCCCACCCGCCAGGTACGCGGTCATCGAGGTAGGAACCCAATCAATGCCCGCCTGGTACTGTTCCACCACGGCCAACATACCGGGCTGAATCATATCGTTACCGATATAAGTTGAGAATTCGTAGAGCACCAGACAGAGAGGGAAAAGTAATGCCTGACGTCCGAGTCTGGCACCATTAGCTAATCTATTTTGCATGCAATTTCTTCGCCATTAATAATCGCGCAAAGTTTAATAAAAGCGCGGCTAACGAGAAAGCAATTTTTGCCCCTGAAACCGCCGTTAAGCACATTCTTACATTAATCGGCGTTTAGACTCTCTTTTTTTAAGCTTTATTTAACTACCGCGCGTTACCATTACTTAATGTAATACGGGCCACTTATGAGAAATAAGACGATGCCGCTTTACCCTGTTTAACATGCACCTTATTCTCACCGCCTTGCCTGACGGCTCTCCATTAAACACCTTATGAGTCTGGAAGTTATGCTGGAAAATCTCAATTACTCATTATTCTCTCTAATTAACGCCACGCCAGATTCTTCTCCGTGGATGATCTCGTTGGCGATTTTTATTGCCAAAGATTTGATTACCGTGGTGCCGCTACTGACCGGGGTACTTTGGCTGTGGGGGCGTACGGCGCAACGGCAGGTAGTGATAAAAATGGCGATCGCGCTGGCAGTCAGCCTGGTGGTTTCCTGGGGGATGGGTCACTTATTTCCACACGACCGCCCGTTTGTCGAGAATATCGGCTATAACTTCCTGCACCATGCGGCAGATGACTCTTTCCCGAGCGATCACGGCACGGTGATCTTCACCTTCGCTCTGGCATTTTTAATCTGGCATCGTTTGTGGTCCGGATCGCTTCTCATGGCGCTGGCCGTAATTATTGCCTGGTCGCGGGTCTACCTTGGCGTCCACTGGCCACTGGATATGCTTGGTGGATTGTTGGCGGGAATGATTGGTTGCCTTAGCGCGCATATTATCTGGCAAGCTGTGGGGACAATGCTCTACCAGCGACTGCAATCGTGGTATCGCTTCTGCTTCGCCTTACCGATCCGTAAAGGCTGGGTACGTGGCTGATTTCGGATAAAACGTGTAATATCAGGCGGCTCGCTTCAATAACTATTCAGAGGGAATATGGAAACACGTCGCGAAGAGCGTATCGGGCAATTACTCCAGGAATTAAAACGCAGCGATAAGTTGCATCTGAAGGACGCCGCCGCCCTACTTGGGGTTTCAGAGATGACGATTCGTCGCGACTTGAATAACAACAGCGCCCCCGTCGTATTACTCGGCGGCTATATCGTTCTCGAACCACGCAGCGCCAGCCATTACCTGCTAAGTGACCAAAAATCCCGTCTGGTGGAAGAAAAACGCCGCGCCGCAAAACTGGCCGCAACGTTGGTAGAACCCGATCAGACCCTCTTTTTTGACTGTGGCACCACTACGCCCTGGATTATTGAAGCGATTGATAATGAAATCCCTTTCACCGCCGTTTGTTATTCACTGAATACCTTTCTGGCGCTGCAAGAGAAACCACACTGCCGGGCGTTTCTGAGCGGTGGTGAATTTCACGCCAGCAACGCCATTTTCAAACCTATCGATTTTCAACAAACGCTGAATAATTTTTGTCCGGATATCGCTTTTTATTCCGCTGCGGGTGTGCATATCAAAAAAGGCGCAACCTGTTTTAATATTGAAGAGTTGCCGGTAAAACACTGGGCCATGTCGATGGCGCAAAAGCATGTGCTGGTTGTCGACCACAGTAAGTTTGGTAAGGTACGTCCGGCGCGCATGGGCGACCTGAAACGCTTTGATATCGTAGTGAGCGATTGTTGTCCGGAAGATGAGTATGTGAAGTACGCGCAAACGCAGCGCATTAAGTTAATGTATTAACTAAGCATCACCGGATGACGTCTACGCGCCATCCGGTCAACTAAAGATTAAGAGAACCAGCTGCCAAACCACTGATGGAATTTCATCATCACGAAATCCCACATCCGACCAAAGAATCCACCCTCTTCTACATTCTCCATTACGATTAACGGACGCTGTTCAATAGACTTGCCATTAAGCTGGAAATCAATGGTTCCGACAACCTGCCCTTTTTTCAGTGGTGCGGTGAGCTGCGGTTCCGTTAATGTATAACTGGCTTTCAGGTTTTTCAGTTGTCCGCGCGGAATAGTCACCGATCCGCCTTCGCCAGCACCGAGATTCACTTCGCTCTTATCGCCAAACCAGACTCGCTGGGTCACAAAGGTGGCATCAGGTTTAATTGGTGTCACGGTTTCAAAGAAACGGAAGCCCCAGGTGAGCAACTTTTCGGACTCATTAAAACGGATACGATCGGTTTTCGCTCCCAGTACAACAGAGATCAAACGCATGTCGCCCTGGGTCGCGGAGGCCACCAGGTTGTAACCGGCACCTGCCGTAGTACCGGTCTTCATGCCATCGACATTGACATTACTACTCCATAGCAGACGGTTACGGTTAGGCTGGCGAATCTTGTTGAAGGTAAATTCCTTCTCTTTATGAATGGCATACTCTTCCGGTACATCGTGGATTAACGCTTTGCCCAGCAAAGCCATATCGCGCGCGGTACTGAACTGCCCCGGTGCGTCGAGGCCGTGCACCGTCTGGAAGGTGGTGTTGGTCAGGCCCAATTTTTTAGCATAACCATTCATCAAACCAATAAATGACTCCTGACTGCCCGCAACGTAATCAGCCAGCGCAATACAGGCGTCATTACCGGACTGAATGATCACGCCTTTGTTTAAATCGGCCACCGAAACCTGATCGCCCGGTTTAAGGAACATCACCGACGAACCACGCAGCGCCGGATTGCCCGTTGCCCAGGCATCTTTACCGACCGTCACCATATCGGTGAGTTTAATCTTATCGGCCTTGAGCGCCTGCCCAACCACATAGCTGGTCATAATTTTGGTCAGACTGGCTGGGTCAAGTTTCTCATCCGCATTGCCTTCTGCCAGCACTTTACCGCTGGCGTAATCCATTAAAATCCATGCACGCGCATCCACGCTCGGCGCGTCCACGGTTTGTTCAGCTGCGAATGCCGTTGGGGCAAAAAGGAATAAAAATGCAGAACCCGCTGTAAAACCACGAAGGAGAGAGGAGAATTGCGTCATAAATGCCACCCGAGTATCCATTCAAAAAAAATACGTTATATCGCCGTATGATAAGTTCGGTGATTAATAACGCACACACAAACTTAAAGAAACCGTAAGTTGGTAAAGTTTTTAAAGTTTATGCAATATCCCGCCGCTTCGCTGCTTCTGGCGTCATTTTTTTGCCAACTGTTGCTTAAAAGTTAACTTTACTTCACCATCGGAATCCTGTTCAGCCTGTGGCTGCCTGTGTAAAAAGGGGTGAGTATGATTACGCTGTGGGGTCGGAATAATTCAACCAACGTAAAAAAAGTGTTGCTGACGCTCGAAGAACTGGATCTACCTTATGAGCAAATTCTCGCGGGCCGTGAGTTTGGGGTAAACCATGACGCCGACTTTCTGGCGATGAATCCCAACGGGCTGGTGCCACTGTTGCGTGACGACGAAAGTGATTTAATTCTCTGGGAGTCGAACGCCATTGTCCGCTACCTGGCAGCACAGTACGGGCAAAACCGCTTGTGGATTGACTCGCCAGCACGTCGCGCAGAAGCGGAAAAATGGATGGACTGGGCAAACCAGACGCTTAGTAATGCCCATCGCGGGATCCTGATGGGATTAGTCAGAACACCGCCTGAAGAGCGTGACCAGGCAGCCATTGATGCCAGTTGCAAGGAATGCGACGCCTTGTTTGCCCTTCTTGATGCGGAACTGGCAAAAGTGAAATGGTTCTCTGGTGATAAATTTGGCGTGGGTGATATCGCTATTGCACCGTTTATCTACAATTTGTTTAACGTCGGTCTGACCTGGACACCGCGTCCCAATCTGGAACGCTGGTATCAACAGCTCACCGAACGCCCCGCAGTACGTAAAGTGGTGATGATCCCCGTTAGCTAATTACGCGGGCTAACTTTTAGTAATTCCCCGTTGGACTCGTCGGTCAGGACGTATAAATAACCGTCGGGTCCAGTGCGAACATCACGAATTCGCTGCCCCCTGTCCGTTAATATGCGGCCATCTTCCGTCACTTTGTTGCCTTTGACGCTCATCACGATGACATCTTTGTCTTTTAACGCGCCAATAAATAATTTTTGCTGCCACTGGGGGAATTTGTCACTGTTATAGAAGGCCATACCGCTCACCGCCGGTGAGTCTTTCCAGTAGAAAATCGGTTGTTCGGTTCCGGCAACGATTTCCCCTTTCGCTTCCGGTATTTTAAATCCCGAGTAATTGATGCCCCAGGACGCCAGCGGCCAGCCGTAGTTTTTGCCTTTTTGCGGAATATTTATTTCATCACCACCGCGCGGGCCATGTTCATTCAACCACAGTGCATTACTCCACGGATTCATCGCCATCCCTTGCGGATTACGAATGCCGTAAGACCAGATCTCAGCTCGTGCAGCGGATTCCTTCACAAAGGGATTATCATCCGGGATCTCGCCCTGGTCGGTCAGACGCACTAATTTACCCTGTAATTTGTCGAGATCCTGCGCCGTCGGGCGCTGATTATTTTCCCCCAGACCAATAAAAAGATAACCGTTACCGTCGAATACCAACCGCCCGCCAAAATGGTTACCGGTAGACAGTTTTGGCATCTGCCGAAAGACGGTGTGGAAGTCGGTCACTTGTGAGAGATCATCACTTAAGCGGCCATAACCGACGGCAGTTCCGGCTTTGCCATCATCGCCAACTTCGGAATAACTTAACCAGATGCGGCGAGACTGGGCAAAATCAGGTGCTAAAGCCACATCCAGCAGACCGCCCTGCCCGTGCGCCCAGACTTCCGGCACTCCGGCAAGCGGCGCAGATAATCCTTTTCCTGCTTGCCAGTGACGCAACTCGCCGCCGCGCAGGGTGATTAACATGCCGTGATTATCGGGTAAAAAGGCCAGCGCCCACGGGTGATCGAGTTTGTCTTGCAGTACTTCGACATTTACCGTTGCAGGCGCCGCCCAAAGAGCGGAAGAAACACAGAGAAAGGGCACAAGGAAAAGGGATTGTCGATGCATAACGCCTCCGGATTGACTCTGGCTTAAAGCGTAGTCAGTGGAGGAGATGGCAAATTCATTTTTACAAAAACTTAAACATGAAGGGGGAGATGCTTTCTCCCCCTTAGTTTTCAGGCCTGCTCAAGCATGGTGTGCTTTTCAAGACTCTGGATACTCAGCGTTAAGCTCATCAGACAATTTTCAAGCTTATCGGAGTTGACGGTAATAAAATTTGGGCAATCATGATACCCACTCATCAAACATACTGCGGCTGTCGCTAATGCTTCTTCAGCGTGATGAAGAGCACTCCACTCATCCTTATCCAGATGAAGATTCAACCGCAGCGATTTATCGTGCAGTTCGCGATTCAGTTTAAAAAAGTTATCTCGTAGATGATTGCTTTCGCTGACGGACATGTATCCTTTAGCCTTCCTCAGATGCACGTACGCAGCGAGGTCAACTTGTGCGTCTTTCAACCGATTCAGCAGGTCGATTCGCTGTCTGTCAACGAACATACTTCGATCCTCCTCTTTCCAGCCTTGTTGCAATTAAATAGTATGGCTACTTTTTGTACAAAATGCTGTCAAGGATCAATACTTCACAACTTATTAATAAGAATTTACATTATTTCTCTTTCCAGCACCTCACATCCCCACGGCGCCAGTTCTAAGTCTTGTGAACAAGCCTTGCCCGTTTCTGCCACTCGCCACGCTCCAGGAAGCACAACATTTTGTACATGAGCAGTGTAGTTTTGTACAAAAACCCATTCCTGATTGCCGTCTGTCCGACGCGTTGCAATAACGCCAACAGGAAGCTCAGTAGCAAGTGCTTTTGGGAGATGAAGTGTGTTGATCAACATCGCGGCAAACGCTTGATGAAATGACGCATCATTACGCGAAGCCACATAGAAAGCACGACCTTGTCCGACGTGATTTACCGTTAACGCCGGCGTACCTGCATAAAAATCCTCGCTATAGTGCGCCAGAACCTGTGCGCCTTCGGCGTGAATAACCGCACATAATTCCCGTGCCTGCCATTGCCCCTGCAGTCCATACGCATTCGGCTCGCAGACAACTTCGTTATGCTGATAATCATTAAGGCTATCAATCTCTTCAGCCCACACGCCCATCAGATCACGCAACGGGCCAGGGAAACCGCCCAGGTGACATAAATCGGTTTCATTGACAATCCCGGACCAGTAAGTAGTGACAAAATTGCCTCCAGCTTCGACATAGGCACGAGCACGAGCAGCAAATCCATCGCGAACCATATAGAGCATTGGGGCGATAACTAACTGATAATCCGTAAGATCACAATCAGCGTTGATAATATCGACCGCCACGCCCTGCTCCCAGAAAGGTCGGTAATGCTCCACTACCGTTTGCTCGTAGTGGATACCGCAATTGCGCGGCCCGGCAGCATCATTGACCGCCCAGCGGTTTTCCCAGTCGAAAATAATGGCAACTTTTGCCTGCGTTTTCGTCCCAACCAATTGTTTAAGATGTGCCAGTCGTTGCCCCAGTTGTATGACTTCGCGCCCGGTACGCGTCTCCAGATGACCGACGTGATCAACCACCGCACCATGAAACTTCTCCACGGCACCACGACTCTTACGCCACTGAAAATAGTGCACGCCATCTGCACCGTGAGCGACGGCCTGTAAGGAAGAAAGAATATTCATTCCCGGCTTTTTCAATTTGCTGGTTGGCTGCCAGCTTGTCTGGCTGGGCGTGGATTCCATCAGAATAAACGGTTTATTTTTCAAGGTACGCATCAGGTCGTGATACATCGCTGTTTTACAGGCAACAGCGCGTTCATCTTCCTGTTTATGCCACATGGGATAGCTATCCCAACTCACAAAATCAACCACTTCAGCTAATGCCCAGTAGTTGTAGTCATTGAAATACCACATAAAATTGGTCGTCGCAGGTAAATCGGGGCGTTCTGCTTTTAACGGCGCGATCTCCATTTGATAGAACTCTTTTACCTGCGATGTGACAAAGCGCCGCCAGTCAAGATTCAAACCGTGGTTAGACATCTCACCTAACGGGGAAGGAGATTCAATTTGTGCCCAGTCACTGTATGTATGGCTCCAGAAGCCAGTCCACCATGCCTGATTAAGCGCCTCAAGAGTGGTGTAACGAGTCTGCAACCAACGGCGAAACGCCTGTTGGCATCCATTACAATGACACTCTCCGCCATACTCATTACTGATATGCCATCCCAGAACCGCCGGATGATTGGCGTATCGCTGCGCCAGCTTACGGTTAATTTGCGTCACTTTATCTTTATACACTGGCGAAGAAAGGCAGTGATTATGGCGACCACCGTGAAGCATTTTCTCGCGTGAGGCGCTAACTCTCAGAACCTCTGGATAACGTGCAGCAAGCCAGGCGGGTTTAGCTCCGCTCGGGGTTGCCAGGAAGACAGAGATCCCACCAGCATGAAGTTTATCCAGCACCTCATCCAGCCAGTCAAAGCAATATTCCCCCTCTGTGGGTTCCAGCATTGACCAGCTAAAAATACCCACCGACATGGTGTTACAACCAGCCTGTTGCATCATGGCGATATCTTTCTCCAGAATCCCGGGAACATGTAACCACTGCTCCGGATTGTAATCGGCACCATGAAGTAACCACGGGGCTCTGGGAATGATCGGTGGATGCTTGTCCATGCTGACTCCTGAATTGTTTTAAACAGACAAAAAATGTTATTCGTTCACAATATTGTCATCTAGTAATTAATTGCTTCGTTATGCAAGGAATGCCCGGCAGGAATGTGATCAAGTACGCGTTTTTCCCTTCAAATAGCTTCGGCGGTTCAGCTTACCGACAGTGAGACAAGTGAGCGTGATACGTATGACATTCACTGCGGTATACTGTGACAAATCTTTTAGCCGGGGCGAATATGAAAACCAAAGCTGCAACCCTTGCCGATGTTGCTCGTCATGCCAATGTTTCTTATCAGACAGTGTCGCGGGTGCTTAACAATTCAGCGAATGTGTCTGCCAAAACACGTCAAAAAATTGAACAAGCCATTGCCGAACTTAAATACGTTCCAAATCGCGTAGCTCAACAGTTGGTAGGGAAAGAGAGCAAAACGGTCGGGCTGGTTACAACTTCGCTCGCCCTACATGCCCCCTCGCAAATTGCGGCAGCAGTGAAAAAATATGCCGGAGAACAGGGATATCAGGTGCTGATATCCATGATCGATGATGTTGATATTAAAGGTATTCAGGCTGCAATTAATGACTTAAAAGCACAACGGGTAACAAAGATTATTATCAACGCACCGCTGGAAACGGCATTGGCTGAAAATCTGGTTGCTGAAAACAGCGATGTGTTGTGTCTGTTTCTCGACGTGGACCCTTATAGCCCGGTGTTTAACGTCACTTTTAATCCTGCAGAAGGTGCACGCGCCAGCGTGAAATATCTTTACGATTTGGGGCATCGTCAATTTTGCCTGATCTCCGGCCCAGAAAACTCAGTACCGGCGCGGCTACGACTCAATACCTGGCGCGATACTCTCGCCTCACTCCAACTGACGCCGCTGGCCATTCATTACGGTAGTTGGGACGCTCAAAGCGGCTATCTGGCGACGTTACAGATGCTACGTGAAACGCCACAGGTGACCGCTCTTCTGATCGCCAATGATCAGATGGCATTGGGGGCGTTAAGCGCCTTACATCAACAAAAACGTAAAATCCCGCAAGATATTTCTGTCATTGGCTATGATGACACCTATGAGAGTGCGTTTTTTGAACCCTCACTGACGACCGTCGCAATTGACTTTGATTTACAAGGAAAAATTGCCGTTCAACAAATTTTACAGCCGGACGATGAACACGCGATGCTCCGCTCTTCAACCATCCTTCCCAGTCGCCTGGTCGTACGTAACTCTGCTGGCCCTCTGCACTCACCACAGACTGATCTGATGAATATTGCCGAACACCTTCGCACACTGGCGGATGAACTAACACGCAAGGCATAAAAGTAATACGTTCTCATAAAAAGATTTAGTGATCTATTTCGCTAAATCTTTTTTATTACCAGCAATAATTGTGATGCAAATCGCAAACATTCATTTAACACATTGCCTAATCATCGCAGTCAGGGTCAGAGTAAAAATGAAATTGTTAACGTATGACATTTTCGGAGATGCATACCAAAACAATAACCAGTAAGCACAGCGAATGCCTGTGCCAACGGTAAATGACCCCACGCCAGTGATTGAGGATATGGCTATGTTATTGCCCGGTAAACGTAATTATATTTTGCTCAGTATTTTCGATTTCCTGTACCTCTTTGCCTGGTCGGCAACGATGGCATTTTTTGTCATATGGACGACACAGCATCTGGAAATTACCGCCACACGCACAGGATTACTTTATTCCGTTAATGCTTTCATTGCGTTATTAATGCAGCCGTTCTTCGGTTTCATCTCCGATAAATTTGGTCTTAAGAAACAACTCATCTGGATCCTCGTCGCATTATTACTTCCCGTAGGCCCATTCTTTATTTATGTATACGCCCCGCTTCTGGTTCATAACTTCTGGCTGGGCGCTGTTTTGGGTGGCGTTTACCTGGGGATCATTTTTAATTCTGGCTGTGGCGTTCTGGATTCCTGGATAGATAAAGTTTCGCGTCGTTATCATTTTGAATATGGTCGCGTAAGAATGTGGGGCTCTCTGGGATGGGCCGCCGCCGCGTGGATTGTGGGTAAATACATTGATACCAGTCCTAATCTCTCTTTCTGGCTGGCAAGCTGTGCCATTGTGGTCGCCGCAATCTGCTTTATGTTTACCAAAATTGAACTGACCGAGGCAGAAATTGAAAAAACCAATTCGCTGAAAGCTATCCATGCGCTTGAACTGGCGAAAAATAGTCAGTTCTGGTTTTTATTGATGTTCACTCTGTTCGTCACGCAAATTTATGACACCTACGATCAACAATTCGCACAATATTTTTCGCTGCAATTTCCGACGCCAGAAGAGGGCAATCGCTGGTACGGGATTCTGGCTTCTGTCCAGGTCTGCGGAGAAACCCTATTTCTCTGTCTGATGCCGTGGTTTGTTAACCGCACTGGCGCAAAATGGGCATTAGTGATTGCCGGAACCATTATGTCGTTACGCATTGCTGGTTCTGCAATCCAACTGGGACCGGTGTGGATTGCAGCCGTTAAAATGATGCACGCCATCGAAAAACCACTGATCCTGGTATCTGTGTTTAAATTTATCGCGGCTAACTTTGATCATAAACTCTCTTCGACGGTCTACCTGCTGGTGCTTTTTGTGGCATCCATCGCCACGGCAATCTATTCCCCCATTGCCGGCTATCTGTATGACACCATTGGCTTTGCTGAAACCTATTTAATCCTGGGAGCTATTGCCGGTTGCTTCACGCTTATTTCGGTCTTTACGCTGCGAGACAAATCCAGCAGCCAGCCCGCAAAGGCGCTAACTGAAAACCCAATAGCATGATAACCATTTACGCCCCGATATTTGGGGCGTTTTCCTCGCCTGTTGACCAGATTACGATACAAATTTTATCCAGAACTCTGTAGAATCCCTGCCCTGACCTTTCCTGTAACTGAATATTTTTTAAGCTATGAGCAAAGTAACTCCCCAGCCGAAAATCGGCTTTGTTTCCCTTGGCTGCCCGAAAAACCTTGTCGATTCGGAGCGCATTCTGACTGAACTGCGTACTGAAGGTTATGACGTAGTACCGAGCTATGACGACGCGGATATGGTGATCGTTAACACCTGCGGCTTTATCGACAGCGCGGTGCAAGAGTCTCTGGAAGCCATTGGCGAAGCGCTGAATGAAAATGGCAAGGTGATTGTGACCGGTTGTCTGGGGGCAAAAGAAGATCAGATCCGCGAAGTCCACCCGAAAGTACTGGAAATCACCGGGCCTCATAGCTACGAACAGGTTCTGGAGCACGTTCATCACTACGTGCCAAAACCGAAACACAATCCGTTCCTGAGCCTGGTGCCGGAACAAGGTGTGAAGTTAACCCCACGTCATTATGCCTATCTGAAGATTTCCGAAGGCTGTAACCACCGCTGCACTTTCTGCATTATTCCTTCAATGCGCGGCGATCTGGTGAGTCGCCCGATTGGCGAAGTATTAAGCGAAGCGAAACGTCTGGTTGATGCGGGCGTTAAAGAGATTCTGGTTATCTCCCAGGACACTTCCGCGTATGGCGTTGATGTTAAACACCGTACTGGCTTCCACAACGGCGAGCCGGTCAAAACCAGCATGGTCAGCCTGTGCGAACAGTTATCGAAACTGGGGATCTGGACTCGTCTGCACTACGTTTACCCTTATCCGCATGTGGATGACGTTATCCCGCTGATGGCTGAAGGCAAAATCCTGCCGTATCTGGATATTCCGTTACAGCATGCCAGCCCACGTATTCTCAAACTGATGAAGCGCCCGGGTTCGGTGGATCGCCAACTGGCACGCATCAAAAAATGGCGTGAAATCTGCCCGGAACTGACCCTGCGTTCAACCTTTATTGTCGGCTTCCCTGGCGAGACGGAAGAAGATTTCCAGATGCTGCTCGACTTCCTGAAGGAAGCACGTCTGGATCGCGTTGGCTGCTTTAAATACAGCCCGGTTGAAGGCGCAGATGCCAATGCTCTGCCGGACCAGGTCCCGGAAGAAGTGAAAGAAGAACGCTGGAATCGCTTCATGCAACTGCAACAACAGATTTCTGCCGAACGTCTGCAGGAAAAAGTGGGCCGTGAAATTCTGGTGATCATCGACGAAGTGGACGAAGAAGGCGCAATCGGCCGCAGCATGGCAGACGCTCCGGAAATCGACGGCGCGGTTTATCTCAACGGTGAAACCAACGTTAAGCCGGGCGATATTCTGCGTGTGAAAGTCGAGCATGCCGATGAATACGATTTGTGGGGTAGCCGGGTTTAATTAATGTCAGGCCGGGCAAAATTATTTTCCCGGCCTGCTAATAAACATTATTGCCAGCTAATCTGCGCCCTGCCGTTTTTCTTACTCTTATACAGACGCTCATCCGCCAGCATTTTCAGCCGCTCAACGGTGGTACATTCATTTGAATGCGCTACGCCGATGCTGGTGCTTAAATTAATGCTCCCCACCTGGAAATTAACGATTTCTTTTAATATCGATAGCAACTCTTCCAGCGTTCCACCTGTATAAATCACAGCAAATTCGTCGCCACCAAAACGATAGACTTTGCCTTTATCCACTGGAATTTGTGATTTAAGGATTTTCACAACCTTAATCAACACTTCATCGCCCAGCAAATGACCGAAGGTGTCGTTAATGTTTTTGAATTTATCGACGTCAAACAGGCACAAATATCCGCCTTTTTCCGGCAAAGCTTTTAAGTCTTCATCAAAGGATTTTCTGCCCATCGCTTTCGTCAGGTCGTCAAGAAACGCTGAGTTATACATACTGTAGAGTTTTTTGACATCCGCCGCCGAAAAGAAAAGTCCACCGTCCAGTACGCGGTCATAATGGTTATTAATAATGGCTTCTTTTTCAACAATGCCACAATTGATCACTCTGCGTACCAGATAGAGGCAGCTGGTTCCCGATATAACAGCCACCAATGCGGCAAAGAAGATGATCAACGTACACACCTGAACATAAACGTCTTTTTTATAGGCAAATACATACAATCCTGTCGGCAAATAGGAGAAATGCTCCATCGCTTCCGAAACAGTGAAAATGGCGTTTTTGGCATTATATTCATCACCAGTAACCGATTTGCCATTCTTAAAAAGTGAGAACATCAGGTTATCGCTGTCCATTGCCAGCGATTTTGACAGTAAAGAAAAACGCTCCAGCCCTAGTAAAAATATCAGACTGCGATTATGGGTAACCGGGTAGAGATAATAGACGAAGGTTTTACCGTCAAAAGAGATAAACCCGGTATTCTTAACATGCAAATACTTAACCACCTGCATGATATTTGCACAATAGTTATTCTCGTATTCCTTTACCTGGATACATTCATCACTGGAAATCAGATAAGGACCAACATCATACAAATAAGAAGGAGAAATCGAATCGGCGTAGGCTGTGCGTAAGCCAATCAGCAATTGTTCTTCCGTAGGATTTAGCGTATTGATGAGATCAATTGCCACACTACGCCGATATTCAGCAATATTTGCCACCGCAAAAGCAGTATCAATAACGGACTGTTTCAGGCCATACACCCGTTCTTTCACCATTTGAGTGTAGATCCCGCAGGCAACTGCCGAAATCATAATAAAAATCAGCAGACTGACTGTAAGTACGAATTTATTGATTCTGGACATACCTAAACTACTCTTTTACTAACTTTCCACTTTTATCCCAGGCAGAGAATGGCATAGGCTTCTGGTACAGATACCCCTGGGCCTGAACACAGCCTAATTTCATTAATTCACGCGCAACTTCTTCGCTCTCAACACCTTCTGCAATCACCGGAATCTGGTTATAGCGTGCCAGGTCGAAGATAATGCGTAAAATTTTTCCCGCGGTGCCGAAAATATCGCCAGTAAATTGCGAGTCCACTTTTATGCTGTCAGGGTTAATTTCATAAAAACGTTTCAGGTTTGACAGCCCTGTGCCAAAGTCATCAATCGATATCCCAACCCCTTGTTTACGCAGTTGTGCAATATTGAGATAAAAATGTTCACTAATTCGTTCGATCACTGTTTCAGTGATCTCAATACAAATACTATTCGCCTGCAGATCATGTTCTTTCATGATAGTTGTAAAATGCTCATGAAAGTGTGGTTCGTTTAACTGCCAGGGCGAAACATTAATATGCAGCAAGAAACCGTCCTTCAGGGCCGCACGCTCACTAAAATGCCTGAATTCACCCATCGCGGTTTTAATAATTTGATAACCAAGTTCATTGATAAACCCAATATCTTCAGCAATCGTAATAAACTTCTGCGGTGAGATTATTCCTCGTTCCGCAGAGATCCAGCGGCATAATGCTTCTGCGCCGATAATGTCTCTGGTTTTAATATCAACAATCGGTTGATAGACTAAAAATAGTTCACCTTTCTTCATCGCATGGCGAATATTGCGCGCAATCCAGATATTCTCTTCAATTTCGTTGAGTTTTGCGTCATCACAAAAAATAAACTCAGAGAACATATGGTCACGGATACTGGAAATCGCCAGCTTGAGTTTTTCGGCATAACTCCAGACGTTTTCACCCTTCAATGGTTCACAAATGGCAGATTTGTGTATACGCAGATTGCGGTAACCAAAGCTGCTGTCGAAATCATCTACCATCGCTATTTTGCGGGTAAAGGTCTGTACATTTTCCCGGCATAATAATAAATAGAGATCGGCATTGAATGTCACGATGTCACAGCATTGCGCATACTTCTCGGCAATTCGCTGACACAGTTTCCTGACGATTTTATTGCGTTCCTCAACGCCAAACACAGCTTCGACGGCTTCCAGCCCGCACAGTTTGATGATCCCGACAGCCAGATACTGGCTATTATTAGATTCAATAATCGCCATGTTTTTGATAAAACCACTCTCCTGATCGTAGGAGATTAGCGAGAGCAGCTTATTCGAACGTTCAATTTCAGCGTCTTTCATTTCCGCTATGGAATTTTTGATGCTGATAATCTCTTTCGCATCGCCTTCACGGATTTTCAGCGCCTGCATTTGTTCAGTAGAATCGGGCAAAAACTCCAGCGTATTGACCAGTTCTGTCATTTCGGAAAATTGTCGCCGAAACACTCGCGTGGTCATTAAGTAAACCAATAGCAATACGATAATAATAAACGCAAATGGTAGATAAAAGAGTTTATCTGATGCGTTAAATAAATTACCTGTTGGATAATAAAAATATATTTCGAACAACGCGTTATTTGGAACTTCAGATGTTCTTGCGATATATTCCGTGTCGAAAGAATCAATAATGTTATAATTTCCTTCGCTATTATAAATAATCAGTTTTTCACGGGCGAGTTGGTTTTTGGCGATGATCTCATGGCCTTGTTTTAAAAACAGCACTTCATCATTCGAACTGATTTGATCAAGATATTCATTCAGATAGCGCCAGTTTAAGTCGACATGAATCTTATTAACCGCCAGTAAGTCACGGTCTTTGCCATTAATTCGTAGGGTAAAAGAGATACACTTTTTCCCTGGGCGATCAAAGCAGTTGTAAGCCGGATTCCAGCTACTGACCGAGTCATCTGATGCCACCGACCAGGGCCGCTGCGACGGGTTAAAGTCGGCAAAGATGACGCGTCCTGCCTCATCGACAAGCGGCCCATTTACTTTTTCCTGGTGGTAAACAAGGATCTTATCATTCGCCCGACGTGAAAAGAGATAATATTTATTATCATCCAGTACCAATCCTACCGAATCCAGAAATGGCATCATTTCCATTTTCAGAATGACGGCACGTTTAATCTCCTCACTGTTTTTCAATAAATACAGCGAATCCTTTAACGTTAAGGCCGAACGCTCAATATCTTTAAAAAAATAACCTACATTTTTTTGAATAAGTTCAAAGCGGCTATCAGCACGTTTTACCGCCCTTTCCGATACCAACTGATAGTTAATGATGAAAAAAAGACCAATAAATGACAGCGTAGCCAACAAAAATAAAATAATCAGTCTTATCTTTATTTTTTCGTATAAACTAAGCATGTTAATACACGTAACAAAATAACTATCAGCACGCTGCCCCGCTGCATAAATAGACTTTTAAAGCAGCATATTTACCCATTAATCTGATTCTACAAAATCGGCAGAAAGTTACAACACTTGCGTATAGCAATAATTTCCTATGACGCCATTACATTATTAAGCAATATTCTGCTGTGACTATGCTTTAATTTTCGGGTCCAGCGCGTCGCGTAAGCCATCGCCCAGCAAGTTGAAAGCCAGCACGGTCAGGAAGATAGCGAGTGCCGGGAAAACCGCCACATGCGGGGCAATGACCATATCCGCTCGCGCTTCATTGAGCATAGCTCCCCATTCTGGTGTCGGCGGCTGCGCCCCCAGGCCGAGAAATGAAAGGCTGGCAGCCGAGATGATCGAAGTGCCAATACGCATAGTGAAAAAGACGACAATGGAAGAGACAGTCCCGGGCAAGATATGGCGCAACAAGATGGTCATATCGCTGGCACCAATACTGCGCGCCGATTCAATAAAAGTTTGCTGTTTCAACACTAGCGTGTTGCCGCGCACCAGGCGGGCAAAAGCAGGAATGGAAAAGATGGCTACAGCGATAATCACGTTAGCAATGCCGCTTCCTAACACCGCAACGACAGCAATCGCCAGTAATATGCCCGGGAAAGCAAACAGCACATCGCAAATACGCATAATCAGCCGATCCCACCAGCCCTCGTAATATCCCGCCAGTAAGCCCAATAGCGTACCGATCGCCGCACCGATAAAGACAGCAAACACCCCCGCCGCCAGCGAGATTTGCGCGCCAACCAGGACACGGCTGAAAATATCACGCCCCAGCGAGTCGACGCCAAACCAGTGCTGCAAAGAAGGACCGTTATTCAGGTTGTCATAATCGAAATAATTTTCGGCATCATAGGGGGCTATCCAGCGGGCGAAAATAGCCACCACAATCAACAAAATGACGAACAGTGCGGCAGCCATCGCCATATGCTGACGGCGAAAACGTCGCCAGAACTCATGCCACGGTGTACGTACCTGGTCAGGTTTTACCAGTGGCATAGCGTTTAACACCGCCTGACGTCGCCAGTTAAATAATCGCATCCTTACTTGTACCTGATAGCCGGGTTAATGGCGGCGTAAAGCACATCCACCACTAAGTTGATAAGAATAAACTCCAGCGAGAAGAGCAGAATTTCTGCCTGAATCACCGGGTAATCACGCATTTCTACCGAATCGACCAGTAAGCGCCCAAGTCCGGGCCAGTTAAATACTTTCTCCACTACGATGGAGCCGCCGAGCAAAAAGCCAAACTGCAATCCCATCATGGTGACCACCGGGATCATGGCATTGCGCAGACCATGTTTGAGGACAACCCAGGTTTCGCTCACCCCTTTCGCCCTCGCGGTACGCATATAATCTTCACTTAAAACGTCGACAAACGAGGCGCGGGTAAAACGCGCCATCACTGAAGCCACCGCCGCGCCGAGCGTCAGAGAAGGTAATATGTAGTGCTGCCAACTGTCTGCACCTACGGTAGGCAACCAGCCAAGTTCAACAGAGACAACCTGAATCAGCAATATTCCGAGCGCAAATGCCGGAAATGAAATCCCTGATACCGCGATGGTCATACTTAATCGATCCGGCCAACGGTTACGCCAGACGGCGGCGATAATACCAGCCGCCATACCGAACAGCACCGCCCAGGTCATACTGGTAATGGTCAACCACAGCGTAGGCATGAAGCGACTGGCAATCTCCTCGGCAACCGGGCGACGCGACACCATCGACAGGCCAAAATCCCCCTGCACAGCATTGGTGATGTAATGCCAGAACTGGTGATACAGCGGCTGATCCAGCCCCAGCTGCTGACGCACCAGTTCTATAACCTGCGCATCAGCTTCGGGTCCAGCAATCAATCGCGCCGGATCGCCGGGCAGCATGTGGACAAATAAAAACACCAGCACCGAGACGACAAACAGCGTCGGAATCAACCCCAGTAAGCGTTTGATAACGTAATTAAGCATTCCACTCCCTGCGTTGCTTATTGCAAATCCGCATCTTCAAAGCTGAAGCCGGTGTCTGGCATTATCCAAAAACCGGTCAGTTTTTTACTGTGGGCCGACACCAGTTTTTCTACCACCAGCGGGATCCACGGCGACTCTTGCCAGATGGTATCCTGCGCCGCCTTATACAAGCGCGCCTTTTCCGCCGGATCGTTGGTTTTCAGCGCCTGGGCAAGCTCGTCATCCACCTGCTTATTGCTGTAAAACGCGGTATTAAACTGCGTCGGCGGCCAGTTCTGCGAGGCAAACAGCGGCGATAGCGCCCAGTCAGCTTCACCAGTCGAAGCCGACCAGCCAGTGTAGAACATTCGCACACCGCTCTCTTTCTGCCCTTTACCTTCAACTTCCGCCGCTCGCTGCCCGGCATCCATCGCCGTTACCTGAGCTTTAATCCCCACCTGCGCTAGCTGTTGCTGGGTAAATTGCAGCACTTTCTGCGCGGTACTGTGATTATGTGATGACCACAGTGTGGTACTGAAACCGTTGGGATATCCCGCCTCTTTCAATAGTTCGCGCGCTTTAGCCGGATCGTAAGGCCACGGTTTATAACTTTGCGCGTAGGCAATACTCGGTGGCACCACACCAGTGGCAGGAACGGCATATCCCGCGAAGGCCACTTTCACCAGCGCCTGACGGTTGATAGCGTAATTCAACGCCTCACGCACTTTTGGGTTATCGAATGGTTTCTGCGTCACGTTCATGCTGATATAACGCTGCATAATCGACGGGCTGGCCATCAGCTCGATATTTTTATTCTTTTCCAGTAGCGCTGCTTGTTCATAAGGGATGGGGAAAGCAAACTGCGCTTCACCGGTTTGCAGCATTGCCGCGCGGGTGTTGTTATCCGCCACCGGACGCCAGGTGATGCTGTCCAGTTTGGGCAAGCCTGGCTGCCAGTAATCAGCGAATTTTTTAACCTTCACAAAATCGGTCTGATTCCAGGTATCCAGTTCATACGGTCCGGTTCCCACCGGATGAAAACCGATCTCCTTGCCATATTTATCCAGCGCCGCAGGTGAAATCATCGCTGTCGCCGGGTGAGCGAGGATGTTAATAAACGCGGAGAACGGTTGCTTGAGCGTAATCTTCACCGTTGTCGGATCGAGCGCTTCAGTTTTGGCAATATTTTTATACAGGTTATAGCGTTTAAGATGATTCGCCGGATCGCTGGCCCGCTCCAGATTCGCTTTTACCGCCGCTGCGTTGAAGTCGGTGCCATCCTGGAACTTAATCCCTTCGCGCAATTTCACGGTGTAAGTAAGGCCGTCATCGGAAACGGTATAACCCTCAGCTAGTACGTTTTTCAGTTTCATCTCTTTATCCAGACCGAACAGCCCCTGATAAAAAGATTTCGCCACTGCCTGCGACAACGTGTCATTCGCGTCATATGGATCGAGCGTAGTGAAGTTCGATCCCACTGCCACAACCACATCTTTGGCAGCAAATGCACAAGATGTCATCAACGCTGCGGCAATGCCCAGCGCCACTAACCCACTACGGTGTACAGCTCTTGCCATTTTATTCTCCGCCTGAATGTTATCTACGCAAAAATGCGTACTCTGATTGTGGTTGCGCGACGTAATGCCCCGGCCCGACGCATTGCAACGAGGCGGCTGCAACCTCTTCGCCACGCAGATGAATGTTGCTGGGAAGATCGTCTGACAGCAGCACGCGCTGCGGTCGTAGTCGGGACGGTTCAGCGACCGGAACTGCCGCCAGTAACTTACGTGTATAAGGGTGCTGCGGATTTTCAAAGACCGCACGCCGTGGACCAATTTCAACGATTTGCCCGAGATACATCACCGCCACGCGATGACTGATCCGCTCTACAACGGCCATATCATGGGAGATAAACAAAAAGGCGATGCCAAAATCACGCTGGAGATCGAGCAACAAGTTGATGATTTGCCCGCGGATAGAAACATCCAGCGCTGAAACGGCTTCATCGGCAATGATCACTTTCGGATTCAGCGCCAACGCGCGAGCAATGCAGATGCGCTGGCGCTGACCGCCGGAAAACTCATGCGGGTAACGCCACGCATGTTCAGGTAACAGGCCAACGCGCTCCAGCAACCACGCAACGCGTGCAGCAGCTTCTTTACCCTGCAATAAACCGTGCACACGCAGCGGTTCCATTATCGAATCGCCAACCGTCTGGCGCGGGTCCAACGAGGCGTAAGGATCCTGAAAAATAAACTGGATGTCGCGACGCAATGCCTGCAGTTTGCCAGGTGAAAGGGTATCGATTCGCTGCCCTTTGAAGATGATTTCGCCGCCCTGGGATTCAACCAGGCGCAGCAACGCTCGACCGGTGGTTGATTTGCCACTCCCGGACTCGCCCACCAGCGACAACGTTTCGCCCGGCCAGAGATCAAAACTGACCTTCTCAACCGCATGCACTTCTCGCGTTACGCGATTCAGTAAGCCGCTACGTAAAGGGAAACGGGTCACCAGATTACGCACCTGTAAAACAGGTTCGCCGTCAACCACCGTTTTCTGCTCGACAGGCCATTCCTGTTTTTCCGGATGTTCAAGCGATATCAGCGGGAAACGGCGAGGATAATCTTGCCCTTTCATCGCCCCCAACTGCGGTACGGCAGCCAACAGCGCGCGGGTATAAGGATGCTCTGGCGCATGAAAAATCTGTTCGACGCTGCCCGTTTCGACCGCTTCGCCCTGATACATCACCAACACCCGATCGGCTATCTCCGCCACCACGCCCATGTCGTGAGTGATAAAGATGACGCCCATCGACATCTCTTTTTGCAATACTTTGATTAATTGCAGGATCTGCGCCTGAATGGTGACATCCAGCGCGGTGGTCGGCTCATCGGCAATCAGCACCGCCGGACGACATGACAGCGCCATTGCAATCATCACTCGCTGGCGCATTCCGCCGGAGAGTTGATGCGGATAACGCGAAAGAATGGTTTGTGCTTCCGGGATGCGAACCTGATCCAGCATCCGCTTCGCCTCTACCATCGCCTGTTCACGACTGGCGTTTTGATGCAAACGGATTGACTCGGCAATCTGTTCGCCGACGGTAAATACCGGATTCAGCGAGGTCATCGGCTCCTGAAAAATCATCGCTATATCTGCACCGCGCACATGCTGTATTTGCCTGGCACTCTGCTCGTTAAGCTCAATCACTTCACGACTGCGTCGCCGCAACAGCATTTTATCGCACTGCACCAGACCGCCTGCTTGTTCCAATAGACGTATCAATGCCAGTGCTGTGACGGATTTACCGGAACCTGATTCCCCGACAATGGCCAGCGTCTCACCGCGTCGCAAACGAAAAGAAAGATTGCGCACTGCAGCCATTTTCTGCTGGTCCTGCCTAAAGGCAATATTGAGATTATCGACCGCCAGTACTTCACCGACATCAAGTTCATCACTGTGTGGCAACGGTGTCCCCTTTTTCACGGTAGATACCGGTGGTTGGTGTATCGCCTGCGTAGCCCCAGGCGCGATACATTCCTTCAGTATTAAACGGTAGCGCAACGTTACCTTCGTGGTCGATAGCGATTAAGCCACCGCTGCCGCCAAGCGCAGGGAGTTTTTCCATCACCACCCGCTCGCAGGCTTCCGCGAGGCTTAGACCGCCATAATCCATTAACGCGCTGATGTCATACGCCGCCAGCGCGCGAATGAAGACTTCGCCCGTACCGGTACAAGAAACCGCCACACTGGCGTTATTGGCGTAGCATCCGGCTCCAACTAAAGGACTGTCGCCCACTCGCCCGGGTAATTTATTGGTCATTCCGCCCGTGGACGTAGCTGCCGCCAGATTGCCGTGTAAATCCAAAGCCACGGCTCCCACCGTACCCATTTTCTGTTTTTCATCCAGCGGAGCGCCGCGATGGTCGAGGACAGTTTCCCCTCCCTCACGCGCCGCCAGCAGCTGTTCATAACGCAAAGGCGTGGAGAAAATCTCCGGCGAAACGCGCTCCATGCCATGAGAAAAAGCAAAGTTTTCCGCCCCCTCGCCAATCATCATCACATGCGGGCTTTGCTCCATTACCAGACGGGCTGCAAGAATCGGGTTGCGCAGATGGCTAACACCCGCCACCGCCCCCGCTTTCAGTGTGTTGCCATCCATCACACAGGCATCCAGTTCATGGGTTTCATCACGCGTAAAAACGGCGCCAATTCCAGCGTTAAAGAGCGGACACTCTTCCAGCAGGCGCACCGCTTCTGTCACTACATCCAGCGCGCTTTCGCCCGCTTCGAGCATTTGCTGTCCGGTTTCAACAATGGCAGACAGCGCCTCAATGTAGCGTAATTCCTGTTGCAGACTCATCTGTGCGCGGCTAATTGCGCCTGCGCCGCCGTGGATTGCAATGACTGCTTTGCCCATAGTCTTCGTCCATTAAGGGTGGCTCGCCACTTTTGCTATAAATATCAGAATTTTTATGAATTACTCATTCAATTTTTGAATATAGAAAGATGTATATCGCATGTAAAGGCGAGCGTCTGCTCTACGACCGAGGTGGCATACAGTCTGAAACGTTTTTCTGACATAATAGGCGAATTCGATTTTGCCTCCGCAGGAGTGTTTTCATGGAATTTACCACCGGATTGATGTCGCTCGACACCGCGCTTAATGAGATGCTTTCTCGCGTTACCCCACTGACCGCCCAGGAAACGCTGCCACTGGTACAGTGTTTTGGCCGTATTCTGGCGAGCGATGTGATTTCGCCGCTGGATGTCCCAGGGTTTGATAACTCTGCAATGGACGGCTACGCGGTACGTTTGGCCGATATCGCCTCCGGACAACCGCTGCCCGTTGCCGGGAAGTCGTTTGCCGGTCAGCCTTATCATGGCGAGTGGCCCGCTGGCACCTGCATTCGCATTATGACTGGCGCGCCGGTGCCGGAAAGCTGTGAAGCGGTGGTAATGCAGGAACAGACTGAACTCACGGACAATGGCGTGCGTTTTACCGCTGAAGTGCGTAGCGGGCAAAATATTCGTCATCGCGGTGAAGATATTTCTGCGGGCGCAGTAGTTTTCCCTGCAGGCACTCGCCTGACTACCGCTGAACTGCCAGTGATTGCTTCGCTAGGGATTGCCGAAGTTCCGGTGATTCGTAAAGTGCGAGTGGCGCTATTTTCCACGGGCGATGAACTCCAGCTACCCGGTCAGCCGCTGGGCGACGGGCAAATCTACGATACCAACCGTCTGGCCGTGCATCTGATGCTGGAACAGTTAGGTTGCGAGGTAATCAACTTAGGGATTATCCGTGACGACCCGAACGCATTACGTGCGGCATTTATTGAAGCAGACAGCCAGGCGGATGTGGTGATCAGTTCCGGCGGTGTTTCGGTCGGTGAGGCGGATTACACCAAAACCATTCTCGAAGAGCTGGGCGAAATCGCATTCTGGAAGCTGGCGATTAAACCAGGCAAACCGTTCGCGTTTGGTAAACTCTCTAATAGCTGGTTCTGCGGATTGCCGGGCAACCCGGTTTCAGCGACGCTGACTTTCTACCAACTGGTACAACCGTTACTGGCAAAATTAAGCGGCAATACCGCCAGCGGCCTGCCTGCGCGTCAGCGTGTACGCACGGCTTCTCGCCTGAAGAAATCCCCCGGACGTCTTGATTTCCAGCGCGGCGTGCTGCAACGCAACGCCGACGGCGAACTGGAAGTCACGACCACCGGGCATCAGGGTTCACATATATTTAGCTCCTTTAGCCTCGGCAACTGCTTTATCGTGCTGGAACGCGATCGCGGCAATGTTGAAGCGGGCGAATGGGTGGAAGTCGAGCCCTTTAACGCGTTGTTCGGAGGCCTGTAATGGCGGAACTCAGCGATCAGGAGATGCTGCGCTACAACCGGCAAATCATCCTGCGTGGTTTTGATTTTGACGGTCAGGAGGCGTTGAAAGAGGCGCGTGTGCTGGTCGTCGGCCTGGGCGGCCTCGGCTGTGCTGCCTCGCAATATCTGGCAAGCGCAGGCGTCGGCAACCTGACGCTGCTCGACTTCGACACGGTTTCGCTCTCAAATCTGCAACGCCAGACACTGCACAGTGATGCTACGGTCGGGCAACCGAAGGTGGTATCCGCCCGTGACGCCCTGGCGCGTATCAATCCGCATATTTCTATTACGCCAGTCAATGCACTGCTTGATGACGCTGAACTTGCTGCGATGATTGCAAAACACGATCTGGTACTCGACTGTACGGATAACGTTGCGGTACGTAATCAACTGAACGCAGGCTGTTTTGCCGCAAAGGTGCCGCTGGTTTCCGGCGCGGCAATTCGTATGGAAGGTCAAATCACCGTTTTTACTTACCAGGATGGCGAGCCATGTTACCGTTGTCTGAGTCATCTGTTTGGCGAAAACGCGTTAACCTGCGTAGAAGCGGGCGTGATGGCACCGTTGATTGGGGTGATTGGTTCATTACAGGCAATGGAAGCGATTAAACTGCT
This sequence comes from Escherichia whittamii, assembly GCF_014836715.1. Classification (GTDB taxonomy): domain Bacteria; phylum Pseudomonadota; class Gammaproteobacteria; order Enterobacterales; family Enterobacteriaceae; genus Escherichia; species Escherichia whittamii. The sequence goes on from NZ_JACSQI010000012.1 coordinate 58,895, forward strand.
GGCTGGTTATGGCAAATCTGCCAGCGGAAAAATCGTTATGTACGATGCGATGACCTGTCAGTTCCGTGAAATGAAACTGATGCGCAATCCGGGATGTGAGGTGTGCGGGCAGTAATTGCCATCTGTTACGCGCCAGGCGCCGCATCCGGCAATGTGTTCCTGATGTCGGATGTGGCGTAAACGCCTTATCCGACCTACGGTTCGAACGCAGATTTCCAGGCATGATAAGACGCGACAGCGCCGCATCGGGCATTGTTGCCCTCCGCCAGGTCATAATTAATTTATGAGGATGACAAGCGCCCTGTTAAAGCGACGTTCTGCCAAAAGCCCCCTGCCAGTCCTGCTCAAACTTCGCTACAGCGGCATCAACGGCCGGATAGCTAATCATCTGTTGCGCAACATCCAGCGGCAGCGTGATTGATTCACATCCCACCAGTAAGCAGTCCAGCGCCTGACGCGGGGTTTTGAAACTGGCTGCCAGCACTTTCGCCTGTGGCGCATGCATTTTCAGTAACTGGTGTAAGTCGGTCACCGTCTGAATACCACTTCCGCCCTGGGCATCAATTCGGTTGACGTAAGGCGCAACATACTCCGCACCTGCCAGCGCCGACAACAGCCCTTGCGCCGCGCCATACACCGCCGTACCCAGCGTCGGAATACCTTCCGCTTTTAATAGCTTAATCGCTGCCAGCCCTTCGGCAGTCACAGGTACTTTAACCACGATATCCGTAATAATAGAACGCAGTTTACGCGCATCATTCACCATACCTTCAGCAGTAGTAGACATGACCTGGGCAAACAAACGCCCCTGTCCGCCCATTGCCTCATGTAACTCAGGAAGTAAAACTTCCAGAGGCTTCTTACCTGCCGCCACAATACTTGGGTTAGTGGTCACGCCCGCCAACGGAAAAACACGCGCCAGCGCCTTCACTGCGGCGACGTCTGAAGTATCCAGATACAGTTCCATAGTCATCCTCTAAATCTACTTTTGTCTGAATGCAGACTATCACGAGAAAACTCTCTGAACAGTTGACGCACATCAATCTAACTTTTATTCGAAAGTAATTTAATGTTTGAACGAAAAGAGAGGGCTTCTATGATTTTCAATATTCAGCGCTATTCGACCCACGACGGTCCCGGTATCCGCACGGTAGTTTTTCTTAAGGGGTGCTCACTGGGCTGCCGCTGGTGTCAGAACCCGGAAAGCCGCGCCCGCACGCAGGACCTGCTATATGACGCGCGTCTGTGCCTGGAAGGTTGCGAACTATGCTCGAAGACCGCGCCGGAAGTGATTGAGCGCGCGCTGAATGGCTTGCTTATTCATAGGGAAAAATTAACGCCTGAACATCTGACGGCACTGACCGACTGCTGTCCGACTCAGGCATTAACCGTGTGCGGTGAAGCGAAAAGCGTTGAGGAGATCATGGCGACCGTTCTGCGCGACAAACCGTTTTACGATCGCAGCGGCGGTGGCTTAACGCTTTCCGGTGGTGAGCCGTTTATGCAGCCGGAAATGGCAATGGCACTACTGCAAGCCAGCCACGAGGCTGGTATTCATACTGCGGTAGAAACCTGTCTGCATGTGCCGTGGAAATATATCGCCCCTTCTCTGCCGTATATTGATCTGTTTCTTGCCGATTTAAAACACGTTGCCGACGTGCCGTTTAAACAGTGGACCGACGGCAATGCTGCGAGAGTACTGGATAACCTGAAAAAACTCGCGGCGGCGGGCAAAAAAATCATTATTCGCGTGCCGCTGATTCAAGGCTTTAATGCCGATGAAGCCGCGGTGAAAGCCATTACTGATTTTGCCGCCAGTGAACTGCACGTTAACGAAATCCATTTCTTGCCCTACCACACGCTGGGCATCAACAAATATCACTTACTTAATCTGCCCTATGACGCCCCGGAAAAACCGCTTGATGCGCCAGAACTGCTCGACTTTGCCCAGCAGTATGCCTGCCAGAAAGGGTTAACCGCGACCTTACGAGGATAACAATCATGACAACACTGAAACTGGACACCCTCAGCGACCGCATTAAAGCGCACAAAAACGCGCTGGTGCATATTGTGAAACCGCCGGTCTGTACCGAACGCGCGCAGCACTATACCGAGATGTATCAACAACATCTCGATAAGCCAATCCCGGTACGTCGCGCGCTGGCGCTGGCACACCACCTGGCTAACCGCACCATCTGGATCAAACACGATGAGTTGATCATCGGCAACCAGGCAAGCGAAGTTCGCGCCGCGCCGATCTTCCCGGAATATACCGTGTCGTGGATCGAAAAAGAGATTGATGATCTGGCGGATCGTCCCGGCGCTGGTTTTGCAGTGAGCGAAGAGAACAAACGTGTTCTGCATGAAGTATGCCCGTGGTGGCGCGGTCAGACCGTGCAGGATCGCTGCTATGGCATGTTTACCGATGAGCAAAAAGGCCTACTGGCGACCGGAATCATTAAAGCGGAAGGCAATATGACTTCCGGCGACGCGCACCTGGCAGTCAATTTCCCGCTGTTGCTGGAAAAAGGGCTTGATGGTCTGCGCGAGAAAGTGGCGGAGCGTCGCTCGCGTATCAACCTGACAGTGCTGGAAGATTTGCATGGCGAGCAGTTCCTGAAAGCTATAGATATCGTACTGGTGGCCGTCAGTGAACACATTGAACGTTTCGCTGCTCTGGCGCGTGAAATGGCCGCCACCGAAACCCGCGAAAGCCGTCGCGATGAACTGCTGGCGATAGCAGAAAACTGCGACCTTATCGCCCACCAGCCGCCGCAGACTTTCTGGCAGGCGCTGCAACTGTGCTACTTCATCCAGTTGATTTTGCAGATTGAATCTAACGGTCACTCGGTGTCGTTTGGTCGTATGGATCAGTATCTCTATCCGTACTATCGCCGCGACGTTGAACTCAACCAGACGCTGGATCGTGAACACGCCATCGAAATGCTGCATAGTTGCTGGCTGAAACTGCTGGAAGTGAACAAGATCCGCTCCGGCTCGCACTCAAAAGCCTCTGCGGGAAGCCCGCTGTATCAGAACGTCACCATTGGTGGGCAAAATCTGGTTGATGGTCAGCCGATGGACGCAGTGAATCCACTCTCTTACGCGATCCTCGAATCCTGCGGTCGCCTGCGTTCGACTCAGCCTAACCTCAGCGTGCGCTACCACGCGGGAATGAGCAACGATTTCCTCGACGCCTGCGTGCAGGTGATCCGCTGCGGCTTCGGGATGCCCGCGTTCAACAACGATGAAATCGTGATCCCAGAATTTATCAAACTCGGTATTGAACCGCAGGACGCTTACGACTACGCAGCGATTGGCTGTATCGAAACCGCCGTCGGCGGTAAATGGGGCTATCGCTGCACCGGCATGAGCTTTATCAACTTCGCCCGCGTAATGCTGGCGGCGCTGGAAGGCGGTCGTGATGCCACCAGCGGCAAAGTGTTCCTGCCACAAGAAAAAGCGTTGTCAGCGGGTAACTTCAACAACTTCAATGAAGTAATGGACGCGTGGGATACGCAAATCCGTTACTACACCCGCAAATCAATCGAAATCGAATATGTCGTCGATACCATGCTGGAAGAGAACGTGCACGATATTCTCTGCTCGGCGCTGGTGGATGACTGTATTGAGCGGGCGAAGAGTATTAAGCAAGGTGGCGCAAAATATGACTGGGTATCTGGCTTACAGGTCGGTATTGCTAATCTCGGCAACAGCCTGGCGGCAGTGAAGAAACTGGTATTCGAACAGGGCGCGATTGGTCAGCAACAACTGGCGACCGCACTGGCGGAAGACTTCGACGGTCTGACTCACGAGCAATTGCGTCAGCGTTTGATTAACGGCGCGCCGAAGTACGGCAATGACGATGATAGCGTCGATACGCTGCTCGCTCGCGCTTATCAGACCTATATCGACGAACTGAAACAGTACCATAACCCACGCTACGGTCGTGGCCCGATCGGCGGCAATTATTACGCAGGTACGTCATCTATTTCCGCTAACGTACCGTTTGGCGCGCAGACGATGGCAACGCCGGACGGGCGTAAAGCGCATACTCCGCTGGCAGAAGGCGCAAGCCCAGCCTCCGGTACCGACCATCTCGGCCCAACGGCGGTCATTGGCTCGGTGGGGAAACTGCCTACGGCAGCGATTCTTGGCGGCGTGTTGCTCAACCAGAAACTGAATCCGGCGACGCTGGAAAATGAATCTGATAAGCAGAAACTGATGATCCTGCTGCGCACCTTCTTTGAAGTGCATAAAGGCTGGCACATTCAGTACAACATTGTTTCCCGCGAAACATTGCTGGAAGCGAAAAAACATCCGGATCAATACCGCGATCTGGTGGTACGCGTCGCGGGCTATTCCGCCTTCTTCACCGCCCTGTCGCCGGAAGCGCAGGACGATATCATCGCCCGTACCGAACATATGCTGTAATCCCCTTAGCCCGGCGGCGTCGTCGCCGGGCCAAATCATTCACATCATCAATTTCACTCTCTCTTTCATTCGAAATAAATTTGTGTCCTGCGTCACATTGTTATTACACTGTGGCGGTTTGCATTCATTGCCAGGAGCACTTCTATGAGCGTAAAAGTTATCGTCACAGACATGGACGGTACTTTTCTAAACGACGCCAAAACGTACAATCATGAGCGTTTTATGGCGCAGTATCAGGAATTTAAAAAACGCGGTATTGAGTTCGTTGTCGCCAGTGGTAATCAGTATTATCAGCTTATTTCCTTCTTTCCTGAGCTAAAGGATGAAATCTCATTTGTCGCAGAAAACGGCGCGCTGGTTTACGAACATGGCAAACAACTGTTTCACGGCGAGTTGACCCGGCATGAATCGCAAATTGTCATTGGTGAGCTGCTGAAAGATAAACAGCTAAATTTTGTCGCCTGTGGTCTGCAAAGTGCCTATGTCAGTGAGAATGCGCCAGAAGCTTTTGTCGCCCTGATGGCAAAACACTACCATCGCCTGAAACCTGTAAAGGATTACCAGGACATTGACGATGTGCTGTTCAAATTTTCGCTCAACCTGCCGGATGAACAAATCCCATTAGTGATAGACAAACTGCACATTGCACTCGACGGAATTATGAAACCGGTGACCAGTGGTTTTGGGTTTATTGACCTGATTATACCCGGCCTGCATAAAGCGAACGGTATTTCACGGTTGATAAAACGCTGGGATTTGTCACCGCAAAATGTGGTAGCGATTGGCGACAGCGGTAACGACGCCGAAATGTTAAAAATGGCGCGTTATTCTTTTGCGATGGGCAATGCTGCTGAAAGTATTAAACAAATCGCTCATTACGCTACGGATGACAATAATCATGAAGGCGCGCTGAATGTGATTCAGGCAGTGCTGGAAAATAAACCGCCTTTTACTCTTTAACGAGAGCCGGGGCAATTGCCCCGATTTCTCAATGAGCGTTACACTCATCTTCTTCAATCAGCTCAACCACTAATGTGGTTCCAGGTCTCTGTAAGTAATATTCATTATCAAGGGGATCACGCAATTTCATAAACGTTGTTTCACCGACTTGCATAATGTTACTCATCAGATCGGAGGCTGGGAAGTCAATACAGGGCATGCTAATATCTCTACGCCTTTAGCAAGGGATACAATAGGTTTTGATCTAACATTATTTAAGGGTTATCAAAATGCATCACTTGGAAATATACTACTCAGGAAATGATAATTGGATTATTTTCTCAAATTTATATAAAGAGTATAAAGACATTGAAAAAGTACAAGAATTAGCAAGGAAATTTAATAATGATTTAATATTGGCAAGTGTCATTTATGGAAAGATTGGTGAGGGGTATTATCTTGCCTGGATTGAGAATAAAGTTCCGGCCCTGGGCTATTTAACGCCTTTGGATTGCAATAACGATTTAACCCTTATAACCAGATTAAAAGAAATGTTAATGAGAATGCCATGAAATTATAAATAACATTGAAAATTACCCTAGCGAAGATGTTTAGCTTATAAAAATCAGGACATACATATTATGGAGATTAAAAATCTGGAGGTTATTGAGCATTATGGTATATGTAACTGGTATCCTGAACATGGAAGTCATTTAGTCTCGCCTGATGATCTCCTGGAGTTTATTAACTTAAAACCAGCAGGAAAGATATTTAAATGTATACGAATTGATGATAAATGGTGTTCAGTAATCTATGGCGAGAAAACATTTAAAATCGATCCAGTGATATATCACACCGTGCCGGATTTGAAATTTTATATTAATCAATCTGTTTGGGTTAAAACAAAGAATAGTGTGGGCACAATTATTGATATTTATTGACATTTTAAAAATGAGACACCCCTTTATTTTATAAACTTTGAAGGTAAACGATCATCCAGTCGATATTCAGAAAGTGAGCTGTCTCTTCCACATAATATACCTTGAATGTAGCGCGGCCCCACAGAGATTATCTCTGTAGAGCCAGCATAATATTACTCGATCCCTCTGCTACGCAGATAATCTTCGTAATTACCGCTAAAGTCGATCACGCGTTCCGGAGTGATTTCCAGAATGCGGGTCGCCAGTGAACTTACAAACTCACGGTCGTGAGAAACAAAGATCAGCGTACCCTGATACAGTTCCAGCGCCATGTTCAGCGACTCGATAGATTCCATATCCAGGTGGTTGGTCGGTTCGTCCATGATCAGAATATTCGGTTTCTGCATCATTAACTTACCAAACAGCATACGGCCTTTTTCACCACCGGAAAGCACTTTGGCAGGTTTTTTGATGTCGTCCTGGCTGAACAACAAACGGCCAAGAATGCTGCGCACCGCCTGCTCGTCATCGCCTTCCTGCTTCCACTGGCTCATCCATTCGAACACGGTCAGATCATTATCGAACTCATATTCGTGATCCTGCGCATAGTAACCAATGCGCGCGTTCTCAGACCATTTTACGGTGCCGCTATCCGGTTGCAGATCGCCCACCAGCGTTTTCAGCAGCGTAGATTTACCGACGCCGTTGGTACCGAGCACCGCCAGCTTTTCACCCACTTCCAGCAGCAGGTTGAGATTTTTAAACAGCGGACCGTTATCAAACCCTTTGGTCAGCCCTTCTACTTCCAGCGCGTTACGGAACAGTTTCTTATCCTGCTCAAAACGGATGAACGGGTTCTGACGGCTGGAGGCTTTTACCTCTTCCAGTTTGATTTTATCAATCTGACGCGCACGCGAAGTTGCCTGACGAGATTTCGAGGCGTTAGCGCTAAAGCGGCTAACGAAGGATTGCAGCTCGGCAATCTGCGCTTTCTTCTTGGCGTTATCAGCCAGTAGACGTTCGCGCGCCTGGGTCGCCGCCGTCATGTACTCATCGTAGTTACCCGGATAAACGCGCAGTTCGCCGTAATCCAGATCCGCCATGTGGGTACAAACCATGTTGAGGAAGTGACGGTCGTGCGAAATGATGATCATGGTGCTGTCACGCTCGTTCAGCACCTGCTCCAGCCAACGAATGGTGTCGATGTCCAGGTTGTTGGTCGGTTCGTCGAGAAGGAGGATGTCCGGATCGGCAAACAGCGCCTGCGCCAGCAACACACGCAGTTTCCAGCCTGGCGCCACTTCGCTCATTGGACCGTAGTGTTGTTCCACTGGAATACCCACGCCGAGCAACAACTCACCGGCGCGCGCTTCCGCAGAGTAACCGTCCATTTCGCCGTATTTCACTTCCAGATCGGCCACTTTATAGCCATCTTCTTCGCTCATTTCCGGCAAAGCATAGATGCGGTCGCGCTCCTGCTTCACTTCCCACAACTCTTTATGCCCCATGATCACCGTATCCAGCACGGTGTACTCTTCAAAGGCAAATTGATCCTGGCGCAGCTTACCAATGCGCTCATTCGGATCGAGGGAAACGTTACCCAGCGTCGGCTCAAGGTCGCCGCCGAGGATTTTCATAAAGGTGGATTTACCACTACCGTTCGCGCCAATCAGGCCGTAACGGTTGCCGCCGCCAAATTTGACGGAAATGTTTTCAAACAACGGCTTACTGCCGAACTGCATGGTGACGTTACTGGAAACTAACACAGGCGTATCCTGAAAAGAGATATGACAAACCGCGTATTATGCCATAAGTCTGAAAGAAGATCCCGCTTGCCGCTTAAGGTCTACACTCTTCCCAAAGGCAAAAAATGTGATTTCGTACACATCTGATTTCACTGTTAGCTGGAATGAACATATAATGCGCTTCCAATACTCTAAGATTCTCAACCTAATGGCCTGCCAGGCACTAAATCTCGCTTAACATGAATATGAAATTGAAAACATTATTCGCAGCGGCCTTCGCTGTTGTCGGCTTTTGCAGTACCGCCTCTGCGGTAACTTATCCTCTGCCAACCGACGGGAGTCGCCTGGTTGGTCAGAATCAGGTGATCACTATCCCTGAAGGTAACACTCAGCCGCTGGAGTATTTTGCGGCCGAGTACCAGATGGGGCTTTCCAACATGATGGAAGCGAACCCTGGAGTAGATACCTTCCTGCCGAAAGGCGGCACCGTACTGAACATTCCGCAGCAACTGATCCTGCCGGACACTGTTCATGAAGGCATTGTGATTAACAGCGCAGAGATGCGTCTGTATTACTATCCGAAAGGGACCAACACCGTTATCGTGCTGCCGATCGGCATTGGTCAGTTAGGTAAAGACACACCTATCAACTGGACCACCAAAGTAGAGCGTAAGAAAGCAGGCCCGACCTGGACACCGACCGCCAAAATGCACGCAGAGTACCGCGCAGCGGGCGAACCGCTTCCGGCTGTCGTTCCGGCTGGCCCGGATAACCCGATGGGGCTGTACGCACTGTACATCGGTCGCCTGTACGCTATCCACGGCACCAACGCTAACTTCGGTATCGGTTTGCGCGTAAGCCACGGCTGTGTACGTCTGCGTAACGAAGACATTAAATTCCTGTTCGAGAAAGTGCCAGTCGGTACTCGCGTGCAGTTTATTGATGAGCCGGTAAAAGCGACTACTGAGCCAGACGGCAGCCGTTACATTGAAGTCCATAACCCACTGTCTACCACCGAAGCCCAGTTTGAAGGTAAGGAAATTGTACCGATTACTCTGACGAAGAGCGTGCAGACAGTAACTGGCCAGCCAGACGTTGATCAGGTTGTTCTGGATGAAGCGATTAAAAACCGTTCCGGGATGCCGGTTCGTCTGAATTAATCGTCAAAACGTAAAGCAAAAGGCGGAGTAATAATCCGCCTGATGCGCTACGCTTATCAGGCCTACGAAGAACCTGCGATATATTGATTTTGTAGGCCGGATAAGGCGTTAACGCCGCATCCGGCATGAACAAAGCGCGTATTACCAACAATCAGAGGCGGACTCATAATCCGCCTTTTTTATTTGCCGGCTCTTACACTGCCGGGATCATCACCAACAAAACATATCCCACCAGCGCCGCCCACAGCAGCATCGGTATTGAATAGAGATGGAAACGCCACCAGATACGGCGATCGTTCGCCATCCGTAACGCAATCAAATTTGCCAGCGATCCGGGTAATAAACCAAAGCCACCTACGTTTACCGCCCATGCCAGCAACAATGACGGCGGCACATAGTTCAGCAGCAAAATCGTGCTCGGCACGTTACTGATTACCTGCGATAAACCAATCGCCGTCAGCCATAATCCAGGTTCAGATAAATGACTCACGTTGCTCAACACGCCCTGTAATGCCGGAAGCTGGGTCAGTAAATGGACGTCAATAAACATCGCCATAAACACCAGCAGCAGCGTCCAGTCCACACTCAGTATCACGCGACGCGCCAGCAGCGTAAACCCCGCCGCCACAATCACCAGTCCCCACAGCTCTTGTTTTAGCTCAAGTGCCATAAGAAAGACGATATACAACCCCAGACAACTCCACACCAGTCGTGGTTTCCACTCCGGCATTTGCGTACCCGTATGATATTGCAGCGCCTTTCCAGGGAAGCAACACCAACACAGCAGCAGTAGTGTCAGCATCATCGCACCAGCCAGCGGAGCCATTTGGGCAATAAAACCGACAAACGAAAGACCAGAGCATCCCCAGATTAGGATATTTTGCGGATTGCCAATCGGCGTCAGCAACGATCCGGCATTCACCGCCAGCGCCTCGAAAATAATCAGCCGATTAACCGGTATCTCACACAGTCTTTTTAGCGTGATGGTCAGCGGAACAACAATAAACAGCGCGACATCGTTGGTCAGAAACGTAGAAAGCAGCGCCGCTGCCAGCACCATAAACATCGCCAGCCGGCGCTCAGTAGCAAAACGGCGCACCATTTTGCGCCCAAGCACATCAAAATAACCGCTTAACTCGACGCCTTTGGTCAGCAGCATCAGGCCACTTAAGGTGATGATGGTGTGCCAGTCAATAGCACCAGGCCAGGACTTAGGTGTGAAAGGAACGAAAAAACTTAATCCGATGCCAACGAGAATTAATAACTGAAAAAAGCGATCGCCTTGCAGCGTGTGTAAAAAAGGCAGACTCATTTGGCACCGTGTTTCTGGGTAAACAAACGAAAGGCGTCCAGCGTCTCCTCACTGACATGGTGCTCCATGCCTTCCGCGTCGCGACGGGCGATTTCCGGGCTAACCCCCAATACCAGCAAGAAGTTTTCAACTATATGGTGCCGCTCGCGGCTTTCCTGTGCCAGTTTCTCCCCTTCCACCGTTAAAAACACGCCACGCCAGGGGATCATTTCAATCAATCCCATTGTCGCCAGTCGCTTAAGCATTTTAGCCACCGTAGGTTGAGAGACACCCAGACGGGCGGCCATATCAACCTGACGCGCTTCTCCAACCTCCCTCATCAGGTCAGAAATCAGCTCAACGTAATCGTCGATAAGTTCACGACGATGTGCCTCTCTGACCTGGCGGAATCCTTCAACGTGCTCTTCCACGTTCACTAACTGCGTCACTTTTTTTGCTGTTGGCGTACCTGCGCGACGACTCATTGTGCTTCCTCATTATGGTGACGCATGGATAGCGTTCTCATTTCGTGCACACATTGTAAACCAGAGTTGCGAAGGCACAAAAAATTAACGTTTTAGCAATAGCTATATAATATAGCCTGTGCTATATCTGTATGTAATGCAATCATCCCTCAAGGACCGACGGGATTAGCAAGTCAGGAGGTCTTATGAATGAGTTCAAGAGGTGTATGCGCGTGTTTAGTCACTCTCCCTTTAAAGTACGGTTAATGCTGCTCTCGATGTTGTGCGATATGGTCAACAACAAACCGCAGCAGGATAAACCCTCCAATAAATAGCGGCGTCGCGGTACGCCGCTTCACTCCTGCTTTATTGCAGGCATAAATTGTTCAGGATTGAATTCCCCCACTTTTTATCGGTATTGCTATTCTCTTCGCAAAAGATTTGTTCCTCAGTAGTTGACCTGAACGGCGGCTCGCTCTATCTTCTTGCAGCCCTGCGTATATTGCGGCTCGCAGATGCGGACCCTTCCCCCTCTTCACGCACTCTTGCAGGTATTGACCCTTGACGCCAGGGTAAGCACATGGCGTTTGTTACGATAGTGGCATATGAACTTAACCCTTAAAGAATCGCTTGTTTCCCGTAGCCAGGCTTTTAGCCCGTGGACTGCGTTCTACTTTTTACAGTCGCTATTGATTAACCTTGGTTTAGGTTATCCCTTTAGTTTTCTCTATACCGCCGCTTTTACTGCCATTTTGCTTTTGCTATGGCGGATGTTGCCGCGCGTGCAAAAAACCTTAATAGGCGTCTGTTCGCTGGTGGCGGCCTGTTATTTTCCTTTTGCTCAGGCGTACGGTGCGCCTAACTTCAATACCTTGCTGGCGCTGCATTCCACCAATATGGAAGAGTCGACCGAAATTCTTACGATCTTCCCGTGGTATAGCTATCTGGTCGGCTTATTTATTTTTGCACTCGGCGTGATTGCGATCAGGCGGAAAAAAGAGAATGAAAAAGCACGCTGGAATAAATTCGACAGCCTGTGCCTGGTATTCAGTGTGGCGACATTTTTTGTCGCTCCGGTTCAAAATCTCGCCTGGGGCGGCGTATTTAAACTCAAAGACACCGGTTATCCGGTATTTCGTTTTGCTAAGGATGTCATCGTCAATAATAACGAGGTGATTGAAGAGCAAGAACGGATGGCAAAGCTTTCCGGGATGAAAGATACCTGGACAGTCACTGCAGTTAAACCAAAATATCACACTTATGTGGTGGTCATTGGCGAAAGCGCACGTCGCGATGCCCTCGGTGCCTTTGGCGGTCACTGGAACAATACCCCGTTTGCCAGCAGCGTTAACGGCCTGATTTTTGCTGATTACATTGCTGCCAGTGGCTCCACGCAGAAATCTCTCGGATTAACGCTTAACCGCGTGGTCGATGGCAAGCCACAGTTTCAGGATAACTTTGTGACCCTGGCCAACCGGGCAGGATTCCAGACCTGGTGGTTTTCTAATCAAGGGCAAATAGGTGAATACGATACGGCTATCGCCAGCATCGCTAAACGTGCAGATGAAGTGTACTTCCTGAAAAATGGTAATTTTGAAGCAGATAAGAATGCCAAAGACGAAGAACTACTGGCAATGACCGCTCAGGTATTGGCGGAAGAACATTCGCAGCCGCAACTGATTGTTTTGCATCTGATGGGCTCACATCCTCAGGCCTGCGACCGGACACAAGGCAAATACGAAACCTTTGTACAATCGAAAGAAACATCGTGCTATCTCTATACCATGACGCAAACGGACGATTTACTGCGCAAACTGTACGACCAGTTACGCAACAGCGGCAGCAGTTTCTCCATGGTTTATTTTTCAGACCACGGTTTAGCCTTTAAAGAACGCGGAAAAGAAGTGCAATACCTGGCCCACGATGATAAATATCAGCAGAATTTTCAGGTGCCTTTTATGGTCATTTCCAGCGACGATAAAGCGCACCGGGTGATTAAAGCCCGCCGTTCAGCCAATGATTTCTTAGGTTTTTTCTCTCAGTGGACGGGAATTAAAGCGCAGGAAATCAACATCAACTACCCGTTTATTTCCGAGAAGAAAGCCGGGCCGATATACATCACCAACTTCCAGTTACAGAAGGTGGATTACAACCATCTGGGAACCGATATTTTCGACCCGAAATCTTAAGATAAAAAATCCGCCCCGAGAGGCGGATTTTTTATATCACCGAAGTGATTAGAAGCGGTAACCAACACCGGCAATCCAGGTGCCTACGTCAACGCTACGAATACGGCTCTGCTCGTAAGAGAAGTCCAGCGCAACGTTTTCGATTGGGTTGAACTGCAGACCTGCGCCGTAGGAGAAACCGTAGTCGCTGGTGTCGTGTTTATAGGTCGGGTAGTTGGTGTCCTGGAATTTACCGTAGCCCACACCTACAACACCGTAGATGCTCGCCCAGTCGTTGATGCGGTATGCCGGACCAGCGGTGATGCCGTAGTACTGGGTTTTGTTGTAATCGCCTGCACTGTTAGTACGACTTTTTTCAGTGTAAGTGAAAGAACCGATCACACCCAGCGGGCTGTTGTCTTCTTCATAGCGGTATTTCAGGTTGAAACCGCCCATTTTGTTCATTTTGCCCTGAGCGTCACTCTGAGCGTAACCGCCAGTTACGGTAGAAGTTGCAGCTACGGAAGTACCTGCGGTGAAAGCCAGAACTGCGGCCAGTGCTGAAAGACATGCAATTTTTTTCATAACCACCTCAAATGTGATTCAAATAAGTCCTAAGCTTTAAATATATCAAAAATTAATGGGAAACTCTTCGCGATTTGTGATGTCTAACGGGCTATTTCATGTAACAGAACGTTTCCACATGCCGCTATCCATCTAAATTTAAATCATTTTTTCAGTGAGCTGCTTAAGTATTACGCATATTTTCACTGCCATTCATCCAGATTATTCCTAATCACCAAGCTGATGAATCAATCAATCCTGGCGCATTTTAGTCAAAACGGGGGAAAATTTTTTCAACAAATGCTCAACCAGTTTTGGTTATATCCAGTACACTCCTCGCTTTATCTGACTATACACATTTATGGGGGGAACGGATGCCAGGGACATTACGTAAAATGCCGGTCTGGTTACCGATAGTCATATTGCTCGTTGCCATGGCGTCTATTCAGGGTGGGGCTTCATTAGCAAAATCGCTTTTTCCATTGGTTGGCGCGCCGGGCGTGACTGCACTGCGTCTGGCACTGGGAACGCTGATTCTTATCGCATTCTTTAAACCGTGGCGATTGCGGTTTGCCAAAGAACAGCGCTTGCCGCTGTTGTTTTACGGCGTCTCACTGGGTGGAATGAACTATCTTTTTTATCTTTCTATTCAGACCGTGCCGCTTGGGATTGCGGTGGCGCTGGAGTTCACCGGGCCACTGGCAGTGGCGCTGTTCTCTTCTCGTCGCCCCGTAGACTTTGTTTGGGTTGTACTGGTGGTTCTCGGCCTGTGGTTCCTGCTGCCGCTGGGGCAGGATGTTTCACATGTCGACCTGGCTGGCTGTGCGTTGGCGCTCGGTGCCGGTGCTTGTTGGGCTATCTATATATTAAGTGGGCAACGCGCCGGGGCGGAACACGGCCCGGCGACGGTGGCAATCGGCTCGCTGATTGCGGCGCTTATTTTCGTGCCGATTGGCGCATTCCAGGCCGGAGAGGCACTCTGGCACTGGTCGGTTGTTCCATTGGGTCTGGCTGTCGCTATCCTCTCTACCGCTCTGCCCTATTCCCTTGAGATGATTGCGCTCACCCGTTTGCCGACACGGACATTTGGTACGCTAATGAGTATGGAACCTGCGCTGGCTGCCATTTCCGGAATGATTTTCCTCGGTGAGACATTGGCGCCAATACAACTGCTGGCCCTCGGCGCGATTATTTGTGCCTCAATGGGCTCAACGCTGACAGCGCGCAAAGAGACTAAAATTAAAGAATTAGATATTAATTAAACCTGCCTTTCTGCATGGTTATGCATAACCATGCAGAATATTACACGAATCCTCCTCCCGTCCTTTTTTATATATCTTGTTCTCCAAAAACCTATTCTCTGTGAATAGTTCGCGTAAAAAAGAAAATAAGAATCGTTGCTGGCAATATACATAACTATGTGAATTTATATGGTTTTTATTTTTTACGCTTGTTACCACTATTAGTGTGATAGGGACAGCCAGAATAGCGGAACACCAGGGCGGTGCTATACTTAGTCTCGTTAATTACTGGGACACAACATCAAGAGGATATGAAATTATGAGTACCGCTAAATTAGTCAAAGCAAAAGCGACCAATCTGCTTTATACCCGCAACGATGTCTCTGACAGCGAGAAGAAAGCGACAGTTGAGTTGCTGAATCGCCAGGTTATCCAGTTTATTGATCTCTCTTTGATTACCAAACAAGCGCACTGGAACATGCGCGGCGCTAACTTCATTGCCGTGCATGAGATGCTGGATGGTTTCCGTACCGCACTGACCGATCATCTGGATACCATGGCAGAGCGCGCGGTGCAGCTAGGCGGCGTTGCCCTTGGTACCACTCAAGTTATTAACAGCAAAACCCCGCTGAAAAGCTACCCGCTGGATATCCACAGCGTACAGGATCACCTGAAAGAACTGGCTGATCGTTACGCGATTGTTGCCAACGACGTGCGCAAAGCGATTGGCGAAGCGAAAGATGACGACACCGCAGATATCCTGACCGCCGCTTCCCGCGACCTGGATAAATTCTTGTGGTTTATCGAGTCTAATATCGAATAACTCCATCGCTGATGAATTCAGATGGTTGATAAAGTGCGCTTGTTCATGCCGGATACGGCGTGAACGCCTTATCCGGCCTACAAAAACAAGCAAATTCAATATATTGCATGAACTATGTAGGCCTGATAAGCGTAGTGCATCAGGCAGTTTTGCGTTTGTCATCGGTCTTAATCCATCGCTAATAGATTTAGAAAGCGGCTTCCTGACAGGAGGCCGTTTTGTTTTGCTGCCTGCTTCTACGCACTTTTTTAGTGCATCCCGTCGCCCTTCCCTTCCGATAAAGTAATTTTTTTGTATCAACAACATCACACAATCGTTACATAAAGATTGTTTTTTCATCAGGATTTACGCTAAATAATCACTGTGTTGACTGCACTATTTTAGCGCACCACTTTGGCGCCCCAGAATGGTGCAATCCAACGGTGTTGCCTCATAAATCGTGCAATGAGTTTTCATCGCTTTTCGAAAAATCAATGAGTTGCAAAACTGGCACGATTTTTTCATATAGGTAAGTGTTACGCAGGGGATCGTCCCGTGGATAGAAAAAAGGAAATGCTATGAAGTCTGTATTAAAAGTTTCACTGGCAGCACTGACCCTGGCTTTTGCGGTTTCTTCCCATGCCGCAGATAAAAAATTAGTTGTCGCGACAGATACCGCTTTCGTTCCGTTTGAATTTAAACAGGGCGACAAATACGTGGGCTTTGATGTCGATCTGTGGGCGGCAATCGCCAAAGAACTGAAGCTGGATTACGAACTGAAACCGATGGATTTCAGCGGCATCATCCCGGCATTGCAAACCAAAAACATCGATCTGGCGCTGGCGGGTATCACTATTACCGACGAGCGTAAAAAAGCGATCGATTTCTCTGACGGCTACTACAAAAGCGGCCTGTTAGTGATGGTGAAAGCGAACAATAACGATGTGAAAAGCGTGAAAGATCTCGACGGAAAAGTGGTTGCTGTGAAGAGCGGCACGGGCTCCGTTGATTACGCGAAGACGAACATCAAAACCAAAGATCTGCGACAGTTCCCGAACATCGATAACGCTTATATGGAACTGGGTACTAACCGCGCAGACGCCGTCCTGCACGATACACCAAACATTCTGTACTTCATCAAAACCGCCGGTAATGGCCAGTTCAAAGCGGTGGGTGACTCTCTGGAAGCACAGCAATACGGTATTGCTTTCCCGAAAGGTAGCGACGAGCTGCGTGACAAAGTCAATGGCGCGTTGAAAACCCTGCGCGAAAACGGAACTTACAACGAAATCTACAAAAAATGGTTCGGTACTGAACCGAAATAATTACTGCCTTTAATTTATGGCCCGGTGGCCTTTTGCATACCGGGCCTGCGTTTCGCCCAGCCAGTCTTCTGGCTCAGGGTATTTACACCACGGTAACAGGAACAACATATGCAGTTTGACTGGAGTGCCATCTGGCCTGCCATTCCGCTTCTGATTGAAGGCGCCAAAATGACCCTGTGGATTTCTGTCCTCGGTCTGGCTGGCGGCCTTGTAATCGGCCTGGCGGCAGGTTTTGCACGCACCTTCGGTGGTTGGATAGCCAACCACGTCGCGCTGGTCTTTATTGAAGTGATCCGCGGCACACCTATCGTCGTCCAGGTGATGTTTATCTACTTCGCCCTGCCGATGGCGTTTAACGACTTACGCATCGACCCGTTTACTGCGGCGGTGGTCACCATCATGATCAACTCCGGCGCGTACATTGCGGAAATCACGCGTGGTGCGGTGCTGTCAATCCACAAAGGTTTTCGTGAAGCAGGACTGGCGCTCGGCCTTTCACGTTGGGAAACCATTCGCTACGTGATTTTACCGCTGGCACTGCGCCGCATGCTGCCACCGCTGGGTAACCAGTGGATCATCAGCATTAAAGATACCTCATTGTTTATTGTTATCGGCGTGGCGGAACTGACCCGTCAGGGGCAAGAAATTATTGCCGGTAACTTCCGCGCCCTTGAGATCTGGAGCGCCGTTGCGGTGTTCTATTTGATTATTACCCTGGTGCTGAGTTTTATTCTGCGTCGTCTGGAAAGAAGGATGAAAATCCTGTGATTGAATTTAAAAACGTCTCCAAGCATTTTGGTCCTACCCAGGTGCTGCACAATATCGATTTGAACATTGCCCAGGGTGAAGTGGTGGTGATTATCGGGCCTTCCGGTTCCGGTAAATCGACTCTGCTGCGCTGCATCAACAAACTGGAAGAGATAACCTCCGGCGATCTGATTGTCGATGGTCTGAAAGTTAACGACCCGAAAGTTGACGAGCGTTTGATTCGTCAGGAAGCGGGCATGGTGTTTCAGCAGTTTTACCTTTTCCCACATCTGACGGCGCTGGAAAACGTGATGTTTGGTCCGCTGCGTGTACGTGGTGCGAACAAAAAAGACGCGGAAAAACTGGCTCGTGAACTGCTGGCGAAAGTCGGTCTGGCGGAACGCGCCCACCACTACCCTTCCGAGCTTTCTGGTGGTCAGCAACAGCGTGTGGCGATTGCCCGTGCGCTGGCGGTAAAACCGAAAATGATGCTGTTCGATGAACCGACATCAGCTCTTGATCCGGAACTGCGCCATGAAGTGCTGAAGGTTATGCAGGATCTGGCTGAAGAAGGGATGACGATGGTGATCGTGACCCACGAAATCGGTTTTGCCGAGAAAGTGGCTTCGCGCCTGATCTTTATCGACAAAGGCCGGATTGCAGAAGATGGCGATCCACAGGTGTTGATCAAGAACCCACCGAGCCAGCGTTTACAGGAATTTTTACAGCACGTCTCTTAATAAGACACATTGCCTGATGCGCTACGCTTATCAGGCCTACAGGATATATAGCAACTTATTGAAATTGCATGAACTTGTAGGACAGATAAGGCGTTCACGCCCATCCGGCAAAAAAGCCCGCACGTTGTCAACAACCTGCTAAATGTCCCTTCCTCCCTTTCACCCGAAAGGGAGGCACACCAGATTCCTCTCATTTAAAATCGCCCCTCCCCCAGCATCTATACTTATCTTTTTGCTCTGTTTTCTCACTGGAGGAGTCATGCGGTGGATCCTGTTCATCCTCTTCTGCCTGCTGGGCGCACCTGCCCACGCGGTATCCATACCCGGCGTTACAACCACAGCCTCATCGGATTCAGCCTCAGAACCGGCCCCGGAACCGGATATCGAACAAAAAAAAGCGGCCTATGGCGCACTGGCGGATGTGCTGGATAACGACACATCTCGCAAAGAGTTGATCGACCAGTTGCGTACCGTCGCCGCTACGCCCCCTGCGGAACCGGTACCGAAGATCGTGCCGCCGACGCTGGTTGAAGAGCAAACCGTGCTGCAAAAGGTCACCGAAGTCAGCCGTCATTATGGTGAAGCCCTTTCCGCCCGCTTCGGGCAACTTTATCGCAATATCACCGGCTCCCCGCATAAACCGTTTAATCCACAAACCTTCAGCAATGCGCTGACCCATTTTTCAATGTTAGCGGTGTTAGTGTTTTGTTTTTACTGGCTGATTCGCCTGTTCGCACTGCCGCTGTATCGCAAAATGGGCCAGTGGGCGCGGCAAAAAAATCGCGAGCGCAGTAACTGGTTGCAGCTCCCGGCGATGATTATCGGGGCGTTTATTATCGACCTGCTGTTATTGGCTTTGACGTTATTTGTCGGTCAGGTTTTAAGCGATAACCTGAATGCGGGCAGTCGCACCATCGCCTTTCAACAAAGTTTGTTCCTTAATGCTTTCGCCCTGATTGAATTTTTCAAAGCGGTTTTACGCCTGATTTTCTGCCCGAACGTGGCGGAGCTGCGCCCGTTTAACATCCAGGATGAGAGCGCCCGTTACTGGAGTCGCCGCCTGAGCTGGTTAAGCAGTCTGATAGGTTATGGCCTGATCGTGGCAGTGCCGATTATCTCTAATCAGGTGAATGTACAGACAGGCGCGCTGGCAAACGTGGTAATCATGCTGTGTATGACTGTCTGGGCGCTGTACCTGATCTTTCACAATAAAAAAGAGATCACCCAACATTTGCTCAACTTTGCGGAACACTCGCTGGCCTTTTTCAGCCTGTTTATCCGCGCCTTTGCGCTGGTGTGGCACTGGCTGGCAAGCGCCTATTTTATCGTGCTGTTTTTCTTTTCGTTGTTCGATCCGGGAAACAGCCTGAAATTTATGATGGGCGCGACGGTACGCAGCCTGGCGATTATTGCTATCGCGGCGTTTGTTTCCGGCATGTTTTCCCGCTGGCTGGCGAAGACCATCACTCTCTCGCCACATACTCAGCGTAGCTATCCGGAACTGCAAAAACGGCTGAACGGCTGGCTGTCGGCGACGCTGAAAACGGCGCGTATTCTGACGGTCTGCGTGGCAGTTATGTTGTTGTTGAGCGCATGGGGATTATTCGATTTCTGGAACTGGCTGCAAAACGGTGCGGGGCAGAAAACCGTGGATATCCTGATCCGCATCGCGCTCATTCTTTTCTTCTCGGCGGTTGGTTGGACAGTGCTCGCCAGTTTGATCGAAAACCGGCTGGCTTCAGATATTCATGGCCGTCCGCTGCCCAGCGCCCGCACGCGTACCCTGCTGACGCTGTTTCGCAACGCGCTGGCGGTGATCATCAGTACCATCACCATCATGATTGTGTTGTCGGAAATCGGCGTCAATATTGCGCCGCTGCTGGCAGGTGCCGGGGCATTAGGTCTGGCTATCTCTTTCGGTTCGCAAACGCTGGTGAAAGATATCATCACCGGGGTATTTATTCAGTTTGAAAACGGCATGAATACCGGAGATTTAGTTACCATCGGGCCGTTGACGGGTACGGTGGAACGGATGTCAATTCGCTCCGTTGGCGTGCGCCAGGATACCGGGGCGTATCACATCATTCCGTGGTCTTCGATTACCACCTTTGCCAACTTTGTCCGCGGTATTGGTTCGGTGGTGGCAAATTACGATGTTGATCGCCATGAAGATGCTGATAAAGCCAATCAGGCACTGAAAGATGCGGTAGCGGAATTGATGGAAAACGAAGAAATTCGTGGGCTGATTATCGGTGAGCCGAACTTTGCCGGAATTGTCGGCTTAAGCAATACCGCGTTTACGCTGCGCGTGTCATTCACCACGCTGCCACTCAAACAGTGGACGGTCCGCTTTGCCCTCGACAGCCAGGTGAAAAAGCATTTCGACCTGGCTGGCGTTCGTGCTCCGGTACAGACTTATCAGGTGCTGCCAGCTCCGGGCGCGGCCCCCGTAGAACCGTTGCCGCCGGGGGAGCCAACGCTTTAACGCTGGCGATTGACAAAACGACGGCGCTGCTCGTCGTTCATAAAGGTCCAGGCTATGAAACGACTCTGCTTTTGCCCCTGGGCCATCTCTTTTTTGACCACCTTCACCGCACCAACATCCGTCAGTGCGCGATAAAGTGGCGGTAAGTTTTCGCCACGAGAAACCAGTGAGGTAAACCACATCACCTGCTTCGCGAAGCCTTTACTCTCTTCAATCATCTTTTTGATAAAGGCCACTTCACCGCCTTCACACCACAGCTCCTGTTGCTGACCACCAAAGTTCAGTGCATCGTCTTTGTTCAGCCCCAGGTTACGGCGTTTACGCTCACTACCAGCCCGTGCCGCAGCGGCGGAATCGTGGAACGGCGGGTTACACAAGGTGGCGTCGTATTGCTCGTTTTTGTGGATGATACCGTTAAAAATTGCCCCGCTCTCTTTCTGCCGACGCAGACGGATCGCACGGTTAAGACCTGGATTAGCACTGATGATCGCCTGCGCGCTGCTTAACGCCTGGCTGCTGGTTTCACTGCCAGTAAAACGCCAGCCATATTCATGTACGCCAATCAGCGGATAAATACAGTTCGCACCAACGCCGATATCCAGAATGCTGGCATTGGCTGGAATCGTTCCTGTTGCTTCTGCCAGTAAATCAGCCAGGTGATGAATATAATCCGCCCGGCCCGGCACTGGCGGGCAGAGGAAACCGTCC
The DNA here is from genome assembly GCF_014836715.1 of Escherichia whittamii. Taxonomy (GTDB): domain Bacteria; phylum Pseudomonadota; class Gammaproteobacteria; order Enterobacterales; family Enterobacteriaceae; genus Escherichia; species Escherichia whittamii. Next base: position 80,628 of record NZ_JACSQI010000012.1, read on the forward strand.
GGAATATCCCAGTTCGCCACGGCGTAAAAATGCGCCAGCAATGCCTTGTTGAGCGCCTTCACCGCCAGTGGATTGGCGAAGTCTACGCTTTGTTCCCCGGCAGGAGTAAGCGTGAGGAATTGCTTCAGTTCAGGATTGACCTGACAAAGCGTGGCAAGATCGTAGCGACTGTGATGACGGTTGCGCGGGTGTAACCCCGGTTTCTGGGCAGACATAGCATTCTCCTTTAAGCAGCGGCGTAAGATACCCGCATAACGCTACAGGGTAAATATTTGGCTGCGTTTATCATTTCCAAAAACCTTAGAATGACTATGGTTTATGGCAATTCATCATAAAAATCAGCAGCATGTATCTTATTGATTTGTCTTGTTTTGTAAAAATATATCGTTCAAAAAATAAGCACATCTCTGTCAATTTTTTGCGTCATTTGCATCGCGCAGGCGACCTACACTTATCAGGCACTACCCGTTGTATTTATGAGGATGTCATTATGAGAAAGTGCCTCACACTACTGATTGCCACCGTCCTGAGCGGAATCACTGTCACGGCTTATGCCGCACAACCACTGAGTAACCAGGACAGCGGCCAACTAAGGCCAGCCGGAACCGTTTCGGCAACTGGCGCATCCAACCTAAGCGATCTGGAGGATAAACTGGCAGAAAAAGCGCGCGAACAAGGTGCGAAAGGTTATGTCATTAATTCCGCGGGAGGAAATGATCAGATGTTCGGTACCGCAACCATCTACAAATAACCACACCAACGTAACTGCATTCGCCTCTGGATGCAGTTTTCGTCCATTTTGTAATCAAAAAACATCAAATATGAACTAAATGTAAATAAATGTGTTTCTTTTCGCTTCAGGGGTGATAGAAAATCGCGCCAAGTGATAATGCTTATCAAAATTATTATCACTTGCACGAGCGCTATTACGGGATTAACAGTGGCATCGCATCCGCAGAGATGCTTTCTCGTGACAGTGAAAACTTCAACATATAAGAAAAAGTCACCTGCAAAATGGAAAACAATCGCAATTTCCCTGCCAGACAATTTCATTCGCTCACGTTCTTTGCCGGCCTTTGTATTGGCATCACGCCTGTGGCACAGGCACTCGCCGCCGAAGGGCAAAACAACGCTGATGACACACTGGTTGTCGAGGCGTCAACGCCTTCGCTTTATGCGCCACTTAAATCTGCCGATCCGAAATTCTCCCGTCCGGTAGCGGATACTACCCGCACGATGACGGTGATTTCTGAACAGGTGATTAAAGATCAGGGCGCAACCAACCTTACCGACGCGCTCAAAAACGTCCCCGGCGTGGGTGCGTTTTTTGCTGGTGAGAACGGTAACTCCACCACTGGCGACGCCATTTATATGCGTGGTGCCGATACCTCTAACAGTATTTATATCGATGGCATTCGAGATATTGGCAGCGTTTCGCGCGACACCTTCAATACCGAACAGGTCGAAGTGATTAAAGGGCCGTCCGGCACCGACTACGGGCGCAGCGCGCCGACTGGCTCGATCAATATGATCAGCAAACAGCCGCGTAATGATTCCGGCATTGACGCCTCCGCCAGTATTGGTAGTGCCTGGTTCCGTCGCGGCACGCTGGACGTCAACCAGGTGATTGGTGACACCACCGCCGTACGTCTGAATGTAATGGGCGAAAAAACGCACGATGCCGGGCGCGATAAGGTCAAAAATGAGCGTTACGGCGTCGCCCCTTCCGTAGCTTTTGGCCTCGGTACAGCGAATCGTTTGTATCTTAATTATCTGCATGTCACCCAGCACAACACGCCAGACGGCGGTATTCCAACCATCGGTTTGCCGGGCTATTCCGCCCCTTCTGCGGGAACGGCGGCACTGAATCATTCCGGAAAAGTTGATACGCATAACTTTTATGGGACGGATTCCGATTACGACGATTCGACCACCGACACCGCTACCATGCGTTTTGAGCACGACATCAACGATAACACCACCATTCGCAACACTACGCGTTGGTCGCGCGTGAAGCAGGATTACCTGATGACGGCGATTATGGGCGGGGCATCAAATATTACCCAGCCCACCAGCGATGTGAATAGCTGGACGTGGTCACGCACGGCGAATACCAAAGATGTGAGTAATAAAATTCTCACCAACCAGACCAACCTGACCACCACATTTTATACTGGTTCTATCGGTCATGACGTCAGTACCGGCGTGGAATTTACCCGTGAAACGCAGACCAACTACGGGGTTAATCCGGTGACGTTACCGGCGGTGAATATTTATCATCCTGACAGCAGCATTCATCCTGGCGGCCTGACGCGCAACGGTGCCAATGCCAACGGTCAAACAGATACCTTTGCGATTTATGCCTTCGATACGCTGCAAATCACCCGTGATTTTGAGCTGAACGGCGGAGTTCGACTGGACAATTATCACACTGAATATGACAGTGCTACCGCCTGCGGCGGCACTGGTCGCGGTGCCGTCACCTGCCCAACTGGCGTGGCAAACGGTTCTCCGGTAACCACTGTCGACACCGCGAAGTCTGGCAACCTGGAGAACTGGAAAGCCGGGGCGCTGTATCACCTGACAGACAATGGCAATGTCTATGTGAACTATGCTGTTTCCCAACAACCACCAGGCGGCAGTAATTTCGCTCTTGCACAGTCTGGCAGCGGTAACAGTGCCAGTCGCACCGACTTTAAACCGCAAAAAGCGAAAACCAGTGAGATTGGCACCAAATGGCAGGTGCTGGATAAACGCCTGTTGCTTACCGCCGCGCTGTTCCGTACTGATATCGAAAATGAAGTTGAGCAAAACGATGACGGGACTTACTCACAATACGGTAAGAAACGCGTCGAAGGCTATGAGATATCCGTGGCCGGGAATATAACTCCCGCGTGGCAGATGATTGGCGGATATACCCAGCAAAAAGCGACCATTAAAAATGGTGCGGATGTGGCTCAGGATGGTTCATCATCACTGCCATATACGCCGGAGCACGCCTTTACCTTATGGAGCCAGTATCAGGCAACCGATGATATCTCCGTTGGCGCGGGCGCACGCTATATCGGCAGTATGCATAAAGGTTCAGACGGCGCGGTGGGAACTCCGGCGTTTACCGAAGGTTATTGGGTCGCCGATGCCAAACTGGGGTATCGCGTCAATCGCAATCTCGACTTCCAGCTAAACGTCTACAACCTGTTTGATACCGATTACGTCGCCTCAATTAACAAGAGCGGATACCGTTATCACCCGGGCGAGCCAAGAACCTTCTTGCTCACGGCCAATATGCATTTCTGATTCAGATGTGGGGCGCAGGGCTCACTAATGTTGATGGCGAGAACAGGACTGCCTGATGCGCTGCGCTTATCAGGCCTACAAGGTTGTGCAACACATTGAGTTCACATCATTTGGTAGGCCGGATAAGGCGTTCACGCCGCATCCGGCATGAACAAAGCACCTGCTGTTAAAAATCGGGGTGGGGTGAAAGCCCCACTTTTTGGAGAACTTGTATGATGTACCACATTCCCGGCGTGTTATCGCCACACGACGTCGCGCGTTTTCTTGAACAACTGGAACAAGCCGAATGGGTAGATGGACGCGTCACAACCGGCGCACAAGGCGCACAAGTTAAGAACAATCAACAGGTAGACACACGCAGCGCCCTGTACGCCGCCTTGCAAAATGAGGTACTGAACGCGGTTAACCAACATGCTTTGTTCTTTGCCGCTGCCTTGCCGCGTACCCTTTCCACGCCGCTGTTTAATCGCTATCAGAACAATGAAACCTATGGTTTTCATGTGGATGGCGCAGTACGCAGCCATCCACAAAACGGCTGGATGCGCACTGACCTTTCTGCCACGCTGTTTTTAAGCGATCCAGAAAGCTACGACGGCGGCGAACTGGTCGTTAATGACACCTTCGGGCAACATCGGGTAAAACTCCCGGCAGGCGATCTGGTGTTGTATCCCTCCAGCAGCCTGCATTGCGTGACACCCGTAACCCGCGGCGTGCGAGTGGCATCATTTATGTGGATCCAGTCGATGATCCGCGATGATAAAAAGCGCGCCATGCTGTTTGAACTGGACAACAATATTCAGTCGCTGAAAAGCCACTACGGCGAAAGTGAAGAGATCCTGTCGCTACTCAATCTTTATCATAATCTGCTGCGGGAATGGTCGGAGATCTGACGCTTGAACTGCCCGAGTTCGCCCCTATATTAGCTACACTTAACTGTACAAGCATTGATATGGGGAGGGCGATATGGCATCCGGTTGGGCTAACGATGACGCCGTCAACGAACAGATCAACAGTACAATTGAAGATGCGATTGCCCGCGCTCGGGGTGAAATTCCGCGTGGCGAGAGCCTGTATGAATGTGAAGAGTGTGGCGCGCCCATCCCGCAGGCCCGTCGGGAAGCCATTCCTGGCGTGCGCTTATGCATTCATTGCCAGCAGGAGAAAGATTTACAAAAGCCGGCTCATACAGGATATAATCGCAGAGGTTCGAAAGACAGCCAGTTACGTTAACTACAACAGGCATAATGTAGAGCCAGTATAATTTGTATTTTGCGTGGCATTCCGTGCCTTTAACGCAGCCGTGACCGCCACGTGGTAGAAAGATGATTCATAAATACAACAAATGAATGAATTATCAGCATGTTAGATATCAATCAATTTATTTGAACAAGGTGGTCAATTCTCTTCGATTTTATCTCTCGTAAGAAAACGTGATACTCATCACATCGACGAAACAACGTCACTTAAACAAAATCACCTGCGAGAGATTAATTATGAAAACTATCAAAACTGTTGTTGCTGCTATGGCTCTTTCAACTCTGTCATTTGGCGTGTTTGCGGCGGAGCCGGTAACGTCATCTCAGGCCCAGAACATGAATAAAATCGGTGTTGTGTCTGCCGATGGCGCGTCCACCCTCGATGCTCTGGAAGCGAAACTGGCTGAAAAAGCTGCGGCTGCCGGTGCGAGTGGATACAGCATCACTTCTGCCACCAACAACAATAAATTAAGCGGAACTGCGGTTATCTATAAGTAATTCGTAGGTTGGATAAGACGTTTAGACTGCATCCGACAACAGATGCCTGATGCGACGCTACCCCGTCTTGTCAGGCCTACAAAATCCGAACCGTTGGTCGGATATGGCGTTTACGCTACATTCAGCAAAGGTATTTCCCTGTCTGTTTGCCGACAGACGCATATGCTCTAACCCTCATTGATCCTATGTTACCCTTGTTTGCCCGTCCGACACTGGACGGGCTTTTTTTTAGCTGGCTAACTGCTGACAGAAAGCCTGCAACGTCTCTTCCGGCATACCAACCTGTCGCGCCGCATCACAAATGGCCTGCCAGCTTCCCGCATCCAATGGGATCCCCAACTCCTGCCGTTCGCGACGCGTGTTCACTTCCCACTCACCCGGTAGCAAAATCGGCTTATCTTCATCATGCGGCGAAGCTTTCACCCACTCGGCAAAGGCTTCGGTCTGCGCGCTACAATCCGGCGCGCCGAACAGTTCCGGATTGATGATGATAGTGGTCATGCAGTTAAGAATGGCATCGGGACTGGTTTGTAACGTTTCCTGATGCGTCGTTTTACCGCCAGAAAGCGCCCCGCCAAGAATTTCACACATCGCCGCCAGGGCGTAGCCTTTATGTTCGGCAAAGGTCAACAACGAACCCAACGGCGACTCCTGCATGACCGCCGGATTTGTCGTCGGGACGCCGTTAACATCAATCAGGCAGCCTGGCGGCACGGGGACACCTTTATGCCAGGCGACGCGAGTTTTACCAAATGCGATGGCGCTGGTGGCGTAATCAAGCAACAGTGGGAAATTATCTTTACGTGGGAAAATCACACAGAACGGATTGGTGCCAAAGCGGCTGTCGCGGCCGTGGAACGGTGCAACCATTGGAATACCGACCACGTTAACAAAGTGGATAGAAACAAACCCCGCCGCCGCGCACTGTTCCGCCCAATAACCGATTCGGCCGATATGATGCGAGTTATGTAGCGCCACGGCAGCAATGCCGTGCTGATGCGCTTTCTCAATCCCCAGCGCCATCGCTTCGTGTGCCGCCACCTGACCAAATGCGCGATCGCCATCAAGCGTGACCACAGCCCCCGCCTCTTTGATAATTTTGGCGTGATGGTTGATTTGCAAAGAACCCAGGCGCCAGGAATGCACATAGCTTGGGATCATGCCAATACCATGTGAATCATGCCCAGCCAGATTTGCCGCGATTAAATGATCGGCAACTAATTTTGCTTCCTGTTCCTCGCTCCCCATCTGACGAAATACAGCCTGAATAAAACGGTGTAGCGTCTGCGCATAAAAGCGATGACCACTTTCCATAGTTAACTCCTGTTTATGTTATATGCCTGTTGCTTTTTTATGCTGCGCGCCAGACGCGGGAAGGTCAATAAAGATGCAGGAATTTCATATTGCGGTGGGGTAAAGGCCGGATGACAGTGCTCATCCGGCGGAGAGAAAAATTAAAATGCCTGGTTAACGCGCGCCAGGCCGTCGCTAATGGTTGCCACTTCGCGCGCCGCCAGCAGGCAGCAAGCCATCTGGATTTTTAGTGACTGGGGAATCGGTTCGCTGCCAGCCAGGCAACGTTCAATCCACTGCGCCGTGGTTTTCGGGTCTTTGGCTTGTGGCAGTAGCTCGCTGCCAGCTGTGTCCTGTTTTTCATACAGCACCCGCATCCCTTCACGGCCGATCAAATTGATTTGCGGGCAGCGTTGCGGATTAGCATAAACTTCGCCTTCGGTGCCGTGCATTAACAGTGCCCGTCCGCCAATATCGCTAAAGAATTTCGCGACTCGCCCGATGTATTCCGGATGCGAGACGCTGGAAAGACGCAGCGCCTCACCTTCGGCAAATGGCGTCGCCAGTTTCGCCAGGGTATGTGCACTGTTACGCACGCCCATCCGCCAGCGCATTGCCAGTTGTTTTTCCAGCGGCGGGCAAAACGCGCCAACAGGCATAAAGACAGGTTGATGTTCGTCGAGCTTCGCCTGCGCTTGTCCGGCATGTCGCGTTGGTGCTATCCCCATCAGTTCGAAAATGGTTTCGGTCAACACACGAGTTGGATCCTCGCTGACGCCGTGAACCACCACAGGAAAACCGAGTTTGTGTAGCAGAAGTGCCAGCAACGGCGTCAGGTTGGCCTGTTTACGCGCACCGTTGTAACTGGGGATGACAATCGGCATCGGCTTACCGGCAGGCGGCGTCAGCTTGATAGTGTGATTTTGCATGGCTTCGTAAAAACCAAGCATCTCTGCTTCCCCTTCCCCTTTGATACGCAGCGCAATCAATACACCGCCCAACTCAAGATCAGGCACTTCACCGTTGAGCATATGGGCATACAGACCGCGCGCCGTATCCTGGTCTAAATCGCGCGCGTGGTTTTTCCCGCGCCCGATCTCTTTAATGATTTTGCGATAGTCCATTTACGACTCCTTACCTGACTCACATCATTAACGCCGCCGACGGCGTGGGGATTTCGCTTTTTCTTTCTTTTTAACTATACCTTCAGGGACTTCCGGTTGCTCAATCGGAAATACCGGTAATGCATCCAGTAGTCGCTTGCCATAATTTTTGGTCAACAAGCGTTTGTCGTAGATAACCACTTCGCCCCAGCAACTGTGGCTTCGAATAAGACGCCCGACCTGCTGGATCAGGTTAAACGAAGCGCTCGGCAGGCTTTGCACCTCAAACGGATAGCGATTGAGACTTTTTAGCCATTCGCCTTCGGTGATCACCACCGGACTGTCGATAGGCGGGAAGGCAATTTTATGGATATGCACCTGACTTAGCAGATCGCCTTTCAGATCCAGACCTTCGGCAAAAGACTGTAAACCAACCAGTACGCTGCGCTCGCCGTTAGCAACACGTTTGCGGTGCAGTTCAACTAAGCGATAGCGCGGCTGATCGCCCTGTACCAGCAGCATCAGGCGTAAATCCGTCACATAGTCGAGAAACCGCTGCATCGCACGCCCGCTGGCAAACAGCACTAACATACCGAGATGTTTTTTACTCTCCACCTGCTCACGGAAGAACGCCGCCATTTCAGCAATGTGCTGTTCTTCGTTGTCGATGGAAGGCTCATAGCGCATCCGTGGAATAACAATTTTGCCCTGCTCGCAATGGTTGAACGGTGAATCCAGCGCCACAAAGCGGTCGCCCGCTTTCTCTTTCAGCCCGCTCATCTCCTGCAATCGCGAAAAACTGTTTAGCGAACGCAAGGTCGCAGAAGTGACAATAATGTGCGGAATGCTGCGCCACAGCAGTCTTTCCAGCTGATCGCTGACGCGGATCCCCACGCAGTGAAACCAGAGATGTAACTGCCCGTCACGCTCTTCCCGCGTCGCCCATTTGGTCACTGGCGCACCGGAAGATTGCGCCAGCGAAGCCAGCCGCCAGAGTTTGCTTTGTGCCTCAAACATCCCCAGCGCGCGGTTCATCTGCAAAATCAACCGATGCAGACGCACAATGTCGTGGCTGCCGGTTTTCTCGCTTAAATCATTGAGGAATAACTCCGCCAGCCCACGCAGCATCTCGGTGAGTTTTGCCAGCCGCTGACAGATCTCCAGCACTTCATCAGGCAGTTCGCCCATCGCAAAACGGTGTTCAGCTTCCTGCCCGGCAGGCATATAAAGATTTAGGATGTTGTTTAAAGAGGCAATAAGTTCATACAACTCTTCACAATGCGCATTCAAACGCTCGGGGATCGCCAGCGGTGGGATCGTCTTCGGGCGAAACTGCTCCATGCAGGTAGCGACCAGTTTCGTGAACAAGTCCAGCTGTAGCCGATACCAGGGCGCGGTGATTTCGGCGCTCATCTCCAGCGCATCCCGCGCTACATCTGGCAGGTGATGACCTTCATCCAGCACCAGTAGCAAATTTTTCGGGTCAGGCAATACCGCTTCGCTTTCCATCGCCGCCATCACCAGCGCATGGTTTGCCACCACCACTTCCGCTTCCTGAATTTCCCGACGAGCAACAAAAAACGGGCATTCGCGATAGTAGTAACAGTTGCGGTTGAGGCAGCTGGCTTTATCGGTGCTCAAACGACGCCAGAGATCATCATCAATAGCGATATCAGTATGATCGCGCAGACCATCCCACTTATATGTATCGAGATCGCCCTTCAGCTTGGCACAGCGTTTTTGCTCTTCCTGATTGTTCGGCGTGAGTTCATCGTCGAGAAACGCGAGCAGGTCCTGTTGTGTGGGTTCAGTGCTGGCGAGCGCTGTCAGGTTACGCGGGCAAACGTAGCGCCCACGCCCAAAAGCGGCAGTGAATTTAAGATCGGGAATGATCTTTTTCAGCAGCGGTAAATCTTTGCTGTAGACCTGATCCTGCAACGCCACGTTGGCGGTACTCACCACCAGCGTTTTTTGCTCTTCGCGGGCAATAGCGATGCCGGGGATCAAATAGGAGAGCGTTTTCCCAACGCCTGTGGGAGCTTCAATCGCCAGATGGCGCCCTTCTTCTCCGGCCAGCGTTTTGGCGACGTCCGCAATCATCTGCCGCTGCGGCGCACGGGGAATAAAGTCGGGGATCTGTTCCTGAAGCGCCTTATACCAGGCGGCGATTTGCGCTTTAAGCGCGGCGGTTAATGCCATGAGAAAACCTGAAATACTGTATAAACAGCCATTATTGTGGCATTTTTCGGTTTTCAGGGGTAATGGTTTTTCTGTTTCTGGAAAGCGGCTCGCAATAACGTTTTCTGGATGCGGGGGTTTCCCGCAGCTAAAGAAACATCATTGCGCAGCAAAAGACATTGTACACAGGCTTATTCCGCTGGCGGCCATTGCAGGGCGGTATGCAAAACGCGCAGTACCGAGAGCGTATCGCCCTCCACTTGATAAACAAGCACATAATGCGGTCTGACAACGGCTTCATGAGTACCAGCGACTCGTCCGGCACGATACATTTCAGGGCGTTCACAGGCCTGTTCCGCAATGTTTTCAAATTGATTATCAAGGGCAATTGCCGCTTGCGGATTATCTTTACTGATGTATTCCATGATTTGCTCCCTGTCAGACAGGGACATTGGCTTCCATTCCAGACGCATTAATCCCCCTTCAACAATGCTTTTTTACGGGCAGCAAATAGACTTTTGGCCTCTTCATGAGAGAGCACCGGGCGTGGGTCGTCAATGGCGGCCTGCACCTGTTCACGAAACCAGGCATCATACGCAGCAGCTTCATGAGCACGTTTTAATGCCTCTGCCCTGTCAGGTCGGGTCGTTTTCATCTGACCGTCCGGGTCGTAATTAGAGGCGTCGACTTCAAACCGGGCAATACCAACATCTTTCAGGTAGTTGACAACCGTTTCCAGCCGTTTAAACAAGCGAATTTGCCGACTGCGTTGTGCTGCAAGAGGCCGTTCAGTGTGACCGTATTTCACGGTCAACGACCAGCCGCCCTGGGTGCCAATAACGTGTGCTGCATCCACTACGCCAGATTCAACCAGTTTATGTAAGGTTGAGTGATCAATCGTTTCTGGTGCCATAATGCGCTAACCTCTTTGTATACGGCATGCAATTTATAATTAAAGATAGCGCAATTAATAATAAATTGCATTTTTTGATCGTAAATTCTCCAGGGTGAAATTGCGGTAGAAAGAGACTTGTGGCGAAGATGCCGGGCATAGCCCGGCATAAAAAATTACTGCGCAGCGGCAGGTTTACGCGGACGGCGACGACGTTGTTGTTCGCCTGCCGGTTTGGCATCGCCGAGACGACGAGACGGTTTTTCTGCAGGTTTCGCGCTAGCTGATTTCGCGCCACCTTCTGCACGGCGTGGTTGCTGTTGACCGCGACCACCGCCCTGCCCACGACCGCCGCCGCCACGTTGCTGGCGACCATTCTGGATCGGTTCGGCTTTGATTGACGGGTCCGGCTCATAGCCCGGAATCGCAATACGCGGGATCTCTTTTTTCAGCAATTTTTCGATATCACGCAGCAGCTTGTGTTCATCAACACACACCAGCGACAACGCTTCTCCAGTTGCCGCCGCACGGCCAGTACGCCCGATACGGTGGACATAATCTTCCGGTACGTTTGGCAACTCGTAGTTGACGACGTGCGGTAGTTCTTCAATATCCAGGCCACGCGCAGCGATGTCAGTTGCCACCAGTACACGAATATCGCCCGATTTAAAATCAGCCAGCGCACGGGTACGCGCACCTTGCGATTTATTACCGTGGATCGCCGCACTGCGAATACCATCTTTATTTAATTGTTCAGCCAGATGGTTAGCGCCATGTTTGGTACGGGTAAACACCAGCACCTGCTGCCAGTTGCCTTTACCAATCATGTGTGACAACAGTTCCCGTTTGCGTTTCTTATCGACAAAGTGAACGTGTTGTGTCACCTGAGCAGACGCGGTATTGCGGCGTGCCACTTCAATTTCCAGTGGGTTATGCAGCAGTTTTTCCGCCAGAGCTTTAATATCGTCAGAGAAGGTTGCGGAGAACAACAGGTTCTGGCGCTTCGCTGGCAGTTTAGTCAGCACGCGACGGATATCGTGGATAAAGCCCATGTCGAGCATGCGGTCAGCTTCATCAAGGACGAGGATTTCTATCTGGTCCAGTTTCACCGCGTTTTGATGTTCCAGGTCCAGCAGACGCCCCGGTGTTGCCACCAGCACGTCAACGCCGCCGCGCAGCTTCATCATCTGCGGGTTAATGCTGACGCCGCCAAACACCACCAGCGAACGAATGTTCAGGTATTTGCTGTAATCACGGACGTTTTCGCCAATCTGCGCCGCCAGTTCACGGGTCGGGGTGAGGATCAACGCACGTACCGGACGACGCCCTTTGGCGTGCGGCTCGCGGGAAATCAGGTGTTGCAACAGCGGCAGCGTAAAGCCCGCTGTTTTGCCCGTGCCGGTCTGGGCACTGGCCATCAGGTCGCGGCCTTCCAGCACCGCAGGGATCGCCTGCTGCTGAATAGGGGTGGGTTCACGGTAACCTTGCTCGGCAACGGCGCGCAGGATATCAGGGCTTAAACCCAAAGAATCGAAAGACATAACTACTCCGAACCGCCCCGACCGTTACCGGTGTAGTTTTCAGGGAGATACTGAAAAGGAAAATGACAAAAACCACAATGTCATGAGGGAGCGGAGTGTAGCAGTTTTTGTGACGCGGCGCATAAATTATCCCTATTGCTGGCATTGCAAAAAGAGTTAGCCATACTGGACAACTCCGATAAGGAGTCATAATCTTAATCAATCATTTGATTAAGAATGGACTGTGCGATGAATAATCCCGCCATGACAATCAAGGGTGAACAGGCGAAAAAACAGCTGATTGCCGCCGCACTGGCGCAGTTTGGCGAGTACGGAATGAACGCCACCACCCGCGAAATCGCCGCCCTGGCCGGGCAGAATATTGCTGCCATCACCTACTACTTCGGTTCAAAAGAAGATTTATATCTCGCCTGCGCCCAGTGGATTGCCGATTTTATTGGCGAGCAGTTCCGCCCACACGCCGAGGAAGCCGAACGCTTGTTCGCGCAACCACAGCCGGATCGCGCTGCCATCCGCGAATTGATCCTTCGCGCCTGCAGGAACATGATTCAACTGCTCACCCAGGATGACACCGTCAACCTCAGCAAGTTTATCTCCCGTGAGCAGCTCTCTCCCACGGCGGCCTACCATCTGGTGCATGAACAGGTGATTAGCCCGCTACACAGCCATCTTACGCGTCTGATTGCCGCCTGGACCGGTTGTGATGCCAACGATACCCGCATGATCCTCCATACCCATGCATTACTTGGCGAGATTCTGGCGTTTCGTCTTGGTAAAGAAACGATTCTGTTACGCACCGGCTGGACCGCGTTCGATGAAGAAAAGACCGAACTGATTAACCAGACGGTGACATGTCATATCGACCTGATTTTGCAAGGATTATCGCAAAGGAGTTTGTAGTGATGAAAAAACCTGTCGTGATTGGACTGGCGGTAGTAGTGCTTGCCGCCGTGGTTGCCGGAGGCTACTGGTGGTATCAAAGCCGCCAGGATAACGGCCTGACGCTGTATGGCAACGTGGATATTCGTACGGTGAATCTTAGCTTCCGTGTCGGTGGTCGCGTTGAGTCGCTGGCGGTGGACGAAGGTGATGCCATCAAAGCGGGCCAGGTGCTGGGCGAACTGGATCATAAGCCGTATGAAATTGCCCTGATGCAGGCGAAAGCAGGCGTTTCGGTAGCGCAGGCGCAGTACGACCTGATGCTGGCCGGTTATCGCGACGAAGAAATCGCTCAGGCCGCCGCCGCCGTAAAACAGGCGCAGGCCGCTTATGACTATGCGCAGAACTTCTATAACCGCCAGCAAGGGTTGTGGAAAAGCCGCACCATTTCGGCAAACGACCTGGAAAATGCGCGCTCCTCGCGCGACCAGGCGCAGGCAACGCTGAAATCAGCTCAGGATAAATTACGTCAGTACCGTTCCGGTAACCGCGAACAGGATATCGCCCAGGCGAAAGCCAGCCTCGAACAGGCGCAGGCGCAACTGGCGCAGGCAGAGTTGAATTTACAGGACTCGACGCTGGTCGCACCGTCTGATGGCACGCTGTTAACCCGCGCGGTAGAGCCTGGTACGGTGCTCAATGAAGGCGGCACGGTGTTTACCGTCTCACTGACGCGTCCGGTGTGGGTGCGCGCTTATGTTGATGAACGTAATCTTGACCAGGCCCAGCCAGGGCGCAAAGTGCTGCTCTATACCGATGGTCGTCCGGACAAGCCCTATCACGGGCAGATTGGTTTCGTTTCGCCAACCGCTGAATTTACCCCGAAAACCGTCGAAACGCCGGATCTGCGTACCGACCTCGTCTATCGCCTGCGTATTGTGGTGACCGACGCCGATGATGCGTTACGCCAGGGAATGCCAGTAACGGTGCAATTCGGTGACGAGGCAGGACATGAATGATGCCGTTATCACGCTAAACGGCCTGGAAAAACGCTTTCCGGGCATGGACAAGCCCGCCGTCGCGCCGCTCGACTGTACCATTCACGCCGGTTATGTGACGGGGCTGGTGGGGCCGGACGGTGCGGGCAAAACCACGCTGATGCGGATGCTGGCAGGATTACTGAAACCTGACAGCGGCAGTGCTACCGTGATTGGCTTTGATCCGATCAAAAACGACGCTGCGCTGCACGCCGTGCTCGGCTATATGCCGCAGAAATTCGGTCTGTATGAAGATCTCACGGTGATGGAAAACCTCAATCTGTACGCGGATTTGCGCAGCGTCACCGGTGAAGCGCGGAATCAGACTTTTGCTCGCCTGCTGGAATTTACTTCTCTTGGCCCGTTTACCGGGCGCCTGGCGGGCAAGCTCTCCGGCGGGATGAAGCAAAAACTCGGCCTGGCCTGTACCCTGGTGGGCGAACCGAAAGTGTTGCTGCTCGATGAACCTGGCGTCGGCGTCGACCCCATCTCACGGCGCGAGCTGTGGCAGATGGTGCACGAACTGGCAGGCGAAGGAATGTTAATTCTCTGGAGTACTTCGTACCTCGACGAAGCCGAACAGTGCCGCGACGTGCTTTTGATGAACGAAGGCGAGCTGTTATATCAGGGAGAACCGACGGCCCTGACGCAAACCATGGCCGGACGTAGCTTTCTGATGACCAGCCCGCACGAGGGCAACCGCAAACTACTACAGCGCGCACTGAAACTGCCGCAGGTCAGCGACGGCATGATTCAGGGGAAATCGGTGCGTCTGATCCTCAAAAAAGAAGCCACACCAGACGATATTCGCCACGCCGACGGGATGCCGGAAATCGACATCAGCCAAACCTCGCCCCGCTTTGAAGATGCGTTTATTGATTTGCTGGGCGGAGCTGGAACCTCGGAATCCCCGCTGGGCGCAATATTGCATACGGTAGAAGGTACACCCGACGAGACGGTGATCGAAGCGAAAGAACTGACCAAAAAGTTTGGCGATTTTGCCGCCACCGATCATGTTAATTTTGCCGTCAAACGCGGTGAAATCTTTGGTTTGCTCGGGCCAAACGGCGCAGGGAAATCGACCACTTTTAAGATGATGTGTGGCTTGCTGGTGCCGACCTCCGGCCAGGCGCTGGTGCTGGGAATGGATCTGAAAGAGAGTTCCGGTAAAGCGCGCCAGCATCTCGGCTATATGGCGCAAAAATTTTCGCTCTATGGCAACCTGACCGTCGAACAGAATTTACGCTTTTTCTCCGGCGTGTATGGCTTACGCGGTCGGGCGCAGAACGAAAAAATCACCCGTATGAGTGAGGCATTCGGCCTGAAAAGTATCGCCTCGCACGCCACTGATGAACTGCCCTTAGGTTTTAAACAGCGTCTGGCGCTGGCCTGCTCGCTAATGCACGAACCGGACATTCTGTTTCTCGATGAACCAACTTCTGGCGTCGATCCCCTCACCCGCCGCGAGTTCTGGCTGCATATCAATAGCATGGTAGAGAAAGGCGTCACGGTGATGGTCACTACCCACTTTATGGATGAAGCGGAATATTGCGACCGCATCGGTCTGGTGTATCGCGGGAAGCTGATTGCCAGCGGTACGCCGGACGATTTGAAAGCGCAGTCGGCTAACGATGAGCAACCCGATCCCACCATGGAGCAGGCTTTTATTCAGTTGATCCACGACTGGGATAAGGAGCATAGCAATGAGTAATCCGATCCTTTCCTGGCGTCGTGTGCGGGCGCTGTGCGTCAAAGAGACGCGGCAGATCATTCGCGATCCGAGTAGCTGGCTGATTGCGGTAGTGATCCCGCTGTTACTGCTGTTTATTTTTGGCTACGGCATTAACCTCGATTCCAGCAAGCTGCGGGTCGGGATTTTGCTGGAACAGCGTAGCGAAGCGGCGCTGGATTTCACCCACACTATGACTGGTTCGCCCTATATTGACGCCACTATCAGCGATAACCGTCAGGAACTGATCGCCAAAATGCAGGCGGGGAAAATTCGCGGTCTGGTGGTGATTCCGGTGGATTTCGCCGAACAGATGGAGCGCGCCAACGCTACCGCGCCGATTCAGGTGATCACCGACGGCAGCGAGCCAAACACCGCTAACTTTGTGCAGGGCTATGTCGAAGGGATCTGGCAGATTTGGCAAATGCAGCGAGCGGAGGACAACGGGCAGACTTTTGAACCGCTTATTGATGTACAAACCCGCTACTGGTTTAACCCGGCGGCGATTAGCCAGCACTTTATTATCCCCGGTGCGGTGACCATTATCATGACGGTCATCGGCGCGATCCTCACCTCGCTGGTGGTGGCACGGGAATGGGAACGCGGCACCATGGAGGCTCTGCTCTCCACCGAGATTACCCGCACGGAGCTGCTGTTGTGTAAGCTAATCCCTTATTACTTCCTCGGCATGCTGGCGATGCTGCTGTGTATGCTGGTGTCGGTGTTTATTCTCGGCGTGCCGTATCGAGGGTCGCTGCTGATCCTGTTTTTTATCACCAGTCTGTTTTTGCTCAGTACCCTGGGGATGGGGCTGCTGATTTCCACGATTACTCGCAACCAGTTCAACGCCGCTCAGGTGGCACTGAACGCCGCTTTCCTGCCGTCGATTATGCTCTCTGGTTTTATTTTTCAGATCGACAGTATGCCTGCGGTGATCCGCGCGGTGACGTACATTATTCCCGCACGTTACTTCGTCAGCACCCTGCAAAGCCTGTTCCTCGCCGGGAATATTCCGGTGGTGCTGGTGGTGAATGTGCTGTTTTTGATCGCTTCGGCGGTGATGTTTATCGGCCTGACGTGGCTGAAAACCAAACGTCGGCTGGATTAGGGAGAAGAGCATGTTTCATCGCTTATGGACGTTAATCCGCAAAGAGTTACAGTCATTGCTGCGCGAACCGCAAACGCGTGCGATTCTGATTTTACCCGTGCTGATTCAGGTAATTCTGTTCCCGTTCGCCGCCACACTGGAAGTGACCAACGCCACCATCGCCATCTACGACGAAGATAACGGCGCACATTCGGTGGAGTTGACCCAGCGTTTTGCCCGAGCCAGCGCCTTTACCCACGTGCTGCTGTTGAAAAGTCCACGGGAGATCCGCCCGACAATCGACACACAAAAGGCGCTACTGCTGGTGCGTTTTCCGGCTGACTTCTCGCGCAAACTGGATACCTTCCAGACCGCGCCGTTGCAGTTGATTCTCGACGGGCGTAACTCCAACAGTGCGCAAATCGCCGCCAACTACCTGCAACAGATCGTCAAAAATTATCAGCAGGAGCTGCTGGAAGGAAAACCGAAGCCAAACAACAGCGAGCTGGTGGTACGCAACTGGTATAACCCAAATCTCGACTATAAATGGTTCGTGGTGCCGTCGCTGATTGCCATGATCACCACTATTGGCGTGATGATCGTCACTTCACTTTCCGTCGCCCGCGAACGTGAACAAGGTACGCTCGATCAGCTCCTGGTTTCGCCGCTCACTACCTGGCAGATATTTATCGGCAAAGCCGTACCGGCGTTAATTGTCGCCACATTCCAGGCGACCATTGTGCTGGCCATTGGTATCTGGGCATATCAAATCCCCTTCGCCGGATCGCTGGCCCTGTTCTACTTTACGATGGTGATTTACGGTTTATCGCTGGTGGGATTCGGTCTGTTGATTTCGTCACTCTGCTCAACGCAACAGCAGGCGTTTATCGGCGTGTTCGTCTTTATGATGCCCGCCATTCTGCTTTCCGGTTACGTTTCGCCGGTGGAGAACATGCCTGTGTGGCTGCAAAACCTGACGTGGATTAACCCTATTCGCCACTTTACGGACATTACCAAGCAGATTTATTTGAAGGATGCGAGTCTGGATATTGTGTGGAACAGCTTGTGGCCGCTATTGGTCATAACGGCCACGACAGGGTCAGCGGCGTACGCGATGTTTAGACGTAAGGTGATGTAATTTTTTATCTTTCGCCAGTAACGACACTACCGCCGGGCCGGCAAGGATCGCCAGCCCTGCAACGGCCAGCAAATAGTTGTTTTCCAGTACGCGGGACAACAGCCACAACACAATCAGCGCCGCGCCAAAATACCAGGTGGTGGTCAGCTCTTCCAGCACATCCGCCACCTCTCGCCAGCGTTGCTCGGGATGACGCTGAAACACCAGCATCATCACCACGGTGACACAATACAGCACGCATAATCCCACGCCGACGTGAACCAGAGTTTTACTCATCCAGCCCATCACCAGCAGCGCCACTACCAGTAAATGCAACATAATCTGCCAGCAACTTAGGCCAGTTGCGACACGAACACGTTGTTGCCACTTCATGGCTTCTCTCCTGAAGAATTTATCTCTACTAACTCAGAGTACCGAACTTTACGGAAAATTCCGTAAGACCGCACCTTTTTGTGACGCCGACTACACTATTTCAATGAGATAAGAGGCAAAGACAGGAAAATTATGCCCGATCAAACACAACACTTTTCGTTCAAGGTGCTCACCATCAATATTCACAAAGGTTTTACCGCGTTTAACCGACGCTTCATTTTGCCGGAGCTTCGCGACGCCGTGCGCACCGTCAACGCCGATATTGTTTGCCTGCAGGAAGTGATGGGCGCGCACGAAGTTCATCCGCTGCGTGTAGAAAACTGGCCCGACACATCTCACTACGAGTTTCTCGCCGACACCATGTGGAGCGATTTTGCCTACGGCCGCAATGCTGTGTATCCGGAAGGGCATCACGGCAACGCGGTACTGTCACGCTATCCCATTGAACATTATGAGAATCGCGATGTTTCGGTCGATGGCGCGGAAAAACGTGGCGTGCTCTACTGCCGCATTGTGCCGCCAATGACCGGAAAAGCGATTCATGTGATGTGCGTACATCTCGGTTTGCGAGAGGCGCACCGTCAGGCGCAACTTGCGATGCTTGCCGAATGGGTAAACCAGCTTCCGCCCGACGAACCCGTTTTAGTGGCGGGTGATTTCAACGACTGGCGGCAAAAAGCCAATCATCCGTTGAAGGCCCATGCCGGGCTGGATGAGATATTTACCCGCGCCCACGGACGCCCGGCGCGCACGTTTCCGGTGCAATTTCCCCTACTACGACTGGACAGGATCTATGTCAAAAATGCCAGCGCCAGCGCGCCAACGGCGTTGCCGCTGCGGACCTGGCGACATCTTTCTGACCATGCTCCTTTGAGTGCGGAGATTCATTTATGAAATGTAGCTGGCGCGAAGGCAATAAGATCCAGTTGCTGGAAAACGGCGAGCAATATTATCCCGCTGTATTTAAAGCGATTGATGAGGCGCAAGAACGCATCATCCTTGAAACGTTTATCTGGTTCGAGGATGACGTCGGTAAACAACTGCATGCGGCACTGCTGGCGGCGGTGCAACGTGGAGTTAAAGCGGAAGTTTTGCTGGATGGCTACGGTTCGCCGGATCTCAGCGATGAGTTTGTCAATGAACTGACTGCGGCTGGCGTGATATTTCGTTATTACGATCCCCGCCCTCGCCTGTTCGGTATGCGTACTAATGTATTCCGCCGGATGCATCGCAAAATTGTGGTGATCGATGCACGTATCGCCTTTATTGGTGGACTGAATTACTCCGCCGAGCATATGTCCAGCTACGGTCCAGAGGCTAAACAGGATTACGCGGTACGTCTGGAAGGGCCGATTGTTGAAGATATTTTGCAATTTGAACTGGAAAATCTGCCCGGGCAAAGCGCAGCACGGCGCTGGTGGCGACGTCATCACAAAGCGGAAGAAAACCGCCAGCCGGGAGAAGCGCAGGTATTGCTGGTCTGGCGCGATAACGAAGAACATCGCAGCGATATTGAACGTCACTATCTGAAAATGCTCACTCAGGCACGGAGGGAAGTGATTATCGCCAACGCCTACTTCTTCCCTGGCTATCGGTTTTTACACGCCTTGCGTAAAGCGGCGCGGCGCGGAGTGCGGATCAAACTGATTATTCAGGGCGAACCGGATATGCCCATTGTCAGAGTCGGCGCGCGCTTGCTGTATAACTATCTGGTTAAAGGCGGTGTTCAGGTGTTTGAGTACCGTCGCCGCCCGCTCCACGGCAAAGTGGCATTGATGGACGATCACTGGGCAACGGTAGGTTCCAGTAATCTCGATCCGCTCAGTTTGTCGCTAAATCTCGAAGCAAACGTCATCATTCACGATCGAAAATTTAACCAGACGCTGCGCGACAATCTTAACAGCATCATCGCTGCCGACTGTCAGCTGGTGGATGAAACTATGCTGCCGAAACGCACCTGGTGGAACCTGAGCAAAAGCGTGCTGGCGTTCCACTTTTTGCGCCATTTCCCGGCGCTGGTGGGCTGGCTTCCGGCGCATACACCGCATCTGGCACAGGTTGATCCCCCCGCACAACCAGCAATGGAAACGCAGGATCGGGTAGAAACGGAAAACACGGGGATAAAACCCTGATGAGTAAATCGCATCCACGCTGGCGCCGGACAAAGAAGATCCTCACCTGGCTGTTTTTTATCGCGGTGATTGTGTTGCTGGTGGTCTATGCCAAAAAGGTAGACTGGGAAGAGGTCTGGAAGGTCATCCGCGACTACAATCGCGTTGCGCTGCTCAGTGCGGTTGGGCTGGTGGTCGTCAGTTATCTGATTTACGGCTGCTATGACCTGCTCGCCCGCTTCTACTGTGGTCACAAACTGGCGAAGCGCCAGGTGATGCTGGTGTCGTTTATCTGCTACGCCTTCAACCTGACGCTCAGTACCTGGGTCGGCGGCATTGGTATGCGCTATCGTTTGTACTCTCGTCTGGGATTGCCCGGTAGCACTATCACACGGATTTTCTCGCTGAGTATTACCACCAACTGGATGGGCTATATTTTACTGGCGGGGATTATCTTTACCGCAGGCATGGTGGAACTGCCGGAGCATTGGTATATCGATCAAACCACGCTGCGTATTCTCGGCATTGGCTTACTGATGATTATCGCGGTTTATTTGTGGTTTTGCGCGTTCGCGAAGCACCGCCATATGACCATCAAGGGGCAAAAGCTGGTGCTACCTTCATGGAAATTTGCCCTGGCGCAGATGCTGATTTCCAGCGTTAACTGGATGGTAATGGGAGCGATTATCTGGCTGTTACTCGGTCAAAACGTGAACTATTTCTTTGTTTTAGGCGTGTTACTGGTTAGCAGTATTGCCGGCGTCATTGTGCATATTCCGGCGGGTATTGGCGTGCTGGAAGCGGTGTTTATCGCGCTACTGGCAGGAGAGCATACATCAAAAGGCACGATTATCGCTGCCCTGCTCGCTTACCGTGTCCTGTACTACTTTATCCCGCTGCTGTTGGCGCTGATTTGCTATCTGGTACTGGAAAGTCAGGCGAAGAAGCTACGGGCGAAAAATGAAGCGGCGATGTGATGTTCAGTTAACTTCTTTTGGTTTAAGTTCGGGATGCTGTTTATAGATGGGGTTCATGATGTCGATTAGCATGCGCCCCATTATTTCACCAACGGCAGAACGATAAGTATTAAGCTCAGATTCATCGCAAGTTTGCTGAACACGTGATACTGACGCATCTAATTTAGAACCAATGTCGAGCATTAATGCGCTGATATCTTCTGCTATATTTTTATCTTTGAACATTTCATAAACCTTTTTATTTATGACAGACACAGACGCTAAACTAGCAGCGACAACCGCCACCAAATGAGGGGCAGCATTTTGCTGGGCAAAGCGCTTTTTTGCTGTAATTGAGTAGCAGAGGATCGTCTGTTCAAATGCGTTATCTGTCCCTGAAATGATGCAGTGGACATAGTCTGGCATTTGTGGCGATTCAATTCTCATGTAAATGAGCGGAATAGTCTTTATAAAATCCGAAAAAAATCCCGGCACCTGGCCGGGATATTGATGGTGAAAAAAGAATTAACGGCGGTTGCCAAATATCCGCAGCAACATCAGGAACAGGTTGATGAAGTCCAGATACAAGGTTAACGCACCAAGAATGGAGTATTTACGCAGGTTCGACGTGTCACGGGTATCAATCTGCTCGCCCATATTTTTCAGTTTCTGAGTGTCATACGCCGTCAGTCCAACAAAGACAATCACGCCGATGTAGGTGACTGCCCACATTAATGCCTCGCTTTTCAGCCAGAAGTTCACCAGCGAGGCGATGACAATACCGATTAACGCCATAAACAGCATATTGCCGAAGCTGCTTAAATCGCGTTTCGTGGTGTAACCATACAGGCTCATTGCGCCGAACATCCCGGCAGTAACGACGAAGGTACTCGCGATAGAGGCAGCAGTATAGACAATGAAAATACTGGAAAGCGTCAGGCCAGTCAACGCCGAATAAAGCATAAAGAGCATGGTTGTCACGCCTGCACTCAGCTTTTGAATCATCGCTGATAACACAATAACCAGAGCTAATTGCGCTATTACCAGACCAATTAAAAAGATGCGGTTGGTGAATAACAGCTCCATAACGGCGGCGGAATTGGCCGCATACCAGGCAACAAATGCAGTAAGCAGCAAGCCCACTGTCATCCAGCCATAGACCTGTGCCATATAGGTTTGCAGGCCAGCTCGGGTTTGTACGATTGAATCAGAACGTGGGAATCTGTCCATGACTTTCTCCTGAAGATATAAGGAATATCTTAAGGATACTGCAAATGAGGAGGGTGTGCATCGACGCCGCGTAAACGCATGTCCAGAGCGGAGAAATTGCCGGATGCAACTGTGCGGTATCCGGCATACTAAAAACTACCAGCGTTTTGCCGCCTGCTGATCGCTCTCCCGGGCTTCGACCCAGCGGTCGCCTTCCGGCGTGGCTTCGCGCTTCCAGAACGGCGCGCGGGTTTTGAGATAATCCATAATAAACTGCCCGGCTTCAAACGCACTGCTGCGATGCGCACTGGTAACGCCGACAAAAACGATTTCATCACCCGGCCATAATTCGCCAATGCGATGAATAACCGTTACTCTTCCCAGCGGCCAGCGGTTACGCGCTTCATCAACGATTTCTGCCAGTGCTTTTTCAGTCATCCCCGGATAGTGTTCGAGGGTTAATGCTTTTACGCTGTCCCCCAGGTTATGGTTGCGCACCTTTCCGGTAAAGGTGACCACTGCACCGTCTTCGTCACGCTCCGCCAGCCACGGGTACTCTTCCCCTACGCTGAACGGCTGCGGTCCGACAACAATTTTAGTTTCTGCCATCTTATCCTCCGGTTACCGGCGGGAAGAAAGCCACTTCGTCGCCGTCAGTCAGCGGATGGTCAAAACTCACCAGCGTCTGGTTGACGG
Organism: Escherichia whittamii; assembly: GCF_014836715.1. Taxonomy (GTDB): domain Bacteria; phylum Pseudomonadota; class Gammaproteobacteria; order Enterobacterales; family Enterobacteriaceae; genus Escherichia; species Escherichia whittamii. The sequence continues at coordinate 103,900 of NZ_JACSQI010000012.1, forward strand.
CAGCCAGTAATTTGCCATCTTCCAGCGCCAGCGCCCAGCGATCGCTCTGCGCAGCCAGGTGTTGACGTAATACTTCTACGGTTGGGAACTCCGCAGCCACTTCGATTGCATCGGTCCCCACCAGCTCGCGCACCTGGGCGAAAAAAAGAACGTTAATCATCCGCTTCCACCTTAAAGTCACCTGACTTGCCGCCACTTTTCGCCAGCAAACGTACCGGACCAATCACCATATCTTTTTGCACCGCTTTACACATATCGTAGATAGTCAGCGCGGCCACGGAGGCCGCCGTTAATGCTTCCATTTCGACACCGGTTTTCCCGGTCAGGCGACAAAGTGTTTCAATACGTACCCGATTATTCTCCGGCTCGGCCTGTAAATTGACTTCGACTTTACTGAGCATCAGCGGATGACACAGCGGGATCAGATCCCAGGTGCGTTTTGCTGCCTGAATACCGGCAATACGCGCAGTAGCAAACACGTCGCCTTTGTGGTGGCGACCATCGATGATCATCGCCAACGTCTCGCTGCGCATGGTGACAAAAGCTTCAGCTCGCGCTTCACGTACGGTTTCCGCTTTGGCGGAGACATCCACCATGTGCGCTTCGCCAGCGGCGTTGATATGGGTCAGTTGCGACATACTTATTTCTTCAAATGTGGATGGAAATTGCACGGACGCGTACGGGCGTCCAGCTGCGGCGCGATGATGTTTTCCCAGGCGGTGCGACACGCTTTGGTTGAACCAGGCATGGCGAAAATCAGCGTCTTGTTAGCGACGCCCGCTACCGCACGGGATTGCAACGTTGCGGTGCCAATCTCTTCAAACGACAGCATACGGAACACTTCGCCAAAACCTTCGACTTCACGGTCGAACAGCGGCAGCAATGCTTCAGGTGCCTGATCGCCTTCAGTCAGGCCAGTACCGCCAGTAATCAACACCACTTGTACATCGTCGCTGGCTATCCACGCAGATACCTGAGCACGGATGGCGTAGCGGTTTTCTTTGACAATAGCTTTATCTACAACATGATGGCCCGCTTCCTGCGCAGAATCGCGCAGATAGTGACCGGAGGTATCGTCTTCTTCACCGCGACGATTAGAAACCGTAAGAATAGCAATACGGGTCGGGATAAATTCAGTGCTTACCTGACTCATCTGATCTCTCCTTTTGACGTTTTAACCGCCAATGTACGATAAGTTTTGCGTAATACCGGTGTTGTTTTGATGCAGGAAATGGGTCTGTTTTTTCTCCCGCAGCGCCGCTGAAATACGCGCTTCCAGCGCCTGTTGCTGGGTATCATCTTCCAGTAGATCGCGCAGATTAACGCCGCCCTCACCAAACAGGCAGAGGTGGAGTTTACCAATGGAGGAGACGCGCAGACGGTTGCAGGTGGCACAGAAGTCTTTTTCATACGGCATGATTAGGCCGATCTCTCCGGCGTAATCCGGATGACAAAAGACTTGCGCCGGGCCGTCGCTGCGTTGACGCAGTTGATGGATCCAGCCGCGACGCAGCAGCTCGTCACGCAGAACCTGACCAGAAATATGGTGCTTACGGAAGAGTTCACTGCCCTCGCCTGTTTCCATCAGTTCGATGAAACGCAACTGGATAGGGCGATGCTGGATCCAGTTCAGAAAGGTGTCGAGTTGGTGATGATTGACATCGCGCATCAGCACGGTATTGACTTTGACCTTCTCAAAACCGGCTTCAAATGCGGCATCGATGCCCGCCATTACCTGGTTGAATTTATCCTGACCGGTAATAGCATGAAACTGACGGGCATCGAGGCTATCAACGCTGACGTTAATGCCCGTCAGCCCGGCATCGCGCCAGTTCGCCACGTCGCGTTCCAGACGGTAACCATTAGTGGTGACCGCAATCTGGCGGATAGCATCGTTTTCTCGTACAGCGGCGATGATATCGGTAAAGTCGCGACGTAAAGACGGCTCACCGCCTGTCAGACGGACTTTTTCGGTACCCAGACTGGCAAAGGCGCGTGTAACCCGGCGAATTTCATCGACGGTCAGAAAGCCTTTATTGGTGACGCCGCTCGGCTTGTAGCCATCCGGCAGACAATATGTGCAACGAAAGTTACACACATCGGTAATCGACAGGCGCAAGTAATAAAACTTACGCGCAAATGCATCAGTCAGTTGTGAAGCCATGTACACCTTTCCAGATACGGGAGGCGAAGTCATTTCTTCCTTCGCCCTGGTGGCAACCTTTCAAAGCATTGTCACGGCCAAAGCACCATATCAGTTGACCCAGGTGCAGAGGCTAGAGTGTTTAGTGGTTATGCCGATACTAGCGCGTAAATGAGATTTTTACCATTCACCCTTTTCGCTATGTAATCATGTATATAGCGTCATGATCGGCCTATTTCGCTACAGAATAAGGGAAAATGGCGGTTTTACTTTGATATACATCATCAGGGATGCAGAGCGAGTATCATCCTTTGGAGGTAGAAAACCATGAGTTGTATCCTCAATATTGGCAGGCTAATTGCTGTCTCCCCGTAATTTGCGCTACTGTAGCGCGGATAATCTGACTTCAGGAATGTATATGCGCAATCGTACGCTGGCTGACCTTGATCGTGTCGTTGCTCTCGGCGGGGGGCATGGACTGGGACGCGTTCTCTCATCACTTTCGTCTTTAGGTTCTCGTTTAACGGGCATCGTAACCACTACTGATAATGGTGGTTCGACGGGACGTATTCGTCGCTCGGAAGGCGGTATTGCCTGGGGCGATATGCGCAACTGTCTAAACCAGCTGATAACGGAACCGAGCGTCGCTTCCGCGATGTTTGAATACCGTTTTGGCGGTAATGGCGAACTTTCCGGGCATAACCTTGGAAACTTGATGTTAAAGGCGCTGGATCACCTTAGCGTGCGGCCTCTGGAAGCCATCAATTTGATTCGTAATCTGCTGAAAGTAGACGCGCAATTAATTCCGATGTCAGAGCATCCCGTTGATCTGATGGCCATTGATGATCAGGGACACGAAGTTTACGGCGAGGTCAATATCGATCAGTTAACTACGCCGATTCAGGAACTACTTTTAACCCCCAACGTACCTGCCACTCGTGAAGCGGTGCTGGCGATCAATGAGGCTGACCTGATAATTATCGGGCCTGGGAGTTTTTATACCAGCCTGATGCCAATCCTGCTGCTTGAGGAAATGGCACAGGCGCTACGCCGCTCTCCAGCCCCGATGGTTTATATTGGCAATTTGGGAAGAGAATTAAGCCTGCCTGCGGCGAATCTGAAGCTGGAAAACAAGCTGGCGATTATGGAGCAGTATGTCGGTAAAAAGGTGATTGATGCGGTAATTGTCGGACCGAAGGTGGATGTTTCTATGGTTAACGACAGATTAGTCATTCAGGACGTACTGGAGGCCAGCGATATTCCCTATCGTCATGACCGCCAGTTGTTACATAACGCGCTGGAAAAGGCATTACAGGCGTTGGGTTAACGGAAAACCGGAAGAACATTCCGGCTTCAGATTGCTGACAAAGCGCGCGTTGTTCATGCCGGATGCGGCGTGCAAACCGCGCAAATTCAATATATTGCAGAGAAAATGTAGGCCTGATAAGCGTAGCGCATCAGGCTGTTTTTCATTTGTCATCTGTCTTCTTCGCTATCCTGTTACGAAGCTGCAATAAACAACTCACGCAACTGATGCAACTGATCACGAATTTGTGCCGCCTCTTCGAATTCGAGGTTTTGCGCGTGTTGCATCATCTGACCTTCCAGTTCATGGATTTTCTGCTGCAACGCTTTAGGCGACATATCCATCGGCACATTATCCGGTTCGACAATCGGGCGCGATTTTCCTCTGCCCTTCGCTTTGGTTTTAGCAATGTTCTGCCCCAGCGCCAGGATATCGACCACTTTCTTGTTAAGCCCTTGTGGCGTAATACCATGCTCTTCGTTGTACCGCTGCTGTTTCTCACGACGACGTTCCGTTTCGCCAATCGCTTTCGCCATCGACGGGGTTATCTTGTCGCCGTAGAGAATCGCTTTGCCGTTGATGTTACGCGCTGCACGACCAATGGTCTGGATCAGCGAACGTTCTGAACGCAGGAAGCCTTCTTTGTCGGCATCGAGGATCGCCACCAGCGAGACTTCCGGCATATCCAGACCTTCGCGCAGTAAGTTGATGCCAACCAACACATCGAACTCGCCCAGACGCAAGTCGCGGATGATTTCCATACGCTCGACGGTGTCGATATCCGAGTGAAGATAACGCACGCGTTCACCGTGTTCTTCCAGATATTCGGTGAGATCTTCCGCCATCCGCTTAGTCAACGTCGTGACCAGTACGCGTTCGTTAATTGCCGCCCGCAGGCGAATTTCTGAAAGAAGATCATCAACCTGGGTCGCTACCGGGCGCATTTCGATAATCGGGTCCAGCAGTCCTGTTGGACGCACCACCTGATCCACCACGTCGCCACCGGATTTCTCCAGCTCGTAATTACCGGGGGTCGCAGAAACATAGATGGTTTGCGGTGCTAATGCCTCGAACTCTTCGAACTTCAGCGGACGGTTATCCAGCGCCGAGGGCAGGCGGAAACCGTACTCTACCAGCGTCTCTTTACGCGCCCGATCGCCTCGATACATGCCGCCAATTTGCGGAATAGTCACGTGGGATTCATCGACCACCAACAGACCATCGGCGGGTAGATAATCAAACAGCGTCGGCGGTGGCTCACCGGGTCCACGACCGGAAAGAAAGCGCGAATAGTTTTCAATGCCTGAGCAATAACCCAGCTCGTTCATCATCTCCAGATCAAACTGGGTACGCTGAGTCAGGCGTTGTTCTTCCAGCAGCTTGTTATTTGCCAGCAGCACTTTGCGCCGATCGGCCAGCTCTTCTTTGATCTCTTCCATTGCCTGCACAATACGCTCACGCGGGGTAACGTAGTGTGTTTTCGGATAGATGGTAAAGCGGGGAATGGTTGAGATAATCTGCCCTGTTAACGGGTCGAAAAGCGACAGCCTCTCTACCTCTTCGTCGAACAATTCAACACGTAGCGCAACGTCGTCGGACTCCGCCGGAAAAATATCAATCACTTCTCCGCGAACACGGAAAGTCCCGCGCTGGAACGCCTGGTCGTTGCGGGTGTATTGCAGTTCCGCCAGACGCCGCAGAATCGCGCGCTGATCGATAATCATGCCGACCGTCAGATGCAGCATCATCTTAAGATATAAGTCAGGGTCGCCCAGACCGTAGATGGCTGAAACAGAGGCGACCACCACCACATCGCGGCGCTCCAGCAAAGCTTTAGTCGCTGAAAGCCGCATCTGTTCAATATGTTCGTTTACCGAGGCATCTTTTTCAATGAAGGTGTCAGAACTCGGCACATAGGCTTCCGGCTGATAGTAGTCATAGTAAGAGACGAAGTATTCCACCGCATTTTCCGGGAAAAATTCTTTCATCTCGCCGTACAACTGGGCCGCCAGCGTTTTGTTGGGCGCCAGCACCATCGTCGGGCGCTGAAGGTCAGCGATGACGTTAGCGATGGTAAATGTTTTCCCGGAGCCCGTTACGCCAAGTAGAGTCTGGTGAGCCAGGCCATCTTCAAGTCCCTCTTCGAGGCGTCGAATTGCCTCAGGCTGATCGCCAGAAGGTTTGAAAGCGGAATTCAGTTTGAACGGTTTACTCATGAGTCGCTACCTGAAGGAGTGGGCGGGCAGGTATGTAATTTTACTCGTCGTGCTTAATAATGCCAACAAATTATACTGGATAAAAAAACAGTTTCACGCCACATTATTTCTGTTACATCGTCAACGAAAGTGTCAATCATGAGCATAATTTGCTCAGTGACGAGATAAAACTCCAGGCTTGCGGGGTTATCCCCAAAGCAACGGCTTTTTTAACAATTGTCAAGATGACTGATGACGGATTTATGGCAAGAGATGTCACTTTCATGACTGCCATTGCTTTTATTTAATTAATTGAAAAATAACAAATATTTTCCCAAGCCTTCTTTCGCGTCAATTCGCGTGCAAGCCGCGTATTCTCTCGCTTGCATCGCGTTTTCTAACTCTAATGCACATGGTTATCCACAGGAATAGTGGATAACTGCCTGCAGCCCGTATGCCCTGCCGCCTGGGCAATTCCCACACTAACCGCATATTGTGGGCGTAAATATTTTTTCTCGATTCTTTTAAAATTTAATTGGTTAAATTGCAGGCAACAGACGACGCGATCTCGCTCGCACTTTAACCAAATATATTGCTACAACAATGCGGTGAGATTGAGGTACTTTCCGGTTAGCGCGTTTTCAGGGGGTTCATCAAGCCACGGGATCTCCCCAAGCAGCGGTGCGGAAATCATCCGCTTGAGCGTGGCCATATATTCAGCATGACGTTTGCCCGGTGGAGTGACATCGTTCGCTACCCACCCTGCAAGGGTAAGTCCGACTTGCTGTACAGCCTGTGCGGTCAGCATCGCGTGATTAATACAACCGAGTTTCACGCCCACAACCAGTATCACTGGCAGTTGTTCTTGCGTTACCCAATCCGCAAAAGTGAAAGAATCAGAAAGCGGCGTAAACCAGCCTCCTGCACCTTCCACTAACACCCAGTCAGCCTGTTGTTCAAGTGCGCGTAATCCGGCGCTCATTACTGATGACTCAATCGGCCTGCCCTCTTGCGCGCTGATGATATGCGGCGAGGTGGGTTCTGCGAAGGTGTAAGGATTTACCGTGGCGTAATCCAGTTGCAGGCTACTGTTGCGTTGCAACGCCAGTGCGTCGCTATTGCGTAATCCTTCTGCCGTTATTTCACTGCCGGAGGCAACAGGTTTGTAACCTACCGTCCGGTAGCCTGCCGCCTTCGCGGCCTGTAAAAGCGCACAACTGGCGACGGTTTTCCCCACTTCGGTGTCTGTTCCGGTAACAAAATAGCGTTTACTCACGAGCAATCACTCCCAAAAAAAGATGATAAGTCAGAGGATATCGCCCCTGTTTTTGCGGCCAGGCCAGTTGCAGTTGCTGTAGCTGTGAACGCGTTAATATTCGCGGGTCGCGCCCTTCGTGAAGATGCGTTGCGCCAATGCCTTTCAGGGAACGCATGGCACTGAGCGCATCATCAAAGCACAGCGTGACAGGTTGCATATTGTGTTGATAACGAAAACCTTTCAGCGCCTGTTCAATGTCAGCGGGCGGTAAAAAGTGATTGGCATGCGGGCGTTCGTCTACCGCTTGCCACGCCTGATGTAATTCAGGGAGCGAACCCTGCGCCAGGGTGGTAAACGCCACCACGCCGCCGGGGCGTACTACTCGGCAAAGCTCGCATAATGCCGTGGATAACTCACCACACCACTGCACGGCAAGGTTGCTCCACGCCAGATCAAACGTCTCGTTCGCCAGCGGTAAGGATTCGATATCGCCCGCCAGATAATAATCTGCGGCATCTTGTTGGCGCGCCTGCGCAAGCATCGTCGGCGAAAGATCGAGCGCCATGACTTGCTGACAATGCTCGCGCCAGTGGCGGCTCATCCAGCCAGGTCCACAGCCAGCGTCCAGCACTCTGGCGTATTTACGCTGCGGGAGCATTGCCAGCAAGGCATCGGCGCTCTGGCGCTGTAACTCTGCGTGTTGCTCATACTGTGAGGCTGCCCGACCAAATGCCGCCGCAATGGCTTGTTTATTGACCGTTGCCATGCAGCACCTCCAGCAGGCGGTCGATATCCTGTGTTTCATGGGCCGCAGTCAACGTCAGGCGCAGTCGCGCAGTGCCGACGGGGACGGTTGGCGGGCGAATCGCCGTTACCCAGCAACCTTGCTGACGCAGTTTTTCTGCCAGTCGTAATGCACGACTGTTATCGCCTACGATTAATGGCTGGATGGCGCTACGTGAATCAGCAAGAGTAAATGGCGAGCCCTGCACTCCGGCACGGAAATGTGCGATCAGTGCCACCAGTTTTTCGCGCCGTGCATCTCCCTCTTCGCTGCGAATAACCGCCAGCGATGCACGCAATGCCTGCGCCTGAGCGGGCGGCATGCTGGTGCTGTAGATAAGATGACGGGCAAATTGCAGCAGATAATCCGCCACGGTATCGGAGCAAAGCACCGCCGCCCCGCTGACACCAAATCCTTTGCCAAAAGTGACCACCAGCAGTTCCGGCTTCACCTTTTGCTGCCAGCAGCTGCCTCGCCCCTGCTCACCGATAACCCCGGTACCGTGGGCATCGTCGACCATTAACCAGGCGTTTTGCTGATGCGTTACCTGCTGAATTTCCGTAAGCGGCGCACTATCGCCGTCCATACTAAACACGCCTTCTGTCACCACCAGTTGCCGCCCCGGACAGGAGCTAGCAAGCAGACGTTCCAGATGAGCGGCATCGTTATGGGCAAAACGGCGAAGCTGCGCCGGGCTTAAACTGGCGGCCTCCAGCAATGAGGCATGGCTAAGGCGGTCGGCAACGATACGGTCCTCTTTCGCCATCATCGCGGTAATGACCGCCTGGTTAGCAGCAAAACCGGAGATAAACAGCAGCGCACGCGAATAGCCCAGCCACTGCGCCAGTTCCTCTTCCAGCGCCTGATGCGCCACGTTATAACCGCTAACATGCCCGGAGCCGCCGCTACCGACACCAAACTTTTCTGCACCCTGCTGCCAGGCACGGATGATGTGCGGATGATGGCTTAAACCGAGGTAATCATTGCTGGAAAAGTTCAGATACTGGCGATCATTCGCCACCAGCCAGCGTCCGGCCCCTTGCGCCACCGGATAACGGCGACGCAGGGCATCTGCAGCACGCCGCGCATCAAGCGCCGCATCAATTTTCTCCTGCCAGGTCATAGTGCTGCCGCGTTGTAATATTCGTCGGTATCCGGGGTCATCAGTGCCTGCTCCAGACGCTGCTGTTGTTCGTTATCGCCCGCCAGCACGGCGGTTTGTTGCGGATTCAGTCCCAGTTTGCGGAACAGTTGCAGGTCTTTATCTTCTTCCGGATTCGGCGTGGTCAGCAGTTTGCAGCCGTAGAAAATCGAGTTAGCCCCGGCCATAAAGCACATTGCCTGGGTCTGTTCGTTCATCTGTTCGCGTCCGGCAGAAAGGCGGACATAGGAAGTCGGCATCATGATCCGCGCCACCGCAATGGTGCGAATAAAATCAAAGGCATCGACATCCTCGTTATCGGCCAGCGGTGTGCCTTTCACCTTCACCAGCATGTTGATTGGCACGCTTTCCGGCGGCGTCGGCAGATTCGCCAGTTGCAGCAATAATCCGGCACGATCTTTCACCGTTTCACCTAAGCCCACAATGCCGCCTGAACAGACTTTGATCCCGGCTTCGCGCACTTTTTCCAGCGTATCGAGGCGTTCCTGATAAGTACGTGTGGTGATAATATTGCCGTAAAACTCCGGCGAGGTGTCGAGGTTGTGGTTATAGTAATCCAGTCCAGCATTCGCGAGGCGCTGCGCCTGAGATTCGCTCAATGTGCCCAGCGTCATACACGCTTCCAGACCCATTGCTTTTACCCCCTGCACCATTTGTTCCAGGTACGGCATATCGCGCTCGTGGGGATTTTTCCACGCCGCGCCCATGCAGAAGCGCGTCGATCCCGCCGCCTTCGCTTTGCGCGCCGACTCCAGCACCTGCTCAACTTCCATCAACCGTTCGGCTTCCAGCCCGGTTTTATAGCGCGAGCTTTGCGGACAGTATTTGCAATCTTCAGGACAGGCGCCGGTTTTAATCGACAGCAAAGTACTAACCTGTACCTGACGAGGATCGAAATGCTGACGATGCACCTGCTGCGCTTCAAACAGCAGATCCAGCAATGGTTTTTCAAATAATTCTGTGACTTGCGACAATGTCCAGCGTGGGCGGTGAGCCATGGGGCTTCTCCAAAACGTGTTTTTTGTTGTTAATTCGGTGTAGACTTGTAAACCTAAATCTTTTCAATTTGGTTTACAAGTCGATTATGACAACGGACGATCTTGCCTTTGACCAACGCCATATCTGGCATCCGTACACATCCATGACCTCCCCGCTGCCGGTTTATCCGGTGGCGAGTGCAGAAGGTTGCGAGTTGATTTTGTCTGACGGCAGACGCCTGGTTGACGGTATGTCGTCCTGGTGGGCGGCGATCCACGGCTACAATCACCCGCAGCTTAATGCCGCAATGAAGTCGCAAATTGATGCCATGTCGCATGTGATGTTTGGCGGTATCACCCATGCGCCAGCCATTGAGCTGTGCCGCAAACTGGTGGCGATGACGCCGCAACCGCTGGAATGCGTTTTTCTCGCAGACTCCGGTTCCGTGGCGGTGGAAGTGGCGATGAAAATGGCGTTGCAGTACTGGCAGGCCAAAGGTGAAGCGCGCCAGCGTTTTCTGACTTTCCGCAATGGTTATCATGGCGATACCTTTGGCGCGATGTCGGTGTGCGATCCGGACAATTCAATGCACAGTCTGTGGAAGGGATATCTGCCGGAAAACTTGTTTGCTCCCGCCCCGCAAAGCCGCATGGGCGGCGAATGGGATGAGCGCGATATGGTGGGCTTTGCCCGCCTGATGGCGGCGCATCGTCATGATATCGCCGCCGTAATCATTGAACCGATTGTTCAGGGCGCTGGCGGAATGCGCATCTACCATCCTGAATGGTTAAAACGAATCCGCAAAATGTGCGATCGTGAAGGTATCTTGCTGATTGCTGACGAAATAGCGACTGGTTTTGGTCGCACCGGCAAACTGTTTGCCTGCGAACATGCGGGGATCGCGCCGGATATTTTATGCCTCGGCAAAGCCTTAACCGGCGGTACGATGACCCTTTCCGCCACGCTCACCACGCGTCTGGTCGCTGAAACCATCAGTAACGGCGAAGCCGGCTGCTTTATGCATGGGCCAACTTTTATGGGCAATCCGCTGGCCTGCGCGGCAGCAAACGCCAGCCTGACAATTATCGAATCCGGCGAATGGCAACAGCAGGTGGCAAGTATTGAAGCGCAGCTACATGAGCAACTGGCACCAGTCCGTGATGCCGAAATGGTTGCCGATGTCCGCGTACTGGGGGCAATTGGTGTAGTAGAAACCACTCGCCCGGTGAATATGGCAGTACTGCAAAAATTCTTTGTCGAACAGGGCGTCTGGATCCGGCCTTTTGGCAAGCTTATATACCTGATGCCGCCCTATATTATTCGCCCGGAGCAGCTGCAGCGTCTGACTGCAGCAGTTAACCGTGCGGTGCAGGATGAAACATTTTTTTGCCAATAACGAGCAGTCAGCGTGAGTGTTTCTGGCTACACTTTCTGCAAACAAGAAGGGAGGGTTCATGAAACTCATCAGTAATGATCTGCGCGATGGCGATAAGCTACCGCATCGTCATGTCTTTAACGGCATGGGTTACGATGGTGATAATATTTCGCCACATCTGGCGTGGGATGATGTTCCTGCGGGAACAAAAAGTTTTGTTGTCACCTGTTATGATCCAGATGCGCCAACCGGCTCCGGCTGGTGGCACTGGGTGGTTGTTAACTTGCCTGCTGATACCCGCGTATTGCCGCAAGGGTTTGGCTCTGGTCTGGTGGCAATGCCAGACGGTGTTTTGCAGACGCGTACCGATTTTGGTAAAACCGGGTACGATGGCGCAGCGCCGCCGAAAGGCGAAACCCATCGCTACATTTTTACTGTTCACGCGCTGGATGTAGAACGTATTGATGTTGATGAAGGTGCCAGCGGCGCGATGGTCGGTTTTAACGTCCATTTCCATTCTCTGGCAAGTGCCTCGATTACTGCGATGTTCAGTTAAATACTCTGCCAGATGGCGCAATACCATCTGGCATGACTTAAAGGTATTGAAAACAACTTTTTGTCTTTTTACCTTCCCGTTTCGCTCAACTTAGTATAAAAAAGCAGGCTTCAACGGATTCATTTTCTTTCCATTTCAAAGCCCGGAGCAACCTGTGAACACATTTTCAGTTTCCCGTCTGGCGCTGGCACTGGCTTTTGGCGTGACGCTGACCGCCTGTAGCTCAACTCCGCCCGATCAACGTCCTTCTGATCAAACCGCGCCTGGTACCTCTTCTCGCCCGATTCTGTCGGCAAAAGAAGCGCAGAATTTCGATGCTCAACACTATTTTGCGTCCCTGACGCCTGGTGCTGCGGCGTGGAATCCTTCACCTATTACTCTGCCAGCTCAACCTGACTTTGTTGTCGGACCGGCGGGTACACCAGGTGTGACGCACACGACTATTCAGGCAGCGGTGGATGCGGCAATTATCAAACGTACCAATAAACGCCAGTATATTGCCGTGATGCCAGGTGAGTATGAAGGCACGGTCTATGTCCCCGCAGCTCCGGGTGGAATCACCGTCTACGGTACAGGCGAAAAACCGATTGATGTGAAAATTGGTCTTTCCCTTGATGGTGGCATGAGCCCTGCCGACTGGCGTCACGACGTCAACCCGCGCGGCAAATATATGCCAGGTAAACCAGCGTGGTATATGTACGATAGCTGCCAGAGCAAACGCAGCAACAGCATTGGCGTTCTGTGTTCTGCGGTCTTCTGGTCACAAAACAATGGCCTGCAACTGCAAAACCTGACCATTGAAAACACGCTGGGGGATAGCGTAGATGCGGGTAACCATCCGGCGGTGGCACTGCGTACTGATGGTGACAAAGTGCAGATTAATAACGTCAATATTCTCGGTCGCCAGAATACTTTCTTTGTGACCAACAGCGGTGTGCAGAACCGTCTGGAAACTAACCGTCAGCCGCGTACCCTGGTGACTAACAGTTATATTGAAGGGGATGTGGATATCGTTTCTGGTCGCGGCGCAGTAGTGTTCGATAACACCGAATTCCGCGTGGTGAACTCCCGTACTCAGCAAGAAGCGTATGTGTTTGCACCGGCTACGCTGTCCAATATTTACTACGGTTTCCTCGCGGTAAATAGCCGTTTCAATGCTTCCGGTGATGGCGTCGCACAACTGGGCCGCTCGCTGGATGTTGATGCCAATACCAATGGCCAGGTGGTGATCCGTGATAGCGCCATCAACGAAGGCTTTAACACGGCTAAACCGTGGGCTGATGCGGTGATTTCCAATCGTCCGTTTGCGGGGAACACCGGTAGCGTTGACGATAGCGACGAAGTACAGCGCAATCTGAATGACACTAACTACAACCGCATGTGGGAATACAATAACCGCGGCGTGGGTAGTAAAGTGGTTGCAGAGGCGAAGAAGTAAGAGCTATTAACTTTTTGCCGGATGCGGCGTAAACGCCTTATCCGGCCTACAGGATCGATACGATTTGTAGGTCGGATAAGATGCGCCAGCATCGCATCCGACAAATAAGTGCCGGATGCGACCTGCATTCACATGGCGTTTTTTACATCTGACGGTTTTTATTGAAGTTAATCAAGCTGCCCGCCTTGATAATCTCGCGCTCTTCGGCAGTCAGACTTTCCATATACAGCGTGATTTCCGTTACCGGCGTATCTTCATGGATCACATAACCTTTGAACGTCGCACCTGGATTATCCAGCGCCGCTTTAATGCCAGGAATATAAATGTAATCCCCCACGTCAAAGCTCGGTACTTCTGCCATCTGCAGCGGTAACATCCCCCAGTTAATGACATTAGAACGGTAGCGTTTGGTGGCGTACTCCTCGGCAATATTCGCCAGACCACCAATTACACGCTGGCAACTCGCCGCCTGTTCACGTGCAGAACCATCGCCTGGTTTGACTGCATAGACCATGCTGCCAATTTCTGTTTGCAGCGGATCGATATGTTCCTGACCAGCAATCTGCTTAATGCGCGCAAACACCTCTGTCAGCTCGCTGACATTCCCCGCCAGACGCTGATTTTCCAGCTCGGCAGTCGCTTTACTTCTGCCAACATAGCCAGGATCGCGGCGTGACAGGGTAAACTCCGCCAGACCAATCGGATTTGAACGATACGAAGAAGTTTCCCCGGAAGGAATCAGTTCGTCGGTGGTGGTCACCTCATCGAGGATCTTCGAGCACACTTTGAGGACGATATTGTCAGTCAATGCGCCTAATTCCGGCCAGTCTTTGATGTTCGGTCCGTAGATCAGCGGTTGCTGGGTCGCCCCTTTCACAAACCCCTGATAAACACGGTTTTTATACGGTGTGACATCGAAGGCGTACTCCGGCACGTTGTCCCAGCAGTCCAGCTCACTTGCAGATGTTAAGTAACCACCGTTTGCAGCTGTTGCAGCGATAGAACGGGCGTCCATCAACGCCACCGCTGACATCTGCCCATTAGCTGGCTTAGAGCCTTCGCGGTTCGGGAAGTTACGCGTGGTGTGGCGAATACTCAAACCGTTGTTGATTGGCGTGTCGCCCGCGCCAAAACATGGGCCGCAGAACGCGGTTCTGATGATTGCACCTGCACCAATCAAATCTGCTACCACGCCTTTTTTGGCTAAATCCATAAACACCGGCTGTGATGACGGGTAAACCGCCAGCGAGAAGGTGTCATTGCCACAGGATTGACCGCGCAGCGCGTTTGCTGCGGCGATCACGTTTTCATAATTACCACCAGAACAGCCTGCGATAATCCCCTGCTGCACTTTCAGGCGGCCATTTTCGACTTTATCCAGCAATGAAAGTTTGGCTTTACCGTGCGCCACGCGCTCGGACTCAATTTCAATCTCACGCAGAATGTCAGTCAGGTTCTGATTCAGCGTGTCGATTTCATAAACGTTGCTCGGATGGAACGGCAGTGCAATCATCGGCTTGATGGCACTTAAATCAACGCTGATGCAGCCATCGTAGTACGCCATCGGTTGTGGGTTAAGCTGGCAGTAATCCTGGCCGCGACCATGCAGCGCCAGCCAGTTATGGACTTCCTCATCGGTTTGCCAGACGGAACTTAAACAGGTGGTTTCGGTAGTCATCACGTCAACGCTGTTACGGAAATCCGTAGAGAGCGAGCTAACGCCCGGTCCCACAAATTCCATCACTTTATTTTTGACGTAGCCGTTTTTAAACACGGCGCCGATAATCGCCAACGCCACATCCTGCGGTCCTACATATGCCGCAGGTTTTCCGGTCAGATGCACCGCAACAACGCCCGGATAGTCGATATCCCAGGTGTCATTAAGCAGTTGTTTTACCAACTCGCCGCCGCCCTCACCGACCGCCATTGTACCTAATGCGCCGTAACGGGTGTGGCTGTCTGACCCGAGGATCATTTTGCCGCCGCCCGCCATCATTTCACGCATATATTGGTGGATAACCGCAATATGCGGAGGCACAAAAATACCGCCATAACGCTGGGCCGCCGATAAACCAAAAATATGGTCATCACCGTTAATGGTACCGCCCACAGCGCACAGTGAGTTATGGCAGTTGGTCAGTACATACGGCAGCGGGAAGCGTTCCATGCCAGACGCTTTAGCTGTCTGTACAATACCAACAAAGGTAATATCGTGTGAGGCTAAGGAATCAAACTTAATTTTAAGTTTGTCCATATTTCCGGACGTATTATGAGAAGAGAGAATAGACCAGGCAATAGTGCCTTTTTTGGCTTCTTCTTTTTTTACTTCGCCGGTGAAATGTTCTTCAGAAATTATTTCGTTATTACTGGCGAGAAACACGCCTTTATCAGATAACTTGATCATCAAATGCTCCAGATATCTGCGCACCGTAAAGTGCGCAGAAAGATAATAAATGGATATACTCTAAATAATTCGAGTTGCAGGAAGGCGACAAGCGAGTGAATCCCCAGTCACTTACATAAGTAAGTGACTGGGGTGAGCGAACGCAGACGCAGCACATGCAACTTGAAGTATGACGAGTATATTTACAGCATGTTCCAGCCGATCAGCATATTCCACCACCATACACCGAGGGTGATATGCACCAGGAAGGTTAATATCGTCAGTACCGCACCGACCAACCACCAGGATTTAATATCGTTATAACCCACACCAAAGATGACCGGGCCTGCTGCACCACCGTAGTGAGTGACCATACCGCCGTAGGAGTTGGAGAACAGCAGCGCCAACGCGGTTAACATTAACGGTGCGCCGGAGACGTTCGCCAGCATGGCAAATACAGGTAACATAGCAACGATATAGGCACTACCGGAAGCGAAGAAATAACGTACGATGATGCTAAGGAAAATAATGACGAAGAAGGCAACGTTACCGTGACCATCAAATGCCAGGTTATTTTTAAAGACTTCAGCTAACCATTCGAAGAATTTAACTTTCGATAATAATGAGCTTAAGCCGATAATACCGCCGTACCAGATTAAGGTATTCCAGCCGCCTTTATTTTTAACCACGTCTTCCCAGGTCACAATACCCAGCAGCAGCATGGTCGCCATAACAACGATTGCCACGGTGGATTCATCAACCCCCAGAGACTTACTGAAAATCCAGCCCAACAGCGCCAGCACAAAGACACCGAGCAGCATTTTTTCGCGGATTTTCATCGGCCCGAGTTCAGCAAGACCGGCTTTAGCGATAGTTTTGTTATCCACCTTTTTAATTTCTGGCGGATACATGGTGTAAATGACCAGCGGAGTGACCAGCAGCATAATGATGCCCGGTAAACCAGCAGCCAACGCCCATCCCCCCCAGCTAATTTGCAGGTGCAGAATGTCGTTGATCATTTTCAGCGCCAGAATGTTCCCCGCCATTGCAGTAAAGAACATGTAGCTGGTGGTTTTGGTGACCATGTAAATGGACATCATCAGGTAATGTCCGACACGACGCGGGCTTTTTTCCGGTTCTGACCCCAAAGCCACCGCCACGCTGTTGATGATCGGTAACACAATGCCGCCCGCACGCGCGGTGTTAGACGGTGTTGCCGGAGCGAGTACCAGATCAAGGAATACCGTAACGTAACCCAGCCCCAGGGTAGTGCTACCTATTTTACCAATCAGCAGATAGGCAATACGTTTACCTAAACCGGTGGTCACAAACGCGGCGCTTAAGGTGAACGCCGAGAATACCAGCCAGGTGGTACCTGAAGAGTAACCGCTTAATACGGCGGTGGTTTTAAACGCACCGTCGGATAAGTTACCGACCACCACCATTGAGGCAGCAACGGCAATTAACAGTACGACTGGTTCCGGGAAAGGCTTGATAACCAGCCCCACAATCGCCGCCAGGTAGATACCAAAAAGTACCCATGCCAGTTCGCTTAACCCTGCCGGAGCGGGTATAACGCCAATAATACATGGGATCGCTAATATCAGAATTAGCTTCCATAACGATTTCTTGTTCATTTAAAATCCTGTTCTTTCTGTATGACTCATACAGAAGTCCTTTATTGAATATCCTTATCACGACAACGAAATTTTTCAGGGAAGATAAACTTCACCGGAAAATATTTTTCTGGTCGTTCGAATAACAGATGCACGTAACGTTGCGGCATCCTGACCTTCATTACTTAAATGAACGTCAAGCGCACCACTGGGGTGTTCAATATTAATATTGCCGTATCCTACAGAAGGAACAATTTGTCGGGTAACGGTGCCTTCCAGCGCACAACTACTGGAAATGGCAATAGCACCGGTTATCGCCAGCGCGCGATGGCAAGAATGCGGCATAAAATAACGCACATTAATTGCCCCACCTTTCTGCGCTGGAGAAATAAGCACAGGTTTAGGGATCACCATATTACTGACATCACCTAAGCCCATAGCTTTACCCGCTTGTAGACGGATAGATTCGATGCGGGCTAATAATGATTTGTCGGCATCCAGTTCCGCCGGTAATTCATAGCCTGTTTTTCCCAGATATTCAGCCGGAATAATGACAACTGGCATCGCCATATCGATACAAGTCACCGGGACATCGTCAAAATAATCGATCTGTTTATCGGTCGGAAAAACTTTTCCGGTTTTGGTTCCGGCAGCATTCAGGAAAGTGAGCGCGACCGGTGCGGCAGTTCCTGGCACACCGTCGATTCTCGCGCTCCCCTCGTACTCGACAACACCATTTGGCGTTTGCACATCAGCTTCGATGAACGTGCCTGTATTAACGTTGCGGATACGTACGCGGGTGATTGGTGATGTCGCAGCGATCAGGCCATTTTCGATAGCAAATGCCCCAACCCCAGACAGCATATTGCCGCAGTTAGGCGTGGTATCGACACGTTGCTCATGGACGATAACTTGAGCAAACAGATAATCGACATCAGCATGCGGATCGCTGGAACGGCTAATAATGGCGACTTTACTGGTCAGCGGATTACCGCCACCGATACCGTCAATTTCCAGATCGTTACCGGAACCCATAATTGCCATCAATATTTTATCGCGCTGCGTTTGATCATCGGGTAAGTGTTCCGCTAACAGGAACGCGCCCCTCGAGGTTCCACCTCGCATCATCACGCAGGGTATTTTTTTCATAATAATGCCCTCAATTTAAAAACATAACTTATTGCGATATGGTTACATTAAGGGCAAAGCATCTCTAATGACTTTAGCGCCACGATTAATAACATTTTTTCATTAATTTAAGTGATTAAATTGCAGTTAAACTGTTTAACTGCAAATCACTAAAACGCACCGCTTCCATTTTCCGGAGTAATAATGAAGCATGAGTTATCAAGTATGAAAGCATTTGTCATGCTGGCAGAGTCCAGTTCATTTAACAATGCCGCCAAATTACTTAATATTACGCAACCTGCATTAACACGCAGAATAAAAAAGATGGAAGAGGATTTACATATCCAACTCTTTGAGCGCACAACTCGCAAGGTTACTTTAACAAAAGCGGGAAAAATGTTGCTCCCGGAGGCGCGGGAATTAATAAAAAAATTCGATGAAACGCTTTTTAATATTCGCGACATGAATACTTATCATCGTGGAATGGTAACTTTAGCGTGCATTCCAACCGCGGTATTTTATTTTTTGCCATTGGCAATCGGCAAATTTAATGAGCTGTATCCCAATATTAAAGTGCGAATTCTGGA
Source organism: Escherichia whittamii (assembly GCF_014836715.1). Taxonomy (GTDB): domain Bacteria; phylum Pseudomonadota; class Gammaproteobacteria; order Enterobacterales; family Enterobacteriaceae; genus Escherichia; species Escherichia whittamii. The sequence goes on from NZ_JACSQI010000012.1 coordinate 122,809, forward strand.
ACAAGGCACGAATAATTGCATGGAGTCGGTGCTCTGCAACGAATCTGACTTTGGCATAAACATGAACAACGTCACAAATTCATCGATAGATTTTACCCCACTGGTCAATGAGCCGTTCGTGCTGGCCTGTCGGCGTGACCATCCATTAGCCAAAAAGCAGCTGGTGGAATGGCAGGAGCTAGTGGGTTACAAAATGATTGGCGTACGCTCCTCCAGCGGCAACCGACTGTTGATAGAACAACAGCTGGCCAACAAACCCTGGAAGCTGGACTGGTTTTACGAAGTGCGCCATCTTTCGACGTCGTTAGGGCTGGTAGAGGCGGGGCTGGGAATTTCTGCGCTACCGGGCCTTGCAATGCCCCATGCGCCCTATTCTTCGATTATTGGTATTCCGCTGGTGGAACCCGTTATACGTCGGACATTGGGGATTATTCGCCGCAAAGATGCCATGCTTTCTCCGGCAGCAGAACGCTTTTTTGCCTTGCTGATCAATTTGTGGACTGACGATAAAGACAATTTGTGGACCAATATCGTCGAACGCCAGAGACATGCGTTACAGGAGATGAGTTAATACTCCCGGCGCAGGAGATTCAGCGCCGGGTAAATCAGCGGTTAATGCGCGTTAACCACCACCCACATTGGTCCCTGCCCGACCGCATAGCGGCCTTTTTCATGCAGTAGCCCCTGCTCGCCAACAATTTCGTATACCGAGATGTGGTGAGATTTTTGCCCGGCGGCAATCAGATACTTGCCACTGTGATCAACATTGAAGCCGCGCGGCTGGGTTTCCGTTGGCTGGAAGCCTTCTTTACTCAATACGCTGCCATCTTCTGAAACGCTGAAAACGGTAATCAGGCTGGCTGTACGGTCGCAGGCATACAAATGGCGACCATCCGGAGTGATATGAATATCAGCTGCCCAACGGGTGTCGGAGAAATTTTCCGGCATCATATCCAGCGTCTGTACACATTCGATATTGCCGTGTGGATCTTTCAGCTCCCAGACATCCACTGAACTGTTTAACTCATTGACACAGTAAGCATATTGTTCGTTTGGATGGAACACCATATGGCGCGGGCCGGCCCCTTCAACGGTAGTCACTTCCGCAGGGTCCTGCGCCACCAGATGACCGTCATCGCTGACCGTAAACAGGCAAATGCGATCTTGCTTTAATGCCGGAACCCACAGGGTGCGGTTATCCGGTGAAATATTGGCGGAATGACAGCCGTCCAGTCCCTCAACCACATCGACGACGCCCACAGGCAGGCCATCTTCCAGTCGCGTTACGCTTACATTGCCCGCATTATAAGAGCCGACAAAGACAAATTGCCCCTGATGATCGGTGGAAATATGCGTCGGGCTACCTGGCAGCGCCGACTCAGCGGCGAATGTCAGCGCGCCATCGTCCGGTGCAATACGATATGCAAGAACACGAAACTCCGGGCGAACGCCTACATAGAGATAACGTTTATCCGGGCTGACCACCATCGGCTGCACCTGCCCCGGCACATCCACAACCTGTGTCAGCGTCAACACGCCTTCATGATTCAGGCTCCAGACGTGAATTTGCTGGCTCTCAGGGCTGGCGATATAAACTGTTTGCTTCATGAATGCTCCTTTGCATTTAGCAACTGACTTTAACAGCTAAAATTAGTCGCTTTTGGCGGTGAATGCTGAATTAAAACTCAGAATTTTGTCCAATAGTGGTATCGGTGTACCATTCGCGCAGACGAAAATTCTTAACCTTAATCTGGAAAACGCCATGACCACACGCGTGATTGCTCTCGACTTAGACGGCACCTTATTGACACCCAAAAAAACTCTGCTTCCCTCATCGATTGAAGCGCTTGCCCGCGCTCGAGAAGCAGGTTACCAATTGATTATCGTCACGGGTCGCCATCACGTCGCTATTCATCCTTTTTATCAGGCGCTGGCGCTGGATACACCTGCTATTTGCTGTAATGGCACCTATTTGTATGATTATCATGCAAAAACCGTGCTGGAAGCTGATCCAATGCCCGTTAACAAAGCCCTGCAACTCATTGAGATGCTGAATGAACACCACATTCACGGTCTGATGTATGTGGATGATGCGATGGTTTATGAGCATCCGACCGGACATGTCATTCGCACTTCTAACTGGGCACAGACTTTGCCGCCGGAACAGCGCCCGACGTTCACACAAGTCGCTTCTCTGGCTGAAACAGCGCAACAAGTTAACGCCGTGTGGAAGTTCGCTTTGACGCACGATGACCTGCCGCAGTTACAGCATTTTGGTAAGCATGTTGAACATGAGTTGGGTCTGGAGTGTGAATGGTCCTGGCACGATCAGGTTGATATTGCGCGCGGCGGCAACAGTAAAGGCAAACGCCTGACGAAATGGGTTGAGGCGCAAGGCTGGTCGATGGAAAACGTAGTAGCATTCGGCGATAACTTCAATGATATCAGTATGCTGGAAGCTGCCGGAACGGGCGTAGCGATGGGCAACGCCGATGACGCGGTAAAAGCGCGCGCCAATATCGTGATTGGTGACAACACCACCGACAGCATCGCCCAGTTTATTTATAGCCACCTGATTTAATCAGGCGGTTATCGACACACTTTTAATTTGCGCGTATAGCCACAGGCCAGGTTTGATTGCCAGTTCATCCCTGGCCCACGGGCTTATTCGCGCCCACAGCGTTTTACCGCCGACTTCCAGTTCCACTTCCACCTGACCGTTGTCGTCATAGCTATTAACGACTTTTGCGCGCAGTACATTGCGGATGCTGGTTTGTTGCGGCGGTTGTAAAACCAAAGAAACATCGGAAGCCTGGATGCGGATGCGTAGCGCGGCTTGTAGCGGTTCATCCAGCTTATTAACCCACAAATGTTGATCGCCCAGCGCCAGCGCGGTCATCGCGTAACGCGGATGATGTTCCAGTACCGTTACTTTCAGAATGCTGCTTTGTTGCTCTTTCGGCAGCCACGGATTCATCACGCTACTGCCCCACACTTCTTCCAGCGCACCAAACGCTTTCACCTGGCCGTTTTCCAGTACCATCACTTTGTCCGCCAGATGGAGGATCTCATCCAGCGAATGACTGACATACAGCATCGGAATGTTGATTTCCCGCGTCAACCGTTGTAGATAAGGCAATAGCTCGCGTTTTCGCGGAAGATCCAGCGACGCCAGTGGTTCATCCAGCAATAATAATTCCGGTGCCGTCAGCAATGCCCGACCAATTGCCACACGCTGTTTTTCGCCCCCGGAAAGACTCCCAGGTAAACGGTCAAGCAACGGTTCAATACCTAAAAGCGCCACCAGCTTATCAAACTGATCGACCATACTTTTCGCCATGCCGTAGCGCAGATTGCCGCGCACTTTGTAATGCGGGAACAGTCGCGCATCCTGAAAAACATAGCCAACACGGCGTTTTTCAGGCGTCAGACAGACACGTTTTTCGGCGTCATATAATACCCGACCATTGAGAACAATCCGCCCGTTTTGCGGGCGCGTCAGGCCACTGATGGCGTTAATCAGCGAGGTTTTTCCGGCACCGGAGACGCCAAATATAGCGGTGATGCCATTGGCGGGCAGGGTTTCATTAATGGTCAGGCAATGGTTACCCAGGGTCTGCGAAAAATTCAATTCCAGCATGATTAGCGCCCCGCCCGTTCACGACTGACTCTCGCCAGCCATTCTGAAATCAACAGGGAGATCATCGCCAGCGCAATAGAGATGATACACAGTCTCGCCGCGCCACTTTCCCCGCCAGGGGTCTGGATCAGGGTATACATGGCAGAAGGAATGGTTCGCGTTTCGCCAGGAATGTTAGAAACAAAGGTGATGGTTGCGCCAAACTCACCGAGCGAACGTGCGAAAGCCAGTACCGTGCCGACGATAATTCCCGGCAACGTCAGCGGTAACGTGATAGTAAAGAAAACGCGCCAGCGCCCGGCCCCCAACGTTCTTGCGGCCTGTTCCAGTTTGACATCAACCCCTTCCAGCGCCAGACGAATCGCCCGCACCATCAGCGGAAAAGACATGACCGCGGCAGCGAGAACGGCGCCACGCCAGCTAAACGCGAAGGTAATGCCAAACCAGTCATACAGACGTTCACCGATAAATCCGCGCCGTCCCATCGAAACTAACAGCAAGTAACCGACGACCACTGGCGGTAACACCAGCGGTAGATGCAGTACGCTGTCGAGCAGAGCTTTGCCCGGAAACGTGCAACGCACCAGTAACCAGGCAAAAAAGATCCCAAACGGCAGGCTAAACAGCACAGCCAGGGAAGAAACTTTCAGGCTCAGTAAAACCGCCTGCCATTCTGGATCGGTCAGTATCATTACTTAGTTGTAAATCCGTAACGTTTAAAGATTTCCGCTGCCTGCGGCCCTTTCAAATAATCATAAAATGCTTTCACCGTGGCGTTGTTATGCCCTTCCACGACAGCAACGGGATATTCTACTTTTTTATGCGAATCTTCCGGGAAGGTGGCGACCACTTTTACCCCTTTGCTGGCAACTGCGTCAGAACCGTAGACAATGCCCAGAGGAGCTTCGTTACGTTCGACCAGCGCCAGTGCCCCACGCACATCTTCCGCTGGGGCCAGTTTTGGAGAGAGCGTATCCCATGCCCCCAGTTTTTGCAGTGCTTCTTTCGCATAAATACCAGCCGGGACATGTTCCGGATCGCCAACCGCCAGACGACCGCCATTCAGCAGAGTAGTCCAGTTAGTTTTGCTGTCGATGGTGAAATCTTTCTGCTCGCTGGCTTTCGGTGCTACAACGACCAGGCTATTGCCGAGCAGTGTCTGCCGCGAAGCCGTATCGATCGCTTTTTTATCAACTGCATAATCCATCCATTTCTGATCGGCAGAAATAAACAGATCCGCAGGCGCACCAGCTTCAATCTGACGGGCCAGGGTAGAAGACGAGGCGAAAGAAGAAACGACGTCCACGCCTTTCTCTTTTTTATACTGCGTAGCAATGTCCTGCATTGCGTTCGTCAGCGATGCCGCCGCAAAAACCGTGATTTTCCCTTCATCCGCCAACGCATTGCCAGCAACAGTGAAAGAGAGTGCCGCTCCGGCAAACAGATTTAACCATTTACGCGCCATGTGTAACCCCTTTATATAACGTTATGTAGGCGTCAATATAACGGTAAGTTCAGAATTTTCCCAGCTGTTATTGTTAACCTTTGAGAGGTAGATAGAAAAAATATCGGCAGGAAAAGCAGGAAGTTGAGAAAAAAGAAAACGCCCGCGAAAGCGGGCATTCAGGGAATCAATGATTTTGTCTGGGCTGGTCTTTTTTACCAACACCAGAAAAGATGTTGAATACTTCACCAAGACCGTAAATCAGCCCCAGGATGATGGCCATCACGACAGGTACCATGATTACGGCGAATACCAGACTTTTTAATAACTCTAACATGGTCAACTCCAGATGTAGTCCTGTGACTATTCTAACCGTTAAGCACAGAAAAGCACTCCCCTTTTGTGCGGTCAGCTTTGCGTGGCGTTCATTTTCCGTCACAATAAGATTTTTGTCGGGACATTGTTATGCAGGCCGAAATCCTTCTCACTCTTAAGCTTCAACAAAAGCTCTTTGCTGACCCACGCCGCATTTCACTACTAAAACACATTGCGCTTTCCGGTTCCATCAGCCAGGGGGCGAAAGATGCCGGTATTAGCTATAAAAGCGCCTGGGATGCCATTAACGAAATGAATCAGTTAAGCGAGCATACCCTGGTTGAACGCGCAACAGGCGGAAAAGGTGGCGGCGGCGCGATGTTGACTCGCTATGGTCAACGACTGATTCAGCTTTACGAGCTGCTCGCCCAGATCCAGCAAAAAGCCTTTGATGTGTTAAGTGACGATGACGCCCTGCCGCTGAACAGCCTGCTGGCAGCTATCTCACGTTTCTCGCTGCAAACCAGCGCCCGTAATCAGTGGTTCGGCACCATCACCGCCCGCGATCATGATGACATTCAACAACATGTTGATGTCTTACTGGCCGACGGCAAAACACGGTTAAAAGTCGCGATTACCGCGCAAAGTGGCGCGCGTCTGGGGCTGGATGAAGGCAAAGAAGTGTTGATTCTGCTGAAAGCGCCGTGGGTGAACATTACCCTGGATGACACTGTAGCCCAGGGTGCCGACAACCAATTGCCGGGCATTATTCGCCATATAGAGCGCGGCGCAGAACAGTGCGAAGTATTAATGGCGTTACCTGACGGGCAAACCCTGTGCGCCACGGTGCCGGTAAATGAAGCGGCTTCTCTTGAACAAGGGCAAAATGTCACGGCTTACTTTAACGCCGACAGCGTGATTATCGCCACGCTTTGCTAAGTGTGTTGACAATTTGTTATGAAACACGTATCCCTGTCAGTAATCGCTGCAAAAAATGGGATACATAATGTCATCGTTGCAAATTTTGCAAGGCACGTTTCGTCTTAGCGACACAAAAACGCTGCAATTGTCTCAGCTAAATTTAAACGCGGGTGATAGTTGGGCGTTTGTCGGTTCTAACGGTAGCGGCAAGTCGGCGCTGGCTCGTGCGTTGGCAGGGGAACTTCCGCTCTTGAAAGGTGAACGGCAAAGCCAGTTTTCCCACATCACTCGTCTCTCCTTCGAGCAATTGCAAAAACTCGTCAGCGACGAGTGGCAGCGCAATAATACCGATATGCTTAGTCCTGGCGAAGATGACACCGGGCGCACCACGGCTGAGATCATTCAGGATGAAGTTAAGGATGCACAGCGTTGCGCGCAGCTGGCGCAGCAGTTCGGCATTACCGCCCTTCTCGACCGACGCTTTAAATATCTTTCCACTGGCGAGACGCGTAAAACTCTGCTGTGTCAGGCGCTGATGTCAGATCCTGAGTTGTTAATTCTTGACGAACCGTTCGATGGTCTTGACGTTGCCTCACGTCAGCAACTGGCAGAATTACTCGCCTCGTTACATCAGTCCGGTATTACCCTGGTGCTGGTGCTCAATCGCTTCGATGAGATCCCAGAATTTGTCCAGTTTGCTGGTGTACTGGCGGATTGCACGTTAGCGGAAACAGGCGCTAAAGAGGAACTACTCCAGCAGGCACTCGTTGCACAACTGGCGCACAGTGAACGGCTGGATGGCGTACAACTACCGGAACCGGATGAACCTTCAGCACGTCATGCATTACCCGCCAACGAACCGCGCATTGTGCTGAACAATGGTGTGGTTTCTTATAACGATCGCCCCATTCTTAACAACCTTAGCTGGCAGGTGAACCCTGGCGAACACTGGCAAATTGTTGGGCCAAATGGTGCGGGAAAATCAACGTTATTAAGCCTTATCACTGGCGATCATCCACAGGGATACAGCAACGATTTAACGCTGTTTGGTCGACGTCGCGGCAGCGGTGAAACCATCTGGGATATCAAAAAACATATCGGTTATGTCAGCAGTAGTTTGCATCTGGATTACCGGGTCAGCACTACGGTGCGGAACGTTATCCTTTCCGGATATTTTGATTCGATTGGTATTTATCAGGCCGTTTCGGATCGTCAGCAAAAGCTGGTGCAGCAGTGGCTGGATATTCTCGGCATTGACAAACGCACGGCTGACGCCCCTTTCCACAGTCTTTCCTGGGGGCAGCAACGTCTGGCGCTGATCGTCCGCGCACTGGTGAAGCATCCCACATTGCTTATTCTCGATGAACCTTTACAGGGGCTTGATCCGCTGAATCGCCAGCTTATCCGCAGATTTGTTGATGTGTTAATTAGCGAAGGTGAAACGCAATTACTGTTTGTTTCGCACCACGCACAAGACGCGCCTGCCTGTATTACCCATCGTCTGGAGTTCGTGCCGGACGGTGACCTCTATCGTTATGCGCTGACAAAAATAAACTAAGACTGTAATGCTGAATGTGCCGGATGCGGCGTAAACGCCTTATCCGGCACACCGTTAGACGCATCCAGGCATGAAAACGCAACTTTTTTTCAGATAAAAAGCGCAATCATTCACAACCCCTCTGTTTTATAATCGTTTATTCGCGCATAAAAAATGGCTAAATTCTTGTGTAAACGATTCCACTAATTTATTCCATGTCACACTTTTCGCATCTTTGTTATGCTATGGTTATTTCATACCATAAGCCTAATGGAGCGAATTATGAGAGTTCTGGTTACCGGTGGTAGCGGTTACATTGGAAGTCATACCTGTGTGCAATTACTGCAAAACGGTCATGATGTCATCATTCTTGATAACCTCTGTAACAGTAAGCGCAGCGTACTGCCTGTTATCGAGCGTTTAGGCGGCAAACATCCAACGTTTGTTGAAGGCGATATCCGTAACGAAGCGTTGATGACCGAGATCCTGCACGATCACGCTATCGACACCGTGATCCACTTCGCCGGGCTGAAAGCCGTTGGAGAGTCAGTACAAAAACCGCTGGAATATTACGACAACAACGTTAACGGTACTCTGCGTCTGATTAGCGCCATGCGCGCCGCTAACGTCAAAAACTTTATCTTCAGCTCCTCCGCCACCGTTTATGGCGATCAGCCCAAAATTCCTTACGTTGAAAGCTTCCCTACCGGCACGCCGCAAAGCCCTTACGGCAAAAGCAAGCTGATGGTGGAACAGATCCTCACCGACCTGCAAAAAGCCCAGCCGGACTGGAGCATTGCCCTGCTGCGCTACTTCAACCCGGTTGGCGCGCATCCGTCGGGTGATATGGGCGAAGATCCGCAGGGCATTCCGAATAACCTGATGCCGTACATTGCCCAGGTTGCCGTAGGCCGTCGCGACTCTCTGGCTATTTTTGGTAACGATTATCCAACCGAAGACGGTACTGGCGTGCGCGATTACATCCACGTAATGGACCTGGCAGACGGTCACGTCGTGGCGATGGAAAAACTGGCGAACAAGCCAGGCGTACACATCTACAACCTCGGTGCAGGCGTAGGCAGCAGCGTGCTGGACGTGGTTAATGCCTTCAGCAAAGCTTGCGGCAAACCGGTTAATTATCATTTTGCACCGCGTCGCGAGGGCGACCTTCCGGCCTACTGGGCGGACGCCAGCAAAGCCGATCGCGAACTGAACTGGCGCGTAACGCGCACACTCGATGAAATGGCGCAGGACACCTGGCACTGGCAGTCACGCCATCCACAGGGATATCCCGATTAAGGAACGACCATGACGCAATTTAATCCCGTTGATCATCCACATCGCCGCTATAACCCGCTCACCGGGCAATGGATTCTGGTTTCACCGCACCGCGCGAAGCGCCCCTGGCAGGGGGCGCAGGAAACGCCAGCCAAACAGGTGTTACCTGCGCACGATCCAGATTGCTTCCTCTGCGCAGGTAATGTGCGGGTGACAGGCGATAAAAACCCCGATTACACCGGGACTTACGTTTTTACCAATGACTTTGCGGCGTTGATGTCCGACACGCCAGACGCCCCGGAAAGCAACGATCCGCTGATGCGTTGCCAGAGCGCGCGTGGCACCAGTCGGGTGATCTGTTTTTCACCGGATCACAGTAAAACGCTGCCAGAGTTAAGCGTTGCCGCATTGACAGAAATCGTCAAAACCTGGCAGGAGCAAACCGCAGAGCTGGGAAAAACATACCCATGGGTGCAGGTCTTTGAAAACAAAGGTGCAGCGATGGGGTGCTCTAACCCGCATCCGCACGGTCAGGTTTGGGCAAACAGTTTCCTGCCTAACGAAGCCGAGCGTGAAGATCGCCTGCAAAAAGAATATTTCGCCGAACAGAAATCGCCAATGCTGGTGGATTATGTTCAGCGCGAGCTGGCAGACGGTAGCCGTACCGTTGTCGAAACCGAACACTGGTTAGCCGTAGTGCCTTACTGGGCTGCCTGGCCGTTCGAAACGCTACTGCTGCCCAAAGCCCACGTATTACGGATCACCGATTTGACCGACGCCCAGCGCAACGATCTGGCGTTGGCGTTGAAAAAGCTGACCAGTCGTTATGACAACCTCTTCCAGTGCTCCTTCCCCTACTCTATGGGCTGGCACGGTGCGCCATTTAATGGCGAAGAGAATCAACACTGGCAGCTGCACGCGCACTTTTATCCGCCTCTGTTGCGCTCTGCCAGCGTACGTAAATTTATGGTTGGTTATGAAATGCTGGCAGAGACCCAGCGAGACCTGACCGCAGAACAGGCAGCAGAGCGTTTGCGCGCAGTCAGCGATATCCATTTTCGCGAATCCGGAGTGTAAGAAATGAGTCTGAAAGAAAAAACACAATCTCTGTTTGCCAACGCATTTGGCTACCCTGCCACTCACACCATTCAGGCGCCTGGCCGCGTGAATTTGATTGGTGAACACACCGACTACAACGACGGTTTCGTTCTGCCCTGCGCGATTGATTATCAAACCGTGATTAGCTGCGCGCCACGAGATGACCGTAAAGTTCGCGTGATGGCGGCTGATTATGAAAATCAGATTGACGAGTTTTCCCTTGATGCGCCCATTGTTGCTCATGAAAACTATCAATGGGCTAACTACGTCCGTGGCGTAGTGAAACATCTGCAGCTGCGTAACAACAGCTTCGGCGGCGTGGACATGGTAATAAGCGGCAACGTGCCGCAGGGCGCCGGGTTAAGTTCTTCCGCTTCACTGGAAGTGGCGGTCGGAACCGTATTGCAGCAGCTTTACCATCTGCCGCTGGACGGCGCACAAATCGCGCTTAACGGTCAGGAAGCAGAAAATCAGTTTGTTGGCTGTAACTGTGGGATCATGGATCAGCTAATTTCCGCCCTGGGCAAGAAAGATCATGCCTTGCTGATCGATTGCCGCTCTCTGGGGACCAAAGCAGTTTCCATGCCGAAAGGTGTGGCAGTGGTCATCATCAACAGTAACTTTAAACGTACCCTGGTTGGCAGTGAGTACAACACCCGTCGTGAACAGTGCGAAACCGGTGCGCGTTTCTTCCAGCAGCCAGCCCTGCGTGATGTCACCATTGAAGAATTCAACGCCGTAGCGCATGAACTGGATCCGATCGTAGCGAAACGCGTGCGTCACGTCCTGACCGAAAACGCGCGTACCGTTGAAGCTGCCAGCGCACTGGAGAAAGGTGATTTGCAGCGTATGGGCGAGTTAATGGCGGAGTCTCATGCCTCTATGCGCGATGATTTCGAAATCACCGTGCCGCAAATTGACACTCTGGTCGAAATCGTAAAAGCTGTGATTGGCGACAAAGGTGGCGTACGCATGACCGGTGGCGGATTTGGCGGCTGTATCGTCGCGCTGATCCCGGAAGAGCTGGTGCCTGCTGTACAGCAAGCCGTCGCTGAACAATATGAAGCAAAAACAGGCATTAAAGAGACTTTTTACGTGTGTAAACCATCACAAGGAGCAGGACAGTGCTGAACGAAACTCCCGCACTGGCACCCGATGGTCAGCCGTACCGACTGTTAACTTTGCGTAACAACGCAGGGATGGTAGTCACGCTGATGGACTGGGGTGCGACTTTACTTTCAGCCCGTATTCCGCTTTCCGATGGCAGCGTCCGCGAGGCGCTGCTTGGCTGCGCCAGCCCGGAATGCTATCAGGATCAGGCCGCATTTCTGGGGGCCTCTATTGGTCGTTATGCTAACCGTATCGCCAATAGCCGTTATACCTTTGACGGTGAAACCGTGACGCTTTCGCCAAGTCAGGGCGTTAACCAGTTGCACGGCGGCCCGGAAGGGTTCGACAAACGTCGCTGGCAGATTGTGAACCAAAACGATCGTCAGGTGCTGTTTGCCCTGAGTTCAGAAGATGGCGATCAGGGCTTTCCGGGCAATCTCGGCGCGACGGTGCAGTATCGTCTGACCGACGATAACCGTATCTCTATTACCTATCGCGCCACGGTTGATAAACCTTGCCCGGTGAATATGACTAATCACGTCTATTTCAACCTCGACGGCGAGCAGTCTGATGTGCGTAACCACAAACTGCAGATTCTGGCGGACGAATATCTGCCAGTTGATGAAGGTGGCATTCCGCACGACGGCCTGAAATCTGTTGCCGGTACGTCTTTTGATTTCCGCAGCGCCAAAATCATCGCCAGTGAGTTTCTTGCCGATGACGATCAGCGCAAAGTCAAAGGTTACGATCACGCGTTCTTGTTGCAGGCCAAAGGTGATGGCAAGAAAGTGGCGGCGCATGTCTGGTCAGCAGATGAGAAATTGCAGCTTAAGGTCTACACCACCGCTCCGGCTTTGCAATTTTACTCCGGCAACTTCCTCGGCGGTACGCCGTCGCGGGGAATCGAACCTTACGCAGACTGGCAAGGTCTGGCGCTGGAAAGCGAGTTTCTGCCGGACAGTCCAAACCATCCTGAATGGCCGCAACCGGACTGCTTCCTGCGTCCTGGCGAAGAGTATTCCAGCCTGACGGAATATCAGTTTATTGCTGAGTAATGATATTTTCTAAAGCGCCCCAATTAGCACCTCAGGGCGCTTTTATTGTAGCTCACAATATTACGTTCAGTCGTTCCGATTATTTTTATCTGATGCAGGCCATTTCCTGAAAATGTGAATGCATATACTCCATATAAAAAGAGCCATGCCAATAGTCCATTCGCCAATATGGTGCCCATCCCCCATATTTACATCATGATTATCTAATTTGATAACTTTCGCATGATCAGGTTTGTCACTGTCATACACAATAGTCACCACTGAATGGTAAGCATAATCAGTATCACTCGTGGCCAGATATATGACATGACTATTCCCTTCTTCATCTGTGTAACGAGCTTTAGCATGATAATCATGGCGTCCTGGCGGTCTATGAGAAATGCACTCACGATCAAATATAACACCTGACGTTGTGACGCCATTGTTAATTAACCCATCGCTATAGTGGTATTCCTGAAAAATACCCATGACAAAAAATACCAGTGCTAAAATAAAGCATAACACCAAAAATCGAGGGTGAAATATTACCGACACAATACTTTCCTCCAGATATATGAGAGAAGTAAAGAAATATCCTTAATTAAATCGCCGTCATGATATTTTTTCCCTACGGGAGAACCAATAACAAGCTGTAATACTCCGCCCCACATTAATAGAACAATAGACCATATTAATAATATTGAATTAGATTTATCAATTTTTATTGCTTTATCATCCAGTCTAATAATACGCCATATTTGCGGATTATCACGATCATAGACAACGGTAGCATGATTAAAGTAGATGTAATCCGTTCTCCTGAATGGAAGAGAAAGAGTATGCCGCTGTAGATGATGATCCAGATAGCTAACGCTGGCACAATATCCTTTATCGACTGAACCACGAGGTGTGCTGCTGGTACAGTCATCGCGATCAATAATAGTTCCCTGAACTACCATACCCCGGTGAGTTATGCCATACTCGAACTGAAAAAAGGTATATCCCCATACAATAAAAAAAATAGCTGCACCAGTAAAACAAATGGCTCGCATCATTTTCATATAACGACAAGAGAACAAACAAAAAACAATAAAAGACGGAAGTATAAGGAAGAGCAAGATAATAAAAGATACTAAAAAATCGATCATCACCGCACCATTTTAATTACCCATCACCATTAATTCACTTCTGAGTCTACTACCTGATTTGTCGCATTCTCTGCCTTATTCACGGATAGCTTACCATTTTCACCAGAGCTTCTGGTAATAAAACATGTCTCATTCAATGTAAATATGATTATTTCCTGAGCTTTATCAATAAATAAATTGATATTTAATTTATATTATTCACCTTATGAGTAAATGAATCAAAAAAAATTCACCACAAAAATCAATTAAATTCCTCTTGCAGATAAATCCATTAAAGCAGAGGGCCATAATAAATGACGGGGCGAAATCAGTTTTTTTCTGAATAAGCGCTGCACCTCCCACTATCGAGGCGCAATTTTGTTAAATATCGTGAAACGATCCCAGCCGATATCCTCTTTCGGCAATCGCCTCACGCAACGGTGCAGAAGTCAACACGTCGTGCTCAACCAATCGCTCAAAACAGTACGCGCTCTACTGCACCGTGATGAGGAATATTAATGTAATGTTCAGTTTGCTGATCGTTATTTGTACTAAATTACGTTTAGCTTACATCCTCACTGGGTAAACAGGTTATCGATAAGTGTCTCGAATTATGTTTCATTGACCTTCAAATATGATTGTTTTCACATTTCCATCATTGTTCCACCTTGCTATTGAATAAATTTTTTATGTTGTGAATTAATTAATACCATATATTTTTATTACAGATGAAATTGGAATGGCATCACTTCTTAAGCAGAATGGAGAACTCTACTGGGCGACACCTGATCGTCATTTGCTCAAATTCACACCATGTTGCAATCAATTAGTTACACTTAACTTACATTGAATCTCCATTTTCGCTATTGTTATAACTAATCATTGCCGTACGTTCACAACGGCAATATAATGAGAATTATTATCATTTAATAATGATTTGAGGAGTAAGTATATGGCTGTAACTAAGCTGGTTCTGGTTCGTCATGGCGAAAGCCAGTGGAACAAAGAAAACCGTTTCACCGGTTGGTACGACGTGGATCTGTCTGAGAAAGGCGTAAGCGAAGCAAAAGCAGCAGGCAAGCTGCTGAAAGAGGAAGGTTACAGCTTTGACTTTGCTTACACCTCTGTGCTGAAACGCGCTATCCACACCCTGTGGAACGTGCTGGACGAACTGGATCAGGCATGGCTGCCCGTTGAGAAATCCTGGAAACTGAATGAACGTCATTACGGTGCGTTGCAGGGGCTGAACAAAGCGGAAACCGCTGAAAAATATGGCGACGAGCAGGTGAAACAGTGGCGTCGTGGTTTTGCGGTGACTCCGCCGGAGCTGACTAAAGATGATGAGCGTTATCCGGGCCACGATCCGCGTTACGCAAAACTGAGCGAGAAAGAGCTTCCGCTGACGGAAAGCCTGGCGCTGACTATTGACCGCGTGATCCCTTACTGGAATGAAACCATTCTGCCGCGTATGAAGAGCGGTGAGCGCGTGATCATTGCTGCCCACGGTAACTCCCTGCGTGCGCTGGTGAAATATCTCGATAACATGAGCGAAGAAGAGATTCTTGAGCTGAATATCCCGACTGGTGTGCCGCTGGTTTATGAGTTCGACGAGAACTTCAAACCACTGAAACGTTATTATCTGGGTAATGCTGACGAGATCGCGGCAAAAGCGGCGGCCGTTGCTAACCAGGGTAAAGCGAAGTAAACGTCATTCGTTTAAAAATGAGAAAGCCGACTGCAAGTGAGTCGGCTTTTTTTGTTTGTCGTTGCTAATAATGGAGCACATTGCCTGATGCGACGCTGCGCGTCTTATCATGCCTACAAACATACAGTCATGGCGATTCGACTATAAATTACCCGCGACGCGCTTTTACTGCGTTCGCCAGTTGGCGTAACAGAGCATCGGTATCATCCCAGCCAATGCAGGCATCGGTGATACTCTTGCCATAGGCCAGCGGTTCCCCGCTCTCGAGGCTCTGATTGCCTTCCACCAGATGACTTTCGACCATCACACCAATAATGGCTGTTTCGCCACCGGCAATCTGCTGGCAAACGTCAGCACATACATCCATCTGTTTTTTGAACTGTTTGGACGAGTTAGCATGGCTGAAATCGATCATCACTTGAGCTGGCAGACCCGCCTTTTTCAACCCTTCTTTCACTTCAGCAACGTGCTTCGCGCTGTAGTTAGGCTCTTTACCACCGCGCAGAATGATATGGCAATCGCCGTTACCGCTGGTATTCACAATCGCCGAATGCCCCCATTTAGTTACGGACAGGAAGCAGTGCGGCGCACCGGCGGCATTAATGGCATCGATAGCCACTTTAATCGTACCGTCGGTGCCATTTTTGAAGCCGACCGGGCAAGAAAGACCAGACGCCAGTTCGCGGTGTACCTGCGATTCAGTTGTACGCGCGCCAATTGCTCCCCAGCTCATCAGGTCAGCGAGATACTGAGGGGTGATCATATCGAGAAATTCGCCAGCCGCTGGCAGGCCGCTGTCGTTAATATCGAGCAGCAATTTACGGGCAATACGCAAACCGTCGTTGATCTGGAAGCTGTTGTCCATATGCGGATCGTTGATCAGCCCTTTCCAGCCCACCGTTGTACGCGGCTTTTCAAAATAAACGCGCATTACGATTTCCAGCTCATCTTTCAGCTCATCACGCAGCGCCAGCAAGCGAGTGGCGTACTCTTTAGCCGCGACGGGATCATGAATAGAACACGGGCCAATCACCACTAACAGGCGATCATCATTACCTTTCAGGATCTTATGGATCGCTTTTCGGGCATGGGCAACCGTATTCGCGGCATTTTCAGTGGCAGGGAATTTTTCCAGCAGTGCGACAGGAGGAAGTAACTCTTTGATTTCTTTGATGCGTAAATCGTCGTTCTGATAATTCATGTCTGTTCCAGTGTTGCCATACTTATCTTGGTGAATGCAATCCTTCCAATCTATATCTTCCGTCAGAATGTGTAAACGGGGTTTTACACTATGGACGGAATAATCCTGGAATCGGCAAGAAATACGCCAGATTGTCGCGGAAAACGAGATCTCTCCTACAATTTCTAACTGTAACTTCTCTATTTATTAATTTTTTCAAGATTCTCTGCTGGATCTATTCTTCTGGCTGAAATCTTAATCCATTGCCTGATATTCACCTGCAAATGCACTGTTGGAAGAGGTTATCCGACATAACGACCATAACAGGAGCATCCTATGAAAATGACAAAACTGGCCACACTATTTCTGACTGCCACTTTAAGCCTTGCCAGCGGTGCCGCGCTGGCTGCCGATAGCGGAGCGCAAACCAATAACGGCCAGGCAAACGCAGCGGCAGATGCGGGCCAGGTTGCCCCGGACGCTCGTGAAAATGTCGCACCAAATAACGTCGATAATAACGGGGTTAATACCAACTCGGGCGGGACTATGCTGCACCCGAATGGTTCATCCATGAATAATGACGGCATGACCAAAGACGAAGAGCACAAAAACACCATGTGCAAAGACGGTCGCTGCCCGGACATCAATAAAAAGGTCCAAACCGGTGATGGCATCAACAATGATGTCGATACCAAAACCGACGGTACTACGCAGTAAGCCAGGGTATATGGCTGATAATGGGAGAGCGGAGGCTCTCCTTTTTAATTTTTCCCTTCTAAAAGCAGTATGATGTCATAAAGTTAAGTGAGATAAATTAAGGGATGACTCGTCATGGCGCACTCACACACTTCCCCACACCTGCCAGAAGATAATAATGCTCGTCGACTGTTGTATGCTTTCGGCGTGACTGCCGGTTTTATGCTGGTAGAAGTCATTGGCGGTTTTCTTTCCGGTTCCCTGGCATTGCTGGCTGATGCCGGACATATGTTGACCGATACAGCCGCCCTGCTCTTCGCTCTGCTTGCCGTACAATTTTCTCGTCGTCCCCCCACCATTCGCCACACTTTCGGCTGGCTCAGGTTGACCACACTCGCGGCGTTTGTGAATGCCATTGCCCTGGTAGTAATTACCATTTTGATTGTCTGGGAGGCGATAGAACGTTTCCGCACGCCGCGTCCTGTTGAGGGCGGTATGATGATGGTCATTGCTGTGGCGGGGCTGCTGGCAAATATACTCTCTTTCTGGTTACTTCATCACGGCAGTGAAGAGAAAAACCTCAACGTGCGCGCAGCGGCACTGCATGTACTCGGGGATCTGCTGGGTTCGGTTGGTGCTATCGTTGCCGCGTTGATTATTATCTGGACCGGCTGGACACCTGCTGACCCCATTCTCTCAATACTGGTGTCGCTTCTGGTTCTGCGCAGCGCGTGGCGGTTATTGAAAGACAGCGTGAATGAATTACTTGAAGGTGCGCCGGTATCGCTGGATATCGCTGAACTGAAGCGTCGTATGTGCCGGGAAATCCCGGAAGTCCGTAATGTACACCATGTACACGTGTGGATGGTGGGCGAGAAGCCAGTAATGACGTTGCATGTGCAGGTGATCCCGCCACACGATCACGACGCGCTGTTAGACAAGATCCAGCACTATCTGATGGATCACTATCAGATTGAGCACGCCACCATCCAGATGGAATATCAACCTTGTCATGGGCCGGATTGCCACCTTAATCAAGGCGTATCCGGCCATTCACACCATCACCATTAATGGGACAGCGCGCGCGAACCTCTTTCGCGTGCGCTGTTGATCCACATCCGGCTGCCGTTAAGGGCAATAAACGTCAGGATCAGATACTCCAGCGACATGGCATAGACGCCCTGCAAGGCGAAAATCACCACGCTAATTACGTTAATAATAACCCACAGCAACCAGTTTTCGACGTATTTGCGCGTCATCAGAATCATTGCCACGATGGATAACACCATCATGCAGGAATCCCAGAATGGGAAGGCATCCGGTTGCAGTTCTGGCATCGCCACCTGTAATCCCAACGCTTGCATAATCATGACCGCGACACGGGTCAGGAACGCAAATACAGGGTTGATAAATACCGTCATCAGGCCAATGGCAATGACACAAACAGCGAGCCAGGTTAACGCCTTCGGTAGTGGCAACCAGCGAATCTTCAACTCGGTTTCATGTTGACTGGTTTGTCGCGACCAGGCATACCAGCCGTAAATATTGGCGGCAAAGAAAAATACCTGTAGCAACAAGCTGGCATACAGTTGAATCTGAAAGAAAATAATGCCAAACAGGGTGACGTTGATCAGGCCAAAAAAGTAGTTGCTGATCTTCTCCATACTGGCGAGGCCAATACACAGTAACCCAGCGATCGTCCCTACCGCTTCGATCCATGAGAGATCGTAACCGCCAGCACCGATCGGTATATGAACCAGAATGTTCTGTGTGCTAAAAAAATCCATCTTTCCCCCAAAGCGTAGCGCGACGCCTCATTGTTAGTTATCCACGTAGTGTAGCCGCAAAATCCAGCATGCGGTTGAGCGGCACCAGCGCCCTCTCTCGCAGCTTTTCGTCAACATGCACCTCATGTTTGCTTCCTCCCTGTTCCAGGGCCTCTGCAATGGCTTGAAGGCCATTCATTGCCATCCACGGGCAATGAGCGCAACTTCGACAGGTTGCTCCCTCACCAGCGGTTGGCGCTTCCAGCAATTCTTTATCTGGCACCGCTTGCTGCATTTTGTAGAAAATGCCCCGGTCAGTCGCCACAATCAGTTGCTGATGCGGCAATGTTTTTGCAGCGTTAATCAACTGACTTGTGGAACCAACAGCATCGGCCATATCGACAATAGCTTGTGGTGACTCCGGATGCACCAGTATGGCAGCATCAGGGTACTGTTTTTGTAAGTGGATTAACGCCTGAGTCTTAAACTCGTCATGAACGATGCAGGCACCTTGCCAGCATAAGATGTCTGCGCCTGTCTGTTTTTGCACGTAACGCCCCAAATGTTTGTCTGGTGCCCAGATGATTTTTTCCCCCAAACTATCGAGATAATCAATGAGTTCGACGGCAATGCTTGAAGTTACCACCCAATCTGCACGCGCTTTCACGGCAGCGGAAGTGTTAGCGTAGACGACGACTGTACGATCGGGATGGGCATCGCAAAATGCGTTGAATTCTTCAATCGGGCAGCCGAGATCCAGTGAACATTCAGCCTTAAGTGTTGGCATCAGAATTGTTTTTTCCGGGCTGAGAATTTTGGCGGTTTCACCCATAAATCTCACTCCTGAGACTAAAAGCGTAGAAGCAGAATGCCTTGCACCGAAGCGCGCCATTTCCAAAGAATCAGAAATACAGCCACCGGTTTCTTCAGCCAGCTGTTGAATTTCGGGATCGGTATAGTAGTGGGCGACCATCACCGCATTACGTTCTTTCAACAGACGTTTTATTTTCTCGCGATAATACGCTTTTTCATCAATGCTTAACGGCGTTGGCTTCGGTGGGAAAGGGTATATCGCCGTTTCAGGATCAAACATCACGCTCATCTGGCCATCTCGTTTTACAGGCTTAACGTTTAAACCGATATAAAGCGTTTAACCCGCTGCAATCGGCATCATTTGTTTTATATGCTAAACAAAATAGCCGAACGGTGAGGAAAAGTCACACGTATTACGCCTAATGTGCAGGATGCGTCATTTTACGCCTAATTCCACCAACGTAGAGTTGCTTGCATAGCAAGCTCCGACTATGTCATCAGGTTTACGAATTGAAATTGTGGGATGCCTGAATAGCAAAAAGGCGCCTTTAGGGCGCCTTTTTACATTGGTGGGTCGTGCAGGATGACTCGCTTCGCTCGCCCTTCGGGTCGTCGCCGCGAGCGGCTCCGTTGTTTCGCT
>NZ_JACSQI010000013.1 GCF_014836715.1 Escherichia whittamii
GAGCGTTACCGTCGAGAAATAATTCATCATTGATAATTTGAAATGCGACATCATCGCGCATTTCATGCAGCGGAAAACGTTTAGATTCCGCGATAGTAGAAATTGCCTTTGCGCCAAAACGCGAGTCGAGTAGTTCTGAGCGGAAATCCGTTAACAGCTTCTGGTCCATTTCGAACTCCTTAATTTTATTTGAAGGCAATAAAAAAGTAGGATTTATCTGGAATGGGTGCAAGGAGTTACGGGTATAATTTAAATAACAAAATCCTAAGCATAAATTGATTTATTTATATAATAAGAAAACACCAATAATATTAATACCAGAAATCACCGGATTAAGTTTAAATATATAATCAAGTAATTCCTGTTATTTATTTTAATTACCGAAAAGGATTTACTTCCTTCGGTATTTTTCCACAGATAACCGTTACTCGTATTTGTAACAACAACGATGCTCTTGCTTTTATCATGAAGTGCGTGAATATTCCGAAAATGAAAATTTGCAGAAAAACGTTTATCACTCATTCTCCTTATATATTAACGAGTTATATTTTTGACACATTAATAAACGTGATCTGCCGCACACTTTGCCCCCATCGACCGCAGCGAATGACTACTCTTAAAGGAAAGCCCGATAATTAGAGACGAATTTCGGAGGTCGGATCCTTATGCTCAATCAGAAAATTCAAAACATTAATCCAGATGAACTGATGATCGAAGTCGATCTCTGCTATGAGCTGGATCCGTATGAATTAAAACTGGATGAGATGATGGAGGCAGAGCCAGAACCCGAGATGATTGAGGGGCTACCCGCCTCTGATGCGCTGACCCCTGCCGATCGTTATCTCGAACTGTTCGAGCATGTCCAGTCGGCGAAAATTTTCCCTGACAGCAAAACCTTCCCCGACTGCGCCCCCAAAATGGACCCGCTGGATATCTTAATCCGCTATCGTAAAGTGCGCCGTCATCGCGATTTCGACTTACGCCAGTTTGTTGAAAAGCACTTCTGGCTGCCGGAAGTCTGCTCCAGCGAGTATGTATCAGACCCGCAAAACTCACTGAAAGAGCATATCGACCAACTATGGCCGGTGTTAACCCGCGAACCCCAGGATCATATCCCCTGGTCCTCTCTGCTGGCGCTGCCGCAATCGTACATTGTACCGGGGGGCCGTTTTAGCGAAACCTACTACTGGGATTCCTATTTCACCATGTTGGGGCTGGCGGAGAGCGGGCGTGAGGATTTACTGAAATGCATGGCCGATAACTTCGCCTGGATGATAGAAAACTATGGTCACATCCCCAACGGCAACCGCACCTATTATTTGAGCCGCTCACAGCCACCGGTTTTTGCGTTGATGGTGGAGCTGTTTGAAGAAGATGGTGTGCGCGGCGCGCGCCGTTACCTTGATCATCTAAAAATGGAATATGCCTTCTGGATGGACGGCTCGGAATCACTGATTCCGAATCAGGCCTATCGCCATGTGGTGCGGATGCCGGACGGCGCCCTGCTAAACCGTTATTGGGATGACCGCGACACGCCGCGTGATGAATCCTGGCTGGAAGATGTGGAAACCGCGAAGCACTCCGGTCGTCCGCCTAACGAGGTGTATCGCGATTTACGCGCAGGTGCCGCTTCTGGCTGGGATTACTCATCACGCTGGCTACGTGACGCGGGCCGTCTGGCAAGCATTCGCACGACCCAATTCATCCCCATCGACCTTAATGCTTTCCTGTTTAAACTGGAGAGCGCCATTGCCAACATCTCAGCACTGAAAGGTGAGAAAGAGACGGAAACGCTGTTCCGTCAGAAAGCCAACGCCCGTCGCGATGCAGTCAACCGCTATCTCTGGGATGATGAAAACGGCATCTACCGTGATTACGACTGGCGGCGCGAGCAGTTAGCCCTCTTTTCCGCTGCCGCTATTGTGCCGTTATACGTGGGCATGGCGAATCACGAACAGGCAGACCGCCTGGCAAACGCCGTACGTAGCCGTTTACTGACGCCGGGTGGAATTCTGGCGAGCGAGTATGAAACCGGAGAACAGTGGGATAAACCCAACGGCTGGGCGCCATTGCAATGGATGGCGATTCAGGGATTTAAAATGTACGGCGATGACCATCTGGGTGATGAAATCGCGCGTAGCTGGCTGAAGACAGTGAACCAGTTTTACCTGGAGCACCACAAACTGATCGAGAAATACCATATTGCCGATGGCATTTCCCGTGAGGGCGGCGGGGGCGAATATCCGCTGCAGGATGGATTTGGCTGGACCAACGGTGTGGTACGGCGCCTGATTGGTTTGTACGGCGAACCGTAATATTTTACAGCCAGCCACTAACAACCTGCTGGCTATAAAATTACCCTCTTCAGGAGGCGATATTTAACATCATCGCCGCCTGAGTGCGGTTTTTCACTTCCAGACGGCGGTAAAGCGATTCCAGATGCGCTTTAACCGTTCCGGTACTGATATTTAACGCCCTGCCGATCTCTTTATTTGATTCACCTGCCGCCAGCATAGTTAAAATTTCCCGCTGGCGGGCACTTAGCGATTTGAGGTCTTTTGTGTCTTTTTCCGGTGTAGTTCGCCAGTCTCCGGGCAGAAACATCATTCCCATCGCCGCGCTATTTACCGCCAACGCAAACGTCTCTACGGCTGAATCACGCGGTACAATTGCCATCACATTAAAATGGATAACTTCCTGTAACCATCGTTTGCTGCAATCTGTCGCCGTTATCAACACTTTAACATCAGGAAATTGCACTACGGTTTTTTGCAGTAACCAATAGCAAAACTCACCATCCTGATCACCATCAAGCATGACTAAGGCTTCAGGGGAGCTTTCCAGCTTTTGCCACAGTTCATCTGCCTGATCGACGCCCTGAATACTCACTCCAGGAATACGCTGCTGTAAGCTGATTTTCATTCCGTGAATAAATATTGACTGCCTGTCAAACATGATTATATGCATTACTGAATCTCCACCTGGATACGTTAAAACTCTTAAGTAGGGGAAGGGTATTACCCGAGAGGCAAAATAAGAATTCGCCATTTGGCGGTGGCCATTCTACAGATATGCAATGTGGAAAATAGTTACCGATATAAATAGTTACAGCTGACGGCCTGAAATTACATGTCGAGGGCATTATTTAAAACATTTTTGAGGATATCCTTATATCTTCGTCTGCCAGGCATTCAAATAAACCGTGATTTTCGCGAGAGCTGGCTAAATACCTGACCGCAAAACGATTAAATTGCGCACGAATAGCCAATACTACATTTACTATTTTGCAGGAAATTGCTGAAAAGACAGTCTTTCAAACGTTAATTTTCCTTTTCCGTGCAGCTAATCAGACATTTCCTTCTAAAAAATACCTGTATTAATCATTACTACATTGTGAAACCTTGCATTAGATGCTAGAAAAAACAATAAATAATGCGATATACGCGCTACTGTTTCGCTGTGAACAACAATCGGTCAAAGAAATGGATAAAATTCACGCAATGCAGTTGTTCATTAAGGTCGCAGAGCTGGAAAGTTTTTCCCGCGCAGCGGATTTCTTTGCTCTGCCAAAGGGAAGTGTTTCACGCCAGATACAGGCGCTGGAACATCAGCTTGGCACCCAGTTGCTGCAGCGCACTACGCGGCGGGTCAAACTTACCCCCGACGGCATGACCTATTACCAACGAGCGAAAGATGTGTTGAGTAATCTCAACGAACTGGACGGCCTGTTTCAGCAGGATACCACCAGCATCAGCGGCAAATTACGCGTCGATATCCCGCTCGGAATTGCGAAAAACCTGTTGCTGCCGCGCCTGCCAGAATTTCTTCATCAGTACCCAGGGATTGAACTGGAATTAACTAGCAGTGACCGGGCGATTGATATTCTTCGTGATGGCTATGATTGCGTGATACGCACGGGCTCGTTGCCCGACGAGGGTATTATTACCCGCCCCCTCGGCAAACTGACGATGATCAACTGTGCCAGCCCGCACTATCTGACGCGTTTTGGTTATCCGCAAAGTGTGGACGATCTGACTTCGCACGCGGTGGTGCATTACACGCCGCATTTGGGCGCGCATCCATTAGGTTTTGAGGTTGCCACCAGTAATGGCGTCCAGTGGTTTAAGTCCGGTGGCATGTTGACGGTAAACAGTAGCGAAACCTATCTCGCCGCTGGCCTGGCGGGTCTGGGAATCATTCAGATCCCCCGCGTCGCCGTACGCGAAGCCCTACGCGCCGGGCGGCTTATTGAAGTGTTGCCC
Organism: Escherichia whittamii; assembly: GCF_014836715.1. Lineage (GTDB taxonomy): Bacteria > Pseudomonadota > Gammaproteobacteria > Enterobacterales > Enterobacteriaceae > Escherichia > Escherichia whittamii. The sequence goes on from NZ_JACSQI010000013.1 coordinate 4,263, forward strand.
AACTACCGCGCCGAGCCGCTATCCATTTCTCTGGTTTATCTCCAGCGGCGGGAGCTTTCCCGCCGTGTAAATCTGTTTATGCATTGGCTGGCTGGCGTAATAAAAGAGCACCTGGACTGACCGACTATACTTTTAAAGACAGACAACGACAGAAGGACTAAAGAGCGGATGACGCAGGAAAACGAGATCAAACGTCCCCCCCAGGAACTGGAACACGAGCCGATTAAACATCTGGATAATAGCGATAAAGGCAGCAAAGTCAGTCAGGCACTGGAAACCGTCACCACCACTGCCGAGAAAATCCAACGTCAACCAATCATCGCGCACCTGATACGCGCGACGGAACGCTTTAACGATCGGCTGGGTAACCAGTTTGGTGCGGCTATCACCTATTTCTCGTTTTTATCGATGATCCCGATTTTAATGGTGTCATTTGCCGCAGGGGGTTTTGTACTGGCTTCGCATCCGATGCTGTTACAGGATATCTTCGACAAAATTCTGCAAAACATCAGCGATCCGACGCTGGCGGCCACATTGAAAAACACCATCAACACTGCCGTTCAGCAGCGTACTACCGTAGGGCTTGTCGGCCTGGCGGTGGCGCTTTATTCCGGGATTAACTGGATGGGAAATTTGCGTGAAGCAATTCGCGCCCAATCGCGCGATGTCTGGGAACGTTCGCCGCAAGATCAAGAGAAGTTCTGGGTTAAATATCTGCGTGACTTTATTTCGCTGATTGGTTTGTTGATTGCGCTGATTGTGACGCTCTCGATCACTTCCGTTGCCGGTTCTGCGCAACAAATGATTATTAGCGCGCTGCACCTTAATAGCATTGAGTGGCTGAAACCAACGTGGCGGTTGATTGGCCTGGGGATTTCTATCTTTGCCAACTATCTGCTTTTCTTCTGGATCTTCTGGCGGTTGCCGCGCCACCGCCCGCGTAGAAAGGCGCTGATTCGCGGGACATTCCTTGCGGCGATTGGTTTTGAAGTGATTAAAATCGTGATGACGTATACCCTGCCGTCGTTGATGAAATCCCCCTCTGGCGCGGCATTTGGTTCCGTACTGGGGCTGATGGCGTTTTTTTACTTCTTTGCCCGTCTGACGCTGTTTTGTGCGGCGTGGATTGCCACCGCCGAATATAAAGACGACCCGCGAATGCCGGGGAAAACACAGCATTAAAATATGCCGCATGCGGCGTAAACGCCTTGTCCGGCCTACGAATTTATTCGACCTGGCTCCCCCTGGCCGGATAAGCCCCTGTAGGTCGGATAAGACGCGCAAGCGTCGCATCCGACACCGGCATCAAAACCATCAACCGGGTATTTTACTACCCCTCCTTACCATATCAGCATATAAATCCAGTTAGTAACTTTTATTTAACCTTAAACCAGTTTTATTCACCATTTATGAAATTGTGTGAAGCATTTCATAGAAGAAAAATCACTGGCCTAAACATTATCCCCTTTTTGCCTGATTTTTGAACATTTCCGCGATTTGTTACACATTGAAATATCACTTTTGCTGTGCGTAATATGGCTATTCGTTAGCCAAAAAATAAGAAAAGATTATGCAAGCAACAGCCACAACACTCGACAACGAGCAAGAATACACGCCGATAAACTCGCGTAATAAAGTCCTCGTCGCCTCCCTCATTGGCACGGCCATTGAGTTCTTCGACTTCTACATTTACGCCACTGCGGCCGTTATTGTGTTCCCGCATATCTTCTTCCCGCAGGGCGATCCCGCAGCGGCGACCCTACAATCGCTTGCCACCTTCGCCATTGCCTTCGTCGCGCGCCCCATCGGCTCTGCCGTATTTGGTCATTTCGGCGATCGCGTTGGGCGTAAAGCGACGCTGGTCGCCTCTTTGCTAACGATGGGGATTTCGACGGTGGTGATTGGTCTGCTGCCAGGCTATGCCACGATTGGTATTTTCGCCCCACTGCTGCTGGCGCTGGCTCGATTTGGTCAGGGGCTGGGATTAGGCGGTGAATGGGGTGGCGCAGCGCTGCTGGCAACCGAGAACGCACCACCGCGTAAACGTGCACTGTATGGTTCCTTCCCGCAACTGGGCGCACCGATTGGCTTCTTCTTTGCCAACGGCACTTTTCTGCTGCTTTCCTGGCTGCTGACCGACGAGCAGTTTATGAGCTGGGGCTGGCGCGTGCCGTTTATCTTCTCGGCGGTGCTGGTAATTATCGGTCTGTATGTTCGCGTGTCGCTGCATGAGTCGCCGGTGTTTGAGAAAGTCGCTAAAGCGAAAAAGCAGGTGAAGATCCCGCTGGGTACGCTGCTGACCAAACACGTACGCGTCACGGTACTCGGCACCTTTATCATGCTGGCGACCTACACGCTGTTTTACATCATGACTGTCTACTCAATGACCTTCAGTACCGCCGCCGCGCCAGTTGGGCTTGGCCTGCCGCGTAATGAAGTGCTGTGGATGCTGATGATGGCCGTGATTGGTTTTGGCGTGATGGTGCCGGTAGCCGGATTGCTGGCTGATGCCTTTGGGCGTCGTAAAAGCATGGTGATCATCACGACGCTTATCATCCTGTTCGCGCTGTTCGCCTTTAATCCACTGCTTGGTTCTGGCAATCCGATTCTGGTTTTTGCTTTCCTGCTGCTGGGGTTAAGCCTGATGGGGCTGACCTTTGGACCGATGGGCGCACTGCTGCCAGAGCTGTTCCCGACAGAAGTACGTTATACCGGGGCGTCGTTCTCTTATAACGTATCATCGATTCTCGGAGCTTCCGTTGCGCCATATATCGCGGCCTGGTTGCAGACTAACTACGGGTTAGGTGCGGTAGGGTTATATCTGGCGGCAATGGCTGGCTTGACGTTAATCGCCCTGCTGCTGACCCATGAGACGCGACATCAGTCGTTGTAATCTGTTTAATTGCCGGATGCCAGATATCCGGCAATTTCCATCACTTCTTCATCTGCGACAAAATGGTCCGGCACTGATTAGCCTCCCCTTCGGAAGGCGAGATCAGCGCCAGTAACGCCGCCGCAGGCGTCACCAGCGTTGCCAGTGCCGCCGCAACAGCACCTCGGGCAATCAACGGCCCAGCTTTCACCCCAGCCTGCGGATTTTTAAACGTCCCACGCACATACAGTGGCGAACGCAGCGTGATTATCCGAATCCCTTTACTCTCAGGATCAATAGTCAAATCCAGCTGTTCCGAAGCAAAACTTGCCGTGCCGGTAACATTAATCAACGCGTTCTCAGTATCAAAAGCAAAAATCTGCGGACGCGCCACGCCGTTAGCAATATTCAGATTTGCTGCCGCGCAGTTCACCCGCACCTCATCATCACCGAAAATCGCACCGACAATGTAGTTACCGACATTCAGCCCGACAATCTCCATCAGGTTACGGCTCACCAGCCCGTCATTCATCAATAGTTTCAGGTTTCCGTTACTGTTCCCCAAAAGCGCCGCCACTGAGTTACCGCTACCGCGTAGTTCCGCGTCACCGTTCATTTCCCCCAGCGTTTTTTGCATCAGTTCCACATCTGGCATCAGCTCTTTCAGTTTCAGCCGACGGGCCTGAATATCTGCCCGCCCCTGCATCGGTTTTTTATCGCCGTCCAGGTGGATGTTCGCTGCAATGCTGCCGCCCGCCATACCAAATTTCAGCGGTTGCAGACGCAGGTCAGCGTTTTTGAGGATGATATGGGTTGAAAGATCGCTAATCGGCAAACTGCTGCCATGCTCGATACGACTGCCTTTGAATCGAACATCGGCATCCATGACATCCCATTTATCGGTTTCGAAGCGGTCATAGGGCAGCACTTTGCCCGCAGGCTGAACGTTTTTCTCGCCCTTCTTCTGTTCAGATCGTTTCGACTTTTCCGCCCCTTTCCCGGAATCAACGCCAATCAACGGCCCTAAATCTGCCAGCCGCAATTGCCGCGACTCGACGTCACCTTCCAGTTTTGGCCGTGGCTTGCCGGTGGTATAGACCAGAGAACCGTGAATATCGCTATCACCAATACGCCCGTTAAAGCCACGATAATCAAAGAACGACGATTTTTCCGTGTCGATTTTCGCAACCAGCCGACCATCGGTTTCAAACGGTGGGGTATCGGGCAGCAGAACGCCTGTCAGTTCATAGAGTTCACCCAACGAATCACCGGAAAATTTAAGCCGTAAATCGACGCCGCCCATTTTCATTGGGTCATTCACGACGCCATCAAAAGCAACACGGGTATTACCGGAGCGAAAATCAGCCTGCACCGGAAACGGTGTCCCTTCGCCACGCAGCACCAGCATACCGCCAATTTTACCCGTGCCAGTGAGCGATTCACCGTTATAGCGCCCCTGCGCCTTCAGGCCAAAAACGTAATCGCCCACCTTTTCTTTCTCGTTCTTACCTTTCGATCCGCTGACTTCACTGAACGGTAACGGCTTGCCTAATGGATCAACAAAAATTTCCAGATCCGCTTTGCTGATTTTGTCATCAATGGCGATCCGCCCTTGATCGAACAGAATATTATCCAGCCGAAACGACCACGCCGACGGCTTTGCATCCGCGTCTTTGTTGTCATCGCTGGCGAGATTAAACGTCCAGTTGTTGTTCTTTTCTGAGAGGCGAATGAGGCGTGCGTCGGGCTTTTCCAGTTTGATCCACGGCAGCCAGACCGTTTTGGTCAGTAGCGCCAGAGGGGCCAGCGTTGCTTCTACCCGTGGCAAATGCACCATTGTGACTTCGGGAATGTCTGGCGGGTTGCCGAGAATGATGTCCTCTGCATGTACATGGGGCCACGGTACCCAGTTGCGCCAGCCGGTTTCCTGTTTCTGCCGCTCCCACACCACGCCCAGATCGCCACGAATAGCGAACGGACGATTCAGCTCCGCAGAGACTTTCTGATTGATGGTCGGTTTGAGTCGATTCCAGTCAAAAGTCGCAATCAAAATGATCGCCACGACGAGCAACAACAAGAAAGCCCCTGAAATCGCGGCGGTTATTTTGCCTGCCTTGCTCATAGTTCGCTTCCTCATATTCTTCCTGGGCCAGTCCTAAAGATAGTCCAGCCAGGCGGAAAATGAGGCGGCTACACCACCAGAGCCACCGTATCCAGCGTTTCTATCGGTGCCGGACGCGAAAGAAACCAGCCTTGTGCGGCGAATGCGGGAGAGTTCTGTACATCACGCCACTCCTCCTGCGTTTCTACACCTTCGACGATTACTCCGCGACAATAGCGATTCATCAAATGCAAAAGCTGCGAAAAGAGCGTACGGCCTTCCGGCGACTGGCGCAGCATCACAAACAGTTCGCGAGCGATTTTAATGTAGTCATAACGGACTTCACTTAGCGCGGAGAAATTTGCCATCCCGGTGCCAAAATCATCAAGCCATAGCGGACCAAATTCGCACATCGAGGCAAAGGTTGAATCTTTCGGCAGGCGGATATGTTCTACCAGTTCAAAACGCAGCCAGGGAAGGCGGTCAATCTGGCGAAAAATTTCCGGCTGCTGACGTAGGGCGAGAAGTGTCGGACCATCAATATTAACCGATGCCAGCAGGCCATGTTCAACAAAGAACACGGCTTTTTGCGCCAGCAAATCAATCTGTTCTTTCACCACATCCATACGATGTCTGATAGTGATTTCAGCAAAATAACGATCCGGCGGCAGTCGTTGCGAAGGGGCCTCAGGATGAGTAACGACCGTTAATAGCTCCACGGCCATCAACCGACCGGATGTCTGATAAATCGGTTGCCAGGTGTAAGCACGTTCACACTGCAACCAAAAGCGTCGTTCCTGCAAGCTTTCAATACTTGCTTCAGGATGGCTTATTCGCTGAATAACCTGCCTTATCATCGAAGATGTCCTGTATTTAAAAGTGATGCTGCCCGGACTCGACAAATGTTATCGGCGCACAACGCCAGAACTTTACCGCCCGAAGCGGCTAAATTTGCCCGTCCTGTGGCGAAATCTTCCAGGAATACGTTCTGGCTCAAAAAAATAATGGAACAGTGTTTTAATATAGTTGACCAGCAAACCACCACAGCGCAAACTAACGCTAATTTTTTACAGATCAGGTTCACGACTATGTCCAAAAAGATTGCCGTGATTGGCGAATGCATGATTGAGCTTTCCGAGAAAGGCGCAGACGTTAAGCGCGGTTTCGGCGGCGATACCCTGAACACCTCCGTTTACATCGCCCGTCAGGTCGACTCTACGGCATTAACAGTTCATTACGTGACTGCGCTGGGAACGGACAGTTTTAGTCAGCAGATGTTGGACGCCTGGCACGGCGAGAACGTCGATACGTCCCTGACCCAACGGATGGAAAACCGCCTGCCGGGTCTTTACTACATTGAAACCGATGACACTGGCGAACGTACATTTTACTACTGGCGTAACGAAGCAGCGGCCAAATTCTGGCTGGAGAGCGAGCAGTCAGCGGCGATTTGTGCAGAGCTGGCGAAATTCGATTATCTCTACCTTAGCGGGATTAGCCTGGCGATTTTAAGCCCAACCAGCCGCGAGAAGCTGCTTGCTCTGCTGCGCGAATGCCGCGCCAATGGCGGAAAAGTGATTTTCGACAATAACTACCGTCCGCGCCTGTGGGCCAGCAAAGAAGAGACGCAGCAGGTGTATCAGCGAATGCTGGAATGCACAGATATCGCCTTCCTGACGCTGGACGATGAAGACGCACTGTGGGGTCAACAGCCGGTGGAAGACGTTATTGCGCGTACCCATAAAGCGGGCGTGAAAGAAGTGGTGGTAAAACGCGGGGCGGATTCTTGCCTGGTTTCTATTGAAGGCGAAGGGTTAGTGGATGTCCCAGCGGTGAAACTGCCGAAAGAAAAAGTGATCGACACCACCGCTGCGGGTGACTCTTTCAGCGCCGGTTATCTGGCGGTACGCCTGACCGGGGGAAGTGCAGAAGAAGCGGCAAAACGCGGACATTTGACTGCAAGTACCGTTATTCAGTATCGCGGCGCGATTATCCCGCGTGAGGCGATGCCAGCGTAAAAACGGCCTATGAAAAAAGCTGGATAGCGTGTTCGTCCTCTATCCAGCTCTTCCATAACGCCTGATGATTGTGCTAACTCATCACCATCAGGCAGATCACGTTATTACTGCGCGGGTGGAATATCCGAAACTTCAGGATGCACGTCATCCGTGGCGACAGACGTCGCTGCAGCTGCAGTCGATGGGGCCATGATTTGATCCCATGCGGCCTGCAACTCTTTCATGTTAAATTCCGGCTCGCCTTTCGGCTGTAGCAGAATTAACGCCATGTCGTTCGACAACTGCTGACGCAGATCCTGATTTAACATCTCCACCGTCAGGCTGTTGAGGAAATCCTGACGCAGTTTCTGATATTGTTCCGGCGCGATATCGACAACCTGATTTTGCAACGAACGCATCCGCTGGCCCATCAGAATATCGGTATCAGCTCGCGCATAAGCAGCAAACAATTTCTGCAATTCCAGTTTCTTTTGCGCCACTAATGCATTGAACTCTTCTTCCGGCAGACCTTTATCACGAACTTTCGCCAGTTCACGCGCCACCAGATTTAGATTGCTGTTCAGTTTGTCGTTTGGCGACTCGATGTTGATGGCACATTGCGCACGCTGATACAGCACGCGGCAGTCAAAACCAAGACCGATATCTTTGCTGTTATTGGCGCTTAATGCTTGCTGAACATGCCAGAACAGCGCCTCACGGGCCAGGTCCGCACGCCAGTAGCGCAGGAGTGCCGCTGACTCACGAATCGGCTGCCACGGCGTATCCCACATGATGGATAACCGGTCCTGGCGCACCGCGTCGGTCATAATGCTCACCGCTTCCGCGCGCAGCGGAGAAAGCGTCGGCACCGGAGCTGGCGTTTCACGTTTGCCTTTCAGTTCGCCAAACGTTTTGTTGATTTGGTCGACGACTGAACGCGCATCCACGTTCCCCACCACCAGCAGCGTCATTGCATCCGGGGTGTACCATTTCTGGTAGAAGTCTTTAATCTTTTCTGCTTCAACGGGTTGTTTCAGCGGATCGGCAGGATCATGACCTAACAAGGTTGATCCTTTCAGACGATAACGCCACCAGCCTTCTTTGGTATCGGCAGGCCAGGTTGCCACCATGTCCTGACTTTGCAACGCATGGTTAACCGTTTCTGGTGTGATGGTCAGCTTGCCGGTTGTATTCGCCAGATAAGAGAGCGCTTCTTTCAGCAGATCGTTACGGTTATTTGGCAAACTAAGATTAAATAGCGTGGTGTCGTAAGAGACGATCACCGGCGGCATCGGGCGCTTAGGGTCGATCCCCTGTTGCCACAATGAACGTGCCTGTGTTGCATCCAGACCACCGCTTTGTGTCAGCGCGATGCGGGGAATAGCATGACTGTAACCGCTCTGTTGGGTACTTTCGGCGAGCGAACCGGTATTAACCAGCAGGCGAATTTCAACACGATCGCTGGGACGCTGGGGCGTGGTCAGCACTTGCCACTGTAAACCGTTGGAGAGCGTCCCCTGTTGCCATGCTGGATCAGGCTGGAGCGCATCTGCCTGCACATAGCCAGCAGTGGCCATCACCAGCAAACCGCCCGCTAAAAGTCGAATTTTTGTGCCCTGCATGTGAACCCCTGATCAACTATCCTGGTAATAAAAAACTGCCCGTTGTCGGTCAGTCTAAATGACATTAAAAACACTTCGTGTTAGACCGCAAGAATATGAAAATGTCACGGAAGAAGTGAAATAAACCTGAACTCACCCAGGTGGTAAGTTCAGGCACAGGGGTCAATTATGCGCAAACACCCGCACTCGGGGAAGGGAGTGCGGGTATAAGTGGTGAGATTAAGAGGATAATTCGTGCGTTTTGCCTTCCGGCGCACGATTATTCAGCACATCGTCCAGTTTTTTGTGGTCCAGTTCTTTAACCCACTTAGCGACCACGATGGTTGCTACGCCGTTACCGACCAGGTTAGTCAGCGCACGAGCTTCCGACATGAAGCGGTCAATACCGAGGATCAGCGCTAGCCCCGCCACCGGCAAATGGCCTACGGCTGAAAGTGTCGCCGCCAGCACGATAAAGCCACTGCCCGTTACCCCAGCCGCCCCTTTTGAAGAAAGCAGCAACACGACTAACAGCGTGATTTGGTGGACAATATCCATCTGACTGTTGGTAGCCTGGGCGATAAATACCGCCGCCATCGTCAGGTATATCGATGTGCCATCAAGGTTAAACGAGTAGCCTGTCGGGATGACCAACCCCACCACCGATTTCCGGCAGCCGAGTTTTTCCATCTTGTCGAGCATACGTGGCAGCGCCGATTCGGAAGACGATGTTCCCAACACAATCAGCAGTTCTTCGCGGATGTAGCGGATAAATTTGAAGATACTGAAACCGGTCGCTTTAGCGATCGAACCCAGTACCAGCACTACAAACAGGATACAGGTGATATAGAAGCAGATAATAAGCTGCCCCAGCTGCACCAGTGTTCCGACGCCGTATTTGCCGATGGTAAACGCCATCGCCCCGAACGCCCCAATCGGTGCCAGGCGCATGATCATATTAATGATACCGAAGATGACCTGCGAGAAACTTTCGATAACGTTAAAAATCAGCTGGCCTTTGCTGCCCAGACGGTGAAGCGCAAAACCAAACAGTACGGCAAACAGCAGCACCTGCAGGATGTTACCGCTGGCAAAGGCACCAATGACGCTCGCCGGGATGACATCCATAATGAAAGCGACAATGCCCTGGTCTTTCGCTTGCGCGGCGTAAACGGCTACCGCTTTCGCATCCAGACTCGCCGGATCGACGTTCATTCCAGCACCTGGCTGTACAACGTTAACGATAATAAGACCAATAATCAGCGCAATGGTACTAACAACTTCAAAGTAAAGCAGTGCGACTGCGCCGGTACGACCGACCGCCTTCATGCTTTCCATGCCCGCAATGCCAGTGACGACGGTACAAAAGATGACAGGAGCGATGATCATCTTAATGAGCTTAACGAAGCCGTCGCCAAGCGGTTTCATTTGCTCGCCTATTTCAGGGTAGAAATGGCCAAGGAGAATACCAATGGCTATCGCTGTCAGGACCTGAAAGTAAAGGCTTTTAAACAGAGAGGTTTTCATAGGGTGTCCTTTAGTAAAACCACAGGTCTTGTAAGGTTATGGGGTACCTGCGGCCTTAAAATAACACCCAGACAACATCACAGAAATGTACCTGGATCATAATTGAAACAAAAAGGTTAAAAAATTTGAGCTGGCTCGCACAAACCAGCACTTTTTAAAGTTTTGTAATCAGTTTGGGGTAGCTACTTTTCTTCCAGGTAATTCTCTTCGAAGATTTCGATGGGGAGTGGACGGGCAAAAAGGAAGCCCTGGGCAATACCAACGCCCGCTTTTGCCAGCCAGTCGCGCTGCGCTTCTGTCTCCACGCCTTCGGCAATGATTTGCAGATTCAGGCTTTTCGCCAGCATGATAATCGCGGCAATCATGCTGCTATCTTCCGGCAAACCATCAATGAACATTTTGTCGATTTTCAATACGTCCACCGGGAGAGATTTCATGTGCTGCAACTGACGCAGCCCTGAATAGCCCATACCGAAATCATCCAGTGCCACTTGTACTCCGGCATTACGCAGCGGACGAAGGATTGCCACCGCCGCGTGAGGGTCATCAATGCGTCGGCTTTCTGTCACTTCCAGAATCAACGTTCCTGGCTGGACACGATAGCGCGTTAGCAGTTCCAGCATATCCGCCACCATATTCGGGTGCATCAACTGCAGAGCTGAGATGTTTACTGATAATGGCAGCATAATGCCGCGCTCCTGCCAGGCGGCAAGCAGTCGGCATGACTCTTCCAGCACCCAGTGACCGACGGTAACCATCAGTCCACAAGACTCAATACGATCAATTAACCCATCCGGTAGGTCCCAACTCCCATCCGGTTGCTGGATACGCAGTAACACTTCCGCGCTGACTAATTTGCCGCTGGTCATCTCAACTTGTGGTTGTAACCAAATCGCAAATTGATGATTTTCAAGCGCATTAAGGATATCGCTCTCTTCCGTCAGCCGCTGTTGAGCGGCTTCCATCTGCTGCGGATCATAGAACTGAATCTGATTCTTCCCTTTATGACGAGCAGTAAACGCTGCAGAAATAGCACGACCATAAAGTTGTTCGGCGGTGATATCACCATAGAACATCGCCACGCCGATGTTACAGTGTGGGCGCAGTTGAATGCGATCAATCGGCAAACGCTCGCTCATGATAGTGAGCACTTGCTGACCTAAAGTAATAGCGTGCCACGGTTCCTGCACACCGTTGGCGATAACAGCGAAGTCATAGCCACTGACCTGCGCGAGGATCATGCGCGGCGACAGCACCGACTTGAGTTTTTCCACCAGCGTCAGTAGCAGGATTTCCCGCTGTGCCTCTTTCAGCACTCCGGCGGTGTCACGCAGGGTTTCGCAGGTGATAATCATCAGCGCAGTAGTCTGTTTACGCGTCACCACCTGTTCCAGCATCTCCATCAGCAAGGCTTTATTTGGCAAGTCCGATACCGGGAAGCGCATCGCGTTTTCGATCTGCTCTTCATAATGGCGCTGCAACAATTGCTGGTTAAGGTTATAACTACGCACCAGCATGCCTATTTCATCGTCCTGATGCAGACGCGGCAACGCCAGTTGATGGCCGACAATCTCCTGCGGCGGAATGGCGTTAAGCTCACGGGCGATATTACGTAAAGGGTGCAAAATCAGCCGATTAATACACCAGCTAATCGCCACTGTCAGGATGAGCGACAAAAGTAAGTAAATGGTCACTAACGTGGAGAGCGTGCTCATCACGAACTTATACATGCGGAAGGAGTCCGCCTGTAACACCAGATAAGCAATCGGTTGTGGGTTTGCCGGGCGCTCCAGCGAGTAGACGCCCAGCGAGATTTGTACCGGTAGTTCGAGCAGCCGGGTAACCATTACCGGCACCGGGCGTTCAGGAATAAAACTTTTACGCAGCGCCTGGAACTGGTTAGGCAGCACCACATCTGCGCGGCTGACCACGCCCGCAGGTTTAATGCTGGAAAGAATGGCCTCCGCCTGGGGAATATCCCCCTTGAGGATAGCTGAGGACAAAGGTTCGCGGACAGAACGAGCAATGCTTTCCAGTTGCGTAGCCGTGTTATAGCGATTCTGCTGTACCAGGTGGAACAGCAAAACGGTGCAAAAAACAAAGACAAACACCAGGACAACGGCCGCCACCATTGCCATCTGTTTGATTGTTAACGAACGACTAACGCGCAAATTATCTCTCCCCCGGAAATCCAAGACTGCCGCCCGAGTATACCCGATCGCAGCGGCATTAAGAGAGGCGCTATCTGAAAACTTACCAGTCGGCGTAAGGTATCAGCGGCTGTGGCGGTAAATCCATATCGCCCTGCCATCCGGCGGCAGAATACCGTACGTAGAGCAGGAAATGGCTTGGCGCATAATCTTTCGCCTGTTGGATATCAATCGCCGTGCCGACAAACCAGTTGGATGTGACGCGCCGTTCAAGTAACGCTCGCGCCGTATAGCCAAAGCCCTGGCTGCTGCCGCCACCGTTGGTCTGGTCAGCGGCGTCGTCTTTCCAGTCGTTCGGGATCAGGTTCATCAGCGGATAACGCGGCATGGTTTTGGTGCGCGAATGCGACCACGAGCCAGACGCGCCCAGCTCCCATGACCAGTTTTCCGTGCGCTCACGCCACATCACCGGTACGGCAAACGACAGATATTCCTGCGGGCTGTAGTAGCCGCCCTGCCCAAGTGAGTACCCACTCAGGTCTTTGTCGTAATGCCAGATCATGTTGTTAAGACCGATAGTGACGCGACGATTATTCTGGTTGATGACTTTATAGTAATAGCCCGTCATCCAGCGCACACGCCAGTTATCTTCGACATTTTTGCCGGTTAACTGGTCGCCGCTAAGTGATGCCCAGACGCCGTTTGCCTCGCCTTTATCATAGCTCAGGCTTAACCCCACACCATCGGCACGCACACCGCCCCATTTTTTCCCGGTATTGCTCGGAGAGTCTTTTTGCCCGCCGAAGGCCAGTAATGAACTGGAAATAGGTCGGCGATGGGCGTTAACGGTGTAACCAAGCGGCCCGATATCGTCGCTGTAACTGATGCCACCGACCACATCCACCACGTTGAAGCCCATCGGCGTGGTGCCGATATCCCAGCTCCAGACGTCATTTCGCCAGCCGACCGCCACGCTTGCGCCGGAATCCGACTGGCTGCGGTTGCCGCTACAGTCCTGTAACGTACAGGTACCCCAGTTGTTATCCCATTTACCCTCAGCGTCGGCGGAAAAACTGCCGACATTCATATTGACGAAATCACTGCGAAAGAACATCCGTCCGTCAGAATACGGCGCATCCACCTGCAACATAGTGGTGTGCGCTTTCAAATCAGAGTAACCGCCAGTGCCGCTCGATCCCCAGTAATCATGCTCCAGGGTGACGTTAAGATCCTGCTGACGGTAGAGATCCGCCGCATCGCTACGTACACCACGTTTCAGCCAGTCATCTTTCTCATCATTACGCGTCAGACGGGTAAAGGTGTCGTTATCCTGCGGACGCGTCGTGGTCACACCGGATGCGACCATCGCGTCTTTGTAGGTTTCCAGCGCCTGCTGCGGATCGCCCGCCTGCGCTTCAAACTTCGCACCATCACGCAGTACCATCGCGCTTTCCATCGACGGCGGCTGAGATTTTGCCTGCGGGATCAGCTTGTTAAACGTCTGCTGCGCCGCTGCGGTATCGCCAAGCTGCGTCTGTACCAGCGCCACGCGCCGCTGGGTATTCAGCGAAGCATTGTCCGTTGCCGGGAGTTTCGCCAACTGGCTACGCGCCGCAGCTTTATCGCCTGCAGCAATGTCCACTTCCGTCAGCCCAAGAATGGCGTCGACGTTAGTTGGCTCGCGCGTCAGGACGTTCTGATACGCCGCGCGGGCGGTGGTGTAATCGCGCCGTTGCTGCGCCCAGTCGGCCAGGGTGAGGTCAATGCGCGTGGAAGGCGGTTGCTGGCGCAGCATCGCTTCCGCTTCGGCTTCTTTGCCGCTTTCACGTAGGCGATTAGCTGTTTCCAGCACCTGATCGCTTTGCAGCCGGTTTACCAGTTCATGAATATTGCTGTTCCACTGCGCGCGCGGCAGGCTGTTGATATGCGCCAGTGCCGCCCGGTCTTGATCATGGCCGGAGAGATACAGCCCGTAGGCGTAAACCTGCTCCGGGTCGTTCGGCTTCTGATGCGCCAGATTGCGCATCAGAGTATCAGCCTGACTGCGTTGTCCAGCCAGCCAGAGATCCTGCGAAAGTCGGTAAGTAATCCACACACTGCCGGGGTCCAGCGCCAGCCGTTGCCGCTGAAGTTCTGCCGCCTGCGCCCATTTGCCCTGTTTTTCCAGCGCTTCGGCCTGCTGTGACAAACGGTCGTTTTGCAGGCTGCGTTCGATGTCGTCAACGCTGCGCCGCTGGCTGGCAGAGAGCGAGGCAATAAATGCTTCGGCCTTTTCCGGCGATTGCTGGCGATAGAGATTCGCCAGACCGCGCACGGCGTTGGTGTTGCCGCTATCCATCCGCAGCGTCTGTTGATAATAACGTTCGGCTGCGGGGTAATCTTTCCGCGCCATCGCCACATCACCCAGCCCCAGCACCGCATAGCTGTCGGTGTTATCGACACTGCGCGCCTGCTGGAACAACCGTTCCGCCTGATCAGGATTGTTCGCTTTAAGCGCGGCATCGCCCTGCTGGATCGCCAGCCAGTAGCGGTTCACTTTCAGCAGGCTGTTCCACTTATCGTTGTTGCTACTGTTCGGGTCCAGCGCGAGGGCTTTCTCCAGATTAGCCACCGCATTCGCGCGATCGCCTTTCTGGGAATACGCCTGGCCCAGCGCCCCAAGGGCTTCACTGTCTTTCGGGTTAGCGCGCACTGCCTGTTGCAGTTCAGGAATGGCTTTACCTGCCATGCCAGAGTCCACTGCCGCTAAACCTTGCGCACGAGCGCGGAAATTAGGATCGGCCAGTTGTTTTTGTTGTTCTGCCAGTTGCGATTGCGCCAGAGCCACACTATCGCCATCGCTAAAAATTGAGAGATATTTTTTCAGCGCCTGCACGCTGGCATCACTGACAGGCATGTCTTTTATCTGTGCGTACCAGATTTTAGCGGCCCCATCACGCCCGGCGTTGGATTTCGCCATCTGCTCCAGGACGGCAAAACCTTCGTCACGGCGATCGCTGCTAAACAGCAATAACGCCAGATTGTTTTGCAAGCCCGTATTGCCCGGCGTATCCGCATTGATGCGTTTTAGCTGATTAATCGCTTCGCCACGGCGCGCCGGAATTTTCGCCACTGTACTCCAGTACTCGACGGCAATATCTCCTTCCGGCGGCGCCCCGTTGAACAGTTTGTTGTAACCTGCTACGGCTTCTTCCGCATGCCCGGTGGTGGCTTGCAATCGTGCCTGTTGCAGTGCCTGACGACCATCCGGCGTGGAAAGCAACATCGTAGTCCGCGACGATTTGTAAGCGTTCGAACTCGGCGCTAATTGCGACAATCGGTCGAGTTGTTTTTGCGCCCCATCAACATCCCCCTGCCGTAACAGAGAGCGAAAGCGGGCAGCAACGACGTCCGGGTTATTCGGATCAATAAGTTCCAGACGATACAGCGACTGCTGCACCAGGTCTTCGCGATGAGTCGCTTCGCCAACTCGTACCTGCTCCAGTAATTGTTGCTGGGCGGTTGGCGCCGCCTCGACCATCGACATCACAGCCAGACCGAGAGAAAGTGTGAGGATATTTAGTGTGAATTTGCGCATTCCTGGCCCCAGTCCGGTAATAACTCACCTTTTGTCGAGAAGCGGAAACGGTGCTGATCCCAGCCTTGTCCGAACAGGGTCAGCACATAATTGTAATAGGCATCGCTGCCAGGAAAGTTATCTGCCACACGCTGGCGCTGTACAGCCTGCGCGTCACGGTCCTGAAGAAACGGCAACATAGCCGCAGAAAAACCTACCGGCCCTTTACCCTGAGCTTTACCCGTAGCGACATCAACTTTCTCCGGCGGATAGCCGTTCTTCTCAGTAAATGTTGCCATCGGTTTAAAACGGTTGAGCATCAGCGCTTTTTGCGGATCGCTGTCGGGCATCATGCCAACCCACATATAAACGCGAATGGCGTCATAGCTGCTGATCAGCGTTTTTTCAGCTTTCAGCTGCCAGCCTTTATCTTTTTCATAACGCACCCAGTCAGGCGAAAAACCTTTCGGGGCAGTCTCCAGCAGCAAACGTTGATTCGTTTCGCGCAGCGTAGTCCAGGGCGTGCCAAAGCGGGTGAAATACTGTGCCAGCGTCGGTGGTAGATAACTCGGATTCAAACGCCAGGTATTATTTTCGGCAAAGCCGACTTTTCCCGGTAATAACATGGAGCCCAGCCCCGGCACCGTCACCACTTCCTCTTGCGCAATGCGCTTTAACAATGCGCTGCCGATGTCGGTATAACGTTGCTCTTTCCACAATCGGCCCGCCTCAAGCAACGACCAGGCCATCCAGATATCACCATCAGAGGCCGAATTGCTGTCCAGCACTTCCCACTTACTGTTCTCTTTTTTGCCCCACAGCCAGGCAGGTAAATGTTCGTTTAAGGAACCCTGAGCAAGATTGTTCTGGGTCCAGTCAAGTAGGTTGTCAAATGTCGCACGATCATTAGCCGCCAGGGCAAAGAACATGCCGTAGCTTTGCCCTTCAGAAGTGGTAATTTTGCGTGCGTCACTGGGGTCAATGACACGCCCTTCCTGACTGATGTAATCCTTTTTGAACTGCTCCCAGGCAGGCCAGTTGCAGGCTGCCTGAACACTGAAGGCAGCCAACAGCAGCATCGTCACGATCCCACTACGCAAAACTTTCATCATCTATTACTCGTTATCCGGATTAAGACGACGACGGCTGATGATGCGCAGCAGACGCCACAGTACCCAGGCCAGCAGCACCACGCTGATTGCCGCCAGTATCGCCAGCAGAATCGGATGGTTCGCCAGTGCGTACCATAAACGTTCAAACCACGGCAGATGACCGACGTAATAGACGTCACCAACGCGCAGGCTGTTAACACCGGACTCGCGAATCACCGCTACGGAACCAAACATAGTGGCGCGTTTACCGCTGTCGTTCACCGCATCGTTGAGCATCTCGTAACCGCGTGGACTATCCGCCAGTAACGCAATTACGCTGCGCTGGTCGTTATACGGTGACTGGAAGCCAATCACCGCCGCCATCGCGCCAGAAGAGGTCAGTGTGGACTGCGTTTCTGCTGCGCGGTCGTTTTCGTCAGGCACAATGCCGGGGAACGGAGTCTGTCGCATCGGTGTTTTCACCCAACTTTCGGTAGCCTGCACCAGTAGATCGATCTGCTTGTCATCTTTTAATTTGTCCGGGATACCGCCGATTATCATGATATCGACGTCTTTCCCCTGAATGGTGCTGCCGTCATCGGTCACCGTCAGGTTGATCGCCGGGAAGCCCGTCTGTGCGCCAATAAAGCCCACGGTATTAAGCAGCGTTTCCATCTGTGCTTCGTTTGGCGTTTTTGGCATCACGGTGATGGTTTGCGACAAATCCGCCATCCGGCTGAACGGGAAGCCCGCATTGGCAAACGCGCGCAGGTCCGGCATCGGAATGAAGTGGTAATACTTCGAGAAGTCGATGGTGGAGTCGTCGCCAATCACCACATGGTTCTGCACCGGCTGGAAGGTAATACAGTTATCCACCGAACCGCCCGGCATTGGATTCATATACTCAAAATCGAAACGCAACTGGTTGGTCGCCCCCAGTTTCAGCGCCGGAATGGAGACATCGGTTTTACCATCCAGCAAACCTTGCAACACTGGAATCCGCAGCAGCAGGCGGTTCGCCTCCTGTTTACTGCTCAGGTTGAAAGATTGCAGGAACTGGTTGTTCAGGCTGATATCCATCCGCGAGCTGTCTTTTACCGGCGGCATGGTGTAGCGATAGTTGATATCCATATCGATACCGGTGCTGCGCATCAGGTAGAGATCTGGCGGCAAGTTCAGCGAGATATTAATCGCTGCCGGCTCCAGCCCGCTGGACTGCAACTGTTCTTCATAGGTTTTCAGCTCACCAAAGGTGACCGGACGATCGGTACGCACCCAGTTCGGCGCATCGTACGGTTTACGCGGCAGCAGCGGTTTAACATCGTTCACCACTACGCTGTCGCCACGGAACAAAATATTGCCCTGAGCAATGCCTTTCGCCGCCTGCAATAGATCTTTGTCGTCACGCCCAAAGACCACCAGCAGTTTGACGTAAGGATTTTCCGGATGGTTGATCATCTCAATCACCGGGGCTTTTACTGCCGGATGATCGCGCAGGAAGTCCGGGCGTTTGTCGTTAGTCGCAAAAACAATCGCATTGCGGTCCGGAAGCTGATTATAGAGTACCGGGAAGTTCTGCCCACGCCAGCCAGAACGGGAGCCAAACCACGACGCAACAATCGCCGAAGCCTGTTGCAGACCAACATCCGGCGCACCCGCAAAGACCATCGGCAAGATGTTGGCACGGTTATCTCGCGGGTCAAAGAACGGGATCGGGAAGTGTGACAGGTCATTTTTCACATTCAGTGATTGATACGTCAGATCCAGTCCACTACTGCGTCCAACATCCAGCCAAAGCGTGGTGCTGGCTGGGTTTTCACACACATCCTGATAATGACCGACAAACTCCAGCCGCACACGGTTGAAGTCGGTAATAAACAGTGGGTTAATTGGCATTTGCGCCAGCGTCTTTTTACCCAACTGTTCTTTGGTCACTGGCAGCACGCCCATCAGTTCATCATTGAGATAAACCTTTAACTGCGACTGGACAGGCAGTAACGATGGGGATGGCGTGTATTCGAGGTTGAGCATCGCCTTCGTCACCACTTCATCGCTGCGCATACCAAACTCAATGCTGCCGTTCGGGTTGATACCACGCAGCACCATGCTGCCCGGCGGCGGCGCGATTTGCGCAAAGGTCAGCTTCACATCGCGTGAAGGACCATTCTGCGCCACAATGGGCGCGTCCGCGCCCTGCACGCCTGGCATCACCTGTCCGACCCGCGGATTTTGCTCCGCCTGGGCAGGCACAGTTGACTCAGCATTGATCAGTGGTTGCGTTGCTGGCGTCGCCTGCGTCATGAAGGAGGGGAATACGCTCAT
Source organism: Escherichia whittamii (assembly GCF_014836715.1). Classification (GTDB taxonomy): domain Bacteria; phylum Pseudomonadota; class Gammaproteobacteria; order Enterobacterales; family Enterobacteriaceae; genus Escherichia; species Escherichia whittamii. The sequence continues at coordinate 23,480 of NZ_JACSQI010000013.1, forward strand.
CCCCATAGCCACTGCACAAATCCAGGATAGTTTTCTTTTCATCGCGTTATCATCATTGTTGAGCCAAAGCCTGATCCGATGGTTGTACCGTTTCACTCCGTTCCGGTCGACGCGGAATGAACGAAACAACCCAGGAAACCAGAGAAGTCAGTACGCGGAAAATGCCCTTCACTGAAGAAGGCGCAAACTCCGCCAGATGGCGGTAGCCACGGAAGCCGAGCTTCAAAATATCCAGCAGACTTTCCAGCGGCTTATCTTCCGGGTAGCTGTCCTGCCAGAGCGCCCATGTATCCGCACGGGCAAACGTACACTGCACAAAATCGATATGTTGCTGGGTAGTGAGCGGCATCAATTGCAGCCCCACTTCGTTACCCATCACACGCGCAACCTGAGTCGGGAAGGCATACTCTTGCTGACCGCGTTTGAGTAACAGGCTTACTTTCTGTCCTTCCAGAATCTGCGCCTGACCGTTGATCTTGATCCCCAGGCCGCCGTCAGAGAAGTCCTGAACGGTGCAGGAGAAAAGATGCCCATCTTCCCGGGCAATTGCCGCTGGCATGGTCATCTCAACACGATGCGAACGACGAACCTGTTTGCTTTCTACCGATACTGCTACTGCGCCGCCGAGAATAATCAGGTTGTAGAACACCCAAACCATACTAACGACCACGGTGAGCATTTCGGTCGGCGGGCCATAGAAGTAACGCCAGATGCCGACAGCAACACCGACCAGGTTGAGTAATACGAGGAAGATATACGGTCGCGAGATCACCCAGTCGACGTACTCTTCCTCCACCAAACCACCTTTGGCGGTGACGTTAAATTTGCCTTTGTGCGGGTTAATCAGCGCCACCAGCGTCGGCGGGGCGATATACCATGCCAGCACTGTTTCGTAGATTTCACTCCAGAACGAGTGGCGATATTTGCCCTGAATCTTCGAGTTAGTCAGGCTGGCGTGGATCATATGCGGCAGCACAAACAGGGCGATCATCAACGCAGGTGCGTAGATGATGTAGGCATGAAGCAGCAGGAACGCCAGCGGCGCAGTCAGGAAGATCAGCCGTGGAATGCCCGATAAGAAGTGGAACATAGCGTTGACGTAGCACAGCCGCTGGGCAAACTTCAGTCCTTTACCAGTAAGCGGGTTATCAAGACGGAAGATTTGCACCATCCCGCGCGCCCAACGGATACGCTGCCCAATGTGCGCCGAAAGGCTTTCAGTCGCCAGCCCCGCAGCCTGGGGAATACGCATATAAGCGGAAGTGTAGCCACGACGGTGTAAACGCAGAGAAGTATGTGCATCTTCAGTAACGGTTTCGACGGCGATGCCGCCAATCTCGTCCAACGGCTTACGACGAATCACTGCACAGGAACCGCAGAAGAAAGTGGCATCCCACATGTCATTACCGTCCTGCACCAGACCGTAGAACAGCGTGCCTTCGTTCGGCGTTTTACGAAAACGCCCCAGGTTGCGTTCGAACGGATCTGGCGAGAAGAAGTGGTGAGGCGTCTGCATCATCGCCAACTGCTTTTCTTTCAGGAACCAGCCCATGGTCATTTGCAGGAACGAGCGTGTGGGAACGTGGTCGCAGTCGAAAATCGACACGAACTCGCCTTTGGCATATTTCAGCGCATTGTTGATGTTGCCTGCTTTCGCATGTTCATGCGTCGTTCGGGCGATATATTTCACCCCAACGTTTTGCGCAAACTGGCGGAACTCTTCCCTGCCACCGTCATCAAGGATCCAGATGTTGAGTTTGTCTTTCGGCCAGTCGATACCCAGCGAGGCATAAATGGTGTTTTTCACCACGCTGAGATCTTCGTTGTAGGTTGGTACAAAGATATCCACCGACGGCCATTGCGACATGTCTTTCGGCAGTGGTACTGGCTGACGATTCAGCGGCCACACCACCTGGAAGTAGCCAAGCACCAGCACAATCCACGCATACGTTTCCGCAAATAGCAGGATTAAGCCACATACCAGACTGACCGGATCGTCCCAGTTCAGTGTGGAGGTGTAGCGCCACCAGATATAGCGACACGAGACAGTCAGCGACAGCACAATCAACATCAGCGCCGAGAAGCGCCCTGGCATACGCCGCACCATTAGCGCCACGCCCCACAGCAACATCAGGAAGATAAATTGCGACAACGGATTAAAAGGTTGAGTGACGCAAATCAGCGCCAGAATCAGCGAGAAAGTCACAATGACGCCAAGAATAAAACGCCGTGCTCCAGTGCTCAGATGGCCCAGTTCTTTTTTCTCATCAAGATGTTGCGTGTTCTGGCTGACACGCTCTGGCAGTTTGTCCATCCATTGATGGTAACGCTCACGGATATTCTGCAGGCCAGAAAATGCTCGCCAGCGTGGTTTTGGAGTCTCTCTGCGTGAAGCACCGATCAGCAACCAGCAAGTCTGAATGACATAGCGGACCGGATCCAACGGGCGAGGGCACGAAGCGTTGATATGTGGGTAAAGGTTTTTATGTTCTGCGCGGATACGCTGCCAGCGCGGGTGTTCAAGCGGAATGAACACCCAGGCCAGGATCAGCCAAAAGCAGCCAAGCGTCGCGCTGAAAGCCGATGCGCCGTGACGGCGGTAATCCCGATAACGCCCGATAAGACGCGCGTTGACCGGCGGGATAAGCAACCACCGGGTCAAGATACTCATGACGTGCTCCCGACTGGCGTTTTCAGCCCGGAATAGTTCAACAGGCACCAGTTTGCCAGCGTCAGAATTTCCTCCGCCGCCAGCGCATCACTGCGGTATTCACCTAGCGGCTGTTTCGCCGCCAGGCATTCAGCCATCGCTTCATCGCGATGAATCAACATTGGCAGTAACCGGCGCTGGCTTTGTAACCACAACTGGTAAATATCTTCCTGAACCTGGCTGCCAATGCGGAAATCATTAATCAATATATGCGCGCCAGCAGGCAGTGCTTGCTGATGCAGCCGAATATGGCAGTTGGCATCCACTTTGACGATTGCCAGCAAGTGATCGCACAGGCTCAGAATTTGATGCGTTATAGGCGAGGCGTCATGCGGTAAGTCAATCAAAATCCATTGATAACGCCCACTGGCCTGCAGTTGCTGTAGGCCTGTGCAAATTGCCCCCAACTGAGTTTGCCAGTGCTGGGGATTCTCTTGCTCTTCAATGGTTAACTGTCCAAAAGGCAGCAGATCGAGCTGCGAGGTATAGCGCATCCCGGCATCTCGCCAGTCCTGACCATCCAGTATGGCTCTGGCCCAGCCCTGACGATGGGTAAAATCAACGTTGAACGACAAGCGCAACAAATTGTCCGGGCAGGCATCAACAACCAGAACATTTTCTCCCAACATTTGCAATGACCAGGCCAACGCGGCGGTGATGGTTGTCGTACCCACACCTCCCCGAACCCCCTGCAATCCCAGTACGGCCATTCATTACTCCCCTACTTCTGTTGCGCAAACTCAGCCAACAATGGCCAGCGTTTTAACGCCGCTGCCAACTGCTCACGCTGAGAAATATCGGCATAATCGATATCAGGCAGTGAAAACGCCTGCTTTAACGCCAAAATATCATTCTGAAAGATATAGCCTATCGCGGGATCAGGCAGAGTATCCTGTTCGTTGTTATTCATTATGCTTAATCTCGATAAAATATACTCGCCACGCATCAGTCAATTCTAATCGACAGAATTTTGCCCGTATAATGCCAGACGGCAATACGCCATCCGTTCATTTTTTAACTTTCATGTATGCAACTAAAGAAAGTAAAAAACGAAAAGACTGATATCATAAGGCTTCCAGCCTGCTAAATTGATTCACATGCTAAATCTGATAAGTTTTAATTTCAATGGTAGGTTTATTTCTTAGCTTTCGCTAGTAAACTGATAATCAGACAAAATGGTGACTTGAGGGACATTGTGGACCCTGTATTCTCTATCGGTATCTCATCATTGTGGGATGAGTTGCGGCATATGCCAGCAGGCGGCGTCTGGTGGTTTAACGTCGATCGTCAAGAAGATGCTATCAGCCTTGTGAATCAAACGATAGCTTCTCAAGCTGAAACCGCGAAAGTCGCGGTCATTAGCATGGATGGCGATCCCGGAAAAACCTTCAAATTAGATGATTCTCACGGACCGGAAAAAATAAAATTATTTTCAATGCTAAATCATGAAAAGGGGCTATACTATTTGCCCCGTGATTTACAATGTTCTATTGATCCCGAAAATTATCTTTTTATTCTTGTTTGCGCCAATAACGCATGGCAAAACATTCCAACTGAGCGGCTTCGTTCATGGCTGGATAAAATGAACAAGTGGAGTAGATTATACCATTGTTCACTGCTGGTAATTAATCCAGGAAATAATAACGATAAACAATTTTCATTGTTGCTTGAAGAGTACCGTTCTCTTTTTGGCCTCGCCAGTTTGCGTTTTCAGGGCGAGCAACATCTGCTGGATATCGCCTTCTGGTGCAACGAAAAAGGGGTTAGCGCCCGTCAGCAACTCATCGTTCAGCAGCAAGAGGGGATCTGGACGTTAGTTCAGCGCGAAGAAGCGGAGATCCAACCACGCAGCGATGAAAAACGCATTCTTAGCAATATTGCTGTGCTGGAAGGCGCCCCCCCGCTATCAGAACACTGGCAACTGTTCGACAACAACGAAGCCCTGTTCAATGAAGCCCGTACCGCTCAGGCGGCAACGGTGGTGTTTTCTTTACAGCAAAATGCGCAAATTGAGCCACTGGCCCGCAGCATTCATACCCTGCGTCGCCAGCGCGGTAGTGCGATCAAAATCCTCGTACGGGAAAATATCGCCAGCCTGCGCGCCACGGATGAACGTTTGTTGTTGGCCTGCGGTGCGAATATGGTGATTCCGTGGAATGCTCCGCTCTCCCGTTGTCTGACGATGATTGAAAGCGTGCAAGGGCAGAAGTTCAGCCGCTATGTTCCGGAAGATATCGCGACCTTGCTGTCCATGACCCAACCACTGAAACTGCGCGGTTTTCAAAAGTGGGATGTGTTCTGTAACGCAGTAAATAATATGATGAACAACACGTTGCTGCCTGCACATGGTAAAGGGGTGCTGGTAGCACTGCGCCCGGTTCCTGGCATTCGTGTTGAGCAAGCCCTGACACTATGCCGTCCAAATCGCACTGGCGACATTATGACCGTTGGTGGCAATCGGCTGGTCCTGTTCCTCTCATTCTGCCGGATCAACGATCTGGATACTGCGTTGAATCACATTTTCCCGTTGCCTACCGGCGATATTTTCTCTAACCGTATGGTCTGGTTTGAAGATGACCAAATCAGCGCCGAGCTGGTGCAAATGCGTCTGCTGGCCCCGGAACAGTGGGGGGTGCCACTGCCTTTAACTCAGGCCTCCATGCCGGTAATCAATGCCGAGCATGATGGGCGTAACTGGCGACGAATACCGGAACCGCTGCGACTGTTGAGTGATCCTGTGGAGCATTCTTCATGATGACCATCAGCGATATCATTGAAATCATTGTCGTTTGTGCGCTTGTTTTTTTCCCGCTGGGCTATCTGGCGCGCCATTCCCTACGGCGCATTCGTGACACCCTGCGTTTGTTATTTGCGAAACCTCGTTATGTAAAACCGACCGGTACGTTACGCCGTGCAGAAAAAGCCAGGGCTACCAAAAAATGACTCAATTTACCCAAAATACCACTATGCCTTCTTCCCTCTGGCAATACTGGCGCGGCCTTTCTGGCTGGAACTTTTATTTTCTGGTTAAGTTCGGCCTGTTGTGGGCGGGCTACCTTAACTTCCATCCGCTACTCAATCTGGTGTTTGCCGCATTCTTGCTAATGCCGATTCCGCGCTACAGCCTGCATCGCCTGCGCCACTGGATCGCCCTGCCGATCGGCTTTGCCCTCTTCTGGCATGATACCTGGCTACCTGGCCCGGAAAGTATTATGAGTCAGGGGTCACAGGTGGCAGGCTTTAGTACCGATTATTTAATCGACCTGGTCACGCGCTTTATTAACTGGCAGATGATTGGTGCTGTCTTTGTTTTGCTAGTGGCCTGGTTATTCCTTTCGCAATGGATTCGCATCACCGTTTTTGTGGTCGCCATTCTGGTGTGGCTGAACGTACTTACGCTGGCTGGCCCAAGTTTCTCCCTGTGGCCAGCCGGTCAACCGACTACCACGGTAACAACGACGGGCGGTAACGCAGCGGCAACTGTCGCGGCAACCGGTGGCACGCCAGTAGTTGGAGATATGCCAGCGCAAACTGCACCGCCGACAACCGCAAACCTCAATGCCTGGCTGAACAATTTCTATAACGCCGAGGCGAAACGTAAATCGGCCTTCCCATCCGCGCTGCCAGCGGATGCGCAACCATTTGAGCTTCTGGTGATTAATATCTGCTCGCTTTCATGGTCGGATATTGAAGCTGCCGGATTAATGTCACATCCGTTGTGGTCGCATTTCGATATTGAGTTCAAGAATTTTAACTCTGCAACCTCATACAGCGGTCCGGCGGCGATTCGTCTGCTGCGCGCCAGCTGCGGCCAGCCATCGCACACCAATCTGTATCAACCGGCAAATAATGACTGCTATCTGTTCGATAACTTGTCAAAACTGGGCTTTACCCAGCACCTGATGATGGGACATAACGGCCAGTTTGGCGGCTTCCTGAAAGAAGTTCGCGAAAATGGCGGTATGCAAACGGAGTTAATGGATCAAACAAATCTTCCCGTCATTTTGCTGGGCTTTGATGGCTCACCGGTTTATGACGATACCGCCGTGCTTAATCGCTGGCTGGACGTTACCGAAAAAGATAAAAACACTCGTAGCGCTACGTTCTACAACACGCTTCCACTGCATGATGGCAACCATTATCCGGGAGTCAGCAAAACAGCAGACTACAAAGCGCGGGCGCAGAAATTCTTTGATGAACTGGATGCGTTCTTTACCGAGCTGGAGAAATCTGGCCGTAAAGTGATGGTGGTCGTAGTGCCGGAACACGGTGGCGCGTTGAAAGGTGACAGAATGCAAGTGTCTGGTTTGCGTGATATTCCTAGTCCGGCAATCACTGATGTACCGGTTGGCGTGAAATTCTTCGGCATGAAAACACCACATCAGAGCGCGCCAATTGTCATCGACCAACCAAGCAGCTTCCTGGCAATCTCTGATTTGGTGGTTCGCGTTCTCGATGGCAAGATTTTCACCGAAGACAATGTTGACTGGAAAAAACTCACCAGTGGATTACCGCAGACGGCGCCTGTTTCCGAGAACTCGAATGCGGTGGTCATTCAATATCAAAATAAACCGTATGTTCGCCTGAACGGTGGCGACTGGGTGCCTTATCCGCAGTAATTACGAAAAAGGCCGCAGAGTTTCACCCCTGCGGCCTGGTCCGGGCGCAAATTGCCATTACGGCAGCCTGACGCCCGCATGGCATGTTACTTCCGCTTATTCAGCCAGCTCACGATCAGGCTGGCGAGAATGCCAGCAATGGCCGGAGCCGCTAAATCATGCCAGAAGGCCATGCTCAACTCTGCGAGCGTCATATAGCCGCCTCTGTTGTAATGACAACGTTTCGCGGCTATTCTTGAGTGGTCTAGGTTCAAGATTAGCCCCCGTGATGTTGTCAGGTGCATACCTGCAACGTGCGGGGGTTTTCTCTCTCCAGCAACCAATGCCACCAGGGATAAAGCCCCCGCAACATTGCGCCTCACCGGGATCCTCCCGGCTTGCCGCTGATTCTATGATTGCTTTTTACCGTCAGCACCCGGCAATCTTCCTCATTGCGTGATGCCTTCCAGCTTAATTTCTTTGTTTACAATAGTTGCAGTTAATATCCGGGCTGACTCCAGACTGGTAGTGAAATGCGCAATTTTGTAGAATTGCGCCTCCTCGCGTTCTCCCCAGTGAATCTGTTGTCTCATTCGTTACACACTGCGTATTCAACTTCTCTACCAGTTGCGCAAGAGAAGCTGGGGTTATTCATTTTTACGAGGCTGACTTCTTTCTGGACAGGACTTTATGCAGCACAACACACAACCATTACACGATCACAAATTGCCGTTTACGCGCTACGACTTCGGCTGGGTTTTATTATGCATAGGAATGGCGATTGGTGCCGGAACCGTACTGATGCCGGTACAAATTGGCCTGAAGGGAATTTGGGTATTTATTACCGCTGCAATCATTGCTTATCCAGCTACCTGGATAGTGCAGGACATTTATTTAAAGACACTTTCAGAAAGTGATTCCTGTAATGACTATACAGATATTATCAGTCATTACCTGGGCAAAAACTGGGGAATTTTCCTCGGAGTTATCTACTTTTTGATGATTATCCACGGGATTTTTATCTACTCTCTCTCCGTGGTTTTCGACAGCGCCTCATACCTGAAAACCTTCGGTTTAACCGATGCCGATCTTTCACAATCTCTACTTTATAAAGTCGCTATTTTCGCCGTACTGGTTGCGATTGCGTCTGGCGGTGAAAGGTTGCTGTTTAAGATCTCTGGGCCAATGGTGGTGGTCAAAGTAGGGATTATTGTCGTGTTCGGTTTTGCGATGATCCCACACTGGAATTTCGCCAATATAGCCGCCTTCCCACAAGCCTCCGTATTTTTTCGCGACGTCCTGCTCACCATTCCATTTTGTTTCTTTTCTGCGGTATTTATTCAGGTGCTTAACCCGATGAATATTGCCTATCGTAAACGGGAAACGGATAAAGTACTGGCAACTCGGCTCGCGCTGCGTACCCACCGGATTAGCTATATCACGCTCATCGCGGTGATCCTGTTTTTTGCCTTTTCGTTTACCTTTTCGATAAGCCATGAAGAGGCGGTTTCTGCCTTTGAGCAAAATATCTCGGCACTGGCACTGGCCGCGCAGGTGATCCCCGGACATATCATTCATATCACCTCTACGGTGTTGAATATCTTTGCCGTACTGACCGCTTTCTTTGGCATTTACCTCGGTTTCCACGAGGCCATTAAAGGCATTATTCTCAATCTGTTAAGCCGAATTATTGATATCCAGAAAATTAACTCGCGCATGCTGACTTTGGCAATTTGCGCTTTTATCGTCATTACGTTGACGATTTGGGTTTCGTTTCGTGTATCGGTGCTGGTGTTCTTTCAGTTGGGAAGCCCGTTGTATGGCATTGTGTCGTGCCTGATTCCGTTTTTCCTGATCTCTAAAGTTTCACAACTGAAAAAACTACGCGGGCTAAAAACATGGCTTATCCTGTTTTATGGCATTTTGCTGTGCTTGTCGCCACTGTTGAAGCTGATTGAGTAAACCGGAGCGCATAGCCCCGGTTTTGTAAGTTAACGCTGCGGATTTTCATCCTGATCAACAGCAAAGCAGGCCACCAGTTGCCCGCCATAGTCTTTTAGCTGCGGCTGCAACTGGGTACAGGGGCCGAAGCGTCGACGACAGCGGGCGTTGAACGCGCAGCCCGGCGGTGGATTCAGCGGGCTTGGCAGTTCGCCGGTGAGTTTGATGCGCTCGCGTCGATCGTCCGGATTCAGGCGCGGCGTCGCAGAGAGCAGTGCCTGAGTATACGGATGACGCGGGTTATTGAAGATTTGGTCCTTCGTCCCCTTCTCCACACAGCGGCCCAGATACATCACCATCACTTCATCGGCAATGTGCTCAACCACTGACAGGTCGTGCGAGATAAAGACATAAGAAAGCCCCAGTTCCTGCTGCAAATCCATCATCAGATTCAGCACCTGCGCACGCACTGAGACGTCCAGCGCGGAAACCGGTTCGTCGGCAATCACCACATCTGGGTCGAGCATCAGACCACGGGCGATGGCGATACGCTGACGCTGACCGCCGGAGAACATATGAGGATAGCGATCGTAGTGCTCGGTTTTCAGGCCGACTTTCGCCATCATCGACAGGGCTTTTTCCCGACGCTGTTCTTTATTTAGGCTGGTATTTATCAGCAACGGCTCTTCGAGAATTTGCCCAACTTTTTTACGCGGATTCAGCGAGCCATAGGGGTTCTGGAAGACGATCTGGATTTTCTGCCGACGCAGCTTCTGCGCCTGCGGGTCGTGCTTGAGCAGATCCTGTCCCTGGTAATACAGCTCACCGCCGGTCGGCGTTTCAATCATCGTCAGCAATCGACCAAGCGTCGATTTACCGCAGCCGGATTCACCTACCACCGCCAGCGTTTTGCCACGTTCAAGAGTAAACGAAACGCCATCCAGCGCTTTTACCAGACGTTCCGGCGCAAACATGCCTTTCTTCACCGGATAATGTTTTTTCAGGTCGATAGCCTGCAACAATGGTTGTTGCGAGGTGGCCTCTTGCGTACTCATAGTGTGGGCCTCCCGGCATCATCAAGTGGGTAGTGGCATTTGGACTGACGCCCGTCAGCGAGCATATTCAGCGCCGGTTCTTCAGCGCGGCATTTGTCAGTGGCGTAGGGGCAGCGCGGGTTAAGCAGACAACCGTTCGGGCGATCGTACTTGCCGGGAACGACGCCAGGCAACGATGCCAGACGTTCTTTGTCCTGGGCAAATTCCGGCAGCGCACGCAGCAATGCCTGAGTATACGGATGACGCGGCGCACGGAAGATAGCGTGAGCATCGCCCGTTTCCACCACCTGGCCTGCATACATCACGATAATTTTATGTGCCGCTTCCGCCACCAGCGCCAGGTCATGAGTGATCAACACCAGCGCCATGTTCTCTTTCTGCTGCAATTCCAGCAGCAGTTCGATGATTTGCGCCTGAATGGTCACGTCCAGCGCGGTGGTCGGTTCATCGGCAATCAGCAGTTTTGGCCGACAGGCAATCGCCATCGCGATCATCACGCGCTGGCTCATGCCGCCAGAAAGCTGATGCGGGTAAACATCCAGACGCGACGCCGGATCGGGAATGCCGACCTGATTCAGCAGGTCAATCGCCCGCTGACGGCGAGTACTTTTATTACCGCCCTGATGCACCTTAATCGCTTCCATAATCTGGAAACCAACGGTGTAGCACGGGTTAAGACTGGTCATCGGGTCCTGGAAGATCATCGCCACTTCGGCACCCACCAGATTGCGGCGCTCTTTTTCCGAGATACGCTGCAAATCCTGGCCGTTAAACTCCAGCTTTTCCGCCATTACGCGGCCCGGATAATCAATCAGCCCCATAATCGCCAGTGAACTGACCGATTTACCGGAGCCTGACTCTCCCACAATCCCAACCACTTCGCCCTGTTTCACGCTGTAGCTAATGCGGTCTACGGCGCGGAATGGTGCGCTTTCGTCGCCGAAATGCACCGATAATTTATTTATATTTAATAACGCCATCTCGAACCTCTTACTGCTTCAGTTTGGGATCGAGCGCGTCACGCAGACCGTCACCCATCAGGTTAAATGCCAGCACCGTCAGCAGGATCGCCAGCCCCGGGAAGGTCACGACCCACCAGGCGCTTTGCGCGAACTGCAACACGTCGGAGAGCATGGTGCCCCACTCCGGCGTTGGCGGCTGCGCCCCCATGCCAAGGAAGCCAAGGGCGGCCATATCGAGAATGGCGTTAGAAAAACCGAGCGACGCCTGGACAATCAGCGGCGCAAGGCAGTTGGGAAGAATATTGATAAACATCTGGCGCAACGCCCCGGCTCCCGCCACGCGGGAAGCGGTCACGTAGTCGCGATTCACTTCCACCAGCACGGCGGCGCGAGTTAAGCGGACATAGTGCGGCAAGGCAACGAAGGTCAGCGCCAGCGCAGCGTTACCAATCGACGGACCGAAGATAGCCACCAGCACCAACGCCAGCAGCAGGCTTGGCAGTGCCAGCATGATATCGACCACGCGCATGATGATGTTATCGACCAGGCCGCCAAAGTAACCGGCGATCAAGCCGAGAATAACGCCCATAATCAGCGACAACACCACCACCAGACAGCCGACCAGCAGCGATAAGCGCGCGCCGTACATCAGGCGCGACAGCACATCACGCCCTACGTCATCGGTGCCCAGCAAATGCGCCATGCTGCCGCCTTCCTGCCAGGCTGGCGGGGCGAGCAGTGCATCGCGGAACTGTTCCGCCGGGTTATACGGCGCAATCCAGTTGGCAAAGATCGCAATAAACAGCACGATGACGACGTAAACCAGTCCGACAACCGCGCCTTTGTTGCGTTTAAAATAGTGCCAGAACTCCTGTAACGGGGTCATCGGCACTGGTGCGCTAATCACTTTATTTTCAGTAATCTGTGACATGATGTCCCCTTACTTCTTATGACGAATACGCGGGTTCACCACGCCGTACAGCAGATCGACCAGCAGGTTGACGAGGATAATCATCGTCGCCACCAGCAATACGCCGCCCTGCACCACCGGATAATCGCGGCGTTGCAGCGCGTCAATCAACCAGCGCCCCAGACCGGGCCACGAGAAGATGGTTTCGGTCAGGATCGCCCCCGCCAGCAGCGTCCCTACCTGCAGGCCAATAACGGTCACCACCGGCAGCATCGCGTTACGCAGCGCATGGACGATAATCACCCTAAGGCGGGTCAGACCTTTGGCGCGCGCAGTGCGAATGTAGTCTTCACCCAGCACTTCCAGCATCGAGGAGCGCGTCATACGAACGATAACCGCCAGCGGAATTGTGCCCAGCACCATCGCTGGTAAGATCATATGCGCGACGGCGTCGATAAAGTTGCCGTCTTCACCCCAGATGGCAGTGTCGATCAGCATAAAACCGGTTAACGGATTGGAATCATCGAGGAACACCATGTCGCTCACACGACCGGAGACGGGCGTCAGGTTCCAGTACACCGAAACCAGCATGATCAGCATCATGCCCCACCAGAAGATAGGCATTGAGTAGCCGGTCAACGCCAGGCCAACTGCCGTGTGATCGAAAATAGAACCACGTTTAACCGCCGCCAGCACACCAACCGGAATGCCAACCGCGGTCGCAAAAATCATCGCGCAGACGCCAAGTTCCAGCGTTGCCTGGAAGCGCGGCACGAACTCCTCCCATACCGGAATTCGGCTTTTCATCGAAATGCCTAAATCGCCGTGCATAACGCCCCAAATATAGTGGAGGTACTGCTGCCACATCGGTTTATCTAAGCCGAGTTCAGCCAGCAGTTGTGCGTGACGCTCTGGGGAGATCCCACGTTCACCCGCCATGATCATCACCGGATCGCCCGGGATCATGTGGACAAAGGCAAATGTGAGAAGGGTAATACCGATAAACGTGGGGATGACGAGTCCCAAACGTCGGAGAATAAACTGCAACATAACCCGGATTCTCTGTAGTGACTCGCAGCCTGGAACTGCGTGTCTGTATTGCTCACAAATCAATTCCCGCCCTGGCTGGACAGGGAATGAAGTATTGCTGCCGGATGGCGCTGCGCGCAGAGGCGCAGCGCCACCGGGTATGCAGATTGTTGACAAAGTGCGCTTTATTCATGCCGGATGCGGCGTGAATGCCTTATCCGGCCTACAAAATCTTGCAAACTCAATACATTGCAGAATTTTCGTAGGCCTGATAAGCGGAGCGCATCAGGCAGTATTGCGTTTGTCATTAATCTCGTATGGCTTTTAATTATTCAATAGAGACGTTTTCGAAGTGATGTTTGCCTAATGGATCAACCACATAGCCTTTAACTTCTTTGCGTACCGGTTCAAATACGGTGGAGTGCGCGATGATCAGTGCCGGAGCCTGATCGTGCATCACGACCTGTGCTTGTTTGTACAATTCAACACGCTTGTTGTGGTCGTCGGTGGCACGTGCCGGTTGAATCAGATCTTCAAACGGCTTGTAGCACCATTTTGAGTAGTTAGAGCCTTGCTCAGAGGCGGCGCAGCTGAACAGGGTGGCGAAGAAGTTATCCGGGTCCCCGTTATCACCAGTCCAGCCCATCATTACCGTCTGGTGCTCGCCATCTTTCGCGCGCTTGAGGTACTCACCCCATTCGTAGGTGACGATTTTGGCCTGTACGCCCACTTTCGCCCAGTCAGCCTGAATCATTTCTGCCATGCGACGAGCATTCGGGTTATACGGACGTTGTACTGGCATTGCCCACAGGTCGATGGAGAAGCCTTTTTCCAGACCGGCTTCTTTCAGCAGGGCTTTCGCTTTTTCTGGATCGTAAGTGTAGTCCTGAACGTCGTCGTTATAGCCCCACATGGTTGGCGGGATCAGGTTTTTCGCGGCCACACCCGCGCCCTGATAAACCGCTTTGATGATGGCGTCTTTGTTTACCGCGTAAGTCAAAGCCTGGCGAACTTTCACGTCATCGAGTGGTTTTTTCTGCACGTTATACGAGAGATAACCGACATTCAGCCCCGGCATTTCCATCAGGTTGATGGATTTATCCTGCTTCATGCGAGCGATATCTGCCGGGTTCGGGTACGGCATCACCTGGCATTCATTTTTCTGCAGTTTAGCGTAACGCACGGAAGCGTCAGGGGTAATAGAGAAGACCAGCGTATCGATCTGCGGTTTGGTGCCCCAGTAGCCATCAAACGCTTTGTAGCGAATACGGGAATCTTTCTGGTACTGCTGCAACTGGAACGGACCAGTACCGATTGGGTTAAGGTCCAGTTTTTCCGGCGTACCGGCTTTCATCATCGCGTCTGCATATTCTTTTGACAGAATAGAAGCGAAGTCCATTGCCAGGTCAGCAAGGAATGGCGCTTCCGGGCGAGTCAGTACGAACTGAACGGTGTTGTCATCCACCTTTTTCACTTCGCTGATCAGCTCCGGCAAGCCCATGCCTTCGAAGTATTCGTAGCTGCCTCCAGAAACTTTATGGTACGGGTTCTGGGCGTTTTTCTGACGATCAAACGAGAACACCACGTCATCGGCGTTCAGTTCGCGCGTCGGTTTGAATTCTTTGTTGTCGTGCCACTTCACACCTTTACGCAGGTGGAAGGTATAGGTTTTACCGTCTTCGCTGACTTCCCACTTTTCAGCGAGCCCCGGAATCACTTCAGTGGTGCCGATTTTAAATTCAACCAGACGGTTATAAAGCGGCACGGAAGAGGCGTCATAGGTGGTGCCAGAGGTAAACAACTGCGGGTTAAACCCTTCCGGTGATCCTTCTGAACAATAAACCAGAGTTTTAGCCTGAACACTTGCTGCGACGGTCATAGCCACCAGGCTCAGACCAAGCTTCAGCATCCCTGACTTTTTCAAGGAAATACGCATTATTCTGCTCCAATTGTGATGTTTGTTGTTTTAACCCTTTGCAGTGGGTTGTCGCTGCCTGACCTTTTTTGTTTTTTGCCCGGTCGGGTCAACGTTATGAGGTGGGGATGCCGTACTAATTAACATCAGTGTTACAGTGCGGATCCTCCATAAAATGCCCCTCGTGACCTACAATCTGTCAACAGAATGTGAAAACGTCAATACAGCCAACCGGGATTTACACCAACGGTGAGAATCCACAAACAAAGATTAAAAAAACTTCAAACAACTATTTGCAGCAGAGAAATTTGTGCTACTCCAACATAACCAGAACAATCAGCTTAATATTTATCAACAATTGGTGATTAAATTTTATGCTTTTCGTGAAAAAAATCTGATGAAAAGGTGGATATCTGAGCGATTAATACCATGAACGCTAAACCGCACAGCGGAAAATGCCAGCGCCAGCCATAAGTAACGCAAAAAAAGATTTAAGCAAATATAAAAAAAGACAATGGATTCTGTCACAAATCCGTTAATGGATAGTGAGATGTGGGGCGCAATTTTGGCGGGGAAATATGTGGAGTGTAGGTCGGATAAGGCGTTCACGCCGCATCCGACAATAGGCTGGTACATTTGCCTGATGCGACGCAGCCGCGTCTTATCAGGCCTGCCGGGAGAGATGCAATTTATTGAATTAGCACAATCCTGTAGGTCGGATAAGGTGTTTACGCCGCATCCAACAATAGGCTGGCACATTTGCCTGATGCGACGCTGGCGCGTCTTATCAGGCCTACCGGGAGAGATGCAATTTATTGAATTAGCACACTCATGTAGGTCGGATAAGGTGTTTACGCCGCATCCGACAACAGGCTGGCACATTTGCCTGATGCGACGCTGGCGCGTCTTATCAGGCCTGGGTTCGAGCAGGCACAGATGCAAAAAAGCCTGCTCGTTGAGCAGGCTTTTCGAATTTGGTCGGTGATAGAGGATTACTCGCCACTTCGTGGCTCGCCCTGCGGGCCGTTGCTGGCGCAACGTTCTCTCGCTTCGCTCGAGTCGAACCTCCCTGCCCCCGGAGGTTCTCATCCTCTTTAGGCTACAGATGCAAAAAAGCCTGCTCGTTGAGCAGGCTTTTCGAATTTGGTCGGTGATAGAGGATTACTCGCCACTTCGTGGCTCGCCCTGCGGGCCGTTGCTGGCGCAACGTTCTCTCGCTTCGCTCGAGTCGAACCTCCCTGCCCCCGGAGGTTCTCATCCTCTTTAGGCTACAGATGCAAAAAAGCCTGCTCGTTGAGCAGGCTTTTCGAATTTGGTCGGTGATAGAGGATTCGAACCTCCGACCCCTTCGTCCCGAACGAAGTGCGCTACCAGGCTGCGCCAATCACCGAATGCGGGGCGCATCTTACTGCTCAGATACGCCTTCGTCAATCCCTTAATGATAAAATGCCAGTTGACTGGCGAGAAACTCAGCAGTGCATTTAGTTAGCTTCTGCCTTCTTCGTCTCAGGGATTCGACACCAGTTGTTGTTTTCGTTGATACCACCGTCAGGTGAAGTATAACCAAGGCAACCTAAAATGGTGTCGTACAGTTCCACATGACGGCGTGGCACTTTGATATCCGCTTCTTTCTTCAATTGCGCGAACGCCTGCGCGTTGGCCGGATTCTCCAGATATTTATCCGACATCCAGACCATCATCGGTACGCGGAACTGCTCCGGCGGCGCATATTGACGGGGGGTGCCATGCAAATGCTCACGCTCGTTAATTGATTCACCATGGTCCGCAGCATAGAAAATTATGGCCTTCTTATCGCGGAATTTGTCGATCACCGTGTCGATAAAATGATCAACGTAGGTGATGGAGTTATCGTATGAGTTAATCATCGGCGCGCGTGGGCATTTGCGGTCAATTGCATAGCACTCTGGCTTCCACTGGGCAAACTCACGGGGATAACGTTGAGTATAATTATAGTGTGACCCTTTGGTATGCAGCACAATCAGATGCTTACCTTCTGGTTTTTTCTCCAGAGAACGCTCGATCTCATTGACCAGCAACATATCGTCCACCGCTTTCCCACGGTTACGCGGCTCTGCTGCAATTTGCTCGCGATAGGCAATGTTGTCAGCCATGGTGTTGCTATAGAACCACATCTCACTCTGCATAGCGTACAAATCAGAGCTAAAGCCCAACTGTTTGAGAACCGCAAATACGTTCTGCTCTTTGAGCGTACGTTGAGGGTTATCTTCCGTTCCACCTTCACGCACAAACATACAGCGTAGTGATAATTTAGTGGCGGTATCACAAGAATAACCACGGTACATCACCAGGTTTTTCTCTTTGGCCAGCTTCGGCGTGGTATCGCGCTCGTAGCCCAGCATCCCCATATGATCCCAACGTGTAGTTTCGCCAATAATGAAAACCACATAGGTATCGTCGAGATTTTGCGTCGGGGTATAGGTGAATTTTTTTGCCGGATTCATCAGCGACCGATTGTCTGACGATTCATCCACTTGCGCCCAGGCATACAGCCCCAACGCAGAAAGCCAGTTAGAAGGCAAATAAGAGTTCGCCAGCACGCCACCGTAGCTCGGCATATCCACTCCGGCCATACGGTCTGCACGCTTTTGCACTACATCCATCAGACGGATTGGCCCCCATACTAATAAGCCCGCCAACAGCACGGTAAGCGCACTACGCCAGCGTGTTTTCGGAGTACGAAGCTGACGCCAGAAAGTATCTTGTGAGCGGTTCATCCAGATAAATAGCAACGGGATAATACTCACCAGTACAACCCATGCGATAAGCGTCCAGCCAACCACTTCTTTCGACAGGTCAATGTCGGTGGTCATCACCGAAGCGACAATTCCGTAGCCAATCATGACATTCATAAATGTCATGTAGTAGCTGGCTCCGGCAGAGATCAGCACCAGCAACGAGGCCAGCACTTTCCAGACTGTTCTACCGAAAAGTGAAATTAAGCGTAAAAAGAAGAAGGTTGCCAGAACCGTCCCTGCCAGTTCGATAACCGCCGAGACGCCATTAAGAAAAGTGAAGTTATGCGCGTAACCGTCAAACCGACGGAAATAGACTGCGCAATTCATAAACAGGCCGATATAGACAGCGAGCAAAAAACTTAGCTTTTGCTGTGTTATCGTTTTGATATATCTCATGCAAACAAACCCTGGAAAAACAGGTGATAACACCCTGCATAATGGCCTTTCAAGCCAGGCAAGGGAAAAGTGCGAAGGTCGTCAGATAAGGAAAATCTGCACACACAGATAAGTAGACCACAGCAAAGGGAAAAAGTGTGGGGAAAGAATGTGCTTGAAGCACAAATTTACAAAAATACAAGTATGAAAGGAGACTTATGTAGTAATTGAACGCTTAAAAGGGCCAGTTTTATGACCCTTTTAATCTCAGAACAAGTCTAAAACCTGTTGCTAAACTTAACCATGTACTTCGCGCAACACTCTGATCTCAGGCTGGCGAATGGTCGTTGAAAGCGCCAGAGATAGAATCAGCAGGGCGAAAATGACATAGAACGTCACATAGAAACCGCCAAACAGTGAGGCGATAATCGAACCGCAGATACTACCGATACCAAAGCCGAGATAAATCACGCCGTAGTTTTTCGCCAGGTTATTGAGGCCGAAGAACTCACTGACCAGTGACGGGAAGACGGTAATTGTGCCACCGAAGTTAAACGCCACACAGGCAATCGCCGCGAAGAACGTCACCGCATTCAACGGTGCAAATAGCAGTGCTGCCATACCCACCAGCGAAATAACCTGTCCAATAGTGATGACGCGGATACGGGCGATTTTGTCAGACAGAATGCCCAGCACCAGACGACCAGAAAGGTTAGCAATAGAAATAACTGTTACCGCATTGGCCGCGGAGATTGCATCAAGATGCGCCAGGCTCTGAGCAATATCTTTCGCTACCCCAATCACATACAGGCCGCTCATGCAGGCCGTCAGGAACATTACCGCCAGCATCCAGTATTGCGGTTTACGCATAGACTCTGCCAGGGTGTAGTCCTTTTCCACTACGCCGTTACTGGTTTTTACTTCCTGTTTCGGCGCATCTTTCATTAAAGTCGCGCCAAAGACAATCATCACCAGCGCAATCGCGCCCCAAATTACAAAGGTTTTTTCCAGACCGACCGTTTCCAGCAATTGTGTGTCGATAAATTTGAAACCCAGGCTTCCCAGACCATAAGAACCAATGGCGAATGCGGAGATCAGACCTTTACGCTCCGGGAACCACTTCACGCAGTTAGAAAGGGTCAGCAGGTAGCCCGCACCATCTGCCAGACCGACCAACACACCAGCGCTCAACCACAGCATCATTAGGCTGTTGGAATGCGCGGTAAGGAAGAAACCCAATCCCAGCAGAATACCGGAAGCCATTGTGACGCGCTTGACACCAAAACGTTCCTGTAACTTGCCTGCAACAGAAGAAGAAATCGCCAGTCCCAGACTCAACAGACCGAAGGAGAAAGCAACCTGACTGACCGGCGCATCCAGTTTGGCAGAGAGCGCGCCATTAAACAGGCTCCAGGTATAAACTGACCCCAGCGCAAACTGGGTGATAATGGTACCGATAAGGGTAAGCCAGCGCGTACGCTGATAGTTTGAAGGTGTCATGGCAGTATTCCTGCGGTAGTAAAAAGGAAAATTCTCTGCCGACAAACATAACGAAGTGCATTTTATGCAGGGGAAAAAAAGGCATGAAATGCCATCAGAACGGAATGAAATGCCTTAGTTCAGGAATGAATGACGTGACAAATATTCACCACAATAATTATTTGGTCAGTTAGCACCCACTATCATTGCAATGGTTGTTATTAGCAGCCCATAGTTGTAAAAAATACGTTAAAATCTGGCGCTAACGCCCATGGTATACAAATAATCACTATCATTGGCGCTATTCTCTGCCTGGGATAACGCGGCATAGGCGGCAATATGTTGGTTAAGCAACATATCGGCGCCTACGGTCACATCAAGCCAGTTACCATTCTGATTTGTCGCCGTCATGCGACTCAGGCCTGATTGAGCCTTCCAGATATTTTCACC
Source organism: Escherichia whittamii (assembly GCF_014836715.1). Lineage (GTDB taxonomy): Bacteria > Pseudomonadota > Gammaproteobacteria > Enterobacterales > Enterobacteriaceae > Escherichia > Escherichia whittamii. Next base: position 43,681 of record NZ_JACSQI010000013.1, read on the forward strand.
AAATTGCTGGTTGTAGCTGATTTGCGCCCAGGGACGGAAATCGCCAAGTCGGGAATCAACACGCCAGCCTAACGTACTGACGCTGGCATGCCATAACGGATCGGTCAGTGTTGCAGTACTGTCACCAAACTCGTTATACATCGAGGTGGTTGTGCCATCGTAATGTAATGCGGCGACTGGACCTGTTGTAACCTGCTCATATAAAGGAAAATTCCAGCCCATACTCATACTGCTGGTCACATCCGCCGGGGTTTCTTCCGCCAGATTAACTTCCAGTCCCAGCGCTCTTTGGCTACTTTGAATACGTTGCGACAAAATATCGTTGTAATCCGGTTGGTGATCGCTATCCCAGGTATAACGCTCTGTGGTATGTCCTGGCTGCGTATCAACGATATATTCTTGTTGCCAGGCGTAAGCTGTGTTGAGAAAAAAAGAACTGATTACCACGCTCGCCAGCAGACTTAGGGGCCAGCGACCACCGCATTTTTTTATGATCATTAACACGACTCCAGGGAAGAGCCGAATTCGGCAATATTATTGTCATTGTATGTAGGATGTCGGGCATCTTAGCCCTGTATTAAATATTGACTTTTTCACCGATGCGTCAAGAAAAGAGGGTGAAATATTTACGATCGGGTACATAGCGAGGGAAAGTATGGAACGTTGCGGCTGGGTGAGTCAGGACCCGCTTTATATTGCCTACCACGATAACGAGTGGGGCGTGCCTGAAACCAACAGTAATAAACTGTTCGAAATGATCTGCCTTGAAGGGCAACAGGCAGGGTTATCCTGGATTACCGTTCTCAAAAAACGTGAAAACTATCGCGCCTGTTTTCATCAGTTCGATCCGGTAAAAGTCGCGGCTATGCAGGAAGAGGACGTCGAAAGACTGGTGCTTGATGCCGGGATTATCCGCCATCGTGGGAAAATTCAGGCGATAATTGGTAATGCACGGGCATTCCTGCAAATGGAGCAGAACGGCGAACCGTTTGCCGACTTTGTCTGGTCGTTCGTAAACCATCAGCCACAGGTGACACAAGCCAAAACGTTGAGCGAAATCCCCACGTCAACGCCCGCCTCTGACGCGCTTTCCAAAGCACTGAAAAAACGCGGCTTCAAATTTGTTGGCACGACGATTTGTTACTCCTTTATGCAGGCATGCGGGCTGGTGAACGATCATGTCGTTGGCTGCTGTTGCCATCCGGGGGGGAAATAATGATTCGAGAAGCGCAACGTTTGGAATTACCTGCGATCCTTGAATTATGGCTGGAAAGTACAACCTGGGGACATCCTTTTATAGAAGAAAGCTACTGGCGTGACTGCATTCCGCTGGTGCGTGATGCTTATCTTGCCAACGCGCAAAACTGGGTGTGGGAAGAAGACGGCAAGTTTCTCGGTTTTGTCAGCGTGATGGAAGGACGATTTTTGGCTGCGATGTTTGTCACACCAAAGGCCGTCAGGCGCGGTATTGGTAAGGCGCTGATGCAACATGTGCAACAACGCCATCCCCATTTATTGTTGGAGGTTTACCAGAAAAACCAGCCCGCGATAAATTTTTACCACGCGCAAGGATTCCATATTGTCGACTGCGCCTGGCAGGAAGAAACCCAACTTCCCACCTGGATTATGGATTGGCAGGCGGATCAAACGCCGTAAGTGGCAGTTCCGGGCCAGTGTATTTCTCCAGCCACGCTAACGCAGTGTTACCCGCGCATCCATTCCCCAGCCGCGAGCTGGGGAGATCTTTCGTCAGCACGTTCACCGCGCCGTTTTTACAAATGCCGCCAGCGGTTAAATCCAGATCGGGCCATGCCCCTTCGTGAATACAAATCACGCCAGGTTTAATACCTTCGCTAATGACCGCGCCGGCAAGAATTTGCCCGCGCGAGTTCCACACGCGTACCGTGTCGCCCTCTTTTATGCCTCGCGCTCGTGCATCATCAGGGTGGATGGTGACAGGTTCGCGGTTTGCCACCGCGTATAATTCACGCAGAGAACTGTAATTTAGCTGGCTGTGCAAACGATGTGCGGGGTGGGCAGAAAGTATCTGCAACTGTTCCGGTTCGGCATTACCCTGCCACTCATCCGGCTCCAGCCACATGGGATGCCCCGGACAATCCGGGTAACCGTAATCCGCAATACGCTGCGAGAAGATTTCAATCTTACCGCTGGCGGTTTTTAATGGATGAGCCTGCGGATCGCGGCGAAAATCGGCGAAGCGAATAAACCGCTCACTGTCAGGACTTTCCGGCATCTCAATCAACTGGTTGGCTTGCCAGAACTCATCAAACGGTGGCAATTCAACCTGCTGACTTGCCCCACGCTGCCGGGCAACGTTATAAAACATTTCCAGCCATTGCAGCTCAGTTTTCCCTTCCGTAAACCGTGCATAGCCGCCCTTCTCCCAGCGTTCGCTTAATTCAGCAAAGACGTCAAAATCATTACGCGCTTCGTCACGCGGTGGCACCACTTGTTTCATCGGAACAAGATGCTGATTGCTGTAATCTCCGGTCATGGTGAGATCGTTACGCTCAAAAGACGTGGTTGCAGGCAGGACGATATCGGCGTGTTTCGCTGCCGCCGTCCAGAAGCATTCTGAAATAACTACCAGCTCCGGTTTTTGCCAGGCACGGATCAGACGATTAGTGTCCTGATGATGTGTAAAATTGGCGCCGCCCGCCCACCAGATAAAGCGTATATCCGGAAAGTGACGATTCATGCCGTTGTGTTGATATGCGCCACCTGGGTTTTCCAGAGCCTCGACAATACGGGCGACAGGGATTTTATCTACCGCATCCGTCCCCCCCTGCAAACTGCCTTGCATGGAAGAGAGCACTGCGGCGCGGCGCGTAGGGTTACCGCCATTAGCAAAATGGTAGGAAAGGCCAAAACCGCCACCAGGTGTGCCAATTTGCCCTAACATTGCCGCCAGCGTGACGATCATCCAGTGCTTTTGCTCGCCAAACTGCTGACGCTGCATTCCCCATCCCGCCATCAGCATGGTCGTGTTTTGATGGAAAATAGCCGCCAGTTCGCGAATTTTATCTGCCGGAACACCACAAATTCCCTCCGCCCATTCGGCAGTTTTCGCTATGCCATCACTCTCGCCCTGTAAATAAGAGGCGAAGACGTCATAGCCGGTAGTGCAACGTGCCAGAAACGCTTCGTCGTGCCAGCTGTTTTCCACCAGCGTATGGGCTATCCCCAGCATCAGCGCCACATCAGTTCCCATATGCGGTGCCACCCATTCCATTTTATCGCCAAAGAAATCGACGGTTTCCGATCGCATGGGATCAATACAGATCAACTTTTTCCCGCTGTCACGCAGTGCGGAAAAGTAAGAAAGCCCCTGCTCATCGGAGGCATTCCACGCAATTTTCAGCGTATTTAGAGGGTTAGCACTCCACAGCACCACCACATCGCTATGTTCCAGCACCAGCGGCCAACTGGTCTGCTGCTGATAAACTTCGCTGCCGCCCACAACATACGGCATAATCGCCTGTGCCGCGCCGGTCGAATAATCCCCCAGATGGCCGGTATAGCCGCCTGCCAGCGCCATATAGCGTTGTAATAAGGTTGACGCTTTATGCAGCACGCCGTTTGAACGCCAGCCGTAGGAACCAGCAAAAATCGACGCAGGACCATAAGCTCCACGAATACGTTTGTGTTGTTGGTGAATAAGATCCAGTGCCTCATCCCAACTCACGCGCACAAATTCGTCCTGCCCGCGAATGCCTTGTGGGTTTGCCGGTGACGCAAGAAAGCCTTTACGCACCATCGGAAATCGCACCCGCGTATTGCTATGAACCAGGTCGCGAACCGCACTCTGCAAGGAGTTTTCCATTCCTGTGGTTAACGCACCACGCGAGCTAAAAACTGTTTCACCGTCGGTTTCAACCAGCATGGGTCCCCAGTGGGCAGCAGTAAGAACAGAATAACGTGAGGATGAGTTGGCCAAACCGAAGGCTCCTGAAAAGTTAGATGTATTGAGCAGTTAAATATTACTTACAAATTTCCGAGTATTCCCAGGAATAATCTTCATGTTCACGCGGCATAATCTTCCGCCACGAAACCCGTGGCAAAGAATAAAAAGGTTATTAAGGATTAACAATGAAGAAACGTGTTTATCTTATTGCCGCCGTTGTGAGTGGCGCTCTGGCGGTATCTGGCTGTACAACTAACCCTTACACCGGCGAACGCGAAGCGGGTAAATCTGCTATTGGCGCGGGTCTGGGCTCTCTCGTTGGCGCGGGTATTGGCGCACTCTCTTCTTCGAAGAAAGATCGCGGTAAAGGCGCACTGATTGGCGCAGCAGCAGGCGCGGCACTGGGCGGCGGCGTTGGCTATTACATGGATGTACAGGAAGCGAAACTGCGCGACAAAATGCGCGGCACAGGCGTTAGCGTAACCCGTAGCGGGGACAACATTATCCTCAACATGCCGAACAATGTGACCTTCGACAGCAGCAGCGCCACTCTGAAACCAGCAGGTGCTAACACCCTGACCGGTGTTGCAATGGTGCTGAAAGAGTACCCGAAAACGGCGGTTAACGTGATTGGCTACACCGACAGCACTGGCGGTCATGACCTGAACATGCGCCTTTCGCAGCAGCGTGCTGATTCCGTTGCCAGCGCGTTGATTACCCAGGGCGTTGACGCCAGCCGTATTCGTACCCAGGGTCTTGGCCCGGCTAATCCAATCGCCAGCAACAGCACCGCAGAAGGCAAAGCCCAAAACCGTCGCGTAGAAATTACGTTAAGCCCGCTGTAATCACTTTCATGCCAGGTGGTGATTCAATCACCTGGTATTCTTAGGTTTTCCTGCTTCATTTTTCAGGCTAAGGTGATCGCCTTAACAGTGAATGGAGAGAAGCATGAAGCCGTCCGTTATCCTCTACAAAGCCTTACCTGATGATTTACTGCAACGCCTGCAAGCGCATTTCACCGTTCACCAGGTGACAGATCTGACTCCACAGACCGTTGAGCAAAACGCGGAGATTTTTGCCGAAGCCGAAGGCTTGTTAGGTTCAAATGAAAATGTTGATGCTGTGTTGCTGGAAAAAATGCCGAAACTGCGTGCCACATCAACTATCTCTGTAGGCTATGACAATTTCGATGTCGATGCGCTTACCGCCCGAAAAATCCTGCTAATGCATACGCCAACCGTATTAACGGAGACGGTGGCCGATACGCTGATGGCGCTGGTGCTGTGTACCGCGCGTCGGGTTGTCGAGGTAGCTGAACGCGTAAAAGCAGGTGAATGGACCGCGAGCATCGGCCCGGACTGGTACGGCAGCGACGTGCATCATAAAACACTTGGCATTGTCGGGATGGGACGGATCGGCATGGCACTGGCGCAGCGGGCACACCTTGGTTTCAATATGCCGATTCTCTATAACGCTCGCCGCCACCATAAAGAAGCTGAAGAACGCTTTAACGCCCGTTATTGCGATCTGGATACGCTGTTACAAGAATCGGATTTCGTTTGCCTGATCCTACCGCTGACAGAAGAAACTCATCACCTGTTTGGCGCTGAACAATTCGCCAAAATGAAATCCTCCGCCATCTTCATTAATGCAGGACGTGGACCGGTGGTTGACGAAAATGCACTGATTGCGGCATTGCAGAAAGGGGAAATTCACGCCGCCGGGTTGGATGTCTTCGAACAAGAGCCACTGTCAGTAGATTCACCGCTGCTCTCAATGGCAAATGTCGTCGCAGTCCCACATATTGGCTCTGCCACCCATGAGACGCGTTATGGCATGGCCGCCTGTGCTGTGGATAATTTGATTAATGCGTTACAAGGGAATGTCGAGAAGAACTGTGTGAATCCGCAAGTCGCAGACTAACCGCGACTGCGTGAAGAAAAGCCCGAAAATCTCTCGGGCTTTTACTCTTTATTGGGTTGCAGTTACTGCAGTGGTCCAGGCCTGATTAAACGCCTGATGCTGTGCCGGTAATGGCGCAATCAGTTTGTTATATTCACTCGCCTGCTGCGAAGTCGGGAACTGAATGCCATTCGCCACAAAGCTTACCTGAGTACCCTGCTGGGAAATATAGTCCCCAACCATTACCAGTTGTTGTGTAAAGGTTTGCGCCGCCGGAATCAACGGTTGTAACGCATCAGCCGGTGTCGTCACCACTTTGGTGAATGCCTGATCAAAGACTGGTTTCAGGTCATCAGTCTGTTTCAGCGCAGAGTGCGCTGCATCGGCCTGCAACTTCGCATTTTGTAGCTGTTGCGCCAGTACACCCAGCGAACCGTTCATTTCACGCAGTGGACCACTTTGCGTGACATAATCCTGTGGTACTCGAATTGCGTTAACGCTGTCTACAACCGGACGCAGACCGGAATCCATCGCCTGATTCACCTGTTGGGAATAGCCATACAGAATCGCGTAATCAGAGACAAAAGGACCAAATTGTTTTTTCTGATCGGCAGTCAGGGTTGGTAGACGCTCACCGCTACGCATCACTGTATTCTGCAGGAAGTCGATAAACGCTTTACGCTGATCACCTTCTTTATCAAAACACCCACTCAGGCTAACTACCATTAATAACGCCGCAAGAGGCGCAAACCAGCGAGAGCAGGACTTTCCTGTCGCCATTTTCTTACTCCTTTCACCCAAAAAAAGCGCACAACGACACACGTGTGTCTGACGTGACAAGGATAGTCCAGGACAAGCTTGCAAGATACCCTTTATGCATAATCTTCCTGGGAAAATGATGTAGAAAATGAAGGAAGGTTAATTTGTTGTTTCATTGTTAAAAACAGGCATTGCTATTGCGTTTTTTAGCCAGAACTTTACTTCTCTTCAATAGGTGAAATTTTCGGAATCTTTACAATACTGGATTCTGCAAAATATATCGGCATTAATCATATCGTTAGGTAACTATAAGTCACAGTTATTGATGAGCTGAATCGAATCACACTCCTGCTGCTTCCCGCTGAGTCTGTGTTTCCCGGCTATTCTTAATGAGCTTCAATGCAATTCACGATCCCGCAGTGTGATTTGAGGAGTTTTCAATGGAATATAAAGATCCAATGTATGAGCTGTTGAGCAGCCTGGAACAAATTGTTTTTAAAGATGAAACACAAAAGATTACCCTGACGCACAGACCAACGCCCTGTACCGAGATTGAGCAATTACGCAAAGGAACGGGGTTAAAAATTGATGATTTCGCCCGGGTTTTGGGCGTATCCGTTGCGATGGTAAAGGAATGGGAATCCAGACGAGTGAAGCCTTCCAGTGCTGAACTAAAATTAATGCGTCTGATTCAGGCCAATCCGGCATTAAGTAAACAGTTGATGGAATAGAGTTTTATTAACTTTTTTGATGTTTACGGTCCTGATGACAGGACCGCTTTCCGACCAATTAATCATAAATTTGAAAAATAATTGTTGCATCGGCCCCCAATGCGTGGCTTAATGCACTCAACGGTTTGACGTACAGACCATTAAAGCAGTGTAGTAAGGCAAGTCCCTTCAAGAGTTATCGTTGATACCCCTCGTAGTGCACATTCCTTTAACGCTTCAAAAATCTGTAAAGCACGCCATATCGCCGAAAGGCACACTTAATTATTAAAGGTAATACACTATGTCCGGTAAAATGACTGGTATCGTAAAATGGTTCAACGCTGACAAAGGCTTCGGCTTCATCACTCCTGACGATGGCTCTAAAGACGTGTTTGTACACTTCTCTGCTATCCAGAACGATGGTTACAAATCTCTGGACGAAGGTCAGAAAGTGTCCTTCACCATCGAAAGCGGCGCTAAAGGCCCGGCAGCTGGTAACGTAACCAGCCTGTAATCTCTGCTTAAAAGCACAGAATCTAAGATCCCTGCCAATTGGCGGGGATTTTTTTATTTAAAAAACGCGTTAAATGTAGAGAAGAGCAGTCGCAGGAGCAATCCAGATCCGGCACAGGAATATTCGGACAAAAGTCCGGCATGTGGCAATCACGACAGACTGACAAAAAAACAAATTCAGAGAAACGGATAATTCAGATATCCATCTTTACCGCCGCCAAAGAATTTCTCTTTGATGGGCGCATTCAGCGGTAAATCGTTTTCCAGACGATGTGGAAGATCCGGGTTGGCAATAAACAGACGACCAAAACCAATCAGATCCGCCCAGCCGTTAGCCAACGCCTCTTCGGCGCGCGCTTTGGTGTATTTACCGGAGTAAATCAGCGTGCCGTGGAAAATTATGCGCAGCGCTTCTTTAAAGGCCGCAGGCATCACCGGCGCATCTTCCCAGTCGGCTTCGGCAATATGGATATAGGCAATCCCCAGCTCGTTCAGTACGCTTGCCGCCGCGTAATAGTCCACCATCATGTCAGTCGCTACGTCGCCCGCACCGGCGCGGGAACGCGTCATCGGTGGCATTACAATACGGTTTTTTAATAACAACGCATTCAGCGCATATTTAGCAAATAACATAATGGGTTCCTCGCGCGATTATTTATACAGTTCGGCACTCATGGTGACGGTATTGCCCATGCGAGCGCTGGTAATTTTGTATTCAGAGGCATTCATCTCTTTCGCTTTCTGCGCAATAACCGCTTCCGCAGAATCCAGCGTGGTGCCCGTTGCCGTTACGGATTGCGCAGAGGCGCTGAACGCCGCAGCAGAGAACAGGGAAGCGGTAACAATTGCGATAATAGTTTTCATAGTCATATCCAGAATATATTGATTAAGTGCGTCGGATAACGCGATGAGAGGAGAACACGCCTGTTGTTTGATGACATAAATGATACAAATGACAATAGGCTATTCTATATTGTTAATAATCAGGCGCCGGACATTCCAACGCCTGTCGTTCGCATCAGGCAACAAAGTTGTCTTTCAGCGCCTTGAGGCCATCACGGTAGATGCCGGTAAACAGCGCCTCGGCCTCTTCATTGCTCACGTTCACAGGGGTGAATTCACCTGACCATTCCACACGGGAAACCTGGCTGTCGGCAGTCTCCTGAACCGTGATGGTGGAGAGATAATCCACAACCGGGAACGGTGCCTGAATAATAGAATAGGTATAACTGCGCTGGCGGTTATCGAACGCTTCCAGACGTTCAACCACCGTGCCGCCGTCAGAGGTTGTCAGCGAACGAACGCGACCACCTTCTGTCACCACGCTTTTCGGGATGAAGGGTAGCCAGTCTGGCAGCGCATCAAAGCCGCCCATCAATTGCCATACGGCGTCGGCAGACGCCGGAATTTCGATCGATACAGTTGTTTTAGCCATGATAATTTTCTCTTAATTTATAGGGTTACATAGTCAGGGTGTCGACGACGCCGCCATCGACGCGCAGAGCTGCCCCTGTGGTTGCCGAGGAAAGCGGTGACGCGAGATAAACCGCCAGATTCGCCACTTCTTCCACATCCGCCGCACGCTGGATGATGGAGCTCGGACGCGAGGTTCTAACAAACTCATCGGCCTGTTCACGCGCACTGCGTCCCGACTGTGCAGCGGCATCCGCCAGCATCTCTTTCAGGCCATCGGTAAAGGTTGGCCCTGGCAGAATGGCGTTGACGGTCACACCGGTCCCCGCCAGTCGTTTCGCCAGACCATGAGAAACCGCCAGATTCGCGGCTTTGGTGACGCCGTAGTTGATCATGTCGCCAGGGATTGCCACGCCGGATTCGGACGAGACAAAGATAATCCGCCCCCAGCCCTGCTCCGCCATACCTGGCGCATAGTGACGCGCCAGACGAACGCCAGAGAGGACGTTGACGTTATAGAAGTGCATCCACTCATCATCCGGAACGCTAAAGAAATCTTTATCGTTGAAAATACCCAGATTATTGACCAGCACATCAGCCGTTGGGACTGCAGTGATCAGCGTAGCCACGCCGTCTTCGGTGCTGAGATCGGCCACCACGCCGCGCAGTGACGCCGTGGGAGTTTGTGCCGCAATCGCAGCCATGGCGTCATCAACGCCGCTCTGTTTACGGCCGACGACAACCACCGTTGCGCCTGCTTTTGCCAGTCCGGCGGCGATACCCTGCCCAATGCCGGAGGTTGAGCCGCTGACCACCGCGACTTTACCTGTCAGATCCAGTTTCATCGTTTTCTCACCAGGTTGATTAACGGGTCGGCAGCGGAGCATTTTCCGCAACCAGATTTTGACGGCGCATTTCTGCCCAGAATTCAGCCGGAACAGGCGCATTCAGTGCAGCCAGATCTTCTGCCATACGACCAGGACGGCTGGAGCCAGGAATAACCGCCGCAACGGCCGGGTTTGCCAGCGCGAATTGCAGCGCAGCTGCTTTAACGTTCACATTGAAACGTGTGGCAATGGCGTTAATTTGTGCCACTTTCTGCTGGATGGCCGCAGAGGCTTTCTGATATTCAAAGTGCTCGCCACCTGCCAGTACGCCAGAGCTGTACGGACCGCCCACAACAATATCCACGTTCTGTTCCAGTGCTTCTGGCATCAAGCGTTGCAGCGCACGTTCGTGATCCAGCAGGGAATAACGCCCCGCCAGCAGGAACGCATCTGGCTTCGGTTCGTCCAGCGCCAGCGTCAGTTCGCAAGGTTCGACGCGGTTCACACCCAGTCCCCAGGCTTTAATCACACCTTCGTCACGCAAACGTGTCAGCGCACGAAACGCACCGGTACGGGCAATGTTGAACTGCTCCAGCCAGCTGTCACCGTAGAAGTCCTGCGCCGGGTCGTGGATCCAGACAATATCCAGACGGTCTGTTTTCAGGCGTTTCAGGCTGTCTTCAATCGAGCGCAGCGTGGCGTCAGCAGAGTAGTCATTCAGAATTTTGTTTTTCAGGCCGTGTTCGAACAGGCCACCTTTTTCACCGAAATCACGTTTTGCCGGATCTTCCATTTCGTCCAGCATGATGCGGCCGACTTTGCTGCTCAGAACGTATTCATCGCGTGGATACTGAGACAGCGCTTCACCCATGCGGATTTCAGAAAGGCCAGAGCCGTACAGCGGCGCGGTATCAAAGTAACGCACGCCCAGGTTCCAGGCTTCGCTCACGGTGGCGTGGGCCTCTTCTTCCGGAATGGCACGGAACATGTTGCCGAGTGGTGCGCCGCCTAAGCCAATTTTGCCGGGAAGTAAATTTTTGATGCTCATAAGATGTCCTCAATTATTCAGTTTGGGTTCGGGCGTTTTTTTGCTATCGCCCTGTGACGAGGATCACAATACATTGCAACGCTGTGACCTGATAGGACATAATTCGTCTGACTTAAGTCCTTTGAGGTCTAACATGATTGATTTACGCCAACTGAAGTACTTCGTGGTGGTCGCAGAAGAAGAGCACGTGGGACGCGCAGCCGAGCGATTACATATCTCGCAATCACCACTGAGCCGCCAGATTGCACAACTGGAAGAACGGCTGGGGCTGACGCTGTTTGAGCGTAATCAGCAGCGCATTCGCCTGACCGCTGATGGACATACATTCCTTGCCGAAACACGTTCGTTGCTGACACACGCCAACCGTCTGGAGTCGTTAGGCAAACGCCTGGGGCGTGGTGAAGATGGCGGCTTGTGTATTGGCTATATTGAAAACGCCATGCATTCCGGTGTGCTTTCTACGGCGCTACGTACGTTACGTGTATCGCGTCCGAATGTGCATATCGCACTTTACAGCCAACCACCGGCCACCCAGATTGAAGGCCTGCGCCAGCGCAGTCTCGATTTTTCCCTGGTCGATACGCCGCCCGCCGACAGCGAGCAGGATCTGGAATATATTCAGGTTCTGGATGATCGAATGTTGTTGGCCTTACCGCAAAATCATCCTCTGGCGCAGGAGGAAAACCTTGTCGCGTCGCAACTTGGCGATCAGCAGTGGATTGCGGTGATTCATAACGACGATGCGCATTCTCGCGATCATTTTGTCGCCGCCTGTGTTAACGCCGGGTTTAATCCTGATATTCGCCTGGAAGCGGGTGAACCACTCACGGCATTAGGTCTGGTCGCTGCGGGATTAGGTCTGGCCTTAATTCAACATAGTCTGCGTCATAATGCGCCGGAAGGGGTGGTATTACGTGAATTGCCGTGGATGAATTATTCAACGCAATTATGGGCAGCATGGCATAAAGCCAACCAACGTCCGCTGGTTTCCCATTTCCGCCAGATTCTGCGCGGTGAATAAAACGTTAAGCGGGAACCATTAGTTCCCGCCTGAGCCCCGACCAGAACGTGTCAACACTATTCAGGACGGGTTATAGCGATAAAAAAACCTGCCAGATGGCAGGTTTTTTATTAAAGGAGTTATTACTGCAACAACGAAATATCCGCAACGCGCAGGAACAATTCGCGCAGTTTCTCCAGCATAGTCAGACGGTTGATACGCAGTTCTTTGTCATCAACCATGACCATCACTTTATCGAAGAAAGCATCTACCGGTTCACGCAACTCAGCCAGTTCAACCAGCGCTTCCTGGTAACGACCTTCCGCGAAGTACGGCTCCAGTTTGTCGCGCAGCACAACCACCTGCATCGCCAGCTTAATTTCTTCTGGCTCTTTCAGGGTGGAGGCATTAACGCGATCACTCAGCACTTCGTCTGATTTCGCCAGAATGTTAGATACGCGCTTGTTCGCCGCCGCCAGTGCTGCCGCTGCATCCAGCGTACGGAAGTGCGATACTGCCTTCATACGAGCATCGAAATCTGCCGGACGAGTCGGACGACGTGCCAGTACCGCCTGGATGGTGTCGACGGTGTAACCTTCGTCCTGATACCAGGCGCGGAAACGACCGAGCATAAAGTCGATAACGTCATCAACCACATTGGCGTTAGTCAGCTTATCACCGTACAAGCGCACCGCTTCTTCGGTCAGCGTTTGCAAATCAAGGTTGAGGTTCTTCTCAACGATAATACGCAGCACGCCAAGTGCCGCACGACGCAGCGCAAACGGGTCTTTGTCGCCTTTCGGATGCTGACCAATACCGAAGATGCCCGCCAGGGTGTCCATCTTGTCAGCAATCGCCAGTGCACAGGCTACCGGGTTAGACGGCAGGTCATCGCCGGCAAAGCGCGGCTGATACTGCTCGTTCAGCGCCACTGCCACATCTTCCGCTTCACCATCGTGACGCGCGTAGTGCATCCCCATCACGCCCTGGGTGTCGGTGAACTCGAAGACCATGTTGGTCATCAGGTCACACTTAGACAGCAGGCCCGCACGGGTTGCGTGGTTAACGTCAGCGCCAATCTGTTCAGCAATCCAGCCAGCCAGTGCCTGGATGCGGTCAGTTTTATCACGCAGCGTACCCAGCTGTTGCTGGAACAGTACCGTTTGCAGGCGCGGCAGGTTATCTTCCAGACGCTTTTTGCGGTCGGTATTGAAGAAGAACTCGGCATCCGCCAGACGTGGACGAACAACCTTTTCGTTACCGGAGATAATTTGCTGCGGATCTTTCGATTCGATGTTGGCAACGAAGATAAAGTTCGGCAGCAGTTTGCCGTCGTTCGCGTACACCGGGAAGTACTTCTGGTCACCTTTCATGGTGTAAACCAGCGCTTCAGATGGCACCGCGAGGAATTTCTCTTCGAATTTCGCGGTCAGAACAACCGGCCATTCAACCAGAGAAGCCACTTCTTCCAGCAGGTTTTCGCTTAAGTCAGCGTTACCGCCAATCTTACGCGCCGCTTCTTCGGCATCAGCTTTAATCTTCGCTTTACGTTCTTCGTAATCGGCGATGACTTTACCGCGCTCACGCAGAATTTCCGGATACTGATCGGCATTATCGATAGTAATTTCCGGCTCGCCCATAAAGCGGTGGCCGCGAATCACGCGATCGGACTGAATACCCAGAATAGTTGCCGGAATGACTTTGTCGCCCAGCAGCAGAGTCACTGTGTGAACCGGACGTACGAAGTGCACGTCAGACGCGCCCCAGCGCATCAGTTTCGGGATCGGTAGCTTCGCAAGAGAAGTCGCGACCATATTCGGCACCAACGCCTCGGTGCTTTCGCCCTTCACGTGGGCGCGATACAGCAGCCATTCGCCTTTGTCAGTAGTCAGGCGCTCGGCCTGGTCAACAGAGATCCCGCAGCCACGCGCCCAACCTTCCGCCGCTTTGCTCGGTTTGCCTTCGGCGTCGAACGCCTGGGCAATCGCCGGGCCGCGTTTTTCAATTTCACGATCTGGCTGTGCTTCCGCCAGGTTAGCTACTTTCAGCGCCAGACGACGCGGAGCAGCGAACCATTGAACGGTGCCGTGTGCGAGGCCGGCGTTATCCAGCTCCGCAGTAAAGTTCGCAGCAAAGGACTCAGCCAGGCTGCGCAGTGCTTTTGGTGGCAGTTCTTCAGTGCCAATTTCCACCAGAAAAGTTTTCTCAGACATGGCCGCCTCTTACTTATCTTTGTTGCACATCGGGAAGCCGAGGGCTTCACGGGAAGCGTAGTATGCTTCTGCCACTGCTTTGGTCAGGGTGCGAATACGCAGAATGTAGCGTTGACGCTCGGTGACGGAGATGGCTTTACGCGCATCCAGCAGGTTAAAGCTGTGGGCGGCTTTCAGAATACGCTCGTAGGCTGGCAGCGGCAGCGGATTTTCCAGCGCCAGCAACTGCTGGGCTTCTTTCTCGTACTGCTCGAAGCAGGTGAACAGGAAGTCCACATCCGCGTATTCGAAGTTGTAAGTGGACTGCTCCACTTCGTTCTGATGGAATACGTCGCCGTAGGTGGTTTTACCCAGCGGGCCGTCGCTCCAGACCAGGTCGTAAACGCTGTCTACGCCCTGAATGTACATGGCCAGGCGCTCCAGACCGTAAGTGATCTCGCCGGTAACCGGTTTACATTCCAGACCGCCAACCTGCTGGAAGTAAGTGAACTGTGTCACTTCCATGCCGTTCAGCCACACTTCCCAGCCCAGACCCCAGGCACCCAGCGTCGGGTTTTCCCAGTTATCTTCCACGAAACGGATATCGTGGATAGTCGGATCCATGCCCAGCTCTTTCAGAGAACCGAGGTACAGCTCCTGAATATTGTCCGGTGATGGCTTAATCACCACCTGGAACTGATAGTAGTGCTGTAAACGGTTGGGGTTTTCGCCGTAGCGACCATCGGTCGGGCGACGAGAAGGCTGGACATAAGCAGCCGCCATCGGTTCTGGCCCCAGCGCGCGCAGACAGGTCATTGGGTGAGAGGTTCCCGCGCCGACTTCCATGTCCAATGGTTGAACAATGGTGCAGCCCTGGCGAGCCCAGTAATCCTGTAAGGTCAGGATCAAGCCCTGGAAGGTCCTGGTATCAAACTTTTGCATATTATTTCGTGCTGGATACGTGTGGATTTAAAGGAAGGGATCAGTATACCCGCTGGATGGAAGATATACAGTACGAAACGGGAAAAAGGCAGGCCTTAACGCATGGAAAGATGCAAAAAATGGCCATCTGCGTCAAAAGAACAGACAAACTGCTCTTTCCGGAAGGTATAACCACGCATTTCGTAGCTCCCCTGGAACTGTTCAAATGCAGTGACGTCGATTTTTTGCTCGCCGGTGTTATAACGTTTTGCCGCCTGACCCTTGCACAACGCTTCCATATTCAATGAACGCAGCGGCTCAACCTTTACCCGCTGTGCTTTCTGCTCGGGTGGCGGTGTCGAGCATCCCACTAACACAATAAGCGCCATTGCCGGAAAGAAATAGTTCATCATCATTAAATTACCGTCTTATTTGCAGGTGAGTCTTATTATTAATATCGGTATAGTGGCTGACTCTAACGAATTTCCTCAAGCCCCTATAAGCTGTAGAGATAAAACTCGGATTATTCCAGTGCACCAGCCGAATGATTTATCGGTCAGACCTTTTTTAACCAGTTACAGAGACACAGATGCAGCCCAAAATTTATTGGATTGATAACCTGCGAGGGATAGCCTGTTTAATGGTGGTGATGATTCATACCACCACCTGGTATGTAACCAACGCCCATAGCGTTAGCCCCGTAACCTGGGATATCGCGAATGTTCTAAATTCTGCCTCCCGTGTCAGTGTGCCGCTATTTTTCATGATTTCCGGCTATCTCTTTTTTGGCGAACGTAGCGCCCAGCCCCGTCATTTCTTGCGTATCGGCTTATGCCTGCTGTTTTATAGTGTCATCGCGTTGATCTACATTGCACTTTTTACCGCTATCAATGTGGAGTTAGCGCTGAAAAACCTGCTACAAAAGCCTGTGTTTTATCACTTATGGTTTTTCTTCGCGATTGCGGTAATTTATCTGGTTTCGCCACTGGTTCAGGTGAAGAACGTTAGCGGTAAAATGTTGCTGGTACTAATGGGGGTGATTGGCATCATCGCTAACCCAAACACCGTTCCACAGAAGATCGACGGCTTCGAATGGCTACCGATTAACTTATATATCAATGGCGATACTTTTTACTACATCCTGTATGGCATGTTGGGCCGCGCCATTGGCATGATGGATACGCAACATAAACCGCTGTCGTGGATGAGCGCCGCACTTTTTGTTGCGGGGGTATTTATTATCTCTCGTGGGACATTATATGAATTACAGTGGCGCGGAAATTTTGCCGATACCTGGTATCTCTATTGCGGACCGATGGTTTTTATCTGCGCGATCGCGTTACTGACTCTGGTAAAAAATACGCTGGATACACGCACTGTTCCAGGACTTGGGCTGATATCACGCCACTCTTTGGGTATATACGGGTTCCACGCGTTGATTATCCATGCGCTGCGCACCAGAGGTATTGAGCTTAAAAGCTGGCCAATACTGGATATTATCTGGATCTTCTGCGCGACGCTGGCAGCAAGCTTGTTACTTTCTGTGCTGGTGCAACGAATCGATAAAAACAGATTAGTGAGTTAAGTAAAAGCCCGGTCACACTGGACTGACCGGGCTTACGTAGATTATTCGCTATATTCTTCCTGCGCAGCTATCGTTTCTTTTGGGGCGTTGATTCCGGCATCACGGATATTTTTCTGCACCGCTACTGCACCAAACAAGCTTAAAAAGAAGGCCAGACCATAAAAGCCTTTTTCACTGAGTAATAACGTTGCATTCCACAGACCAACTATCAGTAATGCGACAGAAATGATAAAGACAACCAGGCAGGTCATATAATAAATAGATGTGGTAGGGATGCCTTCATATTTGTCCCGCACAGTCTTTTGATAAGATGCTGCTGAAAATAGCCCTAGTACCAGTACAGCAAAGTAATATCCTTTTTCATTTAACTGCATTTCCGCATTCCATAGCCCTAATAAATAGGTAACAATACCGCCGCCAAGCGCTATCCATGACACAATGCTAAATGCTGGAGAATAGGTTGATATTTTGTTGTCCATCACAGAGTTCCTTTCATATTACATTGTAAGAGCTACATAGCTCATGCTGAACGCAATAACCGCATCTGACCAAACAAGCAAGCAAAGAAGGCAATGGGATAAATCACCATTTCATAAGCGTTAACGGGGGCATTTAAAACACCGATAAACAACAGACCGATAGTGATTAACGCAACTAACTGGCAGATGCGAATAAACATGTCATCCAGTTGCCCGAGTTTTTCTGCGCGAAGATAAGCATAATTGCCAAACGTTGCCGTCATTAACACGCCAAGAAAATAACCTTTGCCACTTAGCAATGGGCATGAGATCCATAGCCCAACCAGATAAACCAACGCCCCGACAACAAATAATAGTTTTGCCACAGTCTTTGAGGTTTTCATAATGATCTCCGTATCTACCTGCGATACATTACGAGTAACCAACGAAAGACAAAACTGAAAAATACCATTAACAAATGATTTTCAGAATAAATTCATATTAAATATTAATGAATTGATAATATGTATAGACAGGAATTATCCCCTGCCCGGTCAGGCAGGGGATACGTTTACGCCATTAGTGGCAGAAGTTGCTGATAGAGACGACGGAATGTTTCGCGTCGTGGCTGATAAGCGGCATGATGCTGCGCGTTCGGCATATGCGATTGCTCCAACGGCAGTTGCGGTAACAATTCACTGAGCGATTTAGCTGGATTCACCGCAATCTGCGCCAATCTTGCTGCGCCCAGTGCTGGCCCTACATCACCACCCGTGCGGTAATCCAACTGCTGACCGCTGATATCCGCCAGCATCTGACGCCAGTACTCACTACGCGCGCCACCACCAATCAGCGTAAT
This sequence comes from Escherichia whittamii, assembly GCF_014836715.1. Lineage (GTDB taxonomy): Bacteria > Pseudomonadota > Gammaproteobacteria > Enterobacterales > Enterobacteriaceae > Escherichia > Escherichia whittamii. The sequence goes on from NZ_JACSQI010000013.1 coordinate 61,793, forward strand.
ACTTTGCGGTTTAATGCCGCAGGCGTGCACTACATCTATGCCATCGGCCAACGCATAACCCACGCCTTCCAGCACTGCTCGCGCCAGTTCATTAGGGCCGTGCTGATGGGTCAGGCCAAAGAAAACCCCCTTCGCCTGTGGATTATTGTGCGGGGTGCGCTCGCCGGAAAGATAAGGCAAAAACCAGATTGGCTCGGCACTTTCATCTGCCTGTTGCGCAGCTGCAATTAAGGCTGGGACATTGCTCAGGCCGGTTAATTTCGCGGCCCAATCCAGACACGATGCCGCACTCAACATCACCGACATTAAATGCCAACGCTGTGGCAATGCATGGCAAAAGCTGTGTACGGCGCTTTCCGGCTTGCTTAAAAAGCCTTCGCTCACCGCAAAATAAACACCAGAAGTTCCCAGCGACAGCATTGCCTGGTTGGCATCAACCATACCCACACCAATCGCGCCAGCCGCGTTATCGCCGCCGCCCGCGACAACGGGCACTGCCGCCATTCCCCATGCTGTTGCCACCTCGGGTAGCAAAGTCCCGGTAACTTCACTGCCTTCGTATAATGCTGGCATCTGGTCACGAGACAGCTGGCAAGCTTGCAGCATGACATCACTCCAGTCACGCTTCGCGACATCCAGCCACATGGTGCCTGCCGCATCAGACATATCACTGGCAAACTCTCCGGTCATACGCAGACGCAAATAATCTTTCGGCAATAAAACTTTGTCTACCTGGCGGAATATCTCCGGCTCATGGCGTTGCACCCACAGCAGCTTAGGCGCGGTAAATCCTGGCATCATCAGATTGCCGGTTATAGCGCGCGAATCCGGGACTCGTGCTTCAAGCAAAGCGCACTCTTGCGCACAGCGCCCGTCATTCCACAAAATGGCTGGACGTAATACTTGTTGTCGAGCATCAAGTAACGTTGCTCCGTGCATCTGTCCGGCAATCCCTAACGCCTTAACCTCTTGCAAAGAATATTGTTGCGCAAGCGTTCTCACCGCACGATCAGTTGCCTGCCACCACTGTTCCGGGTCTTGTTCCGACCAGAGGGGATGCGGGCGCGAAACGGTTAGTTTTTCTGTTTGTGAAGCGATTACCTCACCCTGCTCGTTGAGCAGAATGACTTTCACGCCCGATGTGCCAAGATCTATCCCGATATACATAGCGATCGTTCCTTAAAAAATGCCCGGCATCGCTACCGATAACCGGGCCAACGGACTGCACAATTAGCCGTTATTTGTCGAACAGATAATGGTTTACCAGATTTTCCAACTGCTCCTGGCGACCACTCTGATGCACCGGTGCAAGATTATGTTCCTGGGCATATTTTGCTAAATCCGCCAATGACATTTGGCCTTTCAGAATTTGCTGGCCCAGTTCGCTATTCCAGCCGGAATAACGTTGCGCTACGCGTTTATCCAGCTCACCGTCTTCAATCATGCGTGCTGCAATTTTCAGCGCCAGTGCCATCGTATCCATCGCGCCAATATGACCGTAGAACAGGTCATATTTATCGGTGCTCTGACGACGTACTTTGGCATCGAAGTTCAGACCGCCGGTAGTGAAACCGCCTGCTTTGAGGATTTCATACATCACAAGCGCATTCTCTTCCACGCTGTTCGGGAACTGGTCAGTATCCCAGCCCAACTGCGCGTCACCACGGTTGGCATCAACAGAACCGAACAGTCCGAGCGCAATGGCAGTGGCAATTTCATGGTGGAAAGAGTGACCCGCCAGCGTTGCGTGGTTTGCTTCAATATTCAGTTTAATCTCTTTTTCCAGGCCAAACTGCTTCAGGAAGCCGTAGACCGTCGCGGCATCGTAATCATATTGATGTTTGGTCGGCTCTTGCGGTTTCGGTTCGATAAGCAGGGTACCCTGGAAACCGCTTTTATGTTTATGCTCAACCACCATCTGCATAAAGCGGCCAATCTGTTCACGCTCCTGTCGCAAATCGGTATTCAGCAGAGTTTCGTAACCTTCGCGACCGCCCCACAATACATAGTTTTCACCACCCAGTTTATGCGTCGCTTCCATCGCCGTAACGACTTGTGTTGCTGCCCAGCTGAAAACTTCCGGATCTGGATTCGTAGCTGCGCCCGCGCCATAACGTGGGTTAGTAAAGCAGTTAGCGGTTCCCCACAGCAGTTTCACGCCGCTCTCTTCTTGTTTACCTGCCAGCACATCGACCATTTGCGCAAAGTTATTGATGTACTCTTTTAACGATGCGCCTTCTGGAGAAACGTCCACATCGTGGAAGCAATAAAAAGGCACATGTAATTTGTGGAAAAACTCAAATGCGACATCTGCTTTACGCTTCGCCAATGCCAGCGCCTCGCCAGGTTGCTGCCACGGACGGTTAAACGCGCCTACACCAAACATATCCGCCCCGTTCCAGCAGAAGGTGTGCCAGTAGCAAGCGGCAAAACGCAAATGGTCTTCCATACGCTTACCCAACACCAGTTCGTCGGGGTTGTAGTGACGGAATGCTAACGGGTTAGAGGATTTGGGACCTTCATAACGAACGCGATCGAGCTGGTCAAAATAAGCCTGCATAATGAACTCCATAATCAGGTAATGCCGCGGGTAATGGATGATGTCGTAATATTGGGCACTCCCTTCCAGTTGCTCAATTATGTTATTTCACACTGCTATTGAGATAATTCACAAGTGTGCGCTAGCTCGCAAAATAAAATGGAATGATGAAATTGGGTAATTACTCGAAGAGAAAAATGCAACAAATTCGATTAACCAACAAAAATAAGATCTCGGTCATAAATCAAGAAATAAACTAAAAATCATAATCGAAAGATAAAAATCTGTAATTGTTTTCCCCTATTTAGTTGCTAAAACTTGGTTACGTTTAACGCGGTGATTGTTACTTTTTAAAGCTACCCTCTAACAAAAGAAGGCCTCTGAACCATGAAAATAAAGAACATTTTACTCACCCTGTGCACATCACTTCTGCTAACCAACGTTGCGGCACATGCCAAAGAAGTCAAAATCGGTATGGCTATTGATGATCTCCGTCTTGAGCGCTGGCAGAAAGACCGGGATATTTTCGTGAAAAAAGCTGAATCTCTCGGCGCAAAAGTATTTGTGCAGTCTGCAAATGGTAATGAAGAAACTCAAATGTCGCAGATTGAAAACATGATTAACCGGGGAGTCGATGTTCTTGTCATTATTCCGTATAACGGACAGGTATTAAGTAACGTTGTAAAAGAGGCAAAACAAGAAGGTATTAAAGTATTAGCTTACGACCGCATGATTAATGATGCTGATATCGACTTTTATATTTCTTTCGATAACGAAAAAGTGGGCGAACTACAAGCAAAAGCGCTGGTCGATATCGTCCCGCAAGGAAATTATTTCCTGATGGGCGGCTCTCCGGTAGATAACAACGCCAAGCTTTTCCGCGCCGGGCAAATGAAAGTATTAAAACCTTACGTCGACTCCGGGAAAATTAAAGTCGTCGGTGACCAATGGGTTGATGGCTGGTTACCAGAAAACGCGCTGAAAATTATGGAAAACGCGTTGACCGCCAACAATAACAAAATTGACGCTGTTGTTGCTTCTAACGATGCTACTGCTGGCGGGGCGATTCAGGCGTTAAGCGCGCAAGGTTTATCAGGGAAAGTCGCCATTTCCGGCCAGGATGCAGATCTCGCCGGCATTAAACGTATTGCTGCGGGTACGCAAACCATGACGGTGTATAAACCGATTACTCTACTGGCAAATACTGCTGCAGAAATTGCCGTTGAACTGGGTAACAGTCAACAACCTAAAGCAGATACCACGCTGAATAATGGGCTGAAAGATGTGCCATCCCGCCTGCTGACACCTATTGATGTGAATAAAAACAACATCAAAAACACCGTGATTAAAGACGGTTTCCACAAAGAGAGCGAGCTTTAAGCGTTACGTCCCTGTCGATAACGGGGACGTGATTTCTCTCCATGCCGCATGAACTGATTGGCTTAGGTGGAGTCGTTATGTCTTATCTACTTGAAATGAAGAGCATTACCAAATCTTTCGGCAGCGTAAAGGCGATAGATAACGTCAGTTTGCGGCTAAATGCTGGTGAGATCGTCTCACTTTGTGGTGAGAACGGTTCTGGTAAATCAACATTAATGAAAGTGCTATGCGGAATTTATCCCTTTGGCAGTTACGAAGGCGAAATTACTTTTGCTGGTGAAGTAATACAGGCAAGTCACATCCGTGATACCGAACGCAAAGGTATCGCCATCATTCACCAGGAATTAGCATTGGTGAAAGAGTTGACCGTGCTGGAAAATATCTTTCTTGGCAATGAGATAACCCGCAATGGGATTATGGATTATGACCTGATGACGCTACGCTGTCAGAAACTGTTAGCGCAAGTCAGCTTATCCATTTCACCAGATACCCGCGTTGGTGATTTAGGGCTTGGGCAACAACAACTCGTTGAAATTGCCAAGGCACTCAATAAACAGGTGCGTTTATTAATTCTCGATGAACCGACAGCCTCATTAACTGAGCTGGAAACCACAGTTTTACTGGATATTATTCGCGATCTGCAACAACACGGCATCGCCCGTATCTATATTTCTCACAAGCTCAACGAAGTCAAAGCGATTTCCGACACAATTTGTGTTATTCGCGACGGTCAGCACATAGGTACGCGTGATGCAGTCGGAATGAGCGAAGACGATATTATCACCATGATGGTTGGGCGAGAATTAACGGCACTTTACCCAAACGAACCGCATACCACTGGCGATGAAATATTACGTATAGAGCACCTGACGGCATGGCATCCGGTTAATCGTCATATTAAACGGGTTAACGATGTCTCGTTTTCCCTGAAACGTGGCGAAATACTGGGGATTGCCGGACTGGTTGGCGCTGGCCGCACCGAAACTATTCAATGCCTTTTTGGCGTTTGGCCCGGGCAGTGGGAAGGGGAAATCTATATTGATAGCAAACAAGTGGATATTCGTAATTGCCAGCAAGCCATCGCCCTAGGTATTGCGATGGTGCCAGAAGACAGAAAACGCGATGGCATCGTTCCGGTAATGGCGGTTGGTAAAAACATTACCCTCGCGGCACTCAGTAAATTTACCGGGGGTATTAGCCAACTTGATGATGCCGCAGAGCAAAAATGTATTCTGGAATCCATCCAGCAACTCAAAGTTAAAACATCTTCCCCCGACCTTGCTATTGGACGTTTAAGCGGCGGCAATCAGCAAAAAGCGATCCTCGCACGCTGCCTGTTATTAAATCCGCGCATTCTCATTCTTGATGAACCTACCAGGGGTATCGATATTGGCGCGAAATACGAGATCTACAAATTAATTAACCAACTCGTCCAGCAGGGTATCGCCGTTATTGTCATCTCTTCTGAATTACCTGAAGTGCTTGGTCTTAGCGATCGCGTACTGGTGATGCATGAAGGAAAACTAAAAGCCAACCTGATAAATCATAACCTGACTCAGGAGCAGGTGATGGAAGCCGCATTGAGGAGCGAACATCATGTCGAAAAGCAATCCGTCTGAAGTGAAATTAGCCGTACCGACATCCGGTGGCTTCTCTGTGCTGAAATCACTGAATTTACAAGTCTTCGTGATGATTGCAGCAATCATCGCTATCATGCTGTTCTTTACCTGGACTACTGACGGTGCCTATCTAAGCGCCCGTAACGTCTCCAACTTGCTGCGCCAGACCGCAATTACCGGCATCCTTGCGGTAGGGATGGTGTTTGTCATAATTTCTGCCGAAATCGACCTCTCGGTCGGCTCGATGATGGGGCTATTAGGCGGCGTCGCTGCTATCTGCGACGTCTGGTTAGGCTGGCCTCTACCATTCACCATCATTGTGACGCTGGTTCTGGGCCTGCTTCTCGGCGCCTGGAATGGTTGGTGGGTCGCGTACCGCAAAGTGCCTTCATTTATTGTCACCCTGGCAGGTATGTTGGCATTTCGCGGCATCCTTATTGGTATCACCAACGGCACGACCGTTTCCCCCACCAGCGCCGCAATGTCACAAATTGGGCAAAGCTATCTACCCGCCAGCACCGGTTTCATCATCGGCGCGCTTGGCTTAATGGCTTTTGTCGGCTGGCAATGGCGTGGAAGAATGCGCCGACAGGCTTTGGGTTTACAGTCTCCGGCATCTACAGCGGTGGTCGGTCGTCAGGCTTTGACCGCCATCATCGTATTAGGCGCAATCTGGCTGCTGAATGATTACCGTGGCGTTCCTACTCCGGTCCTGCTGCTGACGTTACTGCTACTCGGCGGCATGTTTATGGCAACAAGGACAGCCTTCGGGCGGCGCATTTACGCTATTGGCGGCAATCTGGAAGCAGCGCGACTCTCCGGGATTAACGTAGAACGCACCAAACTTGCCGTGTTTGCTATCAACGGTTTGATGGTGGCCATCGCTGGGTTAATTCTCAGTTCGCGGCTTGGCGCAGGCTCGCCTTCTGCCGGTAATATCGCCGAGCTGGACGCGATTGCAGCCTGCGTGATTGGCGGCACCAGTCTGGCTGGCGGCGTAGGGAGTGTTGCGGGTGCTGTGATGGGGGCATTCATCATGGCTTCGCTGGATAACGGCATGAGTATGATGGATGTTCCGACCTTCTGGCAGTATATCGTCAAAGGTGCGATTCTGTTGCTGGCAGTATGGATGGACTCCGCAACCAAACGCCGTTCCTGATTTTGATAAAAATTTTCTCAAAACCGGTAACGTGTTGCCGGTTCTGAGTTTTTGCATGATTCAGCAGGAAAAGAACCATGTTTACTAAACGTCACCGAATCACATTACTGTTCAATGCTAATAAAGCCTATGACCGTCAAGTTGTAGAAGGTGTGGGGGAATATTTACAGGCGTCACAATCGGAATGGGATATTTTCATTGAAGAAGATTTCCGCGCCCGCATTGATAAAATCAAGGACTGGTTAGGAGATGGCGTTATTGCCGACTTTGATGATAACCAAATCGAGCAAGCGTTGGCTGATGTTGACGTCCCCATTGTCGGGGTTGGCGGCTCGTATCACCTGGCAGAAAGCTACCCGCCCGTACATTACATTGCCACTGATAACTATGCGCTGGTTGAAAGCGCATTTTTGCACTTAAAAGAAAAAGGCGTTAACCGCTTTGCTTTTTATGGTCTGCCAGAGTCGAGTGGCAAAAGATGGGCAGCCGAACGCGAATATGCTTTTCGCCAGCTCGTTGCTGAGGAAAAGTACCGCGGTGTCGTTTATCAGGGGTTGGAAACAGCACCAGAAAACTGGCAGCACGCGCAAAATCGGTTGGCCGACTGGTTGCAAACATTGCCACCGCAAACCGGGATTATTGCCGTTACTGACGCCCGAGCGCGGCATATTCTGCAAGTTTGCGAGCATCTGCATATTCCCGTACCGGAAAAACTATGCGTAATTGGCATCGATAACGAAGAGCTGACCCGCTATCTTTCTCGCGTCGCGCTTTCTTCGGTTGCCCAGGGTGCGCGGCAAATGGGCTATCAGGCGGCAAAACTTCTGCATCGGTTGTTAGATAAAGAAGCGATGCCGTTGCAGCGGATTTTGGTCCCACCAGTACGCGTCATTGAACGGCGTTCTACGGATTACCGTTCGTTGACCGACCCGGCTGTTATTCAGGCCATGCATTACATTCGTAATCACGCCTGCAAAGGGATTAAAGTGGATCAGGTGCTGGATGCGGTGGGCATATCGAGATCCAATCTTGAGAAACGGTTTAAAGAAGAAGTAGGTGAAACTATTCACGCAATGATTCATGCCGAGAAGCTGGAAAAAGCGCGCAGCCTGCTGATTTCTACTACCTTGTCGATCAATGAGATATCGCAAATGTGTGGTTATCCATCGCTGCAATATTTCTACTCTGTATTTAAAAAAGCGTATGACACGACGCCAAAAGAGTATCGCGATGTAAATAGCGAGGTCATGTTGTAGCGGGAGGGGAAAAGCCGCCAGGCATGATAAGACGCGCCAGCGTCGCATCAGGTAACGCAGCACAACCACCTGATACGAGCAAAAGCCTTATCCGACCAACAAGTCGGATAAGGCTAAAAGGGATGCAATTACATATGCGCGGCGATTAACCGCTGGTTATCCTGGTACATCGCGAACAGATAGTTGTTATAACTCTGCCCTTTCGTGGAATAACCTTTCAGCTTATGAATCATCGCCGTAGCGGTAACTTCCTGATCCGCTTTACGCAGCTGCGCGCGCGATTTACGGAAAGAAGCATAAGCCGGGTGCGTATTCAGGTTAGTGACATAGGCGCTCACCGATTCTTTGACAGAACTGAACTGTGAGTAGCCCTTCACTTTACCCGGCGCATTGGTACAACGCCCTTTCATGCACTTCATGCCAAACAGGTTGTTGTTGTTACGCGCCAGCTTCGACGTACCCCAACCACTTTCTGCTGCAGCCATCGTCGCCACCATACTGGTCGGGATAATGTCTACGCGTTCAAGTAGCGTATTCCACGGGATTTTTCGTGTATTACCAGACCACTTCACCTTATAGCGTTTGGCGATGTCTTGCAGACGTGCACGCTCTGAAGGTGACCACTGGCCCTGGTACTGCTTTGAAATCAGCCAGTTACGTTCCGCCGTAATGGCAGCATTTTGGCTGGTAATATAGGGCATTACAGTCCGGAGAAACGCTTTTTTCCTTGGTGTTCCGGAAGGGTATTTTCGCAAATCAGGAAGTGAACTACTCTTTGCACTATTGCGAGAATACTCTTGTTTACTGCTTACCTGTTTATTACTAGCTTTGGTTATGTGGGACTTTTGACTCGCTGTTGTCGTGTGCGTTTTCGCTAACACCTCACTCGAAAACATCAGAGTGAGTAACATAAGAATCATCGCCCCATATCGTCGTATGGGAGTCAAAATCATCAGTTCTCCTGGTCGGATTTAATCATTCCAACACCTTATATTTTTCACAAATTTGAGAGTTGAATCTCAAATCATATCAAAAATAGCGGTAAAACGCACCCCAAGGAATAGTCCAAATCTGAAACTATGTCACGTATAAACCGTTCAGATTGGCGCTAAATCGCAGAAAATGTGGGGTTTATCGCAAAAAATAAGCTTAAATCTCAGGTGAACTACTCCCCCTTTCGTCTCATCCTGGCGCAATGAACATCAGGGAGGAGTTTTACCAGCATTATCACTGGCAAACTGGTGAAATTCGCAGCAACAAGGACTCATCCGTTATGAAACTTGCCGCCTGTTTTCTGATACTCCTGCCCGGTGTTGCCATTGCTGCCGACTGGACATCTCAGGGATTTCCCATCTTTGCTGAACAAAGCACAGGAACATTTGTTAGTCACGCGCAGCTGACCAAAGGTACGCGACCGCTAACGCTAAATTTTAACCAACAGTGCTGGCAGCCTGCAGATGCGATAAAACTCAATCAGATGCTTTCTCTCAAACCTTGCGATAGCACGCCCCCCCAGTGGCGATTGTTCAGAAACGGTGAATATACGCTGCAAATAGATACCCGCTCCGGCACGCCAACGTTGATGATTTCTCTCCAGAACAACGCCGAACCGGTAGCAAACCAGCTCCGTGAATGCCCGAAATGGGATGGACGACCACTTACGCTTGATGTCAGTGCCACCTTCCCGGAAGGTGCGGCAGTCCGGGATTATTACAGCCAGCAAATCACGACGGTGAAAAACGGCCAAATAACATTACAACCTGCCGCCACCAGTAACGGCTTACTACTACTGGAACGGGCAGAAACTGACACCTCGGCCCCTTTCGACTGGCATAACGCCACCGTTTACTTTGTGCTGACAGACCGTTTCGAAAACGGCGATCCCAGCAATGACCAGAGCTACGGTCGTCATAAAGACGGTATGGCGGAAATTGGCACTTTTCACGGCGGCGATTTACGCGGCCTGACCAACAAACTGGATTATCTCCAGCAGCTGGGCGTCAATGCTTTATGGATCAGCGCCCCGTTTGAGCAAATTCACGGCTGGGTGGGCGGTGGTACAAAAGGCGATTTCCCGCATTATGCCTACCACGGTTATTACACACAGGACTGGACAAATCTTGATGCAAATATGGGCAACGAAGCCGATCTACGGGCGCTGGTTGATAGCGCGCACCAGCGCGGTATCCGCATTATTTTTGATGTGGTGATGAACCATACTGGCTATGCCACGCTGGCGGATATGCAGGAGTATCAGTTTGGTGCGTTATACCTTTCTGGTGATGAGCTGAAAAAAACGCTGGGTGACCGCTGGAACGACTGGAAGCCCGCCGCCGGGCAAACCTGGCATAGTTTTAACGATTACATCAATTTCAGCGACAAAGCTGGCTGGGATAAATGGTGGGGGAAAAATTGGATCAGAACGGATATCGGCGATTACGACAATCCTGGATTCGACGATCTCACCATGTCGCTGGCCTTTTTGCCGGATATCAAAACAGAATCCACCACCGCTTCTGGTCTGCCGGTGTTCTATAAAAACAAACTGAATACCCACGCCAAAGCCATCGACGGCTATACGCCACGCGATTACTTAACCCACTGGTTAAGCCAATGGGTCCACGACTACGGTATTGATGGTTTTCGGGTCGATACCGCTAAACATGTTGAGTTGCCCGCCTGGCAGCAACTGAAAACTCAGGCCAGCGCCGCACTTCACGAATGGAAAAAAGCTAACCCCGAGAAAGCGTTAGATGACAAACCTTTCTGGATGACCGGCGAGGCCTGGGGTCACGGAGTAATGCAAAGCGACTACTATCGCCACGGATTCGACGCGATGATTAATTTTGATTATCAGGAACAGGCGGCGAAAGCGGTCGATTGCCTGGCTCAGATGGATACTACCTGGCAGCAAATGGCAGAGAAATTGCAAGATTTCAACGTGTTGAGCTACCTATCCTCACATGATACCCGCTTGTTCCGCGAAGGGGGCGACAAAGCAGCTGAGTTATTGTTACTCGCGCCAGGTGCAGTACAAATCTTTTATGGTGATGAATCCTTACGTCCGTTCGGTCCTACCGGTTCTGATCCCCTACAAGGCACACGTTCTGATATGAACTGGCAGGATATCAGCAGTAAATCTGCCGCCAGCGTCGCACACTGGCAACGCATCAGCCAGTTCCGCGCACGACATCCAGCTATTGGCGCAGGCAAACAAACGGCGATTGCGCTGAAACAGGGGTACGGATTTGTCCGTGAACATGGCGACGATAAAGTAATGGTCGTCTGGGCGGGGCAACGGTAATTTTTCTGGCTTCCCGTGCGGCAGTACGTCGGGAAGCCACCCAGCCTAAAATACCAACCTAATCGAAAACTACAGCATAAAGTGTCAATCCACCGTCCGCAGCGTGATTTGCACCCTGGCAAATGTAGCGTTATTGTTACCTTCCTTGCTACAGAGTTCGACAGATATCCCGCTATGACATTCTCCCTTTTTGGTGACAAATTTACCCGCCACTCCGGCATTACGCTGCTGATGGAAGATCTGAATGACGGTTTACGCACCCCCGGCGCGATTATGCTTGGCGGTGGCAATCCGGCGCAGATCCCGGAAATGCAGGACTATTTCCAGACGCTGCTATCCGACATGCTGGAAAGTGGCAAAGCCACTGATGCGCTGTGCAATTACGATGGGCCACAGGGGAAAACGGAGCTGCTGTCTCTGCTTGCCGGTATGTTACGCGAGAAACTGGGTTGGGATATCGAACCACAGAATATTGCACTAACAAATGGTAGCCAGAGCGCCTTTTTCTACTTATTTAACCTGTTTGCCGGACGCCGTGCCGATGGCCGGGTCAAAAAAGTATTGTTCCCGCTGGCACCGGAATATATTGGCTACGCGGATGCCGGGCTGGAAGAGGATCTGTTTGTCTCTACGCGCCCGAATATCGAACTACTGCCAGAGGGCCAGTTTAAATATCACGTCGATTTCGAACATCTGCACATTGGCGAAGAGACGGGGATGATTTGTGTCTCGCGACCGACGAACCCAACAGGTAATGTGATAACCGATGAAGAGTTGCTGAAGCTGGATGCGCTGGCGAATCAGCACGGGATCCCGCTGGTGATTGATAACGCCTATGGCGTCCCTTTCCCGGGCATCATCTTCAGCGAAGCGCGCCCGCTGTGGAATCCGAATATCGTGCTGTGCATGAGCCTTTCCAAGCTAGGTCTACCTGGTTCGCGCTGCGGCATTATCATCGCCAATGAAAAAATCATCACCGCCATCACTAATATGAACGGCATTATCAGCCTCGCGCCTGGCGGCATTGGTCCGGCGATGATGTGTGAAATGATAAAGCGTAACGATCTGCTGCGCCTGTCAGAAACGGTCATCAAGCCGTTCTATTACCAGCGTGTTCAGGAAACTATCGCCATCATTCGCCGCTATTTACCGGAAGATCGCTGCCTTATTCATAAACCAGAAGGGGCAATATTCCTCTGGTTATGGTTTAAGGATTTGCCGATTACCACCGAGCAACTCTACCAGCGCCTGAAAGCACGCGGCGTGCTGATGGTGCCGGGCCACAACTTCTTCCCGGGGCTGGATAAACCGTGGCCGCATACACATCAATGTATGCGCATGAACTACGTGCCGGATCCGGAGAAAATTGAGGCGGGCGTGAAGATTCTGGCAGAAGAGATTGAAAACGCCTGGGCTGAAAGCCATTAAAAATAGCCTGATGCGCTGCGCTTATCAGGCCTACAGAATTTCTGCAATATATTGAATTTGCGATATTTTGTAGGCCGGATAAGGCGTTTACGCCGCATCCGGCATAAACAAAGCGCACTGTGTCAACAAACTGAATAGCATCTCAAACAGGCTGCTGCTGTAACCGTTGACGCTGGATTTTTTCGACATCCATACACTGCAACGCCTTTGTCGGGCAGGCTTCAACACAGGCCGGTCCCGTCGCCCGATGCCAGCACAGATCGCACTTAATTGCCCTCGCCTTTGTGCGCGCCGAAACCACCTCCATCGCGCCAAACGGGCAAGCCACCATGCAGCTTTTACAGCCAATACAATGTGATTGTTCAACGAAGATATGCCCATGTTCGCGGCGAATCGCCTCCACAGGGCAGACATTCGCACACGGCGCATCTTCACACTGATGACAGGCAACTACCGTCGTCCAGGTATGGTCTTTGATGACACGAATTCGCGAAATAAACTCGCCCGGCGACAACGCAGCGCAATCCTGATTTTCCTGATGCGACACCGCGCAAGCCACTTCACAGGTACGGCAACCGATACATTTCGTCGCATCCGCAATAATAAACCGGTTCATGATCACTCCTTTGCACTAAAACAGCAGAGTGCCAGAGAGCGCCCCCCTACTGCTTTGATCCAACGAAGGATATGTTAAAGTTTTGTCACCTGTCTAAAGCGTTATGTGATCGCGCCCTGGTCGTCCCTGACAGTAAATCCCAGTTCATTAGAGATAGCCCGAGCGGTTTCACGCAGTGGTTTCAGAAGATTCTTCTCCCCCACCTGTTTCAACCGTGATGTCGAAAGCGAAATCGACACGGCATACGACACCCGTCGATGAATATCAAATACTGGAACAGCAATACAGGAGACGCCGAGCTCATTTTCTTCTCTGTCCATCGCGACTCCGCTTTCACGAATGTGCGCCAGTTCGTCGAACATCGCGGGTAACTCGGTAATGGTGTTGCGGGTTAACGGCTGGATTTCATTCTGATGGCTTTCCCAGTACGACTTCACGTAGTCCGGGTGACCAAATGCCATGTAGATTTTGCCCATCGCCGAACAGTAGAGCGGCATATGCTGGCCAATATAGGCGCGGGTACGCAGCATTCCGGTGGTGGGCTCGAGTTTATAAATCAAAATAGCGTGATCATCTTCGCGGCTGGAGAAGTTAATGGTTTCACCGGTGGCAATGTTCAGCGTCTCAAGATGCGGCGCAGCAATATGAATAATATTCAGCGAAGACAGCGCCTTCTGACCGACGGCAATAAATTTAGTGGTCAGGCGGTAACTCCCTGCGGCGGGCGCGGTAGTCACATAGCCACAGGATTGTAATCCCTGCAATAAACGATGGACGGTACTCTTATTTAAACCTGCCAGCTCCGAAAGATACGCCAGCGGGCAACCGTTTGGATAGTTGCTCAAAATCTCAATCAGCATCAACCCACGAAACAGGCTCTGACTTCCAGCTGGGCGCTCTTTTTCCTGCGCCAACTCGTGCTCTTTTTTTCCCATCGCTTTCTTCCCCTTTTTATCGCGCCATGATGGTAACGCAAAGTGTGTCGCAGTTCACGATCTCGACAGATAATTTATAACCATTTGATTTATATGTTTTTTGAAAATCATGGTGCGGATTGCTTTGTTAAAAAGCGATCGATATATTTGAAATCAAATTTCGCATAGTGGAATTTTAAGCTAAAAAAGCGATCAACAAACACAAGGAAGACAGGGATGAAAGTGACATTTGAGCAGTTAAAAGCAGCCTTTAATCGGGTACTAGTTTCACGTGGCGTTGACAACGAAACGGCTGATGCCTGCGCTGAGATGTTCGCCCGTACCACCGAGTCCGGCGTTTATTCTCACGGCGTTAACCGTTTCCCACGCTTCATTCAGCAACTGGATAATGGCGATATCATTCCTGACGCCCAACCAAAACGCGTGACCAGCCTCGGCGCAATTGAGCAGTGGGACGCCCAGCGTTCGATCGGTAACCTGACGGCGAAAAAGATGATGGATCGTGCCATTGAACTGGCGGCAAATCATGGGATTGGCCTGGTGGCGTTACGTAATGCCAACCACTGGATGCGCGGCGGCAGCTATGGCTGGCAGGCGGCGGAGAAAGGCTACATTGGCATCTGCTGGACCAACTCCATCGCAGTGATGCCGCCGTGGGGTGCAAAAGAGTGTCGTATCGGCACCAATCCGCTGATCGTCGCGATTCCTTCCTCACCTATTACGATGGTCGATATGTCGATGTCGATGTTCTCCTACGGCATGTTAGAAGTAAACCGCCTGGCGGGTCGCGAGCTGCCTGTAGACGGTGGCTTCGACGATGAAGGCAACCTGACCAAAGAGCCGGGCGTCATCGAGAAAAACCGCCGCATTTTGCCAATGGGTTACTGGAAAGGTTCCGGCATGTCGATTGTGCTGGATATGATCGCCACTCTCCTTTCTGATGGCGCATCGGTTGCAGAAGTCACCCAGGATAACAGCGACGAATACGGCGTTTCGCAAATCTTTATCGCCATTGAAGTAGACAAACTGATCGAAGGCACCACCCGCGACGCCAAGCTACAACGCATCATGGATTACGTTACCAGTGCCGAGCGCGCTGACGAAAATCAGGCCATTCGTTTACCCGGCCACGAATTTACTACCCTGCTGGCTGAAAATCGTCGTAACGGCATCACCGTTGATGACAGCGTATGGGCAAAAATTCAGGCGTTATAAGGAGATAAGCCATGATCTTTGGACATATCGCGCAGCCCAATCCGTGCCGTTTGCCCGCCGCCATTGAAAAGGCGCTCGATTTTCTGCGCACTACCAACTTCAACACCCAGGAGCCGGGCGTTGTCGAAATCGACGGCAAAAATATTTATGCGCAAATTATCGATTTAACGACGCGAGATAAAATCGAAAACCGTCCGGAAGTGCATCGTCGGTATATTGATATTCAGTTTCTGGCGTGGGGCGAAGAGAAAATCGGCATTTCCATTGACACGGGGAATAATAAAGTCAGCGAAGAATTATTAGAACAGCGCGATATTATTTTTTATCACGACAATGAACATGAATCATTTATAGAAATGATACCGGGTAGTTACGCTATTTTCTTCCCGCAAGATGTTCACCGCCCGGCATGTAATAAAAATGCCCCAACGGCAATCCGGAAAATCGTGGTTAAAGTGGCCCTCTGCGCTTTATAAAAAGTTATTACTGGAGCACAAAATGAAAGCGAATAATGCCGGTTATATTATCGGTGCGTATCCCTGTGCACCTTCTTTTCATCAAAGAAGTGAAGAGGAAGAGAAGGAATTCTGGCGACAATTATCTGATACACCCGATATTTTCGGGCTGGAACAACCCTGCCTGGAAAACTTCCACCCGCTGGGCGACCAATGGTTGCTCCGTCATACGCCAGAGAGCTGGAAATTTGTCGTCACCGCTGTGATGGAAACCATGCGCCGCCGCAACGAAAACCACGGTTTTGGCCTCGCCTCCAGCGATGAAGAGCAACGTCAAGCCTGCGTGGCGTACTATCGCCACTTGTTAAATAAAATAAACTCATTGCCGGCAAATAAAGTACTCGCACTGGAGATCCAGGCTGCACCATTAGCAACGAATCCCAATGTTATGCAAGCGACAGACGCTTTTGCCCGCTCATTGAAAGAAATCGCCAGCTGGGACTGGCCGTGCAAACTGGTGCTGGAACACTGCGATGCCATGACGTCTTCAGCACCCCGCAAAGGTTTTCTGCCTTTAGAAAATGCCCTGCAGGTCATTGCCGATTATGACGTCAGCATCTGTATCAACTGGGCGCGCTCCGCTATTGAAGGGCGCAATACAACGCTGCCGCTGACGCACACCCAAATGGCGAAACAGGCCGGAAAACTCGGCGCACTGATGTTCTCTGGTACGACGTTAAACGGAACATACGGCGAATGGCAGGATTTGCACGCACCGTTTGCTCCATTCTGTGCGGAAAGCCTGATGACCACAGAGCATGTTCGCGAGTTATTTAATGCAGCAAAACCGTCAACATTGCATTTTTCTGGCATCAAGCTGCTAGAAATAAATGCGACGTCTGATGTGCAACATCGAATCGAAATATTACGCAACGGCATTCACTCTCTGAATGAATCTCGTTAATCCGTTTCACTTAAATAGCACACTGAATGTCTTATTAGTCGCTTTCCAATAAATATTACGAATACCAACAACATCAATTAATGAAAACATATGGCATAACAAGAAGGACTCGTTATGAAACGGATACTCGAAGGCATTCTTGCGGTCATCATCGCAATACTGTCTTGTATTATTTTTATTAATATAATTCTTCGATATGGATTCCACACAAGTATATTATCGATTGATGAATTATCTCGCCTTTTATTTGTCTGGTTAACCTTTATTGGCGCTATTGTTGCTTATATGGACAACAGTCATGTACAGGTCACTTTTATAGTCGAAAAACTATCCCCCACCAACCAACAACGCGTCTCGTTTCTAACGCATACGCTTATTTTATTGCTGTGTCTGGGCCTGGCCTGGGGGGCAATAGAAAAAACAGCGCAGGACTGGAGCAACTTATCCCCCATTCTCGGTGTACCCGTTGGTTTAATGTACGCCGCCGCTATCCCCACCAGCCTGATTATCGCAATGCTGGAATTGCGTCATTTATATCGGCAGTTAACAAGTGCCCCCAGCCGAAACCAACAAGGAGCCTGACGATGACAATCCTTATATTTATTGTCAGCTTGTTAGGAGCTATCGCCCTTGGCGTTCCCATCGCCTGGGCATTATTACTGTGCGGCATCTCATTGATGTTCTGGATGGATATCTTTGATGTGCAAATTCTGGCGCAAACGCTGGTCAACGGTGCAGACAGTTTCTCCCTGCTGGCGATCCCCTTCTTTGTGCTGGCGGGTGAGATCATGAACGCGGGCGGCCTGTCGCAACGTATTGTCGATTTACCGATGAAACTGGTGGGCCACAGACCTGGCGGTCTGGGTTACGTTGGCGTGCTGGCGGCAATGATCATGGCAAGCCTTTCCGGTTCTGCGGTTGCTGATACCGCAGCCGTCGCGGCGCTGCTGGTGCCGATGATGCGTCAGGCCAACTATCCGGTAAACCGCGCCGCCGGGCTTATCGGTTCTGGCGGTATTATTGCGGCCATTATCCCTCCCTCTATTCCACTCATTATCTTCGGCGTCTCCAGCGGGCTCTCCATCAGTAAACTGTTTATGGCGGGTATTGCGCCGGGCATCATGATGGGCGTCACGCTGATGGTTACCTGGTGGTGGCAGGCGAAACGACTGAATTTGCCTTGTCAGCCGAAAGCCTCACTGCGGGAAGTATGGCAATCCTTAGTTTCCGGTATTTGGGCGCTCTTTTTACCGATAATTATTATTGGCGGTTTCCGTTCGGGGTTATTCACACCCACCGAAGCAGGCGCGGTTGCCGCCTTCTATGCCCTGTTCGTCTCGGTGGTGGTCTATCGCGAAATGACCTTCTCCACGCTTTATCATGTCCTGATCAACGCGGCGAAAACCACTTCCGTAGTCATGTTCCTGGTGGCCTCTGCTGCGGTATCTGCATGGCTTATTACTATCGCCGAATTACCCATGATGGTATCGGAGCTATTACAACCGTTGGTTGATTCACCTCGCTTATTATTCATCGTCATTATGCTCGCTATTATGGTGATCAGTACGGTAATGGACTTAACGCCCACCGTATTAATTCTTACACCAGTATTAATGCCCTTGGTGAAAGAAGCGGGAATAGATCCGGTCTATTTCGGCATCATGTTTATTATCAACTGTTCAATATCACTGATTACGCCTCCGGTGGGTAACGTTCTTAACGTGATATGCGGCGTGGCGAAACTTAAATTTGACGATGCGGTAAAAGGCGTTGCGCCTTACGTCATGGTTTTATTCATGTTGTTAGCATTATTTATTTTTATACCGGAGCTGATTACCGCTCCTCTTAAATGGATGAGTTAAAAGGAAATCATAATGAAATTACGTTCTGTAACCTACGCATTATTAATTGCCGGAGTGGCGGCATTCAGCACGTCATCAATGGCGGCACAATCATTACGTTTCGGTTATGAAACATCACAAACCGATTCACAACATATTGCGGCCAAAAAATTCAATGAATTATTGCAGGAAAAAACCAAAGGCGAACTGAAATTAAAACTGTTCCCGGACAGCACCCTCGGCAATGCGCAGGCGATGATTAGCGGCGTGCGTGGCGGCACTATTGATATGGAGATGTCCGGTTCGAATAACTTTGCCGGATTATCACCAGTGATGAACTTGCTCGACGTCCCTTTCCTGTTCCGCGATACCGCCCATGCGCATAAAACGCTCGACGGCAAAGTCGGTGATGACCTGAAAGTCTCCCTTGAAGATAAAGGGCTGAAAGTACTGGCTTACTGGGAAAACGGCTGGCGAGATGTTACCAACTCGCGCGCACCGGTTAAAACGCCTGCCGACCTGAAAGGCCTGAAAATTCGCACTAACAATAGCCCGATGAATATCGCCGCATTCAAAGTCTTTGGCGCTAACCCGATCCCGATGCCGTTTGCCGAAGTCTATACCGGGCTGGAAACCCGTACCATCGACGCCCAGGAACATCCCATTAACGTCGTCTGGTCGGCAAAATTCTATGAAGTGCAGAAGTACCTTTCTCTGACCCATCACGCCTATTCCCCGCTTCTGGTGGTGATCAACAAAGCGAAATTTGATGGCTTAACTCCGGAGTTCCAGCAAGCGCTAATTTCATCTGCACAAGAAGCGGGTAACTACCAGCGCAAACTGGTTGCCAAAGATCAGCAAAAAATCATCGACGGCATGAAAGAAGCAGGCGTGGAAGTGATTACCGATCTGGACCGCAAAGCCTTTAGCGACGCACTGGGTACTCAAGTCCGCGACATGTTTGTTAAAGATGTTCCGCAGGGCGCCGAACTGCTGAAAGCCGTGGATGAGGTGCAATAAACCATGACGCAATACTGGCTGGGGTTAGATTGTGGCGGTAGCTGGCTGAAAGCCGGGCTGTATGACCGCGAAGGCCGGGAGGCAGGCGTGCAGCGCCTGCCGCTGTGCGCATTAAGCCCACAGCCAGGCTGGGTAGAGCGCGATATGGCAGAACTGTGGCAATGCTGCATGGCTGTCATTCGCTCCCTGCTTACCCATTCCGGCGTTAGCGGGGAACAAATAGTTGGCATCGGTATCTCCGCACAGGGAAAGGGCTTGTTTTTGCTGGATAAAAACGACAACCCGCTCGGTAACGCCATTTTATCCTCTGACCGCCGGGCGATGGAAATCGTTCGTTGCTGGCAGGAAGATGGCATCCCGGAAAAAATCTACCCGCTGACCCGACAAACCTTGTGGACCGGGCATCCGGTGTCGCTGTTAC
Source organism: Escherichia whittamii (assembly GCF_014836715.1). Classification (GTDB taxonomy): domain Bacteria; phylum Pseudomonadota; class Gammaproteobacteria; order Enterobacterales; family Enterobacteriaceae; genus Escherichia; species Escherichia whittamii. The sequence continues at coordinate 81,945 of NZ_JACSQI010000013.1, forward strand.
GCTGGCTTAAAGTGCACGAACCGCAACGCTACGCACAAATTGGCTGCGTGATGATGACGCACGACTACCTGCGCTGGTGTTTAACCGGCGTCAAAGGTTGCGAAGAGAGCAATATTTCCGAATCCAATCTTTACAACATGAGCAGCGGTCAATATGACCCGTGCCTCACCGACTGGCTGGAGATCAGTGAAATCAACCACACCCTGCCGCCTGTTGTGGGCTCTGCCGAAATCTGCGGAGAAATCACCGCTCAGACAGCCGCACTGACCGGTCTGCAAGCGGGTACGCCCGTTGTCGGCGGCTTGTTTGATGTGGTTTCTACCGCACTCTGCGCCGGAATTGAAGATGAATTCGCCCTCAATGCGGTAATGGGCACCTGGGCGGTGACCAGCGGCATAACCAGTGGTTTAAGTGACGGTGAAGCGCATCCGTATGTCTATGGCCGCTACGTTAACGACGGTCAATTTATCGTTCACGAAGCCAGCCCCACCTCTTCCGGCAACCTCGAATGGTTTACCGCACAGTGGGGCGAAATCTCGTTTGATGAGATTAATCGGGCCGTTGTCAGCTTGCCGAAAGCCGGTGGCGATCTGTTTTTCCTGCCGTTCCTGTACGGCAGTAACGCTGGACTCGAGATGACCAGCGGTTTCTACGGGATGCAGGCCATTCACACCCGCGCGAACCTGTTGCAGGCCATCTATGAAGGCGTGGTTTTCAGCCATATGACCCATCTCAACCGGATGCGCGAACGTTTTACTGATGTGCACACCCTGCGCGTCACTGGCGGCCCGGCGCATTCCGATGTCTGGATGCAGATGCTGGCAGACGTCAGCGGCCTGCGTATCGAGCTGCCGCAGGTGGAAGAAACAGGCTGCTTTGGCGCAGCGCTTGCCGCCCGCGTCGGCACCGGGGTTTATTGCAACTTCAGCGAAGCCCAACGTGACTTACAGCACCCGGTGCGCACCCTGCTGCCGGATATGACTGCGCATCAGCTTTACCAACAAAAATATCAACGCTATCAACATCTCATTGCCGCACTTCAGGGCTTTCACGCCCGCATCAAGGAGCACACATTATGAGCCGACCACTTCTGCAACTGGCCCTCGACCACTCATCACTTGAAGCCGCACAGCGCGACGTTACGCTGTTAAAAGACAGCGTCGATATTGTCGAAGCAGGCACGATTCTCTGCTTAAACGAAGGGATTGGCGCGGTGAAGGCCTTGCGTGAACAGTGCCCGGACAAAATCATCGTCGCTGACTGGAAGGTCGCCGACGCTGGTGAAACGCTCGCTCAACAAGCATTTACTGCAGGCGCCAACTGGATGACCATCATCTGCGCCGCACCGCTCGCGACGGTGGAAAAAGGCCACGCTGTGGCGCAGAGTTGCGGATGTGAAATCCAGATAGAGCTGTTTGGTAACTGGACGCTGGACGACGCCCGCGACTGGCATCGTATTGGCGTGCGGCAGGCGATATATCATCGTGGTCGTGATGCGCAGGCCAGCGGGCAGCAGTGGAGCGAGGCCGATCTGGCACGCATGAAAGCGCTTTCTGATATCGGTCTTGAACTTTCCATTACCGGCGGTATTACGCCTGCCGACTTGCCGCTATTTAAAGATATCCGCGTGAAAGCGTTTATTGCCGGGCGGGCGTTGGCAGGGGCAGCAAATCCGGCACAGGTAGCTGCTGATTTCCATGCACAAATCGACGCTATCTGGGGAGGCGCGCGTGCGTAATCATCCGTTAGGGATTTATGAAAAGGCGCTGGCGAAAGATCTCTCCTGGCCGGAGCGGCTGGTGCTGGCGAAAAGCTGCGGTTTTGATTTTGTCGAAATGTCGGTAGATGAAACTGACGAACGTTTGTCACGCCTTGACTGGAGCACCGCGCAACGTGCCTCGCTGGTTACCGCGATGATCGAAACGGGCGTTGCCATTCCGTCAATGTGTCTGTCTGCCCATCGCCGTTTCCCTTTTGGCAGCCGGGACGAGGCGGTACGTCAGCGGGCGCGGGAGATTATGAGCAAAGCGATTCGTCTGGCACGCGATCTCGGTATTCGTACCATTCAACTGGCAGGTTACGACGTCTATTACGAAGAACATGACGAAGGCACCCAGCAACGTTTTGCCGAAGGGCTGGCATGGGCGGTCGAACAGGCCGCTGCCGCCCAGGTGATGTTGGCAGTGGAGATTATGGACACCGCGTTTATGAACTCCATCAGCAAATGGAAAAAGTGGGACGAGATGCTCGCCTCGCCGTGGTTCACCGTCTACCCGGATGTCGGCAATCTTAGCGCCTGGGGCAATGATGTTCCCGCCGAACTGAAACTGGGTATTAACCGTATCGCCGCGATCCACCTGAAAGATACTCAACCAGTCACCGAGCAAAGCCCGGGCCAGTTCCGCGACGTGCCGTTTGGCGAAGGCTGCGTCGATTTTGTTGGCATCTTCAAAACGCTGCATGAACTGAACTATCGCGGATCATTTCTGATTGAGATGTGGACCGAAAAAGCCAAAGAGCCGGTGCTGGAGATTATTCAGGCGCGGCGGTGGATTGAAGAACGCATGTCAGAGGCTGGATTCGGCGAGTAATCTCTCACTCCGGGGCATTATTGCTCCGGAGCTACGAATTAATATGTTCCTTGCTGTAACGTCGTTTCCACACCGCAGGTGTTAAACCGGTGTGTTTGCGAAAAATCTGCCTGAAATAGCCGACGTCATTAAATCCGCACAACGCCGCCACTTCAGTAAGCGATCGCGCGTCGCTAATTAACAGCTTTTCGGCTTCGCGCACTCGCTGACGATGGATAGCTTCTGTCAACGTCAAACGAAATACCCGACGATACACGCGCCCAAGATAATCGGCATTACAGTAGAGTTCGCGGGCCAAAATTGCCGTGGAAAGCGGGCGATGATATTGCGTGCGGATCAGCTTTTGTGCTTTCCAGGCAAGGGCGGTGCCTGCAGTATCGGCTTGTTCATCAAGACGTACATCGAAGGTAATCTGCTGTAAAATCAACAACACAATAAACTCCAGTGCAGGGATACGCTGATGCTTTTCCTGCTCGCTTAAAAACTGGCGAAACAGTGCACTCAACGCCTGAGGGTCGGCGACTTTGGTTTGCTGCGGCACACTAAGATGAGTGAGCCAGCGCGGATCGTTGTCCGGCGCTTTAACCTCAAAATGTAGCCAGTAAAATTTAAGGTCAGCGGGGAAATCCTCAACACCAACGTGCTGACGTTCCGGCCAGAGCAATAAACTCTCTCCCGCATCAACCTGAAATATCTGCTCTTCTTCCTGAATCGTTAATCGACCTTTTTCGACAAAGATAATTTCCCATGACTCAAGCCGCCTTGCCGGATGCCTCCCGATGCCACGGGAAATAAATAGTCCGCCGTTTTGTACTTTAATCGGTAATGTTATGGATAATTCGAGCATCGATATGTATTTTCCCGCTTAACTGGTGAAGATTAAACAGATTACCTTTTGATTATTAATCAAAAATATTAATTTCACTCGATCTGTTTCACACTTTTAAATTCAGGTCGGAATCGTCACCTTTTTTTACTCTTTTCTCGCCTTGTTGATATTGCAGATCACGGCAGAATTAATCAGGTCATTTCAATAAAACAAAAAATTGCTCCCTATTCGCGAGGAATATCTATGACCTCTACACCGATTACCACCGCTGATATCGCCAATGGTCAAATTGACGATGCGTTATCTGTGCGGGAAAAAATAGGCTACGGCCTGGGTGACGCAGGCGGTACCGTCATAACCTGCCTGATCATGAACTTTCTTACTTTTTTCTACACCGACGTTTTTGGTTTAACTCCTGCGCTGGTTGGCACACTGTTTATTGCACTACGCGTGTTTGATGCCATCTCCGACCCGGTGATGGGCATCATTGCCGACCGGACGCAAAGCCGTTGGGGGCGTTTTCGTCCGTGGCAGCTATGGATTGCCGTCCCTATTGGCATTATCGGCATCCTGACGTTCACCGTACCGGATGCCAGCATGGGGATGAAAATCGCCTGGGCGTTCGGCACCTACCTGCTGCTTTCCGTCGGTTATACCGCCATCAACGTGCCGTACTGCGCGCTGATCAACACCATGACGACCCGCCATAACGAAGTGATTTCCTGCCAGTCCTGGCGATTCGTTCTCTGCGGCGTAGCGGGATTTCTGGTTTCGGTTGGCTTACCGTGGATGGTGGATCTCTTCGGTCAGGGTAACGCTGCACGCGGCTATCAGCTGGGCGTCGGCGTGCTGTGCGCCATCGCCGTCGTCATGTTCCTGTGCTGTTTCTTCTGGGTTCGTGAACGAGTGCCGCTCTCCACGATGGGGAAATTTACTCTGCGCGAGCACCTTGCCGGTTTGCGTAACAACGACCAGTTGCTGCTGATGCTGGTAATGTCCTTCCTGCTAATTAACGTCTTTAATATTCGCGGCGGCGGGTATATGTACTTCATAACCTACGTGCTACAGGGCAGTACGGGCTACACGTCGCTGTTCTTCACCATGGTAACTTTCGCCTCCATTATCGGCTCGGTGATTGTCAGTCCATTAACGCGACGCTTTGATACCGTCAAAATTTACTACTACACCAACCTGATTCTCGCCGCGCTGGCGGGACTAATGTGGTTCCTGCCCTCCGGCCCCGCTTACCAAGCGCTGTGGCTGGCGGTGATCCTCGGCAACGGCGTGATTCTCGGCTTCACTCTGCCGCTGCACTTCTCGCTGATGGCTTTTGCCGATGACTATGGCGAATGGAAAACCCGTGTGCGTTCCTCCGGCATGAACTTTGCTTTTAATTTGTTTTTCATCAAGTTGGCCTGGGCCTCCAGCGCCGGGATCATCAGCCTGCTATTTATTTTTGTTGCCTATCAGCCTGGCGTAGAAAACCAGACCGCCAGTTCGCTGGGGGGTATCACAGCAATGGAAACACTGCTGCCTGCGCTGTTCCACCTGCTGCTGGCGCTGGCAATCCGCTTTTGCAAACTCAATAACCCTATGATGTCACGCATTGCCGCCGACCTGCGTCAGCGTCATGTCCAGCCTTAAGGAGCACAAGATGAACATTTCGGAAGTCGATCTGCACAAACTGACGGTTAGCGATCCGTTCCTCGGCCAGTATCAGCAACTGGTCCGCGACGTGGTGATTCCTTATCAGTGGGATGCGTTAAACGATCGCATTCCCGAAGCGGAACCCAGCCACGCGATTGAAAACTTTCGCATTGCCGCCGGACTGCAAGACGGGGAGTTTTACGGCATGGTATTTCAGGATAGCGACGTCGCCAAGTGGCTGGAAGCGGTAGCCTGGTCACTGTGCCAGAAGCCGGACGCCGAACTGGAAAAAACCGCCGACGAGGTGATTGAACTGGTCGCCTCCGCTCAGTGCGAAGATGGCTATCTCAATACTTACTTTACGGTGAAAGCGCCGGGAGAACGCTGGAGCAATCTGGCGGAGTGTCATGAACTTTACTGCGCCGGTCATCTGATTGAAGCGGGCGTAGCCTTCTTCCAGGCAACGGGTAAGCGGCGCTTGCTGGACGTGGTTTGCCGTCTGGCCGATCATATCGACAGCGTATTTGGCCCAGATGAAAGTAAGTTACACGGTTATCCCGGTCACCCGGAAATTGAACTGGCACTGATGCGCCTGTACGAAGTCACCAAAGAGCCGCGTTATCTGGCGCTGACCCACTATTTTGTCGAACAGCGCGGTACGCAACCGCACTATTACGACCAGGAATATGAAAAGCGCGGACAGACATCGCACTGGCACACCTACGGCCCGGCATGGATGGTGAAAGACAAAGCCTACAGCCAGGCGCATTTGCCCATCGCACAGCAACAAACCGCCATCGGCCATGCAGTACGCTTTGTCTACCTGATGACTGGCGTCGCACATCTGGCGCGTTTAAGTCACGATGAAAGCAAGCGTCAGGACTGCCTGCGGCTATGGAACAACATGGCCCAGCGTCAGTTATATATTACCGGCGGCATTGGCTCACAGGGCAGTGGCGAAGCGTTTAGTAGCGACTATGATCTACCGAATGACACGGTATACGCCGAAAGTTGCGCTTCCATCGGTCTGATGATGTTTGCCCGGCGAATGCTGGAAATGGAGGGCGATAGTCAGTATGCCGATGTCATGGAGCGCGCGCTGTACAACACCGTGCTCGGCGGAATGGCGCTGGATGGTAAACATTTCTTCTACGTGAATCCGCTGGAAGTACATCCAAAAACCTTAAAATTTAACCATATCTACGATCACGTTAAACCGATCCGCCAGCGTTGGTTCGGCTGCGCCTGTTGCCCGCCAAATATCGCCCGCGTGCTGACCTCGATTGGTCATTATCTCTATACGCCGCGTGAGGATGCGTTATATATCAACATGTATGCGGGAAACAGTATGGAAGTGCCGGTAGAAAATGGCACGCTGCGCCTGCGGGTTAGCGGGAACTATCCGTGGCATGAACAGGTGACGATTGCGGTTGAATCTCCGCAGCCAGTGCGTCATACCCTGGCTTTACGTCTGCCGGACTGGTGCTCGCAGCCGCAGGTCACATTGAATGGAGAAATCGTCGAGCAGGATATTCGTAAAGGCTATCTGCACATTACCCGTGAATGGCAGGAAGGCGATACGCTGAATCTGACGCTGCCGATGCCAGTGCGTCGCGTTTACGGCAACCCGCTGGTGCGTCATGTGGCAGGGAAAGTAGCAATTCAGCGCGGTCCGCTGGTGTATTGTCTGGAGCAGGCCGACAACGGCGAGTCATTGCATAACCTGTGGCTACCCGCCGATGCGCCGTTTACAACATTCGAAGGCAAGGGATTATTCAGCCATAAAATCCTCATTCAGGCGCCTGGTTATCGGCTTGAACAGAGCAATCCAGAGCAGCAACCGTTATGGCATTACGACAATGCCCCAGCCAAACGTCAGCCACAAACCATGACGTTTATCCCGTGGTTTAGCTGGGCCAACCGTGGCGAGGGCGAAATGCGGATCTGGGTGAATGAAGAGAACCGTCGCCATCCTCAGGTAGGGTAAAGCGCAGATTGCCTGATACGACGCTTAACACATCTTATCAGGCATAAAAGTCGGTGTGACTGTAAGGGTCGGATAAGGCGTTTATGCCACATCCGACATTATTTTCTCAGCAAAATCAAAAACGTTTAACGCAGGCGATTATAATCATCGACCATTTCGTTGTACTCGCGTAAAGCTCGCGGAAATGAGTCGTCGACCATCCAGCTTGTATTTGCATCCTGAAGTTGCTCTTTATCCCAGTCAGAGTACGGGACTTTATCTCTGACGCGGCGAACATATTTTTTAGCTGCGAGTTGATATCGGTCTGCTGCACCTGTGAAGAGAGAATTCATACTGTCTTTACTCACTTCTTTGGCCTGCGCCACCAGCGTTTCAAGTTCAGTCACTTTCTTCATTGCCGCTTCGGCGTCAAAATTCTCTTGCGATATCAGGTTATTAATTTGTTTCGCTGAAATCATGACCGCCAAAGAGTAGTAGTGGAATGTTTTCCCTTCTCTTTGTTCAATATTTTTCAGTTCTGCAAGCTGGCGCTTATCATTAATTTCCTGAATCGCCGCGTGATAAGATTCTGCTACAGGCTCAAAGGCTTCAAGATTTTTTAAGAATGTCTGGTGCAGCGTTTTGCCTTTCGCAAACGCATCGTCTTTATAATTTTCCTGTGTGTAATACTTATCCATTTCGTTAATGGTATTCCCCAACGCGACTGCGGCATTAATATAATTCAACGCCACGCCATCAATGGGCTCCAGCACAGGCGTTAACGCCACGACTCTTTTTATTCCTTTTTCACACTCAGTGAGATTGGATTCACTAATGCTGTAGATCCCATAAACATGGCTCTCTTTACCCGTCGGCCCCTGTTTAAAATCTTTCAGCCAGTCAGCATAACGCGCCAGACTGCTCTGTACAGGGATCTGTAACTTGTTGTAGCACTTGATATAGACATCCATTTTTTCGTCGAAAACTGCTTGCTCATCGACCACCGGTTGCGCAGGCGTTTCAGGTTTAGCTTCTGCTTTTGCAACGGGGGCTTCAGTAGGTTTCGCTTCAGGAGCTGGCGCGGCAGGTTGACTATTGGCGGGCGGGGGAGTTTCTGTTTCGGCTTTTTTATCATCACAACCAGTGATACCGAGGGCCATTATGGCGACTATAATAGCGGAAGATAATAAATTCCTTTTCATTTAATTGCCTTATAAATAGATAAATAAGAGAGTGAATATAATAAATGAAAAAAGAAAATGTCACTACACGCGTTTTGTTTATAAATAAATCGATAATATTCACAAAGTGAATAAGCCCTGTAATTTAATTTATAAATCACAGGACTTATTTTAATTAACAGCACAACCTTTGCAGGAGGGAGTGTCATGCCCCCCGCTATTAATCATGCACTACATCCCGTAGCGTTCGGCAATAGCGGCATGCTTCTCTTCATTCGCTCCGGCTTCTTTGGCAAGACGCCACCAGCACAACGGATGTTCCCAGTCAGCGGTTAGCGTGCTTAACGTTTTATCGATATCGGCTTTGGCAACCGAACGCGGTGCGCTGATAACAAAGTAGAACGCAGGCAGCGGCTCTGCATCTTCTCCCTGATGACTATCAGTTAACGTATAGTCATCATTACTGTTGCTCCAGTAGTACCAGTTTCGTTCACGGAGCGCCTCACGGAAAGCATTAAACTGTTCTTCACCAGGCATAACGCCTTCACAGAACCAGGACTCGCCGTACTCGGTCGGGATAATGGTTTTCAGACACCCATAAAGTGGCGTGAAATTCTTCTGCTCTTCTTCGTCTTCAGGTCGGGTATTCAACATTTCCGCATCGAAAACCACAATTTCATCAACATGTTGTGGGAAGTCGGTCCGGTAAGTCGGCTCAATGATCCTTGCTGTTACCGGCCCAATGCGTTGAGCATAGTAATAACGGTATTCGTAATTTTCCCGGAAGCGAATGTTCAGTAGCCCCCATTTTTCGTCGATAAAACCTTCGCCTTCCGTGAGTTCGATTTCCAGTTCAGCAGCAATAGCACGAACCAAATCCCATTGTTGTAGGATGCTGGCAGTCGCCATGATATCCCACTGGAGATTACGAATATCTTCTTCACGGCTAATCATCAGTTGCTGCAATTGTTGTAAATAATCCAGCTGTCGGTCCCAGGCCTCCTGTTTGCCCGCTGCCCAGGAGCACATGCGATAAACGCCAACCCACTCACGCCCTTTTTCGTTTTGCAGCAACTGTTGCCCAATCGACTCCAGTTCACTCCAGTCTTCCTGTTGGTTGATCACTCGCGCGCGGAACCACAAGGCCATATGTAGCAGCCCCGCCTGTTCATACTGCTTCGCCAGGTGTTCGATCGCTTGCTGATCGTCACGGTGGAGCAATAAATCCAACAGATCGAAGCAAAGACCGTTATCTTCCTGGAGGTGGCTTTCAACGTAGCGTTGCAGAAGTTCGATCGACTCATTTATCGCATTACAGGCATTTAACGCATTGACCAGCTTGCCCAGCAATTCCGCATCATCTGGCGTGTTCAGATAAGCGCGACGGAATATCTCTACGTCTTTTTCAGGGTCAGGCTGCGTTTCTTCATCGCTATTTTCAGGTACTTCTACAACCGGACGAGCAAGCAACTCCGCCTCTTTGGCGGCGATTTTTTCACTAAGTTCGAGAAACTCGCGATCAACGCCCAGTAACGCGCGTAATTTCGGCATGTGCCGCTGAGCCAGTTTCATCGCCATTTTGGCAACCCAGACAGATTCTCGCTCCAGCGCCAGGGTAATTTGCAGTTTCGCCAGATCAACCACTTTGCGGTGCGCCCCGGCCTGTGAACGGTGCTCCAGCATTTTTTGAATGATTCGCGCCAGTTGCCAGTGGTTTCTTTGTGGATTGCGGGGAAGTAATTCAGTAATAATCTTCAGCCATGGTCCCCATGAATAGGGAGTCAGATCTGACCAACGCGGCAATTCCTCCCAGACTTCTTTGTCCTGCCCGCATAACGCCATGATGTACAGTTTTTTGAGTTGATAATTGATGCGGTCGCGTCCCCAATAATCATTTTCTTTTGCCAGTTCATCAATCACTTCTCGCGCTTCATCGTAACGATGAAGGGCAACCAAAATATCGGCACGGGTTGCCAGCAGTGCTTCTAAATATTCACTCCCCGATGCTTTTACCGCGTCGATTTGCCTGTCGATATAAGCCAACGCCTCTTCTGTTCTGTTGGAATCCATCAGCGCACTGGCATATTCGCAGGATAAACACATAAAGCAGCTCCAGGTCGGATCAATGCGCGCGATGGTTTCTTCACATACCGCCATACGTTCATTGGCCCAGCCAGGGGCATCTATATTCTCGTAGCAAGCGGATAAATCCTGCGTGACGCAGATAGATTGCGGGCAATCTTTTGCCTCTTCCCGGTGCGCTTTTTCAAACAGCGCCACTACGTCTGGCAGTACTTTTTCGCCTTCTTCGTAGTTAGTCAGACGATGGCGCATCTCCCAGTGCCCGATAAATATTTCCAGCCACGGATTTTTGGCCACTTGATTCAATGCTTTCATTTCCGGTAATAACGAATCGCACTTTTCCATTTGCAGATGTAAAACACCTTCAGAAAAATCATCAATTATCTGCGGAATATACTCCTGCCCGGCATCACGCAACTCCTGGCTATATTTGTTGTACCACTCCCATGTATCCATTTTATTTTCCTTGATTAATTAAGACAGGAATAACCTGAGTAAAATCTTCCAGTGCCTGGTGTAAATCCCATTGCTGTTCTTTATTACCGCTGGAGCACAAAATCACTTTCAGCGATTTTAATAACCGTAATGCCGCCGCTGGCTGTTGCTGATGTTGTAATGCCGTCACCAGTTGCATAATGCAGGGGTTATTGAGATTGATATACAGACTTGACGTTTTGGTCTTTTGGATTTGCGAGGTGAATTGCCGCGCCAGCATTAACGCTGCGGTGCTAATACGTTTATCCGCGTCATCCTGTTCGAGAATTTGTTTTAATTCTGCTTCGCGATCTGGTGTTACCACTAATGGTAAAACGGCGGGTTCGAAGCGGGAGATGATTAATTGCTCACCGTCGCAAAGATGCTCTTCCAGATAAGCAATCTGCTCTTCGGGTAATTCCGCAAGGCTGAACAACTGTTCATTACCCGTTTGTGTACCGACTTCAATAATCCGGCAGTGATATAACAGCGCCCAGCGGCGTAAAAATGGCACCACGGCATAGCGATCGCCACGCGCAACGGGTCGTTGCAGAATGTGGAACAACATCTCTTCAAAACCGCCATCGCGGCTTAACAGAATATGAATGCTGTTATTAATGCGTAAATCTTTTGCCAGCAGCGCACCTTTTGAGGTAGGCACCTGCAAACGGTCTTTGAGCAAATCAAACAGACGGTCATCACACAACGCTGCGCCAAGCAACGCTTCGTTATGGCGCATTAATACACGCCGCCAGATTTCTGGCTGATTTTGTGCGAGATCGGACAAACCAGAAATCAGCGCCTCTTTTAACGCCTCCTGCACCGCAACCCAGGTTTCGTCGCGCTGGAGATCTTCCCGGCTCGCCGTCGGCGTCAGTTTCGATGACTCAATCACGCCGCCAATAAATCCGGCCCAGGGCGGTAACAGCTCACGCGCTTCGTCATCCAGTAACATGCCGCGCAAAAACAGCGACAGGTTGCGGTTATCGCTGGTGCCGTAGGTTGCGCCATCCTGAATCCATAAAATCCCCACTGCATCGCTCATCCCTGCTGGCACCACCGGAATAGTACAAATCGGTTCGAAGGAGGATTCAAACTGGGCGGCAAAGGCGAGATTTTTACGCTGCACCAGCGCGCGGTGCATGGTCACGCCTTCGGGGGCAACTTCACGCCATGGTGGTTGAAGTTTATTTACCGACTCGCTGGCATCGCCGACAAAGACCGGTTCGTGCAGCAATATGCAGTAGCGGGAAAGAACGCGGTTCAGCAAATTGTTACTCGCCAGATGGCTGTACTCTTCTTTAAGCGTCAGGATCACCTGCGTACCCGTTTCCGAGGACTGATGTGGCGTAACGGTATATTTTTGCCCGTCAGTAGAGTGGTATTTCCAGCTCTGACCCGGTGTTTGCCAGGATGTGGTCAACACCGTGACCTCTTTTGCCAGCACAAACGCTGACAAAAACCCGAGGCCGAACATACCAATAAGCCCTGTGTCATCATCTTGCTGGCGCAACATTCGGGTATAACCCACGCCCACTGTAGCCAGGAAGCCGTGAATTTCGCTTTCTGTCAGACCCGCACCGGTATCGGTAATGGTGATGGTGGACTTCGCCACATCTGCCACCACACGAATCGTGTTATCTGTCGGCGCATCGGGCTGCTCAATCCTGCGACGCACGATCGCATCATGGCCGTTCTGCACCAGCTCGCGCACGGCAACCACGGGAGTGGAGTAAAGATGCTTACTGAGCACCTCAATTAAGCCGTTTAAATTAACTTCTGTAGAATATGAACTGCCAGGTAACTGTAATGTACTCATTTTTCAATACTCATAATCCATCACCTACTTATTGAAAATACATTGCTGTTTTTTACAACCGGTGCAAGGTTTGTTATTTTCATTCACGCATCGGAAACATTTATTTATTGACGCGATGATTAAAACAAAATGTCTTATATAAATAATGATTAATCCTTAAAGGATTAATGCGACTGGAGTATATCGATATAAACCGGAGTTAACGAGATAATTTCTTGTAGTGCAATTATTATTTAACTGCTGAATAATATATTGAGGATTATTTAATAGAAAAATAAAACCGCAATCCAGACTGCGAATTGCGGTTTTTCTTTAATTATGAATCAACCGCTGCGGATGAGTATAAACCGTGGCCCGACCCGGCTTACAAAAGCCCACCAGCGTCAAATTACAACGCTCGGCGACTTCTACAGCAAGCGTGGTCGCGGCAGACACCGCAAACAAAATCTCTACGCCGCACATCGCCGACTTTTGCACCATTTCATAACTGGCACGGCTGGAAACCAGCACCGCACCTTGCTGCCAGCTTTCGCCCTCTTGCGCCCGGCGACCCAGCAGTTTATCCAGCGCCACATGGCGACCCACGTCTTCATGTCCACCCGCCAGTTCGCCAGATGGCAACATCCAGGCGGCGGCGTGGGTACAACCGGTCAGTTGCCCCACTGGCTGGAAATCGTTGAGATGGCGCAAAGCGTCATCCAGTTTGTTGAGATCAAACGTCTGGGTGAACGGCAGCGGCTGCACCGGTTTACCGATGTCATTAAGTTGCTCCACGCCGCACACGCCACAGCCCGTGCGCCCCGCCAGCGCACGGCGGCGCTCTTTAAGCCCCATAAAACGGCGACTGGACAGCTCAATTTGCACCTCCAGACCGTTACAGGAAGGAACAACATCCATGCCGAAAATATCGCGTGGGCTTTCGATAATTCCTTCGGAAAGCGAAAAACCGAGCGCAAAAAGTTCAAGGTCTTTGGGCGATGCCATCATCACCACATGCGAAATACCGTTGTACACCAGCGCAACGGGAACTTCTTCCGCCACCTCGTCCAACCGAGGGTGTTGTAAATCGTCACGACGCCATAACTCAATTTGGCTAACGCCTGTGACATTTGTCACATTTTTGATTTCTTTTTGCTGTGTTTTTTTCACTTTCTTTTAACCAGATAAGAACACGCACACCAACATTATGGTATTCTGTTACAAACCCTTCCTGGATGGAGGGAAATTGAGCCAATTCTGGACCTTTGCGGCCCCTTCCGCAAAGAAAAATAACTCCCACTCCCTGCACACTCAGCAAGCGAATGTAAATGGGACGTGACAATGTCGAAACAAGGAGCAATCCATGCAGGTCAGCAGAAGGCAGTTCTTTAAGATCTGCGCTGGCGGTATGGCAGGCACCACGGCAGCGGCACTGGGCTTTGCGCCCGGCGTAGCGCTAGCGGAAACACGGCAATATAAACTGCTGCGCACCCGCGAAACCCGTAATACCTGCACCTATTGTTCCGTAGGCTGTGGGCTGTTGATGTACAGCCTCGGTGACGGAGCAAAAAACGCCAAAGCATCTATCTTCCATATCGAAGGTGACCCGGATCACCCGGTAAACCGCGGTGCGCTTTGTCCGAAAGGCGCTGGCCTGGTGGATTTCATCCACTCCGAAAGCCGTCTGAAGTTCCCGGAATACCGTGCGCCTGGTTCTGATAAATGGCAGCAAATCAGTTGGGAAGAGGCGTTTGATCGCATCGCCAAACTGATGAAAGAAGACCGCGATGCTAACTACATTGCGCAAAACGCCGAAGGCGTGACTGTTAACCGCTGGCTCTCCACCGGGATGCTATGTGCTTCCGCGTCGAGTAACGAAACCGGCTATTTAACGCAAAAATTCTCCCGCGCGCTGGGTATGCTCGCGGTCGACAACCAGGCGCGTGTCTGACACGGACCAACGGTAGCAAGTCTTGCTCCAACATTTGGTCGCGGTGCGATGACCAACCACTGGGTCGACATCAAGAACGCCAACCTCGTCGTGGTGATGGGCGGTAACGCCGCTGAAGCTCACCCGGTCGGGTTCCGCTGGGCGATGGAAGCCAAAATTCACAACGGCGCAAAGCTGATCGTTGTCGATCCTCGCTTTACGCGTACGGCGGCGGTGGCTGACTACTATGCCCCCATTCGTTCCGGTACTGACATTGCTTTCCTGTCAGGCGTATTGCTGTACCTGCTGAACAATGAAAAATTCAACCGCGAATACACCGAAGCCTATACCAACGCCAGCCTGATCGTGCGTGAGGATTACGGCTTTGAAGATGGCCTGTTCACTGGCTACGACGCGGAAAAACGCAAGTACGATAAATCCAGCTGGACTTACGAGCTGGACGAAAACGGCTTCGCCAAACGCGATACCACGCTGCAACATCCGCGCTGTGTATGGAATTTGCTGAAACAGCACGTTTCCCGCTACACGCCAGATGTGGTTGAAAACATTTGTGGTACGCCAAAAGACGCGTTCCTGAAAGTCTGCGAATACATCGCAGAAACCAGTGCTCACGATAAAACTGCCTCGTTCCTGTATGCCCTCGGCTGGACGCAACACTCCGTTGGCGCGCAGAACATTCGTACGATGGCGATGATCCAGTTGCTCCTCGGCAATATGGGCATGGCTGGCGGCGGCGTTAACGCCCTGCGCGGTCACTCCAACATTCAGGGGCTGACGGACCTGGGGCTGCTGTCACAGAGCCTGCCAGGTTACATGACGCTGCCAAGCGAGAAGCAGACCGATCTGCAAACCTACCTCGCCGCCAGCACGCCGAAACCGCTGCTGGAAGGCCAGGTCAACTACTGGAGCAACTACCCGAAATTCTTCGTCTCGATGATGAAGGCATTCTTTGGTGATAAAGCGACGGCGGAAAATAGCTGGGGCTTTGACTGGTTGCCGAAGTGGGATAAAGGTTACGACGTACTGCAATACTTCGAGATGATGAAAGAGGGCAAGGTCAATGGCTATATCTGCCAGGGCTTTAACCCGGTTGCCTCATTCCCGAACAAAAACAAAGTGATCGGTTGTCTGTCGAAACTGAAATTCCTCGTGACCATCGACCCGCTGAACACTGAAACCTCCAACTTCTGGCAGAACCACGGTGAGTTGAACGAAGTTGACTCGTCGAAGATCCAGACCGAAGTGTTCCGTCTGCCATCGACCTGTTTCGCGGAAGAGAACGGTTCTATCGTTAACTCCGGTCGCTGGTTGCAGTGGCACTGGAAAGGTGCGGACGCCCCGGGGATTGCGCTGACCGACGGCGAGATCCTCTCCGGTATCTTCCTGCGCTTGCGCAAGATGTATGCCGAACAGGGTGGTGCTAACCCGGACCAAGTGCTGAACATGACCTGGAACTACGCCATTCCGCACGAGCCATCTTCTGAAGAAGTAGCGATGGAGAGCAACGGTAAGGCGCTGGCCGATATTACCGATCCGGCAACCGGTGCGGTTATCGTTAAGAAAGGCCAACAACTTAGCTCGTTCGCCCAGCTGCGCGATGACGGTACAACCTCCTGTGGCTGCTGGATTTTCGCCGGTAGCTGGACGCCGGAAGGCAACCAGATGGCGCGTCGTGATAACGCCGATCCGTCTGGCCTCGGTAACACGCTGGGCTGGGCATGGGCATGGCCGCTTAACCGCCGCATTCTGTATAACCGCGCCTCCGCAGACCCGCAGGGTAACCCGTGGGATCCGAAGCGTCAGTTGTTGAAATGGGATGGCACCAAGTGGACTGGCTGGGATATTCCGGACTACAGCGCAGCGCCTCCGGGCAGTGGCGTCGGGCCGTTTATCATGCAGCAGGAAGGCATGGGGCGTCTGTTTGCCCTCGATAAGATGGCGGAAGGTCCGTTCCCGGAACACTACGAGCCGTTTGAAACGCCGCTGGGAACTAACCCGCTGCATCCAAACGTTATCTCGAATCCGGCTGCACGTATCTTTAAAGACGACGCCGAAGCATTGGGTAAAGCCGATAAATTCCCGTATGTCGGAACCACCTATCGTCTGACCGAGCACTTCCACTACTGGACCAAACACGCGCTATTGAACGCGATTTTGCAGCCAGAGCAGTTTGTGGAAATCGGTGAGTCGCTGGCGAATAAACTGGGCATTGCCCAGGGCGATACCGTGAAAGTCTCCTCCAACCGTGGCTATATCAAAGCCAAAGCGGTGGTGACCAAACGTATTCGCACGCTGAAAGCGAACGGCAAAGATATCGATACCATCGGTATTCCGATTCACTGGGGCTATGAAGGCGTTGCGAAAAAAGGCTTTATTGCCAATACGTTAACGCCATTCGTTGGTGATGCGAACACGCAGACGCCAGAGTTTAAATCCTTCCTCGTGAATGTGGAAAAGGTGGATACCCAATAGATTTCAGATTGCAGGGAGCTGGCGACGCCATGAAGACCGGGAGCATAGAAACACTATGTGACCGGGATGAATAAGGAAGCCAGCGAACCTGCAAGCTGAAAGATGAAGGGTAAACGGAGACGAAATATGGCTTACCAATCTCAAGATATCATTCGTCGTTCCGCGACTAACGGTCTGACCCCCGCGCCTCAGGCGCGGGACTTCCAGGAAGAAGTGGCGAAACTTATCGACGTCACCACCTGTATCGGCTGTAAAGCCTGTCAGGTGGCGTGTTCAGAGTGGAACGACATTCGCGATACCGTTGGCAATAACATTGGGGTGTACGACAACCCCAATGATTTAAGCGCCAAATCGTGGACGGTGATGCGCTTCTCGGAAGTGGAGCAGAACGACAAACTGGAATGGCTGATCCGCAAAGACGGCTGTATGCACTGTTCCGATCCAGGCTGCCTGAAAGCGTGTCCGGCGGAAGGGGCAATCATTCAGTATGCCAACGGCATCGTCGACTTCCAGTCCGAGCAGTGCATTGGCTGCGGTTACTGCATTGCGGGCTGTCCGTTCGATATCCCGCGCCTCAACCCGGAAGACAACCGCGTCTACAAATGTACGCTGTGCGTTGACCGCGTGGTGGTTGGGCAAGAACCGGCCTGCGTGAAGACCTGCCCGACGGGGGCGATTCACTTCGGTACGAAAGAGTCAATGAAAACGCTGGCGAGCGAGCGCGTGGCTGAATTGAAAACCCGTGGTTACGACAATGCGGGCCTGTACGATCCGGCAGGCGTTGGTGGTACACACGTGATGTACGTGCTGCACCATGCTGACAAGCCGAATCTGTATCATGGCTTGCCGGAGAACCCGGAAATCAGCGAAACCGTGAAGTTCTGGAAAGGCATCTGGAAACCGCTCGCGGCTGTTGGTTTTGCAGCTACCTTTGCGGCCAGTATCTTCCACTACGTGGGTGTCGGTCCGAACCGTGCGGATGAGGAAGAGAACAATCTGCACGAAGAGAAAGACGAGGAGCGCAAATGAAACGACGTGACACCATCGTGCGCTACACCGCGCCGGAACGTATCAACCACTGGGTAACCGCCTTCTGCTTCATCCTGGCGGCGGTGAGCGGGCTGGGCTTTTTGTTCCCGTCCTTCAACTGGTTGATGCAAATCATGGGCACACCGCAACTGGCGCGAATTCTGCACCCGTTTGTCGGCGTGGTTATGTTTGCCTCGTTCATCATCATGTTTTTCCGTTACTGGCATCACAACCTAATCAATCGGGATGATATCTTTTGGGCGAAGAATATTCGTAAGATCGTCGTCAACGAGGAAGTAGGTGACACCGGGCGTTATAACTTCGGTCAGAAATGCGTTTTCTGGGCGGCGATTATTTTCCTGGTCCTGCTGCTGGTGAGCGGTGTGATTATCTGGCGTCCTTATTTTGCGCCTGCTTTCTCAATCCCGGTGATCCGATTCGCGTTAATGCTGCATTCATTTGCCGCAGTGGCGTTAATTGTGGTTATCATGGTGCATATCTACGCCGCCCTTTGGGTGAAAGGCACGATTACCGCCATGGTGGAAGGATGGGTTACCAGCGCATGGGCGAAGAAACATCACCCTCGCTGGTACCGTGAGGTCCGCAAGACAACGGAAAAGAAAGCTGAATGAGTATTCGCATAATCCCGCAAGATGAGCTGGGTTCGAGCGAGAAACGTACGGCGGATATGATTCCGCCGTTATTGTTCCCTCGGCTCAAAAATTTATACAACCGCCGCGCCGAGCGTCTGCGCGAACTGGCAGAAAATAATCCGCTGGGTGATTATCTGCGCTTTGCTGCGCTTATCGCTCATGCCCAGGAAGTGGTGCTGTACGACCATCCGCTGGAGATGGATCTGACTGCGCGCATTAAAGAAGCCAGCGCACAAGGCAAGCCACCGCTGGATATTCACGTCCTGCCGCGTGATAAGCACTGGCAAAAGCTACTGATGGCGCTGATTGCTGAACTGAAACCAGAAATGAGCGGCCCGGCGCTGGCAGTGATTGAGAATCTGGAGAAGGCATCAACTCAGGAGCTGGAAGATATGGCCAGCGCGCTGTTTGCCTCTGATTTCTCGTCCGTTAGCAGTGATAAAGCGCCGTTTATCTGGGCGGCACTGTCGCTCTACTGGGCGCAGATGGCCAACCTGATCCCCGGCAAAGCCCGCGCAGAATACGGCGAACAACGTCAATATTGCCCGGTTTGTGGTTCCATGCCGGTTTCCAGCATGGTGCAAATTGGCACCACTCAGGGGCTACGTTATCTGCACTGCAACCTGTGTGAAACCGAATGGCACGTAGTGCGCGTAAAATGCAGCAACTGCGAACAGAGCGGCAAACTGCACTACTGGTCGCTGGATGACGAACAGGCTGCAATTAAAGCCGAAAGCTGTGATGACTGCGGCACTTACCTGAAGATTCTTTATCAGGAAAAAGAGCCAAAAGTTGAAGCCGTGGCAGATGACCTCGCCTCTCTGGTGCTGGACGCGCGAATGGAACAAGAAGGCTATGCCCGTAGTTCCATCAACCCGTTCCTGTTTCCGGGGGAAGGAGAGTAATCTCTGAAGTTTTCCGGGTGGCGCAGGTCGCCCGGATTACAGTTCATAAGGTGTGACGACACCTGCTATTCCCGCAAAATCTCTCGTATTGCGCGAGGCGTTTTCCAGATACGATGTAACAGTTGCGGTTATTATAAGTTCAAGTAAAACAGCCTTGTATTAATACCAGAATAAGGGCATCTGGCTTTTTTATATTCAAGAATGAAAATTTTTTGTCATTCCTTATGCTCCTTACACTGATCGTCAACACTAACTACCTCCCCCCTTTGCCTGTCACCCTTTGCTTTACGCACCGGAAATTGCTGCCGCTCCAGATATTGCTCTACCGCTTCGCGTAAAATTGCAGATCGCGAAACCTTACGCCAGCCCCTGAGCTTGTTCAGCCGTTTAATTGCCTCTTCTGATAAATGAAGAAAAACCGTATTCATCGCCATTACCACCACCTTACATATATTACTCATTAATGTATGTGCGAAAATTACGCCGGAAAGTTAATTAACGAAAGCGGATTTTTTCATATTGTTTTGTTTTTGCGAGACGCTTTCCGGATTTTTCACGCCCGTGAATTTCCCTGTTTCCATCCAGCAAAAACGGGCGTATAAATCTGTACATTCATACAGTAAAATGAGTTCTATAATGGCACTTGAAAAAGGAATTGCAGAGTTTATCACCACGGGTCACCCACGTGATTTTATCAGCGAGGCAGCGCGTACGGCGCTACGGGATGTGGCCTGGAGAGCAGGCAGATAGCTCCGGATCCAGAGAAAATTTGTTTTCAACTTGAAAATATCACAGGTCTGCTTTACAGTGTTTTCAGGTTGAAAACTCGTAATGGAATTACACCATGCATGTTATCAGCCACAAGCCTTTTAACGAGGCGATAAAACGCTTTCCACTTTACGAGGATGCACTTATTGATTTATTAAATCTCCTTGAGAAAAGAGCGTTTAGCGATCCGGGTGAGATGAAAAGATATATTTCCTCTCTGGATAACTTTAAATACAGAGATAAATGGTGGGTTATTAATATTGCAGGCAATCATTTACGGCTTATAGCCTATATCGATTTCAGGCTCCAAAAATGTTTTGTCAAACATATTGTTACCCACAATGAATATGACCGACTCACAACCTGGTACCGGAGCCATAAAAATGAGAACCCATCACACTCCAGCAGAAGACTCGGCCAATTTTGAAATGCTGGTTAAGACCTTCACCCACGCAGTAAAAGACATCCCTTTATGTGGCCCTAAAGCGGATCAAGAGGAATACCATAAGGCGCTGAAACTGATCGAATTTTTAGTCGATCGTGACGATCTGGAAAACCCTTTGTTTGAATTACTCAGCGCGCGTATCCGCGAATATGAAAATAACGCTCCGGAATTTCAGCATTTCAATCAACGATTAGCATCGACCCCGTGCGGCGTAAGTCTGTTACGGATCCTCATGGATCAACATGGACTTAAAGCGGCTGATTTGGCACAAGAACTTGGCTCTAAATCCAATGTGAGTAATATTCTTAATGGTCGCCGGGCGCTCACCGTTCGCCATATCAAGGCGTTAAGCGAGCGTTTTAACCTCCCGGCTGAAGCGTTTATTGATAAGTAAAAACGCCCTACTCTTCTTCGTTCCCACCCTCTTCATACGGGCCAAATGGCTTTGCGGGCAGAACGATATACGTGCCTTCAAACACCGCACCTGGCGTATCGTCGCCAAAGATTTCGACCTGCATCTGTACCCGCGCTTTACGTCCGCGCGCCAGACGGTCGAGATCACCGCTTAACGCGCCAAGGTCGGCTACCGCATGTGGTTTACCGCTAATTGGCTTGCTGTAACGGATATGCGCATCAGCGAGAATAATAGTGCCGCCGAGGTGCCTTTCGCGCAGCATCAGCCAGATAAGCCCCCAACCGGTGAGCGTTGCCAGCGAGAATAAACTCCCGGCAAACAGCGTATGGTGCGGATTCTGATTGCCGGTTTCCGGCATGGTAGTGATAAATTTTTGCCCGGTATATTGCTGAATGCGCACGCCCATTTTTTCGCTTAACGGGATATGTTCGTACCACGCCTGCTGGAGCTGTGCGCACCAGTCGCCGCGATGCAAAATATCATCCAGAGTGGCGACGGGTTTAATCATCAAAAAATGGCGAATCGGCGTAGTAGTCGGTGTGGTGATTTCTCCCTGATTAACAAACCCCAGCTTGGCGAAAAACTCCACCGCGTCTTCACGGGCGCTACAGGTCACGCGTTTAACGCCTTCCTGGCGCGCTACCGACTCCAGGGTCATCGCCATCAGCGTCCCCAGACCTTTGTCCTGCACGTCGGGATGAACGGCCATAAAGCGAATGGAGGCTTCATTATCGGCATTGATATACAGACGCCCCACCGCCACCAGATTACCCTGTTCATCGACGACCATCTGGTGATGCGCCATCGCATCCCATGCGTCGCGTTCAGAACCTTTCGGTTGATGCAGGGGCTTACGCAACATCTCCCAGCGGAACTGATAGTAGCGCTCTAATTCTTCTTCTGTTTGTGGAACCCGAAGGTGATACATAGCGATACTCTCTCTTGTTTCCCGTGACAATCCTGGAAGCTGGCTCATACCTGCAACCAGAATGTCACGGGACCATCATTGACCAGCGATACCTGCATATCGGCAGCGAAGCGTCCTGTTTGCGTGTTCATCTCCTGCTGACGGCAGCGTTCGACGAAATAGTCATATAACGCCTCTGCGCGATCCGGCGATGCGCCTTTGGAGAAGCTTGGCCGCATCCCTCGTTCGGTATCTGCGGCAAGGGTGAACTGGGAAACCACCAGCACACTGCCGCCCGCCTGTTGCACGTTGAGATTCATCTTGCCTTCGGCATCACTGAAGATGCGATAGCCGAGCACTCGCTCGCACAGACGGTTTGCTTTCTGTTCGTCGTCATCCTTTTCGACACCCAATAACACCAAAAGTCCCGCGCCAATTTCGCCCGTCACTTCTCCCTCCACGGTGACGCTGGCACGGGTTACGCGTTGAATTAATGCAATCATGGTTCGTCGTCTTCTTCTTGTTCAGCTGCTTGTTTTAGTTTGCGGTATTCCCCGAGAGTGACAGTAATTTCCGCGCCAAGCAAGACGATACACCACGTCCAGTAGACCCAGACGAAGAGAATGGGGATCACTGCCAGGACGCCATAAATGAGCTGATATGACGGGAACATGGTGATATAAAGCGCGAAACCTTTCTTTCCTGCTTCGAACAGGAGTGCGGCGACAAACGCGCCGACAATCGCGTCGCGATTCGGTACACGGATGGTGGGAACAACACTGTAAAGCAACCAGAAGGAGATCCACGACAACAGCAGCGGAAAAATGCGCAGCACATTGTCGATGACAGTATTGAGATCGCTCGCCCAGCGCAGGGAGAGCAGATAGGAGCTGATCGCCAGACTGGCCCCCGCCAGCAGTGGCCCCAGCGTCAGGATCATCCAGTACACAGCAAATGAGTAAATTTTGGGGCGCGCCCGCTTACTGCGCCAGATGGCATTTAGTGCGCTATCGATGGAATACATCAACAGTAACGCTGTGACGATCAGACCACATGCCCCGACGGCGGTCATCTTGTTGGAATTAGCAACAAACTGTTCAATATATTGCTGAATAACGTCGCCTGTGGCAGGCAGAAAGTTGGCAAAAATAAAGTGACGCAGCTGGATACTAACGTCTGAGAACATGGGAAAAGCGGCAAAAAGCGCAAAAACAACGGCAACCAGCGGCACTAATGAGAGTAACGACACATAGGCAAGGTTACCTGCCAGGGTTGTCATGTTGTCCTCATTAATGCGTTGCCAGAGTAGTTTCAGCCAGGCCCATAGCGGACGGGTACGATGCCTGGCTTTTTCCTGAATCGTTTTTAGCATAACACCTTCGCGAAATAGTCCGGGATGGTGGTTTTATCTTTCACCAGAATACTGGTAATGCCTAGCTGATTTGCTCCTTCTATATTATCGGCGTTATCGTCGAAAAAGACCGTATCGCTGGGTGAAAAACCTTCTGCCTGCAAAACATGCTGGTAAATTCGCGCTTCAGGTTTGCGCATGCCCAGATCTTGCGACAGATAGATATGGTCGGCGGCGGTGCGGATTTCCGGGTATTCCTCCGGCCAGAAGGTGGTATGCAGGCGGTTGGTATTGGAAAGCACCACCACACGATGCCCCTGCTCACGCAGTTTCTGCATGATGGCGATCACTTCCGGGCGCAGCGCGACAAACACCGCCTGCCAGCCGTGGGAGAACTGTTCGTAACTTAGCGGTAGGGCCATCTCATGGCACAGCGCTTCAGCGAATTCTTCATCGCTGATCTCCCCGCGCTCATGCTGATGAAACGCCTCGCCCATATGGAAACTCTTCTTCAGAGATGCCAGCGGAACGCGCGTTAAATCGCTCCAGGTTCCCAGCACACGGTTAAAGTCGATATCGACAATCACATTACCTAAATCAAAGATATAGAGCATTTTTGCCTCCTTTCTCGCCACAGGAAATTAACTGTAGCGGGAAAGGAGGGGTTTGGCTACGCGCCCACATGTGAAGGTATGCAAGCTGTCACAAAAATCTACGCGTCGTCCTGGGGAAGGATGATTTCGATTTGGCTATCCTGTAAGCGCGATTTCAAGGCGGCGGGTGGTTCCTCATCGGTAAAAAGCGCGGTGACCTGCGCTACATTGCCAATCTCTACCGCTGCGGACGCGTGATATTTGGTGTGATCGGCAACCAGCAGAATATTTCTCGCATGCGCCATCATAGTTTTCACAACATTGGCTTCATTGACATCAAATTCCATCAACGCGCCATCACTCTCAATCGCACCAACGCTTGTAACCAGATAATCAGCGCGGAAATCAGCAACAAACGACGCCGCAGAAGGGCCGATGATACCGCTGTTATGCGAACGCAACGTGCCGCCTGGTACCATCACTTCAAAGCGCGGGTTGTGATAAAGAATGTGCGCCACACGCAGACTATTGGTAATGATCCGCAGGTGGTTATGATTGAGCAACGCACGGGCAACATGCTCAACCGTGGTGCCGATAGTAATAAAAATCGTCGATCCGTCAGGAATATAGTCAGCCACCGCTTCCGCGATGGCTTTTTTTTCCTCTGTTTGCGAAACCTCACGCTGCTCGAAAGCAGTGTTGACGACGCTGGAAGCTCGTCCTGCGCCACCGTGATGGCGCGTAATCAGTCCTTGCTCGCTTAATTTACGAATATCCCGGCGAACCGTCTGCGTGGAGACATCCAGCAGATTTGCCAGTTCATCAATATTCATATACCCACGCTCGGCGATCAGCATGAGGAGTTGGTCGTGCCGCGGGTTACCGGTTAGTTCGGTAAGGCTCATGAAAATTCCTCGAAAAACCATCACCCTGGCATTTTATACAAAAAGTGACAAAAAAGATCGGGTTTGATCACAGTCAGGGATCCCAGCTCGTCCACCGGGACGCGTGCATTTTAACGCCGCTACACCGCTGGCGAAGCGGACTGACTCCGATAAACCTCCACCTGTTGCCAGCGCCACCGCCAATGCGCCGTGAAAAACATCGCCCGCACCTGTGGTATCTACCACATCAACTTTGAAGGCCGGTTGATGTTGACGCCCGCCATTTTCCAGCCAGTCACAGCCTGCACTGCCCTGGGTAACATAGACATGACCATTTGTGAGCGTTTGTGCCTGTTTTAGCGCGCTGGCCATCTCTTTCACGCCAGTTAAGCGCGCCAGACCCGGTTCTGAAAAGGCCGCGTGATCGCTTAATGCCACCAACTCGCTGATATCCTGCGGCGTAATGTCACCATCCAGCACGGTCATCACGCCCGCCTGCCGCGCCAGGGTAAAGGCTTTTTTAGCGCCGTCGTGCCAGCGTACGTCTGCCAGCACAACATCCCACTGAGAGAAATCAATTTCCTCCAACCACTCTGCGTCAGGCAGCAGGTCCGGGCTGGGATAGTTAATGATTATCCGCTCACCTTTGGCATCCACCATGATGGCGGATTGCGAAGATTTCGCCTGGTGATACCGTTTGATGTAACGGGTATTAACGCCCCAGGATTCCAGCTCTGCCAGCAGGCTGTTGCCGGTGTCGTCATCACCGACGCGCCCAATAAAATCGACCTGCGCTCCCAGCCTTGCCGCCGCAACCGCCGCCGTTGCCGCAGGCCCGCCGCCGACTTCGGTGTAATTTTTCGCCACATATTTACCGCTCTCGCTCGGCAACCCTTCCACGTAATAGATGCGATCCATCACGGTAATACCTACACAAGCAATACGAATCATGGTCATTCCTTAAGCATTTTTGGATACGTCCATTTTAATTTCACCAATTGTTTAAAAAGTGACGGCTGTCAATTTTTTGACCATAAATTACAAATACGATCAAAAACAGACAAACAAAGCGTGTCATAAATGACAAAAAGTGACATCACTGTATTCAGGAGAGAGTTATGGCAGCAATCGCGTTTATCGGTTTAGGGCAAATGGGTTCGCCAATGGCGAGCAATTTATTGCAGCAAGGGCATCAACTTCACGTCTTCGATGTGAACGCCGAAGCCGTGCGGCATCTGGTAGACAAAGGCGCGACTCCCGCCGCCAACCCGGCGCAGGCCACTAAAGATGCCGAATTTATCATTACCATGTTGCCGAATGGCGATCTGGTGCGCAGCGTGTTGTTCGGTGAAAACGGCGTTTGCGAAAGCTTATCTACCGATGCGCTGGTTATCGATATGTCGACCATCCATCCGCTGCAAACCGATAAATTGATTGCCGATATGCAAGCCAGAGGCTTCAGCATGATGGATGTTCCGGTAGGCCGTACTTCCGCAAATGCCATTACCGGTACTCTACTACTGCTGGCTGGCGGCACTGCTGAACAGGTTGAACGCGCTACACCCGTGCTGATGGCAATGGGCAGCGAATTGATCAACGCAGGCGGTCCGGGCATGGGTATCCGCGTTAAGCTCATCAACAACTACATGAGCATCGCGCTCAATGCGCTGTCGGCAGAAGCCGCCGTTTTGTGCGAAGCCCTGAATCTTCCCTTCGATGTTGCCGTCAAGGTAATGAGCGGCACTGCTGCCGGTAAAGGTCACTTCACCACTTCCTGGCCGAACAAAGTCCTCAGCGGGGATCTTTCTCCCGCCTTCATGATCGATCTTGCCCATAAGGATCTTGGTATCGCCCTTGATGTCGCCAACCAGTTGCATGTGCCGATGCCGCTGGGGGCCGCCTCACGGGAGGTTTACAACCAGGCGCGTGCAGCGGGTCGCGGTCGCCAGGACTGGTCCGCCATTCTGGAACAGGTCCGTGTCAGTGCCGGGATGACTGCCAAAGTAAAAATGTAACGACTGGATAAAGGAATAAATGAATGAATAAGTACACCATCAACGACATTACGCGCGCATCGGGCGGTTTCGCCATGCTGGCAGTCGATCAGCGCGAAGCCATGCGCATGATGTTTGCTGCGGCTGGCGCGCCAACTCCGGTAGCCGATAGCGTTTTAACTGATTTCAAAGTTAACGCCGCGAAGGCCCTTTCACCTTATGCCTCGGCGATTCTGGTGGATCAACAGTTCTGCTACCGCCAGGTGGTTGAGCAAAACGCGATTGCCACAAGTTGCGCCATGATTGTCGCCGCCGATGAGTTCATCCCAGGCAACGGTATTCCGGTAGATAGCGTAGTCATTGACCGCAAAATCAACCCGCTACAAATCAAACAAGACGGTGGCAAAGCCTTAAAACTGCTGGTGCTGTGGCGTAGTGATGAAGATGCGCAGCAACGCCTGGATATGGTGAAAGAGTTCAACGAACTGTGCCACTCGCACGGTCTGGTGAGCATCATTGAGCCAGTCGTCCGCCCACCGCGTCGTGGCGATAACTTCGATCGCGAACAAGCGATCATCGATGCCGCCAAAGAGCTGGGCGACAGCGGTGCAGACCTCTACAAAGTTGAAATGCCGCTTTACGGTAAAGGTCCGCAACAGGAGCTTCTCAGTGCTTCACAACGTCTGAATGACCATATCAATATGCCGTGGGTGATCCTCTCTTCCGGCGTCGACGAAAAACTGTTCCCACGTGCCGTGCGCGTGGCAATGACGGCGGGCGCATCAGGTTTCCTGGCCGGTCGGGCCGTCTGGGCGTCGGTCGTCGGTTTACCAGACAACGAGCTGATGTTGCGTGACGTTTGCGCACCGAAATTACAACAACTTGGCGATATCGTCGACGAAATGATGGCTAAACGCCGTTAAGATGAGGATACAGATATGAAATGGTTTAACACCTTAAGTCACAACCGTTGGCTGGAACAGGAAACCGATCGCATCTTTGATTTTGGTAAAAATGCCGTAGTACCGACTGGTTTTGGCTGGCTGGGCAATAAAGGGCAAATCAAAGAAGAGATGGGTACACATCTGTGGATCACCGCCCGTATGCTGCACGTTTATTCCGTTGCTGCGGCGATGGGCCGCCCTGGCGCTTACTCGTTGGTTGATCACGGTATCAAAGCCATGAACGGCGCACTGCGCGATAAAAAATATGGCGGCTGGTATGCCTGCGTGAATGACGAGGGCGTGGTGGATGCCTCCAAACAGGGTTATCAGCACTTCTTCGCCCTGCTGGGCGCCGCCAGCGCCGTCACTACCGGTCACCCGGAAGCCCGTAAGCTGCTTGATTACACCATTGAAATTATTGATAAATATTTCTGGAGTGAAGAAGAGCAGATGTGCCTTGAGTCCTGGGACGAAGCCTTCAGCAAAACCGAAGAGTACCGCGGCGGCAATGCCAACATGCACGCGGTGGAAGCCTTCCTGATTGTTTATGACGTAACGCATGACAAAAAATGGCTGGATCGCGCGATTCGCGTGGCTTCCGTCATTATTCACGACGTCGCCAGAAATAATCATTATCGCGTTAACGAACACTTCGATACCCAGTGGACCCCGCTGCCAGATTACAACAAAGACAACCCGGCGCACCGCTTCCGCGCGTTCGGTGGTACTCCGGGCCACTGGATCGAATGGGGCCGTTTAATGCTGCACATCCACGCCGCCCTGGAAGCCCGTAGCGAGCAGCCGCCGGCCTGGCTGCTGGAAGATGCCAAAGGTCTGTTCAACGCCACCGTGCGCGATGCCTGGGCGCCCGATGGCGCGGACGGCATTGTTTATACCGTTGACTGGGAAGGCAAACCAGTGGTCCGTGAACGTGTACGTTGGCCTATCGTCGAGGCGATGGGTACGGCTTACGCGCTCTATACCGTTACTGGCGATCGCCAGTATGAAACCTGGTATCAAACATGGTGGGACTACTGCATTAAGTATCTGATGGACTACGAAAATGGTTCATGGTGGCAGGAGTTGGACCCGGACAATAAGGTCACCACGAAAGTCTGGGACGGCAAACAGGATATTTATCACCTGCTGCATTGCCTGGTGATCCCGCGTATCCCGTTAGCGCCTGGCCTGGCTCCGGCGGTTGCGGCGGGTCTGCTTGATGTTAATGCCAAATAACTGACTGAAAAACGGCATATCAGAATGCACACCAGATATGTCGTTTTTCAACAAAGGTGCCTCGTATGCAAATCACCAAAATGCATTGCAGTGGACAGACCGTTTCACTTGCCGCGGGGGATTATCACGCGACTATCGTGACGGTTGGCGCAGGTCTGGCTGAATTAACCTTTCAGGGCTGTCATTTAGTCATTCCACATAAACCCGAAGAGATGCCGCTGGCGCATCTGGGTAAGGTGCTTATTCCGTGGCCTAACCGGATTGCTAACGGCAGTTATTGCTATCAAGGGCAGGAATATCAGTTACCCATTAATGAACATAGTTCAAAAGCCTCTATTCATGGGCTGCTCGCGTGGCGTGACTGGCAAATCAGCGAACTAACCGCCACCAGCGTCACTTTGACGGCGTTTCTGCCGCCCAGTTATGGCTATCCGTTTATGCTGGCTTCGCAGGTTGTTTATTCACTTAATGCACAAAGCGGCCTGGCCGTTGAAATCTCTAGCCAGAATATCGGTACAGTAGCAGCGCCTTATGGGGCGGGTATTCATCCCTATTTAACCTGTAATTTAATGTCCGTCGATGATTGTTTATTAGAGCTTCCGGCAATCCAGGTCTATGCCGTCGATGAGCACGCTAATCCAACAACGCTCCACCACGTTGATGAACTGGATTTAAATTTTATACAGACGAAAAAAATCGCGAATACGCGAATCGACCATACTTTCAAAACCGTTAATGACCTTTGGAAAATAATCATTACCCATCAGCAACAGGCGCTTACTGTTAGTCTCTGTTCCGATCAACCCTGGGTACAAATTTATAGCGGTGAAAAATTGCAACGCCAGGGATTAGCGGTAGAACCAATGAGTTGCCCACCGAACGCCTTTAATTCCGGCACCGACTTATTATTACTGGAACCAGGAAAAACGCACCGCCTGTTTTTTAATATTCACGGGCAGCGCAATTAATTTTATTAAGAATAGAACGAGAACATTGTTTAGGGTTGTATTTACACAACAGGAAATATTATGGACTTTTTTACTTTATTTTCGCCGGATGGGGCCATACTGGAAACAAACGTGGTATGTATCGTTATCGCGTTAATGTTTCTTTATACGTTTGTGGGGATATGCGCGGGGTTTGGCGGCGGTTTAACCACCATGCCGCTCGTCACGTTAATGCTCCCCGTAAAAATGGCAACACCGCTCTCAGTGATTGTCGGCACCGCGACCGCCTTGTACGCCACCTGGCTGTCACGCAAAGAAACGGACTGGCGTTCAGCAATGGTGTTGATTATTTTCTCGTTTCTGGGAATACCCGTCGGTTTATATGCGCTATCGTATTTACCCGACCATTTTATGAAAGTGGGATTAGGCGGATTCCTTATCCTCTACTCGTTTTACAGCATGTTTATTCCTCGCTTGCCAATTTATGACCGCAACTGGATCGCCGCACCTATAGGCGCAGTAGCTGGCGCATTAGGCGCGGCGTTCTCAACCAACGGACCGCCGATGGTTATCTACGGTATGCTGCGTAATTTAGGCCCGGCGGCATTTCGCGGCACTCTGAACGCTTTCTTCACCGCAAACAACATCGCGGTGATCGGCGGGCTGGCAACCAGCGGAATTTTGACTGTCTCTATCTTTAAACTGGTGCTGTTTTGTATTCCCACCATGATCCTCGGTTCACTGGTTGGGCAATATGTGCATAAACGCATTTCGGTCAAAGTGTTCCGAGTGATGGTCTTTTTATTGCTGATTGCCTCCGGTTCCATGTTGATAAAAGGCGCGCTGGGAATTCCCGCCGCTGCCGCACTTCTGCCTCCGTTTACCTTGTTAGTTATACTGCAACTGGCATTTGGTAAAAAAGTGGCGGCAATCCGCCGGGCTGAAGAAAGTAAATAATCATTTGTGCAGGTTTTAATTTATACCCGCACCACATTCTTTAATTAATGAAACCTGTAATAACAGGATGGCATGAAATATTAGTTTTATACTCTATGGAGATTATTTATGGATACGCCACGCCCACAGTTACCAGATTTTCAATTTCATCAAAATAACGACAGTTTTACCCTACATTTCCAACAACGTCTTATTTTAACACATAGTAAAGATAATCCTTGTTTATGGATTGGCTCAGGTATCGCGGATATCGATATGTTCCGCGGAAATTTCAGCATTAAAGATAAATTGCTGGAGAAAATTGCGCTTACCGACGCCATCGTCAGCCAGTCACCAGATGGCTGGTTAATCCATTTCAGCCGTGGTTCTGACATTAGCGCCACGATGCGTATCTCCGCCGACGATCAAGGCCATTTATTGCTGGAATTGCAAAACGACGACATTCACCACAACCGCATCTGGCTGCGCCTTGCCGCACAGCCAGAAGATCATATCTACGGCTGTGGGGAGCAGTTCTCATACTTTGATCTGCGTGGAAAACCGTTCCCATTATGGACCAGCGAACAAGGTGTTGGGCGTAACAAACAGAGTTATGTCACCTGGCAGGCCGACTGCAAAGAAAACGCGGGTGGGGATTACTACTGGACTTTCTTCCCGCAGCCTACGTTCGTTAGCACGCAGAAGTATTACTGCCATGTTGATAACAGCTGTTATATGAACTTCGACTTCAGTGCGCCGGATTACCACGAACTGGCACTGTGGGAAGACAAAGCAACACTACGTTTTGAATGTGCTGACACATATATTTCTCTGCTAGAAAAATTAACCGCTCTGCTGGGACGCCAGCCAGAACTGCCCGACTGGATTTATGACGGGGTAACGCTCGGTATTCAGGGCGGGACGGAAGTGTGCCAGAAGAAACTGGACACCATGCGCAACGCGGGCGTGAAGGTCAACGGAATATGGGCGCAGGACTGGTCCGGGATCCGTATGACCTCTTTTGGCAAACGCGTAATGTGGAACTGGAAGTGGAACAGCGAAAACTACCCGCAACTGGACTCACGCATTAAGCAGTGGAACAAAGAGGGCGTGCAGTTCCTGGCGTATATCAACCCGTATGTGGCCAGCGATAAAGATCTCTGCGAAGAGGCGGCAAAGCGCGGCTATCTGGCAAAAGATGCCGCCGGTGGCGATTATCTGGTGGAATTTGGCGAGTTCTACGGCGGCGTGGTCGATCTCACTAATCCTGAAGCCTACGCCTGGTTCAAGGAAGTGATCAAAAAGAACATGATTGAACTCGGCTGCGGCGGCTGGATGGCTGACTTCGGCGAGTATCTGCCCACCGACACTTACCTACATAACGGCATCAGCGCCGAAATTATGCATAACGCCTGGCCCGCACTGTGGGCGAAATGTAACTACGAAGCCCTTGAAGAAACGGGCAAGCTCGGCGAGATCCTCTTCTTTATGCGTGCCGGTTCTACCGGTAGCCAGAAATACTCCACCATGATGTGGGCAGGCGACCAGAACGTGGACTGGAGTCTGGACGATGGCCTGGCGTCCGTTGTCCCGGCGGCGCTGTCACTGGCAATGACCGGACATGGCCTGCATCACAGTGATATCGGCGGTTACACCACCCTGTTTGAGATGAAGCGCAGCAAAGAGCTGTTGCTGCACTGGTGCGATTTCAGTGCCTTCACGCCGATGATGCGCACCCACGAAGGCAACCGTCCTGGCGACAACTGGCAGTTTGATGGCGACGCGGAAACTATCGCCCATTTTGCCCGCATGACCACCGTCTTCACCACCCTGAAACCTTACCTCAAAGAGGCTGTCGCGCAGAACGCGAAGTCCGGCCTGCCTGTTATGCGCCCGCTGTTCCTGCATTACGAAGACGACGCGCACACCTACACCCTGAAATATCAGTACCTGTTAGGTCGCGACATTCTGGTCGCTCCGGTGCACGAGCAAGGACGCAGCGACTGGACGCTCTATCTACCAGAGGATAACTGGGTACATGCCTGGAGCGGAGAAACCTTCCACGGTGGGGAGATAACCGTTGAAGCGTCTATCGGTAAGCCGCCGGTGTTTTATCGCGCCGATAGCGAATGGGCGGCACTCTTCGCTTCGTTAAAAAGCATCTAATCACGTCCGCCCGTGGGGAAACTCACGGGTACAGGGAGAACAACGATGAGTCACATCACAACGGAAGATCCGGCTACTTTACGCCTGCCCTTTAAAGAGAAACTCTCTTACGGTATCGGCGACCTGGCCTCTAACATTCTGCTGGATATCGGCACGCTTTATCTTTTGAAGTTTTATACCGACGTTCTGGGGCTGCCTGGCACCTATGGCGGCATTATCTTTTTGATCTCGAAATTCTTTACCGCCTTTACCGATATGGGTACCGGCATCATGTTGGATTCCAGACGCAAGATCGGTCCAAAAGGGAAGTTCCGTCCTTTTATTCTGTATGCGTCATTCCCGGTCACCTTACTGGCGATCGCCAACTTTATCGGCACGCCGTTCGATGTCACCGGTAAAACGGTGATGGCCACCATCCTGTTTATGCTCTACGGGCTGTTTTTCAGCATGATGAATTGCTCGTATGGCGCGATGGTCCCCGCTATTACCAAAAACCCCAACGAACGCGCGTCGCTGGCGGCATGGCGTCAGGGTGGCGCTACGCTGGGCCTGCTGCTGTGTACGGTGGGATTCGTGCCGGTGATGAATATTATCGAAGGTAACCCGCAACTAAGCTACGTCTTCGCCGCCACGCTGTTTTCACTGTTCGGCCTGCTGTTTATGTGGATCTGCTACTCGGGCGTGAAAGAGCGTTATGTCGAAACCCAGCCTGCCAATCCGGCGCAAAAGCCTGGCCTGTTGCAATCTTTCCGTGCGATTGCCGGTAACCGCCCGCTGTTTATTTTGTGCATTGCCAACCTCTGCACTTTAGGGGCGTTTAACGTCAAGCTCGCCATTCAGGTCTACTACACCCAGTACGTGCTTAACGATCCCATTCTGTTGTCGTATATGGGATTTTTCAGCATGGGCTGTATTTTCATCGGCGTGTTCCTGATGCCTGGCGCAGTCAGACGTTTTGGTAAGAAGAAGGTCTACATTGGCGGCCTGCTGATTTGGGTACTGGGCGATCTGCTCAACTATTTCTTCGGCGGCGGCTCGGTCAGCTTTGTGGCGTTCTCCTGCCTGGCATTCTTCGGCTCGGCCTTCGTTAACAGCCTGAACTGGGCGCTGGTTTCCGACACCGTCGAGTACGGCGAGTGGCGCACCGGCGTGCGTTCGGAGGGGACGGTCTACACCGGATTCACCTTCTTCCGCAAAGTTTCTCAGGCGCTGGCGGGCTTCTTCCCTGGCTGGATGCTGACACAAATTGGCTATGTACCGAACGTCGCACAGGCTGACCACACCATCGAAGGGTTGCGCCAGTTGATCTTCATCTACCCAAGCGCGCTGGCGGTAGTCACCATTTTTGCGATGGGTTGCTTCTACAGTCTTAACGAGAAGATGTACGTCCGCATTGTTGAAGAAATAGAAGCCCGTAAACGCACGGCGTAATAATGATAATAAACGACGCCCTGCGGGGCGTTATAAGGAGTGATTATGTCTGACCATAATCCACTGACATTAAAACTGAACATACGGGAAAAAATCGCCTATGGTATGGGCGACGTCGGTTCGAATTTAATGTTGTGCATCGGTACTCTGTATCTCCTCAAATTTTATACCGATGAATTAGGGATGCCTGCTTATTACGGTGGGATTATCTTTCTGGTGGCGAAATTCTTTACCGCATTTACCGATATGCTCACCGGATTTTTACTCGATTCGCGCAAGAATATTGGGCCAAAAGGCAAATTTCGTCCCTTTATTTTATATGCTGCGGTTCCGGCAGCGTTAATTGCAACGCTCCAGTTTATCGCCACCACCTTTAGTTTGCCGGTTAAAACGACGATTGCTACCGCGCTGTTTATGATGTTTGGACTTTCATACAGTCTGATGAACTGCTCGTATGGCGCAATGATCCCAGCCATTACCAAAAACCCTAATGAGCGCGCGCAGCTCGCAGCCTACCGACAGGGTGGTGCAACCATAGGTCTTTTAATTTGCACCGTGGCATTTATTCCGTTGCAGTCGCTATTTTCTGACGCCTCCGTCGGTTACGCCTGCGCGGCGCTGATGTTCTCCATTGGCGGCTTTATTTTTATGATGCTGTGCTACAAAGGTGTCAAAGAGCATTATGTGGACACGACGCCCTCCGGACATAAGGCCAGTATTCTCAAATCATTTTTCGCGATATTTCGTAATCCGCCTTTGCTGGTGTTGTGCATTGCTAACCTGTGTACCCTGGCAGCATTTAATATCAAGCTGGCGATTCAGGTCTATTACACCCAGTATGTGCTGAATGATATTCACTTATTATCGTGGATGGGATTCTTCAGTATGGGATGTATTCTCATCGGCGTATTACTGGTGCCATTAAGCGTAAAGTGTTTTGGTAAAAAACAGGTTTATCTGGCAGGCATGGTGCTGTGGGCGGTGGGTGATATCCTGAATTATTTCTGGGGCAGTAACTCTTTCACTTTCGTCATGTTCTCTTGCGTCGCCTTTTTTGGCACTGCCTTTGTAAACAGCCTGAACTGGGCGTTAGTTCCTGACACCGTAGATTACGGTGAATGGAAAACCGGTATTCGTGCCGAAGGTTCTGTTTATACCGGTTATACCTTCTTTCGTAAAATTTCCGCCGCACTTGCTGGCTTCTTGCCAGGCATTATGCTGACGCAAATCGGTTATGTTCCCAACATCGCGCAAAGCGATGCGACATTACAGGGTTTGCGTCAGCTCATTTTTATCTGGCCTTGTGCGCTGGCAATTATTGCTGCATTGACGATGGGATTCTTTTACACGCTCAATGAGAAACGTTTTGCGCTGATTATTGAGGAAATTAACCAACGTAAAAACAAAGGTATGGCTACAGAAGAAAAAACTGCTTCCGTAACATTATAACGTCGATAGCCGCTATTTCCATCCTGATGGGTGGCGGCCCCCTACGCTTAAAAATGGACTTATTATGAAAAAAATAAATGCAATAATTTTATTATCCTCTCTGACTTCCGCATCGGTATTCGCAGGCGCATATGTCGAAAACAGGGAGGCATATAATCTTGCCTCCGATCAGGGCGAGGTTATGCTACGTGTGGGTTATAACTTCGATATGGGCGCGGGTATTATGTTAACCAATACCTACAACTTTCAGCGCGAAGATGAACTAAAACATGGATATAACGAAATTGAAGGTTGGTATCCTTTATTCAAACCAACCGATAAATTAACCATCCAGCCCGGTGGCTTAATTAATGATAAGAGCGCCGGTTCGGGGGGGGCCGTTTATCTGGATGTTAACTACAAATTTACCCCGTGGTTTAACCTGACGGTGCGTAACCGTTTTAACCATAATAACTACAGCTCAACCGATTTGAACGGTGATCTGGATAATAATGACAGCTACGAGATTGGTAACTACTGGAACTTTATTATTACCGATAAGTTCTCATATACCTTTGAGCCGCACTATTTTTATAACGTTAATGATTTCAATAGCAGCAATGGTACGAAGCACCACTGGGAAATCACTAACACCTTCCGTTACCGCATTAATGAGCACTGGCTGCCCTATATTGAATTGCGCTGGTTAGACCGCAACGTCGAGCCGTATCACCGCGAACAAAACCAGATTCGTATCGGTACGAAGTATTTCTTCTGATGTGAAACTGCCGGATGCGGCGTAAACGCCTTATCCGGCCTACGGCTGATACGGTTTTCGTTGGCCGGATGAAGCACATCCGGCCATTAATTAAGCTTCAGCCGCCAGCATCTCTTTCTTACGCTGGCTAATGCGCTTAACCAGCATTACGGAAACCACCGCACCACAGAATGCGAAGCAGGCCATAATGCCAAACACGATTTTGTAGCCAATAATCCCCGGGTTTAAATCCAGAATGTAGCCATACAGGCTGAAGCAGAACATCGCCGGGGCGTAGCCGATAAAGCTACCCAACGCCATCGCCGCACCTGTTTTATTTTCAGCAATTTTTGCTTCGCCAATAGGCGCAAAGAACACTGCACGCTGAGTAAAGACAATCGCGCCAAAGCCTAACGTACATGCCATCCCTAAATAGACCGGCATACTTTCGTGCGGCAGCATAATCAATAGAACGAGTGCCGCGGTGCTGATGATAAAGGTGTAGCATAGATATTTACTCGGCGATTTCAGGATCTTATCTGAAATCATGCCACCAATCGGTCCACCGATCATTTTCAGACAGTATTGGTTAATGATGCCGTAAGCCCCCACCAGCGCAACGGGCAGCAGATAGATATTTTTCAGGAATGGAATGAAGAATGTCAGGCCACAGTAAACCGCGTAAACGAAGAAGACGTTGAAAGCGATAAGCCAGATGGTTTTGTCTTTCAGCACCGAAGTCATACTGGTGTTTTGCGATGCATCTTCATCTTTTTTCACCTCTACGGAAGGTGCCTCTTCTTTGTCATTCAGGACAAAGAAAATGATAATGCCCACGGCGATCACAATGAGGGAATAGAACCAAATACCCGCTTTAAAGCCCAACAATCCACTGCCAAACCAGGTAAATACTGCCAGCGCAGAAAATGCCACCACGGTATCGACAATGCCACGCCCTGTTTCGAAGAAACCAAACAAACGGCCTTGTTGTTCGCTATTGCCTAATCGACTCACCGACTTGAGCAAAACAGGCCAGTTCATCATGTCGCAGGTAACGCCAAATAGCGCCCAGACAAAGAGGATGCCCCAATAACCCGGCATTGTCGTCAGATAAACACCCAGTAATCCCGTCGCAATGAGTGAGAATGACATGGTGTATCTGCGCGGTAGTTTATCGGCAAAATAAATAGACAGAAAAAAGCCCACTGTGGTGACAAATGAGTTTACCGACATAGCATTACCAATTTGACCATTGGTTAAATGGAAATATTCCTGCATCGGGATATAAAACGCATCTTTCAACGACGGTAATTTATAAATTGTACCGCCACACAGTGTTAATAGACTAAATAACGCCCATTTCTTTTTCGTGAGCATAACATCCCCTAAGCGATTTTTAAAATCACTGTTTTAAAGGCAATAAGATACCGACCATTCTTATGGAATGGTTTTATTAACTGCGTATGAGTTGAAACTTATTAGTGGTTCAGAAGATGGCTTGCCTCTTGCTTGATTTGTTGTAGTACGTTACGCACATGATTTATCTGATTAATTGCATCTTCTTTTTCTTTACGTAACCGCTCATCCAGCAAATGCTTTTCTGGCAATGGTGTTTCACTCATCTGCCGGTATGGGATCCACGGATTATCATCTTCGTCTTCAAAGCGGAACGCCGGAGCATAATAATCAACCTCTTCTTCCAGGCCATATGCCGTCACCTGTGGCTCATCATCACCCAGGCAGATAAGGTGCGTTAATAATTCTTTGAATGGCATATCACCCTGACCTGAAATACAGGCTTTATGCCCCAGGCCACCTTGTTCTTTAACGATCAAGGCATCTTTGATATGGACCTGGGTAATATGCGGTGCCATCGTTTTTAAAGCGTCTATAGGATGTTCATTTGCATTGATCATGTTCGCAAAATCAAACAGTAAAGAAAGAGACTCCATCTCACTTTCTTTGACCAGCGACACCAGTTCATGGCTTTTTAAATCTTCATGCTGCTCGATCGTAAAGGTCAGGCCGCTGTCCTGATACGTTTCCCGCACATAGGCAATATCGTTAGCGATGATCGATAATACGTCGCGCAAATTACCTTCATAACGCGGATAAAAACGCACGGACGACGCCCCGGTTTTCAACGCGATGGCGACGGCTTCATCAATAGATGACTTATCTGAGGCGCTGGTTTCAATATGAATATCAAGGTTCAGACGGCGGGCTTTATCGCCAAAGGCAGAGAGTTCTTTATCTGCCATATTGCCCAGAGAAAAACGCTCGCCATCCAGAACATGAATTTTGACGCCTCGCAGATTATTTTCACTCGCAATATCAAGTAAATCAGCCGGCAATACTCTTTCCAGCCGCATATTTAAATGAAAAGCATAGGCATGCAAATAAAGAGGAAGAGTATCGACACGTTGTAGAATCTTTCTTGCGTTATTTATTGTCACCATAAAACACCTACAGATTAATGATGAGATCCACGGCCTCAAATCGCCAATATTCAATATCTATCTGGACAATATTCCCTTGCTGGTCGGCGCGATGTTTTTCAATTAAGATCGCAGGCATGCCCGCTGAACCGCCAAGAAACTTACTGATATCACCCGGCATTCTGACGGGTTTGAAAAGCAATTTTTTTACTACCGTTTCTTTTTGGTAGCATGTTTCCCAGACTGAAGAAAATGAGTGGTTTTCAAGTTGCTCAATAAAACCAGGGGCAACTTCAGGATTAATATACGTTTCGTGATAGAAAACTTTATGTCCTTCCAGCGCCCCCCAACCGGTAATGCGGTAGAGTTCGGTTGACGGCGTCACTGCAATCAGTGGCATGAGCGTTTCAGGAATGTCGCGGGTACGTTTTTTCTCAGTAAATCTCCAGGAAGGCTCCCGCCCTTGTTCAATAGCGGCCCGCTGAAAGCTTGCCGAGAGTTCCGGGCTGTAATTAAATCGCGGCTGAGTCACGAACCAACCTTTACGATCCTTACGAAAGATTTTGGATTCTGCCTCAAGGTTCAGCAACGCCTGGCGTAACGTCATACGTTTAATGCCCAGCAGCTCTCCCAGCTCTCTTTCTGAAGGGAGTTTTCCACCCGGCGTGGTGATGCCATCTTTTAACCACCGATCCAATTTCTCTTTTGCATTTTCTACGGTGGATTGGTTTTCCGTCATTGTTTAATCCTTTTGGTTTAAACCAGATGTGGCATCTTACGCTTACGCCAAAAAAGAAAGCAATTAACGGCGTATGACTTTGCAGATAATTGTGACAAAGCTCTCTATTGACGTAACCACAGACTTATAAGGGAGATGCTCGCGCTGGTGAGGACTTACGACAGGCAAAAAAAAACCTGCCATCGCTGGCAGGTTTTTTATGACTAAAAAGCGAAATTAATCGTCTTTCGGTGCGCGGTTCGCGCGACGACGATCGTTTTCCGTCAGGTGACGTTTACGAATACGGATAGAGGTCGGAGTCACTTCTACCAGTTCGTCATCATCGATGAATTCCAGAGCTTGTTCCAGAGTCATGCGGATAGGCGGAACCAGAACAACGGCTTCGTCAGTACCGGAAGCACGCATGTTGGTCAGTTTCTTACCGGTCAGGCAGTTTACAGTCAGGTCGTTAGAGCGGCTGTGAATACCGATAATCTGACCTTCGTAAACTTCTGCACCGTGACCGAGGAACAGCTTACCGCGATCCTGCAGACCGAACAGCGCGAACGCTACTGCTTTACCCTGACCGTTAGAGATCAGTACGCCGTTCTGACGCTGACCCACTTCACCCGGACGTACGTCGTCGTAGTGGCTGAAGGTGGAGTACAGCAGACCCGTACCAGAGGTCATGGTCATGAATTCGGAACGGAAGCCAATCAGACCACGGCTTGGGATCACGTAGTCGAGACGTACGCGGCCTTTACCGTCTGGATTCATGTTCTTCAGGTCGCCTTTACGTTCGCCCAGCGCCTGCATCACAGAACCCTGATGCTGTTCTTCAACGTCCAGAGTCACGTTTTCGTACGGCTCTTGTTTACGACCGTCGATTTCACGGAAGATTACTTTCGGACGGGATACCGCCAGTTCGAAACCTTCACGACGCATGTTTTCGATAAGAACAGACAGGTGCAGTTCGCCGCGACCAGAAACGCGGAACGCATCGGCGTCTTCGGTTTCTTCTACGCGCAGCGCAACGTTGTGTACCAGTTCTTTGTTCAGACGATCCAGGATCTGACGAGAGGTTACGAACTTACCTTCTTTACCGCAGAACGGCGAGGTGTTAACGCAGAAGAACATAGAAACGGTCGGCTCATCAACGGAGAGTGCCGGCAGCGCTTCAACGTTTTGCGTGTCGCAAACGGTGTCAGAAATATTCAGTTCGCCAAGGCCCGTGATCGCCACGATATCGCCAGCTTCCGCCAGATCGGTTTCAATACGTTCCAGACCGAGGTGGCCCAGCACTTTACCGACTTTCGCGTTACGGGTTTTGCCTTCGCTATCGATGATAGTAACCTGCTGGTTCGGCTTCACTTTACCGCGCTTGATGCGGCCAATGCCGATAACGCCAACATAGCTGTTGTAATCGAGCTGAGAAATCTGCATCTGGAACGGACCGTCAAGGTCAACGTCCGGCGCAGGAACATGGTCAATAATCGCCTGATACAGCGGGGTCATGTCTTCCGCCATATCTTCATGGTCCAGACCCGCGATGCCGTTCAGCGCAGAAGCATAAACGATTGGGAAGTCCAGCTGTTCGTCGGTCGCGTCGAGGTTAACGAACAGGTCGAATACCTGATCCACAACCCAGTCAGGACGCGCGCCAGGGCGGTCAACTTTGTTGATAACAACGATAGGCTTCAGGCCATAAGCAAACGCTTTTTTGGTTACGAAACGCGTTTGCGGCATTGGGCCGTCAAATGCGTCAACCACCAGCAGCACTGAGTCTACCATGGACATTACACGTTCAACTTCACCACCGAAGTCGGCGTGCCCCGGGGTATCAACGATGTTGATACGGTAATCATTCCATTTGATAGCGGTGTTTTTCGCGAGGATGGTAATCCCACGCTCTTTCTCCAAATCGTTGGAGTCCATCACGCGCTCTTGGGTTTCGGCACGAGAGTCGAACGTACCGGATTGTTGGAGCAGCTTGTCTACCAGGGTGGTTTTACCATGGTCGACGTGCGCGATGATGGCGATGTTACGCAATTTTTCGATCACAACTTTGCCTCAGGCATTAGAAATAGCGCGTTATTGTACACGGATTAATCGCACTACAAAACAGGATCACAAACATCCTCCGCAAACAAGTATTGCAGAGTTCCTTTGTGATCGCTTTCACGGAGCATAAAAAGGGTTATCCAAAGGTCATTGCACCAATATAGTGCTTAGTGTTTCCATTAAAGCACTATATTGGTGCAACATTCTCAACATGGTGCAGCCCTTTTGCACGATGTTAAGCATGATAACGCCTTTTAGGGGTAATTTAAAAGTTGGCACAGATTTCGCTTTATCTTTTTTACGGCGACACGGCCAAAATAATTGCAGATTTCGTTACCACGACGACCATGACCAATCCAGGAGAGTTAAAGTATGTCCGCTGAACACGTACTGACGATGCTGAACGAGCACGAAGTGAAGTTTGTTGATTTGCGCTTCACCGATACTAAAGGTAAAGAACAGCACGTCACTATCCCTGCTCATCAGGTGAATGCTGAATTCTTCGAAGAAGGCAAAATGTTTGACGGCTCCTCGATTGGCGGCTGGAAAGGCATTAACGAGTCCGACATGGTGCTGATGCCAGACGCATCCACCGCAGTGATTGACCCGTTCTTCGCCGACTCTACCCTGATTATCCGTTGCGACATCCTTGAACCTGGCACCCTGCAAGGCTATGACCGTGACCCGCGCTCTATTGCGAAGCGCGCTGAAGATTACCTGCGTTCCACTGGCATTGCCGATACCGTACTGTTCGGGCCAGAACCAGAATTCTTCCTGTTCGATGACATCCGTTTCGGATCTTCTATCTCCGGTTCTCACGTTGCTATCGACGATATCGAAGGCGCGTGGAACTCCTCCACCCAATACGAAGGTGGCAACAAAGGTCACCGTCCGGCAGTGAAAGGCGGTTACTTCCCGGTTCCGCCAGTAGACTCAGCTCAGGATATCCGTTCTGAAATGTGTCTGGTGATGGAACAGATGGGTCTGGTGGTTGAAGCTCATCACCACGAAGTTGCAACTGCAGGTCAGAACGAAGTGGCAACCCGCTTCAATACCATGACCAAAAAAGCTGACGAAATTCAGATCTACAAATATGTTGTTCACAACGTGGCGCACCGCTTCGGTAAAACCGCGACCTTTATGCCAAAACCGATGTTCGGTGATAACGGCTCCGGTATGCACTGCCACATGTCACTGTCTAAAAACGGCGTCAACCTGTTCGCGGGCGACAAATATGCAGGTCTGTCTGAGCAGGCGCTGTACTACATTGGCGGCGTAATCAAACACGCTAAAGCAATTAACGCCCTGGCAAACCCGACCACCAACTCTTACAAGCGTCTGGTCCCGGGCTACGAAGCTCCGGTAATGCTGGCTTACTCTGCGCGTAAC
Source organism: Escherichia whittamii (assembly GCF_014836715.1). GTDB lineage: Bacteria > Pseudomonadota > Gammaproteobacteria > Enterobacterales > Enterobacteriaceae > Escherichia > Escherichia whittamii. The sequence continues at coordinate 125,331 of NZ_JACSQI010000013.1, forward strand.
CGTTCTGCATCTATCCGTATTCCGGTGGTTTCTTCTCCGAAAGCACGTCGTATCGAAGTGCGTTTCCCGGACCCGGCAGCTAACCCGTACCTGTGCTTTGCTGCCCTGCTGATGGCCGGCCTTGATGGCATCAAGAACAAGATCCACCCGGGCGAAGCCATGGACAAAAACCTGTATGACCTGCCGCCGGAAGAAGCGAAAGAGATCCCACAAGTTGCAGGCTCTCTGGAAGAAGCACTGAACGAACTGGATCTGGACCGCGAGTTCCTGAAAGCCGGTGGCGTGTTCACTGATGAAGCGATTGATGCGTACATCGCTCTGCGTCGCGAAGAAGATGACCGCGTGCGTATGACTCCGCACCCGGTAGAGTTTGAGCTGTACTACAGCGTCTAATAGTTGAAGTTGTAATACCCGGTGCTAAAAAGCCGGGGGTTCAAACCAGGCCCATCTGGCGTAATTGTTGCAGCCAGTTTGAACACGGACAGCGCGCAGAACCCGGAGCGTACACCAGTACGTGAGGAGTTCGAGCACTGCCCAGGTTCAAAATGGCAAATAAAATAGCCTGATGGGACTGGTTTTTAGTTGCCGTGGAAATTTCAGCCCATCTCTGCATGGGCTTTTTTCTCCGTAACTTCTGTGATGCTTCGCGCTTTTTATCCGTAAAAAGCTATAATGCACTAAAATGGTGCAACCTGTTCAGGAGACTGCTTTATGGCAACAGGCACGCAGCCCGATGCTGGGCAGATCCTCAACTCGCTGATTAACAGTATTTTGTTAATTGATGACAACCTGGCGATCCATTACGCCAACCCCGCCGCGCAACAACTGCTCGCTCAAAGCTCCCGCAAATTGTTTGGTACGCCGTTACCTGAACTGTTGAGCTACTTCTCACTAAATATCGAGCTGATGCAAGAAAGCCTGGAGGCGGGGCAAGGTTTTACCGATAACGAAGTGACGCTGGTGATCGATGGGCGCTCGCATATTCTTTCTGTGACGGCCCAGCGCATGCCAGACGGCATGATTCTGCTGGAAATGGCACCGATGGATAACCAGCGCCGTTTAAGTCAGGAACAGCTACAGCACGCCCAGCAGGTTGCTGCCCGTGATTTGGTCCGTGGCCTTGCGCATGAGATTAAAAATCCGCTTGGCGGTTTACGCGGCGCGGCGCAGTTACTCAGCAAAGCCTTGCCCGACCCGTCACTGCTGGAATATACCAAAGTGATTATCGAACAGGCGGACAGGTTACGTAATCTGGTCGACCGTCTGCTGGGGCCGCAACTGCCCGGTACGCGTGTCATCGAAAGTATTCACAAAGTGGCTGAACGCGTGGTGACGCTGGTGTCGATGGAACTGCCGGACAACGTGCGGTTGATTCGTGATTACGACCCCAGCCTGCCGGAACTGGCGCACGATCCAGAGCAGATTGAACAGGTCCTGCTGAATATTGTGCGCAATGCGCTACAGGCACTGGGATCGGAAGGCGGCGAAATTATTCTGCGTACCCGCACCGCGTTTCAACTGACCTTACATGGCGAGCGTTATCGGCTGGCGGCGCGAATTGATGTGGAAGATAACGGGCCAGGCATTCCACCTCATTTGCAGGATACGCTTTTTTACCCGATGGTCAGCGGTCGCGAAGGTGGCACCGGGCTTGGCTTATCCATCGCCCGTAATTTAATTGATCAGCATTCAGGCAAAATTGAATTTACCAGTTGGCCAGGTCATACCGAGTTCTCGGTTTACCTGCCTATCAGGAAATAAAGGTGACGTTTATGCAACAAGGGATAGTCTGGGTAGTCGATGACGATAGTTCCATCCGTTGGGTGCTTGAACGTGCGCTCGCTGGGGCGGGTTTAACCTGTACGACGTTTGAGAACGGCGCAGAAGTGCTGGAAGCACTGGCGAGCAAAACGCCGGATGTGTTGCTGTCGGATATCCGCATGCCCGGCATGGACGGACTGGCGCTGCTTAAACAGATTAAACAGCGTCATCCAATGCTTCCGGTCATCATTATGACTGCGCACTCGGATCTGGATGCTGCCGTTAGCGCCTATCAACAAGGGGCGTTTGATTATCTGCCCAAACCGTTTGATATCGACGAGGCCGTGGCGCTGGTTGAGCGCGCCATCAGCCATTACCAGGAACAGCAGCAACCGCGTAATGTTCAGCTTAACGGCCCGACGACCGATATCATCGGCGAAGCGCCAGCCATGCAGGACGTGTTCCGTATTATCGGTCGGCTCTCGCGTTCTTCCATTAGCGTGCTGATCAACGGCGAATCCGGCACCGGTAAAGAGCTGGTCGCTCATGCCCTGCATCGCCACAGTCCGCGAGCCAAAGCGCCGTTTATCGCACTGAATATGGCGGCTATCCCGAAGGATTTGATCGAATCAGAACTGTTTGGTCACGAGAAAGGCGCATTTACCGGTGCTAATACCGTTCGTCAGGGGCGTTTTGAACAGGCCGATGGCGGCACGTTATTCCTTGATGAAATTGGCGACATGCCGCTGGATGTGCAGACCCGTTTGCTGCGCGTGCTGGCAGACGGTCAGTTTTATCGCGTTGGTGGCTATGCGCCGGTGAAAGTGGATGTGCGGATTATCGCTGCCACTCACCAGAATCTCGAACAGCGGGTGCAGGAAGGCAAGTTCCGCGAGGATTTGTTCCACCGCCTGAACGTTATCCGTGTTCATCTGCCGCCGCTGCGCGAGCGTAGGGAAGATATTCCCCGTCTGGCACGCCATTTCCTGCAGGTTGCCGCCCGCGAACTGGGTGTCGAAGCCAAACTGCTGCATCCGGAAACCGAAGCCGCTCTGACACGTCTGGCGTGGCCGGGTAACGTGCGCCAGCTGGAAAACACCTGCCGTTGGTTAACCGTGATGGCCGCCGGACAGGAAGTGTTGATTCAGGATTTGCCTGGCGAATTGTTTGAATCAACCGTACCGGAAAGCACTTCACAAATGCAGCCGGACAGTTGGGCAACGCTGTTAGCACAGTGGGCAGATCGGGCGCTACGTTCCGGTCATCAAAACTTGCTGTCTGAAGCGCAGCCAGAGTTGGAGCGGACGTTACTGACTACCGCGTTGCGACATACGCAGGGGCATAAACAGGAAGCAGCGCGCTTACTTGGCTGGGGGCGTAACACCCTGACACGTAAGTTAAAAGAACTGGGAATGGAGTGATTCAGGCTCGCCGTGTAAAGATTGATTATTGAGCGCAAATTGCTGTTATTTTGCGCTTTACTGTTCCGATAAGTTCAGTATGATCTTGCCCGGAAAACGGGGGGAGTATCATTATGCTGGAATCAATAATTAATCTGCTATCAAGTGGCGCAGTTAACAGCCACACGCCGCAAACTGCCGTTGCTGCCGTGCTGTGTGCCGCAATGATTGGGCTATTTAGCTGAAGCTCGTTGTCTATGCCGGATGCGGCGTACAAAAACAGATTTTGTAGGCCTGATAAACGTAGCGCATCAGGCAACCTTGTTCTCAGCACATTAATGGCGCTTTCGTTTTCTAACTTGTAAACGAAGCGCCATTTACTATTTAAATCACCCGTGAGAACTGCTGCATCCGCGCTTTCTGGCGCAGATAAGTATCGAAGCACATGCAAATGTTGCGGATCAGCAAGCGACCTTTCGCCGTCACCTTAATCCCCTTCTCATTGACATCCACCAGCCCATCTTTTGCTAATGGGGCCAGTAGCTTGAGATCTTCCGCAAAGTAATCAGCGAAGTGCAAATCCCACTGCTGCTCAATGGGGGCGTAATCCAGACGGAAGTTGCAGATTAGCGACTTAATCACATCGCGGCGAATACAGTCATCACGCGTTAGCGCAATACCGCGCCACAGCGCATTGCCTTGTTCATCCACCTGCTGATAGTAATGCTTTAACTCTTTCTGGTTCTGCGCGTAGCAGTCGCCAATCATGCTGATGGCTGAAACGCCCATCCCAAGCAGATCGGTATCACCCTGAGTGGTATAGCCCTGGAAGTTACGATGCAGCACACCTTCACGCTGGGCCACCGCCAGCTCGTCGTCCGGGCGGGCAAAGTGATCCATACCAATAAACTGATAGCCCGATTGCGTCAGGAAGGCGATAGTTTCCTGCAAGATATCCAGTTTTTGCTGCGGACTCGGCAGGTCGGCATCTTTGATTTTGCGCTGGGCGGCAAAAATAGTTGGCAGATGCGCGTAGTTAAAGACGCTCAGACGATCGGGGTTCAGTTCCGCCACGCGTTTCAGGGTAAAGGCGAAACTCTCCGGCGTTTGTTTCGGCAGACCGTAAATGAGGTCAATGTTGGTGGAGGTAAAGCCAATCTCACGCGCATGGTTAAGCAGCGCAAAGATGAACTCTTCATCCTGCTCGCGGTTAACCAGACGTTGCACTTCTTTGTTGAAGTCCTGCACGCCCATACTCAGACGATTAAAGCCTTCGGCGCGTAAATGATCGAGTACATCCAGTTCGATTTCGCGCGGATCGACTTCGATCGAGATCTCCGCATCGGCATTGAACTGGAAGTTTTCCCGCAGTAGCTTCATCAGGCGGCTGATTTGCGCTTTATTCAGGTACGTTGGCGTACCGCCGCCCCAGTGCAATTGGCTCACCTTGCGTCCGGCAAATAGCGGCGCACGATGAACGATTTCTTGCTCAAGCACGTCCAGATACTGATCGGCCTTGTGCTGCTGACGAGTCACTATCTTATTGCAACCACAGAAGTAGCAAAGCTTGTGGCAGAACGGAATATGAACGTAGAGAGATAAGGGACGCTCAGGGTAGCGCGCCACGGCTTGTAGAAACGCCTGTTCGCCGAAGTCTTCTGAAAACTCCAGCGCGGTCGGGTACGAGGTGTATCGTGGCCCGGAATAGTTATATTTCTGGATCAGGGCCAGGTCCCAGTCGATTTGCTGTACAGACATGCTCACTCCTTCCGATGGCGTCTCTGGCGGCTACGGCGTACCGACGGATGCCCGTTTCGGGTCATCAGCCGGTTGCGCAGCCACTTTTGTCGCCGCGACAACCGCTGTAGTTTAACGAATAACCACACCAGATAACATATAACCGGAAGGGTTATCAGCAGAACAGGAAGGCCCACGGTGGCAATCTGTTAGTTGCCCCGCAGCAGACGCATCATGTCTTCTTGCTTCTCGTCTTCTTCCTCTTCTTCGTCATCGTCATAAGAGAGGCCGAGTTTCTGCATCAGCTCATCAATACGATCCAACTTGGCATCCACCCAGGATTGCTCTTCAGCGCTCAGGGTTTCGCCTGCTTCCAGACGTTCCAGCAGCGCATCCAGACGCTCATCCGTCTCCAGTAACTCCAACTCAGCCTGCGGTGAAAGCATAGGTTTCTCACTCTTCGGTTTGTGCTGTTTGGTGACTTTTTCAGTCACGCCCAATGGAATAGGGGTTTTACTGCCAATACGTGGATCTTTCGGTGCATTCTGGCCTTTGCTACCCGAAGTAACGCTACCGCCCGCTGCGCGGCTGCCTGGTGCATGACCACGGCGTTTTTTCTGACGCTTGCGGTCACGAGCTTCCTGATCCAGCTCCTCACGTGTTTTTCGACGCGCTTTTGCGTGACCTTTGCTGCGTGAGTTTGAAGATGATGGTTTCATAATGGTTCGTCTTTTAGCCGTTTTATTTAGTATAGATTTGCGGCGGAATCTAACAGAAAGCAAGCAAAGAAAAAAGGCGACAGATTACTCTGTCGCCTTTTTTCCTGACTCACAACCCTTAACGGGTCTTACAATCCTTGCAGGCCGCCAACACACCCTGTTTTTCCATTAGCCGGAACATTCCGTGTTGATTCCATTTCCCTTTAGTGACGTCTCCGGACGTTTGTCTTCCTGACAATCCTCTGTCTTCGCCTCCTGGCGCTCCTGACCCTCATCCTGAGTCATCGTTCCTGTTAGCATCCTCGCTCTATGGGTGCTACTTTACGCTTCTGTGTTAAACAAACAATAAACTATCATCAGTATTTACTCATTTTCAGATTATTGTATAAAACTAATCACATGATTTATTTAGCCTATTTGACATGCGTCGCAGAAATTTCTCTTCGATTTCTCATAAAAGCAATCGGCAATGTCTCACAAAGCACATGGTATTTACTTACACCGTTCACGCCGAAAAATCCGTCTTTTATTGTGGTTCAGGTATAATCGCCGTAAAGCTTTGACTGACGGAGACGACCGCTTTGACTAATTTGAATTATCAACAGACGCATTTTGTGATGAGTGCGCCTGATATTCGCCACTTACCTTCCGATACCGGGATCGAAGTGGCTTTTGCAGGCCGTTCCAACGCAGGCAAATCCAGCGCGCTGAACACGCTGACTAACCAGAAAAGCCTGGCGCGGACCTCGAAAACACCAGGACGTACCCAGCTTATCAACCTGTTTGAAGTGGCTGACGGCAAACGTCTGGTCGACTTGCCTGGTTATGGCTACGCGGAAGTTCCTGAAGAGATGAAGCGCAAATGGCAGCGCGCACTCGGCGAGTACCTCGAAAAACGTCAGAGTCTACAAGGCCTGGTTGTGCTGATGGATATTCGCCATCCGCTGAAAGATCTCGACCAGCAGATGATTGAGTGGGCGGTGGACAGTAATATCGCCGTACTGGTGCTGCTGACCAAAGCGGACAAACTGGCGAGCGGCGCACGTAAAGCGCAATTGAATATGGTGCGTGAAGCTGTGCTGGCGTTTAACGGTGATGTGCAGGTAGAGACATTCTCTTCTCTGAAGAAGCAAGGTGTGGATAAGCTTCGCCAGAAACTGGATACCTGGTTTAGCGAGATGCAACCCGTTGAAGAGACGCAGGAAGGCGAATAACTTTATAGCCCTTATGCATGTGCCGGATATCGCATTTCCGGCACGTAAAATCATGCAAATTCAATGAGTTACATCCACCGCAGGCCTGTTAAGCACAACACATCCGGCAATACGGAGTTTTTCTTTCGCACAATAAAAAACGCCCCAGTCATTACTGACTGGGGCGGCTAAAAAATTCAGCCAAATCCGATTACGTGAAGTAAAAGGTCTGAAAGATAGAACATCTTACCTCTGTACCCTACGCGACTAACTTTACTCTTTTTTGTTCAGTTCAGAAAGCACTTTTTGTAATTTTTTTTCAGTTGTTGCATAGGAATTTCTAATACCCATCACAAATCGTGGCTGGTTATGTTGCTTAGTTACGAAAAAAAGGCTTGTTAAGGCAAATCTTAGTGCGCCTGATCCCAGTTTTCGCCACTTCCCACTTCCACCAGCAACGGCACATCCAGGCGGGTACAGTTTTCCATCAACTGATGGATCTTCTTCGCTACCGCATCGACATCATCTTTATGAACTTCAAACACCAGTTCATCGTGTACCTGCATGATCATACGCACGCGTGGCTGCTCTTCCTGTAGCCATGCATCAACGGCAATCATCGCCCGTTTGATGATATCTGCTGCGGTTCCCTGCATTGGTGCGTTAATGGCTGCGCGTTCAGCCGCGGCACGGCGCGCACCGTTGCTGGATTTGATATCCGGTAGATAGAGGCGACGTCCGTCCAGGGTTTCAACGTATCCCTGCTCTTTCGCCTGAGCACGAGTGCGTTCCATATACTCCAGTACGCCAGGGTAGCGTTCGAAGTAAAGGTCCATGTATTTCTGCGCTTCTTTACGCGGAATGTTCAATTGCCGCGCCAGGCCGAAAGCGCTCATACCATAAATCAGGCCGAAGTTGATCGCTTTCGCGCTACGGCGCTGTTCGCTGGTAACGGTTTCCAGCGGTAAACCAAACACTTCCGCCGCCGTTGCCCGGTGGATGTCTTTTCCTTCAGCAAACGCAGTCAACAAGCCTTTGTCTCGTGAAAGATGCGCCATGATGCGCAACTCAATTTGTGAGTAGTCCGCCGAGACAATCACGTAATCCTGCGGCGCAATAAATGCCTGGCGGATACGGCGACCTTCTTCGTTACGCACCGGAATGTTTTGCAGGTTAGGATCGGTTGAGGATAAACGTCCCGTCGCAGTTACTGCCTGGTGATAGGAAGTATGCACGCGCCCGGTTTTCGGGTTGATCATCAGCGGCAGCTTGTCGGTGTAGGTCGATTTCAGCTTCGCCAGGCCACGATACTCCAGAATCACTTTTGGCAGCGGGTAGTCCAACGCCAGCTCTTCCAGTACCTCTTCAGATGTTGACGGCGCACCACCCGGCGTTTTCTTCAGCGGCTTAATACCCTGTTTTTCAAAAAGAATAGTTTGCAATTGTTTGGTGGAAGAAAGGTTAAATTCTTCACCTGCAATTTCATGCGCTTTCTTTTCCAGCTCTGCCAGACGCAGGGTGAGTTCTTCAGAATGATTGTGCAGCACTTTCGGATCGATCTTCACACCGTTACGTTCGATGCGCGAAAGCACCGGCACCAGCGGCATTTCGATGTTTTCGAAGACGTTCAGTGGCCCTTTGTGTTTTTGCAGGTCCGGCCACATTTTCAGATGCAATTGTAAGGTGACATCCGCATCTTCGGCAGCATAGCGTCCGGCCTCTTCCAGGGCAATCTGGTTAAAGGTCAGTTGATTTTTACCTTTACCGGCAATCTCTTCAAAAGTGATGGTTTTATGTTTCAACCAACGTTCCGCAAGGCTGTCCATATCGTGACGACCGGCAACACTGTTGAGAATGTAGGACTCCAGCATGGTATCAAAGGCAATCCCACGCAGTTCAATACCGTAGTTCGCCAGAATGCCGCGATCGTATTTCAGGTTTTGCCCGACCTTCAGCGCCTTTTCATCTTCCAGCAGCGGTTTCAGCAGTTCGAGCGCGCGCTCGCGGGAAATCTGATCGGGCGCATCAAGATAATCATGAGCAACCGGGATATAGGCCGCTACGCCAGGTTCGATAGCAAAAGAAAGCCCTACCAGGTTGGCAGAGATGTTATCGAGGCTGTCGGTTTCGGTATCAAACGCAAATACAGGCGCTTTTTCCAGCTTCGTAATCCATGCTTTCAGAGTTTCTTCGTCCAGAATAGTGACGTAGTTATCGTAAGAAATCGCTGTTGCAGTCACTTCTGGGGTTTCGTCGACAACAATGGTTTCCTGCGGCCTGGCTGCTGGTTTCGCCCCTTTGGCCTGTAACCATTTGCCCGCTTCGACATCAGCAGTCCAACGCTTGAACTCATACTTTTTGAACAGTCCCAACAACTCTTCAGCCGCCGGTTGCTGTACTTCCAGTTGTTCGCAGGTCAGTTCCAGCTCAACATCAGTTTTAATCGTCGCTAGCTGGTAAGAGAGATAGGCCACCTCTTTATTTTGCTCAAGCTTCGCCGCCATTGTTTTCGCGCCGCGGAAGCTCAACCCAGCAATTTTTTCCGGCTCGGCATACAGCGTATCCAGGCCGCCAAGACCTTGTAGCAGTGCCTGCGCAGTTTTTTCGCCGACGCCCGGTACGCCCGGTATGTTATCGGAGGAGTCGCCCATCAGAGCCAGGAAGTCGATAATCAGTTCTGGTGGTACGCCATACTTATTCACCACCTCTTCCGGGCCGAGGATAGTATTTGTCATGGTGTTGATAAGCGTGATATTTGACGTCACCAGCTGCGCCATATCTTTATCACCGGTGCTGATCAATACCGAACGCCCGGCTTTTTCTGCTTCGCGCGCCAGAGTGCCAATAACATCGTCTGCTTCTACGCCAGAAACGGCCAGCAGAGGCAGCCCCATCGCTTTTACCATTGTGTGCAGGGGTTCGATCTGCGCGCGCAAATCGTCCGGCATTGGCGGGCGATGTGATTTGTAATGTTCAAACAGTTCATCACGAAAGGTTTTTCCCTTGGCGTCAAAGACCACCGCTGCATGCGTCGGTTGGTATTGCATGATCAGACTACGCAGCATGTTGAGGACACCGTACATCGCACCGGTTGGCTCGCCTGCGCTGTTAGTCAGCGGCGGAAACGCGTGATATGCGCGATAAAGATAAGATGAACCATCTACAAGGATAAGTGGGTTTTGGGGGATCTGAACCATAATGTCCGTGCCTGTTTATCAGATTATGGGTAAAGGATGCCACAGACAGGATGAAAACATGAGTTTTTCACCACTTTTCGTGAAAATCTTTTGTAGATCTTCTGGATCGCTCGCAAATGGTCGTGTGGATAACTTTGTGTATAAATTATTTACATCGCTTTTAATTTATTATCATGCTTGTTACAGCATTATCTTTGTTGTTGTTTTTCATAAAGTTAAAAATAAAAGCATTGCTGGTGATTGAGTAATAGGGATTTTTTCTAATGTGGATAGATATTAATTATTTTTCTATTTAAGGATCATCCGTTATTTGGACCATTTTCTGCTAAAATCTGCGCCTTGCGCTTCTTTAGCGCACTGTCTATGGCTAACCTTTTGAATAATTTAATTATGACGAGAATACTCGCTGCGATAACACTTTTGGTGAGTATCGTATTGACCATTTTGGTCACCATTTTTTGTTCTGTCCCGATCATCATTGCCGGGATCGTAAAACTATTGTTACCTGTGCCAGTGATTTGGCGAAAGGTATCGCTTTTTTGTGATTTTATGATGTATTGCTGGTGTGAAGGATTAGCGCTATTACTGCACCTTAACCCACACCTGCAATGGGAAGTTCGCGGACTGGAAGGACTAAGTAAGAAGAACTGGTATCTGCTTATTTGTAATCACCGCAGTTGGGCTGATATTGTTGTGCTGTGCGTGTTGTTTCGTAAGCATATTCCAATGAACAAATATTTTCTCAAGCAGCAACTGGCCTGGGTGCCTTTCCTTGGCCTGGCATGCTGGGCGCTGGATATGCCGTTTATGAAGCGCTATTCCCGCGCTTATTTGATACGTCATCCGGAACGACGCGGTAAAGATGTTGAAACTACTCGTCGGTCTTGCGAAAAGTTTCGCCTGCATCCCACCACGATTGTGAATTTTGTTGAAGGCTCTCGTTTTACTGAACAGAAACGCCAGCAAACCCACTCGACATTTAAAAACCTCCTGCCTCCCAAAGCCGCCGGTATCGCGATGACGCTGAATGTGCTGGGTAAACAATTTGATAAACTACTCAATGTTACGCTGTGTTATCCGGACAATAACCGCCAGCCATTCTTCGATATGTTAAGTGGCAAACTGACGCGGATTGTCGTGCATGTGGATTTACAACCTATTGCTGAAGAGTTGCATGGCGACTATATCAATGACAAAAGCTTCAAACGTCATTTTCAGCAGTGGCTGAACACACTGTGGCAGGAAAAAGACCGACTTCTGACTTCACTGATGTCATCACAGCATCAGGATAAGTAGTTATAACTCGCCTCCGTATTAGCAGAGGCGAGTTATCATTTTAATGCACTAAACGTCCGGCACGAGACATAAACTCTTCTTCGCTCATCTCCTGACCGTTAAAAACAACTTTACCTGGCAAATAATGCAGTTGCAGCGAGGCGATATTGTTGTCAATTGTGATTAACTGAAACATCTTACCTAATGTTGCCATTCCTCCGATTTGTTTATCAGCCAGCTTTTGAGCTTTTTCAGCATCCATTCCTTCAGATAAATTAAGTTGCTTTGCTGTTTCAGTAACGACATTAAGCGGTAAAGCCACGTTCAAATTGAACGATTTGATATCTTTGTTTGTGGATGACGAGGATTTGGCTGGATCGGCAATACTAATATCCAGATTAGCATTTAGTTCGCCGACTGCGTTCTTCCAGCTTATAGGTAGTTTAATGATCGGCTCACTTTTTTGTAATAACGGCAAATACTCTTTGAACAATACAGTATTCATTTCTTCCAGTGCAGCTTCATCATTTTTTAACTCAGGGTGTGCTGCAAGTTGCTTCTGCATCGTAATATTATACTGGATGACAAACTGACGAACGGCTAAGGGATCAATAGATTCAGCAATCAATGACCACTGACCGCTACCGAGTTGCTGATTCCCTTTTGTTAACTTATCAATTTCGTAGGTCAGATTGGCATTGATATAATCTTTATCTTTCACGCGCTGTAGTGTGGTTTTCGCGACGAAAGCGTCGATTTTGGCAACTTCGTCACCGTGATTGATAATGCTAATCTGATTAAATTTCGACTCGCTTTCACCAAGTGGAAATTTCTTTTCTTCTAATCGTGTCAGGGAGTTAACGGTAAAGTTTTTCGCCGTGATTTTGTTCATTGGCGATAATTCCAGAACGATATCTTCGACTTTACCTTCAACATCGAGGTTAGACAATGAACTGTCATCGCCATTAAAAGTAAACCGACCTTCACCAAAGGAAAGTTTTCCATACTCTGCTGGGGCAACGTCCAGCGTTGTAGAGAAAGAACCGCCAAAGGCGAACCGCAATGTCGCTTCGACGGGCGCTCTATCTTTTGCGGCAATAAATAGCGGTTGTGTCAGTTCATTATTGACTAATTTAACTTTTGCTGCCGCCATAGCAGGCAAGATATTGCCGCTTTTTAACATTGATAGCGGCAAGGGACCATGATCGACATTCACATCAAATGCAATACCTTGTCCTGGCTTGATATTGAGATCTGGCGCACCTTTATCAAATGTAATAATCATTTGAAAGTGAGAGCTAAAAAAACCTTTATCAAAGTTTTTATAGCTGGCGGTCATATCATAGGCATGCTCGCCCTTCTTTTTACTGTCGTTAAAATCTTTAATAAATTTTTCGACGCCAGGCTGGATTTGAGTCCCTTCATACCATGTTCCACCGCCCCAGATAATGGCTAACGCAACAATAACGCCTGTGGCTGACTTACGTATCATTTCTAATATTCCCTGATAAAACAGCAAAACTTTTAATATCCGCGCTTGATATTAAAATGTCCAGAAACGAGGTGAATTATCAGAAAGTATTTATATTGATTAAACAACAAAAAAGCCCGTGAATATTCACGGGCTTTATGTAAATTACAATAAATTATTTTTTCTCAGACAGATATTTCACTGTATCAGCATACTGCTGAACAAAAACATCCATATTGCTGGTATCCATACCCTGCGGATTCAGCTGATATTTACCGTTAACAAACATCGCTGGAACGCCACGCAATTGTACATCTGCAGCCGCTTTTTCTTGCTGTGCGACCAGAGATTTAACAACAAAGCTGTTCCATGCTGCATCATACTCTTCGCCTTTAATACCTGCGTTGATGAAGACATCGCGAATGTCGGCGGTAGAGCGAATGGTCTGTGTTTTCTGTACGCCTTCAAACAACGGCACAGTCACTTTATCTTCTACGCCCAGCGCCATCGCCACAGCCCACGCTTGTGTCAGAGATTGACCCAACTCCCCGCCCATGAAGTTGACGTGGTATTTAGTCATCTTCACACCTTCCGGCAGTTTTTTCTTCACGTTCTCAGAAATATGCAGAACTTCTTCAAACTGATAGCAGTGCGGGCAGAAGAAAGAGAAAAACTCCAGCACTTGCGGTGCGCCAGCAACCGGCTTTTCCAGCGTGGTGTATTGTTTACCATCTTCATACTGCGCCGCCGATGCGCTAAACGCTAAAACCAAACCAGCCAGCGCCAGCCAAATCTTTTTCATGATTTACTCTCTCCGATTAATACATAGGTGTTAATTGCAAAGGGGGTTCTTGTAGAACTTTTGCCTGCTCTATAAAAGTCGCCGTCTGTCGCAGCCAGTAATCTTCCCCGGTTAACCATGGGAAATTTCTCGGGAACGCGGGATCGGCCCAGCGCCGCATTAGCCAGGCAAGATAATAAACCAAACGCATGGCACGTAAAGGTTCAATCAGTCCGATTTCAGCGGTGTCGAACTCGCTAAATTCTTCATAAGCTTCAATAATAGTTTCTAACTGCATCCGCTGTTCAGCTTTATCGCCATTCAGCAACATCCACAGGTCCTGAATTGCAGGACCATTACGCGCATCATCCAAATCGACAAACATTGGGCCATCGCGCCAGAGAATATTTCCAGCATGGCAGTCACCATGTAATCGCAGAACGGTAAAGTCCTCCCGCCAGTGTGCTGTAACGGTGGCGATCAGCTCATCTGTCGCTTTCAGGAATGCCGCTTTCAACCCGGAAGGTATCAGTGTAGCGTCCTCAAACAGCTTGCGTGGCTCAATGAGATATTCATTCAGACTGATGGTCGGGCGATGGATAAAAAGCTGTTTGCGCCCCGTCTGGTGCATACGCCCCAGATAACGACCAACCGCTTCCATCTGATCAATATTATCGGCTTCAAACTGGCGACCACCGACGCTTGGAAAAACAGCGAAATAAAATCCCTGATGAATCAATAATGTCTGGCCGTTAAAAGCCAAAGGGGCAGCGACCGGAACTTCGTCGTTTACCAGTTGCAGCGCAAATTGATGTTCTTCGAGGATTTGATCTGCTGTCCAACGTTCAGGACGATAAAATTTGACGACAAAACGCCGACGATCTTCGTCCTGAAATTGATAGACTCGGTTTTCATAGCTGTTAAGCGGGGTAAGACCGGAATCCACCCGGATCCCTTGCTCAAACAGAGCGTCCATGATGGTATCCGGGTGTAGTGTCTGGAAAGTAAAAGCGCTGTTGTTCATCCCATCATCCGGAAAACATTACGAATGATGAAGGATATCATTTCACAATGATTTTGTTGGTAGCGCTTACAAGCTTTTACTCTTTAATTACGCCACGCGCGCGTAATAGCGCCGTTTTGAAGTCTTCTTCATAATCTTTCTGCAGCCCTGGGATCACCGCATCTTTCGCGGAATCGCGCATTTTCAGATGATAGATCAGAATGTCATCCGTCAAATCCGCCAGATCGCCGTCAAAACCTGACTCTTTCGCCAGTTTCTGCAAAAATTGCAGCAGGTTAAGGTCTGGCTCTTTTTGCCAGGCTGGCTGGAGGAGTTCAATAACTTCATTCAGACGTTTACATTTCATAGTAATGCTCCTTACTCTTGAGACAGACACGTTAGCAGGGTCAATCCCACAATAAAAGAGGCGATATCGGTGAATCTGGTGACGACGATAACAGGCGTTGTTTTGGCGGGCGGTAAGGCCAGAAGAATGGGCGGCGCGGATAAAGGGTTGCTTGAATTAAACGGCAAACCGCTGTGGCGGCATGTCGCTGACGCACTTATGACGCAGCTGTCTCACGTTGTGGTCAATGCCAATCGCCATCAGGAAATCTATCAGGCAAGTGGTCTGAAAGTAATCGCGGATTCACTGGCGGATTACCCTGGCCCGCTGGCGGGAATGCTTTCGGTAATGCAGCAGGAAGCAGGCGAGTGGTTTCTGTTTTGTCCGTGCGATACGCCCTATATTCCCGAGGATTTAGTCTCCCGGCTTAATCACCAGCGCAAAGATGCTCCTGTAGTGTGGGTCCATGACGGTGAACGAGATCACCCGACTATTGCTCTGGTAAGTCGCACTATTGAGCCTTTGTTGCAGGAATATTTACGAACCGGAGAGCGACGGGTAATGGCATTTATGCGCCTGGCTGGCGGTCACGCGGTTGATTTCAGCGATCATAAAGAGGCATTTGTGAACGTGAATACGCCAGAGGAACTTGCCCAATGGCAGGAAAGACAATGATACCGTTACTCGCCTTTGCCGCGTGGAGTGGCACCGGAAAAACGACGCTGCTGAAAAAACTGATCCCGTCATTATGCGCCAGAGGGATCCGCCCGGGGCTGATTAAACATACGCATCATGATATGGATGTCGATAAGCCAGGCAAAGATAGCTATGAGTTGCGCAAGGCTGGGGCGGCTCAAACCATCGTTGCCAGCCAGCAACGTTGGGCCTTGATGACGGAAACGCCAGACGAAGAAGAGCTGGATCTGCATTTTCTCGCTGGTCGGATGGATGCCTCAAAACTGGATTTGATTCTGGTCGAAGGGTTCAAGCATGAAGAGATCGCGAAGATTGTGCTGTTTCGCGAAGGGGCCGGACATGTCCCTGAAGAGTTGGTAATAGACAGGCATGTCATTGCCGTAGCCAGCGATGTACCGCTTAATCTTAATGTCACGTTACTGGATATTAATGATATTGAGGGGCTGGTTGATTTTGTTGCGGAGTGGATGCAAAAGCAGGGCGGATAAGCAAGAGTAGGCTGGATAAGACGCGCCAGCGTTGCATCCGGCATTTTTTTCTGCACCAACGCAAAAAGGCCATCCTGACGGATGGCCTTCAGATTGCTGACAAAGTGCGCTTTGTTCATGCCGGATGCGGCGTGAACGCCTTATCCGGCCTACAAAATCATGCAAATTCAATACATTGCATAAACCATGTAGGCCTGATAAGCGTAGCGCATCAGGCAGTTTTTGCGTTTGTCATCAGTCGCCTTTCGCTCAATTTGATGCCTGCCCGTTTATGGCGGGGCGTCCTGCTCAGGAGAGTTCTCACCGACAAACAACAGATAAAACAAAAGGCCCAGTCTTTCGACTGAGCCTTCTGCTTAATTTGATGCCTGGCAGTTCCCTACTCTCGCATGGGGAGACCCCACACTACCATCGGCGCTACGGC
>NZ_JACSQI010000014.1:0-103081 GCF_014836715.1 Escherichia whittamii
GGGGTATACGGTCCTGCGGGAATTTCACTGGTTAAAAACCAGTTCTGGTTGTCGCTTTTTACCACGTTGTAGTCATAAGGACCGGCAACAATACGGCCTTCTTTACTGAAAACGCCCTCTGACAGGCCGTCAACCTCCACAATTTTTATCCCTTCCAGGGTATCCGCGCCCAGACCGCCCGCATTGTTGACCATGACGCGGGTGCTACCGGAAGTATCACCTTTTACAATGAGTTTATCCGTTGCGGAATTATCATCGCCTAATACAGTATGCATGACTAACAAACCATCACTGGCAGTATAGTTGCCGTCAATGGTCAGAGTGGTCGGCGTGAACTCGTGGCCCTGTTCATACGAAGACAGCGTCGCCGTACCAGCCAGCGCCAGCGTTTTTAACGCCTGCGAATAACCGTTTAAATCGAGATGTCCACCACTGTCGACAATATAATCGGAGTTGGCGCTGAAGGTATTATCGTTACCTGCGCGTAGGCTGCCTTTGGTTATATAGGTATTACCGTCATAGTTATTCATACCGGATAATGTTGTCGTTCCGGAGCCGACCTGGTTAACCTGGCCTTTGCCATCTATGGGTACGGTCAGAACAAAATTAGCATTGGTGTGATTAAAGTTTACTATCGACGTAGTAGAGGTATTTGCCCCTCCTAAAATAATGACGGGAGTATTAATTGAACCAGCAGGCTGCGCAGCTTCACCTTGCGCCCCTCCAATATTTAACACTCCTGTTCCGTTAGAGGAGACGCCAACCATGATATATAAACTCGCATTGATTACGGCATCGTTGCTGACAGTGAGGACCCCGGTAGTATCAGAAGTAGAGGATGGGTCATATCCGCCCAGAAGTATATATGGGGCATTTACTGTTGAGTTTTTGTCGGCAACCTGAACTTCTCCATAACTACTCTGGTTAGCTGACAAAGGAGAATGTGCGTTAACATACCCAATATTCAGTTGTTTCAGGGAAGTGAGTGTTCCGCCATTAGTAACAGATACTTTTCCCGTTCCCTGATCGCCAACAATAGCAATGTTAGTGGTGACTGATGAGTTTTCTCCATCAATAACCAACGTCCCCCTGGCATCACCATAAAACTCACCGATTCTTATTGATTGCAGGCCACTTATCTTACTACCTTCTAACACGTATAACGTACCGGACCCTTCGTTAGTGCCCAAAAAAATATTGGAAGTAGGGGTGTCTAACTGCCAGTTGGTATGATTGGTTAAAGTGATGGTGCCTTCAGCATGATTACCAATGCTGGCTGATGAAGTGGTAAATGAAAGATTATCAATGAGCAATGAACCATTAGAGTCTTCACCTACTTTCAATGATTTAAAATGCTCCCATCCGGGATCGTAGCCCTCTGAGGCAATGAGTTTTACCTCTTCATTATTATTAATGACAACATTACTATCTGAATTTATAGGTGGGGTGATGGCCAGGGATTCTGGCGTAAATAATATGGTTAAAATGGCTATAGACAGCGTTGATAAAGCATGTTTTGTTAACTTCATATCACTTACTTTCATCCTTAAAAATCATATGGCGAGATGTGTTTCATTGCAGTGCTTTTCTCCAGCTATCTAATAAGGCTTAAGCATGCAGTTATAGAATAATAGCTTCAATGTGGCCTATTAGAAGATTGTTCAACTATTGGTTGTTCATTGTATCTTTAGAATTTGGCGGTTAATAAGTGATGTTGCCATGTTTTTTTATTGTTTTTAAATAAAATAATGATGAATTATCTGAATGTTTATGTAAATGAATTCAATAAAACCAATAAAAATCATATTAATATGTTTTGTTGGTTTTGTTATTCGGAAAAATAGCAATAGAAGTGTGAGTTTTGCATTGATTTTTGTGCTGGTTGGATATTTCAGATTTTTGTGAAAAATAATTTAAGTCGTGCTATCGATAATTGTATTAAACGGTGGGGCTAGTGTAGCCCCCATTAAGAACAATACAAATATATTTTCTTTTCCTGTGGATTTTTCCTAACCGCTGAACTACTTATTAATCAACCCTGATGATGACTGTTAGCTTCAGGGCATTAGCCAATCACACATTATGGAGTTCACCTATGAAAACTGGAACTAAGCTCTTAGTTGGTGCGTTAGCTTTTGTTGTCACAAACGTCTATGCCGCTGAATTGATGACCAAAGCGGAATTTGAAAAGGTTGAATCGCAATATGAAAAAATAGGTGATATTTCAACAAGTAATGAAATGTCGACTGCAGATGCAAAAGAAGATTTGATCAAAAAAGCGGATGAAAAAGGTGCTGATGTGTTGGTACTGACCTCCGGTCAGACTGACAATAAGATCCACGGCACGGCAAATATCTATAAGAAGAAGTAATTCTGAAATTCATATAAACATGCCCGATGCGCACGTCTATCGGTGAACGCAACATATTGAAATTCATGATTTTGTAGGCCGGATAGGGCGTTCACGCCGCATCCGGCAATTTAATTTTTCAGCCGCCGCCAGAACGTTGTTCGGCTGATACCTAAATAATTCGCCGCTGCTGTTTTATCACCATTAAATTTCTCCAGTGCTTGTTGGGGTGTCAGCAAGGCTGGGGCGGGAATTTTCGCCGACTCGCGCGCCAGTTCCGGCAGTAGCAGCTGCAAAAATTGCGGCGTTAAATCCGGCGTCGGTTCCACACTTAAAAATAGCGCCAGTCGCTCCATCATATTGCGCAGTTCTCGAATATTTCCCGGCCACTCATAGTGCAATAAAACCACCTGGCAGGTATTTAACCCCTCACGTAACGCAGCAGAACACGGGGCGGAGAGCGCCGCCAGTGACACTTTCAAAAAGCTCTCTGCCAGCGGCAGAATATCTGTAATCCGCTCGCGCAGTGGGGGTAATTGCAGGCGCAAAATACTCAGACGATAAAACAGATCACGGCGAAACTGACCTTGTAGCATATCCTCCTCCAGATTGCAGTGGGTGGCGCTAATGACCCGCACACTTACCGGAACAGGCTGATGCCCGCCGACGCGGGTAACCTCTTTTTCTTCCAGCACTCGTAACAGGCGAGTCTGCAATGGCAGCGGCATTTCGCCAATCTCATCAAGAAACAGCGTGCCGCCGTGAGCAATTTCAAACAGCCCGGCGCGACCTCCGCGTCGTGAGCCGGTAAATGCCCCTTCCTCATAGCCAAACAGCTCCGCTTCCAGCAATGATTCGGCAATCGCTCCGCAGTTAACGGCAACAAACGGATGCGACTTTTTGCCCTGTCGCGCTTCGTGGCGGGCAAAGTATTCCCGATGAATCGCCTGGGCCGCCAGCTCTTTGCCCGTCCCCGTTTCCCCCTCAATCAACACCGCCGCACTGGAGCGGGCATACAGCAAAATAGTCTGCCGCACCTGTTCCATTTGTGGCGATTGACCAAGCATATCGCCCAGCACGTAACGAGTACGCAGGGCGTTGCGGGTCGTGTTGTGGGCATTATTCCGCAGAGACATACGCGTCATATCCAGCGCATCGCTGAACGCCTGGCGCACGGTGGCAGCAGAATAGATAAAAATTCCGGTTATTCCGGCTTCTTCTGCCAGATCGGTAATCAGCCCCGCGCCGACCACGGCTTCGGTGCCATTAGCTTTGAGCTCGTTAATCTGCCCGCGTGCGTCTTCTTCGGTAATGTAGCTACGTTGGTCGAGACGCAAATTAAAGGTTTTTTGAAACGCGACCAGCGCCGGAATGGTTTCCTGATAAGTGACAACGCCGATAGAAGACGTGAGTTTTCCCGCTTTTGCCAGTGCCTGTAACACATCGAATCCGCTCGGTTTAATCAGAATTACCGGCACCGACAGGCGACTTTTCAGATACGCGCCGTTAGAGCCAGCAGCGATGATAGCGTCGCAGCGTTCGTTTGCCAGTTTCTTGCGGATGTAGGCCACCGCTTTTTCAAAGCCAAGCTGGATAGGGGTGATGTTCGCCAGATGATCAAACTCGAGGCTGATATCGCGAAACAGTTCGAACAGTCGCGTCACCGATACTGTCCAGATAACTGGTTTGTCGTCATTCAGCCGTGGTGGATGTGCCATAGCGCACCGCAAAGTTAAGAAACCGAATATTGGGTTTAGTCTTGTTTCATAATTGTTGCAATGAAACGCGGTGAAACATTTCCTGAAACGTTAACTGAAACGCATATTTGCGCATTAAGTAAGAATGTTTTAATTAAGTAATTGAAATGCATCGATTATTTTATTTTTAATAATTCTGGCACACCCCTTGCCTTGTGTTTATCAACGCAAATAACAAGTTGATAACAAAGGATGGGCTATGTCTCTACACTCTCCAGGCAAAGCGTTTCGCGCTGCACTGAGCAAAGAAACCCCGTTGCAAATTGTCGGCACCATTAACGCTAACCATGCGCTGTTGGCGCAGCGTGCCGGATATCAGGCGATTTATCTTTCCGGCGGTGGCGTGGCGGCAGGTTCTCTGGGGCTGCCCGATCTCGGTATTTCTACTCTTGATGATGTGCTGACCGACATTCGCCGTATCACTGACGTTTGCTCGCTGCCGCTGCTGGTGGATGCAGATATCGGTTTTGGCTCTTCGGCCTTTAACGTCGCCCGCACTGTGAAATCGATGATCAAAGCAGGCGCGGCGGGCTTACATATTGAAGATCAGGTAGGTGCGAAACGTTGTGGTCATCGCCCGAACAAAGCGATCGTCTCAAAAGAGGAGATGGTGGATCGGATCCGTGCGGCGGTGGATGCGAAAACCGATCCTGATTTTGTGATCATGGCGCGCACCGATGCGCTGGCAGTAGAAGGGCTGGACGCCGCGATTGAGCGCGCGCAGGCCTACGTTGAAGCCGGTGCCGAGATGTTGTTCCCGGAGGCGATTACCGAACTCGCCATGTACCGCCAGTTTGCCGATGCGGTGCAGGTA
Source organism: Escherichia whittamii (assembly GCF_014836715.1). Taxonomy (GTDB): domain Bacteria; phylum Pseudomonadota; class Gammaproteobacteria; order Enterobacterales; family Enterobacteriaceae; genus Escherichia; species Escherichia whittamii. The sequence goes on from NZ_JACSQI010000014.1 coordinate 4,922, forward strand.
CCGATCCTTGCCAACATTACTGAATTTGGTGCAACACCGCTGTTTACTACCGACGAATTACGCAGCGCCCATGTGGCGATGGCGCTCTACCCCCTGTCAGCATTCCGCGCCATGAACCGCGCCGCTGAACATGTCTACAACGTCTTGCGTCAGGAAGGTACGCAGAAAAGCGTCATCGACACTATGCAAACCCGCAACGAACTGTACGAAAGCATCAACTACTACCAGTACGAAGAGAAACTCGACGACCTGTTTGCCCGTAGCCAGGCGAAATAAGAAGAAACGTCCGTTGGTTGTATCCGACAACCGATGCCTGATGCGTCACTGACGCGACTTATCAGGCCTACGGGGGAACTGAGCTGCAGATCGGATAAGACACACAGCGTCGCATCCGACAACCGATGCCTGATGCGTCGCTGATGCGATTTATCAGGCCTACGGAGTGTACTGAGCTGCAGGTCGGATAAGACGCACAGCGTCGCATCCGACAACAATCCAGACCCTACAAATGATAACAATGACGAGGACAACATGAGCGACACAACGATCCTGCAAAACAGTACCCATGTCATTAAACCGAAAAAATCTGTGGCACTTTCTGGCGTTCCGGCGGGTAACACCGCGCTTTGTACCGTAGGCAAAAGCGGCAACGACCTGCACTACCGCGGCTACGATATTCTTGATCTGGCAGAACATTGCGAATTTGAAGAAGTGGCGCATCTGCTGATCCACGGCAAACTGCCGACCCGTGACGAACTTGCCGCCTACAAAACGAAACTGAAAGCCCTGCGTGGTTTACCGGCTAACGTGCGTACCGTGCTGGAAGCCCTACCTGCGGCGTCGCACCCGATGGATGTCATGCGCACCGGCGTTTCCGCGCTCGGCTGCACGCTGCCGGAAAAAGAGGGGCATACCGTCTCTGGTGCGCGGGATATTGCCGACAAACTGTTGGCGTCGCTGAGTTCGATTCTTCTCTACTGGTATCACTACAGCCACAATGGCGAACGCATCCAGCCGGAAACCGATGATGACTCTATCGGCGGTCACTTCCTGCATCTGTTGCATGGCGAAAAGCCATCGCAAAGCTGGGAAAAGGCGATGCAGATTTCGCTGGTGCTGTACGCCGAGCATGAGTTTAACGCCTCCACCTTTACCAGCCGGGTAATTGCCGGCACCGGCTCTGATATGTATTCAGCCATTATTGGCGCAATCGGCGCATTGCGCGGGCCGAAACATGGCGGGGCGAATGAAGTCTCACTGGAGATCCAGCAACGCTACGAAACGCCGGACGAAGCCGAAGCAGATATCCGTAAGCGCGTGGAAAACAAAGAGGTGGTGATTGGTTTTGGGCATCCGGTTTATACCATCGCCGACCCGCGCCATCAGGTGATCAAGCGTGTGGCGAAGCAGCTCTCGCAGGAAGGCGGCTCGCTGAAGATGTACAACATTGCCGATCGCCTGGAAACGGTAATGTGGGAGACGAAAAAGATGTTCCCCAATCTCGACTGGTTCTCAGCCGTTTCTTACAACATGATGGGCGTTCCCACCGAGATGTTCACTCCACTGTTTGTTATCGCCCGCGTCACCGGCTGGGCGGCGCACATTATCGAACAACGTCAGGACAACAAAATTATCCGTCCTTCGGCGAATTACGTTGGACCGGAAGACCGCCCGTTTGTCGCGCTGGATAAGCGCCAGTAAACCTCTACGAATAACAATAAGGAAACGTACCCAATGTCAGCTCAAATCAACAACATCCGCCCGGAATTCGACCGTGAAATCGTTGATATCGTCGATTACGTCATGAACTACGAAATCAGCTCCAGAGTGGCCTACGACACCGCGCACTACTGCCTGCTCGACACTCTCGGCTGCGGTCTGGAAGCTCTTGAATACCCAGCCTGTAAAAAACTGTTGGGGCCAATTGTCCCCGGCACCGTCGTACCTAACGGCGTGCGCGTCCCCGGAACTCAGTTCCAGCTCGACCCCGTCCAGGCGGCATTTAACATCGGCGCGATGATCCGCTGGCTCGATTTCAACGATACCTGGCTGGCGGCGGAATGGGGCCATCCTTCTGACAACCTCGGCGGCATTCTTGCAACGGCGGACTGGCTTTCACGCAACGCGGTCGCCAGCGGCAAAGCGCCGTTGACCATGAAACAGGTGCTGACTGGAATGATCAAAGCCCATGAGATTCAGGGCTGCATCGCGCTGGAAAACTCCTTTAACCGCGTCGGCCTCGACCACGTTCTGTTAGTGAAAGTCGCCTCCACCGCCGTGGTAGCTGAAATGCTCGGCCTGACCCGCGAGGAAATCCTCAACGCCGTTTCACTGGCGTGGGTAGACGGTCAGTCGCTGCGCACTTATCGCCATGCGCCGAACACCGGCACGCGTAAATCCTGGGCGGCGGGCGATGCGACGTCTCGCGCGGTACGTTTGGCGCTGATGGCGAAAACGGGCGAAATGGGTTATCCGTCAGCCCTGACCGCGCCGGTGTGGGGCTTCTACGATGTCTCCTTTAAAGGTGAGTCGTTCCGCTTCCAGCGTCCGTACGGTTCCTACGTGATGGAAAATGTGCTGTTCAAAATCTCCTTCCCGGCGGAGTTCCACTCCCAGACGGCAGTTGAGGCGGCGATGACGCTCTATGAACAGATGCAGGCGGCAGGTAAAACGGCGGCAGATATCGAAAAAGTGACCATTCGCACCCACGAAGCCTGTATTCGCATCATCGACAAAAAAGGGCCGCTCAATAACCCGGCTGACCGTGACCACTGCATTCAGTACATGGTGGCGATCCCGCTGCTGTTCGGACGTTTAACGGCGGCAGATTACGAAGACAAGGTTGCGCAAGATAAACGCATTGACGCCCTGCGTGAGAAGATCAATTGCTTTGAAGATCCGGCATTTACCGCTGACTACCACGACCCGGAAAAACGCGCCATCGCCAATGCCATTACCCTTGAGTTCACCGACGGCACGCGTTTTGAAGAAGTGGTGGTGGAGTACCCAATTGGTCATGCTCGCCGCCGCCAGGACGGCATTCCGAAACTGGTCGATAAATTCAAAATCAACCTCGCGCGCCAGTTCCCGACTCGCCAGCAGCAGCGCATTCTGGATGTTTCTCTCGACAGAGCTCGCCTCGAACAGATGTCGGTCAACGAGTATCTCGACCTGTACGTCATTTAAGCAAACAGCGGTAAGGCGTAAGTTCAACAGGAGAGCATTATGTCTTTTAGCGAATTTTATCAGCGTTCGATTAACGAACCGGAGCAGTTCTGGGCCGAGCAGGCCCAGCGTATCGACTGGCAGACGCCCTTTACGCAAACACTCGATCACAGCAATCCACCGTTTGCCCGTTGGTTTTGTGAAGGCCGAACCAACTTGTGCCACAACGCCATCGACCGCTGGCTGGAGAAACAGCCAGAGGCGCTGGCATTGATTGCCGTCTCTTCAGAAACAGAAGAAGAGCGCACCTTCACCTTTCGCCAGCTGTATGACGAAGTGAATGCGGTGGCGTCAATGCTGCGCTCACTGGGCGTGCAGCGTGGCGATCGGGTGCTGGTGTATATGCCGATGATTGCCGAAGCGCATATTACGCTACTGGCCTGCGCGCGCATTGGCGCTATTCATTCGGTGGTATTTGGTGGTTTTGCCTCGCACAGCGTGGCGGCGCGGATTGATGATGCCAGACCGGTGCTGATTGTCTCGGCAGATGCAGGCGCGCGCGGTGGTAAAATCATTCCGTATAAAAAATTGCTCGACGATGCGATAAGCCAGGCGCAGCACCAGCCGCGCCACGTTTTACTGGTGGATCGCGGGCTGGCGAAAATGGCGCGCGTCAGTGGGCGGGATGTCGATTTCGCTTCGTTGCGTCATCAGCATATTGGTGCGCGAGTCCCCGTGGCCTGGCTGGAATCCAACGAAACCTCCTGCATTCTCTACACCTCCGGCACGACCGGCAAACCTAAAGGCGTGCAGCGTGATGTCGGCGGTTATGCGGTGGCGCTGGCGACCTCGATGGAAACCATTTTTGGCGGCAAAGCGGGCGGTGTGTTCTTTTGTGCGTCGGATATCGGCTGGGTAGTAGGGCATTCGTATATCGTCTACGCGCCGCTGCTGGCAGGGATGGCGACCATTGTTTACGAAGGATTGCCGACCTGGCCGGACTGCGGCGTGTGGTGGAAAATCGTCGAGAAATATCAGGTGAGCCGTATGTTCTCGGCGCCGACCGCCATTCGCGTGCTGAAAAAATTCCCCACCGCTGAAATTCGCAAACACGATCTCTCGTCGCTGGAAGTGCTTTATCTGGCAGGAGAACCGCTGGACGAGCCGACCGCCAGTTGGGTGAGCAATACGCTGGATGTGCCGGTGATCGACAACTACTGGCAGACCGAATCCGGCTGGCCGATTATGGCGATTGCTCGCGGTCTGGACGACAGGCCGACGCGTCTGGGAAGCCCCGGCGTGCCGATGTATGGCTACAACGTGCAGTTGCTCAACGAAGCCACCGGCGAACCGTGCGGTGTCAATGAGAAAGGGATGCTGGTGGTGGAAGGGCCGCTGCCGCCGGGCTGTATTCAAACCATCTGGGGTGATGACGACCGTTTTGTGAAGACTTACTGGTCGCTGTTTTCCCGTCCGGTTTACGCCACGTTTGACTGGGGCATCCGCGACGCTGACGGGTATCACTTTATTCTCGGGCGTACCGATGACGTGATTAATGTTGCCGGGCATCGGTTGGGGACGCGTGAGATTGAAGAGAGTATCTCCAGCCATCCGGGCGTTGCCGAAGTGGCGGTGGTTGGGGTGAAAGATGCGCTGAAAGGGCAGGTGGCGGTGGCGTTTGTCATTCCGAAAGAGAGCGACAGCCTGGAAGACCGTGATGTGGCGCACTCGCAAGAGAAGGCGATAATGGCGCTGGTGGATAGCCAGATTGGCAACTTTGGCCGCCCGGCGCACGTCTGGTTTGTCTCGCAATTGCCGAAAACACGATCCGGAAAAATGCTGCGCCGCACGATCCAGGCAATTTGCGAAGGACGCGATCCGGGGGATCTGACGACCATTGATGATCCTGCGTCGTTGGATCAGATCCGCCAGGCGATGGAAGAGTAGGTTATTGTCGGATGCGTCGCGGGCCGCATCCAACAGTCGTGCGCCGATGCCTGATGCGACGCTGGCGCGTCTTATCATGCCTACAGGCCTGAACCGTAGGTCGGATAAGGCGCTCGCGCCGCATCCGACAGGCGTGCACCGATGCCTGATGCGACGCTGGCGCGTCTTATCATGCCTACGGGCCTGAACCGTAGGTCGGATAAGGCGCTCGCGCCGCATCCGACAGTCGTGCGCCGATGCCTGATGCGACGCTGGCGCGTCTTATCACGCCTACCCACTGTTTTTACACAGATAATTTTTTCCCCACCTTTTTTCACTCATTCATATAAAAAATACATTTCCCCACGGAAACGATTGCTTTTTATCTTCAGATGAATAGAATGCGGCGGATTTTTTGGGTTTTAAACAGCAAACGGAGGAATTTCGTGTCGCAAGATAACAACTTTAGCCAGGGGCCAGTCCCGCAGTCGGCGCGGAAAGGGGTATTGGCATTGACGTTCGTCATGCTGGGATTAACCTTCTTTTCCGCTAGTATGTGGACCGGCGGCACTCTCGGAACCGGTCTTAGCTATCATGATTTCTTCCTCGCAGTCCTCATCGGTAATCTTCTCCTCGGTATTTACACTTCATTTCTTGGTTACATTGGCGCAAAAACCGGCCTGACCACTCATCTTCTTGCTCGCTTCTCGTTTGGCGTTAAAGGCTCATGGCTGCCTTCACTGCTGTTGGGCGGCACCCAGGTTGGCTGGTTTGGCGTTGGCGTGGCGATGTTTGCCATTCCCGTGGGCAAGGCGACCGGACTGGATATTAATTTGCTGATTGCCGTCTCCGGTTTACTGATGACCGTCACCGTCTTCTTTGGCATTTCGGCGCTGACCGTTCTTTCGGTGATTGCGGTTCCGGCTATTGCCTGTCTTGGCGGTTATTCGGTGTGGCTGGCCGTTAACGGCATGGGCGGTCTGGACGCATTAAAAGCGGTCGTTCCCGCACAACCGTTAGATTTCAATGTCGCGCTGGCGCTGGTTGTTGGGTCATTTATCAGTGCGGGTACGCTCACCGCTGACTTTGTCCGGTTTGGTCGCAATGCCAAACTGGCGGTGCTGGTGGCGATGGTGGCCTTCTTCCTCGGCAACTCGTTGATGTTTATTTTCGGCGCGGCAGGCGCTGCGGCACTTGGCATGGCAGATATTTCTGATGTGATGATTGCTCAGGGCCTGCTGTTGCCCGCGATTGTGGTGCTGGGGCTGAATATCTGGACCACCAACGATAACGCGCTTTATGCGTCGGGCTTAGGTTTCGCCAACATTACCGGTATGTCGAGCAAAACCCTTTCGGTAATCAACGGTATTATCGGTACGGTCTGCGCATTATGGCTGTACAACAATTTTGTCGGCTGGCTGACTTTCCTTTCGGCAGCGATTCCTCCGGTGGGTGGCGTGATCATCGCCGACTATCTGATGAACCGTCGCCGCTATGAGCACTTTGCGACCACGCGTATGATGAGTGTCAATTGGGTGGCGATTCTGGCGGTCGCGCTGGGGATTGCCGCAGGCCACTGGTTACCGGGGATTGTTCCGGTCAACGCTGTATTAGGTGGCGCACTGAGCTATCTGATCCTTAACCCGATTTTGAATCGTAAAACGACAGCAGCAATGACGCATGTGGAGGCTAACAGTGTCGAATAACGCTTTACAAACAATTATTAACGCCCGGTTACCCGGCAAAGAGGGGCTGTGGCAGATTCATTTGCAGAACGGCAAAATCAGCGCCATTGATGCGCAATCTGGCGTTATGCCCGTCACTGAAAACAGTCTGGATGCAGAGCAAGGTTTAGTTTTACCGCCGTTTGTGGAGCCGCATATTCACCTGGACACCACGCAAACCGCCGGGCAACCTAACTGGAATCAGTCCGGTACGCTGTTTGAAGGCATTGAACGCTGGGCCGAGCGCAAAGCGTTATTAACCCATGACGATGTGAAACAACGCGCATGGCAAACGCTGAAATGGCAGATTGCCAACGGCATTCAGCATGTGCGTACCCATGTCGATGTTTCGGATGCAACGCTGACTGCGCTGAAAGCAATGCTGGAAGTGAAGCAGGAAGTCGCGCCGTGGATTGATCTGCAAATCGTTGCCTTCCCGCAGGAAGGGATTTTGTCGTATCCCAACGGCGAAGAGTTGCTGGAAGAGGCGCTGCGCTTAGGGGCAGACGTTGTTGGGGCGATTCCGCATTTTGAATTTACCCGCGAATACGGCGTGGAGTCGCTGCATAAAACCTTCGCTCTGGCGCAAAAATACGACCGCCTGATCGATGTTCACTGTGATGAGATCGACGATGAGCAGTCACGTTTTGTCGAAACCGTTGCCGCCCTGGCGCACCGTGAAGGAATGGGCGCGCGCGTCACCGCCAGCCACACCACGGCAATGCACTCCTATAACGGGGCGTATACCTCACGCCTGTTCCGCTTGCTGAAAATGTCCGGTATTAACTTTGTCGCCAATCCGCTGGTTAATATTCATCTGCAAGGGCGTTTCGATACTTATCCAAAACGTCGCGGCATTACGCGCGTTAAAGAGATGCTGGAGTCAGGCATTAACGTCTGCTTTGGTCATGATGATGTTTTCGATCCGTGGTATCCGCTGGGGACGGCAAATATGCTGCAAGTGCTGCATATGGGGCTGCATGTTTGCCAGTTGATGGGCTACGGGCAGATTAACGATGGCCTGAATTTAATCACCCACCATAGTGCCAGAACGCTGAATTTGCAGGATTACGGCATTGCCGCCGGAAACAGCGCTAACCTGATTATCCTGCCGGCTGAAAATGGATTTGACGCGCTGCGCCGTCAGGTTCCGGTACGTTATTCGGTACGTGGCGGTAAGGTGATTGCCAGTACACAACCGGCACAAACCACTGTGTATCTGGAGCAGCCGGAACCCATTGATTACAAACGGTGATCGGCTGAGTTACAGCGAGCGTAGTTTATGCCGGATGCGGCGTGAACGCCTTATCCGGCCTACGTAGAGCACTAAACTCGTAGGCCTGATAAGCGTAGCGCATCAGGCAATTTCAGCCGCTGACCTGTGTCAGTGGCTACCGTGATTCATTCCCGCTAACATCCGCGCATTCATCCAACGCCATTTGCAAAAATGCCTTCGCGGCGGCAGTCTGCCAGCTATTTTTCCGCCGCAACAAAACTGCCGTTCTTTCCAGTAGTGGCGGGGCAAGAGAAATAGCTTTAAGCCCATCATGTTGTGTGGCAATCGCTGCAGGCAGCAAGGTGGAAAGGGCGGTGCGGCGAATCAGTTCCAGAACCGCGCTAATTGAGTTCGCCTCAATGACCACCTGTGGATGCAGCCCGGCTTTCTCGCAGTAGTGGTCAATTTGCTCCCTTGTGGCAAATTCCGCACTGAGCAGGACCAGTTTTTCATCATGCAAGCGACTCAACGCCACTTGTTCATGGTCGGCCAGCGGATGATGTTGCGCCACCACCAACGCTAAACTTTCTGTAAGTAAAGGAATTGCCTCCAGCTCCGACGAATGCACAGGCGCGAAGGCAATTCCAACGTCCAGTTCATCGCGGCAAAGCAGATCTTCGATTTTCTCCTGCGACATTTCCTGTAGCCGGAGCGTGATGCCGGGGTAACGTGCATAGAAATCCGCCATTAAGGGGCCGATAAAGTAGCTCGTAAAAGTAGGCGTGACGGCGATACGCAACGAGCCACGTGTCAGATCGGCAACATCATGGATTGCCCGTTTACCCGCTCCCAGTTCCTGTAACGCCCGGCTGGCGTATTGTCGCCAGACTTCCCCTGCATCGGTGAGGCGAATCGTTCGCCCGCTACGGTCAAACAGCGGCACGCCTAAACTCTCCTCTAACTGACGAATCTGCTGGGAAAGCGCAGGCTGGGATACGTGCAATGCACTGGCGGCACGGGTGAAGCTGCCATGTTCTGCCACGGCAAGAAAGTAATTGATATGTCGAGAGAGCATTCGCCAACCTATAAGTAAATCCAATAGAACTCATCATAAATGAGTCTTTTACCTTATAGCAATCGGCGAGTAGTCTGCCTCTCATTCCAGAGACAGACAGAGGTTAACGGTGAAAGAGATTATTGACGGATTCCTTAAATTCCAGCGCGAGGCATTTCCTGAGCGGGAAGCCTTGTTTAAACAGCTGGCGACACAGCAAAGCCCGCGCACCCTTTTTATCTCCTGCTCCGACAGCCGTCTGGTCCCTGAGCTGGTGACACAACGCGAACCCGGCGATCTGTTCGTTATTCGCAACGCGGGCAATATCGTTCCTTCTTATGGGCCGGAACCCGGTGGTGTCTCCGCTTCGGTGGAGTATGCCGTCGCCGCGCTTCGTGTATCCGACATTGTGATTTGCGGTCATTCCAACTGTGGCGCAATGACCGCTATTGCCAGCTGCCAGTGCATGGACCATATGCCTGCCGTCTCTCACTGGCTGCGTTATGCCGATTCTGCCCGCGTCGTTAATGAGGCGCGGCCACATAGCGATTTACCATCCAAAGCTGCGGCGATGGTGCGTGAAAACGTGATTGCTCAGTTGGCTAATCTGCAAACTCATCCATCGGTGCGCCTGGCGCTTGAAGAGGGGCGGATCGCCCTGCATGGCTGGGTCTACGACATTGAAAGCGGCTGCATCACAGCCTTTGACGGCGCAACTCGCCAGTTCGTGCCACTGGCAGCTAATCCCGGCGTTTGTGCCATATCACCACGCCAGCAAACCGCAGCGTAACCATACTTTTAATCCATCAGGAGATTTACCATGATTCAGTCGCAAATTAACCGCAATATTCGTCTTGATCTTGCCGATAGCATTCTGCTCTGCAAAGCTAAAAAAGATCTCTCATTTGCTGAGATTGCCGACGGCACCGGTCTGGCAGAAGCCTTTGTGACCGCTGCTTTGCTGGGGCAGCAGGCGCTTCCTGCCGACGCCGCTCGCCTGGTTGGGGCGAAGCTGGATCTCGACGAAGACGCCATTCTACTGTTGCAGATGATTCCACTGCGTGGCTGCATTGATGATCGTGTACCAACCGACCCAACGATGTACCGTTTCTATGAAATGTTGCAGGTGTACGGCACAACGCTGAAAGCGTTGGTACATGAGAAGTTTGGCGATGGCATTATCAGCGCGATTAACTTCAAACTCGACGTCAAGAAAGTGGCGGACCCGGAAGGTGGCGAACGTGCGGTCATCACCTTAGATGGTAAATATCTGCCGACCAAACCGTTCTGAAAGCCATGCGCGACCATCAAAAGACGTTCACGATGCTGCTGGTTCTGGTGCTGATTGGTCTTAATATGCGACCACTGCTCACCTCCGTCGGGCCACTGCTACCGCAATTGCGCCAGGCGAGCGGAATGAGCTTTAGCGTAGCTGCCCTGTTGACGGCTCTGCCAGTGGTCACCATGGGCGGGCTGGCACTGGCCGGAGGCTGGCTGCAACAGTACGTCAGTGAACGTCGCAGCGTCGCCATCAGTCTGTTGCTGATTGCCGTCGGTGCATTGATGCGTGAGCTTTACCCTTATAGTGCGCTGCTGCTCAGTAGCGCACTGCTCGGTGGGGTAGGGATTGGCATTATTCAGGCGGTGATGCCTTCGGTGATTAAGCGGCGGTTTCAGCAGCGTACGCCAGTGGTGATGGGGCTGTGGTCTGCGGCACTGATGGGTGGTGGTGGACTTGGTGCCGCTCTTACGCCCTGGTTAGTGCAACACAGCGAAACCTGGTATCAAACACTCGCCTGGTGGGCGTTGCCTGCCATTGTTGCGCTCTTTGCCTGGTGGTGGCAGAGCAATCGCCAGGCCTCTTCATCTCACAACTCGACAATCACTCCGGTTCGCGTGGTATTCACTCCCCGCGCCTGGACGCTGGGGCTTTACTTCGGTCTGATTAACGGCGGTTACGCCAGCCTGATTGCCTGGTTACCCGCTTTTTATATGGAGATCGGTGCCAGCGCGCAGTACAGCGGTTCTTTGCTGGCATTGATGACGCTTGGGCAAGCTGCGGGGGCGTTACTGATGCCTGCCATGGCTCGCCATCAGGATCGGCGCAAACTGTTAATGCTGGCACTGGCGTTACAACTGATCGGTTTCTGCGGCTTTATCTGGCTGCCGCTACAATTGCCGGTATTGTGGGCGATGGTGTGCGGATTAGGTCTGGGCGGTGCGTTTCCGCTCTGTTTGCTGCTGGCGCTCGACCACTCTCCACAACCGGGTATTGCTGGCAAGCTGGTGGCATTTATGCAGGGGATCGGCTTTATCATCGCCGGGCTTTCCCCCTGGTTTTCTGGCGTGCTGCGTAGTATCAGTGGCAATTACCTGATGGACTGGATGTTTCATGCGCTGTGCGTTGTTGGGCTGATGATCATAACCCTGCGCTTTGCACCGACACGTTTTCCACAGTTGTGGGTCAAAGAGGCATAATGCGGCGCGAACGCCTTATCCGGCCTACGTAGAACACTGAACTTGTAGGCCTGATAAGTAGAGCGCATCAGGCAATTTTGCTAATTTAAACTGAAGACTCAACTTTATAATCTTTAAAATAATAGTGTTTATCCCGGTCGTTTATTTCGCGAATAACCCGACAAGGAACGCCAGCGGCAACGACGTTTGGCGGAATGTCTTTTGTGACGACACTACCCGCGCCAATAACAGAGTTATCCCCGATGGTGACGCCTGGATTAATGACCACATGACTCCCGATCCAGACATTATTGCCAATCGTTATCGGAAAAGAGTACATCTCTCCGTTTTTTCTTAATTCATGGTGTACCGGGTGTCCCGTAACGGAAATAGTAACGTTGGGTGCAATCAGTACGTTATCACCGATAGTTACCGTGTAGTCATCGACAATAGTTAAATTGAAATTTGCGTAAAAATTGCGGCCTATATGAATGTTGGAACCATAAGAGAAATAGACAGGCGGCTCTATCCAGGCATTTTCCCCTACCGTGGCAAACATTTCTTTAATCAGGCTTTCCCTTTTTTCAACTTCCGATGGGCGCGAGTGATTAAACTCATACATTAACTCTTTTCCACGAAGTCTTTTTTCAGGTAAACCTTCGCACATATCGGTAAATAGCTTTCCTGCTTTTATTCTTTCGGTCATTGGCATGTTCATTACGATTATTCCATTTTATAAGTAGGTCGGATAAGGCGCTCGCGCCGCATCCGACATTGCTTGCTTAAGCGACTTCATTCACCTGGCGACGCAGTAGGGAAAGCGGGCCGGGGCCGCTAAGTGTGAACACGGAAATTAAGGTGAAGCCCAGTGCTACCAGACCCAGCACCAGATAAGCGCCCTGGAAACCGATGCTTTCATACATATTGCCCGCCAGAACAGACATGAAAATCATCGCCAGCTGCTTAAAGAAGCAGAAACAGACCAGATAAATTGTCGCTGAGAATCGCACTTCAAACTGGCTGGTAATATATTTAAAGCAGCCCACCAGCAGGAACGGTACTTCAAACATATGCAGTGTTTTTAGAATAACCACTTCCAGCGCCGAGGTGGCGAACGATGAGCCAATAATACGTACAGACATAATAGTGCCAGCCAGCAGCAGGGCGTTTTTCCCACCAATGCGATTAATAATCAGCGGCGCAAAGAACATAATTGAGGCGTTGAGTAATTCGCCCATCGTCGTTACGTAGCCAAATACCCGCGTACCCTGTTCACTGGAGGTAAAAAACGAAGTGAAGAAATTAGCAAACTGTTGGTCAAAAACATCGTAGGTGCAGGAAACGCCAATAACATACAGCGACAAAAACCACAGTTTTGGCTGCCTGAACAGTTCCAGTGCCAGCTTAAGGCTAAATGCAGAATGGTTGGCGCCTACGGCATTGGCAACCGTCGCGGAAGAAGGGGCGTCCGTTTTGGCGAAAAAGAGCAAAATGGCGAGGATGAGTGCGCAGCCAGAACCCAGCCAGAATACAAACTGGTTATTGATGGTGAACATGATGCCGACAATCGAGGCACACAGCGCCCAGCCAACGCAGCCAAACATCCGCGCGCGACCAAATTCGAAATTACTGCGACGGCTGACCTTCTCGATAAATGCTTCTACCGCGGGCGCACCGGCGTTAAAACAAAAGCCAAGATAAATACCACCAACAATCGATCCTACTAAAATGTTGTATTGTAACAATGGGCCAAAGATAAAAATAAAGAACGGCGCAAACATCACTAACATGCCGGTAATAATCCATAGCAGGTATTTGCGCAGCCCGAGTTTGTCAGAAAGCAGACCAAACAGCGGTTGGAATAACAGAGAGAACAGAGAGATAGCGGCAAAAATAATACCCGTATCACTTTTGCTGATATGGTTGATGTCATGTAGCCAAATCGGGAAAAACGGGAAGTAGGCCCCCATGATAAAAAAGTAAAAGAAAAAGAATAAGCCGAACATCCAAAAGTTTGTGTTTTTTAAATAGAACATAATGGATTTCCTTACGCGAAATACGGGCAGACATGGCCTGCCCGGTTATTATTATTTTTGACACCAGACCAACTGGTAATGGTAGCGACCGGCGCTCAACTGGAATTCCGCCGACACTGACGGGCTCCAGGAGTCGTCGCCACCAACCCCCATATGGAAACCGTCGATATTCAGCCATGTGCCTTCTTCTGCGTGCAGCAGATGGCGATGGCTGGTTTCCATCAGTTGTTGTTGGCTGTAGCGGCTGATATTGAACTGGAAGTCGCCGCGCCACTGGTGTGAGCCATAATTCAATTCGCGCGTCCCGCAGCGCAGACCGTTTTCGCTCGGGAAGACGTACGGGGTATACATGTCTGACAATGGCAGATCCCAGCGGTTAAAACAGGCCGCAGTAAGGCGGTCAGGATAGTTTTCTTGCGGCCCTAATCCGAGCCAGTTTACCTGCTCTGCTACCTGTGCCAGCTGGCAGGTCAGGCCAATCCGCGCCGGATGCGGCGTATCGCTCGCCACTTCAACATCCACACTGATGACCATCTCACCGTGTCCATCAATTCGGTAGGTTTTCCGGCTGATAAATAAGGTTTTCCCCTGATGCTGCCAGGCGTGGACAGTCGTAATCAGCACCGCGTCGGCAAGCGTATCTGCCGTACACTGCAACAACGCCGCTTCGGCCTGGTAATGGCCTGCCGCCTTCCAGCGTTCGACCCAGGCGTTCGGGTCAATGCGGGTCGCTTCACTCACGCCAATGTCGTTATCCAGCGGTGCACGGGTGAACTGATCGCGCAGCGGCGTCAGCAGTTGTTTTTCATCGCCAATCCACATCTGTGAAAGAAGGCCTGACTGACGGTTAAATTGCCAACGCTTATTACCCAGCTCGATGCAAAAATCCGTTTCGCTGGTGGTCAGTTGCGGGATGGCGTGGGGCGCGGAGGGGGGCGTCACACTGAGATTTTCCGCCAGTTGCCACTGTTGCCAGGCGCTGAGGTGTCCGGCTTCTGACCATGCGGTCGCGTTCGGTTGCACCACGCGTACTGTGAGCCAAAGTTGCCCGGCGCTCTCCGGCTGTGGCAGTTCAGGTAATTCAATCAACTGTTTACCTTGTGGAGCAACAGTCAGAAGCACTTCACCGCTTGCCAGCGGCTTACCATCCAGCGCCACCGACCAGTGCAGGATTTCGTTATCACTATGACGGAACAGGTATTCGCTGGTGACTTCGATGGTTCGCCCGGACAAACGGAACTGGAAAAACTGCTGTTGGTGTTTTGCTTCTGTTAGTGCCGGATGCGGCGTGCGATCGGCAAAGACCAGACCGTTCATGCAGAACTGGCGATCGTTCGGCGTATCGCCAAAATCACCGCCGTAAGCCGACCACGGGTTGCCGTTTTCATCATATTTAATCAGCGACTGATCCACCCAGTCCCAGACGAAGCCGCCCTGTAAACGTGGGTACTGACGAAACGCCTGCCAGTATTTAGCAAAGCCGCCAAGACTGTTACCCATCGCGTGGGCATATTCACAAAGGATCAGCGGGCGCGTCTCTCCTGGCAGCGAAAGCCATTTTTTGATAGACCATTTCGGCGCTGCCGGGAAGGGTTGGTCTTCATCTACGCGCGCGTACATCGGGCAAATAATATCGGTTGCCGTGGTGTCTGCTCCGCCGCCTTCATACTGCACCGGGCGGGAAGGATCGACAGATTTAATCCAGCGATACAGCGCGTCGTGATTAGCGCCGTGGCCTGATTCATTCCCCAGCGACCAGATAATTACGCTCGGGTGATTACGATCGCGCTGCACCATCCGCGTTACGCGTTCGCTCATTGCTGGCAGCCACTGCGGATCATCGGTCAGACGATTCATTGGCACCATGCCGTGGGTTTCGATATTGGCTTCATCCACCACATACAGGCCGTAGCGGTCGCACAGCGTGTACCACAGCGGATGGTTCGGATAATGTGAACAGCGCACGGCGTTAAAGTTGTTCTGCTTCATCAGCAGGATATCCTGCACCATCGTCTGCTCATCCATGACCTGACCGTGCAGAGGATGATGCTCGTGACGGTTAACGCCGCGAATCAGCAACGGCTTGCCGTTCAGCAGCAGCAGGCCATTTTCAATCCGCACCTGGCGGAAACCAACATCACAGGCTTCCGCTTCAATTAGCGTGCCGTCGGCGGTATGCAGTTCAACTACCGCACGATAGAGGTTCGGGAGTTCGGCGCTCCACAGCGCCGGGTTTTCGACGTTCAGACGTAGCGTGACGCGATCGGCATAACCGCCGCGCTCATCGATAATTTCGCTGCCGAAAGGTGCGGTGCCGCTGGCGACCTGCGTTTCCCCCTGCCATAAAGATACGGTTACCCGCAGCTCATCGCGCAGCTCGCCGCACATCTGAACTTCAGCCTCCAGCACGGCGCGGCTGAAATCATCATTAAAATGGGTAGCAACATAGAAGTCGCTGATTTGCGTGGTCGGTTTGTGCAGCAGTGAGACGTCGCGGAAAATGCCGCTCATCCGCCACATATCCTGATCTTCCAGATAACTGCCGTCACTCCAGCGCAGCACCATCACCGCGAGGCGGTTTTCTCCGGCGCGTAAAAAGTCACTCAGATCAAATTCAGACGGCAAACGGCTGTCTTGCCCGTAACCGACCCAGCGTCCGTTGCACCACAGATGAAACGCTGAGTTAACACCATCAAAAATAATCCGTGTCTGGCCTTCCTGTAGCCAGCTTTCATCAATAGTAAATGTGAGCGAGTAACATCCTGTCGGATTCTCTGCGGGAACATACGGCGGATTGACCGCAATGGGGTAGGTTACGTTGGTGTAGATGGGGGCATCGTAACCGTGCATCTGCCAGTTTGATGGCACTGATACGCAATCGGCGTCAGGAAGATCGCACTCCAGCCAGCTTTCCGGCACTGCTTCGGGAGCCGGAAACCAGGCAAATTTCCATTCGCCATTCAGACTGCGCAACTGGCGGGAAGGGTGATTATTGCGGGCTTCTTCGCTATTACGCCAGCTGGCGAAAGGGGGATGTGCTGCAAGGCGATTAAGTTGCGTAACGCCAGGGTTTTCCCAGTCACGACGTTGTAGTACGACGGCCAGTGAATCCGTAATCATGGTCATAGCTGTATCCTGTGTGAAATTGTTATCCGCTCACAATTTCACACAACATACGAGCCTGACGCATAGAGTGTAAAGCCTGGGGGGCCTAATGAGTGAGCTGACTCACATTAATTGCGTTGCGCTCACTGTCCGCTTTCCAGACGGGAAATTTGCCTTGCCAGCTGCATTAATGAATCTGCCAACGCGCGGGGAGAGGCGGTTTGCGTATTGGGTGGCAGGGTGGTTTTTCTTTTCACCAGTGAAACGGGCAGTAGCTGATTTCCTTTTACCGCCTGCCCCTGAGAGAGTTGCAGCAAGCGGTCTACGCTGGTTTGCCCCAGCAGACGAAAATCCTGTTTGATGGTGGTTAGCGGCGGGATATAACATGAGCTGTCTTCGGTATCGTCGTATCCCACTACCGAGATATCCGCGCCGACGCGCAGCCCAAACTCAGTAATGGCGCGCATTGCGCCCAACGCCATCTGATCGTTAGCAACCAGCATCGCGGTGGGAATAACACCCTCATTCAGCATCTGCATGGTTTGTTGAAAACCGGACATGGCGCTCCAGTCGCCTTCCAGTTCCGCTATTGGCTGAATTTGATTGTGTTTGAGATATTTGTGCCAGCCCGCCAGACGCAGACGCGCCGAGACAGAACTCAATGGGCCTGCTAACAGGGCGATTTGCTGGTGACCCCATTCGACAAGATGATCCACGCCCAGTCGCGTACCGTCTTCATGGGAAAAAATAATACTGTTGATAGGGGCCTGGTCAGAGACATCAAGAAACAAAACCGGAACATTAGCACAGGCCGCTTCCACGGTAATGGCATCCTGGTCATCCAGCGGATAGTTGATGATCAGACCGCTAACGCGTTGCGCGAGAAGGTTGTGTACCGCTGCTTTACAGGCTTCGACGCCGCTTCGTTCTACCATCGACACCACCACGCTGGCACCCAGTTGGTCGGCGCGAGATTTAATCGCCGCGACAATTTGCGACGGCGCGTGCAGGGCCAGGCTGGAGGTAGCAACGCCAATCAACAACGACTGTTTGCCCGCCAGTTGTTGTGCCACGCGGTTGGGAATGTAATTCAGCTCCGCCATTGCCGCTTCCACTTTTTCCCGCGTTTTCGCAGAAACGTGGCTGGCCTGATTCACCACGCGGGAAACGGTCTGATAAGAAACTCCGGCATACTCTGCGACATCGTATAGCGTTACTGGTTTCACATTCACCATCCTGAATTGACTCTCTTCCGGGCGCTATCATGCCATACCACGAAAGGTTTTGCGCCATTCGGCGGCGTTAACGTAAATGCACGCCACTTCGCCGTCCGGCCACCAGGATAGCCTGCGATTCCACCCCTTCTTCGATCTGTTTTGCTACCCGTTGCAGCGCCGGAAGATGTTTTTCTGCCGCCTGTTCGATGGTCATCGCGCTGGCCATATACACCAGATTCAGGCAGCCAATCACCCGTTGTTCACTGCGCAGCGGTACGGCGATAGAGGCTATTTTCTCTTCCTGATCCCAGCCACGGTAGTTCTGTCCGTAACCTTCTTTGCGTGCTCGCGCCAGAATGGCATCCAGCTTTAACGGTTCCCGTGCCAGTTGATAGTCATCACCGGGGCGGGCGGCTAACATTTCGATTAACGCCTGGCGTTCTTTTTCCGGACAAAAGGCCAGCCAGGTCAGGCCTGATGCAGTTTTCAGAAGAGGTAAACGCCGCCCGACCATTGCCCGGTGAAAGGATAATCGACTGAAACGGTGAGTGGTTTCGCGTACTACCATTGCGTCAACATCCAGCGTGGAAACATCTGTCGGCCACACCACATCGCGCAACAGATCGCCCAATAGTGGGGCCGCCAGCGCAGAAATCCACTGTTCGTCACGAAATCCTTCGCTTAATTGCCGCACTTTGATGGTCAGACGAAAACTGTCATCGGAGGTACTGCGCCGGACATATCCCTCTTCCTGCAGCGTCTCCAGCAGCCGCCGCACCGTGGTGCGATGCAGGCCGCTGAGTTCCGCCAGTAGCCCGACGCTGGCACCGCCGTCAAGTTTATTTAACATATTTAATAACATTAGCCCGCGGGTTAATCCGCGTACGGTTTTGTATTCTGTCTGCTCATCGTTTTGCATATTAATTGACATTTCTATAGTTAAAACAACGTTGTGCACCTGATGCACATTCAGGCATGTTTTGATTGTAGCCGAAAACGCCCTTCCTATACTGACCACACAATAAAAAATCATTTACATGTTTTTAACAAAATGGGTTGCGACTTACTGTGCGCGCAACGGCATTTTGTCCGAGTCGTGAGGTACTGAAATGGCAACACAACCCCCTGATATTCAGCCTGCTGTTAACCATAGCGTTCAGGTGGCGATCGCTGGCGCCGGTCCGGTCGGGCTGATGATGGCGAACTATCTCGGCCAGATGGGCATTGAGGTGCTGGTGGTGGAGAAACTCGATAAGTTGATCGACTACCCGCGTGCGATTGGCATTGATGACGAGGCGCTGCGCACCATGCAGTCGGTCGGCCTCGTTGATCATGTTTTACCGCACACCACGCCGTGGCACGCGATGCGTTTTCTCACCCCAAAAGGCCGCTGTTTTGCTGACATTCAGCCAATGACCGATGAATTTGGCTGGCCGCGCCGCAACGCCTTTATTCAGCCGCAGGTCGATGCGGTGATGCTGGAAGGGTTGTCGCGTTTTCCGAATGTACGCTGCCTGTTTTCCCGCGAGCTGGAGGCCTTCAGCCAGCAAGATGACGAAGTGACCTTGCACCTGAAAACGGCAGAAGGGCAGCGGGAAACTGTCAAAGCCCAATGGCTGGTGGCCTGTGACGGTGGGGCAAGTTTTGTTCGTCGCACCCTGAACGTGCCGTTTGAAGGTAAAACCGCGCCAAATCAGTGGATTGTGGTGGATATCGCCAACGATCCGTTAAGCACGCCGCATATCTATTTGTGTTGCGATCCGGTGCGTCCGTATGTTTCCGCCGCGCTGCCTCATGCGGTACGTCGCTTCGAATTTATGGTGATGCCGGGAGAAACCGAGGAGCAGCTGCGTGAGCCGCAAAACATGCGCAAGCTGTTAAGCAAAGTGCTGCCTAATCCGGACAACGTCGAATTGATTCGCCAGCGTGTCTACACCCACAACGCGCGACTGGCGCAACGTTTTCGTATTGACCGCGTACTGCTGGCGGGTGATGCCGCGCACATCATGCCGGTGTGGCAGGGGCAGGGCTATAACAGCGGTATGCGCGACGCCTTTAATCTCGCCTGGAAACTGGCGTTGGTTATTCAGGGGAAAGCCCGCGATGCGCTGCTCGATACCTATCAACAAGAACGTCGCGATCACGCCAAAGCGATGATTGACCTGTCGGTGACGGCGGGCAACGTGCTGGCTCCGCCGAAACGCTGGCAGGGTACGTTACGTGATGGCGTTTCCTGGCTGCTCAATTATCTGCCGCCAGTAAAACGCTACTTCCTCGAAATGCGCTTCAAGCCGATGCCGCAATATTACGCCGGTGCGCTGGTGCGTGAGGGCGAGGCGAAGCACTCTCCGGTCGGCAAGATGTTTATTCAGCCGAAAGTCACGCTGGAAAACGGCGACGTGACGCTGCTCGATAACGCGATCGGCGCGAACTTCGCGGTAATTGGCTGGGGATGCAATCCACTGTGGGGGATGAGCGATGAGCAAATCCAGCAGTGGCGCGCGCTGGGTACTCGTTTCATTCAGATGGTGCCGGAAGTGCAAATTCATACTGCGCAGGATAACCACGACGGCGTGCTACGCGTGGGAGATGCGCAAGGTCGCCTGCGTAGCTGGTTTGCACAACATAATGCTTCGCTGGTGGTGATGCGCCCGGATCGCTTTGTTGCCGCCACTGCCATTCCGCAAACCCTGGGCAATACGCTGAATAAACTGGCGTCGGTGATGACGCTGACCCGCCCTGATGCCGACGTTTCTGTCGAAAAGGTAGCCTGATATGCACGCTTATCTTCACTGTCTTTCCCACTCGCCGCTGGTGGGGTATGTCGACCCGGCGCAAGAGGTACTCGATGAGGTCAATGGTGTGATTGCCAGCGCCCGCGAGCGTATTGCGGCTTTCTCCCCTGAGCTGGTGGTGCTGTTTGCGCCAGATCACTACAACGGTTTTTTCTATGACGTGATGCCGCCGTTCTGTTTAGGCGTTGGGGCGACGGCAATTGGTGATTTCGGCAGTGCGGCAGGAGAACTTCCCGTGCCTGTGGAGCTGGCGGAGGCTTGTGCGCATGCCGTCATGAAAAGCGGGATCGATCTTGCCGTTTCTTACTGTATGCAGGTGGATCACGGGTTCGCCCAGCCGCTGGAGTTCCTGCTTGGCGGACTGGATAAGGTGCCGGTTCTGCCCGTGTTCATCAACGGCGTCGCCACGCCGCTGCCTGGTTTCCAGCGTACCCGCATGTTGGGGGAAGCCATTGGCCGTTTCACCAGTACACTGAATAAGCGCGTGCTGTTCGTTGGTTCCGGTGGGCTTTCCCATCAGCCGCCGGTGCCAGAACTGGCAAAAGCCGATGCCCATATGCGCGATCGTCTGTTGGGTAGCGGGAAAGATTTGCCCGCCAATGAGCGCGAAATGCGCCAGCAACGGGTGATTAGCGCCGCGGAGAAGTTTGTTGAGGATCAGAGAACTCTGCATCCGCTAAACCCGATTTGGGATAACCAGTTCATGACTTTGCTGGAGCAGGGGCGCATTCAGGAGCTGGATGCCGTCAGTAACGAAGAGCTTTCCGCCATTGCCGGAAAGTCGACACATGAAATCAAAACCTGGGTCGCCGCTTTTGCCGCTATTTCTGCGTTTGGCAACTGGCGTAGCGAAGGGCGTTATTACCGCCCAATCCCGGAGTGGATTGCCGGATTTGGCTCGTTAAGCGCCAGAACAGAGAACTGAATATGCAGGAGAAGATGATGAGTTATCAGCCACAAACCGAAGCCGCCACCAGCCGTTTTCTGAATGTAGAAGAAGCGGGTAAAACGCTGCGCATCCATTTTAATGACTGCGGGCAAGGCGACGAAACCGTTGTCCTGCTGCACGGTTCCGGCCCGGGAGCCACGGGCTGGGCGAACTTCAGCCGCAATATCGATCCGCTGGTAGAGGCGGGCTATCGGGTGATCCTGCTGGATTGTCCGGGCTGGGGTAAGAGCGATTCGATCGTTAACAGTGGTTCACGATCGGATCTTAATGCGCGCATCCTTAAAAGCGTGGTGGATCAACTGGATATCGCCAAAATCCACCTACTGGGCAACTCGATGGGCGGCCACAGTTCTGTGGCGTTCACCCTTAACTGGCCGGAGCGTGTTGGCAAACTGGTGCTGATGGGCGGCGGTACGGGGGGCATGAGTTTGTTTACGCCGATGCCAACCGAAGGCATTAAGCGACTAAATCAGCTCTACCGCCAGCCTACTATCGAAAATCTGAAGCTGATGATGGATATCTTCGTTTTCGATACCAGCGATTTGACCGACGCCCTGTTTGAAGCGCGCCTGAATAATATGCTGTCGCGCCGCGATCACCTGGAAAACTTCGTTAAGAGCCTGGAAGCCAATCCGAAACAGTTCCCGGATTTTGGTCCACGTCTGGCGGAAATCAAAGCACAGACTCTGATTGTCTGGGGACGCAACGACCGCTTTGTGCCGATGGATGCGGGTCTACGTCTGCTTTCTGGCATCGCCGGTTCTGAACTGCATATCTTCCGCGACTGTGGTCACTGGGCGCAGTGGGAACATGCAGATGCTTTCAACCAACTGGTGCTGAATTTCCTCACACGTCCTTAAGGAGCGGTCATGACGAAGCAGACTCTTGAGCAACTGGCGGCGGATTTACGCCGCGCCGCAGAGCTGGGCGAAGCGATTGCGCCTCTGCGCGATCTGATTGGTATCGAAAACGCTAAAGCCGCCTACGCGATTCAGCGCATCAATGTGCGACATGACGTCGCGCAGGGGCGGCGAGTGGTGGGGCGCAAAGTGGGACTGACGCATCCGAAAGTGCAACAACAACTGGGCGTTGATCAACCGGATTTTGGGACGTTATTTGCCGACATGTGTTATGGCGATAATGAAACCATTCCTTTTTCGCGCGTCCTGCAACCCCGCATTGAAGCGGAGATCGCACTGGTTTTAAACCGCGATTTGCCCGCGACCGATACCACGTTTAACGAACTGTATAACGCCATTGAGTGGGTACTTCCGGCGCTGGAAGTGGTGGGCAGCCGTATTCGTGACTGGTCGATTCAGTTTGTCGATACGGTGGCAGATAACGCCTCCTGCGGGGTGTATGTCATCGGCGGTCCGGCGCAACGTCCGGCGGGGGTAGACCTGAAAAACTGCGCCATGAAGATGACGCGTAATAACGAAGAAGTTTCCAGCGGGCGCGGCAGCGAATGCCTGGGGCATCCGCTTAACGCCGCCGTCTGGCTGGCACGCAAAATGGCTAGCCTGGGTGAACCGCTACGCGCCGGAGATATCATTCTTACCGGGGCATTAGGTCCGATGGTGGCAGTAAATGCGGGCGATCGTTTTGAAGCCCATATCGAAGGCATAGGTTCAGTTGCCGCGACATTTTCAAGCGCAGCCCCAAAAGGAAGTCAGTCATGAGTAAGCGTAAAGTTGCCATTATCGGTTCTGGCAATATTGGCACCGATCTGATGATTAAAGTTTTGCGTCATGGTCAGCATCTGGAGATGGCGGTGATGGTCGGCATTGATCCACAGTCCGACGGGCTGGCGCGTGCCAGACGCATGGGCGTCGCCACCACCCATGAAGGGGTAATCGGACTGATGAACATGCCTGAATTTGCTGATATCGACATTGTATTTGATGCCACCAGCGCGGGCGCGCATGTGAAAAACGATGCCGCTCTGCGTGAAGCGAAACCAGATATTCGCTTAATTGACCTGACGCCTGCTGCCATCGGCCCTTACTGCGTGCCGGTGGTTAACCTCGATGCGAATGTCGAACAACTGAACGTTAACATGGTCACCTGCGGTGGCCAGGCCACCATTCCGATGGTGGCGGCAGTTTCACGCGTGGCACGTGTTCATTACGCTGAAATTATCGCTTCTATTGCCAGTAAATCTGCCGGACCCGGCACGCGTGCCAATATCGATGAATTTACTGAAACCACTTCGCGAGCCATTGAAGTGGTGGGCGGTGCGACAAAAGGGAAGGCGATTATCGTGCTTAACCCAGCAGAGCCACCGTTGATGATGCGCGACACGGTGTATGTACTGAGCGACGAAGCTTCACAAGATGATATCGAAGCTTCGATCAATGAAATGGCTGAGGCGGTGCAGGCTTACGTACCAGGTTATCGCCTGAAACAGCGCGTGCAGTTTGAAGTCATCCCGCAGGATAAACCGGTTAATTTACCGGGCGTGGGTCAGTTCTCCGGACTGAAAACGGCGGTCTGGCTGGAAGTCGAAGGCGCAGCGCATTATCTGCCTGCCTATGCGGGCAACCTCGACATTATGACTTCCAGTGCGCTGGCGACAGCGGAAAAAATGGCCCAGTCACTGGCGCGCAAGGCAGGAGAAGCGGCATGAACGGTAAAAAACTTTATATTTCGGACGTCACGTTGCGTGACGGTATGCATGCCATTCGTCATCAGTATTCGCTGGAAAACGTCCGCCAGATTGCCAAAGCACTGGACAATGCGCGCGTGGATTCGATTGAAGTGGCCCATGGCGACGGTTTGCAGGGTTCCAGCTTTAACTATGGTTTCGGCGCACATAGCGACCTTGAATGGATTGAAGCGGCGGCGGATGTGGTGAAGCACGCCAAAATCGCGACGTTGCTGCTGCCAGGAATCGGCACTATTCACGATCTGAAAAATGCTTATCAGGCTGGCGCGCGGGTGGTTCGTGTGGCAACGCACTGTACCGAAGCTGATGTTTCCGCCCAGCATATTCAGTACGCCCGCGAGCTCGGAATGGACACCGTTGGCTTTTTGATGATGAGTCACATGACCACGCCGGAAAATCTCGCGAAGCAGGCAAAGCTGATGGAAGGCTACGGCGCGACCTGTATTTATGTGGTGGATTCTGGTGGTGCGATGAACATGAGCGATATCCGTGACCGTTTCCGCGCCCTGAAAGTAGTGCTGAAACCGGAAACGCAAACCGGCATGCATGCTCACCATAATTTGAGTCTTGGCGTGGCGAACTCTATCGCGGCGGTGGAAGAGGGCTGTGACCGAATCGACGCCAGCCT
This sequence comes from Escherichia whittamii, assembly GCF_014836715.1. Lineage (GTDB taxonomy): Bacteria > Pseudomonadota > Gammaproteobacteria > Enterobacterales > Enterobacteriaceae > Escherichia > Escherichia whittamii. The sequence goes on from NZ_JACSQI010000014.1 coordinate 29,859, forward strand.
CGCGGGAATGGGCGCGGGCGCAGGTAACGCGCCGCTGGAGGTGTTTATTGCTGCCGCGGATAAACTGGGCTGGCAGCACGGGACCGATCTCTATGCGTTAATGGATGCCGCTGACGACCTGGTGCGTCCGTTGCAGGATCGTCCGGTACGGGTCGATCGCGAAACGCTGGCGTTGGGATACGCTGGCGTTTACTCCAGCTTCCTGCGTCACTGTGAAACGGCGGCGGCGCGTTATGGCTTAAGCGCGGTGGATATTCTCGTTGAGTTGGGCAAACGCCGGATGGTTGGTGGCCAGGAGGATATGATTGTCGACGTGGCGCTGGATCTGCGTAACAACAAATAATTCTGACTGCTGACAAATGCCTGCCCATCGTAGGCCTGATAAGACGCGTCAGCGTCGCATCAGGCATCAGCGCGCGACTGCCGGATGCGGCGTGAACGCCTTATCCGACCTACTTTCGCCCGCAGGCCGTAGGCATGATAAGACGCGTCAGCGTCGCATCAGGCAAAGGTGCTCAGGTGTCGGATGCGGCATAAACGCCTTATCCGGCCTACATTTCGCCTGTAGGCAGTCGTTAAATGGTTCTGATTACGCGGTTGGCAATGTATCAGCCGCGATTCACCTGTACTCGCAACGAGGTTCATCTTATGTCGACTCGTACCCCTTCATCATCTTCATCTCGCCTGATGCTGACCATCGGGCTTTGTTTTTTGGTCGCTCTGATGGAAGGACTGGATCTTCAGGCGGCTGGCATTGCAGCGGGTGGTATCGCCCAGGCTTTCGCACTCGATAAAATGCAAATGGGCTGGATATTCAGCGCTGGAATCCTCGGGTTGCTACCCGGCGCGCTGGTTGGCGGAATGCTGGCGGACCGTTATGGTCGTAAGCGTATTTTGATTAGCTCAGTTGCGCTGTTTGGTTTGTTCTCGCTGGCAACGGCTATTGCCTGGGATTTCCCATCGCTGGTATTTGCGCGGCTGATGACCGGTGTCGGGCTGGGGGCCGCGTTGCCGAATCTTATCGCCCTGACGTCTGAAGCGGCGGGGCCACGTTTTCGCGGGACGGCAGTGAGCCTGATGTATTGCGGAGTTCCCATTGGCGCGGCGCTGGCGGCAACGCTGGGTTTTGCAGGGGCAAACTTAGCCTGGCAAACGGTGTTCTGGGTAGGCGGTGTGGTGCCGTTGATTTTAGTACCGCTGTTAATGCGTTGGCTGCCGGAGTCGGCGGTTTTCGCTGGTGAAAAACAGGCCGCGCCACCGCTGCGTGCGTTATTTGCGCCAGCCACGGCCACCGCGACGCTGCTGCTGTGGTTGTGTTATTTCTTCACTCTGCTGGTGGTCTACATGTTGATCAACTGGCTGCCGATGCTTTTGGTGGAGCAAGGATTCCAGCCATCGCAGGCGGCAGGGGTGATGTTTGCACTGCAAATGGGGGCGGCAAGCGGAACGTTAATTTTGGGCGCGTTGATGGATAAGCTGCGACCAATGGCCATGTCGTTACTGATTTATAGCGGCATGTTAGCTTCGCTGCTGGCGCTGGGAACGGTGTCGTCATTTAACGGTATGTTGCTGGCGGGATTCGTCGCGGGGTTGTTTGCAACAGGCGGGCAAAGCGTTTTGTATGCACTGGCACCGTTGTTTTACAGCTCGCAGATCCGCGCAACAGGTGTGGGAACAGCCGTGGCGGTAGGGCGTCTTGGTGCCATGAGCGGTCCGTTGCTGGCCGGGAAAATGCTGGCATTAGGCACTGGCACGGTTGGCGTAATGGCCGCTTCTGCGCCGGGTATTCTTGTTGCTGGGTTAGCGGTGTTTGTTTTGATGAGTCGGAAATCCCGAATGCAGCCGTGCACCGATGCCTGACGCGCCTTATTAAGCAGGGGGGAAAGGGACTTGCCCCCAATACACCTACGGCGTTTACAGGTATACTCGCTAAAAATTATTCAGCGGGTTTGGAAACAAAGATGGCAAAACTTACCTTACAAGAGCAGTTGCTCAAAGCAGGATTAGTCACCAGCAAAAAAGCGGCGAAGGTCGAGAGAACGGCGAAAAAATCGCGCGTTCAGGCACGTGAAGCTCGGGCGGCGGTAGAAGAAAATAAAAAGGCACAGCTTGAGCGCGATAAACAACTTAGCGAGCAACAAAAACAAGCGGCGTTAGCGAAAGAATATAAAGCTCAGGTGAAGCAGCTCATTGAAATGAACCGTATCACTATTGCTAATGGCGATATCGGTTTTAACTTCACTGACGGTAATCTGATTAAGAAAATCTTTGTCGATAAACTCACGCAAACGCAGTTGATTAATGGCCGCCTGGCGATTGCCCGCTTGCTGGTCGATAACAACGGTGAAGGTGAGTACGCCATTATTCCGGCAAGCGTTGCTGATAAAATTGCCCAGCGTGATGCCAGCTGTATTGTGTTGCATAGTGCACTCAGCGCCGAAGAGCAGGATGAAGACGATCCGTATGCCGACTTCAAAGTGCCTGATGATTTGATGTGGTAAACATAGTGCACTGATGCCTGATGCGACGCTTTGCGCGTCTTATCATGCCTACGGTTTATGGGCGAAATGTAGGACGGATAAGGTGTTTGCGCCGCATCCCCGATTTGGTAATGAAATTCTGCTCGTTGCAGGTCAGGCCCGAAAGCCAGTACAGCACCGGCAATTTTTCACTCGCGGCTTTTGGTGGGAGATAGACGCCGACATTCATTTCACAATTAAGTGATTGGGAGTAATGCCGATACACATTTTGCCAGCCGCCAAAGCTGGCATTTTTTTTCAATGAGTTACATCAGCTATTATCTCATGGTTAATTCCCCGGACGGCTGCCCGGGGTAAAACCAGCGGGAAATTAGTAACGAATTACAGTTCGAATGGATTTGCCTTCATGCATCAGATCAAAGGCGTCATTAATTTCATCAAGGGTCATGGTATGCGTCACAAACGGTTCCAGGTCGATATCACCTTTCATCGCATCTTCAACCATACCCGGTAACTGGGAACGACCTTTCACGCCACCAAACGCAGAACCTTTCCATACACGTCCGGTGACCAGCTGGAAGGGACGCGTTGAGATTTCCTGACCGGCGCCAGCCACCCCAATGATCACCGATTGCCCCCAGCCGCGGTGCGCACTTTCCAGCGCCGCACGCATCACGTTGACGTTACCGATGCACTCAAAGGTATGGTCGATACCCCATTTGTTGATATCCAGCAGGACATCTTTAATCGGTTTGTCGTGGTCATTCGGATTAATGCAGTCGGTGGCACCGAAGCGACGCGCCAGATCGAATTTCTTCGGATTGGTATCGATAGCGATAATTCGTCCTGCTTGCGCCTGACGAGCGCCCTGAACCACCGCCAGACCAATTGCGCCAAGACCAAACACAGCAACAGAATCACCTGGCTGGACTTTAGCGGTGTTATGCACCGCGCCGATGCCAGTGGTTACGCCACAGCCCAGCAGGCAGACGTGTTCATGGTTTGCTTCTGGATTAATTTTTGCCAGAGACACTTCCGCGACCACGGTGTATTCACTGAATGTAGAACAGCCCATGTAGTGATAAAGGGGCTGCCCGTTGTAAGAAAAACGGGTGGTACCATCTGGCATCAGCCCTTTGCCCTGAGTTTCGCGAACCGCGACACAGAGGTTGGTTTTGCCAGAGCGACAGAACTCACACTCGCCGCACTCTGCGGTGTAAAGCGGGATCACATGGTCACCAGGTTTCACGCTGGTTACGCCTTCACCAACTTCAACCACAATGCCAGCCCCTTCGTGACCGAGAACCACCGGGAATACACCTTCCGGGTCATCGCCGGAGAGGGTAAATGCGTCGGTATGGCAAACGCCGGTATGGGTGACTTTAATCAGCACTTCACCTTTTTTCGGTGGTGCAACGTCAATTTCAACGATTTCCAGTGGTTTACCAGGAGCAAATGCAACGGCAGCACGTGATTTCATATCTCGCTTTTCCTCAATATGGTAATAGATTCAGCTATTTAAGATAGGCTCGAACCAGTTCAATAGTGTCGTCAACGGATTGGCTGACTTCGCGGCTGTAGCAGTCATTTCGGTCAAACGTTTCCCGGATATGGCTTTCAAGAACTTCTGCCATCAGCCCGTTAGCCGCGCCCCGAACGGCGGCTATCTGTTGGAGTATGGCACGGCATTCGGCATCCCCCTCCAGCGACCGTTCCAGAGCATCAATCTGCCCCCGAATACGACGAACTCGAGTAAGGACCTTTTTCTTCTCTTCCGGAGTACTGGGCATTTCGCACCTCATCATCTGCACGCAATATACTATAGGGGGGTATGCTATGTGTCAATGCATACCCCCCTATAGTATATAACACTGGAGAATAAAATTTATCCGATGAATGTGGGGGGATATCTGGAGGAAACGAAGAGGGAAGAAGAGTGTTTGGGGCGCTAATCACATGGGATTGCCGCCCGGATAGCAGGCGGCGGAAAGAATCAGAATTTCCAGGTCAGATTAGCAGCGAATTGCAGGCCGTTATAATCATCGGTTGGCGTGTCGTACCATACTTTACCGACAGTCAGTCCCAGATTAAGCTGCTCTGTCAAAGGCTGGATACGTTGTAAACTGACGCTCTTCATGCTGCCGTGACGCGTCTCTGGCGACCAGTCGTAGGTGTAAGCTCCCGTCCCACGACTAAGCCAAAGTTGAGTATAACCGCCGCCGCGTGGGTCATTCAGACGTACGGAAATCATATTGCTGTAACTGCCGCCCGCATCGCTGGAGTCATAATGGGTATAGCGATAGCTGGTGATCACCGGGCCAGTGTAGAGCGATACGCCGCCTTGCCAGGCATCGACTTCAACATCATCGTAATATTTGGTGTAGCGATAACCGGTCGTGAACAGCGTTTTTGGCAGCAGGGCCAGGTTAATATCCTGACGAAAATCCTGGCGAGCAAAAACCGGAGTATTATCGGCAAAGGCAATCCCCGTGCGGGTTGTCAGCCAGTTATTCCATTTGTACCAGACAGCGCCCTGACCACGAGTGGCATTGAATCGTTCAGTCTCATAATCACGGCGCCCCTGGGAAAGATTAAAAAGCAGCGTTGCGTTTTCAACTTTCGCCACCAGTTCAGCATACGCTAAATTACGGTTGCCATGGTCGCCAGAATAATCGGTAAAATCGTAGCCTGCGGTAATAGAAGTCAACCCGGCATAAGCGGGCAATGCGCTAAAGATTGCCGCCGCTAATAACGTCCGTTTTATCATTTTAATCTCCTGTACGGATAAGCTCTTGCCGGAGTGAATAATTTCCGGTAGGTAAATTACGTTCTACAATCACGCGCGGGCCAAGTTGCGTGTTCGGTGAAATAATTCGCCCAGGTAAAATAATTACCTGCACGCCAAGACGTGAACGCTGACCAATATAACAACCTAATTTATCGCAGCCGGTAGCGATAATACCCTCTGGGGTGCGAACAGATACTGGCTGTTCATCCAGTCGATGGTTACTGGTACGCACTTGTGCGCCCAAATATGCCTGGCTTGCAACAACGGAATCGGCAATAAAACATTGCGGTCCAATCATCGCTTCCATTTCAATAACCGCATTTTTGATTTCAGTGGCAAAACCAATTTTTACGCCATTGCTGATTACCGTGCCGGGGCGAATAAACGCATAATTACCTATCAGGCAGTTTGCGCCAATCACGACTGGTCCTTGAATAACCGCACCGTGACAAATACGGGTATTGGCGCCGATAACAACTTCACCGGCGCTTTCATCAATAATCACCTGGTCAGCAATCTGAATATTTTTCTCTTTAATATTAAGCTTCAGATAGCTTTTCAGTTCCTGCGACAGATGGTTGGGAATAAGCGGTTGGCGCTTCCACCAGTACGGAATAACGGGTGGGTTTGTCACGCTGAGGTTCGCGTCCAGTAACAAAGGCAATAAGTCCATAAATAATCCAGATGGCATAAGCTAATAATACATACACAACGGAAAGTGGTGCTAAAGGCACCAACAACCAGCAACGATGAAACCAGGCGCTAAAAGCACCAATAACACAAACTACGCCGACCCAGATAAGCGGAAACATTGCCAACACTACGCCATGTGGCCCGGTGGTGATTAATTCATTAAACCAGGTGGTCAGATAAATCCCAACGCCATAGAGCACGACCAACAGCATGGGGAAAATACTGAATATACCGAAGCGGCTAAATAAAAGCTTTTTATGCAGACGCATACAGACTGCGTAGCCCACAATCCAGCGCCGCCAGCGACGCCACTCCTCACGCGGGCTGTTGCATTCCTGTGGGTATACGATGCAGCGATTCGCCTGCCGAATACGGTAGCCGTTCGCCACCAATGTCCAGGTGAGATCAAGGTCTTCGACTTTAGTCCGATCAGAGAAACCGAACTTACGCAATACATCTGTACGGAACATCCCACAGGCACCGCTGATAATAAACGGTGCGCCGCCCAGGAGCTGCTGTAGCGTGCGCTTCATAACAATCATCGGCAACTTTACGGTCGCGCGGATATGCGGTAACAGGCCTGCGCCTTTCAACGCAGTAGAGGGAATGCCGCCTACTGCATCAGCACCGCGCTCAATTTCTGCCAGCATATAGCCCATTCCGTCTTGATCGGGCGGAACATAGGTGTCGGCATCACTTAAAAAAACCTGGTCGCAGGTGGCGTAATTGAGGCCATTCATCAGCGCACCACCTTTACCGGTATTTTTTTGCGTGACGGCAATAAAGCGGTCGCCCCATTTGCGTTTGACTTCTGCCATGACCGCTTCGGTATTGTCCGTGGAGCCGTCGTTAACGCAAATTACCCGGCAAAAATAAGGGTTACGCAGCAGATTATCCAGTGACTGCGCCAGACACGGGCCTTCGTTATAAGCAGGTATAATAGCGTCAATACAGCCTTTCTTTTGGCTGGGCTTGCGTCTTAGCGTACTTAAAAACCATAGCAACATTGCTACGGCCATAAATATAAAGATCCAGGTTTTCATTTAATCTGCTCAAAGAATCATTTTATGAATAACAAAGCCTTCACCCAGATCGCTATTGACCTGTTGTCCGCGAAATTGTGCAACAGCACGCAGACGCTCCGGGCGCATATAATCTCGCTGGCTCTGACTTTGATGTTTTTTTAACGCAGTCAGTTTAAGAGAAAAATATTTTTCTTCCACGGATTCAAAAACCTGAGGCATAAATGAAAGCCAGGTGCTTGGCGTTTCATAGCCGAGAATTTGTGGAATAGAACGGCAGGCAACCATTGAAGCCTGATAGACGGCAAGATGATCCTGATGACGGTCGGCATCATGCATGGTGTATACACGAATGATTTCTATATCAGAGGGAATTTCATTTTTAATAATGTTTTCCAGGGCAGAAATCATATCATTGAGCTGTAAATGAGCGCGGGTGTCAGCAAAATTAAGATGAATAGTTTGTTGGCACCCTAATATCTTTAGGGCGTTGCGTGATTCTTCGTGGCGATCGATTATTCCATCTACGCCAGAATTGCCGGTAGTCATCACCACAGCAGCAATATAAATTCCTTTTTGCGCAAGGCGAGCTAGCGATGCGCCACAGCCTAATTCTATATCGTCAGGATGTGCGCCAATAGCAAGGATACCCTTTCTTTTATTTTCCGAAGAAAGGATGGCTGAGTCTAAAACCTTATCCACTTAATGACACTCCATTTTAATTATTATACTACAAGCGCAGCGATACGCACAGAGACGTAATCTCTGGCGCAGTAAGATGCTAATTTTATAAGTGTTAAATATTGCTAATAACTGAAAGGCAAGGGACTTTCAGACACGGGAATACGACTGGGTGATTTTTTATGTAGTTCATATGTTAAGTGTTTGTGTGTTTGGTTTGTATAGTTATATTGTTTTATATATTGTATTTAAATGTGATTTAGTTTGTCAATTAATTGCATTTAAAAAATATGTTCTGAACACAAACATTGTATATATATGCTATGTGAATATATTATGAGGTTGATTGAGAATGATACAGTGATATATGTAATTCGAATATAATAATTTCATTGTATGTATTGCTATTAATGAAATAATAAGCCTCATAATCTGCTTGTTTATGCGTTGATAAAGTGAAGTGCAGTAATTTACTGAGTTGTTAGAGTGGGGTAATTGCATATTTAATCTTTCCTTTGCTGTTTTTTTGCTAAGAATGAAATCATCTTTGCCATAACGACTAATTCTTTTATCAAATGGCTTTGTCCGCGAATACTGCACCTATAACAAGACAGGGGAGCAGACAATCATGGCAATTTCATCGCGTAACACACTTCTTGCCGCACTGGCATTCATCGCTTTTCAGGCGCAGGCGGTGAACGTCACCGTTGCGTATCAAACCTCCGCCGAACCAGCGAAGGTGGCTCAGGCTGATAACACCTTTGCCAAAGAGAGCGGGGCGACGGTGGACTGGCGTAAGTTTGACAGCGGGGCCAGTATCGTTCGGGCATTGGCTTCGGGTGATGTGCAAATTGGAAATCTTGGCTCCAGCCCTTTAGCGGTGGCAGCCAGCCAACAGGTGCCAATTGAAGTCTTTTTGCTGGCGTCAAAACTGGGCAACTCCGAGGCGTTGGTGGTGAAAAAAGCCATCAGTAAACCGGATGACTTGATTGGTAAACGTATTGCCGTGCCGTTTATCTCCACCACGCACTACAGCCTGCTGGCTGCGCTGAAACACTGGGGTATTAAACCTGGACAAGTGGAGATTGTGAACCTGCAACCGCCCGCGATTATCGCCGCCTGGCAACGGGGAGATATTGATGGTGCTTACGTCTGGGCACCGGCGGTTAACGCACTGGCAAAAGATGGCAAGGTGTTGATTGATTCTGAACAGGTCGGGCAGTGGGGCGCGCCGACGCTGGATGTCTGGGTAGTACGTAAAGATTTTGCCGAGAAACATCCTGAGGTAGTGAAAGCATTCGCTAAAAGCGCCATCGCTGCCCAGCAACCGTACATTGCTAACCCTGATGCGTGGCTGAAACAGCCGGAAAACATCAGCAAACTGGCGCGTTTAAGCGGTGTACCGGAAGGTGACGTACCGGGGCTGGTGAAGGGAAACACCTATCTGACGCCGCAGCAGCAAACAGCAGAACTGACCGGACCAGTGAACAAAGCGATCATCGATACCGCCCAGTTTTTGAAAGATCAGGGCAAAGTCCCCGCCGTGGCGAATGATTACAGCCAGTACGTTACCTCTCGCTTCGTGCAATAAAAGGAGAAGTGGATGCTGCAAATCTCTCATCTTTACGCCGATTATGGCGGCAAACCGGTGCTGGAAGATATCAACCTGACGCTGGAAAGCAGCGAGCTGCTGGTAGTGCTGGGACCGTCAGGCTGCGGTAAAACCTCCTTGCTGAATTTGATTGCCGGTTTTGTGCCTTACCAGCACGGCAGCATTCAACTGGCGGGCAAACGCATTCAGGGACCGGGGGCAGAACGTGGCGTGGTTTTTCAGAATGAAGGATTGCTACCGTGGCGCAATGTGCAGGACAACGTGACGTTCGGTCTGCAACTGGCGGGGATGGAGAAAATGCAGCGTCTGGAAATCGCTCGCCAGATGCTGAAAAAAGTCGGTCTGGAAGGCGCAGAAAAACGCTTCATCTGGCAGCTTTCTGGTGGCCAACGTCAGCGGGTGGGGATTGCCCGCGCGCTGGCGGCAAATCCTCAACTGTTATTACTCGATGAGCCGTTTGGCGCGCTGGACGCCTTTACCCGCGATCAGATGCAAACCTTGTTGCTGAAACTCTGGCAGGAGACTGGCAAGCAGGTATTGTTGATTACTCACGATATAGAGGAAGCGGTGTTTATGGCGACCGAACTGGTTCTGCTTTCGCCTGGGCCGGGGCGTGTGCTGGAGCGTCTGCCGCTCGACTTCGCTCACCGCTTTGTTGCGGGAGAATCGAGTCGCAGCATCAAGTCCGATCCACAGTTTATTGCCATGCGCGAATATGTTTTAAGCCGCGTATTTGAGCAACGGGAGGCGTTCTCATGAGTGTGCTCATTAACGAGAAACTGTATTCGCGGCGGTTGAAATGGCGCTGGCCGCTCTCGCGGCAAGTGACCTTAAGCGTTGGCACGTTAGCGGTTTTACTCACCGTATGGTGGACGGTGGCGGCGCTGCAACTGATTAGCCCGCTGTTTTTGCCACCGCCGCAACAGGTACTGGAAAAACTGCTCACCATTGCCGGACCGCAAGGATTTATGGACGCCACGCTGTGGCAGCATCTGGCTGCCAGCCTGACACGTATTATGCTGGCGTTACTTGCGGCGGTGTTGATCGGTATTCCTGTCGGGATCGCGATGGGACTTAGCCCAACGGTGCGCGGCATTCTGGATCCGATAATCGAGCTTTATCGTCCCGTGCCGCCGCTGGCCTATTTGCCGCTGATGGTGATCTGGTTTGGTATTGGCGAAACGTCGAAGATCTTACTGATCTATTTAGCGATTTTTGCACCGGTGGCGATGTCGGCGTTGGCGGGGGTGAAAAGCGCGCAGCAGGTTCGCGTTCGTGCAGCGCAGTCGCTGGGGGCCAGCCGTGCGCAGGTGCTGTGGTTTGTCATTCTGCCTGGCGCACTGCCGGAAATCCTCACCGGATTACGCATTGGTCTGGGGGTAGGCTGGTCTACGCTGGTGGCGGCGGAGCTGATTGCCGCGACGCGAGGCTTAGGTTTTATGGTTCAGTCAGCGGGGGAGTTTCTCGCGACTGACGTGGTGCTGGCGGGGATCGCGGTGATTGCGATTATCGCTTTTCTTTTAGAACTGGGTCTGCGTGCGTTACAACGCCGCCTGACGCCCTGGCATGGAGAAGTACAATGAGTGAACGTCTGAGCATTACCCCGCTGGGGGCGTATATTGGCGCACAAATTTCGGGTGCCGACCTGACGCGCGCGTTAAGCGATAATCAGTTTGAACAGCTTTACCATGCGGTGCTTCGCCATCAGGTGGTTTTTCTGCGTGAACAGGCGATTACGCCACAGCAGCAACGTGCGCTGGCCCAGCGTTTTGGCGAACTGCATATTCATCCTGTTTATCCTCATGCCGAAGGGGTTGACGAGATCATTGTACTGGACACCCATAACGATAATCCGCCGGATAACGACAACTGGCACACCGATGTGACATTTATTGAGACGCCGCCCGCAGGGGCGATTCTGGCGGCGAAAGAGTTACCCTCGACCGGCGGCGATACGCTCTGGACCAGTGGTATCGCGGCATATGAGGCGCTTTCTGTTCCTTTCCGTCAGCTTTTGAGCGGGCTGCGCGCGGAGCATGATTTCCGCAAATCGTTCCCGGAATACAAGTACCGCAAAACCGAAGAGGAACATCAACGCTGGCGTGAGGCAGCCGCGAAAAATCCACCGTTGCTACATCCGGTGGTGCGTACGCATCCGGTGAGCGGCAAACAGGCACTGTTTGTTAATGAAGGATTTACCACGCGAATTGTCGATGTTAGCGAGAAAGAGAGCGAAGCCTTGTTAGGCTTTTTATTCGCCCATATCACCAAGCCGGAGTTTCAGGTGCGCTGGCGCTGGCAGCCAAATGATATTGCGATTTGGGATAACCGTGTGACTCAGCACTATGCGAATGCAGATTATTTGCCACAGCGGCGGATTATGCATCGCGCGACGATCCTCGGGGATAAACCGTTTTATCGGGCGGGATAAGGGGGAAATGCCGGGTAGGGATTACCCGGCATAATGATCATTAACGCAGAATCTTCTTCTCGGCCAGGTCCAGCGCAAAGTAGCTGAAGATCAGATCCGCACCCGCACGCTTAATTGAACCTAAGCTTTCGAGCACCACTTTCTCTTCATCTATAGCACCTGCCAGCGCGGCGAATTTAATCATCGCATACTCGCCACTCACCTGATACGCGCCAATCGGCAATTCAGTACGTTCACGCAGCTCTCGCACGATGTCGAGGTACGCTCCGGCTGGTTTAACCATCAGGCAGTCTGCGCCCTGGGCTTCATCCAGCAGTGACTCACGAATCGCCTCGCGACGGTTCATTGGGTTCATCTGATAGCTTTTGCGGTCGCCTTTTAATGCACTTCCGGCAGCTTCACGGAACGGACCATAAAAGGAGGAGGCGAATTTGGTTGAATACGACATGATCGCCGTATCTTTAAAGCCTGCGGCATCCAGCGCCTGGCGAATTGCCTGCACCTGACCGTCCATTGCAGCGGAAGGGGCGATGAAGTCTGCACCGGCGGCAGCGGCAACCACCGCTTGTTTGCCTAAATTTTCGAGGGTTGCGTCGTTGTCGACGCCATGCTCGCACAACACGCCGCAGTGACCGTGAGACGTGTATTCACAGAAGCAGGTGTCTGACATAACGATCATTTCTGGCACAGTCTGCTTGCAGATGCGCGACATACGCGCCACCAGGCCATCTTCCCGCCAGGCATCGCTGCCGGTTTCATCGGTATGGTGAGAGATGCCGAAAGTCATCACCGAACGAATACCTGCATTGGCGATGCGTTCAATTTCGCGTGCCAGATGTTTCTCTGGAATGCGCATCACGCCGGGCATGGCTTCAACGGCTTTGTAGTCGTCAATTTCTTCTTCAACAAAGATCGGCAACACCAGGTCGTTAAGGCTAAGTGTTGTCTCTTCAAACATTGCGCGCAGCGCAGGAGATTTGCGCAGGCGACGAGGGCGTTGGATTAAGTCTGTCATGGTCTGCCTGATGTTTGTGGAATTGAGGCGCACAGTATACCTGATGCTGGGCGGGAGTGTTTTACGAAAGTTGTCGCGATGTTGACAAGAAGAGAATGAAAGAGAAGCCAGGACATCTTTTTAATAGAAATAGCAATAATTTCATATTCACTGAAAATATTTTTAATTTTTATTTATAGTTCTCGGTTATTGTTTTTGCTGATTTGGTTTGGCTGTCAAAAATTGAATGAATTAAAGTTCATTGTTTATTGATACATTATTTATCTGATTTGTTGGTTTGATATTTTCATAGGCTATGTTTCAAAATTAATGCTTTCATTAACGTGTTGAAATACTGTGTTTTTGTCAATTTATTCTTTGCGTGTGTGGATGTTTTTTCTATATGTCCACATTCGGACTTAGGGGAAAGAATAATTGAACCATTCATCTGTAACGCCGCATAATCGTAAACGCGAAACATAATATGTTTTCTATGCATTGATAATTGATGGATCAACTTATTACGTCCCTGAGGAGGGATGACAAATGCACTCCTGGAAAAAGAAACTTGTAGTATCACAATTAGCATTGGCTTGCACTCTGGCTATCACCTCTCAGGCTAATGCAACTACTTATGACACCTGGACATATTACGACAATCCAACTACTGCTCTGGATTGGAGCAATATGGATAATCCGGGTACTGTAGATGGTAACTACGTGAATTATAGTGGCTTTGTCTACTATAACAACACCAATGGCGATTTCGATACCACCTTTAATGGTGACACCGTTAACGGCACTATCTCTACATATTACCTGAACCATGACTTTACTGATGGAACAACAAACCAGTTGAACATCAGCAACTCCCTGATTCATGGTTCAATCACTTCTATGCTGCCTATGGGTGAAAGCAGTGATGGTCATTATGTATATCAGTTCTCTGAATACGGTACTGATCGCGTAATTGATGATAATTGGCATGATGGTGATGTATTCACTTTAAATATTGCTAATTCTACAATTGATGATGATTACGAAGGTTTATACTTCACTGATTCATATCTGGACGGTGATGTTACCAAATATACTAACGAAACCTTCCGTACCCCAGCTGGTGAAGGTGAAGAATACGCCCGTTTGTTTGCAAACGGTGGTGTTGGTCTTGGGCTGGCAGTGAATCTTGATGTCGAAAGTAACATCAATATTTCTAACAACTCCCGTGTTGCTGGTATCAGCCTGACTCAGGGTAATACCGTAAACAATACTTACACTACTGAATCTCATACTTGGGATAACAATATCTCAGTTACCGATTCCACAGTGACTTCAGGTTCTGTAACTACTCTGGAAGACAGTGGTTTCTATGGTAACTCTGCGGAACCTAGTGATTACTCTGGTAACGGCGGAGCTAATGATGTAGCTCTGTATTTCAGTGATAGTGCGGCTTCAAATTACTCCATGAAAAACAATGTTTATTTCAGCAATTCTACTCTGCTGGGTGATGTTGTTTTCGCAAGTACTTTCAACGCAAACTTCTATCCGCATGGTCATGACAGTAATGCCGATGGCGTACTGGACACCAATGGTGGCTGGGCTGACGACTCACTTAATGTTGATGAACTGAATATCACTCTGGATAATGGTTCCAAGTGGGTAGGTTCAGCGACTACATCAGCGAATGTCGACGTTGACTCTACTGCTTCGACTGACTGGTATGATGTTACAGGTAATAGCCTATATCCAGGCGTTGTAACAGAAGCAAATGCTTGGGGTCGTACGATTGATGATCAAGTATTCCAGAGCGGTGTGTTTAACGTCACTCTGAATAATGGTTCTGAATGGAATACCGTTAACGCTTCAAACATTGATACTTTAGCTGTGAATAATGGCTCTGAAGTCAATGTTACGAATTCTTCCTTACTTTCTGATACTATTGGCTTAACTAATGGCTCTTCACTGAACATTGGTGAAGATGGTGAAGTTGCTACTGACCACCTGACAGTTGATAGCTATAGTACTGTTAATTTAACTGAATCTACTGGCTGGAATAACTATTCTAACCTGTACGCCAATACTATCACCGTAACTAACGGTGGTGTGCTGGATGTGAACGTTGATCAGTTCGATACTGAAGCTTTCCGTACCGATAAACTGGAACTGACTAGCGGCAACATCGCTGACCATAACGGTAACGTAGTATCTGGTGTGTTCGATATCCATAGCAGCGATTACGTTATGAACGCTGACCTGGTGAACGATCGTACCTGGGACACTGCTCAGGCTAACTACGGCTACGGTATTGTTGCTATGAACTCTGATGGTCATCTGACTATCAATGGTAACGGCGACATGAACAACGGCGACGAACTGGATAACAGCTCTGTAGACAACGTTGTTGCGGCAACCGGTAACTACAAAGTTCGTATCGACAACGCAACTGGCGCTGGCGCAATCGCTGATTACAAAGATAAAGAAATTATCTACGTAAACGACATCAACACCGACGCTACCTTCTCTGCTGCTAACAAAGCTGACCTGGGTGCTTACACCTACGAAGCTCGTCAGGAAGGTAACACTGTTGTTCTGCATCAGACCGAGCTGACTGACTACGCTAACATGGCGTTGAGCATCCCGTCTGCAAACACCAATATCTGGAACCTGGAACAAGACACCGTTGGTACTCGTTTGACCAACTCTCGTCATGGCCTGGCTGATAACGGCGGCGCATGGGTAAGCTACTTCGGTGGTAACTTCAACGGCAACAACGGTACCATTGACTACGATCAGGATGTTAACGGCATCATGGTCGGTGTTGATACCAAAATTGATGGTAACAACGCTAAGTGGATCGTCGGTGCTGCTGCAGGCTTCGGTAAAGGCGACATGAATGACCGTTCTGGTCAGGTGGATCAAGACAGTCAGTCTGCTTACATCTACTCTTCTGCTCGCTTCGCAAACAACATCTTTGTTGATGGTAGCTTGAGCTACTCTCACTTCAACAACGATCTGTCTGCAACCATGAGCAACGGTACTTACGTTGACGGTAGCACCAACTCTGACGCGTGGGGCTTCGGTTTGAAAGCCGGTTACGACTTCAAACTGGGTGATGCTGGTTACGTAACTCCTTACGGCAGCATTTCTGGTCTGTTCCAGTCTGGTGATGACTACCAGTTGAGCAACGACATGAAAGTTGACGGTCAGTCTTACGACAGCATGCGTTATGAACTGGGTGTAGATGCAGGTTATACCTTCACTTACAGCGAAGATCAGGCTCTGACTCCGTACTTCAAACTGGCTTACGTCTACGACGACTCTAACAACGATAACGATGTGAACGGCGATTCCATCGATAACGGTACTGAAGGGTCTGCAGTACGTGTTGGTCTGGGTACTCAGTTCAGCTTCACCAAGAACTTCAGCGCTTATACCGATGCTAGCTATCTCGGTGGTGGTGACGTAGATCAAGATTGGTCCGCGAACGTGGGTGTTAAATATACCTGGTAATATTCTTCACTCTGAAGAAATACTGGTAATTTAATCTAAATAATGCCCGTCAAGGATTTGACGGGCATTACTGCAAAGGACGCGCAAATGTTATCTGTAGTTAAACCTCTTCAGGAATTTGGTAAGCTCGATAAATGTTTGTCCAGATACGGCACGCGCTTCGAGTTTAATAATGAAAAGCAAGTTATATTTTCAAGTGATGTCAACAGCGAAGATACTTTCGTTATTTTAGAAGGCATTATCTCTCTGCGTAGAGAGGAAAACGTACTTATCGGCATTACCCAGGCACCTTTTATTATGGGACTGGCTGATGGTTTAATGAAAAACGATATACCATACAAATTAATATCAGAAGGAAATTGTACGGGATATCATCTGCCAGCTAAACAAACCATTACACTTATTGAACAAAATCAACTCTGGCGAGACGCTTTTTACTGGTTAGCCTGGCAAAATAGAATTCTGGAATTACGCGATGTGCAGCTTATTGGGC
The DNA here is from genome assembly GCF_014836715.1 of Escherichia whittamii. Taxonomy (GTDB): domain Bacteria; phylum Pseudomonadota; class Gammaproteobacteria; order Enterobacterales; family Enterobacteriaceae; genus Escherichia; species Escherichia whittamii. The sequence goes on from NZ_JACSQI010000014.1 coordinate 46,563, forward strand.
ATAATTCCTACGAGCAAATCCGTGCGACGCTATTATCAATGATTGACTGGAATGATGAATTGCGCTCACGCATTGGTGTAATGAATTATATCCATCAACGTACACGCATATCACGCTCCGTCGTGGCAGAAGTTCTTGCGGCTTTACGCAAGGGCGGTTATATCGAAATGAATAAAGGCAAACTGGTCGCTATCAACCGTTTGCCTTCAGAGTATTAATCAGGACGCGGGGATGACCAGCGGTTTATTCCCGCTCAGTTCAGTTACCAGATCATTGATACCATCGCTCATATTTTTAAACCGAGTCAACGGCGAGCGAGTGACGACCACAAAAGCACCAATATTTTTTTGTGGGATCATCGCCATATAGGTAATGAAACCACCGCCACCACCTGTCTTCTGAATAATACCCGGACGTCCATCCTTCGGTGCCATATACACCCAGCCTAAACCGAGAGCATCCGCTCTGCCTGGCACATCCATGCCAATCACTTTCGTAAACTGCGCCCGCTGATAAATCAGCGTCTGCATGCGATCCGCCTGGTTACTGCGCTGATAAAAATCAGAAGACAAATATTGCTGCATCCAGCGCATCATATCGCCTGGTGTGGAATAAACGCCGCCGCTGCCAATGGCCGCCAGCGTATTGTTACACGGACTGGCGCCGCGCTCGGCAACCATCAAACGGCGGCACTGGTCCGGTGATGGTGTGTAGGTAGTGTCTTTCATCCCCAGCGGACGGGTAATCTGCTCTTCAAACAACTGGGTATAAGGCTTGCCGGACGCATTCGCCAGCGCATCCGCCAGCAGGTCAAACGCAAGGTTGGAGTACGCGGCCTGGCTGCCTGGCGCGGCTTTTAGCTTCGCCGTTGAAAGGTATTTCCAGCGTTGCTCGCGCGTTGGCCAGACAAACACCGGACGATTTGCCGCGCCGCCAGGTTGTTCACGCGGCAGGGCGCTGGTATGGGTCGCCAGATTCACCAGCGTAATGGGCTTTCCATTGTAAGTCGGTACTCGTGCGCCTGGTGGAGCATATTTACTCAGCGGATCGTTTAACTTCACTGTCCCCTGGTCCAGCAATTTCACCAGCATCTCACTGGTCATCAACTTGGTGAGCGAAGCAATACGTACTACCGAATCCAACTGCGGGCGAACGTTATTACCAGGGCGAGTTTCGCCATAACTGCGAAAGACACGCTGATTGCCGTCGATAACGACCAGCGCCATCCCGGTGGCACCGCTGCCGTAAAAAATATGGTCGGCATAGCGATCAACAATATCAGAGGCGAATTCAGGTTCGGCGATAGCTTGCGCCGCGTGGACAGAGGTCAATGACGCCGCACACAGCACGGCAGAAAAAAGCAGACTACGTTTCAACGGTGGTGTCCATAAATTAAATGAAGGTAACTGAGCGTATTTATACTACTCGTTGATGGATTGCAAAGCGCAAATTAGTGCAATAATAGTGTTAAAAACGTAACGGCGCGTAAACACGATCTTTTTCCTGCTCACCAATGTCTGCATTTGTGATCCTGTACGTGTTAATACGCTTATGTAAACAATCTTTTGTTTGTGAAATCCGTCGAAACAATTCTTCCAGCCAGGAGGACGAACTAAGCGCCCCGCGGTCGGTCACAGTGGACGGTTTCATTTGGCTGACTCTTTGAAGCGGCCATACGGTTAATACACAGCAGTTGCCAAAACGATAAGAACCTAGCAGGAGAGCATATGTTTAAGTCTTTTTTCCCAAAACCGGGAGCCTTTTTTCTCTCGGCCTTTGTTTGGGCATTGATTGCCGTAATCTTCTGGCAAGTCGGAGGCGGTGACTGGGTTGCCCGCATCATCGGGGCTTCTGGGCAGATCCCGATTAGCGCCGCCCGTTTCTGGTCGTTAGATTTCCTGGTTTTTTACGCTTATTACATTGTTTGCGTAGGACTTTTTGCGCTGTTCTGGTTTATCTATAGCCCGCATCGTTGGCAATATTGGTCAATACTCGGCACTGCGCTAATTATCTTCGTTACCTGGTTTCTGGTGGAAGTTGGTGTGGCAGTCAACGCCTGGTATGCACCGTTTTATGACCTGATTCAAACCGCGCTCAGTTCGCCGCATAAAGTGACCATCGAACAGTTTTATCGCGAAGTGGGTGTCTTTCTGGGGATTGCGCTGATTGCGGTGGTTATCAGTGTGCTGAACAACTTCTTTGTCAGCCACTACGTGTTCCGCTGGCGTACGGCGATGAACGAATACTACATGGCGAACTGGCAGCAACTGCGCCATATCGAAGGGGCCGCGCAGCGTGTGCAGGAAGACACCATGCGTTTTGCCTCAACGCTTGAGAATATGGGCGTCAGCTTTATTAACGCCATCATGACGCTGATCGCCTTCTTGCCGGTGCTGGTGACGCTCTCCGCGCACGTGCCAGAGTTGCCGATTGTTGGGCATATTCCGTATGGTTTGGTGATTGCCGCGATTGTCTGGTCGCTGATGGGGACCGGATTACTGGCGGTAGTGGGGATCAAACTGCCGGGGCTTGAGTTTAAAAACCAGCGAGTAGAAGCCGCCTACCGTAAAGAGTTGGTCTATGGTGAAGACGACGCCACGCGAGCAACACCGCCAACGGTGCGTGAGTTGTTCAGTGCGGTACGGAAGAACTATTTCCGCCTCTATTTTCACTATATGTATTTCAACATCGCCCGCATTCTCTACCTGCAGGTCGATAACGTTTTCGGTTTGTTCTTGCTGTTTCCGTCGATTGTTGCCGGTACGATTACGCTCGGCCTGATGACCCAAATCACCAACGTTTTTGGGCAGGTTCGCGGCGCTTTCCAGTATCTGATTAACTCATGGACCACGCTGGTCGAGTTGATGTCGATCTACAAACGTCTGCGCAGCTTTGAACATGAACTGGATAATGACAAAATTCAGGAAGTAACCCATACATTGAGCTAAAAAGGAGAGGTAATGTCGCGAGTCAATCATCTGTCTTCGCTTTCATTGTTGGCGGTTCTGGTTTTAGCGGGGTGTAGCAGTCAGGCGCCACAACCGTTGAAGAAGGGCGAAAAAGCGATAGATGTGGCGAGCGTGGTGCGGCAGAAGTTACCCGCCAGCGTAAAAGACCGCGATGCCTGGGCGAAAGATCTTGCCACTACTTTTGAAAGTCAGGGGCTGGCACCGACACTGGAAAATGTCTGCTCGGTGCTGGCGGTGGCGCAGCAGGAGTCAAATTATCAGGCGGATCCGGTCGTTCCAGGATTAAGTAAAATCGCCTGGCAAGAGATTGACCGCCGCGCCGAACGGATGCACATCCCTGCATTTCTGGTCCATACCGCGCTAAAAATCAAATCGCCAAACGGCAAAAGCTACAGCGAACGGTTAGATTCCGTGCGCACGGAAAAGCAGCTGAGTGCAATTTTTGACGATCTGATCAGCATGGTGCCGATGGGGCAGACGCTGTTTGGTTCGCTTAACCCGGTGCGCACCGGTGGGCCGATGCAGGTCAGCATTGCCTTTGCCGAACAGCATACCAGGGGGTATCCGTGGAAAATGGACGGTACGGTACGTCAGGAAGTCTTCAGTCGTCGCGGCGGATTATGGTTCGGTACTTACCATTTACTCAATTATCCTGCCAGCTATAGCGCGCCGATTTTCCGTTTCGCCGATTTTAATGCCGGTTGGTACGCCAGTCGTAATGCCGCGTTTCAGAATGCGGTCAGCAAAGCCAGTGGCGTGAAGCTGGCGCTGGATGGTGATTTGATTCGTTACGACAGTAAAGAACCCGGGAAAACAGAACTGGCGACGCGTAAGCTGGCGGGCAAACTGGGAATGAGCGACAGCGAAATTCGTCGTCAGCTAGAGAAAGGGGATAGTTTCTCTTTTGAAGAGACGGCGCTGTATAAGAAGGTTTATCAACTCGCCGAAGCGAAAATGGGTAAATCGCTACCGCGTGAAATGTTGCCCGGTATTCAACTAGAAAGCCCGAAAATCACCCGTAACCTTACCACTGCATGGTTTGCGAAGCGCGTCGATGAAAGGCGAGCGCGCTGTATGAAGCAGTGACCAAAAGGTAATCGTAGGCCAGATGTGTACGCCGCATCTGGCAAAATAAATCTTACTGGCGGCGATGTCGCCAGTGCAGCCACACCGCAACCACCGCAAAGATGAAGCAGCCAACCAAAAACGGGATCAGCCCGAAAATGGTGCCTACCCCCAGACCAATTTCTACCCGTGGGCGGCCCGTCTCCTGGACCTGCATTAAACGCTCATAGACACCTGGCGCATGCACCAACAAATTTAGCAATTGCGCCCCAGCCCAAAAGCAAAACAGCACAAACAATGCGTAGGCAATGTTGCCAGGCGTTGAAGAGGCATCGCGATATTTTCCGCTAAACAGCGATTTTGACAGGGTGAAATCAGCCATAAAAACCTCCGGAAGTCATCTGCTTCTCTTCTGGTGTGATACCAGCGGCTTATGGCAAGTCTGACAGGTCATTGGGATTGTCAATATCAGAATCATGGTAAATTGATGTTGGGAATATTCCCGAAGCGTGAATATTGGCCGTGAGTCACAAAATGGTAACTTTAAGTTAAATTTTTTAACGATTCTGAAAGTGCAGTCTACGACACAGACGAATGTTGCAGAATATGCGAGGATGTTGTTTTTCGTTAACGGAGCTGCCATGAATCTGCCTGTGAAAATCCGCCGCGACTGGCATTACTATGCGTTTTCCATTGGCCTTATTTTCATTTTTAATGGTGTAGTGGGGTTGCTGGGGTATGAAGCAAAAGGCTGGCAGACCTATGCGGTGGGGCTGGTGACGTGGGTGATTAGCTTCTGGCTGGCGGGACTGATTATTCGCCGTCGCGAAGAAGATACTGAAAACGCCCAATAACAGAGGATTGGGCGGTCGGGAGTGCTGACAAAATGCGCCGGATGCGGCGTGAACGCCTTATCCTGCCTACGAAAATCTGGTAGGCCTGATAAGCAAAGCGCATCAGGCAATCTTACGTTTGCCATTAATATTAAACGCCCAATAATAATATTACCGGGCGTTTGAATATTACATCGTGGTTTTCAATGCGTTATCCGCTGCGTGACGCTCCAGCGCCAGCTCAATCAAACGAGTGATCAGGTCAGTATAGCCCAGGCCACTGGCTTGCCACAGCTTCGGATACATGCTGATGTTAGTGAAACCTGGCAGTGTGTTGATCTCGTTGATCACCACCTCGTTTTCCGGCGTTAAAAAGACGTCTACACGCGCCATGCCAGCACATCCCAACGCCTGGTAAGCCTGAACGGCAATCGCCCGAATCTTATCGTTGATTTCCGGCGCAATGTCCGCCGGAACCACCACTTTCGCGCCATCTTCGTCAATGTACTTGGTGTCGTAGGCGTAGAAATCGCTGGTCAGTACGATCTCGCCACAGGTACTGGCTTGCGGATTGTCATTACCCAGAACCGCGCATTCGATCTCACGACCTTTGATCCCTTGCTCAACGATCACTTTGTGATCGAACTCGAACGCCAGATCGACAGCAAGCGCATACTGCTCTTCGCTGGTCACTTTGCTGACGCCAACAGAGGAACCCTGATTAGCTGGTTTTACAAACAGTGGCAACCCAAGTTTAGACTTCACTTCGGCGAAGCTGATTTTGTGGCGATTGGTGCGCGTCAGGGTAATAAATGGCGCGATGTTCAATCCGGCGTCACGCAGCAGACGTTTGGTGACGTCTTTATCCATACAAGCGGCAGAAGCCAGAACATCGGAACCGACAAACGGTAGATTGGCGACCCGCAGCATTCCCTGCAAGGAACCATCTTCACCCAACGTACCGTGGACAATTGGGAAAATGACATCCACCGTCGGCAATGGCTGACCGTTCTGCGCATCAATCAGTTGCTGTTCATGTTTACCAGGTACCTGCGCAAGACTGGTGGCCGAAGGGCGCAGCGCAATATGGGCAGGATCGTCTGCGTTCAGCAAATAATTGCTGGCATCGCTGACGTGCCATTGCCCTTGTTTATCAATGCCCAGCAGCACAACGTCAAAGCGACTTTTATCAATGGCATCGACAATGTTTTTTGCCGATTGCAGAGACACTTCATGTTCTGCTGACTTTCCACCAAAAACGATTCCTACCCGCAGTTTTTCCATCTTAAAAACCTATCCCGTAGAACACAAAGAGCATACATTACCACGACAAAACGGGGGATTCGCGGCCTTCTGACAGTTTGTTGCAATCTTCTGCTGACAAAGCGTGCAGCCTGCTGGTTAAGATTCATCGCTGGCTAAATTATGTGCGCAAAATCACAAAAATGATGAACGGGAAACTAATTTATTCCTGCTGTGAATTGCTACCCGGATGGTTATTATACTTAATAATAAGTTAACCAAGAGGATATATTCTATAACTTTTTATTATAAAAAGTATTAATAATTACATACCTATATTTTATGTGTGGAATTATATTAAAAAATAGAGAAACGTTTCGCTGATAAATGTGAAAAAAATATTTGCTAAAACTATTTCCTCTGTCATAAAAATACTACATCAAGACTCTATGCAGTTGTGAAACATAATGTTAACTTCTCCATACTTTGGATAAGGAAATACAGATATGAAAAATCTCATTGCTGAGTTGTTATTTAAGCTTGCCCAAAAGGAAGAGGAGTCGAAAGAATTGTGCGCGCAGGTCGAAGCACTAGAGATTATCGTTACTGCGATGCTTCGCAACATGGCGCAAAATGACCAACAGCGGTTGATTGATCAGGTTGAAGGAGCGCTATACTCGGTAAAGCCCGATGCCAGCATTCCAGATGATGATACGGAGCTGCTGCGCGATTACGTAAAGAAGTTATTGAGGCATCCTCGTCAGTAAAAAGTTAAACCTTCAACAGTTGTCATAATGCTGTCATGCCAGAGACTTATAGTCGCTTTGTTTTTATTTTTTAATGTATTTGTACATGGAGAAAATAAAGTGAAACAAAGCACTATTGCACTGGCTCTCTTGCCGTTACTGTTTACCCCTGTTACTAAAGCCCGGACACCAGAGATGCCAATTCTGGAAAACCGGGCGGCACAGGGTGATATTACTGCGCCAGGTGGCGCTCGTCGATTAACGAGTGATCAGACGGCAGCCTTACGCGACTCTCTTAGCGATAAACCCGCAAAAAATATTATTTTATTGATTGGTGATGGGATGGGGGATTCGGAAATCACTGCCGCACGCAATTATGCTGAAGGCGCGGGCGGTTTTTTTAAAGGGATCGATGCCTTACCGCTTACCGGACAATACACCCATTATGCGCTGGATAAAAAAACCGGAAAACCAGACTACGTGACCGACTCCGCCGCGTCAGCAACGGCCTGGTCAACTGGTGTCAAAACGTATAACGGCGCTCTGGGTGTCGATATTCATGAAAAAGATCATCCAACGATTCTGGAAATGGCAAAAGCCGCAGGACTGGCGACCGGCAACGTTTCAACAGCTGAAATACAGGATGCTACTCCCGCCGCGCTAGTGGCGCATGTGACCTCGCGCAAATGCTATGGTCCGAGCGTTACCAGCGAAAAATGCCCGAGCAACGCGCTGGAAAAAGGTGGAAAAGGATCGATTACCGAACAACTGCTTAACGCCCGTGCGGATGTTACGCTTGGCGGCGGCGCAAAAACGTTTGCAGAAACAGCAACCGCCGGTGAATGGCAGGGAAAAACGCTGCGTGAACAGGCGCTGGCGCGCGGTTATCAGTTAGTCAGCGATGCCGCATCGCTGACTGCGGTGACGGAAGCTAACCAACAAAAACCACTGCTCGGATTATTTGCCGACGGCAATATGCCAGTGCGCTGGAAAGGACCAAAGGCGTCTTATCACGGTAACATCGATAAACCTGCAGTCACCTGTACCCCGAATCCGCAACGCAATGACAGCGTGCCTACACTGGCGCAGATGACCGATAAAGCTATTGAGCTACTAAGCAAAAATGAGAAAGGATTCTTCCTGCAAGTTGAAGGCGCGTCGATCGATAAACAGGATCACGCCGCGAATCCTTGTGGCCAAATTGGCGAGACGGTCGATCTCGATGAAGCCGTACAGCGGGCGCTGGAATTTGCCAAAAAGGATGGCAACACACTGGTGGTGGTCACCGCTGACCACGCCCACGCCAGCCAGATTGTCGCGCCGGATACCAAAGCGCCGGGGCTGACTCAGGCGTTAAACACCAAAGATGGCGCAGTGATGGTGATGAGTTACGGGAACTCCGAAGAGGATTCACAAGAGCATACCGGTAGCCAGTTACGTATTGCTGCATATGGTCCACACGCTGCGAATGTGGTTGGTTTGACCGATCAGACCGATCTCTTCTACACCATGAAAGCTGCACTTGGGTTGAAATAACACCGAGCCCGGCGGCTAATTTTGGCCGTCGGGTGGTTTTTTTGCTGTTAGCAACCAGACTTAAAGGCAGATCAAGGGCGCAAACGCTCCTGGTTAAAATGTGAAGAGGGATGGTGCTATGAAAATAACATTACTGGTTACCCTGCTATTCGGTCTGGTTTTTTTAACCACTGTCGGCGCTGCCGAGAGAACGTTAACCCCACAACAACAGCGTATGACTTCCTGTAATCAACAGGCGACAGCCCAGGCGTTGAAAGGGGATGCCCGTAAGACATACATGAGTGATTGCCTGAAGAACAGCAAATCTGCGCTTGGTGAAAAGAGTTTGACGCCGCAGCAGCAGAAGATGCGCGAATGTAATAGCCAGGCGACGCAGCAATCTCTGAAAGGTGATGATCGTAATAAGTTTATGAGTGCCTGCCTCAAGAAAGCCGCGTAATACCTATAGTGCTAACGGGTGAGTTAAGAAAATGGCTCACCCGAAATATCATACTCCCGCCTTTAGCCCCATCTCTATAATTTGGGAAAATTGTTTCTGAATGTTCCCAAAAATAATGAATGATGAAAATTTTTTCAAAAAAGCGGCGGCGCACGGGGAGATACCACCATTAGCTCCTCAAAACGAACATCAGCGATCCGGGCTGCGCTTCGCCCGTCGCGTGAGACTACCGCGTGCGGTAGGACTGGCCGGGATGTTCTTACCAATCGCTTCGACACTGGTTTCGCACCCGCTGTCAGGCTGGTGGTGGCTGGTGTTGGTTGGCTGGGCGTTTGTCTGGCCGCATTTAGCCTGGCAGTTGGCGAGCAGGGCCGTTGATCCGCTTGGCCGGGAAATATACAACTTAAAAACTGATGCAGTGTTAGCTGGTATGTGGGTAGGCGTGATGGGCGTAAACGTGCTGCCTTCGATCGCAATGCTGATGATTATGTGCCTGAATTTGATGGGGGCAGGCGGCCCCCGTCTGTTTGTCGCCGGTTTGGTGTTGATGGTCGTTTCCTGCCTTGTCACTCTCGAACTCACGGGGATCACTGTGTCGCTCAAGAGTGCGCCGCTGGAATGGTGGCTCTCCCTTCCCATTATCGTCATTTATCCTCTGCTGTTTGGCTGGGTCAGCTACCAGACAGCGACCAAACTGGCTGAACATAAACGAAGATTGCAGGTCATGAGTACCCGCGACGGCATGACGGGTGTTTACAACCGACGTCACTGGGAAATCATGCTACGTAATGAGTTTGATAACTGCCGCCGACACAATCGCGATGCGACGCTATTGATTATCGATATCGACCATTTTAAGAGTATCAACGATACATGGGGTCACGATGTGGGTGATGAAGCGATAGTAGCCCTTACCCGACAGTTACAAATTACCCTGCGTGGCAGCGATGTGATTGGTCGCTTTGGCGGTGATGAATTTGCGGTGATTATGTCTGGTACGCCAGCCGAAAACGCCATTACTGCCATGTTACGTGTGCATGAAGGATTAAAGGCATTACGCCTGCCAAATACGCCACAGGTAATATTACGGATAAGCGTCGGTATCGCGCCGCTGAATCCGCAGATGAGTCACTACCGCGAGTGGCTGAAATCGGCTGATATGGCGCTCTACAAAGCAAAGAAAGCCGGACGTAACCGCACCGAAGTGGCGGCCTGACGTCCGGTGAGGGTCATCAGGACTTGCTGAGTTTTTCTGATTTTTCCATACACTTCGTCATCGCTTCGATCACCGCGGCACGGAAGCCTTTCTCTTCCAGAACGCGTACCGCTTCAATGGTTGTGCCTCCTGGTGAGCAGACCATATCTTTCAAGGCGCCCGGATGTTCGCCGGTTTCCAGCACCATTTTCGCGGAACCCATTACCGCCTGGGCGGCAAACTTGTAGGCCTGCGCGCGTGGCATCCCGCCCAGCACAGCGGCGTCGGCCATCGCTTCGATAAACATGAAGACATAGGCTGGCGAAGAACCGCTCACACCAACCACTGGGTGGATCATCGGTTCAGCAATGACTTCCGCCTCGCCAAAGCAACGGAAAATATTCAGTACATCGGCAGTATCTTCGGGAGTGACCAACGCGTTTGGCGTTACGGATGTCATCCCGGCGTTGACCAACGCGGGGGTATTCGGCATGGCGCGGATAATTTTCCGGTCGTGACCCAGCGCCCGGGCAAGTTGGTCGAGCGTAACGCCTGCGGCGATAGAAACCACCAGAGAGTCTTTATTCAGGCTGGAAGTGATTTCGCTAAGGACTTTAATCATTATGCCCGGTTTGACGGCTGCAAAGACGATATCGGCGATTTGCGCCACTTCCTGTGCTGATTCTGCAGCGTTGATACCAAACTGTTCATGTAAGGCGGCAACTTTATCCGGGGAGGGGGTATACACCCAGATTTGCCCTGGAAGGACCTGACCGCTGGCAATCAGACCGCCGAGAATGGCTTTTCCCATATTGCCGCAGCCAATAAAACCGATTTTCTTTTCCATTGCCACACTCCTGCCGTGAATTCGTTATTTTGAAAAGCGCCTGGTCAGAAGCATAAACAGAACTATGCCGGAAGGCAAAAGCGCGACACAATAGAAGATTACTCAACAGAGGATAGCCTTATGACAATATGGGTGGACGCCGATGCGTGTCCCAATGTAATTAAAGAGATTCTGTATCGCGCGGCAGAACGTATGCAGATGCCGCTGGTGTTGGTAGCAAATCAGAGTTTACGCGTGCCGCCATCGCAGTTTATTCGCACGCTGCGCGTCGCGGCAGGTTTTGACGTTGCCGATAATGAAATTGTACGTCAGTGTGAGGCGGGCGATTTGGTGATAACCGCTGATATTCCTTTGGCTGCTGAAGCCATCGAGAAAGGGGCGGCAGCACTTAATCCGCGTGGCGAACGGTACACACCTGCGACTATTCGTGAACGTCTGACGATGCGCGATTTTATGGATACCCTACGAGCCAGTGGGATCCAGACCGGAGGGCCAGATAGTTTTTCGCAACGTGACCGCCAGGCATTTGCGGCTGAACTTGAAAAGTGGTGGCTGGAAGTTCAGCGTAACCGTTCGTAAATGTAATTTATTATTTACACTTCATTCTCGCTCATTTCTTGATATAGTAAGGGATGTATTGAAGTTCGCTCCTTAAGTGGAATTATTTCTTTACAATCGAAATTGTACTAGTTTGATGGTATGATCGTTATTCTTACGAAACCGGCTTTCGCCGCATTGCGACCTTTTGGGAAAAACCCACGATGACACAACCTCTTTTTCTGATCGGGCCTCGGGGCTGTGGTAAAACAACGGTCGGAATGGCCCTTGCCGATTCGCTCAACTGTCGGTTTGTTGATACCGACCAATGGTTGCAATCACAACTCAATATGACGGTAGCAGAGATCGTCGAAAGGGAAGAGTGGGCAGGATTTCGCGCCAGGGAGAGCGCAGCTCTGGAAGCAGTTACTGCGCCATCCACCGTTATCGCGACGGGCGGCGGTATTATTCTGACGGAATTTAATCGCCACTACATGCGTGATAACGGGATTGTGGTTTACTTGTGCGCGCCGGTGTCAGTGCTGGTAAATCGTCTGCAAGCAGCGCCAGAAGAGGATTTACGGCCAACACTCACAGGAAAACCGTTAAGTGAAGAAGTTCAGGAAGTGCTGGAAGAACGCGATGCATTATATCGTGAAGTTGCGCATATTATCGTCGACGCTAATAACGAACCCAGCCAGGTAATCTCTGAAATTCGAACCGCTTTGGCACAAACGGCAAACTGTGATGGTCCTGGCACCTATACTTAATGTTCATTCCGCGAAATAAGGAAGAACAATGCCAACGAAACCGCCTTATCCCCGAGAAGCCAGAATCGTTTCGGTAGAAAAAGGCCAGCAAGGACAGACTGTGACCTGGTATCAGCTGCGAGCCGATCATCCCAAACCAGACTCTTTGATCAGCGAACATCCTACGGCCCAGGAGGCGATGGATGCTAAAAAGCGCTATGAGGACCCTGATAAAGAGTGACCGCATCAAACTGCTCGGAAGGGACTCTGAGTGCTATTACAACGGACCTGCATCACATTTTTCGCAATTCATGTTTTTCAAATAATTAGAATATTAAACAATAACAATCCATTACTGGAACTATTGGGAATCTTTACATTATGCCGTGCGCGTCTGCTGCTACGCTTTTTTGCATTTGTAGCATCGGCAAGCGTCCGCTGTGGTGCTTAGTATTTGCCCGGTAATTAACGACGAAAAAAGAAAGGTGGAAGACAATGAGCGCGTCGTTGGCGATTTTGACCATCGGCATTGTACCAATGCATGAAGTTTTGCCGCTTCTGACGGAGTACATTGACGAAAATAATATTTCCCATCATAGCCTGCTGGGGAAGTTAAGCCGCGAAGAGGTGATGGCGGAGTACGCGCCAGAAGCAGGCGAAGAAACTATTCTGACATTATTAAATGATAACCAGCTGGCCCACGTTTCGCGCCGTAAAGTGGAGCGTGATTTACAAAGCGTGATTGAGGTACTCGATAATCAGGATTATGACGTTATTTTGCTAATGAGTACGGCCAACATTAGTAATATGACAGCGCGAAATACGATCTTCCTCGAGCCTTTGCGCATTCTCCCACCGTTGGTTTCCTCCATTGTTGAAGGTCACCAGGTCGGCGTTATTGTACCAGTAGAAGAGCTTTTGGCCGTTCAGGCGCAAAAATGGCAAATTTTGCAGAGAACACCACTATTTTCGCTGGGAAATCCCATTCATGATTCGGAACAGAAAATCATTGATGCCGGGAAAGAATTGTTGGCGAATGGGGCGGATGTCATCATGCTGGATTGTTTAGGATTTAATCAGCGTCATCGCGATTTACTGCAAAAAAAGCTCGATGTACCTGTTTTGCTCTCTAACGTATTGATTGCAAGGCTGGCGGCGGAATTGCTGGTGTAATTTTACGTGACAGTTAGCACCTTTGGCCCCTATAGTGAAGAAGATGTTAAACCACCTGACAGGGCCAGTTTATGCTTCAAAGTAACGAATACTTTTCCGGAAAAGTGAAATCGATCGGTTTTACCAGCAGCGATACTGGCCGCGCCAGCGTCGGTGTGATGGTTGAAGGCGAATATACGTTCAGTACTGCGGAGCCCGAAGAGATGACGGTTGTCAGCGGGGCGCTGAATGTTTTGCTGCCTGGCGCCACCGACTGGCGCGTGTATGAAGCTGGTGAAGTATTTAATGTTCCCGGCCACAGCGAGTTCCATCTGCAAGTTGCCGAACCGACCTCCTATCTGTGCCGCTATCTGTAATATCGCGCCTTCCCGTCTGAATGGGAGGGCATTTTTCTGAAATATTCCTTATTTCACGAATAATAAAATCTCCGTTGCTGCTAATTTTTCTATTTTCGATATATTCATAATCTATCAAGGTTGATATTAATATCAGTGAAGATTATGAATAAAATAAAAATATTGATCATCTGTATGGTTGTATTTATTGCCACCGAAAATACTTACGCTGCAGAGTGGATCACTAGCGATGATCTTATTAAATCAGATTTCCATATCATGACTGCAGAAGAACGTAATGGAGTGAAAGAGGAAACCGATGATAGTATGGAATCCTCGTATATGCTTAAAAATAACATTCGTTGGTATTACCATAATGGAGATTTATCAATACCCAGCAATTTTAGTAATAAGCATACATTGGTGGTTAAGGGGAATTTAACCATTAATGGTGATTATGATGATTATTCGACAGGTAATGGTCAACTCATTGTGTTGGGCAATGTGATTGTCGACAACTTTATTAATCATGATTTCGCGTACGTCAAAGGTGAGATGAAAGCGAAAGGTTTAGTCTATGCTAATTATAATGATCATAACTTTGAAGTAATGAAAGGTATTACTGCTCGCGGAATTATTGTTTCAGACAAGGCGACGCAATTTGAGGTTAATAACGCTGAGTTTTATATCAACGAAGATTCCAGCAGTGAAAATTATGACTGGGATGCGAATATTCGAAAAGCGTATTCGCTGTTTGAGCCCGATCTCTATGAGATTACTGAAATTCAAACCGACGATGTGTTAAATGTCTATCCCGATTATGAGAGCGTAGCAGCCAGAGTTGCTCAGGGATTGCCGTTGTTTCGCGATAAACCTGTATCGGAGTTAAGTGAAAAATTGCAGTGGGTTGAACAGGGCAAGGTCGCAAAATTTCCGGCTGGCAACATTAAGCATGAAGATCCGCTGGTGGTGCGTTTTCTGACTCGCATGGAGAGTCTACCAACCGCTGTTATGCTGCAATTGCTACAGCATCCTGATGACCAGACACGGGAATATATGGCGCAGCGTTGGCCCGCCAGGCAAATGCATTTACTCACCGCGCCTTTTATTAAAGATCAGGCAGTGGCGAAAGGACTGATTAAGAACAGCGATATTTCACCAGAAGTGAATGAAAAATTAATGTCGACCCCTGTCGAGAGCGTCCAGCTCGAGCAGGCCAGGCAGGATAATCTGTCTCCAGAAACCATTGCCCTATTAAGCCAGAGTCCGTTTCCGATTGTTCGTAAGACGTTAGTCAGCCAGTACGATTACGCGTGGCTGGCACCTGCATCCGTAGTGGATGAACTGATAAACAGCGATGATGAGGAACTACGCGAACGAATTGCCGGTGCAGATTTGACTACACGACAAGCCGTGGCGCTGAGTAACGATAAATCACTTAAGGTTCGTGAAGCCGTAGCTCATGCCTTTGCGGAACTAAAAGTTACGCGGCTTTCTGCAAACATGAGTATTACCGACATTGAACGTATTGCGGATCAAATGTATCTCGATAATAAAGACCATAAAAATATCGTTATGGCATTATTTATTGCTTTACCAGAAGTGCGCCAACTGTCGCTGGCAAAAGAAGATGTACAATATTTACGTGAAGGTGCGCGTTATCTGACGTCAACTGAAGTGATTAATTATCTCCTGACACATTATGATAACCCCGCTGTCTGGAATGAATTAGCACATGATAAACTGCTGCCGTTGGAATATAAGAAAAAATTGTGGCAGCGCACATTGCAGTTAATGATGAGCAAACGGCAAGAAGATCAGGAGCAGGCGTATGATATACAACTGGAACTGATTGATAATGGCGTGGTAGATGAAGCAATGCTCAATGACGCCATCGATTTGCTGCCTGATTTACCGGCTGAATATCGTTACCGGATGCGCAATCAGTTATTTGATAAAAATGATTTACCATCAAAGATTATTTCCCGCCTTGATAAACAATATCGCTTTAATTCTGACTGGGCGCTGTCTGTTACAGACATGACAAATAGTAACCGTAGGCAATTTGATAGAGGATTACGTCGCTGGAATGATGATGATAGCGTTATTTTAGTCGAGCTGGATAAGCTGACAGATAAGTCTGATGACGAGTTTTGGCTGGCATTACTGCAAAGTCGACATGAACAATTACGTAAAACGGCGTTGATTAATGCGCATACGCCGACTTCCGCATTCACAGCATTGGTGACATCGCAGGATCGTCAGGGAGCGATTGCCAACCCGCAACTGCCTGTTGAGGTGAAAACGGCGTGGTTAAAAGAGGAACCATCATTATTGTTATTTGTCGATCGTCCGGATCCGCAACAATTACGAAAATTAGTTAAAACCGGATCGACACGGCAAATTCGTAGTGAAGCGCGCAATAAGCTTGAGGAATTAAAATGAGGTCACGGCGTAAAACGCATAATATTGCAGCGTTAAAAATCATCGCCCGACGTAGCGAATGAGTATATTAATGCCTGGCATGGCTTTGTACGCCGGATAAGACGCACCAGGCGTCGCATCCGGCATTGAAGGCAAACCAGCGATTAACGTTGCGCTTCGCCACCCAATCCTTCGATCAGGTTTTGAATTAACGCTGCCAGTTCGCCGGTCATCAGGATGAAATCGGCGTCAAAACGCTGGGCAAAATCTTCGCGGTCGATATCTTCGTTTTGATCGCGCAGTTCGTCGCAGAACTTCAGGCGCTTGAGCGAACCATCGTCGCACATTACAAACTGAACGCGTTGCTGCCAGTCGAGCGCCAGTTTAGTCACCACTTTTCCGGCTTCAATGTGATTGGTGATCTCTTCGCTGGTCAGATCCTGTTTCTTCGCGCGGATCACACCGCCATCTTCCAGCAGTGATTTCAGCTCGGCTTCATCGAGTAACTGGAAGCCCTGTGCCGCGCTACCGGAGCGTACCCATTCGGTTAGCGTCAGTTCAATCGGGTTTTCCATGCTCAATGGCACAACCGGTAACGACCCCAGGCTTTTACGCAGCAGTGCCAGCGTATCTTCCGCTTTTTTGGCGCTGGCGCAGTCCACCATGATCAAACCGTTCACCGTGTCGATCCACATCATGGTTTGGCTGAAACGGCTAAAGGCGCGAGGCAGCAGAGAGTGCAGCACTTCATCTTTCAGCGAATCTTTTTCGGTTTTCTTCAGCTTACGCGCTTGCTCGGCTTCCAGTTTGGCGATTTTCGCTTCCAGCGCCTGTTTAATGACCGGAGACGGGAGAATTTTTTCTTCTTTGCGCGCGCAGATAACAATTTGACCATTGGCAACGTGCGTTAACGCATCGCTGTGCGATCCCATCGGAGGAACCCAGCCCATCTTCGCCATATCCTGGCTGCCGCATGGGGTAAATGCCATCGAGGCTAGCTGTTTTTCCATCTCTTCTGCACGCAGCGAAATTTCGCGGCTAAGACGGTAAACCATTAAATTTTTGAACCACAGCATGATAATTTCCACGGCCTTGTCGTTAAATTTAGCGGGCATGATAACGAATTGTCGGCGGCCTTGCATTGCCAATCCGGTTGTCCGTCTCTACTCTATTGATATTGAAAAAAATAAGGAGAGTACCGTGCGTATAGGTATCGATTTAGGCGGCACCAAAACAGAAGTCATTGCACTGGGCGATGCAGGGGAGCAGTTGTACCGTCATCGTCTGCCCACGCCGCGTGATGATTACCGCCAGACCATAGAAACGATCGCCACGCTGGTGGAGATGGCGGAGCAGGCGACGGGGCAGCGTGGAACGGTGGGCATGGGCATTCCTGGCTCAATTTCACCGTATACCGGTGTGGTGAAAAACGCTAATTCGACCTGGCTTAACGGTCAGCCATTCGATAAAGACTTAAGCGCGCGGTTGCAGCGGGAAGTACGGCTGGCAAATGATGCCAACTGTCTGGCGGTTTCGGAAGCGGTAGATGGCGCGGCAGCGGGAGCGCAGACGGTATTTGCCGTGATTATTGGCACGGGGTGCGGCGCGGGCGTGGCGTTCAATGGGCGGGCGCATATCGGCGGCAACGGCACGGCAGGCGAGTGGGGACACAATCCGCTACCGTGGATGGACGAAGATGAACTGCGTTATCGCGAAGAAGTCCCTTGTTATTGCGGTAAACAAGGTTGTATTGAAACCTTTATTTCGGGGACCGGATTTGCCACGGATTATCATCGGTTGAGCGGACATGCGCTGAAAGGTAGTGAAATTATTCGTCTCGTTGAAGAACGCGATCCGGTAGCTGAGTTGGCATTGCGTCGCTATGAGCTACGACTGGCGAAGTCGCTGGCGCATGTGGTGAATATTCTCGACCCGGATGTGATTGTCCTGGGCGGAGGGATGAGCAATGTCGACCGTTTATATCAAACCGTTCCGCCGCTGATTAAACAATTTGTCTTCGGCGGAGAATGTGAAACGCCGGTGCGTAAGGCGAAGCACGGTGATTCCAGCGGCGTACGCGGTGCCGCGTGGTTATGGCCACAAGAGTAAAAAACGTAAGCAATTGGCGCATCATGCCTGATGCGTAGGTCGGATAAGGCGCTCGCGCCGCATCCGGCATTGTGCTCAGATGCCTGATGCGACACTGGCGTGTCTTATCAGGCCTACAAAATGAGCAGACCTGTACGCCGCATCCGGCACTGTGCACCGTGGCTGCAACCTACCCCTGTGGTTTTGCCAGCAGCGGACTCTCCGCCACTTGCTGGCGCTTATAGCGACCATACAACAGCAACGACGACATCGCAGCAAACGAGAGCAGGGCGGCAGGCAACGCCACGTAATTATACGCCAGCCCCAGCGTCAGCATCATCCCGCCGCAATAAGCGCCCACGGCGCTACCGAGGTTAAACGCTATTTGCCCACCTGCGGCACCTAATAATTCTCCGCCTTTGGCATTTTGCAGGAGCAGAATTTGCAGCGGTGCTGAGAGGGCGAATAATCCCGCACAACATATAAAAGCAAAAATAAGCGACGTTGTTTTCATGCCGCCGAAGAAAAAAAGCATCAGCAGTGCCAGCACAATAATGAAGTCCGTCACTGCCGCAATGCGTAGCGGCGAGTAACGTCCGGAAATCCGGCCACTTAGCACATTGCCCAGCACCATCCCCAGCCCGGCCAGCATCATAATAAAGGTCATCGCCGTTTCCGAAAAACCGGAAATAAACATCATGTAAGGTTTAACGTAGCTAAACCAGGCAAACACACCCGCATTGCCAAACATGGTGGCGGAGAAAATTAGCCACGGCGCAGGGCTACGTAAAAAGTGAAACTGTTCGCGCAGGTTTCCTTTCGCCTCGTCACGAATATCCGGCACCCAAAAATAGACCGATGCCATCACAGCAATATTAAAGACAGAGATTAATAAAAAGGTGTAGCGCCAGCTAAATTCCTGACTTAAATACGTCCCCAGAGGAATGCCCAACAAATTGGCGACCGTCATCCCGGAAACCATACCCGCCACGGCAGCGGTGACTTTGCCGGGCTTGATAATTTTCGATAACACAATCGCCCCGACGCCAAAAAATGCGCCATGCGGAAAACCGGAAACCAGGCGGCCAACGGCGAGCATCAGGTAAGACGAGGAGAGCGTGAACATGGCGTTACCGATGACGCACAAAGTCACCAGAAACAACAAGATATGTTTGAGCGAGTAGCGGCTGGAAAAAAGCGCGATTATCGGCGCCCCGACCACCACTCCCAGTGCATAATACGAAATCATATGCCCGGCGGCAGGAATCGAAATGCCAACGTTATGTGCCAGCTCCGTGAGCACGCCCATAATGCCAAATTCGGCCATCCCCAGGCCAAATGTGCCGAGAGCCAAAGATAAAATGACTTTTTTCATACCACCATCACAACCACCAGGACGGCTACGAATCACCGTAGTCAATAAAGTGATAGCTTGCAGGATAACGACCAGCGAGGCCAAGAGATAATTCGCCCCTCTGTATTCATTATCCTGCTGAATAGTTATTTCACCGCAAACGTGCTGTCCAGTTTGCTGTAGCCCAGTCCGTTGATCTTCTTCACTTTTATCTGCACCGGAATACGCTCTTTCATCGCTTCAACATGGCTAATCACCCCGATAGTTTTACCACTGGCGTTCAGAGCATCCAGTGCATCAAGGGCGGTATCCAGCGTTTCGCTATCCAGCGTGCCGAAACCTTCATCGAGGAACAGCGAGTCAATACGCGTTTTATGGCTGACCAGATCCGAAAGTGCCAGCGCCAGTGCCAGGCTCACGAGGAAACTTTCGCCGCCGGAAAGCGTACGGGTATCGCGTACCGCATCTGCCTGCCAGGTATCGACAACCTCGACTTCCAGCGCCTCGCTGGCTTTACGTTGTAACAGGTAGCGCCCGTGCAGCCGGGTAAGTTGCTGATTAGCCAGATGGACCAGATTGTCCAGCGTCAGCCCCTGAGCGAACTTACGGAATTTATCGCCCTCTTTGGAGCCAATCAGCGAATTAAGATATCCCCAGTCCTCGACCTGCTGGGTCGTCTGTGCAATTTGCTGCATTAAGGTTTGTTGTTGCTGACGGTTGTCTGCATCCTGCTTCAGCTGCTGGCGAATTTCCCCCTGGCGAGTGGTATTTTCACGTAATTTTTGGTTAGTTTGTGCTAACGCCTGCTGAATCTGTTCCGCAGCCAACGTGAGATCCAGTCCGCCAGGCTGTTGCTGTTGATGTTGTGCCAGTGTTTCTGCCGCCTGAGTTGCCAGCGCTTGTGCCTGACGACGCTGGTTTTCCAGATTCTGTTTCAGCTGTTCCAGCTGAGTTAGCGTCTGTTCATCCATTAACGCCGCAAGGAATGCCTGCTGATCGTCAAAAATGCTGTCCTGTAGCGCGGAGTCAAACTGCGCCTGAACTTTTTGCAGACTTTGCGCTGCCAGAACCTCCTGTTGCAGTAAGGTTTGCCACTGGCTTTGCAACGCGAGGCATTGTTCGTGAACTTGCCGCCAGTTTTCCAGCGTCACCGTTTCTTCGCTATGCGGGAGTTCATCACTTTGCGGCAGCGTTTCCAGAATTGGCGTCAACTGCTGAATACGGTTTTGCAACTCGGTTAATTCGTTCTGGCGCAGCTGCCAGCTCTGTGCTTCTTGCTGGCGCGCCGACAACCAGCTTTCTTCTTCATCTTCCAGTGGCAATGCCAGTGAGTAACTTACTAACGCTGCAGAGAGTTGCTGATGGTGTTGTTCAATCTGTTGTTGATACTGGGAAATTTGCTGATTATGCGCGGCAATTTGCGCCTGCAATTCATGACGCTGACTGAGTAATTGCAGTTGTTTTTCGTGCTCTTCCTGGGTGGCAAGCCACGGTTGAATATCGTCCTGTGGCTGCAAGGTGATATTGAGACTGGCCGTTAGTACACGCCATTCTTGAGTAAGTGCTTGCTCATCTTGCCGGAGGCTTTGCGCTTCGTTCTCATCACGCTGAAGCTGCTTTGTTAATGCGTCCAGTTGTCCTCGCAGCGCCGCGCCTTCTTCGCCGAGCTTTTTCACTTCGTTTTCCAGCGTTAATAGCCGGGCCTGATTAACGCCCGGTTCCAGCGACTGATACGCCTCGACCGCTGGGTGGCTGGTGGAACCACAAAGCGGACACGGCTGACCCGGCTGTAACTGCGCGCGTTGGGCTTCCAGCGTTTTAATGCGTGCTTCCTGCTCGCAAATGGTTTTGACGTCGGCAAGCTGTTGCGTTTTTTCCTTATAACGCTGGCGCATTTCGTTAAGTGCAGCGTTACGTTGCGTCTGTTCCTGAGTAACGTTCTGGATAGCAGCCTGTAGCTGCGCCAGGCGTTTTTGCTGGGGAACAATCTGCCCATGCAGCGCAATCAGGCGCTGACGCAGCGGACGTTGTTCGGCATGAAGCGCCTGGGCGGTGGCAACTTCATCGGCAGTTAATGCCAAAGAGAGCGTCGGAAGCGCATTAAGTTTTTGCTGCGCATGGGTTAACTGCTGTTGCCATTGCCGCAGATGCCCGCGATCGCTTGCCTGTTGGGCAAACTGCGCGCGCCATCCAGCCAGTTCGTTGTTCCACAGACGGAAACGGTCGTGTTCCTGTAACCATGCATTCAGTGTTTGTTGATACTGTTGTAATTCTGCCGACTGTTTTGCCGCCTGGTGACGAATGCCGCTGCGAAGCGCTATTGTGCTTTGTAAGCGAGTATTCACTTCTTCAATCTGCTGACGAGTATGTGCTAGCGCTGTTGAATACTCTGTGATTCGTTCCCAGTGCGGACGGAGATGCCGCGCGGGTTGCGCCAGGCCGAGCGCCGCCAGTTGCGGTTGTGCTTTTTCTTCCTCAGCTAACGCCTGTTGCAGTGCCTGCTGACGGCGACTGGCCTCCTGCTGCAACTCATCCTTCCGCGTTAACCAGTTAATTGATTGTTGTTCTTGCTGCTGCGCGGCGAGTAACTGTTTCTCTTCGTCAGTGAGTACCTGCAAACTTTCTGTAAGCGATTGCACCTGTTCTGGCGCTAATAAGGCTACGCCGCTGGCCTGCGCTTGCAGTTTCTCCAGCTCAGTACGGGCCGATTTATGCTGTTCAAAAACCATCGCCGAGATTTGCCCGTAGATTTCGGTGCCGGTTAACTCCTCCAGCAATTCCGCGCGTTCTTTCGGTTTCGCATTGAGGAAGGCAGCAAATTGCCCTTGTGAAAGCAGCATCGAACGGGTGAACCGCCCGTAATCAAGCCCGGTTAACGTTGCCGTCAGTTCCAGCTTATCTTTTACTTTATCAGCGAGGATTTTACCGTCTGCGCAGCGCGCCAGCTCTACGCGCGGCACCTGCAAATTACCGTCCGGCTGGTTACGCGCCCGATTCTGGCTCCAGAACGCGCGATACGCTTCACCTTTCACTTCAAATTCCACTTCCGCCAGACATTCGGCGGTATCGCGGGTCATTAGATCATTTTGTGATTGCGAAACGTTAGAGAGGCGCGGGGTTTCGTGATACAGCGCCAGACAAATGGCGTCCAGCAGCGTGGTTTTTCCCGCGCCGGTCGGGCCGGTAATCGCAAACAGCCCGTTGCTGGCGAACGGCTCGTGGGTGAAATCAATCTTCCATTCGCCTTTTAATGAGTTCAGGTTTTTCAGGCGCAGGCTGAGAATTTTCATGCTTCGTGTTCTCCGGCGAGGGTCTGCAACGTCGTGGCGAAAAGATGTTGCAGACGTTGATGCTGCGATTCATCCAGTTCTTCCAGTGCCAGACGGCGATTAAAAACTTCTTCGACGCTAAGTTCGCTGAGGGTTTCACGCTGTTGGCTGGCTAACACACGCTCGCGCTGTTCACGACTGCGGCGTACCAGCAATACCTCAACTGGCAGTGATTCGGTTAATGCCTGGATTTTGCGCTGAATATCATGCAGATACTCATCAGTAGTGATTTCAATATCCAGCCAGACAGGTGGCTCCTGTGGCACATCGCGCCATTGTTCCAGCTGTTCGATAATTGACGCCAGATCGCCTTTCAGTACCGCCATCGGTTGCGTTACCGGTACGTTCAGGTTTTCCACGCTCTCTAATTTGCCGTTTGAAAATGTCACCAGATGGACATATTTACTTTTGCCACATTCATCAAAACTCAGTGGGATAGGAGAGCCGCAATAGCGTACATGTTCCATGCCGCCAATAATCTGTGCGCGGTGAATATGTCCGAGCGCGATGTAGTCGGCTGGCGGAAAGTTTTGTGCCGGGAAAGCGTCCAGCGTGCCAATATAAATGTCACGCACGGCGTCACTTTTGCTGGCGCCAACGGTCGTTAAATGCCCCGTGGCGATGATGGGCAGAGGCTGATCGCCGCGCAGTTTGCAGGCATCTGCATAGTGTTGTTGGTAATAGTCGGTGATCGCTGTCAGCAAATGCTGTTGTTTTTCAATGCCGTTAAGCCCCGCCTGGCTGGTAATAATGTCACGCGGGCGTAAAAAAGGAATGGGGCATAGCACCGCGCCCGGCGTCCCGTCGCGACGAGGCAAGATTTGTGGGGCATGTCCGGCGCTGGCGACGACGGTAGTATTGAGGAACGCCATGATATCGCGCGATTCATTTAGCGTGGCTACCGAGTCATGGTTTCCCGCCAGTACCACCAGATGACAGCCAGTTTGCTGTAAATTGACAACAAAACGGTTATATAAAGTACGGGCGTAACTGGGCGGCGAGCCGGTATCGAAAACATCACCGGCAACAATAATCGCATCCACCTGATGGGTTTGTGCTGTCTCCAGCAGCCAGTCAAGAAAAGCCTGATGTTCGGCTTCGCGGCTTTTACTGTAGAAGTTCTGGCCGAGATGCCAGTCTGAGGTGTGAAGGATGCGCATAACGATTCCCTGGCGAAAAAGCATGGGCGCGATTATACCCAAACAGATATGTTATTTGCTTTTTTCTGCACCACGGAAATCAATAACCTGAAGGGATGTGCGACGTGCTTTTCATAAATCTGTCATAAATCTGACGCATAATGACGTCGCATTAACGATCGCAATCTATTTATTACAACAGGGTAAATCATGGCGAGACGTATTCTGGTCGTAGAAGATGAAGCTCCAATTCGCGAAATGGTCTGCTTCGTGCTCGAGCAAAATGGCTTTCAGCCGGTCGAAGCGGAAGATTATGACAGTGCTGTGAATCAACTGAATGAACCCTGGCCGGATTTAATTCTCCTCGACTGGATGCTACCCGGCGGCTCCGGTATCCAGTTCATCAAACATCTCAAGCGTGAGTCGATGACCCGGGATATTCCGGTAGTGATGTTGACCGCCAGAGGGGAAGAAGAAGATCGCGTGCGCGGCCTTGAAACCGGCGCCGATGACTATATCACCAAGCCGTTTTCCCCGAAGGAACTGGTGGCGCGGATTAAAGCGGTGATGCGCCGTATATCGCCTATGGCGGTGGAAGAGGTGATTGAGATGCAGGGGCTAAGTCTGGACCCGACATCTCACCGGGTGATGGCGGGCGAAGAACCACTGGAGATGGGGCCGACTGAATTTAAACTGCTGCACTTTTTTATGACGCATCCCGAGCGCGTGTACAGCCGCGAGCAGCTGTTAAATCACGTCTGGGGAACCAATGTGTATGTGGAGGACCGCACGGTCGATGTTCACATTCGCCGCTTGCGTAAAGCACTGGAACCTGGCGGGCATGACCGCATGGTGCAGACGGTGCGCGGTACAGGATATCGTTTTTCAACCCGCTTTTAACGCCTTGCTCTTCGGACGCAGAGCAGGGCTTATAATTTCATAACTGGAGTATCTTACGTGCTGGAACGGCTGTCGTGGAAAAGGCTGGTGCTGGAGCTGCTACTTTGCTGCATCCCGGCTTTCATCCTGGGTGCTTTTTTTGGTTACCTGCCCTGGTTTTTGCTGGCATCGGTAACAGGACTGCTTATCTGGCATTTCTGGAATTTATTGCGCCTTTCATGGTGGCTATGGGTGGATCGCAGTATGACCCCGCCACCGGGGCGTGGTAGCTGGGAACCGCTGCTGTATGGCTTACACCAGATGCAGCTGCGTAATAAAAAACGCCGCCGCGAACTGGGCAATCTGATTAAACGCTTTCGTAGCGGGGCGGAGTCACTGCCCGATGCAGTGGTACTGACCACGGAAGAGGGGGGGATTTTCTGGTGTAACGGTCTGGCGCAACAAATTCTTGGTCTGCGCTGGCCAGAAGATAACGGGCAGAACATCCTTAACCTGCTGCGTTACCCGGAGTTTACGCAATATCTGAAAACGCGTGATTTTTCTCGCCCGCTCAATCTGGTGCTCAACACCGGGCGGCATCTGGAAATTCGCGTCATGCCTTATACCCATAAACAGCTGCTGATGGTGGCGCGTGACGTCACGCAAATGCATCAACTGGAAGGGGCGCGGCGCAACTTTTTTGCCAACGTAAGCCATGAGTTACGCACGCCATTGACGGTGTTACAGGGTTACCTGGAGATGATGCATGAGCAGCCGCTGGAAGGCGCGGTACGCGAAAAAGCGTTGCACACCATGCGTGAGCAGACCCAGCGGATGGAAGGGCTGGTGAAGCAATTGCTGACACTGTCGAAAATCGAAGCCGCACCGACGCAGTTGCTTAATGAGAAGGTTGATGTGCCGATGATGCTGCGCGTCGTTGAGCGTGAGGCTCAGACTCTTAGCCAGAAAAAACAGACATTTACCTTTGAAATAGATAACGACCTCAAAGTGTCTGGCAATGAAGACCAGCTACGCAGTGCGATTTCGAATCTGGTCTATAACGCAGTGAATCATACGCCGGAAGGCACACATATCACGGTGCGCTGGCAGCGAGTGCCGCACGGTGCTGAATTTAGCGTTGAAGATAATGGACCGGGCATCGCGCCAGAGCATATTCCGCGCCTGACCGAGCGTTTTTATCGTGTAGACAAAGCGCGCTCCCGACAAACCGGCGGTAGCGGGTTGGGGTTAGCGATCGTGAAGCATGCGGTAAATCATCACGAAAGCAGGCTCAATATTGAAAGTACGGTGGGCAAAGGCACGCGTTTCAGTTTTGTTCTGCCGGAACGTTTAATTGCCAAAAACAACGATTAATCCGCCTTTGTCATTTTTTATTGCCATAAGCCAGCTGACGCTGGCTTTTTTTCTTTGCAGTCAAAAAATGGGCGCTGAATTTTACAATGTCTGGTGATTTTTTGTTCGCATGATTAGCCATAACTTTTTCGCTGAAATAGCGTTTTATACTGGTTAATGATTTCTTATCGTTATATCCCTCTGGTTTTTAGATCCCTTCTTGCTTTAAAACGTTATAAGCGTTTAAATTGCGCTTCAGGTGCTGTCATACTGACTGCATTCACGCGGTAAATCGAAAAACTATTCTTCGCCGCGCCTGGTTGGGAGTATTTCCCGCTAAAATTGTTTAAATATACCGCTGTATCATCCCCAGGGATTGGCACAAAAATTTAACGTTACAACACCACATCCACAGGCAGTATGATTTATGACCCATCAATTAAGATCGCGCGATATCATCGCTCTGGGCTTTATGACATTTGCGTTGTTCGTTGGCGCAGGTAACATTATTTTCCCTCCTATGGTCGGTTTGCAGGCAGGCGAACACGTCTGGACTGCGGCATTCGGCTTCCTCATTACTGCCGTTGGTCTGCCGGTATTAACGGTAGTGGCGCTGGCGAAAGTTGGCGGCGGCGTTGACAGTCTGAGCACACCAATCGGTAAAGTCGCAGGTGTGCTGCTGGCAACGGTCTGCTACCTGGCTGTCGGGCCGCTGTTTGCAACACCGCGTACGGCAACCGTCTCCTTTGAAGTGGGCATTGCGCCGCTGACGGGTGACTCAGCATTGCCGCTGTTTATCTACAGCCTGGTCTATTTCGCTATCGTTATTCTGGTTTCGCTCTATCCGGGCAAGCTGCTGGATACCGTGGGCAACTTCCTCGCGCCGCTGAAAATTATTGCGCTGGTCATCCTGTCTGTTGCGGCGATTGTCTGGCCTGCGGGCTCGATTAGCACGGCGACTGAGGCTTATCAAAACGCTGCGTTTTCGAACGGTTTTGTCAATGGCTACCTGACGATGGATACGCTGGGCGCGATGGTGTTTGGTATCGTTATTGTTAACGCGGCGCGTTCTCGCGGCGTAACCGAAGCGCGTCTGTTGACCCGTTATACCGTCTGGGCTGGCCTGATGGCGGGTGTTGGTTTGACTCTGCTGTACCTGGCGCTTTTCCGTCTGGGGTCAGACAGCGCGTCGCTGGTTGATCAATCCGCGAACGGTGCGGCAATTCTGCATGCTTACGTTCAGCACACCTTTGGCGGTGGCGGTAGCTTCCTGCTGGCGGCGTTAATCTTCATCGCCTGCCTGGTTACGGCTGTTGGCCTGACCTGTGCTTGTGCAGAATTCTTCGCTCAGTACGTACCACTCTCTTATCGTACGCTGGTGTTTATCCTCGGCGGCTTCTCGATGGTGGTGTCTAACCTCGGCTTGAGCCAGCTGATTCAGATCTCTGTACCGGTGCTGACCGCTATTTATCCGCCGTGTATCGCACTGGTTGTATTAAGTTTTACGCGCTCATGGTGGCATAATTCGTCCCGCGTGATTGCTCCGCCGATGTTTATCAGCCTGCTTTTTGGTATTCTCGACGGGATCAAAGCATCTGCATTCAGCGATATCTTACCGTCCTGGGCGCAGCGTTTACCGCTGGCCGAACAAGGTCTGGCGTGGTTAATGCCAACAGTGGTGATGGTGGTTCTGGCCATTATCTGGGATCGCGCGGCAGGTCGTCAGGTGACCTCCAGCGCTCACTAAATCACTGAACATTTGTTTTAACCACGGGGCTGCGATGCCCCGTGGTTTTTTATTGTGTTGATGGGTTAGGAATTGATGGAAAGTAAGAACAAGCTAAAGCGTGGGCTAAGTACCCGACACATACGCTTTATGGCACTGGGTTCAGCAATTGGCACCGGGTTGTTTTACGGTTCGGCAGATGCCATCAAAATGGCCGGACCGAGCGTGTTGTTGGCCTATATTATCGGTGGTGTCGCGGCATATATCATTATGCGGGCGCTGGGGGAAATGTCGGTACATAACCCGGCAGCCAGCTCTTTCTCGCGTTATGCGCAGGAAAACCTTGGCCCGCTGGCAGGTTATATCACCGGATGGACCTACTGCTTTGAAATCCTTATTGTCGCCATCGCCGATGTGACTGCTTTCGGTATCTATATGGGCGTCTGGTTCCCGACGGTGCCGCACTGGATTTGGGTGTTGAGCGTGGTGTTGATCATCTGCGCCATTAACCTGATGAGCGTGAAAGTGTTTGGCGAACTGGAGTTCTGGTTCTCGTTCTTTAAAGTTGCCACCATTATCATCATGATCGTTGCTGGTTTCGGCATCATCATCTGGGGGATTGGCAACGGCGGGCAACCGACCGGTATCCATAACCTGTGGAGCAACGGTGGCTTCTTCAGTAACGGCTGGCTTGGCATGGTGATGTCGCTGCAAATGGTGATGTTTGCCTACGGTGGTATTGAAATTATTGGTATTACCGCCGGTGAAGCGAAAGAGCCGGAGAAGTCCATTCCGCGCGCGATTAACTCAGTGCCGATGCGTATTCTGGTGTTCTATGTTGGTACGCTGTTCGTCATTATGTCTATCTATCCGTGGAATCAGGTAGGTACTGCTGGTAGCCCGTTCGTGCTGACGTTCCAGCATTTGGGGATTACCTTTGCCGCCAGCATTCTTAACTTCGTTGTGCTGACTGCCTCGCTGTCGGCAATTAACAGCGACGTGTTTGGCGTAGGCCGTATGCTGCACGGCATGGCAGAGCAGGGGAGCGCGCCGAAAATCTTCAGCAAAACGTCGCGTCGCGGTATTCCGTGGGTCACGGTGCTGGTAATGACTACTGCGCTGCTGTTTGCGGTGTATCTGAACTACATCATGCCGGAAAACGTCTTCCTGGTGATCGCTTCGCTGGCGACCTTCGCCACCGTGTGGGTGTGGATTATGATCCTGCTGTCGCAGATTGCCTTCCGTCGCCGTCTACCGCCAGAAGAAGTTAAAGCGCTGAAATTTAAAGTTCCTGGCGGGGTGGCAACAACCACCGCGGGGCTGATTTTCCTGGTCTTTATCATCGGACTGATCGGTTATCACCCTGAAACGCGCATCTCTCTTTACGTTGGTTTTGCGTGGATTGTGGTGCTGTTGATTGGCTGGATGTTTAAACGCCGCCACGATCGCCAGTTAGCAGAAAACCACTAATTCCTGCCTTTTGTCGCCGGATCAGGAGCAAAACCTGATCCGGCTCTTCCGAAAGTTATCCGCCCCCGTTCTCCTCCCTTAAATATCCTTCAGATGATGATTGATCCCGCATCAGGCTATGGCAAGGTGATCACATTTTAATCGTAGGGGAATTATGATGTTGAATGCATGGCACCTGCCGGTGTCCCCGTTTGTTAAGCAAAGCAAAGATCAACTGCTTATTACACTGTGGCTGACGGGCGAAGAGCCGCCACAGCGCATTATGTTGCGCATGGAAAACGATAACGAAGAAACATCAGTACCGATGCATAAACAGCGCAGTCAGCCGGAACCTGGCGTGACGGCGTGGCGGGGGGCGCTCTCTCTCTCCACCGGGCAGCCACGTCGGCGCTACAGTTTCAAATTGCTGTGGCACGATCGCCAGCGTTGGTTTACGCCGCAAGGTTTCAGCTCAGTACCGCCAGCACGGCTGGAACAGTTTGCCGTCGATGTGCCGGATATCGGACCACAATGGGCGGCAGATCAGATTTTTTATCAGATCTTCCCGGATCGTTTTTCCCGGAGTCTGCCTCGCAATGCCGATCAGGATCATGTCTATTATCATCACGCCGCCGGACAGGAAATCATATTGCGTGACTGGGATGAACCCGTCACGGCACAGGCGGGCGGATCAACGTTCTATGGCGGCGATCTGGATGGGATTAGCGAAAAACTGCCGTACCTGAAAAAGCTTGGCGTGACGGCGCTGTATCTTAATCCGGTGTTTAAAGCACCCAGCGTGCATAAATACGATACCGAAGATTATCGCCACGTCGATCCACAGTTTGGCGGCGACGGAGCGTTGCTGCGTTTGAGGCACAACACGCAGCAGCAAGGGATGCGGCTGATGCTGGATGGCGTGTTTAACCACAGTGGTGATTCTCATGCCTGGTTTGACAGGCACAATCGCGGGACGGGCGGCGCTTGTCATAACCCCGAATCGCCCTGGCGCGACTGGTACTCGTTTCGTGATGACGGCACGGCGCTCGACTGGCTGGGCTATGCCAGCCTGCCAAAACTGGATTATCAGTCGGAAAGTCTGGTGAATGAAATTTATCGCGGTGAAGACAGCATTGTCCGTCACTGGCTGAAAGCGCCGTGGAATATGGACGGCTGGCGGCTGGATGTGGTGCATATGCTGGGGGAAGCGGGCGGGGCGCGCAATAATTTGCAGCATGTCGCCGGCATCACTGAGGCGGCGAAAGAAACCCAGCCGGAAGCGTACATTGTCGGTGAGTATTTTGGCGATGCGCGGCAATGGTTACAGGCCGATGTGGAAGATGCCTCAATGAACTATCGCGGCTTTACTTTTCCGCTGTGGGGCTTTCTCGCTAATACCGACGTCTCTTACGATCCGCAGCAGATTGACGCTCAAATTTGTATGACCTGGATGGACAATTACCGTGCCGGGCTTTCTCATCAACAGCAACTGCGTATGTTTAATCAGCTCGACAGTCACGATACCGCGCGATTTAAAACGTTACTTGGGCGGGATGTTGCACGTCTGCCACTGGCGGTCGTCTGGCTGTTCACCTGGCCTGGCGTGCCGTGTATTTATTACGGCGATGAAGTGGGAGTGGACGGCAAGAACGATCCGTTTTGTCGTAAACCGTTTCCCTGGGACCCGGAAAAACAAGATACGGAGCTATTCGCGCTGTACCAGCGAATGATTGCGCTGCGTAAGAAGAGTCTGGCATTGCGTCGTGGCGGCTGTCAGGTGTTGTATGCCGAAGATAACGTGGTGGTGTTTGTGCGTGTGCTCAATCAGCAGCGTGTGCTGGTGGCAATCAACCGTGGTGAAGCGTGTGAAGTAGTGCTACCCGCGTCGCCGTTGCTTAATGTTGCGCAATGGCAATGCAAAGAAGGGAACGGACAACGGGTGGACGGGATCCTGACGTTGCCCGCGATATCAGCCACGGTGTGGATGAATTAATGCCTTATAACGCTTTGCGTGAAGCCTGCGCCATCATCCGCGGATAAAACTGCCAGAAGCGGGTTTCAAGGGCGTCGTAATGGGCGTCTAAATCGTACCAGGAGTCACGCAGAGCATCCAGGCGTGGGCGACGGCTTGCCATGCCGTTTAACACGTTCTGGATGAAATCCATATCGCGATAGCGCACCAGCCATTGCTCTGACCATAAGTAGTTGTTCAGATTAATAAAGCGCGGCGGTGAGTTCGGCAGAATGGTAAGCACTTGCTCGCGGGCATAACAGACAAATTCCTGTAGCGGAAAATCGGGCGACAGCTGCGACCAGTGGCGGGAAAGAAAGTGATCCCACATCACATCCAGCGTAATAGGCGCGACACGGCGCGTTTCATTACGAAACCACTCCCGCGCTTCGCGGACTTCCGGCAGATTGTCAGTTAACACATCGATACGCCGATGCATATGAATACCTGCGACCACGTCGGGCGGAAAACTTTCGTCAGGATTTCCGCGAACAAAATCAGCCAGTAAGTTGCCAGAGAGCGAGCTTTCCGCCAGGTGAGCTAAATGCAGGTGAGCTAAAAAATTCATCGATTATATTCTATCCAAAGGGGGTAAAGGTTGCAGGGAGAGCGCCCCGGCACTAGACTACCCGCCTCTTATTTTAGTCTGAGTCAGTGTCATGCGCGTTACAGATTTCTCCTTTGAATTGCCCGAATCCCTGATTGCCCACTATCCAATGCCTGAACGCAGTAGCTGTCGTTTACTGTCGCTGGACGGGCCGACGGGCGCGCTGACGCACGGTACTTTCACCGATTTACTCGACAAGCTCAACCCTGGCGATCTTCTGGTTTTTAACAATACCCGCGTGATCCCGGCGCGTCTGTTTGGGCGTAAAGCCAGCGGCGGCAAGATTGAAGTGCTGGTTGAGCGGATGCTCGACGACAAACGCATTCTCGCGCATATTCGCGCCTCGAAAGCGCCAAAACCGGGCGCTGAACTGATTCTGGGCGATGACGAAAGCATCAAAGCAACAATGACCGCTCGTCACGGCGCGCTGTTTGAAGTCGAATTTAATGATCAACGTTCGGTGCTGGATATTCTCAACAGCATCGGCCATATGCCACTGCCGCCGTACATCGACCGTCCGGATGAAGATGCAGACCGCGAACTTTATCAAACGGTTTATAGCGAAAAACCAGGCGCGGTAGCAGCACCGACCGCCGGACTGCACTTTGACGAACCGCTGCTGGAAAAATTACGCACCAAAGGCGTGGAGATGGCATTCGTGACCCTGCACGTGGGGGCGGGGACGTTCCAGCCGGTACGTGTCGACACCATTGAAGACCACATCATGCACTCAGAATACGCTGAAGTGCCGCAGGATGTGGTAGACGCGGTGCTGGCGGCGAAAGCGCGCGGTAACCGGGTGATTGCGGTTGGCACCACCTCTGTTCGCTCGCTTGAGAGCGCGGCCCAGGCGGCGAAAAACGATCTGATTGAACCGTTTTTCGATGATACACAAATCTTTATCTATCCCGGCTTCCAGTACAAAGTGGTCGATGCGCTGGTGACTAACTTTCACCTGCCGGAGTCAACGCTGATTATGCTGGTTTCAGCATTTGCCGGTTATCAACACACGATGAACGCCTATAAAGCGGCGGTAGAAGAGAAATATCGCTTTTTTAGTTACGGTGATGCGATGTTTATCACGTACAATCCGCAGGCAATTAATGAGCGCGTCGGGGAGTAATTCCGCGGCGCAGGTTTAAACGTTGGACTGTTTTTCTGACGTAGTGGAGAAAACATGAAATTTGAACTGGACACCACCGACGGTCGCGCACGCCGTGGCCGCCTGGTCTTCGATCGTGGCGTAGTGGAAACGCCTTGTTTTATGCCTGTTGGCACCTACGGCACCGTAAAAGGGATGACGCCGGAAGAAGTTGAAGCCACTGGCGCACAAATTATTCTCGGCAACACTTTCCACCTGTGGCTGCGCCCAGGACAGGAAATCATGAAGTTGCATGGCGACCTGCACGATTTCATGCAGTGGAAAGGCCCGATCCTTACCGACTCCGGCGGCTTCCAGGTCTTCAGCCTTGGCGACATCCGT
The DNA here is from genome assembly GCF_014836715.1 of Escherichia whittamii. Taxonomy (GTDB): domain Bacteria; phylum Pseudomonadota; class Gammaproteobacteria; order Enterobacterales; family Enterobacteriaceae; genus Escherichia; species Escherichia whittamii. Next base: position 80,071 of record NZ_JACSQI010000014.1, read on the forward strand.
AAAATCACCGAACAGGGCGTGCACTTCCGTAACCCCATCAACGGCGACCCGATTTTCCTCGATCCTGAAAAATCGATGGAGATTCAATACGATCTTGGCTCAGACATCGTCATGATTTTTGACGAGTGTACGCCGTATCCTGCTGACTGGGATTACGCTAAACGTTCGATGGAGATGTCGCTGCGTTGGGCGAAGCGTAGCCGCGAACGTTTTGACAGCCTCGGTAACAAAAATGCGTTGTTTGGTATCATTCAGGGTAGCGTTTACGAAGATTTACGTGATATCTCTGTTAAAGGTCTGGTAGATATCGGTTTTGATGGCTACGCTGTCGGCGGTCTGGCAGTGGGTGAGCCGAAAGCAGATATGCACCGTATTCTGGAGCATGTGTGTCCGCAAATTCCGGCAGACAAACCGCGTTACCTGATGGGCGTTGGTAAACCGGAAGACCTGGTTGAAGGCGTGCGTCGCGGTATCGATATGTTTGACTGCGTAATGCCAACACGTAATGCGCGTAACGGTCATCTGTTCGTGACCGATGGCGTGGTGAAAATCCGCAATGCGAAGTATAAGAGCGACACGGGGCCGCTCGATCCTGAGTGTGATTGCTACACTTGTCGCAATTATTCACGTGCCTACTTGCATCATCTCGACCGTTGCAACGAAATATTAGGCGCGCGACTCAACACCATTCATAACCTTCGTTATTACCAGCGTTTGATGGCGGGTTTACGCAAGGCTATTGAAGAGGGTAAATTAGAGAGCTTCGTAGCTGATTTTTACCAGCGTCAGGGGCGAGAAGTACCACCTTTGAACGTTGATTAATATTAATAATGAGGGAAATTTAATGAGCTTTTTTATTTCTGATGCGGTAGCGGCAACGGGTGCTCCGGCACAAGGTAGCCCGATGTCTTTGATTTTGATGCTGGTGGTATTCGGTCTGATTTTCTATTTCATGATCCTGCGCCCACAGCAGAAGCGCACCAAAGAACACAAAAAGCTGATGGACTCCATCGCGAAAGGTGATGAAGTGCTGACGAACGGTGGCCTGGTCGGTCGCGTAACCAAAGTAGCAGAAAACGGCTACATTGCTATCGCGCTGAATGATACCACTGAAGTAGTTATTAAACGTGACTTCGTAGCCGCCGTTCTGCCGAAAGGCACCATGAAGGCGCTGTAATTAAAATTTTTCCCTAAGGGAATTGCCGTGTTAAACCGTTATCCTTTGTGGAAGTACGTCATGCTGATCGTGGTGATTGTCATCGGTCTGCTGTATGCGCTTCCCAACCTGTTTGGTGAGGATCCGGCTGTTCAGATCACTGGCGCGCGCGGAGTCGCCGCCAGTGAGCAAACGCTGATCCAGGTCCAGAAAACGTTACAAGAAGAAAAAATAACTGCTAAGTCTGTGGCACTGGAAGAGGGCGCTATTCTTGCGCGCTTCGACTCCACTGACACCCAGTTACGCGCTCGTGAAGCATTAATGGGCGTTATGGGTGACAAATACGTCGTGGCGCTTAACCTTGCCCCGGCAACGCCGCGCTGGCTGGCAGCTATTCACGCTGAACCGATGAAGCTCGGTCTTGACCTGCGTGGCGGCGTTCACTTCCTGATGGAAGTGGATATGGACACCGCGCTTGGCAAGCTCCAGGAACAAAATATCGATAGCCTGCGCAGCGACCTGCGTGAAAAAGGCATCCCGTATACCACTGTTCGTAAAGAAAATAATTACGGTCTGAGCATCACTTTCCGCGATGGCAACGCCCGTGATGAAGCCATTGCGTATCTGAGCAAACGCCATCCCGATCTGGTCATTAGCAGCCAGGGCAGCAATCAGCTGCGCGCGGTCATGAGCGATGCGCGTCTAAGTGAAGCGCGTGAATATGCGGTGCAGCAGAACATTAACATCCTGCGTAACCGTGTAAACCAGCTTGGTGTGGCGGAGCCTGTAGTACAACGTCAGGGCGCAGATCGTATCGTTGTTGAACTGCCTGGTATTCAGGATACCGCTCGTGCGAAAGAGATTCTTGGCGCGACCGCGACGCTGGAGTTCCGTCTGGTAAACACCAACGTTGACCAGGCCGCTGCCGCATCTGGCCGTGTACCGGGAGACTCTGAAGTGAAACAGACCCGCGAAGGTCAGCCGGTTGTGCTGTACAAACGCGTGATTCTGACCGGTGATCATATCACCGACTCCACTTCCAGCCAGGACGAATACAACCAGCCGCAGGTTAACATCTCGCTCGACAGCGCAGGTGGTAACATCATGTCTAACTTCACTAAGGACAACATCGGTAAACCGATGGCGACCCTGTTTGTGGAGTACAAAGACAGCGGCAAGAAAGATGCTAACGGTCGTGCGGTTCTGGTGAAACAGGAAGAGGTGATTAACATCGCGAATATCCAGTCTCGTCTGGGTAACAGCTTCCGTATCACCGGTATCAACAACCCGAACGAAGCGCGTCAGCTGTCGCTGCTGCTGCGTGCCGGTGCGTTGATTGCACCGATTCAGATTGTTGAAGAACGTACCATTGGCCCGACCCTGGGTATGCAGAACATTGAACAGGGGCTGGAGGCGTGTCTCGCCGGTCTGCTGGTTTCTATTCTGTTCATGATCCTCTTCTATAAGAAGTTTGGTCTGATTGCGACCAGTGCTCTGATTGCGAACTTGATCTTGATTGTCGGCATTATGTCGCTGCTGCCTGGCGCGACGCTGAGTATGCCGGGTATCGCGGGTATCGTCTTAACCCTTGCGGTAGCGGTCGATGCGAACGTACTGATCAACGAACGTATTAAAGAAGAGTTAAGCAATGGGCGTACTGTTCAGCAGGCAATCGATGAAGGTTATCGTGGCGCATTCAGTTCCATCTTCGATGCGAACATCACCACGCTGATTAAAGTCATCATCCTGTATGCAGTGGGTACCGGGGCAATTAAAGGGTTCGCGATTACTACCGGTATCGGTGTGGCGACGTCGATGTTTACCGCGATTGTCGGTACGCGTGCCATCGTAAACCTGCTATATGGCGGCAAGCGCGTCAAGAAGCTGTCAATCTGAGGAGTGCGATGTGGCACAGGAATATACTGTTGAACAACTAAACCACGGCCGTAAAGTCTATGACTTTATGCGCTGGGACTACTGGGCTTTTGGCATCTCTGGTCTGCTGTTAATTGCCGCTATCGTCATTATGGGCGTTCGCGGCTTTAACTGGGGACTGGATTTCACCGGTGGTACGGTTATCGAAATTACGCTCGAAAAACCGGCTGAAATTGACGTAATGCGTGATGCATTGCAGAAAGCGGGCTTTGAAGAGCCGATGCTGCAAAACTTCGGTAGCAGCCACGACATCATGGTCCGCATGCCGCCTGCTGAAGGCGAAACTGGCGGTCAGGTGCTGGGCAGCCAGGTTCTGAAGGTGATTAACGAATCCACTAACCAGAACGCGGCGGTGAAGCGTATTGAGTTCGTCGGTCCGAGCGTGGGGGCAGACCTTGCGCAAACCGGCGCGATGGCGCTGATGGCAGCGTTGCTGTCTATCCTTGTCTACGTTGGTTTCCGTTTTGAGTGGCGACTGGCGGCAGGGGTCGTTATCGCACTGGCGCACGACGTTATCATTACGCTGGGTATTTTGTCGTTATTCCATATCGAGATAGACCTGACCATTGTGGCATCGTTGATGTCGGTTATCGGTTACTCGCTTAACGACAGTATCGTGGTGTCGGACCGTATTCGTGAAAACTTCCGCAAAATCCGTCGCGGTACGCCTTACGAAATCTTTAACGTGTCGCTGACTCAGACGCTGCACCGTACCTTGATCACATCCGGTACCACCTTGATGGTTATCCTGATGCTGTATCTCTTCGGTGGCCCGGTGCTGGAAGGTTTCTCGTTGACCATGCTTATCGGTGTAACCATCGGTACCGCGTCTTCCATCTATGTAGCATCTGCGTTGGCTCTGAAACTGGGTATGAAGCGCGAACACATGCTGCAGCAGAAAGTGGAAAAAGAAGGGGCGGATCAGCCGTCAATTCTGCCTTAAGGGTGTTTTAAATCAGTTCAGTTAAAAAAACCGTGGCGTTTTGGCGCTGCGGTTTTTTTTCGCCTGCCGCACATTCAACTGAATACAGCTTTGGTTGTAGAAAGAGTTCTGACATATACTTTGTATTAATAGTTAATACGTGGAGATCGCTTATGCGCAAAATTACCTCAGTAAGCGTTGGCGAACAATTAGATAGTTTCATTACCCGGATGGTCCAGTCTGGTCGTTATGGCTCGGCCAGTGAAGTAATGCGTTCGGCACTTCGTCTATTGGAACAACAAGAATCCAGGGATGAAGCTGTTAGAAATGCTGTTATTGAAGGTCTTGAGAGTGGTGAAAGTTCGATGACGCTTCGTGATATCGCAGCAGAAAGGAAGCAAAAACATCGTGTATAAGCTTAGCGGAAAAGCTGTTGAAGATTTCAGAGGGATCTATGACTACACGCTGGGAAAGTTTGGTGAGGAGCAGGCGGATTGCTATACCGACTCTCTCGGCATTTTTCTGGATACACTCTCTCAAATGCCCGAGATAGGGCAAGACTATGATGCGGTTCCAGAGGTAAAGAAGATCGCATTTAGGTTTCACACTATTTATTACGTTATAAGAGTAGATGACATCCTCATTGCGCGAATTCTTCATCAGCAGATGGAACCTCGCCGTCACTGGTAATGTGAGAATTTATTTACTCAGGATTGCGAAAATCTCCCCATCTTGGGAAACTGCGCGTAACCCTACATTTCATCCAGGTAACTTTTCATGGCTATCATCCCAAAAAACTATGCGCGGTTAGAAAGCGGCTATCGCGAAAAAGCATTAAAGCTCTATCCGTGGGTCTGCGGTCGCTGTTCCCGCGAGTTTGTCTATTCCAACTTGCGTGAGCTAACTGTGCACCATATCGATCATGACCATACCAATAACCCGGAAGATGGTAGTAACTGGGAATTGCTTTGTCTCTATTGCCACGATCATGAGCATTCGAAATATACCGAAGCGGATCAGTATGGTACGACAGTTATCGCCGGGGAAGATGCGCAGAAAGATGTCGGTGAAGCGAAATACAACCCGTTTGCTGATTTAAAAGCGATGATGAATAAGAAGAAGTGATAAAAAATGCCGGATATAAAATCCGCTGTTTGAGATTGATGACAAACGTAAAATTGCCTGATGCGCTACGCCTTATCTGGCCTACATAATCTCATCAATATATTGAATTTGCGTGCTTTTGTAGCTTTTGTAGGCCGGATAAGGCGTTTACGCCGCATCCGGCATGAACAAAGCGTACGTTGTCTACAATCTAAAATGCCGGATACAAGATCCGGCATTTTCACAATCAGAAGTTGTAACCTACCACCAGGTAACCACCCCAACCGGTAGAGCGAACGTTGAAGTTGCCGTTACCGAAGTTCAGCTCTGCATCATCGTTCCACTGACCACCGTCATGCCAGTAACGTGCAACGACAGAGTAGTGCCAGTGATCGTAGTTCAGAGCCAGAATATGGCTGGAAGCGATGGAGTTATTGGTACGCGTCTTAATACCATTCATTGCGTTACCGCTGTCATCACCCAGATCGGAACCCCAGTCGAAGTTGGTGAAACCGATGTAGCTTAACTGACCGCCCCACAGATCGGTAATCGGCACAAAGTATTTAATTTTGAAACGGTAACCGTCCCACTCGTTTTCGTTCGCTGCGCCGTAGTTCTGCCACTGGTATTTCGCATACACGTTCATGGACAGGCTCATCGGCAGACCCGTGTCGATGTCAGTACCCAGACCCATATACCAGGTGCTCTGGCGACCATCTTTGTTACGACCCATGTCGTAAATGTAGTTGTTCGCGAAGTACCACTCTTTGAACGGACCGAAGCTAAGATCAGTATTGGTCAGCTTGTCGATGGAGAAACGCGGTTCGATTTCCATAAACAGCGGAGAACCGTGGTTCCAGATACCTTTGGCATCGGAGTTACCGCCGAAGAATACCGGCGCATCCGCGTAACCATAGAAATCGAACCAGTCTTTTTTAGCGAATGCTTCATATTCCAGGTAAGTATCGTTACGGATCTGCGGTCCGAAACGAGTGTGATAGCTACCAACTACGTTAACGCTCTGGTGCCACCAGTCGGAAAGGTACTGCGGTTTATCGTTTTCAGCTGCGTTGACAGTAAAAGACGAAGAGAGCGCCAGTACCGCACCGGCCGCCAGTAATGTTTTTTTCATATGTATGCCACTATTTGAAAATCCCTTGCGGGAGTGAAAAAGGCGCAAATTGCGTTTCTAAATATTTCCTATTACAGAGGAGCCTATTATAAAAATCATTGCTCACAAAAATATGTTGTATTTCACAGTTCTATCATTTACGTAATCGATTGCGTTCACGAATACACATATTCGGGCGGGAATTGTACTGACTTTCACCCTTGTTGCAAACTTTTACTATCAATCCAGGTGATGTAAGCAGAGTAACAAAATGAAGGGGGGGATGTTGCGGGACGCACAAAACGCCCCGAAAAACGTTTACTGCATAACAGGTTGAATGTCGTGGATGCGAACAAAACCTAACTGGTCTGTTGAAATGCCATTTAACTGTAACGGAATGTCAACATCGCTCGGAGCGAGGACGCTGGCAGGTGCGTTAATCAATTGATTCTGCACATTGACTTCCTGAAAGTTGTCAGTTGTTCCCTGAATTTGCCCATATTCAACGGTTCCACTGAAAGCGGGTAAGGGATCATTGGACTCGCCCTGAATCCGTAACGTCAAAGTGGTGTCATCTGCATTTGGCGCAATATTCACCAGCGACATACGTAAAGTGCCAATTTGGCTTTCCAGTCGTGCCGGTGTATTTGCACCTGGCAACAGGTATACCCCACTACTGGATTTTGCGTTTAGCGTATTTTGCTGGGTGATTTTGACGGTTTCTTTGTTGAGCTGAGTCATCTCTTTATTCAACGTGTTGACGCTGTGTTTCATCTGGCGCACTTCGCTTTGCTGTACGCAGGCGTTCAGGCTGAACAGGCTTCCCAGCAGGAGTAGTCGAAAACATACGTTAATGTTCATAGGTAGTCCCTTTCTCGTCACAGTAAGTCTAATGGTAGAGGCTTAAAGCCGTGAAAGCATCGATCCTTTATCTCAAAAGCGTTGCGCCTTTGTTGTATCGTCAGTTCAGGGTAAAATAGATTTCTATTAATCACCTGGTCAGGACGCCGTATGCATTGCCCATTCTGTTTCGCCGTGGACACTAAGGTAATTGACTCTCGTCTCGTGAGCGAGGGCTCTTCCGTACGCCGCCGTCGGCAGTGTCTGGTGTGTAATGAACGTTTCACTACTTTTGAAGTGGCGGAACTGGTTATGCCGCGTGTCGTGAAAAGCAACGACGTGCGCGAACCGTTTAATGAAGAAAAATTGCGTAGCGGAATGCTGCGGGCGCTGGAAAAACGTCCGGTGAGTTCCGATGACGTCGAAATGGCGATCAACCATATTAAATCGCAACTCCGCGCCACCGGTGAGCGCGAAGTGCCGAGCAAAATGATTGGCAATCTGGTGATGGAGCAATTGAAAAAGCTCGATAAAGTCGCCTATATCCGTTTTGCCTCTGTCTATCGCAGTTTCGAAGATATCAAAGAATTTGGCGAAGAGATTGCGCGCCTGGAGGATTAAACCGTGCAGGACGAGTTATACATGGCGCGGGCGCTAAAGCTGGCGCAACGAGGACGCTTCACCACTCACCCTAATCCGAATGTCGGTTGCGTCATTGTGAAAGATGGCGAAATTGTCGGTGAAGGTTACCATCACCGCGCGGGCGAACCGCATGCCGAGGTACACGCGTTGCGCATGGCAGGTGAAAAAGCCAAAGGCGCAACGGCGTATGTGACACTCGAACCTTGTAGTCATCATGGTCGTACACCACCTTGTTGTGACGCATTAATTGCTGCTGGCGTTGCGCGCGTGGTTGCTGCGATGCAGGACCCTAATCCGCAGGTCGCTGGGCGTGGACTTTACCGTTTGCAACAGGCCGGCATTGACGTCAGCCACGGCCTGATGATGAGTGAAGCCGAGCAATTGAATAAAGGCTTCCTCAAGCGGATGCGCACCGGCTTTCCTTATATCCAGTTGAAACTTGGCGCGTCACTAGATGGCCGCACAGCGATGGCCAGCGGTGAAAGCCAGTGGATCACTTCACCTCAGGCGCGGCGCGATGTACAACGTCTGCGCGCGCAAAGTCATGCCATTTTAACCAGCAGCGCCACGGTGCTGGCAGACGATCCAGCCTTAACGGTGCGTTGGTCTGAACTGGATGAACAAACTCAGGCGCTCTATCCGCAACAAAATCTACGTCAGCCGGTACGGATAGTCATTGATAGCCAAAATCGCGTAACGCCGGAACACCGAATCGTGCAACAGCCGGGCGAAACCTGGTTTGCGCGTACACAGGAAGATTCTCGTGAATGGCCGGAAACGGTGCGTACATTGCTGATTCCAGAGCATAAAGATCATCTGGATCTGGTTGTGCTGATGATGCAACTCGGCAAGCAACAGATTAACAGTATCTGGGTGGAAGCGGGGCCAACGCTCGCTGGTGCATTGCTACAGGCTGGTTTAGTCGATGAGCTGATTGTCTATATCGCACCTAAACTATTAGGTAGCGACGCCCGCGGATTATGTACGCTGCCGGGGCTTGAGAAATTAGCCGACGCCCCCCAATTTAAATTCAAAGAGATACGTCATGTAGGCCCGGATGTTTGCCTGCATTTAGTGGGTGCATGATCTCCCGGCTCGAAAGGGAAGCAGCGCACGAAATATTATGCTAAAATCCGCCCCCCTGCGGGGCCATACTCGAACCCGAAGGAAGAAAATGAACATTATTGAAGCTAACGTTGCTACCCCGGACGCTCGCGTCGCCATCACCATTGCGCGTTTCAACAACTTTATCAATGACAGCCTGCTGGAAGGTGCGATTGACGCACTGAAACGTATCGGTCAGGTAAAAGATGAAAACATTACCGTTGTTTGGGTGCCTGGTGCCTACGAGCTGCCGCTGGCGGCTGGTGCACTGGCTAAAACCGGTAAATACGACGCGGTGATTGCGCTGGGGACGGTTATTCGTGGTGGCACTGCCCACTTTGAATACGTGGCTGGCGGTGCAAGCAACGGCCTGGCGCATGTTGCCCAGGATAGCGAAATTCCGGTTGCTTTTGGGGTGTTGACCACTGAAAGCATTGAACAAGCGATTGAACGTGCTGGCACCAAAGCTGGCAACAAAGGTGCAGAAGCTGCACTGACCGCGCTTGAAATGATTAATGTATTGAAAGCCATCAAGGCCTGAAATTAGTAAGGGGAAATCCGTGAAACCTGCTGCTCGTCGCCGCGCTCGTGAGTGTGCCGTCCAGGCGCTCTACTCCTGGCAGTTGTCCCAGAACGACATCGCTGATGTTGAATACCAGTTCCTGGCTGAACAGGATGTAAAAGACGTTGACATCCTGTACTTCCGTGAGCTGCTGGCCGGGGTGGCGACTAACACCGCATACCTCGACGGACTGATGAAGCCATACCTGTCCCGCCTGCTGGAAGAGCTGGGTCAGGTAGAAAAAGCAGTACTGCGCATTGCGCTGTACGAGCTGTCTAAACGTAGCGATGTGCCGTACAAAGTGGCCATTAACGAAGCGATCGAACTGGCGAAATCGTTCGGCGCAGAAGACAGCCATAAGTTCGTCAACGGCGTACTGGATAAAGCAGCACCTGTGATTCGCCCTAACAAAAAGTGATATCCAGGCCGGCAGAGTAACGGAAAGACAGTTCCGCACTTGCCGGCCTTTTCTTTTTCACCTGCTGAGGCATAACGTATGGCATGTGGCGAGTTCTCCCTGATTGCCCGTTATTTTGACCGTGTAAGAAGTTCTCGTCTTGATGTCGAACTGGGCATCGGCGACGATTGCGCACTTCTCAATATCCCCGAAAAACAGACTCTGGCGATCAGTACCGATACGTTGGTAGCGGGCAACCATTTCCTCCCTGATATCGATCCTGCGGATCTGGCGTATAAAGCACTGGCGGTAAACTTAAGCGATCTGGCGGCAATGGGTGCCGATCCGGCATGGCTGACGCTGGCATTAACCTTACCGGACGTAGACGAACCGTGGCTTGAGTCCTTCAGCGACAGTTTGTTTGAGCTCCTCAATTATTACGATATGCAACTCATTGGTGGCGACACCACGCGTGGACCACTGTCGATGACGTTGGGTATCCACGGCTTTGTCCCAATGGGACGAGCCTTAACGCGTTCTGGTGCAAAGCCGGGGGACTGGATTTATGTGACCGGCACGCCGGGCGATAGCGCCGCCGGACTGGCTCTCTTGCAGAACCGTCTCCATGTGGCAGACGCTAAAGATGCGGACTACTTAATCAAACGCCATCTCCGCCCATCGCCGCGTATTTTACAGGGACAGGCGCTGCGCGATCTGGCGAATTCAGCCATCGATCTCTCTGATGGATTGATTTCCGATCTCGGACATATCGTGAAAGCCAGCGACTGCGGCGCACGTATTGATCTGACATTGCTGCCGTTTTCTGACGCACTTTCTCGCCACGTTGAACCGGAACAGGCGTTGCGCTGGGCGCTCTCTGGTGGCGAAGATTACGAATTGTGTTTTACTGTGCCGGAACTTAACCGTGGCGCGCTGGATGTCGCTTTGGGTCATCTTGGCGTACCGTTTACGTGTATCGGGCAAATGACCGCCGATATCGAAGGGCTTTGTTTTATTCGTGACGGCGAACCTGTCACGTTAGACTGGAAAGGATATGACCATTTTGCCACGCCATAAAGATGTCGCGAAAAGTCGCCTGAAAATGAGTAATCCGTGGCATTTGCTTGCTGTCGGATTCGGGAGTGGGTTAAGCCCGATCGTTCCAGGCACGATGGGGTCGCTGGCGGCGATTCCCTTCTGGTATCTGATGACCTTTTTACCCTGGCAGCTCTATTCTCTGGTGGTGATGCTGGGGATCTGTATTGGCGTTTATCTTTGCCATCAGACCGCGAAAGATATGGGCGTGCACGATCACGGCAGTATCGTCTGGGACGAATTTATCGGCATGTGGATCACTCTGATGGCGCTGCCGACCAATGACTGGCAGTGGGTCGCCGCCGGGTTTGTTATTTTCCGTATTCTGGATATGTGGAAACCGTGGCCGATCCGCTGGTTTGATCGCAATGTGCATGGTGGTATGGGGATCATGATCGACGATATTGTCGCAGGGGTGATTTCTGCTGGCATACTGTACTTTATCGGTCATCACTGGCCGCTGGGTATTCTGTCGTAGGCTGAATAAGGCGCTCACGCCGCATCCGGCGATTGTGCACCGATGCCTGATAGGACGCTTGTCGCGTCTTATCAGGCCGACATTTCTATTTAAAACCTACCACCGGATGCGGTTTATACGGCGTTTCCAGTTCGGCAATTTGTTCCGGCTTCAAGGTGATGTCCACCGCGTTCAGCAATTCATCAAGCTGCTCTTCCCGCGACGTTCCGATAATCGGTGCGGCAATGCCCGGTTTGCTTAACAACCAGGCCAGCGCGACCTGTGCTCGTGTCGCGCCCAGTTCTTCACTGACGCCAGTTAACCGTTCTGCGATCCGCGCGTCATTTTCATCGCTTTCTTTATAGAGATTTTTTCCCACCTCATCAGACACCAAACGTGCAGTGTTTTCTCCCCACGGGCGTGTCAGACGACCCCGCGCCAACGGGCTCCACGGGATCACCGCCACGCCCTCCTGATAACACAGCGGCAGCATCTCGCGTTCTTCTTCGCGGTAAATCAGATTGTAGTGATCCTGCATACTGACAAACTGCGCCCAGCCGTGCTGTTTTTGCAGTTCCAGCGCCTGAGCAAACTGCGAGGCGTGCATGGATGACGCACCGATATAACGCGCTTTCCCGGCTTTTACCACGTCATTCAGGGCTTCCAGCGTCTCTTCAATCGGCGTGTTGTAATCCCAGCGGTGAATTTGCAGGATATCAACATACTCCATGCCGAGACGTTGCAGACTGTCGTCAATAGAACGTAGAATTTGCGAGCGGGATAAACCTTCTGGCAAATCACCAACGCGATGGAAAACTTTTGTCGCGACGACCACGTCATCGCGACGGGCGAAATCCCTCAGTGCGCGACCGACGATCTCTTCGCTGCTGCCGTCAGAATAGCTATTGGCGGTATCAAAGAAATTTATGCCGCCTTCCAGCGCGCGTTTAATTATGGGACGGCTGCTCTCTTCCGGCAGTGTCCATGCGTGATTACCGCGATCCGGCTCGCCAAAGGTCATACAGCCGAGGCAAAGTCGGGAAACGCGAAGGTCGGTTTTTCCTAAGGGGTTGTATTGCATGCTGCCACTCCTACCATGAATAATTTCTTAAGCATAGCAGGAGTGGAGTAGGGATTATGCCAGCCAGGCCTTGATTTTGGCTTCCAAACCGGTGGCATCGAGGCCGAGTTCGGCGCGCATTTCTTCCTGAGTTCCTTGTGGAATAAAGAAGTCCGGCAGGCCAATATTCAGCACTGGCACGGGTTTACGATGTGCCATCAGCACTTCGTTCACGCCGCTGCCTGCGCCGCCCATAATGGCGTTTTCTTCAACGGTTACCAGCGCTTCGTGGCTGGCGGCCATTTCCAGAATTAACGTTTCATCAAGCGGCTTCACAAAACGCATATCGACCAGCGTGGCGTTCAGCGACTCTGCGACTTTTGCCGCTTCCGGCATCAGCGTACCGAAGTTAAGGATCGCCAGTTTTTCACCACGACGTTTCACAATGCCTTTGCCAATCGGTAGTTTTTCCAGTGGCGTCAACTCAACGCCGACGGCATTGCCGCGCGGGTAGCGCACCGCTGACGGGCCATCGTTATAGTGATAGCCGGTATAGAGCATCTGGCGACATTCGTTTTCATCGCTCGGGGTCATAATGACCATTTCCGGAATGCAGCGCAGGTAAGAGAGATCGAAAGCGCCCTGGTGGGTTTGACCATCAGCACCAACAATGCCTGCGCGGTCGATGGCAAACAGGACTGGCAGCTTTTGAATTGCCACGTCATGCAGCACCTGATCATAGGCGCGTTGCAGGAAGGTGGAGTAAATTGCCACGATAGGTTTGTAACCACCAATCGCCAGACCAGCGGCAAAGGTCACCGCGTGTTGCTCGGCAATCGCTACATCAAAATAGCGATCCGGGAATTTACGTGAAAACTCGACCATGCCGGAACCTTCGCGCATCGCCGGCGTAATCGCCATCAGCTTGTTGTCTTTAGCCGCAGTTTCGCATAACCAGTCGCCAAAGATTTTTGAATAGCTCGGCAGGCCACCGCTACTTTTCGGCAAACAACCGCTGGAGGGATCAAATTTAGGCACGGCGTGGAAGGTGATAGGGTCTTTTTCTGCCGGTTCATAACCACGACCTTTTTTGGTCATGATATGCAGGAACTGCGGGCCTTTCAGGTCGCGCATGTTCTTAAGCGTGGTGATAAGCCCCAGCACATCGTGACCGTCAACCGGGCCGATGTAGTTAAAGCCCAGCTCTTCAAACAACGTGCCAGGCACCACCATGCCTTTAATATGTTCTTCGGTACGTTTGAGCAGCTCTTTAATGGGCGGCACGCCAGAGAAAACTTTTTTCCCGCCTTCACGCAATGAAGAGTAAAGCTTACCGGAAAGCAGCTGCGCCAGATGGTTGTTGAGCGCGCCAACATTTTCGGAAATCGACATTTCATTGTCGTTGAGGACCACCAGCATATCAGGACGGATATCGCCCGCGTGGTTCATCGCTTCAAACGCCATGCCAGCGGTAATCGCACCGTCGCCAATCACGCAGACGGTGCGGCGATTCTTGCCTTCTTTTTCAGCAGCAACAGCAATACCAATTCCGGCACTGATGGAGGTTGATGAATGCCCGACGCTTAATACGTCATATTCACTTTCGCCGCGCCACGGGAACGGGTGCAGGCCGCCTTTCTGACGGATGGTGCCGATTCTGTCGCGGCGTCCGGTCAAAATTTTATGCGGATAAGCCTGATGTCCTACATCCCAGATTAACTGGTCAAAGGGAGTGTTATAGACGTAGTGCAGCGCCACGGTCAGTTCGACCGTGCCCAGCCCGGAGGCGAAGTGCCCGCTGGAACGGCTCACGCTGTCGAGTAAATAGCGGCGCAGTTCGTCGCAGAGTTTCGGTAAACTCTCTTTTGGCAACAGTCGTAACTCCTGGGTGGAGTCGACCAGTGCCAGGGTCGGGTATTTGGCAATATCAAAACTCATCAGGGGCCTATTAATACTTATTGTTTATTTATTACGCTGGATGATGTAGTCCGCTAGCGCTTCCAGTGCCGAGGTATCGAGTGACTGTTCAGCCAGTTGTTTCAGTGACTGGCGGGCATCGTCGATCAGATCCCGGGCTTTCTTCCGGGCTTGCTCAAGACCCAGAAGTGCAGGGTAGGTACTTTTGCCAAGTTGCTGGTCGGCACCCTGACGTTTTCCCAACGTTGCAGTATCTCCCACCACATCCAGGATGTCATCCTGAACCTGGAAGGCAAGGCCGATGCTCTCTGCATACTTGTCGAGAATTGGCAGAGCACGACGTCCTTTATCTCCGGCGCTTAATGCACCAAGGCGAACGGCGGCGCGAATCAATGCGCCTGTTTTATGACGATGAATACGCTCGAGTGCGTCCAGAGGTACGTGTTTGCCTTCCGCATCTAAATCTAATGCCTGACCGCCGCACATTCCGGCAATACCGCTGGCATTCGCCAGTTCAGAAATCATCGAAATTCTGTCGCGGTCCGACACTTCCGGCATATCGGCATCGCTTAAAATCGAGAACGCCAGCGTTTGCAGAGCATCGCCAGCGAGAATTGCGTTGGCTTCACCAAACTTCACATGACAGGTTGGTAAACCGCGACGCAGATCGTCATCATCCATTGCCGGTAAATCATCATGAATTAATGAGTAAGCGTGGATACACTCTACGGCGGCGGCGGGTGCGTCCAGGGTGTTCATGCTTACGCCGAACATCTGACCAGTGGCATAGACCAGGAAAGGCCGCAGGCGCTTACCACCTAATAATGCGCCATACTGCATGGTTTCGACCACGGGAGTGTTCTGAAAGGGCAGTGGGGCGATATAACGGCTCAGCGCCTGGTTGGCCTGCTTAACGCAGGCTTCGAGTTGCTGCGGAAAGTCCATTACTCATTGTCCGGTGTAAAAGGGGTTGGAGAGGCGTCTTCATTGTCGGACAGCAAAATTTGTACACGCTGTTCGGCTTGTTGCAATTTGGCCTGCCCCTGACGTGCCAGCTGTACGCCGCGTTCGAACTCGTTCAGCGCCTCTTCCAGCGGTAGGTCGCCACTTTCCAGACGGGTCACAATCTGTTCCAGCTCGCCCAGCGCCTTTTCAAAGCTGGCGGGCGCCTCATTTTTCTTCGGCATAATGAATGTCTGACTCTCAATATTTTTAGCCCCGTCATGGTAACGGACTCAGGGCAAATAGCAAATAACGCGCAATGGTAAGGTGATGTGCGCAGCAAAGCGATGTTAGTGGTATACTTCCGCGCCTGGATGCAGCCGCAGGTGTGGGCTGCTGTATTTTTCCCTAAACAAGTCGCTTAAGACTTGCCAACGAACCATTGCCGCCATGAAGTTTATCATTAAATTGTTCCCGGAAATCACCATCAAGAGCCAATCTGTGCGCTTGCGCTTTATAAAAATCCTTACCGGGAACATTCGTAACGTTTTAAAGCACTATGATGAGACGCTCGCTGTTGTCCGCCACTGGGATAACATCGAAGTTCGCGCGAAAGATGAAAACCAGCGTCTGGCCATCCGCGACGCCCTGACTCGCATTCCGGGTATCCACCATATTCTCGAAGTCGAAGACGTGCCGTTTACCGACATGCACGATATTTTTGAGAAAGCGTTGGTTCAGTATCGCGATCAGCTGGAAGGCAAAACCTTCTGCGTGCGCGTGAAGCGCCGCGGTAAGCATGATTTTAGCTCAATTGATGTAGAACGTTACGTCGGTGGTGGTTTGAATCAACATATTGAATCCGCACGCGTGAAGCTGACGAATCCAGAAGTGACTGTCCATCTGGAAGTCGAAGACGATCGTCTCCTGCTGATCAAAGGCCGCTACGAAGGCATTGGCGGTTTCCCGATCGGCACTCAGGAAGATGTATTGTCGCTCATTTCCGGCGGTTTTGACTCCGGAGTTTCCAGCTATATGTTGATGCGTCGCGGCTGCCGCGTGCATTACTGCTTCTTTAATCTCGGCGGCGCGGCACACGAAATTGGCGTGCGTCAGGTGGCGCATTATCTGTGGAATCGCTTTGGCAGCTCCCACCGCGTGCGTTTTGTCGCCATTAATTTCGAACCGGTAGTCGGGGAAATTCTCGAGAAAATCGACGACGGTCAGATGGGCGTTATCCTCAAGCGTATGATGGTGCGTGCCGCGTCGAAAGTGGCTGAACGTTACGGCGTACAGGCACTGGTGACCGGCGAGGCGCTGGGACAGGTGTCCAGCCAGACCCTGACTAATCTGCGTTTAATTGATAATGTCTCCGATACGCTGATCCTGCGTCCGCTGATCTCTTACGACAAAGAACACATCATCAACCTGGCTCGCCAGATTGGCACTGAAGATTTTGCCCGCACCATGCCGGAATATTGCGGCGTGATCTCCAAAAGCCCGACGGTGAAAGCGGTTAAGTCGAAGATTGAAGCGGAAGAAGAGAAGTTCGACTTCAGCATTCTCGATAAAGTGGTTGAGGAAGCGAATAACGTTGATATCCGCGAAATCGCCCAGCAGACCGAGCAGGAAGTGGTTGAAGTGGAAACCGTCAATGGTTTCGGCCCGAACGACGTGATCCTCGATATCCGTTCTATCGATGAACAAGAAGATAAGCCGCTGAAAGTTGAAGGCATCGACGTGGTTTCTCTGCCGTTCTATAAACTGAGCACCAAATTTGGCGATCTCGACCAGAACAAAACCTGGCTGTTGTGGTGTGAGCGTGGGGTGATGAGCCGTCTGCAGGCGCTCTATCTGCGCGAGCAGGGCTTTAAGAATGTGAAGGTGTATCGCCCGTAATTGGTGGTTTTTACGTCGCATCTGGCCAGATGCGACGCTTACCGCATCCGACACTACTCGTAATAATTATAAATCCCTGCCGCCATCACCAGTTGTGATGCCACTTCATGGGCTTTCTCGCGCCCAGCCAGCAGGTCGATAATTTTCAGACCAAAGTCGATAGCTGTACCTGGCCCCTGGCTGGTCAGCAGTTTTACACGTGCATCCCAGACGACGCGCTTGTCCTGCCATTGTTCAGCGGGAATTTTGTCTTTCAGCGTTGGGAAGCCGGTCATATTGCCAATCGGGAAGATATCATGAGGCACCAGCACTGTGGCTGGCACGGCACAAATAGCCGCGACGATACGCCCGGAACGGTGGAACTGTTTGACAGTTTCAACAAGCAGAGTGTTATCACGAAAACACTCCGCGCCTTTAATGCCACCAGGCAGTACGATCACGTCATATTCGCCATCGGCAACTTCGACCAGCGGCGCATCCGCCAGCAGCTTCACGCCGCGCGAGCAGGTAATCGCCAGGTTACCATCGCTGGCGACGCTGGCAGTTGTGACATTAATGCCACCGCGAACCAGCAGGTCGATAGTGGTGACCGCTTCAGTCTCTTCACTACCAGGGGCGAGGCAAACCAGTGCCGATGCGCTCATATTCACTCTCCTTTCTTTTTACCATTTCAAACAGGCGGGTGTTTTCCGGTACGGCAATCCCATGCGCGCGGGCGCGGCGTAAGAGAAAACCATTGATATAGTCGATTTCAGTGTGGCGCAGCGCGCGGATATCCTGCAACATCGACGAGATATTTTCCGCTGTAGCATCAATTACCTGCATCACGTAATCACGCAAATCTTCTGCTGAAGTATGATGCCCTTCGCGTTCGATCACTGCCGCGACTTCTTCGCATATCTGCATAATTTCTTGCGGATGATGGCGTAGTTCACCGTTCGGGCAATTCCAGATGGCGGTCAGTGGATTAATCACACAGTTGACTGCCAGCTTGCGCCATAGCTCGGCGCGAATATTGTTATGCCAGGCGACATCAGGTAACACAGTCTGCAAAATATCCGCCAGATAGCTGTAATCGCCATCCTGTTGACGGGCCGGACCAATATGCGTAATACCGTTTGCCACATGAATAATGACATTGCCGTCGCGCCGCGCCGCATGGGTGGTGGTGCCCATCAGTAACGGTTGCTGAATGTTTTGCAACTCTTCGATGGTGCCCATGCCGTTGTGAATTAACAGTATTGGCGTGGTTACAGGCAGTGTGGACGCGAGGCTTTTGACGGCATCGGAAACCTGCCAGGCTTTCAGCGTCACCAGTAGCAGATCGCTGGTGGCCAGAAAATCGGGATCGTTAGCGGTCAGAGACTCATTAAATATCGAACCGTCAGTCTCAACCAGATTCACGCTACAATAAGGTTGCGGCACGCGCAGCCAGCCCTGAACTTCGTGCCCCTGTTTGCAAAGTGCTGTAAGCCATAATTGCCCTAAGGCACCGCATCCCAATACGGTAATTTTCATTGTTCCTCCTCACCCGCAACCACTCCGGGTGTTCAATAAGGCTATCCCTTAATTGTGCATGCTGTTGTGACTATGCACAATTAAGGGATACGTCCTGGTGCAGGACTGTCGGTTATTTAACTTTGCAGGTATTATGCTTCGCATCAAAAATGAAGGGAGAGGAAAAGATGCCATCTTTCGATATTGTTTCTGAAGTTGATCTTCAGGAAGCGCGTAACGCGGTAGATAACGCGAGCCGCGAAGTGGAGTCCCGTTTTGACTTCCGTAACGTTGAAGCCTCATTTGAGCTGAACGACGCCAGCAAAACCATCAAAGTGTTGAGCGAGTCCGATTTCCAGGTCAATCAGTTGTTGGATATTCTGCGTGCCAAGCTGCTGAAGCGCGGCATTGAAGGCAGTTCGCTGGATGTACCGGAAAATATCGTTCATAGCGGTAAAACCTGGTTTGTGGAAGCGAAACTGAAACAGGGCATTGAAAGCGCGACCCAGAAGAAAATCGTTAAGATGATCAAAGACAGTAAACTGAAAGTGCAGGCGCAAATTCAGGGCGATGAGATCCGCGTAACGGGCAAATCTCGTGATGATTTGCAGGCTGTCATGGCGATGGTTCGCGGTGGCGATCTCGGTCAGCCGTTCCAGTTCAAAAACTTCCGCGATTAATCGCGAATACGTGCGTTTTATTCATGCCGGATGCGGCATGAATGCCTTATCAGGCCTACAACAGTTTGTAAATTCAAAAGATTGCTGCAACTTTGTAGGCCTGATAAGCGTAGCGCAGCAGGCAATTTCGCCTCGTTTTTTATGCCTGACGAATTGCCTGTTCAACCTCAAAGCGATTCGTCACTTTGCTGTCGATTTTCACGTAAGCCGAATGTTCTTCTTCTGCAATCAACACTTCTTTGACACCCGCGGTTTCCAACAAATGCACTTTTAACGCACCGTTTGCGGCAATGTCCGCCGGGATTTCAATGCGTAAGCTGCTGACATACGGCGGTTCTTTCATGGTACTGGCGACTGCCAGCCACACGGCTGCCAGCGTTGCGCCAGCGAGAAATACCCCCTGACCGTCAAACATGCCGTCAATCCAGCCGCTCAGCGAACCGCCAATCGCCACGCCAAGAAACTGGCTGGTGGAGTAAACGCCCATCGCCGTACCTTTGTAACCTGCTGGTGACTCTTTACTGATAAGCGAGGGCAGAAGGGCTTCCATCAAATTAAACGCCACAAAGAACAGCTGCACGCCGACCACCAGTTGCCAGAACTGCGTTTGTGCGTTCCACAGCACGATTTCCGCAACCACGATCAGTCCTACGCAAAAAACAAAAACTTGCTTCATCTTGCGCTTAACTTCGGCGTAGATAATGAAAGGCACGACCGAGCCAAAGGCGATTAACATCGTCGCCAGATAGACCTTCCAGTGTTCAGCCGCCGGAAAACCTGCGCCAGCAAGTTGCCCAGGAAGAGCGACAAAGGTCGACATCAGCAAAATATGCAGGCACATAATGCCAAAGTTGAGTTTCAGTAGCCGCGGTTCTGCCAGCACTTTGCTGAAACTGCCTTTCACCATCCCGGATTCACGATTAAGTACATGCGTGCGGCTGTTGGGGACAACCCAAATGGTCAACGCGATGCCAGTCGTTGCCAGAATAGCGATCATCCAGAACAACGCGTGTAGCCCAAGTTTGTGAGTGATAATTGGGCCAAGCACCATCGCAATGGCGAAGGTAATGCCAAAACTCACGCCGATAAATGCCATCGCTTTGGTGCGGTTTTGTTCGCGCGTAAGATCGGAAAGTAGCGCCATAACGGCAGCGGCAATCGCGCCAGAGCCTTGTAACGCCCGGCCCAGAATAATTCCCCAGATGGAGTCAGAGAGCGCAGCGATAGCACTACCGGCAGCAAACACCGCCAGCCCGCCAACAATTAATGGTTTGCGGCCAATGCGGTCGGAAAGAAGGCCAAACGGAATCTGAAAAACGGCCTGGGTCAGACCATAAATACCAATGGCAATACCGATTAACGCTTCGCTGGCACCTTGCAGGGCCATGCCGTACGTGGTCAGAACCGGCAGAACCATAAACATGCCCAGCATGCGCAATGAAAATACGGTTCCTAAACCCCAGGTCGCACGCCGCTCACCTGGTGTCATTTTATAATCGTTCATTACCACCTCTATTTTAAATTCGCGACTAGTGTAAAGCGGTAAACGATTGGGGTAAACAAGCGGATTTTTTAGTAAATATTTCGTGGGGGATATGTTTCTAATGCTAAGAAAAAAGGTGCCGTAGCACCTTTTTAACAGAGATGTCGCGTTACCAAACGGCAGCCAGCAGCGTATGCGAGTCCGGCACCATAAAATCAACGGACATCATTACCGAGAGGGCAGTGATAGCGATGATAGAGAAGCCGAACAGCTTGCGCGCCCAGATTCTGTCATCAGCAACTTTATAACCGCGCAGGGCCATACCTAACCACCAGACGCTAACTGCCGCAGCGACTACCAGATATTTATATCCAGCGTAACCGCCAAGAGAGAGCATCAGCGTGGCAACGGCAAAGGCGATGATATACAGCGTGATGTGATTCTTCGCCACCGAAATGCCTTTCACCACCGGCAGAACCGGAATGTTTGCCGCCTGATAATCCTTAAAGCGGAAAATGGCGATGGCATAAGAGTGAGGCATCTGCCACAGGCTGAAGATAGCCAGCAGAATAGCTGCACCGCTATCGAACTCACCGGTCACTGCACAGTAGCCGATCACCGGCGGCGCTGCGCCAGAGAGAGAACCAATCAACGTGCCGTAAACCGAGTGGCGTTTCATGTACAGGCTATAAACGCCGACATACACCACAAAGCCCATCACCCCCAGCCAGCAGGCCAGCGGATTCGCGCCAAACCACAGCAGCATAAAGCCAGCAATACCCAGCAACGTGGCGTACACCAGCGAGACAGCAGGAGAGATCAGGCCTTTAACCAGCACCCGATTCTTCGTCCTTTCCATCTTTCTGTCGATATCCCTGTCGATGTAGTTGTTAAACACACAACCCGACGCCACAACCAGTGACACCCCAACCAACGTGTAGATAAACAGGGGATAATCAATGCTGCCCTTCGAGGCCAGCAAAAATCCCCCAATCACCGAGATCAGGTTGCCAAAGATGATGCCTGGTTTCGTTACTTGCAGGTATTGCTTAAACATCATAACCGCCGCTCTTAGTGCATCATCATGTTGTAGTTGAGGTTCCACATGATCCAAATGGAGCCTACAACCAGGATGGCGATGATTAGCACGGTGAAGACAAACGCCGTCATGTTCCAGCCTTCATCTGATTTGGTATTCATGTGCAGGAAGCACACCAGATGCACCAGAACCTGTACCACTGCCATTGCCAGGATTGTTCCCAGAATTACGGCCGGTGAGGCAGAACCTGACATCACCATCCAGAACGGAATTACCGTCAGAATGATAGACAGGATAAACCCTGTCATATAGGTTTTTACGCTGCCATGGGATGCGCCGCCGCTCACGTTAGAATGACTCATTACATCGCCCCCATCAGATAAACAACAGTGAACACACAGATCCACACCACATCCAGGAAGTGCCAGAACAGGCTCAGGCACATGATGCGGGTACGGTTAGTGCTGGTCAGTCCACGACGAGCGATTTGCACCATCAGCACAGCCATCCAGATAAGACCAGAAGTGACGTGCAGACCGTGGGTACCCACCAGTGCAAAGAATGCTGACAGGAAGCCGCTGCGATCCGGACCCATGTCGTTAACAATCAGGTGATGGAATTCATAGAGTTCCATCCCGATAAATCCGGCACCAAACAACCAGGTCAACGCCAGCCAGGAGATAACCTGGCTTTTGTTGTTTTTGTACATGGCGATAGCCGCCATGCCGTAGGTGATGGAGCTGAACAACAGCAGGAAAGTTTCAACCAGAACGAACGGCAGTTCGAAAATGTCCTTACCTGTCGGGCCGCCTGCGGTGCCGTTCACCAGAACGGCATAGGTAGCAAACAAGATAGAGAACAGAATGCAGTCGCTCATCAGGTAGATCCAAAATCCGAAGATTTTGGTTCCGCCTGCATCGTGGTGCCCGTGTTCGTGCGCGTGGGCAGTCGCGTGCGTCAAAGTATCAGTTGCCATTTTTCAGCCCTGCCTTAGTAATCTCATCGAAATGCTGGTTTTCCAGTTTTTCGATTTCTGCCACCGGCACGTAGTAATCCACGTCCTCGTCGAAGCTTTTCACGATCCAGGTGATGATCATGCCTGCGAAGCCAACAATCGCCAGCCACCAGATATGCCAGATCATGGCGAAACCGAAGATGGTGGAGAAAGC
>NZ_JACSQI010000014.1:103091-130432 GCF_014836715.1 Escherichia whittamii
GAGAAAGCCGCAATGACGATACCGGCGCCGCTGTTTTTCGGCATATGAATTTCTTCATAGTGGTCAGGCTTTTTGTACGCTTCGCCTTTCTCTTTCATTTCCCAGAATGCATCACGTTCGTGAACGTGCGGCACAACGGCAAAGTTATAGAACGGAGGCGGGGAAGAGGTTGCCCACTCCAGCGTACGGCCACCCCACGGGTCACCAGTCAGGTCACGGTTCTGGTCGCGGTCGCGAATAGAAACGTACATCTGAATCACGAGGCAGAGAATACCCAGCGCAATCAGTACCGCACCGCTGGCTGCAATCATCAGCATAGTGTGGAACTGCGGGTCAATCTGCTGGCTCAAACGACGGGTCATACCCATAAAGCCCAGCGCATACAGCGGCATAAAGGCAACGAAGAAGCCGATGATCCAGAACCAGAACGCGCGTTTACCCCAGGTTTCGTTCAGTTTGAAACCGAACGCTTTAGGCCACCAGTAGGTCATCCCTGCGAAGCAGCCGAAGACCACGCCGCCGATGATAACGTTATGGAAGTGCGCAATCAGGAACAGGCTGTTATGCAGAACGAAGTCCGCGCCCGGTACTGCCAGCAGCACGCCAGTCATACCGCCCACCGAGAAGGTGACGATAAAACCGATGGTCCACAGCATCGCGGAATGGAACACGATGCGCCCCTGATACATGGTGAACAGCCAGTTGAAGATCTTCACCCCGGTCGGGATGGCGATAATCATCGTGGTAATACCAAAGAAGGCGTTTACGTTCGCACCCGCACCCATCGTAAAGAAGTGATGCAGCCAGACGATGAACGACAGTACAGTGATACAGACGGTTGCCCATACCAGCGAGGTATAACCAAACAGACGTTTACGCGAGAACGTTGCCGCAATTTCGGAGAACACACCGAAAACAGGCAGGATCAGGATGTAAACTTCCGGATGACCCCAGGCCCAAATCAGGTTGATGTACATCATCATGTTGCCACCCATATCGTTGGTAAAGAAATGGGTGCCCAGATAGCGATCCAGGGTCAGCAACGCGACGGTAACCGTCAGAATTGGAAAGGAGGCAATAATCAGAATGTTTGCGCACAGTGATGCCCAGGTAAATACTGGCATCTTGAACATGGTCATGCCCGGCGCACGCATCTTCAGAATGGTAACGAAGAAGTTAATACCGGTTAGCGTCGTACCAATACCGGATAGCTGGAGGCTCCATATCCAGTAATCGACACCGACTCCCGGACTGTACTCTATTCCCGATAGCGGTGGATAGGCCAGCCAGCCGGTCTGCGCAAATTCGCCCACGCCGAGAGAAACGTTAACCAGAATCACGCCAACAACGGTAAACCAGAAGCTTAAGTTGTTGAGGAACGGGAACGCAACGTCACGCGCGCCGATCTGCAGCGGAACCACCAGGTTCATCAGACCGATAACGAAAGGCATCGCCACGAAGAAGATCATAATCACGCCGTGCGCGGTGAAGATCTGATCGTAGTGGTGAGGCGGCAGGAAGCCCGCTTCGCCCGCCGAGGCAAGGGCTTGCTGGCTACGCATCATAATGGCGTCAGCAAAGCCACGTAGCAGCATCACAATCGCCACGATGATATACATAATACCGAGGCGTTTATGGTCGACGGAGGTCAGCCACTCTTTCCACAGGTAGGTCCACTTACCGAAGTAAGTGATCAGGCCAACGAGCGCCAGACCTCCCAAAATAATGGCAGCGATCGTAACCATGACGATAGGTTCATGGAACGGGACTGCATCAAGTGATAATTTTCCGAACATCTTTATTCTTCCTCAACCCCTTTAATGGGCGGATTCCGCGTGGCTCATGTCCATGCCTTCCATACCTTCGTGTGCGCTGTGCTCACCTTCTGGCTGGGTCATGTCCATGCTCTTACCGTGAGCCATAAACTTGTTAATCACATCGGCAAACAAATCTGGTTTCACGTTGGAGAAATATTCCACCTGGTTGTATTCGCTAGGCGCAGCCAGTTTTTCGAACGTAGTCATATCAGACATGGTGTTCGGCGACTGTTTCGCTTTTGCGACCCACTGGTCGAATGCGGCGCGATCTGGTGTGGCGATAGCTTTAAACTTCATGCCTGAGAAGCCCGGGCCGCTGTAGCTGGCGGAGATACCGTCATAAGTACCGGGTTCGTTAGCGATCAGATGCAAGCGAGTCTGCATACCGGCCATGGCATAAATCTGGCTACCCAGACGCGGAATAAAGAAGGAGTTCATCACGGAGTTGGAGGTCACTTTGAAGTACACCGGAGTGTTCGCCGGGAAAGCGATTTCATTCACGGTAGCAATGCCCTGTTCCGGGTAGATGAAGAACCATTTCCAGTCCATGGAAACCACTTCGATGGTAATGGGCTTCTCGTCGTGTGCCAGCGGCTTGCTAGGCTCAAGAGCGTGAGTGGTTTTCCAGGTCAGTACCGCAAGGAAGATGATGATTAAAATAGGCACCGTCCAGACCACAGCTTCCACTTTATTGGAGTGTGACCAGTTCGGGCTGTACTTAGCATCTTTATTGCTCGCACGGTACTTCCAGGCGAAACCAACAGCCATCAAGATTGCGGGAATAACGACAATCAACATCAGGCCAAATGCCGTCAGTATCAGTGAACGTTGCTCCAGACCAATCTGTCCTTTGGGATCTAATAGCGCAGAATTACAACCACTGAGCAATACAGTGCCTGCAAATAATGACAACCATCCCAAACTTTTATTGTATTTCCTGAGTCTCATTTAACGACCTCAATTCCACGGGATCTGGTGGCGTTTAAAGTGTGTGGGCATTTTACGGTAAGGTTACATTACTGTAAACATGATTAAATTCCTGTTACTTGGATTTGGCTGTCGGGTCACATATGTTGCAAAACATATCAAGTTGATTTTAAGAAGCTGTTGCAAAAGGGCGTTATAACGAAAGGAGGGCACAGAAGGGTAGCGGCAGGGCAATTGGTATAACCAATCTTAAAACAAAACAATTATTTAACAAATAATTATCATTGAGGTGACAATTCAGGTAAGGGGAAATAAAGTGTCATTAGCTGAATCGTGTAAAAAAATAGAATCTATAAATAGCGTCAATAATTTTCGAAATCTAAGCCGCACAAAAGAACAAATATTATTAAGCGATGCTGATGTTTATTTAGCCGTAATAATTACGCCGGGTGATTACTACAGCTAAATAATATTCACAGATTACGTCAGATGCGTTTTTCGTAGCGCCAGATAATCCAGTAAACCACCAAGCACGACTCCGCACAGGGCGACAAAAACGCCGACTTCCAGCAGAGCAGACAGGAAGGAGAAGTGGGTCAAATCCAGGGCGTCCATCGTTAACAGCAATAGCCACACGGCTAACAAACTGAAGCCCGCCGCAAGGATCCACATGGCGAAGGCATAACCTGACGGATACTCGGTACGTGGGATAAAGTTGTCATTGACCCGCGTGTACTCCAGCGTCTGTCGGCAGACCAGCAGCAAAATAAGTCCAGGTACGGCGGCGGCAACAGAGAACAGATAAAACGTCGGCCAGCCGTGAGCTTCAACAAACCAACCTGCTACAGGTCCTACATAAACCCGTCCGACAGCAGAAAGTGCCGAGAGCAGGGCAAACTGGGTGGCGGAAAATGACTTATTACACAAAGTCATTAACAGCGCTACAAACGCCGATGTACCCATCCCGCCGCACAGGTTTTCGAAAAAGACTGCCGCGCCCATGCTGTAGAGATGCTTATCAGTCACGGAAAGCAGCCAGTAACCTGCGTTGGACGCACCTTGTAAAAGGCCGAAAATCATTAGCGCACGGAACAATGACAGGCGCTGCATTAAAATTCCGCCGAACAATGCGCCGACGATGGTTGCCAGTAGACCGAGCGTTTTGTTAACTACCCCCACTTCACCGGCATCAAATCCGACGCCGCGAATCAAAAAGGTGGTTGTCAGACTCATGGCGAAAGCATCGCCCAGTTTGTAGAGAACGATTAACAGCAGAATCAGCCATGCATTATTACGGCCAAAGAAATCACGCAACGGTGCTACAACGGCTTGTTCCAGCGTTTTGGGTACAGGAATGGTGTCGGTTGGTTCTGGTGCAAGTAGCGTCGCGATAATACAGGGGATCAGCAACGCCGCCATCAACCAGTACATGCCTTGCCAGCCCAGCCATTTATCTGCCAGCCATAAGGCTAAACCACCAGAAACCAGCATCCCTAACCGGTAACCCAGCACGCTGATTGCTGCACCTGCGCCGCGTTCTTCCGCAGGAAGTACATCCGTTTTCCACGCATCAAAGACGATATCCTGGGAGGCGGAGCAAAAAGCGATCACCACCGCCAGTGCCGCCATCCAGCGTAATTGGGTGCCAGGTTCGAGAAAACCCATCGCCGCAATGGCCAGTAACAATAGAGTTTGTGTAGCGAACAGCCAACCGCGTCGACGTCCGAGGAACGGTGGGGTGTAGCGGTCCATCAGCGGGGACCAGAGAAATTTAAATACATAAGCCTGGCCTACCAGAGAGAAGAAACCGATGGTTTTAAGATCGATATTCTCAACGGTCATCCACGCCTGCAACGTGCCGGATGTCAGGGCGAGTGGTAGCCCGGAAGCAAAACCCAGGATCAGCAAAATGGCTGAACGTGGCTGTTGGAAAATACGTAAATATTGACTGGACATGGGCGTCTACAGGCCCGGCTTTCACCGGGCCAGAAGGCAGAAATTAACGCGCGTTCTGCTTGATGAATTCGTGAATGCTGGTGTCCTGAGACATGTCAGCAATGGTGTCGGTCAGCACACTGTTAACCGCATCGGCGATATTTTTGTTGGAAGCCTGAAAAGCGCCTTCAACGTTGTAGCTGGCACGATAGTTTTTGGTCATCTTGTTACCATTCTGCGCGGTAGCGATGATGGCGATATCTGCTTTGGTGGCGATGTTGTAACGCACGTTGCCCTGGGATACGTCCGCATACAACTGACTAACGATGATTTGCAAGTTCACAGGACCATTTGGGCCGACCATGTAACCACGCGCGGTCATTTGTTTTTCCAGCACTTCTTGCAGCAGGAAACGCAAATCGCGAGAGGCTGTCAGGGTGACAATCTGATTATCGCGGGTCACTTTCGCCAGCGCCTGATCGGTACGTTGATCGGCACCATTAATGCTAACGGTGATACCCATCAGACTTGGGTCCTGCTGTGGCAGCGTCATTGTCGGAGAAACTTCAATGGTTGTTGGCGGTTTTGCGCATCCTGCAAGCATAAACAGAGCAACTAAAGGGAAGAGGATTTTTTTGAACATGTTCTGGCTCTCAGAGACTTTTAAGCGTGTTTGGTAAAGATTCCCGCCATCATAACATCGCCAACGACGAGGGGAAGTGGGTAAGACATGTAAATTCATTATGTTGACGAAATAATCGCCTTGAGTAAAAGAAACACTGATGTGAAGCCAGTGAATCAATCTTTAAATCAGTAAACTTCATACGCTTGACAGAAAAAATAGGATGAAAGCTAATTATTTGTTGTTAAGCTGTAATGGAAACGGTAAAAGCGGCTAGTATTTAAAGGGATGGGTGACATCTCAGCGTTGTCGGAGGAGATATTTCATGATGATACGTGAGCGGATAGAAGAAAAATTAAGGACTGCGTTCCAACCCGTATTCCTCGAAGTTGTGGATGAAAGCTATCGTCACAATGTCCCAGCCGGCTCTGAAAGCCATTTTAAAGTTGTGCTGGTCAGCGATCGTTTTATGGGTGAACGTTTTCTGAATCGTCATCGAATGATTTACAGTACTTTAGCGGAGGAACTCTCTACTACCGTTCATGCGCTGGCTCTGCATACTTACACTATTAAGGAATGGGAAGGGTTGCAGGATACCATTTTTGCCTCTCCTCCCTGTCGTGGAGCAGGAAGCATTGCGTAAAAACGCATTTGCAACCGTCGGCGCTTTTCCAGTATGTTGCTAAAGATTTTATGAAAAACGGCCTACGGGCCGTTTTGTTTTGTCTGGATTTTGTGCTTTTTGCCCAGCATTCAGACGAAAATTCCCCGGTAATTGTGAAAAAATACGCGGTAGCGCGCAATAACCGTTCTCGACTCATAAAAGTGATGTCGCTATAATGCCGCGTCCATTTGAATGCTTTCGGGATGATTCTGGTAACAGGGAATGTGATTGATTATAAGAACATCCCGGTACCGCGAAGCCAACAACCTGTGCTCGCGGGGTAAGAGTTGACCGAGCACTGTGATTTTTTGAGGTAACAAGATGCAAGTTTCAGTTGAAACCACTCAAGGCCTTGGCCGCCGTGTAACGATTACTATCGCTGCTGACAGCATCGAAACCGCTGTTAAAAGCGAGCTGGTCAACGTTGCGAAAAAAGTACGTATTGACGGCTTCCGTAAAGGCAAAGTGCCAATGAATATCGTTGCTCAGCGTTATGGCGCGTCTGTACGCCAGGACGTTCTGGGTGACCTGATGAGCCGTAACTTCATTGACGCCATCATTAAAGAAAAAATCAATCCGGCTGGCGCACCGACCTATGTTCCGGGCGAATACAAGCTGGGTGAAGACTTCACCTACTCTGTAGAGTTTGAAGTTTATCCGGAAGTTGAACTGCAGGGTCTGGAAGCGATCGAAGTTGAAAAACCGATCGTTGAAGTGACCGACGCTGACGTTGACGGCATGCTGGATACACTGCGTAAACAGCAGGCGACCTGGAAAGAAAAAGACGGCGCTGTTGAAGCAGAAGACCGCGTAACCATCGACTTCACCGGTTCTGTAGACGGCGAAGAGTTCGAAGGCGGTAAAGCGTCTGATTTCGTACTGGCGATGGGCCAGGGTCGTATGATCCCGGGCTTTGAAGACGGTATCAAAGGCCACAAAGCGGGCGAAGAGTTCACCATCGACGTGACCTTCCCGGAAGAATACCACGCAGAAAACCTGAAGGGTAAAGCAGCGAAATTCGCTATCAACCTGAAGAAAGTTGAAGAGCGTGAACTGCCGGAACTGACTGCTGAATTCATCAAACGTTTCGGCGTTGAAGATGGTTCCGTAGAAGGTCTGCGCGCTGAAGTGCGTAAAAACATGGAACGCGAGCTGAAGAGCGCCATTCGTAACCGCGTTAAGTCTCAGGCGATCGAAGGTCTGGTAAAAGCTAACGACATCGACGTTCCGGCTGCGCTGATCGACAGCGAAATCGACGTTCTGCGTCGCCAGGCTGCACAGCGTTTCGGCGGCAATGAGAAACAAGCGCTGGAACTGCCGCGTGAACTGTTCGAAGAACAGGCTAAACGCCGCGTAGTTGTTGGCCTGCTGCTGGGCGAAGTTATCCGCACCAACGAGCTGAAAGCTGACGAAGAGCGTGTGAAAGGTCTGATCGAAGAGATGGCTTCTGCATACGAAGATCCGAAAGAAGTTATCGAGTTCTACAGCAAAAACAAAGAGCTGATGGACAACATGCGTAACGTGGCTCTGGAAGAACAGGCTGTTGAAGCTGTACTGGCGAAAGCGAAAGTGACTGAAAAAGAAACCACTTTCAACGAGCTGATGAACCAGCAGGCGTAATTTACGCAGCATAACGCGCTAAATTCGCATAAAGGCCCGTCACCGCCAGGTGGTGGGCTTTTTTTTGTCATGAATTTTGCATGGAACCGTGCGAAAACGCTCTTTCGGTGTTAGCGTAACAACAAAAGATTGTTATGCTTGAAATAGGATGATGCCGTACCCATAACACAGGGACTAGCTGATAATCCGTCCATAAGGTTACAATCGGTACAGCAGGTTTTTTCAATTTTATCCAGGAGACGGAAATGTCATACAGCGGCGAACGAGATAATTTTGCACCCCATATGGCGCTGGTGCCGATGGTCATTGAACAGACCTCACGCGGTGAGCGCTCTTTTGATATCTATTCTCGTCTACTTAAGGAACGCGTTATTTTTCTGACTGGCCAGGTTGAAGACCACATGGCTAACCTGATTGTGGCGCAGATGCTGTTCCTGGAAGCGGAAAACCCAGAAAAAGATATCTATCTGTACATTAACTCCCCAGGCGGAGTGATCACTGCCGGGATGTCTATCTATGACACCATGCAGTTTATCAAGCCTGATGTCAGCACCATCTGTATGGGCCAGGCGGCCTCGATGGGCGCATTCCTGCTGACCGCAGGGGCAAAAGGTAAACGTTTCTGCCTGCCGAACTCGCGCGTGATGATTCACCAACCGCTGGGCGGCTATCAGGGCCAGGCGACCGATATCGAAATTCATGCCCGTGAAATTTTGAAAGTTAAAGGGCGCATGAATGAACTTATGGCGCTCCATACGGGTCAATCATTAGAACAGATTGAACGAGATACCGAGCGCGATCGCTTCCTTTCTGCTCCTGAAGCGGTGGAATACGGTCTGGTCGATTCGATTCTGACCCATCGTAATTGATGCCAGAGGCGCAACTGTGCCGCTATACTTATCCAGGGCGGCACAACGCTATAAGCGACTTGCGCCTGAGAATGGCATTTGCGTCGTCGTGTGCGGCACAAAGAACAAAGAAGAGGTTTTGACCCATGACAGATAAACGCAAAGATGGCTCAGGCAAACTGTTGTACTGCTCTTTTTGCGGCAAAAGCCAGCATGAAGTGCGCAAGCTGATTGCCGGACCATCCGTGTATATCTGCGACGAATGTGTTGATTTATGTAACGACATCATTCGCGAAGAGATTAAAGAAGTTGCACCGCATCGTGAACGCAGTGCGCTACCGACGCCGCATGAAATTCGCAACCACCTGGACGATTACGTTATCGGTCAGGAACAGGCGAAAAAAGTGCTGGCGGTCGCGGTATACAACCACTACAAACGTCTGCGCAATGGCGATACCAGCAATGGCGTCGAGTTGGGCAAAAGTAACATTCTACTGATCGGTCCGACCGGTTCCGGTAAAACGCTGCTGGCTGAAACGCTGGCACGCCTGCTGGATGTTCCGTTCACTATGGCCGATGCGACCACGCTGACCGAAGCCGGTTATGTGGGCGAAGACGTTGAGAACATCATTCAGAAACTGTTGCAGAAGTGCGACTACGACGTACAGAAAGCACAGCGCGGTATTGTCTACATCGATGAAATTGACAAGATTTCACGTAAGTCTGACAACCCGTCTATTACCCGTGACGTTTCCGGTGAAGGCGTACAGCAGGCACTGTTGAAACTGATCGAAGGTACAGTTGCTGCTGTTCCGCCGCAAGGTGGACGTAAACACCCGCAGCAGGAATTCTTGCAGGTAGATACCTCTAAGATCCTGTTTATCTGTGGTGGTGCGTTTGCCGGTCTGGATAAAGTGATTTCCCATCGCGTAGAAACCGGCTCCGGCATTGGTTTTGGCGCGACGGTAAAAGCGAAGTCCGACAAAGCAAGCGAAGGCGAGCTGCTGGCGCAGGTTGAACCGGAAGATCTGATCAAGTTTGGTCTGATCCCTGAGTTCATCGGTCGTCTGCCAGTTGTAGCAACGCTGAATGAACTGAGTGAAGAAGCCCTGATTCAGATCCTCAAAGAGCCAAAGAACGCCCTGACCAAGCAGTATCAGGCGCTGTTTAATCTGGAAGGTGTTGATCTGGAGTTCCGTGACGAGGCGCTGGATGCTATCGCGAAGAAAGCGATGGCGCGTAAAACCGGCGCCCGCGGTCTGCGCTCCATCGTAGAAGCCGCACTGCTCGATACCATGTACGATCTGCCGTCTATGGAAGATGTTGAAAAAGTGGTTATCGACGAATCGGTAATTGATGGCCAGAGCAAACCGCTGCTGATTTATGGTAAGCCGGAAGCACAACAGGCATCTGGTGAATAATTAACCATTTTCATACAGTCAGTTAACCAAAAAGGGGGGATTTTATCTCCCCTTTCATTTTTCCTCTATTCTCGACATTGAATGTCGGGGAAACATCCCCATATACTGACGTACATGTTAATAGATGGCGTGAAGCACAGTTGTGTCATCTGATTACCTGGCGGAAATTAAACTAAGAGAGAGCTCTATGAATCCTGAGCGTTCTGAACGCATTGAAATCCCCGTATTGCCGCTGCGCGATGTGGTGGTTTATCCGCACATGGTCATCCCCTTATTTGTCGGGCGGGAAAAATCTATCCGTTGTCTGGAAGCGGCGATGGACCATGATAAAAAAATTATGCTGGTCGCGCAGAAAGAAGCTTCAACGGATGAGCCGGGTGTAAACGATCTTTTCACCGTCGGGACCGTGGCCTCTATATTGCAGATGCTGAAGCTGCCTGACGGCACTGTCAAAGTGCTGGTCGAGGGGTTACAGCGCGCGCGTATTTCTGCGCTCTCTGACAATGGCGAACACTTTTCTGCGAAGGCGGAGTATCTGGAATCGCCGACCATTGAGGAGCGGGAACAGGAAGTGCTGGTGCGTACTGCAATCAGCCAGTTCGAAGGCTACATCAAGCTGAATAAGAAAATCCCACCAGAAGTGCTGACGTCGCTTAACAGCATCGACGATCCTGCGCGTCTGGCAGATACCATTGCCGCGCATATGCCGCTGAAACTGGCTGACAAACAGTCCGTTCTTGAGATGTCCGACGTTAACGAGCGTCTGGAATATCTGATGGCGATGATGGAATCGGAAATCGATCTGCTGCAGGTTGAGAAACGTATTCGTAACCGCGTGAAAAAGCAGATGGAGAAATCCCAGCGTGAGTACTATCTGAACGAGCAAATGAAAGCCATTCAGAAAGAACTCGGCGAAATGGACGACGCGCCGGACGAAAACGAAGCCCTGAAGCGTAAAATCGATGCGGCGAAAATGCCAAAAGAGGCAAAAGAAAAAGCAGAAGCAGAATTGCAGAAGCTGAAAATGATGTCTCCAATGTCGGCTGAAGCAACCGTGGTGCGTGGTTATATCGACTGGATGGTGCAGGTGCCGTGGAATGCGCGTAGCAAGGTCAAAAAAGACCTGCGTCAGGCGCAAGAGATCCTCGATACCGACCATTATGGTCTGGAGCGCGTGAAAGATCGCATCCTTGAGTATCTTGCGGTTCAGAGCCGTGTAAACAAAATCAAGGGGCCGATCCTCTGCCTGGTAGGGCCGCCGGGGGTAGGTAAAACGTCCCTGGGTCAGTCCATCGCCAAAGCTACCGGACGTAAATATGTTCGTATGGCGCTGGGCGGCGTGCGTGACGAAGCGGAAATCCGCGGCCACCGTCGTACTTACATCGGTTCAATGCCGGGTAAATTGATCCAGAAAATGGCGAAAGTGGGCGTTAAAAACCCGCTGTTCCTGCTCGATGAAATCGACAAAATGTCTTCTGACATGCGTGGCGATCCGGCTTCCGCTCTGCTTGAAGTGTTGGATCCCGAGCAGAACGTGGCGTTCAGCGACCATTACCTGGAAGTGGATTACGACCTGAGCGACGTGATGTTTGTCGCGACGTCGAACTCCATGAATATTCCGGCGCCGCTGCTGGATCGTATGGAAGTGATTCGTCTCTCCGGTTACACCGAAGATGAAAAACTGAACATCGCCAAACGTCACCTGCTGCCGAAGCAGATTGAACGTAATGCGCTGAAAAAAGGTGAGCTGACCGTCAACGATAGCGCCATTATCGGCATTATTCGTTACTACACCCGTGAGGCTGGCGTGCGTGGTCTGGAGCGTGAAATCTCCAAACTGTGCCGTAAAGCGGTTAAGCAGTTACTTCTCGATAAGTCATTAAAACATATCGAAATTAACGGCGATAACCTGCATGACTACCTTGGCGTACAGCGTTTCGACTATGGTCGTGCGGATAACGAAAACCGCGTCGGTCAGGTAACGGGTCTGGCGTGGACAGAAGTCGGCGGCGACTTGCTGACCATCGAAACTGCATGTGTACCTGGCAAAGGTAAACTCACTTATACCGGTTCGCTGGGCGAAGTGATGCAAGAGTCCATTCAGGCGGCGTTAACGGTGGTTCGTGCGCGAGCGGAAAAACTGGGGATCAATCCAGATTTTTACGAAAAACGCGACATCCACGTGCACGTACCGGAAGGTGCGACGCCGAAAGATGGTCCGAGCGCCGGTATTGCCATGTGCACTGCGCTGGTTTCTTGCCTGACCGGTAACCCGGTTCGCGCCGATGTAGCGATGACGGGCGAGATAACCTTGCGTGGTCAGGTGTTACCAATCGGCGGTTTGAAAGAAAAACTGCTGGCCGCGCATCGTGGTGGAATTAAAACAGTGTTAATTCCTTACGAAAATAAACGCGATCTGGAAGAGATTCCAGACAACGTGATTGCCGATCTGGACATCCATCCGGTGAAACGCATTGAGGAAGTTCTGACTCTCGCGTTACAAAATGAACCGTCTGGCATGCAGGTTGTAACCGCAAAATAGTGACCTCGCGCAAAATGCACTAATAAAAAAAGGGCTGGCAGGTAAATTCGGACTTGCCAGCCTTTTTTTGTCTCGTTAAGTTAGAGGGCGGATTAGGCTTGCCCTTATTAAGGGGTGTTGTAAGGGGATGGCTGGCCTGATATAACTGCTGCGCGTTCGCACCTTGAAGGATTCAAGTGCGAGATAAATTATAAAGAGGAAGAGAAGAGTGAATAAATCTCAATTGATTGACAAGATTGCTGCAGGGGCTGATATCTCTAAAGCTGCGGCTGGCCGTGCGTTAGATGCTATTATTGCTTCCGTAACTGAATCCCTGAAAGAAGGGGATGATGTAGCACTGGTAGGTTTTGGTACTTTTGCCGTTAAAGAGCGTGCTGCCCGTACTGGTCGCAACCCGCAGACCGGTAAAGAGATCACCATCGCTGCAGCTAAAGTACCGAGCTTCCGTGCAGGTAAAGCACTGAAAGACGCGGTAAACTAAGTGTTGTCCCCATTGGGGATGTGACGAAGTTCAAGGGCGCATCTACTGATGTGCCTTTTTTATTTGTATTCCGTGACTTTCTGCGCATTGTGGGCTGACAATTGCCCCCGTTTCTTGTCACAATAGGCCTTTGCGCGCAGCGATAAGTTGCGTGAGGTATACAGTCATCTACAGCGGAGTGTTGTTACACCATGATGGACAGCTTACGCACGGCTGCAAACAGTCTCGTGCTCAAGATTATTTTCGGTATCATTATCGTGTCGTTCATATTGACCGGCGTGAGTGGTTACCTGATTGGCGGAGGCAATAACTACGCCGCAAAAGTGAATGACCAGGAAATTAGCCGTGGGCAGTTTGAGAACGCCTTCAACAGCGAGCGTAATCGCATGCAGCAACAGCTGGGCGATCAATACTCCGAGCTGGCGGCGAACGAAGGCTATATGAAAACCCTGCGTCAACAGGTGCTGAATCGTCTGATCGACGAGGCTCTGCTGGACCAGTACGCTCGTGAGCTGAAACTGGGTATCAGCGATGAGCAGGTTAAGCAGGCGATTTTCGCGACCCCGGCTTTCCAGGTTGACGGCAAGTTCGATAACAGCCGCTACAACGATATCCTTAACCGAATGGGAATGAGTGCCGATCAGTACGCGCAGGCGCTGCGTAACCAGCTCACCACCCAACAGCTGATTGCTGGCGTTGCCGGCACCGACTTTATGTTGAAAGGTGAAACTGACGAACTGGCTGCGCTGGTCGCTCAACAACGTGTAGTGCGTGAAGCGACTATCGACGTTAATGCGCTAGCGGCTAAACAAGCTGTGACCGAACCAGAAATCGCCAGCTACTACGAGCAAAACAAAAACAATTTCATGACTCCGGAGCAGTTCCGCGTGAGCTACATCAAGCTGGATGCCGCCACGATGCAGCAACCGGTTAGCGATGCGGATATCCAGAGTTACTATGATCAGCATCAGGATCAGTTCACCCAGCCGCAGCGCACGCGCTACAGCATCATCCAGACCAAAACTGAAGATGAAGCGAAAGCCGTACTTGATGCGCTGAACAAAGGCGGTGATTTTGCTGCGTTAGCAAAAGAAAAATCTGCCGATATTATCTCTGCTCGTAACGGCGGTGATATGGGTTGGTTAGAAGACTCCACCACCCCAGACGAACTGAAAAATGCCGGTCTGAAAGAAAAAGGCCAGCTTTCTGGCGTGATCAAATCCTCGGTAGGTTTCCTGATCGTCCGTCTGGATGACATTCAGCCAGCAAAAGTGAAGTCGTTAGACGAAGTACGTGACGATATCGCAGCGAAAGTGAAACACGAAAAAGCGCTGGATGCATACTACGCGCTGCAACAGAAAATAAGCGATGCAGCAAGCAACGACACTGAATCTCTGGCAGGTGCAGAGCAGGCTGCGGGCGTTAAAGCTACTCAGACTGGCTGGTTCAGCAAAGATAAGCTGCCGGAAGAGTTAAACTTCAAACCGGTTGCGGACGCTATCTTTAACGGCGGTCTGATTGGTGAAAACGGCGCGCCGGGCATCAACTCTGACATCATCACCGTAGACGGCGATCGTGCATTCGTTCTGCGTATCAGCGAGCATAAACCGGAAGCGGTTAAACCGCTGGCAGATGTTCAGGAACAGGTTAAAGCGATGGTTCAACACAACAAAGCTGAACAGCAAGCGAAAGTGGATGCTGAAAAACTGCTGGTCGATTTGAAAGCGGGCAAAGGTGCAGAAGCTATGCAGGCTGCCGGTCTAAAATTTGGCGAGCAGAAAACCTTAAGCCGTTCTGGGCGTGACCCGATTAGCCTGGCGGCATTTGCACTGCCTCTGCCAGCGAAAGACAAACCGAGCTACGGTATGGCGACCGATATGCAGGGCAATGTCGTTCTGCTGGCGCTGGACGAAGTGAAACAAGGTTCAATGCCGGAAGAGCAGAAAAAAGCGATGGTGCAGGGCATTACCCAAAACAACGCACAAATCGTCTTTGAAGCTCTGATGAGTAACCTGCGTAAAGAGGCGAAAATCAAAATTGGCGATGCGCTGGAACAGCAATAATCCTGAAGCCGCCTCGCAAAAAAATGCTTTGCAGCTGTAACAAGAAAAGGTCGCTTTCGCGGCCTTTTCCATTTCTGAACATTGCCATTTGTTTACTGTTTTCACAGCCGTTAAGGTGATTCCACTGTTAACAAACAAGGAGAAAACAGTATGAAACACGGAATCAAAGCACTGCTCATTACCCTGTCCCTGACCTGTGCCGGAATGTCTCATAGCGCACTGGCGGCGTCTCCTGCAGCGAAACCGGCGGCGGTAGAAACCAAAGCGGAAGCACCTGCAGCACAAAGCAAAGCGGCACTACCGGCGAAAGCCAGCGACGAAGAAGGCACCAGAGTCAGCATCAATAATGCCAGCGCGGAAGAGTTAGCCCGCGCGATGAATGGCGTTGGCCTGAAGAAAGCGCAGGCGATTGTCAGTTATCGGGAAGAGTACGGCCCGTTTAAAACAGTGGAGGATTTAAAACAGGTGCCGGGGATGGGCAATTCGCTGGTGGAACGTAATCTGGCGGTAATAACCCTGTAACTAATTTGCATAGTGGCAATTTTTTGCCAGACTGAAGAGGTCATACCAGTTATGGCCTCTGTACTTATAACAACAACGTAAGGTTATTGCGCTATGCAAACACAAATTAAAGTTCGTGGATATCATCTCGATGTTTACCAGCACGTTAACAACGCCCGCTACCTTGAGTTTCTCGAAGAAGCCCGCTGGGATGGGCTGGAAAACAGCGACAGTTTTCAGTGGATGACCGCCCATAACATCGCTTTCGTGGTGGTGAATATCAATATTAACTATCGCCGTCCGGCAGTATTAAGCGACCTGTTAACTATCACCAGTCAGTTGCAGCAATTAAATGGAAAGAGCGGCATTTTAAGTCAGGTCATCACTCTTGAGCCGGAAGGGCAGGTAGTTGCAGATGCGCTCATTACGTTTGTTTGTATTGATCTCAAAACGCAGAAGGCTTTAGCGCTGGAAGGGGAGCTGCGCGAAAAGCTGGAGCAGATGGTTAAGTAAAAGTTTTGTTATGCCGGATGCTCATGCCGCATCCGGCAACACCCCGAATAATTATTTCAACCCGGTCTTCTGCTTCATCGCCGCCATCACCGCTGGTTTATCGGCCAGATAATGATTCAAACCGTTGGCGCGTAAATTACACGCCGCACATTGACCGCAACCGTCACCTTTAATGCCGTTATAGCAGGTCAGCGTTTCGTTACGGACTAAATCCAGCTTGCCGTAATAATCGGCCAGCGCCCAGGTTTCCGCTTTATCGATCCACATCAGCGGCGTTTCAAAACGAATATCTTTCGCCATGCCCAAACTGACGGCATGGTTTAGTGCTTTCACAAATTCATCGCGGCAATCCGGGTAACCGGAGAAGTCCGTTTCGCAGACGCCGGTAATCACTGCTTCGGCTTTCACCTGATATGCGTAAATCGCCGCGAGCGTCAGGAACAAAATATTACGCCCAGGGACAAACGTATTTGGGATGCCATCAGCTTCAGGTTCATAATCTGGCACTGGAATGCTGTCTCGCGTCAGACTGCTGACTGCCAGCTCGTTAAGCAGGGTGACATCCAGCACCTTATGCGCGCGCGCGCCCAGTTTCAGCGCCAGATCGCGCGCGACGTCGATCTCTGCGCGATGGCGCTGACCGTAATCGAACGTCACGCAATGGACTTCATCATATTGTTGCAATGCCTGCACCAGGCAGGTTGTAGAGTCCTGGCCCCCACTGAATACAACGACAGCACGTTTCATAAATCATCCTGCTAAATCGATAAAACGTTATGGTAACCCCTGCGGTTAACCCGGACCAGCTCTTCATTGCGACGGCGCGGGTAGCCAGGCCTCAGTAAATTCAAACCAGCCGCGCGGCGTCAGTCGCACACCGTTCACGCCTGGCGGAGCGCTAATGCGATAGTGATAGTTGAACAGCGGCGTCAGCGTTGCGTCTGCCATTAACTGGCTAAACACCGTTTTCAGGGCATTAAATCGGTTTTCCTCATCAGGCATTACTTGCACGGTATCCAGCGTCGATTGCAGATGTGCGTATGTTCTGGCAGTAAAAACATGTGGCCACAGCGGATCGCAGCGCAGCCACTGTTCAAGGGTGTATTCCGGCGCTTCGCCAATTAACCTGTCGCCCATCATGAGGTCTGCTTGCTCCAGTGGCGTGGCACCGTCCCAGTTTTTCGCGTTATGAAAAATAATCTTTAGCTCGCAACTTTCTGCTGCCAGCATCGTTCGTAGCTGTTCAGCCATGGCATGAAGTTCCACTGGTAGGTGATAAACCAGCGTCAGCGTTTCAGGTAGTTTGACTTCCTCCGGTACTTCCCATTGTGGGATGGTCCAGCCTGGCAGCAATGCATGACTGGCGGTGATCAGGTTTTCTCCGACTTCTAACATTTGTAGTAAGCCGGATTGATGAATAATGGTGATCACTTTTCGCGCCTGCCAGAGAGTCAGTCGGGGGCTTTTGCGCAATGTTAAATAGCAAAAACCTAAACTGATGCCGCTACTGACCTGACTGACCCGTGGCAATTCCTCTGGTTTGCCGATGGTGATTTGGACAGGATGCCGACAACTGGTACCCAAATCTTTTTCAAAAAGCGGCGGAGTTATCCAGTACTCAACCGCTTTAAGCAGAGGATGACGTAAATGGTAATAATCATGGCTTTCCAGGCGCACCAGTTCCGCTGTGAATTGTGTTAAGCGAAAAGGACCTGTGCCGATTAGTGGGAATTGCGGATGTGCCAGATGACTGCAATAGCTCGCCAGTCTGTGCGCAAGCCAGTAATCGGGGCGATGTAAAAAGAAGGTCAGACACTGTGGATGGGTGACTTCAATACGCTTCACACTAATAAATAATTGAGCCAGTGCTGGTAGTTGTAACAGCATCAACAACCGCTGGTGTAAGTGTGTTGCTTTTACTGCATCGCCGTTATGCCAGTGTAGCGTTGAGCGAAGATAAAAATCCCAGCGTAACCCGTCAGCAGACGTTTCCCAGTGATGTGCTAAATCGCCAATTGGGCGCTGGGAGTTATTGTCGAAACGGGTCAGACCGGAAAAAATTTGCCCGGCGAGATGCTGTTCGGCACGACCGGCTAAAAAACCCGGTTGCAGTGGTTCGAGCGGGCGATAATAAGGAATACGCAATGTCGGGGTATCGTTTTGCCATTGCCCGCCCATAAACGGTTGTAACATGGTACGCAATTCGCCAGGCGCTAGCTGCGCGAGTTCCAGCACATCCTGTTGTTTTCCACTTTCCAGCGCCTGTTCCATCATCGTATTGCGCAGGGATTCCGGCGTCACCAGAAAGCGCAGTTGCCCGCGTTTTCCGCGTCCGGATTGCGCCTGCCACTCCAGCCATCCCGCCTCCTGCGCCTGACGTAACAATGTGCGTACATGGCGTTCGCTACAAAAGCAGCGTTCGGCCAGTTCGCTGACGGTAACGGATTGTGGTGCTCCGGCGGAAGGTTGCCACAAACGTTGATACTGGTTAAGACGATTAAGCAGTCGCATATAAACCCGGAACAATATTTTTTATCTATTCACTATTACTTCCGTATATATCAAGTGATACTCAATCACCATTAACCGTGTCACAGAGTGGAGAAAGAAATGGCTCGTCTGGCAGCATTTGATATGGATGGCACTTTATTGATGCCTGACCATCATTTAGGTGAGAAAACGCTCTCTACTCTGGCGCGCCTGCGTGAACGCGATATTACCCTTACATTTGCTACGGGGCGTCATGCCCTGGAGATGCAGCGTATTCTCGGGGCGCTATCGCTGGATGCGTATTTAATTACCGGCAACGGTACGCGTGTGCACTCTCTGGAAGGCGAACTTTTACATCGTGATGATTTACCTGCGGATGTGGCGGAGTTGGTACTGCACCAGCAATGGGATACCCGAGCCAGCATGCATATTTTTAATGACGATGGTTGGTTTACCGGAAAAGAGATCCCGACGTTGTTGCAGGCATTTGTCTATAGCGGTTTTCGTTATCAGATAATCGATGTCAAAAAAATGCCACTCGACAGCGTCACCAAGATCTGTTTCTGTGGCGATCATGACGATCTTGCGCGCTTGCAGATCCAGTTACACGAAGCTTTAGGTGAGCGTGTACATTTGTGTTTTTCCGCGACTGATTGCCTGGAAGTGCTGCCGGTGGGGTGCAATAAAGGCGCTGCGTTGACGGTGCTGACCCAACATTTAGGTTTTTCGCTGCGTGACTGTATGGCCTTTGGTGATGCGATGAATGATCGCGAAATGTTAGGCAGCGTCGGTAAGGGCTTCATTATGGGTAATGCGATGCCGCAATTGCGCGCGGAACTCCCTCATTTACCGGTGATTGGACACTGCCGTAATCAGGCTGTCTCTCACTATTTGACACACTGGCTGGACAATCCACATCTACCTTATTCCCCCGAATAACGAGATCCCTTCCAGCACCGGGCAACTGCCCGGTTTTTTTTGCCTCGAATTTGTCATTTTGTGCATTCTCTGTGAAATCGCACGGAATAAATTGTCGCTATTTGGCCTTTAAAATAGAATAAAAAGAGAAAATAATTCTCTGTGGATTGGCTATGTTAGATAAAATTGACCGTAAGCTGCTGGCCTTACTACAGCAGGATTGCACCCTCTCTTTGCAGGCACTGGCAGAAGCCGTTAATCTGACAACCACGCCTTGCTGGAAGCGTCTGAAACGGCTGGAAGATGACGGTATTCTTATCGGCAAAGTCGCGTTACTGGATCCGGAAAAAATTGGCCTGGGTCTGACTGCTTTTGTGCTGATTAAAACGCAACATCACAGCAGTGAATGGTATTGCCGCTTTGTTACGGTCGTCACGGAAATGCCGGAAGTTCTCGGTTTCTGGCGCATGGCCGGTGAATACGATTATCTGATGCGGGTCCAGGTTGCTGATATGAAGCGCTACGATGAGTTTTATAAGCGTCTGGTTAACAGTGTGCCGGGGCTTTCGGACGTCACTTCCAGCTTCGCGATGGAACAGATTAAGTACACCACCTCGTTACCTATCGAATAATTATCCAGGATCAGGTCAGGACATAACGCGTGCGATTATTTGCTCAACTAAGCTGGTATTTCCGCCGGGAATGGCGCCGCTATCTCGGGGCTGTCGCCTTGCTGGTCATT
Source organism: Escherichia whittamii (assembly GCF_014836715.1). Classification (GTDB taxonomy): domain Bacteria; phylum Pseudomonadota; class Gammaproteobacteria; order Enterobacterales; family Enterobacteriaceae; genus Escherichia; species Escherichia whittamii. The sequence continues at coordinate 123,196 of NZ_JACSQI010000014.1, forward strand.
ATCGCGATGCTGCAACTGGTTCCGCCGAAAGTGGTCGGTATTGTTGTCGATGGCGTGACGGAACAACACTTTACTACCGGGCAGATCCTGATGTGGATCGCCACTATGGTGCTGATTGCAGTCGTGGTTTATCTCCTGCGCTACGTCTGGCGCGTGCTGCTGTTTGGTGCGTCTTATCAACTGGCTGTTGAACTGCGCGAAGATTATTACCGCCAGTTAAGCCGCCAGCATCCAGAATTTTACCTGCGTCATCGCACGGGCGATCTCATGGCTCGTGCGACAAATGACGTAGATCGGGTCGTGTTTGCCGCTGGGGAAGGGGTGCTGACGCTGGTGGATTCACTGGTGATGGGCTGCGCGGTGCTGATCATGATGTCAACGCAGATTAGCTGGCAGTTAACGTTAATAGCGCTGTTGCCGATGCCAGTAATGGCAATCATGATTAAACGTAATGGCGACGCGTTGCATGAGCGCTTCAAGCTGGCGCAGGCGGCGTTTTCCAGTCTCAACGACCGTACCCAGGAGAGCCTTACCAGTATCCGCATGATCAAAGCCTTTGGTCTGGAAGATCGCCAGTCGGCGCTATTTGCCGCAGATGCCGAAGATACCGGCAAGAAAAACATGCGTGTGGCACGTATTGATGCCCGTTTTGACCCGACCATTTATATCGCCATCGGCATGGCGAATTTACTGGCGATCGGCGGGGGGAGCTGGATGGTGGTGCAGGGAAGTTTAACGTTGGGCCAACTCACCAGTTTTATGATGTACCTTGGTCTGATGATTTGGCCGATGTTAGCGCTGGCGTGGATGTTTAACATTGTAGAGCGCGGCAGCGCGGCGTATAGCCGAATTCGTACCATGCTGGCTGAAGCGCCAGTCGTTATTGATGGTAAAGATAAGGTGCCAGAAGGTCGTGGTGAGCTGGATGTGAATATCCGCCAGTTTACGTATCCTCAAACTCATCATCCTGCGCTCGAGAACGTCAGTTTTGCGCTGAAACCTGGTCAGATGCTGGGAATTTGCGGGCCGACCGGTTCCGGCAAAAGTACTGTGCTGTCATTAATTCAACGTCATTTTGATGTCACCGAGGGCGATATCTGTTTTCATGATATTCCTTTGACGCAGTTGCAACTCGATAGTTGGCGAAGCCGTCTGGCGGTAGTCAGCCAGACGCCGTTCCTCTTTTCCGACACGGTTGCTAATAACATTGCACTGGGTTGCCCGAATGCCACCCAGCAAGAGATTGAACACGTAGCGCGGTTAGCCAGCGTACATGACGATATTTTGCGTCTGCCGCAAGGTTACGACACGGAAGTGGGCGAGCGCGGCGTGATGCTTTCCGGTGGACAAAAGCAGCGAATTTCCATTGCCAGGGCATTACTGGTGAATGCGGAAATCCTCATTCTTGACGATGCTTTATCGGCGGTAGATGGCCGCACAGAACATCAGGTTCTACATAACCTGCGCCAGTGGGGGCAGGGGAGAACGGTGATTATCAGCGCCCATCGCCTTTCTGCCCTGACCGAAGCGAGTGAAATTATTGTGATGCAGCATGGGCATATTGCCCAGCGTGGCGATCATGACATGCTGGCGCAGCAAAGCGGCTGGTACCGGGATATGTATCGTTATCAACAACTGGAAGCGGCGCTCAACGATGCCCCGGAAAATCACGAGGAGGCTGTTGATGCGTAGTTTTAGCCAACTCTGGCCGACTCTGAAGCGCCTGTTAGCTTACGGTTCTCCGTGGCGTAAACCGCTGGGAATCGCAGTGTTGATGATGTGGGCGGCAGCGGCGGCAGAAGTGAGCTGCCCGCTGCTCGTCAGTTATTTTATCGACAATATGGTGGCGAAAAATAATCTGCCGCTGAAAATGGTTGTCGGGCTGGCGGCGGCATATGTCGGGCTGCAACTGTTCGCCGCCGGGCTGCATTACGCGCAGTCGCTGTTGTTTAACCGGGCGGCAGTAGGCGTTGTACAACAGTTACGTACCGATGTGATGGATGCCGCACTGCGCCAGCCGTTGAGTGAGTTTGATACTCAGCCCGTCGGGCAGGTCATTTCCCGCGTTACCAATGATACTGAAGTGATCCGCGATCTCTACGTTACCGTGGTCGCGACCGTTTTGCGTAGTGCCGCACTGGTAGGGGCGATGCTGGTAGCGATGTTCAGCCTCGACTGGCGAATGGCGCTGGTAGCGATAATGATATTCCCGGTTGTGCTGGTGGTGATGGTGATATACCAGCGTTACAGTACGCCGATTGTCCGCCGTGTACGCGCCTATCTGGCGGATATCAACGACGGCTTTAACGAAGTTATTAACGGCATGAGCGTCATCCAGCAGTTCCGCCAGCAGGCGCGATTTGGCGAACGTATGGGCGAAGCCAGTCGTTCTCACTATATGGCGCGAATGCAAACGCTACGGCTGGACGGCTTTTTACTCCGACCACTGCTTAGTCTGTTTTCATCTCTCATTCTTTGTGGCTTGTTGATGCTGTTTGGCTTCTCCGCCAGCGGCACCATTGAAGTGGGCGTGCTGTATGCGTTTATCAGTTATTTGGGGCGACTTAACGAACCCTTAATCGAACTGACCACGCAGCAGTCGATGTTGCAACAGGCTGTTGTTGCTGGCGAGCGAGTGTTTGAACTGATGGACGGACCGCGCCAGCATTATGGCAATGATGATCGCTCGTTACAGAGCGGCACCATTGAAGTCGATAACGTGTCATTTGCTTATCGCGATGACAATCTGGTGCTGAAAAATATTAATCTTGCCGTTCCTTCACGCAGCTTTGTGGCATTGGTGGGGCATACCGGTAGCGGCAAAAGTACCCTCGCAAGTTTACTGATGGGCTATTACCCACTGACAGAAGGCGAGATTCGTCTCGATGGACGCCCGTTAAGTTCGCTCAGTCATAGCGCGTTGCGTCAGGGCGTGGCGATGGTGCAGCAAGATCCGGTAGTGCTGGCAGATACTTTCCTTGCCAATGTGACGCTGGGGCGTGATATCTCCGAAGAGCGCGTCTGGCAGGCCCTGGAAACGGTACAACTGGCAGAACTCGCGCGTAGCATGAGCAACGGTATTTACACGCCGCTTGGCGAGCAGGGGAATAATCTCTCGGTCGGGCAAAAGCAACTGTTGGCGCTGGCACGCGTGCTGGTGGAAACACCACAAATACTGATCCTTGATGAAGCAACCGCCAGTATTGATTCCGGTACTGAACAGGCGATTCAACGCGCCCTTGCGGCGGTGCGTGAACAAACAACGCTTGTGGTGATTGCTCACCGCTTATCGACCATTGTTGATGCTGACACCATTCTGGTGCTTCATCGTGGTCAGGCAGTGGAACAGGGTACTCACCAGCAACTGCTGGCCACCCAGGGGCGCTACTGGCAGATGTATCAACTGCAACTTGCGGGCGAAGAACTGGCAGCCAGCGTGCGTGAAGATGAATCCCTGAGCGCCTGATTAGCGCAATATTTCATCATTGGTGCAAAAATGTAACGCACTGTGCACTGTCATAGTGCGTTTTCATTTTCAATCTTCTTAACTTCCTGCTCTCTTTCTCGTTTTTCATTTCTGGCACACCGCTTGCAATACCTTCTTTGTGTAGCAGAACCATTACCGAATTCTGACCGGAGGGGATCTATGAAGCTGGTGACCGTGATAATTAAACCATTCAAGCTGGAAGACGTTCGTGAAGCGCTATCTTCCATTGGTATTCAGGGCCTGACCGTCACCGAAGTGAAAGGTTTCGGGCGTCAGAAGGGCCATGCCGAGCTGTACCGTGGCGCGGAATACAGCGTCAATTTCCTGCCAAAAGTAAAAATTGATGTAGCGATTGCTGATGATCAACTTGATGAAGTGATCGATATCGTCAGTAAGGCGGCTTACACCGGAAAAATTGGCGATGGCAAAATCTTCGTCGCTGAATTGCAACGCGTCATTCGTATTCGTACCGGCGAAGCCGACGAAGCGGCGCTGTAATCTCTGGCACACAGCAACAGGAACGAAAAATGAAGATAGCGACGATAAAAACTGGGCTTGCTTCACTGGCGATGCTGCCGGGACTGGTAATGGCTGCACCTGCGGTGGCCGATAAAGCCGACAATGCGTTTATGATGATTTGTACTGCACTGGTGCTGTTTATGACCATTCCGGGGATTGCTCTGTTTTACGGCGGGTTGATTCGCGGCAAAAACGTGCTGTCGATGCTGACGCAGGTGACCGTAACCTTTGCGCTGGTCTGTATTCTCTGGGTTGTTTACGGCTACTCGCTGGCGTTTGGCGAAGGCAACAACTTTTTCGGCAATATTAACTGGTTGATGCTGAAAAATATCGAACTGACCGCAGTAACGGGCAGCATTTATCAGTACATCCACGTGGCGTTTCAGGGATCGTTTGCCTGTATTACCGTAGGCTTGATCGTCGGGGCGCTGGCGGAACGGATCCGCTTCTCAGCTGTGCTGATCTTCGTGGTGGTGTGGCTGACGCTCTCCTACATTCCAATTGCACATATGGTGTGGGGCGGCGGCTTGCTGGCTTCTCACGGTGCGCTGGATTTTGCCGGTGGCACGGTGGTGCACATTAACGCCGCAATCGCGGGGCTGGTTGGCGCGTATCTGGTTGGCAAACGCGTGGGCTTCGGCAAAGAGGCGTTTAAACCGCACAATCTGCCGATGGTCTTTACCGGGACTGCCATTCTCTATATCGGCTGGTTTGGCTTTAACGCCGGTTCAGCAGGTACGGCGAATGAAATAGCGGCGCTGGCATTTGTGAATACCGTGGTGGCAACGGCGGCGGCAATACTTGGCTGGATCTTCGGTGAATGGGCACTGCGCGGCAAGCCTTCTTTGCTGGGAGCGTGTTCTGGTGCGATTGCGGGTCTGGTCGGCGTGACGCCTGCCTGCGGCTACATTGGCGTTGGCGGCGCGTTGATTATCGGCGTAGTCGCCGGTCTGGCGGGCTTGTGGGGCGTTACTATGCTCAAACGTCTGTTGCGGGTCGATGATCCTTGCGATGTCTTTGGGGTACACGGCGTTTGCGGTATTGTTGGCTGTATCATGACCGGAATTTTTGCCGCCAGCTCGCTGGGTGGTGTGGGCTTTGCCGAAGGTGTGACGATGGGCCATCAGCTGCTGGTACAGCTGGAAAGCATCGCCATTACTATCGTCTGGTCTGGTGTGGTGGCATTTATCGGCTACAAACTGGCGGATCTGACCGTTGGTTTGCGTGTGCCAGAAGAGCAGGAGCGCGAAGGGCTGGACGTCAACAGCCATGGCGAGAATGCCTATAACGCGTAACCAGCAATCAAACGCAAATTCGCCTGATGCGCTGTGCTTATCAGGCCTACAATAAAAATCACAATTTATTGAATTTACAAGAATTGGTCGGCCGGATAAGGCGTTTACGCCGCATCCGGCATCAATAAAGAGCACGTTATCAACTATCTGGCAGCCGGACGGTTTTCACCTCCGGCTGTTTTTTTTAATTATGATTACGCATTACCCCTTCCTGAACGGTCGAGGCAACCAGCACACCGTCCTGGGTATAAAACTCACCGCGCACAAATCCTCGGGCGCTGGACGCTGATGTGCTCTCCACGCTATACAGTAGCCATTCGTTTAAATTAAATGGTCTATGAAACCACATCGAATGGTCGATGGTGGCTATCTGAATTCCTGGTTCGAGAAAACCGATGCCGTGCGGCTGTAAGGCGACCGGAAGGAAGTTAAGATCAGAAGCGTACCCCAGCAGATATTGATGAACACGCAGATCATCCGGCACGTTACCATGTGCGCGGATCCACACCTGACGATGCGGCGCGGCGACGTGACCTTTCAGTGGGTTATGAAACTCCACCGGGCGGACTTCCAGCGGACGATCGCAGATGAATTTATCTTTCAGCACTGGTGGCAGCAGGTGCGCCAGCGACTGGGCGATCTGCGTTTCCGAAGGCAAACCATCAGGCGCTGGGGCCGGAGGCATCTCTTTTTGGTGTTCGAATCCAACTTCTGGCGCCTGGAAAGACGCTGTCATATAAAAAATGGGTTTGCCATTCTGAATCGCGGCTACACGGCGAGCACTGAAACTGTTGCCGTCGCGCAGTGTTTCGACATCATAAATAATCGGCTTCTTGCTATCACCAGGGCGAAGAAAGTAGCTGTGGAATGAATGCACCAGACGCTCTTCGGGTACAGTCTCTTTTGCAGCATACAGGGCCTGACCCACGACCTGGCCGCCAAACACCTGGCGTAAACCTAAATCTTCACTCTGGCCGCGAAAGAGTCCTTCCTCAATTTTTTCCAGATTCAACAATGTCAGTAAATTTTTTAAGGCCTGACTCATATTAACTCTCCAGTAACAAAGCTGCCGCAGCAAGCCAAAGTGAGTTGAGTATAACGCAATTTTGTCACTGGTCCGATGGGTGCAATGGTCTGAATTACGGACTAAATACAGGCGTAAATACGTGATTTGTGCCACACTTATTCACGTTACGATTTTGTTAACCACTCTTCCGGCGAGGAAAGTTAGCCCGCTGGTGCATTGATAATAAGGAGAAGTGAATGAAACTCGTGCACATGGCCAGTGGTTTAGCGGTTGCGATTGCGTTGGCGGCTTGCGCTGATAAAAGCGCGGATATCCAGACGCCTGCACCTGCTGCAAATACCTCTATTGCGGCGACACAACAACCGGCTATACAGCAACCTAATGTCTCCGGTACGGTCTGGATCCGTCAGAAAGTCGCACTGCCTCCCGATGCTGTGCTGACCGTGACACTTTCTGACGCGTCGTTAGCCGATGCGCCGTCTAAAGTACTGGCGCAAAAAGCGGTGCGTACCGAAGGTAAACAGTCGCCATTCAGCTTTGTTCTGCCATTTAACCCGGCAGACGTTCAGCCGAACGCGCGTATTCTGTTAAGTGCGGCGATTACTGTGAACGACAAATTGGTGTTTATTACCGATACCGTCCAGCCGGTTGTCAATCAGGGGGGAACCAAAGCCGACCTGACATTAGTGCCGGTTCAACAAACCGCCGTGCCTGTCCAGGCCAGTGGTGGCGCAACAACTACCGTACCATCCACTTCACCGACCCAGGTGAATCCATCTTCGGCAGTTCCTGCCCCTACGCAATACTAAGCGTTACTAACCCTCTCCTCCCGGCTGTCTCTTGATCAGATCTCCTGATCAAGAGACTTCATCACCAGGTAACCCTCAACCATATCCTGAAGTCTGAACC
>NZ_JACSQI010000015.1 GCF_014836715.1 Escherichia whittamii
GATGCGAAAAGCAGCCATGGACAGAGACTACCTCGCGTCAGTCCTTGCGGGGGGCGGGCTTTCGTAATCTTGCCCTGTCCTGTAAAAGCAATAACCGATATGATGTCACTGCTCAGCCGACTCAATCCCTGTACCAGGGCCAAGAAATGCATTTTTGTTCCATATGATATGGCAGAAGACTTACAAGGGCATGGATGCTGCCCTGGACAAACCGGACATCATGTGTTACCCGGCGCTATGTTTTATAACAACACAAATTGTCCGAAGTATCGAGATGGTAAAACTCAATCACATAAAAATGCACCAACAATTTGTGTTGAAGGTACAACAAATAGTCCTGAGTGGGGTAGTCATGGTCAATTGCATGGTAAAATGAGGGATAAAATAAACGAATACAAAAAAACGGGTATTTTTAAGTTCGGTGATCATAATAAGATTGATTATGATGATGCCAGGGATATGGCGATTGATGCTGTCATGGAAACTTTTCCTGAATCTCTATGTAAGCGTAAATGTCTTGAGAAACAATTAGATGAACATTATAAAGAAATGTGCAAGCCTAATATATTAAATGCAAGTAGTGGTATGGGAGGAAAACAATCCCGTCCATACTCTTCCTCCAGTAAAAACAAATAAAAATAACGCGAGATTAAAAATATGCTTATTACTCAAGATGAGTACAATGAAATATTCAACGGGTTTTATATTAATGGTGTTGCAGTAAGAGACACTGGTTATATTTATATAACCATACGAGAAAAGCGAGACGATATAGACCCTGTAATGGAAGAACATCTGGCAAGAAAAAAATTTGTTTCCTTTTTTTTTGATGAACCATTAGGAGAGCAATGGGGATACAGCGGTTATGAAGGAATGGACAAGATATTTTCGGCTACAACCAGTATTCCATTCAGTCAGTACGTGGGCGTTACAATGGAAAATGAGGTTTTTGCTATAGGTAGTGGTTTTGAAGGACTTGAAGAGCCGATCCCATATGAATTTGCCATTAGGAATACCCGAACTATTGGTGGACGAGTGTATGTTGTAGGATGCGCACGTAGTGTTGTTCGCAGGATAGACAGAAATAATTGGGAGAAACTAAATAAAGGTATCAATCTACCTGCGCAAGATGAAATTAAAACAATCCGTGAACAGATGCTATTCCTGGGCGCTGCTGGATTTAGTTGTGTGGATGGCTTCTCTGAAAATGATATCTATGCCGCAGGCGGTAAGGGGGATGTCTGGAATTTCGATGGTGATGAATGGAGGCAAATTCATTTTCCCAGCAACATGCTCATTGAATCTATCTGTTGTGGTCAGGATGGCTATGTCTATATTGGTGCGCAAAGCGGTACTATATTTAAAGGTCGAAAAGATCAATGGAAAATGATTCATCGGGGAGAGTTAACCTTACCGTTCAGGCAAATGGTATGGTATGAAAATTGTGTCTGGGCAACGTCTGATTATGGTGTGTGGCAAATAATTGGGGATGATGTTGTTCAGCCAGATTTACCCAGCGAGGTAAAAATGTGCGCTGGTTATATCAGTTGTACAGAAAAAACCCTAGTTCTGGCCGGGTATTATGGTGTAGCACGCTTAGAAAACGGTCACTGGGATATATTGATTAATTGTGTTCAGGCAGAGAAAGGTGATTTCTGTTCTGAGTAGTGATTGTCGCACTGCCATTACAGTCCAGAGACAGGATGTCAACTTTCATTATTAATCAGAAAATATCATAGATAAAAACGTTTAAGAATGCAGTTGGATATTTATTATGCATAAATTATACGCCCCTAATAAATTGAATGCAAATAGTGGTATTGGTGGGCATCAGTCTTGACTATTCTCTAATAAAGAAAAATCAAAATAAAATACAGATTAAATTTATGCTGATCACTCAAAATGAATACGATGAAGTTTTTAAATATTACCATATAAATGGTGTGGCTGTAAGGGATACTGGTTATATATATTTAACTTTGCGTGAGGCCAGAGATGATATTGTTCCAGTGATGGAAGAGCATAAAGCAAAAAAGAAATTCGTCTCTTTTTATCATAATGAACCATTAGGTGAACAATAGGGATATTGTAGGTATGAATGAATGGATAAGATTTTCTCAGCTACAACCATTACTCCATTTAGTCAATATGTCGGTGTTACAATGGTCGGTGAGGTTTATGCTATTGGCAGCGTATCAGGATCGTGTATGGGGACGTCTGACTATGGTATATGGCAGATTATGGGAGACGAAGTTATTCAACCAGTTTTACCGCCGGAGGTAAAAATGTGCTCTGGTTATATTAGTTGTACAGAATCAATTCTGGTAGTGGCTGGATACTACAGCGCTGCTCGCCTGGAAGACAATAACTGGGATATACTGATTAATCGTCTTCAGGCAGAAGGGGGAAATAGTTAGTAATTGCACAATACTTTCATCACAACTAATTATCATGGAAATTTAAATGGGCATTAATATAATAAAACCACTAATACAACAACATGCCAGAGATGCTGTATTTTACTGGCAACAGATTGTTTCAGGATGTTATTCACCACTTATTACCACACAGAAACGCTATCATTTTCATCGTCAGTTAAACGCGCATCTGGATGGTTTACGGGCAGCAGGTAACCATGGCTGGGACGCAGCATTTAAAAATTACTCACGCTGGAAATCTGAAGGTGAAGCCTTTGTTTGCTGGTTGCTGGCACTGGAACAGAATGACAAATCGTATATTGCGCAGTTGCATAAAATAGCTACTAGAAATATTGAACCATCATTACGAGGTATGACAGAAGCTCTAGCCTGGCTACCTGAGTCGCAAGCCCGATTAATTCTTGCACACTGGCGTCAGGATTCAGCATCAGATGATTTTATGCTTGAGGCCTGGCTACGCGCTTCAGCAATTGCCGGAATAATTCCACTGGAGGATCTGTCTCCATTATTCGCGCATAAAAACCCACGAATACGCGCCAGTTGCTGTTATCTGGCAGGGAAACTGCGTCTGCATAACTGGCAGCAGGCCATAATCAATATTCTGTCAGACTATGAACCCGACGTAAGAGAAGAAGCTATACTGGCACTGGCCTGGCTGTCACCTTGTACTGATATCGTGTATGAACTACATGATCTCCTGCTTTTCCATTTGCAGAACGCGCCTCAACGAGGGCTTGCTGCGGTTATTTTGCTCAGGAAACAGGAATATATTGCACGTATGACAGGACTATGCCTGCCACAGGGTGATCCACGTTTAGACAATATTATCAGTTCCATACCAGAGCGTTTACGTCTGCTGACTCTTGCTTATCACGGTGATCCAGCACAACTTCCCGTTCTTTATGATGCTATTAAAACAGAACATACCGCTCGTCTGGCATTCTGGTCAATTGGGTTCATTTCCGGGCTGGATATGACCACACCAGAACACTGTATACAGGAAACTGCAACAACAAATAATGATGAAGAACCACTGAGTTTTAAATCTGATGACACAGATATCGGACTTGTGAGACCAAATGCTCCCGCAGTAATTGCTGACTCCAGTGCATTAAATATCCCCTCTGGTCCACTTATTTATGGAAAAAAACCATCAATTGAATGGTGTCATGAGTTGTTGTCAACAGCGACTCAGGCAGCACGTTTCGCAGCATCATGGCATCTTGCCACTGGTGATTTGACAGTCCCTAAAGTTGATATCCGTAACTGAAGGATTACATTATGAATAGTAAGAGGAATTACTGGCTTCCAGGTGATAATGCAGTTCAGATAAGCAAGATGCTCCATGAGGGGCGCCGCCTGATTGTATGCCTGTGTGCCAGTTGGTGTTCATCCTGCCAGACATGGGAGAATCATTTCTCCCAATTGGCACAAGAATATACCGCTGATTGCTTCGTATGGCTGGATATTGATAAGCATCCTGACATGGTTGCAGATGTCGATCTTGACACATTGCCCGTTATTTTAATCCAGGATAACAAAACTGTATATTTTCTCGGTACGATAAAGCCAGAAATATCAATATTAAAAAAATTGCTCGGCACAGATAATTTGAAGATGAAAGTGCAAGACCCCGGAATCAGAAGTTTCCTATTAGAAGATGGAGAGGCTGAATACAATACTGGGGAAATATATTATTGATTAGAGCCGATTTTCAACGATGATTATTATACTCAAAAAACATCGATTCGTCTGGGTGACAAATCTTAATTAATTTATTTTTAATGATTTTATAGCAAAAAACTAAGCATTTTGATGTTTATTGGGAACATGTACATTAATTAAGTTGATGGATTTTTTTTTTGCTTGTTAATAAATAAGCCTTCCCAGCCCTGAATGCACGATAAGATTATCGGTTTGCATTTAATTACTTATCAGGCAGGGAAAGATCACGTAACGCTGCTTTTTTGTACTAAATGATTCGCATTTTATGTTCAATAATTGAGATATTCCTTATTACCTAAAACTGTTTTTCATAGCTTATATATGATCAAATACTCCTTACATAAATAAGGAGAGCAAAATGGAACTTAAAAAATTGATGGAACATATTTCTATTATCCCCGATTACAGACAAGCCTGGAAAGTGGAACATAAATTGTCTGATATTCTACTGTTGACTATTTGCGCCGTCATTTCTGGTGCAGAGGGATGGGAAGATATAGAGGATTTTGGGGAAACACATCTCGATTTTTTAAAACAATATGGTGATTTTGAAAATGGTATTCCTGTTCACGATACCATTGCCAGAGTTGTATCCTGTATCAGTCCTGCAAAATTTCACGAGTGCTTTATTAACTGGATGCGTGACTGCCATTCATCAAATGATAAAGACGTCATTGCAATTGATGGAAAAACACTCCGGCATTCTTATGACAAGAGTCGCCGTAAGGGAGCGATTCATGTCATTAGCGCGTTCTCAACTATGCACAGTCTGGTCCTCGGACAGATCAAGACGTATGAGAAATCTAATGAGATTACAGCTATCCCTGAACTTCTTAACATGTTGGATATTAAAGGAAAAATTATCACAACTGATGCGATGGGTTGCCAGAAAGATATTGCAGATAAGATACAAAAACAGGGAGGTGATTATTTATTCGCTGTAAAAGGAAATCAGGGGCGGTTTAATAAAGCCTTTGAGGAAAAATTTCCACTGAAAGAATTAAATAATCCAAAGCATGACAGTTACGCAATTAGTGAAAAGAGTCACGGCAGAGAAGAAATCCGTCTTCACATTGTTTGCGATGTCCCTGATGAACTTATTGATTTCACGTTTGAATGGAAAGGACTGAAGAAATTATGCGTGGCAGCCTCCTTTCGATCAATAATAGCAGAACAAAAGAAAGAACTCGAAATGACGGTCAGATATTATATCAGTTATGCTGATTTAACCGCAGAGAAGTTTGCCACAGCGATCCGAAATCACTGGCACGTGGAGAATAAGCTGCACTGGCGTCTGGACGTGGTAATGAATGAAGACGACTGCAAAATAAGAAGAGGAAACGCAGCAGAATTATTTTCAGGGATATGGAAGATCGCTATTAATATTTTAACGAAAGATAAGATACTCAAGGCAGGGGCAAGATGTAAGGTGTGAAAAGCAGCTGCGGACAGAGACTACCTCGCGTCAGTCCTTGCGGGGGCGGGCTTTCGTAATCTTGCTCTGCAAGGGATGATAAAAAGTGCAACTTTATTCCACGCAGCTATTTAGACAGCGTACAGTAAACAAACGAAAGTTGTTATTTCAATGGTCAGGACAAGAGCATGAAGTGTTTACTACACACTATGCTCTTGTCCTGGAGTCAGGTCTTGTTTGGAGGGATAAATGGTAGATATTGTCGAGGCCGATAAAACGGATATTTATTTCATTCAGGAGAGTGTTTATGGCAAAATCGGGTTGCCAGCTTTTGGTAATACAATAGGACCATCTGCACAGCAGATTGTTAAAAAGGTATTCGTTGTCGTTAAAGAACGAGATAAAACACATGCAAAACAGAGATTATTGTTGGAATATAATGGTAATAAACTCTGGATGAATGCTATAGATGGCAGTGAAGCTATCCTGCCAACAGAATTTTCTAAGCGATACGAACTTTCATTATTCAATACTACTAATTTTGGAGAAGATCCTTTTCCTGATGTTAATTTATATAATAATGTGAAATCGAGTTTTTTTGTAAGGTTTGGTGGAACATCCCATCCCGAGGCTTGGGCTATTTATAATGCAAGGACGAAAGAGGTAAAATATATAGAAACTGCAAGGGAGATTGATAAAATATTCAGTGATTTTAATTTGAATGATATATTGCCAATTCACATTGGTCAATGACTTTTTATATTGTGTGATTAAACGATTAAACGATTAAACGATTAAACGATTAAACATTAATGATGATTTATAATATCATCATTATTCTATAACATGAATAAATGGGTTGAATGTGTTATGTTAAAAATGAGTTTATACGTAATAATATTGTTGTTTTCCTTTCAGATTAGTACAGCCATTGCTGGCAAGGAAAGTGAGGTTGTTTCGCCATTATCCATGGGTGTTAATTCTTCACTAGCAATGGAAAATATTTCTGAATATTCCACATCATCGGAACCACAGCAACAGGGAGTATTTCCTGTAATATGTACTCGACTTCATCCAGGCACTGTAATGAAACGCCAGTTATTTTCAGGCTGGGGGCCTGTTTTTATAATTGGTGATGATCCTTTTTCTCTGCGCTGGATGAGTGAACATCTGGCGATGCTTAAATCGCTAAATGCCCTTGGTTTGGTTGTTAATGTTGAATCAGTAGATCGAATGGATGTATTACAGCAGCGGGCTGATGGGTTATTGTTATTGCCTGTTATCTGCGATAATTTTGTGCAAGCTCTGCAATTAAATGCGTATCCGGTATTAATCACAGAGATGGAAATATCACAATGATTAATAACGTAATTACTGCTAATGATATGGTTATTTTGAAAATGGTATTCCTGTTCACTACACCATTGCCAGAGTTGTATCCTGTATCAGTCCAGTAAAATTTCACGAATGCTTTATTAACTGGATGCGTGACTGCCATTCTTCAGATGGCAAAGACGTCATCGCGATTGATGGAAAAGCACTTCCACACTCCTATGTTAAAAGTGGTCGCAGGAGAGCGGGCTTTCGTAGTCTTCACCGACTCTCCCCGTCCTTAAACACAACGCCCACTCACAGCAACCTAAACTCATCCGCATCCCGCCATGCCGGAAACTTTTCTCTATATTCCCGTAACGCCACCATCGAAAGTTCCGCATCTATGCGCGTGGCCTGGTGCGGTTCGGCGGTGGCGATAATCTCGCCTTGTGGGTTAATTACCCGACTGTCACCGCGATAATGGCAGCCGTTGCCATCGCTGCCGACGCGATTACATCCCACCACATACGCCTGATTCTCAATCGCGCGGGCTGTCAACAACGCCTGCCAGTGCAGAGAGCGTGGAGCAGGCCAGTTGGCAACGTAGATTGCCAGGTCATAATCATTGAGATTGCGTGACCACACCGGAAAACGCAGGTCGTAGCACACCAGCGGCAAAATACGCCAGCCGCGCCATTCCACAATCACTCGCTCATTGCCCGCTTTATAATGCAGATGTTCATCCGCCATTCGAAACAGATGACGCTTGTCATAAAAATGCACCGTGCCGCCCGGCTCAACCAGCAAAAAGCGATTAACCGCACCAGAGTCCGTTTGCAATGCAACACTGCCTGCAATCAGCGCATTGCACTGCTGCGCTTTGGCGGTCATCCAGTTCACCACGTCGTGCTGCGCCAGAGACGTAACCGCCGCTTCCATGGCAAAGCCGCTGGTAAACATCTCCGGCAAAACGATCACATCACGCCCGGTAATACTTTCCAGTTGTCGATCAAAGTGGCGCAGGTTGGCGGGACCATCCATCCACACCAACGGTTGCTGCAAAAGCGTAATCTTCAAACCAGGCACGGTGTACAACTCCTTTATGCGAAGGGTTTTATCACTTTAACACCTTATCAGGCTATTACCTTACTGCGGAATAAATTGATAACAAATGCTGATATTGGAAATATCTGATTTGCAAACTATCGTGTTATCGCCAGGCTTTAGGGTGTTAATAACATGGGCAGGATAAGCTCGGGAGGAATGATGTTTAAGGCAATAACGACGGTCGCCGCTTTGGTCATCGCCACCAGTGCAATGGCGCAGGATGATTTAACCATTAGCAGCCTTGCAAAGGGCGAAGCCACCAAAGCTGCGTTTAATCAGATGGTGCAAGGGCATAAGCTGCCAGTCTGGGTGATGAAAGGCGGTACTTATACCCCCGCACAAACCGTAACGTTGGGAGATGAGACTTATCAGGTAATGAGTGCGTGTAAGCCGCATGACTGCGGCTCGCAACGTATTGCGGTGATGTGGTCCGAGAAATCTAATCAAATGACGGGACTGTTCTCGACCATTGATGAGAAAACTTCCCAGGAGAAACTCACCTGGCTGAATGTGAACGATGCGCTCTCGATTGATGGTAAAACGGTGCTGTTCGCGGCGTTGACAGGCAGCCTGGAAAACCATCCGGATGGCTTTAATTTTAAATAATTAGCAGATAAAGAAACGGAGCCTTTCGGCTCCGTTATTCAATTACGCGGCTTCAACTTTCCGCACTTTCTCTGGCAACTTTACCGACTTCGTCGCCAGCTCTTCCGGCTCAAAGTCATCAACGTTAATACTGCGCAGACGGCTCTCTTCCGCTTTCACCAGAATGGCGGCTTCATCTTTATCAATCAGCCCCTTCGCCAGCGCGTTGTGCGCCAGTTCATCTAGTCGGGTAAACGGCAGGTTTTTACCCAGCTCTTTACAGATCCGCTGATGAATCGGGTCGGCGGTAATCACATCCACCAGCGCTTCTTCCAGCAGGCCAACCGGATTATGCTCGCTCGGCGTCAGGTACTGACCGCGACCAATGCGTGAACGGGTGGCGCTCGGCACTTGTAAAATCTTCGCCACTTTATGATCCAGCTTGTCAGACGGTGCCAGATAGTGACGTCCGGTCGGGAAGATCACCACATTCAGCAACCCGGCAACCACGCGGTTCGGGAAGTTTTGCAGTAAATCATCCATCGCCTGTTCAGCCTGATACAGCGCATCCTGAACGCCCCAGTGTACCAGCGGCAGATCGGCTTCATTACGGCCTTCATCGTCATAACGCTTCAGAACGGCAGAGGCGAGGTAAAGCTGGCTTAAAATATCCCCCAGACGTGCCGAGATGCGCTCGCGACGTTTCAGGCTGCCGCCCAGCACCGCCATTGAGACATCAGAAAGCAGGGCGAGGTTGGCGCTCAGGCGGTTCAGATGCTGATAATAACGTTTAGTGGCATCGCCGGTTGGCGTGCTGCTGGTTAAACCGCGCGTCAGGCCCAGCCAGAAGCTGCGAACCTTGTTGCTACCTACGTGACCGATATGTTTGAACAACAGTTTATCGAACGCGTTGACGTCATTGTTCTTCGCCGCTTCCATCTCTTCCAGCACGTACGGATGGCAACGAATCGCCCCCTGGCCGAAGATCATCATGCTGCGGGTCAGAATATTCGCCCCTTCAACAGTGATGGCAATCGGTGCGCCCTGGTAAGCACGCGCCAGGAAGTTGCTCTGCCCGAGCATAATACCTTTACCGCCAGTGATATCCATCGCATCAATAATCGACTGCTGCCCGCGGTGGGTACAGTGATACTTAACGATAGCCGACAGCACGGCAGGTTTTTCACCGAGCATAATGCCGTAGGTAATCAGCGATGCCGCAGCATCCATCACATAAGCGTTCCCGGCAATACGCGCCAGCGGTTCTTCAATCCCTTCCATCTTGCCGATAGAGATTTTGAACTGACGACGAATGTGAGCATACGCGCCGGTTGCCAGTGCTACCGACTTCACGCCGCCGGTTGAGTTGGAAGGCAGGGTAATGCCGCGGCCCACTGAGAGGCACTCCACCAGCATCCGCCAGCCTTGTCCGGCCATTTTTGGTCCGCCGATAATGTAATCGATCGGTACGAAGACATCTTTACCGCGCGTCGGTCCGTTCTGGAATGGCACGTTCAGCGGGAAGTGGCGACGACCAATCTCCACGCCCGGCGTGGTGGTCGGGATCAGCGCACAGGTAATGCCTAAATCTTCTGCACCACCGAGTAATTTCTCCGGATCGGAGAGTTTAAACGCCAGACCAAGCACGGTCGCAATTGGCGCGAGCGTAATGTAGCGTTTGTTCCAGGTCAGACGCATGCCCAGCACCTGCTGGCCCTGCCATTCACCCATGCAGACAATCCCGGTGTCAGGAATCGCACCCGCATCGGAACCCGCTTCCGGGCTGGTCAGCGCAAAGCAAGGGATCTCCTGACCACGCGCCAGACGCGGCAGATAGTGATCTTTCTGCTCGTCAGTGCCGTAATGTTGTAGCAGTTCGCCCGGGCCTAGTGAGTTCGGCACGCCGACGGTAATCGCCAGGATCCCGCTCACGCCAGAGAGTTTTTGCAGCACGCGAGACTGGGCATAAGCCGAGAACTCCAGCCCGCCGTACTCTTTTTTGATGATCATCGCGAAGAAGCGATGCTCTTTCAGATACGCCCACAGCTCCGGCGGCAGGTCTGCCAGTTCATGGGTGATCTGGAAATCATTCGCCATCCGGCAGGCTTCTTCTACCGGGCCGTCGAGAAACGCTTGCTCTTCAGCGGTCAGGCGCGGCTGCGGATAGTTATGCAGCTTTTTCCAGTCCGGTTTGCCCTGGAACAAGTCGCCTTCCCACCAGGTGGTGCCGGCATCAATCGCTTCTTTCTCGGTGCGCGACATCGGTGGCATCACCTTACGGAATCCACGGAATACCGGCGCAGAAATCATCGACTTACGCATAGGCGCAAAGTTAAACGGTACGAGGATAATGGCCAGAGGCACCAGTACCCACGCCGACCACAGACCAGCAACGCCGAGGGCGGCTGTCCAGGCGAGCAAAATCAGACTGCTGATAAATAAGCTCACGCGGTGATAGAACAGCGCGCCGAGCAGGACAACCGTAGCGAGAATACTCAAAATCATCATAACGAAAAGCCCCTTACTTGTAGGAGGTCCGACCACTTGTGATGATATGGTTGTAGTGGATGTGAAAACATTTAGCAATGTGTTTACAATATAATTACTACAAAGCTCACATTGTTGCTGTTTTTATCCGCACTTCAGGTCAAAAAGTCCTGGTCATTGCACCTGCCTGTACTTCTCGCTTTTGGCGGTATCCGGTACACTGCATTTTGTCTATTACATTTATGCTGAAGGATATCCTCATGTACCAGGATCTTATTCGTAACGAACTGAACGAAGCGGCGGAAACGCTGGCTAACTTTTTAAAAGATGACGCCAATATTCACGCCATTCAGCGCGCGGCGGTCCTGTTAGCAGACAGCTTTAAAGCCGGTGGCAAGGTGCTTTCCTGTGGCAACGGCGGCTCCCATTGCGACGCCATGCACTTTGCTGAAGAACTGACCGGTCGCTACCGTGAAAACCGTCCGGGCTATCCGGCGATTGCCATTTCAGATGTCAGCCACATCACCTGTGTTGGCAATGATTTTGGCTTTAACGATATTTTCTCCCGCTACGTTGAAGCGGTAGGTCGCGAAGGCGATGTGCTGCTGGGGATCTCCACTTCCGGCAACTCAGCGAACGTGATCAAAGCGATTGCGGCGGCGCGTGAGAAGGGCATGAAAGTGATCACCCTGACTGGTAAAGACGGCGGTAAAATGGCAGGCACGGCGGATATCGAAATTCGCGTTCCGCATTTTGGTTATGCCGACCGCATTCAGGAAATTCACATTAAAGTGATCCATATCCTGATCCAGTTAATTGAAAAAGAGATGGTTAAGTAAGTCTGGCGTAGGCCGAATAAGGCGTTCACGCCGCATCCGGCCTGAAAATTCTTAAATCAATCTTCGCCGGGGGCCATGCGCTCCCGCTGTTGTGGAGGTTACCGATGTGCGAATTGCTCGGGATGAGCGCCAACGTCCCTACCGATATCTGCTTTAGTTTCACCGGGCTTGTACAGCGTGGTGGTGGAACCGGGCCACATAAAGATGGTTGGGGCATTACCTTTTACGAAGGTAAAGGCTGTCGCACATTTAAAGATCCACAACCCAGCTTTAATTCCCCCATCGCCAAACTTGTCCAGGACTACCCGATAAAATCCTGTTCGGTTGTGGCTCATATTCGCCAGGCAAATCGGGGCGAGGTGGCGCTGGAAAATACTCACCCGTTTACCCGCGAGTTATGGGGACGCAACTGGACTTATGCCCATAACGGGCAACTGACGGGCTATAAATCACTGGAAACCGGCAACTTTCGCCCGGTCGGTGAAACTGACAGCGAAAAAGCCTTTTGCTGGCTGCTGCATAAATTAACGCAGCGTTACCCGCGCACGCCGGGCAACATGGCTGCGGTGTTTAAATATATCGCTTCACTGGCGGATGAGCTGCGGCAGAAGGGCGTTTTCAACATGCTGCTCTCGGACGGGCGCTATGTAATGGCGTATTGTTCGACCAATCTGCACTGGATCACCCGCCGCGCACCGTTTGGCGTAGCAACGTTGCTGGACAGGGATGTGGAGATCGACTTCAGTTCGCAGACCACACCGGATGATGTGGTCACGGTAATAGCGACACAGCCGCTGACGGGCAATGAAACCTGGCAAAAGATTATGCCAGGCGAATGGCGCTTATTTTGCCTCGGGGAGCGTGTAGTTTGATGCCAGTTGTGGCTGCACAACTTCGTGGCTCAACGGTTTGCTGACCACGTAACGGCCATTGACCACAGAAACGGTCGGTGGCTTACGGGTCTGTTCAAAGTAGTCGTAGCCTGGCTTCAGCTGCTCCCAGAAGTCTTTAAAGTTGGAATACTTATGACGTTGCATGTTGGCGTCGGTCATACGGAACGGGTAAATGCTCACCTGCACACTTGACTGACCAAACACCAGCGCACCAGTAACGAACTGGAAGATCTCATCAATGCCCTGATTGGTCATCGCGTAGCAGCCGATGGAAACACAATCGCCGTGGATCATCAGGTATTTCCCTTCATAACCATGCGCACGGTCATAGGCGTTAGGAAAACCAATATTAATCGCTTTGTAGTAACGGCTATCTGGTTTTAACTGATTACGCTGGACACTATAAAACCCTTCCGGACTTTTGAAATCGCCCTGACGCTGTTTTGGTCCTAACCCGCCGGAATATTTACAGATTTTATAGCTGTCGAGTAGCTGATATTGCTCGCCCATTTTGACGTAGAGATCGAGCGTACGTTCTTCCTTGAAGATTTGGATGTAGACAGGGGATCCCATCAACTGCTGCTTATACTCTTTGCTCACTGGCGTGGTAGAGCTACTGCTGCCCAGCAAACCGGCAAACGAAACGCACGGGACCAACAACATCGCAAGAATTAATGCGATTTTACGCATACTGCTTATTCCTTGATAAAACGGTTACACACGCCAGGACGGCAAAATAGATCCCAAATCGGAATAGTCTGGATTTGGAAGGCTCACATTATCACCAAAAGAGTTTTACGCAAGTCTGTCGGCGCTGGGTTTACAAATTTAGCATAAGTGGTGATTTTCAAAAGTCCGAAAAGCGCATGTAAAACGGATTTATTTCTTATTTCCTAAGATTATGAAACCTCGATAGTAATATGCAAATAAGCAATTAATAATCCCGCTTCTCCTTCCTGTCCTCTAATATTCTCATCTTCATTCAGCCGGTTTATATCCTCCATGTATTTGTTCTCACACGGCAGATTTCTGCATCCAGGCGTGCTTTCGTTATGCGTTTTGCTTCCTTTATTCGCCAGCGCCACCACATCACATATCTCTTTTAGCTACGCCGCCCGCCAGCGGATGCAAAACCGTACGCGGTTGCTAAAACGGTACCAGGCACATCTGAAAACACAGGCCAGCTACATTGTGGAAGGCGATGCACAAAGCAGAAGGGCGCTGCGGCAACATAACCGCGAACAGATAAAACAGCATCCGGAGTGGTTTCCTGCGCCGCTCAAGGCAAGTGACAGACGCTGGCAGTCGCTGGCGGAAAACAACCACTTCTTAAGCAGCGACCACCTGCACAATATTACCGAAGTGGCGATCCACCGTCTGGAGCAGCAGCTTGGCAAGCCTTACGTCTGGGGCGGCACGCGGCCCGACAAAGGCTTCGACTGTAGCGGGTTGGTTTTTTATGCCTACAACAAGATCCTCGAGGCGAAGCTCCCGCGTACGGCGAATGAGATGTATCACTACCATCGGGCGACGATTGTGGCGAACAACGACCTGCGCCGGGGAGATTTGCTGTTTTTCCATATCCACAGCCGCGAAATTGCCGACCATATGGGCGTGTATCTGGGCGATGGGCAATTTATCGAGTCGCCACGTACCGGCGAAACCATTCGGATAAGTCGGTTAGCCGAACCTTTCTGGCAGGATCATTTTTTGGGCGCGCGACGGATTTTGACGGAAGAGACGATTTTGTAGGACGGATAAGGCGTTCACGCCGCATCCGGCAGTTGTGCGCGGATGCCTGATGCGACGCTTTGCGTCTTATCATGCCTACGAGTCTGCGAATTTTTTGCGAGCCGCTTTCCCGATATAAAACAACCTTATTGTCGACTTTTCCTTTTCTTCTTACCGTTGAGAAAAAGGAGTCGCTATGTCTGAATATCGTCGTTATTACATCAAGGGGGGAACCTGGTTTTTCACGGTAAATTTACGGAATCGTCGAAGCCAGCTTTTGACCACCCAGTTTCACGCGCTTCGAAATTCCATTATAAAAGTTAAGCGAGACCGCCCCTTTGAAATCAATGCCTGGGTTGTTTTGCCGGAGCATATGCACTGTATCTGGACATTACCGGAAAATGATGATGATTTTTCTTCTCGCTGGCGGGAAATTAAAAAGCAATTCACCCATGCCTGTGGAATGAAAAATATCTGGCAACCGCGTTTTTGGGAGCACGCCATCCGTAATACCAAAGATTATCGCCATCATGTTGATTATATTTACATAAATCCAGTGAAACATGGCTGGGTAAAGCAAGTGAGTGATTGGCCATTTTCAACGTTTCATCGCGATGTCGCGAAAGGGTTATATCCCATCGATTGGGCGGGTGATGTAACGGATTTGAATGCCGGGGAGCGTATCATTTTATAACTGTGCGCCGGTGCCGGATGCGCTTACGCTTATCCGGCCTTGTATTATCCCTCCTGTGCAGAGAAAATCGGCCAGTTTTCTCTGACCTGCAGTCCGCATGCCGTATCCGGCCTTGGGTTTCTAACCTGCGTTGTAGATTTATGCAGCGGACTGCCTTTCTCCCAGAGTGATAAACCGGACAGTATCATGGACCGGTTTTCCCGGTAATCCGTATTTGCAAGGTTGGTTTCACTATGGAACATGAACTTCATTATATTGGTATCGACACTGCTAAAGAGAAACTGGATGTCGATGTGTTGCGCCCTGATGGCCGTCATCGCACCAAAAAATTCGCTAACACCACTAAAGGGCACGATGAGCTGGTGAGCTGGCTGAAGGGCCACAAGATTGACCATGCGCATATCTGCATCGAAGCGACCGGCACCTATATGGAACCTGTCGCAGAGTGCCTTTACGATGCTGGCTACATCGTGTCAGTCATTAATCCTGCACTGGGTAAAGCTTTCGCTCAGAGTGAAGGACTGCGTAACAAGACTGATACCGTGGATGCGCGCATGCTGGCAGAGTTCTGTCGTCAGAAGCGTCCTGCAGCCTGGGAAGCGCCTCACCCGCTTGAACGCGCGTTGCGTGCCCTGGTAGTACGCCACCAGGCGCTGACAGATATGCACACGCAGGAGCTGAACCGCACTGAGACGGCGCGGGAAGTCCAGAAGCCGAGCATTGATGCCCACCTTCTGTGGCTTGAAGCAGAGCTGAAGCGCCTTGAGAAGCAGATAAAAGACCTGACAGACGATGATCCGGATATGAAACACCGCAGGAAGCTGCTGGAAAGTATCCCGGGTATCGGAGAGAAAACATCCGCGGTATTACTGGCTTATATCGGTCTGAAGGACCGCTTCGCCCATGCCAGACAGTTCGCCGCTTTTGCGGGTCTGATAGCACGGCGTTATGAATCAGGGAGCAGTGTGAGAGGGGCAAGCCGGTTGAGTAAAGCCGGACATGTGTCGCTTCGCAGGGCGTTGTATATGCCTGCAATGGTAGCCACCAGCAAGACAGAGTGGGGACGAGCGTTCCGCGAGCGTCTGACGGCTAATGGCAAGAAAGGAAAAGTGATTCTTGGCGCGATGATGCGCAAACTGGCCCAGGTGGCGTATGGAGTGCTGAAGTCAGGCGTGCCGTTCGATGCGTCGCGGCATAATCCGGTAGCTGCATAAAAATCGCGGAAGGGATGAAAAAAACAGCGCCTGACGGCGCTGTGTCTGGCATGCCGGGATACCGGAGTATAAAAAAACTTGCAGGTCATAACAGTATCTACAAATCGTGCCTGAACCGTAGGCCGGATAAGGCGTTCACGCCGCATCCGGCAGTTGTGCACCGATGCCGGATACCTACATCAACGCCCCCATAATCTTCAACTCCAGCTCGTCCGGCACTTCGTTATACGACAGCACATGCAGCCCCGGCGCAAACAACCTTGCATAGCGCGCCAGCAAAGGGCGCAGCTGCGGCGGCACCAGCAGCACCGGATCTTTCCCCGCCGCTTTCATCTGCTCTTTTACCTGCGGCATCGTGCTCTGGAACTGGTTGAGCATATTCGGGTCCACCGGCACGCTGTCGAGCATCACTTTCCCGGCCTGTTGCGCCTGATTCACCACATTGGTCAGCAGATTTTCCAGCTCATTATTCAGCGTATATACCGTCAGCTCCTGCTTGCGAACGAACGGATGGGTGATACTGCGCCGCAGTGCCAGGCGCACATCGGCCGCCAGCAGAATATGATCTTTGGTGACGGTGCTACTGGCTACCAGCACGGTGGCGATGGTGACGATATCGCGCAGGGAAACGCCTTCGGTCAGCAGCGCCCGGTACACTTTCAGCAACTGGCTGTAATTCAGCGCCGCGCTCAAATCTTCCGCCAGCCGTGGTGCCATCGACGACAAACGGTTATGCAACTGCGTGATGTCGTCATAGTTAAATAAATCAGGAATATAGCTGCGCACAATCTTATTCACATGGGTAGCAATCACGCTGGCGCTGTCGATCACCTGATACCCCATATTTAGCGCCTTCGCCTTCTGCGCGGGCTGAATCCAGGTGACCGGCATCCCGTACGCCGGGTCGTTCCCCAGCACGCCGTCAATCTCGCCGTAGGTTTCGCTGGAGGGCAGGGCCATCAGTTTATCCGCCGGAATATCCGCTTCATCAGCCTTAATGCCGTTGATGAAAATGGCGTACTGGCTGGGCTTGAGGCGGAAGTTTTCCCGAATGCGTATCTCCGGTAGCAGAACGCCGTTGCTGTCGGAAATCACCTGCCGCACGCCGCGAATACGCTGGGTGAGCGGGTTGCCCTGCGCTTTATCGACCAGCGCCACCAGCTTGTAGCCGAGGCTTAAACTGATGGGTTCGATCAGCGGAATGGTTTCCCAACTGACCTGTTGCTCGCTGGTTTCGGTGATAGTGCGGGTCAGCGTTTCGAGGCTTTTCTCTTCCGCCTCCGCCGCCTGCGGCTGTTTGCTCATCCGCCAGCCGGTAAAGCCCAGCAGGGCGCTGAACATCAGGAACGGCAGGTGCGGCATTCCCGGCACCACCGCCAGCACGAACATGATCCCGGTGGCGGTGTAGAGCACCGACGGGCTTGCCAGCAGCTGGTGGCGCACGTCATGGGCGATATCGCCGTTATCGCTGACGCGGGTGACAATAATCGCCGCCGCGGTGGAGAGCAGCAGGGAAGGGATCTGCGCCACCAGCCCGTCGCCGATGGTCATCAGCACATATTGCTGGAAGGCGGCGTCGGCGCTCAGGTTGTATTTGAAGATCCCGATACAGACGCCGCCGATCAGGTTGATCGCCAGAATCATCATCCCGGCGATGGCGTCCCCGCGTACAAACTTCGATGCCCCGTCCATCGCGCCGTAGAAATCGGCCTCGCTGGCAACATCTTTACGCCGGGTTTGCGCCTGCGCCTGGTTGATCAACCCGGCGTTAAGATCGGCGTCAATCGCCATCTGTTTACCGGGCATCGCGTCTAAGGTAAAGCGGGCAGAAACCTCGGAAATACGCTCGGCCCCTTTGGTGACGACGATAAAGTTGATGATCATCAGGATGATAAACACCACGAAACCGACGACAAAGTTGCCGCCAATCACCACCTGACCAAACGACTCAATCACCTTACCCGCCGCGCCCGCGCCGAGATGCCCGTGCAGCAGCACCACGCGCGTGGAGGCGACGTTGAGCGTCAGGCGCATTAAGGTGGTGATCAGCAAAATGGTCGGGAACAGGCTGAATTCCAGCGGTCGTTTCGCCGACACCGCTACCAGCAGCACCATCACCGCCAGCACAATGTTGAAGGTGAACAGAATATCCAGCAGCGCAGGCGGCAGCGGCAGAATAACCATCGCCAGAATACACAGGATCACCAGCGGCACGCCGAGATTGCCGCCGCGCAGCAGCGCAAGGAACGATTTAGTTGTTTTCGCCATCCAGTTTAAGCACCTCTTTGGGAATGGAAATATGTCTGTTCAGGGCCGGGCGCGGCTGTGCGCCGTCGCGCCAGTGTTTCATTTGCAGGACGTAAGTCAGAACGTGGGCGATGGCCCGGTAAAGCTGAAACGGAATTTGCTGGTTCACCTGAGTGGTGTAGTAAACCGAGCGCGCCAGTCGCGGAAACTCCACCACTTCAACCTGATTTTCAGCGGCGACCTGGCGAATATAGAGGGCGATTTCATCAGTGCCTTTCGCCACCACAAACGGCGCGGCGGCGCGCGACTGGTCATACTGCAACGCCACGGCGTAGTGGGTCGGGTTGGTGATCACCACGTTGGCTTTCGGCACCACTTTGCGGATTTGCCCCATCGCCAGTTGCCGTTGCAGCCGCCGCACGCGCGCTTTCACTTCCGGCTGACCTTCCTGATTTTTGTATTCTTCTTTCAGCTCCTGTTTGGTCATCTTCAGCCCTTTGGTGAACAGAGCTTTCGCCAGCGGCACGTCGAGAAGCGCGAAGAAAATAAACAGAATGACAAAGTTGCGCATCACGCTGGCGTAGAGCGACAAACCATCGCCAATCGCCAGTTTGAACGGCAGCGCCTGCAGGCCGAGAAAGGTGGCAAAGTTATTGCGCAGGCTAATCCACAGCATCACCAGCACCACCGCCGATTTCACCGTCATCTTCCCCGTTTCCGCCAGATGTTCGCTGGAAAACAGCCGACCAATGCCTTTTAACGGACTGATTTTGCTGAAGTCCGGGAGGATTTTTTTCGGCAGAAACAGCCAGCCGCCAGGCACCAGCGAAGAGAGTAGCGCGGCGGCGGGCATCGGCAGCAGCGTGAGAATAAACTTGCCGAGAATTAACAGGTGATGGCGCAGAAACTGGCCGATCACTTCCGGGTTACTAATCTCCTGCGCATACTGATGCACGCTGATAAAACTCTCGCGCACAAAATCGGCATACCACGGGAAGCTGCTGGAGATCACCACAAACGCCGCAAACAGGCTCGCCGCCAGCCCCATATCCTTCGAGCGCGGCAGTTGCCCCTCTTCGCGCGCTTTACGCAGCTTTTGCGCCGAGGGTTTCTCTGTTTTTTCTTCGCTGCTGCTATCCGCCATAGTGACCTTTCAGCGCGTCGAGTTGCTGCAACACAAAATTCGCCAGATGCAGATAGTGATCCGGCAGGTTGTAGAGCAGGGTGGCAAAACAGACCAGCCCCGCCAGCATGTTGATCGGAAAGCCCAGTGAAAAGAGGTTTAGCGGCGGCGCAATGCGGTTAAGCAGGCCAAAGCAGCCCTGCACAATCAGCATGATAAAAGTGGTCGGCAGCGCCAGCAGCGATGCCGACGCCAGCACCCAGCTAAAGGCCAGCGCGATGGTGCGCAGGGTTTGCGGATGCAGCGCGTTGCCAATCGGCCAGTAGGTGAAGCCTTTGTACAGCACGCTTACCAGCAGCAGATGCCCGTCCATGGCAAAAAACAGCAGGATCGCATAGACGTTGATAAGCTCCGCCAGCACGGTGGTCGATGCGCCGCTGCTCGGGTCGTTCATCACCGCCATGCTCATCCCCATATTGAACGAGAGAATTTGCCCGGCCAGTTGCAGTGCAAGAAACAGAAACTGAAACATCAGACCGAACAACATGCCCCATAAAATTTGCTCCATCGTCAGGATCAGGCTGTTGAGCGATAGCAGATCGTGGGGAATGGGATGGGGGATCAACGGCGTGATGATGATTGCCAGCGCCAGCGACAAAATAATCCGCACGCGCACGGTCAGAGCACTGTTATCCAGCACCGGCACATAGCGCAGAAACGCCATAATGCGCACGAAGGGAAACCACAGCCCCAGCGCCATATCAGTTAGTTGCGTAACGTCGCTTGTGCGCATCTTAATGCACCAGCAACGCGGCCTGGGTAAACAGATGAATGCACAGGTCATGCAACTGGATAATCATCCATTTGCCGCACACCCCCAGCACCACCAGCGTGACAATCAGCCTTGGCAAAAAGCTCAGGGTCTGTTCGTTAATCTGCGTCACCGCCTGGAACACGCTCACCAGCAGGCCGACGAGAAGGCTTGGTACTACCAGCACCGAAACCAGCAGGATCACCACTTTTATGCCGCTGGCGACAATGTCGGCGGCGACGTCTACGGTTAACATAATCAGCCCAGCCCCAGCCCGCGAATGCTGGTGGTGAGCGTGCCGATGGTCAGCGACCAGCCGTCGATCAGCACAAACAGCATCAGCTTAAAGGGCAGCGAAACAATCAGCGGCGACAGCATCATCATCCCCATCGCCATCAGTACGCTGGCGACAATCAGGTCGATAACCAGAAACGGGATGTAAATCATAAAGCCAATCTGGAACGCGGTTTTCAGCTCGCTCAACACATAGGCGGGTACCACAATTGTGAGATCCTGGTCGGCGGCATTGCCCTTCGCGCCGCCGATGGTCATGATTTGTGCCATCGCTTTTTTGTCGGTCTGCGCCAGCATAAAGCGTTTCAGCGGCGTAGCGGCGGTACTTAGCGCATCGGTCAGGGTAATCTGATCGTTTTCAAACGGCACCACCGCGTGGTCGTAAATATTGAGCCAGATAGGGCGCATCACCAACATGGTGAGGGAGAGCGCAATGCCAATCAGAATGCGGTTTGGCGGCGTTTGTTGCAGCCCCAGCGCCTGGCGCAGCAGCGACAGCACGATAATAAAGCGCGTAAAGCAGGTCATCATCAGCACCATCGTCGGCAGCAAACCGACGAGGGTCATCAGAATAAGTACCTGAATTTTGACACTGTACTCCTGAGTGTTGCCGTGGGTCACCACATTAAGCAGCGCAATATTGCCGCCCTGTGCCAACGCCAGCGGCGCGAGCGCCAGCAATGCCAGGCCCAGCGTCAGTTGAGTGCGGCGTTTCATGGTGCCAGATCGTTGATGTCGCGGGTGTTAAATTCCAGCACGCGCAGGCCGTACTTCTCGTTGACCACCACCACTTCCGCTTTGCCCAGCAGGATATTGTTCACTTTAATATCCAGCGGCTCCCCGGCGAGTTTATCCAGCTCAATCACCGTGTCGTCGTCGATATTAAGCAGGTCGGCTAACATGATTTCCACCGACGACACTTCCAGCGTTAAGGTCACCGGAATGCGTTTCAGCAGCGTCATCGAGTCAGAAAAGCGGTCCTCCAGGCGGGTGACCAGCGTTGCGGCGTCGGCGGATTTCGTGACAGGCGCAACTTCATCGGCGAGCCCAAAATCCCCGGCTAAAATATCTTCTTGCTTACTCATGGCTATTCTCATTCTTGCCCGTCAGCTCCGACAAAAACAGTTTGTCTTTGTCTTCCACAATCAGGGCGCTAAATAATTCAGATTGCCCAATCGCCACCGGGAACGTTTCTCCCAGCGAAATGGGTAAAATATCCCCGGCTTTTATCTGCGAGAGATCGGCGACATTCATCGACATTTCGGCGATTTTGACGTTCAGGGTCAGCGGCAGGGAGCGGATGATCTCTTTAATCAGTGCTGGCTTATTTACCGATCTCGCCATCTGCTGCGGTTTACTGTGCTCGCTGTGGCGAATCAGATTTAAAATAAAATCGGTGTGGGCGTCGTCGAGCAAAATACGAAAACTGCACTCTTCATCGCCCGCGAGGGTAAAGGTTAATTGATACGCCCAGTGGGTAATCACCGTGCTGCTGTCCAGTTTTAATTTCAGCGCAATGCCGGAGGTTTGCAGATTAAAAATCAGCGTGCAAATATCCAGTGCGAGGCGGTTCTTTAATCGCGTTTCAGTTTTTGTCGGTAATCCATGATGGGATTTCGCTTCTTCAAGAGATGACTCCAGACCATAAAAATTGCCCAGCAGCATTAACAGCAAGGAGCGATCAATATCAAACGCCAGATGCCCGACCTGGGAAACCATTAGCTCGGCGTTTTTATTAATAATATCCATTTCGCAGCCAATCTTTTTTAAGGTGATATTGCTGCGATGCTTTTTGAGAAAATAGCTGCCCAGATGTGAATCAATAACATCAAAATTCCCTGTAAACAGGGTCGGCAGGCGATGGTAGGGGCGTCCGAGCCGATTACCTTCTAATTTAAAGATGCCTGGCGTTTTACTGTACTTCAGCATGGCTTACTTTCTCTGCTGTAATGGTATGGGCGTTTTTGTGCACGCAAATCCGGCAGTGACACAAGGTGAGGTATTAAATAGAGGAGGCGTGAAAGGGGCAAATTATTAATAGGATGAAAAAATAATTAAATTATTAATGGACGATATATCGGGCATCGTCATAAAACATTGCACGAACGGTAGGCCTGATAATACGCGCAGCGTCGCATCAGGCATCGGTGCACGATTGCCGGATGCGGCGTAAACGCCTTATCCGGCCTACGGTTCTAACTCATTGTTCATCAACAAATAATATTTTTATTATCGTTTAATTCAAACTTGTTAATCCCGCCGGTGATACGCTTCAGAACATCCTGTTTTCTGTCGCTACTTATATCGTTCACCCTATGTCTGAACTTATTGCAACTGCCGCTTCCAGCATTAACGCTTTTACTCTGGCAAAGCGTGTCGCCGCCTTTAACGTGCCGGTGCTCATTCAGGGCGAAACCGGCGCGGGCAAAGAATGCGTGGCGAAATATATTCACACCGTAGCCTTTGGTAAAAATGATAACGCGCCCTATATCGGTGTGAACTGTGCGGCGATCCCGGAAAATATGCTGGAAGCTACCTTATTTGGCTACGACAAAGGCGCATTTACCGGCGCGATTGCCAGCGTCCCAGGTAAAATGGAACTGGCGAATAACGGCACCTTATTGCTTGATGAAATTGGTGAAATGCCGCTGGCGCTACAGGCCAAAATATTACGCGTATTGCAGGAACAGCAGGTTGAGCGATTAGGCAGCAACCGACAAATTAAACTTAATTTTCGCCTGATTGCCTGCACCAATAAAAACCTTGAACAGGAAGTCGCTGCCGGGCATTTTCGTGAAGATCTCTATTATCGCCTGGCGGTTATTCCTATTACCATGCCGCCGCTGCGTGAACGCCTGAACGATATTATTCCGCTGGCCGAATCATTTATTAAAAAATACGCTACGGTGCTGGTGAAAAATATCACCCTGTCAGAATCTACCCGCCGGGCGCTGCTCAATTACCGTTGGCCCGGTAACGTTCGTCAACTGGAAAACGCTATTCAGCGGGGAATGATTTTAAATCGCGACGGCGTGATTTTTCCGGACGCACTAGGTCTGCCAGAAACAGACGTAACCGAAAATACCGAATTGCAATGGTCTGTTCAGCCCACCGTACACATTGCCGAATCCAGCGATTTAGGCCAGCACGGACGAAGCGCGCAATATCAATATATCGCCGACCTGATGCGTAAATATCAGGGCAATCGCAGCAAAATCGCCGATCTGTTAGGCATTACCCCGCGCGCATTACGTTATCGACTGGCCTCTATGCGTAAGCACGGTATCGAAGTTTTCTCCTGACCCGGAAGTGAAAAATGAGCATTACTACTATCAACAGCACCATGCAGGCACAAATCATGCAGGACGTGCAGCGGATGCAGGCTAACGCCCAGGCACCGGTGCTGCCCGCCATGACCTCCAGTTCCACTGACCCGGATGTTTCGTTTAACCGCATTATGTCCGGTGCACTCGGTCACGTTGACCAGTTCCAGCAGGTGGCGGAGCAGCAGCAAACGGCTGTCGACACGGGCAAAAGCGATGACCTCGCCGGGGCGATGATCGCCAGCCAGCAGGCGTCGCTCTCTTTTTCCGCGCTGGTGCAGGTACGCAACAAAATCGCCACCGGATTTAACGATCTGATGAGTATGTCGATTTAACCCTATGAATGCACAAATAAAGAAGTTAACCCAGGCGTTTCCGGCGTTTCCGGCGTTTCGACTGCGCCTCGCAGATAATAAACGCTGGGCGTTGATGGCGGGAGTGGGGCTTGCCGTTGCGGCGACGGCGATTATCGTCAGCGTGCTGTGGACCGGCAATCGCGGCTATGTCTCGCTCTACGGACGCCAGGAAAATCTGCCCGTGTCGCAGATTGTCACCGTGTTGGACGGCGAAAAGCTCACCTACCGCATTGACCCGCAAAGCGGGCAGATTCTGGTACCAGAATCTGCACTGTCGAAAACGCGCATGACGCTTGCCGCGAAAGGCGTGCAGGCGATTTTACCCAGCGGCTACGAGCTGATGGACAAAGACGAAGTGCTCGGTAGCAGCCAGTTCGTGCAGAACGTGCGCTACAAACGCAGCCTCGAAGGGGAGCTGGCGCAGAGCATCATGTCGCTGGACGCGGTGGAGAGCGCGCGGGTGCATCTGGCGCTCAACGAAGAAAGCTCGTTTGTGGTCAGTGATGAGCCGCAAAACAGCGCCTCGGTGGTGGTGCGTCTGCACTACGGCGCGAAGCTGAATATGGACCAGGTTAACGCCATTGTGCATCTGGTTTCCGGCAGTATTCCGGCGCTACAGGCCAGTAAAGTCAGTGTGGTTGATCAGGCGGGTAACTTGCTGACAGACGGCATTGGCGCGGGCGAGGCGGTTTCTGCCGCTACACGTAAACGCGATCAGATCCTCAAAGACATCCAGGAAAAAACCCGCGCCAGTGTGGCGAACGTGCTGGATTCGCTGGTCGGTACGGGGAATTACCGCGTCAGCGTGATGCCGGACCTCGACCTCAGCACCATCGATGAAACCCAGGAACACTACGGCGACGCACCGAAAATCAATCGCGAAGAGAGCGTGCTGGACAGCGACACCAATCAGGTGGCGATGGGCGTGCCCGGTTCGCTCAGTAACCGCCCTCCGGTTGCGGCGAATCAGATGACCAACGGCACGGAAGAAAATCGCTCGCCGGAAGCCTTATCCAAACACAGCGAAAGCAAGCGCGACTACTCCTGGGACCGCAGCGTCCAGCATATTCAGCATCCCGGCTTTGCGGTGAAGCGCCTCAACGTTGCGGTGGTGCTCAATCAAAACGCCCCGGCGCTGAAAAGCTGGAAGCCTGAACAGACCGCGCAGCTGACCGCGCTGCTGAACAATGCCGCCGGAATCAATGCGCAGCGTGGCGACAACCTCACGCTATCGCTGCTGAATTTCGTGCCGCAGGCGGTTCCGGTCGAACCGGTCATTCCGTTGTGGAAAGATGACAGCGTGCTGGCATGGGTACGCCTGATAGGTTGCGGCCTGCTGGCGCTACTGCTGCTGATGTTCGTGGTACGCCCGCTGATGAAACGCATCACGTCCGTGCGAGTGCCTGCCGCTATCGCGGAACCGGAAGCTGTGAGCGAACCGTGGATCGCCACGCCGGAAGAAGATCGTAAAAACGTCGATCTGCCGTCACTGCCCGGCGATGACAGCCTGCCGTCCCAGAGTTCTGGCCTCGAAGTGAAACTCGAGTTCCTGCAAAAACTGGCCATGAGCGACACCGATCGCGTTGCCGAAGTTCTCAGACAATGGATTACCAGCAATGAGCGAATTGACAATAAATAAGAGCAACAGCTACCTGGAACAGGCGGCGATCCTGCTGCTGTGTCTGGGCGAAGAGGCGGCGGCGACGGTGATGCAAAAACTCAGCCGCGAAGAAGTGGTACGCCTGAGCGAAAACATGGCGCGGCTTTCCGGCGTCAAAACCAGCATGGCGCGCAAAGTGATCAATAACTTTTTCGATGAGTTCCGCGAACAGAGTGGGATCAACGGCGCATCGCGCTCCATGTTGCAGGGCATTCTCAACAAAGCCCTTGGCACCGAGATCGCCAGCAGCGTGATCAACGGCATCTACGGCGATGAGATCCGCTCGCGGATGGCGCGCCTGCAATGGGTGGAACCGCGCCAGCTGGCGATGCTGATCTCCGAAGAGCATCTGCAATTACAGGCGGTGTTCCTCGCATTTCTGACGCCGGAAATCTCGGCGGCGGTGCTTTCGTATCTCAACGAATCGGTACAAAACGAAATTCTCTACCGGGTAGCGAAACTCAATGACGTCAACCGCGACGTGGTGGATGAACTGGACCGCCTGATCGAACGCGGCCTGTCGGTGCTTTCGGAACACGGCTCGAAGGTGAAAGGCATCAAACAGGCGGCGGATATCGTCAACCGCTTCCAGGGTAACCAGCAGGTGATCCTCGACCAGATGCGCGAGCGCGACGAAGACGTGCTGGAGCAGTTGCAGGATGAGATGTACGACTTCTTTATCCTCAGTCGCCAGAACGAAGAGGTGCGTAGGCGTCTGCTCGACGAAGTACCGATGGAAGACTGGGCGGTGGCGCTGAAAGGCACCGAAGCTCTGCTGCGCCGTTCCATTTATGCGGTGATGCCAAAACGTCAGGCGCAGCAACTGGAAGCGATCACTGCGCGCCTGGGGCCGGTGCCGGTCAGCCGTATCGAACAGATCCGCCGCGAAATCATGGGTATCGCCCGTGAACTGGAAGAGGCAGGAGAGTTTCAGTTACAGCTCTTTGCGGAACAGACGGCGGAGTAACCCATGACCTTTGAAACACTGCGCGGGCGTTATCGCCTGCACCGTTTTCCGCCGCGTCAGCGTGCGGTGACCGGAGAACCGCTCACCGCCAGCATCAGCGCCGTCGATTACCAGCGCCAGTTGATGGACGGTTTCCAGGAAGGGCTGCAAAAAGGGTTTGCGCAGGGAATGACCGAAGGCCAGGAGCAGGGCTTTAGCGAAGGCCATCAGCAAGGTTTTGCTGAGGGGCGACGCCAGGGCTACACCGAAGGCAGCCTCGCCGGACAGCAGGAAGGGCGCAAACAGTTTGTTGAGGCGGCGCAGCCGCTGGAAGCCATCAGCGGAAAAGTGAACGACTTCCTCGCCCATATTGAACGCAAACAGCGGGAAGATTTGCTGCAACTGGTGGAAAAAGTCACCCGTCAGGTGATCCGCTGTGAACTGGCGCTGCAACCGACGCAGTTACTGGCGCTGGTGGAAGAGGCGCTGGCGGCCTTCCCGGCGATGCCGGAAACCCTGCAAGTGATGCTGAGTACGGAAGAATTTAACCGCCTGCGCGACGCGGTGCCGGAAAAAGTCAGCGAATGGGGGCTGACGCCTACGCCGGATCTGCCGCCGGGCGAATGCCGGGTGATTACCGATAAATCTGAACTGGATATCGGCTGCGAGCACCGCCTTGAACAGTGCATGACCGCGCTGCAAGAAACGCTAACGCCGGAGTCGCAGGGTGAGTGATTTTTCTGCTTTCGATAACGCCCTGCGCTCACTGGAGTCGATCCCGCTGGCCCGCGTCGCCGGGCGGCTGGTGCGCCTTAACGGCATTCTGCTGGAGAGCGTCGGTTGCCCGCTAATGACCGGGCAACTGTGCCGCATCGAAAGCGCCAATCACACGCTTATCGACGCGCAGGCCGTGGGATTTAATCGCGACATCACCTATTTAATGCCATTTAAACAGCCGGTCGGCCTGATGGCGGGGGCGCGCGTCTTCCCGGAAGAAAAAGCCCACGATATTCTGATTGGCGAAAGCTGGTTAGGCCGCGTGGTGAACGGGCTCGGCGAACCGCTGGATGGTAAAGGCCGCCTGAACGGCAACGACCTTCTGCCGCCGCTGCCGCCCTCGGTCAACCCCTTAACCCGCCGTTCGGTGGACGAACCATTAGACGTGGGCGTGAAGGCGATCAACGGCCTGCTGACCATTGGTAAAGGCCAGCGCGTTGGGCTGATGGCGGGCAGCGGCGTCGGGAAAAGCGTGCTGCTGGGGATGATCACTCGCCAGACCAAAGCCGACATCGTGGTGGTTGGGCTGATTGGCGAACGCGGGCGCGAAGTGAAAGAGTTTATCGACCACTCGCTGGGCGCGGAAGGACTGGCAAAATCGATTGTTGTCGTTGCGCCCGCCGATGAATCGCCGCTGATGCGCCTGAAAGCCACCGAACTGTGCCACTCCATCGCCGCCTGGTTTCGTGACCGTGGGCATCACGTTTTACTGCTGGTGGATTCCCTCACGCGCTACGCGATGGCGCAGCGGGAAATCGCCCTCTCGCTCGGCGAACCACCTGCCACCAAAGGCTATCCGCCATCGGCATTCGGCATGATCCCCAAACTGGTAGAAAGCGCAGGCAACAGCGAAAGCGCGGGATCGATGACCGCCATTTACACCGTGCTGGCGGAAGGCGACGACCAGCAAGATCCGATTGTCGACTGCGCCCGCGCGGTGCTGGACGGGCATATCGTGTTAACCCGCAAACTGGCGGAAGCGGGGCATTATCCGGCCATTGATATCGGTCAGTCGATAAGCCGCTGCATGAATCAGGTCACCAGCCTGGAACATCAGCAATCCGCCCGCGCGTTAAAGCAAAACTACGCCGCCTATATGGAGATCAAACCGCTGATCCCACTCGGTGGCTACGTGGCAGGCGCGGACGCCAGCGTCGACAAAGCGGTGAAAATGTTCCCTGCAATCGAGCGATTTTTGCGCCAGGAGATGCGCGAACCCGCCTCCCTTGAACTGGTGCAAAGCCGCCTGCAAATTCTCTTTCCTGGTGCTAAAAAGGCAGAACAGTAACTATGCGACAAATCATTGACACCCTGGCGCAATTGCAGCGCCTGCGAGATAAATCGGTCAAAGACAAAACAGTCGAGCTGGCAAAGCAAAAACAGATTTGCGCGGGCTATGACAACAATATCAAGGCGTTAGGCTACCTGGTGGAGAAAACGGCTGCGGGCGCGGCGGCGTCGGTGGAATCGCTGAAAAACGTCAGCGGCTACAAAGGCACCCTGCGCAAGGTAATCGCCTGGCAGGAGCAGGAAAAAACGCTGGCCAACATCAAAGCCACGCGAATGCAGAAAAACCTGACGGCGGCGGCATGCGAAGAGAAAGTGGTGGCCCTGACGCTGGACGACAAACGCCGCGAGCAGCAGGAAAGCGCCACGGCGAAAGCGCAAAAAGCGGTGGACGATATCGCCGTTCAATGCTGGCTGCGGCACAAATTGGCGGAGTAGCCATGAAAACGGTTATCACCTTCGGTACCTTCGATGTGTTTCATGTCGGTCATCTGCGCCTTTTGCAACGCGCCCGCACGCTGGGCGAGCAACTGCTGGTCGGCGTATCGTCCGACGCCTTAAATATCGCTAAAAAGGGCAGGGCGCCGGTTTACCCTCAGGATGACCGCATGGCGATCATCGCCGGGCTGGCGTGCGTGGATGGCGTATTTCTGGAGGAATCGCTGGAAAAAAAAGCGGAGTATCTGCGGGGGTACGGTGCAGATATTTTAGTGATGGGCGATGACTGGGCAGGGAAGTTCGATAGCTTCGCGTATATTTGTGAGGTGGTGTATTTCCCCCGCACGCCGTCGGTGTCGACGACGGGGATTATTGAGGTGATTCGGGGGAGGTAGCAGACTAAATATTCAGTGTGTTTTATATTCTTTCCTGAGTGTTAGCTCAAAGTGTCCTTTCACTATTTTATAGTTTGCTTGCACATATAGTTCAGGTTTTGGGTTCTTCTTCCGTGCAGTCGTCCCATACTCACCGGGTTCGTAAGGATGAATAACATAGTTATTTATCGTTATCGTATAGTCTGGGTTAATTTTAAAATGTGAAAAGCGGATGATATCTTCGTAGCCAAAGAAAGTACTGAGCAATAGGGCGTCTAAAAGAATTCCCTTTCTGTTATAGCTAT
Organism: Escherichia whittamii; assembly: GCF_014836715.1. Classification (GTDB taxonomy): domain Bacteria; phylum Pseudomonadota; class Gammaproteobacteria; order Enterobacterales; family Enterobacteriaceae; genus Escherichia; species Escherichia whittamii. The sequence goes on from NZ_JACSQI010000015.1 coordinate 30,383, forward strand.
TCAGTTGGACATTGAGCAATAGGGTGTCACTTTCACCGATGGTGTTATACATAATAAGTTTGAAGATATTATCTTTATCTTTAAACTGTCCCAGCTCGTAATAACGAGTATCTTTATCTATCCAGGGAGAGAGGAAATTCTCACCTTTGACAGGAATGGTGATTTCTTGCGGATTGAAAAGAGTTGTTTGGGATTTTTGGGTTTCAGATAAGGAGAGTTCTGTAATTTCGTTGGCGATGTTTTTATAATAAATCGCAAGTGGTGTTATTTATGTGGAATCTAATGGTAGCGTTAGGGCTTTGGCATGAGCAATTGTACTGATAGTGGTAATAAAAAGGATAATAGATAATAATGCTTGTGCTGTTTTATTCATGTTTTACGATTTTAATAAAATAAATGACTTATCAGAAGTGTTTCGAAAGTGGCATTTGTTTTTTTATGCAAACTGTTAAAGCTGAATAAGAGAGTCACCCTATCATAGGGGCTATCTCCTCTGAACGTGATCTTTTACTTTAAGTGATGCATATATATTCTTATAAACCATAAAAAATGTTGAATCTCCAGTGCCAGTAAAAATAATATAATGATTTTCTGGCAAGGTTATCTCTGCCTGAAAGCATTGATCTACATGATATCCCGAATCATCATTGAACCGACATGAAACAATTGCATTCATGCCAACAAATTTTTTCCATAATATTTATGTCGGCTAATATGGGAATGCCTTCACTTACTGCCTCCCATCTCCCTTCATTGTTCATTGTGAAAAAGTCGCTTCCCGTACTTGATATGTATTCACATACTTTAAGATATGCAGTTGTATTCTTATATTCTTTGCTAATAAATAAGCAATCTTTGTTTTTAGTAATGGACCAATCAACAGGAACTTTAAATGTAACTTTATTCAAAGAGATAATCTTAAGATGGTCACTACCATAACTATTTCCGATGAAAAAATAAAAGAATATTATAAAAATTGTTCTCACTTATTTTATCTCTAAAAGGATGTATTAATCATGTTGAAAGTAGAGTCAGGGTAAGGTAACGAAAGCCTGCAAGGACTGATGCCAGTAATTTTCTGTCGCATAAGCTATGCAAAAAACAGTTATTAATTGACAAGGATGGTCTTAGTTATTGAACATGTAATGCGAATTATTGGGTAGAGACATAGCTTTATATGGAATTCCTTGATATAGATGTAAATCGTGATGATATATGTTAATCATAAGTGTCTGACTATGGATTTCCACCTGTTTTAAATACCACAGTACCCAAACATATTCTGTGTACTTTCGCTGCCTTTTGTCTTTATGGTAATGCTGTAATTAACATCTTCACCTTCATCATCCATGATTTCTGAGTTAATTGACATTTTTTTTGTGATGATAGTTACATCTTTGTTCTTGTAGATTGCCGTATCTTTACCTGATGATACTTGCTTTGCGATAATAATCTTATGATTTAATTCGATGATCGCAGAATACGCGCAGGTTTCTTTTCCAGTAGGTTTGACTGCGGGACAAATTCCACCTTCAACATAGTTATAACTGTCTTTATCCTTATTAGTTTCCAGACTCAACGTACAAACAGGATGCGCTAGATTGGTAACTTCCTCAACATGAAAACTGGACATGACAACATAGTCTGATGAAAGCCAGTTTGATTTGGTTGCTGCACAAACAGTAACGCAGCTAGATACTAGTGTGAGTATAAGTATTATTTTTTTCATGATAATGTTCCTGAGAGGCATATTCATTATTGTGCAAGTATATTTTTAAGTCCTTCAATTCTTTTACGTGTCATGTCATTTTTACAAGAATACATTGCTGTATCATACGCTTGAGATTTTTCATCGTTCTGGAATGAATAAACTGCACAATTTGTGTCTCGAAAATTAAGCCATGCTCTTTGGGATGATTTTATTTTTGCAATATACTCAACGGCTAAATCTGGCTGTGTACTGTATTCCTTACGGACCGTGGATAAAAGATTTTTGTAGATATTATTCAGTTCGCTATCGCTGTGTTCAAATGTCACTTTAGAACAGAGAAAAACTTGTGCGGATAATTTTATGTCGGAGCATGGATCGCTTGCATGTAGTACGAAAGGAATGAAAACAAAGAGAGAGGGCACTATTTTTGTATGATTCATGTATCAATTTTCTTGAGTGATTTTGTGTTTGTTGACAAGGGGAGCCTGAACTCGCTATTAGCCCAGCAATATTGAAACATCCCATATCAGAAATGCTACCGCCCTCCCGTTTCATATTACCCGGACCTGTAGCCTGTAGCCCGCGAAGTGCAACGCCCATTTCGCGGGTGAGGTATGTTGCTGCCAATACAGGTGAAAAAGAATGGTTATAGTGGCAAGACGGGCGCTTTTCGGAATTCATAAAGACAACTATTCCCAAGCTCTAAAATGTGCAACTTTTACCGACTCAGCACTCAAGAAGTGGTATGTTTGAAATCAGAGGGTAGATAAGTGCGCTGTTTATGCCGGATGCGGTGTAAACGCCTTATCCGGCCTGGAAATCCTCACAAATTCAATATATTGCAGGGGCCACGTAGGCCTGATAAGCGAAGCGCATCAGGCAGTTTAACTCAGTGCCTTAACAATCACCATCGCCGCCCGTTCTCCGGCCTTGCCATCCATAAACGCATCGCAATAGTGATGGCGAATCTCCGTAAGCCCCGCCTGCACCGCATCCCAGTCAAACGCCTCTGACAACAAGTAACGCAACTCTGCCATATCATGAGCAACCGGCAATATTTCGCGGATTTGCTGATCGGCGCTCTCAGGCGTGGAGTAACTTTTCTCGCCGTCGAGCAATTCATTCATGCCAGGAAAGTCGAGCAGGATCACCCGCTTATCAACGTGGATAGCATCGAAAATAAAACCGCTGTTATCAGTGAGTACGTAATCGGCTTTTGCCAGTAGCGCCAGCGTGTGCTGCGCGGAGTCGGTACGTTGCTTTAAATGCCTGCGGGCCAGTGCCAGTGAGACCGCTTCTTCCGGGCGCGAGCAGGTGCCATGGTGCAGTTTGCAAATCAGGTTCACATCGCGGCTTAAGCGGCCCAGTTTTTCTGCCCAATGGGGCAGGGAGCTTAATGCGCCAAACGTGGGGGCGTAGAGCACCGTAGGTTTACGGTAATCGGGTTGGATATTTTCCGGCAGAGTGCGGTCGAATGTGCCGTTATGCCAGGCATCGAAGCGCGGGTTACCGACCACCTTCGGGCTGCCGAAATGTGCCAGCGCCCTCTGGCTGTAATGGCTGTAACACAAAATGCGCTGATAAAAGCGGTTCCACTCGGCGTGGTTCCACGTTTCTTTGGCTAAACCGTACATGGCGCGGACGTTCACAGGTGCAAGGCCATTGAGCGCGGGCGTGTGGTAGGGGCTGACCAGGCATTTCACTCGCTGACCGTGCGCCTGCATTTCTGACAGACGCATACCTTTAAGCTGTGGATCGTCGATGCTTTTTAGCGTTGCCAGCATCTCATCAAGAAACGGTTTAAACACGCGGTCGTTAATCACCAGCGTGCAGCTTTGTCCCTGCGCCTGTAAAGCGGTGATGATTGGGCGGTACAGCGCGTAGTGGAATGATGTTTCCATAAAAAAGCCGATGATGTCGGCGATGGGTAACGCGGATGGTTTTGTCGTTACAGGTAACTTATTGAAATAGTGACCAATGTTATCAGTCGTTTTTTTCTCGATATCACTAAAACCCGGTCGCTGGTAACAAAGACTCGGGTAACAGGCCAGCCATTTGTCGGCGCGTAGTAGCGGCTGCCAGCAGGCTTCCAGCGAGTGCTTACCGTTGCTCATCTGTTGCGCCAGTTGCGGGTAGTAGCGGCTGTTCACCAGATAAGCACACACTTTACGGCAGTCCCGCGCGTGCACCAGCCCCGGCAAACTTTTTAGCATCGTTCCCTGGGTAATTTCGCCGCCGAGGAGTATCACTTGCCACGGAATTTTCGCCATGCTGGCAAGCAGCGTGTTCAGTACCCGAATATGTTTTTCCTGTTTGAGGATGAGCGCATCATCTTCCAGTAGCAGATAGTTTTGCCAGCCATGCTGTTGTGCCAGGCGCAGCGCCTGTAAGTGCGACTGATGGCGGCCCCGCTGGCCGTCTTCATTTTCGCAGGCGCTAAGGCGGGTGATCTTCCCGGCAGGAATGCGCAACTGTGCCAGTTCATCGCGGATTTGTTGCAGGCGATCGGCGCGTTTATCGAGGTTAATGATCACCACCTGATCGATAGCCTGATGGTTTATCGGTTGTTGATGCGTGGCGTTATGCAAACTCAGATACTGATTTCTCAACAGCGGATCGGTGACTTTCTCCGTGAGCGGCGTGCTGACTGGCGCACAGGTTCTCAGCACAAAATCTTTATCGAACGTGTTCTGGCTGTGCGAGATACAAAGGATAGTGCGTTCTCCGGGCAGTTGTAGTGGATTCACGCGGAAGTTATCTGTGAAGCTTTTCTCTTCGCCGAGATTACAATTATCGTCGTAACGGTGCTTTTTCAGGTAGTTACGGTGATAGCAAAAGGTGCCGTTGAGGATGTTGCGCGGGCCAAAACTGCGGCTTTGAAAGATGCGGTTGATATGGCTGTACCAGATGGGGATCTGATCGGAACCGGAGATGAGCGCCCGGTGCTTTTGCATCATGGCGATGGTGTACGAGATTTTATCTGCCGGGTAGTAGTCATCATCGTCCATACACAGAATGTATTCGCCTGTCGCCAGTTCGTTGAGCATATTGCGTTTTTTGCCCAGCGGCAGTTTTTCCGGATGGTGAAAATAGCGGATGTTAAAGGCTTCCGGCGTGCCATTGGTCAGGCGGTCGATGATGTGCTGGTGGCTTTGCGGGGAGTCATCAAGGATGACCAGTTCGCGGCGTTCTGCCGGGTAATCCTGATAGCGGTACATATAAAGCAGGTACGGCAGAAATGCGCTGCGGTTCCAGGTTGGCGTGACGACGCTGACAAACGGTTTTTCGCGGTGAGTGGCGAGTGTTTTGATGATGGTTGGTGTTGGCATGGTGTCTGGGTGAGTTAATGAGTGAATGTGGTGGGTAAGGAGGGCTGCGCGCGCTTTGCCCCTCACCCTAACCCTCTCCCCAAAGGGGCGAGGGGACCGATCGAGCGCGGCTTCACGTCAGCAGCGAAAACGCTGATAGCAGCGGGTCGGCGGCACATAACGACTGAATTCGCTGGCGAATCAGCTGTGCATTTTCGCTGGCCCGCCAGCGTTCAAACACCGCAAAGAGAGCAAAAATATCCTCCTGCCGCAGCGGCGAACCATCCAGCGTCCACAAACTGATTAACGTGCGGATGAGATAAAAATCGCACACCAGCGGGCAATAGTCCGCGCCGTCTGCCTGCCCAATCACATCGTGGTAAACCCGGTAGATCAGGTAATTACGCAAAATCCAGGGGGAGGCTGTGAAATGTTGCTGCCAGGTCGTTTGCCACTGCGCCTGAAGCTGCTGTTGTAACAAGGCTTCACTGTTGGCGTCATGCAGCGTCAGCAAGGTAACCTGCAACGGCAGCGAGGCTTTGCGTGGGCTTTCCGGCAGAAGCGACCAGTCAAACGCAAAACTCCCGAGCAGCGTCACCAGTTGGCGCGCCAGCTGTGGCACGGGGGGGAGCTGGGCGAACTGTGCCTGTAGCGTGCCTTTTTGCGCATGGTCGGCCAGCGCCTGTGGCAGCGTCGTCAAACGGGCAAGAATGTCGCCGTCTCTGCCTGGCATTTTGCTGGCGCGAGAAAGCAGGATCCCGACGGCATACAGTGAAAGCTCTGGTGTTAAACCGGGTAGCGTAAAGGTGCTCAAAATTATCTGGTTTACTATTGCATCGCGCGCGGAAAGCTCTGCGGCATTTTCTTCTACAGGGCGATAGGTAAGCTGTAAATCAAAGGCTCTGGCATCGTTGAGCACCGCTTTGCAACTGGCAATATCGGTCAATGCCAGGCTCTGGCGAATCTCGTTTTTCCACACCTTGCGGACGTATAAAGGCGAACCGGGATGTTGCGTCATAAAATTGCGCACATATTCCGGTTCGTAACATTCAATAAAACTCATAGGTGGCTTCCAGTCTTTATTACTAAGCAGGATTTGCAATAAGCGTGCCGGGATTTTTGTTAATCAAAAACAAAGAATTAGGAATGAGGCGGAAAATCCGTTTCCGCTATGGGGGAAGGTATTGCTGTTATTCCTGATACAGAAAATCCGCTTCGCCGCCTAAAAAAGACTGAATAAATTCATACTGGCGAATCAACAGCTCGCCGTTTTTGTCGTTATAGGCTTTGCAGCGTTCCGCTTTTTGCTCAAGGCGTTGCCACAACTGCTGTGCAGCCGCTTTTTGAACCGCCGGAAGCCAGGCAAACACCTGCGCCAGACCGTCACGATTTACGCTGACACCCAGCAGTTGCAGCAGGCTGTGTCGCTGATGGCTATGGCTGTGTAAGTGCTCATAGTGATGCGTTATCTCATCATTTACCGACAGCAGCTCTTCGCTTGCGCGGCGAATCATGCAGATCCGCTGACGCTGAAGCAGTTCGCGCAGGGAATCATACCGCGCGTCGTCGTCGCGAATGCCATTCAGCAGCGCCTTCACCTGTTGTAACCGGATACTCACTTCATCGGCCTCTTAGTTCTGGAAAAAACTCAGCATATCGCTGGCTAACTGTTCGGTGTCTACTTGCAGACTGCCGGAGGCCAGCATCGCCTGCATTTGCGCCACTTTGTCGCTGTCGATATCGCTCTCTTGCTGGTCGTTCAGCGTTTGCTGGGCAGACTGTAATCCCGCCTGGGTAATGTCGTCGGCGCTTAGGGGCGTGGTGGTAGTCGCCGTGCTTTTGCGCGGCTGGCTGGAGCCTGCCGCAGTTGCTGTCGGGCGATTGCCAGGCATAGTCGGGGTGATTTTCATCGCAACCTCGTCTCTGTTTGAAGGTGTGTTACTCCTGTAAAGCGGTGAATGTGGGGCAAAACTTTAATCGCCTGCACAAATTACTCCGCACTTACTGTCGTCACCACGCCGCTTTCCGCCACCCTCGCGCTGATAACCCGCTGGCTGCTGGCGTTACGCACTTTCACCATTTCCCCTTTGCGTCCATTTTTCAGCGCCACGCCGGGCATCGAGGCGGTGATCCCCGCGTTCTGGTAAACAATCATCACTGGCTGCTCGCGCTCGACCAGCACAGGCGAAACCAGTTCTTCTTTAGTAAGCGGTCTGCCCGGTTGCAGCGCGTGTTTACTGCTTAAACCAATCGCTTCATCAAGATCCATCAACACATCACGACGCTGGGCGCTAACGTTGTAAGGCTTCAGTTCCACATCATTCGCCGTGAGCGGCGTATCGCGGGCAATCAGTGACTTCGCCATCACCACCGGCACTCGCACATCCGGGCGCACCGCCACGTTCATCTGCCAGCTTTGCGGGCAACTGACGGTGAAGTTCATTCGGTTGAGGGCGATGTCCGCAGGCGAAGTCAGCGTGACGGCGGGTGTCGTCGCACAGGGTGCAGCGGTCGCAATCTGCGACGGAATGTAGACCTTAAAGGTGTAGCGATAATCATGCCACTGCCGCTGTTGCGCCAGCGATTCAATTTTTTGGCTCGCGGCATTCAGCACCTGGGCGTTGATTTGTTCCCGCGCGCTATGTTGCACGGGATGGACGGCGGCGTAGCCCGGTAAGGCCAGCGCGAGGAGGAAGAACATCTTCCGCCTGCAAAATTGAAAACTCATAAACCCTTTCTCATCAGTCACTTAAAAAATGGCACGGTAATTGCCTAGCGTATGCGGATTGAAGCAGGAGTGACGCAAGAAATGGGGATCAGTTTTCAGCAGGCATTGGGAGTGCATCCGCAGGCAGTGAAGTTACGTCTTGAGAGGACCGAGCTACTGACTGCGAATCTGGCGAATGTCGATACGCCAAATTTCAAGGCTAAAGATATTGATTTTGCCAGGGAGATGCAACGGGCAAATAACGCTGCGGTGGATGTCCAGTACCGCGTGCCGATGCAGCCTTCGGAAGATGGCAACACCGTGGAACTGAACAGCGAACAGGCGCGGTTTTCACAAAATAGTATGGATTATCAAAGCAGTCTGACCTTTCTGAATCTGCAAATCAGCGGTATCAGAGAGGCCATTGAAGGGAAATAAGCATGTCATTTACTGATATCTATCAGATTTCTGGCTCGGCGATGACGGCGCAAACGCTGCGTCTGAATACCGTTGCCAGTAACCTGGCGAATGCCAATGCGCCCGCCAGCAGCGAGGCGCAGGCGTATAAAGCGCGCAGTCCGGTTTTTGCCGCGGTGTATCACCACAGTTTGTTGGCGGGTACACATCGTCATGCCATTGACGGCGCCAGCGTACAGGTGCAGGACGTGCTGCAAACCGGCGGGGCGGTGAAACGCTATGAACCGCATTCGCCGCTCGCCGATGCCAACGGTGATGTCTGGTATCCCGACGTCAACGTGGTGGAACAGATGGCGGACATGATGTCGGCCTCGCGCGATTTTGAAACCAACGTCGATGTGCTCAACAACGTGAAAAGTATGCAGCAAAGCCTGCTGAAACTGGGAGAAGCCTGATGAATACCCTGGCGCTGAATGCGCAATCGCCGCAGCCGACCGCTACGGCGGAAAGCAATAATGTGGCGGCCAGCGACACGCAAAGCAGCAGCGATAGCTCGCCCGTCGATACTTTCCTGACGCTGTTTGTCGCTGAGATCCAAAACCAGGACCCGACTGACCCGACCGACGCCACCGAATATATCGATCAGCTTTCGTCGATGGCGCAGGTGGCGATGATGGAAGAGATGAGCGTGCAGGCCAACACCAACGCGGTGCTGATGAGCAACATTCAGGTGATGGCGCTCGGCAACCTGGTGGGAGACGACATTATGGTGCAGACCACCGCCTTGCAGGTAAGCGACCAGACCATTAACGGTCGCGCCACGCTTGACGACGCCTGCACCACCGCCGATCTCCACTTTACCGATGCCGCAGGCGATGACTATACGGTCTCGCTGATCCCGGAAGGCAGTTCGTCCGTCGGGCCAGGGCAGGTGGATTTCTCGATTAATCCTGCCGATTACGGTATCCCGCCCGGCGATTACGACGTCTCGGTGGTGACCAACACCGGGGAAGAAGAGGTGCCGATTGAAGTCTCCGGCGAAGTGGAGGATGTGCGTATTCCGCTCGACGGCAGCTCTCCGGTGCTCAACGTTGCAGGTGTGGGCGAAGTGCCGTTCACCATGATTAGCCAGTTTGGCGTACCCGATGCCGACAGTGATGTGGCGTGATGACCGGTGCCAAATTGCCTGATGCGCTTCGCTTATCAGGCCTACATGAATCTGCATGGTTTTGTAGGCCGGATAAGGCGTTTACGCCGCATCCGGCAAAACAACGGACACGCTGTCAAAAATTTGAATCAACAGGATGAAACAATGAGTTATGAAATTGCCGCGACGGGGCTGAATGCCGTTAACGAACAGCTGGACGGGATCAGTAACAACATCGCCAACGCCGGAACGGTGGGCTATAAGTCGATGACCACCCAGTTTTCAGCCATGTATGCCGGAAGCCAGGCGATGGGCGTCAGCGTGGCGGGCACCGCGCAAAGTATTTCGCGCGGCGGTTCGCTGGTCTCTACCGGAAACGCCCTTGATTTGGCGATTAATGACGACGGTTTTTTTGTGATGTGCGACAGCGCGGGCAATATTTCTTACACCCGCGCAGGCTCGTTTGAAACTGACAAAAACGGCTATATCGTCAATGCGTCGGGCGCCTATTTGCAGGGTTATCCGGTGGATGACAGCGGCACCCTGCAAACCGGTACCGTCACGGACATTCAGATCAAAACTGGCAATATTCCGGCGCAGGCCAGCAGCGACCTGACCTTTACCGCTAACTTTGATGCCAGCGATACGGCTATCGATCGTACCACCGTACCGTTCGACCCGACCAACAGCAGCTCCTATACCGATAGCTACACCACCACGGTGTATGACGCGTTAGGTAACGAGCACTCGGTTTGCCAGTATTTTACTAAAACCAGCGATAACACCTGGGAAGTGCAGTACACCTTTGATGGTCAGCAGCAGGCAGGCGTTCCGGCAACTACCTTAAGCTTCGATCCGAACACCGGGAAACTGACCTCGCCCACCTCGCCGCAGACCATTGAGTTTCAGACCAGCGGCAGTGCGCCTATCGATCTCACCGTCGATTACACGACCTGTACGCAATACGGTTCTGAATTTTCGGTCACCACCAACGCCGCCAACGGTTATGCCTCCGCCACTCAGAACGGCGTGCAGGTCGATGACGATGGCAAAGTGTACGCCACCTACAGCAACGGCGAGCGCATGTTGCAGGGGCAAGTGGTGCTGGCGACCTTCCCGAATGAAAACGGCCTTGAGGCGGTGAGCGGCACCGCGTGGGTACAAACCGGGGAATCCGGCACCCCGCTGATTGGCGTCCCTGGCTCCGGCACCTGCGGCACGCTGTCGTCGGGCGTGCTCGAAAGTTCCAACGTCGATATCACCAGCGAACTGGTGGAGTTAATGACCGCCCAGCGTAACTACCAGGCCAATACCAAAGTTATCGCCACCAGTACGCAGCTCGATGACGCGCTGTTCCAGGCAATGTAATGGACCGCTTGATTTATACCGCCCTGAGCGGTGCATCTCAGACCTTGTACGAGCAGCAAATTAGCGCCAACAACCTGGCGAACGTCAACACCAACGGTTTTCGTGCAGATATGGCGATGGCGACCAACGACAAGGTGAAAGGCGGTGGCTTCGACACACGCTACATGGCGCAGGAAGGGGCCAGCGGCGTGAACGACAGCACAGGTGTTGCGGAGAAAACCGAACGCCCGCTGGACGTGGCGATTCAGGGCGCGGGGTATATTGCGGTGCAGGATAAAAACGGCAACGAAGTCTATACCCGCAATGGCAACATCCAGCAGGACGATCAGGGGCAACTGACCATCGACGGCAATCTGGTGCTGGGGGATAACGGGCCGATCATTCTGCCGCCGAACGCCATTGCTTCGTTTGGCAGCGACGGCACGCTCTCGGTAACGCCCGATGACGGCGACGTGACCGCGACGATGGATATCGACCGCCTGAAGCTGGTGGATATTCCGGTTGCTGACCTGGCGAAAAACGCTGAAGGGATGCTGGTGACTGCTGACGGCGTGCCAGCCCAGCGCGATGAAAACATCAAAGTTAGCGGCGGTTTTCTGGAGGGCAGCAATGTCTCAGCGGTGAGCGAGATGATGTCGTCCATCGCCATGAACCGCCAGTTTGAAGCGCAGATCAAAATGATGAAAACCGCCGAAGATATCAGCGACGCGGGCAACCGCTTATTGCGCGGCTCGTAACCGCACTTCGTAGGCCGGATAAGGCGCTCACGCCGCATCCGGCAACCGCGGCCCAAAAACAACACGGAATTTACCACCATGAACGCAGCATTATGGATCAGCAAAACCGGCCTCTCGGCGCAGGATGCTGAAATGAGCGCGATTGCCAACAACATCGCCAACGTTAACACCACTGGCTTCAAGCGCGACCGGGTGATGTTTCAGGATCTGTTCTACCAGACCCAGGAAGCGCCGGGTGCGATGCTTGACCAGAACAACATCATGCCGACCGGGCTGCAATTCGGTAGCGGCGTGCGCATTGTCGGTACACAGAAAACCTTCACTGAAGGCAACGTCGAAACCACCGACAACGCCATGAATGTTGCCATTATGGGGCAGGGATTTTTGCAGGTGCAAAAGGCCAACGGCGATATCGCCTATACCCGCGACGGCAACTTACAGGTGAACGCCGACGGAGTGTTAACCAACTCGCAGGGCTTGCCGCTGCAGCCGGAAATCGACGTTCCGGCAGGGGCGACCAGCGTCGCGTTTGGTGAGGATGGCACGGTGACGGCGATCTTACCCGGCGACAGCGATGCGACCGAGTTGGGGCAACTGACGCTGGTTAACTTCGCCAACCCGGCGGGGCTTTCCGCCGAGGGCGATAACCTCTATCTGGAAACCGCCGCTAGCGGTCAACCGACCGAGGGCGTGCCGGGCGAAGATGGGCTGGGCACTTTGCAGGACAACGCGCTGGAAGGCTCAAACGTGGATATCGTCAACGAAATGGTGGCGATGATTACGGTGCAACGCGCGTACGAGATGAACGCCAAAATGGTGTCGGCGGCGGACGATATGTTGCAGTACATCAGTCAGACGCTGTAAGGCGAAATGTCGGATGCGACGCTGACGCCCTTCCAGGCACGATAAACGAGTGGACGGCGCATATGAGTTTGGTTGATTAACTGTTAATAAACCGTCCACACGCGCATCAGGCAATGTGCGCACGCTTGTTGTCGGATGCGACGCTGACGCGTCTTATCCGACCTACAAGAGCAGATAACTCATTGTATTTTAAACAGGCAGAACGTGAAAAATTATCTCTGGCTGGTGGCGCTGCTTCCACTCCTTAGCGGGTGTGAATCGCAGGCTATTCTGGTCAAAAAAGACGACGCATACTTTGCGCCACCTACCACCGAAGCGCCGCCTCCGGCAGACGGGCGTGCCGGAGGCGTATTTGAAACGGGCTACAACTGGTCGCTAACCGCCGATCGGCGGGCTTATCGTGTGGGCGATATCCTGACGGTGATCCTCGAAGAATCGACCCAGTCGAGCAAACAGGCGAAAACCAACTTCGGCAAAAGCAACACCGTCGATATCGGTGCGCCGACCATTTTTGGTCACACCAAAGATAAGCTTTCTGGCTCCATCGACGCCAATCGCGACTTTGACGGCAGCGCCACTTCCCAGCAGCAGAACAGCCTGCGCGGGGAGATCACGGTTTCCGTCCATGCGGTGCAGCCCAACGGCATTCTGCAAATTCGCGGCGAGAAATGGCTCACCCTCAACCAGGGCGATGAATACATCCGCTTAAGCGGCCTGGTGCGTGCCGACGATATCCAGAACGACAACTCGGTTTCCTCTCAGCGGATCGCCGACGCCCGCATTTCCTATGCCGGACGCGGCGCGTTAAGCGACGCCAACGCCGCAGGCTGGCTGACGCGGTTGTTTAACCATCCTCTGTTCCCGATTTAATGCCGGAGAGTGCAATGCAAAACTGGATAAAGACGGTGGTAGTAGCCGTAAGCCTGGCGCTGCCCGGCGTGGCGCTGGCGCAATCGCTGGAGTCGCTGGTCAACGTACAGGGCGTGCGCGAAAACCAACTGGTCGGCTACAGCCTGGTGGTCGGCCTCGATGGTACCGGCGATAAAAACCAGGTCAAATTCACCAATCAGACCATCACTAATATGCTGCGCCAGTTTGGCGTGCAGTTGCCAAATAAAATCGATCCGAAGGTGAAAAACGTCGCCGCGGTGGCGGTGAGCGCCACATTGCCGCCGATGTACTCGCGCGGGCAGACCATCGACGTCACCGTTTCGTCGATTGGCGATGCGAAAAGTATTCGTGGCGGCACTTTGTTGCTGACGCAGTTGCACGGTGCAGATGGCGAAGTGTATGCCCTGGCGCAGGGAAGCGTGGTGGTGGGCGGGATGAATGCCACCGGGGCCAGTGGCTCGAGCGTAACGGTTAATACGCCGACCGCCGGGTTAATTCCCAACGGCGCGACGGTGGAGCGCGAGATCCCCAGCGATTTTCAGATGGGCGACACCATCACGCTCAACCTGAAACGCCCATCGTTTAAAGATGCCAACAATATTGCGGCGGCGATCAATGCCTCGTTTGGCGGCATTGCCACCGCGCAGAGTTCCACCAACGTTACCGTGCGCGCGCCCACCAGCCCCGGCGCGCGGGTGGCGTTTATGTCGCAACTGGACGATGTACAAGTGCAGGCGGAGAAAATCCGCGCCCGCGTGGTGTTTAACTCGCGCACCGGTACGGTGGTAATGGGCGATGGTATCGCGCTACACGCGGCGGCGGTGTCGCACGGCAGCCTGACCGTTTCGATTAACGAAACCAGCAACGTCAGCCAGCCGAATGCCTTTGCGGGCGGGCGCACGGCGGTGACGCCGCAAAGCAATATCGCGGTGAATCATGCCCGTCCGGGCGTGGTGAGTTTGCCGGAGTCGAGCAGCCTGAAAACGCTGGTGAATGCGTTGAACAGTTTAGGCGCAACGCCGGACGACATTATGTCGATTTTGCAGGCGCTGCATGAGGCGGGCGCGCTGGATGCCGACCTGGAGGTGATCTGATGAAAGTGAACGCCAGCGGTGGGATTGACGGCAGCGACGCGTTAATGGGGCCGAAAGTTCAGGCCAATGATATCAAGCAGGCCGCGGAGCAGTTTGAGGCGATTTTTTTACGCAACATGTTGAAAGAGATGCGAAAAACCAACGAGTTGTTCGATTCGAAAGATAACCCGTTTAACAGCGATTCGGTGCGCATGATGCAGGGGTTTTATGACGATGAGTTGTGTAACACCCTGGCGCAGCAACACGGGATTGGGATCGCGGCGATGATTGTGAAGCAGTTGTCGCCCAAGGGGAAATGAGGTGCGCGCTTTGCCCCTCACCCATTTAAGAATCCCCAACCTAACGCCGCTTTTAACCGGCACGATTTACCGGTAAGGACCCAACATGGACATGATTAACATCGGCTACAGCGGCGCATCAACCGCGCAGGTGGAGCTGAACGTCACGGCGCAAAATACCGCGAACGCCATGACCACAGGCTACACTCGCCAGGTAGCAGAGATCAGCACCATCGGCGCCAGCGGCGGTTCGCCGAACAGCGCCGGTAACGGCGTGCAGGTGGACAGCATTCGCCGCGTCTCCAACCAGTATCAGGTGAATCAGGTGTGGTATGCCGCCAGCGATTACGGCTATTACAGCACCCAGCAGGGGTATCTTAGCCAACTGGAAGCAGTACTGAGCGACGACAACAGCAGCCTGAGCGGCGGCTTCGATAACTTCTTCGCCGCCCTTAACGAAGCGACCACCAGCCCTGACGATTCCGCCCTGCGCCAGCAGGTGATCAGCGAAGCCGGGGCGCTGTCGTTGCGTATCGACAACACGCTGGATTACATCGACTCGCAAAGTACGGAAATCATCAGCCAGCAGCAGGCGATGGTGTCGCAAATCAACACGCTCACCAGCGGCATCGCCAGCTATAACCAGCAAATCGCCCAGGCCGAAGCTAACGGCGATAACGCCTCCGCGCTGTATGACGCGCGCGATCAGATGGTGGAAGAACTGAGCGGAATGATGGATGTGCAGGTCAATATCGACGACCAGGGCAACTACAACGTTACCCTGCAAAACGGCCAGCCGCTGGTGAGCGGGCAGCAGAGTTCGACCATCGCGCTGGAAACCAACGCCGATGGCACGCCGTCCATGTCGCTGACCTTTGCCGGAACTACCTCGACCATGACCACCGATACAGGCGGTTCATTAGGCGCATTGTTCGACTATCAAAACGACGTGCTGACGCCGCTGACCGACACCATCAACAGCATGGCGTCGCAGTTTGCCGATGCGGTCAACAATCAACTGGCGCAGGGTTACGATCTCAACGGCAATCCCGGTGAGCCGCTGTTTATTTACGACGCCAGCAACGCCGATGGCCCGCTGACCGTTAACCCGGATATCACTGCCGATGAGCTGGCGTTCTCCAGTTCGCCGGACGAAAGCGGCAACAGCGACAACCTGCAGGCGCTGATCAATATCTCCAGCGAACCGCTGGACATCGCCAATCTCGGCAGCGTGACGGTCGGGCAGGCGTGCTCGTCAATCATCAGCAATATCGGCATCTACAGTCAGCAAAACCAGACCGAAGTGACCGCCGCGTCTAATGTCTATTCTGAAGCGCAAAACCAGCAGAGCAGCGTCAGCGGCGTCAGCATGGATGAAGAGGCGGTGAACCTGATCACCTATCAACAAATTTATGAAGCCAATCTGAAAGTCATTTCCGCCGGCGCCGAGATTTTCGATTCGGTGCTGGAAATGTGCAGTTAAGCGGGAGCGCGAGAATGCGAGTAACTACCCAACAAACCTACGTCTCGATGACGCAAAGTTTCAACGATCTCTCCGGCTCTCTGGCGCATGTGGTCGAGCAGATGGCAACTGGCAAGCAGATTTTGCAGCCGTCGGACGACCCAATCGCCGCCACGCGCATCACCCAGTTGAACCGCCAGCAGTCGGCGATTGAGCAGTATCAAAGCAATATCGACTCCGCATCGGCGGGGTTAAGTCAGCAAGAGTCGATTCTCGATGGCGTCAACAACAGCCTGCTGGCGGTGCGCGACGACCTGCTGGAAGCGGCGAACGGCACCAATACCGCTGATTCGCTCGCCAGCCTCGGTCAGGATATTCAGTCGCTCACCGAATCAATGGTCGCGGCGCTCAATTACCAGGACGAAGACGGTCACTACGTGTTTGGCGGCACCATCAACGATCAGCCTCCGATCGTGGCAGTGGACGATGACGGCGATGGCGTCACCGACAGCTACAGCTATCAGGGCAACAGCGACCATCGGCAGACCACCGTGTCGAACGGCGTGGAAGTGGATACCAACGTGGCGGCGAGCGATTTCTTCGGCAGCAATTTAGACGTGCTGAACACGCTTAATTCGCTCTCTCAGGAGTTGCAAAACCCGGACGTCGATCCGGCAGATCCGCAGGTGCAAAGCGATATTCAGAACGCCGTCGATGTGGTAGATACCGCCTCGGACGACCTCAACGCATCAATTGCCTCGCTCGGCGAGACGCAGAACACCATGTCGATGTTGAGTGATGCGCAGACCGATATCTCCACCTCCAATGATCAGTTGATTGGCTCTTTACAGGATCTCGATTACGGCCCGGCGTCGATTACCTTTACCGGACTGGAAGTGGCAATGGAAGCTACCCTCAAGACTTACTCGAAAGTGAGTGAGTTGAATTTGTTCAGCGTTCTCTAACTCTTTCAGGAACAGTATGCAGGTCGGACTTACTTCTTCGTCACTCGCTACCGGCGGCGCGCATAGTGCTGCGGTATCGTCGTCAACCGTTGCGCCCACTCAGGCGGTGCGGCAAAAACTCCCGGCGACGGCGAGTGAATATCCGGCCTCGCCGCTGATTGCCACTCGCCCGCAGCGTTACAGTGTGCAGCTTAACGATCAGCTCACCACCTTGCAGCAGGCGGTGAGCTATCTCGGGCAACTGGAGCAGCAGTTGCTCGATTATCGTCATAGCCAGCGCAAAGGCGGGCAGGCGCAGAGTTCGGCGCTCACGCAGATGCTGGACAAACGCACCGCGCTTTCCGGCGGCGCGGTGGACCGCCAGCTGCAGCCAGTGTTGCAGGGGGAAGCGCGGGTGACCTTTCACTCGCCGGATCTGGTGAATCTCGTACACAATCCCACGCCAGGAACGCGGATGTTCAGCGTCTCTGACGGGCGGCAGACCCAGCTTTCGGCGGTGATGGTATCTGATGATGATAGCGCCGGGCAGTACCAGACACGGCTGAATAACGCCCTGCGCCGCGTGGGGGTGCAGTTGCATCAGCACGCGGACGGCATCAGTTTCTCCACCACCGAAAAACAGTGGCCCAACATCGAACGTACCTTAAGCGTGCGCACCGATGGCGATAAGTCGGCGTTTACACCACTAAAAACGTTTGCCGAACCGTCGCAGGTCGACCGTTTAGTACAAAGTTTGCAACAGGGTGGGGCGGGGATTTCTCAGACATTAGAAGGGATTAATCAGCAGCGTGCGAAGATGGCGGTGCAGCAGGAAAAAGCACGGCAGTTAATTGACGGCATGTCCCGCTTCCCGCAAACGGAAAACGCGGTGCAGGCGTCGGAAAACCTCGGCGGTGTGCTCAATAGCGCCAATCATAATTATCAGGTGTTATTACAGGCGGTGAACGGTCAGGCGCGAATTTCCAGCCAGACGGTGAGGAGTTTATTGGGCTAATTATATGAATGCCGGATAAGAAAACGTCGCATCCGGCATATATTGGCACGCATCAGCATTTCTGCACGGTATTTAACAACTTTTGCAGATTCTGATACATCGCGCTATTAATATCGCTATTCTGCCAGTCTTCCACGTTAAATGTTAATTGCCAGCTACCGTTGCACTGGTTGCGCAAAACAATATCACTCTCCAGTCGATTACGAACATATTTATAATAGGTTGTCATTGTCATATTATGCGCTGACAATAAATTATCTAATTTGTCTTTTCCTGGAGCGAGAGCTTGTGAAAGTAACGGTGCGGAATTATTTTCTCCAGCAGAACTTAGATGAAATATTTTTATTCTTGGACTATTAACGGATTCTTTTACCAGTTGCGGGGCGTCAGGTGTACTTTTCAAGTGTGAATAACCCATGGTCGAGCCAATAAATATAACAGCCGCGATCAACGCTAACCCCATCAGTCCTTTATGTTTTTTTCTACCAGCCACAGGCGGTGTTGTAGAAGATATCTCTTGTGGCACTGTTTCCTGTGCCTGGTCGGTAATAATCAACTCTTCTGCAGACGATGACTCCGGTAAAGATACATATACTTTATTGCACAGGTAACCTTTCTTCGGGATGGTTTTGATAACGTTCTGTTGTTTGCCATCATCATCGATGGCGACGCGCAACGCATGGATCGCAGTCGGCAGGCTGTTACCGCCGACAATGCGGTTCTTCCATACTTCGGCACATAAATAAGATCGCGATAAAACAGCATCGGCATTTTTTGCTAATGTTTCCAGCAAAATAAAATGGTATTCGCCGAGGCGACGTGTTTCACCCGTTTCGCAATGTATTAAGGCATTAAGCGACGGGTCCATCCGCCAGTTGTTGATAATAATACTCATAGTCGAGTTTACCTTAGCAAGGGATAAATGTTTCCTGATAGTGCTTTGTATAAAGCACAGTCTTATACGTCCCTGAGAAGATGATTTTTCTGCGTGATAATTAATATTTTATGGTAATAGGATTAATCTTAATCGCTATATGGCATGGAAATGTAACGAAATGACAGGACAGGTACAATAGCCAAATGTGTACTATTTGCAACGCAATGTAAATTTTGGCATCAGTCCATTGATAAGAAAACGAGTTAATTGATGGTAATCTTAACTATATCAAGCAATTGATAAAGACATATTTTGATACCTGGCCATGTGGCAGATATTGCTAATAATCTTTTTATCTGAATTTAAATTCGGCTTTTTTTAGCTAAAAGTGGCATCAGATAAAGTGCAGCGAAAATTTTTTAACGGCGATTTTAAGTTTGCTCCTTAGGTGTCGTTTTTACAGGGTATCGAAACGAAAACGATTAATCCCAAGGAGCAGTATCATGTTATCTATTAACACCAATAACGCCTCAATGGCCGCAGTAAATGCAATCAGCAAAAGCAGCTCTTCTCTGTCTACATCTATGGAACGCCTGGCGACAGGTAACCGGATTAACTCTTCTGCCGATGATGCCGCAGGCAAACAGATTGCTAACCGCCTGACAGCACAGTCCAGCGGTATGGGCGTGGCGCTGAGTAACATCAACGACGCCACCGCGATGCTGCAAACCGCCGACAGCATGTTCGATGAAATGTCTGATGTGCTGGGCCGTATGAAAGACCTGTCAACTCAGGCAGCGAACGGCACCTACAGCGACGACGACCTGCAGGCGATGCAGGATGAATACGACGAACTGGGCCAGCAGATGTCTGACATGCTGCAAAACACCACCTACGGCGGCACCAACCTGTTCGGTGTTTCCAGTACCAGCAACACCGGTACTGACGGTCTGTTCCAGAGCGCAGTGACTTTCCAGGTGGGCGCGGAATCTTCCGACACCATGACCGTGAATATTTCAAGCCAACTGAACACGCTGGTGACCGATCTTTCTGCTATTAGCAACTCCTTTAGTGCAGATCAGGCTGACACCACTGGCACCGCAGGCGTTTCTGGCGGTACTGAACTGACCGCGTCTGGCTCGGCTAACCAGATGATCACCAGCATTTCTACCGCGATGGATGACGTTTCTCAGATCCAGTCCAAGCTGGGTGCGTCTATCAACCGTCTGAACGACACCGCCAACAACCTGACCAGCATGCAGGACAACACTGAAGTCGCTATCGGCAACATTATGGATACCGACTACGCGACGGAAGCGTCCAACATGACCAAACAGCAGGTGCTGATGCAAACCGGCATCACCATGCTGAAACAGTCCAACAGCATGTCCAGCATGGTATCCAGCCTGCTGCAGTAGTGCGGGATTGCCGGATGCGGCATAAACGCCTTATCCGGCCTACAAAATATTGCAAATTCAATATATTGCAGAAACCTTGTAGGCCTGATAAGCGCAGCGCATCAGGCAATGTTGCGTTTGTCAGTCTCAACACCGCCTGTGGGCGGTGTTGTCCTTTCTGCGGCAGGCACTCTTCCGCCAGACCGGAAACGCCATTTCCGCCTGTTTTTCAATTAATTGATTATTCACATAAAAATTATTGGCACGCCTTTTGCCAATAACCATACATCGTTACCCGGAGTCATCAATGATTAACCCAAGAACCATTGCGCAAGAAATTGCTTATGCGGATGTCGCCACTCAGGCAGCAAATTTGCAGGAGAAGCAGAGCGAGCTGGATGCCGAGAGCAGCGGCCTGGAAACCCTTAGCTCGGCGTTGAGTGATTTCCAGAGCGCCGTCGATGCGCTGAACAGCGATACCGACGGCCCGGTGACTTTTGCCGCCACCAGCAATAATGACTCAGCGACCGTTTCCGCTAACTCACAGGCGCAGGCGGGGAGCTACTCATTTTTCGTTGAGCAACTGGCGCAGGGGCAGCAGACCACGTTTAGCATGGGCGATGACACCTTTTCTGCGACGGGGACGTTTGAAATGACCATGGGTGACAGCACCATGGATATCGACCTGGCGTCGGCAGATCAGAACGGCGATGGCGACGGTTTTATCGACGCCAGCGAGCTGGTGAATGCGATTAACGACTCCGACGATAACCCAGGCGTGTCGGCGGCACTGGTAAAAACCGACGGCACCACCACCATAATGCTCACCTCCGAAAGTACCGGGGCGCAGAGCGCGTTTTCGGTGAGCGTAACGGGGCATGACGCCAGCAACGATAGCGCCAGCGCGCCCGTTCCCACGGATGTTTCCTCCGCCCAGGACGCGATTATTCATCTCGGCAGCGCCACGGGGCCTGAGATCACCAACAGCAGCAATACATTTGATGATGTGATCCCCGGGGTCACCATGACTTTCACCGAAGTCAGCGATTCTGACAGCGATCTCACCACCTTTAACATCAGCGAAGATTCCAGCGCCAGCCAGGAGAAAGTACAGACCTTTGTCGATGCCTATAACACCTTGATTGATACGGTTGATTCGCTGACCACCCACGGTGATGACAGTACCAGCGCCGGGGTATTTGCAGGCGACGCAGGACTCAGTTCACTGGCGAACCAGCTCGATGACATCGCCCATGCCAGCTACAACGGCGTGTCGATTGTGGATTATGGCATCACCCTCGATTCTCACGGCCACTTACAAATTGACTCCGATCAGTTCAGCGACGAAATGGCGAAAAATCCTGACGGCCTGACCTCTATTTTCGTCGGTGACAACAGCATGGTGGCGCAGATGGACGACCTGATTAACACCTACACGGACTCCAGCAACGGCATCATCACCCTGCGCCAGCAGAACATTGACGATCAGATGAGCAAAATTCAGGACGAAGGCGATCAACTGACCGATACCTATAACGCCAACTACGACCGTTATCTGGAGGAGTACACCAACACGCTGGTTGAGGTGTACACCATGAAAGCCAGCATGGCGGCATTCGCGTAATTCATAAGGAATATCCCTAAAGATGTATGAAGTACAGGATGGTTATTCGCAATACAAAGAGGTCGATCTCGCGGCGCGTACCGCGGCGGCCTCTCCGCTTGAACTGGTGCTGGTGCTGTTCGCCGGGCTTCTCGACGAACTGGAGCGCGCCAAAAGCCATATTGAAGGGCGACGTTTCGAGAAGAAAGCCCAGAGCATCAACAAATGCATCGACATTCTCAATGCGCTCACCAGTTCGCTGGAGTTTGAAACCGGCGGCGAGCTGGTGGTGAATCTTTCGCGCCTCTATGACCACTGCGTGTATCGCTTGTATGAGGCCAGCGGCGAGCTGTCGGCGGAGAAAATCGATGAAGTGATGCTGATTTTAAGCAACCTGCGCGAAGGCTGGGAAGGGCTTTCGGGCAAGCTGGGTTAAGACGATGGAAAAACAACGCAGGCAACTTTTCGCGCTGGTTGAGGCGATGAATGAAGCACTGGATAAACAGCGCTGGCGACGCCTTCCGGCGCTGCATCAGCAGTTGATGCGCCAGTTTAATGACTACGCGGCGATAGAAACCGATGCGCGACAGCTTGGTACGGTGAAATCGCAACTTCATGCCGCGTTTAGCGCATTAATCGCCCGCCGTGAGCAGCGAGCGCAAGTGCTGAAAGTGCGCATGGAGTTGCATCAGCAACATCAGGAAGGCGTGCTGGCCTATTCAATAGTTAATTTATTTTCGGAGAAGTCATGAATCCGGCATTGCTTGCCACGCTCGGAACGCTTGCGGAAACGGCGTCGCTGAAAACGGATATTTTACCGCCGGTGAGCGGGGAAAACGCGCCCGCGTTTACGCTGCCGAAAATGGCGGTGGCCGCGGTGGCGGAACGCGTTCATAGCGCCAGAACCAGTCAACAACAGGCGACGCGCCCGCAGGAGAGCGATCCGGCTGCGATGCAGGCCTTGATGACACTGTTACTGCCGCAACCGGTCGCGCCGCATGAGGCGAAGCAGCCGCCGCGAAACGTGGCGACATCGCCGGTTATCCAGCAACTGACAAAAGCGGTGGTGCAAAACGTGCCGCAACGCCCGACGCAGCAGCAGGATCCCACGGCTTTGCCGCCGCAGTTGCAGGCGCTGGTCAGTCAGTTGCCGCAGGCGAAACCTGAGCAGCAGGCAAAACTGGCGACTTTTGCCAGTGAAGATTTACATGCTATTGCACCTTCACAGCCGCGTGCGCCTGCGAAACCTGAACGCACGAAGCCCGAGCCAACCCGCGTGACCACGCGCCCGCAGGTGGAGCGTAAAGCAGAAAAAGTACCGGACAGCGAGCCGGTGATGCCGCGCGCGGTGTTACAGGTTAAGACGCCGGAGCGGGTCAGCGATCATCACGAGATTGCCGCCAAACCCGTCACGCTCTCGATGGACGAACTGGGCGAAAAACTGACGACCCTGCTGAAAGATCAGATCCATTTTCAGCTCAATAAACAGCAGCAAATCTCCACTATTCGTCTCGATCCGCCGTCGCTCGGCAAACTCGAGATCGCCGTGCAGCTGGATAACGGAAAACTGACGGTGCATATCGGCGCGAACCAAAGCGAAGTCTGCCGCGCGTTACAGCAGTTTAGCGACGATCTCCGGCAACATCTGACGGCGCAAAATTTTATGGAGGTGAACGTGCAGGTTTCCTCCGAAGGGCAGTCGCAGCAGCAACAACAGTCGGGCCATCAGCAGGAGGAGGTGAGTGCCGCCTTACAGCTTGATGATGCGCCTCAATTTCAACAGAACGAATCCGTTTTGATCAAAGTGTAAAGGCAATATGAAGAAAATCGTGGTGGCAGGCGTGGTCAGCGCCGTTCTGGCGTTAGTGGTCGGTGCCGGAGCAGGATGGGGAGTCTGGCATCATTATGCTGGAAAAGGAAAACCGACTCATGTCGCGCAGGCGGAATCGGTGGAAACGATGGATGAAAGCAAAAGTGTGTTTGTGACGTTGCCAGAAACCATCGTCACGCTTCATGACAAGAACGGCGCTGACCATTATTTGTCGGCAGAATTAGTCATGGTCGTCGCCAGTGATAAAGAGGCTGAAAAAATAAAACATCAGGAACCGCTGTATCAAAGTATTGCGGTGGAATGCCTGACGGAAATGAAATTTGAAGATTTGCGCGGCATGAAAATTTCTGCCATCCGCAAACTGATTTCTGAGGCGCTGAAACACGATCTTCAGCGTCGCAAGATGAGCGCACCGTATAAGGATTTACTGGTGAAAAAAGTGGTCTTCCAGTAATCGGTCGGGCGGATAAAAACATGCTACAGGACGTATTCGAGTCAGAAGAGTTTGCTGCCGCGCCGGTATTAACCCCGCAGCAGGAGAGTCATTATTTGCAGGCCTATTTGCCGCTGGTACGTAAAGTGGTGCGGCAACTTGCGCCGCAGTGCAACTGCATTATTGACCGTCAGGATATGGAACAAACGGCGTTAATGGGGCTGCTTAACGCCATTCGCCGTTACGGGCTGCCGGATGAAGGTTTTGCGGGCTATGCCGTGCACCGTATTCGCGGCGCGATCCTGGATGAATTGCGCGCTCTCGACTGGCGACCGCGCCAGCTGCGACAGAAATATCATCAGATGAAAGACCTGATTCGGGAGACGCGTAAAAAACTGGGGCATGAACCAGAATGGCAGGAGCTGGTCGGGGAGGGGATTTCGCATGACGATTATCTCGAATACCAGCAACTGGAAGGGGCGGAAACGATCGCCAGCCTGGATGAACTGCTGAATGGTGAAGGACCTGGCATCCCGCTCGTTGGCCGGGAACTGGAAGAGCAAATTGTAACTCAGGACGTCTTGCAACACGCGCTTTCGCAGTTGAGCGAAAAAGAGCAACTGATCCTTTCGATGTATTACCAGCATGAGATGAATCTAAAAGAGATTGCGCTGGTATTAGGCCTCACCGAGGCCCGAATTTGTCAACTGAATAAACAGATCGCGCAGAAAATTCGTGATTTTGTCTATCCGAATTAAAGTGAAGAAATTATGCAAAAAATTTTAGGTTTACTGGTGGTGCTCGGCTGTGTATTTGGCGGTTATTTTGAAGCGGGCGGGCAATTAGTGGCTATCTGGCAACCGGCGGAAATGATCATTATTTTGGGCGCCGGTTTCGGGGCAATGATTATTGGTAACCCGAAACATGTGCTGAAAGAGATTGCCCATCAAATTAAAGGTGTGATCAGTAAAAAACAGCTCGGGCCGGAGTTTCAGCGCCAGCTATTAATGTGCCTGTATGAGTTGCTCGAAATGGTGCAAAACGGTGGTCTGCGCATGTTGGATCAACATATTGAACAGCCGGAAGAGAGCACCGTTTTCCAGAAATACCCGCTGGTGTTAACCCAGAAACGGCTGGTGACCTTTATTGCCGATAACTTTCGCCTGATGGCGATGGGCAAAATCGACGCCCATGAACTGGAAGGTATTCTCGATCAGGAACTGGACACCGCTGAAGAGTCGTTGCTCACGCCGTCGCGCTCGCTGCAACGTACCGCTGAAGCGATGCCGGGATTTGGCATTTGTGCGGCGGTGCTGGGCATCATTATCACCATGCAGTCGATTGACGGTTCTATCGCCCTGATTGGCCTGAAAGTGGCGGCGGCGCTGGTGGGTACGTTTTTAGGCGTGTTTATTTGCTACTGCCTGATGGATCCGCTCGCCAACGCCATGGAACAGCAGGCGCGCGCCGAGCACTCGCTGCTGGAGTGCGTGCGTACCGTGCTGGTGGCCCAGGCGGGCGGCAAACCGACCCTGCTGGCGGTGGATGCCGGGCGTAAGCTGCTGCATCTGGCGTCCAAACCGACCTTCGCCAATCTCGACGCGTGGGTGAACGCGATGCTGGAGCAAGAATAAGCATGAGAAAGACGGGCAACCGCCGCGAGCGTGGGGCAAAAACCACCATCGTCCGGCGGCAGATCAAAAAGAATCATGCCGGGCATCACGGCGGAGCGTGGAAGGTGGCGTTCGCCGACTTTACCCTGGCGATGATGGCGCTGTTTATGACGCTGTGGATTGTGAACAGCGTCAGCAAAAGCGAGCGCGAAAGCATTATGGCGGCGCTGCATGGGCAGTCGATTTTCAATGGTGGCGGGCTGTCGCCGTTAAATAAAATCAGCCCGTCTCATCCGCCGAAACTTGCTACCGTGGCGGTGCCGGAAGAGACAGAGAAAAAAGTGCGCGACGTCAACGAGAAAACGGCGCTTTTGAAGAAGAAATCTGCCACCGAGTTGGGTGAGCTGGCAACCAGTATCAACACCATCGCCCGCGATGCGCATATGGAAGCGAATCTGGAGATGGAGATTGTCCCGCAGGGATTACGCGTGCTGATTAAAGACGACCAGAACCGCAATATGTTTGAGCGCGGCAGCGCGAAGATTATGCCGTTCTTTAAAACGCTGCTGGTGGAGTTAGCGCCGGTTTTTGATTCGCTCGACAATAAGATCATCATCACCGGGCATACCGATGCGATGGCCTACAAAAACAATATCTACAACAACTGGAACCTTTCGGGCGATCGCGCGCTTTCGGCCCGTCGCGTGCTGGAAGAAGCGGGAATGCCGGAAGATAAAGTGATGCAGGTAAGCGCGATGGCGGACCAGATGTTGCTGGATGCGAAAAATCCGCAAAGTGCGGGTAACCGACGCATTGAGATTATGGTGTTGACCAAAAGCGCGTCCGATACGTTGTATCAATATTTTGGTCAGCATGGGGATAAAGTGGTGCAGCCGCTGGTGCAAAAGCTGGATAAGCAGCAGGTGCTTTCGCAGCGAACGCGTTAAACGGTGAATCTTTACGCATTTCTCAAACCTTAAAATCACTGTATACTTTACCAGTATTGAGAGGTGAGCAATGCGTAAAATCATTCATGTGGATATGGACTGCTTTTTCGCAGCGGTGGAGATGCGCGACAATCCCGCCCTGCGCGATATCCCTATTGCTATTGGCGGCAGTCGCGAACGTCGGGGGGTGATCAGCACCGCGAATTATCCCGCGCGTAAATTTGGCGTACGTAGCGCAATGCCAACTGGGATGGCGCTCAAATTATGCCCGCATCTCACCTTGCTTCCTGGGCGCTTTGACGCCTACAAAGAAGCCTCGAATCATATCCGCGAAATTTTCTCGCGCTACACCTCGCGTATTGAACCACTGTCGCTGGATGAAGCCTATCTTGACGTTACCGACAGCGTGCATTGCCACGGTTCTGCGACTCTCATCGCCCAGGAAATCCGCCAGACGATTTTCAACGAGTTGCACCTGACGGCATCTGCGGGCGTGGCGCCGGTAAAGTTTCTCGCTAAAATCGCCTCCGACATGAATAAACCCAACGGCCAGTTTGTGATTACTCCGGCGGAAGTTCCGGCATTTCTGCAAACCTTGCCGCTGGCAAAGATTCCCGGCGTCGGCAAAGTCTCGGCGGCAAAACTGGAAGCGATGGGGCTGCGGACCTGCGGTGATGTGCAAAAGTGTGATCTGGTGACGTTGCTTAAACGCTTTGGCAAATTTGGCCGCATTTTATGGGAGCGTAGCCAGGGCATTGACGAGCGCGACGTTAACAGCGAACGGTTACGAAAATCCATCGGCGTGGAACGCACGATGGCGGAAGATATTCATCACTGGCCTGAATGTGAAGCGATTATCGAGCGGCTGTATCCGGAGCTGGAACGCCGTCTGGCAAAGGTGAAACCTGATTTACTGATCGCCCGCCAGGGAGTGAAATTAAAGTTCGACGATTTTCAGCAAACCACCCAGGAGCATGTCTGGCCACGGCTGACTAAAGCTGATCTCATCGCCACCGCGCGTAAAACCTGGGATGAACGTCGCGGCGGGCGCGGTGTGCGACTGGTGGGGCTGCATGTGACGTTGCTGGATCCGCAAATGGAAAGACAGCTGGTGCTGGGATTATGATGTATACTATTATGTATATTCTGGTGTTCATTGTTATGAGGGGATAATTGTATGCATCGAATTCTCGCTGAAAAATCGGTCAATATCACTGAGTTACGTAAAAATCCAGCTAAATACTTTATTGATCAACCAGTTGCGGTTCTTTCTAATAATCGCCCCGCAGGATATCTCTTAAGTGCCAACGCATTTGAAGCATTAATGGACATGCTTGCTGAACAAGAGGAGAAAAAGCCCATAAAGGCGCGCTTCCGTCCGAGTGCTGCAAGATTAGAGGAAATTACACGCCGCGCTGAACAATATCTTAATGATATGACGGATGATGATTTCAATGACTTTAAGGAATAAGGATGCGGGTATTCAAAACAAAACTTATTCGCCTGCAACTTACAGCAGAGGAACTTGATGCGTTAACGGCGGATTTTATTTCCTATAAGCGTGACGGTGTTTTGCCAGATATATTTGGTCGCGATGCACTCTACGACGACTCGTTTACCTGGCCATTAATCAAATTTGAGCGAGTTGCTCATATTCATATGGCAAATGAGAATAATCCATTTCCGCCACAGTTGCGCCAATTCAGCAGAACGAATGACGAAGCGCATTTGGTATATTGTCAGGGTGCGTTTGATGAGCAAGCATGGTTGCTCATTGCCATTCTGAAACCTGAACCTCATAAACTGGCTAGAGATAACAACCAAATGCATAAAATTGGGAAAATGGCAGAAGCGTTTCGCATGCGTTTTTGAATTTATATTATGAATAACATACAAATAAGAGACTATCAGCCTGGCGATTTTCAGCAACTATGCGCTATTTTCCTTAGAGCGGTTACGATGACTGCCAGTCAGCATTATTCACCACAACAAATTGCCGCCTGGGCGCAGATTGACGAATCTCGCTGGAAGGAGAAACTCGCGAAATCACAAGTGCGGGTGGCTATGATTAATGCACAACCGGTTGGATTTATTACCTGTATTGAGCATTATATCGATATGTTATTTGTTGACCCTGAATACACTCACCGCGGAGTTGCCAGCGCCTTGTTAAAACCTTTTATTAAGTCTGAATCCGAACTTACGGTTGATGCCAGCATAACCGCAAAACCCTTTTTTGAACGTTATGATTTTCAGGTAGTTAAGCAGCAGCGCGTTGAATGCCGGGGAGAGTGGTTTATTAATTTTTATATGCGTTATAAACAGCAACATTAAATCCAGCTTGCAATGAAAATAACGTAAGCTTAGTATGTGCGCGTTTTCTTATTCCACAAACTGCAAGGAGGTAAATCATGACAAATCCTTTATCAATGACTCTTTGCAGACCTTTCCAGGATTAATTCTTTTTTTCTTGCCCTGGATTCGTCTGCCATTTCCTGATTTTTTATATTTATAAATGGAATGGTACATGGGCAAATATATTCGTCCCTTATCCGATGCGGTGTTTACTATCGCATCCGATGACCTGTGGATCGAAAGTTCAGCGATCCAACAATTACATACCACGGCAAATTTACCCAACATGCAACGCGTAGTAGGGATGCCTGATTTACACCCCGGACGCGGCTACCCGATTGGAGCAGCGTTCTTTTCCATTGGTCGTTTTTACCCGGCGCTGGTCGGCAATGATATCGGCTGCGGCATGGCGCTATGGCAAACAGATATCCTTACCCGCAAATACAACGCCGATAAGTTCGAAAAGCGATTATCTGCGCTGGATGACGTTGCTGAAGAAAGCTGGCTGGAGGAAAACCTGCCATCAGCATTTGCACAGCACCCGTGGCGCAGCGCGCTTGGCTCCATCGGTGGCGGTAACCACTTCGCAGAACTGCAACAGATAGATCAAATCATCGACGCTGAACTGTTTGCACTGGCAGGCCTGGATGCGCAGCATCTGCAACTGCTGGTTCATAGCGGCTCGCGTGGTTTCGGGCAGTCTGTTTTACAAAAACATATTGCCTCATTTTCGCATCATGGTTTGCCGGAAGGCAGTGACGACGCACTATGTTATATCGCGGAGCATGACGATGCGCTGGCGTTTGCTCGCATGAATCGCCAGATGATCGCTCTGCGCATAATGCAACAGGTGAAAGCCATCGGAAGTCCGGTTCTGGATGTGGCGCATAACTTTATTACCGCGAGTCAAATTGGCGATCAACCAGGCTGGTTACACCGTAAAGGGGCTACGCCAGATGACAGTGGTCTGGTGGTTATCTCGGGGTCACGCGGTGATTACTCATGGCTTGTACAGCCTGTCAGTAGCGAAGAAACATTGCACTCGCTGGCGCATGGGGCTGGGCGCAAATGGGGGCGCTCTGAGTGTAAAGGGCGTCTGGCGGCGAAATACACGGCGACGCAACTCTCACGTACTGAACTTGGTAGCCGGGTAATTTGCCGCGATAAACAGCTCATCTTTGAAGAGGCTCCACAAGCCTATAAACCGGCAGAAAGCGTGGTGCAATGTCTGGTGCAGGCCGGTTTAATTATTCCTGTCGCGCGGCTGCGCCCGGTACTGACGCTCAAAAACAGTGGAGGGAAAAAAGGATGATCTTGTTGCAACTCTCCTCTGCACAGGGGCCGGAAGAATGCTGTCTCGCCGTAAAAAAGGCGCTGGACAGGCTGATTAAAGAAGCTGCCCGTCAAGACGTCGCGGTAACAGTGCTGGAAACAGAAACGGGCCGTTACCCTGACACATTGCGTTCGGCACTGGTTTCTCTGGATGGCGACAACGCATGGGCATTAAGCGAAAGCTGGTGTGGCACTATTCAATGGATTTGTCCGAGTCCGTATCGACCTCATCATGGGCGCAAAAACTGGTTTCTTGGTATTGGACGTTTTACTGCTGATGAGCAGGAACAATCAGATGCGATCCGGTATGAGACGCTGCGTTCGTCGGGGCCAGGCGGTCAACATGTCAATAAAACCGACTCGGCGGTGCGCGCCACGCATCTGGCCACCGGGATTAGCGTGAAAGTACAGTCCGAGCGCAGCCAGCATGCTAACAAACGGCTGGCGCGATTGCTGATTGCCTGGAAGCTGGAACAACAGCAACAGGAAAATAGCGCGGCGCTGAAATTGCAGCGGCGAATGTTCCATCACCAAATTGAACGTGGTAACCCGCGACGGACATTTACAGGGATGGCATTTATCGAAGGGTAATTGAGGAACGTCTCCCGCCGTTTTCTTCGTGAAAGCGGCGGACAAAAACGAAAGGAATCGTCATGTTTATTGGTCATCTTCCTGCTGGATATTTAATAACTTGTACTTTAGTTAAACGCTTGCCGCTGATTGCTCGTCATGCGCGCTGGGCGATGATTATTGGCTTAGTCGGGGCCGTTGCACCCGATTTCGATCTCTTCTGGTGCTATCTGGTGGATAATGGGCAACGACATCATCATCTTTACCCGTCTCATTGGCCATTATTATGGTTTGCTCTGCTGGCGGCGACATTAGTCTGGGCAGGAATAGCGAAGAATAAACTGCCGGCGTGGTTGGGCGTGGTGTTTTGCCTGAATAGTATCGTGCATTTATTACTCGATACGCTGGTCGGTGATATCTGGTGGCTGATGCCTTTCGTTAACCAACCATTTGCACTCTTTCATATTACGGCGATACATCATCCGTGGTGGCTCAATTTTTTATTACACTGGTCGTTTTTACTGGAACTGGCATTAGTGGCTGCCGCCATTGCCGTGTGGTGCAGGCGTAATGCCAAAATGGTAAAAGCATGAAAAAATTATTCTGACTTTAAGCGGCGTAACATGTTTCCTGGGGAAATTCTCCCGTGGTTAAGTATGTTCTTCTGACTTTTCCCCAGGCTCTGAACATATAAAAATTCTGCTTTTCACCCTTAAGTTCTTTCACGGATTCCAGCGCAAAATTTTCTTTGGTGATCAGAAATTCCCCCCATGAAAAATGGTCGCAACTATATAAATATGCGACCTTTTCCTGGGTTTCATAATGTTTTGTTATTTCGATATAGATAGCCATTGACTTCAAACAGAAGTCCACGCCCGCAGGCGTGGACTTCATCGTTATTACTTCGCCGGAATTTCTTTCAGCAGTTCAGTCAGAAGCCGCCAGTAATGACCAACGCTTTCGATATGAACTTGCTCATCCGGAGAGTGTGGACCGGTAATGGTTGGCCCGATAGAAACCATGTCCATTTCCGGATACGGTTTTTTGAACAGACCACATTCCAGACCCGCGTGGATAATCTGGATGTTCGGCGTCTTGTTGAACAGACGTTGATAGGTTTCACGTACCAGATGCATCACCGGAGAGTTAGCATCTGGCTGCCAGCCAGGATATGCGCCTTTCGCTTCGGTTTTCGCGCCAGCCAGTTTACCCAGCGAATCCAGCATACTGACCACGTAGTCTTTACCGCTGTCGATCAGAGAACGGATCAGGCAGTGAATTTCTACGTTGTTGTCGGTCATGGTCACCACACCCACGTTCAGTGAGGTTTCAACCACGCCTTTTGCCACGTCGGAATTACGGATAACGCCGTTCGGGGTGGCGTTCAGCAGACGAATAAAGGTATCGCGAGATTTCGCAATCAGGGCAGCTTTGTCGTTCGCTACAGAATCCAGCAGCAATGCCAGATTCTTCTCTTTTTCTGCCAGTTCGTTTTTCAGGATCTCCTGATAGGTATTCACCAGAGATTTCAGTGCGTCGACTTTGTCAGCTGCGACTGCGATGGTCGCAAAGGCTTCACGCGGGATGGCGTTACGCAGTGTGCCGCCGTTGAAATCGATAAGGCGCAGATCCAGCTCTTCTGCATGGCCCGCCAGGAAGCGCACCAGCAGTTTGTTCGCGTTACCCAGACCTACGTGAATTTCACCGCCGGAGTGACCGCCTTTCAGACCTTTTAAGGTTAACTTGAAGGTTTCAAAGCCAGCCGGAACCGCTTCACGATCTAAATGCAGGTTGGAGGTGAAGTCGATGCCCCCCGCACAACCCATGTAGATTTCACCTTCTTCTTCGGAGTCGGTGTTAATCAGAATGTCAGCCTGCAACCAGTTGCTCTGTAAGCCGAACGCACCGTCCATACCGGCTTCTTCGGTCATGGTCAGCAGCACTTCCAGCGGGCCGTGAACCACGTTGTCATCAGCCAGAACGGCCAGTGCAGACGCCATACCAATGCCGTTATCTGCGCCCAGAGTGGTACCGCGCGCTTTAACCCATTCGCCATCAATATAAGGCTGGATAGGATCTTTGGTGAAGTCGTGCACGGTGTCGTTGTTTTTCTGTGGCACCATATCGAGGTGAGCCTGCAAGACAACCGGTTTACGGTTTTCCATACCTGCGGTAGCAGGTTTACGAATCAGGATATTACCTACCTGATCGCGTTCGACGTGGAAACCTTTCTCTTTTGCCCAACCAACGATGTATTCAGCGAGTTGTTCTTCATGATAGGACGGGTGAGGAATAGAACAGATTTTTGCAAAAATATCCCACAGCGGCTGTGGAGATAATTGAGACAGTTCAGACACGTTAAGTCTCCTTGTCGATCACCCGCAAAACAGTATTGCAGGTCACAGGGTTAGCAGAAAATGTTGTCAGCACAAGTCAGGCTTGCGAGATATGTTTGAGAATACCACTTTATCCAGCGACAGGTAGTAGCAGTGCGTAAAAAGACGCGGACTTATGTGAAATACTGGTTTTTAGTGCGCCAGATCTCTATAATCTCGCGCAACCTATTTTCCCCTCGAACACTTTTTAAGCCGTAGATAAACAGGCTGGGACACTTCACATGAGCGAAAAATACATCGTCACCTGGGACATGTTGCAGATCCATGCACGTAAACTGGCAAGCCGCCTGATGCCTTCTGAACAGTGGAAAGGCATTATTGCCGTTAGCCGTGGCGGTCTGGTACCGGGAGCATTGCTGGCGCGTGAGCTGGGTATTCGTCATGTCGATACCGTTTGTATTTCCAGCTACGATCACGATAACCAGCGCGAACTGAAAGTACTGAAGCGCGCGGAAGGCGATGGTGAAGGCTTTATCGTCATTGATGACCTGGTAGATACCGGTGGTACTGCGGTTGCGATTCGTGAAATGTATCCTAAAGCACACTTTGTGACTATCTTCGCGAAACCGGCTGGTCGTCCTTTAGTTGATGATTATGTGGTTGATATCCCACAAAATACCTGGATTGAGCAGCCGTGGGATATGGGCGTTGTGTTCGTTCCGCCTATCTCTGGTCGCTGATTTTTTCAACGCCTGGCAATGCCAGGCGTTGTTCTTTTTAACTTCAGGCAGGGTACAATAGCGTCCAGTAAGCATTCCTGGAGGTTGCATCAATGACACAGGCTAACCTGAGTGAAACCCTGTTTAAACCCCGCTTTAAACACCCTGAAACCTCGACGCTTGTCCGCCGCTTTAATCACGGCGCACAACCCCCTGTGCAGTCGGCCCTCGATGGCAAAACTATTCCTCACTGGTATCGCATGATTAACCGCCTGATGTGGATCTGGCGCGGCGTTGATCCGCGTGAAATCCTCGATGTCCAGGCGCGTATTGTGATGAGCGATGCCGAACGTACCGATAATGATTTATACGATACGGTAATTGGCTACCGCGGCGGCAACTGGATTTATGAATGGGCCACTCAGGCGATGGAATGGCAACAGAAAGCATGTGCGCAAGAAGATCCGCAGGTCAGCGGGCGTTACTGGCTACATGCTGCCACGTTATATAACATCGCTGCCTATCCCCATCTGAAAGGGGATGACCTGGCAGAGCAAGCGCAGGCATTAGCAAACCGAGCTTATGAAGAAGCGGCGCAACGTCTGCCGGGTACCATGCGTCAGATGGAGTTCACCGTACCAGGTGGCTCGCCCATCACTGGCTTTTTGCATATGCCACAAGGTGATGGCCCGTTCCCGACCGTATTAATGTGTGGTGGCCTGGATGCGATGCAGACGGACTATTACACTCTTTATGAACGTTATTTTGCGCCCCGTGGTATTGCGATGCTGACTATTGATATGCCCTCGGTCGGTTTTTCCTCGAAGTGGAAACTCACCCAGGATTCCAGCCTGCTGCACCAACATGTCTTAAAGGCACTGCCCAACGTTCCATGGGTAGATCACACTCGCGTTGCCACCTTTGGTTTTCGTTTCGGTGCTAACGTTGCTGTACGCCTGGCTTATCTCGAGGCATCACGTTTGAAAGCGGTGGCCTGTCTTGGCCCGGTGGTTCACACCCTGCTGAGTGATTTTAAGTGCCAGCAACAAGTGCCGGAAATGTATCTTGACGTTCTGGCGAGCCGACTGGGAATGCATGATGCTTCTGATGAAGCGTTGCGTGTTGAGCTGAATCGCTACTCATTAAAAGTGCAAGGATTGCTGGGACGTCGTTGCCCAACGCCAATGTTATCAGGGTACTGGAAGAACGATCCGTTCAGCCCGGAAGAGGATTCACGCTTAATCACGTCGTCATCTGCTGATGGTAAATTGTTAGAGATTCCGTTTAACCCCGTGTATCGGAGTTTTGACAAGGCGCTTCAGGAAATTACCAACTGGATCGAAAAACGGTTGTGTTAAAAATTTGCTAAATTTTGTCAATTTGGTAAAACAGTTGCATCACAACAGGAGATCGCAATGACGTTACCGAGTGGACACCCGAAAAGCAGATTGATCAAAAAATTTACCGCACTAGGCCCGTATATTCGTGAAGGTAAGTGCGAAGATAATCGATTCTTTTTCGATTGTCTGGCTGTATGCGTCAACGTGAAACCCGCGCCGGAAGTGCGTGAGTTTTGGGGCTGGTGGATGGAACTGGAAGCGCAGGAATCCCGTTTTACTTACAGTTACCAGTTTGGTCTGTTTGATAAAGCAGGCGACTGGAAGAGTGTTCCGGTAAAAGACACTGAAGTGGTTGAGCGACTGGAACACACCCTGCGTGAGTTTCACGAGAAGCTGCGTGAACTGTTGGTGACGTTGAATCTGAAACTGGAACCGGCGGATGATTTTCGTGACGAGCCGGTGAAGTTAACGGCGTGAATGAAATGTGCCGGATGCATCGCATCCGGCAATATTCATTAAAACTGATAGGTCATGCCAACCGCGACAATATCATCATTATTGATATTCAGCTTATTATCGCTATCCAGTTGGTTTATTTTATAATCGACAAACGCCGACATATTTTTGTTGAAATAATAAGTAGCACCGACATCGATATAATTGACCAGATCTTCATCACCGATCCCTTCAATATCTTTCCCTTTCGATAAGACATAACCCAACGACGGACGCAGACCAAAATCAAACTGGTATTGAGCGACCGCTTCAACGTTCTGTGTCTTATTGGCAAAGCCGCCAGATATTGGCGTCATTTTGCGTGTTTCAGAATAGAAGGTGGCCAGATAAATATTATTAGCATCGTATTTCAGGCCTGTAGCCCACGCTTCTGCACGCTTGCCCGTGCCTCGGCTTTGCAGATTTTGCTCGTTGGTGCGATCAGAGTTGGTATAGGCACCACTGATAGCGAAATCGCTGCCGCCAAAGTCATAGGTTAACGAGGTGCCGAAGCCATCGCCATTCTGCTTTTTCACATCACGGTTTTCGTTTTTCCCTTGATATTGCAGGGTTAAATTCAGACCATCGATAACGCCGAAAAAGTCTGTGTTCCGATACGTCGCCAGACCGCTGGCGCGTTTGGTCATAAAGTTATCGGTCTGCGCGGAGGAGTCGCCACCGAATTCCGGGAACATATCGGTCCAGGCTTCCACGTCATATAACGCGCCCAGGTTACGACCATAATCGAAAGATCCTAAATCCTTATATTTCAATCCGGCAAAAGCAAGACGTGTTTTTTGCTGTGCGGTATCACTCTCCGCTTTATTGCCAGCAAACTCTGCTTCCCAACGACCGTAACCAGTTAGTTGATCGTTAATTTGTGTTTCGCCTTTAAAACCAAAGCGGATATAACTCTGGTCGCCATCTTTACTGTCATTATCACTCATATAATGCATGGCTTTAACTTTGCCATAAACATCCAGTTTATTACCGTCTTTGTTATATACTTCTGCGGCCTGTACGGATGCAGAGCCACAATGCCCATCACCACTAATGCCAGAGTGCTCTTTTTCATTTTCATTCCTGATTTTAATTAACGCGCGAATATTCTTCGGAAGAGTTCCGTCGAAAACAGGAAAGTTTTTAACCTGAGATTGTTAAAGATATATTACAGCTTAATAATATTCTTAAAATGTGCTAATTTATTAAATCTGTAATAAAAGCGTAAACAACTGCCGCTACGCTTGCTGATCCCGCGCAACAAAACGCTATGCTTTGCTCGCAGATGGTTGGCAACGGGCGACAGTCCTGCTAAAACGTTCGTTTGATATCATTTTTCCTAAAATTGAATGGCAGAGAATCATGAGTGACAGCCAGACGCTGGTGGTAAAACTCGGCACCAGTGTGCTAACAGGCGGATCGCGCCGCCTGAACCGTGCCCATATCGTTGAACTTGTTCGCCAGTGCGCGCAGTTGCATGCCGCCGGGCATCGGATTGTAATTGTGACGTCGGGCGCGATTGCTGCCGGGCGTGAGCACCTGGGTTACCCGGAACTGCCAGCGACTATCGCCTCAAAACAACTGCTGGCGGCGGTAGGGCAGAGTCGACTGATTCAACTGTGGGAACAGCTGTTTTCAATTTACGGCATTCATGTCGGGCAGATGCTGCTGACCCGTGCCGATATGGAAGATCGTGAACGTTTCCTGAACGCCCGCGATACGCTGCGTGCGCTGCTCGATAACAATATCGTTCCGGTAATTAATGAGAACGATGCTGTCGCTACGGCTGAAATTAAAGTTGGTGACAACGACAACCTTTCGGCACTGGCGGCGATTCTGGCTGGTGCTGATAAGCTACTGCTGCTGACCGATCAAAAAGGCTTGTATACCGCTGACCCACGCAGCAACCCACAGGCAGAGCTGATTAAAGATGTTTACGGCATTGATGACGCACTGCGCGCGATTGCTGGTGACAGCGTTTCAGGCCTGGGAACCGGTGGCATGGGGACTAAATTGCAGGCCGCTGACGTAGCTTGTCGCGCGGGTATTGACACCATTATTGCCGCGGGCAGCAAGCCGGGTGTGATTGGCGACGTGGTGGAAGGTATTTCCGTAGGTACACTGTTCCATGCTCAGGCAACGCCTTTAGAAAACCGAAAACGCTGGATTTTTGGTGCACCGCCAGCCGGTGAAATCACCGTTGATGAAGGGGCAACTGCCGCCATTCTTGAACGCGGCAGCTCTCTGTTGCCGAAAGGCATTAAGAGCGTAACCGGCAACTTCTCGCGTGGTGAAGTGATCCGCATTTGTAACCTCGAAGGTCGCGATATTGCCCACGGCGTCAGTCGCTATAATAGCGATGCGTTGCGCCGTATTGCCGGACATCACTCGCAAGAAATTGATGCAATACTGGGATATGAATACGGCCCGGTTGCCGTTCACCGTGATGACATGATTACCCGTTAAGGAGCAGGCCGATGCTGGAACAAATGGGCATTGCCGCGAAGCAAGCCTCGTATAAATTAGCGCAACTCTCCAGCCGCGAAAAAAATCGCGTGCTGGAAAAGATCGCCGATGAACTGGAAGCACAAAGCGAAAGCATCCTCAATGCTAATACCCAGGATGTTGCTGACGCACGTGCCAATGGTCTTAGTGAAGCGATGCTTGATCGTCTGGCGTTGACGCCCGCGCGGCTGAAAGGCATTGCCGATGATGTGCGCCAGGTGTGTAATCTCGCCGATCCGGTGGGGCAGGTGATTGACGGCGGGGGGCTGGACAGTGGCTTACGTCTGGAGCGTCGTCGCGTACCGCTGGGTGTGATTGGCGTAATTTATGAAGCGCGCCCGAACGTGACGGTCGATGTTGCTTCACTGTGCCTGAAAACGGGTAATGCGGTGATCCTGCGCGGCGGCAAAGAAACCTGTCGCACTAACGCTGCAACGGTGGCGGTGATTCAGGACGCCCTGAAATCCTGCGGTTTACCGGCAGGTGCAGTACAGGCAATTGATAATCCTGACCGCGCGTTGGTCAGTGAAATGCTGCGTATGGATAAATACATCGACATGCTAATCCCGCGCGGCGGTGCTGGTCTGCATAAGCTGTGCCGCGAACAGTCGACGATACCGGTGATCACTGGCGGTATTGGGGTTTGCCATATTTACGTTGATGAAAGTGCAGAGATCGCTGAAGCCCTGAAAGTGATCGTCAACGCGAAAACTCAGCGCCCGAGCACGTGTAATACGGTAGAAACGTTGCTGGTGAATAAAAACATCGCTGATAGCTTCCTGCCCGCGTTAAGCAAGCAAATGGCTGAAAGCGGCGTGACATTACACGCAGATGCTGTCGCACTGGCGCAGTTGCAGGCAGGACCCGCGAAGGTGGTTGCTGTTAAAGCCGAAGAGTATGACGATGAATTTCTGTCATTAGATTTGAACGTTAAAATCGTCAGCGATCTGGACGACGCCATTGCCCATATTCGCGAGCATGGCACGCAACACTCCGATGCGATCTTGACCCGCGATATGCGAAACGCCCAGCGTTTTGTCAACGAAGTGGATTCGTCTGCTGTTTACGTGAACGCCTCTACGCGTTTTACCGACGGTGGTCAGTTTGGTCTTGGCGCGGAAGTCGCGGTAAGCACACAAAAACTCCACGCGCGCGGCCCAATGGGGCTGGAAGCGCTGACCACCTACAAGTGGATCGGCATTGGTGATTACACCATACGTGCGTAAATAAAAACGGGTGATGCAAAAGTAGCCATTTGATTCACAAGGCCATTGACGCATCGCCCGGTTAGTTTTAACCTTGTCCACCGTGATTCACGTTCGTGAACATGTCCTTTTCAGGGCCGATATAGCTCAGTTGGTAGAGCAGCGCATTCGTAATGCGAAGGTCGTAGGTTCGACTCCTATTATCGGCACCATTTAAATCAATAAGTTACACATCATTAGTACCTTCCTTATTTTTTGACTGGGACAAATTTGGGACCGATGGGTTCAGGATCGAGTCTATTTGCCGTACGTGTTCGGTAAGGTGATTAGGAGCGAGGTGAGCATATCACCTCTGTTCAGGTGGCCAAATTCAGTGTGCCACTACACTACCAGATGATCGGTATTAACGCATTTGAGAATGTGGGTGAACCTTGCTTTACCGGCTGATTATTTATCACGCAGCCAAAGTAACAATTTGGTGAACCAACATGCGCATTGGGTAACTAAAATGCTGACTCAATGCGCAATCTCTTTTCGTGCGGCACAAATACGGTTTCTTTAAACTTCCCTGCGAAACCGTACGAATATCCTTCCCCACTGGCATAACTATTACAAAGTAGGTGGAGTATACATATTTTAAATATCACCTAAGGGAATTGTTTTTAGATGTAATTAATAGTAATGGAGGAATAAATAAGCATATTCTACAACTGCAACCAAAACAACAATATTAATCAGCTTATTACTGATTTCTTGTATCTTATTCTCTTTCATTGGTATTTCCTCGCTTTAAAAAAGAGCGCACCTCATAAGCGCCTCTTATATAGATAACGAGTTTGGTCAACCAATTTTTTAAACTGTATCACAAATTTGGAAAGATGTATTACATCAATTATTACTAATCGCACACAAGTGATCCCTGGTCTACGCCTGAGATTGGCCCTGAGGATTAGCTGCTCTCCTTGTATGATCCCCGCATAATTGTGCTATTCACACTCAGAAATGTACCGTGTTTACAATCTGCTGAGACTGCATTTTCGCCGTAAGGACAAGCCATGGAACCGATGCTCATGATAAACAGTCCATGGCACATCATTTACTATTTACTTATAGATTTCAGCAACTCCGTGCAGTTTGTTATTCCCCGTGGTAGACAGGATTTTGAACGACGTTGCTCCTTGCTCATCAGCCTTACGAGAAAGCGCATTCGATAACTCATCAAGCGTCAAGGCATTGCTGGCTGAGACTACACCAATCTTTTCTTTGCCATCTGTATGATTAATTTCTTGCGCTGCAAATGCAACATTCACCGAAATAAAGCCCATGACTAATGTAGTAACAAGTCGTGTTTTCATAACTAATACCTAATCTAAGTTATATGTTTGAAAATGAATTAATATGGGAGAGAACGTCTCTTTCCTGATAATTGTACAGATTAAAGCTGTCATAATACTGACCGCTATATGATAAAATTGTCATATTTTAAAATTAGTTAACCCAGGTGTGCAGATTCAGGTCGTTAATAATACATTCAGGTTCTTCACGCAGAGGCATATTGTCTATATCGAAAAACTCATCGTTTTTTGAGGATTATCACTCTGCAGGTTTGCAAACAGAGGGGGAAAATCCTGCTGCGCTTCTCCTCGTTCTGCGACCAGTTCGAATGGTTTATTTTTAGCGGCGTCGTTGTTCAGGGTACTGACCAGAGCCGCGGGCTGATGACCCATTGCAATAGCGGTATTTACTACATGAATACCGATGCTTCCTGTCGCGCCTGCAACGAGTATTTTCATGGTAAACCTCATGATAATTAATCTTTATTTTCGATACATACAGATTATCAATTATCATGATTGTCAGTAATGTGGCTAAAATAATTGTATCTATGAACGCCCTTCATGAGTGCGCTTTGAAGGGAATGCTTCCATAAGGAAATCGCCAATGCTCAAAGAAAACTTCAACGAACTGCAAATTTTTCTTGTGGTGGCAAGGGAGCGAAGTTTTACCAAAGCAGGGGCAAACTCGGTGTTTCTCAGTCTGCTCTCAGTCATGCAATGAAGGCACTGGAGGAAAGGTTAAATATCCGCCTTCTGACACGGACTACCCGCAGTGTAGCTCCCACAGAAGCGGGGGAGAGAATCATTGCCTGTCTTGAGCCGCGTATAGACGAGCTTGAGCAGGAGCTGGAATCGCTTGTGCAACTGAACGGCACGCCCTCCGGTAATATTCGTTTATCCGCCGGGGAACATGCCGCACAAAGTCTGGTCTGGCCAAAGCTAAAACCGTTCCTCAGGGAGTATCCCGAAATCAATGTTGAACTGGTGGTGGATAACGGTTTTGTCGATATTGTTGAAGGCCGTTTTGATGCAGGGATCCGTCTGGGTGAAAGTGTGGATAAGGATATGATTGCAGTGCGGATTGGACCAGATATGCGGATGGCCGTGGTGGGGGCGCCGGAGTATTTTGCCGCTAACTCCTTACCTGAAACACCTCACGAGCTACAAAATCATTGCTGCATCAATATGCGTTTGCCAACCGCCGGCGGGCTTTACCACTGGGAGTTCGAGCGAGAAGGGAAACCACTTCGCGTCAAGGTTGAGGGGCAACTGACGTGTAGCCCATTGCCAGTAAGAATTGATGCCGCGTTATCAGGGTTTGGGATCGCTTGTGTCCCTGAAGACATGGTTCAGGAGTATGTAAAGTCAGGCAAACTTATTCAGGTGTTGCAGGAGTGGTGTCCAACTTTTCCCGGATACTATCTTTACTACCCTAGCCGCAGGCAGCATCCGCCAGCTTTTGCGCTGTTAATCGATGCACTTCGCTATTCAGAGTAACGGGGCCACATTTCGCTGTGGACCCGTTTGGACATCAGCGGCCTACGCGAGCCTGGTGCTCAGGCGAGTAACGTTCACCGACGATTTTAATCGTTTCCAGCGCCTGGGTTATTTGCTGCGTATCTTTCTGCGAAAGAATGATGTTGGCAGCGGCCAGGTTTTCTTCCAGTCGGTGCAGTTTAGTGGTGCCAGGGATGGGAACAATCCATGGCTTTTGTGCTAACAGCCATGCCAGAGCGATTTGTGCAGAGGTTACGCCTTTCTCTGCAGCCAGCTCACCCAACAAGGTGACCAGTTTTTCATTGGCTTCAATCGCCTGTTCGGTGAAACGTGGCACGGTACTGCGGTAATCATCCTTGCCAAACGTCGTTCCTGGTTTAATCGACCCCGTCAGGAAACCTTTGCCTAATGGGCTGAAGGGTACAAAACCAATACCCAGCTCCTCCAGCAACGGCAGAATTTCCTGTTCAGGTTCACGCCACCACATGGAATATTCGCTTTGCAGGGCGGTGACAGGTTGTACAGCGTGCGCACGGCGAATGGTTTGCGCACCCGCTTCGGACAGCCCGAAATGTTGGACTTTACCTTCTGCGATAAGGTCTTTCACCGTTCCTGCAACATCTTCAATCGGGACATCGGGATCGACACGGTGTTGATACAGCAGGTCAATAACATCTGTCTTAAGGCGGCGCAATGATCCTTCAACGGCTTCACGGATATGTTCCGGGCGGCTGTTTAAAATCTGCTGCTTATTATCATCACCGAAGGTAAAACCAAATTTAGTGGCAATCACCACTCGGTCACGAAACGGTTTTAAGGCTTCACCGACCACTTCTTCATTCAGATACGGACCATACACTTCGGCGGTATCGAAGAAGGTGACGCCACGTTCAACCGCAGCACGAATAAGTTCGATAGCCTGACGGGTATCTGTCGCCGGGCCGTAGCCGTGGCTTAAGCCCATGCAACCGAGCCCAAGAGCGGAAACTTCGAGTCCGGATTTACCCAGATAACGTTTTTGCATTGATTGAATACCTCTTTTAGCGCGGCTTAAACAGCAAGTTTGCGGCCAGTCAGCCATTCCACCATGGCGGGATCGCGGTGGGAGAAGAAGGCGCTGGTTGCGGTATCAAGGGCGGTAATTTGCAGCATATCTTCAGGAGCGAGTTCAAAATCGAGAATGTTGATGTTCTCTTCCATGCGTTCTTTGCGTACTGATTTTGCCAGCGAAACAATGCCTCGTTGGTAGATCCAGCGCAGAACAACCTGGCCCACGCTTTTGCCATACTTCTCACCAATTGCCGTGAGAACAGGATGCTGGA
Source organism: Escherichia whittamii (assembly GCF_014836715.1). GTDB lineage: Bacteria > Pseudomonadota > Gammaproteobacteria > Enterobacterales > Enterobacteriaceae > Escherichia > Escherichia whittamii. The sequence goes on from NZ_JACSQI010000015.1 coordinate 74,040, forward strand.
ACAGACCATTTTTACCTTCCGCAAACGGTGCCCAGGCTTCTGGCTGAATGCCACGGCTTTGCATCCACGGAACGGCCTGTAGCTGCTGGTTGAAGGGGTTAACTTCAATCTGGTTTACCGCAGGAACCACTTTATTAAAGGCGATAAGGTCAGCCAGTCGATCAGGATGGAAATTGCTGACACCAATAGCGCGAATTTTACCTGCCTGTTGCAGCTCTTCCATGGCACGCCAGGCGCCGTGGACATCACCGTAAGGCTGGTGAATCAAATACAGATCAACGTAGTCAAGTTGCAGTCGATTCAAAGAGCGTTCGAACTGGGCTTTGGCCCCTTCATAACTGGTATCCTGCAACCAGAGTTTAGTGGTGACAAAGAGTTCGTTACGCGCAATGCCGCTTTGTTTCAGCGCATTCCCGACCTGGGTTTCATTTTGATAGGAGGCGGCGGTGTCAATCAGTCGATAACCGGTGTTAATCGCATCAATGACCGCTCTTTCGCATTCCGCGGCATCGGTCATCTGAAATACACCAAATCCCAGTAAGGGCATTTCAATACCGTTATTCAGTTTTACTTTTTGCATGGTGTTATCCTTCCGTTATCGTTCATAAGAAGCATAACGTAAAGGCAGTCACGCGATTAGACGGCAGGATTTGTCAGGGGTTATGAACAAAATTCATAAATCTGTCTGTGTGTTTAGATGAGCAGTGCAAGCTCGACATCCCCCGGAATTTACAGCCCGATGAAGGAAAATGAATACCCATAAAAAATATATTGGTTTATTCCTGTGTATATACCTACTTCGACGTAATTCCAATCGTAATAATTTAAAAACAGGTCATTATTATGCACTCTGAATAATGAATTATTCACTGTCCGCAGAGTAAGAAATAGAACGTAGATATCTATTTTATGACTTGCACAAAAAGCTAAATTCTCCCCTGTAAATAAAAATATAATCCCGCGCCAAACCACCTGATGAGTGGCTACAGGCGCTGGATATATTAGGTGGCGGTGCACTTTCTTACATAAAGGTATTTCCTTTTCTGCGGAAAAGGAAACCGGGAAATTACCGGTTTTTCTGACAGGCAGACGCTATTATTTGCGTCTGCCTATGTTCGTTAATTCGTTCATCAGGAAATTATCTCAATGTCACGTTATAAAACAGGTCATAAACAACCACGATTTCGTTATTCATTTCTGGCCCGCTGCGTGGCGTGGGCAAATATCTCTGTTCAGGTCCTTTTTCCACTCGCTGTCACCTTTACGCCAGTAATGGCGGCACGTGCGCAGAATGCGGTTCAGCCACGGTTGAGCATGGAAAATACCACGGTGACTGCTGATGATAATGTGGAGAAAAATGTCGCGTCGTTTGCCGCAAATGCCGGGACATTTTTAAGCAGTCAGCCAGATAGCGATGCAACACGTAACTTTATTACCGGAATGGCCACAGCGAAAGCTAACCAGGAAATACAGGAGTGGCTCGGGAAATATGGTACTGCGCGCGTCAAACTGAATGTCGATAAAGATTTCTCGCTGAAGGATTCTTCGCTTGAAATGCTTTATCCGATTTATGATACGCCGACAAATATGTTGTTCACTCAGGGGGCAATACATCGTACCGACGATCGTACCCAGTCAAATATTGGTTTCGGCTGGCGTCATTTTTCAGGAAATGACTGGATGGCGGGGGTGAACACCTTTATCGACCATGATTTATCCCGTAGTCATACCCGCATTGGTGTTGGTGCGGAATACTGGCGCGATTATCTGAAACTGAGCGCCAATGGGTATATTCGGGCTTCTGGCTGGAAAAAATCGCCGGATGTTGAGGATTATCAGGAACGCCCGGCGAATGGCTGGGATATCCGCGCAGAGGGCTATTTACCTGCCTGGCCGCAGCTTGGCGCAAGCCTGATGTATGAACAGTATTATGGTGATGAAGTCGGGCTGTTTGGTAAAGATAAGCGCCAGAAAGACCCGCATGCTATTTCTGCCGAGGTGACCTATACGCCAGTGCCTCTGCTGACACTGAGTGCCGGGCATAAGCAGGGCAAGAGCGGTGAGAATGACACTCGCTTTGGCCTGGAAGTTAACTACCGAATTGGCGAACCTTTGGAGAAACAACTCGATACGGATAGCATTCGCGAGCGTCGGGTACTGGCAGGCAGCCGCTATGATCTGGTTGAGCGTAATAACAATATCGTTCTTGAGTATCGTAAATCTGAAGTGATCCGTATTGCTCTGCCTGACCGTATTGAAGGTAAGGGCGGGCAGACGGTTTCCCTGGGCCTTGTGGTGAGCAAAGCAACTCACGGTCTGAAAAATGTACAATGGGATGCACCGTCTTTGCTGGCCGCAGGCGGAAAAATTACGGGGCAGGGTAATCAGTGGCAAGTGACGCTGCCGGCTTATCAGGCAGGCAAAGACAATTATTACGCGATTTCTGCGGTTGCCTACGATAACAAAGGCAATGCCTCAAAACGCGTGCAGACAGAGGTGGTCATTACCGGAGCTGGTATGAGTGCCGATCGTACGGCGTTAACGCTTGACGGTCAGAGCCGTATCCAAATGCTTGCTAACGGTAGTGAGCAAAAGCCACTGGTGCTTTCTCTGCGCGACGCCGAGGGGCAGCCAGTCACGGGCATGAAAGATCAGATCAAGAGTAAGCTGACGTTCAAGCCGGCTGGAAATATTGTGACACGTACCCTGAAGGCCACTAAATCACAGGCACAGCCAACGCTGAGTGAGTTCACGGAAACTGAAGCTGGGGTGTACCAGTCGGTCTTTACTACCGGAACGCAATCAGGTGAGGCAACGATTACTGTTAGCGTTGATGGCATGAGCAAAACCGTCACTGCAGAATTGCGTGCCACGATGATGGATGTGTCAAAGTCTACTCTGAGCGTGAATGAACTTTCAGGAGACGTGGTTGCCGATGGTCAGCAATCCCACACGCTGACGCTTACTGCGGTGGATACTGATGGTAACCCGGTGACGGGAGAGGCCAGCCGCTTGCGATTTGTTCCGCAGGATAGCAATGGTGTCACCATTGGTGCCATTTCGGAGATAAAACCAGGCGTTTACAGCGCTACGGTTTCTTCGACCCGTGCCGGAAACGTTGTTGTGCGTGCCTTTAGCGAGCAGTATCAGTTGGGCTCATTACAACAAACGCTGAAGTTTGTCGCCGGGCCGCTTGATGCAGCACATTCGACCATCGCCCTGAATCCGGATAAACCGGTGGTTGGCGGTACGCTTACGGCAATCTGGACGGCAAAAGATGCCAATGGCAACCCTGTAACTGGCCTCAATCCGGATGCACCGTCATTATCGGGCGCAGCCGCTGCGGGGGCTACGGCATCAGGCTGGACGGATAATGGCGACGGGACCTGGACTGCGCAGATTACTCTCGGCACTACGGCGGGGGAATTAGAGGTTATGCCGAAGCTCAATGGGCAGGACGCGGCAGCAAAGGCGGCGAAAGTAACCGTGGTGGCTGATGCGTTATCTTCGAACCAGTCGAAAGTCTCTGTAGCAAAAGATCACGTAAAAGCTGGTGAAAGCACAACCGTGACGCTTATTGCAAAAGATGCGCATGGCAACGCTATCAGTGGCCTTTCCCTGTCGGCAAGCCTGACGGGTGCTGCGTCTGAAGGGGCGACGGTATCCAACTGGACCGAGCAAGGCGATGGTTCCTATGTCGCTACGCTGACCACAGGCGGAAAGACTGGTGAGCTTCTCGTCATGCCGCTCTTCAACGGCCAGCCAGCAGTCACCGATGCTGCGCAGTTGACTGTCGTTGCGGGGGATATGTCATCAGCGAACTCTACGCTTGTTGCTGGCAATGAGGCTCCGACTGTTAAAACGACAACGGAACTCACCTTCACCGCGAAGGATGCGTTCGGGAACCCTGTCACCGGGCTGAAGCCAGATGCACCGCAGTTTAGTGGTGCCGCCAGCACGGGGTCAGAGCGTCCTTCAGCAGGAAACTGGACAGAGAACGGTAATGGGGTCTATGTGGCGACCTTAACTCTGGGATCTGCCGCGGGCCAGTTGTCTGTGATGCCGCGAGTGAACGGCATAAATGCCGCAGCAAAACCGCTGGTGCTGAACGTTGCAGGTGACGCATCTAAGGCTGAGATACGTGATATGACGGTGAAGGTTGATAACCAGCTGGCTAATGGACAGTCGACTAACCAGGTAACCCTGACCGTTGTGGACACCTATGGTAACCCGTTGCAGGGGCAAGAAGTTACGCTGAATTTACCGACGGGTGTGACCAGCAAGACGGGGAATACGGTAACAACCAATACGGCAGGTAAAGCTGACATTGAGCTGATGTCAACGGTTGCCGGGGAACACAGCATCACGGCCTCTGTGAATGGTGTTCAGAAGACGGTTACGGTGAAATTCAAGGCGGATTTCAGTACCGGTCAGGCGAGCCTGGAGGTTGATGACGTATCGCCAAAAGTGGCAAACGACAAAGATGCCTTTACGCTGACGGCAACGGTTAAGGATCAATACGGCAACCTTCTTCCTGGCGCTGTGGTCGTCTTTAATCTGCCTCGGGGCGTCAAACCGCTTGCAGACGGTAATATCATGGTGAACGCCAACGAGGAGGGTAAAGCGGTACTGAAAGTGGTTTCCGTGACTGCCGGAACGTATGAGATCACGGCGTCAGCAGGAAATGACCAGCCTTCGACTGCGCAGACTATAACGTTTGTGGCCGATAAGGCGACCGCAACCGTCTCCGGTATTGAGGTGATTGGCAACTACGCACTGGCGGATGGCAAAGCCAAACAGACGTATAAAGTTACGGTGACTGATGCCAATAACAACCTGTTGAAAGATAGCGACGTGACGCTGACTGCCAGCCCGGCAAATTTAGTTCTGGATCCCGATGGGACGGCGAAAACTAATGAGCAAGGGCAGGCTATTTTCACCGCCACGACCACTGTCGCAGCGAAATATACACTCACGGCGAAAGTGAGTCAGGCCGACGGTCAGGAATCGACGAAAACTGCCGAATCTAAATTCGTCGCGGATGATAAAAATGCGGAACTCAAGGCCTCAACTGATACACCTTCTCTGGTGGCGGATGGGGTACAGACCGCAACAATGACGGTTACCCTGTTCTCGGCAAATAACCCTGTTGGGGGGAATGTGTGGGTCGACATTGAGGCTCCGGAAGGGGTGACGGAGAAGGATTATAAATTCCTGCCGTCGAAGGCTGACCATTTCTCGAGCGGGAAAATCACGCGTACATTTAGTACCAGCAAGCCAGGTGTCTATACGTTTACATACAACGCACTGACGTATGGCGGGTACGAAATGAAGCCTGTGAAGGTGACAATTAACGCCGTTGCTGCAGAGACTGAAGACGCTGAGGAGAAATAAAAGCGACGATGTAATAAATAATAATGGCGTTGACATGCGCAGCGCCATTATTTACTGAATACCTACCCTGGTACCGATTAGACGGTGGCAGGGTAGGTAAATCTCATGTGATGGAGTTACAAACTAAACCGGACGAACGGGGATGAAAATTTCGCAAACAACATCATTGCTATCTTGTTCTACGAAATTATCATTGTAATAAAATCGCTCAATATCGCTGCCGTTCACTCTGGCTAACCCCCTTGCAGGTAACTCTATCAGATAGACGTTCCGTACCCAGTCAGGGTAATATTCCCAGTCTCCTTCATAGCGGAAAGAGGCATAAAGTCCCTGGGTCGTTGACCACTCTTTCGGCATGTCTGTATCAGCATGTTCACATACCGTACCGACAAAGGTTTCAACTGTGAGTAAATCGACCGACTTTGTTGATGGTTTAAACGTTGAGACGAAATAGATATCCGTCTTAAAATTCCTCATATATCTGGCTAAATAATGACGTCGCAGTTTAACTTCTTCATCTGGTGATTTATTCGATACTTCAATATCATATTTAAATGCATTGCCAAAAATACGTGTTTCTGGGAAATGGATTAATGTGCAATCAGTTTTTGGATACTGACGTGTTAAAAATGGAGGAAAGATATTTTCCAGATCCCAATAATCACGGAGCCGGTATTCTCGGGGAGAGCATCCGAATAATTTTTTGAATTCGCGACTGAATGACTGCTGTGAATCAAAATGCAAAGATAGTGCAATATCAAGCATAGATTTCGCTGTGAGTCGGACAAGAATGGCCGCCCGGCAAAGTCTTCGTTTGCGAATGTATTCTCCCAGTGGCACATGCATGAAGTTTCTGAACAGGAGCTGGATATTGCGTCTACTGTAGCCAGATTTCTGTGCGATATCTTCGATTGAGATAGGGTTACCGAGATTGCACTCAATCCACTCCAGGAGCTGCTGCAAAATCTTCTGCCTGATCATAACATTCTCCATTTATCCTTCGCCATTTCGCACATTTTTCGTATGACAAAGGCTATAAGTGTATCAAAAATAGAAGGGGCCGAGGCCAGGCGACTGGCAGTATCTCAAATTGTTGGCCAATGTCTGTTGTGCATGCCGGAACCTGGTTGGCCTACAAAATAGCGCAAATTCAATATATTACGATTCTCTGGTTGGTATGATAATCATAGCGCATCAGGCAATGTTGTGCTTGTTATCAATCTCATCGTGTCTGCTTCATTTTTCCCATAATAGAAAAATTACAGTCCCCTATTATTAATGAAATTTTTACATAAGTGATATCAAAATCCACATACTAATCTGTGGCCATGTTTTAACGTAGACTAATGATTCATACGTGATGGAGGGACTGCTAGTGGAATTTTCCGTATTAAGCAACAATATGAAAATGCCGATGATGGGATTTGGTGTTTTTCAGGTTACCGATAAAGAAGTGTGTAAACAATCAGTGTTGAATGCTATCCGAACCGGTTATCGACTCATCGACACTGCAGCGGTATATGGTAATGAAGACGCCGTCGGCGACGCTATTCGTGAAGCCATTTCGGAAGGTTTGTGTACCCGCGAGGAGTTATTTATTACTTCTAAATTGTGGGTGCAGGACATGGTTGATCAGGATACGGCAAAAGCAGGTATTGAAGCGTCATTAAAAAAATCGGGACTTGAATACTTTGATCTCTATTTATTGCACCAGGCAATGCGCGATTATTTCAGTGCATGGCGTGCACTGGAAGAGGCCTATGAAGAGGGCAAACTGAAAGCGATTGGGGTTTCCAATTTCTATCCTCATGTTCTGGCAAACTTTTGTGAAACGGTCAGAATTAAGCCAATGGTCAACCAGGTTGAGTTGCATCCCTATTTTGCCCAACCAGAAGCGCTGGCAACCATGAAGTACTACAACGTGCAGCCTGAAGCATGGGCACCATTAGGCGGTGGAAGACATAAGCCATTTGAAAACAGCCTGCTTCAGGCTATTGCAAATGCCCACCAAAAATCGATTTCTCAGGTAATTCTACGCTGGAATATTCAACGGGGAGTGGTTGTTATTCCAAAATCGACCCATCAGCATCGTATTGAAGAGAACTTTGCAGTCTGGGATTTTTCACTGACAGAGAAAGAGATGGAGCAAATAAGCTCACTTGATCTGGGGTATGTTGGCGAATCCGTAAAACATTTTAATCCTGAGTTTGTTCGTGGCTGTCTTGGCGTAAAATTACATAACTAATTAGAGTACCTGAACCGTACTCTGAAAATATGACTTATAGCAGGTATTTTTATATGTTTTTCTGAATTCCGGATCTCATTATGAAAATAAAAAGCACACACTGAATCGCTTCAGTAAGATAAAATTACAGTTATTAATGGTTGTGTGATTATTGTTAATAATTTTATTTATACTCATTTGGGGTCTATTTTAATAGATGCCAAATGAGTATCTCTAAATGGGTATTTAAGATAAGTTCCATGAGATTCATGGCGTTATTATATCGAATGCATGATTCCGTTTTGTTAGTGGCGATCATAATAAAAATGTGAGCGATGCCGAAAGAAATAAAATTAGCTATTGCATCCAGGTATCCAATGATGGATTATTGATTTGTCATACAAATCAATTTGAATTTGTATTCTGCTACCCAATAAAAAAGCCTCCATTTTTATTGATGTCTGATACCCCGGAAGGGGGGCATTCAGGCATAAATAGAAATGAAGCAATGGAGTATTGGTTGTGAATGTCAATTTCTTTGTTACCTGTATCGGTGATGCACTGAAATCAAGGATGGCACGAGACTCCGTGCTGCTACTGGAAAAACTCGGTTGTCGCGTAAATTTTCCTGAGAAACAGGGATGCTGCGGTCAGCCTGCGATCAATAGTGGTTATATCAAAGAAGCGATCCCAGGGATGAAAAATCTGATCGCTGCACTTGAAGATAACGACGATCCCATTATTTCTCCCGCCGGTTCCTGCACTTACGCCGTCAAAAGTTACCCAATATATCTGGCTGACGAACCAGAATGGGCATTACGTGCAGAAAAGGTCGCTGCGCGTATGCAGGATCTCACTTCTTTTATTGTTAATACATTAGGGGTGGTCGATGTAGGCGCCAGCTTGCAAGGGAGGGCGGTATATCATCCATCCTGTAGTCTGGCTCGTAAGCTGGGTGTGAAGGATGAACCACTTACCCTGCTGAAAAATGTACGCGGACTGGAGCTGTTGCCCTTTGCCGAACAGGATACTTGCTGCGGGTTTGGCGGTACGTTCTCGGTCAAAATGGCCGAAATATCCGGCGAGATGGTGAAAGAAAAGGTTTCACACCTGATGGAGGTCCGTCCTGAGTATTTAATTGGTGCCGACATTAGTTGCTTGCTGAACATCAGTGGGCGATTACAACGGGAAGGGCAGAAAGTCAAAGTGATGCATATTGCTGAAGTGCTGATGAGCCGCTGAGGGGATAAAGATGTCGATCAAAACCAGTAATACAGAATTCAAGACACGCATCCGTCAGCAAATTGAAGATCCGATCATGCGCAAAGCCGTGGCAAACGCGCAGCAGCGTATTGGGGCAAATCGGCAAAAAATGGTGGATGAATTAGGTCACTGGGAGGAGTGGCGCGATCGTGCCAGCCAGATACGTGATCATGTTCTGAGTAATCTTGATGCTTATCTGTATCAGCTCTCCGAAAAAGTAACGCAAAACGGCGGTCACGTCTATTTTGCAAAAACCAAAGAAGACGCTACCCGCTACATTTTACAGGTCGCCCAACGCAAAAATGCCCGGAAGGTGGTGAAATCTAAATCGATGGTGACCGAAGAGATTGGCGTCAATCATGTGTTGCAGGATGCTGGCATTCAGGTGATTGAAACCGATCTGGGGGAATACATTCTTCAGTTGGATCAAGATCCGCCATCTCATGTTGTGGTCCCGGCTATCCATAAAGATCGCCACCAGATCCGCCGGGTGCTACACGAACGTCTGGGCTATGATGGCCCGGAAACGCCGGAAGCGATGACCTTATTCATCCGTCAAAAGATCCGTGAAGATTTCCTCAGTGCCGAAATCGGTATAACCGGTTGTAATTTCGCGGTGGCAGAAACCGGTTCGGTGTGCCTGGTGACCAATGAAGGTAATGCGCGAATGTGTACCACGCTACCTAAAACACACATTGCGGTGATGGGGATGGAGCGTATCGCCCCCACGTTTGCCGAGGTTGATGTATTGATCACCATGCTGGCGCGCAGTGCCGTTGGCGCACGTTTGACGGGATACAACACCTGGCTGACAGGGCCGCGCGAAGCGGGGCATGTGGACGGGCCTGAAGAGTTTCATCTGGTTATTGTTGATAACGGGCGTTCTGAGGTGCTGGCCTCTGAATTTCGGGATGTGCTGCGCTGTATTCGCTGCGGGGCCTGCATGAATACTTGTCCGGCATATCGCCACATTGGCGGTCACGGATACGGCTCTATTTACCCAGGAGCAATCGGCGCGGTGATTTCTCCACTGCTTGGCGGCTATAAAGATTTTAAAGATCTGCCCTACGCCTGCTCTTTATGCACGGCCTGTGACAGCGTTTGCCCAGTGCGTATTCCTCTGTCCAAACTGATTTTGCGTCACCGTCGGGTGATGGCTGAAAAAGGGATCACCGCAAAAGCAGAGCAACGGGCGATCAAAATGTTCGCTTATGCCAATAGCCATCCGGGATTGTGGAAAGTCGGAATGATGGCTGGCGCCCATGCGGCAAGCTGGTTTATCAATGGCGGCAAAACACCACTCAAGTTTGGCGCGATTAGCGACTGGATGGAAGCACGCGATCTTCCCGAAGCTGACGGCGAGAGTTTCCGTAGTTGGTTTAAGAAACATCAGGCGCAGGAGAAAAAGAATGGATAATCGAAGAGAATTCTTGCAAAACGTTGCTCAGGCACTGGGGCGTCCGCTGCGACTCGAACCGCAAACGGAAGATGTGCCGCTTAACAACTATGCTAACGAGCGTCTTACTGAACTTAATCAGCAACAGCGCTGTGACGCGTTTATCCAGTTTGCCAGTGATGTCATGTTGACGCGTTGTGAACTGACCAGCGAGGCGCAGGCCGCAGAAGCTGCATTACGCCTGTGTAAAGAGCTGGGAGATCAGTCGGTTGTGATTAGCGGTGACTCGCGACTGGAAGAACTGGGGATCAGTGAACGTTTACAACAGGAATGCAATGCCGCCGTGTGGGATCCGCTGAAAGGTGCCGAGAATATCTCGCAGGCAGAGCAGGCTAAAGTTGGCGTTGTGTATGCTGAATATGGCTTAACAGAGTCGGGAGGCGTGGTGCTTTTTTCCGCCACTGAGCGTGGGCGCTCGTTGAGTCTGCTCCCTGAGTCCTCAATTTTTATCCTGCGCAAAAGCACCATCCTGCCACGTGTGGCGCAACTTGCAGAAAAATTGCATCAGAAAGCACAGTCCGGTGAACGTATGCCGTCCTGCATAAACATCATTAGCGGCCCTAGTTCAACGGCGGATATTGAGCTTATTAAAGTCGTTGGGGTTCATGGCCCGGTTAAAGCGGTATACCTGATTATTGAGGATTGCTGAGAGGGAGTAGCATGAGAGTTACCTCAGGTTTTTATAGCAGGATTTAGTCCCGTATCAGAACGGTAACTCTCAACCTTGCAAGGCCTACAGTTAAATCAAGTCGCGACTGAATTTTTAGCTCGTAGCGGCATTCTGTTCGCCACAAAATACGCAGCCGTGCTTCTCGCCAGTCATCATTGACGTGTCCACCACGCACAGGCCTTCCGGTTCGTATACGCGGGCTTCACCTTCGGCCACTGCCGTCTCGTGCACGTTCGCACGGGGGAAAGGCGGTAGGCACAAACTCGTCGAGCTGTTTATCGGTCTGACAATCGATACCCAGGGAATAGCGTGATGTTCCAGAACGTATGATTGCTATTGCATAAAACTGCGCCATGTCTGCATATGGTGCGAGAATCATTGACCTTCTGTAGAGTTTTATGCATATATTATATATAGTTGTAATTTCATATCTTGTAATTTCTCTTAGTCACTTGTAAATCATATATTCTATTAATTAACGATTTTATATGAATAAAAGCTGAATGGATTCAGTCCTATGCGCATATATATTTTTTAATAAGACAATTCTTATATTTAAATACCTAATTAGAGTTATTACTTTTGCTGATTATATATTAAATACGAAACGCCTGCTTCTTGTTTATATTTTGAGTTGATTTGAGTTCTTAGATACATATAATGCGCGTATGTTCGATACTGGGTGCTAATGTAAGGATAAAGTTAAGATTGTTAATTTGAAATAGGTGTCCGGTAGTAAGTTAATTTTTTATTGCTCTCTGAACTACATACCCAGGTATGTGGTTATCAATGTTATGCGATTTTTTTGAATTTATATATGCGATGAACAGCAACCGGGATGGCATTTTATGCGTTGCTGTTTAAGCAATCTTGGTTTTATTTGGATGTATTGCTGGAGATTGTGATGAATAAAATATATCGGCTAAAGTGGAACAGGTCCCGTAACTGTTGGAGCGTCTGCTCTGAACTGGGAAGCAAAATAAAAGGAAAAAAGTCCCGGGCTGTTTTAATTAGCGCGATAAGTTTATATTCATCTCTGGCGTTCTCTGGTGATTTCATCGTGAACCAGGACCAGACTGTTGATTACGGCAAAGCCGATCAGAACATCGATTACCGTATTACGGTGACTGATAATGCTAATCTGGTTATCAACGTTACAGACACTTCTCGTCCACGTTTCACACTCAATTCTGGTGGCGGGTTGGATATCACCGGAGGGAAAGTCTATATCAATGGTCAGCTTGACGTCCTGCTGAAAGGGACGGGTTTCCTGAACGTCTCAAATGCCGGTAGTGAATTGTATGCTGATGATCTCTATGACTCAAACTCCGGCTCCAGGCATGATCGCGGCTATTTTAATGTCTCCAATGGCGGCAAAATTCATGTTAAGGGTACCAGTCGTCTGACTTATACGCAGGGAAATGTCAGTGGGGAAGGCAGCCAGGTAAATTCTGAAACCTTCTTTATGGGCGTTTTCAGCAGTTACGGTGGTAATCAGTATCTGTCAGTTAATAACGGCGGTGAAGTTAATGCCAGTAAGCAAATTAGCCTGGGCTATTATAATCAAAACTCCGATACAACGTTGGCAGTCTCGGAAGGTGGTAAAATTTCTGCGCCTACTATTAGTTTAAGCACCAACTCGGAGTTGGCGTTAGGTGCGCAGGAAGGGAGTGATGCGAAAGCGGCAGGGATTATTGATGCTGAAAAAATTGAGTTTGTGTGGGCTTCGACATCCGAGAAGAAAATCACCTTAAACCACACGGATAAAAACGCGACTATTTCCGCGGATATTGTTAGTGGCAGCGAGGGCCTGGGCTATATCAATGCGCTCAATGGCACGACTTACTTAACCGGTGATAACTCTGCCTTTAGCGGTAAAGTCAAAATTGAGCAAAATGGCGCTTTAGGGATCACTCAAAATATAGGTACAGCAGAAATCAACAACCGCGGGAAATTACACCTGAAGGCTGACGATAGCATGACCTTTGCCAATAAGATCTCTGGCAACGGTACAATAAGTATCGACGGTGGGACGGTGGAGTTGACCGGCAATAACAATTCATTCTACGGATATATTGATGTTGCTTCCGATGCTGTCGCGGTTATTTCTGAAGACAAGAATATCGGCCGTGCAGAGCTGGATGTTGATGGCAAATTGCAAATTAATGCCAACAAAGATTGGGTATTTGATAACGATCTTGAAGGTAGAGGCATTGTTGAAATAAACATGGGGAATCACGAATTCTCCTTCGATGAGTTTGCTTATACAGACTGGTTCCAGGGTTCACTGGCGTTCCAGAACACGACATTTAACCTGGAAAAGAATGCTGAGTTTCTGCAAAGAGGCGGGATCACTGCGGGTCAGGGAAGCCAGATAACTGTGGGTAAGGGCGCTCATTCCATTAGCACTCTGGGATTCTCCGGCGGAACCGTTGATTTTGGTGCCCTGACAGCGGGTGCACAGATGACAGAAGGGACGGTCAACGTTAGTAAAACGCTGGATTTGCGCGGCGAGGGTGTGATTCAGGTTTCTGACAGTAACGTTGTAAGCTCAGTATCTCGTGATATTGATTCTGCGTTATCGCTCACTGAAGTTGATGATGGTAACAGCGCCATTAAGCTGGTTGATGCGCAAGGTGCGGAGGTTCTGGGGGATGCAGGTAATCTGCAATTGCAGGATAAAAATGGGCAAATCCTCTCCAGCAGCGCCCAACGTGATATTCAGCAGAATGGACAAACAGCGGCCGTCGGCACTTACGACTATCGTCTGACGAGTGGGGTAAACAATGATGGCCTGTATATCGGCTATGGCCTGACGCAGCTTGATTTGCAGGCTACCGACAGCGATGCCCTGGTGCTGAGTGCTAACGGTAAAAGCGAGAATGCCGCCGATCTCAGCGCAAAGATTACCGGTAGTGGTGACCTGGCATTCAGCAGCCAGAAAGGTCAGACCGTATCGCTTTCTAACAAAGACAACGACTATACCGGTATTACCGATCTGCGCAGCGGGACGCTCTTATTGAATAACGATAATGTGTTAGGTAATACCCGTGAACTGCGTCTGGCGGCAGAGACTGAACTGGATATGAATGGTCACAGCCAGACCGTGGATACGCTCAATGGCAGCGCCGATTCGCTGCTGAACTTAAACGGCGGGAGCCTGACTCTTGCCAACGGGGGGACTTCAGCCGGTTCGTTAACGGGTAACGGGGAGCTGAATATTCAGGACGGCACGCTGGACCTCGCGGGCGATAACAGCAACCTGACGGCCAATATGAATATTGCTGGCTCGGCTAATGTCCTGGTAAGTCATGCACAGGGATTGGGGGGAGCAAACGTTGAGAACAACGGTACCCTGGTGTTAAATAATAAAGGTGAAAAAAGAGCGACGGCCCCTGTTAATTACACTCTGGGCGGTAATCTGACCAACAACGGTACGCTGATGACCGGAGTGTCAGGACAGCAAGCTGGCAACGCGTTGGTTGTGAAGGGGAACTACCACGGTGATAACGGCCGACTGGTGATGAATACGGCACTGAATGGCGATGATTCAGTGACTGATAAATTGGTTGTCGAGGGCGATACCAGCGGCACGACCTCCGTTACGGTGAATAACGCTGGTGGTACAGGCGCGAAAACACTTAACGGTATCGAACTTATCCATGTAGACGGTAAGTCTGAGGGGGAGTTTGTTCAGGCGGGGCGTATTGTTGCGGGCGCGTATGACTACACTCTCGCACGTGGCCAGGGGGCAAACAGCGGTAACTGGTATCTGACCAGCGGTGGTGATTCCGCTGAACCGCAGCCGGAACCAGAGCCGATGCCTAATCCGGAGCCTAATCCGAACCCGACACCGACTCCAGAGCCGACACCGACTCCGACTCCAGAGCCGACGCCGGGTCCGGATCTGAATGTGGATAATGATCTGCGGCCGGAAGCGGGCAGCTACATCGCGAACCTTGCAGCAGCTAATGCAATGTTTACGACTCGTCTGCATGAGCGTCTGGGAAATACGTACTATACCGACATGGTGACGGGTGAGCAGAAACAAACCTCTATGTGGATGCGCCATGAAGGTGGCCACAATAAATGGCGCGATGGCAGCGGTCAGCTGAAAACCCAAAGCAATCGCTATGTTCTGCAACTGGGAGGCGATATCGCGCAGTGGAGCCAAAACGGCAGCGACCGCTGGCATGTTGGGGTCATGGCGGGATATGGCAACAGCGACAGCAAAACCATTTCCTCGCGAACCGGTTATCGTTCAAAAGCGAGTGTGAACGGATATAGCACAGGCCTGTATGCCACCTGGTATGCTGATGACGAGTCGCATAATGGAGCGTATCTCGACAGTTGGGCGCAGTACAGCTGGTTTGATAACACAGTGAAGGGTGATGATTTACAAAGTGAATCCTATAAATCAAAAGGATTTACCGCTTCACTGGAAACCGGATACAAACACAAATTAGCGGAATTTAATGGCAGCCAGGGAACGCGTAATGAATGGTATGTTCAGCCACAAGCGCAGGTTACCTGGATGGGAGTTAAGGCCGATAAGCATCGCGAAAGCAACGGTACTCTTGTTGATAGCAGCGGCGACGGCAACATTCAGACTCGACTTGGCGTAAAAACCTGGTTGAAGAGCCATCATAAAATGGACGATGGCAAATCCCGCGAGTTCCAGCCATTTGTGGAAGTGAACTGGTTGCATAACAGTAAGGATTTCAGCACCAGCATGGATGGCGTGTCAGTCACTCAGGATGGCGCCCGAAATATTGCCGAGATAAAAACGGGTGTTGAAGGACAGCTAAATGCCAACCTGAATGTCTGGGGAAATGTGGGCGTTCAGGTTGCTGATAAGGGATATAATGACACCTCTGCAATGATTGGCGTTAAGTGGCAATTCTGATCTGAATAATAAGTAAAAGGAGAGAGCCGAATGGGTACAAATTCGACTCTCTATGTCATTTTCTTGCAGTCAGCTTTTCCTGCCAGAGTGAAGACAAGCAGATTAAGCTGGTGCACAAGATTTAATCAAGGTGTGTTAAATGGCTTCGCATGATTTGAGTGTTTTTTTGGAAGAGTTCGGCGCAACGGTTAATTTGACGTTGCCTGGTATTGTGTCCGAAAAAGAACGGCTTTTACTCAAGCTGCTCATGGAGGGGATGTCGGTTACAGAAATCTCACAGTACAGAAATCGCAGTGCAAAGACAATTTCACATCAAAAGAAGCAGTTGTATGAGAAATTAGGTATCCAGAGTGATATTACCTTCTGGCGGGATATCTTTTTTCAGTATCATCCGCAGGTAACCACCGCCACGGGAAGTAAAAATAAAATCTATCTTCCTGACAACCGTTGCCACCATATTGTCACACCTGAAGCCATCAGCCTGGCGCTGGAAAACCATGAATTCAAACCGTGGATCCAACCGGTATTTTGTGCACAGACAGGGGTACTGACAGGCTGTGAAGTGCTTGTTCGCTGGGAGCATCCGCAAACGGGAATCATCCCGCCGGATCAATTTATTCCTCTGGCGGAGTCATCTGGTCTTATCGTCATAATGACCCGCCAGTTAATGAAACAGACTGCGGATATTCTGATGCCGGTAAAACATTTGCTGCCGGACAATTTCCATATTGGTATCAACGTATCGGCGGGCTGTTTTTTGGCTACGGGATTTGAAAAAGAGTGTCTGAACCTGGTTAAGAAATTAGGTAACGATAAAATCAAGCTGGTTCTTGAGCTGACGGAACGTAACCCTATTCCGGTAACGCCAGAAGCCAGAGCGATATTTGACAGCCTTCATCAGCACAACATTACCTTTGCGCTGGATGACTTTGGTACTGGTTATGCGACCTATCGTTATTTGCAGGCGTTCCCGGTAGATTTTATTAAGATCGATAAGTCGTTTGTGCAAATGGCGAGCGTGGACGAAATCTCCGGTCATATTGTCGACAATATTGTCGAACTGGCGCGTAAGCCTGGTCTGAGTATCGTGGCGGAAGGGGTAGAAACTCAGGAACAGGCGGATTTAATGATCGGTAAAGGCGTTCACTTTTTGCAGGGCTATTTGTACTCCCCGCCAGTACCCGGTCATAAATTTATTTCTGAATGGGTAATGAAAAACGGTGGTTGATGTAAGCCGCTATTCAGAGTGCGTCGGGAGGTTGGTTGGTATCAATTCTCCCGATGCAGTAAATCCTGATAAATCTCCGTTAATATCCCTTTAGGTGTAAATTGTTTTTTAATCCACTGCGTCACCTGACCCGTTGCAGAGTGCTGGGTCGCCAGCAGCATGCGCGAATCCTGGCGCGGGTTATGGATTTGTCGGGTAACCAGCAGCGATTGCGTCATCGCCTCACGGACCATGTAATCCGGCAAAAAACCAATCCCTTCACCTAAAATCTGGCACTGGCATTTGGTGTTGAAATCTGGCACCAGAATCGACTCCTGCCCGTGCAGCAACCACCCCACCTTTTTATTAATCGTATGCGCGGTATCTTCCACCATGATGTTGGGGTAGAGACGTAGCTGACTTTCAGCGATCGGCTCCGGCACAAAGGCCAATGGGTGATCCGGGGCAATGGCAAATGCCCAGCGAATCGCACCAATTTCAGTGTAATCAATGCCACCGCCGTCCAGCAGTGTATCGGGGGCGCCAATAGCGATATTCGCTTGATTATTAATAATCGCATCCCAGACACCGTTATACACTTCGGTGGTGACGGTAATCTGGCAGGTTGGAAATTGCTTTTTCAGCACCTGCAATAAGCGCGCGGTGTGTTTGGGCGTATAAAGTAGCTGGTTAATACAAATGCGAACCCGTGCTTCTATGCCCTGCGAAATAGTATCGATACTGCGTTTGATGGCGTGAAAATCATTCAGCAGGTCGGTTGCTTTGCGGAAAAAATAACGCCCGGACTCGGTTAACTCAATGCTGCGGGTATTGCGAGTGAACAGCACCACATCCAGCCCCGTCTCCATACGCTTGATGGTGTAGCTAATGGCGGAAGTGGTTAAACCCAACTCTTCTGCCGCTTTACTGAAGCTGCCAAAACGCGCAGCGGTAGTAAACGCCAACAGATTTTCTTCGGTAAAAATTGAGTTCATTAAACCATTTCCGCCATTTTCTAATATGAATTTCTCCAGCCACAACTGTAGATGTATCGATTAAAGATAGATAATCATTTTTGAATAACTTTTAATACCCGTCGCTTTTGGTCGTCACTTCGCTTAATTTTTGTCCGCTATACTCCGAAATTATCCCCACGCAGTTACCCGCCAGGAACCCAAGTAACGTCACCGTCCAGTTCATCCCGCTGGCAAAAAATAGCGTCATGCCGAGAAAGCCACCGGGAATAAAAGACAGTAACCAGAAACGTCCTTGCCAGACCACCACCGCTGAGAAAGGCACAGTAGTAATCACGCTCGCCCAGAACGCGGACAGCCCACTCACAGAGGCCAGCCATCCGGCAGCCAGCGCGGCGAAAAACGCCCACACCATCCCGGAATAATTAACCGCCAGGCTTTTGATAAATCCCGATTTACCGCCGCCTGCGGCATAAAAACTGCAAAAGGCGACGAAGCCTGTCGTTCCTAATAATTCCCATCCCTGAGAGAGCCCGACATGTGAAGACACTAACTGCCAAAGCCCTGCACAAATACCGACGGTTACACCCGTTGCCGTGAGTCCGTTCATCTTGTTCCCCTCTGGTTAGACATGGACGAAAGCTACTCTTACATGTGCAGACTATAGAGAAATAAAACCTGATTGAGTGAAAGGGTATGGCGAGAAAGAGACAAATATTGCACTACCGCACACTGCGAAAAGATTGTTGAACATCATTCAAAAAAAAGGCGAAATACGGCGAATTAAATTTAAGCGGGTTCTTTTATCAGATTATCGTTGCTATTCTCAATTCATCGAAAACAGCCACAAAAACCAGGGGAATGTTAATGAGTATAAAAAATCTACCTGCCGACTATTTATTGGCTGCACAACAGGGCGATATCGATAAAGTAAAAACCTGCCTTGCGCTGGGTGTCGATATTAATACCTGCGATCGTCAGGGGAAAACGGCAATTACGCTGGCAAGTTTATATCAGCAATATGCTTGTGTTCAGGCATTAATTGAAGCTGGTGCGGATATTAATAAACAAGATCAGACCAGTTTAAATCCTTTTTTAATGAGCTGCCTGAACGGTGATTTAACCCTGCTACGAATTATTTTACCGGCTAAACCAGACCTTAATTGCGTTACCCGTTTTGGCGGTGTCGGCCTGACGCCTGCCTGTGAAAAAGGTCATTTAAGTATTGTAAAAGAGCTTTTGGCGCACACCGATATTAACGTTAACCAGACCAACCATGTTGGCTGGACGCCGCTACTGGAAGCGATTGTGCTTAACGATGGCGGGATTAAACAGCAGGCAATTGTCCAGTTATTGCTGGAGCACGGGGCCAGCCCGCATATGACGGATAAATATGGCAAAACGCCGCTGGAACTGGCGCGTGAACGGGGCTTTGAAGAGATTACTCAGTTGCTGATTGCTGCAGGCGCATAAACCGGGAGGCTTGCTATCGACACACCAGAAAGAAGGTGTGTGTGGGCGCTAACTGCGGATGCGGATTTTCTGGCGCAGCGGGGGCAAGGGCTGGTTGAACAAGTCTTTGCCAGAGCGGTAAATATTGTACTCCCGGCCCGCCAGCAGTTGCTGACGCTGCTTTGTGAAGAATACGACAACGCGCCAAACAGTTGTCGGTTGGCACTCACTCACTTTGATGGTCTGTTCCGGCATGGTGATAAGGTTCAGTTTGACGATCAAGGCATTACGGTTGGTCAACATCTTCATATAGAGATGAGTCGTTGCCAGCGTTGGCTGTCCCCAGCACTGCAAGTGGCCACCGAGAAATTTCACCTTATCGCCTGGCAACAGTGGCACGACATTATTCATCAGCACCTGGGGGAAAATGAAACCCTGTTTAATTATCGCGGCGATAATCCCTTTTATCGGGCGTTAAATAAAGAATTACATATCAGGCGACATGCTGTTATTCAGGCAGTAAACGATAAACAAAATATCGCGTCAGCGGTCGCCAACATGATGGGATTAGGGATTGGCCTGACACCATCAGCCGATGATTATTTAACAGGCATGGCGCTTGTTTTATTTATTTCCGGGCATCCGGTAGAAAAATACAAAGAGGAATTTTATCTCGGCCTGCAACGCGGCAGAAATAATACCACGTTATTAAGTGCTATTACGCTGGAAGCCGCATTACAACAACGCTGTCGGGAGAATATTCATCGTTTTATTCGCAATATTATTAATGACATCCCTGAGAACGCAACTCAGGCAATAGAAAAAATTAAACATATTGGCTCCAGTTCCGGCTGCGACATGCTGTATGGCATGGCCGATGGTTGTGCGCTGAGTCAAACCTACGGAGGGAATTATGTCAGTTAAAATAGTCATTAAACCGAATACCTATTTTGATTCTGTCTCGCTGATGTCCATCTCCACGCGTGCAAATAAACTCGACGGTGTCGAGCAGGCATTTGTGGCGATGGCGACCGAAATGAACAAAGGCGTGCTGAAGAATTTAGGGCTGCTGACGCCGGAGCTGGAACAGGCGAAAAACGGCGACCTGATGATTGTCATCAATGGCAAAGCGGGTGCGGACAACGAGCAGTTGCTGGTGGAGATTGAAGAGCTGTTTAATACCAAAGCGCAAAGCGGCTCGCATGAGGCGCGCTATGCCACCCTTGCCAGCGCCAAAAAGCATATCCCGGAAAGTAACCTGGCGGTGATTTCGGTCAACGGTCTGTTTGCCGCTCGCGAAGCGCGTCAGGCACTGCAAAACGACCTCAACGTAATGCTGTTTTCCGATAACGTCTCAGTTGAAGATGAACTAGCGCTCAAGCAACTGGCCCACGAAAAAGGGTTGCTGATGATGGGGCCAGACTGTGGCACGGCGATTATCAACGGCGCGGCGCTCTGCTTTGGTAACGCCGTGCGTCGCGGCAACATCGGTATTGTTGGCGCATCCGGCACTGGTAGCCAGGAACTGAGCGTACGAATCCATGAATTTGGTGGCGGTGTTTCGCAACTGATTGGTACTGGCGGGCGCGACCTGAGCGAGAAAATCGGCGGCCTGATGATGCTCGACGCCATCGGCATGTTAGAAAACGATCCGCAAACTGAAATCATTGCGCTTATCTCCAAACCGCCTGCGCCTGCGGTGGCCCGCAAAGTACTGGAGCGCGCGCGCGCCTGCCGCAAGCCGGTGGTGGTCTGCTTCCTCGGTCGTGGCGAAACGCCAGTGGATGGGCAGGGGCTACAGTTTGCCCGCGGCACCAAAGAGGCGGCGCTGAAAGCGGTGCTGCTCTCCGGCGTGAAGCAAGAACATCTCGACCTGCATACGCTTAACCAGCCGTTGATTGCTGATGTCCGCGCGCGTCTGCAACCACAGCAGAAATACATTCGTGGGCTGTTCTGCGGCGGTACGCTGTGTGACGAAACCATGTTCGCGGTGATGGAAAAACACGGCGATGTTTACAGCAACATCCATCCCGACCCTGAATTCCGCCTGAAAGATATCAACCGCAGCATCAAACACACCTTCCTCGACTTTGGCGATGATGATTTCACCAACGGCAAGCCGCATCCAATGATTGACCCCACCAACCGTATCAGCCGCTTGATCGAAGAAGCGCGCGATCCGGAAGTGGCGGTGATCGTGATGGATTTTGTGCTCGGATTTGGATCGCATGAAGATCCGGTTGGTTCCACTATCGAGGCGATCAAAGAAGCGAAAGCGATCGCCGCTGCCGAAGGGCGCGAGTTGATCATTCTTGCCTATGTACTGGGCACCGATCTCGACACGCCATCGTTAGCACAACAAAGCCAGATGTTGCTTGATGCCGGAGTGATTCTGGCCAGCAGCAGCACCAATACCGGATTGCTGGCGCGTGAATTTATTTGCAAGGGGGAGGAAGCCTGATGAGCCAGTCACTGTTTAGCCAACCGTTGAACGTTATTAACGTCGGCATCGCCATGTTTAGCGATGACCTGAAAAAGCAGCATGTACAAGTGACCCAACTCGACTGGACGCCGCCGGGGCAGGGCAATATGCAGGTGGTGCAGGCACTGGACAACATTGCCGATTCGCCGCTGGCAGACAAAATCGCCGCCGCTAACCAGCAGGCGCTGGAGCGCATTATCCAGTCGCATCCGGTTTTGATCGGCTTTGATCAGGCGATTAACGTGGTGCCGGGTATGACGCCGAAAACCATTCTTCATGCCGGGCCGCCGGTCACCTGGGAAAAAATGTGCGGCGCGATGAAAGGCGCGGTCACCGGGGCGCTGGTGTTCGAAGGGCTGGCGAAAGATCTCGATGAGGCGGCTGAACTGGCGGCCTCCGGGGAGATCACTTTCTCGCCGTGCCACG
Organism: Escherichia whittamii; assembly: GCF_014836715.1. GTDB lineage: Bacteria > Pseudomonadota > Gammaproteobacteria > Enterobacterales > Enterobacteriaceae > Escherichia > Escherichia whittamii. The sequence continues at coordinate 96,494 of NZ_JACSQI010000015.1, forward strand.
AACACGACTGTGTGGGATCAATGGCGGGCGTCACCTCGGCCTCGATGTTTATGCACATCGTGAAAAACAAAACCTACGGCAACGTCGCTTACACCAACATGAGCGAGCAGATGGCGAAGATTTTGCGTATGGGCGCTAACGACCAGAGCGTGATCGACCGCCTCAACTGGATGCGCGATGTGCAGGGGCCAATGCTGCGCGACGCCATGAAAATTATTGGTGAGATCGATCTGCGCTTAATGCTGGCGCAGGCGCTGCATATGGGCGATGAGTGCCATAACCGCAACAACGCCGGGACGACGTTGCTGATTCAGGCGCTGACGCCGGGGATTATTCAGGCAGGTTATTCCGTCGAGCAACAGCGCGAAGTGTTTGAGTTTGTCGCCAGCAGCGACTACTTCTCCGGCCCGACGTGGATGGCGATGTGTAAAGCGGCGATGGATGCGGCGCACGGCATCGAATACAGCACCGTGGTCACCACCATGGCGCGTAACGGCGTTGAGTTCGGCCTGCGGGTTAGCGGCCTGCCGGGGCAGTGGTTTACCGGCCCGGCGCAGCAGGTCATCGGCCCGATGTTTGCCGGTTATAAGCCGGAAGATTCGGGGCTGGATATCGGCGACAGTGCCATCACCGAAACCTACGGTATTGGCGGATTTGCCATGGCGACCGCGCCTGCAATCGTCGCGCTGGTGGGCGGCACGGTGGAAGAAGCTATCGATTTTTCTCGTCAGATGCGCGAAATCACTCTTGGCGAAAACCCCAACGTCACCATCCCGCTGCTCGGTTTTATGGGCGTGCCGTCGGCTATCGACATCACCCGCGTGGGTAGCAGCGGCATTCTGCCAGTGATCAACACCGCCATTGCTCATAAAGATGCAGGCGTCGGCATGATTGGCGCGGGCATTGTGCACCCACCATTCGCCTGCTTCGAGAAAGCCATTCTTGGCTGGTGCGAACGTTACGGCGTCTGACCTGCGTGTTTATGCCGGATGCGGCGTGAACGCCTTATCCGGCCTACGAATGGTGCAAGAATCTGTAGGCCTGATAAGCGTAGCGCATCAGGCATTTGTCACCATTGCCGGATGCGGCGTGAATGCCTTATCCAGTTTGTAGGCCTGATAAGCGTAGCGCATCAGGCAATTTGGCGTTGGTCATAACCTTACTCTCATAACCTCATCACCCTCTGTAGCGGACATAACAACATGAAAGAACTTGTGGTCGTTGCCATTGGTGGCAACAGCATTATCAAAGATAACGCCAGCCAGTCGATTGAGCATCAGGCGGAGGCGGTGAAAGCCGTCGCCGATACGGTGCTGGAAATGCTGGCTTCCGATTACGACATTGTGCTGACCCACGGCAACGGGCCGCAGGTCGGACTGGATTTACGCCGCGCGGAGATTGCCCACGAGCGCGAAGGGCTGCCCTTAACGCCGCTGGCGAACTGTGTGGCGGATACACAAGGCGGCATTGGCTATCTGATCCAACAGGCGCTGAACAACCGGCTGGCGCGCCACGGCGAGAAAAAAGCCGTCACCGTGGTGACTCAAGTGGAAGTGGATAAAAACGATCCAGGTTTTGCTCATCCCACCAAGCCCATCGGCGCATTCTTTAGTAACAGCCAGCGTGACCAGTTACAAAAGGCAAACCCTGACTGGCGTTTTGTTGAAGACGCCGGACGAGGCTATCGCCGCGTGGTCGCCTCGCCGGAACCGAAACGTATTGTTGAAGCACCTGCCATTAAGGCGCTGATCCAACAAGGCTTTGTAGTGATTGGCGCGGGCGGTGGCGGCATTCCGGTGGTGCGCAGCGAAGCGGGGGATTACCAAAGCGTGGACGCGGTTATCGACAAAGATCTCTCCACCGCGCTACTGGCCCGCGAAATTCACGCCGACATTCTGGTGATCACCACCGGCGTGGAAAAGGTGTGTATTCACTTTGGCAAACCGCAGCAGCAGGCGCTCGATCGCGTAGATATTGCCACCATGACCCGCTATATGCGGGAAGGGCATTTCCCGCCAGGCAGCATGTTGCCAAAAATCATCGCCAGCCTGACGTTCCTGGAACAGGGCGGTAAAGAAGTGATTATCACCACGCCGGAATGCCTGCCAGCGGCGCTGCGCGGTGAAACGGGCACTCATATTATTAAAACGTAAGGACGTAAGATGAAAGAAAGCAATAGCCGCCGTGAGTTTCTGAGCCAGAGCGGTAAGATGGTCACCGCCGCCGCGCTGTTTGGTACCTCTGTGCCACTCGCCCATGCGGCGGTCTCTGGCATCACAAACTGCGAAGCGAATAACACCATGAAAATCACTGACCCGCACTACTATCTCGACAACGTGCTGCTGGAAACCGGTTTTGACTACGAAAACGGCGTGGCGGTGCAGACCCGCACGGCGCGCCAGACCGTGGAGATTCAGAACGGTAAAATTGTTGCCCTGCGCGAGAACAAGCAACATCCGGACGCCACGCTGCCGCACTATGACGCTGGCGGTAAGTTGATGCTGCCCACCACCCGCGACATGCACATTCATCTCGACAAAACCTTTTACGGCGGGCCGTGGCGCTCGCTCAATCGTCCGGCAGGCACCACCATCCAGGACATGATCGCGCTCGAGCAGAAAATGCTGCCGGAGCTGCAACCGTACACTCAGGAGCGGGCGGAAAAACTGATCGATTTATTGCAGTCGAAAGGCACCACCATTGCCCGCAGCCACTGCAATATCGAACCGGTTTCCGGCCTGAAAAATCTGCAAAATTTGCAGGCGGTGCTGGCGCGACGTCAGCCGGGCTTCGAGTGTGAAATTGTCGCCTTCCCGCAGCACGGTTTGCTGTTGTCGAAATCTGAACCCTTAATGCGTGAAGCGATGCAGGCAGGGGCGCATTACGTCGGCGGGCTGGACCCCACCAGTGTTGATGGCGCGATGGAAAAATCTCTCGATACCATGTTCCAGATTGCGCTGGACTATGACAAAGGCGTTGATATTCACCTGCACGAAACCACTCCTGCGGGCGTGGCGGCCATCAATTATATGGTTGAAACGGTAGAAAAAACGCCGCAGCTGAAGGGCAAGCTGACCATCAGCCACGCCTTTGCGCTGGCAACGCTCAACGAGCAACAGGTGGATGAGCTGGCGAATCGCATGGCGGCGCAGCAAATATCTATCGCCTCGACGGTGCCGATTGGCACGTTACATATGCCGCTCAAACAGCTGCACGACAAGGGCGTGAAAGTCATGACCGGCACCGACAGCGTTATCGACCACTGGTCGCCTTACGGCCTGGGAGACATGCTGGAAAAGGCCAATCTGTACGCGCAGCTTTATATTCGTCCCAATGAGCAGAACCTCTCCCGTTCGCTGTTTTTAGCCACTGGTGATGTATTGCCGCTGAATGAAAAAGGCGAGCGTGTCTGGCCAAAAGCGCAGGATGACGCCAGCTTTGTGCTGGTGGACGCCTCCTGTTCCGCCGAGGCGGTAGCGCGTATTTCACCGCGCACGGCAACGTTCCATAAAGGGCAACTGGTGTGGGGGCGTGTGGCAGAGTGATATGCATTTGAAATGTCTGCAACGGTGAGTCGTAAGAGATTTATAGCCCCAGGGAGTGGGGCAGCCTGAATACAGGGTTGTTGGCCTTGATTCTCCTGAGCCGGAGAAATTATGAATGACACCGCTAACCACACCGCAAATATTGCGAGCCGCCTTAAGCATCCGGCAACGCATAACACTTCACTGGTTTACCGTCTTTCATTTCCACCAACATGCGGCTGGTCTGCAACGGCTTGTCCAGCATATTTTGCTGGAATTGGTCGAACGCCTGGCGAGCTTCCTTAATTGCTACTTTTTGCGGCATTAAGCGGTTATTGCACCATTTTCGCAAAATGACTTTATTGGCGCTGGTGGTATTCGCCTGTTCCGCTACGGCGCTGATGCTATCAATTCGTGACTGTAATTGTTTTTCTACCTTGCTGATAACCGTATCGAACTGCGCGTAATGATGTTCTATAGCCTGCTGGCGGCGCTCTACCAGCATCGTCTGACCCTCACTATGGCTGACCAGATGCAATGCTTGCCCGCGTACCTTCATCGCTAAATCCCACTCCATCGTCCGTTCTTCGATAATTTTTTGTTGCGCCTGAATTTTACTGGTGATTGTTGCGCTACTGAAAAAACTGCCGTCATTTATAGAGGCTACCTTCTCGCCAGCAAAGGCAATATCCGTCAGTAGATGATCCTGGAGTGTTGAAAAATCCTTTTCGATAGCTTCAAGCATTTGCCGTATTTCTGGCGAAGATTGCCCCTCAATGACGACAGGCGTGATTTGCTGTAAATACTGAATAGCGCCGACAATTTCAGATTTGCGGGCATTGTTCTGGAATGCAGAAATCTCCCGAATAGTTTCAATTATCTGCGTTAGTTTGTTGCTGATATCTGCCAGATGTTTTTGCGCCAGTATCGCCGAGGCGACATTCAGTAATATGCCGGCATTGACCAATTGATTCAGTTTGTCAGGGTTCAGCAAAACTGCGTGCGCTTTAATCCCTTTTTCCCCGAGGCTGAAGCCACGATATCCCGAGCCATCTTTCACTTTCGCCAGTGCGCCATCAATAATAACTTCCATATAGTGATGACTGGCAATATGGGCGGCGGTGGCGAGCGAAGGAAGCGTCTGTAAGAGTGGGCCTAACCGTGAAATTTCAGTAATGTCATGCCGTACCAGAGTGTCGGGATGGGTAATTTTATTTAAAGCGATAGACGATACAGTTAAAACGCGCTGCGACTTTTCATTTTCAAACACCCAGCGATTGTCATAGTTTGCGGTTGAAATTGTCGTTGATGATACCGATTCGCTCAGACGGTGATGGCGGGAATTTTTTAAGCGAATCCAGGCAATTTGCACCACACAGGGCAAGGTGATCCGAAACGCCGGGTTGGAAATATCATAAGCGGTATATAAGCCGGTGAGGGCTAACCCGACAGGACCGGTGAGAACGCCCAACACGCGACCTATCCCCAGACCCGCAATGAGCGGTAGTGCCTTCCCCGTGGCGATCTGCGCCAGACCGCTTGCTACCATTGCCGCACGTTGCAAAAGTGGCAGCTCCATACGTGACAGCTTATCCAGGCTGATACTGGTGTTAATTCCCATATCGCGGAGAAGCTGACGGCGATCGTCATCTGACATTTTGCTCCAGGATGAAGCGAAAACGGCATCAATAATCAGTGATTCTTTTTCTTTTACCGGGGCATTTTTCGCGACTTTGATTTTCAGATGGCTGGCGACATCGTCAACTATTTCGCTATAGCTAACGCCATTGCGTCGGAACAGATTCATTACGGTGTTACCGCCAAAATGTTGCAGTTCGCGAATCAGCAAACGCAATGTTTCCTCATCAACAGCTTCGCTATTTTTACCATCGCGCAAGGCCTTTTTAACGCGGTCAGACTGGGAAAAATTAAATTTTCCGTCTGGCGTAATGTAATCAATCAGCAGATCGATATCGTTTTTGTCGGCGTTCAGTAGCAGAGCAACCAGCGTTTCATCGCCCTTAATGTCAATCTCACTCATTTAATTGTCTCATTGAATAGTGACTGGACGTTATTAGAAGCAGCGCGCCCCATGAAAAAGTTTCATACGTAAGTCTGGCGGCGAAAAAATAAAATCCCCAATCTTTGTGTCATAAAGCATAAATTCTGTGAATTATTTTCGCCAAGCGATTTAAATTTCTTACGTATGCGTGTGATCAATGTTTTTGTGAGATATATAACGTTTTATTGATGTAAAAATCGAGACTTTTCCTATAATGAGCGGGCGATTTTTTTCCTTGCTGGTGATGTTCTGCCCTGCAAATTTCTTTTCCTTCACTCAAGGTATTTAGATGTTTTCGCTGACTTCGTTCCTCGACACGTTAACCTCTGTTAATCCAGAAAATGTGCCGATTTATGTCGCTATTGTGGTTGGGGTTTTGTTGTTGGGTTTCATTGTCCGTTACGCTATTCCTTCATTTAGGGTTTCAGCGCGCTTTAAACAAAAAACGAAAGCAATTCGGGGACTTGGCAATGAAAAACCGGCACAACAACTCGAAAAATTAGACGCGTTATTCTCTGATAAATTTTTTGCGCACCCCTGGAGCGAATTTAAAGAGTCTCTACATCGCCAGTTTGAGTTTGATGAAAATAGCGGGCAAAAAAAAATTAGCGCCATTCGCTCAACGGCTCCAGCGTCAGCATGGTTTACGGAACCGTTATTAGTCGAAATTCCTCTCTATACGGAAGCGTTTAAACATCTCCCAGGCATCCTGACCGGAATTGGGATCATCGGCACCTTTTCGGGGCTGATGATTGGTTTGCACCATTTTGACCCCAGTACGCCAGAGCAGGTCAGCGCCAGCGTCGCTAACCTTTTACGCGACGTTCTGTATGCGTTTTTAGGTTCGGCGTTTGCTATTACGTTCTCCATTCTGGTCACTATGTTTGAAAAATGGCGACTGGCGCAATGCTATAAAAACCTTGAACTCCTTACCGCCAGCATTGACCAGCTTTTTGAGGGGGGCGTCGGTGAAGATTACCTTTCGCAGCTTCTTTCCAGTACTAAAGAAAACACTACCCATGCGAGGCAACTTAAGGATGGCCTGGTTACTGACCTGCGCGAAATGCTGCAAAACCTGGTGGATAGCCAGATGCGGGAAAATCAAAAGCTGGCAGAGACATTATCAACAACATACCGCGAGTCAGGCCAACAATTTGCTGAACAGGTCAGTGGCGCTATCGAAACCAGTCTGAAAAATCCGCTGGATAAAATTGCTGGCGTGGTGCAAACCGCCTCCGGCGATCAGAGCCATCGTGTGCAGTCGATGCTGGAGAACGTCCTGACTGCCTTTATGAGCAAAATGGATAACACCTTTGGTCAGCAGTTCACCACCATGCAGGAGATGATGGGGCGTTCAGTGGAAGCCATTCAGTCTATGCAAAGCGGCTTCTCAACGTTGTTGCAGGATATGCGTCAGGCCGGGGATGACTCACGTCAGGGCAGCGCGCAACTGATCTCTCAACTGTTAAGCGAAATGAAAAGCGGTCAGCAGGAGATGCAGGCAGGGATGAATGAGATGCTGCGCAGCTTGCAGGAGTCCGTTGCCCGTATTGGCGCAGAAGGCGAAGGCGCGGGCGAACGGATGGCGCAACAACTGGAAAAAATCTTTGCCGACAGCGAAGCGCGTGAAAAAGCGATGGCGGAACAGATGCGCGCGTTTATTGAGGCTATCCAGTCCAGTGTTCAGCAAGGGCAAAATGAAACCATGGAGAAAATGGCGGCTTCCGTGGATACGCTTGGCAGCCATATGGCGACGCTCTTTGCACAGCTGGAAAATGGTCAGCAGCAACTTAATCAGCAGCAAAATCAGGCGCAAAATCTGTTGATGGGCAATATGAGCAAAGGTGTCGAAACGCTGACGCAAAACCTGGCGGGCGTATTCAGCCAACTGGAGTCCGGGCAAAAACAGATGAGCCAGACTCAGGAACAGGGGCAACGCGTGTTGCATGAAGAGACTCAGCTGCTTCTGGCACGTAGCGAAGCGCGTGAGCAGGCGGCGACTGAGCAACAACAACAGTTTATGACGTCGTTACAGCAAACCATGCACTCCGGTCAGGATGCCCTGCGAGAGAAAATGACCAGCGGTATCGATCACCTGGGTAGCCAACTTGGCAACCTGTTTGGGCAACTGGAAGAAGGTCAGAAGTCGCTCAGTCAGCAACAGCAATCAGCGCAGAGTGCGTTACAACAGGAAGCGCAGCGAATCATTGGTCAACTTGAAAGTCAGGTTGAGTCGCTGATGCAGATGCTGCGTGAACAGCAATCGGCTTCTGGCGAGCTGCTGCAACGGATGGCGCAAAGCACCACGCGCCATCTGGAACAGATACAAACAGGAGCCGATAAAATGCGCGTGGCTGCCGACCGCTTTGAAGCTGCGGGCGATCGTGTCGCCGAGGCTAATCAGTTGACCGCCGAGGTGCTCAATGGCACGCAACAGGCGGGACGTACTCTTTCCAGCGCCAGCGCGGAGTTGGGGGCATTGATTGCCGATTATCGTAATACTCGCGAAGTCGTGGCGAATGCCATAACGGCACTCGAAACGCTGATTAATCGTAGCCATGATGAACAATCATCGCGCAGCCGTTTTGTTGACGATCTGAAGGCGTATTCTGAACGCCTGCAACAATATAACCGCGAGGCCCAGGAGTTCCTGCATAACATTGCCGAGGTGATGGGAACCAGTTTTGAATCCTTTACGACCGGAGTGGAAAACGGCCTGAATCGTTCACTGCAGGAGATGGATACGCAACTGACTAAAGCGGCGGGAGCCTTAAGTTCTTCGGTTGAGATTATCGGTGAAAGCGTGGATACACTGGAAACAGTACTCCGTCATCGTCGCGCGTAAGGAACAGGCTGATGTTTAACCGGGTATTTAATGGCAGGCAACGGCGCAGCGATGAAGCGGAAAAACCCTTCTGGATCTCCTATGCAGACCTGATGACTGCCATGATGGTGTTGTTTCTGGTGGTGATGGTGGCATCACTGAGCTCTGTTACGCAGCGGATCCAGCAGGCGGAGGCGGGGGAGAAATCGCGCGGGCATGATATCGCTCGCCTGTGTGAAAAACTTGAGCTTCAGGCAAAGAATCTTAACAAGACGATTCAGGTTGACTGCCATGACAACCGTATCAGCTTTGGTGAAGCCGGGCGTTTTGAGCACAATCGCTTTGCGCTTAATGCCGAAGGATTACAGGCGCTACAGGATGTGGTGCCGTTAGTGCTGGAGGCGGCAAATAGCGATGAAGGCAAAAAATGGTTTAAGCAAATTGTTATAGAAGGTTTTACGGATACCGATGGTTCTTATCTCTATAACTTGCACCTTTCGTTGCAACGCTCGGAATGGGTGATGTGCAGTCTGCTGGATAGCAGAAGCGCGCTACAGCAAAAAATAACCCCGGAACAGCAAGTCCAGATCCGCAAATTATTTCTGGCGGGCGGGGTTTCGTTCAACAATGCGAAAGAGAGCAAAGAAGCCAGCCGTCGCGTAGAACTGCGGATGCAATTCTTTGGCCTGAAAGACAAAAAACACGACGAAAGCATGGATGTTGTTCCTGGCATTAGTCAGGAAACCTGTCAGTTGGGAGCCATGCAATGACTTCCGCTATTGAAAAACTGAAAACCCGTTTGCTGCCCTATCGGGAGCAGAACGTGCAGCCGACGGTAAGTCACGCTTTTCACTATCTTCAGCGCGTTATCGCGCAACTTGAGAGGAAGGTAGATGCTCGTGCAGTGCAGATGGTTCCCCCTCTGGAGAAACGCCGTCAGGCTATTGCCCGACTGCGTGCGGGGGAGATGCCAAAGCCCTTCGAGTGGAAGATGATTTTTTTTGGTCTTAATGACGTGGCAGAAGGCGATCTGTTTGAAATTGCATTGATTGATGATGCAACAAACTTCGCGAGGATTATCGCTGAAATTGAACAAAAAATTGTGCAGCAGCGGTTAACACGCCGCGAATGGCTGGCGTTATGCACCAGCTACTTTGGTCATTCCAGCGATACGCCGGAAAAGAATCCACAGTGGCTTCAGCTACGCACGCAGATTGCTCGCGGGTTTCAGCAGCTAAAAGAGAGTGCTCCGCGTCAGATGTCCTGGATGTCGGTCATTGACACCTATAGCGATATTTTTACCGATAATGCAGGTTTTCTTCTCGGACAACAGCTTGGGCGTGGAGAAATCACAGATATTTCGGTGCTGGAGAAAGTCGCGCAAATTCCGCAAACCAGCTGGTTATGGCGCAAAATTGTTAACCACCTGGTCAATGAGATTTTTTGCCTGACTGACGATGCTTTTCAGCAGAAAATTAATTCTCTTATCGCCTTAAGCCGCCAGCTTACGCGGTTTAAAGATAATATTCTGGCAGCCACTCTGACCCGTTATTATCAGTCGGCTTTTAAACATCAAACGCATTTCGAACTCAAACAATTAGCCCTGGAATATTGGGGAAATCCGCAGTTAACCAGCCGTAATAAAAGCTGGCAGGTTCACGTTGAAAATCCCGTATTACTGATGGTGCAAGGATGGTTCGCCAAAGACGACCTGAAACTGTTCTTTGAATTGCTGAAAGGCAATCGGGATGTTGACCATGCGCGCCTGTTCTACTGGTTACGTTTTGCCAATCAAATGAGCTATACGCGCATTGTGCTGGGCGAAGATGCGCTGCGATCCAAAGATGCCGATTATGTTGAATTCAGGGCGAAAAACGCAGGGCGATTAAGTCGCCTGCAAGGTTCTGGTTCACGCGATAACAATGCCATGATTATGCGTATCGGCGATTATCTGTTTGTCGAATTTTCGAAAGTGGGGGCGATGTATGCCTACCATATGGGTAATGCGCCCTTTAATCCGGAAACCGGCATTCTTGATATTGATTTTGATCTGAAAGATAAGCGGAATAACCGAGGCAAAGTCCGGTTGCGTTTACCGCATTTGTCGCCGGTATTTCTCTACTCACTCAACCGAATTGAGGGGTGGATGAGCCGATATGACGAAGAACTTCGTAAGTTGGGTATTTATTACGTTGCGGAAGATATAAATCAGTCCCCTGTCACTTTGGATATCTCTCGCTTCAATGCGGCAAAGACCGTGAGTCGGCCTGAACCTGCATCGTTACCTGAACATGAAGTCAGTGATGCAAAGTCAGACCGGGAAGAGCAAATCAAAATCATCGCCTCCTCGTTAAAAGCCAAAAAAGAGCTCCCTGACCGGGAACAGCAAATCCGGGAGATTATTCGTTCGGTCGATTGCAAAGTGATGGATAAACGAGGGCTGGGGGGCGCAATCCACATTCAGTTCAATGAACCTGACCATGAAGCGGCACAAAAATTACTCAGCCTTGGGTTTAAACCGGTGCTGGGTAAATTTACTTACTGGAGCAAATAGTGTTCAAAAAATTGTTGGGTAAATTTATTAAAGAGAATACTTCGCTACCCGCTTCATTTGCGCCGCTGTATGTGATGAAAGAAGAGGGCTTTGCTTTCCCCTTTAGTCTTGCCGATAGCGAAGATAACTGGCCTGTCGCCTCATGCCTGGAACAGCTTCATGAGGAAGATTATGTTTCTCACTGGTCTGATTGCTGGTTTCTTAGCTGGGATGATTTTTATCGCATCTGGAAAAATGACGACTATGCCAGCAGTCTGGCGATTTTCTCTTTTCCCCCACAGCGCAATCTGACGGCTCATCTTGCTGCAACAGGAAGCATTAGCGATGATACTTTTCGCGTTTTCATTGATAAATGGACCCTGCCTGATGACTATCGCCCCGTTGAGATAACTTGTACAGGCGCCAGCTTTTCCTCTGCGGAAGGCACCTTTGTGTTAAGTGAAGAGAACTGGCAGCTTCTGGACGCACTACAGCAACTCAGGTTGCAGCAGCGACAGACGCCGGGCGAAACGGTCAACCAAACCAGTTGGGCTAAAATACGGCGGCAGGCCAAAAAAGCAGGGGCAAAACTGGATGACTATCTTGCGAAAACGATCGTCATCAGGCCGGAATCGTTGCAGTTAAAACTGCGAAAATCGCTGGTGGTGGATACTCCGGTGTTGGAAATTGAACCTGTTTTTGATGAGCAGCCTGCCAACTGGTTACAGAGTTTTGACCGCACGCAACAGGTGCAGGATCGTTACCGTGTTTTAGGGGACGATGGTGTCTTAAACCATGTCATTCTTTCTCCTGAAGTCAAAGACGTCCTGACCTCCGTGCACGCTATTACGGGGCGTCGCGTGGCGGGGGATGATGCGCTCTCATTTGTTCGCAACCCCTATACCTGGATTGGTGAAGAGGCGAGCCAGGTGCTCGATCCTGACGTTTATGAGCAGAATTTACAGGACGCCGGGATCTACTTTTATGATTTCCGTCTGGAACCGCAGATTGATGAAAACAAGCAAATTGCGTCGGTAACGCTTCTTCTCAGTCCCAGAACTGAGCAATCTGTGGCGGATGAAACCTATATTTTTAAACGACCTGGTGAGCTGGAGGCGTTGCTCTCTGAACTGGAGCAAAAGTTAGCAGCACAACTGCCCGCCGGAGTCTGGCAGGGGTACGATCTGGAGCTTTCCAGATTCAGCCAGGAAGAACTGCAAGGTTATCAGGCGTTGCTTGAAAACTGGCAGCAACAGGCGGCGGGAATGAATTTTACCCACGTCCTCGATCTGAATAAATACAGCGACCGGGTTATCGGGATCGGTGAATTTGAAAAAATAAGTTCGCCTTATCTGGTCAAAAGTGAAAGTGAAAAATGGCTTCCGGAGAACCTTGCGCAAGAGATGTGCGAGGCTATGTTCTCTGGCTGGGATCTCGATAATCATCAACATTTTCAGGAACTGGAAGAGCGGCTGGAAGAGGCAAAAGCCACGGATGCGCCGGAAGTCGCCATGCCCTGGAACGACAACCTTTTGCCCCGTGAAGAAGCAGAAATTTTCCACGATAAATGGAAAAAGAAAATCGACGGTGAAACAAATGATGGCGTCAGTAGTGAGCCTGTCAGTCGCGCCGTTCTGCTAATAGAACAAAATATCGAGCAGGCGCTGTATGTTAAACAACGGCGGGATTCTTTGCTCGGTGCACACCAGGCAGAAGTCGAACTGCCGATGATCCTCAAAACGTCCATTCAGCTACGTGAACACCAGCGTAAAGGTGTGGCGTGGCTCCAGCAGTTGTATCTAAAGTCGCCAACCGAGACGGCGGGATGTTTACTGGCGGACGATATGGGGCTGGGTAAAACCTTACAGATTTTAACTTTTCTCATCTGGCATCGTGAACGTTTCCCGGATGCGCCTCCTTCGCTGATTGTTGCTCCGGTGTCGTTACTTGATAACTGGGAGCGTGAGGTTGGGAATTTCTTTCTGCGCGAGCAGGTGTCGATTTTAAAACTCTACGGTAATGAACTTAAGGCTAAGAAATGCGCGAAAGAGAGCATTCCTCAGGCGCTTAAAAGTAAGGGGATTAAGAACTTACTGCAAAGTGACTGGGTGGGGGACGCGCATATTGTTCTTACCACCTATGAGACGTTGCGCGATCAGGAATTTTCCCTGGCTCGTCAGCCCTGGTCCATAATGGTGTGCGACGAAGCGCAGAAAATTAAAAATCCGGCGGCATTAATTACCCAATCGGCAAAAGCCATTCAGGCACAATTTAAAGTCGCATGTACTGGAACACCGGTCGAAAATACCCTTGTCGATCTGTGGTGTTTATTTGACTTCGTTCAGCCAGGTTTGTTGGGGGCTTTAAATAATTTTGGTAAAGATTATCTGCGCCCCATTGAGCAACAGAATGATAATGCTGTCCTAGAATCGCTACGTAAATTAATAGAACCGCAGACGCTGCGCCGCACCAAAGAAGAAGTGGCGAAAGACCTGCCGGATAAAATTGAAGATCAACGCTGTAAGCAGTTGGATATGCTGCCATTGCAACGGGATCTCTATACCCACTCGGTTGCAAGCTGGCAAAACCAACAGGAGATCAGCGAAGGGCTGGATCAACGAGGCTCAGGTATGCTGGGGTTACTGCATCGCCTGAAACTTATTTGCGCATGGCCTTATTCCGTAAGTGCAGATCTGCGCTTACGGAACGATGCCCCGAAAGTAAAATGGCTGCTGGAGACATTAAACATCATTCGCCAGTCATCCGATGACAAAGTAATTATTTTTACGGAACTGCGCGATATTCAACGAGAACTGCAACATCTGATTGCGCAGCAATTTGGTTTTAAGCCTTTTATTATTAATGGTGATACCAGTACCAAATCTGGCAGCGATCAAAATCGTCAGAGCTTGATCGATGCATTTCAGTCAACGCCCGGTTTTAACGTCATTATCTTATCCACCATCGCGGTTGGGTTTGGTGTCAATGTCCAAAAAGCAAATCATGTCATCCACTTTACTCGTTGCTGGAATCCGGCGAAGGAAGATCAGGCGACCGATCGGGCCTACCGTATCGGGCAGCAGAAAGATGTTTACGTCTATTATCCGACGGTGCGTGATAGCCAGTTAATGACTTTTGAAGAAACGCTGGATGAATTACTGAACCGACGCCGGGCATTGGCGAGAGATATGCTCAAAGGGGCAACCGATCTGACCGCCGCAGATTTTGAAGCGGTGCTGGCGGGTACTCCCCTGGCGTAGGGAATGCCATGGGCGGGTAAATCGACAGGGATTCGCCATTGCTTAATTAACGATCAATAAAGATATATTGTGAATGTATGAGTTGACATTCATATGAAAAAAATCATAATTCCGTCATGTTTGCGTAGGGCTGTTTCTGTATCTTATGCATCGCACCAGGGCCTGACAGGAAATATGCTGTAAGGTTCTTATCAAAAAACCGCCATTAGCTCATCAGGAAGAGCAGACGACAACCAGGATTGTTGTATGGTACGGGGTTCGAGGCCTCGATGGCGGTCCAACTTTTCAATCGTGTTGATGACGTAGAAATTTAATTATCAACTCATTGCTGCGTCACCCCTTCATAAATCAGCCGTAGCGCGAATACACCAATAATCATCCCAATAATCCTACTGGCAACTTGCTGCATACGTCCATATGCGCGACGCACGGCGGGTAAAGAAAACGCCTGACTAAGAAATATACGCCAGATAATAGACGCGAGCACGATCCCCACCCAGGCCATTAAACGCGCCCAGGTCGGCGTTTCTGCACTTAACGTCACTGAGAAGATACTGATAAAAAATAAAACGGTTTGTGGATTAGAGAGATCGGTAATGAGTCCACGGCGGAAAAACACATACCATGGCGCACTAAGCGGCTGCTGTAGCGCGCTCATTTGCGGTGTGGAGTGGCGGCGTATGCTATTCCAGGCAAACCATAAGAGATAAGCGCCGCCGACGATTTTAATGAGCGAGAAAATCTCTTCACACTGGGTAATGAGCGTCGCCATACCAAACAATCCCAAGCCGGAATAGATGGCATCGCCCAGCGCCACACCAAGCCCGGTGAGTACGCCCGCGCGACGACCAGAAGCCAGACTGGTTTGAACCACGACAAAGAGATTTGCGCCTGGATTAAAAAAAGTGATGACAAACAGCCCGACAGTCAGGTAAACGGCGTGCAAAGGGTCCATAGTGATTTCATCCATAAATAAGCTGAATTAACTTCATCATATTTATAGTGAAAATGACTGAATGCGAGCGCGCTCACAAAGACCGTGGATCTAAAAAGAGTGCCACCTGTACGTGACAGGTGGCAAAGTGGCATTAAAAGAGATATTTCATGCCCAGCATTCCCTGGGTATCGCTGTAACCGTTGTCACCCAGCTGCTGGGCGACGTTGCCCCA
>NZ_JACSQI010000016.1 GCF_014836715.1 Escherichia whittamii
AGTGGTGGCGCATTATAGGGAGTTATTCTGAGCTGACAAGAGGAAATTTAAAATAATTTTCCGAATGCGCGTTTTTTATTCTTTATGCTTATTTAGACGTCGCTTTGTTGGTTAAATGAGCGATTTCTCGGGCAAAATTCGCAACCTGCTCCCAATCGGTATAAACAACCTCTTTGCGCGTATCTGTTTCTCCGCCTGACATCTTCATAATCAGCTTGATCATAAAGCGGTCGTACCAACGATAGCGTGGATAACGCAGCGCCCCGGCAATAACGGCACAGCGATCGGGACGCCATTGTGAGTTCATCAGAAACTTCCGCGCGTAGCTGTTAGTCTGCACAGTCCGCTTCTCCGGCTTGCGTGCCACCAGGTTGACGGAGTAAAAGGCACTCGGCATTGAGTTCAGCCGGGTGGCATGCTTTTTGACAAATGCCTGGAACGCAGAATGATAGTGACCGTAGCGAATAGAAGCGCCAATCACCACGCGGTCGTAGTTTTCCCATTGTGGTTCTTCGGTGCGATGCACATTGGCGACATCTGCCTGGATCCCCAGTTCTTTCAGTTCCGAAGCCAGGTACGAGGCAATCTCGCGTGTTTGTCCGTCCCTTGTTGAGAAAAGAATTAATGTTTTCACGTATTACTCCATCATTCACGCCAGAAAGTCGGGGTAAAGAGCACCAGCAAAGTAAAGACTTCCAGACGACCAAATAGCATATTGGCAATCAGGATCCATTTAGCCACCGGGTTCATGCTGGTAAAGTTATCCGCAACCACGCCAAGCCCTGGCCCCAGGTTATTCAATGTCGCAACAACCGACGCAAAGGCAGAAAAGTCATCCACGCCAGTGGCGATAATCGCCAGCATACTGACAATAAACACCAATGCATAGGCGGAGAAAAATCCCCAAACGGCTTCGAGGATACGTTCCGGCAGTGCGCGATTCCCCAGCTTAATGCTATACACGGCGTTCGGGTGCACCAGTCGTTTTAGTTCACGATTCCCCTGCTTGAATAGCAGCAGAATGCGGATCACTTTCAGGCCACCGCCCGTTGACCCGGCGCAACCGCCGATAAAAGCAGAACATAACAGCAGCACCGGCAAGAAGAGCGGCCAGCGGGCAATGCTATCGGTGGTAAACCCGGCGGTTGTCGCCATCGACACCACCTGAAAAAACGCCTGGTTAATTGTCATTAGCGCCGAACTGTAGACATTATGAAACCACAGCACGAGGGTACAAATAACCACCAGCGTAAACTGTACGCCGATAAACATGCGAAATTCCGGATCGCGCCAGTAGACTTTCAGACTACGCCCACTTAGCAGCGAAAAGTGCAGACCGTAGTTACAGCCGGAGATCAGCAGGAAGATAGCAATGATGGTGTTAATGGTCGGGCTATCGAAATAGCCGACGCTGGCATCATGCGTCGAGAAGCCGCCAATGGCGATAGTCGCAAAGCTATGACCGATGGCATCAAAGGCATTCATTCCAGCAAACCACAGCGCCAGCGCACAGGCGACGGTCAGCAGGACATAAATTAACCACAAGGTTTTCGCCGTTTCCGCAATACGCGGGCGCATTTTGTTATCTTTCAGCGGGCCGGGCATTTCTGCGCGATAGAGCTGCATCCCACCAACGCCGAGGATAGGCAGTATCGCGACCGCCAGCACGATGATCCCCATCCCGCCAAACCATTGCAGCATCTGGCGATAAAAGAGGATGGCGTGAGGGAGTGAATCCAGCCCCACCAGCGTAGTTGCCCCCGTGGTAGTCAGGCCGGAGAAAGATTCAAAAAACGCATCGGTAATCGTGAGATTCGGGCTTTCCGAGAAAATAAAAGGGAGCGCACCGACGCTACCCAGCACGGTCCAGAACAGCACCACAATCAGAAACCCTTCACGGGATTTCAGTTCGCCCTTCTCTTTACGGTTAGGCCACCACAGCATAGAGCCAATGGCGAGGGCGACAAAAAAGGTCTGGGTAAAAGCGCGGCCCGCCCCATCCCGGTAGATGAGTGCTACCAGCCCAGGGATAATCATGGTCCCTGAAAATAAGATGACCAGTAGTCCAACGATTCGGGTAATGGCGCGAAAATGCATCTCTGCCGCTTCCTTAGTTCTGCAAAACGAAGTGGGGATTATTCTTCAATCGCTAACAATTGCAATGAACCACGGCTAAAATCCGCCAGCTTTGCGGAAAATTCAGCCACTTTCGCCGCAGGAAGCGCCACCCGCAGCAGAACGAATGCTTGATAATCACTGTTGATAATTTTGCCGTCACACTGCCCCAGCAACGCTTCAATGCCGGTTAACTGACTATATTCACATTGCAAAGTATATTCGGTTAATGGCGTCTTGCGCTGGGTTGTTAGCTGGCGTAGCGCCTGATTCACGCCGCCGCCATACGCTTTCACTAACCCACCGGTGCCAAGCAATATGCCGCCGTAGTAGCGCACCACCACGGCGGTAATTTCCCCAACGCCACTGCCCATTAGCTGGACGAGCATCGGTTTGCCCGCCGTTCCCGCCGGCTCTCCGTCGTCTGAGAAACCCAGTTGCTGTGAATCGTCAGGCGCACCCGCCACCCACGCCACGCAATGGTGGCGAGCATCGGGATGCTCTGCCCGTACCGATTCAACAAACGCTTTCGCCGCCTCAACGCCATCGGTATGTGCCAATAGCGTAATGAAGCGGCTTTTTTTGATCTCTTCAACAACCGTGACCGGTGCCGCGGGTATTAACCAGCTTTCCATCACGCCAGTTTCAGATCCCGGGTCATGTTTTCCACGTTGTTTTCGTGGATCACCACGTTGTCTTCGATACGAATGCCGCCGAACGGTTTCAGTGCTTCAATTTTCTGCCAGTTGAAGTGTTTACTGAACTGCCCTTCACGCCACGGCGCCAGCAGTGATTCGATGAAGTAGATACCCGGTTCGATGGTTAACACCATGCCCGGCTGGAGAATACGAGTGCAACGCAGGTACGGATATTTTGCCGGTGCCGCAAGATGCGTACCGCTATCATCCTGCATAAAACCAGCTACGTCATGCACCTGCAGGCCCAGCGGATGGCCGATACCGTGCGGCATAAACGGTCCAGTCAGATCGTTTTCGACCATCGCCTCTTCACTCATATCGGTGATGATTTGATGTTTACGCAGCAGTTTGGCGATGCGCTGATGGAACTGGATGTGGTAATCCACATAGCTGACGCCCGCTTTCATGGTGGCGATCAGCGCCAGTTGTTCATCATTAACGTCTTTCACCAGCTGTGCGTAGTCGTTATCGCTTTTTGCCGACCAGGTACGGGTCAGGTCAGCCGCATAGCCGTTATATTCTGCCCCGGCATCCAGCAGGAAGCTGCGCATCTCTTCCGGTGCCTGATGATCCAGTTTGGTGTAATGAAGCACCGCAGCGTGTTCGTTAAGCGCCACAATGTTGCTGTAAGGCACGTCGGTATCACGATGACCGGTCGCGGTCAGATAGGCAATATTGATATCGAACTCACTCATACCAGAACGGAACGCTTCTTCTGCCGCGCGATGACCATTGACCGCCATTTTCTGCGCTTCACGCATACAGGCCAGTTCGTACTCGGTTTTAAAGGAGCGGTAGTAATGCAGGTAGTCGATCACCCCTTTCGGGTTAATGTTGCTGGCCTCAATGCCCAGTTGCAGCGCACGTTCCGGTACCGGGCCGATATAACCGATATTGCCGCGCGCAGCGGGCAGCAGGCTACCAATGCCATCGGCTTTCGGCAGCGCGATCACTTCCACATCCTCAGTCCAGAAAGAGGTCGGCAAAGGTTCGACGTTGTGCCAGTAATCAACCGGCAGATAAAACCACAGTTTCGGCTTGTTCACGCCATCCACCAGCAACCAGCAGTTTGGCACCTGGGTTACCGGCACCCACGCTTTGAATTGCGGGTTCACTTTAAACGGATAAGGATGATCGTCGAGAAAAACATTGAACAACTCGCCGGAGTGAATAAGTAATGCATCCAGCTTGAAGCGCGCCAGTGCATCGCGAGTCCGTTCTTGTAAGGTAGCTATATGATTTTTATAGAGCGAGGCCAGTGATTCCATTTTTTACCCTTCTGTTTTTTTGACCTTAAGTCTCCGCATCTTAGCACATCGTTAATACAGAGCGTGATTTCTGCCGAGCGTGATCAGATCGGCATTTCTTTAATCTTTTGTTTGCATATTTTTAACACAAAATACACACTCCATCTCATCTGGTACGACCAGATCACCTTGCGGATTCAGGAGACTGACATGCTTTACAAAGGCGACACCCTGTACCTTGACTGGCTGGAAGATGGCATTGCCGAACTGGTATTTGATGCCCCAGGTTCAGTTAATAAACTCGACACTGCGACCGTCGCCAGCCTCGGCGAAGCCATCGGCGTGCTGGAACAGCAATCAGATTTAAAAGGGCTGCTGCTGCGTTCGAATAAAGCAGCCTTTATCGTCGGTGCCGATATCACCGAATTCTTGTCCCTGTTCCTCGTTCCCGAAGAACAGTTAAGTCAGTGGCTGCATTTTGCCAATAGCGTGTTTAATCGCCTGGAAGATCTGCCGGTGCCGACCATTGCCGCCGTCAACGGCTATGCGCTGGGCGGTGGCTGTGAATGCGTGCTGGCGACCGATTATCGTCTGGCAACGCCAGATCTGCGTATCGGTCTGCCGGAAACCAAACTGGGCATCATGCCGGGCTTTGGCGGTTCTGTACGTATGCCACGTATGCTCGGCGCAGACAGCGCGCTGGAAATCATTGCCGCTGGTAAAGACGTCGGCGCGGATCAGGCGCTGAAAATCGGTCTGGTGGATGGCGTAGTCAAAGCAGAAAAACTGGTTGATGGCGCGATAGCGATTTTACGCCAGGCCATTAACGGCGACCTCGACTGGAAAGCGAAACGTCAGCCGAAGCTGGAACCGCTGAAACTGAGCAAGATTGAAGCCACCATGAGCTTCACCATCGCTAAAGGGATGGTCGCGCAAACGGCAGGAAAACATTATCCGGCGCCCATCACCGCAGTAAAAACCATTGAAGCTGCTGCCCGTTTTGGTCGTGAAGAAGCCTTAAACCTGGAAAACAAAAGCTTTGTCCCGCTGGCGCATACCAACGAAGCCCGCGCACTGGTCGGCATTTTCCTTAACGATCAATATGTAAAAGGCAAAGCGAAGAAACTCACCAAAGACGTTGAAACACCGAAGCAGGCCGCCGTTCTGGGCGCAGGCATTATGGGTGGCGGTATCGCTTACCAGTCCGCGTGGAAAGGCGTACCGGTTGTCATGAAAGATATCAACGACAAGTCGTTAACCCTCGGTATGACAGAGGCCGCGAAACTGCTGAACAAGCAGCTTGAGCGCGGCAAGATCGATGGTCTGAAACTGGCTGGCGTGATCTCCACGATCCAGCCAACGCTCGACTATGCCGGGTTTGACCGCGTGGATGTTGTGGTAGAAGCGGTTGTTGAAAACCCGAAAGTGAAAAAAGCCGTGCTGGCAGAAACCGAGCAGAAAGTACGTCCGGATACCGTGCTGGCCTCTAACACTTCAACCATTCCTATCAGCGAACTGGCCAATGCGCTGGAACGCCCGGAAAACTTCTGCGGGATGCACTTCTTTAACCCGGTTCACCGGATGCCGTTAGTAGAAATTATTCGCGGCGAGAAAAGCTCTGACGAAACCATCGCGAAAGTCGTCGCCTGGGCGAGCAAGATGGGTAAAACGCCAATTGTGGTTAACGACTGCCCGGGCTTCTTCGTTAACCGCGTGCTGTTCCCCTACTTCGCGGGATTCAGCCAGTTGCTTCGCGACGGCGCGGACTTCCGCAAGATCGACAAAGTGATGGAAAAACAGTTTGGCTGGCCGATGGGTCCGGCATATCTGCTGGATGTCGTGGGGATTGATACCGCGCATCACGCTCAGGCGGTAATGGCAGCAGGCTTCCCGCAGCGGATGCAGAAAGATTATCGCGATGCCATCGACGCACTGTTTGATGCCAACCGTTTTGGTCAGAAGAACGGCCTCGGTTTCTGGCGTTATAAAGAAGACAGCAAAGGCAAGCCGAAGAAAGAAGAAGATACCGCCGTTGACGACCTGCTGGCAGAAGTCAGCCAGCCGAAGCGTGATTTCAGCGAGGAAGAGATTATCGCCCGCATGATGATCCCGATGGTCAACGAAGTGGTGCGCTGTCTGGAAGAAGGCATTATCGCCACTCCGGCAGAAGCGGATATGGCGCTGGTCTACGGCCTGGGCTTCCCTCCGTTCCACGGCGGCGCGTTCCGCTGGCTGGACACCCTCGGTAGCGCAAAATACCTCGATATGGCACAGCAATATCAGCACCTCGGCCCGCTATATGAAGTGCCGGAAGGTCTGCGTAATAAAGCGCGTCATAACGAACCGTACTATTCCCCGGTTGAGCCAGCCCGTCCGGTTGGCGACCTGAAAACGGCTTAAGGAGTCACAATGGAACAGGTTGTCATTGTCGATGCAATTCGCACCCCGATGGGCCGTTCGAAGGGCGGTGCTTTTCGTAACGTGCGTGCGGAAGATCTCTCCGCTCATTTAATGCGTAGCCTGCTGGCGCGTAACCCGGCGCTGGAAGCGGCCGCCCTCGACGATATTTACT
This sequence comes from Escherichia whittamii, assembly GCF_014836715.1. Classification (GTDB taxonomy): domain Bacteria; phylum Pseudomonadota; class Gammaproteobacteria; order Enterobacterales; family Enterobacteriaceae; genus Escherichia; species Escherichia whittamii. The sequence continues at coordinate 6,633 of NZ_JACSQI010000016.1, forward strand.
GGGGCTGTGTGCAGCAGACGCTGGAGCAAGGTTTTAACATCGCCCGTAACGCGGCGCTGTTGGCTGAAGTGCCGCACTCTGTCCCGGCGGTTACCGTCAATCGCTTGTGTGGTTCATCCATGCAGGCACTGCATGACGCAGCACGAATGATCATGACCGGCGATGCGCAGGCATGTCTGGTCGGCGGCGTGGAACATATGGGCCATGTACCGATGAGCCACGGTGTCGATTTTCACCCCGGACTTAGCCGCAATGTCGCCAAAGCGGCGGGCATGATGGGCTTAACGGCAGAAATGCTGGCGCGTATGCACGGTATCAGCCGTGAAATGCAGGATGCCTTTGCCGCACGGTCACACGCTCGCGCCTGGGCCGCCACGCAGTCGGGGGCATTTAAAAATGAAATCATCCCGACCGGTGGTCACGATGCCGACGGCGTCCTGAAGCAGTTTAATTACGACGAAGTGATTCGCCCGGAAACCACCGTGGAAGCCCTCGCCACGCTGCGTCCGGCGTTTGATCCAGTCAGCGGTACGGTGACTGCGGGTACGTCTTCTGCTCTCTCCGATGGCGCAGCTGCCATGCTGGTGATGAGCGAAAGCCGCGCCCGTGAATTAGGTCTTCAGCCGCGCGCCCGCGTGCGCTCGATGGCGGTCGTCGGTTGTGATCCGTCGATTATGGGTTATGGCCCGGTTCCGGCCTCGAAGCTGGCGCTGAAAAAAGCGGGGCTTTCTGCCAGCGATATCGGCGTATTCGAGATGAACGAAGCCTTTGCCGCGCAGATCCTGCCGTGTATTAAAGATCTCAGGTTAATGGAGCAGATTGACGAGAAGATCAATCTCAACGGTGGCGCGATCGCACTGGGCCATCCGCTGGGCTGTTCCGGCGCGCGTATCAGCACCACGCTGCTGAATCTGATGGAGCGCAAAGACGTCCAGTTCGGTCTGGCGACGATGTGTATCGGTCTGGGTCAGGGTATTGCAACGGTGTTTGAGCGGGTTTAAACACATGCCGGATGCGGCGTAAACGCCTTATCCGGCCCTATTTGTAGGCACGATAAGACGCGACAGCGTCGCATCGGGCATTGTTTGCCGGATGCGACATAGATGTAAATGCCACTGTATAAAGTTTTAGTTGCCGTTTTTCCCGCCTGTCAGGGGCGGGTTTTTTATGGCTTAGATAAACGCAAACGCATCGCCAAACAGGCGATCTTCCCGCGCATTACGCTCACGACAAAACAGGTCACGGGCGATTTTCGCCATCTCAAAACGTCCGGCGATATAAATATCGTGCTCCGCCAGCGTACCGTGATCCTGCAACACCGCCGTTAATACCGTTCCGGTACGCCCGCGCCAGCCTGCTTCCGGCTGTTCGACCACCGGCACCACTTGCAGGCCAGGATGCTTCAGAGAAAGCGCCTCAAGCTCGGAAAGATCGTAAAGATGCTGCTCTTCACGCCCGCCCCAGTATATGGTGATATCGCGATTGGGATTACGCGCCAGCGCCGTCAGCAAAATCGAGCGCGCATAAGAGAAGCCAGTACCGCCAGCAATCAGTATCATCGGACGTTCTTCATCATCGCGCAGCCATGCCTCACCGTGCGGAATATCCACCACGATTTGATGATCTTTGAGAATGCGGTCCATGACAGCTTTCGCGTAAAGATTGATTTCCGAAGCGCCGATATGCAGCTCGATAAACCCTTTTTCATTCGGCGTCGAAGCCATTGAGAACGGGCGTTTGTCACGCTCGTCCATCACTACCATCAAATACTGACCAGCACGAAAAGAAAAGGCCGCGTCTGGCACGATTCGGACACGATATACGGTATCGGTGATAGCTTCTACCGAGGTCACTTTACAGCTTAAGGTTGTCATGCGCTTTCTCTGTCGGATCGATAAATAGGGCAATACAAACGCGCCTCAGGCGCTTTTACCGTTGTTAAAAATAGCCAGTTCATCCCAGATGGCATCAATACGTGCGACGACGTCCGGATCTTTTGTGATTGGACGTCCCCATTCACGCTGAGTTTCCCCTGGCCATTTATTCGTGGCATCCAGCCCCATTTTTGAACCCAGCCCGGAGACGGGCGAGGCAAAATCCAGATAATCAATAGGCGTATTTTCCACCAACACCGTATCCCGCGCAGGGTCCATACGGGTGGTAATTGCCCAAATCACATCGTTCCAGTCGCGTGCGTTAACATCATCATCGCAGACGATCACGAACTTAGTGTACATAAACTGGCGTAAGAATGACCAGACGCCCATCATGACGCGCTTTGCGTGTCCAGCGTACTGCTTTTTGATCGTCACGACCGCCAGGCGATAGGAGCAACCTTCCGGCGGCAGGTAGAAATCGACAATTTCCGGAAACTGTTTTTGCAGAATCGGCACGAACACTTCGTTCAACGCCACGCCCAGTACCGCAGGTTCATCTGGCGGACGCCCGGTATAGGTGGAGTGATAAATCGCATCTTCACGCTGGGTAATATGTGTCACGGTAAATACCGGGAAACTATCGACTTCGTTATAGTAACCGGTGTGGTCGCCATACGGCCCTTCCGGCGCCATCTCACCAGGCTCAATATACCCTTCCAGTACGATTTCTGCACTGGCAGGCACTTCGAGGTCATTGGAAATACATTTCACCACTTCGGTTTTCGTGCCGCGTAGCAACCCGGCAAAAGCATATTCCGACAATGTATCCGGAACTGGCGTCACTGCGCCGAGAATGGTTGCAGGATCAGCACCCAGCGCCACAGAAACCGGGAAACGTTCGCCCGGATGCGCCGCGCACCACTCCTGATAATCCAGTGCGCCGCCGCGATGCGACAGCCAGCGCATAATCAGTTTATTTTTACCAATCAACTGCTGGCGATAAATGCCCAGATTCTGCCGCTCTTTATGCGGGCCGCGCGTCACGGTCAGCCCCCAGGTAATCAGCGGAGCGGCGTCTTCCGGCCAGCAGGTCATAATGGGGATACGATTAAGATCGACGTCATCACCAGAGACGATTTTTTGTTGGCAAGGTGCACCGCGCAGCCGTTTCGTCGGCATGTTCAACACCTGCTTAAACTGCGGCAGTTTATCAAACAGGTCGCGGAAACCTTTTGGCGGCTCCGGCTCTTTCAGAAACGCCAATAATTTACCGACCTCACGCAGTGCCGAAACATCTTCCTGGCCCATGCCCATCGCCACGCGCTTTGGCGTACCAAACAGGTTGCACAGCACCGGCATCGAATAACCTTTGGGGTTTTCAAACAACAACGCAGGTCCACCGGCACGCAGAGTGCGGTCAGCAATTTCAGTGATTTCCAGATGCGGATCCACCGGGAGCGTGATACGTTTTAGCTCACCCTGCTGTTCAAGCAGCGTCAGGAAGTCGCGTAAATCGTTATATTTCATGGCGTCCATTGTAGCCTCTTAATCTTCGCCCATTATACGGCGTTCATCTTCGCGATGCTGTAAATTTGTTAAATTAGCGTGAACTCTGACGGCATAACGCAAACCGGGGAATATAATTAACTTAGCGTGAAGCTTTTGCTATCCTTGCGCCCCGATTAAACGGATAAGAGTCATTATGCAATCCTGGTATTTACTGTACTGCAAGCGCGGGCAACTTCAACGTGCCCAGGAACACCTCGAAAGACAGGCGGTGAATTGCCTGGCGCCGATGATCACCCTGGAAAAAATCGTGCGAGGCAAACGTACCGCAGTCAGTGAACCCTTGTTCCCCAACTACCTGTTTGTGGAATTTGACCCGGAAGTGATTCATACCACAACTATCAGCGCTACCCGCGGTGTCAGCCACTTTGTGCGCTTTGGCGCATCGCCGGCGATAGTCCCATCAGCGGTAATTCATCAACTGTCGGTATATAAACCGGAAGATATTGTTGATCCGGCGACACCATATCCTGGTGATAAGGTGCTTATCACCGAAGGTGCTTTCGAAGGTTTTCAGGCTATTTTCACCGAACCCGACGGCGAGGCTCGCTCTATGCTATTGCTTAATCTTATCAATAAAGAGATTAAGCACAGTGTGAAGAACACCGAGTTCCGCAAACTCTAGAACGCAATCCCAAATAACTTTTTAACATTGGCATCCGTGGTGGCAGCCAGCCATGCGGCATCTTCCCCACGCCAGTGTGCAATACGTTGCAAAATATGGGGCAGACAGGCTGGCTCATTACGCCGTGACGATGGCTTCGGCGTGAGATCGCGCGGAAGCAAATACGGTGCATCTGTCTCAACCAGCAATTTCTCCGCCGGAATAAATGGCAACAGTTCTCTCAGCTCTAGTCCGCGTCGTTCATCGCAAACCCAACCAGTAATGCCGATATAAATTCCGCGTACCACGCACGCCTGCATCTCTTCGCGTGTACCGGTAAAACAGTGCAACACCGCGCCAGGCAGTTTATCCAGCCACGGTTCCAGCAACGTCATAAACCGCTCGTGGGCATCGCGGCAGTGCATAAATACCGGCATGTTTAACTCTGCGGCAATGCGCAACTGGACGACAAAGGCTCGTTCTTGTTCTTCCGGCGTGGAAAAGTTGCGGTTAAAGTCAAGACCACACTCGCCAATCGCCACTACTTCTGGCTGCGCGGCCAGCTCAATAATCGCTTCTTCGGTCGCAGCTTGCCACTGGCTACTGTCGTGAGGATGCACACCCGCCGTTGACCAACAGGACGAATACTGACGCGCCAGCTTTTGCGCCTGCTGGCTTTCGCGCAGGTTATTGCCGGTGATAAGTAGCCCATCAACTCCCGCATCAAAAGCGCGCGCTACAACATCGTCACGGTCTTTCGCAAATTGCGAACTGGTCAGATTAACGCCAATATCAAACATCCTGCACTCCATATGACAACCGCCCTGACGGGCGGTTGAATTTATTCTTCAGTTTTTTCGCTTTCTGCTTCAGCGTCGTTTTCTTCTTCCCGGTTTCGACCTTTACCAACGTAAAAGCGTGAGAAGAAGACGCCAATTTCAAACAGGCAGTACATCGGGATCGCCAGCAGCGTTTGCGAGAAGACATCCGGTGGCGTCAGCAGCATCCCGACGACAAATGCGCCAACCAGCACATACGGACGTTTTTTGCGTAAGTCTTCTGGCGAGGTAATCCCCATCCAGCACAGCAGCACAATCGCTACAGGCACTTCAAAGGAGATACCAAACGCCATAAACAGCGCCATCACGAAGCTCAAATAGCTGGCAATGTCGGTGGATACCTGCACCCCTTCAGGCGCGGTATTGGCAAGGAAACCAAACGCCAGCGGGAAGACCACGAAATAAGCGAACGCCATGCCGATATAAAACAGCAGAGAGCTGGAAACCAGCAGCGGCACCACAAGGCGACGTTCGTGCTTATACAGTGCAGGAGCGATAAATGCCCACACCTGATAGAGAATCACCGGCGCTGACAGAATCAGCGACACCATAAAGGTCAGCTTGATTGGCGTAAAGAACGGCGAGGCCACGTCGGTGGCGATCATCGTTGAACCTTGCGGCAACTGCTTGATCAACGGCGCGGATACCAGGTGATAGATATCATTGGCGAAATAGACCAAACACAGGAATATCACGATCACCGCGATAATGCAGTTCAGCAGACGCTTACGCAGCTCAATCAGATGCGTGATAAGCGGTTGAGTATCTTCTACAGACATGTTTACGGTTTATCACTCGACGAAGGGGAAGGTGCAGCGGTTTTCGGTTCAGCGTCCGCAGCAGGTTTTACCACCGACTCTGGCGTGGTTTCTGGCTTCTGTTCCGGCGAACTGGCCTGCGTTTGTGCAGCGGCAGGCGTTACGCCTTCATGCGCAGCTTCATTATCTTTCACCACCGGGTTATGGATGGTGTGCGCTTCATCGCTCGCCTTTTCAGGATCGTTTGCAACGTAGGAACGCTTCATCGACTCCGCGGCCTGGCGTAGTTCATCCATCGACGCTTTTAGTTCGGGCGTAAGGTTGGTGAGACTCGCCTTTTCAACCTTTTTCAGGCTGTCCTGAAACTCCTGGAGTTTTAACTCCTGGGTCAGTTCGTTCTGCACCGTTGTCGCCAGTGAACGCAACGCGCGAATCCAGCCCGCAACCGTTTTTACCGCTACAGGCAGTCGTTGCGGCCCCAGAACGACGAGGCCGATGATGAACACCAATAGCAGTTCGCTAAAACCGATATCAAACACGGATTACACCTGCTCTTTATCGTGGCGCTTTGCGTCTTCTGTTTTAGCCTGTTCCTGATTCGTATCCGCCTGCTTATCGGCGATAGTTTTCGCAGTAAAATCAGCATCCTGACTGGTTTTATCCTGCTTTGGTTCATCATCGCTCATTGCTTTTTTAAAGCCTTTGATCGATGCACCAAGATCGGAACCGATGGAGCCGAGCTTTTTGGTGCCAAAAAGCAGTACAACGATGACGGCAATAATCAATAACTGCCAAATACTGATACCACCCATACATGTTCCTCTGTGGTAGATGATGATTAAACAAGGCCGCATTATACGTTACACGGCCCGCCTTGAGCGATGAAAAAATCAGCGTGTTTTGCGCCAACCGACAAACCAGGCGATCAGACCGCCCGCCATTAGCCAGCCGGGCATCAGCCCCCATTCAGGTCGGCTGACCAACAAGAATGTACCGCTTAATACTAACGTCGCGCCAATTCCGAGAAAATAACGCGATTGCCCCTGACGTACATGATTTGACTGAAGCTCGCGCGCAATCTTATCAACACTGTGCTGTAAATACTTGCCCTGGCGCAAACTGTCGTAAACCAGCTCAGGCAGTTCTGGCATTTTTTCGACCCAGAACGGCGCTTTTTCCTTAAATGCTCTCACCAGCGCAGGAATACCGACCTGATCTTTAATCCACGACTCGAGGAAAGGCTTCGCCGTTTTCCATAAATCGAGCTGCGGATAAAGCTGGCGTCCTACCCCTTCGATGTAGAGTAAGGTTTTCTGGAGTAACACCAGTTGCGGTTGCACTTCCATATTGAAGCGACGCGCCGTATTAAACAGATTTAACAGCACATGTCCAAACGAAATTTCTGCCAGTGGTTTTTCAAAAATAGGTTCACAGACCGTACGAATGGCAAATTCGAACTCTTCGACGTTGGTATCTGGCGGAACCCAGCCTGAATCGACGTGCAGTTCTGCCACTTTGCGATAGTCACGGTTAAAGAAAGCGATAAAGTTTTCTGCCAGATAGCGTTTATCTTCTTTGTTTAGCGAGCCGACTATTCCGCAATCAATGCCGATATATTTCGGGTTTTCTGGGTGTTCATAGCTTACGAAGATGTTACCTGGATGCATATCGGCATGGAAAAAGCTGTCGCGAAAGACCTGGGTGAAGAACACCTGCACACCGCGTTCTGCCAGCAATTTCATGTTGGTGCCGTTTTTCTCCAGCGCTGCGACATCAGAAACGGGAATGCCGTAAATGCGCTCCATCACCATCATCCCTTCACTGCAATAGTCAGGGTAAACTTCCGGGATGTAGAGCATCGGGCTATTTTCGAAATTACGCCGAAGCTGAATGGCGTTAGCGGATTCCCGTAACAGATTCAGTTCATCAATCAGCGTTTTTTCGTACTCGCGCACCACTTCAGTTGGACGTAGACGACGACCATCCGGCAGTAAGCGCGGCACCCAACGGGCCAGACGGTAGATAAGTTTCAGATCCGCTTTAATCACTGGCAAAATATCCGGGCGGATAACTTTAATCACCACCTCTTTGCCATTCGACTTCAACCGAGCAGTATGCACCTGCGCAACGGAAGCCGATGCCAGGGGCGTAATGTCAAAATCATCAAACCACGCTTCCACCGGCAGGCCCCCCATCGCAGCTTCAATCTGCTGCTTCGCCAGCTTGCCATCAAACGGAGCGACTTTGTCCTGCAAGAGTGCCAGTTGGTCAGCAATATGCGGCGGGAACAGGTCGCGACGGGTAGACAACATCTGCCCAAACTTGATCCATACCGGACCCAGCTCTTGCAGCGCCAGTCGCAGTCGCTCACCTAACGGTTTATCTTTATGCCGGTTTGGCATCCAGAAGAGCGTGTATCGCCATAGCCGCAGCGGCAAGGTGATACGCATTTTAGGGATCAGTTCATCAAGTCCGTAGCTTAAAAAAGTGCGAATGATGAAATACAGGCGCCGTACTTCACCTGGCGTCATTAAACTGCCTCCAGTTTTTCCAGCCGTTTGGTTAACGCATCAACGGCACGTTCAACAGCGGCTGTCTCTTCCGCAAACCAGGCCACTTCAAGCGGACCAGGTGCCATACGCCACTCTTCGGTAATTGCTTCTGCCACGTAACGTTGCTGGCGTTTAATACCGTGATGCAGGAACTTTGCGCCACCGCGCAGAGCTTTGCTGATGCCTTCGGCGGCGATATCACCGGTATAAGGAGCCAGCAGTTCCGCAGGATCAAACTCCGCCAGATCTGCCAGCGCCACGAAGTTCTGTACGACCTGAATATCGCCCTGCACTTCCAGCTCGCCACTGCGGATTAACGCGGCAAGTTGCTGGCGATCGCGAAGTTTCGGCAACACACTGGCGTAGGCGATAACGGTGCAGTCAGCATCGCTGGCCCATTCGCCCAGCACATCGACCTGGCGTTCACTAAACACCAGAATTAGCGACGTCGAAAAGCCTTTTACCTCTATGCGCAATACTTTGCCCAGCAGACGCGAGCGGGCAGTTTTCAGCGCGGGTGAACGATACAGGAAGGTGTTGAGCAGACTTTCTATTCCTGCCGTCACTAAAGGTTTAAAAGGCATAGTCGTACTCCTGTCAGAACTTATAACCACGATGCAGCGCCACAACGCCAGCCGTCAGGTTGTAATAATCGACACTTTCGAATCCTGCATCCTGCATCATGGCTTTCAGGGTATCCTGATCGGGATGCATACGGATGGATTCGGCCAGATAGCGGTAGCTGTCAGCATCGTTCGCCACCAGCGAGCCAATACGTGGCAGCACATGGAAGGAATATGCGTCATAGGCTTTGCTTAACGGTTCGATAATCGGCTTCGAGAACTCAAGCACCAGCAGACGACCGCCAGGTTTCAGCACGCGATACATCGAACGCAGGGCTTTATCTTTATCGGTGACGTTACGCAGACCAAACGAGATGGTGATGCAATCAAAAGTGTTATCCGGGAACGGCAGCGCCTCGGCGTTTGCCTGAACATACTCAACGTTGCCAATCACACCGATATTGCGCAGTTTCTCACGGCCCATCTTGAGCATGGATTCATTGATATCGGCGAGGACCACTTTGCCAGTTTCACCGACCAGGCGGGAGAATTTTGCCGTCAGATCGCCGGTACCGCCAGCCAGATCCAGCACGGTCTGCCCTCGACGCACGCCGCTGCAATCGATCGTGAATCGCTTCCACAAACGATGAATACCAAATGACATCAAATCATTCATGACATCATATTTCGATGCCACGGAATGGAAAACGTGGGCGACCATATCCGCTTTTTGTTCCTTCGCGACGGTCTGAAAACCAAAGTGCGTCGTTTCTTGTGACTTATCCACCATCTCAATGCCTGCTCATCAAAAAATTGTTCCAGAAGTGTAACAGATTGGGCGTCGATGCCCTAGATATCTACCCGGCTTAACTACCCCTAATGGGCTAGCGCGACTGCTGATTATATTCATCATCGCGTTGATAAGCTTCATTATTCGGCTGCCCCGGAACTGACCGCAGTCGATACTCCTCATCCTGGCTCACTGCCTGTTCAGCTAAATCCGGGTTAATCTCGCGTTTAATTTCTACCCCTAAACCGCGAAATGCTTCTGCCTGCGCCAGCACATTTCCGCGACCTGAAGAAAGTTTTTTCATCGCCTGGCGATAGTTATCCTGCGCTTTGTCCAGACTTTGACCAATTGCGGACATATCATCAATAAACAGACGCATCTTGTCGTACAGCTTGCTGGCGCGATCGGCGATTTGTTGGGCGTTACGGCTTTGATGCTCATAACGCCACAGGTTGGCGATAGTACGCAACGCCACCAGCAGCGTAGTGGGGCTAACCAGCATGATATTGTTCTTTAACGCTTCGGTGATCAGCTCCGGCTGGCGATCAAGCGCCAATAAAAACGCCGGTTCGACAGGGATAAACATCAGCACGTAATCCAGCGTTCGTAGCCCCGGCAGCTGTTGATAGTCTTTACGCCCAAGCAAGCGGATGTGATTACGTACCGAAGCAATATGCTCCTGCAATGCGCTTTCGCGGGTATAGTCGTCTTCGGCGTTAAAATAGCGTTCATAGGCGACCAGCGTCATTTTGGCGTCGATCACCACATCTTTTCCTTGCGGCAGCCGTACGATGACATCCGGCTGCATCCGCGAACGGGCGTCATTTTCGATGCTGACCTGGGTTTCATATTCATACCCTTCGCGCAGTCCGGAAGCCTCCAGCACCCGCGTCAGTACCACTTCGCCCCAGTTCCCCTGGGTTTTGTTATCGCCTTTCAGCGCGCGGGTCAGGTTGATCGCTTCCTGGGCCATTTGCGCGTTGAGTTGCTGTAGATTACGAATTTCGTGGGTCAGGGTATGGCGTTCTTGTGCTTCTTTACCAAAGCTGTCCTGTACCTGTCGGCGAAAACCATCCAGTTGTTCTCGCAGCGGCGATAGCAGGTTGTTCAGACTCTGACGATTTTGCTCATCAACCCGGCGATTACTGTGCTCAAAAATACGGTTGGCGAGATTTTCAAATTGCTCGCTCAAACGCTGCTCGCTGTTGATCATCTGGCGGATTTTATCGTCAGCGTGTTGCTGTGCGGCTTCCATCCGCGTGGTTACTTCACGCAGATCTGCCTCCAGCGAGGTGTTAATACTTTGCAGACTACGCACTTCGTTATTGAGCAATTCACACTCTGCACGCCAGTGCTCGCTTTGGGTAATTTGTTGTTTTGCCGCACTTAACTCCGCGACCATCTCTTCACGTTCGGCTAATTGCTCGGCTTTTTGCTGCGCATGCTGATAACTGGCAAACAGCCAGCCGATGACCACACTGACCAGCGCAATAATGGCATAAACAATGATTGAGAAATCCACAAAGCCTCCTGACGCAACAACTTACCCGCACAAAATAGAATTGTGCTGTACAAACGTCCAGTTTGAAAGGCATTTCCTGCGAGGCGCTACGCAAAACGATCGTTTATTTCGCTTATTTCATCCCACAATATGAGACTGTGTTTATATTGTGGGAATCATCACCTTTTTCTCACTTTATTCTGTGAAACACTCAGCAATATCATCAGGAGACACCTATGGCAGAAACCTCTTCAACCACCGCTGGCGCACAAACGTTATTACGCGGACTGGCGGTTATTAATGCTGTTTATAACGGTTGCCATGACCTGAAAAGTATCGGCGAGTTCACCGGCACGACGCGGAGTACAACCCATCGTTTAGTCACTGTTTTGGTGGAGCAACGCTATCTGCGCCATGTCCCAACTCAGGGCTACCAACTGGGCGCCAAACTGATCGAACTCGGTGCCAGAGCGCTGGAAAGCACCTCATTGTATGAAGTTGCGCTGCCCGTTTTGCAGCGTCTGGCCCGTTACACCCTGGACACTGTGCATCTGGGGATCGTTGAAGGCGACGAAGTGCTGTATCTGGAGAAGATCAACAGTCAGCGTGGGCTGGAGATGCGCTCACGTCCTGGGCATCGCATGCCACTGGCGATTACAGGAATCGGTAAGGCGTTAATCCTCAACAGAACAGAAGAAGAGTGGCGCACGCTATTTTTGACTTGTGGTGATGAAACAAAACTGGGCGCATTTATACAAAATATGCGCCGTTACGCCGCCAATGGTTTCGCTTTTGATCTGGAAGAGAACGAGCCCACTATCCGTTGCGTTGCAGCGCCAGTTTACAACGCACGGAATGAAATTGTGGCGGCCATTTCTGTCGCCAGTACCACCACATATATGTCGCTGGCGCGCCTGGAAGAACTGGCACCTTACGTCAAATCCTGTGCAGAAGAGATATCCGCTGAACTGGGCTGGGGTAAGCACGTCCGCAAAGATAAATAAACCATGACTAAAGGAAACGGCTAATGTCGGGAAAGACCTCATTTATTGCCCTGGACTGGGGAACGTCATCGCTTCGGGCATGGCGTTTTGGTGACTCACCAGATCCACAAGAAAAACGTGAATTCCCCTGGGGGATCATGAAATTACCCTCCCAGGCAGCAACACGTGAGGAAGCTTTCCACGATACATTTTTACGTGTCTGTGGCGACTGGCTGACGCAAGCTCCCTGCCCGGTTCTGGCTTGTGGCATGATTGGCAGTGCGCAAGGGTGGCAACCAGCAGCTTATTTACCTTGCCCGGTCACTCTCGATGGCCTGGCGAAGCAGCTGACGCCGGTTATCCACCAGCAGCAGACAATGTTGCACATTATTCCCGGCGTGATTAAAGAAGGTGAAATGCCCGAAGTGATGCGTGGCGAAGAGACACAAATCTTCGGTGCCATCGCAATGGAACCTGCCCTGCAAGACGCAATCCGCAAGGGTGTGCCGGTGCTGATTGGCTTACCAGGCACCCATGCAAAATGGGCGGTAGTTGAAAACAACACCATTACCGATTTCCGAACCTTTATGACGGGCGAGTTATTTGATGTTTTATCCCGCCATTCGATTCTCGGTACAACCATGCGTCCGGGCGACGAGCCGCACTGGGATGCCTTTGCCCATGGGCTGACAGCGGCACTTGAGCATCATCAGACCGGATTATTATCGACGCTGTTTTCGACCCGTTCGCGCCTGCTAACTGATAATCTTACGCCGTCCTCACAGGGCGATTACCTTTCCGGGTTACTGATAGGCCATGAATTATGTGGTCTGGCATCCAGTTTGCTGCGTGATTTACCCGCCACAACACCGATCGCCTTAATCGGTAGCGCCACCCTGAACAGCCGCTATTCACGGGCGTTCAGCCATGTTTTTCCCGACAGACAGCTACACGCCATTCCTAATGCTACTGAACAGGGATTATGGCGAATCGCCCACTCTGCCGGGTTACTCTCCACCAACGCCAGGGAATGTACTCATGCCATTTAATACTCTTTTGCAAAAAACCGGGTTAGTCGCCATTTTACGCGGCGTGAAACCGGATGAGATTGTCGCCATCGGTGAAAAGCTGTATGCCGCCGGATTCCGCCTGATTGAGATCCCCATGAACTCGCCGGAACCGTTGCAAAGTATCAGTTTACTGCGCGATGCCCTGCCTAAGGACTGCCTGGTCGGAGCCGGCACCGTGCTTTCGGTAGAGCAGGTGGTCGCGGTTAAAGAGGCTGGAGGCCAGATTATCGTGATGCCGCATTGCGATACTGCGGTGATCCGTCGCGCCCGTGCGCTGGGTATGTATTGTGCGCCTGGCGTCGCTACGCCCACCGAAGCTTTTGCTGCCATTGAACATGGCGCCAATGCTATCAAGCTGTTTCCGGCGGAACAAATTACGCCAGAAGTCACTAAAGCCTGGCGTGCAGTTATTCCGCAATCCGTTCCGATGTTACCGGTTGGTGGTATCACACCGGAAACCATGGCGCGTTATCTGAGCCACGGCGCAAACGGCTTCGGTTTGGGGTCTGCGCTATATCGCCCCGGCATGACGCCAGAACAGGTCTATGAAAATGCAGTACTGTTTATGAACGCATGGAACGATTTAAATAACAAGTAACTGATAAATAAGGATATAAAAACAATGATAAAACATCTTACCTTACCGAAAAAAATGGCTGCAATGGTACTTCTTGCAGGCGCTGCCCTCAGCACTGCGCCTGTACAGGCGGCTTCCTGGCCAACCAAACAGATCGAGTTAGTCATACCCTACGCTGCCGGTGGTGGTACGGACCTGGTGGCCCGCGCCTTTGCTGATGCCGCCAAAAACCATTTACCCGTCAGCATCGGGGTTATCAATAAACCTGGCGGTGGTGGAGCTATCGGCCTGAGTGAAATCGCCGCTGCCCGCCCTAACGGTTACAAAATCGGTTTAGGTACGGTTGAACTGACCACCCTTCCCAGCCTCGGAATGGTGCGTTTTAAAACAAGCGACTTCAAACCCATTGCCCGTCTGAATGCGGATCCGGCGGCTATCACCGTCCGTGCCGATGCGCCGTGGAATAGCTATGAAGAATTTATGACTTACGCCAAAGCGAATCCCGGAAAAGTACGCATTGGTAACTCAGGCACCGGAGCTATCTGGCATCTGGCGGCAGCTGCACTGGAAGACAAAACGGGCGCAAAGTTTTCTCATGTCCCGTATGACGGCGCAGCCCCTGCCATTACAGGCCTGTTAGGCGGGCACATTGAAGCGGTTTCCGTAAGCCCAGGAGAAGTTATCAACCATGTGAAAGGCGGCAAGCTGAAGACACTGGTGGTGATGGCGGATGAGCGAATGAAAACCATGCCTGACGTCCCGACATTAAAAGAGAAAGGCGTTGATCTCTCCATCGGCACCTGGCGCGGCCTGATTGTGTCGCAAAAAACGCCGCAGGATGTGGTGGATGTTCTGGCAAAGGCAGCAAAAGAGACGGCTGAAGAGCCTGCATTCCAGGATGCACTGCAAAAGTTGAATCTCAACTATGCATGGCTTGATGGTGCCAGCTTCCAGACCCAAATCAACGAGCAGGAAAAGTACTTTGACGAGCTGCTGACTCGCCTGGGCCTGAAAAAATAATCCCGAGGTACGGTCGATGAACACAAAACAGTCTGTTGCTCAACTCGCCGTACCGCACCGCAAGCGCCTTTCATCCACTGTGGTGGTGGCGCTGTTACTTTGTGTGGTTGCTGGCGCGGTGATGATTAATGCCGCTGATTTTCCAGCAACTGCCATTGAAACGGATCCCGGTGCAAGTGCCTTCCCTACTTTCTATGCCTGCGCCCTGATTGTACTCGCTGTCTTACTGGTGATACGCGATCTTTGGCTGGCAAAACCAGAACCTTGCGCCAACGCGCAGGAAAAACCGGCATTCAGGAAAACGGCAACGGGAATTGCGGCAACCGCGTTTTATATTGTGGCGATGAGCTACTGCGGTTATCTCATTACTACTCCTGTTTTCCTCATCGTCATTATGACGTTGATGGGCTACAGGCGATGGGTACTCACACCGGGTATTGCGCTGCTGTTAACGGCAATCCTCTGGTTGCTGTTTGTCGAAGCGTTACAGGTGCCATTGCCTGTCGGCACATTTTTCGAATAACAGGGGCCAGCAATGTTTGAAAGTGAACTTTTAACTCAGGGCTTATCGACATTACTCAATAATCCTCAGGCGCTGCTGTTTGCCACGTTTGGGGTGATGCTGGGGATTGTGATTGGCGCCCTGCCCGGTTTAACAGCGACCATGGGTGTGGCGATTTTGCTGCCTTTCACCTATGGCATGGAGCCCGTTTCTGGCTTGTTGATGATTTGCGGCGTCTTTTTTGGTGGTGTTTATGGTGGTTCTATCACCGCTATTTTGCTCAAAATTCCCGGAACGCCTGCCGCCGCTGCCACCGCCATTGACGGTTATGAGCTAACGAAACAGGGAAAAGCCGGGCTGGCGTTGAGTGCCGCCACGTTCTCTTCCTTTAGTGGCGGAACGATCAGCATCATTGTGCTGATGTTTCTCTCTCCGGTGCTTGCCAGTTGGGCGTTGAAATTTAGTGCCTCAGAGTCCTTCGCCCTGGCAACTTTTGGGTTGAGTATTATTGCCAGTATTTCCGGTGAGTCATTGATTAAAGGGCTGATTGCCGGGGTTGGCGGATTGCTGATCGCAACGATAGGTCTTGATCCTATGGGCGGCTTTCCTCGTTTTACGGGCGGATTTGTGGAGCTGATGAATGTGCCATTTATCCCAGTGATGATTGGTTTATTCGCTGCTTCAGAAGCATTCCGCTCTATGGAGCAAAATCAGCATATTCGTCAGGGCGCGAAGGTGGCTATCGGCAGTCTGTTACTGCCCTGGCAAACGCTACGCCGCATCGCATTAACCATTTTGCGATCATCGGGATTAGGGGTTTTTATCGGCATGATCCCCGGTGCAGGGGCGGATATTGCGGCTTTTGTTGCCTATAACGAAACTCGTCGTTTCAGTAAGACACCAGAAAACTTTGGTAAGGGTGAAATTAAAGCTGTGGCTTCCTGCGAGGCAGGCGCGAATGGCTGCACCGGTGGCGCATTGTTACCTATGTTAACGCTGGGGATCCCAGGCGATGCGGTAACCGCCATCATGCTGGGCGCGTTAACGTTACAAGGGATGCAGCCAGGTCCGCTGATGTTTACCGACCACGGCGATATGGTTTATACACTGTTTGTCGGCATGATCTTCTGTTACTTCATGTTGTTAGTGCTTGGACTGCTCTCTCTGAAAGTCATCGGTAACGTCGTGAAAATCCCCGGCAATATTCTCACGCCGATGATCCTCGCACTTTGTGTTGTCGGGACTTATGCGCTAAACAACAGCCTGTTTGACGTGGGCATTATGTTAATTGCGGGCGTGGTGGGCTATTTCATGCAGAAAGGGGGATATCCGGCGTCGCCAGTGGTCCTGGCATTGATTATGGGACCAATGGCGGAAAGTAATTTTCGCCGCGCGCTGTCGCTTTCAGGGGGGGCACTCGACTTTCTGTATACCCGACCGATTACCCTGGCATTGCTGACTCTGGCAGCCTTTACGTTACTGACGCCAATAATCCGCAAAATTATGCGCTTACGGCGTCAGTAATTGATATCGCTCCCCGAAGTTGGGGAGTGTGAGACTGATGACAAACGCTAAATTGCCTGATGCGCTACGCTTATCAGGCCTACCTAAGAAATGCAATATATTGAATTTGCATACTTTTGTAGGCCGGATAAGGCGTTCACGCCGCATCCGGCATGAATAAATCGCATTTTATCAACAAGTTGTCATTTCAGCAGACGACGCGCCGCTTCCACCACGATTTTCACCGCATGGCTTTCGGTTTGTTTCATCGTCTCGGCATTCGGGATCTCTTGCTGAGTGCGGTTAACGATAACGCCCGCCACCATACCCGCACGCAGGCCCTGACTTGCACACATGGTCAACAACGTTGCAGATTCCATTTCATAGTTCATCACGCCCATCGCCTGCCACTCTTCCATAGAACCTTTAAAGTGACGAACTACGCGACCAGAGTAAGTATCGTAACGTTCCTGACCTGGGTAGAAGGTATCAGAAGAAGCAGTCACACCAACGTGGGTGGTGGCGCCAATGGATTTCGCGGCTTCTACCAGTGCAGTCGTACATTCGAAATCAGCGACAGCCGGGAACTCCAGCGGTGCGAAGTGCAGGCTCGCGCCATCCAGACGAACAGACGCTGTAGTGACCAGTACATCACCAACATTAATATGCGGCTGAATAGCGCCAGTCGTACCGATACGCAGGAAGGTGCGAATGCCCAGCTGTGCCAGTTCTTCAACGGCAATAGAAGTAGACGGGCCGCCGATACCGGTAGAGCAGACAATAACAGGTTTACCATCCAGCTCTGCGCGCCAGGTGGTGAATTCGCGGTGAGATGCCAGCTTAACCGGCTTATCCATCAGCGCGGCGATCTTTTCCACACGATCCGGGTCGCCAGGGACGATGGCAAGCGTAGCCCCTTGTAAATCGTTTTTAGTGAGGCCGAGATGAAAAACATCAGACTTGGACATATACAACTCCTCTGTGAATCGGTTTAGTCAGAAGAAGCAAAAAGACACTTTACCGAAGGGTTTAACATTTTTTCGTGATACTCATCACCATGACGAAAATGCGTTGCATAAATTTACCCGCCAAAAGTGATGCAAATCACATAAATCACTCTTCATTCTGCAGGACTGCATAAAAGATGAGCCGATTCAGGCAATGTGATTTGTTGCATGCTGACTATAGTTAACATTGCGCAACATTTTTATAAGGGTACGGAGAATACCATGGCAACAACACAACAATCTGGATTTGCACCTGCTGCATCGCCTCTCGCTTCGACCATCGTTCAGACTCCGGACGACGCGATTGTGGCGGGCTTCACCTCTATCCCTTCGCAAGGGGATAACATGCCTGCTTACCATGCCCGCCCAAAGCAGAGCGATGGCCCACTGCCAGTGGTCATTGTAGTGCAAGAAATTTTTGGCGTGCATGAACATATCCGCGATATTTGTCGCCGTCTGGCGCTGGAGGGGTATCTGGCTATCGCACCAGAACTCTATTTCCGCGAAGGCGATCCGAATGATTTCGCCGATATCCCGACACTGCTCAGTGGTCTGGTGGCAAAAGTACCTGACTCACAGGTGCTGGCCGATCTTGATCATGTCGCCAGTTGGGCGTCCCGCAACGGCGGCGATGTCCATCGGTTAATGATCACCGGATTTTGCTGGGGCGGGCGCATCACCTGGCTGTATGCCGCGCATAATCCACAGTTAAAAGCCGCAGTGGCGTGGTACGGCAAGCTGACGGGCGATAAGTCGCTGAATTCGCCGAAACAACCTGTTGATATCACAACCGATCTTAACGCGCCGGTTCTCGGCTTATATGGCGGTCAGGATACCAGCATTCCGCAGGAGAGCGTCGAAACCATGCGCCAGGCGCTGCGGGCAGCGAACGCGAAAGCAGAGATTATCGTGTACCCGGATGCAGGACATGCGTTCAACGCCGATTATCGCCCGAGCTATCATACTGAATCGGCGAAAGATGGCTGGCAGCGAATGCTGGAATGGTTCAGGCAGTATGGTGGGAAAAAGTCACTGTAATGAGAAAAGGCCGGGTGGTGTTGCCACCCGGTTTGGATTTTATCCCCGACGCAAATTCTGCGCCGCCTGCACCATATTCGCCAGTGCCGCGCGGGTTTCTGGCCAGCCGCGCGTTTTCAGGCCGCAGTCCGGGTTTACCCACAGGCGTTCTGCCGGAATGCGTTTTGCCGCTTTCTTCAGCAGGGATTCAATCCATTCCACGCTCGGTACGTTTGGCGAGTGAATGTCATAGACGCCTGGACCGATTTCATTCGGATAATCAAACTCTTCGAACGACTCCAGCAACTCCATGTCGGAACGCGAGGTTTCGATAGTGATGACGTCTGCATCCAGCGCCGCAATCGAATCCATGATGTCGTTGAACTCGCAATAACACATGTGAGTGTGGATTTGTGTCTCATCCTTCGCCACAGCGGCGTTGATACGGAAAGCCTCCACGCCCCACTGGAGATAGGCGTCCCAGTCACTACGACGCAGCGGTAAACCTTCGCGCAGTGCCGGTTCGTCAATCTGGATGATGCCAATTCCAGCGGCTTCCAGGTCCGCCACTTCATCACGCAGCGCCAGCGCAATCTGTTTAGCGATGGTTTCACGGCTGACATCTTCACGCGGAAACGACCAGCAGAGAATCGTCACCGGGCCGGTCAGCATCCCTTTTACCGGTTTGTCGGTCAGCGATTGGGCGAACGATGCCCACTCAACGGTGATCGGCGCCGGGCGGCTAACGTCACCAATGACAATCGGCGGCTTCACGCAGCGGGAACCGTAGCTCTGTACCCAACCGTTTTGCGTAAAGACAAAACCATCCAGGTGCTCGCCAAAGTATTCCACCATGTCATTACGTTCAGCTTCGCCATGCACCAGCACATCCAGACCTAAACGTTCCTGCTCAACAATGGCCTGCTTGATATGTTCCGCAATGCCCGTGCGGTAGTTATTGGCGTCGAGATTACCCTTTTTGAAATCCAGACGCAGGGTACGAATTTCTGTGGTTTGCGGGAAGGAGCCAATAGTCGTGGTCGGCCATGCGGGCAGTTTAAAACGCGCACGCTGGGCTTCAGCACGCACTTCATAAACATTCGCACGCTGACTGTCCTGGGCGGTGATCGCCGCCAGACGCTTTTCTACTGCCGGATTATGTACACGAGTAGAGTGACGACGCGCCTGAATCGGAGCGCTCCACTCTGCCAGAGCTGCCGTGTTACCACTGTTCAACGCATCGCGCAGCAGCGCCAGTTCGTGACATTTTTGCAGGGCGAAGGCAAACCAGCTTTTTACTTCTGCATCAAGACGCGTTTCCACGCTCAGGTCGATGGGGCTGTGCAGCAACGAGCAGGAAGAAGCGACCCACAAATCACGTTTGCCGACAATGTCCTTAATTTGCGCATATTTCTCGGTGAGATCGGCACGCCAGACGTTACGACCATTGATAAGGCCAGCAGACAGCAGCCAGTCAGAAGGCAGGCGCTTGTGCAGTTCTGCTACATCATCTTTTCCATGAACGAGGTCGACATGCAGCCCCTGAACAGGCAGCGCCGTAATCGTGTCGAGGTTTGGCGTTACACCTTCAAAATAGGTGGTCAGCAGCAGTTTCGCCTGCCCCTGCAGTGCATCGTAAGCGGGTTTGTATGCGTCCAGCCACGCTTGTGGCAGTTCCAGTACCAGCGCAGGTTCGTCGATCTGTACCCACTCAATACCGCGTTTTGCCAGTTCTGCCAGAACCTGCTGATAAACCGGCAGGATGTCGTTCAGCAGGCTCAGGCGATCAAACTGCTCACCTTTCACTTTACCCAGCCACAGGTAGGTAATCGGCCCCAGCAGCACAGGCTTGACCTTGTGGCCCAGCGCCAGCGCCTCATCCACTTCCTCCAGCAACTGAGTCCAGGTCAGTTTGAACTGCTGCCCTTTAACGAACTCCGGCACCATGTAGTGATAGTTGGTGTTAAACCATTTGGTCATTTCCGCCGCCGCAGCAGGTTCGCCAGTCGGCGCACGCCCACGACCAATACGGAACAAGGTGTCGATATCCACCGAACCATCTTTGTTCTGATGACGCGGAGGAACGTTACCCAGCAGCAGGCTGGTGGTCAGAACATGATCGTACCAGGCAAAATCGCCCACTGGCAGCAGGTCGATACCCGCTTGCTTTTGTTGATCCCAGTGACGAGCACGTAATTCACGCCCTACTGCCAGCAGTTCTTCACGCGTGGAGTTCCCCGCCCAATAACTCTCTTGCGCTTTTTTCAGCTCGCGACGCAGGCCAACGCGAGGGAAACCGAGGGTGTGATTAAGAGTTGTCATTATATGCCCCTTGTGGAATTTTTAGTATTTAGACGTCCAGATGTTTACACATCCATATTTGCCAGTTACTGTATATTCCTCAAGCGCAAATTATTCATGCCGAAGTGAAGGACTTTCATGATCGAAGTAAAACACCTGAAAACGCTACAAGCGTTGCGGAACTGCGGCTCGCTCGCAGCCGCTGCGGCGACGTTGCATCAGACGCAATCCGCCCTGTCTCACCAGTTTAGCGATCTGGAACAACGCCTTGGTTTCCGGCTATTTGTGCGTAAAAGCCAGCCGCTACGCTTTACACCGCAGGGGGAAATCCTGTTGCAACTGGCAAACCAGGTACTGCCGCAAATCAGTCAGGCACTGCAAGCCTGCAATGAACCGCAGCAGACGCGCCTGCGCATTGCCATCGAGTGTCATAGCTGTATTCAGTGGCTGACGCCTGCGTTAGAAAATTTCCATAAGAACTGGCCGCAGGTTGAGATGGATTTTAAATCGGGCGTAACGTTTGACCCGCAGCCCGCATTGCAACAGGGCGAACTGGATCTGGTGATGACCTCCGATATTCTGCCGCGCAGTGGCCTGCATTATTCGCCGATGTTCGATTATGAAGTGCGTCTGGTATTAGCTCCTGACCATCCACTGGCGGCAAAAACGCGTATTACACCGGAAGATCTCGCCAGCGAGACGCTGCTGATTTATCCGGTGCAGCGCAGCCGACTCGACGTCTGGCGCCATTTTCTGCAGCCCGCAGGCGTTAGCCCGTCGCTGAAAAGCGTCGATAACACCTTATTGTTGATTCAGATGGTTGCCGCGCGGATGGGCATTGCCGCCCTGCCGCATTGGGTGGTGGAGAGTTTTGAGCGCCAGGGTCTGGTAGTAACCAAAACCCTGGGTGAAGGCTTGTGGAGCCGACTGTACGCCGCAGTGCGCGATGGCGAGCAGCGTCAGCCGATTACGGAAGCGTTTATTCGCTCGGCACGCAATCACGCCTGCGATCATCTGCCGTTTGTGAAGAGCGCGGAGCGACCCACTTACGATGCACCCACAGTGAGGCCAGGATCACCAGCGCGCCTGTAATAAACGTTGGCCAGTGCGGCTGTTGGTGCCAGATAGCCAGGTTAACCAGCAGCCCTGCCGGAACATGCATATTATTCATAATGCCCAGCGTTCCGGCGTCAACCTGAGTCGCGCCGTAGTTCCACATAAAGTAGCCAATACCGGAAGCCACCACGCCAAGAAACACCAGAATGCCCCATTGCAGCGTGGTTTGCGGCATTTTCTGCGCATTACCCAGCAATGACCATGCAATCACCGCCACCAGGAACGCGCCGAGATAGAACCACGCAAAGGCGTTGTGCTGCGGCATCGGGCGAGTTTCCATCAGGCGTTTGTAACCCACCATGCCGATGGCAAAAGTGATATTGGAGAGTTGCACCAGCAGCAGGCCAGTCCAGAAATGGTTGGTGACTTGATCGTAACGAATAATTCCGGCGCCAATCACCGCCAGCAAGGCGCTAAAGGCATAGCCCCAGCGCAGACGGCGCTTGCTCATAATGTCATAAATCAGCGTGATGTAGAGCGGTGTCAGCACGGTAAACAATAGCAGCTCGGAAACCGTCAGGTAGAGATAAGCACGGAAACTCAGCATATACATCACGCCAAGCTGCATCGCGCCCACCAGCATATACAGGCCGACCGTTTTCAGGCTATTACCACGGGTGCGCAGAAACGGCAGGAAAACGAGCGCCGCCAGCCCAACGCGCACCAGCACCGCAAAATAGCTGTCGACGTGGCCCGCAAGGTACTCGCCATAAAAACTAAAGGAGAAGGCCCACAGGATAGTGGTGATGATAAGTAGCGCCACAATGGAAAACTCTTTGATTAACGAGTATCCATTGTAGCGAAGTATCAGGTTGACAACTGACCAAATAAAGAACTGTTACGATAAATAGAGCTTACGCAGATAATGCGGCACCGCGTCTTCGGCGTTGGTACCAATCACTTCCAGTTCCGGATGCAGATCTTTCAGTCGTTGATGCGCACTGCCCATGATGCAGCCTTTACCCGCCATCGACAGCATTTCGGCGTCGTTCATTCCATCACCAAAGGCAATGCAATCATGCAGGCTGTAGCCCAGTTTCTTCGCTACCGCTTCCAGGGCATGGCCTTTTGAAACGCCGCCAGCCATGACTTCCAGGCAGGTTAAGGTTGAGAAACTGACGTTGACGCGATCGCCCCAGCGAGCGTTAATCGCCTGCTCCAGCGGCAGCAGTTTTTCATGGGAATCACTGGTGAAGAACACTTTGCTGACGCCTTCTGGTTCCAGCAATCCCGGCTCATACAGCGCGTAATTGAACACCGCTTCTTTGAAAAAGCGCATCTCCTCCGGGCGGTGGCGATTCATAAACCATTCATCATCACGATAAACGTTAGTAATGATCTCCGGGTTGTCGTTGACCACACCAAACAGGTCGCTGGCAATGTCGCGATCCAGGTTATGAGCAAAAATCAGATTGCCATCCAGATCGTGAACGCGCGCGCCGTTGGAGGTGATCATGTAAGACTTAATCTCCAGATTATCGCGAATTTGCCCCACATCGACGTGGTGGCGACCGGTCGCAAACACAAAGTTGATGCCGCGCGCGGTAAGTAGCTTCAGCGTTTCTTTGGCGTAAGGGGATAACGTATGGTCGGGAGAAAGTAACGTGCCATCTAAATCAGACGCAACAACCTGGTACATAAGAAATTTAAACCTCTGTAGAGCGGTTTCCGCTGGGTGAGTTATGCCTGTTGAAAAATTCAACGATGGCGTGGAGCGCGACTGAGCGCATTGCGTCCTTTTCAAAAAGGATCTCGTGGTACGCACCTTTAATTACCAACGGTCGGCCTCCTTCTACAGGATGGCCCGCGGTGGCGCGAAGTTCACAAAAACGGTCATGCATGTGGTTATCCACCACGCGCTCTTCTTCAGCCTGCAAAAGCAGCGTTGGCGTGGCGTCATCACCTACTCCGGCTAACACCTGTTCTCCGGCCAGAATACTTTCGCGTACCCAATGGTAGGTCGGCCCACCGACGCGAATCGTTGGGTCATCAGCATAGAAGCGTAGATTGCGCTGATATCGCTGTCTGCTGTGAGTAAGCACGTTGATGGCAAACGGCAAGGCGCGCCAGCGCCCGGTGCCTATTGCATATCCATCGCGAAAACGTGGGTGCGCTTCGGCCCAGTTTAGGATCTGCCGCGCCATAAATGACGGCATGCGAATCACAATGCCGAACATTGGCGCGGTCAGTGCAATGGCATCGCACACGCCAGGGTGGCGTTGCAGAAACAGTGTGGAGATTGCGCCGCCCATCGAGTGGGCCAGTATATAGCGTTTACGCCACGGACCTGGCTGGACCTCTTGTTGCCAGAATGCCGCCAGATCATCAACATAATCATCAAAGCGATTAACATGCCCGAGATGCGGATCGGCTAACAGACGACCAGAACGCCCTTGCCCGCGATGGTCGATGATTAATACGTCAAATCCCAGGTGAAACAGGTCGTAGGCCAGCTCCGCATATTTTACGTAGCTCTCAATACGCCCCGGGCAGATGACAACCACCCGGTCATGGTGCTGCGCGCGAAAACGGACAAAGCGCACCGGAATGTCATCCACACCAGTAAACTCTGCTTCATCACGTTGACGCCAGAAGTCAGTCAGCGGTCCCATGGTAAAAGCAGCAAACGCTTTTTCTCTTGTTTCCCAGTCTTTTTGCTGCTGAAACATCGGGTAATCTGCCTCTTAAACCACGTAAAATCGTTTTTTTAAGCGTGCCTGACACAACGCTGCGACAGTAGCGTATTGTGGCACAAAAATAGACACACCGGGAGTTCATCATGACTTTAGAATGGTGGTTTGCTTACTTGCTGACATCGATCATTTTAAGCCTGTCGCCAGGCTCTGGCGCAATCAACACCATGACCACTTCCCTCAACCACGGCTATCGTGGTGCAGTGGCGTCTATTGCTGGTTTACAAACTGGGCTGGCGATTCATATTGTGCTGGTTGGCGTGGGATTGGGGACGCTATTTTCCCGCTCGGTTATTGCTTTTGAAGTGTTGAAGTGGGCGGGAGCGGCTTACCTGATTTGGCTGGGAGTCCAGCAGTGGCGCGCCGCTGGTGCAATTGACCTCAAATCGCTGACTCCGACCCAATCACGGCGTCATCTGTACCAACGAGCCGTATTTGTGAATCTCACCAATCCCAAAAGTATTGTTTTTCTGGCAGCGCTATTTCCGCAATTCATCATGCCACAGCAGCCGCAAGTTATGCAGTATATCGTGCTCGGCGTCACCACCATTGTAGTCGATATTATTGTGATGATCGGTTACGCCACGCTCGCCCAACGGATCGCACTCTGGATTAAAGGGCCGAAACAAATGAAGGCATTGAATAAGATTTTCGGCTCGCTGTTTATGCTGGTAGGGGCGCTGTTGGCATCGGCGAGACATGCCTGAAAAATAATGTCGGATGCGGCGTAAACGCCTTATCCGACCTACTCTGATGATGCGTCTGGCATCAACGCGAAATAATCAAATGAATGCCAAATCCGGCAAATAACGCTCCGGCAAAACCATCAATCCACTTCGCCAGACGCTGATAACCCTGGCGCATTTTCGGCAGGGCAAACAGGCTAGCAACAACGGTAAACCACGCCAGCGTTTCGACAATAATTAGAGCGAAAATACCCCAGCGCGCGGTGGCGCCAACATTATCGCCGACAAACAGTGAGAACACCGAACCAAAGTAGATAATCGCTTTCGGATTCGCGAGATTGGTCAGTAAGCCTTTCAGGAAACTGCGCCCGCTTTTCGCCAGCTCAACCTGTGGCGCAGGTGCAGAAACGACTTCTTTTTTCAGTGCGCCACGCAGCATCTGGTAGCCCATCCAGCAGAGATACAGGCCACCACCAACCATAATGAGCGTATGCAACCAGGCCATTTTTTCGATAATCAAATGCAGGCCAAGCAGCGCGATCCCTGCCCAGACCATTACGCCACAGGTAATGCCCAGCACGCCCATCATCGCTTCTTTACGCGAACGGCTAACGGCAGTTTGAGAGACAAAAAAGAAATCGGGACCGGGGCTCATAAGCGCCACGATGTGCACCATGGCAACGGTGAGGAATAACATCAACATACAATTGACTCGCGGGGAAAACGTTTACGGAATCTTCATCCTGGCACTTTTTTATGCCGCTGACTACTCTTCATCGTCGCCGTCAACATGCGCGCGGATCAGCGTCATAAACGGTTTACCAAAGCGTTCCAGCTTGCGCATCCCAACGCCGTTGACACTCAACATTTCGCTGGCGGTGATTGGCATTTGTTCAGCCATCTCAATCAAAGTTGCGTCGTTAAACACCACGTACGGCGGCACATTGCTTTCATCAGCAATAGATTTACGCAGTTTGCGTAATTTGGCGAACAGTTTGCGATCATAGTTGCCGCCGAAGGATTTCTGCATCGCTTTCGGTTTGAGCGCCACGATACGTGGCACGGCAAGTTGCAAAGAGGATTCGCCGCGCAACACCGGGCGCGCGGCTTCTGTCAGTTGTAATGCCGAATGCTGGGCGATGTTTTGCGTCACCAGGCCAAGGTGGATCAGCTGGCGGATCACGCTCACCCAGTGCTCATGACTTTTATCACGGCCCATGCCGTAGACTTTCAGTTTGTCATGGCCATATTCGCGGATACGCTGGTTATTGGCGCCGCGAATCACTTCCACCACATAGCCCATACCAAACCGCTGGTTTACGCGCCCAATGGTGGAAAGCGCAATCTGCGCATCGGTTGAACCATCGTACTGTTTTGGCGGATCAAGGCAGATATCGCAGTTACCACATGGTTCCTGACGGCCTTCGCCAAAATAGTTCAGCAACACCAGACGGCGGCAAGTTTGCGCTTCGGCAAACGCCCCCATCGCGTTAAGTTTATGGCGCTCGATATCCTGCAACTGCCCTTGCGGTTTCTCTTCCAGACAGCGACGCAGCCACGCCATATCCGCCGGATCGTAAAACAGCATCGCTTCCGCAGGCAGGCCATCACGCCCGGCGCGACCGGTTTCCTGATAATAGGATTCGATATTGCGCGGGATATCAAAGTGGACCACGAAGCGGACGTTCGGTTTGTTGATACCCATGCCGAACGCCACGGTAGCTACAACAATTTGCAGGTCATCGCGCTGAAATTTTTCCTGCACATCGGCGCGAACATCGTTTTCCAGGCCGGCATGATACGCCGCTGCGCTAATCCCCTTACTTTGCAGACGCGCGGCGGTGTCTTCTACTTTCGCCCGACTGTTGCAGTAGATAATGCCGGACTTTCCCCGCTGTTCCTGTACGTAACGCATCAACTGATCGAGCGGTTTGAACTTCTCCATCAGCATGTAACGAATATTCGGACGGTCAAAACTGCTGATTTGAATTAGCGGATCGTTCAGCCCCAGCAGGCGCACAATATCCTGGCGCGTGGTGTCGTCGGCGGTAGCGGTTAGCGCCATAAATGGCAGCATCGGGAAACGCTGGCGCAACTGACCGAGTGCAGCATATTCCGGGCGGAAATCGTGGCCCCATTGGGAAATACAATGCGCTTCATCAACGGCTAATAAGACAGGGTTCCAGTGCGCCAGATGCTCAAGGAAGTTATCTAACATCAGGCGTTCCGGCGCGATATACAGCAGCCGAATTTGCCCTGTACGGCAGCCTGTCATCACTTCAAGCTGTTGCTCGCGGTTTTGCGTCGAGTTCAGACACGCCGCCGCCACGCCGTTAGCCTGTAGTTGATCCACCTGGTCTTTCATCAATGAAATCAGCGGTGAAACAACCACGGTAAGGCCGTTTAGCAATAAGGCAGGGATTTGATAGCAAAGGGATTTTCCGCCGCCAGTGGGCATGACGACCAGGCAATCGCGACCAGAAAGTACGGTATCGATAATTTCTTCCTGGCCTGGGCGAAACTGTTGGTAGCCAAAGGTTTCTTGTAAAACCTGTTTAGCTCCGAACTCCAGATTCAACACTTCCGCCTGCGCCACATTCACCCCGATTGCCTGAAATAAAAACAGGCGCTATTTTCAGCGCCTGCGCGATAAACTGCAATGCTTTTAGTCTCTGACAGGGAAATCCTGGATGCTGGATTCCAGTTTTACCTTTCAATCAACTCGCATTAGAACAGGTCGTTTAGCATCACCCCCACGCCGACGCGGGTCTGGTTAAAGTTATAATCGATGAGCGATTCGCCGTAACCGCTGTAGACCTGAGTATAAAGACGTACATGTTTGGTGATCGGGTAACTTAAGCCTAACTCCGCGCCGCCGTAGCCCGTGTTCCAGTTGTACTGCCCTTTCGCGCTCAGTACCGCATCGCCAAGGTGATAGCCGATTTTAAGCTGGTAGTACCCCATATATTTGGTGATGTCCGGGTTATCGTCCGTATTACCCACCACATACCACGGTTTCACTTCCACCAGCGAATTGCCGTTTTCTGCCATCAGGCGGGTGTAGATACGGTTCCAGCTACGGGAAGTCGGGTCAGAACGCCCGTTTGAGTCGTGGTTGTAGCCCATTTCCACATCGCGCAGCGTCCAGCCAGCAAAGCTGTAATCTGTGGCAAAACCGAGGAACAATTGCGGTTCGTAGTTGGTTTCACGAAACGGTGATGACTCATCACTATTAGAAAGCTGCCACCAGGATTTCTGGGTGTAGGAAGCGCCCAGTACAGAGTTTGGTCCCAAAATCCCCCGCCACAGCGGAAACGCCAGGCTCAACTGGAACTTTACTTCATCCTTACGCGCGTTTTCTGCCCAGTCGTAACTGGCAATCGCTTCTTTATTCAGATCGCTGGTTTGGGTATAGATGATGTAGTTGGTGTCATAAGGATAAAGGGTGAAAGGATTGTCATGCTCCTGCAACATATTGGCGATGATGCTGCCACGTACTGCAGGCGCATCATGCACATCTTTCACCGTTGCTTCTTGCGCATTTGCCACTATCGGCAGCATACACACCGGCAACAAGCAGCCCAGTAGAGTCCGCATCGATCGTGTTCTCCGTAACGAATTATTGATTAGATGAATATTTTTTCTGCGGGCTATTTTACATACTTAACTCAATTGCCGTTAGTTATCCCTTCCTAAAGTAGAAACCAACAACAAAGAAGCATAAAATCAACATTTCATTAACCATTGAAGTGTAAGGATGATATGTCTGCCGTACTGACCGCTGAACAAGCCCTGAAATTAGTGGGTGAAATGTTTGTTTATCACATGCCGTTTAACCGGGCGTTGGGGATGGAACTGGAGCGTTACGAAAAAGAATTTGCGCAGCTGGCCTTTAAAAATCAGCCGATGATGGTCGGTAACTGGGCGCAAAGCATTTTACACGGAGGGGTCATTGCGTCGGCGCTGGATGTCGCCGCGGGTCTGGTATGTGTAGGCAGCACTTTAACGCGTCACGAAACCATTAATGAAGATGAACTGCGCCAGCGGCTATCGCGGATGGGGACCATTGATCTTCGCGTCGATTATCTGCGTCCAGGCAGGGGTGAGCGTTTTACAGCCACCAGTAGCCTGTTACGTGCGGGTAATAAAGTCGCCGTCGCCCGTGTCGAACTGCACAATGAAGAACAGCTTTATATTGCCAGTGCTACCGCCACCTATATGGTAGGTTGAAAATATAAAAACAGGTAAACTGCTGAAACTGATAACAAACGCAAATTGCCTGATGCGCTACGCTTATCAGGCCTGCCTGAAAAATGCAATATATTGAATTTGCATGCTTTTGTAGGCTGGATAAGGCGTTAACGACGCATCAGACATGAACAAAGCGCACTTTGTCAGCAAACTGAGCAGGTAAACTGCTATTAACAACAAAAAATGAGTTTTCCAATGGATGCAAAACAAACGCGGCAGGGCGTATTACTCGCCCTTGCCGCTTATTTTATTTGGGGTATTGCGCCTGCGTACTTCAAGCTGATTTATTACGTACCTGCTGATGAGATCCTGACGCATCGCGTGATCTGGTCGTTTTTCTTTATGGTGGTGCTGATGAGCATCTGCCGCCAGTGGTCCTATTTAAAAACGCTGATTCAGACGCCGCAGAAAATCTTTATGCTGGCAGTCTCAGCCGTGCTGATTGGCGGTAACTGGCTACTATTTATCTGGGCAGTGAACAATCACCATATGCTGGAAGCCAGTCTTGGATACTTTATTAATCCACTGGTGAATATAGTGCTGGGGATGATTTTCCTCGGCGAGCGATTCCGCCGGATGCAATGGCTGGCGGTGATTCTGGCAATTTGTGGCGTACTGGTCCAGCTCTGGACTTTTGGTTCGCTACCTATTATCGCGCTGGGGCTGGCATTTAGTTTTGCCTTCTACGGTCTGGTGCGCAAAAAGATTGCGGTAGAAGCACAAACTGGCATGTTAATCGAAACCATGTGGCTATTGCCCGTGGCGGCGATCTACCTGTTTGCTATTGCCGACAGCCCAACCAGCCATATGGGGCAAAATCCAATATCATTGAATTTGCTGCTGATCGCCGCCGGTATTGTCACTACCGTACCGTTGTTGTGTTTTACCGCCGCTGCCACGCGCTTGCGCCTCTCTACGTTAGGCTTTTTCCAGTACATTGGCCCGACGCTGATGTTCCTGCTGGCCGTGACGTTTTATGGTGAAAAACCGGGTGCCGATAAGATGGTGACTTTCGCCTTTATTTGGGTAGCGCTGGCAATTTTTGTGATGGATGCGATTTATACGCAGCGTAGAACGTCCAAATAAAAAATAAATATATTCTGAAAAAAAATGCCTGCTCTTGCATGAGAGTAGGCATATTGTCATGTTTGAAGGAGAATCACACAAGGATGTAAATTAAATGTTACGTATATTTATTCCAACATCTAACGGCAGAATTTCCAGACGCCGCTATTTGTTTTCATTTATTTTAACAAATCTAATTTGTGTCTTGCTTATTGCTTTTTTTAGCGAGGCCGGTTCAGGATTTTTTGTTATAATATCTACCATTCTTCTCCATTATCTCGTCATCAATATGAATTGCCAACGACTCCGTGATAGTGGTTTCTCGTATATAAAAACGTATATTTTTAGCACATTAGCTGTCTATACCATCTCTATCATCACCATGATTGCCGAAAATTTTGATTGTTCAGGCAATGGTTCGATGATTTTCTTAATTTGCTATTTTACCACTTTCAGTATGCTAATACTTGCACCTACTGATTCATCAAACAAATAATTAATGGAGTATTTATGAGTAAGGGATATATGACCGATGGTTCATTAAGTGAAAAATGGAAATATCGATTTTCTTTTTATGATCAACATGGATTTCCAGGATTCTGGGGGGCAACACCAGAATATAAAACAGCATTTAAAGCATTAAAAATAAGGCAACGATTAACTATTCAAATGAATTTCATTGCTTTCTTCTTTTCCTGGATATATTTATTTGTCCTGGGATTATGGAAAAAAGCAATTATAGTAATGCTACTTGGCATTCTCTCACTATTGGTTGGTGCATTAATTGGTGTTAATGTACTGGGGTTCGCTGTAGCAGGCTATGTTGCTGTTAGCACGAACAAATGGTTCTATGAAAAAGAAGTAAAGGGTATTGATACCTGGAGTCTCTGAATAATCGGAGGTTTAGATTTGGCTAAACCTCCTTTAGCTGATTTTTGCAGCATAAAGCAGGAGCTATCTTGCCGGAACAAGCAAAAGTTTTCGTAAATTAATTCGATGAAAAGCAAACTCCAGAAAATAACATTATGTTCACTTCTTCTATGCTGTATCTATAATTTATGGACACTGCTCCCTGTGCAGGTTCTGTATACATACTCAGATGCTGGTAGTTCGGTCTTTCTGGTAGTTAATCATCTGCCCTTGACTGATAGGGATAAAATAGACTGGTATCTGACACATCAGAATGAAATTAAAAGTAAAAATCCCTTACCAGAAGGCGCCTGGCATACCTACTATTTAATTGATATCGGTAATGGCTTCACTAATTCTAAAAAATATACCGATGGGCCGTATGAAGATCTTTACTGTTTTCCGACGATTGACAACGACGATAATTGTATCGTGAAACACTATTTAATGGTTGTTAATGAATATCCTGATCGTAATACTCATTTCGTTATTGATGATACCAATGAGTATCAACTAACACAGGAGAATAAAATAGAGCGAGTGTTCAACCCGCATGACCTTGAGAAAAGCAATTTTTACGAATAAGCCGGATAAAGAAATATCCTTATCCGGCACTAATATTACAACCAGTTCTTCCGCTTAAAGTACAGATACGGTGCCAGACCCGCGAGGATCATAAAGATAATCGCGCCTGGGTAGCCGAAACTCCATTTCAGTTCTGGCATAAACTCAAAGTTCATCCCGTAGCTGGAAGCGACCAGTGTTGGCGGCAGGAACACAACGGATACCACCGAGAAGATTTTGATGATGCGGTTCTGCTCGATGTTGATAAAGCCCATCGCCGCCTGCATCAGGAAGTTTACCTTCTGGAACAGGGATTCGTTATGCGGCAGCAGGGATTCGATATCTCGCAGGATTTCACGCGCCTGCTCCAGTTGCCCGCCCGGTAAGCGTGCCTTACGTACCAGGAAGTTAAGCGCGCGCTGGGTATCCATCAGACACAGGCGAACTTTCCAGCCGATATCTTCCAGTTCCGCCAGCGTGGAGAGCGCCTCGTCGTACTCATCGCCCTGACGCCCTTCCATAATCACCCGGCTCAGTTGCTCCAGATCGCTGTAGATGTTTTCAATTTCATCCGCCAGCTGTTCGATTTTGGTTTCGAACAGATCCAACAGTAACTCGTAAGCGTTGCCGTCTACCATCGACTGGCTACGGGCGCGCATACGATACAAACGGAATGCAGGCAGCTCGCGCTCACGC
Organism: Escherichia whittamii; assembly: GCF_014836715.1. GTDB lineage: Bacteria > Pseudomonadota > Gammaproteobacteria > Enterobacterales > Enterobacteriaceae > Escherichia > Escherichia whittamii. The sequence continues at coordinate 39,643 of NZ_JACSQI010000016.1, forward strand.
AGAGTAAACAGACGACCATCACGGATGGTAAATGCCACAGTGGAGTTGCCAGCATGATCTTCCGCATCTTCAAAGAAGAAGAAGGAGTGAATATGCAGGCCGTCATCGTCTTCAAAGAAACGCGCCGATGCTTCGATGTCTTCCAGTTCCGGGCGAGTTGCCAGACTCTGGCCAAGTTCAGATTGTACGCGCAGTCGCTCGTCGTCATCCGGTTCGACAAGATCAATCCATACTGCATCTACGAGGGGTTGTGACTCTTCGACTTCCAGCCGGGTCAGTCGGTTATTTTCCAGTTGAAATGCGCTCAGCATGACCGGGACTCCCAATGCTTAAAATATCGGACAGTTCGGTGGGCACACAGAAACAAATTGGGTTTCAGACCATTAAACAGCCTGACTCAGCGCGACGGGAAAAATTGAGGTCGCTGACAACCGCTAAGGCTATCAGCAAAAAGGGATAGCCTTAGGAGTTGATCCTGGATGACAGGATAATGAGCCAGTATCTACTGGGTGTGTCCAAGGCGAATGTCCTCTTAGAGTGATCGTGCGCGCATGTTACGCCAGCAAAATTTTGCCGTCAACACGCAACGGAACACCACAGAACAATAGTTGAACTTCGCGCTTTTTGGTACTCGTCAAGGTCATTAACAGGATAAAAAAATCCCACATCCAGGACCTATAATGGCGCATCGGCTACTCATTGGTAAAGGAATGATCACCTTGAATCTCAAACGGATTTTTCTCGCCCTCACATTGTTCCCCTGGTTTGCTGTTGCTGCTGATGACTGCGCACTCTCTGATCCGATGCTGACCGTGCAAACGTATACCGTTAACCCTCAAACAGAGCAGGTGAAAATGTACTGGCAAAAAGCCAATGGCGAAGCGTGGGGAACGTTACATTCGCTGCTGGCTGATATTAATAGTCAGGATCAGGTTCAGATGGTGATGAACGGCGGCATCTATGATGAAAACTATGCGCCGCTCGGTTTGTACATCGAAAACGGTCAGCAGAAAGTGGCGTTAAATCTCGCTTCGGGTGAAGGGAACTTCTTTATCCGTCCTGGCGGCGTGTTTTATGTCGCGGGAGATAAAGTTGCTATCGTTCCGCTGCAAACATTTAAAACCAGAGAAAAAATTCAGTTTGCGGTGCAGTCAGGGCCATTATTGTTGGAAAACGGCGTCATTAATCCGCGTATTCTCCCCAACGTCGCCTCGCGCAAAATTCGTAATGGAGTAGGGATTAATAAACAAGGGAACGCCGTGTTTTTACTTAGCCAGCAAGCAACAAATTTTTATGATTTTGCCTGCTACGCCAAAGCGAAACTGGACGTCGAGCAGCTGCTTTACCTTGATGGCACGATTTCGCATATGTATGTGAAAGGCGGAGCGATTCCCTGGCAACGCTATCCTTTTGTTACCATGATTTCCGTCGAGCGGAAAGGTTAGAACGATAGTTTTGTGTCACTGAATGCCGGATGCAGCGTAAACGCCTTATCCGGCCTACATGACGTTGCAATTTATTGAATCTGCATGATTTTGTAGGCCGTATAAGGTACGCAGCACCGCATCCGGAAACGTAAATTACACCGTCTCCAGCCGGGCGTAAGCTGCCACCAGCCATTTAATGCCCTGGCCCTGGAACGCCACCTGCAAGCGACTATGTTCGCCGCAGCCTTCCATATTGACGATAGTCCCTTCGCCAAACTTGGCATGGCGCACGCGCTGACCGAGTTTGTAACCGCTGTCGTTCTCAACCATCGGCGTACCCATACGCTGATGGCTGACCGGGCGGCTTACCGTAGCGCGCAGACGCACTTCTTCCACACACTCTTCCGGCAGCTCGCCAATAAAGCGCGACGGGCGATGGTAAACCTCTTTGCCATACAGACGGCGGGTTTCCGCGTAGGTCAGCGTCAGTTTCTGCATCGCGCGGGTTACGCCAACGTAGGCCAGACGGCGTTCTTCTTCCAGACGTCCACCTTCATCCAGCGACATCTGGCTTGGGAACATGCCCTCTTCCATACCGACAATAAACACCTGCGGGAATTCCAGACCTTTCGCCGAGTGTAGGGTCATCAACTGCACCGCGTCCTGCCAGGTATCCGCCTGCCCTTCGCCCGCTTCCAGCGCCGCGTGGGAGAGGAACGCCTGCAGCGGCATTAAATCTTCGTCTTCTTCGTTGTAGCTGAACTGGCGCGTTGCCGTCACCAGTTCCTCTAAGTTTTCGATACGCGTCTGGCCTTTTTCGCCCTTCTCCTGCTCGTACATAGTGCGCAGGCCGGAGTCTTTAATTACCCGGTCAGTCTGTACATGCAGCGGCATATCGGCAGTTTCTTGCGCTAAGGCGTCGATTAATTCCATAAATCGCTGCAAGGCGCTGGCAGCACGTCCGGCGAGCGCTTTTTCCTGCAACAGTTCACGGCACGCCTGCCACAGTGTTAACTGGCGATCGCGCGACGTCTGACGCACCACGTCCAGCGTCCGATCACCAATACCCCGCGTTGGCGTATTGACCACGCGCTCAAATGCCGCGTCGTCGTTGCGGTTGGCAATCAGGCGCAGATAAGAGAGCGCATCTTTGATTTCCTGACGTTCGAAGAAGCGCATCCCGCCATAAATACGATACGGCATACTGGCCTGCAACAGCGCTTCTTCCAGCACGCGCGACTGGGCGTTGCTGCGGTAAAGAATGGCGCACTCGGCAAGCGCTCCGCCGTTGTCCTGCCAGGTTTTGATGCGGTTAACCACAAAACGCGCTTCGTCGAGTTCGTTAAAAGCGCAATAGAGGGAAATCGGCTCACCGTCCGCGCCATCGGTCCACAGTTTTTTACCCAGACGTCCGTTATTGTTTTCAATCAGGGCGTTCGCGGCGCTCAGAATGTTGCTGGTAGAGCGGTAGTTCTGCTCCAGACGGATAGTTTCGGCACCGGGGAAATCATTGAGGAAACGCTGAATATTCTCCACCTGCGCCCCGCGCCAGCCGTAGATTGACTGGTCGTCATCGCCAACGATCATCACTTTGCCAGTGTCACCTGCCAGCAGACGGATCCACGCGTACTGAATGTTGTTGGTATCCTGGAATTCGTCCACCAGGATGTTGGTAAAACGCTCGCGGTAGTGTTGCAGAATATGCGGCTTGTTAAGCCACAGTTCGTGGGCGCGCAGCAGTAGCTCTGCGAAGTCCACCAGCCCTGCACGGTCACACGCTTCCTGATACGCCTGATACACCTTCTGCCAGGTCTGCTCCACCGGGTTACCGTAACTCTGAATATGATGCGGACGCAGGCCTTCATCTTTCTGGCTGTTGATGTACCACATTGCCTGGCGCGGTGGCCACTGCTTCTCGTCGAGGTTCATCGCCTTGATCAAACGCTTAAGCAGGCGCAGTTGGTCTTCACTATCAAGAATTTGGAAATCCTGCGGCAGGTTGGCGTCCATATGGTGCGCACGCAGCAGGCGATGCGCCAGCCCGTGGAAAGTACCGACCCACATGCCGCCCTGACTGGTGCCCATCAGTTGCCCGATACGATGGCGCATCTCCGCCGCCGCTTTGTTGGTAAACGTCACCGCCATAATCGAGTACGGCGAGCAGTTTTCCACGCTCATCAGCCAGGCGATACGATGCACAAGAACGCGCGTCTTACCACTGCCCGCGCCCGCCAGCACCAGGAGGTTGCTGCGTGGCGCGGCCACCGCTTCGCGCTGTTTGTCATTAAGGCTTTCGAGCAGGTAAGAAACGTCCATTGGCACCGCCGCGTAAAAATAGGTTGGGCGGAGAAGCGCAACGCCCTCCACCAAAAAGCTGGGTATATATACAGATTTGCTGATTATATCAGCGAGGTCAGAGATGCCAACCGGGAAATTTCCAGATGCGGGAGTAAACGGCTGTCCCAGGTTTGCATCAGACAGCTATTTTCCGGTCTGATCCAACAGGCCTGCATTCCGCTGCGAATTGCCCCGCCAACGTCGGTGGTGAGATCGTCCCCAACATGTAAGATCTCGCCGATCGGTACGTTGAGTTTTTCCGCCGCCAGAAAGTACATATCGCTGAACGGTTTCGAGCGTCCGTGCGGGCCAGCGCGCAGCACAAACTCAAAGTAGTCGCCCAGGCCAAAAAGTTCCGGCTGTGCGTTGCCGTTGGTGATCGCCACCAGCGGCCATTTCTTCGCCAGTTGCTTTAAGGTGTCGTGCGTTTGCTGCGGGACGTCGATCCGACTGCGCCATTTGGCAAAGTTGATCATCGCCGCGTGTGCACCTGCACTGGCTTCTTCGGCACTCAGCCCAGCGTCGAGCATCGCTTGTTCAATCGAGCGAAAACGCCAGCGCGTCACGTCGTGATAAATCTCGGGTTCCGCTTCCCGTACCGCCTGACGCAGGCGTTGCAGATCTTCATTCTGGAAGCTGCGCAGCGCCGGATGATAATTTTGCACAAAAGTCAGCGCCTCCCGCTCGGTGCGCAAAATCACCGGACGGTTATCGTAAAGGGTATCATCCAGGTCAAAGGTGAGCGCCGAGATGCGCCCCAAAGGCCGGTAAAAACGCATTATTTCCCCCGTTTGGCGCGTGGATGCGCCGCATCGTACACCGAGGCAAGGTGTTGAAAATCAAGATGAGTATAGATTTGCGTGGTGGAGAGGTTGGCATGACCTAACAGTTCCTGCACACCACGAAGATCGCCGCTCGACTCCAGCATATGGGTAGCGAACGAGTGACGTAATTTATGCGGGTGAACGTGGTTATTCAGCCCTTGTTTTATGCCCCATTCTGCAAAGCGTTTCTGTACATTACGCGCGGAGATACGCTTGCCCAGTTTCGACAGGAAAAGCGCGTCGTCTTCGCTACCAAACAGGTCGCGCAAATCAAGCCAGTGCTCAATCCATGCCACGGCATTACGACCAATCGGCAGGCGGCGCTCTTTGCTGCCTTTCCCCATTACCCACACTTCGCCGGACTCCAGGTCAAGGTGTTTGATATCGAGCCCCACCAGTTCGGAAAGACGCAGACCCGCACCGTACATCACTTCCAGCATCGCCCGGTCGCGCACGGCGAGGGGATCGTTGATATCAATATCCAATAGGCGATTCATATCATCGACGTCGATATTTTTCGGCAGATGACGCGGCGCTTTCGGTGCCGCAACACCTTTTGCCGGGTTAGCTTTGAGTTCGTTCTGGCTGACCAGCCAGTCAAAAAAGCTACGTAGCGCGGAGAGGCGTAATGCAAGGCTTGCCGCGCCCAGCCCTTTACGGCGACTGCGTACAGCAAAATTGCGCACCATCGTCACATCACATTGCTGCCAGCTTTGCAGGCCGTTTTCGCTGGCAAAATTGATGATCGCCTCAAGCTGGCGCTGGTAGTTAAGCAGGGTTATCGGACTAAGCTGCCGCTCCACGCTCAGATAGCGTAGGTAGCGTTCCACATCGGTATGTAAATCGGTCATACGCGTTCAATCCAACGTTCCAGAAGCTCCGGCAACATCAGTGCAATTTCATCAAGTAACTGCGTTCCCTGTCCTTGTTGATAGTGATTGACATCGCGGCTGGTGAACAGCACCACGCCTAAATCAGCATCGCTTCCCAGCATCGACATCGCCACCGATCCCACCGCTTTCGCTTCCGGTAACACCACCAGCAACTCCGGCCCGTTAAGCGGCCCCAGATAATGCTGCTCCTGGCCCAGACGCTGAATACGCAGTGGTTCGAAAGCCTGACGGTTTAATGCCAGATGAGTATGGTTCGACGGCGCACCTAAGCGCCAGCGATCCGGAAACAGGCGCACACTCGCGCCCGCCAACCCTAAATCACGCGCCCAGCGATGAAAACGCATCAGCATATCGTCGAGACTGCTGGCGGCAGTAAGAGTGCGCTGCAAGTAGAGCAAGCGATAAAACAGACCTTCGTTAGCGATAGCCTGTTCCATCAACAGCGACATGTTCTCTTCCAGAACATGAATATGGTTACGCGCGCGAGCCATATGCCACTCGACCAGCGAAACGGTACCACGTACCGGATGCGGCACACGTATCGCTTCAACTGCGCGCGCATTGCGGATAAAAAACTCAGGATTTTTAATCAGATAATCGACAACCGCCCGGTCATCAAGCTCCGTGAGTGTTTCCTGCAGTTCTTCCCCTGGTTGCTTCATAGATGAATAAATCCGTCGTAGACATGTACCGCCGGCCCCGTCATATATAACGGGTGACCCGGGCCTTTCCAGGCGATATCAAGACGACCGCCGGGGAGTTCCACGCGGACTTCTTCGGCCAGCAAACCTTGCAGAATCCCTACCGCCACCGCCGCACACGCGCCGCTGCCGCAGGCCTGGGTTTCTCCTGCCCCACGCTCATAAACGCGTAAACGAATATGCTCGCGCTTAACCACCTGCATGAAACCGATATTAGCGCGTTCCGGAAAACGTTCGTGACTTTCCAGAACTGGGCCCAATGTTTCTACCGCGGCGGTATCGACATCATCGACCTGAATCACGCAGTGCGGATTTCCCATCGACACCACGCCGCATAAGATTGTCTGCTCGGCGGCGCGCATAATATAGGTCTTTTCCGCTTTGTTAGCGCGAAACGGCACGGCGGAAGGTTCGAAGTTAGGTTCACCCATATTGACCCGCACCAGATCGTCATCGGTAACGGTCAGCACCATCCGACCATTGGCAGTGCTGACGCGAATATCGCGCTTATTGGTCAGCCCTTTCAGGCGCACAAAACGGGCAAAGCAGCGTGCACCGTTGCCGCACTGCGCCACTTCACTACCATCAGCATTGAAAATGCGATAGTGGAAATCCAGCTCAGGATCGTAAGGCGGTTCGACCACCAACAGCTGATCAAAACCCACACCCAGGTGCCGATCCGCCAGGCGACGAATCAGATCCGGAGAAAAAAAGACATTCTGCGTTACCGCGTCGACGACCATAAAATCGTTGCCAAGGCCATGCATTTTCGAGAACTGCATTATCTACTCCATTCACGCGGGTACAGAAACTGACTTTTAGTAATTCACCTGAGATGGGCCATCGCCAGTGGCGCGGTCGTTTTTATCCGGCAACGTGGATTGTGTTTGCGTCTCTACCGGTTTGGTCGGCGGTGGCGCGTTTTTATCTGCGGGCGGGAAATAGAGCGGACCTTTCAGACCGCAGCCCGTCAGGCTGAAAAGAGTAAGTAATACAGTGAGTGCCTTAAACACGTTTTTCATTATGGATTGCCTGTAAAGTTCATCGCTTTCTGCTTTCTATCATCGCAGGAGAAGATGTAAAAGCAAGCGTTTAGCGACTCTTTATGAAGTCTGAAAAGTGAGGAATTGCTGCGAGTATAACGCTTACACGTGGGGATTTATGTTTTGCTGGTAGTTTCGTGATCGGCACCTCGCGCCAGGATGGCTTTATGCACTATCGCAATGTGGTTTGTTTGTTGTCTTTTTTAGTTCCGTCAGCGTGAGGATGCTCGCTCGGTGAACCTGATCATAATGTTTACCTGAAACAGGGAAAGGCGTGGTGTACCTGCGCCCTAATGAAGAGACAAATCTTTCGCTATACAGAGATATTATTATTCCAGTGACGGATGAATCGTGCCGGAACGCAGCCGCAGAGGTGCAAACTTTGAAGCCCTGACCCCATGCCGCTATACTGCCGCCATCACTTAAAAACAGGATACAACAATGAACGACAGTGAATTTCATCGCCTGGCTGACCAACTGTGGCTAACCATTGAAGAACACCTGGACGACTGGGATGGCGACAGCGATATCGACTGCGAAATCAACGGCGGCGTGCTGACCATTACCTTTGAAAACGGCAGCAAAATCATTATCAACCGTCAGGAACCACTGCACCAGGTGTGGCTGGCGACCAAACAGGGCGGCTACCATTTTGACCTGAAAGGCGATGAGTGGATTTGCGATCGCAGCGGCGAAACCTTCTGGGATTTGCTGGAACAGGCGGCAACGCAGCAGGCGGGGGAAACAGTCAGTTTCCGCTAAGATTGCATGCCGGATAAGCCTCGCTTTCCGGCACATTCATCACGAAAAATACTGCTGTAGCAGCGGCGTATCGTTGTCCTGATTGGCAGGCGGCATATTGCCGATAGATTTGGTGCGGAACGGTATAACCTGTTCCCGACCATCAACCTTCACAATCTGATAGAACTGCGGCAAGTTGAAGTTGATGAAACTGGAGCCGTAGGTGAAACGATCGTGCGATGACGAGTAGAAGCGGCTGACGTCACGCACCAGCTCCTCTTTGCTGCCTTCGCAGTGGTGATACACCTCAACGCGGTTACTTTCGTCGAGAATGTAGATATTAAAGCCATTCTCGTCTTGAGTTTCTTCGAAGAAGAACTGGATGATCCCTTCGCTGGCAAAGCCATCTACCACCGCCGGTAATTTGACGTGATTGGTTTCAACCTGTACTGACAGACCGTGCAGTTTGTTATGCGAAATAGCGCCATAGAACTCGATGGCATTTTCCAGTTTCTGTACCGACACATTCAGGCGCTCGAAGAACAAGCCCCAGGTCTGGCCAGAAACGCGCAGCGCCTTGAAGCGCCCGGTTTCCTGACGGGTGCTGGAAAGACGCAGTTCAATACATTCCGAAACCAGTTGCTGCACGCGAGTACGAATTAAGCCGCGCAGATGCTGGCTATAACAGAAGACTTCCACGCTATCCGGCGGCGCGGCGTCCTGGTGCATTTTGCCGAGAATGGTTTTCAGGGCTTCAATCATCGACTGCTCGCCGTTGAAATGCAGCGTGCGCACTTCATTCCATGAGTTGCGATACAACAGATCAACACTGCCCACAAGGCATTTTTGCTCTTCTCCAAAGCTGAAGACGTCCAGCTTACGGAAATCAAAATGCACTACCTGATTACGAAACGCTGTCGTTGGGTCATATTCCAGGTTAACGATAATCGCCAGATGGCGAATCTCACAAGGGCTGTAGAGCGCCTTCGGCGTCGGTGCGGGCAGGCGCAATGGGAAATGGTGCGACACATCAGCGACCATTTCCTGCAACTTCGGCAAGTCGACAATGCCGTTGCCTTTAATGTACAAACGGGTGCGCGAGGTCAGCAGGCCGTTAAACCATGCCCACGCCACCAGTTTGTTCAGGTAACGGTTATATTCCAGCGGTTGATGACTGATGATCGACTCTATTGTCGGCGCACGGTTATACAGATACCAGCCAGAGCGATTAGCACGGCCCGGCGGCACATAAATAAAGGTCAGATTTGGCTCGGAAAGATCAGGTGAAATCTGCGGGTTCACCAGCGTCACTTTACCCGGTAATGCTTCAAACGCCGCGTACAGTTTACGCGTCAGCACGCCGATATCCTGCGGGCTGGCGGAGACGCTAAGGTTATTGCGGCGCGCAAAGCGGATCAGATTACGGTAGCTCTGCATCATCGCGTCGAGCAGCTCGTTGTGCGCCTCACGCACCTGATCAATCTTCCAGTTGGCGCGGTTATCGAGCATTGCCAGACGAGTATCGTCCCATTCCCATTCTTTCACCAGCTGGCTTAACACTTCACGACGCCAGCCTACGCAGGCGCGTTCGCGGCTAAGTTTTTCGCACACTTTTAAATAGAAGCAGCGGCGTACTAAATCCAGACGAGTGAAATCTTCAATCGCCGTCAGGTATTCAGTAACACGCTCCAGCATCATGCAGTACGGATCGAGGCCAAACGACACAATCTCGCCGTCGTGCAAACGCTGTTTGATATCTTTCGCCAGCAGGCGTGGGCTCGGGTATTCCCAGGAATAAGCTTCCAGCAGCAGTGTTTTCAGCACCGCTTTGTACGGGGAGTCGATACTTTTGTAGAGTTGCCAAAGGCTGGCACCGAAGTACTCTTCAGCGGAAAGCGAGCTTAAGCCGCCGAGATCCAGCCATTCATTTGGCGTCAGCACGCCCTGCGCGTAAAGCGTCATTACGTAGTCATCGTAATGCTCTTCTTCGTCGCACGGCACCATATTCCACAGAATACGCTTACCGGCGAGACGCACTGCGGTACGATAAAATTCATCAAGTAGCAGTATATGCTGGGTGGAGCCGCAATCTTCGCCCCCCAGACTGCCACTCTCGTTGTGGCGGAAACGGTTTTCATCAATCAGGAAGAAGCTAACTTCCACACCCAGCGAGGCGGCCCAGCTTTCCAGCAGGCTGCATTTACGCTGTAGTAATTGGCGCTCTTCGCTATCGAGCCAGGATTGATGACAGACCCAGATATCCAGGTCAGAGGAACAACTTTGCCCTACGGACGAAGTACTGCCCATGGTGTATACGCCAGTAATAGGAAGCTCGCCTTTTGGCGGGTCCTGTACTGACATTCCACGATAAAGTTCAAGTTCGTTCAGGTAGTGGCGTTGGGTTTCATCAGGCGTGTAGAGGCAAATGCCTTTGGGAACGTTACCATCAAGGTAACCCGGCATTAGCGGATGGTGATAGTGCAACAATGTAGGCAGCAGACTGTAAACCTGTTGGAATGCAGGCCCCATGGCAGCAAGCGCGCGATCCACGCGCAATTGATTTATGGCATCCAGTCTCTGTTTCAGAGTCTCAATATAGAGGTACAAGACGTATCGCCTGATTTGCTACCCGTCATGTCTATGGTTCCGGCAACATCAACGGAAACACGCGGCATTCGGGATATTTCGTATGTCAAAGGTAACTGTTACCACTTTCCGCGCCTGGTTTTTTTAGTTTCACGACGAAAAAATGGTCTAAAACGTGATCAATTTAACACCTTGCTGATTGACCGTAAAGAAAGATGCGCTACATACAAGTGTAGCACCGTTTATTCTCTGTAAATTCCTTATTACGACGGCTTGAAGCGCCAGTCAGGATCCACTTTACGTTTTGCATTAACGTCAACGTTTCACCACAGCACTGACATCGCTCCAGCAAGGATGTTAGGATGGACCACGGATGATAATGACGGTAACAAGCATGTTAGACAATGTTTTAAGAATTGCCACACGCCAAAGCCCACTTGCACTCTGGCAGGCACACTATGTCAAAGACAAGTTGATGGCGAGCCATCCGGGATTAGTCGTTGAGCTAGTACCGATGGTGACGCGCGGCGATGTAATTCTTGATACGCCGCTGGCGAAAGTAGGCGGAAAAGGCTTATTTGTTAAAGAGCTGGAAGTCGCGCTCCTGGAAAACCGCGCCGATATCGCCGTACATTCGATGAAAGATGTGCCGGTTGAGTTCCCGCAAGGTCTGGGACTGGTCACCATTTGCGAACGCGAAGATCCGCGTGATGCCTTTGTGTCCAATAATTATGACAGCCTGGATGCGTTACCGGCTGGCAGTATCGTCGGGACTTCCAGTTTACGCCGCCAGTGCCAACTGGCTGAACGCCGCCCGGACCTGATTATTCGCTCTCTGCGTGGGAATGTTGGGACACGCCTTAGCAAGCTGGATAACGGCGAATACGATGCCATTATTCTTGCCGTGGCCGGATTAAAACGTTTAGGGCTGGAGTCCCGCATTCGCGCTGCGCTACCCCCTGAAATTTCTCTTCCGGCAGTCGGACAAGGTGCAGTAGGTATTGAATGCCGCCTTGATGATACGCGTACCCGCGAGCTTCTTGCCGCGCTTAATCACCATGAAACCGCGCTACGCGTCACCGCTGAACGTGCAATGAATACCCGTCTGGAAGGAGGTTGTCAGGTGCCGATTGGCAGCTATGCCGAGCTTGTCGACGGAAAAATCTGGTTGCGTGCGCTGGTCGGTGCACCAGACGGTTCACAGATTATTCGTGGTGAACGCCACGGCGCGCCGCAGGATGCCGAGCAAATGGGGATTTCACTGGCAGAAGAGCTACTGAATAACGGTGCACGGGAGATTCTCGCTGAAGTCTACAACGGAGACGCGCCAGCATGAGTATCCTGGTCACCCGCCCATCTCCAGCTGGAGAAGAGTTAGTGAGCCGTCTGCGCACACTGGGGCAGGTGGCCTGGCATTTTCCGCTGATTGAGTTTTCCCCAGGTCGGCAATTACCGCAACTTGCCGACCAGCTATCAGCACTTGGTGAAGGCGATCTATTGTTTGCCCTTTCGCAACACGCCGTTGCTTTTGCCCAATCACAGCTGCATCAGCAAGATCGTAAATGGCCCCGGCTACCCATTTATTTCGCCATCGGCCGCACCACTGCGCTGGCGCTGCATACCGTGAGCGGACACCTGGTTCGTTATCCGCAGGATCGGGAAATCAGTGAAGTCTTGCTACAATTACCTGAATTACAAAATATTGCTGGCAAACGTGCGCTGATATTACGTGGCAACGGCGGTCGTGAGCTGATTGGAGAAACTCTGACGGCACGCGGTACTGAAGTCACTTTTTGTGAATGTTATCAACGGTGTGCAATTCATTATGACGGTGCAGAAGAGGCGATGCGTTGGCAATCCCGCGAGGTGACGACCGTCGTTGTTACCAGCGGTGAAATGTTGCATCAACTCTGGTCATTGATCCCACAATGGTATCGTGAGCACTGGTTACTACGCTGTCGGCTTTTGGTCGTCAGTGAGCGTTTGGCGAAACTCGCCCGGGAACTGGGCTGGAATGACATTAAGGTCGCCGATAACGCTGACAACGATGCGCTATTACGGGCATTACAATAACTCTCATAACAGGAAGCCATAATGACGGAACAAGAAAAAACCTCCGCCGTGGTTGAAGATACCAGGGAGGCCGTGGACACCACGCCACAACCTGTCGTTGCAGAAAAGAAGAGTAAGAACAGTACCGCTCTGATTCTCAGTGCGGTGGCTATCGCCATTGCTCTGGCAGCAGGCGTCGGTTTGTATGGCTGGGGTAAACAACAGGCCGTCAGTCAGACTGCCACCAGCGATGCCCTGGCGAGCCAACTCACGGCACTGCAAAAAGCCCAGGAAACCCAAAAAGCGGAGCTGGAAGGCATTATTAGGCAACAGGCTGCACAGCTAGAACAGGCGAATCGTCAGCAAGAAACGTTGGCAAAACAGCTGGATGAAGTCCAACAAAAGGTCGCCACCATCTCTGGTAGCGATGCCAAAACCTGGCTTCTCGCACAGGCGGACTTTCTGGTAAAACTTGCCGGACGTAAACTCTGGAGCGATCAGGACGTCACCACCGCAGCGGCGTTACTGAAAAGCGCTGATGCCAGCCTGGCAGATATGAATGACCCCAGCCTTATTGCCGTTCGTCGGGCAATTACCGATGATATCGCCAGCCTTTCTGCGGTATCGCAGGTGGATTATGACGGCATTATCCTCAAGTTGAATCAGCTTTCTAATCAGGTAGATAACCTGCGTCTGGCCGACAATGACAGCGATGGTTCGCCGATGGATTCCGACGGTGAAGAGCTTTCCAGCTCCATCAGCGAATGGCGCGTCAATCTGCAAAAAAGCTGGCAGAGTTTTATGGACAACTTCATTACGATTCGCCGTCGTGATGATACTGCCGTACCGCTGTTAGCGCCGAATCAGGATATCTATCTGCGCGAAAATATTCGTTCCCGTCTGCTGGTCGCCGCACAAGCTGTGCCGCGTCATCAGGAAGAGACTTACCGTCAGGCGCTGGAGAATGTCTCCACCTGGGTTCGTGCTTATTACGATACTGACGATGCGACGACCAAAGCATTCCTCGACGAGGTGGACCAGTTAAGTCAACAGACTATTTCGATGGATCTCCCGGAAACCCTGCAAAGCCAGGCGATGCTGGAAAAACTGATGCAAACCCGCGTGCGTAACCTGCTGGCACAACCGGCAGCGAAGGCAACGGAAGCTAAACCTGCACCTGCACCTGCACCTGCACCTGCACCTGCACCGCAAGCTGATGCTCCGGCAGCCGCGCCGCAAGGAGAATAACCATGATAAAAGTGTTATTGCTCTTTGTGTTGCTGATTGCGGGGATTGTAGTTGGCCCGATGATCGCCGGCCATCAAGGTTATGTGCTAATCCAGACCGATAACTACAATATCGAAACCAGCGTCACTGGCCTGGCGATCATTTTGATTCTGGCGATGGTCGTGCTGTTTGCCATTGAGTGGCTACTACGGCGGATCTTCCGCACCGGTGCGCACACCCGGGGTTGGTTTGTCGGACGTAAGCGTCGCCGCGCACGGAAGCAAACTGAACAAGCGCTGCTAAAACTGGCGGAAGGCGATTATCAGCAAGTTGAAAAGCTGCTGTCAAAAAATGCCGATCATGCTGAACAACCGGTGGTGAACTATCTTCTGGCCGCCGAAGCCGCACAGCAACGAGGTGATGAAGCACGCGCCAACCAACATCTGGAACGTGCCGCGGAGCTGGCTGGCAACGACACCATTCCGGTGGAAATCACCCGTGTACGTCTGCAACTGGCCCGTAATGAAAATCACGCAGCTCGCCACGGCGTAGATAAGTTGCTGGAAGTCACGCCACGCCATCCGGAAGTGCTGCGTCTGGCGGAACAGGCGTATATCCGCACCGGTGCGTGGAGTTCACTGCTGGATATCATCCCGTCGATGGCAAAAGCCCACGTTGGCGATGAAGAACATCGTGCAATGCTGGAACAACAGGCATGGATTGGCCTGATGAATCAGGCACGAGCCGATGACGGCAGCGAAGGTTTACGTAACTGGTGGAAAAACCAAAGCCGGAAAACGCGTCATCAGGTGGCGTTGCAGGTGGCAATGGCGGAACATCTTATCGAGTGTGATGACCATGACACAGCCCAGCAAATTATTATCGACGGCCTGAAACGCCAGTATGACGATCGCCTGCTGCTGCCAGTTCCACGACTGAAAACCAACAATCCGGAACAGCTTGAAAAAGTGCTACGCCAGCAAATCAAAAACGTCGGCGATCGCCCACTGTTGTGGAGCACATTGGGCCAGTCACTGATGAAGCACGGCGAATGGCAGGAAGCATCCCTCGCCTTCCGCGCGGCGCTGAAACAACGCCCGGACGCCTACGATTACGCATGGCTTGCCGACGCGCTGGACAGACTGCACAAGCCGGAAGAAGCCGCATCGATGCGCCGCGACGGCTTGATGTTGACGTTGCAGAACAACCCGCCGCAGTAATTTATATCGCCTCGTTCAGAGGCGATATTTTTTTACAAGGATGTCAAAATGCGCATGCCGTCCAACTCTCTTTTCCGCTTGCCATCTCCTGAAATTAATCCTGTCCGGGCAAGGTTGTTGCTTTGCTTTTTGATGTGCGCTGCTCTGGCTGGCCTAAGCTGGTTGAAGATATCGCCGCTCGCTGCGGACGCGATTTAACAGGAATAGAGAATAATCAGTTTCTTCCCATCGTCACGGTAGGCTCTCTTGTAAGAGTGCTAAATGCACAACCAATGACGCAGGAGCGACGTAATCTGTTGTTTATTCAGCCATAAAAAAACGCCTGCTCTTATTACGGAGCAGGCGTTAAAACAGGTCTGTATGACAACAAATGGGTGCTTCACTCAACGTTGTGTCCATGGTGTCTGATGAGGCATAAGCGACATCTGTCAGTGGACGATAAGCACCGTAAACGGCTCTGCGTCATTCCTAAGTTTATGAGGCACTAAGGCGAACATAAGAGATAGAATGAGCATCTACTCAATTATTATGCCATACAGCTCGGGAAATAACATCCTTTAATACTTGTTATGAGACAATTCTGCAATCCAGGTTTCTTTCGTTCGCAATAATTACCTGAGCAAATATTATCCAGAACCTTACTCTCTTTAATTATAAATACTGTGAATTGTTAAAAACATTCAATAACAAATCTATATATTAATTACACTCCTAATCAAAAACAGCACCAATAATCAACGCTATACAATAAACCGGTCTTACATATCCCCCACACCGGGGGTAGGATTGAAAGCGCTCTCCTGATCTTTCGATTTATTCTCATGGCAAATAAATAATTTATTTTCATCATAATTATTTATGTACCCATTTTATCAGGGAGAGGGATCTCAATTATCAATGCTTAATTACGTCATCCATTTAATGACATGAAACCGGAGCATTTTGCATGGAAATTTCGTTTTCACCCAAACTACTGGTGATCGCCGTCGCCGCCGCTATTCCTTTGTTGGCCAGTGCTGCAGATACCCCATCAACCGCCACCGCGCGTGAAGGCTATGCCGGGTATAATCACCCCAATCAGTATTTGGTTAAACCGGCGACCACCATTGCCGATAATATGATGCCTGTGATGCAGCATCCGGCACAGGATAAAGAAACCCAGCAGAAGCTGGCGGAATTAGAGAAAAAGACCGGTAAGAAACCGAACGTGGTTGTTTTCTTACTGGATGACGTGGGCTGGATGGATGTCGGCTTTAATGGCGGTGGCGTGGCGGTAGGAAATCCAACGCCAGATATTGACGCCGTTGCCAGCCAGGGATTGATTTTAACCTCTGCGTATTCTCAACCGAGTTCTTCCCCGACCCGCGCCACCATTCTCACCGGACAATATTCTATCCACCACGGCATTCTGATGCCGCCGATGTACGGACAACCGGGCGGGCTGCAAGGGCTAACTACCCTGCCGCAATTGCTGCACGACCAGGGTTACGTCACTCAGGCCATCGGGAAATGGCATATGGGGGAAAACAAAGAGTCGCAGCCGCAGAACGTCGGCTTTGATGATTTCCGTGGCTTCAACTCAGTGTCCGATATGTATACCGAATGGCGCGATGTTCACGTCAATCCGGAAGTCGCCCTGAGTCCGGACCGTTCTGAATACATCAAGCAATTACCATTTAGCAAAGATGATGTTCATGCTGTACGCGGCGGCGAACAGGAGGCCATTGCTGACATTACGCCGAAGTATATGGAAGACCTGGATCAACGCTGGATGGAATATGGCGTTAAGTTCCTCGACAAGATGGCGAAGAGCGATAAACCTTTCTTCTTATATTACGGTACGCGCGGCTGCCACTTCGATAACTACCCGAACGCCAAATATGCGGGGAGTTCTCCGGCCCGTACCTCGTATGGCGACTGCATGGTAGAGATGAATGATGTGTTCGCTAATCTCTATAAAACGCTGGAGAAAAACGGTCAGCTGGATAACACGCTTATTGTCTTCACCTCCGATAACGGTCCGGAGGTCGAAGTGCCACCGCACGGTCGCACACCGTTCCGTGGTGCGAAAGGGTCTACCTGGGAAGGCGGCGTTCGCGTTCCGACTTTCGTGTACTGGAAAGGCATGATCCAACCGCGTAAATCTGACGGCATTGTTGATCTGGCAGATCTCTTCCCAACAGCACTGGATCTGGCGGGGCATCCTGGCGCGAAAGTCGCGAATTTAGTGCCGAAAACCACCTTTATTGATGGTGTGGACCAGACATCTTTCTTCCTGGGAACAAACGGTCAGTCTAACCGTAAGGCCGAGCACTACTTCCTCAACGGCAAACTCTCTGCTGTACGTATGGATGAGTTCAAATACCATGTGCTGATTCAGCAGCCATACGCTTATACCCAGAGCGGGTATCAGGGTGGGTTCACCGGCACGGTCATGCAAACTGCCGGATCGTCGGTATTTAACCTCTACACCGATCCACAGGAAAGCGACTCTATCGGCGTGCGCCATATTCCGATGGGAGTGCCACTACAAACGGAAATGCACGCGTATATGGAGATCCTGAAAAAATATCCACCACGTGCGCAGATTAAATCGGACTAAGCCGGCGCTATCGCTAAATCGGGCTGCTCTGCTCTTGCCGGATGCGGCGTGAACGCCTTATCCGGCCTACGAAATCGTGCAAATTCAATAAATTGCAGCATCCTGTAGGCCGGATAAGATGCGTCAGCATCGCATCCGGCAATCAACCGTAGGCGGCCGCCGATTTTTACTTATTCACCATCATCAAGTGCGCCTGCATAATGTCACTGGCCGGGCGACCGTGTGCCAGTAAATCAGCCATTGCTTTAAGATATGGCGGTAGATGGCGGAAATAATGCTGATACCCAGCGCACAAATAATTCAGCCCCGGTTTGCCGCTGACATCGAGCATAAAGCGGTGTTTCGGGCAACCTCCCCAGCACGCTTTTAACACGTTGCAACTGCGACACTGCGCCGGTAACTGCTTAAATTTATCTTCACCAAAAGCCTGCTGCTGCGGAGAATCTACCATTTCTGCGATGGTCTGCTGATGCATATTCCCCAGTCGATATTGCGGATAAACAAAGTGATCGCAGGCATAAACGTCGCCATTGTGCTCAACAATTACCGAGCGTCCACAGGTCGGCTGATGATGGCAAACCGCGCCCGGCGCACCGACAAAATTGGCAAACGCCCATTCGATATTCATCACGAAAATCTTGCCGACATCGCGTTTGATCCAGTGGTCAAAAATCGCCACCAGAAACTCACCGAACGCCTCGGGGCGTACCGACCATTCCGTCAGTTCGCCCTGAATATCGCCGGGAGCATGTAATTTCAGTCCATCACGGGCAGCTGTTTCATCAGCCAGACGCTCGACCACCGGAATAAACTGGATGAACTCAACACCTGCGTCACGCAGAAAATCATAGACTTGCAAAGGTTGTAACGCACTGGTGCGATTAACGCAGACCAGCACGTTATAGTCGACATGATGCTTTTGCAGCAGCTTCAGGGCGCGCATCACCAGCTTATGCGTTGGTCTGCCGCCTTTGGTCACGCGATATTGATTGTGGATCTCTGCCGGACCGTCCAACGATAGTCCGACAAGGAAATGATGCTCCGCGAGAAACGTGCACCATTCGTCATCCAGCAGCACTCCGTTAGTCTGGAAGCTGTTACTTACCTGCCTGCCAGCACCGTATTTCGCCTGTAACTTTACGGCACGGCGGTAAAACTCCAGCCCTAACAGCGTTGGCTCACCGCCCTGCCAGGTAAAAGCGACTTCGTTTTGCGATTCGCTGGCGGCGATATAGTGGCGGACATACGCTTCCAGCGTGTCATCGTCCATATGCGTGACTGGCTTTTCACGGTAAAGGGATTGTTTTTCGAGATAAAAACAGTAGTCACAGTTCAGATTACAATCGGAACCGCTCGGTTTCGCCATCACGTGAAACGCACGCGTTGGAACCTGTTGCAGCATGGTCGCTCCTTGCCTGAAGTCGTCCTTCAATGAGTTAAGGGCGAAATCATACCGTGTGGCAATGAGTTACTACGGGCGTTTATTGCGAAGGGAGAGTGATGGAATGCACAGAAAACAAAAAACCCCGCCGAAGCGGGGTTCAAAATTGGTCGGCGAGAGAGGATTCGAACCTCCGACCCACTGGTCCCAAACCAGTTGCGCTACCAAGCTGCGCTACTCGCCGAAATACTGCTTTTTGAATTTTTAGTTCAATTCTTTAAAGTCGTGGTGCGAGGGGGGGGACTTGAACCCCCACGTCCGTAAGAACACTAACACCTGAAGCTAGCGCGTCTACCAATTCCGCCACCTTCGCATTGTCACAACTTCTAATAATGGGGTGGCTAATGGGATTCGAACCCACGACAACTGGAATCACAATCCAGGGCTCTACCAACTGAGCTATAGCCACCACTACAAATCTTGTTACGCGGTATTACTACCACCGCAGCTCAAGCGCCGGGACTAAATGGCGCGCCCGACAGGATTCGAACCTGAGACCTCTGCCTCCGGAGGGCAGCGCTCTATCCAGCTGAGCTACGGGCGCTTAGCGCCGTTGCGGGGGTGGATAATACGGACTTCCCCCCCCTCTGTCTAGTCCCTTTTTAAATAAAATGCGCGTTTGATTACGCTTTGTGCGTTTTGCCGATTATTCATCCAGCTTGTGCGCTTTACCGTGGCGATTAAGGCCAAAAACTTTATAAATCGCCGTCACCGCCAGCATGAAGATGATGCCGACAAACAGCGACATACGGGTATCTTCATTAAAGTACATCCCGATCAAAACGCAAATCAGGAATGCCATTGTTACGTAGTTGGCCCACGGAAACAGGATTGAGCGGAACGGATGGCTGGCAATCGCCGCTTTGTGTGCACGACGAAAACGCAGCTGGCTTATCAAAATCACAAACCACGGCACCATGCCCGGAAGCACGCTGGCGCTGTAGACGTAGACAAACACACGCTGTGGGTTAGGGATGATGTAGTTCAGACACGAACCAATTAACAGGATCGCAATGGATACCGCCACTCCTGCAACTGGCACGCCGTGACGGGAAACTTTCGCCATCGCCGCCGGTAACTGACGATTTTTCGCCAGCGCGTAGAGCATACGTCCGCAACTGTACATGCCGCTGTTACAGCCAGAAAGCGCAGCCGTCAGCACCACAAAGTTGATAATGCCCGCCGCCGCAGTAATACCGATTTTGGCGAAGGTCAACACGAACGGGCTGCCGTTGCTGCCAATTTCATTCCACGGGAAGATAGTGACGATAACGAAAATCGCGCCCACGTAGAAAATCAGGATCCGCCACAGCACTTTGCCTACCGCACTGCGCAGCGTGACCTGTGGATTTTTTGCTTCACCGGCGGTGATGCCGATCAGTTCCACTCCCTGGTAGGATGCCACCACAATACACAATGCCGTCAGGAACCCTTTCCAGCCACCAGCAAAGAAGCCCCCATGCTCCGTGAGATTGCTAAAACCAATCGACTGCCCGCCATTGCCAAAACCAAAGAAAATCACGCCCAGGCCAATGACAATCATCACGATGATGGTAGTGACTTTGATCATCGCGAACCAGAACTCTATTTCACCGTACAACCGCACCGCTGCCAGATTCGCCAGCGCCACCAGCGCCACCGCTATCAATGCCGGTATCCACTGCGCCATATCCGGGAACCAAAACTGGACATAAACACCAATGGCGGTAATTTCTGAGATCCCCACCGCCATCCACATAAACCAGTAAGACCAGGCGGTGAGATAGCCAAAGAACGGGCTCATGTAACGATGTGCATAAACGGCGAACGAACCGGTAACCGGCTCGAGGAACAACATTTCGCCCATTGAACGCATGATGAAAAAGACGAACAGCCCGGCGATGATATAGGCCAACAATACAGATGGCCCGGCCCATTTCAGGGTGCTGGCGGCCCCCATAAACAGACCAACACCAATGGTGCCCCCCAGGGCGATGAGTTCGATATGTCGAGCTTCCAGCCCACGCTGTAGCTCTGGTTTGTTATCTGCCATAAATCCTCGTGTTGTGTTTGCATGTTTTTCCGGTGTTACCGGTTATCGTTATGGGTACATCGAGTGTTGCGAATGTTTTCGTAATTCAGGAGAAATGGCAAATGAAGCATTAAAAATTTGAATGCTTTGTGTGATAAAACAGCAGAATGGCGACAGAGCAACCACTCCGTCGCTTTACAGAGCAAGGGAAATCAGAGATTGCCGGTGTAATGCCAGCGTAAATAACGCAGCAAACGAAGCTGGCGCTTAATGCGACTCGGCTGCGAAAGCAGTCTGTAGAGCCACTCCAGTCCCAGTTTTTGCCAGATTTTTGGCGCGCGTTTTACGTGACCGGTAAAGACATCGTACGTTCCACCAACGCCCATATACAGCGCATGAGGGTGCACCAGGCGGCAGTCGCGCATGAAGATCTCCTGCTTTGGCGAGCCCATCGCGACGGTGACGATTTGCGCACCACTGGCGTGAATATGCTCAAACAGCGCCTGACGCTGCTCAGGCTTGAAATAACCGTCCTGGCTGCCAACGATATTCACCTTCCACTGGTCGCGCAGTTTAGCTTCGGTCTGCGCCAGCACTTCAGGTTTACCGCCCACAAGAAACACTGGCGTTCCTTCCTTGCCAGCGCGCACCATTACTTCTTCCCAGAGATCGGCACCTGCAACGCGGGAAACCTGCGCCTGCGGGTACTTTTTACGCACCGACCGCACGACACTAATACCATCGGCATATTTAAATTCGGCTGCGTTAATTAACTCCCTGACCTCGGCGTTATCTTCAATGGTCAGCATTTTTTCGGCGTTAATGGCAACCAGCGTTCCCTGCTTAAGCTGTCCATCAGCGAACAGATAATCGAGGGCATGCTGCATATCACGCCAACCGATCAACTGTAAGCCCCGCAGCGTATAGGTCGGTGCCGTGGTGTTGTTATTCATTGTTATCCTTCAACCTGCGTCCGGAGCGATGATTTTATTCGTTTATGAATGAGTCCGGCGCTATCAAAAAGCCAGTACAGCAGTTTTGCAATCATCAGGCTTGCGCCGAAGACCACGATAAAAAAGACGACACGCGAGACAAACGAATCCAACCCTTCGCGCGCCAGCACGATCATATTGAAGATCGCCCCAAAGCAGAAACTGTGGAGAATCGCAGCCTTATAGCGATTGGTTTCGCGGTTGCCCAACTCATACAGCCAGTCGAACCATTTGATGATCAGACCAACCACAATCGCCCCAAGCGGGATGAACAACGCGCCGCCCATAACAACCAGCGAGCCTATAAGCGTAGGCGAGATCGCCAGCCCGGAGTGGTTATTCAGCACTTCCCAGGTAAAGTAGTTGGCGGAGTTCAGCACCATACTCGGGCGACCCGGCCACAGCCAGGAAGGGATAAAGACATAGAAATCGCGAACAATCGGTGCCAGCCCCTGGAAGTCGATGTTGTCGTAGTTCTGCAACAACAGCGCCAGATTCTCCCACGGCGAGAAGGTATCGCGGGTGAGATAGAGAAACGTATAGAACGCCTCATCGCCGCTCACGTTCATTCCATAGCGTTTTAGCGCCAGCCAGAACATACCCACAATCCCCAGCACGCCCGCCGCCGCCAGCATCCACAGCGAAATCCAGCCGCGAATAATGCCGATAAACAGGAAGATCGCGAACGCGATAATGATATTGGCGCGAGTGCCGCCGACAATCATGTAAGTCAGCAAGCCAAAGGCAACCGTGCTGACGAGGAAAAACAGCCACGCTTTGCTGTCCTGGCGCAGAAAGTAGACCACCAGCATTGCCGGGATGAAAAAGTAAAAGAAGCGTTTTAATGCCACACCGGAGACTTCACTAGAGAAGATCTGGCTGTAGGAGTTAAGCCGGAACAGCAAAAAACCGTTGTGCATGAAGAAGATGCCGACGCTCACCAGCGCGATGCCCATCAGGATCACCCACGTGAGATTAGCTTCCACGCGGTTCATGGTAAACACGGGACGGCGCGGAGCATCTGCAACGCGTTTGCGTAAGCGTGTTTTGTAAGTGACGTAGTAAACTGCGTAAAATCCTCCCGCAGAAAGTAACGCCTGCAACAAGATCTCTGGCGGCACTACGGCAACATCAAAGCGAAATACCAGCAAGCTGGTCAGCGGGAAGCCGAAGAAAAAGGTCAACAAAAACAGCAATGAAAAGAAGACATTGAAGTTAAAGCGCACGCGGCGAAACTCAAACCAGGTCAGCGTGGCGATAAACAGCGTGCAGAGCAGCCAGACAACAAAAAGGCCGCTAAATTGCAGCAGGCTCATGCGACCTCCCCGGAGGCAATCGCCAGCGCCCGCTGCCAGCCTTGCAGATAATTCGGGCTAAAGAAGGCAATGTTGTTTTTATCCACCGACGCCAACTGACGCTGCGCTTCACGCACAATATCCTCGTTGAGCTCGTCAGTGGTAAACAGCACCGGCAAATGTTGCTCTGTCATATCCTGCCAGAACGGATTTTCCCGGTTAAGCACACAGGGAATGCCCGCCTGAATCAGCAAGCACAGCGTACCAATGCCCTGCTGGCGAGCAAAAATAAAGTATCCGAGATCGCACTGGCGAAGTAGCGCCAGATAGGCGTCAAATTCCAGTTTTTCGCTTAGAACTTGCAGATTTTCTTCGCTGAATAGCTCCAGCCCCGCCTGACGAACTTCGTCAATGTACGCTTCGTTATTAGGCGGATAGCCCATCGGTACAACCACTTTTACCGTATCGCCAAACTGCTGATGAACAGCGCGCAAGGCGGCGATATGTTCATTGCTGCGATCGCCGGAGTTCCCTACCAGAATAGTCATTTTCCCTTCACGTTGGCGATCGTTCGCCATTGTATTGAGAGAAGGGTCCATACGGGTTGGGAAATAAATCAGTTCGCCCCGCACCTTAGGATGCGTTTTGGCAAAAAAGCTCAAGTCTCCCCGAGTGGCAAACACACAGCCCACTCGCTTTTGTGCCAGTCGGCGTAGAGGATAAAAGAGTTTATATTTCAATCCACTGGAAACTTCATAGAGGTCTGCCCCCCAGATATGCCAGTAAAACTGGTTTGGCTTGATTCCGCCATTAAGCAACGCCAGCCACAGCTTGGGATTGAATTGACCGTGGAAGAAAAACCGTTGCTGGCGGTTAGCTTTCGCTTTAGCGATAACGGCTTCTGCCAGCGATTTTTTCCCAGGGAAAAATTGCACAGAAAGCGCCGGACAACTATCACTTAAGCCGTCGTCCTTGCCAGCAACCATAAACTCGCGCGCGTGCTCGCTCGTCGCGACCAGCGTGTCATTGAAAAACCGCAGAACGGTTTGGTTATGGTGAGGGATATCCGATCCCAGTACGTGAATCAGTACAGTCATGCCCGCCTACGCCAGAGTAAAAACACGCCACAACAAAGAGAAAAATAGACGATATAGGTTGCCATGTAGGCCTGCGCCGCGCCCAGGGCGCCATGCGCGGGGATCAACCAGTGGGCAAATACCATCAATAAAGTGAACTGACTGACTTCCGCCAGAATATAAAACCGCAGCGACGCTTTGGCGATCACCAGATAACCAAAGACATAAGCGCCCACTTTTAACACATCGCCGACCAACTGCCAGGCAAAGAGATCGCGCATGGCGGTAAATTTATTCGACAGCAGTAGCCAGATGGCAAAATCACGCAGTAGCCAGACGGTAAAACTCGCCGCCGCCACGGCCGGTAAAACGAATTTCAGCGATTTAACCACTTCCCTGGTAATATCGCGCTTTTCCGTTAGCCGCGACAACGTGGGCAATAAATACACGCTAAAGGAGGCTGTAATAAATTGCAGGTAGGCGTCGGAAATACTGCTCACCCCTTGCCAGATACCCACTTCATCCCAGCTATACTGCGCTGCCAATAGTTTACGCATCATGATGTACGCAACGGGCAAGGTCACCGACGTAATCAGCGCCATGAGCGTGAACTTACTCAACTGCCCCGCCAGACCGTTATCCCAACAGGGTTTCAGATAGCTTAACGGGATAGCGCCACGCTTAATTAACATGACAGCGGCAGGAATCACTACCAGCGCGGGAATCAGCGCCAGACCAAGCAACGCGCCTTCATAACCGCCAAAACGGTAACTGACATAATAAGCGATAACGCCAATCAGGCTGCCGACAATCAGCGATAACGCATTACCCGCGGCATCGCGAAAGCCTTTCATCAACGCCAGTAACAGGTTGCCCCAGGCGATGCCCATTTGCACCAGCGCCACTAAACGCACCAGCCCCTGATAGTCGGTATTACCGAACAATCCCAGGCTGATTGGCGCAGCCGCCAGCACAAAGACCAGCGCCATCAGCGTGGAGAAGCCAAGCACCATCGCTGATGAAGTGCCGACCACGCGGCGCAGGTGCTGCGGATTATCATGGTACTGGGCAACGTATTTGGTTACACCGTTAAAGATGCCCGCCCCGGCAAGCACGCCGAGCACGGTAATCAACTGGCGGAAATTTGCCGCCAACCCTAGTCCTGCCGGACCAAATGACACTGCCAGTAATTTACCAACCAGTAACCCAGCGCCAATCTTGACCAGTGTACTGGCCGCCGTCCACAAGGACGCTTTTGCCAGCGACATATCAGGAGAAGTAGTTCAACAAGGTCGCAATTACCGTGCGCTGATTGACGGGCGACAGGTTGTAGAACAGCGGCAGGCGCAGCAGGCGCTCGCTCTCTTTGGTGGTGTAGCGATCTTCGCCGTGAAACTCACCAAAGCGTTCACCCGCAGGGCTTGCGTGTAGCGGAATGTAATGGAACACCGCCATAATTTCCGCTTCTTTCAGGAAGTTAATCAGCGCACTCCGGTCATCATTATCCCGCAGCTTAATGTAGAACATATGCGCGTTCTGCACGCAGCCATCGGGAATCGACGGCAGCTCGATACGCCCGGCTTTCGCCAGAGGTGCTAACGCATCGTAGTAGTTTTGCCACAGCGCCAGACGTTGCTGGTTGATACGTTCAGCGGCTTCCAGTTGCGCCCACAGGTACGCAGCTTGCAGATCGGACATCAAATAGCTGGAACCGATATCGCGCCAGGTATATTTATCGACCTGACCACGGAAGAACTGGCTGCGGTTAGTGCCTTTTTCACGGATGATCTCCGCACGTTCAATCAACGCTTTATCGTTAATCAGCGTCGCACCGCCTTCACCGCCCGCCGTGTAGTTTTTAGTTTCATGGAAGCTAAAGCAGCCAATATGACCAATGGTTCCCAGCGCACGCCCTTTGTAAGTGGACATCACGCCCTGAGCGGCATCTTCCACAACAAACAGGTTATGCTTTTTCGCCAGTGCCATAATGGTGTCCATTTCACAGGCCACGCCCGCGTAATGCACCGGCACGATAACGCGCGTTTTATCGGTGATCGCCGCTTCAATCCGCGTTTCGTCGATATTCATGGTGTCCGGGCGGACATCAACAAAAACGATTTTAGCCCCACGCAGCACAAATGCGTTGGCGGTGGAAACAAAGGTGTAGCTCGGCATGATAACTTCATCGCCCGGCTGGATATCCAGCAGCAGCGCCGCCATTTCCAGAGAAGCGGTGCAGGACGGCGTCAGCAGCACTTTGGCGCTGCCAAAACGTTGCTCCAGCCACTGCTGGCAGCGACGGGTAAAACCGCCATCGCCACACAGTTTGCCGCTACCCATTGCCGACTGCATATAGTCGAGTTCGGTTCCTACCACCGGCGGTGCGTTAAATGGAATCATGTGATCACCTGTATAACCAGTACGCGGTGCTTTCTACATTCGCACCACTTTGTATGTATCGTCTAAGCGCGGCGGTGTTGCCCATCTGGGTCGCCACCCGCAATGTTTTTTTACCGCGAGCATACGCCCAGTTTAGCGCTGCTTGCATCAGGTGTGCACCTGCTCCGCGTCCTGCCAGTAAACCAATGCGCGCGTCAGTGACATTCAACTCTCGCAGAGACACATAGCCGCGAATCTCGCCAGAGGCCGCGCGTAAAACCAGGCATTGATGATCAAAGGTGCCGCGCACGGCATTTTCAATCCACTGTGCGTAAAAGCGACCACTGGCGTCGGGCGCATACCACGGCATACGAAACCGGCTTTGTGCGAATGCTTCACGGGCTAACTGGCGTAGTACTGGAATATCTGATTCTTGAGCCACTTCCGCATGGCTTTCACTGACGTTGATCACGGGCAGCGCCAAATCCACTTCCCCTTCTACCAGTGAGAATCCCAGCTGTTGCAGGGCATCCAGTTCATCGGTATTGGATGCGGCAATTTTGGCCTGTACCCGTGACCACGGCGCCAAAACGTCTGACGTCAGGAGCGGTGCGTCAGGACTAATGCGAACGATAGCGCTGTTAACGCCAAAGAAGGCGTTTTCCCAGATTAGTGGTTCAATACTGGCGCGGACGGGCATTCGCTATCTCCCTCAAAACAGTCATTCACTGTAATCAGCGCCAGACCCCTTTGGTATCCACGACATACTGCTGCTGAACATCATCGCCGCTAATGGCTTTAAACTGGCTGTGATCGACCAGCATCACCAGCACATCTGCCATTGCCAGCGCCTCGCCAAGCTGCGCCAGCGTGCAAAGCCCGGTCAGTTTTTTCGGCAACTGGTGAATGTTAGGCTCAACAACCAGCGTTTCGCCGCTGTGCCACTGGGCGATCAGTTCAGCGATTTCCATCGCCGGGCTTTCGCGCAGGTCATCAATATTCGGTTTAAATGCCAGACCAAAGCAGGCAATTTTCAGCTCGCTGGCGCGTTTATCAGTGGCAGCCAGACAATCAGCAACCGCCGCTTTCACCTGGTCGATAACCCAGAAAGGCTTGTGATCGTTCACTTCCCGCGCGGTGCGGATAAGCTGCGCCTGCTGGGGATTCTGCGCCACGATAAACCACGGGTCGACGGCAATGCAGTGACCGCCCACGCCAGGCCCAGGCTGAAGAATATTGACGCGTGGATGGCGATTCGCCAGACGAATCAGTTCCCAGACGTTAATTCCTTGATCGGCGCAAATCAGCGACAGTTCGTTAGCAAAAGCAATATTCACGTCGCGGAAGCTGTTTTCTGTGAGCTTACACATTTCCGCCGTCCGCGAGTTAGTAACGACACACTCACCTTCGAGGAAAATTTTGTACAGTTCGCTGGCGCGCGCCGAGCAAACTGGCGTCATGCCGCCAATGACGCGATCGTTTTTAATCAGTTCGACCATCACCTGGCCCGGCAACACACGTTCCGGGCAATAAGCAATGTTGACGTCCGCCTGCTCGCCCACTTGCTGCGGGAAAGTCAGATCCGGACGCATCTCTGCTAACCATTCTGCCATCTTCTCGGTTGAGCCCACCGGCGAGGTGGACTCAAGGATCACCAACGCGCCTTTTTTCAGCACAGGCGCAATGGAGCGGGCAGCCGATTCAACGTAGGTCATATCCGGCTCATGATCGCCTTTAAATGGCGTTGGGACAGCAATCAGCCAGGCATCAGCCTCAACCGGCGTCGTGCTCGCTCGTAAAAAACCGCCTTCTACGGCAGTTTTTACCACACTCGCCAAATCAGGTTCGACGATATGGATTTCGCCACGATTGATGGTTTCAACCGCTTGTTGGTTGATATCGACACCAATCACCTGTTTTTGCCGTGAGGCAAACGCAGCTGCCGTTGGCAGCCCGATATAACCTAGTCCGATAACAGAAATGGTCGCAAAACTCATAATGATATCCGATTATTTTTTAACGCTTCCAAAATGCGAGAGCATGCCTGACCATCACCATACGGATTATGGGCTCGGCTCATTGTTTGATATTCATCTTCGTCTTCTAAAAGACGCGTCACTTCCTCGACGATCCGTTGTTTATCCGTCCCCACCAGACGTACCGTACCAGCGGTCACCGCTTCTGGGCGTTCGGTGGTATCGCGCATCACCAGTACCGGTTTACCCAGAGAAGGAGCTTCTTCCTGAATGCCGCCAGAGTCAGTCAAAATCAACCAGGCGTGGTTCATCAACCAGACAAACGGTAAATACTCCTGGGGATCGATCAGAATGACATTTTTCACATGCCCCAGAATGCGATTGACCGGCTCTCTGACATTCGGGTTAAGGTGTACCGGATAAACAATCTGGATGTCCTGATGAGTGGTAGCGATTTCAGCCAGCGCATGGCAGATTTCTTCAAAGCCACGGCCGAAGCTCTCACGCCTGTGACCGGTCACCAGAATCATCTTTTTATCGGGATCGATAAACGGGTAATTTGCCGCCAGTTCTGAACGCAGCGTATCGCTGCTCATGACCTGGTCGCGCACCCACAGCAGTGCATCAATTACTGTATTACCGGTAATAAAGATTCGGCTGTCAGCGACGTTTTCACGCAGCAAATTTTGCCGGGAAGTTTCAGTTGGTGAAAAATGGTACATCGCCAGATGCCCGGTCAATGTACGGTTAGCCTCTTCCGGCCACGGCGAATAGAGATCGCCTGTGCGCAGTCCGGCCTCAACGTGACCAACAGGAATACGCTGATAAAACGCTGCCAGGCTGGTTGCCAGTGTGGTGGTAGTATCACCGTGAACCAGCACAACGTCTGGTTTGAACTCGGCAAGAATAGGTTTTAGTCCTTCCAGAATACGACAGGTTATCTCTGTCAGGCCCTGTCCTGGCTGCATTATGTTGAGATCGTAGTCAGGTACAATGGAAAAGAGTTTCAGCACCTGATCGAGCATCTCCCGATGCTGCGCAGTGACGCAAACTTTAGCCTCAAAAAAAGGATCTTTTGCCAACGCATGCACCAACGGCGCCATCTTGATGGCTTCCGGGCGCGTACCAAATACAGTCAGTACTTTCACATCGATTCTCTTCGAATAAGCGGCGAGCGCCTTTGCGCTCACCACAGCTGTGTTGCTATTTCGAGCAACGGCGGGTTAATGCGACACCAGCCCCGATCAGCCCCCCGACAATGCCCCACATGATCATCAGGAAGGCACGACGTGGGCTATCGCGTTTTACCGGTTCTTCCGGTGTACGCAAATAGCGATAGGTCTGAAAACGCGGATCCAGGGTTGGACCAACATTAAGGGTGTTTAACATGGCCCGATTCTGATCATAGTCGAGATCAAAGGCTGGGCCGACAGCCTGTAAATTTTCCAGTCGCGCCTGGAGCATCGGGCGCCCCAACAGGAACATTTCTGAATCAGGTAATTCCTCGGCTGGTACATCTGTCGCACTGCGAGAAATATTGTGTTGCTCGGCGATTTTCAGTGCCTGTTCAATACTGTTCATTCGGCGGTCGTAGATGGACTTAGCCACTTCTTCCTGACGCTTCACCTGAGCTTTCATCTGAATAGTGCGCGCTGCCCATGCGCCTTTCAGCTCATCATTCAGATGGCTGGCTGCACGCTGGCTGGCAAAAGCAACATATTGACGAAGCAGGTTATTAGCATCGGGGGCGGTTTCGGCAACCAGCTTAACGCTGTCATTGACCGCGCGGGCGAAATCACCAGGAATAAACAGGATGTTGTTGATCATTTCATCCAGCAGAGCCGCATCAGCCTTACTATTTCCGACCATCCGCTGTTTGTAATAGTCAGTCTGCAACCAGAAATCGCGGCGGGTATCCCACGACGCCAGTTGCATAACAAACTCTTTATAGGCTTCATCCATGACCGATGGTTGGTCGGCAGGGGCCATATTTGAACGAACATCCAGGTTACGCAGAAACTGCTGCTGCGAGTAGTACCCGCCCAGCATATTCACGGTTGGACGATCGGTAATCGCCGTCGCGCTCCACTCCTGACGCGCAAAAAAAGTATACGCCAACGCGATTAAGGCAAACGCCAGCCCCATGCCAATAATCCACAGCTTCCCAGCCCACAAGGTACGAAACAACCCACGAATATCCAGTTCATTTTCAGCGTCTTCGGCTGGTTTCCCAGGCATTGGTTGCGTCATTACATCCTCGTTTTATTTGGTTAAATTAGGGCTGCCGTCACGGTTTCTGCGCAGTCGACGTTTCACGCGTTTGATGAAGCGAGCAACCTTCCAGGCACGCTTAATGCAATAGCCATAGAGGAAGAATGCTAGCAAAAAGAGCACCAGCATGACCCATTCCGGGACAAAATGAGAATATTCTGCCAGTACGCCAATGGATGCGAGTAGCGCTGCAGCAAGGGTAATCAACACAAACGCCTGACGAGAAGTAAATCCGGCGCGCATGATCAAATGATGAATGTGCTGTCGATCAGGTGAGAATGGACTCATGCCTTTACGCAAACGACGATACATAATCGCCACCATGTCCATCAGCGGGATAGCAATGATCCATAAGGCGGTAACCGGGCTGATTGGATGTGTGGCTCCCTGGGTAGTTTCCAACAGGATCCAGATAACCGTAAAACCAATCAGCGTACTACCCGCATCGCCCATAAAGACTTTGTAGCGACGCCCCAGAATACCAAGGTTGAGCATGATATAAGGCAGGATGGCAGCGATCATGGCAAAGCACCAGATAGCGAGGCTGGTTTGCCCGTCGAACCACAAAATCATACCGATTGCCGCAAACGAGACACAGGATAACCCGCCCAGCAAGCCATCAATACCATCGACCATGTTGAAGGCATTAATCGCCGCCCAAACAGCAAACAGCGTCAGGAAGTAACCAAACGGTCCGAGCACCATCTCCCAGGAGCCAAAGATATAACCAAGGCTACTAAGATAAAGCTTACCGAACACCATCATAACAATGCCAACAGCTGCCTGTATGGTGGCACGGATTTTTACGCTGATATCAAAACGGTCATCCAGTGCGCCAATGAACACCAGTACACCAGCACAAGCCAGGTAGAGAGCTGCATGTGGAATATAGTAATCGACAATTCCGAACGTGAAGCAAATCCCTGCGTAAACCGAAATACCCCCAACGAGCGGTATCAATCCCTGGTGACGTTTGCGGAAATTAGGTTTATCCACTAAACCGACTTTTTTTGCCACCTTGCGGGCAAAAAACAGAAACAGTGTCGTGAATAAAAAAATACTGATGAGATCAGTACTCACTGTCAGTAAATTCACAATGCATGCTCTCAGAGAAAATTATTAGCTGAAGTATACCCACGAAGACCTTTATTCAGAAGGGAAACTACTTTCTGAACTCACCAGGCTTGTGCAAAAATCAACCAATCGGTATGTAAATCGCATAAAACACCCGCAAAAACCAGGAATTTTCACACCACCACAGGTATACCGCTAAGATTACAGATATAAAAGCAAAACGCCACGTAAACACGTGGCGTTTTGTAGTAACGCTAACTTATGAGCGTTTCATCATCTCGAAGAAATCATCATTGGTCTTGGTCATCGCAAGCTTATTAATGAGGAATTCCATTGCGTCGATTTCGCCCATCGGGTGAATGATTTTGCGCAGGATCCACATTTTCTGCAGCTCTTCCTGAGTGGTAAGCAACTCTTCTTTACGAGTACCGGAACGGTTGTAGTCGATTGCCGGGAAGACGCGTTTTTCAGCGATCTTACGAGAGAGGTGCAGTTCCATGTTACCTGTACCTTTAAACTCTTCGTAGATAACTTCGTCCATTTTGGAGCCAGTATCGATAAGCGCGGTTGCGATGATGGTCAGGCTGCCGCCCTCTTCCACGTTACGTGCTGCACCGAAGAAGCGTTTCGGACGATGCAGGGCGTTGGCATCCACACCACCGGTCAACACTTTACCGGAGGCCGGGACGACGGTGTTGTAGGCACGAGCCAGACGAGTGATGGAGTCGAGCAGAATAATAACGTCTTTCTTATGCTCAACCAGGCGTTTTGCCTTCTCGATAACCATTTCAGCAACCTGAACGTGGCGTGATGCTGGTTCGTCGAAGGTAGAAGCAACAACTTCACCTTTAACCAGACGCTGCATCTCGGTCACTTCTTCCGGACGTTCGTCAATCAGCAGTACCATCAGTACACAGTCTGGATGGTTGTAAGCGATGCTCTGAGCAATGTTCTGCAGCAGCATAGTTTTACCCGCTTTTGGCGGCGCCACAATCAGACCACGTTGCCCACGACCGATAGGCGATGCCAGATCCAGTACGCGTGCGGTTAAATCTTCGGTAGAACCGTTACCACGTTCCATACGCAGACGAGAGTTTGCGTGCAGCGGCGTTAAGTTCTCAAAGAGGATTTTGTTACGGGCGTTTTCAGGTTTGTCGAAGTTAACTTCATTAACCTTCAGCAGCGCAAAATAGCGTTCACCTTCTTTCGGCGGGCGAATCTTACCAGAGATGGTATCACCAGTGCGGAGGTTGAAACGGCGGATTTGGCTAGGAGAAACGTAGATGTCATCAGGGCCGGCGAGGTAGGAGCTGTCTGCGGAACGGAGGAAACCAAATCCATCCTGCAATATCTCCAGTACGCCATCACCAAAGATATCTTCGCCACTCTTTGCGTGCTGCTTCAGGATGGCAAAAATAATGTCCTGCTTACGCATACGAGCCAGGTTTTCCAGCCCCATATTTTCGCCGAGAGTGATCAGCTCAGAAACCGGCGTATTCTTTAATTCGGTAAGATTCATAGTGGTGTGAGTTCTTAAACTTGGGGTAAATCTCGAACTTAATGTTGTGAATGGTATGGCAGGATCATCCATGCCTGTTTACGGTCATCAACTCATGTCTTTTCGCTGTCTGGTCACAGGAGAGTACGCAGAACTGAAACGACAAGATGGATTGAGTGACGAGCCAGAAATCTGTTCACTTCGCATTTAAGAAAAACAGGAAGCGTTGGATATTACAAGATTCAAACTTAATAAGGTATGTTTAATACGAAGTCAACATTAAGTTAGCATGACTCACGCCGGGCGTCCAGTTTTTAGCGACGGGGCACCCGAACATGAAATTCCCTTACGCCAGGTTAGCGTCGAGGAACTCTTTCAACTGACCTTTAGACAGAGCGCCCACTTTGGTTGCCGCCAATTCGCCGTTTTTGAACAGCAGCAGAGTCGGGATACCACGGATGCCGTATTTCGGCGCAGTGCCAGGGTTTTGATCGATGTTCAGTTTTGCAACCGTCAGTTTGCCCTGATATTCGTCAGCGATTTCATCCAGAATCGGGGCGATCATTTTGCACGGACCGCACCACTCTGCCCAGAAATCAACGAGGATCGCCCCGTCCGCTTTGAGTACATCCGTGTCAAAACTGTCGTCAGTCAGGTGAATAATTTTATCGCTCATATATAACTCCACAGGAATAAGCCTGGCGTGTTGGTTTCGTTGTTGGTGTAACATTAACCAACTAAAGGTTGACTTTATTTCACCGGATACGCTTTCGTAAAGCAATAGTAAGCTGATATTCTACCACACTATGAGCAAAACACATTTAACAGAACAGAAGTTTTCCGACTTCGCCCTGCATCCGAAAGTTGTAGAAGCCCTTGAAAAAAAAGGGTTTCATAACTGCACGCCCATTCAGGCACTGGCCCTTCCGCTAACGCTGGTAGGTCGTGACGTAGCCGGGCAGGCGCAAACCGGTACCGGAAAAACGATGGCGTTTCTTACGTCAACGTTTCATTATCTTCTCTCTCATCCCGCGATTGCCGATCGCAAGGTGAATCAACCGCGTGCCTTAATTATGGCACCGACGCGTGAACTTGCCGTGCAGATCCACGCCGACGCGGAGCCACTGGCGCAAGCTACTGGCCTGAAATTGGGTCTGGCTTACGGTGGCGACGGCTACGACAAACAGCTGAAAGTGCTGGAAAGCGGCGTTGACATTTTGATTGGCACTACGGGTCGTTTGATCGACTACGCCAAACAGAACCACATCAACCTCGGCGCCATTCAGGTAGTGGTGCTGGACGAAGCCGATCGAATGTACGATCTGGGCTTTATCAAAGATATCCGCTGGCTGTTCCGCCGTATGCCGCCTGCAAACCAGCGTCTCAACATGCTGTTCTCCGCCACGCTTTCGTACCGGGTACGTGAACTGGCGTTCGAGCAGATGAACAATGCCGAATATATTGAAGTGGAACCGGAACAGAAAACGGGCCACCGCATTAAAGAAGAACTTTTCTACCCTTCTAACGAAGAAAAGATGCGTTTATTGCAAACGCTGATCGAAGAAGAGTGGCCAGACAGAGCGATTATTTTCGCCAACACCAAACATCGTTGTGAAGACATCTGGGGTCACCTGGCGGCAGATGGTCATCGTGTTGGCCTGTTAACGGGTGATGTAGCGCAGAAAAAACGTCTGCGTATTCTTGATGAATTTACCCGTGGTGATTTGGATATTCTGGTTGCCACTGACGTTGCCGCGCGTGGCCTGCATATCCCGGCCGTAACGCACGTTTTTAACTACGATTTACCGGATGACTGTGAAGATTACGTTCACCGTATTGGTCGTACCGGTCGCGCTGGCGCAAGTGGTCATTCCATCAGCCTGGCATGTGAAGAATATGCATTGAATTTGCCTGCCATTGAAACCTATATTGGTCACTCTATCCCGGTAAGCAAATACAATCCGGACGCATTGATGACCGATCTGCCAAAACCGCTGCGCCTCACACGCCCGCGTACAGGCAATGGTCCGCGTCGTACTGGCGCTCCGCGTAATCGTCGTCGTTCAGGTTAAATAAAAAATGGCATACTCAAAATCATTCAAACTGTATCAAGATGGCAAGAGAATGAATCCCGATGCGCATACTGTAGTAAGTGATTTGGGTGAAAGAACGCTGCCAACGCAAAGACAGATTGAAGGATGAAGAGTATGGGTTCCACCTCGTCACTTTATGCCGCTATTGATCTCGGTTCGAATAGTTTTCATATGCTGGTTGTGCGCGAGGTGGCTGGCAGTATCCAGACGCTGACGCGAATTAAACGTAAAGTACGTCTGGCTGCTGGCCTGAACAACGAAAATGCCCTGTCTAACGAAGCAATGGAACGCGGCTGGCAATGCCTGCGCCTGTTTGCTGAACGTTTGCAAGATATCCCTCCCTCGCAAATTCGCGTTGTCGCCACGGCGACGTTACGTCTTGCCGTCAATGCTGGTGATTTCATCGCTAAAGCGCAGGAAATCCTTGGTTGTCCGGTACAGGTCATTAGCGGTGAAGAGGAAGCACGCCTGATTTATCAGGGTGTTGCTCACACCACTGGCGGAGCCGATCAGCGCCTGGTGGTGGATATCGGCGGCGCCAGTACTGAGCTGGTAACCGGCACCGGCGCACAAACGACTTCCTTGTTCAGCCTGTCGATGGGCTGCGTTACCTGGCTGGAACGCTATTTTGCCGATCGTAATCTGGGGCAAGAAAACTTTGTCGCTGCCGAACAAGCTGCGCGCGAAGTGCTACGTCCAGTTGCCGATGAATTGCGCTATCACGGCTGGAAAGTGTGCGTTGGTGCTTCCGGCACCGTGCAGGCTTTGCAGGAAATCATGATGGCGCAGGGAATGGATGAACGCATTACCCTTGCGAAATTGCAGCAACTGAAACAGCGCGCTATTCACTGTGGCAGGCTGGAAGAGCTGGAAATCGAAGGGCTGACGCTGGAACGCGCGTTAGTATTCCCGAGTGGTCTGGCGATCCTGATAGCAATTTTTACCGAGCTGAATATCCAGTGTATGACGCTGGCTGGCGGCGCACTGCGTGAAGGCCTGGTTTACGGCATGTTGCATCTGGCGGTCGAGCAGGATATTCGCAGCCGTACGCTACGTAATATTCAACGTCGCTTTATGATTGATACCGATCAAGCGCAGCGTGTGGCGAAACTCGCCGCTAACTTATTCGATCAGGTCGAAAAAACCTGGCATCTTGAAGCGATTAGCCGCGATTTACTGATCAGCGCCTGTCAGCTTCATGAAATTGGCCTGAGCGTTGATTTCAAACAAGCGCCGCAACATGCCGCTTATCTGGTGCGAAATCTGGATCTTCCCGGTTTTACTCCCGCGCAGAAAAAGCTGCTGGCGACGTTATTACTCAACCAGACGAATCCGGTCGATCTCTCATCGCTGCATCAGCAAAATGCCGTACCGCCGCGCGTCGCAGAACAACTCTGCCGTTTACTGCGCCTGGCCATCATTTTTGCCAGCCGTCGTCGTGATGATTTAGTACCAGATATTAAATTACAGGCTGATCATGAGCAGTTGATCTTAACACTGCCACAAGGTTGGCTGACCCAGCATCCGCTGGGGACAGAGGTTATCGATCAGGAAAGCCAGTGGCAGAGCTATGTCCACTGGCCGCTGGAAGTGCTTTAACATGTAATGTGCCGGATGCGATGCGGCATCTTATCCGGCCTTGATTATTTCCCTCGTTTTGCCGCCATCATCGCTTTCAGATTTGCCAGATGGTTTTGTCCTTTCTGCATCCGTTCTTCGGCGCTAACCACTTTACGCTCTTGCTCCCAAATCAAATCATCCTGCGGCAGCTCCAGTAAGAAGCGGCTCGGCTCCGGACGCACCAGTTCGCCGTACTGACGACGCTCTTTACACAGCGTAAAGGTTAATTCCTTCTGAGCGCGGGTGATGCCAACATAGGCTAGCCGCCGCTCCTCATCGATATTGTCTTCATCGATGCTGCTCTGGTGCGGCAAAAATCCTTCTTCCATACCGACCATATAGACATAAGGAAACTCCAGCCCTTTAGATGCGTGCAGAGTCATCAGTTGCACCTGATCCAGTTCTTCCTCGCTTTCACCCCGTTCCATCATGTCGCGCAGAGTAAAGCGCGTCACCACCTGGGTGAGCGTCATCGGCTCATCCAGTTCGCTACCTTCCAGCATCTCCGTCATCCAGCTAAATAACTGGTTCACGTTCTTCATGCGCATTTCGGCGGCTTTCGGGCTGGGCGATGTTTCATACAACCAGGATTCATAATCCATCCCGTGGATCAGATCACGCACCGCAGCAATCGGTTCCCGCTCCGCCAGGCGCTGGATTTCCGCCAGCCAGTGAGTAAAGCGGGTCAACGCCTCATAACCACGTCCACTAAGTGTCTGACTCAACCCCATATCAAAGCTGGCGGTAAACATGCTTTTATTGCGCGTCATCGCCCACTCGCCCAGCTTTTTCAGCGTCGCCGGGCCAATCTCTCGTTTCGGCGTATTAACAATACGCAAGAACGCGCTGTCATCGTCCGGGTTGGTTAACACGCGCAGATAAGCCAGCAAGTCTTTGATTTCTGGTCGCGAGAAAAACGACGTACCGCCGGAAATTTTGTACGGGATGCGGTTTTGCATCAGGAATTTTTCAAATACCCGCGACTGATGGTTGCCGCGATAAAGAATGGCGTAATCTTTGTATTGCGTTTTATTGACGAAGTGATGCGCGATCAGCTCGCCGGTGACGCGCTCGGCTTCATGTTCTTCGTTATTCGCGCTTAATACTTTTAGCTCCGTGCCATAGCCCAGTTCGGAGAACAGACGCTTTTCAAAGACGTGCGGGTTATTGGCGATCAGGATATTCGCCGCTTTCAGAATACGCCCAGAAGAGCGGTAGTTCTGCTCGAGCTTAATCACCTTCAACGCCGGGAAATCCTGGCTTAACAGCACCAGGTTTTGCGGACGTGCGCCGCGCCAGGAGTAGATCGACTGGTCGTCATCGCCCACCACGGTAAAGCGCGCACGACTGCCCACCAGCAGTTTCACCAGTTCATATTGGCTGGTGTTAGTGTCCTGATATTCGTCCACCAGCAAGTAGCGGATTTTGTTCTGCCAGCGTTCGCGTACTTCTTCATTGCGTTGCAGAAGTAGCGTCGGCAATAAAATCAGATCGTCGAAGTCGAGAACGTTGCACGCTTTCAGGTGCGCATCATACAGTCCATAACAATGGGCAAAAATACGATCCCGCTCGCCCTTTGCATCAGCCGCCGCCTGCGCCGGAGTTTTGAGATCGTTCTTCCAGTTAGAGATGGTTGAAATCAGCTGTTGCAAGAGAACTTTATCATCTTCAATCAGCCCCTCGGTCAGCTCTTTGAGCAACGCCATCTGATCGGTATCGTCAAACAGCGAAAAGTTCGCTTTCATTCCCAGCGCCGCATATTCGCGCTTGATGATATCCAGCCCTAATGTATGGAAAGTGGAGATCATCAGCCCACGCGCCTCTTTGCGCCCCAGCGTCTGCCCCACACGCTCTTTCATCTCGCGCGCCGCTTTATTGGTAAAGGTCACCGCCGCGATATGCCGCGCCTGATAACCGCAACCGCGGATCAGATGGGCGATTTTATTGGTAATAACACGAGTTTTACCGGATCCCGCGCCCGCCAGCACCAGGCAGGGGCCGGTAACGAATTCGACAGCTTGTTGTTGGCCGGGGTTTAGACGCATAGAAAAATCGCTCAATGAAAGTCGGGAGGGGAAAATAACAGCGTGGTAGTATAGCCAGCCTCATCCTTACCACTCAAGGCACGATCATGGCAAAAACAGCAGCAGCACTGCATATCCTTGTAAAAGAAGAGAAACTGGCTCTTGAACTTCTCGAGCAGATTAAGAACGGCGCCGATTTCGGCAAGCTGGCGAAGAAGCACTCCATTTGCCCGTCAGGCAAACGCGGCGGTGATTTAGGTGAGTTCCGCCAGGGTCAGATGGTTCCGGCGTTCGATAAAGTCGTTTTCTCTTGTCCGGTACTGGAACCAACCGGCCCGCTGCACACCCAGTTCGGTTACCACATCATTAAGGTGTTGTACCGTAATTAACAGCAAGGCCTTCTCCGGAAGAAGGCCTTGAACTCTGAATCGCTATTAACTCGCAACCGCAATGCGTTTCATATCCGTCATATAGCCACGCAGTTTCTTACCTACCTGCTCAATCGCATGGCTACGAATCGCTTCATTTACATCACGCAGTTGCGCGTTATCTACCGCGCCTTCCGGAATAACTTTACCAAGGTCACCCGGCTGCAACTCTGCCATAAACGGTTTCAACAGAGGCACACAAGCGTAAGAGAACAGGTAGTTACCGTACTCGGCGGTATCGGAGATAACCACGTTCATTTCATACAGACGCTTACGGGCAATGGTGTTGGCAATCAGCGGCAGTTCGTGCAGTGATTCATAGTAGGCGGATTCTTCAATGATGCCGGAATCCACCATCGTTTCGAACGCCAGCTCAACGCCCGCTTTCACCATCGCGATCATCAGTACGCCTTTATCGAAGTACTCCTGCTCGCCGATTTTACCTTCAAACTGCGGCGCAGTTTCGAACGCGGTTTTACCCGTCTCTTCACGCCAGGTCAGCAGTTTCTTATCGTCGTTGGCCCAGTCTGCCATCATGCCGGAAGAGAATTCGCCGGAGATGATGTCGTCCATATGTTTCTGGAAAAGCGGTGCCATGATCTCTTTCAGCTGTTCAGAGAGCGCGTAAGCACGCAGTTTCGCCGGGTTAGAGAGACGGTCCATCATCAGGGTGATGCCGCCCTGTTTCAGCGCTTCGGTGATGGTTTCCCAGCCGAACTGAATCAGTTTTTCGGCATATGCCGGGTCGGTGCCTTCTTCCACCAGCTTGTCGAAGCACAGCAGAGAACCGGCCTGCAACATACCGCACAGAATAGTTTGCTCGCCCATCAGGTCAGATTTCACTTCCGCAACGAAAGAAGATTCCAGCACGCCCGCACGGTGACCACCAGTTGCCGCAGCCCAGGCTTTGGCAATCGCCATGCCTTCGCCTTTCGGATCGTTTTCCGGGTGAACGGCAATCAGCGTCGGTACGCCGAATCCACGTTTGTACTCTTCACGCACTTCGGTGCCTGGGCATTTCGGCGCAACCATCACCACGGTGATGTCTTTGCGGATCTGCTCGCCCACTTCTACGATGTTGAAACCGTGAGAGTAGCCCAGCGCCGCGCCGTCTTTCATCAGTGGCTGTACGGTGCGCACTACATCAGAATGCTGCTTGTCTGGCGTCAGGTTAACCACCAGATCCGCCTGCGGGATCAGCTCTTCGTAAGTGCCAACTTTAAAACCGTTTTCGGTCGCTTTACGCCAGGACGCGCGCTTCTCAGCGATCGCTTCTTTACGCAGGGCGTAAGAGATGTCCAGACCAGAATCACGCATGTTCAGGCCCTGGTTCAGCCCCTGTGCGCCACAACCGACGATGACCACTTTTTTACCCTGAAGGTAGCTCGCGCCGTCAGCGAATTCGTCGCGGCCCATAAAGCGACATTTGCCCAGCTGTGCCAGCTGCTGGCGCAGGTTCAGTGTATTGAAGTAGTTAGCCATGGTGATTCCTCGTGATGTTGTGCTTCTTATTGTTCGGTTCGCGTTTGCGAGATTGAATTCACTATATGACAGGAAATTTATTGCGGAAATTGATATATTCACAACATCACATTGCAATTTCTGCAACGTCAAAATCGAGGGCAGCGCCTGTGGATTTACGCGATCTGAAAACCTTCCTACATCTGACGGAAAGCCGCCATTTTGGGCGTAGCGCGCGGGCAATGCACGTCAGCCCCTCCACGCTCTCCCGGCAGATTCAACGCCTCGAAGAAGACCTCGGTCAGCCGCTGTTTGTACGCGATAACCGCACGGTAACGCTCACCGAAGCGGGCGAGGAGCTACGCGTTTTCGCCCAGCAAACACTGTTGCAGTATCAGCAACTGCGCCACACCATCGATCAGCAAGGTCCGTCGCTCTCTGGCGAATTACATATCTTCTGCTCGGTGACCGCTGCCTACAGCCATCTGCCGCCGATTCTCGACCGATTCCGCGCGGAGCATCCGTCTGTGGAGATCAAGCTCTCCACAGGTGATGCGGCGGATGCGATGGAAAAGGTCGTCACCGGAGAAGCAGATCTGGCGATTGCCGGGAAGCCGGAGACTCTGCCAGGCGCGGTGGCGTTTTCGATGCTGGAGAATCTGGCAGTGGTGTTGATTGCGCCCGCGCTGCCCTGCCCGGTGCGTAATCAGGTTTCAGTAGAGCAACCGGACTGGTCGACGATTCCCTTCATCATGGCCGATCAGGGACCGGTGCGCCGCCGCATTGAACTGTGGTTCCGACGCAACAAAATCAGCAACCCGATGATTTACGCCACGGTCGGCGGGCATGAAGCAATGGTGTCGATGGTAGCGCTCGGCTGCGGCGTGGCCTTGTTGCCAGAAGTGGTGCTGGAAAACAGCCCCGAACCGGTGCGTAACCGCGTAATGATTTTAGAGCGCAGCGATGAGAAAACGCCGTTTGAACTGGGCGTGTGTGCACAAAAAAAGCGGCTGCATGAGCCGCTGATTGAGGCGTTCTGGAAGATTTTGCCGAACTAGTTTTACGGCCCCACCATTACCCGAACGGGCTTACCAATACGACTCAGCATATTCACCAGAGCATCGATGGTGAATTTGCTGCATTTCTTGTTGACGACATCCGAAACGCGCGGTCGGGATATATGCAAAACTGTAGCAACCTCGGCTTGCTTCATCTGGTTTTGCGTAATCCAGAGGGTAATTTCTTCCATGAGCTGTTCTTTGATGGCTAACGTGTTTTCGATTTCACTCAGGGAATCAGCGTAAAGCTTTTCTGCTTCCTGCTTATCAAACCCCAAATCAGCAAAAACATTACCGCCAGATGGCGTCACATGGCGAATATCACTATCAGTTTTGGCAATCACAGGCTGTTTCTCCGTTGTTGCACCACCCGGTTATAACGCGTTCTGGCGATGTTTTTATCGTGCTGGCTGGTGTGTTGCGTCTGTTTTTGAAAGCTATGCAAAACGTAGAGCGCTTCTGCAAACTTAGCAACATACATAACTCGCCAGGTACCATTGTTGTCACGAATCCGAATTTCATTCACACCTGCCCCAATATCTGAAAACGGTTTCCAGTCATCGGGCTCAATTCCGTACTGAATTTTGTGAAGCTGATAACCGACTGCTTTACGTACCGTTACAGGAAAAGTCAGGAGATCCTCCAGAGAAGATCCC
Source organism: Escherichia whittamii (assembly GCF_014836715.1). GTDB lineage: Bacteria > Pseudomonadota > Gammaproteobacteria > Enterobacterales > Enterobacteriaceae > Escherichia > Escherichia whittamii. Next base: position 82,649 of record NZ_JACSQI010000016.1, read on the forward strand.
ACCCATCGAATTTCTTTTTCATTGGGGAGAGCTCGGGTGAGTAACATAACATCCTTGTGTATAAAATTTTATACATTGCGTTTAACAGGTGCAAGTGATAGCGGTGCTAACGATAGGGTGAACAGAGTTTCACCACAAGCAGGTTAAGCGTCTTCTGGAAAACGTCTCGCAAAATTGGATGACTGGATGCTTCGGCCTGGCAGAAAAGCCCAATAAACTGAGGGAAGGTTGTATCTGGGTATTAGAGGATGAATCAGGCCCACTTTACTTTGTGGGCCTGAAAACCGAAACGCTGAATTAACCCGCCAAAAAGAACCTGAACGCCGGGTTATTGGTTTCGTCGTGGCAATCGTAGCCCAGCTCATTCAGCCGGGTTTCGAAATCCGGTTCATGATCGCCCAGTTCAAATGCAGCCAGTACGCGCCCAAAGTCAGTGCCGTGGCTGCGATAGTGGAATAGGGAGATATTCCAGTGCGTGCCTAACGTGTTAAGAAAGCGCAGCAGCGCACCCGGTGATTCCGGGAATTCAAAGCTGTACAGGCGTTCCTGCAACGGATGCGATGGACGCCCGCCGACCATATAGCGCACGTGCAGCTTCGCCATTTCATCGTCGGAGAGATCGACCACGCTGTAGCCGCCATCGTTGAGCATCTGCAAAATTTCTTTGCGCTCTTCGAGGCCGCGGCTTAAGCGCACGCCGACAAAGATGCAGGCGTTTTTGGCATCGGCAAAGCGATAGTTGAACTCGGTGACCGAGCGCCCGCCAAGCAGCTGGCAGAACTTCAGGAAGCTGCCCTTCTCTTCCGGGATGGTTACCGCCAGCAGCGCTTCACGTTGTTCACCCAGTTCGCAGCGTTCCGAGACGTAGCGCAGGCCGTGGAAATTGACGTTGGCACCGGAAAGAATATGCGCCAGCCGCTCACCGCGAATGTTGTGCTGGGCGATATATTTTTTCATCCCTGCCAGCGCCAGCGCGCCAGAGGGTTCCGCCACCGCGCGCACATCTTCGAACAGGTCTTTCATCGCCGCACAGATAGCATCGCTATCGACGGTGATGATGTCGTCGAGAAACTCCTGGCACAAACGGAAGGTTTCATCGCCGATACGTTTTACCGCAACGCCTTCAGCGAACAGTCCCACACGCGGCAAATCAACCGGATGACCGGCATCCAGCGCCGCTTTCAGGCAGGCGGAGTCTTCCGCTTCTACGGCGATCACTTTGATTTGCGGCATCAGTTGTTTGATCAACACCGCCACACCCGCCGCCAGACCTCCGCCGCCAACCGGCACAAATACGCGGTCGAGATGGGCATCCTGCTGGAGCAGTTCCAGCGCCAGCGTACCTTGCCCGGCAATCACCATCGGATGATCGAACGGCGGCACCCAGGTGAAGCCCTGCTGCTGCGACAGTTCGATTGCTTTGGCTTTCGCTTCGTCAAAGTTCGCACCGTGGAGCAGTACTTCGCCGCCAAAGCCGCGCACCGCGTCGACTTTGATATCGGCGGTGGCGGTTGGCATGACGATCAGCGCCTTCACGCCTAACCGCGCGGAAGAAAACGCCACACCCTGCGCGTGGTTACCCGCAGATGCGGTGATCACGCCGTGTGCTTTTTGTTCTTCCGTCAGCCCCGCCATCATGGCGTATGCACCGCGCAGCTTAAAGCTGTGCACTGGCTGGCGGTCTTCGCGCTTCACCAGAATCACGTTATCAAGACGCGACGACAGCTTTTCCATTTTCTGTAGCGGCGTGACCTGCGCCGCCTCGTAGACCGGCGCGCGTAGCACTGCTCTTAAATATTCGGCGCCTTCCGGGGCGCCGGACAGGGGTTGCGAATCAGCCATCATTAACCCCCCAGCTTCGATTTATCGCGCACCGCACCTTTATCGGCACTGGTCGCCAGGCTGGCGTAGGCACGCAGGGCAAAGGAAACCTGGCGTTCACGGTTTTTCGGCGTCCAGGCCTGCTCACCACGGGCTTCCTGCGCTTCACGACGCGCGGCAATTTCCTGGTCGCTCAGTTGCAACTGAATGCCGCGGTTAGGAATGTCGATTTCTATCAGGTCACCATCTTCAATGATCGCAATATTGCCGCCGCTCGCCGCTTCCGGTGAAACGTGACCGATGGAAAGGCCAGAGGTGCCGCCGGAGAAACGACCATCGGTTACCAGCGCACAGGCTTTGCCGAGGCCCATGGATTTCAGGAAGGTAGTCGGGTAGAGCATTTCCTGCATGCCAGGGCCACCTTTCGGACCTTCGTAACGGATCACCACGACATCACCCGCGACGACTTTACCGCCGAGGATCGCTTCAACCGCGTCGTCCTGGCTTTCGTACACTTTCGCCGGGCCGGTGAATTTGAGGATGCTGTCATCGACGCCTGCGGTTTTCACGATGCAGCCGTTTTCCGCAAAGTTACCGTAGAGTACCGCCAGGCCGCCGTCTTTGCTGTACGCGTGCTCCAGCGAGCGGATACAGCCATTAGCGCGATCATCATCGAGAGAATCCCAACGGCAATCCTGCGAGAATGCCTGGGTCGTACGGATACCCGCCGGGCCAGCGCGGAACATATTTTTCACCGCATCATCCTGGGTCAGCATAACGTCGTATTGTTCCAGCGTTTGCGGCAACGTCAGGCCAAGTACGTTTTTCACATCACGGTTCAGTAACCCAGCCCGATCCAGCTCGCCGAGAATGCCGATAACACCGCCTGCGCGGTGAACATCTTCCATATGGTACTTCTGAGTACTCGGCGCGACTTTACACAGCTGCGGTACCTTACGGGAGAGCTTATCGATATCACTCATAGTGAAGTCGATTTCCGCTTCCTGCGCCGCCGCCAGTAGGTGGAGAACAGTGTTGGTAGAGCCGCCCATCGCGATGTCCAGCGTCATGGCGTTTTCAAACGCCGCCTTGCTGGCAATGCTGCGCGGCAGGGCGCTTTCGTCATCCTGCTCGTAGTAACGTTTGGTCAGTTCGACGATGCGCTTCCCGGCGTTGAGGAACAGTTGCTTGCGGTCGGCGTGGGTCGCCAGCAGCGAGCCGTTGCCCGGCTGCGACAGGCCCAGCGCTTCGGTCAGGCAGTTCATCGAGTTAGCGGTGAACATCCCGGAACAAGAACCGCAGGTTGGGCAGGCTGAACGTTCCACCTGATCGCTCTGGGAGTCAGAGACTTTCGGGTCTGCGCCCTGGATCATCGCATCGACCAAATCGAGTTTGATTATCTGATCGGACAGTTTTGTTTTCCCGGCTTCCATCGGGCCGCCGGAAACAAAGATCACCGGAATATTCAGGCGCAGCGAGGCCATCAGCATCCCCGGGGTGATTTTGTCGCAGTTGGAGATACAGACCATGGCGTCGGCGCAGTGAGCGTTCACCATATACTCGACGGAATCAGCGATCAGCTCGCGAGATGGCAGTGAATAAAGCATGCCCCCGTGGCCCATGGCGATCCCATCATCCACCGCAATGGTGTTGAACTCTTTGGCAACGCCGCCAGAAGCTTCAATTTGTTCAGCGACCAGTTTACCGAGATCGCGCAGATGGACGTGACCCGGCACAAATTGAGTGAACGAGTTCACAACAGCGATAATCGGCTTGCCGAAATCGGCGTCGGTCATTCCAGTGGCGCGCCACAGCGCACGAGCACCCGCCATATTACGACCATGAGTGGTGGTGGCGGAACGGTACTTAGGCATACTTTATTTACTCCCAGTGTCTGTCTCGTAAATGGGACGGTGCGTGCCGTCCCATTTTTTGTATTTATTGATTAACTTGATCTAACCAGCCCCATTTATCTTCGGTTTCGCCGGTGAAGAGGCCGAAGAAGGCTTGCTGGATGCGTTTGGTGACCGGGCCGCAGCGGCCTTCGCCCACCTGAATACCGTCTACGCTGCGTACTGGTGTGATTTCAGCCGCCGTACCGGACATAAACACTTCATCCGCCAGGTACAGAGATTCGCGCGACAGCACCTGCTCACGCACTTCAATTCCCAGCTCTTTCGCCAGTTTAATGATGGCGTCGCGGGTAATACCCGGCAGCGCGGAAGAGGTGAACGGCGGGGTGAACAGCACGCCGTCTTTCACTTCAAACAGGTTTTCCCCTGCGCCTTCCGAGATATAACCATTCACATCCAGTGCGATACCTTCCTGATAACCGTGACGGCGCGCTTCGCTACCCACCAGCAGAGAAGAGAGGTAGTTACCACCGGCTTTTGCCGCCGTCGGGATGGTGTTTGGTGCTGCGCGGTTCCAGGAGGAAACCATCGCGTCGATCCCCTGCTCCAGCGCTTCTGCGCCCAGATAGGCTCCCCACGGGAAAGCGGCGATAATCACGTCGGTGGAGTATCCCGCTGGCGGGTTAACGCCCATACCAACATCACCAACGAAGATCAGCGGACGGATATAGGCGCTGGTGAGATTGTTTTTGCGGATCACGTCACGGCAAGCTTCCATCAGCTCATCAATGCTCTGCGAAACCGGGAAGCGATAGATTTTGGCGGAGTCATGCAGACGCTGCATATGCTCACGATGGCGGAATACAACCGGTCCTTTGTGCGAGTCGTAGCAACGGATGCCTTCAAAAACCGAAGTGCCATAGTGCAGCGCGTGCGACATCACATGCACCTTCGCGTCTTCCCAGCGAACCATCTCCCCATTGAACCAAATGTAATCAGCTTTCTTCGTGGTCATTTTTATATTCCTTTTGCGCTCAGGCGCGGATTTGTTGTGATGTGGTTGTGCTCTGGCAGATGGCAACGTGTGCGACGTCCACCAGTTTATTTAACTGACTAAACAGTAAGTCGACCGAACGTGGGCTGGCAACGGTCAATTCGATATTTATATTTTGTGCATCGCTGGCGGTGGCCATATTCATTGAGCAGACGTGGAAACCACGATGACGCACCACGCGTAAAACACGTTCTAAGGTTTCCGGATTGAAGCGAGCCGATACATTGACCTGATGTTGCATCATGATAATTTCTCCAACATTTCTGAATTACTGGCGCCAGGCGGCACCAGCGGCCAGACGTTCTCAAGTTCGTCGATTGAGACATGAAGCAGGTATGGCCCATCACTGTTCAGCATGGTGTCGATTGCCGCTTCAACCTGGTCTTTACGGGTGATGTGTTGGCCAGGGATGCCGAAGGCGCTGGCTAACATGAGGAAATCTGGGTTATCGGTAAGAGTGGTTTCGCTATATCGTTCCTGGAAAAACAGTTGCTGCCATTGTCGAACCATCCCTAACCGCTGGTTATCGAGTAAGACGATTTTCAACGGTAACTGCTTACGTTTTACGGTGCCGAGCTCTTGTACATTCATCATGAAAGAGCCGTCACCGGAGATACAAACGACGGTATCGTTCGGTCGCGCGACTTGCGCGCCCACCGCCGCTGGTAAACCGAAACCCATAGTGCCTAAACCGCTGGAGGTGATGAAATTTTCCGGGCGAGTGTGGGCGATATGCTGCGCAGCCCACATCTGGTGCTGCCCCACATCTGTGGTCACAACGCAATCCGCAGGTTTACGATCCGACAGTTGTTTTAACAACAACGGCGCGTAGATAGCGTCACCGGGATGGTCGTAACGCCAGGCATGTTCATCACGCAGCTGTGCGCAATATTGCTGCCAGCCATTGATATTTAACGGCTGCCGTAATGCTGGTAACAGAGCATTTAAATCACCCTGTAATGCCACATGCGCCTGGCGCAGCTTGTTCATTTCTGCCGGGTCGATATCCATATGGATAACACTGGCGTGCGGCGCGAAGGTGTTCAGTTTGCCGGTCACCCGGTCATCAAAACGAGCGCCTACGGCGATCAGCAAGTCACACTCCTGCACCGCGAAGTTCGCCGCTTTGGTGCCGTGCATACCCAGCATCCCAAGATAGTACGGATAATCCGTGTCAACTGCGCCCAGTCCTTTCAGCGTGCAAGTTGCAGGCATTTTTGTGGCAGCGAGAAATTCATGCAGCGCAGGAACCGCACGCGCCATACCGACACCGCCACCGACATACAGCATCGGTTTTTGCGCTTTTGCCAGCATCTGGCGCGCTTGCTCGACTTCTGCATGTGGGAAAGTCACTTCGTTTTCAACGGTGGTGAACCACGGTTCCAGGTCACCGCAGGCTAACTGGATATCTTTTGGGATATCGACCAGGACCGGACCAGGACGACCTGAGCTGGCGACGTCAAACGCTTCGGCCATGATGCGCGGCAACTCTTCCAGCGACTGTACCAGGAAGCTGTGTTTGGTACAGGCTAACGATAATCCCAGGACATCAACCTCCTGAAATGCGTCGGTGCCGATGAACGGTGCGGATACCTGACCAGTGATGGCAACGACAGGGATAGAATCTAACAGCGCGTCCGCCAGCCCGGTGATCAGATTGGTTGCGCCCGGACCAGACGTGGCGATGCACACACCAGTTTTGCCAGTAGCACGAGCATAACCGATAGCCGCCATTGCCGCGCCTTGCTCGTGTCGGCACAGCAAGTGTTCCACGCCGCCGTCATACAATGCATCGTAAACCGGCATAATTGCGCCACCCGGATAACCGAAAACGGTGTTCACACCCTGTGCTCGCAACGCATGTACCACCCACTGTGCGCCATTCATAGTTAGTTCCCCGTCCTGAATCTTGAGAAACAGAATTTTGTGCTGTTATTCATTGTCTGCTCCTCGGTTATGTTTTTAAGGTCAAAAAAAACCCCCGGACCTTTCGGTGCGGGGGTCTTAGTTCGTTAAGGCTTGATCTCTAAGCCTTTCCTCGTCCAAGTGCAGCCCCGCACGGTGGGATAATAATCACCACCACGCTAATCACGACCAGGCTAATCACTCGTAGAAGGGCTGTCATTTTGTCTTTTCTTGCATCTTGTTCGAAGGAATGCCTAAAGAGTTACCATAGATTTTGCAAATAGCACAAGATATTTTTTAATCACACATTGTTGCTTTCCCAATTATTTCGATAAAAACCATTGTTTTTCATATAAAAAAAGGTGAGTGAAAAAAATTCAATTTCCGTATGTTTCTTGCCCTCGCCCAGAGACTAATTTTTTACTTCTCATTTTTGCGAGTGTTATTCCATCACTCATACAACTCAGATCACGTTACATAAATAAACGGGAATCAGCCGCTAATTAACGCAATCTGGCAGACTACAGCAGTGATCTCTTATGCACATAATGGTGGCTCAAGGAGGGCTTATGTCACTGTCAATTGTTCATACTCGTGCAGCTCTGGGAGTAAACGCTCCCCCGATCACTGTTGAGGTTCATATCAGTAAAGGTCTACCAGGATTAACGATGGTGGGCTTACCAGAAACAACGGTAAAAGAAGCACGCGATCGCGTGCGCAGCGCCATTATTAATAGCGGATATGAATATCCGGCAAAAAAAATCACCATTAATCTTGCACCAGCCGACCTGCCGAAAGAAGGAGGGCGATATGATTTACCTATCGCTATTGCTTTACTGGCAGCCTCTGAACAGCTTACAGCCAATAAGTTGCATGAATATGAATTAGTCGGAGAACTGGCGCTTACAGGCGCTCTGCGCGGCGTTCCCGGCGCAATCTCCAGTGCAACTGAAGCCATTAAGTCGGGCAGAAAGATTATCGTCGCGAAAGATAACGAAGCCGAAGTGGGGTTAATTAATGGTGAAGGGTGCTTGATAGCCGATCACTTACAAGCAGTCTGTGCGTTTCTCGAAGGTAAGCATGATCTCGAACGTCCAGCACCTACTGATTCGGAGTTCAGGGTATTACAACATGATCTCAGTGATGTTGTGGGCCAGGAGCAAGGAAAGCGAGGGCTAGAAATTACCGCCGCAGGGGGCCACAACCTTTTACTGATTGGGCCACCAGGAACAGGTAAAACAATGCTCGCCAGTCGCATTAATGGCTTGCTGCCAGATTTAAGCAATGAAGAAGCTCTGGAAAGCGCTGCAATATTAAGCCTGGTGAATGCCGAATCAGTGCAAAAGCAGTGGCGACAGCGCCCGTTCCGTTCACCTCATCACAGTGCGTCGTTAACTGCGATGGTCGGCGGTGGTGCAATTCCCGGGCCTGGTGAAATTTCTCTGGCGCATAACGGCGTGCTTTTTCTTGATGAACTACCTGAATTTGAACGGCGTACATTGGATGCCTTGCGGGAACCAATTGAGTCCGGGCAGATCCATCTTTCACGTACGCGGGCCAAAATAACCTACCCGGCCCGTTTCCAACTTGTCGCGGCGATGAACCCCAGCCCTACCGGACATTATCAGGGGAACCATAACCGCTGCACACCAGAACAAACTCTGCGTTATCTCAACCGACTCTCTGGTCCCTTTCTTGACCGCTTTGACCTTTCACTGGAGATCCCACTACCGCCCCCAGGAATTTTGAGTAAAGCGGTAGTGCTGGGGGAAAGCAGCGCCACTGTTAAACAACGCGTAATGGCCGCCAGAGAGCGCCAATTTAAGCGGCAGAATAAACTGAATGCCTGGCTGGATAGTCCGGAAATACGCCAATTCTGCAAGCTTGAGAGCGAAGACGCACAGTGGCTGGAAGAAACGCTGCTTCATCTGGGATTATCGATTCGTGCCTGGCAGCGATTACTGAAGGTGTCGAGAACTATCGCTGATATTGATCAGTCTGACGTCATCACACGCCAGCATTTACAGGAGGCAGTTAGCTATCGAGCTATCGATCGCTTGCTTATTCATTTACAAAAACTACTGACATAAAAAAAGGGCATTTCGCCCTTTTTATTAATCGTCGGAATCCGTGTAGTCTTCAGCACCTTCGACCTGCGGTTTACCGCCAGAAAGGGTGTGAAAACGTTTTGGACGCTTGATACGCGTCATATACTTGGACCACACGCGTTCTGCTTCTGTCACTGGCTCACGTTCGCCACGGCATACTGCTACGAAGAGTTTCTCTTCTTCGGTAACCGGCTCGCGTTTGCCGAGATCCAGCTCATTGAAGGCATAACCATGACGTTCAAGCAGTTGTGCCTCTTTGATGGTGAAATCACCATGACGAGAGAATCCACGTGGATAATGTTTATTGTCGAAATATCGATTAGTCGTCGTAAAGCTTTCCGCCATCCTGCACGCTCCTAATTCTTTGACCGAGCTAGTTATGGCGCGGAGTATTAGTTACGCTTGACAGAGTGTAAAACAAAACATTTAAATCATAACGACAAATAATTTTGCGGAGAGCACTGTGGATACGGAATTGTTAAAAACTTTCCTGGAAGTTAGCCGAACGCGTCACTTTGGTCGAGCGGCTGAATCGCTCTATCTGACCCAATCAGCTGTGAGCTTTCGAATCAGACAACTGGAAAATCAACTGGGTGTGAATCTTTTCACCCGCCACAGAAACAATATCCGTTTAACCGCTGCCGGAGAAAAGCTTCTGCCTTATGCAGAAACGCTCATGAGCACCTGGCAGGCCGCCCGTAAGGAGGTGGCGCATACCTCACGGCATAATGAGTTTTCTATCGGTGCCAGCGCCTCGCTGTGGGAGTGTATGCTTAATCAGTGGCTGGGACGCTTGTATCAACATCAGGATGCCCACACAGGCCTGCAATTTGAAGCGCGGATTGCCCAACGACAGTCTCTGGTAAAACAACTACATGAACGTCAGCTTGATCTGCTTATTACCACTGAAGCGCCCAAAATGGACGAGTTTAGTAGCCAGTTGTTGGGACATTTCACTTTAGCGCTCTATACCAGCGCCCCCTCTAAGTTAAAGGGGGATCTTAACTATCTGCGTCTGGAATGGGGACCGGATTTTCAACAGCATGAGACAGGTTTGATCGGTGCTGATGAAGTCCCAATTCTGACAACCAGTTCTGCTGAACTGGCACAACAACAGATTGAAATGCTTAATGGCTGCACCTGGCTGCCGGTAAGTTGGGCGCGTAAAAAAGGCGGATTGCATACTGTTGTCGATAGCACGACTCTTTCACGACCGCTCTATGCCATATGGCTGCAAAATAGCGACAAACACGCGTTGATTCGAGATCTTTTGAAAATTAACGTACTGGATGAAGTGTATTAATCTGAATGGCTGGCAAGGACGCCGGTGGAAGGATTTACTTAGGATGGGTTATTTCAGATAAAAAAAATCCTTAGCTTTCGCTAAGGATGATTTCTGGCAGGGGCGGAGAGACTCGAACTCCCAACACCCGGTTTTGGAGACCGGTGCTCTACCAATTGAACTACGCCCCTAATTAGGGTGGCGGAACGGACGGGACTCGAACCCGCGACCCCCTGCGTGACAGGCAGGTATTCTAACCGACTGAACTACCGCTCCACCGAATTCTTTTACAACCACCGGTTTTATGACCGGCTTACTGCTTAATTTGATGCCTGGCAGTTCCCTACTCTCGCATGGGGAGACCCCACACTACCATCGGCGCTACGGCGTTTC
>NZ_JACSQI010000017.1 GCF_014836715.1 Escherichia whittamii
GATGGAAAGAGTCCCCCCTAAAGCAGACTGACAGACATCACAAATCCCCGGGTGGGGACTTGTGTATAAGAGACAGCTCTCCGAGGGGGCTTTTTTTAGCGATGATAAAAAATCTCACCATCGTAGGCTTTAATGATTTTCCCGTCGGTATCGTTGATCAGCACATATGCACCGCCCATATAGGTCCAGTGGGTTCCGGCGTCAGGGGCGGGCAGGTTACGCAACTGCCACTGCTTAATGTTGTACTCATCGGTACGGTACATTTCTGGCACAGTGTCACCTGGTTTGAAATGTTTGAAGTCAGCAATGAAACTGCTTAACTCATACTTTGAAATTCCCGAGGCATTGGTCGAACCCGCGGTGGCTGGTGCGGCCCATGCTGCGCTGGTTACCAGCAAAAGCGCACCCAGCAACATCTTATTTTTTATGGTCATATACTCTCCACTTTGGGGATCAGTAAAATCAGTCGCATATCTTTCCTGCCATACAATATAACCGACAAGAGATATTTTGTTAGTGATCCCATGATTTCGTAAAAAGTGTAAATGAAAGGATGCAGCAAAAGCATCCTCATTGAACGAGAAGTCAGCGGAATAAGTTGATTTAAGAATCATCCTGGGCTAAAGGGATAGCGAAGCCCAGGTAATTGTTTTATCTCATAATACCCATAAAGCCATGCACTCCCATATACAACCCGACTAAGCCAATTAACAGACTGGAGAAATAGGGGGCGCGTTTAGCGACAGTGTTAAATCCGCGCCAGCGTTTTGCAACCTGTTGAACACTGATTGCCGCCCCAACGCCTACGGTGACCAGCGTTAACGCCAGGCCAATGCTGAAACTGACGACCAGTGTTGCGCCCAGTGTCAGGGCTTTCAACTGAATGCAAATCAACAGCACGGTAATTGCCGCTGGGCAGGGGATCAGTCCACCTGTTAAACCAAACAATAAAATTTGCCAGTTGGTCACTTCTCTGCCATCGAAGCGGCGTTTAATGTCATTGGCATGGGCTCGTGCATGGGCATCCTGATACTCTTCGCTGTCGCTATGTTCATGATGGTGGTGATGTTCGTGGTCGTGATGATGTTCATGATCATGCCCGTGCATATTCTCAAGCCAGCTTCGTTCGCCGCGCCAGGTGCGCCAGAACATCCAGAACGCGGTGCCAATAATGATCACCGCGGAAATCAGCTGGAGCCACGGTTCCGCTGACTGCGCAGTAAAGCGTTTGCTTATCACCATCCCACCAAAAGCAATCAACCAGACTACCACGGTATGCGATATGGTTGCCGCCAGTCCAAGCATCACCGCCTGTTTGATGGTGCCTTTAATGGCGATAATAAACGCCGCCATCATCGTTTTTGAGTGTCCTGGCTCCAGACCATGTAGCGCACCAAGTAAGATGGCGCTGGGGATGAAAAACCAGGCGTTACCATGTCTCATACCATTCGCGATAAACAGAAACTGAAAGCACGCGTCAGTAAGATTCAGGGACAGGTCGTTGCGCTCAAGAAAATGCTCGACGAGCCGCACGAATGCGCTGCCGTTCTACAACAGATTGCCGCTATCCGTGGTGCGGTAAACGGTTTGATGCGGGAAGTGATTAAAGGTCATCTGACGGAACACATAGTTCACCAGGGGGATGAGCTAAAGCGTGAAGAAGACCTGGATGTTGTTCTTAAGGTGCTGGATTCTTATATCAAATAATTTCACAACGTTATTGTAATACCGCCGTTTTTCCTCGTTTACAACGTGTGCGCGGGACATTACCATCCTCATCTGCGATTCATCATCGCAACCAAACGACTCGGGGTGCCCTTCTACGTGAAGGCTGAGAAATACCCGTATCACCTGATCTGGATAATGCCAGCGTAGGGAAGTCACAGGCCGCCAGGTCATTGCTTCTTCACGTTATGGCAGGAGCAAACTATGCAAATCGACCTGCTGAGTCCGGCGCAACCTGCGCACGCGTTACACCTTTTTCACCAACATTCCCCCCTTGTGCATTGCATGACCAATGATGTGGTGCAAACCTTTACTGCCAATACCTTGCTGGCGCTCGGTGCATCGCCAGCGATGGTTATCGAAACCGAAGAGGCCAGTCAATTTGCGGCCATCGCCAGTGCTTTGCTGATTAACGTTGGCACACTGACGCAGCCACGCGCACGGGCGATGCGTGCCGCCGTTGAACAGGCAAAACACTCCCAAACACCCTGGACGCTTGATCCGGTCGCGGTTGGTGCGCTCGATTATCGTCGCCGTTTTTGTCATGAACTTTTATCTTTTAAACCGGCAGCGATACGCGGTAATGCATCGGAAATCATGGCATTAGCGGGCATTTCCAATGGTGGCCGTGGTGTGGATTCCACTGACGCCACAGTAAGCGCACTGCCTGCTGCGCAAACTCTGGCACGGGAAACTGGCGCAATCGTCGTGGTCACTGGCGAGGTGGATTATATTACCGATGGTCGTCGCACCGTTGGTATTCACGGCGGCGATCCGTTAATGACCAAAGTGGTAGGAACTGGCTGTGCATTATCGGCGGTTGTTGCTGCCTGTTGTGCATTACCTGGCGATACGCTGGAAAACGTCGCATCTGGCTGTCACTGGATGAAACAAGCCGGAGAGCGCGCAGTCGCCAGAAGCGAGGGGCCGGGCAGTTTTGTTCCACATTTCCTTGATGCGCTCTGGCAATTGACGCAGGAGGTACTGGCATGAAACGGATTAACGCTCTGACGATTGCCGGTACTGATCCGAGTGGTGGTGCAGGAATTCAGGCCGATCTTAAAACCTTCTCGGCGCTAGGTGCGTACGGTTGCTCGGTAATCACCGCGCTGGTGGCGCAAAATACCCGTGGCGTACAGTCGGTGTATCGTATTGAGCCAGATTTTGTCGCCGCCCAACTCGATTCGGTGTTCAGCGATGTACGAATCGACACCACTAAAATCGGCATGCTGGCGGAAACCGATATCGTTGAAGCGGTGGCAGAACGGCTGCAACGTTACCAGATCCAAAACGTGGTACTGGATACCGTCATGCTGGCAAAAAGCGGCGACCCGCTACTTTCACCTTCGGCGGTTGCCACGCTGCGCAGTCGATTATTGCCACGGGTTTCATTAATAACGCCAAACTTGCCCGAAGCTGCCGCCTTGCTCGACGCGCCACATGCGCATAACGAACAGGAAATGCGGGAGCAGGGGCGAGCACTGTTGGCGATGGGCTGCGGTGCAGTGCTGATGAAAGGCGGTCATCTGGATGATGAGCAAAGCCCGGATTGGCTGTTTACTCGCGACGGCGAACAGCGGTTTACCGCGCCGCGCATTATGACCAAAAACACCCATGGCACGGGTTGTACGCTCTCTGCGGCGCTGGCGGCATTGCGTCTGCGCCATACAAACTGGGGCGACACCGTTCAGGAAGCAAAAAGCTGGCTTTCAGCGGCGTTAGCGCAGGCAGACACGCTGGAAGTCGGTCACGGGATTGGTCCGGTTCACCACTTTCACGCGTGGTGGTGAGCACCGTACTATAGCTGCTTTGGCATTTTTCAGCTTTTTCGCGCTGAAATTCAGGGATGAAACCAATGCAGCTAAGAATCGCCAGTCGAAAAAAATTCACCGCTTTGCTATGCACTCTGGGGCTAATTTCCATTGTTGCGATTCATCCTGGCCAGACGGTGAATTTTTTCTATTCGACAGCAATTCAGATTAAAGACTACATCTACTTTTATGGCTATCGTCCGGTCAAATCTTTTGCTATTCGCATTCCTGCCAATTACACCATTCACGGTATTGATGTTTCACGCTGGCAGGCGCGGATCGACTGGCAGCGTGTCGCAAAAATGCGCGACAACGGTATCCGCTTACAGTTTGCTTTTATTAAGGCGACGGAAGGCGAAAACCTGGTGGACCCCTATTTTTCGCGTAACTGGCGTCAAAGCCGTCAAAATGGCCTGCTGCGTGGCGCGTATCATTATTTTTCTCCGTCGGTATCCGCCACCGATCAGGCGCAATTATTTCTGCAAACGGTGGATTTCTCTCAAGGCGATCTCCCCGCGGTACTGGACGTAGAAGAACGGGGAAAATTATCGGCGAAGGAATTACGCAAGCGGGTAAGTCAGTGGCTAAAAATGGTCGAAAAAAGCACGGGAAAAAAGCCGATTATTTACTCCGGAGCCGTTTTTTATCACACGAATCTGGCGGGCTATTTCAATGAATATCCGTGGTGGGTGGCTCACTATTATCAACGTCGTCCGGACAATGACGGCATGGCCTGGCGTTTCTGGCAGCATTCCGACCGTGGACAGGTAGATGGCATTAATGGCCCGGTGGATTTTAATGTGTTTAATGGCACAGCGGAGGAGTTGCAGGCTTTCGTTGATGGCATTAAAGAAACGCCTTAAATAACCAGCAGTGATATACTCCTACCAGATTCCCCGGCAGGAAAAAGACAAATGGAACAAGCGCATACCCAGCTTATCGCCCAACTGAACGAACGTATTTTAGCGGCGGACAACACGCCGCTTTATATTAAGTTTGCGGAAACGGTAAAAAATGCCGTACGCAGCGGAGTGCTGGAGCATGGCAATATTTTACCCGGCGAGCGCGATTTAAGTCAGTTAACCGGCGTTTCGCGTATTACGGTGCGCAAAGCGATGCAGACGCTGGAAGAAGAGGGCGTGGTGACGCGTTCGCGTGGCTACGGTACGCAGATCAACAACATCTTCGAATACTCGCTGAAAGAAGCGCGAGGTTTTTCTCAGCAGGTGGTGTTGCGCGGTAAAAAGCCCGATACGCTATGGGTTAACAAGCGAGTGGTAAAGTGCCCTGAAGAGGTGGCACAGCAACTGGCGGTTGAAGCGGGAAGTGATGTCTTCTTGCTTAAGCGTATTCGTTATGTGGATGAAGAAGCGGTATCGATTGAGGAGTCGTGGGTTCCTGCTCATTTAATTCATGATGTTGATGCCATCGGTATTTCTCTTTATGACTACTTCCGCAGTCAGCATATTTTTCCAAAGTGTACCCGTTCCCGCGTTAGCGCCCGAATGCCGGATGCCGAGTTTCAGTCACATATTCAGTTAGATAGCAAAATACCGGTGCTGGTGATCAAGCAAGTAGCGCTTGACCAACAGCAACGGCCTATTGAATACAGCATCAGCCGCTGTCGCAGCGATTTATACGTTTTTGTGTGCGAGGAGTAGTTCCTCGCGCGTCGGCGCGCAATCCCCGCCGCGATGCCCGACAACCCACGACGCCACCGCATTGCCCAGCAATACTGCATCTGCCAGTGGCAGACCGGATGCCAGCCCGGCCAGTACGCCACCGGCATGGCTATCACCTGCGCCAATTGTATCTACGACATGCGTTGGAAATGCCGGTATACAGCCTGAAACGTTATCGCTGAAATACC
Source organism: Escherichia whittamii (assembly GCF_014836715.1). GTDB lineage: Bacteria > Pseudomonadota > Gammaproteobacteria > Enterobacterales > Enterobacteriaceae > Escherichia > Escherichia whittamii. The sequence goes on from NZ_JACSQI010000017.1 coordinate 5,407, forward strand.
AGGCACCTTCTTTATCGAGGCGAACGATCAACGGTGCGGCAAATTTCTCCTGCCATTGCTTGCCAAGCGTTGTTATATCTGCGGATAAAGCAAAACGTTCGGCGGCAATCTCAGCCTCCTGACGATTGAGAGACACTAATGGTCGACAGGCCATGATGCGCGCCAGTAATGCATCCGGGATATCGCCAATACGGGGGCCAAAATCGATAAACGGCGTCACGTCTGGCAGCTCTTCCAGCCATTTCACTAACAATTCGCCACAGGGCGAGGCCAGTTGATAACCGGAAAAATAGAGCAGGCTGCCAGGCGCAACGGTTAATCGCGCCAACCACTGGCGATTCCACTGATTTTCCACACCACTGAATGACATAAACGTGCGTTCGCCATCCGGCTCAACCAGCGCCAGACACCAGCCATTATCGCCTTCGGCGTTATCAATCAGGCTGATTAATCCCTCTTTTGCCATCCGGTTGCGAATAATCTCCGCCCACACTCCCTGACCGAGCGGCAAGGCGTTACCCGCTTCGATGCCGAGGCGCTTTAACGCCACGGCAATATTCAGTGCGCAGCCGCCAACGTTAACGCTCTGCTGTTTCAGCTCGATATCGCACCCGCGCCAGGGCAGGGCGTAAGCGTCGGCGATCACATCAATGACCGCCGCACCAATCACCATCACCGGCTGACGCGTAGTTAATTCAGGCAGCAGCGTGTGTAATCGAGCGCCGCTCATACTGCCTCCCGTTGTTGACGATATTTCGCCAGTGCCGTGGCATAGCGGTTGAAATCAAGCTGATTTACCGCATCCAGTTCCGCCTTTAACGCAGGATCGATAGCGTTAACGCCATGCAACGCGCCACAAATTGCTGTTGCCATGGCGCCGATGGTGTCAGTGTCACCACCAAGATTGGCGCACAGAACGGCGCAACGGTTAGGATCGGTTTGTGCCAGCTCAACCAGCGCAATGGCGCACGGCACGGACTCAATGGTGCTGGTGCCTGCGCCAACGACCTGATAAAGCTGTTCGCTGGCGGACTCGGTGCCGTCGGCATTGCGCACAATTTTCAGCGCAATCTCCAGACGCGCCGCCAGAGAGGCGCTGAACGTGGTGATGCGTTTTTGTTGTGCATGTCGCGCAATTGAGGGCAGGGAATCAACAATTGCTGACCAGCGTTCTCCGTCAATCGCGCGAGAAATCGCCCATGCGATAACAACCGCCCCTGCAACCGCCAGATCGGATTTATGGGTCGGGCTTGACGCCAGCGCCACATCATCAATAAAAGAGTCAACATCGCGCGCCGGAAGCAAACAACCTAATGGCGAGACGCGCATTGCCGCGCCGTTGGTCACGCCATTGTTTTCCAGTTCAGCTACAGGTTTACCGTTGCGAATGGCGTTAAGTGCAATCTTCGAGGTCGGGCCAAGCACGTTTTTGTTGAAAGCGTCGAAACGCAGCGCCCAGTCGAGAATATTACGTCCAATCAGATCCGGGTCGATCTCGCCTTCACGTTCCAGTAAAGCATCCGCCAGACACAGCGCCATCGAGGTGTCGTCGGTAAATTCGCCGCGGTTAAAATAACAGGCTGCGTTATTCTCCTTTGGGCCAGGCAAAAAACGGTCAATCCAGCCAAAGTGTGCTTTGACGCGGGAGCGCGGCCAAAGCTCGGACGGCATACCCATCGCATCCCCTAACGCCTGCCCGTAAAGAGCACCGAGAATACGTTCTGTTTTCATTTAACTTCCCCTTGTGTCAACGCAATATCGCGATCATCGACCTTGATGGCCGTAATTTCGTTGTCGGATTCGCGGAAAAAAATCATGAACAGCACGGCGATAATGGCAATCATCACCGCGCCGAAAGTCCACATCCCGGCCCAGTTGAAGGTCAGCCCGTTTACCGGGTCCTGATAAGCAAACATCTTCTCCATCATCACGCCACCAAGACGATAGCCGAGCAAACTGCCGAATCCCTGGCAGCACAGCGTGATCAAGCCCTGCGCGGCGGTACGCATATGCACGGGGGCTTTTTTATCGACGTAGATGTAGGCGGTAACGTAGTAAAAATCGTAACTCACGCCGTGCAGCAAAATGCCAAGGAACAGTAACGCGTAGGTAAAATATTCATCCGCACTACCGTAAATAAAGAAGCCATAACGAATCGCAGCGGTGACCAGACCAAGTAATAATACCTTTTTGATACCAAAGCGTTTGGTGAAAAACGGCAATGCCAGCATAAAGAAGATTTCAGAGAACTGGCCGAGCGTCATCCAGCCGGTGGCGTTTTTCATGCCGACTTCGGTCAGATAACCGTTGGCAAAGATGTAATAGAACGCCAACGGCATCGCAAACAGGAATGAACAGAAGAAAAAGACGAGGAAGTTTTTATCGCGTAGCAGGATCAGCGCATCCAGACCGAGCATGACTTTAATGTCCATTTTGCCGGTGCTTTTTGGCGGCGTGTCTGGCAGGAACAAGGCAAATGCACCGAGCAATGCGGAACTTCCGGCGGTAATTAACAGCGGAATATTGGTCGGTGAGATATCGTCATATCCCAGCATCTGAGGCAAGAATCCGCAGACCAGACCAGAGGCAATCCAGCCTATCGTCCCCAGTACGCGAATGCGCGGAAAATCACGCTCCACATCCGGGACGTTAGCAAACGCGATACTGTTTGTCAGCGCAATGGTCGGCATATAGGTCAGTGAGTAGGCCAGCAGTAACGGGAAGAATCCGGTAAAGGTGGTCTGTTGCGCGGCGAAATACATTAGCACCGCACCAGCGAACATCAATACAGCCAGCACTTTCTGCGCCGAGAAAAAGCGGTCAGTGATGGAGCCAACCAGAATAGGTGACAGGATCGCTGCAATGGCTGTACAGGCATAGGACCAACCAATTTCTCCGGCACTGAAACCGCTTTTACTTAGCCATAACCACAATGGCACAAACCACGCGCCCCAGATAAACCATTCAACAAACATCATGAACGACAGCTTTGCTGTTGTTTTCATCTTTTAATTCCTTCATGACAGGTAATGTAAGGTACGCGCTGACAATACCACTTAATAATACCTTTTAAATACCTTTGCGGTGAAAGCTTGACCGCTGTAACACTTTTTCTGATGAATCGTGCCAACAGAAAACGCTGAAAAAACATCCAGAAGATGGAAAAACCAGCCCGTAACGACCAGGATTATGATTGCCCGCCAAAGGTGGGCCAGGACAATCCATAGCCGAAATCTAATCGGAATTTACGGGAGCATAGTAATGACAGATATTGCGCAGTTGCTTGGCAAAGACGCCGACAACCTTTTACAGCACCGTTGTATGACTATTCCTTCTGACCAGCTTTATCTCCCCGGACATGATTACGTAGACCGCGTGATGATTGACAATAATCGTCCGCCAGCGGTGTTACGTAATATGCAGACGCTTTACAACACCGGGCGTCTGGCCGGCACAGGATACCTTTCTATTCTGCCGGTTGACCAGGGCGTCGAGCATTCTGCCGGGGCTTCATTTGCCGCTAACCCGCTCTACTTTGACCCGAAGAACATTGTTGAACTGGCGATCGAAGCGGGATGTAACTGTGTGGCGTCAACTTACGGTGTGCTGGCATCGGTATCGCGGCGTTACGCGCACCGCATTCCTTTCCTCGTCAAACTTAATCACAACGAGACGCTAAGTTACCCGAATACCTATGATCAAACGTTGTATGCCAGCGTGGAGCAGGCGTTCAATATGGGGGCGGTGGCGGTTGGTGCGACCATCTACTTTGGCTCGGAAGAATCACGTCGTCAGATTGAAGAAATTTCTGCGGCCTTTGAACGCGCGCATGAGCTGGGCATGGTGACTGTGCTGTGGGCCTATTTGCGTAACTCAGCCTTTAAGAAAGATGGTGTCGATTACCATGTTTCCGCTGACCTGACCGGCCAGGCGAACCATCTGGCGGCGACCATAGGCGCAGATATCGTCAAACAAAAAATGGCGGAAAATAACGGCGGCTATAAAGCGATTAATTACGGTTATACCGACGATCGTGTGTACAGCAAGCTGACCAGCGAAAACCCGATTGATCTGGTGCGATACCAGTTAGCCAACTGTTATATGGGGCGCGCAGGGCTGATTAACTCCGGTGGTGCAGCAGGCGGTGAAACCGATCTTAGTGATGCGGTGCGTACTGCGGTCATCAATAAACGTGCGGGCGGAATGGGGCTGATTCTCGGACGTAAAGCGTTCAAGAAATCGATGGCCGACGGTGTAAGACTGATTAACGCCGTGCAGGATGTTTATCTCGATAAAAAAATTACGATTGCCTGATACGCTTCGTACGAACAGCACAGCCCCGTAGGCCAGATAAGGCGTTCGCGCCGCATCCGGCATAAAACCACGTGCACTTTGTTACGGCTTCCCCCGGGAGGCCATTTTTTTTGCCTGTCATTCTGGATTAATTTTCATATTGTCGTTTTTGTGATCGTTATCGCGACATTTAAAAACAAAAAATTTCATTATATTTTGAAATCGAAAATAAACGATAGGATATGAAAATGTACGTGGTATCGACAAAGCAGATGCTGAACAACGCGCAACGCGGCGGCTACGCGGTTCCTGCATTCAATATTCACAATCTCGAAACGATGCAAGTGGTGGTGGAAACCGCTGCCAACCTGCAGGCACCGGTCATCATCGCCGGAACGCCCGGCACGTTTACTCATGCTGGAACAGAAAATCTACTGGCGCTGGTCAGCGCAATGGCGAAGCAATACAACCATCCGCTGGCGATTCATCTCGATCATCACACTAATTTTGATGATATAGCTCAAAAAGTCCGCTCCGGCGTGCGCTCGGTGATGATTGACGCTTCGCATCTGCCTTATGCGCAAAACATTGCCCGAGTCAAAGATGTGGTGGATTTTTGCCATCGCTTTGATGTCAGTGTCGAAGCGGAACTGGGGCAACTGGGCGGCCAGGAAGAAGATGTTCAAGTAGATGAAGCCGATGCGTTTTATACCAATCCTGTTCAGGCCCGCGAGTTTGCCGAAGCAACCGGCATTGATTCTCTGGCGGTCGCGATCGGCACTGCTCACGGTATGTATGCCAGCGCCCCAGCACTCGATTTTTCGCGGCTGGAAACCATTCGCCAGTGGGTAGACTTGCCGTTGGTGCTACACGGTGCGTCAGGATTATCGACTCAGGATATTCGGCAAACCATCAATCTGGGCATATGCAAAATCAACGTTGCGACAGAGCTAAAAAATGCCTTCTCGCAGGGGTTAAAAAAATACCTGACCGAACATCCCCAGACAACCGACCCTCGGGATTATTTGCAACCGGCCAAATTAGCGATGCGCGATGTCGTGAGTAAAGTTATCGCCGATTGTGGCTGTGAGGGCAGGGCATAACGCACCTGCCATTTAACAAGGAAAAACAATGAAAACGTTAATTGCCCGGCATAAAGCCGGTGAACATATCGGCATATGTTCAGTCTGTTCTGCACATCCGCTGGTTATCGAAGCGGCGCTGGCTTTTGATCGCAACAGCACGCGCAAAGTATTAATTGAAGCAACGTCAAACCAGGTCAATCAATTTGGCGGTTATACCGGAATGACGCCAGCGGACTTTCGTGAATTTGTGTTCGCGATTGCCGATAAAGTCGGATTTGCACGTGAGCGCATCATTCTCGGTGGCGACCATCTGGGGCCGAATTGCTGGCAGCAGGAAAGCGTGGATGCGGCGATGGAAAAATCCGTCGAACTGGTAAAGGCATACGTTCGCGCAGGTTTCAGTAAAATTCATCTTGATGCGTCAATGTCCTGCGCTGGCGATCCAGTGCCGTTAGCCCCAGAAACGGTAGCTGAACGTGCTGCTGTACTCTGCCATGCAGCGGAAAGCGTGGCGACAGATTGCCAGCGTGAGCAACTGAGCTATGTTATTGGCACCGAAGTTCCGGTTCCGGGCGGTGAGGCCAGCGCCATTCAGTCGGTACACATCACTCGGGTAGAAGATGCCGCGAATACGTTACGCACGCATCAAAAAGCGTTTATCGCCCGTGGCCTGGCAGAGGCGTTAACGCGCGTGATTGCCATCGTGGTGCAGCCTGGGGTGGAGTTTGACCATAGCAATATTATCCATTATCAGGCGCAAGAAGCGCAGGCATTGGCCGAATGGATAATCAACACCAAAATGGTTTATGAAGCGCATTCCACCGATTACCAGACCCAGACGGCTTATCGGGAATTAGTACGCGATCACTTTGCGATTTTGAAAGTCGGCCCGGCATTAACCTTTGCTTTACGGGAAGCGATATTTGCGCTGGCGCAAATTGAAAAGGAGCTTATAGTGCCGGAAAATCGCAGCGGTTGTCTGGACGTGATTGAAGAAGTGATGCTCGACGAACCACAATACTGGAAAAAATATTATCGTCCTGGTTTTAACGATTCATTACTGGATATTCGTTACAGTCTTTCGGATCGTATTCGTTATTACTGGCCGCATAGCCGGATTAAAAATAGCGTCGAAACGATGATGGCGAATCTGGAAGGTGTGGAAATCCCGTTGGGAATAATTAGTCAGTATCTTCCCAAACAATTTGAGCGCATTCAGGCCGGGGAATTATCAGCAATACCGCATCCGCTGATTATGGATAAAATTTATGATGTTTTACGTGCCTATCGTTACGGTTGTGCAGAATAATAAGGACGGTATATGACAAAGCTCTTTGTTCGCAGCGGAATCTCTTTTGCCGATCGCAGTGAAGCACTGACCCATATCGGCAATGAAATGGTCGCGCAAGACGTAGTTCATGACTCCTGGCCGCAGGCATTAATTGCCAGAGAGGCGGAATTTCCCACCGGGATATTGCTCGAGCAGCACGCTATCGCCATACCGCACTGTGAGGCGATTCACGCCAAATCGTCAGCCATTTATCTGTTAAGACCGGCGAATAAAATTAAGTTTCAGCAAGCTGATGATGATAACGACGTGGCGGTGTCGTTGATTATCGCGCTGATTGTCGAAAATCCGCAGCAGCAACTGAGGCTTTTGCGGTGCTTATTTGGCAAGTTGCAGCAGCCCGATGTCGTTGAAACGCTAATCACCATTTCTGAAGCGCAATTAAAGGAATATTTTACACAGCATATTTTATATTCCGAATAACCAAACACCTCTGTACCAATAAAAAGGATTGATTATGAAACGCAAGATAATTGTCGCTTGCGGAGGCGCGGTTGCGACCTCTACGATGGCGGCGGAAGAAATTAAAGAGTTGTGTCATAGCCATAATATCCCCGTTGAATTAATCCAGTGTCGGGTTAATGAAATAGAAACCTATATGGATGGTGTACATCTTATTTGTACTACCGCCAGAGTTGACCGCAGTTTTGGCGATATTCCGTTAGTTCACGGTATGCCTTTTGTTTCTGGTGTAGGTATCGAAGCATTACAAAATAAGATTCTGACAATTTTACAGGGGTGATCTATGTTTTCAGAAGTCATGCGTTATATCCTCGACCTCGGCCCCACGGTCATGTTGCCGATTGTTATTATCATATTTTCCAAAATATTAGGCATGAAGTCTGGTGACTGCTTTAAAGCCGGACTGCATATCGGGATTGGCTTTGTTGGCATCGGTCTGGTTATTGGTTTGATGCTCGATTCTATCGGTCCGGCGGCAAAAGCGATGGCGGAAAATTTCGACTTAAATCTCCATGTGGTGGATGTCGGCTGGCCGGGGTCTTCACCAATGACCTGGGCATCGCAAATTGCGCTGGTGGCGATTCCGATTGCGATTCTGGTTAACGTGGCAATGTTGCTCACGCGTATGACGCGGGTGGTGAATGTCGATATCTGGAATATCTGGCATATGACCTTCACCGGTGCGTTGCTGCATCTTGCGACCGGTTCATGGATGATTGGGATCGCGGGCGTGGTGATTCACGCGGCATTTGTTTATAAACTCGGCGACTGGTTTGCCCGTGATACCCGTGATTTCTTTGAACTGGAAGGTATTGCCATTCCGCATGGTACGTCGGCGTATATGGGGCCGATAGCGGTGGTGGTCGATGCCATCATTGAAAAAATCCCTGGCGTTAACCAGATTAAATTCAGTGCTGATGATATCCAGCGCAAATTTGGTCCCTTTGGTGAACCTGTCACCGTGGGGTTTGTGATGGGGCTGATCATCGGCATTCTCGCAGGTTACGACGTCAAAGGCGTATTGCAACTGGCAGTAAAAACGGCGGCCGTTATGTTGCTGATGCCTCGAGTGATCAAGCCTATTATGGATGGCTTAACGCCTATTGCGAAGCAGGCACGCAGCCGTTTGCAGGCGAAGTTCGGCGGTCAGGAGTTTCTGATTGGTCTGGATCCGGCATTGCTGTTGGGGCATACGGCGGTGGTGTCGGCAAGCCTGATTTTTATCCCGCTCACCATTCTGATTGCGGTATGTGTTCCGGGTAATCAGGTGTTGCCGTTTGGTGACCTTGCAACCATTGGCTTCTTTGTGGCAATGGCGGTAGCGGTGCATCGTGGAAACCTGTTCCGCACCTTAATTTCTGGCGTCATCATAATGAGTATCACCCTGTGGATTGCGACGCAAACAATTGGTCTGCACACGCAACTGGCTGCCAATGCTGGCGCATTAAAAGCCGGAGGCATGGTGGCTTCGATGGATCAGGGCGGTTCACCCATTACCTGGTTATTGATTCAGGTTTTCTCACCGCAAAATATTCCCGGTTTCATTATTATCGGTGCCATTTATCTCACCGGTATTTTCATGACCTGGCGTAGAGCACGTGGTTTTATCAAACAAGAGAAAACTGCTCTCGCAGAATAATTTATACCTGAGGGGGAGAATATCCCCCTTAACCAATCTGGAGCTTTTATGAAATCAGTTGTTAATGATACTGATGGTATCGTGCAAGTTGAAGAGCGAGTCATGCCTGAAATTAATCATCAGGACGAGGTGCGGGTAAAAATTGCCAGCTCGGGGATATGTGGTTCCGACTTGCCCAGAATATTTAAAAATGGTGCCCATTATTATCCAATAACGTTAGGCCATGAATTTAGCGGATATATCGATGCGGTGGGGACCGATGTTAATGATTTACAACCTGGCGATGCAGTTGCCTGTGTGCCGTTATTACCTTGTTTTCATTGCCCGGAGTGCCTGAAAGGCTATTATTCCCAGTGTGCGAAATATGATTTTATTGGTTCGCGACGTGATGGCGGATTTTCCGAATATATTGTCCTTAAGCGAAACAATGTCTTTGCACTACCTGCGGATATGCCTATTGAGGATGGCGCTTTTATTGAACCGATTACCGTTGGCCTGCATGCGTTCCATTTAGCGCAAGGATGTGAGAATAAAAACGTTATTATTATTGGTGCCGGAACCATCGGCCTGCTTGCGATCCAGTGCGCAGTCGCGCTGGGGGCAAAGAGCGTGACGGCTATCGACATTAGCCCAGAAAAACTGGCACTGGCAAAATCCTTCGGCGCTACGCAAACATTTAACAGTAGCGAAATGAGCGCGCCGCAAATGCAGGCCGTTTTACGCGAACTGCGCTTCAACCAGCTTATTCTCGAGACAGCGGGCGTACCGCAAACCGTCGAACTGGGGGTGGAAATCGCCGGGCCTCACGCACAACTGGCGCTGGTGGGAACGTTACATCAGGATCTGCATTTAACATCAGCGACATTTGGCAAAATATTGCGTAAAGAGCTGACGGTTATCGGTAGCTGGATGAATTACTCAAGCCCGTGGCCTGGGCAGGAATGGGAAACGGCGAGCCGGTTGCTGACAGAACGAAAGTTAAGCCTGGAGCCGTTAATCGCTCACCGTGGAAGCTTTGAAAGCTTCGCCCAGGCGGTGCGTGACATCGCTCGCAATACCATGTCGGGTAAAGTGTTACTCATTCCCTGAAACCGCGGGCCAGTGTGATGCTGGCCCGGTATTGTGCAAAACAGATCATTCACCAATGGTCCCCCTTCGTTTACACTAGTCACAATTGAATATGGGTAAATGACGATGAATTCATTCGAGCGAAGGAATAAGATCATCCAATTAGTGAATGAACAGGGAACCGTGCTTGTTCAGGATCTGGCGGGAATATTTGCTGCATCGGAAGCGACAATTCGAGCCGATTTGCGCTTTCTCGAACAAAAAGGCGTGGTAACGCGCTTTCATGGCGGTGCGGCGAAAATAATGTCCGGTAATAGTGAAACCGAGACGCAGGAAATCGGATTTAAAGAGCGATTTCAGTTAGCCAGCGCACCGAAAAACAGAATTGCGCAGGCGGCAGTAAAAATGATCCACGAAGGAATGACGGTTATCCTCGATAGCGGAAGTACGACAATGCTTATCGCTGAAGGGTTAATGACGGCTAAAAATATCACGGTGATCACCAATAGCCTTCCTGCTGCATTTGCCCTGTCTGAAAATAAAGACATCACTTTGGTCGTTTGTGGTGGTACGGTGCGCCATAAAACGCGATCTATGCATGGATCTATTGCTGAACGTTCCCTGCAGGATATTAATGCGGATTTAATGTTTGTGGGTGCTGATGGGATTGATGCAGTTAATGGCATTACAACATTTAATGAAGGTTATTCCATTAGCGGTGCTATGGTAACAGCGGCGAATAAAGTTATTGCCGTTCTCGACTCAACAAAATTTAACCGTCGTGGATTTAATCAGGTACTACCGATCGAAAAAATCGATATTATTATTACCGATGATGCGGTGTCAGAAGTCGATAAAATGGCATTGCAGAAAACGCGGGTGAAATTAATTACGGTGTAGCACTCATCTGTTTAGTTTGTAGGCCGGATAAGGTGTTTACACCGCATCCGGCAGAACTGACTCTCCCTGATTCAAGAGAGAATAATTTGATTAACGCAACAGCGGACAATCCGGTGGTAATCGGCAACGCAGCGCCGCCGGAAGTATTTCAATATGAAAGTTTTGCCCACACAACGGTTCGCCATCAAGATTAAAAGTGATTTCATGGGGGGCCTGAATATCGAACCACGCCGAAGCGGCTTCGATGATATTCGGGTTATCTTCATCAGATTTTAATGTTGATACGAGGGCAGGAAGAATTTCATCTCCGGTGAAAATACGCAGCTGCAACAAACCATCATTAATCAGCGCATTTGGGCACAATTGCTGTCCGCCACCGGCCTGACGTCCGTTGCCAATGCCAATAACCAGGGCGTCTCCTTGCCAGTGAAAATTTTCACCACGGATCTCACAACGATCTGGCTGTAACGTGTCCATGCGCATTAATCCGTGAATGATGTAAGAGACGCCCCCTAGTGCAGCTTTTAACTTCTCCGGTGTTTCGGTGGTGATGCGCGTACCAAACCCGCCCGTTGCCATATTGATAAAACAGGTTTGCCTGTTAACCTGCGCCATATCAATCGCAATAGCATTACCGGCAATCGCCAGTTTCAATGCTTTATCCAGCGCCTCAGGGATCCCCACGCTGGTGGCGAAATCATTCGCTGTACCTAGCGGCAAAATCCCCAAAGCAGGAATGTCATCGCCTTCACACTGAATCAACGCCGTGGAGACTTCATTAATGGTGCCATCGCCACCGCCTGCTATCACCGTCGCGACACCAAGTTGGCGCGCTTCAGTCACAAAACGCGCCGCATCACCTTTCTCCCAGGTGACCCGTATATGGATGGTTATTCCTTCTTCACGCAACAGCATAATCGCTTCGCGCAATGTTTCATTGTCAGTACTTTTGCCGTTAAGAATCAGCAAACTGGCGGGAAAATCGGCCATCGTCGTATGCCTTTATTATTGATCTTTAGAAAGTGTAGAGCAGAAAAGAGAAGGTGGCGTCAGAACAGGATGAAAGTCGTGGCGCAAAAAAAATAAGCCTGCGTAAGGGAGATTACACAGGCTAAGGAGGTGGTTCCTGGTAAAGCTAGCATTTTATGGGTTATGTTTTTCAGCGAAACGGATGATAACCTTAATAAATGCAGCTGTATGTGATCGATTTCTAAGAATTTTCTATCCGGGAAAAATAGTCGAAATTAATCACTTACCGTGCGGATTACGCGTGGTTTCCCCAGAGAAATTGCGCATCAGTAGCGCATAGTTCAGCTCGAGATCCTGCGGGACCGGGATCCACACAGTATAACCATCGCCCGGTGCAACCGGCATCGCTTCGCCTTTGGCGTTTTCCATATGCTCAAGGGTAAAGTTGATGTTGCCCTGTGGAGTCATCAGCTCAAGGCTGTCGCCAACGGAGAATTTGTTTTTAACCGCTACCGCCGCGAGGTCGCCTTTACGCTCACCGGTAAACTCACCAACAAACTGCTGACGGTCAGAAACGGAATAACCGTATTCGTAGTTCTGATAATCATCATGCGTATGGCGACGCAGGAAACCTTCGGTATAGCCGCGATGCGCCAGGCCTTCCAGCGTTTCCAGCAGGCTGGTGTCGAACGGTTTGCCTGCAGCGGCATCATCGATAGCCTTACGATAAACCTGCGCGGTGCGTGCACAATAGTAGAAAGATTTGGTGCGGCCTTCGATTTTCAGCGAATGCACGCCCATTTTTGTCAGGCGCTCGACGTGGGCGATGGCACGCAGATCTTTCGAGTTCATGATGTAAGTGCCGTGTTCGTCTTCAAACGCGGTCATATACTCGCCCGGACGCTGGGCCTCTTCGATCATAAACACTTTGTCGGTTGGCGCGCCAATACCCAGCGTAGGCTCAACGTTTTGCACCGGAATCGGCTCGTACTTGTGTACGATGTTGCCGACGTCATCTTCTTTGCCTTCCTGCACGTTGTACTCCCAGCGGCAGGCATTGGTGCAGGTTCCCTGGTTCGGGTCGCGTTTGTTAATGTAGCCCGAGAGCAGGCAGCGGCCGGAGTAGGCCATACACAGTGCGCCGTGAACGAAGATTTCGAGCTCCATATCTGGCACCTGATTGCGGATCTCTTCAATCTCTTCCAGTGACAGTTCGCGAGAGAGGATCACACGGGTCAGGCCCATCTGCTGCCAGAATTTTACCGTTGCCCAGTTTACGGCGTTAGCCTGCACGGAAAGATGAATAGGCATCTCCGGGAAGTGCTCACGTACCAGCATAATTAGCCCAGGATCGGACATAATCAGCGCATCCGGCCCCATTTCCACAACCGGTTTCAGGTCACGGATAAAGGTTTTCAACTTGGCGTTATGTGGTGCAATGTTCACCACGACATAAAACTTTTTCCCCAGTGCGTGGGCTTCATTGATGCCGAGCTGAAGGTTTTCGTGGTTGAATTCGTTGTTGCGCACACGAAGGGAGTAACGCGGTTGGCCCGCATAAACAGCATCTGCGCCATAGGCGAAAGCGTAACGCATATTTTTCAGCGTTCCCGCCGGGGAAAGGAGTTCCGGTTTAAACATAATTCTCTCGTTCTGATGACAGGTCAGACCCGCTTCACCAGATGAAGCGGTTAGGGGAGTGTCCCCACTTTAAGGGCGGGCATTGTAGCGCAATCGGTGGGTTTAGCTCCAGTGCAAATGTCTGGTAGCGTCCTGGTTTTGGTTAAGGATGCGAATGACGATAATTTCCCTTGGTGATTGCAGGAAATAAATGAGGTGGCGTTCAAAAGGAAGAACAAAAATGCCTTCGCCTAATTCAGGTCTGGGAGTACCTATATTATTGTTACTCAGAATCTGGAGAACTTCTGAAAGATGTTCAACATATTTGTCGGCTTGTGGTTCGCCGAAATGGTGATAACTGTAATACCAGATGCCTTCTAAATCCTCGTTGGCTTTTGGCATGAGCTTAATAATACGCACATTATTTCCTTATCCCTGCTTTCACCTTCCGTAAAAACGCATCCTTTTCCCACGGCTGGGCTTCACCACTATTCAACCCTTCCGCAAGCATGTCACGTAACGCTTGCAGGCGAGACTCTGCTTGTTTTTCTCGAAGTAAGCGCAGTGACTCACGGATCACTTCGCTTTGGGTGCGATAGTCGCCGGATTCAATCAAGGACTCGATAAATTCGCGCAGCTCATCGCCAAGATCAACCGTCATCGTTCTGGCCATGTTTATGCTCTCTTGTAAGTAAAAGTCTTACGTCAGTGTATGTCATAAACCGGGGAGCGTCACGCAAAGTATTAGAAGATATTTTGCCATATGAACATGTTCAGGAGGATAAGGATGGGGAATGTCAAACAAAGAGAGCACAATGAGTGCTTGCCTGTGCCTACTATTTTAACGGCGCAGATTAATCCTGAAAATCAATAAGTCAGTGTTTATTGGAAATAAAGCCGGACGCGTCATCCGCGCCCGGCACAATGATTAAGTCTTATCTTTCACCGTCTGACTTACGCCATTGGTTTTTACAGAAGCAATTCCGACTTCGCGTGATTGAGCGGTAGCATACATCTGGCTGGAGCCAATTATCTGATGATTGGCAGCTTTCAAATTGAAATAAAACTTGCCGTTGCTCGCCGTTTTTTTCTCATAGCGTTCATCCTGCGGACTGTTGCTTTGTACCGAGGCAATACCCTTTTCCGCAGAGGCTTTTGAGGCATACAATTCGCTTGTGAGAATGGTTTCTCCGTTCCCCGCTTTTAACACAAAACGGAACTGATTATCACTGCTCTTATTAAGTTCAAACCAACCAGCCATATTGACTCCTTGCTTGAAATTGCGTATCGAAAACAGTATGTAACGACCTAAGTATGGGTGATATTCAGGTGGTTGCCAATCAGGGGAATACCCTCTAATACATGGGGGAGATTACTGATAAATATGCTGGAATCTGAATACGAGCACGGCTTTATCCCTCTCTTTTTCAGAGAGGGTAATAATACTCAGTGGGCGAGGGTACAGTCCGCGTTGTAATTTGAAACTGCCATCATAAAGAACAGGTTAAACAATACGGCAGGCGTCAGCTTCCCAACGGTAACCGACACCGTAAACGGCACGGATAAATGACTGTTCGGCGTCGAGAGATTCTAGTTTGCGGCGCAGGTTCTTAATGTGGCTGTCGATAGTTCGGTCGGTTACCACGCGGTAGTCGTCGTAAAGATGATTGAGCAATTGTTCGCGGGAGAATACTTTACCTGGCTCATGGGAGAGCGTTTTCAACAGGCGAAATTCCGCGGGTGTCAGATCAAGCAGTTTGCCTCGCCATGAAGCCTGAAAACGACCTTCGTCGATAATCAACGGGCTTTCGGTATCCTGTTGCTGCAACTCACGCTGCGGTTTGCAGCGGCGCAAAATGGTTTTAACGCGCGCGACTACTTCACGCGGGCTGTAAGGCTTGCAGATATAATCATCAGCACCAATTTCCAGCCCCAGCAGGCGATCGATCTCTTCGATTTTCGCCGTCACCATCACAATTGGGACATCGGAAAAACGACGAATTTCCCGGCATAGCGTCAGACCATCGGTACCTGGCAACATCAGATCCAACAGGATCAGATCCGGCGGCGTCTGGCGCACATACGGCAGTACCTGATCGCCGTGGCTGATAAGCATTGGCGCGTAGCTCGCGGCACGCAGATAATCAATGAGCAACTGCCCAAGCTTAGGTTCATCTTCCACGATTAAAATGCGTGGCGTGTTTTCGTCGATGGGTAACTCGGTCATGCTTCTCCCTGTAAATCTCGTTCCAGCGGTAACTCTACTGTAATGCTTACCCCGCCAAAAGGCGAATGGGCGGCAAGAATGCGGCCATTATGCGCTTCAACGATGTTAACGCAAATCGCCAGCCCCAGCCCGGAACCGCCGCTGGCACGGTTGCGGGAACCTTCGGTACGATAAAAACGCTCAAACAATTTTTGCAGCTGATCGTCGCTGACGCCCGGCGCGCTGTCGGCAAAGGTCAGTCGCACTGTTTTATCGTGCTGTTCGGCGGAGATTTGCAGGCTGCCGCCGCTGTCGGTATAGCGCAGGCTGTTTTCCAGTAAGTTATTGAACAACTGCATTAAACGGTCGCGATCGCCAAATACGGTAATGCTGTCTGGCAGGGCAAATTGCAGTTTCAGGCCACGACTGGCGAATCGTTCGCGAAATGCGCCGCCCGCCACTTCCAGCAGAGGGATCAAATCTACCGGTGCTTTTTGATAGGCGAGGGCGCCTTCATCAGACATCGACAACTGATGGAGATCGTCCACCAGTTTGGTCAGCGTTCCGACTTCTGCCTGCAAAGACGCCACCGTCTCGGGGGTGAACTTACGCACGCCATCCTGAATAGCTTCCAGTTCACCGCGAAGTACCGCCAGTGGTGTACGCAATTCGTGAGAGATATCGGCCATAAAATCGCGGCGCATCTGCTGGTTTTTCTCCAGCGTGCTGGCGAGTTGGTTGAAATCTTGTGCCAGCTTGCCCAGTTCATCTTCGCTGGTGGGCGTCACGCGAGTGGTGAAATCGCCCGCCGCCAGTTTGTGCGTGCCATCGACTAACCGTTTGACGGGGGCCAACAGACCGCGCGCCAGCAGGAAGGTGGCACATGCTGCGAGTAAGGTTGCCAGAGCGACAATCAGCCAACTGGTTTGCCGTTGCTGTTTATCGAAATTGATATCTGTGTTGCGGGTTAACCGTTCAACGGGTGAGGCGATCACTGCGCCAACCTCCATCCCATTGACCAAAATTGGCCGTCGCGAGCCGTCCGGCGGAATGGGGGCGCGCGGACCAACCAGAACTTTGTTGTTTTGATCAACTACCCAGAACTGGGTGCGCCAGCCGTGCGGCGGCATCCCGGGGCCGGGTTTGTCTTCTGAATTATCATGCTCAAATGAACGCAGGATCTGAAATACAAAGCGATCGTTGTTGCGCAGGAAGCGCCAGTTACCATGCTGCGCATACTGTTCGCCCAGAGCATCGCCAAGCATTTGCAGCCGCTGCTCATTGCCATGTTTGATGTAATCAATAAATCCACGCTCAAAACTAATACGCACAGCCCAGTGCATACTGATCAGCAAGACGATGCAGGTGGCGAAAATCGCCAGAAACAGTTTGCCGGTAATACCGGGCCGCCAGAACTTCATTGAGTGCTCCTTTTGCGCCGCGAAATAGCCACATTTTGATGCGTATCGTTCGGAACTCTGGCAAAGATGAACGCCGGAAGGGCGATGATAAACGCCATGCAAAGCCAGGTGTACATAAAGACGGTTTGTGTGGTGCCGCTGTCGACGCTGACATGCTGCGAACCAAAAAGCCCCAGCAACAGCCCGGCAATGGTCACGCCAATACTCATCGACAGTTGCATAATCATCGACAGCAGGCTGTTGCCGCTGCTCGCCAGATTGTCTGGCAGATCTTTCAGCGTTAGGGTGTTCATGGAGGAGAAACGGGTCGAGTTGACCATCCCTTGTAAAAACAGGACGAATGGTAAAGCGTAGTACCAGCCCAGCAGCGCGGTGGTCATAAACAGTAGGGTGACCAGCGACAGGCCCAGCGTGGTCGCCACCAGTACCCGACGATAACCAAAGCGGTTAACCACCTGCACCACAATTCGCTTCATCCCCATACTGCCAAGCACCATCGGGATCATCATCAATCCGGCATGGAACGGCGAAAAACCGAGGCCAATTTGCAGGAAAACCGGCGTCATAAAGGGTAACATGCCGCTGCCGACACGCCCGGCGAAGCTCCCCGCCAGACCGAGCGAGAAGGTGCGGGTGCGAAACAGTTTCAAGCTGAACAGAGCGCGGTGGTTGTTTCTGGCATGCAGCAGATAAAGCGCAATAGCTACCACGCCCACAGCTACCAGCACGGCGATGGTTAGCGGCGATAGTCCTGTACCTTTACTGCCATCCAGTGCCAGCGTTAATACCGCCATGCCAACCGCCAGTAACAGAAAGCCGGAGAGATCGAAACGCCGCGTCTGCATGGTGTAGTTCGGCATTAACATCAGCGTGGCGATCGCGCCGATAATCCCCACCGGAATGTTGATCAAAAAGATCCAGTGCCAGGAGGCGTACTCCACCAGTAAGCCGCCGAGCGCCGGACCAAGAAGTGGGCCGACCTGGCCGGGCAGCGTGACGAAGGTCATCGCTGCCATATATTGCTCGCGCGGAACAATTTTCATCACCGTTAGCCTGCCAACCGGCACCATCATCGCCCCGCCGACGCCCTGTAACGCACGTGCCAGCAACAGTTCGTTCAGGGTGCCGGAAAGCGCGCAAAACAGCGAACCGAGGGTAAACAGCACGATGGCGGTAAAGAAAATATTGCGCACGCCAACTTTGTCCGCCAGCCAGCCGCTGGCAGGCAGCATCACCGCCACGGTCAGCACATAAGAGACAATGACCATGTGCATATGCAGCGGGCTTTCCCCCAGGCTTTGCGCCATTGAGGGAAGGGCGGTGTTGACGATGGTGGTGTCCAGCGACTGCATAAAGAAGCCGAAAGCCACAATCCACAATTGCCAGCGGGTGCTGTCAGGAAGATCTGTCATTTACTCGGTTACCGTTTCTTTAGATTTTCGCGAAAAACGCAGCTGCAGACGGTCGAAAAAGAGATACACCACCGGCGTGGTATACAGCGTCAGGAGCTGACTCATTACCAGACCGCCGACAATAGTTATCCCCAAGGGTTGACGCAGCTCCGAGCCGTCACCGCCCGACAATACCAGCGGCAGCGCGCCAAACAGCGCCGCCAGTGTAGTCATCATAATCGGGCGAAAACGCAGCAGGCAGGCCTGGAAAATAGCTTCCTGCGGCGTCAGGTTACCGTGCCGTTGGGCTTCGAGGGCAAAATCGACCATCATAATGGCGTTTTTCTTCACAATGCCGATTAATAGCATGATCCCTATCAGGGCGATTAGGCTGAACGGGGCATTGAACAGCTCCAGCGCAAGCAGCGCCCCGACGCCCGCCGAAGGCAGGGTGGAGAGAATGGTCAGCGGATGCACGTAACTCTCATACAGCATCCCCAACACGATATAAACCGTGGCGATCGCCGCAATAATCAGGATCACCTGCGAATTCATCGTCTCCTGGAATACCTGTGCCGTTCCGGCAAAACTGCCGCGCACTGTGGAAGGCACGCCAAGCTGGGTCATTGCACGGTCGATTGCCGCACTGGCATCTGAGAGCGACTTCCCGGTCGGCAGGTTGAACGAGATGGTCGAAGCTGCCGATAATCCCTGATGATTCACCGACAGTGGCGCGTTCGCTGGTTGCCATTTGGCAAAATACGACAGCGGGATCGCTTTGCCTTCGTTATTAATGACGAACATTTTTTCCAGCGCGCTGATGTCCTGGGTATAGCGCGGATCCACTTCCATCACCACTTTATACTGGTTCATCGGCTGGTAAATGGTCGAGATTTGCCGCTGACCGAAGGCGTTATTTAACAGGCTATTGGCAGCCTGCACGTCGATCCCCAGCCGCGCCATGGTGTCGCGGTCGTAAACCAGATTCATCTCCGCGCCATTGTCCTGCTGGTCGGAGTTTACGTCCGCCAGTTCCGGCAACGTTGCCAGTTTTTTGCGGATTTTCGGCTCCCATTCGCGCAGCGCCGCCAGGTCGTCAGAGAGCAACGTGTACTGGTAACTGGCGTTCGACTGACGTCCGCCAACACGAATATCCTGTACTGCCATCAAAAACAGATTCGCCCCCGGCTCTTTCGCCAGTTTCACGCGCAGACGGTCGATAATTTGCTGCGCCGTTTCGCTGCGTTCGTCGCGTGGTTTCAGCGTGATAAACATCATCCCACTGTTAACGCGCGAACCGCCGGTAAAGCCGGTGACATTATCCACCGCCGGATCGTCACGAATAATTTTCATGAAGTCCTGCAACTTGCCGCGCATCGCCTGAAACGAAATACTTTGGTCAGCTTGTATTCCGCCCATCAGTACGCCGGTGTCCTGCTCCGGAAAGAAAGTTTTCGGGATTGAGATATACAACCAGATATTGAGCGCGATAGTACCAAGCAGCACCACGCCCACCAGACGGGTATGGTTGAGAACCCATTTCAGCGACTTGCCGTAGCCTTGTTGCAGCGCAACCAGCATCCGACCAAAACCACGCAGACGCTTTTGTTCGCGCGGCTTGCTCGCTTTCAGCATCCAGCCGCACATCATCGGCGTTAATGTCAGAGAAACCAGCAGCGAAATACCGATGGCGACTGAAAGCGTAACGGCAAACTCGCGTAACAGACGACCATGCAATCCGCCCATCAACAGCAGCGGCAGGAACACCGCCACCAGTGACAAGCTCATCGACAACACCGTAAAGCCAACTTCACGGGTGCCTTGCAGTGCGGCTTGCAACGGTTTCATCCCCGCTTCCAGATGACGGGCAATGTTTTCCAGCACCACGATGGCGTCATCCACGACAAAGCCAGTGGCGATGGTGAGTGCCATTAACGAAAGGTTATTGAGACTGAAACCGCACAGATACATCGCCGCAAACGTACCAATCAGCGAAACCGGCACCGCAACGGCGGGAATGATGGTGGCGCGACCCGAGCGCAGGAATAAAAAGACCACCAGAATTACCAGCGCCACCGAGATAATCAGCGTTTGCTCGACTTCTTCCAGCGAGGCGCGAATGGTGGGGGAGCGATCCTGAGCAATTTGCAGATCAATCGCCGCCGGAATTGTCTCCTGCAACTCCGGTAATTTTGCCCGGATGCTGTCTACCGTCTGGATAATATTGGCTTCCGGCAGTTTGCGGATCATCAGCAAAATAGCTGGCTTGGCGTTGGTCATCCCGGCGTTACGCACATCCTGCACTGAGTCGGTCACCGTCGCCACATCGCCCAGACGAACGGCACCGCCGTTGTTGTAGTGAATAATCAGCGGCTGATATTCGGCGGCGGTTTTTAGCTCATCGTTGGTCTGGATCTGCCAGCGATGAGTGTCATCTTCCAGTGCGCCCTGCGGTTTACGCACGTTGGCATTGCTGATGGCGGTGCGTATATCGTCCAGCGAGACGCCCTGATTAAACAGCGCCTGTGGATTCAGCCCGACGCGCACCGCAGGCAGCGAGCTGCCGCCGACATCGACATCACCGACGCCGTCGATTTGCGCAATCGTCGGCGCCAGTTGCGTTGAGGCGAAATCGTACAGTTCACCCTGGGAATAAGTATCGGACGTCAGCGTCAGGATCATAATTGGCGCATCCGACGGGTTCGCTTTGCGATAGGTCGGACGGCTGGGCATCCCACTGGGCAGCAGGCTTTGTGCGGCGTTGATCGCAGCCTGTACATCACGCGCCGCGCCGTTGATATCCCGGTCAAAATCAAACTGCAAAATAATGCGCGTGCTGCCGAGCGAACTGCTGGAGGTCATTTCGCTGACCCCGGCAATGCGCCCAAGCGATCGTTCCAGCGGTGTGGCAACGGAAGACGCCATTGTCTCCGGCGACGCACCGGGTAGCGAGGCGCTGACCATGATCACTGGAAAATCGACCTGTGGCAGCGGGGCCACCGGCAGCATACGGAAACCCAGTATGCCGCACAGGGTAATGGCGACCGACAGTAAAACCGTCGCCACTGGGCGATAAATGAAGAGGGCAAAAAACTTCACTTACGCCTCCTCTTCATGACGGGCAAAGCGGCTTTTGGTCCACAATGCCAGACGGTCGAACAGCAGATAAATCACCGGCGTGGTGAACAGCGTCAATACCTGGCTGACAACCAGACCACCGACCATACCAATGCCTAACGGACGACGCAGTTCCGCGCCGACTCCGGTACTCAACATCAGCGGCAGCGCGCCGAGCAGTGCCGCCAGAGTGGTCATCAGGATCGGCCGAAAACGCAGCAGGCAGGCCTGATAGATGGCATCGCGCGGTGACATACCTTGCTCGCGCTCGGCAGCCAGCGCGAAGTCGATCATCATGATGGCGTTCTTCTTCACGATACCAATCAGCAAAATAATGCCGATAATAGCGATCACATCCAGTTCGCTACCGGCAATCAGTAACGCCAGTAGTGCGCCGACCCCTGCCGTTGGCAACGTCGAGAGAATAGTGATCGGATGAATAAAGCTTTCGTACAAAATGCCGAGCACGATATACATCGCCACTACTGCCGCGACAATCAGCCAGACAGTGCTGCCCAAAGCCGACTGGAAGGCGAGAGTGCTGCCCTGGAATTGTGTGGTGATATCCACCGGCAGATTCAGCGTCTTCTCGGTGTCCATAATCGCCTGCACCGCATCGCCCAGCGAATAGTTATCCGGCACATTAAAGGAGATGGTGGTGACCGGGAACTGATCCAGATGGTTGATGGAGAGCGGCGCGAAACGCTGCTCAATTTTGGCTATCGAGCTAAGTGGCACCACACCGCCGTCGCTGCTGGTCAGGCGAATGGTATCCAGCGCCGCAAGCCCAGGGGTATTTTCCGTGTTGTGCTCCAGCACCACGCGATACTGGTTGGCCTGAGTATAAATAGTGGAAATCAGTCGCTGACCAAACGCGTTGTACAGGGCGTTATCGACATCCGCCATGCTGATCCCCAGACGGCTGGCGCTGTCGCGATCAACATTGACATACGCCACCAGACCTTTGTCCTGCCAGTCGCTGGAGACATCAGAGAGCTGCGGCAGTTGCTGGAGTTTTTCCATCAGCTGCGGCACCCAGGTACTGAGCGCATCCAGTGACGTGGCCTGTAATGTAAACTGGTACTGCGTGCGGCTGACCTGAGTATCAATAGTCAGGTCCTGCGTCGGTTGCAAGAAGAGATCGACGCCCGGCACTTTATCCACCGCCGTTTGCAGACGGGCGATGACTTTTTGTACCCGGTCATCACGTTCATTCAGCGGTTTGAGGTTGATCTGCAAACGCGCACTGTTCAGCGACGGGTTAGTGCCATCAACGCCAACAAATGAGGTCAGACTTTGCACCGCTGGATCTTGCAAAATTACGTCCGCAACCTGGCGTTGCCGCTGTGCCATATTGGCAAAGGAGCTGGATTGCGGTGCCTGCAGGGTACCCTGAATAATGCCGTTGTCCTGCACCGGGAAGAAGCCTTTCGGAATGAATACCCACAGCAACACACTAAGCAGCAGCGTACTGAGCGCCACGCTTAAGGTCAGCCACGGATGATTCAGCACTTTCGCAAGCCCCCGACCGTAGGCGGCGATTATCCTGTCGAACATTTTTTCCGAGGCCCGGGAGAAGCGGTTCTGTTTACGCAGCGACTCCTGACTGAGCATCCGCGCGCACATCATCGGCGTCAGGGTCAGCGACACCACGGCCGAGATCAAAATCGCTACCGCCAGAGTAATGGCAAATTCGCGGAACAGTCGCCCGACGATATCGCCCATAAACAGCAGTGGGATCAGCACTGCAATCAGCGAGAAGGTCAGAGAGATAATGGTAAAACCGATTTCGCCTGCGCCTTTGAGCGCCGCCGCCAACGGTTTTTCGCCTTTTTCGATATAGCGCGAAATGTTTTCGATCACCACGATGGCGTCATCGACCACAAATCCGGTGGCGATAGTTAACGCCATCAGCGTCAGGTTATTAATCGAAAAATCGAGAAACACCATGACCGCGAAGGTGCCGATTAATGACAGCGGCACTGCGACGCCTGGAATGATGGTTGCCGGAATATTGCGCAAAAACAGGTAGATAATCATGACTACCAGCGCGATTGCCATCATCAGCTCAAACTGGGTATCGTCAACCGATGCGCGGATATTGGTGGTGCGATCGGAAAGTACCGTCACTTTTACCGATTTCGGCAGACTCTCAGTGAGCTGCGGCAGCATCTGCCGAATACTGTCGGCGGTAGAGATAATGTTGGCACCAGGCTGGCGCTGAACATTCATCACGATAGCCTGTTCTTTATTCGCCCACGCGCCAAGCCAGCTGTTTTCTGCGCCTTGTTCTACGGTTGCGACATCACCAAGACGAATCGGCGCGCCGTTCTGATAGGCGATTATCAGCTGACGATACTCTTCGGCGGATTGCATCTGGTCGTTAGCGGAAAGCGTTACCGCGCGGGAAGGCCCGTCGAGGCTACCTTTAGCCGAGTTAACGTTAGCGCCGGTAATGGCGGTGCGCACGGTTTCGCTGGTCAGGCCGAGGGCGGCAATCGCCTGGGCGTTAAGTTTGACGCGAACAGCCGGACGCTGGCCGCCGGAAAGTGTCACCAGGCCGACGCCGGAAATCTGCGAGATTTTCTGCGCGACGCGGGTTTCCACCATATCTTCCACCTGCGTCATCGGCATGGCGGTTGAGGTGACGGCAAGCGTCATGATTGGCGGATCTGCCGGGTTCACTTTGCTGTAAACCGGTGGGTTAGGCAGATCGCCCGGTAACAGGTTAGTTGCGGCGTTAATCGCGGCCTGCACTTCCTGCTCGGCGACATCCAGCGGTAACGTTAGCTGGAACTGTAAGGTGATAACCGACGCGCCACCGGAACTTTGCGAAGACATCTGTTTCAGGCCGGACATCTGCCCGAACTGGCGTTCGAGTGGCGCAGTAACGGCAGAGGTCATGACATCCGGGCTGGCGCCAGGGTAGAGCGTGACCACCTGAATGGTCGGGTAGTCCACTTCCGGCAGCGCCGAAACGGGCAGGGCGCGATAACCGATAATCCCGGCGAGTAAGATCGCAACCATCAGCAGCGTGGTGGCGACAGGGCGCATAATAAACAGGCGCGACGGGCCGCCTGTGCTGCTCGGAGGTAACACCTGCATCAGGAGCGAGCTCCTTTTTTCGCGTATTCGCGGCTGGTGGCTTTCTCTTCCGGTGCGGTGGTGCTCTGGGCTTCCACCACTTCCACTTTCGCCCCTTCGGTCAGGCGATCAATCCCATCCGTCACCACGCGGTCGCCCGCAGAAATACCTGCGCGGATCACCACTTTCTGGCTGTCCTGAATGCCCGGCGTCACCAGATGTTTGCTGACCTTATTCTCGCTATTCAACACCCAGACAAAGTGACCTTCGTTGCCCATTTGCAGTGCGGCGGTGGGGATCACCACCGCGTTTTGTTCGGTGTCGACTAACATGCGGGCGTTAACAAACTGATTGGGGAAAAGCGCATCATCCTGATTATTAAAGCGAGCTTTCACTTTAATGGTACCGGTAGTGGCATCGATTTGATTATCAAGACTTAACAGTGTGCCTTCACTTAACTTCTTCGAGTTGGTGCGATCCCAGGCTTCAACCACCAACGGCTTTCCGGCTTTTTGTGCCTGGATGACAGTAGCAATATCACTTTCCGGCAGGGTAAAGAGCAAATCGATAGGATGCGTCTGGGTGATCACTACAATCCCGGTGGTGTCGCCACTGGAGATTTGGTTACCAACATCAACCTGCTTCAGGCCAACGCGACCATCGACTGGCGCAGTAATCCGGCTCCAGTCGAGTTGCAGTTGTGCGCTGGCGACGCTCGCTTCATCGGCTTTAATGGTGCCTTCGGTTTCACTGACCAGCGCCTGTTGGGCATCGAGTTCCTGACGAGATACGAGGTTGGTTTTTGCCAACTGCTGATAACGCGCCAGGTCACGGCGGGCGTTGGCAAGTGTGGCTTTATCTTTTGCCAGTTGCCCCTGGGCCTGGGCGAGTGCGACTTTAAACTGACTGGGGTCAATCTCTGCCAGTAAATCGCCTGCTTTTACCTGCTGGCCTTCCTGGAAATGTAACGCCATCAGTTGACCATCTACGCGGCTGCGCACCGTAACGGTGTTAGCAGCGGTAATAGTGCCAAGCCCGGTGAGATAACGCGGAACCGCCTGTTCCACGGCGGTTGCCGCCTGAACTGGCGCTAAAGGGCCGGAACGCATACCACGGCGCCCCCCCGCAGGTGGGTGCTGCGCTTGTTTCGTCGCACCTGGTGCTGCGCTCTGGGATTCATTGCGGCCTTGCCAGAACCAGAATGCGGCGATGGCGGCGATAACCACCACGATTACGATTACCCAACGGGATTTATAACTGCCTTTCATCGTTAAGAGTTTCTCTTCCTGAAACGTTTCGCGGAATGATACTAGTGTAGCCAGCCAATAAGGGAGAAAAATGGAGGAATTATGAAACAGTTTCGGGAATCGTCTGAATGACGGGTACTTTGCGAGCACGCATCCAGTAATGACACACGAAACTATTTTTTCCGCAAGTCAGCGATAGACTGCATTCAGGGCGAAAGGAGGTAGGCCGACGATTTCAGCGGGATGCTGAAACGGGAAAGCCCCTCCCGAGGAAGGGGCCTTAAATAAGGAAAGGGTCATGATGAAGTGGATCATCATCGTGGTGCTCTTAGTGATTAGCTTCCCGGCTTACTAAGACTACCAGGGCGGGGGAAACCCCGCTCAACCCTCACTCCTGAAAGTATGTCACTCCGCCCTTACTGTCAATCGACGACTCTTCGTTCTTGCGAGGCGAATAGCAAAATTATCTGCGCCGCCGGGCCTAATTCTGAAAATGTCTTCGTTTGCTCTTATTTCATTATTGCAGTCGCTATGATACCGGACCTCAATAATTCTCTAAGAAAGGACCTCTTATGAGCGAACAAATCACGTTTGCTACCAGCGATTTTGCTAGTAACCCGGAACCGCGTTGCCCCTGTATTTTGCTGCTGGATGTTTCTGGCTCGATGAGCGGCAGACCCATTAATGAACTTAACGCCGGATTGGTTACCTTTCGCGATGAACTGCTTGCCGATCCGCTGGCCTTAAAAAGAGTGGAACTCGGTATTGTGACGTTCGGCCCGGTGCATGTGGAACAACCATTTACCAGCGCCGCTAATTTTTTCCCGCCCATCCTGTTTGCCCAGGGCGATACGCCAATGGGAGCCGCCATTACCAAAGCCCTGGATATGGTTGAAGAGCGGAAACGTGAGTACCGCGCAAATGGTATTTCCTATTATCGCCCGTGGATTTTCCTGATCACCGATGGTGCACCAACTGATGAATGGCAGGCTGCCGCCAACAAGGTGTTTCAGGGAGAAGAAGATAAGAAGTTTGCCTTCTTTACCATCGGTGTCCAGGGGGCTGATATGAAGACTCTGGCCCAAATCAGCGTCCGTCAGCCTTTGTCCCTGCAAGGATTACAATTCCGCGAACTGTTTAGCTGGTTATCCAGTTCGCTACGTTCGGTTTCCCGCTCCACGCCAGGAACGGAAGTTGTGCTGGAAGCGCCAAAAGGCTGGACATCAGTGTGACCTGGCGTCTGGTTTATGCCTCTGCTGTCGGAACGTCGCACATTAGCGCTGATTTGCCTTGTCAGGATGCCTGCCAGATACAGGTCGCATGGCTAAAAGACCAGCAACCATTACTGGTGATGTTTCTTGCTGATGGTGCAGGTAGCGTCTCGCAGGGCGGGGAGGGGGCGATGCTTACTGTCAATGAAGCGATGACTTATGTGTCGCAAAAAGTGCAGAACGGTGAATTTGGACTCAATGATGTCCTCGCTACGGATATTGTGCTGAACATTCGTCAGCGACTTTTTGCTGAGGCTGAAGCTAAAGAATTAGCGGTTCGCGATTTTGCCTGCACATTTCTGGGACTGATTTCATCGCCTAACGGCACATTGATTATGCAAATTGGCGACGGCGGTGTGGTGGTGGATTTTGGTCGTGGTCTGCAACTGCCGCTCACGCCGATGGTGGGTGAATATGCCAATATGACGCACTTTATTACCGATGAAGATGCCATTTCCAGACTGGAAACTTACACCAGCACTGAGTGTGCGCATAAAGTTGCAGCATTTACGGACGGTATACAGCGACTGGCGTTAAATATGCTGGATAATTCTCCTCATGTGCCTTTCTTTACCCCGTTTTTCAATGGACTGGCGTCAGCAACGCAGGAACAATTCGATTTATTACCTGAATTGTTAAAGCAGTTTTTGTCCAGCCCGGCGGTAAACGAGCGTACCGATGATGATAAAACCCTGGCACTGGCCATGTGGTTGCCGTGAAATTAACTTTATATACCGCAGCTGGCGATTGCGTGACGCCAGGTCGTGAACTGGGCAAAGGTGGTGAAGGCGCGGTTTATGATATCGCGGAGTTTGCCGATAGCGTCGCCAAGATTTACCACACGCCGCCACCCGCCTTAAAACAGGACAAACTTGCCTTTATGGCTGCGACAGCTGACGCACAGTTGCTGAATTATGTCGCCTGGCCGCAGGCAACCCTTCACGGCGGACGAGGCGGGAAGGTTATCGGTTTTATGATGCCGAAGATATCTGGCAAAGAACCGATTCATATGATCTATAGCCCGGCACATCGTCGCCAGAGTTACCCTCATTGTGCGTGGGATTTTCTACTCTATGTTGCGCGCAATATTGCTTCATCTTTTGCTACGGTTCACGAGCACGGGCACGTCGTGGGTGACGTAAACCAGAACAGCTTTATGGTAGGCCGTGACAGCAAAGTGGTGTTGATCGATAGCGACTCCTTCCAGATTAACGCCAATGGCGCGCTGCATTTATGCGAAGTCGGCGTGTCGCATTTTACGCCGCCAGAGTTGCAAACCTTACCGTCATTTGTTGGCTTTGAACGCACCGTAAATCACGATAATTTTGGCCTTGCGTTGCTGATTTTTCACGTCTTGTTTGGTGGGCGTCATCCTTATTCAGGTGTGCCGCTTATCTCTGCAGCGGGGAATGCGCTGGAGACGGATATCGCCCATTTCCGCTATGCCTACGCGTCAGACAATCAGCAACGTGGCTTAAAACCGCCGCCACGATCGATTCCGCTATCGATGTTACCGGGTGATGTTGAAGCCATGTTTCAGCAGGCGTTCACTGAAAGTGGCGTGGCAACCGCGCGTCCTACAGCAAATGCGTGGGTAGCGGCACTTGATTCTTTACGCCAACAGTTAAAGAAATGTGCCGTTTCAGCAATGCATGTTTACCCCGGACATTTAACCGACTGCCCGTGGTGTGCGCTGGATAATCAAGGTGTTATCTATTTTATTGATCTCGGTGAAGAGGTCATTACCACTGGCGGAAATTTTGTACTGGCTAAAGTCTGGGCGGTGGTAATGTCGTCAGTAGCACCGCGAGCGCTACAATTACCGTTGCCCACTCATTTCCAACCAGGGGGCAGGCCGCTTCCTTTAGGCCTGTTACGGCGTGAATATATCATCCTGATTGAGATCGCACTGTCAGCGTTATCGCTGTTGCTTTGCGGCCTTCAGGCAGAACCGCGTTATATTATTTTGTTTCCTGTGCTGGTGGCTATCTGGATTATTGGCAGCCTGACAAGCAAAGCGTACAAAGCAGAAATCCAGCAACGCCGTGAGGCGTTTAATTGTGCGAAAATGGACTATGACCATTTAGTCAGCCAGATCCAGCAGGTGGGTGGCCTGGAAGGTTTTATCGCTAAACGGACAATGCTCGAAAAAATGAAGGATGAGCTTTTGGGGTTGCCAGAAGACGAAAAACGCGCGTTGGCAGCACTTCACGACACCGCAAGGGAACGCCAGAAGCAGAAGTTTCTGGAGGGATTTTTCATTGATGCGGCATCCATTCCGGGCGTTGGCCCGGCGCGTAAAGCGGCGTTACGGTCCTTTGGGATTGAAACAGCAGCAGATGTGACCCGGCGCGGCGTTAAGCAAGTGAAAGGATTTGGCGACCATCTGACACAGGCGGTTATCGACTGGAAAGCGAGTTGCGAACGCCGTTTTGTGTTCAGGCCGAATGAAGCGGTAACACCAGCAGACAGACAAGCAGTCACGGCGAAAATGGTCGCCAAACGACATCGGCTGGAAGCCGCATTGACAGAGGGCGCGGCAGAGTTGCAGCGATTCCATCTTCATGCCTCTGCACGGGCTATGCCGTTGATGGAACCGCTACGTCAGGCGGCAGAAAAACTGGCTCAGGCGCAGGCTGATTTAAGCCGCTGCTGAGTCATGTTTCAATTAACGAAATACCACTTCCGCCCAGCGTGCCAGTCCGGCGGTGACGGAGCCAAAGTCATCGCCGCCTGCAATCGGAATACCCGGCAACTGTTCTGCCAGTGCTTTTTTAATCAGCGGGGAACGGGCGCTACCGCCGGTCAGATAAATGACGTCCGGTTTTTCCTGGGAGTTATCCAGCGCCAGTTGCACCTGTTCCAGAATACGCGCCAGAGGTTGACTGAGGGCGCTTTCCAGCCCTTGCTGGCTAATCAGTGTAGCCAGTTCATCGCTGATAAACGGCAGCGACGCGAGGGTTTCCGCTGCGCTGGAAAGCGCAATTTTGCACTCTTCCGCGCTGCGTACCAGCCGATAGCTTAAACGCTGTCGCCAGACTTTCTGCAGCAGGGCCACTTTCTCCGGCTCGCGGGCATCGCGTACCAGATCATTAAGTAAACGACCGTTGGCACTACTGTAGAAGTCGCTCTGCGCAGGCACGTCGTTGATCGCCACCGCGTTCCACCACGGCAGGATCGGCAGGGCGATGCCTTTTTCAGTTTCGCCGCCCATGCCCAGCAACGGCATCAGGTTTTTAAACGCCAGTGCGATATCCAGATCGTTACCGCCAATACGGCAACCACTGTGTCCAAGCAGGCTGGCTTCACGATCGAGACGCGAACGCCATTGCGGTCCCATTAGCAGCAACGAACAGTCGGTAGTACCACCGCCAATATCGACCACCAGCACGCGTTTTTCTTCCTGCAAGGTCGCTTCGTAATCCAGCCCAGCCGCCACTGGTTCGTACTGAAATACTACATCCCTGAATCCGGCACGCTTTGCCGCGCGCTCCAGAATCCCTTGCGCCTGGGCGTTTGCTTCATCGCCACCCAGCCCCTGGAAGTTGATCGGGCGACCAATCACTGCCTGAGTAATTGCCTCCGGCAGTTGAGCTTGTGCCTGCTGGCGAATATGCAACATCATTGCGCAGACCAGATCTTCAAACAGCGCCACCTGCTGTGGTTTTAAGCCGCTGGCACCGAGGAACGATTTTGGTGATTTCACAAACCACACTTCTTCTGGATCCTCAATATACTGCGCCAGTGAGGAAAGACCGAACTGCACGCTTTTCGCCGTGACATCGATATCTTCTTCGCGATTGTAACGAATCGCCCGACGTAACAGTGCCTGTGTTTCATCGTCAGTTGTCGGAACATCATGATGGCGGTACAGCCATTCGCTTACCGCTTCACGCGTTGGTGCGCAAAGCATTGAAGGCAGCAGCGTGCTGTCGTTTTCCATTTTCAGCAACTGCGGTTTACCATCGCACATCACCGCTACTGAACAGTTTGCTGTACCGTAATCAAAACCAATAAACACGAAATAATCCCCATGCCGGTGAAGAAGGGGCGTGACTTTAGCGAAATGTTGCCGTCGCGACAACCGGAATATGAAAGCAAAGCGCAGCGTCTGAATAACGTTTATGCTGAAAGCGGATGAATAAGGAGATGCGATGTATACCCTGAACTGGCAGCCGCCGTATGACTGGTCGTGGATGTTGGGATTTCTTGCTGCCCGTGCGGTGAGCGGTGTGGAAACGGTCGCTGACGATTATTATGCCCGTAGCCTGGCTGTGGGCGAATATCGTGGCGTGGTGACGGCTATTCCGGATATCACCAGCCATACTCTGCACATAAATTTAAGTGCAGGTTTAGAACCCGTTGCCGCTGAGTGTCTGGCGAAAATGAGCCGCTTATTTGATCTGCAATGTAACCCGCAGATTGTTAACGGGGCGTTGGGCGAGTTAGGCGCGGCGCGGCCTGGATTGCGTTTACCTGGCAGCGTTGATGCTTTTGAACAGGGCGTACGCGCCATTTTAGGCCAACTGGTGAGCGTGGCGATGGCGGCAAAATTGACCGCCAAAGTGGCACAGCTTTATGGCGAACGGCTGGATGATTTTCCGGATTATGTCTGCTTTCCCACGCCTCAGCGGCTGGCAGCAGCCGACCCGCTGGCATTAAAAGCGTTGGGCATGCCGCTGAAACGGGCAGAGGCACTGATCCATTTGGCAAATGCGACACTGGATGGTTCCTTACCAATGACGATTCCGGGCGATGTGGATCAAGCGATGAAAACGCTGCAAACTTTTCCTGGTATCGGGCGCTGGACTGCGAATTATTTTGCCTTACGTGGCTGGCAGGCGAAGGACGTTTTCCTGCCGGATGATTATCTGATTAAACAGCGGTTTGCGGGAATGACGCCGGCACAAATTCGCCGTTATGCCGAACGCTGGAAACCCTGGCGTTCTTATGCGTTGCTGCATATCTGGTATACGGAAGGCTGGCTACCCGAAGATACCTGATTCTGGTTGCCGGATGCGGCGCGGGCGCCTTATCCGTCCTGGGGAATGAGCGATTTGTAGGCCTGATAAGACGCGTCAGCGTCGCATCAGGCAAAGGGGGAGTGCAATACTCAGTTAATTGCGAAATAACTGCTATTAACCAGTGATTCCAACGGCTGGCCCTCGGCAATCACATCGCCATAAATCAGGTCAACACCAATGTCAGAAAGCGTATCCAACACCAATGGCAACGCGACTGGCCCGGCGATGGTTTTCACGCCCAACCGCTGGGCATGACCCTGAATGATAGAAATCAGCATCTCATCCATTAAATTGCCCTGTACGCTGGCGCATAACTCGGCGTCAAGCAGGAGATAATCCGTCATATTTGCTTTGAGCGTATTGAATATTTGCAGGTCGCGCCCTACCTGGCTGAGTATGATCTGGCATCCGGCAAGCCGAAGTTTTTGCACAGCCAGCCCGTGGTCGAAAATCGCTTCTGCGGGAATAATCAAATGGAGCAATCGTGGCGGTAATGAACTTTGTTCCAGTTGCTCAAGCAGTTCGTCTACCAGAGTGACGCAGTGAGGCCCCGCAACGGAAAGGGGAAGGGCGATGCTTAAACCTTTATTGGCAACCGCTTTTGCTGTTTGTTGGAAAAATTCACGTAATACCCGGCGGTCAAGCGCGTGGCTGAGTGCCGGATCGCTGAAGCTACGGCGGAATGTCTGTTCATCAATCAACTCGCCTTTGCTACTCCTGAGCTTAAGCGAAATCAACCACAAACTACGCGTTTCCGTGATTCGTGGCGAAGCGATGCCGTGGGCAATCATCATAAGCGGATTCTCTTTAGTCATCCGCCACTGTTCATCGAGCGACATCACTGTCCGTTCATTATGTGCCGTTTCCTGCTGTGGTTCATAAACAGTGACCTGACCACGACCACCATTTTTCGAAGCATAACAGGCGATATCGGCCTGGGACATAACTTCTGCTGCCTGATGATTACTGTCGTTTATTAACGTCATCCCGGCACTTGCTCCTACCCGATGTAACCGACCTTCCCACATAAAGTGATAATCATTAATCGCATTGATAATACGCGTCGCGATAAAACGAGCACTTTCGACATTACAATCCGGCAGCAACAGACCAAATTCATCACCACCGAGCCGTGCCAGTAGATCGCTGGAGCGCAGCATACTCAGCATCAACGAAGACAGCTCGCGCAGCAAAGCATCGCCTGCCGCGTGTCCGGCGCTGTCATTTACCGCTTTAAAGCGATCAAGATCGATAAACACCAGTGCATGTTGTTGATGCCTGCTGTGAACGGTTTGCAGCAGTATTCGCAGTTGTTTCTCAAAACTGGCACGGTTCGCCAGATGCGTCAGGGCATCATGGGAGGCGCTATAGCTAAGTTGGCGTAGCATTTTGCGTGATTCGGTGACGTCCTGAATCACCAGCACCGAACCAATGCTGCTACCATCCAGGGTGCTTAACGGCGTAATACTGTAATGGACGTCATAGCTGCCACTGCTACGGCAGTGGAGGACCACGTCCTGTTCAATAGCAGAACGTGACGTGTCGGCACTGTAAATGTTCTCAATTAACGGTCCGGTGTCGCCAGTTGTAAGATGCAATACCGTCAGCAGCGGAACGCCCAACGCCTCTTCTTGCTTCCAGCCGCTCATTTTCTCAGCGACTGGATTCATAAAGGTGATTTTCATCGCTATATCAATACAGATCACGGCTTCACCGATAGAGTCCAGGGTGATATGCAGACGTTCTTTTTCCTGGAACAGCGCCTCGTTGAGCTGTTTTACTTCTGTCATATCCATATTGATGCCAAGCAGGCGTTCGACTTCACCTTCTTTATTCAGAACCCGATTGGCGAGTGCGCGGATATGACGAATACCGTCTTTTACCGTAATGCGAAATTCCAGTTTAAAAGGCAAACGAGCCTGCAGCGAATCGCGAATCACTTTTTCGGCGTGTTCGCGATCTTCCGGCAGCACGCAGTCATACCAAACCTGCCAGTTTGGTTTGATATGCGGGGAAATTTCATATAGTTCAAACATCCGCTTATCCCAACTGAAAATATCTGGTTTCAACTCCCATTCCCAGATACCAATCCCGCCAGCTTCGTTAGCCAGCGTGATGCGTTCCATCAGTTGCTTATTCACCTGCTCGGTGCGTTTTAGTTCGTTAATGTCTTCTATCTGCGCAATGAAGTAGAGTGGCTTGCCATCGGTGTGGCGTACCAGTGAGACGGCAAGCAGCGCCCAAACTACGTCGCCGTGGCGG
This sequence comes from Escherichia whittamii, assembly GCF_014836715.1. Lineage (GTDB taxonomy): Bacteria > Pseudomonadota > Gammaproteobacteria > Enterobacterales > Enterobacteriaceae > Escherichia > Escherichia whittamii. The sequence continues at coordinate 39,814 of NZ_JACSQI010000017.1, forward strand.
TTGTAGTAGCGTTTCTCCATCGAGTAGGTATTGATTTCACCGCTAATCAACTTCTCAACGTGTTGCAGATCTTTATTGAGATCTTCCGGCCAGGTCAGCTGTTGGAAGGTGAGAGCACGCAGTTCTTCCTGGCTGTAGCCGAGAAACTGGCATAGGGCTTTGTTGCTTTGCAGCCATTGCCCTTCAGTACCCACTAACGCCATGCCGATAGCGGAATACTCCATGGCGTTCCGAAAGCGGGTTTCGCTTTCGGAAATATGCTTACGCTCCGCGCGGAAGGCGTACATCACCATGGTCATGATGTTGGCGGGAAGCAGGATCAGCAAAAATGGCAGCCACGGCATATGGCTCATCAGGTACGCTCGCGGCGTGGCAAGCAGGGTGGGATCGGCAGCCATCATTAACGACACCATCATCACTGTAGTGAGGAAGATCAAAAAGGCTTCCATTCGTGGCAGGCGAACGGCGCTCCACATCAGCAGCACAATAATGAAAGTGAAAGGCCACGGCAGGTACAGCATCGAAAGCCAGCTTAACGTCAATGTGATAGCTAACGTCAGCAGCGTTTCAAACAACAGTCGTGGGTTACGATGGCGTAATAGATAATGCGGTTTAAACAACAGGCCCAGCGGTACCAGCGCCAGGGCGCCGATGGATTCGGAAAGCACCCAAATGAGAAATGCTCTCAGGGGGTCATCGCCTGGTGTAAGCAGGATAATCAGCGCGCCGCCTAATACTGGCGGCACGATGGCGCTGCCAAATGCGAGACGAAGCCAGTCAGCCAGATTTTGTAGCGGGTTATACCACGGTAATAATTTTCGCAGCAGCATTGCGCCCACGACGGCTTCAATAATGTTGATAGCCGTCCAGGTCATATTGAGCGAACTGGTGGAAAAGAGCAGCACGGATGCGGCTATGTTTCCCAGCGAGCAGGCTAACGCGATGCCTGGCCACATGCGTCCGGCATGGCGGTAAAACGCCACCATCATAATGGAAGTGGGGAACCATAGCGGCGCAAGCTGAGTGCCAAATTGCGAAAGCTCGAGCGAAAAAAGGGTAAAGATAAATGAGACTAAACCTAAACTGACGAGGTGAAGCAGGGGATGAGGCAAGGTAATTAAAACACGCTGTGATGGTTTACTCATTACCGCTCTATCCGTATGGCAAGGCCGTCAGTATTAGTATCTGTGTTTATGCTAGTACAAAAGTTTTACATTTTATATGCAAATTGCTCATAAAGTGACGTAATGGCGGATAATTTGCGCAACTCTGCATAACATTTTTCACCTTGCGTCATAACTGAGCAATTAAATTTGCATCAGGGAATTGATCGTCAACAATTAACTCTGAGAGCAAGGCAACGCTATTCGACTGGTATCACGCGGATGAAATCCCTATAATTGCCGCGTTTGGCGCTTCGGCGCCCCCTTCCTAACATCCAGGTTAATCAGGTCGCTAAATTTATGACTGATCAGTCTCATCAGTGCGTCATTATCGGTATCGCAGGCGCATCGGCTTCCGGCAAGAGTCTCATTGCCAGTACCCTTTATCGTGAATTACGTGAACAAGTCGGCGATGAACACATCGGCGTTATTCCGGAAGACTGTTACTACAAAGATCAAAGCCATCTGTCGATGGAAGAACGGGTTAAAACTAATTATGACCACCCCAGCGCGATGGATCACAGCCTGCTGTTGCAACATTTGCAGGCGCTGAAACGCGGTTCGGCTATCGACCTGCCGGTTTACAGCTATGTTGAACATACGCGTATGAAAGAAACGGTGAAGGTTGAACCGAAGAAAGTCATTATTCTTGAAGGCATTTTGCTGCTGACGGATGCGCGTCTGCGCGACGAGTTGAACTTCTCGATTTTTGTGGATACCCCACTGGATATCTGCCTGATGCGTCGCATTAAGCGCGATGTTAATGAGCGTGGTCGTTCGATGGATTCTGTAATGGCGCAATATCAAAAAACCGTGCGCCCGATGTTCCTGCAATTCATTGAACCTTCTAAACAGTATGCAGATATCATCGTGCCGCGCGGCGGTAAAAACCGCATCGCGATCGATATATTGAAAGCGAAAATAAGTCAGTTCTTTGAATAAGCTTGATAAATTGTGTACCGTTCAGTGATAACCTGGTATGCCCTTGACGTAACTGGCGTTAAGGGAGTGATGCGCGAAAGGAGAAAATGCCATGCGTCTGTGTGACCGAGATATTGAAGCCTGGCTTGATGAAGGCCGTTTGTCGATCAACCCACGTCCACCAGTGGAGCGTATTAATGGCGCGACGGTGGATGTACGCCTGGGCAATAAATTTCGTACCTTCCGTGGTCACACGGCAGCGTTTATCGATCTGAGCGGTCCCAAAGACGAAGTGAGCGCTGCGCTTGACCGGGTGATGAGCGATGAAATTGTGCTTGATGAGGGCGAGGCGTTTTATCTCCATCCGGGAGAACTGGCGCTGGCGGTGACGCTGGAGTCGGTTACGCTGCCAGCCGATCTGGTGGGCTGGCTGGATGGGCGTTCTTCACTGGCGCGTCTGGGGCTGATGGTGCACGTTACCGCGCACCGTATCGATCCTGGCTGGTCAGGCTGCATTGTGCTTGAATTTTACAACTCCGGTAAACTGCCGCTGGCCCTGCGTCCGGGCATGCTTATTGGCGCGCTGAGTTTTGAGCCGCTTTCAGGTCCGGCAGCGCGTCCGTATAACCGCCGTGAAGATGCGAAATATCGCAACCAGCAGGGCGCAGTCGCCAGTCGTATCGATAAAGACTAATTCAGGCTCACTGAGGATACCATGAGACGATTTCTGACGACGCTGATGATACTCCTGGTCGTGCTGGTGGCTGGGTTATCTGCGTTGGTGTTGCTGGTGAATCCGAATGATTTCCGTGACTATATGGTCAAGCAGGTTGCTGCACGTAGCGGTTATCAATTGCAGCTCGACGGGCCACTGCGTTGGCACGTCTGGCCGCAGCTTAGTATCCTTTCTGGTCGCATGATATTAACGGCTAACGGGGCCAGCCAACCGCTGGTACGTGCCGATAATATGCGCCTTGATGTGGCCTTGTGGCCTTTATTGAGTCATCAACTCAGCGTTAAGCAAGTCATGCTCAAAGGGGCGGTCATTCAACTGACGCCGGAAACAGAAGCGGTGCGCAGTGAAGACGCCCCAATAGCCCCGAAAGACAATACCTTACCCGATGACGCGGAAGATCGTGGCTGGTCGTTCGATATCGCCAGTCTGCGAGTCAGTGACAGCGTGTTGGTGTTCCAGCATGAAAATGACGAACAGGTTACGGTACGTGATATCCGCCTGCAAATGGAGCAGGATCCACAACATCGCGGATCGTTTGAATTCTCTGGTCGGGTAAATCGCGACCAACGCGATCTCACGTTAGCGCTCAAGGGGACTGTTGATGCTTCTGATTACCCCCATGATTTAACGGCGGATATTCAACAGATTGACTGGCAACTGCAGGGCGCAGATCTCCCGAAGCAGGGGATTCAGGGTCATGGTCAGTTCAAGGCTCAGTGGCAGGAAGCGCAAAAACGTCTCGTTTTTGAACAAATCAATTTAACCGCTAATGACAGTAATCTGACCGGTCAGGCGCAGGTAGCGCTGCTTGAGAAGCCAGAATGGCTGCTCAGACTGCAATTTGCCCAGTTAAATCTGGATAATTTGCTGCCAATGAATGAGGCGATGACTACGCAAAATGGCGTTGCTCAACAGGGGCAAAACCAGCCAACGTTGCCTCGTCCGGTAATTTCCTCACGCATTGATGAGCCCGCGTATCAGGGGCTGAAAGGCTTTGCGGCAGATATTTTGTTGCAGGCCAATAATGTGCGCTGGCGTGGAATGGATTTTACCGATGTCACTGCGCAAATGACCAACAGGTCGGGGCTGCTGGAGATTATTCAGTTGCAGGGCAAACTTAACGACGGTGTCGTGTCGTTACCGGGTACGCTGGATGCAACAGCCTCACATCCACGGATAGTCTTCCATCCTCGGCTGGAAAATGTCGAGATTGGCACCATTCTGAATGCCTTCAACTACCCCATCTCACTAACGGGGAAAATGTCGCTGGCAGGGGATTTCTCTGGTGCTGACATTGATGCCAACGCATTCCGTCACACCTGGCAAGGACAGGCGCATGTCGAAATGGCTGATACGCGCATGGAAGGCATGAACTTCCAGCAGATGATCCAACAAGCGGTAGAACGTAATGGCGGTGATGTGAAGGTCGCTGAAAACTTCGATAACGTGACGCGGCTTGATAGCTTTACCACCGATCTGACGTTGAAGGATGGCGTCGTGACGTTAAACGACATGCAAGGTCAATCGCCAGTGCTGGCGCTTTCAGGGACTGGCACGTTGAATCTGGCAGAGCAAACCTGCGACACCCAGTTTGACATTCGTGTGATTGGTGGCTGGAACGGGGAAAGCAAACTGATTGATTTCCTCAAAGAAACGCCGGTTCCTCTGCGGGTTTATGGCAACTGGCAGCAACTCAATTACAGCCTGCAAGTAGATCAGTTACTGCGTAAACACTTACAGGATGAAGCCAAACGCCGTCTTAACGACTGGGCCGAGCGGAATAAAGATTCCCGCAATAGCAAAGATGTGAAGAAGTTGCTGGAGAAGATGTAAGTTTCCAGATGACATATGCTGTAGGCCTGATAAGACGCGTAAAGCGTCGCATCAGGCAATCACTTAGATTACTTTCAGCACAGATGAATTATCAGTAAAAGTAAGATACTTCAGCGAAGGTGTTGGTCCGGCTGTAAATCGCCGAATCGTTTCCTGTAGGCCGGGTCAGCCCACATGGATGTGGGCTGAGGGCGCGTTTTACAGGGATGTTACCTCGCGCCCGTACCTGATAGCCGAAAGGAATAAGATGAGGACAAAATTGCCGGGAGCAATTTTGAACAGCGCCTGCGCTGGCCCCGAAGGGGTGAGGCCCAGGGATGGGCCGAATATTCCGCGCTAGCGGCGATTTACCGCCGGGAGCCCGGGTTGCCAGGGTGGTGGCGATTGAGCCACCCTGGCACGTTCACCGGCTTGAGCGTTCCAAAATAGCGAGGAACATAAAGTGAACGGAACAGCTTCTAATGTCACATACTCTCCCGGTTGAATGAAACGCCTGATGCGACGCTTTACGCGTCTTATCAGGCCTACATGCCATCACACCTCGTACTCCATCTCGCCATCCTTACGCAGTGGAATAATCTGCACCTTCTGCACGCGATGGCTTTCCACCTGCAACGTTTTGAGCAAATAATCCCCCACCTGTACTTCTTCGCCAGGTTTTGGAATACGCTGTAAATATTCCATCAGCAGCCCGGCGATGGTGTGATATTCCCGTTTTTCATCCAGTGGCAGTGGCACATATTGCACCAGATCTTCCAGCGGCATATGACCATTCGCCGTCCAGGAACCGTCGGCATTTTTCTGAATATCATGACGGGCGTCGATCTCTTCCACTTCGTTCGGTAAGTTACCGGCAATGGTTTCGGTGACGTCACTTAATGTCACAATCCCTTCTACCGAGCCAAATTCATCCACCACAAAAGCAAAGTGCGTACGAGCGTTGCGGAACTGCTCCAGAGCAGGTAACAGCGGTAAGGTTTCCGGGAACACCAGCGGCTGGCGAACCAGTACCCGCAGGTTGAGCGGTTCGCCGCGCAGCGACTGTTGTAGCAGGTCAATCACGTGAACAACACCGAGCAAATCTTCCGCGTCGTCACCGTCGGTAACCACCAGTCGCGTATGCTGATTTCGCTCCAGCAACTGGCGGATCTCTTCTTCCGGCGCGTTGAGATCGATATGTTCAATATCGTGGCGTGATGTCATGATGCTGCTGACAGTACGCTGGTTAAGATTAAGTACCCGCTCAATCATCCGCCGTTCCTGCGGATTAAAGATTTGTTGGTTGCCATGATCCACCAGCATGGACGCAGTTTCGGCATCCAGTTCCGCATCTTCTTTTTGCCCGCTTAATAAGCGCATTACCGCTTCGGTAGTCCGCTGGCGCAGCGTCTGGTTAGCGGAGAGAAAACGTCGTCGGTTAAAGATAGCCAACTGATTGAGCGCCTCGATCATCACCGAGAAGCCAATTGCAGCGTACAGGTAGCCTTTCGGAATGACGAATCCGAAACCTTCCGCCACCAGGCTAAAGCCAATCATCAACAAGAAACTTAAGCAGAGAATAACGATGGTTGGGTGGCTATTAACGAACTGAGTTAACGCCTTGCTGGCCATCAACATCAGGCTGATAGCGATAACGACGGCGGCCATCATAACCAGTAAATGGTCGACCATTCCGACGGCGGTAATCACCGAGTCGAGTGAGAAGATCGCGTCCAGAACCACTATCTGCGTGACTACGCCCCAGAACTTCGCACCTTTGCGTTGCGTGGGATTATTGCTGTCTTTCCCTTCCAGTCGTTCGTTCAACTCCATCGTGGCTTTGAACAGCAGGAAGAAACCACCGAACAGCATGATTAAGTCGCGGGCGCTAAAGGTAAACGAGCGGAAGCTGAACAGTGGTTGGGTCAGGGTGACCAGCCAGGAGATTGACGCCAACAGTAACAGGCGCATTAACATTGCCAGCAACAGCCCGGTAACCCGTGCGCGGTCGCGCTGCTTCGGCGGTAGTTTTTCGGCGAGGATGGCAATAAAGACCAGGTTATCAATGCCGAGGACCAGTTCGATCACAATCAGCGTGATTAACCCGGCCCAGATAGACGGATCGGCAATCCATTCCATAGTAAGTACAAAACCTATTCGTTGTATGACAAATGTCACAATTCGATCATGGATAATTCGGGGCCAAAATGCAATGTTGCTGCACTATTTATCTCACTTTATTTGAGGGCTATAACATCGCATTATCCCTGAATTAAAAGCGGTAATAATTAAACGTTATTTAAGAAATATCGCATATAGAGATACTATATTAAATATTGTCAACATAAAGAAACTCCTAAAAAACACCGCAGAATAAACTTAATATAATTCTTAAAAATAGCCAATTGCCGATTTGTTACCTTGCCTGCTATTCCGTTAGCTGTAACACTTCCTCCTGCATTATTGGAGAGCCAATATTCAAATACCATAATGCCACCTTATATCTGGAAAATTAATTTACGGAATAACGCTTTTTCATAAACGGCTGCATGATGAAAGAGTTGGAAAATCTAAGATAAATCAGTGTATTGGTAGCTAAAAGCCAGGGGCGGTAGCGTGTCTGGATGCCTGAAAGACCAGTCTGAATTATTCTGTCAATAGCCTGCGGATGAAATCAATTTTTTTAGGACTGATGCCAGTTAAATTTTTATTCAATTAACTGCAAGGTAAATGTGCATGCGACATTGCTATTAATAGCGCACAGGATAATTACTCTGCCAAAGTGATAAATAAACAATGACGAAATCCAAAATGAAATTGATGCCATTATTGGTGTCAGTAACCTTGATAAGCGGTTGCACAGTACTTCCGGGCAGCAATATGTCTACGATGGGTAAAGACGTCATCAAACAGCAGGACGCTGATTTCGATCTCGACAAAATGGTGAATGTTTATCCGCTGACCCCGCGCCTGATTGATCAGTTACGCCCACGCCCCAACGTCGCGCGTCCCAATATGACGCTGGAAAGCGAGATTGCTAATTATCAATATCGCGTCGGGCCGGGCGACGTTCTTAATGTCACCGTCTGGGATCACCCGGAACTCACCACGCCAGCTGGTCAGTACCGCAGCTCCAGCGACACCGGCAACTGGGTACAGCCTGACGGTACCATGTTCTACCCGTATATCGGCAAGGTTCACGTGGTGGGGAAAACGCTCGCTGAAATCCGCAGTGATATTACCGGGCGTTTAGCGACGTACATCGCTGACCCGCAGGTGGACGTTAATATCGCCGCCTTCCGCTCGCAAAAGGCCTATATCTCCGGTCAGGTGAATAAATCCGGTCAACAGGCCATCACCAACGTACCACTGACCATTCTCGACGCCATTAACGCCGCAGGTGGCCTGACCGATACCGCTGACTGGCGCAACGTGGTGCTAACACACAATGGTCGTGAAGAACGCATTTCTTTGCAGGCGCTGATGCAAAACGGCGACCTCAATCAGAACCGACTGCTTTACCCCGGCGATATCCTCTACGTGCCGCGTAATGATGATCTAAAAGTGTTTGTGATGGGGGAAGTGAAGAAACAGAGCACCCTGAAAATGGACTTTAGTGGCATGACCCTGACCGAAGCCCTGGGCAATGCCGAAGGTATCGACATGACCACCTCCAACGCCAGCGGCATCTTTGTCATTCGTCCACTGAAAGGCGAGGGCGGGCGTAACGGCAAAATTGCCAACATTTACCAGCTGGATATGTCCGATGCCACTTCGCTGGTGATGGCGACGGAATTCCGCCTGCAGCCTTATGACGTGGTGTACGTCACCACCGCTCCGGTTTCCCGCTGGAACCGTCTGATCAATCAGTTGCTGCCAACTATTAGCGGTGTCCGTTACATGACGGATACAGCCAGCGACATTCATAACTGGTAATCGTCATGTTTAACAACATCTTAGTTGTCTGTGTCGGCAATATTTGCCGTTCCCCGACGGCGGAACGCTTACTGCAACGTTATCACCCGGAACTGAATGTGGAGTCTGCTGGACTCGGCGCGCTGGTCGGTAAGGGCGCTGATCCTACTGCCATCAGCGTCGCCGCCGAGCATCAACTGTCACTGGAAGGCCACTGCGCCCGGCAAATCAGCCGCCGCCTGTGTCGCAACTACAACCTGATTTTGACCATGGAAAAGCGCCATATCGAACGCTTATGTGAGATGGCGCCAGAGATGCGCGGCAAAGTGATGCTGTTTGGTCACTGGGATAACGAATGTGAAATCCCCGATCCGTATCGCAAAAGTCGGGAAACATTTGCAGCGGTGTACACATTACTTGAACGATCTGCCCGCCAGTGGGCGCAGGCATTGAACGCAGAGCAGGTATAAGAATGACAGAAAAAGTAAAACAACATGCCGCTCCGGTAACGGGCAGTGATGAAATCGATATCGGTCGCCTGGTCGGTACCGTCATTGAAGCGCGCTGGTGGGTGATTGGCATCACCGCTGTGTTCGCCCTCTGTGCTGTGATTTACACCTTCTTCGCCACGCCGATTTATAGCGCCGACGCGCTGGTACAAATCGAACAAAGCGGCGGCAATTCGCTGGTGCAGGACATTGGTTCGGCGTTAGCCAACAAACCGCCAGCCTCGGATGCTGAGATCCAGTTGATTCGCTCGCGCCTGGTGCTCGGTAAAACGGTGGACGATCTTGACCTCGATATTGCGGTGAGTAAAAACACCTTCCCTGTCTTCGGTGCGGGCTGGGATCGTCTGATGGGACGTCAGAATGAGACGGTGAAAGTGACTACCTTTAACCGCCCAAAAGAGATGGCGGATCAGGTGTTTACGCTTAATGTTCTGGACAACAAAAACTACACACTGAGTAGCGACGGCGGCTTTAGCGCCCGTGGGCAAGCGGGCCAGATGCTGAAAAAAGAAGGCGTCACGCTGATGGTTGAAGCCATTCACGCCAGCCCGGGCAGTGAGTTTACCGTCACCAAATACTCCACGTTGGGGATGATCAATCAACTGCAAAACAGCCTGACGGTAACGGAGAACGGCAAAGACGCAGGCGTACTGAGCCTCACTTATACCGGTGAAGATCGCGAACAGATCCGCGACATTCTTAACAGCATCGCCCGTAACTACCAGGAACAAAATATTGAGCGCAAATCGGCGGAAGCGTCGAAAAGCCTCGCCTTCCTCGCACAACAGTTACCGGAAGTGCGCAACCGCCTTGATGTTGCCGAAAACAAACTGAACGCCTTCCGTCAGGATAAAGATTCTGTTGATCTGCCGCTGGAAGCAAAAGCGGTACTCGATTCGATGGTGAACATCGACGCGCAGCTGAACGAACTGACCTTTAAAGAGGCGGAAATTTCTAAGCTGTTCACCAAAGTTCATCCGGCGTACCGCACGCTGCTGGAGAAACGGCAGGCGCTGGAAGACGAAAAAGCCAAACTTAACGGGCGCGTAACGGCGATGCCGAAAACCCAGCAGGAGATTGTGCGCCTGACCCGCGATGTCGAGTCTGGTCAGCAGGTCTATATGCAACTGCTGAATAAAGAGCAGGAGCTGAAAATCACCGAAGCCAGCACCGTAGGCGATGTGCGCATTGTTGACCCGGCAATCACCCAGCCAGGTGTACTGAAACCGAAGAAAGGGCTGATTATCCTTGGGGCGATTATCCTCGGCCTGATGCTCTCTATCGTTGGTGTGCTGCTGCGCTCGTTGTTTAATCGCGGCATTGAAAGCCCGCAAGTGCTGGAAGAACACGGTATCAGCGTCTATGCCAGCATCCCGCTGTCGGAGTGGCAAAAAGCGCGCGATAGCGTCAAAACCATCAAAGGGGTCAAACGCTATAAACAGAGCCAGTTGCTGGCAGTGGGGAATCCAACCGATCTGGCGATTGAAGCCATCCGCAGCCTGCGTACCAGTTTGCATTTTGCGATGATGCAGGCGCAGAACAATGTGTTGATGATGACCGGGGTTAGCCCATCAATCGGTAAAACCTTTGTCTGTGCCAACCTGGCGGCGGTCATTAGCCAGACCAATAAACGCGTGTTGTTGATCGACTGCGATATGCGCAAAGGCTACACCCACGAATTGCTCGGCACCAATAACGTTAATGGCCTGTCGGAGATTTTGCTTGGTCAGGGCGATATTACCGCCGCAGCTAAACCGACCTCTATTGCCAAATTTGACCTGATCCCACGCGGGCAGGTGCCACCGAATCCTTCTGAACTGTTGATGAGCGAACGCTTTGCCGAATTAGTGAGCTGGGCAAGTAAAAACTACGACATGGTGTTGATTGATACGCCGCCGATTCTGGCGGTAACCGATGCAGCGATTGTTGGTCGTCACGCCGGAACCACGTTGATGGTGGCGCGTTATGCGGTCAACACCTTGAAAGAAGTGGAAACCAGCCTGAGCCGCTTTGAGCAGAACGGGATCCCGGTGAAAGGAGTGATTCTGAACTCCATTTTCCGCCGCGCCAGTGCGTATCAGGATTACGGTTATTACGAGTACGAATATAAGTCGGATGCGAAATAACGAGGCGGTTGCCCGATACCAGCATTCACACCGTCCCGTAGGCCGGATAAGGCGTTCACGCCGCATCCGGCAAGCAAACCAGCTCATAAGCCGGGAGAACAACCTATGAAAGACAATCCGCTAATCTCAATCTATATGCCAACCTGGAACCGCCAACAACTGGCGATTCGGGCGATAAAATCGGTCCTGCGCCAGGACTACAGCAACTGGGAGATGATCATCGTGGATGATTGCTCCACGTCCTGGGAACAGCTTCAGCAGTACGTCATCGCCCTCAACGATCCGCGTATCACTTACATTCACAACGACAATAACAGCGGAGCGTGCGCGGTACGCAATCAGGCGATTATGCTGGCGCAAGGGGAGTACATCACCGGGATCGATGATGATGATGAATGGACACCCAATCGACTGAGCGTCTTCCTCGCCCATAAACAGCAACTGGTCACTCATGCGTTCTTGTACGCCAACGACTACGTTTGCCAGGGCGAAGTCTATTCCCAACCGGCAAGTTTGCCGCTGTATCCCAAATCACCCTATTCACGCCGCCTTTTCTACAAACGCAATATCATCGGCAACCAGGTTTTTACCTGGGCGTGGCGTTTCAAAGAGTGCCTGTTCGATACCGAACTGAAAGCAGCGCAGGATTACGACATCTTCCTGCGAATGGTGGTGGAGTACGGCGAACCGTGGAAAGTGGAAGAGGCGACGCAGATCCTGCATATCAATCATGGCGAAATGCAGATCACTTCGTCACCAAAAAAATTCTCCGGATACTTCCATTTTTACCGCAAGCACAAAGACAAATTTGACCGCGCCAGCAAAAAATATCAGTTGTTTACCCTCTACCAGATCCGCAATAAGCGCATGACCTGGCGCACCTTACTAACACTACTGTCGGTGCGTAACGGCAAACGGCTGGCTGATGGAATTCGGGGGCGCTAACGATGCTGGAAGATCTGCGCGCCAACAGCTGGAGTTTACGCCCGTGCTGTATGGTTCTCGCCTATCGCGTCGCCCATTTTTGCTCAGTGTGGCGCAAAAAGAACATTATTAACAATCTGTGGGCGGCTCCGCTGCTGGTGCTGTATCGCATTATCACCGAAGGCTTTTTCGGTTATGAAATCCAGGCCGCCGCGACTATTGGCCGCCGTTTTACTATCCATCACGGTTACGCCGTGGTGATCAATAAAAACGTGGTGGCGGGGGATGATTTCATCATTCGCCACGGCGTCACTATTGGCAATCGAGGCGCCGACAACATGGCATGTCCGCAAATTGGCAACGGCGTCGAACTTGGTGCCAACGTCATTATTCTTGGTGATATCACGCTTGGTAACAACGTCACCGTGGGCGCGGGCAGCGTGGTGCTTGATTCTGTCCCGGACAATGCGCTGGTGGTGGGAGAAAAAGCGCGAGTGAAGGTAATTAAATGAATATTCTGCAATTTAATGTGCGACTGGCGGAAGGCGGAGCGGCAGGTGTGGCGTTAGATCTCCACCAGCGCGCGCTGCAACAGGGGCTGGCGTCACATTTTGTCTACGGCTACGGCAAAGGCGGCAAAGAGAGCGTCAGTCATCAACACTATCCGCAGGTAATCAAACATACGCCGCGGATGACGGCGATGGTGAACATTGCACTGTTTCGTCTGTTTAATCGCGATCTGTTCGGCAATTTCAATGAGTTATACCGTTCCATTACCCGCACATCGGGGCCGGTAGTCCTGCATTTTCATGTACTGCACAGCTACTGGTTGAATCTTAACAGCGTAGTGCGCTTTTGCGAAAAGGTGAAAAACCACAAACCGGATGTCACCCTGGTCTGGACGCTGCACGACCACTGGAGTGTTACCGGGCGCTGCGCCTTTACCGACGGTTGCGAAGGCTGGAAAACGGGCTGTCAGAAATGCCCGACCTTAAATAACTATCCGCCGGTAAAGATTGATCGCGCACACCAGCTGGTGGCGGGTAAACGCCAGTTGTTCTGCGAGATGCTGGCGCTGGGCTGTCAGTTTATTTCCCCCAGTCAGCATGTCGCTGATGCTTTTAATAGCCTGTACGGACCAGGACGCTGCCGGATTATCAATAACGGTATTGATGTGGCAACCGAAGCGATTCTGGCGGACTTGCCTCCGGTGCGGGAAACTCAGGGCAAGCCGAAAATCGCGGTGGTAGCGCATGACCTGCGTTACGACGGCAAGACTAACCAGCAACTGGTACGCGAGATGATGGCGCTGGGCGACAAAATCGAACTGCATACTTTCGGTAAGTTCTCGCCGTTCACCGCTGGTAACGTTGTTAATCACGGCTTTGAAACTGACAAGCGCAAGTTGATGAGTGCGCTCAACCAGATGGATGCGCTGGTGTTCAGTTCTCGTGTCGATAACTACCCGCTGATTTTGTGTGAGGCGCTATCGATTGGCGTGCCGGTGATCGCCACCCATAGCGATGCGGCGCGGGAAGTGCTGCAAAAATCCGGTGGTAAAACCGTCAGCGAAGAAGATGTGCTGCAACTGGTGCAGTTAAGCAAACCGGAAATCGCACAGGCGATATTTGGTACCACGCTGGCTGAGTTCAGCCAACGCAGCCGCGCCGCCTACAGTGGACAACAGATGCTGGAGGAGTATGTCAACTTCTATCAGAATCTGTAGCTACCTGCTGCTGCCGCTGATTTACCTGCTGGTTAACGTCAAAATCGCCCAACTTGGCGAAAGTTTCCCCATCACCATCGTCACTTTTTTACCCGTCTTGTTACTGCTGTTTTTAGAGCGCATCAGCGTTAAAAAATTGATGATTGCCTTAGGGGTTGGTGCGGGACTCACTGCGTTCAACTACCTGTTTGGTCAGTCGTTGGATGCCAGTAAATACGTCACTTCAACCATGCTGTTTGTCTATATTGTGATCATTATTGGCATGGTGTGGAGTATTCGCTTTAAAACGATTTCGCCACACAACCATCGCAAGATATTACGTTTCTTTTATCTGGTGGTCGGGCTGGTGGTGGCGCTGGCGGCGGTGGAGATGGCGCAAATTATCCTCACTGGCGGCAGCAGTATTATGGAGTCGATTTCGAAATATCTGATTTACAGCAATAGCTATGTACTGAATTTCATTAAATTCGGCGGCAAGCGAACTACGGCACTTTATTTCGAACCGGCATTTTTCGCTCTGGCATTAATCTCAATTTGGCTCAGTATCAAACAGTTTGGTATCAAAACGCCTAAAACAGATGCTATGATTCTCGCAGGAATAATATTATCCGGATCGTTTTCAGGGGTTATGACTTTTATCCTGTTTTATTTGCTGGAGTGGGCATTTCAATATCTGAACAAAGAAGCGATTAAGAAAAAGTTACCGTTAGCATTGATTTCTCTGGCTGTATTCCTGGTTGGTGTGGTAATTGCTTTTCCTTATATTTCCACCCGTCTGGGAGATTTAGGTACGGAAGGATCGTCATCGTATTATCGTATTGTCGGTCCGCTGGTGATGGTCGGTTATTCTTTGACCCATATTGACGGTGTAGTCAGATTTGGCTCACTTTATGAATATGTCGCATCATTCGGAATATTTAACGGTGCGGATGTCGGAAAAACCATAGACAATGGTTTGTATCTGCTGATTATTTATTTTTCCTGGTTTGCTGTGTTTTTATCGCTGTGGTACATGGGGAAAGTGATAAAAATGATGCTCAACGCTTTTGGCGATAATCGCAATTTTCGCGTGCAGCTTTATCTTTTTACGCCTGTGTCGCTGTTTTTTACCGGTTCGATATTTAGCCCGGAATATGCATTTTTAATCGTCTGTCCGTTTATTTTGCGAAAGGCGTTAAATATACACCCTAAATAATTCGAGTTGCAGGAAGTTGGTGACGCAGCGAATCCCCAGGAGCGTACACGAGTACGTGACTAGGGTGAGCGAGGAAAACCAACGCACATGCAGCTTGAAGTATGACGGGTATTACGAGGTAAGAACATGTTGCTTAGTATAATCACCGTCGCGTTTCGTAACCTTGAAGGGATAGTCAAAACACACGCCTCGCTGGCACATCTGGCGCAGGCGGTCGATATCAGCTTCGAATGGATTGTTGTCGATGGCGGTTCTAACGATGGCACCCGTGAGTATCTGAAAAATCTCAATGGTATCTATAACCTACGCTTTGTTAGCGAGCCAGATAACGGTATCTACGATGCCATGAATAAAGGTATTGAGATGGCGCAAGGCAAGTTCGCGTTGTTTCTCAACTCAGGTGATATTTTTCATCAGGATGCCGCAAATTTTGTCCGTAAGTTAAAAATGCAACGAGATAACGTGATGATCACCGGCGATGCGCTGCTGGACTTTGGCGACGGGCATAAAATTAAACGTAGCGCCAAACCGGGTTGGTATATTTATCACAGCCTGCCTGCCAGTCATCAGGCGATATTTTTCCCGGTATCTGGCTTGAAAAAATGGCGTTATGACCTGGAATATAAAGTTTCTTCCGATTACGCGTTGGCGGCCAAAATGTATAAAGCCGGTTATGCATTTAAAAAACTCAATGGCCTGGTGTCTGAATTTTCTATGGGTGGGGTATCTACCACCAATAATATGGAGTTGTGTGCTGACGCCAAAAAAGTCCAACGGCAAATATTACATGTGCCTGGCTTTTGGGCTGAATTATCCTGGCATTTACGCCAACGTACTACCTCAAAGACGAAAGCCTTATATAACAAAAGCTGAATATAAGGGGAAACGATGCAAGATTTAAGTGGTTTCTCGGTGCCGAAAGGGTTCCGGGGCGGCAACGCTATTAAAGTTCAATTATGGTGGGCGGTACAGGCAACAGTATTTGCCTGGTCGCCACAAGTATTGTATCGCTGGCGGGCATTTTTATTACGTTTATTCGGCGCAAAAATAGGAAAAAACGTAGTGATTCGCCCGTCAGTAAAAATTACCTATCCGTGGAAATTAACCTTAGGTGATTACGCGTGGGTTGGTGATGAGGTCAATTTATATACCCTCGGCGAAATAACCATTGGTGCGCATTCGGTGATATCGCAAAAAAGTTATTTATGCACCGGCAGCCACGACCATGCAAGTCGACATTTCACCATTAACGCCACGCCCATTGTGATTGGTGAGAAATGCTGGCTGGCAACCGATGTCTTTGTTGCCCCTGGTGTCACGATTGGCGACGGCACCGTCGTGGGGGCGCGAAGCAGTGTTTTTAAATCGCTTCCGGCAAATGCCATTTGCCGGGGGAATCCCGCAGTGGTGATACGCGAACGCGTTGAAACTGAATAAATTCAAAAAATACAGAGGAATAAGACATGTCAAAAGTCGCTCTCATCACCGGTGTAACCGGACAAGACGGTTCTTACCTGGCAGAACTGCTGCTGGAGAAAGGTTACGAAGTGCATGGTATTAAGCGTCGTGCATCGTCATTCAACACCGAGCGCGTGGATCATATTTATCAGGATCCGCACACCTGCAACCCGAAATTCCATCTGCATTATGGCGACCTGAGTGATACTTCCAACCTGACGCGTATTTTGCGTGAAGTGCAGCCCGACGAAGTGTACAACCTGGGCGCGATGAGCCACGTTGCGGTTTCCTTTGAATCACCGGAATATACCGCTGACGTTGATGCGATGGGTACCCTGCGTCTGCTGGAAGCGATCCGCTTCCTCGGTCTGGAAAAGAAAACCCGTTTCTATCAGGCTTCCACTTCTGAACTGTACGGTCTGGTGCAGGAGATCCCACAGAAAGAAACCACGCCGTTCTACCCGCGCTCTCCGTATGCCGTCGCCAAACTGTACGCCTACTGGATAACCGTTAACTACCGCGAATCCTATGGCATGTACGCCTGCAACGGCATTCTGTTTAACCATGAATCCCCGCGCCGTGGCGAAACCTTCGTCACCCGCAAAATCACCCGCGCAATCGCCAACATCGCCCAGGGGCTGGAGTCCTGTCTGTATCTCGGAAATATGGATTCCCTGCGTGACTGGGGCCATGCCAAAGACTACGTGAAAATGCAGTGGCTGATGATGCAACAGGAACAGCCGGAAGATTTCGTTATCGCTACCGGTGTTCAGTACTCCGTGCGCCAGTTCGTGGAAATGGCAGCGGCACAACTGGGTATCAAACTGCGCTTTGAAGGCACGGGCGTTGAAGAGAAGGGCATTGTGGTTTCCGTCACCGGGCATGACGCGCCGGGCGTTAAACCGGGCGATGTGATTATCGCCGTTGACCCGCGTTATTTCCGTCCTGCTGAAGTTGAAACGCTGCTCGGCGACCCGACTAAAGCGCATGAAAAACTGGGCTGGAAACCGGAAATCACCCTCAGAGAGATGGTATCTGAAATGGTGGCTAACGACCTTGAAGCGGCGAAAAAACACTCGCTGTTGAAATCTCACGGCTACGACGTGGCGATCGCGCTGGAGTCATAAGCATGAGTAAACAACGAATTTTTATCGCAGGCCATCGCGGGATGGTCGGTTCCGCCATCAAACGTCAGCTCGAACAGCGTGGTGATGTGGAACTGGTATTACGTACCCGCGACGAACTGAATCTGCTGGACAGCCGCGCGGTGCATGATTTCTTTGCCCGCGAGCGCATTGACCAGGTTTATCTGGCGGCGGCGAAAGTGGGCGGTATTGTTGCCAACAACACGTATCCGGCGGATTTCATCTACCAGAACATGATGATTGAGAGCAACATCATTCACGCCGCGCACTTGAACGACGTGAACAAACTGCTGTTTCTCGGATCGTCCTGCATCTACCCGAAACTGGCAAAACAGCCGATGGCAGAAAGCGAGCTGTTGCAGGGTACGCTGGAGCCGACCAACGAGCCTTACGCCATTGCCAAAATCGCCGGGATCAAACTGTGCGAATCTTACAACCGCCAGTATGGACGTGATTACCGTTCGGTCATGCCGACCAACCTGTACGGGCCGCACGACAACTTCCATCCGAGTAACTCGCACGTGATCCCCGCATTGCTGCGCCGCTTCCACGAGGCGACGGCACAGAATGCGCCGGACGTGGTGGTGTGGGGCAGCGGTACACCGATGCGCGAATTTCTGCATGTCGATGATATGGCGGCAGCAAGCATTCACGTGATGGAGCTGGCGCACGAAGTCTGGCTGGAAAATACTCAGCCGATGCTGTCACACATTAACGTCGGTACGGGCGTTGACTGCACCATCCGCGAACTGGCGCAAACCATCGCCAAAGTAGTGGGCTATAAAGGGCGTGTGGTTTTCGATGCCAGCAAACCGGACGGTACGCCGCGCAAACTGCTGGATGTAACGCGCCTGCATCAGCTTGGCTGGTATCACGAAATCTCACTGGAAGCGGGGCTTGCCAGCACCTACCAGTGGTTCCTTGAGAATCAAGACCGCTTTCGGGGGTAATGATGTTTTTACGTCAGGAAGACTTTGCCACGGTAGTGCGCTCGACTCCGCTTGTCTCTCTCGACTTTATTGTCGAGAACAGTCGCGGCGAGTTTCTGCTTGGCAAAAGAACCAACCGCCCGGCGCAGGGTTACTGGTTTGTGCCGGGAGGGCGCGTGCAGAAAGACGAAACGCTGGACGCCGCATTTGAGCGGCTGACGCTGGCGGAACTGGGGCTGCGCTTGCCGATGACAGCAGGCCAGTTTTACGGCGTCTGGCAGCATTTTTATGACGATAACTTCTCCGGCACGGATTTCACCACTCACTATGTGGTGCTCGGTTTTCGCCTGAAAGTGACGGAAGAGGAGCTGTTTCTGCCGGATGAGCAGCATGACGATTACCGCTGGCTGACGCCGGACGCGCTGCTCGCCAGTGACAATGTTCACGCTAACAGCCGCGCTTATTTTCTCGCAGAGAAGCGTGCCGGAGTACCCGGATTATGAAAATACTGGTCTACGGCATTAACTACTCGCCGGAATTAACCGGTATCGGCAAATATACTGGCGAGATGGTGGAATGGCTGGCGGCACAAGGCCACGAGGTGCGGGTCATTACCGCGCCGCCGTACTACCCGCAATGGCAGGTGGGCGAGAATTATTCCGCCTGGCGTTACAAAAGAGAAGAGGGGGCAGCCACGGTGTGGCGCTGCCCGCTGTATGTGCCAAAACAGCCGAGCACCCTGAAACGCCTGTTACATCTCGGCAGTTTTGCCGCCAGTAGTTTTTTTCCGCTGATGGCGCAACGTCGCTGGAAGCCGGATCGCATTATCGGCGTGGTGCCAACGCTGTTTTGTACACCGGGAATGCGCCTGCTGGCGAAACTCTCTGGTGCGCGCACTGTGCTGCATATTCAGGATTACGAACTGGACGCCATGCTGGGACTGGGCCTTGCCGGAAAAGGCAAAGGCGGCAAAGTGGCACAGCTGGCGACAGCCTTCGAACGTAGCGGACTGCATAACGTCGATAACGTCTCCACGATTTCGCGCTCGATGATGAATAAAGCCGTTGAAAAAGGCGTGGCGGCGGAAAACGTCATCTTCTTCCCCAACTGGTCGGAAATTGCCCGTTTTCAGTATGTCGCAGAGGCCGATGTTGATGCCCTTCGTAACCAGCTTGGCCTGCCGGATAACAAAAAAATCATTCTTTACTCCGGCAATATTGGTGAAAAGCAGGGGCTGGAAAACGTTATTGCAGCCGCCGATCGCCTGCGCGATGAACCGTTGATTTTTGCCATTGTCGGGCAGGGCGGCGGCAAAGCGAGGCTGGAAAAAATGGCACAGCAACGTGGACTGACCAATTTGCAATTTTTCCCGCTGCAATCGTATGAAGCCTTGCCTGCGCTGCTGAAGATGGGCGATTGCCATCTGGTGGTGCAAAAACGCGGTGCGGCAGATGCTGTATTGCCGTCGAAGCTGACCGATATCCTGGCGGTAGGCGGTAACGCGGTGATTACCGCAGAAGCTCACACAGAACTGGGGCAGCTTTGCGAAACCTTTCCGGGGATTGCGGTTTGCGTGGAACCGGAATCGGTCGAGGCGCTGGTGGCGGGGATTCGCCAGGCGCTGCTGCTGCCCAAACACAACACGGTGGCACGTGAATATGCCGAACGCACGCTCGATAAAGAGAACGTGTTACGTCAATTTATAAATGATATTCGGGGATAATTATGGCGCAGTCGAAACTCTATCCAGTCGTGATGGCTGGTGGCTCCGGTAGCCGCTTATGGCCGCTTTCCCGCGTACTTTACCCCAAGCAGTTTTTATGCCTGAAAGGCGATCTCACTATGCTGCAAACCACCATCTGCCGCCTGAACGGCGTGGAGTGCGAAAGTCCGGTGGTGATTTGCAATGAACAGCACCGTTTTATTGTTGCGGAACAGTTGCGTCAACTGAATAAACTTACCGAGAACATTATTCTCGAACCGGCCGGGCGCAACACAGCTCCCGCCATTGCGCTGGCGGCGCTGGCGGCAACACGTCATAGCCCGGAGAGCGACCCGCTAATGCTGGTGCTGGCGGCAGATCATGTGATTGCTGATGAAGACGCTTTTCGCACCGCCGTGCGTAACGCTATGCCGTATGCCGAAGCGGGCAAACTGGTGACTTTTGGCATTGTGCCGGATCTACCAGAAACCGGTTATGGCTATATTCGTCGTGGTGAAGTGTCTGCGGGCGAGCAGGATGCGGTGGCCTTTGAAGTGGCGCAGTTTGTCGAAAAACCGAATCTGGAAACCGCCCAGGCTTATGTGGCAAGCGGTGATTATTACTGGAACAGCGGTATGTTCCTGTTCCGCGCCGGACGCTATCTCGAAGAACTGAAAAAATATCGCCCGGATATTCACAACGCCTGTGAAAAAGCGATGAACGCCGTCGATCCGGATCTCGATTTTATTCGCGTGGATGAAGAAGCATTTCTCGCCTGCCCGGAAGAGTCGGTGGATTACGCAGTCATGGAACGTACGGCTGATGCCGTTGTGGTGCCGATGGATGCGGGCTGGAGCGACGTCGGTTCCTGGTCTTCATTATGGGAGATCAGCGCCCACACCGCCGAGGGTAACGTTTGCCACGGTGATGTGATTAATCACAAAACCGAAAACAGCTATGTGTATGCCGAATCTGGCCTGGTGACCACCGTCGGGGTGAAAGATTTGGTGGTGGTGCAGACCAAAGACGCGGTGCTGATTGCCGACCGTAATGCAGTACAGGATGTGAAAAAAGTGGTCGAGCAGATCAAAGCCGATGGCCGCCATGAGCATCGGGTGCATCGCGAAGTATATCGCCCGTGGGGCAAATATGACTCTATCGACGCAGGCGACCGCTACCAGGTGAAACGCATCACCGTGAAACCGGGCGAGGGTTTGTCGGTACAGATGCACCATCACCGCGCGGAACACTGGGTGGTGGTAGCGGGAACGGCAAAAGTCACTATTGACGGTGATATCAAACTGCTTGGTGAAAACGAGTCGATTTATATTCCGCTGGGGGCAACGCACTGCCTGGAAAATCCGGGGAAAATTCCGCTCGATTTAATTGAAGTACGCTCCGGCTCTTATCTCGAAGAGGATGATGTGGTGCGCTTCGCGGATCGCTACGGACGGGTGTGAACGTCGCATCAGGCGCTGGCTGTCGGATGCGGCGTGAACGCCTTATCCGACCTACGGTTCGAATTTTGTAGGCCTGATAAGACGCGGCAGCGTCGCATCAGGCGCTGGCTGTCGGATGCGGCGTAAACACCTTATCCGACCTACGGTTCGGATTTGTAGGCCTGATAAGACGCGGCAGCGTCGCATCAGGCAATGAATACCGAATCGCGATGTAAATAACGACAAAAACAAAATTGGCCGCTTCGGTCAGGGTCAACTATTGCCTGAAAAAGGGTAACGATATGAAAAAATTAACCTGCTTTAAAGCCTATGATATTCGCGGAAAATTAGGCGAAGAACTGAATGAAGATATCGCCTGGCGCATTGGTCGCGCCTATGGCGAATTTCTTAAACCGAAAACCATCGTTTTAGGCGGCGATGTCCGCCTCACCAGCGAAACCTTAAAACTGGCGCTGGCGAAAGGTTTACAGGATGCGGGCGTTGATGTGCTGGATATCGGCATGTCCGGCACCGAAGAGATCTATTTCGCCACTTTCCATCTCGGCGTAGATGGCGGTATTGAAGTCACCGCCAGCCATAATCCGATGGATTACAACGGCATGAAGCTGGTGCGCGAAGGGGCTCGCCCGATCAGCGGTGATACCGGACTGCGTGACGTCCAGCGCCTGGCGGAGGCCAATGACTTCCGGCCTGTCGATGAAACAACACGCGGTAGTTATCAGCAAATCAACCTGCGCGACGCTTACGTTGATCACCTGTTCGGCTATATCAACGTCAAAAACCTCACGCCCCTCAAACTGGTGATCAACTCCGGTAACGGCGCTGCGGGGCCAGTGGTGGATGCCATCGAAGCTCGTTTTAAAGCCCTCGGCGCACCCGTGGAATTAATCAAAGTGCACAATACGCCGGACGGCAATTTCCCCAACGGTATTCCTAATCCCCTGCTGCCGGAATGCCGCGACGACACCCGTAATGCGGTTATCAAACACGGCGCGGATATGGGCATTGCCTTTGATGGCGATTTCGACCGTTGCTTCCTGTTTGACGAAAAAGGGCAGTTTATCGAGGGCTACTACATCGTCGGCCTGCTGGCAGAAGCGTTCCTCGAAAAAAATCCCGGCGCAAAGATCATCCACGATCCGCGTCTCTCCTGGAACACCGTTGATGTGGTGACTGCCGCAGGCGGCACGCCGGTAATGTCGAAAACCGGACACGCCTTTATTAAAGAACGTATGCGCAAGGAAGACGCCATCTACGGTGGCGAAATGAGCGCCCACCATTACTTCCGTGATTTTGCCTACTGCGACAGCGGCATGATCCCGTGGCTGCTGGTAGCCGAACTGGTGTGTCTGAAAGAGAAAACGCTGGGCGAACTGGTGCGCGACCGGATGGCGGCATTTCCGGCAAGCGGTGAGATCAACAGCAAACTGGCGCAACCCGTTGAGGCGATTAACCGCGTGGAACAGCATTTTAGTCGCGAGGCGCTGGCAGTGGATCGCACCGATGGCATCAGCATGACCTTTACCGACTGGCGCTTTAACCTGCGCTCCTCCAACACCGAACCGGTAGTGCGTCTGAATGTGGAATCGCGTGGTGATGTGCCGCTGATGGAAGCCCGAACGCAAACTCTACTGACGTTGCTGAACGAGTAATGTCTGTTTTTCCCTTACCCCATTGCGAGTAAGGGGCTGATAACAGGAACAACGATGACAAATCTAAAAAAGCGCGAGAGAGCGAAAACCAATGCATCGTTAATCTCTATGGTGCAACGCTTTTCAGATATCACCATCATGTTTGCCGGGCTATGGCTGGTTTGTGAAGTGAGCGGACTGTCATTTCTCTACATGCACCTGTCGGTGGCGCTGATTACGCTGGTGGTGTTCCAGATGCTGGGCGGCATTACCGATTTTTATCGCTCCTGGCGCGGTGTTCGGGCAACGACAGAATTTGCCCTGTTGCTCCAAAACTGGACGTTAAGCGTGATTTTCAGCGCCGGACTGGTGGCGTTTAATAATGATTTCGATACGCAACTGAAAATCTGGCTGGCGTGGTATGGGCTGACCAGCATTGGTCTGGTGATTTGCCGTTCATGCATTCGCATCGGTGCGGGCTGGCTGCGTAATCATGGCTATAACAAGCGCATGGTCGCGGTGGCCGGGGATTTAGCCGCCGGGCAAATGCTGATGGAGAGCTTCCGTAATCAGCCGTGGTTAGGGTTTGACGTGGTGGGCGTTTACCACGACCCGAAACCGGGCGGCGTTTCTAACGACTGGGCGGGCAATCTGCAACAACTGGTCGAGGATGCGAAAGCGGGCAAGATTCATAACGTCTATATCGCGATGCAAATGTGCGACGGCGCGCGGGTGAAGAAGCTGGTCCATGAACTGGCGGACACTACCTGTTCGGTGTTGCTGATCCCCGATGTTTTTACCTTCAACATTCTCCATTCACGTATCGAAGAGATGAACGGCGTGCCAGTGGTGCCGCTGTATGACACGCCGCTTTCCGGGGTTAACCGCCTGCTCAAACGTGCGGAAGATATTGTGCTGGCGACGCTTATTTTGCTGCTGATCTCCCCGGTACTGTGCTGCATCGCGCTGGCGGTGAAGCTCAGTTCACCGGGGCCGGTTATTTTCCGCCAGACTCGCTACGGCATGGATGGCAAGCCGATCAAAGTGTGGAAGTTCCGTTCCATGAAAGTGATGGAGAATGACAACGTGGTGACTCAGGCGACGCAGAACGATCCGCGCGTCACTAAAGTGGGGAACTTTCTGCGCCGCACTTCGCTGGACGAACTGCCGCAGTTTATCAATGTGCTGACCGGTGGGATGTCGATTGTTGGCCCGCGTCCGCATGCGGTGGCGCATAACGAACAGTATCGCCAGCTCATTGAAGGCTACATGCTGCGCCATAAAGTGAAACCGGGAATTACCGGTTGGGCGCAGATTAACGGCTGGCGCGGCGAAACCGACACGCTGGAGAAAATGGAAAAACGCGTCGAGTTCGACCTTGAGTACATCCGCGAATGGAGTGTCTGGTTCGATATCAAAATCGTTTTCCTGACGGTATTCAAAGGCTTCGTTAACAAAGCGGCATATTGATATGAGCTTACGAGAAAAAACCATCAGCGGCGCGAAGTGGTCGGCGATTGCCACGGTGATCATCATCGGCCTCGGGCTGGTGCAGATGACAGTGTTAGCGCGGATTATCGACAACCACCAGTTCGGCCTGCTGACTGTGTCGCTGGTGATCATTGCGCTGGCAGATACGCTTTCTGACTTTGGCATCGCTAACTCCATTATTCAGCGTAAAGAGATTAGCCACCTTGAACTCACCACGCTGTACTGGCTGAACGTCGGGCTGGGGATTGTGGTGTGCGTGGCGGTGTTTTTGTTGAGTGATGCTATTGGTGACGTGCTGAATAACTCGGATCTGGCGCCGTTGATTAAAACATTGTCGCTGGCGTTTGTGGTGATTCCCCACGGGCAGCAGTTCCGCGCATTGATGCAAAAGGAGCTGGAGTTCAACAAAATAGGCATGATCGAAACCAGCGCGGTGCTGGCGGGCTTTACTTTTACGGTGGTTAGCGCCCATTTCTGGCCGCTGGCGATGACCGCGATCCTCGGTTATCTGGTCAATAGTGCGGTGAGAACGTTGCTGTTTGGCTACTTTGGCCGCAAAATTTATCGCCCGGGTCTGCATTTCTCGCTGGCGTCGGTGGCACCGAACTTACGCTTTGGTGCCTGGCTGACGGCGGACAGCATCATCAACTATATCAATACCAACCTTTCAACGCTGGTGCTGGCGCGTATTCTCGGCGCGGGCGTGGCAGGGGGCTACAACCTGGCGTACAACGTGGCTGTTGTGCCGCCGATGAAGCTGAACCCAATCATCACCCGCGTGCTGTTTCCGGCGTTTGCCAAAATTCAGGACGACACCGAAAAGTTGCGCGTTAACTTCTACAAGCTGCTGTCGGTGGTGGGGATTATCAACTTTCCGGCCCTGCTGGGGCTGATGGTGGTATCGAATAATTTTGTGCCGCTGGTCTTTGGTGAAAAGTGGAACAGCATTATTCCGGTGCTACAGCTGCTGTGTGTAGTGGGGCTGCTGCGTTCGGTGGGTAACCCGATTGGCTCGCTGCTGATGGCGAAAGCGCGGGTCGATATCAGCTTTAAATTCAACGTATTCAAAACCTTTCTGTTTATTCCGGCGATTGTTATCGGGGGGCAGATGGCAGGCGCTATTGGCGTCACGCTCGGCTTCCTGCTGGTGCAGATTATCAACACTATTCTCAGTTACTTCGTGATGATTAAACCGGTGCTCGGTTCCAGTTATCGCCAGTACATCCTGAGTTTGTGGCTACCGTTTTATCTCTCGTTACCGACGCTTATGGTCAGTTATGCGCTGGGCGTGTTGCTGAAAGGGCAACTGACGCTGGGGACGCTGCTGGCGGTGCAAATAGCCGCTGGCGTGCTGGCGTTTGTGGTGATGATTGTGCTGTCGCGCCATCCGCTGGTGGTAGAAGTGAAGCGTCAGTTTTGTCGCGGCGAAAAAATGAAAATGCTTTTACGGGCGGGGTGAGTTGTTGTTTTCGGTTCCGGCTCGGGTTTTGTAGGCCTGATAAGACGCGCCAGCGTCGCATCAGGCAAAAAGCGGCAACGAAAACAACAAACACAACCTCACCTGGCATCAAAATTATGAGGGAAAAATGAAATTACTTATTCTGGGCAACCACACTTGCGGCAATCGCGGCGACAGCGCCATCCTGCGCGGCTTACTTGATGCCATCAACATCCTCAATCCATACGCAGAAGTGGACGTGATGAGTCGCTATCCGGTCAGTTCTTCCTGGCTGCTTAATCGCCCGGTAATGGGCGATCCGCTGTTCCTGCAAATGAAACAACACAACAGCGCAGCGGGCGTTGTCGGGCGCGTTAAAAAAGTCCTCCGTCGCCGCTATCAACACCAGGTACTGCTTTCCCGTGTGACCGACACCGGCAAGCTGCGTAATATCGCCATCGCCCAGGGATTCACCGACTTCGTGCGTCTGCTGTCAGGTTACGACGCCATTATCCAGGTTGGTGGATCGTTTTTTGTCGATCTCTACGGCGTGCCGCAGTTTGAACACGCGCTTTGCACGTTTATGGCGAAAAAGCCGTTGTTTATGATTGGTCACAGCGTCGGCCCGTTCCAGGATGAGCAATTTAACCAACTGGCGAACTACGTTTTCGGTCACTGCGACGCGCTGATCCTGCGCGAATCGGTCAGTCTTGATCTGATGAAACGCAGCAATATCACCACCGCAAAAGTCGAACATGGCGTCGACACTGCGTGGCTGGTCGATCATCACACTGGAGATTTCACCGCCAGCTATGCCGTTCAACACTGGCTGGACGTTGCCGCACAACAGAAAACCGTGGCAATTACCCTGCGCGAACTGGCACCGTTCGACAAACGCCTCGGCACCACACAACAAGCGTATGAAAAAGCCTTTGCCGGGGTGGTCAATCGCATTCTCGACGAAGGGTATCAGGTCATCGCGCTCTCAACCTGTACGGGTATCGACAGCTATAACAAAGACGACCGCATGGTAGCGCTCAACTTGCGTCAGCATATCAACGATCCTGCCCGTTACCACGTGGTGATGGATGAACTTAACGATATGGAAATGGGCAAAATTCTCGGAGCCTGTGAACTCACCGTCGGTACGCGTCTGCACTCCGCCATTATCTCCATGAACTTTGCCACTCCGGCAATTGCTATCAACTACGAACATAAATCCGCCGGGATTATGCAGCAACTGGGGCTGCCGGAGTTGGCGATTGATATCCGTCATTTATTAGACGGCAGCCTACAAGCGATGGTTGCGGATACCTTAGGCCAGCTTCCGGCGCTGAACGCACGAGTTAGCGAAGCCATCAACCGTGAGCGAAAGACGGGGATGCAGATGGTGCAATCCGTACTGGAACGCATTGGGGAGGTGAAATGAAGGTCGGCTTCTTTTTACTGAAATTTCCGCTGTCGTCGGAAACCTTCGTCCTCAACCAAATTACCGCGTTTATTGATATGGGCTTTGAGGTGGAGATTGTCGCGTTGCAAAAAGGGGACTTGCAAAATACCCATGCGGCGTGGACGAAATACAACCTTGCCGCCAGAACCCGCTGGTTGCAGGACGAACCTACGGGCAAAGTGGCGAAGCTGCGCCACCGCGCCAGCCAGACGTTACGCGGCATTCATCGTAAAAATACCTGGCAGGCGCTTAACATAAAACGCTATGGCGCCGAGTCGCGGAACCTGATTTTGTCTGCCATTTGCGGGCAGGTTACAACACCGTTTCGCGCCGATGTCTTTATCGCTCACTTTGGTCCGGCGGGGGTAACCGCTGCAAAATTGCGCGAACTTGGCGTAATAGGCGGCAAAATCGCCACTATCTTCCACGGCATCGATATCTCCAGCCGGGAAGTGCTCAACCACTACACACCCGAATATCAGCAATTGTTCCGCCGTGGCGACCTGATGTTACCGATAAGCGATCTGTGGGCCGGAAGGCTACAAAAGATGGGCTGTCCGAGGGAAAAAATCGCCGTATCGCGCATGGGCGTGGACACGACGCGCTTTAGCCCGCGTCCGGTTAAAGCGCCCGCAACACCGCTGGAGATTATTTCTGTCGCACGCTTAACCGAGAAGAAAGGGCTGCATGTGGCGATCGAAGCCTGCCGTCAGTTGAAAGAGCAGGGCGTGGCGTTTCGCTATCGCATTCTCGGCATCGGCCCGTGGGAACGACGCCTGCGCACACTCATCGAGCAATATCAACTGGAAGATGTGGTGGAGATGCCGGGTTTTAAACCGAGCCACGAAGTTAAGGCGATGCTCGACGACGCGGATGTCTTCCTGTTGCCATCGGTTACGGGAGCGGACGGCGATATGGAAGGGATACCCGTGGCGCTAATGGAAGCGATGGCGGTCGGCATTCCGGTGGTTTCTACTCTGCATAGCGGTATTCCGGAACTGGTGGAGGCCGATAAATCTGGCTGGCTGGTGCCTGAGAACGATGCTCGCGCACTGGCGCAACGTCTGGCGGCGTTTAGCCAACTGGACACCGACGAACTGGCTCCGGTGGTCAAACGCGCTCGCGAAAAAGTCGAACATGATTTTAACCAGCAGGTGATTAACCGAGAACTCGCCAGCTTGCTGCAGGCTTTATAGAGGAGAACGTATGCCATTGAAAAAACTCTCCCGACGCGCCTTTCTGACGGCAAGCTCTGCGCTTGCATTCCTCCATACTCCTTTCGCCCGCGCACTTTCTACGCGACAAAGCGTTAATATCAACGACTACAATCCGCACGACTGGATCGCCTCGTTCAAGCAGGCCTTCAGCGAAGGGCAAACGGTCGTCGTGCCTGCCGGATTCGTTTGCGACAATATCAACACTGGTATCTTCATTCCACCAGGCAAAACACTGCGAGTCCAGGGAAGTCTGCGCGGCAACGGCAGAGGGCGATTTGTCTTGCAGGACGGCAGCCAGGTGACAGGGGAGAAGGGCGGCAGTATGCATAACATCACCCTTGATGTGCGCGGTTCTGACTGCACCATTAAAGGGCTGGCGATGAGCGGCTTTGGCCCGGTAACGCAAATTTATATCGGCGGCAAAAACAAACGGGTCATGCGTAACCTGACTATTGATAACCTCACTGTCAGCCACGCTAACTACGCCATCTTACGCCAGGGATTTCATAACCAGATTATCGGTGCCAAAATCACTAACTGTAAGTTCAGCGATTTACAGGGCGACGCCATCGAATGGAACGTGGCAATCAATGATCGCGACATTTTGATATCAGACCACGTTATTGAGCGCATCAACTGTACTAATGGCAAAATCAACTGGGGTATCGGAATAGGGCTGGCAGGAAGTACTTATGATAATAACTACCCGGAAGACCAGGCGGTTAAAAACTTTGTCGTGGCGAATATCACGGGATCGGATTGTCGGCAATTGATTCATGTTGAGAACGGTAAACACTTCGTCATCCGTAATATCAAGGCTCATAATATTACGCCAGCTTTCAGCAAGAAAGCGGGTATTGATAACGCCACGGTAGCGATATATGGATGTGATAACTTTGTTATTGACAATATAGAAATGACCAATAGTGCCGGAATGTTAATCGGTTACGGAGTCATTAAAGGTAAGTATCTCTCAATACCACAAAACTTCAGACTGAATAATATTCATCTTGATAATACTCACCTTGCCTGGAAATTGCGCGGAATCCAAATTTCCGCAGGGAATGCTGTCTCATTCGTGGCGTTGACCAACATTGAAATGAAGCGTGCTTCGCTGGAGCTTCACAACAAGCCGCAGCATCTTTTTATGCGTAATATCAACGTAATGCAAGAATCCACCGCGGGCCCGGCATTGACCATGAATTTCGACCTGCGTAAGGACGTTCGTGGTGTCTTTATGGCAAAGAACGAGACGCTGCTGTCACTGATAAGTGTTCATGCGGTGAATGAAAATGGGCAAAGCTCCGTCGATATCGACAGGATTAATCACCATATCGTTAATGTGGAAAAGATAAACTTCACGTTACCGAAACGGGGGCGATAGATTTGCGACCATTCCTGGAAAAATGGCACCATACTTAAGAATAACTCTACTGCAATCCTGAGCAAAGCGGCGTAACATCGAAAGGAAATCAGCAATCAGTTCAGGGTAATTGATGCTGGCGAAAAAAAACGAACAAGCTATAATTCAGCAACCATTTTACAGGTGGATGAAATAATGACGAATTTAAAAGCAGTTATTCCTGTAGCGGGTCTTGGGATGCATATGTTGCCTGCAACTAAGGCGATTCCTAAAGAGATGCTACCGATCGTCGACAAGCCAATGATTCAGTACATTGTTGACGAGATTGTGGCTGCAGGGATCAAAGAAATCCTCCTGGTAACCCATGCGTCCAAGAACGCGGTCGAAAATCACTTCGATACCTCTTATGAATTAGAATCTCTCCTTGAACTGCGCGTGAAGCGCCAGCTGCTTGCGGAAGTACAATCTATCTGCCCGCCGGGTGTGACCATTATGAACGTGCGTCAGGGAGAACCTTTAGGTTTAGGCCACTCCATTTTGTGCGCCAGACCAGCCATTGGCGACAATCCGTTTGTCGTGGTGCTGCCGGATGTTGTTATCGACGACGCCAGTGCGGACCCGCTGCGTTACAACCTGGCCGCAATGATTGCGCGCTTTAACGAAACTGGCCGCAGCCAGGTTCTGGCAAAACGCATGCCGGGCGATCTCTCTGAATACTCCGTCATCCAGACTAAAGAACCGCTTGATCGCGAAGGCAAAGTCAGCCGCATTGTTGAATTTATCGAAAAACCGGATCAGCCGCAGACCCTGGACTCAGACATCATGGCAGTAGGTCGCTATGTGCTTTCCGCAGACATTTGGCCTGAACTGGAGCGTACTCAACCAGGGGCATGGGGACGTATTCAGTTGACGGATGCCATTGCTGAACTGGCGAAAAAACAAGCCGTCGATGCAATGCTGATGACAGGGGACAGCTACGACTGCGGCAAAAAAATGGGTTATATGCAGGCGTTTGTGAAGTACGGGCTGCGCAACCTGAAAGAAGGGGCGAAATTTCGCAAAGGCATTGAGAAGTTGTTAAGCGAGTAACAAATTCCCGACAGGAAGTATCGGTCAGTAAGTAATTAAAAACGGCAGTGAAGATTCGTAGCATAAGTTTTGCTCATTGAATCTTACTGCCGTTGTTGTTTTTATAAATACAATGAAAACAGTATGTTAGCATGCGATCATAGTTCAAATTTTTCCAGGATTTTCCTTGTTTCTACAGCTGTTTGGTAAGACAATTAGCGTTTGAATTTTTCGGATTTGGCACGAGTGGGTTACGCTCGTCACATCGTGGAAATGTACGCAGTGCTCTGGTAGCTGTTAAGCCAGGGGCGGTAGCGTGCATTAATACCCTATTAATCAAATCTCGAGCAGTCTATTTCACAGCATGCTCTATAGCTATATGGAATAAAAAAGTGAAGATACTTGTTACTGGTGGCGCAGGATTTATTGGTTCTGCTGTTGTTCGTCACATAATAAATAATACGCAAGATAGTGTTGTTAATGTCGATAAATTAACATACGCCGGAAACCTGGAATCGCTCGCTGAAATTTCTGGTTCTGAACGTTATTCATTTGAGCATGCAGATATCTGCGATGCCGTAGCTATGGCGCGTATTTTCGCACAGCACCAGCCAGACGCGGTGATGCACCTGGCAGCAGAGAGCCACGTTGACCGCTCAATAACTGGCCCTGCGGCATTTATTGAAACCAATATTGTGGGTACTTATGTTCTTTTAGAAGCGGCGCGCAATTATTGGTCTGGTCTGGATGATGAAAAGAAAAAAAGCTTCCGCTTTCATCATATTTCTACTGATGAAGTGTATGGCGATTTACCCCATCCGGATGAAGTAAATAATAACGAAGCGTTACCGCTATTTACGGAAACGACAGCTTACGCGCCAAGTAGCCCGTATTCTGCTTCTAAAGCGTCAAGCGATCATCTGGTTCGTGCATGGAAGCGGACTTATGGTTTACCGACAATTGTGACTAACTGCTCGAACAACTATGGTCCTTACCATTTCCCGGAAAAGCTTATTCCATTGGTTATTCTTAATGCATTGGAAGGTAAGGCATTACCTATTTATGGTAAAGGAGATCAGATCCGCGATTGGTTGTATGTAGAGGATCATGCTCGAGCGTTATATACCGTAGTTACTGAAGGTAAAGCGGGTGAAACCTATAACATTGGTGGACACAACGAAAAGAAAAACATCGATGTTGTACTGACTATTTGTGATTTGTTGGATGAGATAGTCCCGAAAGAGAAATCTTATCGTGAACAAATTACTTATGTTGCCGATCGCCCGGGACACGATCGCCGCTATGCGATTGATGCCGACAAAATTAGCCGCGAATTGGGCTGGAAACCGCAAGAAACATTTGAGAGCGGGATTCGTAAAACAGTGGAATGGTACCTGTCCAATACAAATTGGGTTGAGAATGTGAAAAGCGGTGCTTATCAGTCATGGATTGAACAAAACTATGAGGGCCGTCAGTAATGAATATCCTGCTTTTTGGCAAAACAGGGCAGGTGGGTTGGGAACTGCAGCGTGCTCTGGCACCGCTGGGTAATCTGATTGCTCTTGATGTTCACTCCACTGATTATTGTGGTGATTTTAGTAATCCCGAAGGTGTAGCTGAAACCGTAAGAAGTATTCGGCCTGATGTTATTGTCAACGCAGCCGCTCACACCGCAGTAGACAAAGCAGAATCAGAACCGGAGTTTGCTCAATTACTTAACGCGACAAGTGTCGAAGCGATTGCAAAAGCAGCGAATGAAGTCGGCGCCTGGGTTATACACTACTCCACCGATTATGTTTTCCCAGGCAGCGGTGACACGCCCTGGCTGGAAACAGATGCAACAGCACCTTTAAATGTTTATGGCGAAACAAAACTAGCTGGTGAAAAAGCGTTACAAGAACATTGCGCAAAGCATCTTATTTTCCGTACCAGTTGGGTATATGCAGGCAAAGGAAATAACTTCGCCAAAACGATGTTGCGTCTGGCAAAAGAGCGCGAAGAACTGGCTGTGATTAATGATCAATTTGGTGCGCCAACAGGTGCTGAATTACTGGCTGATTGCACCGCACATGCCATTCGCGTGGCACTGAATAAACCGGAAGTTGCAGGCTTGTACCATCTGGTTGCTGGTGGTACAACAACCTGGCACGATTATGCTGCTCTGGTATTTGAAGAAGCGCGCAAAGCAGGGATCAACCTTGCCCTTAACAAACTCAACGCCGTGCCAACAACGGCCTATCCCACACCAGCCCGTCGTCCCCATAACTCTCGCCTCAATACAGAAAAGTTTCAGCAGAACTTTGCGCTTGTCTTGCCTGACTGGCAGGTGGGCGTGAAACGTATGCTCAACGAATTATTTACGACTACGGCAATTTAACAAATTTTTGCATCTCGCTCATGATGCCAGGGCGGGATGAATTAAAAGGAATGGTGAAATGAAAACGCGTAAAGGTATTATTCTGGCTGGTGGTTCCGGCACTCGTCTTTATCCTGTGACTATGGCAGTGAGCAAACAACTGCTGCCGATTTATGATAAACCTATGATCTATTACCCGCTCTCAACACTGATGCTGGCGGGTATTCGCGATATTCTTATTATCAGTACGCCACAGGATACACCGCGTTTCCAGCAATTGTTGGGAGACGGGAGCCAGTGGGGGCTTAATCTACAGTATAAAGTACAACCGAGTCCGGATGGCCTGGCGCAAGCGTTTGTCATTGGTGAAGACTTTATTGGTGGTGATGATTGTGCACTGGTGCTTGGCGATAATATCTTCTATGGACACGACTTGCCGAAACTAATGGAAGATGCTGTTAACAAAGAAAGCGGTGCAACGGTATTTGCTTATCACGTTAATGATCCTGAACGCTATGGTGTGGTGGAGTTTGATAAAAACGGTACGGCAATAAGCCTGGAAGAAAAACCGCTGCAACCGAAAAGTAACTATGCAGTTACAGGGCTTTATTTCTATGACAATGATGTTGTGGAAATGGCGAAAAACCTTAAACCATCTGCCCGTGGCGAACTAGAAATTACCGATATTAACCGTATTTATATGGAACAAGGACGTTTATCTGTCGCTATGATGGGCCGTGGTTATGCATGGCTGGATACTGGTACACATCAAAGCCTTATTGAAGCAAGTAACTTCATTGCCACCATTGAAGAGCGTCAGGGGTTGAAAGTTTCCTGTCCGGAAGAAATTGCTTACCGTAAAGGGTTTATTGATGCTGAGCAGGTGAAAGTATTAGCCGAACCGCTGAAGAAAAATGCTTATGGCCAGTATCTGCTGAAAATGATTAAAGGTTATTAATAAAATGAACGTAATTAAAACTGAAATTCCTGATGTGCTGATTTTTGAACCAAAAGTTTTTGGTGATGAGCGTGGTTTCTTTATGGAAAGCTTTAATCAGAAAGTTTTCGAAGAGGCTGTAGGGCGTAAGGTTGAGTTTGTTCAGGATAACCATTCGAAGTCTAGTAAAGGTGTTTTACGCGGGCTGCATTATCAATTAGAACCTTATGCGCAAGGAAAACTGGTACGTTGCGTTGTAGGTGAGGTTTTTGATGTTGCGGTTGATATTCGTAAATCGTCACCTACCTTTGGCAAATGGGTTGGGGTGAATTTGTCAGCTGAGAATAAGCGTCAGTTGTGGATACCTGAAGGATTTGCGCATGGGTTTTTAGTACTGAGTGAAACGGCTGAGTTTTTGTATAAGACGACAAATTATTATCATCCTGAGGCCGAAGGCTCATTACGTTGGAATGATGATGATATTAATATTAATTGGCCATCATCATTCGATATCATTCTATCAAAGAAGGATGAAAATGCGCCGTACTTCAACAGAATAATCGGTAATGGAATTATATGAGTTTATTAAAAAACACCGGCTGGAATATTTTAGGCCTGGTTATTCCACTTATCATGGCGATCCCCGTTATGGGGATCTTAGCTCGGTTATTAGGTGTTGAACGTTTTGGTCTTTTCACTATAGCTTATGCTTTAATGGGATATGCAAGTGTTTTTGATGGTGGGATATCTCGTGCAGTTATTCGGTTTGTATCTATTTATAGAAATGACAATGAAAAAGTAAATGTTATTTTAGGTTCTTCTTTATATACAGTAACCGTTTTAAGTATCCTAATAGCAATATTAACTTATTTAGTATCGCCACACTTGGTTGTTTTTTTAAAAGTGTCACAGGATATTCGACATGAAGTTGTAATAGCTCTCCAATTACTGGGGGCATGTGTGCCTGCATTGCTACTTACACAAGTATGGCGAGCATATCTTGAAGGCGTCGAAAATTTTTCTTCTTTGAACATTCAACAAGTTCTAACAAGTCCTTTCATAATATTATTACCATTAATTACAACATGGTTTTCACAAACGCTTATTTCAGCAGTCTTAGGGTTGATTCTGGGCCGTTGGATTGTTGCGTTTATTAGTTGGAAACTTTGTTCGCGCCATCTTAAAAATTTCAAAAGAATATTTAGTCAAAAAGTTTTGATGGAGCTTATTAGCTTTGGTGGCTGGGTAACTCTGAGTAATATTATAGGCCCTTTAATGGGGTTTATTGACCGTTTTGCTGTCTCACATTTCGCTGGCGCTAATATTGTTGCTTACTATTCAGGGCCGTCTGATATGGTATCTCGACTTACTTTATTTCCGGGCGCTGTAGCTAGAGCTCTATTTCCAAAACTAAGTTTTGAAACTAAAGAAGAGAGCAAAATTACTTATTTTCGATCTTTAATTCTCGTTTTTTGTTTATCTATTGTTTTAGCGTTACCGTTCTTCTTATTTTCAAGCGATATATTAGGTATATGGTTAGGTAATGAGTATAGAGGAGATGCAGCGGTAGTATTCCGCATATTGTTAATTGGGTTTATTTTCAATTCAGTAGCACAAATATGTTTTGCTAGAATTCAGTCTGCTGGATTTGCTAAATGGACTGGTATTGTACATATTATAGAATTTATACCATACTTAGTTCTTTTGTATTTACTGACCGTCAAATATTCTTTTTTTGGAGCGGCGTTTGCCTTTTCATTGAGATCATTATTAGATTTTATAATTCTATTCCTGGTTGAAAGGATCGGTATCTATAACATGGATAGGATATAATATGAATGTCGTTCAAGCAATGGTTATAATATACCTTTGTTACCTAATTATATGTTTCTACTTTAAGCTTGAAATAACACATCCAGCAGTTGTACATACGATAATTTGGCTTATAAGTGCAAGCTTAATTCTTGTTTTTGCTGAAGAAAAATACTTGCCGAATAACTATTATATAGTTATAGCAAATTCAATGTTTTTTATTTTTTCTTTTATCGGTGGAATTAGTCTTTTTAATAAAAATAAAGTTTCTAAGTTAAATATTGATAAAGAATCTTATGTAAAAGCACTACCATTTTGTTTAATAATATTATTTTATTTGATTATACTAATAACCTATAATTTGAATGTATTATCAAACATATCAGCGTTCCGAGATTATCTGGTTGCTGACGATGGGGCTAATTATGGTTTACTAGGGCGTATCGCAATGTTATCGCTCTTCTCTTCTTGTTTTTTGCTTTTGAGAAGTCGAAGACTTTTCTTAATTAGTACCGTTTTGTGCATTCCTATAATTATTATACTAAGTGCAAAAACTTTGGTTTTATTGTATTTAATAACGATACTAATTTTAACTCCAAACAGGCTAAAAATATCAAAGCTACTAATCTTTGTTAGCTTATTTATTATTTTCTTTATTGGGATAATGAGACTTCGATACCCAGAAGCATCTTTTGATTTAATTTTATATTACCTATATAATTATATTTCAGGTGGTTTTTTGGCTTTTTCCCAATTGCCAGATTCATATAATCAAGTTTTTGGTTTTTATTCTTTCAGAAACGTTTACCTTTGGTTAAATGTGCTCTATCCAGTGGAGATCGCCAACATTCTTCAAGAATGGGTAAATGTCCCATTTCCTGTCAATGTATATACGTATCTTCGCCCTTACTATATGGATTTTGGTTATTTTTCATTATTATTCCCAATTATCTTTGGTTTTTTTTCGGGAAGAATATATGTGCAAAAGTATAGGAAAAAACGCATTTATTATATTGTATACCCGATAACTTTTTATGCAATAGCAATGCAGTTATTTGATGATCAATATCTTACATGGTTATCAAACTGGTTATTGCTTATAATTACTGGCTATGTAATGACTTGGGAGGGGGGATGTCGAAAATAGCAGTTTTGATAGTAACGTATAATCCGGTTATAAGTATATTGGATGATCTAATAGGAAAGATAAAAAAAGCAAAATACAATTTAGATATATTTCTCGTTGATAATGCTAGTGAAAATTCAAACATATTAAAAGCTAAATATAAGGACGAATCCAATATATTATACCTTGATGAAAATATGGGATTGGCTGGGGCACAAAATGCAGGTCTGAAAAAAATATTAAGAACAGACTGCGAAGCAGTCCTTTTTTTTGATCAAGATACTTCTCCCACAGATGCATTTTTTACTAATTTGATAGAGTCTATGTCGAAGTTGGCCCTACAGGGAGAAAAAATTGGTGCTATTGGACCTGTTTTTTACGACACAAGGACAGGAACCAAATATCCATTTATCCTCTTAAAAGGAATGCGAGCTAAGAAGGTTTTTCCAACAGATAATGTGCCACTCAAAGTTTCATTCTTGATAAACTCAGGTATGCTAGTACCAGTAAGCACATTAAAAGATGTTGGGCTAATGAAGGAGGAATTATTCATTGACTATGTCGATATTGAATGGTGTCTCCGAGCTGCAAGTAAAAAGTTTAACTTTTACGCAATTCCTGGTGCAACAATGAGTCATGCCATAGGTGATGAGCGTAAATCAGTTTTGGGTAGAGAAATTAGCATTCACAGTCCTTTGAGACGTTATTATTTAGCAAGAAATTCTATTTATATGCTTCGTTTACCATACGTCCCTCTGGGGTATAAAATAAGAGAGATTTTGTTTTCAGTGTTGAGAACAATGATATTTATATCAACTGTCAATAATAAGAAAACTTATATTGATTTTATTCTAAAAGGTTGGTCGGATGGCATTAAAAGAAATTATGGGAAGTATGTTGGAACAAGATAGATATGATTTTTTGAAATAATTAAGCATGGACAAAATTAACCCATCCAATGGAGAACCAAGTGATTAGTTCGATTACAGTTACATACAACCCAGATATTGAGTGCCTCAGGCAGCAGCTTTTATCAGTATGTAAGCAGGTTGATTTATGTGTAATTGTTGATAATGGCTCAAATAATATTATCGAGATTAAAAATTTAAATCATGAGTTTGATTTTTATCTTATTCAATTTAATGAGAATTATGGTCTCGCATATGCACAAAATAGAGGCATAGAATATGCTATGTCTTTGGGTACACAATATTTATTGTTGTTAGACCAAGATAGTATCTTGAAAGATAAATTTTCTGAGAATATGAAGTACATATATACAAAGTATAATGTTGGCATTTTAGGTCCTTCATTTTATGATCCTCAAAATAATAAAGTTTATTTTGGAACTTGTTATAAAGGACCTTTTATTAGTCGTAAACCTATCGGTGAGGTTACCGACGTGACTTTTGTCATTGCATCGGGCTCCTTTTTTTCATCAGATGTTTTTAAAAAAATTGGAGGAATGAAATCTGAACTTTTTGTAGATTATATTGATGTTGAATGGTCTCTTAGAGCAAAAAATATGGGATACAGAGTGTGCATGACTAATAGGGCTTTAATGGCTCATACAATTGGTGATTCGAGAATTACGATTCTTGGTCGGACAATATCGGTGCATAGCCCCTTAAGACGTTATTATTTGGTTAGAAATAGTTTTTATATGTTAAGGTTGCACTATGTGCCTATGGGATATAAAATTCGCGAAATTTTCTTTAATTTTTTACGTTCTATAATTTCTTTGGCAATAAGTGATAATAAAGTTAATGTGTTAACGAAAATAGGTCAAGGAATATATGATGGCATTCGTGGGAGATATGGTAATTATAAAAATAATAGATGATATTCATTTATTTGCTGTGCCATAATCAACACAAAGAAAAAGTAGTGTCTAAAGTATATTTAATACTAATAATTCACTTTTTGCTATCGGGGCTTAAATCTATACTCATTAGCCAAAACTCATCTTGAATATATAAAGGGAAAGGTTTTTATTTAACTATTAGATGCTCACAAACTTATATGTTAATATATTGTATTGTGTTAAATGTTGGGGCAAGTAGCAGTGTGTGAAAATAATGTTTTGATATATACCAGACAACCCTGGTCGATTGTGTTTTTGTAATGTGCCATTGAAAATTTGGTAATGAAAATTATATTATTTGTTTTTTTGGCGCAAATGTGTAGATAAGTTTGTTTAGAGCGCAGGGAAAGATCACGTAACGCTGCTTTTTTGTACTAAATGATTCGCATTTTATGTTCAATAATTGAGATATTCCTT
>NZ_JACSQI010000018.1 GCF_014836715.1 Escherichia whittamii
GGTGATGACGGGATCGAACCGCCGACCCCCTCCTTGTAAGGGAGGTGCTCTCCCAGCTGAGCTAATCACCCGATACTACGCTGGATACTACAACTAACTATGTTAGTGGTGGGTCGTGCAGGATTCGAACCTGCGACCAATTGATTAAAAGTCAACTGCTCTACCAACTGAGCTAACGACCCACTTTTGCGTTGCTTTTGGTTTGTTTGATATCCCGTGGCAACGGCGGCATATATTACTGATTTCAGACTTGAGCGCAACAAAAATTTCGATGTAGATCACTCAACTGCTTATGATTCGCACGACACGACCAGAAATAATGCGACTTCTGGTCGCGTGTTATGCATTACATGGCGTTCAGACGTTTTTGCGCCTGTTTAGCGCCATCAGTACCAGGGTATTTACTGATAACCTGCTGATACACGGCTTTTGCTTTCGCGGTGTCACCTTTATCCTGCATGATGACGCCGACTTTAAACATCGCATCTGCAGCCTTTGGTGACTTCGGATAGTTTTTCACCACCGAAGCAAAATAGTACGCCGCATCATCTTTCTTACCCTTGTTGTAGTTTAACTGACCCAGCCAATAATTGGCGTTGGGCAGGTAAGTTGAATCAGGATAATTTTTGATGAAATTCTGAAATGCCACCATCGCATCATCCTGGCGGGATTTATCCTGCACCAGCGCAATAGCTGCATTGTAATCAGTGTTTGCATCGCCGCTTTTCACCGGCGCGCCAGCATTTGCAGTACCTGCATCAGCTGTCGGCGTCGTTGCCGCCGCCCCGCTTTGATCGCCGCTGGTTGATTGTGCCGCTGCGCCACCGCTGCTGAGGCTATCGATCTGCAACAGGATCTGCTTTTGCCGCTCCACGACCTGATTCAGTTGATACTGATTTTCCTGAATTTGACCACGCAGGGAATCAATATCGGACTGATTATCAGAGAGTTGTTGCTGGAGTTGGGTTAAAAGCTGGCTGTGAGCATTAGAAATACGCTCAAGTTGAGTGACACGGTCTTCGACCGAGCCTGAGCCGACACTACTGATTGGTGCCTGAGCAAAAGCGGCCCAGGGGGCCGCTATACCAACCAGTAACGACAGACTCAATAGTTGATGTCTGAAGTTACTGCTCATGCAATTCTCTTAGTAAACCAGTACCGCACGACGGTTTTTGGAGTATGCCGCTTCGTCATGACCCAGTACTGCAGGTTTTTCTTTACCGTAAGAAACGATGGAGATCTGGTCTGCAGAAACGCCTTTACCCTGCAGGTACATCTTAACGGCGTTTGCACGACGTTCACCCAGGGAGATGTTGTATTCCGGAGTACCACGTTCGTCCGCGTGACCTTCTACGGTGACTTTGTAAGACGGGTTGCTACGCAGGAAGTTTGCGTGTGCATCCAGCATTTGAGCGAAGTCAGAACGGATATCGTATTTGTCCAGATCGAAGTAAACGATGTTGTTCTGCTGCAGCTGTTGCATTTGCAGACGAGCCTGCTCTTCGGAAGACATGTTGCCATTTCCGCCGTTCGCATCCATACCAGTGCCGGCACCCAGCATGCCTTCGCTGCCGTCATTGCTGGCGTTCTTGTTGGAAGAACATGCCGCAATTGCCATAACAGGCAGAGCAATCATCAGCCCTTTCAGCACTTTGTTCAGTTGCATTTCAATGATTCCTTTACTATTCAATTAATTATTATCACAGATACGGCGACCAGGCAGGGAATTTGACCTGTCCATCAGTTGCCGGAAGACGCGCTTTGAAACGCCCATCTGTAGAAACCAAATTCAGCACGGATCCCATCCCCTGAGAAGAGCTGTAGATTACCATAGTGCCGTTAGGTGCCAGACTTGGCGTTTCATCCAGGAACGTTGAGGACAGAACTTGTACGCCTCCCGTTACCAGATCTTGTTTGGCAATGTGCTGCTGCCCACCATTGGAGCTGACCATTACCATAAATTTACCGTCGCTGCTGACATCCGCATCCTGGTTCTGCGAACCTTCCCAGGTAATACGTTGCGGCGCACCGCCGTTGATATTCACTTTATAAACCTGCGGACGACCGGCCTGGTCAGAGGTAAAGGCCAGGTTCTGACTGTCCGGGAACCAGGTCGGTTCGGTGTTGTTGCTGCGACCATCTGTCACCTGACGGATTTGACCAGAGGCTAAATCCATTACGTACAGATTCAGGCTACCGGTTTTAGACAGCGCGAAAGCCAGTTTGCTGCCGTCTGGCGAGAATGCAGGCGCACCGTTGTGACGCGGGAATGAAGCAACCTGACGCACCGCACCGTTAGCCAGCGTCTGGATAACCAGCGCGGAACGACCGCTTTCGAAGGTAACATATGCCAGTTTAGAACCGTCCGGTGACCACGCCGGAGACATCAGCGGCTGCGGAGAACGGTGAACCACAAACTGGTTGTAGCCATCATAGTCAGACACGCGCAACTCATACGGGAACTGGCCGCCATTGGTCTGAACAACATAGGCAATACGGGTACGGAACGCACCTTTAATGCCGGTCAGTTTTTCAAACACTTCATCACTGGCGGTATGACCAGCGTAACGCAGCCATTGCTTGTTTACTTTGTATGAGTTCTGAGCAAGTACAGTACCCGGTGCACCGCCGGTATCAACCAGCTGATAAGCGACATTATAAGAACCGTCCGGATTCGGAGTTACCTGACCTACAACGACAGCGTCAATGCCCAGCGCAGACCATGCAGCCGGTTGAACTTCCTGCGCGCTACCTGGCTGTTGAGGCAGACGAGCGCGATCTAACGGATTAAATTTACCGCTGTTACGCAAGTCAGCAGCAACGATGCCGCCAATATCTTCAGGTGCCGCACCTGGTCCCGCCCACTGGAATGGAACGACACCAATAGGACGACCGGAATCTACACCACTGTCGATCACAATGCGGACTTCAGCATGCAGAACTGACGCCCACAGTATGAGAAAACCAAATGCTACTCGTAATGCCTGCTTCATCATATCTCCCTTATCTGGACAGATAGCCCACGATAATTTAGCAGAATGTTAACAAACTCAAATACACAAAACTACCAGAACCCGACGATAACCGGTGTCTGATGTTGACCGCCGTGACGCCCAACATCGCGATTACGGTTTGAAGTCCAATGGTGCGTTCTTGAACACTTCATATACTGCCTGGCTTGGTGGTTTTGGGATCTTCGCAAGTTTAGCTGCTGCCAGTGCAGCCTGACAAAGTGCGGGATCGCCACCTTCAGGTTTGATATCCAGTAACATGCCATCTGGTGCCAGTTTTATGCGCAACGTACAGGTTTTACCTGCATAAGACGAAGCATCATAGAACTTACTTTCGATAGCAGATTTAATCTGCCCGGCATAGTTATTGATATCTGCGCCTGATGCGCCATTGTTTTTAGTATTACCACTCCCGGCAGGCGAAGCATTGTTCCCTTTCGCCCCTCCCCCCGTTTTCGGTGCATTCTTACCAGAGCTTAGTTCACCGAAAATATCATCTGCCTCTGCGGCAGCTTTTGCTGCAGCCGCTTTTTCAGCTGCTGCTTTTGCCGCTGCCGCTTTTTTGTCTGCGGCGGCTTTTTCTGCAGCGGCTTTCTTATCAGCGGCAGCCTTTTCAGCAGCCGCTTTTTCTGCCGCTGCTTTTTTCTCGGCTGCGGCTTTCTCTGCGGCTGCTTTCTTATCCGCAGCCGCCTTTTCAGCAGCCGCTTTCTTCTCAGCTTCTACCTTCGCCTTTTCAGCAGCTTCAGCAGCTGCTTTCTTTCTAGCTTCCGCAGCGGCTGCTTCTGCCGCTTCCGCTTTCTTCTTCAGCGCCGCTGCAGCTTTGGCGGCTTCGGCCTCAGCTTTTTTCTGCGCTTCTGCTGCGGCTTTGGCGGCTTCTGCTTCTGCTTTTTTCTTCGCGTCCGCAGCTGCTTTCTTCGCTGCTTCTTCCGCAGCTTTAGCATCCGCTTCGGCCTTCGCTTTAGCATCTGCCGCAGCTTTCGCTGCCGCCTCTTCCGCTTGTTTTTGCTTTAACTCAGCTTGTTTAGCCGCTTCTTCAGCCTGCTTTTTCTGCTCCTGAGCTGCTAAACGTTCTTTTTCAATTTGCTTCAGGCGTTCCTGTTCTGCAGCTTGTTTCTCGCGCAACTCTTCAGCAGCCTGCTGCTCCTGTTTCTTACGCTGTTCTTCAGAACGCTGCGCACTTGATTCCTGGCTTTGCATGCGCTTGTACTGCTCAACTATTGCGCCTGAATCAACCATGACGGCGTCGATGGATGAACCACCGCCGCCACCGGCTGAAGCTTCTATGTTCTCATCGAACGAACTCCAGATCAGCGCCGCAAATAAAATGATATGCAGCACTGCTGAAATAATTATCGCCCGTTTGAGCTTGTCGTTTTGTTCGGTTGCCTTTGACACTCTCGGTTCCCAAAAACTGTTCGCCTGTTACCCGCTCTCTTAAAGCAAGGGAAACGCAGATGCTTAAATAGGCTGCGTCATTAAACCAACCGATTTCACACCCGCACTGTGTAACAAGTTCAGCGCTTTAATTATTTCATCGTAAGGCACATCTTTTGCGCCACCGATCAGAAAGACCGTTTTCGGGTTGGCCTTGAAACGACTGGACACTTCTGCCACCACCTGTTCTGGTGGTAAACGCTCCAGACGATCTTTCTCAACCACCACGGTGTACTGACCAATACCAGACACTTCAACAATCACAGGCGGATTATCGTTACTGCTCACTGCCTGTGATTCAGTAGCGTCTGGCAGATCGACCTCCACGCTCTGGGTAATAATTGGCGCCGTTGCCATAAAGATCAGCAGCAGCACCAGCAGTACGTCCAGCAACGGTACGATGTTGATTTCGGACTTGAGATCGCGACGACCTCGTCCACGCGCTCTGGCCATGGCTTACCCCTTGTTGCTCTCGCTAACGGTAAACGCCTGGCGGTGCAGAATCGCGGTAAACTCTTCCATAAAGTTGTCGTAATTCAGTTCCAGTTTGTTTACGCGCTGGTTGAGGCGGTTGTAGGCCATAACCGCTGGAATAGCGGCGA
Source organism: Escherichia whittamii (assembly GCF_014836715.1). Taxonomy (GTDB): domain Bacteria; phylum Pseudomonadota; class Gammaproteobacteria; order Enterobacterales; family Enterobacteriaceae; genus Escherichia; species Escherichia whittamii. The sequence continues at coordinate 5,048 of NZ_JACSQI010000018.1, forward strand.
ACAGACCGATAGCTGTGGCAATCAACGCTTCTGCGATGCCTGGCGCAACCATTTGCAGTGTTGCCTGCTTCACCGCGCCGAGAGCGATAAAGGCATGCATGATCCCCCAGACTGTACCAAACAGACCGATATATGGGCTGATAGAACCCACCGTGCCGAGGAACGGAATGTGCGTTTCCAGACTTTCCAGCTCACGGTTCATGGAAATACGCATCGCGCGCGACGCACCTTCCACTACGGCTTCCGGTGCATGGCTGTTGGCACGATGTAGGCGCACAAATTCTTTGAACCCACTGTAAAAGATTTGTTCCGACCCCGAGAGATTATCTCGTTTTCCCTGGCTCTCCTGATAGAGGCGAGAAAGTTCGATTCCAGACCAGAATTTATCCTCAAACGCTTCTGCTTCACGAGCTGCGGCGTTAAGAATACGGGTCCGCTGGATAATAATGGCCCAGGATGCGATTGAAAAACCAATCAAAATCAACATGATAAGTTTAACCAGAAGGCTCGCCTTCAGGAACAAATCAAGGATATTCATGTCAGTCACTGCTTAAACTCCGCGACAATAGACTTGGGAAGCGCACGAGGCTTCATTTTGAGTGGGTCAACGCAAACAATCAGAACCTCGGCTTCATTCAGCAGAGTATTCTCAGCGTTGACAATACGTTGCGTGAAAACCAAAGAGGTGCCACGCATTGATGTTATTTCAGTCTGTATTTCGAGCATATCGTCGAGCCGCGCAGGTGCGTAATATTCCACCGTCATCTTACGCACCACGAAGGCAACGCGTTCAGCCATCAGCGCCTGTTGACTGAAGTGATGATGACGCAGCATCTCTGTACGTGCTCTTTCATAAAAAGCGATGTAACTGGCGTGGTACACCACACCACCGGCATCGGTATCTTCATAGTAGACGCGAACCGGCCATCGAAACAGCGTTGTATTCACTTTACATCCCGGTAATGCAACAAAAGTTAGAACTTTTAAACGCTGCTACTATACGCGTGCGATTGAGGTTTGGGAATGAGGGCAAGTTAAGGGAGCGTAAAAATTTATGGACTGTTGAAGGTCCATAAATTTTTAAAGAGAATTCTGATTTAAAAGAAGAAGAAAATCAGCCCGACAATGAGAACAATATCGGCAAGCAGTGGGCAAAAAATCCCTTGCCAAAGAACCTTCTGCGGACGAAAACCCACGCCGTGAATTACGCCTGCGCAGACGGCCCACATCAGCAATAATCCATGCCAGATTTCCAGTTCACTGGTCTTCGCGGCAAAACGTGATGGGTCCCAAAACATACATCCTGCTAACAGAAGTGCCATCACTAAGGAAAGCGCCCGCAAGGGGCGCTTTTCCATTACCGCATACAACGTTGCGATAATCTTACTCATTAGCTGTCTTCTTGACCGGCTTTACCTGATTCGACGTGCTCAAGCGCCAGCGCGGTGATTACCCCAAACGAACAGGCAAGAAGCGTTCCCAGAATCCATGCGAAATACCACATTATTAGCTCCTTACTTAGTACAGAGAGTGGGTGTTACGTTCAATGTCTTCTTTGGTGATACGTCCGAACATTTTCCAGTAACACCAGGTGGTGTAGAGAAGAATGATCGGAACCAGAACCACCGCAACCCAGGTCATAACGTTAAGCGTCAGCTGGCTGGAAGTTGCATCCCACATTGTCAGACTTGCATTCATCATGGTGCTGGACGGCATCACAAACGGGAACATTGCGACACCGGCAGTCAGGATGATGCAGGCCAACGTCAGGGAGGAGAACACAAACGCCCACGCGGCTTTATCCATACGTGCAGTCAGGATGGTCAGCAGCGGCAGAACAACACCCAGCGCCGGAATAGCCCACAGAATCGGCATATTGTTGAAGTTCACCAACCATGCGCCAGCTTCACGAACCACTTCTTTATTCAGCGGGTTAGAGGCTGCGTAATGGTCCATTGTCGATTTCACGACATAACCATCGATACCGTACATCACCCATACACCAGCCAGTGCGAAGCACACCAGTGTCACCAGCGCCGCCACCTGAGCCGTTGCACGGGTACGCAGGTGCAGTTCGCCCACGGTACGCATTTGCAGATAGGTTGCGCCCTGAGTGATGATCATCCCGACGCTCACCACACCAGCCAGCAGGCCGAACGGATTAAGCAGCTGGAAGAAGTTACCGGTGTAGTACAGACGCAGATATTCATCCACGTTGAACGGTACGCCCTGCAACAGGTTACCGAACGCCACGCCAATCACCAGCGGCGGAACGAAGCTACCAATGAAGATGCCCCAGTCCCACATGTTGCGCCAACGGGTGTCTTCAATCTTGGAACGATAATCAAAACCGACCGGACGGAAGAACAAAGACGCCAGCACGAGGATCATCGCGACATAGAAGCCGGAGAACGCAGCGGCATAGACCATCGGCCAGGCAGCAAACAGCGCGCCGCCCGCGGTGATAAGCCAAACCTGGTTACCGTCCCAGTGTGGTGCGATGGAGTTAATCATAATTCGACGCTCGGTGTCGTTACGACCGAGGAAACGGGTGAGCATGCCCACCCCCATGTCGAAACCGTCAGTGACTGCAAAACCAATCAGCAGAATGCCAACCAGCAGCCACCAGATAAAACGCAATACTTCATAATCGATCATTTGACGACTCCTGTCTTAGCGTGCCGGCTGAGTAGTCGTGGAAGACTGCTCAAAGTGATAGCGACCGGTTTTCAGGCTGCTTGGGCCAAGGCGTGCAAATTTGAACATTAAGAACAATTCTGCCACCAGGAACAGGGTATACAGACCGCAAATCAGTACCATCGAGAAGATGAGGTCGCCTGCGGTCAGTGACGAGTTCGCCACGGCGGTAGGCAGCACTTCACCGATAGCCCACGGTTGGCGACCATATTCAGCAACGAACCAGCCAGCTTCTACAGCAATCCACGGCAGCGGCATACCGTACAGCGCGGCGCGCAGCAGCCATTTTTTCTCGCCAATACGATTGCGGATGACACTCCAGAAGGAAAGCGCAATGATTGCCAGCAGCAGGAAGCCACACGCCACCATGATACGGAACGCGAAGTACAGCGGCGCTACACGCGGAATGGAGTCTTTGGTTGCCTGTTGAATCTGCGCTTCAGTCGCATCAGCCACATTCGGCGTATAGCGTTTCAGCAGCAGACCGTAGCCAAGGTCTTTCTTCATACTATTGAACTGGTCACGGACAGCCTGGTCGGTAGAACCAGAACGCAGTTGCTCGAGCAGAGAGTATGCCTTCATCCCGTTACGGATGCGTTCTTCATGCTGCACCATCAGCTCTTTCAGGCCGATAACCGGTGTATCCACGGAACGCGTTGCGATAATACCCAGAGCGTAAGGGATCTGGATCGCAAATTTGTTCGTCTGCTCATCCTGATCAGGAATACCGAACAGAGTAAAGGCAGCAGGCGCAGGTTGAGTTTCCCACTCGGCTTCAATTGCAGCCAGTTTGGTTTTCTGCACGTCGCCCATTTCGTAACCAGATTCATCACCCAGAACAATAACAGACAGAACGGCAGCCATACCGAAGCTGGCAGCGATAGCAAAGGAGCGTTTTGCGAAGGCGAAGTCACGGCCTTTCAGCATATACCATGCGCTGATACCGAGGATGAACATCGCGCCAGTCACATAACCAGACGCTACAGTGTGAACGAATTTCACCTGAGCAACCGGGTTAAGCACCAGCTCGGAGAAGCTCACCATCTCCATACGCATGGTTTCGAAATTGAAATCCGACGCGATTGGGTTTTGCATCCAGCCGTTCGCGACCAGAATCCACAGAGCGGACAGGTTTGAACCGAGCGCCACCAGCCAGGTGACACACATATGCTGAACTTTACCCAGACGATCCCAACCGAAGAAGAACAGACCTACAAAGGTGGATTCGAGGAAGAAGGCCATCAGACCTTCGATTGCCAGCGGCGCACCGAAGATATCCCCTACATAGTGGGAATAGTAAGACCAGTTAGTCCCGAACTGGAACTCCATGGTCAGACCGGTTGCCACGCCCAGAGCGAAGTTGATACCAAACAACTTGCCCCAGAACTTGGTCATATCTTTATAAATCTGTTTGCCGGAAAGGACGTAGACCGTTTCCATAATGGCCAGCAGGAACGCCATACCGAGCGTCAGTGGCACAAAAAGGAAGTGGTACATCGCGGTCAAGGCAAACTGTAAGCGCGACAGTTCGACTATATCTAACATCATGACTCCTTGCTCATCGCATGAAGACTCCGAGAGTGAACCCCGTTAGAAAGGGTCACACGCATGCCCCAATACAAATGTATTTGCTCGCCCCTATCGTTGCCACTTCATCAAAAGAGGAAAAGACAATGATAAAAAGTTACAAATATGTTAATGAATAAACCAAATTGATCCCGCAATTATATTACGCTGCAAAATCCTTACAATAAACAGGTTTTTATTGAGCAAATTTGCATTTTTCGACAGTGATCAATTTATAGCGAAATTGTCACTACCCCACCAATTTGATCTACAACAATTTATCGCATTTTACTGATTTTTTTCAAGATTTAAAAATTGATTTATATCAAAATCAATCAAATATGTTAATCACATGTAAACTATAGATTACTGATGATTTTATTGTTAATTTATTGTGATATATAAGTGCAAAATATTTATCCACCAGGAAAGATATAGATAAAAAACCAGTACTTTATTTAACAAAAGCACCTTGCCGACTTTTTATAATACTAATTGATTAGATTAGCCAATTTGTTTTCATTTTACATAACATATTTTTATCAAAGTTAATTGATTGTTGTCTTTATGAGCACCAATCTTTATCCCCGGAATGTTATTGTTTTCTTGCTAATAATCACATTAAAGGATTGATTTGTAGATTGCAGGGAGAAGAAAAGAAAATTTTTAAGCGAAATTGCATCTGATATAAGTATTTTTCCATTCTTATATTCAACGAACAGCTCAGTGACCCAACACCAAACAACATGAGATTCAATAACTAAGTTTATCCTGTGTTGTTATATGTAAATTATTTTTATTAGCCCAACTGCAAGGCGAGACAATGAAACGGTATTATATCTGAACGTTATTGAACACCAGCCCCCTCTAAGTAATACGCTCGACTGGTCCAGAATAATCATTTCATTAGAGATGATTAATTATGTCCAATGAATAGCCCCCCCAAATGAGTTATTAACCATTTGTTACTTTCAACATTACCGTTACAATTCTATGTTAATACGGCAGTAAATTGTATTAATAATGCACAGCCAACTTTATGGAACTGCTTTTATAACCAGCCCACTCTCACAAAAATGCAAATCAGATGTTGATCACAAATATATCAACACATTAAATCAATATAATTTGAAAAATTAAAATCAATAACAGCCATATATGTAAATAGTTGAAATAACTGTCATATTTAAAGCAACCACATAAACAAGCATTTTTCGAAAAATATTTTGAAAATAGATCAATTGCAACCTGACGACAGGACAAAGACACTCCAGTGTTATTAATCATGTGCCGCAGAAAACGGCCATAAATACGACGTGTGTAACTTATTTTACCCTCTCTCTGTCTTACAAAGGATTCCCCATGAAGAAAGCAACACTTGTGCTGGGCGTTATTGGTGCCGACTGCCATGCAGTTGGCAATAAAGTTCTGGATCGCGTTTTTACTTCCCACGACTTCAGAGTCATTAACCTGGGCGTAATGGTCAGCCAGGATGAATATATTGATGCCGCCATTGAAACTGGCGCTGACGCGATAGTGGTTTCCTCTATCTATGGACATGGTGATATCGACTGTCTGGGCATGCGTGAACGCTGCATCGAACGTGGACTTGGCGACATTCTGCTCTATGTAGGCGGTAACCTGGTGGTGGGTAAACATGACTTCGCCGACGTGGAAATCAAATTCAAAGAGATGGGTTTTGACCGCGTCTTCGCCCCCAGTCATGACTTAGAAGATGTCTGCCAGCTGATGGCCAACGATATCAACCAGCGTCATGGTGTTGAAACACGTATTTTCGAAGAGGCCATCTGATGCAAATCGTCTCTGTCGATATTGGATCGACGTGGACCAAAGCTGCCCTCTTTACCCGGGAGGGGGACGCGTTAACGCTGGTTAACCACGTTCTGACTCCAACCACCACGCGTCATCTGGCCGATGGTTTTTTCTCAAGCCTGAATCAGGTGTTAAACGTAAATAACGCCCTCCCCCTGTTAAAAAGTGGCGAAGTCGCATTGAAGTACTCCTCTTCAGCCAAAGGTGGACTGGCGGTTGCCGCAATGGGATTAGTGCCTTCTATTACCCTGGAATCCGCGAAAGTAACCGCTCACTCTGCTGGCGCTAAAATTGCGCAGAATTACTCCTACAAGCTGAACCGCCGTGATATTCAGGCGCTGGAAGAGTCACCACCCGATATCCTCTTGTTCACGGGCGGCACCGATGGCGGAGAAGAGAGTTACGGGCTAAATAACGCCCGTGTGCTGGCGGAATCAAAACTCGATTGCGCCATTATTTATGCCGGAAACCGGGATATTCAGGACAACATACAGGACATCCTCGGGCATAAAGATCTGACCATCGTCGATAACGTCCTGCCTGATCTTGAAAATCCCTCCCCTTTCGCCGCACGTCAGGCCATCTGCGACATTTTCCTCAAACGCATTGTTAAAGGAAAAGGGCTGGATGTAATTGTTGATGAAACGGGCGAAGAGCCGATGCCGACGCCGTGGACAGTTTTTGAACTGGTTAAGGCAATCAGTAATGTCGATAGCAGTTGGAAAGAGTTCATGCTGATCGACATGGGCGGCGCAACCACCGATATGTATTCTGCCTGCGCCAATAATCTCTCGCCCGACACCGTTTTACACGGCGTACCGGAACCATTCGTAAAACGGACCGTTGAAGGCGATCTGGGAATGCGCGTCTCAGCCATAGTGGTTGGTGAAAGCGCAAAAGACTTAGTTAATGTGCTCTTTTCTCAGCACCCCACACAGCAGGACGCTTTTTATCATTATCTCCGTCATTTAGTCGCACATCCCGATCATTTACCCACTAACGCAGAAGAAAAATATTTCGATACTGTGCTGGCCGGGCTGCGCGTAGGTTACGCCACTGAACGTCATGCCGGCACCAAAAAAGAGGTCTGCACCTGCGTCGGCAATGTCGATTTACAGATGGGACGCGACCTGACCACCGTGCGCAAAGTCGTTGGTTCCGGTGGATAGCTGTCGCGCGCAAGCCAGTTTGATATTCATCGTTGGTTGAAACACCGCGAGTTAAACGACGACGGCAAACGCATTCTCTTACCGACCGAATTTGAATATTACCGAGATCCACGGGGGCTATTTCCACTGCTGGCAAACGTCGCCAGAGTAGATCCGCAGGCCGCCGCGCGTACCAGTATTCAATGCTTAACCCTATAACAATTAAGGCAGCAATCAATGGAACTTCGAAATAAGAAATTAACCCATGACGAATTCATGACCGAGCGGCAACAGGTACTGAAAACCTGGGAAACCGGCAAGGATGTTGAAAACTTCGAAGATGGCGTTAAATATCAACAAACCATTCCTGATCATAAACGCTTTTCCCTTGCCCTACTGAAAGCAGACCTGGAAGGTAAAACACTTAGCCAACCGCGCGCAGGCGTGGCGTTGATGGACGAACACATCGAACTACTCAAAACTCTGCAAGATGAGTGTGATCTGCTGCCGAGCACCATCGATGCCTATACCCGTCTGAATCGTTACGAAGAAGCCGCGATAGGGATTAAAAAATCCATCGAAGCCGGAACCTCTAAACTGAACGGTTTACCGGTGGTTAACCACGGCGTCGCAGCATGTCGTCGTCTGACCGAAACCCTGCAAAAACCGCTACAGATCCGCCACGGCACACCAGATGCGCGGCTGCTGGCTGAAATTTCAATGGCCAGCGGCTTCACCAGCTATGAAGGCGGCGGCATTTCCTACAATATTCCGTATGCCAAACGCGTGACACTGGAAAAATCGATCCGCGACTGGCAGTACTGCGACCGTTTAATGGGGCTGTATGAAGAGTACGGTATTCGCATCAACCGCGAACCGTTTGGCCCGCTTACAGGTACCTTAATTCCACCGTTTATCTCGCACTCTATTGCGATAATCGAGGGCTTGCTGGCGCTGGAACAGGGCGTGAAATCTATCACCGTCGGTTATGGTCAGGTCGGAAGCCTGACGCAAGATATTGCGGCGATCCAGTCTTTGCGTGAACTCGCTCACGAATACTTCCAGAACCATGGCTATGCAGATTACGAATTAAGTACGGTGTTCCACCAGTGGATGGGCGGTTTCCCGGAAGACGAGTCAAAAGCGTTCGCGATTATCTCCTGGGGCGCGGCGGTTGCCGGAATGTCGGGCGCAACAAAAGTGATAACCAAGAGTCCGCATGAAGCCTGGGGCATCCCTACCGCTGCCGCCAACGTGCAGGGGCTGAAAGCCTCCCGCCAAATGCTCAATATGGTTAGCGATCAGAAATTCCCGCCGTGTCCTGCGGTGGAACTGGAAGTTGAGCTGATTAAGAGCGAAGTTCGCGCCGTGCTGAATAAAGTGTTCGAACTGGGGAATGGGGATATCGCGCGCGGTACGGTGCTGGCATTTGAAGCGGGCGTACTGGATGTGCCTTTTGCGCCAGCCGCCTGCAACGCGGGCAAAATTCTTCCGGTCCGCGACAACACCGGCGCAATACGCGTGCTGGAAGCTGGCGCCGTTCCGTTGCCAAAAGACATTCTCGACCTTCACCACGATTATGTTGCCGAACGCGCACGCGTTGAAGGACGCCAACCGACATTCCAGATGGTTGTAGATGACATCAATGCTGTATCCCACAGTAAATTAATAGGAAGACCATAATGAAAATAAAACAGGCCCTGTTCACCGCTGGCTACTCCTCATTCTATTTCGATGACCAGCAGGCGATAAAAAACGGAGCGGGTCACGACGGATTTTTTTATACCGGAGAGCCGGTTACGTCTGGTTTTAGCGCAGTTCGTCAGGCTGGGGAATGCGTTTCAGTTCAGTTGATTCTGGAAAATGGTGCAGTCGCGGTTGGTGATTGTGCTGCGGTGCAGTACTCCGGAGCAGGCGGTCGCGATCCGCTGTTCCTCGCAGAGCATTTTATTCCGTTCCTTAATGACCATATCAAACCGTTACTGGAAGACCGCGATGTGGATGCGTTTGTGCCGAACGCCCGTTTTTTCGACAAGCTGCGTGTTAACGGCAACTTGCTGCATACCGCCGTGCGCTATGGGTTATCGCAGGCGCTGCTTGACGCTACCGCGCTGGCAACGGGTCGTCTGAAAACTGAAGTAATTTGCGATGAATGGCAGCTACCGCGCGTGGCGAAATCCATTCCTTTATTTGGCCAGAGCGGCGACGATCGGTATATCGCCGTCGATAAGATGATCCTCAAAGGGATCGACGTGCTGCCCCATGCACTGATTAATAACGTCGAAGAGAAGCTGGGCTTTAAGGGGGAAAAACTGCGCGAATATATCCGCTGGCTGTCAGATCGCATTCTGAGCAAACGCACCAGCGCTCGCTACCACCCTACCCTGCACATCGATGTATACGGCACCATCGGTCTGATCTTCGACATGGATCCTGTTCGCTGCGCGCAATACATCGCCAGCCTGGAAGAAGAAACACAAGGTCTGCCGCTGTACATTGAAGGTCCGGTCGATGCCGGTAACAAGCCTGACCAAATTCGCCTGTTGACTGCCATCACCAAAGAGCTGACGCGCCTCGGTTCCGGCGTGAAAATTGTCGCTGACGAATGGTGTAACACCTACCAGGATATCGTTGATTTTACTGATGCAGCCAGTTGCCACATGGTGCAAATCAAAACGCCTGATCTGGGCAGTATTCACAACATCGTCGATGCGGTTCTGTACTGCAACAGCCACGGAATGGAAGCCTATCAGGGTGGCACCTGTAACGAAACCGATGTCAGCGCCCGTACTTGCGTCCACGTAGCTCTTGCCGCGCGTCCCATGCGGATGCTGGTAAAACCGGGAATGGGGTTTGACGAAGGCCTCGACATCGTGTTCAACGAAATGAATCGGACTATCGCGCTGATGCTGGCTAAGGATTAACAGATGGCTCGTTCTTTTAAAGTCTTATCACCTACTGCAATCCTCGGTTATGGCTTCCCTGAAGAGAGCTTCCGCAAAGCGATGGCGGAATCTCCCGACCTGATCGCCGTTGACGCCGGTTCTTCCGATCCTGGACCGCACTATCTGGGGGCGGGTAAACCATTTACCGACCGCGCGGGGGTTAAACGCGACCTGCGCTATATGATAACCGCAGGGGTACAAAATAATATTCCGGTGGTGATCGGGACGGCAGGTGGTTCTGGTGCTGCCCCGCATCTTGAATGGTGTCGTCAAATTATTCACGAGATTGCGCAAGAGGAAAAACTTTCGTTCTCGATGGCGCTGATCCCGGCGGACGTTGACAAAGCCATCGTCCACCAGGCGCTGGATAACGGCAAAATCACGGCACTGGATTTTGTCCCGCCGTTAACACACGACGCGATTGACGAAAGTACCTATATCGTCGCGCAAATGGGTATTGAACCCTTCCAGCGGGCGCTGAAAGAAGGCGCACAGGTGGTACTGGGCGGCCGGGCTTATGATCCGGCCTGTTTTGCCGCGCTACCAATCATGCAAGGCTTTGACGAAGGGCTGGCGCTGCATTGTGGGAAAATTCTTGAGTGCGCGGCAATCGCCGCAACGCCCGGTTCTGGCTCTGACTGTGCGATGGGCATCATTGATGACAACGGCTTTACACTAAAGACATTTAATCCGCAGCGTAAATTTACCGAAACGTCAGCAGCTGCACACACGCTGTATGAGAAATCCGATCCCTACTTCCTGCCGGGACCTGGCGGTGTTCTGAATCTGAAAGGCTGCACCTTCAAAGCCGTGAACGACGGTGAAGTTTATGTCAGCGGTTCTAAGCATGAAGAAACGCCATATGCACTGAAGCTGGAAGGCGCGCGGCAGGTGGGCTTCCGCTGCCTGACCATCGCCGGCACTCGCGACCCAATCATGATCGCCGGGATCGACAAAATCATTGAAGAGGTCAAAGCCAGCGTGACGCGCAACCTGTCACTTCCCGATGACAGTATTCGAATGACATTCCACCTGTACGGTAAAAATGGTGTCATGGGCGACCACGAGCCCGTGGAAACTGCCGGACATGAACTGGGGATCGTCCTGGATGTGGTCGCACCGACGCAAGAAATCGCCAACAGTGTTTGCTCACTGGTGCGCTCCACTATGTTGCACTATGGCTATGAAAATCGCATCGCCACTGCGGGCAACCTGGCGTTCCCGTTCTCCCCTTCTGATATCCAGAGTGGCCCCGTATACGAGTTTTCTATCTATCACCTGATTGAAGCCAACGACGCACTGCGTTTTGATTTCCATATTGAACAGGTGACGCCAGAAGGAGTTCAGGCATGAAACAGTCTATTGTCTCACTGGCACAGGTTATCCGCTCGAAAAATGCCGGGCCGTACGAGCTGGTGTTAGATATTTTATTTAAAACGAAAGAAAACTATGAGCGCGTTAAATCATCCGGGCAATTAACCCCAGAACTGATTGCTGACTTATATCATGTTGAACCTGACTTTATTCATCGTATTGTCTGGTTTGATCCTTCTAATGCAGTAAAAATCGTCATGCCACGAGATATCATCTCCGGGAATGTGGGCGATAATGATGTTTATGGTGCGCAGCAGCACGCCCCTTTATTAAGCATTCATTTTGATATTTAGTAATTAATACTGTTTAGATTATCAATCCCATAAATGTACCTGCACAGATATTTATGTCAGGTGCATTTATCTAAACATATCAATAAAATAGATTACGATGCGCGCCAATATTATCACAGCAGGAATAAATAGTGGCCTACGTTCCCCTAAAAATCATAAAACAATCACTCGTAATTAAATAATACTTAAGTCAATACCGAATGACAACGTGATATAACTCATCCAGTCTCTGCGGGAAAAAAGGCCTGCCTTATCATTCGGTAAAAATAACCACAATGTGAGAACACATTATGTCTAAACCATTTATCTGGCAAGAACCGTTTTTACAATATAAAGACGCAACGGAATATAAATTAATCAGCAATCAATACATTACAGTAACGGAAATAGACGGCGAAGAAGTGATAAAAGTCGCCCCGGAAGCATTAACGTTGCTTGCCCGGGAGGCATTTTATGAAGCCTCTTTTTTCTTACGTCCCGCTCACCTGCAACAAGTCGCCAGCATTCTGAACGATCCGCAGGCCAGCAGTAATGACAGATATGTGGCCTTGCAGCTACTGCGCAATGCCGAAGTCTCAGCAAAAGGGATATTACCCAACTGCCAGGACACCGGCACCGCCACCATTGTCGCCAGCAAAGGGCAACACATCTGGACCGGAGGCAATGACGCCGAAGCCTTAAGCAAAGGTATTTACACCACTTTCCAGGAAAATAATCTGCGCTTTTCACAAAATGCGCCGCTGGATATGTATACCGAAGTCAATACACAAACCAATCTTCCGGCACAGATTGATATCAGCGCCGTCCCCGGCGACGAGTACCATTTTCTGTGTGTCAATAAAGGAGGTGGCTCCGCCAATAAAGCTGCGCTTTACCAGGAAACCAAATCTCTCCTGCAACCAGAAAAACTGACTGCGTTTTTAATCGAAAAAATGAAATCGCTGGGAACTGCCGCCTGTCCGCCCTACCACATCGCCTTTGTCGTCGGGGGACTTTCTGCCGATCAGGCGTTAAAAGTCGCCAAACTAGCGTCGACAAAATACTACGATAATCTGCCCACCAGCGGAAACGAGCAGGGACAAGCTTTCCGCGATGTTGAGCTGGAAAAAACCTTACTCGACGCCAGCCAACAATTTGGCATTGGTGCTCAGTTTGGTGGCAAATATTTCGCTCATGATATTCGTGTTATTCGTCTGCCGCGCCACGGTGGCTCCAGCCCAATTGCTATGGCGCTCTCCTGTTCCGCCGATCGTAATATTAAAGCCAAAATTAACAAGCACGGTATCTGGCTGGAAAAACTCGAACATAATCCGTGGCAATATATTCCAGCCTCAATGCGGGAAGAAAATCACGCACATAACGTACAGATTGATCTAAATCGTCCATTGCGTGAAGTAATGCATGATCTCGCCACATTACCGATCGGCACCCGTGTGTCGTTAAGCGGCCCCATTGTGGTGGAGCGTGATATCGCCCACGCCAAAATAAAAGAACGACTGGATAACGGCGAACCGATGCCGGATTACCTGAAGCATCATATCGTCTATTACGCTGGCCCTGCGAAAACACCGGAAAATATGGCCTGTGGTTCTCTTGGGCCAACTACGGGCGGTCGAATGGATGGTTATGTCGACGCCTTCCAGGCCGCTGGCGGCAGTCTGGTGATGTTATCGAAAGGCAACCGCAGCCAGCAGGTTACCGATGCCTGTCACAAACATGGCGGCTTTAATCTGGGAAGTATCGGCGGTGCGGCGGCGTTACTGGCGCAAGAATATGTCAAAAGCCTGCATTGCCTGGAATATCCGGAGTTGGGCATGGAAGCAGTGTGGATGATGGAGGTTGAAAACTTGCCCGCGTTCATTCTGGTGGATGATAAAGGCAATAATTTCTTTAGCCAGTTTGAGCAGCAACACCGCTGCGCCACTTGCCCTGCGGGGCATTAATGAAAGTGAACGTTACGATTTAGTCGTGCTGGATGAGCTGACCTTTATGCTGGCTTACCATTTTCTGGATACTGAAGAGGTGAACGCTTCACTGCCAAATCACCCGGTCAGGCACAGCCAGGTATCGACTGGTAATGACTGCGCCTGGCATCTCGCCAGGCGCAGGTTTTACATCTCCTCCGGTACGACCGATTTTGCAAACAACCACTCACGAAAGAGTTGCAAGTGCGGATAATCAGCCTTCTCTTCCCGCCACGTCATAATAAATCGATTGCCGGTGCGAATAGGCACATCACACGGGATCACCATATCACCGCTATCTAAATCGTGTTGAATTGCAAACCGAGGCAAAAGCGCCACACCGAGATTAGATCGCACGGCGGCAATCAGCATTGAAAGTAAATCAAAACGTGGCCCGTTATTCACCAACGGGCTACTAACGCCAGACAATGCAAACCACTCTTCCCAGCCAGTAATACGGGTACTTTGATGCAGCAGTGGTAGCTCACTTAATAGCTCTGCAACAGACAGTTTTTGGTCAGGAAGTGAAAGTAAACTGCCGCTGCATACCGGCAGGATCTCTTCCTCAAAGAGATATTCTACCTCCGACCAGGGCACGCAAAAATTTTCACGCATAATGACGGCATCGTATTCCCGATTCAGAAAATCCCCGTTATTAGCCAATGAGTGAATATTGACAATAATATCGGGATACAATTTATTGAACTCACGTAAATTAGGGATCAACCAGTGCGTACTGAAAGTCGGATTGACAGCAAGCTCAATAACCTGAACCGTAGGCTGCCAGGTCATGATAGTATTTGTGTCACGTTCAAGCTTATTCAATGTTTCTTTAACAATTCCCAGATAATGCTTTCCGGCATCATTAAGAAATATTCTTCTTTTAGAATGCGCAAATAATGATATATGTAGAAACTCTTCCAGTGCGCTAACTTGCCTGAATACTGCGCTTTGAGTTAACGCTAACTCCTCTGCCGCTCTGGTATAACTTTCATGGCGTGCGACTACCTCAAAAGTTACCAGCAATTCCGTTTTGGGTATTTTTCCTCTCATAATGCCGTCCCTTAAAAATAGTTTAAACTATCAAAAAATCATTACTTATTGCTAAGTAATGGCAACCAAAGCAGCGATAAATATTTTATAAAAATCATGAACGATATTTATAACCCACAAGCCCGTCGTGACAATTCTCTCAATCAGATAATAATAATCCGAAAAGCACAGCGCCCTTCGGATTATTATGATTCGAGTTAAGTGAAGATTATTAAATTGATAGCAATTATCATATCTGTGGATATTATGATAAACAATCAACAAAAAATTTATTTTTGATTTATAGCATATCCTTCTAAGAATTTTTGCGAAGCTGCAATATCTGGGGTAAAGACCCGATCCTGGTCGACAAACGGCACGACTTTTCTATATTCGGTAAACATCGCTTTGGTGGATTTTCCTAATGCCAGTTGTGGATTGGCCTGCAACCGCAAATCGAGAGCCTGTGCGGAATGCATCAGTTCAATGCCATAAATCACGTTCAGATTATCGACAACCTGTTTCAATCTTCTGGCCGCGTGGTCGTTATTGGCACCGGTATCTTCAATACCTCCGGCAACGGGTTGAATATCGAAAGAAACAGGTAACGGGTACGCAGACGAAAGTCGATGCTACTTTGCTGTCACTCGATATTTAATTATCAAGTTTCCGCCAGAGTCACCGCCAGCGGTTGTGCGCGCCCATGCCCCCCAGACCCGCAGTCAGGATCCATTTACCCATTATCCTTAAAATAATAAAAATTGGAGCGTGACAGATAATTCGAAACAGAAAAAACAGGTATGCACAGAAAATTTTAAAATATGGTTCATGGAGAATATGAATTTTCATTTTCCACAAAATGACATCGTGAGGACGCGCCTGTCGCTTTAAGGATATTGCTGCGGTTATCGACGCCCAGCAGAAAGCTGCCTGCGGTCAGATTTCAACCGTGGTTAACGTTTAAGGCATAAAAAAAGGCCATCATAAGATGGCCAACCATGTCGAAACCGACAGCCCTTCGCCATTCCTGTAGAGGGAAGCGGCGAGGGCTATTTCTTATTACAGATATTTATTTCAGAACAGTTTTCAGTGCTTCACCGATGTCAGCCAGGCTGCGAACGGTTTTCACGCCTGCGGCTTCCAGGGCAGCAAATTTCTCATCCGCAGTCCCTTTCCCACCGGCAATGATGGCCCCCGCGTGGCCCATACGTTTGCCTTTCGGCGCAGTCACACCAGCAATGTAACCAACAACTGGCTTGGTAACGTGCTCTTTAATGTATGCAGCCGCCTCTTCTTCAGCGCTACCGCCGATCTCACCGATCATCACGATCGCTTCGGTCTGCGAGTCTTTTTCGAACATTTCGAGAATATCGATAAAGTTAGAGCCAGGGATCGGATCGCCGCCGATACCAACACAGGTCGACTGACCGAAACCGTAATCCGTGGTCTGTTTAACCGCTTCATAGGTCAGTGTACCGGAACGGGAAACGATACCCACTTTACCCGGTTTGTGAATGTGACCCGGCTGGATACCGATTTTGCATTCACCCGGAGTGATTACGCCCGGGCAGTTCGGGCCGATCATACGAACGCCTGCTTCGTCCAGTTTCACTTTCACAGTCAGCATATCCAGCGTCGGGATGCCTTCAGTGATGGTGATAATCAGTTTGATGCCTGCATCGATAGCTTCCAGAATGGAGTCTTTGCAGAACGGAGCCGGTACGTAGATAACAGAAGCGGTAGCGCCAGTGGCAGCAACGGCTTCACGCACGGTATTGAACACCGGCAGGCCGAGGTGGGTAGTACCACCTTTACCTGGGGTTACGCCGCCAACCATCTTAGTGCCGTATGCAATGGCCTGTTCAGAGTGGAAAGTCCCCTGGCTACCAGTAAAGCCCTGGCAGATAACCTTGGTGTTTTTATCAATTAAAATGGACATTATTTCCCCTCCACTGCGGCAACAACCTGCTGCGCTGCATCCGTCAGACCTTTTGCTGCAATAATATTCAGGCCGCTGTCAGCCAGTTTCTTCGCGCCGAGTTCGGCGTTGTTACCTTCAAGACGTACTACTACCGGTACGTTAACACCCACTTCCGCTACCGCGCCGATGATACCGTCAGCGATCAGGTCGCAACGAACGATACCGCCGAAGATGTTAACCAGAACGGCTTTCACTTTGTCGTCAGAGAGGATGATTTTGAACGCTTCAGTTACGCGCTCTTTGGTTGCGCCGCCGCCAACGTCAAGGAAGTTAGCCGGTTCGCCACCGTGCAGTTTAACGATGTCCATCGTACCCATCGCCAGACCTGCGCCGTTAACCATACAACCGATGTTGCCATCCAGCGCAACGTAGTTCAGTTCCCACTGTGCAGCTTGTGCTTCACGCGGATCTTCCTGCGACTGGTCGCGCATTTCGCGCAGATCAGGCTGGCGGAACAGGGCGTTGCCGTCAGCGCCCAGTTTGCCGTCGAGGCAAATCAGATCGCCCTGTTTGGTAATGACCAGCGGGTTGATTTCGATAAGCGCCAGGTCGCGCTCCAGGAAAATGGTCGCCAGGCCCATAAAGATTTTGGTGAACTGCTGAACCAGTTTACCTTCCAGACCCAGTTTGAATGCCAGCTCGCGCCCCTGATACGGCATCGGGCCAGTCAGCGGATCAAGCGCAACTTTGTGGATCAGGTGCGGGGTTTCTTCCGCCACTTTTTCGATTTCCACGCCGCCTTCGGTGGAGGCCATAAAGACCACGCGACGGGAACTACGGTCAACAACAGCACCGAGATACAGCTCTTTAGCGATATCGGTCGCTGCTTCAACCAGAATCTGGTTAACCGGTTGGCCATTGGCATCTGTTTGATACGTTACCAGACGCTTGCCTAGCCAGTTTTCTGCAAAAGCACGGATGTCTTCTTTGCTGTTTACAACTTTCACACCGCCCGCTTTACCGCGGCCACCAGCGTGAACCTGACATTTTACTACCCACGGACCGGCACCGATTTTTGAAGCGGCTTCTTCTGCTTCGCGCGGAGTAGTACAGGCATAACCCACTGGTGCTGGTAAGCCATAGCGGGCAAACAGTTGTTTTGCCTGATATTCATGTAAGTTCATGTGTTCTGTCCATCCTTCAGTAATCGTTATCTTTTAAACCGTAGACCGAATATGACGTATCGTTTCCGGGCATTGTCGGTCACCTGTAGGCCTGATAAGACGCGTTAGCGTCGCATCAGGCATCGCTTGTCGGATGCGGTGCGAGCGCCTTATCCGACCTACATTGGTGGTCCCCGTAGGCCTGATAAGACGCGCAAGCGTCGCATCAGGCTTCAATTGCCGGAGAAGGCGATAATGTCTTATCCGGTCTACGGTGCAGGTGAAACTTAAACTACTACACGTCCAACAGCAGACGCGTCGGATCTTCCAGCAACTCTTTGATCGTTACCAGGAAGCCCACAGATTCGCGACCATCGATCAAACGGTGATCGTAGGACAGCGCCAGGTACATCATCGGCAGGATCTCAACCTGACCATTCACTGCCATCGGACGATCTTTGATAGCGTGCATACCCAGAATTGCGCTCTGCGGCGGGTTGATGATAGGCGTAGACATCAGGGAACCGAACACACCGCCGTTAGTGATGGTGAAGTTACCACCGGTCAGATCTTCAACCGTCAGCTTGCCGTCACGGCCTTTAATTGCCAGTTCTTTGATTTTCTTCTCGATGTCTGCCATGCCGAGGGTATCGACATCACGCAGAACCGGCGTCACCAGACCACGCGGCGTAGAAACCGCCATGCTGACGTCGAAATAGTTGTGGTAAACCACATCATCGCCGTCGATAGACGCGTTCACTTCCGGGTAACGTTTCAGGGCTTCAACCACCGCTTTCACGTAGAAGGACATAAAGCCCAGACGGATGCCGTGACGTTTTTCAAACGCTTCGCCGTACTGCTTACGCAGATCCATAATCGGTTTCATGTTGACTTCGTTGAACGTGGTCAGCATGGCGGTGGAGTTTTTCGCTTCCAGCAGACGCTCTGCCACACGCTTACGCAGGCGAGTCATTGGTACACGTTTTTCGCTACGTGCAGCCAGTGCCGGTTGAGCAGTCGGGGCTGCTGCTGGTGCAGCGTCTTTCGCCGGAGCTTTCGCCAGATGTTTTTCCACATCTTCACGGGTCAGACGACCACCTACACCGGTGCCTTTAATGGCACTGGCATCGAGGTTGTGTTCAGCCAGCAGGCGACGGATCGCCGGGCTTAACGCATCGTTGTTTTGCTCTTCCAGAGAAGCCTGCTGGCGTTGCGCCGGAGTGGACGCTTTCTCTTCAGATTTGGCGCTGGTTTCTTTACCGGCGCTGTTGCCTTCACGCAGGCGACCGAGGATCTGACGAGACGTTACGGTTGTACCTTCATCTTCCAGAACCGCATCCAGAATGCCGTCTGCTGATGCCGGTACTTCCAGTACCACTTTGTCAGTTTCGATTTCTACCAGCACTTCATCACGTACGACTGCGTCGCCGGGTTTTTTATGCCAGGTTGCGACGGTGGCATCGGCTACGGATTCAGGCAGGTCAGGGACCAGAATATCTACGCTACTCATTGTGTATCCTTTATTTATTCGACGTTCAGCGCGTCATTAACCAGATCTTGTTGCTGTTTCTGGTGAACGGACATATACCCTACCGCCGGGGAGGCGGAGGCCGGGCGGCCTGCATAACGCAGAGAAGCCCCAAATGGAATCACTTCACGGAAATGATGCTGGCTGCAGTACCATGCGCCCTGGTTGAGCGGCTCTTCCTGGCACCAGACAAAATCCTTGACGTGAGCATATTGCTGCAACACTTCCTGCATCGCTTTATGCGGGAACGGGTAGAGTTGCTCGATACGCACGATGGCGACATCGTGTTGATTGTTCTTACGACGTTGTTCCAGCAGGTCGTAATAAACCTTACCAGAACACATCACTACACGTTTAACGCCTTTCGGATCAAGTTCATCGACTTCACCGATGGCCGGCAGGAAGGTGCCGTTCGCCAATTCGTCCAGCGTAGAAACTGCCAGCGGATGACGCAGCAGCGATTTCGGCGACATGACCACCAGCGGACGACGCATCCCGCGCAGCGCCTGACGACGCAGCATGTGGTAAACCTGTGCCGGGGTCGACGGTACGCAAACCTGCATGTTTTGCTCGGCGCAAAGTTGCAGATAACGTTCCAGACGCGCGGAGGAGTGTTCCGGTCCCTGTCCTTCATAACCGTGCGGCAGCAGCATGACCAGACCACACATACGGCCCCACTTCTGTTCACCAGAAGAGATGAACTGGTCGATAACCACCTGAGCACCGTTAGCGAAGTCACCGAACTGCGCTTCCCAGATGGTCAGAGTGCGGGGTTCTGCAGTGGCATAACCGTATTCGAACGCCAGCACTGCTTCTTCAGACAGAACGGAGTCCCAGACGCGGAACGCGCCCTGACCGTTATGGATGTGTTGCAGCGGCGTGTAAGTGGAACCGTTAGACTGGTTATGGATCACTGCGTGGCGGTGGAAGAACGTACCGC
Source organism: Escherichia whittamii (assembly GCF_014836715.1). Taxonomy (GTDB): domain Bacteria; phylum Pseudomonadota; class Gammaproteobacteria; order Enterobacterales; family Enterobacteriaceae; genus Escherichia; species Escherichia whittamii. The sequence goes on from NZ_JACSQI010000018.1 coordinate 25,452, forward strand.
GACCGGAGTCTTCGCCCGACAGGCGAACCGGGATGCCTTCATCAACCAGAGTGGCGTAAGCGAGGTTTTCCGCGCCGCCCCAGTCGAACAGTTTCTCACCAGCAGCCATTGCCTGGCGATCGCCATAAATCTTGGCAACGCGAGACTGCATTTCAATCGCTTCCGGCACCGTGCTGATGCGTTTAGCCAACTCCTGCAGGCGCTTCATCTCAACTTTATTCGGGTACTCTTCGTCCCATTCGTGGTTGAGGTATGGCGACCAGGTGAAGGAGTGCATGTTCATCGGACGCCACTCTGCCACTACGCAATCGCCAGCATCCAGCGCATCGCGGTACAGGTTAACCATCTCGGTGGCATCTTCCAGCGTCACCACTTTTTCCTGCTCCAGCTTGTCAGCGTAGATTTTGCGCGGCGTCGGATGTTTTTTGATTTTCTGATACATCAGCGGCTGGGTTGCGCTCGGCTCGTCGGCTTCGTTGTGGCCGTGACGGCGATAGCACACCAGGTCGATGAAGACATCACGTTTAAAGGTGTTACGGAAATCGAGCGCCAGACGGGTAACAAAGGCAACGGCTTCCGGATCGTCCGCGTTAACGTGGAAAATCGGCGCCTGCACCATCTTACCGATATCAGTACAGTACGGCGTAGAACGGGCATCCAGCGGGTTAGAGGTGGTGAAACCGACCTGGTTGTTGATAACGATACGTACCGTACCGCCAACTTCATAACCACGCGCTTTCGACATGTTCAGGGTTTCCTGAACCACGCCCTGCCCGGTCACTGCGGCGTCACCATGAATGGTGATTGGCAGCACTTTGTTGCTGCTCGGCTCATCAAGTCTGTCCAGACGGGCACGAACAGAACCGATAACTACCGGGCTTACAATCTCAAGGTGAGACGGGTTAAACGCCAGCGCCAGGTGAACCAGGCCGCCATCGGTCTGGAAGTCAGACGAGAAGCCCATATGGTATTTCACGTCGCCCGTGCCGAGGTGTTCTTTATGTTTACCGGCAAACTCGTCGAACAAGTCTTGCGGTTTTTTACCCAGCACGTTCACCAGCACGTTCAGACGACCACGGTGCGCCATCCCAAGAACCACTTCACGGGTGCCGCTGTTGCCAGCGTGGCGGATCATCTCTTTGAGCATCGGGATTAACGCGTCGCCGCCTTCCAGCGAGAAGCGTTTTGCGCCTGGGAATTTTGCGCCGAGGTAACGTTCAAGACCTTCAGCAGCGGTCAGTTCGCTTAAGAAGCGTTTTTTCTCTTCGCTGTTGAACGTCGAGCGACCGGACTCGATACGCTGTTGAATCCAGCGTTTTTCTTCGGTGCTGGTAATGTGCATATACTCGGCGCCAATCGGGCCGCAGTAGGTTTGCTTCAGGGCTTCCAGCAGTTCGCCGAGTTTCATGGTTTCTTTGCCGCTGGCAAATGAACCGACGTTGAAAGTCTCCTGGAAGTCAGCTTCGGTCAGATCGTGGAAAGACGGGTCCAGATCGGCCACTTTATCTTGCTGCCACAGTCCCAGCGGATCGAGATTCGCATGCTGGTGACCACGGAAGCGGTATGCGTTAATGAGCTGCAGGACTTTAACCTGCTTCACATTGGTGTCAGGGTCGGAGATCGTTGAAGAGTAACGTGAAGCATCTTTCGCCAGGCGGCGGAAATATTCACGCGTTTGAGAGTGAAATTGATCCGGTTTGACTCCCGTACCAGGTAACTGCTGGAACGTCGAACGCCAGTTAGCGTCAACCGAGTCAGGATCGGTTAAGAAGTCTTCATAGAGCTGTTCTATCCAGCTCTGGTTTGCGCCAGAGAGGTAAGAAGAGTCCAACCAGGCTTTCAAAGCGCTGTTCTGCATCGTGATCCCTTAAGCATCTTTTTTATGCTTACTTCGCCGTGGATACTACCACGCACATTTCACATCAGATGTGCGTGCCGGGGTTCACTTGTTGCGGACTTGTCGTGTTTTCTGCGTCCGCTAAGGAACCTTTAAAAACTGTCTTAGTGTCAGGGGCAGTTTTTAAAGATTTCCTGCATTTCTTTGTTACGCCTGATGCGCCGTGCTTATCAGGCCTACGGGTAATGACGTGTAGCTATGTAGGCCGGATAAGGCGTTCACGCCGCATCCGGCACTGGTTGCCTGATGCGACGCCTACGCGTCTTATCAGGCCTGGGGCTTACGCATTACGCTGCAATAACATCGACTTGATATGGCCGATGGCACGCGTCGGGTTCAGCCCTTTCGGGCATACACTGACGCAGTTCATGATGCTGTGACAGCGGAATACACTGAATGCATCGCTCAAACCGTCGAGCCGCTCGTCAGTCTCGGTATCACGGCTATCGATCAGGAAACGATACGCCGCTAACAAGCCTGCCGGACCGATAAACTTATCGGGATTCCACCAGAAAGACGGACAAGAGGTTGAACAGCATGCGCAGAGAATACATTCATACAACCCATCGAGTTTTTCGCGCTGCTCTGGCATCTGTAAATGCTCGCGAGCTGGCGGATTTTGCCCATTATTCAACAAGTAAGGCTTGATTTTCTCATATTGCGCATAGAATTGTCCCATGTCTACCACCAAATCGCGGACAACCGGTAAACCAGGTAACGGGCGAATTACAATTTTCTTACCCGGCTGGTTGAGTGCCGAAATCGGGGTAATACAGGCCAGACCATTCTTGCCGTTCATGTTCAGACCGTCGGAACCGCACACACCTTCACGGCAGGAGCGGCGGAACGACAGGCTGGGATCTTTCTCTTTCAACTGGATAAGCGCATCCAGCAGCATCATGTCGCGACCTTCATCCGCTTCCAGGGTGTAATCCTGCATACGCGGAGCATCATCAACATCCGGGTTATAGCGATAAATTGAAAACTCGAGTCTCATTTTCCTGTCTCCGCATTAGTAAGTACGAATCTTCGGCGGGAATGCCGGACGCAGTTTCGGTTCCATGTTGACTTGACGTCGCGTCATGGATTCCGACTCTGGCAGATACAGGGAGTGGCACAGCCAGTTTTCATCATCACGATCCGGGAAGTCGAAGCGGCTATGTGCGCCACGGCTTTCGGTACGGAAGTTGGCAGAAACAGCCGTTGCATACGCCGTTTCCATCAGGTTATCCAGTTCCAGGCACTCAACGCGCTGGGTGTTGAACTCGCTGGAAGTGTCATCCAGACGGGCATTTTTCAGACGCTCGCGGATCACTTTCAACTGCTCAAGACCTTTCGCCATCGCATCACCTTCACGGAAGACCGAGAAGTTATGCTGCATGCATTCTTGTAGTGCTTTACGAATCGCCACCGGATCTTCACCGTTACGGTTGTTGTTCCAGCGATTCAGACGATCGAGAGAAGCTTCTACATCAGACTCGCTGGCATCGCGCAGTGCGCCCTGCTCGGCGATAGACTCTTGCAGATGCAGACCTGCCGCACGACCAAATACCACCAGGTCCAGCAGCGAGTTGCCGCCCAGACGGTTGGCGCCGTGTACTGATACGCAGGCAATTTCACCTACCGCGAACAGGCCAGGGATCACCACATCTTCGCCCTTCTCGTTCACCGTCAGCGCCTGACCAGTCACTTTGGTCGGAATACCGCCCATCATGTAGTGACAGGTTGGGATAACCGGAATCGGCTCTTTCACCGGATCGACGTGAGCGAAGGTACGGGAGAGTTCCAGGATACCCGGCAGACGGGATTCGAGAACTTCTTTACCCAGGTGATCGAGTTTCAGTTTTGCGTGCGGTCCCCACGGACCATCACAGCCGCGACCTTCACGGATTTCGATCATGATGGAACGCGCCACCACATCACGCCCTGCCAGGTCTTTGGCGTTCGGCGCATAACGTTCCATAAAGCGTTCGCCATGTTTGTTCAGCAGATAACCGCCTTCACCACGGCAACCTTCGGTTACCAGTACGCCCGCACCTGCAATACCGGTCGGGTGGAACTGCCACATTTCCATATCCTGCACAGGTACGCCTGCACGGATAGCCATGCCGACGCCGTCGCCGGTGTTAATGTGGGCGTTAGTGGTGGACTGATAAATACGCCCTGCCCCGCCAGTCGCCAGCACGGTAGCGCGAGCTTTGAAGTAAACCACTTCACCAGTTTCAATGCACAGTGCGGTACAACCGACCACCGCGCCATCGGCGTTTTTCACCAGATCCAGCGCATACCACTCAGAGAAAATAGTGGTGTGGTTTTTCAGGTTCTGCTGATAAAGCGTGTGCAGCAGTGCGTGACCGGTACGGTCGGCAGCCGCCGCAGTACGTGCCGCCTGCTCGCCGCCGAAGTTTTTCGACTGGCCGCCAAACGGACGTTGATAGATACGACCATCATCAAGGCGCGAGAACGGCAGGCCCATGTGTTCCAGTTCCAGAATCGCTTCTGGCCCGGTTTTACACATATATTCAATCGCGTCCTGGTCACCGATATAGTCCGACCCTTTTACGGTGTCGTACATATGCCATTCCCAGTTATCTTCATGGGTGTTACCCAGCGCAACGGTAATGCCGCCCTGCGCAGAAACGGTATGGGAACGGGTCGGGAAAACTTTAGAGAGCAGCGCACAGGTCTGGCCGCTCTGGGAAATTTGCAGCGCCGCGCGCATACCTGCGCCTCCGGCACCAATCACAACTGCATCAAATTCTCTGACTGGCAATTTCATCACACACCCCACACCACAACGAATCCATAAATCACGTAAACCACCAGTGCAACGACAATCACCAGTTGCAGAATCAGGCGCACGGCCAGTGGCTTAACGTAGTCGGTCAACACCTGCCACATGCCTATCCAGGCATGGATCAAAATGGAAAACAGTGCCAACAGAGTGAAGACTTTAGTGAACGCAGAGGCAAAGAAACCAATCCAGACGTCATATGTCAGTTCGCCACTGATAGCAAAAAAACCGACCATATAAATGATGTAAAGCGTCAGGACGATAGCAGTAGCGCGAACGAGGATGAAATCATGTACGCCATTGCGTCCTAATGCGGAGGCGTTGCTTACCATACGAGGACTCCTGCAAGAATTGAAAGCACGACAGTAATGACAAAGGAGACTTTGGCAGAGCGTTTACCCGCTTCGAATGTTTCTTCCAGATGGCCAAAATCCATCATCATGTGGCGAATACCTACGACGACGTGATATGCCAGAGCGGTAAGGATGCCCCACATGATAAATTTCACGAAGAAGCTGCCCATAATGGCGGAAGCTTGCTCGAAACCTTCAGGGGAAGAGAGGCTGGTACCCAGAAGCCACAGTAGGATGCCCACTGCAACAAACGTAATCACACCGGAAACGCGATGAAGAATGGACGCTATCGCCGTGATGGGGAACCGGATGGTCTGTAGGTCCAGATTAACAGGTCTTTGTTTTTTCACATTTCTTATCATGAATAACGCCCACATGCTGTTCTTATTATTCCCTGGGGACTACGGGTACAGAGGATAACTTTCTGTTACCTGGAGACGTCGGGATTTCCTTCCTCCGGTCTGCTTGCGGGTCAGACAGCGTCCTTTCTATAACTGCGCGTCATGCAAAACACTGCTTCCAGATGCGAAAACGACACGTTACAACGCTGGGTGGCTCGGGATTGCAGGGTGTTCCGGAGACCTGGCGGCAGTATAGGCCGTTCACAAAATCATTACAATTAACCTACATATAGTTTGTCTGGTTTTATCCAGAACAGTGATCCGGGTCACGATAACAACATTTATTTAATTTTTAACCACCACATTTGACAATCATTCAACAAAGTTGTTACAAACATTACCGGGAAAAGCATATAATGCGTAAAAGTTATGGGGTCACTATTTCACCTAAGATTAACTTATGTAACAGTGTGGAAGTATTGACCAATACATTCGAGACAGTTATTAGTGATAGACAGGTTTAATAATTCGGATTGCTAAGTGCTTGATTCGCCGTTTATTCGTCATCAATGAATTCTTTACCTGCAAGCGCCCAGAGCTCTGTACCCAGGTTTCCTCTCTTCCACAGAGCGGCGAGCCAAATAACAAACGGGTAAAGCCAGGTTGATGTGCGAAGGCAAATTTAAGTTCCGGCAGTCTTATGCAATAAGGCGCTAAGGAGACCTTAAATGGCTGATACAAAAGCAAAACTCACCCTCAATGGGAACACAGCTGTTGAACTGGATGTGCTGAAAGGCACGCTAGGTCAAGATGTTATCGATATCCGTACGCTTGGTTCGAAAGGCGTATTCACCTTTGACCCTGGTTTCACTTCAACCGCATCCTGCGAATCTAAAATTACTTTTATTGATGGTGATGAAGGTATTTTGCTGCATCGTGGCTTCCCGATCGATCAGCTGGCAACCGATTCTAACTACCTGGAAGTTTGCTACATCCTGTTAAATGGTGAAAAACCAACGCAGGAACAGTATGACGAATTCAAAACCACAGTAACTCGTCATACCATGATCCACGAACAGATCACCCGTCTGTTCCACGCTTTCCGTCGTGACTCGCATCCGATGGCGGTCATGTGTGGTATTACTGGTGCGCTGGCGGCGTTTTATCATGACTCTCTGGACGTCAATAACCCGCGCCATCGTGAAATCGCTGCGTTCCGTCTGCTGTCGAAAATGCCGACCATGGCAGCGATGTGCTACAAATACTCCATCGGGCAGCCATTTGTTTACCCGCGTAATGACCTCTCCTACGCCGGTAACTTCCTGCACATGATGTTCTCCACGCCGTGCGAGCCGTATGAAGTCAATCCAATTCTGGAACGTGCTATGGACCGTATTCTGATCCTGCACGCTGACCACGAACAGAACGCCTCTACTTCTACCGTACGTACCGCAGGCTCTTCGGGCGCAAACCCGTTTGCCTGTATCGCGGCAGGTATTGCCTCTCTGTGGGGACCAGCACACGGCGGCGCCAACGAAGCTGCACTGAAAATGCTGGAAGAAATCAGCTCGGTTAAACACATTCCGGAATTTGTTCGTCGTGCGAAAGACAAAAATGACTCTTTCCGTCTGATGGGCTTCGGTCACCGCGTGTACAAAAACTACGACCCGCGCGCCACCGTAATGCGTGAAACCTGCCATGAAGTGCTGAAAGAACTGGGTACCAAAGATGACCTGCTGGAAGTGGCCATGGAGCTGGAAAACATCGCGCTGAACGACCCGTATTTTATCGAGAAGAAACTCTACCCGAACGTCGATTTCTACTCTGGTATCATCCTGAAAGCGATGGGTATTCCGTCTTCCATGTTCACCGTCATCTTCGCCATGGCCCGTACCGTTGGCTGGATTGCTCACTGGAGCGAAATGCACAGCGACGGCATGAAGATTGCCCGTCCGCGTCAGCTGTACACCGGTTATGAAAAACGCGACTTTAAAAGCGATATCAAGCGTTAATCGTTGATTGTCTGGCAGTAAATCTTTCTAACCCGTCTTTTCTATGGCGGGTTATTTTTTATATGCCTGCACGCAAAAAATCGTAAAGATGAAATCCATTATCGGACCAACATAGATATTGTAAAAAAATAACACCGTTCAATTTATAAGCAGACTAATTATTTTTTAATTACCCTCTCCTGATAGCAACATTTTTAACTCCATGAAAATGAGGAACATCTCTAATAATCCCGTCTCCTTTTTATTAAACAATTAATTCATCGCGTCAATTAATTAGACTTGCATTTAATAAAGTTAACATTATTTTAAAATAAAACTAAAAACATTTGATATTCAAATAAGTTATTCTGTATCGCTATATCTTTTTTTTATTTCCTCTAAGGACTCCGTTATGTTTAAAGGACAAAAAACACTGGCGGCACTGGCCGTATCTCTGTTAATTTCTGCCCCTGTTTATGCTGCTGATGAAGGCTCTGGTGAAATTCACTTTAAGGGCGAAATTATTGAAGCGCCTTGTGAAATTAAACAGGAAGACCTTGATAAACAAGTAAATCTTGGTGAGGTAACCAAGAGCCGCATCAACCAGGATCATCACAGCGCATTGACGCCTGTCGATATTCATTTAGTTAACTGTGACCTGCCAGGTTCAGATAACGGTTCAGGTACCCCAATATCAAAAGTCGCAGTAACCTTTGATAGTTCGGCGAAAACGACAGGAGCCTCCCCAATGCTCAGTAACACCAGCGCTGGTGAAGCCACAGGTGTTGGCGTGCGCTTAATGAACAAAGACCAGTCCAACATCACTCTGGGTACAGCAAGTCCTGATATTGGGCTGGAACCCACTGCCACAGAACAAACCCTGAACTTCTTCGCCTGGATGGAGCAGATTGATAACGGTACTCCTGTGACTGCTGGTGAAGTCACCGCTAACGCAACCTATGTTCTGGATTATAAATAATTATAGCGTTGTCATATTTTAGTCTATGCATATGACGGCTTGAGTGATTAAATGTATTATGGCGGCAAGTTAGCCGCCTTTCTTCAAATATTTACCAGGTATGGATGCCGTGAATATTTATCGATTTTCTGTTTTATCCTGCCTGACAATGACTATTTCATCTGCATTGGCGGTGGAGTTCAACCTTAACGTACTTGATAAATCGATGCGCGATAGCGTTGATATTTCTCTGCTCAATGAAAAAGGCGCTATCGTTCCCGGTGATTATTTTGTTAGCGTCGTTGTTAATAATATTCAAATCAGCAGCGGGCAAACTATTCACTGGCAAAAAAACAACGATCAAATAATTCCTTGTATCAATGATTCACTACTGGATAAATTTGGCCTTAAAGAAAAAATCCGCCAGACATTGCCGCAGGTTAATCAGTGTTTCGATTTTAGCAGCCTGCCGGAAATCAACTTTACGTTTGTTCAGACCAACCAACAGCTTAATATCACGATTCCACAAGCCTGGCTGGCATGGCATTCAGACAACTGGGCGCCGCCTGAAACATGGGATGCTGGTGTTTCGGGTATCTTGCTGGACTACAACCTGTTTGCCAGCACTTATCGTCCGCAAGAAGGGAGCAGTAATACCAATCTGAATGCTTACGGTACAACGGGTATTAACGCCGGAGCATGGCGGTTGCGTAGCGATTACCAACTCAACCAGTCCGACAACGGTGATGTGCACAATCAATCCGGGGCTATTTCCCGAACCTATCTGTTTCGCCCGCTACCACACGCTTGGCGAAACCGATCTCAGCTCCAATATTTTTGACGGTTTTTCGTATACCGGTGCCGCCCTGACCAGCGATGACCGAATGCTTCCCTGGGAATTACGCGGATACGCACCGCAAATTAGCGGCGTGGCGCAAACTAACGCTACCGTCACCATAAGCCATACCGGACGCGTCATTTATCAGAAAAAAGTCCCACCGGGCCCTTTCATCATTGATGACATGAATCAGTCTGTTCAAGGCACACTGGATGTCAAAGTGACGGAGGAAGATGGCCGGGTTAATAATTTCCAGGTATCCGCAGCGTCAACGCCTTTTCTGACCCGCCAGGGGCAGGTGCGTTATAAACTTGCTGCGGGTCGTCCGCGCCCTTCTTTATCTCATCATACTGAAAACGAAACGTTTTTAAGTAATGAAGTTTCCTGGGGGATGCTCTCCAATACTTCACTGTATGGCGGGTTGATTCTCGCCGGGGACGATTATCATTCTGGCGCGCTGGGTATCGGGCAAAATATGCTGTGGCTGGGGGCGCTCTCCTTTGACGTGACCTGGGCTAAAAGTCGTTTTGATAATCAACCGGACGAGAAAGGTTACAGTTATCGCGTTAACTACAGTAAACGGATAGATGCCACCGACAGTCTTCTTTCGATAGCGGCGTATCGTTTCTCCGATCGCCATTTCCATAGCTACGCCAATTATATCGATCATAAATACAATGACGCTGATGCTCAGGATGAAAAAAAGACAATCAGCCTTTCCGCCGGGCAACCCATTGCACCGCTGAATCTCAACCTGTACGTCAACCTGTTGCGTCAAACCTGGTGGAATGCGGAGTCTTCCACAACCGCCAATATTACCGCTGGCTTCAACGTTGATATTGGTGACTGGAAAGATATTTCCGTCTCAACCTCGTTTAACACCACACATTACGAAGACAAAGCTCGTGATAACCAGATTTACCTGTCGATTTCATTGCCTGTTGGTAACGGTGGCCGCATTGGTTATGACATGCAGGACAGCAAAAATAGCACCTCACACCGCATGTCGTGGAACGATACCCTGGATGACCGCAACAGTTGGGGAATATCAACCGGACTACAATCTGACCGCCCTGACAATGGCGCACAGGTTAGCGGCAATTATCAGCATTTTAGTTCTGCCGGCGAGTGGGATCTGTCTGGTACGTACGCCGCTAATGATTACAGCTCTGCCAGCACCAGCTGGAGTGGCTCCTTTACTGCTACACGCTATGGCGCTGCGTTTCATCGCCGTAGCTCCACCAACGAACCTCGTCTTATGGTCAGTACAGACGGTGTGGCCGACATTCCCATTCAGGGTAATCTCGACTACACCAACCGTTTTGGCATTGCGGTCGTACCGTTTGTTTCCAGCTACCAACCCTCAACTGTCGCGGTCAATATGAACGACTTGCCCGACGGCGTCACGGTATCCGAAAACGTGGTCAAAGAAACCTGGACGGAAGGTGCAATCGGCTATAAAGCGCTGGCTTCACGTTCCGGAAAAGATGTTAACGTTATCATCCGTGACGCCAGCGGACATTTCCCGCCACTCGGCGCCGATATCCGGCAAGAAGAAAGCGGAATCAGCGTCGGAATGGTGGGGGAAGATGGCCACGCCTGGTTAAGTGGTGTGGGTGAAAGTCAGCGATTCACAATACGTTGGGGTGATCAACAGCGTTGTTTAATTCAGCTTCCTCAGCACCTGGAAGATATGAGTAAACGCCTGATTCTCCCCTGTCATTAATTAAGGAAAAGACAATGGCAATTTTTAAAGGAATGCCCCTTATTCTGCTGATCGTGAGCTTATGCAGCCATGCTGCCTTACAGCCCGATCGCACTCGTATTGTGTTTAACGCCAAAGATAAAGCGACCAGCCTGCGAATAGAAAATCGCAGCGATAAACTTCCCTATCTCGCATACTCATGGATAGAAAATGACAAAGGGGATAAAAGCGATGATTTCCTCGTCGCCTTGCCACCAATCCAACGTCTGGAAGCGAAAGCGACATCGCAGGCGCGTATCGTCAAGCAATCTTCCACCAGTCAATTGCCGACCGATCGTGAATCGCTGTTTTACTATAACCTGCGTGAGATCCCCCCAGCCCCGGAAAAAGGAACCGGTCATGCCATCCTTCAGGTTGCTATCCAGAGCCGTATAAAGTTGTTCTGGCGGCCCGCCGGATTACGCAAAAAATCGGGCGAGCATGTGGAACTACAATTACAGGTCAGCCAGCAAAATAATCAGCTTACCCTGAAAAACCCAACGCCTTATTACCTGACCATCGCCTATCTTGGCCGCGACCAAAAAGGCATTTTGCCCGGTTTTAAAAGTACGCTCATAGCGCCTTTTTCTTCGGCAATCGCCAGTACGGGTAACTATAACGGCAACCAGTTTTATCTTGGTTATATGGATGACTATGGCGCGTTGCGTATGACTACGCTCAACTGTCAGGGGCAATGCAAAATGCAGCGCGTGGTGGAGAATAAACAATGAGTATAAGCAAAGGACTGTTACTCATTGCCTGTTTGTTATTTCTGCCCTTAAAAAACGCGTTGGCGATGGACTGTTATTTTGGCGCCTCAGGCGGCCCAGTGGAAAAATCAGAAACGATTATGTCATTCGCCGTCCCGGCTAACGCCAAACCGGGAGATAAAATCTGGGAATCCGATGATATTAAAATCCCCGTCTATTGTAATAACAATACCAACGGTGATTTCGAAAGTGAGCATGTTTATGCCTGGGTAAACCCCTACCCCGGCATGCAGGATCGTTACTATCAACTCGGCGTAACCTATAACGGTGCTGATTATGACGCCAGCCTCGGAAAAAGCCGTATCGATACTAACCAATGTATCGACAGTAAAAAAATTGACATGTATACACCAGAGCAAATTATCGCTATGGGATGGCAAAATAAAATTTGCTCTGGTGATCCTGCAGCTATCCATAAATCGCGAACGTTTATGGCGCGTATGCGACTATACGTCAAACTACGCGAAATGCCGCCGCACGATTACCAAAGCACCCTTAACGATTACACTATCGTACAATTTGATGGCGCTGGCAGCGTCAACGAAGATCCCTCGGCCAAAAACCTGAAATATCACATCTATGGGCTGGAAAATATTCGTGTTCTTGACTGTAGTGTCGACTTCGCCATTACTCCCGATAATCAGGTCATCGATTTTGGCAAATTTAACGTGCTGGATATTCGCCGTCACAATATGACAAAAACGTTTTCCATCAAAACGACCAAAACCCAAAATGGTGAGTGTACCGATGGCTTCAAAGTCAGTTCTTCGTTTTATACCGAAGAAACACTGGTGGAAGGCGATCAGGCGTTGCTCGTGGGTAATGGATTACGACTGCGTATGCTGGATGAAAATTCTTCACCCTATACATTCAATAAATATTCTGAATACGCCGACTTTACCAGCGACATGCTGGTCTATGAAAAAACCTATACGGCAGAACTGTCATCTATAAGCGGCACGCCAATTGATCCCGGCCCCTTTGATACCGTGGTGCTATTCAAAATTAACTACAACTGATTCTATTCACGCGGATAGAGCGTTGTATGTGTCACTGTCGTTATATTGTTATCAACGTTCTGGCCTTCTGGTCAGAACTTTTTTTAACCAGCAGAGTGAAAAACATACTCACCACCCTGCACTGCTTCCCTCGCGCGGAATTTTCTGATTTAGCCTATCTCTTTTTGCGCTCAGGTTGCTCATCGCAAGGAAATAGTACAAAAGTCTCTGGATAAAATGCCCCCGAAAAAAAATCACGGGGGTCATTCTCAATCAAAGCATATTACATTTATTATTCAAACCAGCAGCAAAGATATTGCCGGGATATAGGTAATAACCAACAGCAGTAAAATCAGACTTATCAGTAATGGCACCGCTTCACGCATAAATTGCCCGACAGAAACCTGCACGGTATTACATACCAGCAGCATCACTGTTCCGACAGGTGGTGATAACGTTCCTAACGATAAGTTGAGGATCATGATGATGCCAAAATGTACCGGATCAATGCCAAAATGAGCCACCACAGGTTTAAGTAATGGGACTAATATCAGCAGGATGGCGCTACCTTCAAGGAACATGCCAAGCACCAGCAGCAATAGATTGATAATCAATAAAAAGACATATTTATTATCGGTCAGAGTAGTGACAAACTCCGCAACCGTGATACCTGCCCGCTCAAGGGAAAATATCCAGCCCAGTGCGGCACTCGCCATAATGATTAACATTACAGATGCCGTGGACCGCGCCGTCTCAGAGAGCGCAGTAAATACATGGCTGATTTTCAGTTCGCGATAAATCACAAAACCAATAAACATTACCAATAATACTGCTACCGCTCCGGCTTCTGTTGGCGTAAAGATATTTGCCCGAATACCACCGATAACCGCAACGATTAAGAACAGTGCTGGCCAGGCCTGCACCAGCGCCACTGACACTTCTTTCGGTTTTGGCCAGTGTTCGCTGGAAGGTTTTAAACCGCGCCGAATAGCCACCAGCCATACGGTGACAATCAACATAGCAGAGCACAGCAGACCTGGCAGGATCCCGGCCATAAACATGGAACCAATGGAGACATCCGCCACCAGTCCATACAGGATCAATGCAATACCCGGTGGAATGATTGGTGTAATCAGCGAACCACAAGCTGTTATTGCCGCCGCAAAGCCCCGGGAATATCCTTTCTGTTCCATTTCCGGCACCATCATGCGCGATAACATCGCGGCGTCCGCCAGGTTAGAAGCGCTGACACCGCCCATCATGGTACTGACCAGAATATTAGCCCCACCCAGACCACCGCGCATTCTGCCAATCAACACGTTGGCAATTTGCAAAATACGCGCGGCAATACCGGTATAGCTCATTAACGTGCCTAATAAGATAAAAAACGGAATAGCCAACAGCGAAGGGGTTTGTGTCGTGGCAATCAAACGCTGAATTGCCACCATTAACGGCACGTTTGAATAGCAAAGGAAGTAGGTCAGAATGCCGCAAAACATCGCCAGCCATACCGGCATATTGATAAATAAACAGATGAACATAAGCGGGATGATCATCAGCCAGCTTCCCGCCAGTAATTCACTCAATGCTGTCATTATTCACCTTCCTTGCGTGGCGTTTTCTTGATCAGGTGTAAGGCAGTAAAACAGGCGACACCGATAGCGCCAACCGTGACGGCAATATCGATCCAAAACCAGGATATTTTTAATATTTGCGTGGTTTTAAAGGCTGTCCCGGCAGCTAATTTCCATGCTGACCAGGCCATCACAATCAGTAAAATAATAGATACCAAAGAGACAAATAACGTTAAAATACGTTGCCAGCGTGGTGTCAGCGCATCAGCTAAAAATGGAATCGACAAATGGGTATTATCCCGTTCGGCAACGACCGCACCAAACATGACTACCCAAATCATTAATAAACCGGAAACCTCTTCTGTCCACTGCAATGGCATATTAAAACAGTAACGCATTATTACCGCAGCAATGGTCATAATTACCAATATAAAGAGCGTTAATACCGCAGAAACTTCAATCACTTTCCCGAAAAGATGCATAAACACCTCTGCTCTTAATGGTCGGTGCCGAAACACCGACCTGTCCTTATGCCATGAAATTATTTCAGCTGTTGCTGAATAGTGTCATATAAACCAGGAGTCCATTCCGGGAATTGTTGATAGACTTTTAACGCTTTTTCTTTGAAAGGTGCCACGTCAGGATAGATAATTTCTACGCCCTGCTCCTGCATGGTTTTCAGCATTGCCGCATCTTGCTCAGTGGTAATTTTCTGGCTATATAAACCGGCTTCATACGCTGTCTGGTGAATAATATCTAGCTGCGCAGGTGTCAGGGTACTGAAAAATGCTTCGCCGCCCAACCATAATGATGTATTGGTCAGATAGTTCACCATTGACAGATATTTCGCCTGCTCATGCAGTTTTTGCCCATACAGAACAGAAACCGGGTTTTCCACACCATCGATCATCCCCTGCGTCAGCGCCGGATAAACGTCTCCCAGCGGCATTGGCGTTGGAGTTGCGCCCATTGCTTCAATGGCTTTAATCTGCATGACGTTATTCGGCACGCGGATCTTCATCCCTTTCAGGTCTTCTGGTGTACGAATCGGTTTTTTAGCAATGATCTGTCGAGTGCCGTACAGATAGTTGCTCATGACAATATGCACACCTTTTTCCCGCAGTTTCTGTTCTTTTTGTTTAAACCAGTCACTGGCATAAATCGCAAACAGTTTCTGTGGATCTTCGGTTAAATATGGCCCAAACAATATACCCAGGTCTGCATCATAGTCAGTTAAAAAACCTACATCACTGATGGTGATAATATTCATCCCCATCAGTGCTTGTTCAGTAATATCTTGTTTTGAACCTAACTGTGAACTTGGGTAAAGTTCAAAAACAATATCTCCATTGCTTTTTTTCTTCACCAGTTCTTCCCAGTACTTCACTACTGTATCCGCTGGTTCGCCGGGGTTACTTTCATAGGCGATTTTGATAGTTACCGGTGCGGCATTCAGCATCGGACTTAATAAAGCGAAAAGAAATAAAAAGGGTGCCAGTAATTTTTTCATTATTATTACCTGTAAGAGCTTTATCGATTAACGGGGATCTGCCCGACAGACTGCACTTTTGCTGTAATCAAATGCTTTATACGTTAAAACAAACTCCTGATGTTCCAGTCGTTCTGCGGCACAATGTTGACCGTTTGCGATATTTTCAATCAATTGCATAATATCGTCTGCAATATCGTCGAGCGTTGCGCCTTCGCTAATAATACGTCCGGCATTAACGTCCATATCGTCAGATAAATGCTCCCACGTCTGCGGGTTATTACACACTTTAATAATGGGTGCGATCACGGAACCAATAACTGAACCGCGCCCCGTGGTAAATAACACCATATGACAGCCAGAGGCGATAAGTTCCAGTGCTTCTGAGGAGTCATTAATATTCGGATAACCAAAACGAGGTTCACCATCAGGCACCACGTCCATCAACCAAAGCCCAGGAAAGGGCGTTTGTTGCGTCGGTAAAATAACGCCAACAATCAGCGCATCGCCCGACTTGGTATAAGCCCCGAGGGATTTTTCTTCCTGAGTGGTTAAGCCACCTTCAGCATTACCGTTAGAAAAACTCCCCAGCCCCATCAAACTGTAATAACGCTCTGCTTTTGTCATTGCCGCTTCGATGGCATCACGTGCCTGTACGCTGCCCGCGCGCGACATCATATGTTGTTCACAGCCAAGCAACTCACCGCTTTCTTCAAAAATGCAGGTAGCCCCTTTCTCCAGCAACTGATTAAAGGCGCGCCCTACTGCCGGATTGCCCGTGATACCACTGGTGCCATCGGAACCACCGCAGATAGTGCCAACCACCAGGTCACTCCAGTTCAGGGTGCAACGCGGTGTATCCGCAAGCTGTTCCAGCATTCCAGCGACCAACTGCTTACCTAGCGTAATGGTGTTGGTCGTACCTTTATTTTCCTGAATGACCAGCGTATGGCACGGTCGCCCACTTTCTCGTACTTCTTGCTCCAGCCGACGGCGATCAAAATTCTCGCATCCCAGCGAAATAATCAGTACGCCGCCGACGTTGCTATGAGTCGCCAGATTTTTAACCAGCCGGTAGCCGTAATCACTGGGATAACAACCTGAAAAACCAAAATACTGCACATCGTGACAAGGAAATCCCTCTGCAATCTTTTTAGCAACATGGCTGGCACACTCCACCATAAAGATTACCTGCACAGTATTACGAATACCCGGTCGGCCATTTTGCCGTACATAACCTTCCATTATGCTTTTTCCTCTGGCTGATAGCCGGCATCATCATGATGAAAAATGGCGATGGCATTGCTGGCAAGATTATGGGAATGCACGTGTTCACCCCGGGCAATATCGCGAGTGACATGGCCGATAATGGCGCCATATTTCAGAATCGAATCTCCCGTTTTCAGCGCTTCACTGGCCAGTTTGTGGCCCAGCGTCACGGAACTACAAGCCACCATTTCCCCCTCATCCCACCAGACGACATCGCCACTGGCGATGTCATTCAGCGCGACCACGCAATTATCTCTGGCATGAAGCTTTAACGCTCGTTTGCGCATAATTCCTCCGTACATCAGAAACCGATCAATGCGCCGCCATCAACCACCAGCACCTGACCACTGACAAACGCCGCTGCATCTGAAGCCAGATAAACCGCAGCCCAACCGATATCTTCCGGCTTGCCGAATTTTTTCATCGGTGTACGACCAAGGATTTTGTTACGACGTTCGTCATCACCCTCAATGGCCTTACGCAACATTGGTGTATCGATCCAACCAGGCGCAATGCCATTGACGCGAATCCCGTGTCCGGCAAGTTCCGTGGTCATACCGCGAATCATGCCGAGATAGGCTGATTTCGCAGCGCTGTAGCCAGTAACCAGAGGCTGCCCAAGAAATGAGGTCATAGAGGCGGTAAACAGAACACAACCTTGACCGCGCTGTTTCATATGCGGCACAAGGGCTTTGGTTAACGCAAATGCGCCGACTACGTGAACGTCGAGCACTGACTCAAAATCACTGACGCTCATCTCTTCAATCGGTTTTTTGCAGTGATTGCCTGCGTTATTGACCAGGATATCGATCGCCCCGTGTTCGCTAATAAGCGCATCAACTTTTTCCTGCGCGGCTGCGAAATCTCCGACATCCATTTGTATCCAACTCGCCTGCTCGCCCAGTGTTCCGGCTGTCTTTTGTGCCAGTTCACCGTTCAGGTCAGCAATAATGACTTTTGCACCACTGGCGATCATGCACTGTGCCATTGCCAGCCCCAGTCCACTGGCTGCACCGGTGATCAACGCGGTTTTGTTATGTAAAGAAAAAGCATTCATGGTGTCGTTCCTTAAAGGTCAATGAGGATTTTTGTATACGCGCCGGGATCACTTGCCCAGTCGTTAAAAGCGTGATCAGCTTGTTCCAGCGGGTAGTGAGCGCTCACCAGATTACTGACCGGATAACGCCCGGACTCCATCAATGCCAGCACGGCACGAAAATCCGCCACGGTGGCATTGCGGGAACCACGGATATCCAGCTCTTTCATCAGGAACTGCGCACTCTGATAACTCACAGGCTTTTTGGCGTAACCGACATAAACCACGCGACCGCTAAAGGCCACCAGCCCTGTAGCCTGTTCAATGGTTTGTTGATTACCCACCGCTTCAATCACCACTTCCGGACCGCGGCCGTCATTTAACAGCGCCAGTTCTGCCGCCACGTCACATTGCAGCGAATTAAGAAAACGTTGCGCGCCGCACTCCTGGGCAATGTTCTGCTTGCGATCATCAATATCGATAGCAATTACGCGCGCTCCCATAGCGGATGCAGCAGCAATAGCGCCAAGGCCAATTACCCCACAACCGATAACCGCTACCCATTCACCCACATTAATTTGCGCACGTCTGGCAGCATGTAGTCCCACCGCCAGCGGTTCTACCAGCGCTAACTCATCAACGCTTAAGGCATTACAGACAATGACTTTATGTGCAGGCATCGTCAGTTGTTGCGCCATCCCACCCTGGCGTTGCACACCGAGAGTTTGGTTGTTCTTACAGGCGTTAGGGCGACCACTCAGACAGGAGCTGCACACGCCACACTCAGTGCAAGGCAGCACGACCACCCGGTCACCCGGCTTGACTGCACCTGCCATATCGCCAGTTGCCAGCACCGTGCCGCCAATTTCATGCCCCGGAATACAGGGGTAATTAACCAGCGGATTCAGCCCCCGCCAGGTATTGAGGTCAGAGCCACACAGCCCGACACGCTCAACATTGATTAGCACTTCGCCTTTACCGCAGAGCGGTTCGGGGATATCAACAAATCGCGCCTGACTTCCCTGCTCAATTGTTAATGCCTTCATTCGTTGCTCTCCTTACATTACGCCGAAGGTTTCAAAGGCCTGTACCGTACTCATGCCATCACTGATGGCTTTGCGAACTTCGCTTTCGGTTGCCACTTTTTCCAGAGCCAGGGTAATGACTTCTTTCTCAACGGTCTGAGGAATGATCAGTAAGCCATCACGATCGCCAAACACGATATCGCCCGGATTCACCCGCACACCGTGAAATTCAATGGGTACGCCGAAGTCGATGACCTTGCCGCGCGGACCTTGATCCTGTGCGTAAGTGCCATGACAAAAGGTGGGAAATTTCAGCTCAAGAATTTCAGCAGAGTCACGGGCGTAACCATCGAGTACCGCACCTGCTGCTTTCAGATGCATGGCACGGGTCGACATCAACCCGCCCCACAAGGCATAGCGCAGAGAGCTGCCAGTCGTGATGTAAACATCGTTCTCTTTGAGGGCGTCCAGCGCTTCAAACATGATGCCAAACGGTTTTTCGCCAATCGCCGTCTTACCCGACGTCGATTTGGTTTCGTAAACGTCGGACTCCAGCACCGGCATTGCCCGGCCTGCCACCACCATATTCACATCCAGCGGCTTGATCGCCGGAGAAACAAACTGGTGCATATAGCCCAGCGTGTCGAGAATATCGCCAACCACGGCGGTAAATAGCCGGGTTTTCATCAACGCAAAAAGTTCGTTATCACTCTTCCACATTACTTTTACCTGTAAGCCTGTTTAACAGGTTTACAGGGTAAGGAGAAAAAGCGCACAATACTGCGAAGGGCGTCACGAAAAAATTGTGTATTTGCTATTTCTGCGTCACGCTTTGACGCAATATGTCTTTGATTCGTACTGCATGGCGGGCGCACAGGCGCATTAGTCTATTGATAATCAAGGGTTCTGGAGGAAAATATGAAGGATACAGCCCCGGCATTCTGGATTTTACCGGCCAGGAAAAAGTACAACAGGAGTAAAAATGAGTGAGAGTGCGTTATTGACCAGCGTAACGTTATCGTCACAGGTTAAAAATCATATTCTTAATCTGATCGCCGAACAAAAATTGACACCGGGGATGCCAGTTCCCAGTGAAGTCCAGTTGATTCAGAAACTGGGCGTCAGCCGGGGAATTGTGCGTGAGGCCTATCGTTCACTTGCCGCCCTGGGGATTCTGGAGACGCGCAGCGGTAAAGTGCCACGAATCAAAAAGTTTGATGATGAAGTGCTGCGCGTGGTGTTTGGATTTGCCCTGGCGACCGAACAAGTGACAACAGAGCAAATTTTGCAAGTACGCCGCTGGCTGGAGCTTGGGGTCGTGGAAGCGGCTGCCCGCAATGGCGAAGAGGAAGATTTTGCTAACCTACGGGCTGAAATGGCAAAAATCCGCGAACAGTTCGATGATGTCGAAAGCTTTATCACCCATGATATCCGTTTCCATCAGTTACTCGCCGTTGCCTCAAAAAATCCGCTTTTTATGATGTTATTGCAGGCATTGCATCAACAATTACGTCAATCCATCCAGGAGGGGTTAGACGCACAAAGCGATCAGAAAGAGTACGGTAATCACATCATCACACTACACCAGAAAATCTGCGACGCAGTGTGTGCCAGAGATGTCGAAACTGCGACTCAAGCCATGAAATCACACTTCGACAGCCCGGTCAGTGCACTGATCAATAATTCCTCGCCATAAGACTTATTTCAGTTCAATCGTTTACTCTTCCCTCTTTAACAAACGAGAGGGAGACAACGGTACTTAATACGCCCTTTAGCCAAAATCTGCCTTTTTCTTGATTACCGCTATTTTTTCGTTAAGGCGCATTCTTTATGCTGTATCGATACACCAAAGGTAAGTTAAACAGGGAGTGATGGATGCCAGTGCTACAGTGGGGAATGTTATGTGTACTGTCACTTCTCCTTTCTATTGGCTTCCTCGCTTTACATCTCCCGGCAGCGCTGCTGCTTGGACCGATGATCGCCGGGATCATCTTCAGTATGCGCGGGGTTACCCTGCAACTCCCCCGCTCCGCTTTTCTCGCCGCGCAAGCCATTCTTGGCTGCATGATTGCGCAAAACCTGACAGGTTCAATTCTCACCACGCTGGCGGTTAACTGGCCGATTGTGTTAGCTATTTTACTGGTGACGTTGCTTTCCAGCGCTATCGTGGGATGGTTACTGGTGCGCTATAGCTCACTGCCAGGAAATACTGGTGCCTGGGGTTCCTCGCCTGGCGGTGCGGCGGCAATGGTCGCGATGGCGCAGGATTACGGTGCAGATATCCGCCTGGTGGCGTTTATGCAATATCTGCGGGTGCTGTTTGTCGCAGGCGCGGCTGTTCTGGTTACGCGGATGATGCTGGGCGATAACGCTGAAGCGGTTAACCAGCAGATAGTCTGGTTCCCGCCAGTCAGCATTAATCTCCTGCTTACGATTTTGCTCGCTGTCATTGCGGGTACAGCGGGATGCCTGTTGCGTATACCTTCCGGCACGATGCTTATCCCGATGCTGGCAGGTGCGGTGCTCCAGTCAGGTCAGTTCATTACGATTGAACTGCCGGAATGGCTACTGGCAATGGCATATATGGCGATTGGCTGGCGGATTGGTCTTGGTTTCGATAAACAAATTCTTCTGCGAGCACTACGTCCGCTGCCACAAATTCTGCTGTCGATTTTTGCTCTGCTGGCTATTTGTGCGGGTATGGCGTGGGGACTGACCCGGTTTATGCACATTGATTTTATGACCGCCTACCTCGCTACCAGCCCCGGCGGGCTTGATACGGTGGCGGTCATCGCCGCAGGGAGTAATGCCGATATGGCACTCATTATGGCAATGCAGACCCTGCGTCTGTTCAGTATTTTGCTCACAGGACCAGCCATTGCGCGGTTTATTTCAACCTATGCGCCGAAACGTACGGCCTAGTGCTGACAACCAGGGCACCAGTAAAACGGGCGCGATGACAGCGTGGTTTTCTCAATGATGCCGCCACAGCGTTCGCACTTCTCGCCATCACGATGAAAAACCTTAAAGCGAAACAGCGCGCCGTGATGTTTATTTTCATCCACCTGCCCCCGCGTAGCGTAAGAAAGACGCGGAATATCCAGTAGCGCGTGCGCGAGTGCATCCAGTTGCGCCGCGTTAAGATCTTTCGCTTTATGACTTCCGGTCAACCCGACCAACCAGAGGATCTCCACGCGCAGGTAATTGCCAAGCCCTGCCAGAAACGCCTGGTCGAGCAGTAATCCGCCAAACTGACGGTTACGAAAGCGTGGCGACAATAACCGTTCTTTCACCACATCCGGCGTCAGATTCGGGTCGAGCACATCAGGGCCAACGCGTTGTAAGAACGGATGCGTTGTCAGTTGTTCCGCCGTCAACATCTCAATATCCGAGGCGCTATAAAGCAGAATGGTTTTGTCGGCAGTTTGCAGTTTTACCCGCAACACCCGCGTGGTCTGCGGCTCTTCGCCGGTATCAACCACGCGCCAGACGCCGTAAAGCTGATTATGGCTATAGAGCGTTAAACCGTCGGAAAAATGGGTCAGCAACGCTTTGCCGCGCGTTTCCACATGGGTGACGTGTTGACCAATAAGTTGTGATTGATAAGGTTTTAACTGCGGGAAAGCAAACCAGACATCAGTTAGTGGTTTGCCTTTGATCGCCGCCTCCAGGTTATCCGCTGCACGGCGGATCTCCGGGCCTTCAGGCATGGTGATATCCTTTTTTCGTTCTTTGTTCAGCGGGATTATGCTGCGACAACAATCCCCTTTTTGGTAAATGTAGAGCGTAGTCGGCGGGCAAACGCCAGTGCGTGCTTGCCGTCGCCATGCAGACAGACCGTTTGCGCCGTGACCTTCGCCCATTCTCCGGTGATACTTTTGACTCTGCCGTGTTGCACCATCTCCAGCGTTTGCGCCAGCGCCTGTTCTTCATCTTCAATCAACGCGCCCGGCTGGCTTCGCGGCACCAGCGAGCCGTCGGCCTGATATCCGCGATCGGCAAACACTTCCTCGCGCGTTGTCAGGCCATTACGCTTGCCTGCCCGGATCAGCTCGCTTCCCGCCAGTCCAACAAGAACCAATGTTGGATCGCAAGCGTAAATTGCTCTGGCGATGGCGTCCGCCAGTTGTGCATCTTTCGCCGCCTGGTTGTATAACATGCCGTGGGGTTTAACATGACGTATTACGCCACCTTCCGCTCGGGCAATCGCTGCCAGGGCGCCAATCTGGTATAGCGTCTGAGCGTAAACCGTTTCCGGCGGCAGTTGCATGGCGCTACGCCCAAAATTTTCCCTGTCGGGAAAACTCGGGTGTGCGCCAATCGATACACCATTTTTTATTGCTTCACGCACGCAAGCCTGCATGGTTTGCGCATCGCCTGCATGAAATCCACAGGCAATATTGGCCGAGGATACCAGCGTTAACAGTTCAGCGTCGCTGGCACAGCCTTCGCCCAGATCGGCGTTAAGATCAATCTTCATTGTGCAGCCGCCACGCTAATTGTTCGAAATAACGTTGCTGATCTTGCCGCGCTTTCAGTGCCTCTTCCAGTGAGCTCTGGACAAAATGAATGGGCTGACCGAGTGGAATTTGCGCCAGATGGTACATGTCGGCCTCAATGATGCAGGCAATGCGCGGATAACCGCCGGTAGTTTGCGCATCGTTCATCAGCACAATTGGCTGACCGTTATGCGGCACCTGCACCACGCCCGGCAGCAAACCGTGAGATAACAGTTCGCGATCGGTGGTGCGTTTTAAGATTTGCCCCTGTAAGCGATAGCCCATCCGGTTACTTTGTGGGCTAAGTTGCCAGGGCGAACGCCAGAATGCATCCTGCGAGGCGCGGTCAAATTCGTGATATTCCGGCCCCGGCAAGGCACGAATACGATTGCCCCACAGTAGCTGTTTAACGCCCTGTGCTTCCATAAAATCCCGCTTCGCTTTGCCAATGGGAAGCCTGTCACCATCCCTCAGTAAACGCCCTTCCAGCCCGCCAATCCCCACTTTGAGATCGGTACTACATGACCCCATCACTGGCGGGACATCAATACCGCCCGCGACCGCCAGATAGCTACGAACACCATGTTGCGGACGTTTAAGGGTTAAACGCTGGCCTGCTTTCATCGGCAAGCGCCAGCCAGTCCACACGGCGTTATCATCCAACCGCGCTTCGCAGCCTGCGCCAGTCAGGGCAAACCAGCCATCGCTTTCAAATTCAACCGTTAGCTGACCGAGCGTGATCTCAAGTGCAGGCGCGTTAGCATCATTGCCCACCAGCAGGTTAGCAATACGTAGCGCAGGCATATCCAGAGCACCGCAGTGGCTGATACCCGACTGACGAAAGCCGTGACGGCCGCCATCCTGCACGGTGGTGTACATCCCCGCACGAATAATCTTCAGCATACTCCCCCCTTCTGCGGCACAAAGCGCACGCTGTCTCCCGGACGTAATAAGATAGGTTCGTCACGCGCCGGGTCAAACAAACTGAGCGAGGTATGGCCTATCAACTGCCAGCCACCCGGCGTTGCCAGCGGATAAACACCGGTCTGCGACCCGCCGATCCCGACAGAACCTGCCGGAACGAGCAAGCGCGGTTCAGCGCGTCGCGGCGTGTGTAGTTGTTCCGGCAAGTTCCCGAGATACGGGAAACCCGGTTGAAAACCTAAAAACCAGACCACGTATTCTACGGAGGAGTGCAGTTCAACGACCTGTTTTTCGCTCAACCCACAATGCGCCGCGACCACCGCCAGATCCGGCCCGCCTGCGCCGCCGTAAACCACCGGGATTTCGATATAGCGTGACTCTGGTTCCAGCGCCTCACTCTCCTCCCACCAGCGTTGCAAACGCTCAATGGCATCCAGCGCCAGCGACTCAGGATTACGCAAAATCACCGTGATATTGTTCATGCCGGGAATGGCTTCAACGACATTCGGCATATCCACCAGACGCTGGGCCAGCCGCCAGATCCGTTTCTGGCTGGCCAGCGTCACCGGCGGTTCCAGTTCCAGCACTACCGCCGTTTCACCTATCAGATAACAACGCGCTCGTTGCACTTTCGATCCCTCTGACTATTCGTTATGCAGGATTAGGAATATCAATAAAGGTCACATCAAGATCGGTATTTTCATTCAACCACTCACTCAACGCGCGAATACCGCCGCGTTCTGTAGCGTGATGACCCGCCGCATAAAAATGCAATCCTTGCTCGCGAGCCGAATGAATGGTCTGTTCAGAAACTTCGCCAGTAATAAAAGCATCCACGCCAAAACGGGCGGCGCTATCGATAAAACTTTGTCCGCCACCGGTGCACCAGGCGACGCGTTTCACCACCTCAGGTCCGGTATCGCCACACCACAACGGCTTGCGTCCCAGACGCGCTTCAATCCATGATGCCAGTTCCAGCCCCGGCACCGGCATCGTCAGTTCGCCCCACAGCACCAGTGGTTCGATCTCGCCCATTACCGTAATCCCCAGCAATGCCGCCAGCTGTGCGTTATTGCCAAGCTCAGGATGCGCGTCCAACGGCAGATGCCAGCCATACAGGTTGATATCATTCGCCAACAATGTTTTTAAGCGGTTACGCTTCATACCGCGAATTACTGGCGATTCCCCTTTCCAGAAATAACCATGATGCACAATGACCGCATCCGCGCCCAGGCGTACCGCTTCATCGAGTAGCGCCTGGCTGGCGGTGACACCGGTAACAATTTTTTGCACCGTCTCTTTGCCTTCCACCTGCAAACCATTCGGCGCGTAATCACTTATCGCCGCGCTGTTCAATTTCTCATTAATCAGTTGTTCCAGTTCGGTGTTTTTCATCATTGCGCCTTCCATATTCTGATAGCTACTCCGTTAACATAGCGTTACCTCGCCTGTTCGTCGATAGCCAATCTTTCGACATATTAAGAAACAAACCCATCGCCAAAAGGCGCAAATTGTTTATCTCATAAATGCATAGTTCATGTATATTTATGCAATCAGACAGCATATTGCATAAATAATCAGATCTGTATCAAAGTTTTAACTTTAAGGAAACACACGCACGCCGCGCAACTATTACGTGGTGTCGCATCCAACCGCGGAATTACTATGAATAAACACGCATCACAGCCGCGCGCTATCTACTACGTTGTCGCGCTGCAAATCTGGGAATATTTTAGCTTTTACGGCATGCGTGCCTTGCTGATTCTCTATCTCACCAATCAACTGAAATACAACGACACCCACGCTTACGAGCTATTTAGCGCCTACTGTTCGCTGGTGTATGTCACGCCGATCCTCGGCGGTTTTCTGGCGGACAAAGTGCTCGGCAACCGCATGGCGGTAATGCTGGGGGCATTGTTGATGGCTGTCGGGCATGTGGTGCTGGGTGCCAGTGAAATCCACCCGACATTCCTCTATCTGTCGCTGGCGATTATCGTTTGTGGCTATGGCTTGTTTAAATCCAACGTCAGTTGTCTGCTTGGTGAACTGTATGAACCGACCGATCCACGTCGTGATGGCGGTTTCTCGCTGATGTATGCGGCGGGTAACGTGGGGTCAATTATCGCCCCTATCGCCTGTGGCTACGCTCAGGAAGAGTACAGCTGGGCAATGGGCTTTGGCCTGGCAGCGGTTGGGATGATCGCGGGTCTGGTCATTTTCTTATGTGGCAATCGTCATTTTGCTCATACCCGCGGCGTTAACAAAACGGTGCTGCGTGCGACAAACTTTCTTCTGCCAAACTGGGGATGGTTGCTGGTTCTGCTGGTCGCAACGCCTGCGCTGATTACCGTGTTGTTCTGGAAAGAGTGGTCGGTATACGCCTTAATTGTCGCTACTATTATTGGCCTTGGCGTACTAGCGAAAATTTATCGTAAAGCAGAAAACCAGAAACAGCGTAAAGAGCTGGGGCTGATTGTGACGATCACCTTCTTCAGTATGTTGTTCTGGGCCTTCGCGCAACAGGGCGGCAGCTCAATCAGCCTCTATATCGACCGTTTCGTTAATCGCGATATGTTTGGTTATACCGTTCCGACCGCTATGTTCCAGTCGATTAATGCCTTCGCGGTCATGCTGTGCGGAGTGTTCCTGGCGTGGGTGGTAAAAGAGAGCGTCGCGGGTAATCGTACCGTGCGCATTTGGGGGAAGTTTGCTCTTGGCCTCGGCCTGATGAGCGCCGGGTTCTGCATTCTGAGCTTAAGCGCCCGCTGGTCTGCAATGTATGGTCATTCTTCTCTGCCACTGATGGTGTTAGGCCTGGCGGTGATGGGCTTTGCGGAACTGTTTATCGACCCGGTTGCCATGTCGCAAATTACGCGCATTGAAATCCCCGGCGTGACCGGCGTATTAACCGGCATTTACATGCTGCTTTCCGGCGCGATTGCTAACTATCTGGCGGGCATCATTGCCGATCAGACATCGCAAGCTTCGTTTGATGCTTCCGGGGCGCTCAATTACTCCATCAATGCATATATTGAAGTGTTTGATCAAATCACCTGGGGTGCGCTGGCGTGCGTGGGACTGGTACTAATGATTTGGCTGTATCAGGCGCTTAAGTTCAGAAACCGCGCACTGGCACTGGAGTCTTAATAAGTCAACACCGATGCCTGATGCGACGCTGACGCGTCTTATCAGGCCTACAAACACGTTGAAATTTCAGGTTTTGTAGGCCGAATAAGGCATTCACGCCGTATCCGGCATCTGGGCACGATTGCCTGACGCATCTGTTATTTCCCCTTCCTCGCCGCCTCATACGCTGCCAGCGTTCGCAGCCTTACCTCTTTGTGATCGACAATGGGTTGCGGATAATCCAGCTTCACGCCTGTTTTCTCCGCCCACTTCCACGGTTCATGCACCGCTTTCCCTGGCACATCGCGCAACTCCGGTAACCACAGGCGGATAAACTCGCCTTCGCGGTCAAATTTCTCGCCCTGAGTTGTCGGATTAAAGATACGGAAATAAGGGGCCGCATCGGTTCCGGTAGAAGCAGCCCACTGC
This sequence comes from Escherichia whittamii, assembly GCF_014836715.1. Classification (GTDB taxonomy): domain Bacteria; phylum Pseudomonadota; class Gammaproteobacteria; order Enterobacterales; family Enterobacteriaceae; genus Escherichia; species Escherichia whittamii. Next base: position 53,507 of record NZ_JACSQI010000018.1, read on the forward strand.
CAGCCGCCATTATTGGCAGCCAAATCACCATCAATCAGCTGCGACATGAAATACCGCTCCCCTTCCCGCCAGTCGATCAACAAATCTTTCACCAGAAAGCTGGCTGTGATCATCCGCAGACGGTTATGCATCCAGCCAGTGCTGTTAAGCTGACGCATGGCGGCATCGACAATCGGGTATCCGGTTTTACCTTCCTGCCAGGCCTTTAAATGCGCGGGATTGCTTTGCCACTGTACGCGGTCGGTCCAGGCAATAAACGGATGATGTTTACACAGCGATGGGTGATACGTTATCAGGTGACGGTAAAACTCGCGCCATATCAACTCATTAAGCCAGACACTACCCGGTCCACCTTCCAGCGCCTGCGGTTGTTCCGCCAACAGGCGATGCAAGCACTGGCGAGGCGATAACCCGCCCGTTGCCAGGCTGGCGGACAAACGGCTGGTACCATCCACTGCCGGAAAATCTCTCTGTTGCTCGTACTCTCCAGCACCGTTCTGGCAAAACTGGCGTAATTGCGCAATCGCTGCTTTTTCTTCCACCGGAAAATGTGCGGTTTCGAAAGACTGACGGGGATAATTCAGCGCAATTGGCGCGCCTGCTGCTATCGCCCCGCATGGGCGCACTTTTGGTGCAGTGACACACTCCGGGAGCCCTTCCCGCAGCCGTTTCAACCAGGCGTTTTTAAATGGCGTAAAGACTTTGTACATCTCGTGATTGCCGGTCATCACCGCGCCTGGCGACAGGATCACGCTGTCATCAAATCCTTCACACACCACGTTACGCAGCGCTCTCTCAACCTGCACATCCCGCGCCCGCTCATTCACTTCATACTGATAGTTATAAAAAAGATGGGTAACGCGGTTTTCCTCGCACACCTGTTTAACTATTTCGACGCTGGCGGCAAAGTCATCCACTTCACGGAATAATAAAGGAATACTTTTTTCCGCCAGTGCAATTTGCAGTGCATTAAGTTGAGCATTGATAAATTCAGCCTGACGCGGCGACATGTTATGCGCTGCCCACTGACGTGGTGTGGCTATATACAGCGCCACCACACGTGCAGACGAATTACGGCAGGCGGCAGCCAGCGCGAGATTATCGTGCAGACGTAAATCCTGGCGAAACCAGACCAGATGGGTGGTCATAAAACTCCTGCATGGCGCAAGTTAATAACACGCGGCCAAAGTTCGAAATAACGCTGCCCTGAAAGCCAGGCGTTAGGGTAAAGCGCCATATAGTGTTTGATACGCATCAGCGGCGCAAGAAGAGGTTGCTCGCCACGGCGATAACTGTCGATAAGCGCAGCCAGGTGCTGCCGTTCCGTGGAGTCAAGATGGGGACGGAAATAACCCTGAACGTGCATCAAAACGTTGGTGTGATCGCGCGAGTTGGCGGAGTGAGAAAGCAAAACAATTACGCGCTGGCGGTACTGGTTGTAATAGTCATTAAGATTTTGCCACTGGTGAATATCAGCCACAAACGGGCCAAGTTTGCGGTACTCAGGCTGGGAATGAGCCAGAAATACGAGCTTATAGCGGCTGTGATAATCGAGAAGCGCCCCGCGCGTTAAGCCTCGCTCTTTGAGATTATGTAACTCATGCAAAACAAAAATGCGGATAAGGGTGCTGTCATCTAATAGTTGGTGATCCATTACTGCTCCTGAACGGTTTACAGGAGTAAGTGTAGACGATGGGGAATGAGATTTGTGGGGCTAATCCTGTTGTAGGAATGCGTGAGTGTGCTAAACGAGAATTAAATAATAAAAATCCGGGAAGATTTAATTTCTTACCCCAGGGCAAGATTACGAAAGCCCGCACCCCGCAAGGACTGACGCGAGGTAGTCTATGTCCATAGATGCTTTTCTCATCTTACGTCTTAACCCAGCCTTGAATACCTTATCTTTCGCCAAAATATTAATAGCGATGTGCCGTATACCTGAAAATAATTCTGCTGCGTTTCCTCTTCTTATTTTGCAGTCGTCTTCATTCATTACCTCGTCAAGGCGCCAGTGCAGCTTATTCTCCACGTTCCAGTGATTTCGAATCGCTGTCGCAATCTTCTCTGCGGTTAAATCAGCAGATCTGATATAATATCTGACCATCATTTCGGGCTCTTTCTTTTGTTCTGTTGTTATTGAGCGAAATGAGACTGCCATGCATAATTTCTTCAGCCCTTTCCATTCAAACGTGAAATCAATAAGTTCATCCGGGACGTCGCAAACAATATGCAGACGAATTTCTTCTCTGCCGTGACTTTTTTCACTAATTGCGTAACTGTCATGCTCTGGATTATTTAATTCTTTCAGCGGGAATTTTTCCTCAAAGGCTTTATTAAGCCGCCCCTGATTTCCTTTTACAGCAAATAAATAATCACCTCCCTGTTTTTGTATCTTCTCTGCAATATCTTTCTGGCAACCCATCGCATCAGTCGTGATAATTTTTCCTTTAATATCCAACATGTTAAGAAGTTCAGGGATAGCTGTAATCTCATTAGATTTCTCATCCGTCTTGATCTGTCCGAGAACCAGACTGTGCATAGTTGAGAACGCACTAATAACGTGAATAGCTCCCCTGCGACGACTTTTATCATGCGAGTGCCGGAGTGTTTTTCCATCAATTGCAATGACGTCTTTATCATTTGATGAATGGCAGTCACGCATCCAGTTAATAAAGCACTCGTGAAATTTTGCAGGACTGATACAGGATACAACTCTGGCAATGGTATCGTGAACAGGAATACCATTTTCAAAATCACCATATTGTTTTAAAAAATCGAGATGTGTTTCCCCAAAATCCTCTATATCTTCCCATCCCTCTGCACCAGAAATGACGGCGCAAATAGTCAACAGTAGAATATCTGACAATTTATGTTCCACTTTCCAGGCTTGTCTGTAATTGGGAATAATAGAAATATGTTCCATCAATTTTTTAATTTCCATTTTGCTCTCCTTATTTATGCAAGGAGTATTTGATTATATATAAGCTATGAAAAACAGTTTTAGGTAATAAGGAATATCTCAATTTTTGAACATAAAATGCGAATCATTTAGTACAATAAAGCAGCGTTACGTGATCTTTCCCTGACTCATCTCCCTGTTCTGCTGCACGGCTTATTGAGCCAAACGCTTCCGGCACCCATCCTCCGTACGGGCTGTACGTCATATCACCGCTGCTGTTCTCCTCCAGCGGCTGAAAACCCAGCTTCAGTAAATCGTATCCCCGAACGTTATAAGATATAATTTACTGACAACCTAGTGCACTATTAATATCACATTGAAGTTTTTTTTCCAGATTATAAAGCCTATCCACTTTATAATCTTTACAATTATACACATACTCTTTCTTTGTTTTCATATCAATGACGCTCCCCCCCGCATATTATTACCGCTGTCGTAATTACTAAACACCGAGTACTTATATCCACTTTGAATGAAACTAATACTCAAGTAATCCACTTGAAATCTGGAGTAATGGTTATATAAAAACCCTGAATATACTGGCCCCTCTGAAATGAATTGAAATTTATTTCCATGCTGATTATTCATTTCATAAATCAATTTTTTATCAACACCTGTCAATGACAAAGTCCCTTTAGTTGTATTACATAAAAAATAACTATCCTCTGCGCATAGAGTCCAGGGGATTCCAGATAAAACAATAAAAATCAGCACCCTATCTATATTGCTCATAATTAACCCTCATTCTGTCGTCGTACCCTCGCTGACTTTGTCCATTATAATTTAGAGCGAAATTAAGCCAATCTTTATCTCTAATAGCACGTAATAATACAGGATTAGCTTTTATGAGGTTAATAAATGCCACCAGATGATTTTTCTCTGACTCTGAAATCGACATCACAAATTCTTCGGACGAAGAACAACCGGCAACCTGATAATTTGAAGCCAATATCTGAAATTTTCCCCACGATGCCGATTTAAGCGCAACTTGCTTATCTAAAGCATATGCACGAAGTAATTTTTGATATTGCTCAGACCATGTTCCATAACCGCCAGAACGTCTGTTAGAAATATCAGGCTGAGAATCATATACACCATTCGTATATCGATGAAAATGATGTCTTTCAAAAAGAATTGAGGGGACATAATCATCTTCTTGTTCAAATTTAAAATAGCTACCGGAACCACCGGTTTCAGATTTTGCAACAGCTTTAATTGCAGCCACTTCGCATTCTAGTGTCCTTGCAGCATTTTCATAGTCTGCATCTTCAATGGTATCGCCGTTATAAAATCGTAAAAATTCTAATGGAACAAGTTCATTATTCACAAAAGTTTTTGGGTAGTTGCTATTATTAATTGCATTTTAAAACACCACCGGATGAAAATGCCATACCGGCTCATCACTATTAAAAGGCGACACCCCGCTCATCCACTCCATATCCAGCTGCCACTTTTCACAATATGCCACTTCATCAGTGTCCAGATCTTTATAAAATCCTTCCCACCGCCCCGTCGAGCGCCCGCCGTACCATTCACTGTGGTGTCTGACTGTCAGATGATTCACCACATTTCTCACCAGTGGTTCACGCACGACCAGCGCCTGTCTGATCTCTTCCTCCGTCACTTTTCCATCACCATCCTGATCCATCTCCGCCATCAGGGCGGTACCTGCTCATACTGCCACTCATCTCCCTGTTCTGCGGCACGGCTTATTGAGTCAAACGCTTCCGGCACCCATCCTTCGTACGGGCTGTACGTCATATCACCGCTGCTGTTCTCCTCCAGCGGCTGAAAACCCAGCTTCAGTAAATCGTACTGCCCGGCCTCTTCAACATCCTTCTGTGGCAGCCAGCCGGTTCCGGTGATATTAAACCACCACTGCTGCGATTCATCCGTAACCGGTGTCGTGGCTTCCCGCGGAAGAACGCGCTGAGCACCCAGTGTGGCTGCGGTTGCGGTAAATACCTCCTGTCCCGAAACGGCCTGACGGGTGTATAAAATTATCCCTTTTGGTACCAGAACAGTCCGTTTTTCTCCCTTAACGCCTGCCGGGTTGGATAAGAACTTTGGCATATTCGGGTCTGTACTCAGAACCTCCAGATGGACGAACCACTCGCACTCAATTTCACCGCTTCCCTCGCCGGGATAATCCTCACATCCCATAAATCCGACCGGTGTTCCGGCACTGACCTTCCACTCTTCCGTTTCGTCGACCGTCTGTACCGAGTCAAAAATGCCTTTCGCCTTCGCCTTCTGCATCCACTCAGGCATCAGCATCTGTATTTCGCCATCTGACTCCATCAGTTCCGGAGCCAGGGTCACCCAGTACTGCTCATTCCCCGGTTTATCGCCTTCCAGCAGGCGAACCAGTCCGAATGTCGTCAGAACCGGCTGGCCGTTATTGGTCACGTAAAAACGTCCGGTCCGGGATGACACAAACCGATCTCCCGCATTAAGCGTCCTGTTTCCGCTGATTTTCGGGGGTATCCGGTACGTGGCATGATCTCCGCTTTCCTGCCCTTCCGGAAGACCGTTCTTTCCCGGGACGTATTGATGCAGCAATATGCCGCCATGCCCGGTTTTAACTTTATAACAGGGGGAGCCGGGATAATCGTTCACCGGGGCCAGATGCATATAGAGGCAGTAAAAATCCAGCCAGCTTTCTTCCTTTTGCGGGTCTGGCTGGCACTGCGATTTCACCAGAACAAATGTGCTGCTGTAACGGAGCTCCTGCCCTTTATAGGGGGCCTTCAGATAATCATTGTTTATCCGGTATGCCGCAATAGTGCCATCGACCATAAACTGAAGAGGAACCGGCTCCCCGGTAGCGGCGGTATCCGGTTTCAGGGCTGATAACGGATTAGACACGTCACTGATATGTATCCCGCCGTGCCACAGCCCGTTTCCACCCAGCAGCTAGGTTACGTGCGCTTCTGCGTCAATAAGCCGCATTATCTCATCCAGTGAGCGGAACTCTTTGCCTTCTTTATCCCTGATGGGATAGCTGATTTTCATGTTCAGTCCTTATCGTGAGAATCTTCCAGGCCGTTGTGGCGGTACCTTATCCTGCCGGGGAGGATCAAAGGCTTCCTGTACATTTTTCCGTGGCGGCTCCGCCCCTTCAGTTCCAGGTCCGCCATTATCATCTTCTTTCAGCGCCTTCAGCACCGCCGGTCGTAACGTCGGCACCGGCGTTCCCGGACTACCACCGCTATTGAGATTGATTTTCGGCCCGACGATGTCCACTCCGCCTGAATGGATGACCACAAACGAACCACCCACTTTCAGCGTGATTTTACCGACGCTCTCCAGTACGATTTCATCCCGGACCTTCATTCCCAGCGCACCGCTCACCTTTTCCGCCAGGTCGCCCTTCACCTCCAGGCTGTGCTTCCCCTCCACCAGGCTGATATGGTTCCCCGTCGTTTTGTGCTCCTGCTTCCCTTCTACTGTCACCTTACGGTCATTTCTGACATACAGTCCGTCATCGTGACTCACGCTCACCGTCCGGTCATTCGTCGCCTTCAGCGTCTGGTCATTACGTATCGTGATACACCGGTCATTCGCCACCGTTACCAAAGCCTGCCACCACGCCTGTGACATAACGCAGCGGGATGACGCCCTGCCAGATGGTCAGCATCGCCTTCTTCTCCAGCAGCATCTCCGCCGTCTGCATAAACGAGTCGCTGGCAACATCCACACTCATCACAAACGGATAAGACTGGTTCTGGATTAACCTGAAATTCACCACTGCAAAGGTGTCCGGCTCCTGGCCGTCAACCTCCAGCGTAAAGCGAAGACCTTTTAAGGACATAAATACCTCTCAGACATATCAGCCTATATTTACCGTACCGCCACCAATGACCACACCCCCACAGTCGATGGCATCGCCGGTTCTGGCGGCGGGCAGGCCGTCAATAAAGACGGTTGAAGAACCTCTGGCGATTTTACGGGGATGAGGGGGATGCTTCGGTTTATCATGCGGCGTCAGCGGATCTCCCTGACGGGCTGCGGGGAGACCATCGATAAAAACGGTGGATGACCCGGCAGTGATGACGGTCTCATAATAACCGTCATGCCGGGTACCTTTGTCGGTGAGTTTGGCGGCTAAGGGCATTCTGGTTCTCCAAAATTAAATAACGGGCACAAATTCCCCATTAATTAAAGAAAATATTGGTGCGAAGTAGTTTATTGCATTGTTACCTTTTTTGTTAACATAATGGTATGTTAAAGGAGAATATCTTGGCTCAGATTTATTATATAGCTGAACCATTCTTCCATTATTCATGACTCTAACTTCATAATTATCCCATTTTATAGGATCGATTTTAGCTATGCCTCCCTCTAGTTTATCTTTAGGGTAGAGTGATAGTAGTATATCATCCTCACTATCCCCTGTGGTTGTAGACCATGCCTTAAGAGCTATTTGGCTGATTTTTTTTAATTTTTCTCGATCTCTATTATTAATGACATCAGCCATTTTTATATATGCCACACGTAATTTTTGCATTTGCTCATCGCTACCATTAAATGGGGTCGCGTGTATCCACTGCCATTCTGGTATGCCGCTTATATTGATTTTTTTTGTAAATTGATAAACTATCATTTGGGGTGGGTAATATTTTTCCCAATAAAATTTAGGTTCTATATGGCCAGGTATCGCTTGTTCTGCAAATATCTTCTTCCGTATAATCGTACTCTTATCGTTTGAGTTAACTTCAGGAATACCATCTTTGTTGATAGTTACATTTATTGATGCTAGATTTACTTGGTTTTGTTTATCTATTCGTACTAAATCTACTTTACATCCAGATTGTGTGTTGAAATGTGAACGTTCTTGATCGCTAATGTTTTCTCTTGAAAACCACCCTAATGCACCAATTTCCAAGCTTATCTCATTCTCACCATTTTCAAGAAACATCATAGCATTAGTGCTGGAACTCCCCCCTCCTCTACCCGCATATGCAGATTTACGATTATCCATTCCTAAAACACCATTGGTTTTTATAGAACAAAAAGCATATTTTATATCAAAAAGACTACGAATTTTCTTTTCACTTCCAATTGCATCGCTAGACGAAATCATGACGCCTCCAGTTAATAAATACATTAATAATGGCAATATGGTTTTCATATTTTTCCTTTTCATATACATGATTGATGAGTTCAGTAATTTTCCTTGGTTGAATTAAAATATTAATTTGAGGGAGGTGTTATAGCTGGTTTGGAAATTTGTCGGATTTTTCCATATAGGTTAGCCCGCAATGGAGATTCACTCGCTTTGAGGGGATCTGCCAACTGCCACTCTGTTTCTGTTTTATTTTCATGAGTAGAGGTGCCTTGTTCTTCTTTTCCATCGTCGCCATCGGCAAATGCCACATCGTACGAAAACGCAAAATATCCTTTAATACCATCGTGATAGCCTACAAGGTCAATTCCATCATCATGAGAGTCTACCTCAAATCCAGCCTTGGCCTCGATGCGGCCTTCGGCCCCGAGACTTAATTCGACACACATTACTTCTGCTTCAAATGTTGCACTAACAACCCCTTTTATACCTAAGTAAAGCTGGTTTTTTTCTAATATACCAATGGACCATTCATCATTTTTACTTTTATATGAAACACCTAAGTTAATATTAATACCTAAAAGTATTTCAATATAACACTCGACGCTAACACCATGCTTGTCTAAGTATTTTCTGCATTTATTTGCAAGATGATCTATTTTACAATAAGCACATATAAACTGAATGATATCAAACCTTAAACCACCTTCTAATAAGGGTTCTCCATATAGACCAAAAAAATGACAAGGACCATCATGAACATCTGTATATTGATAAGCATATGAGACCCCCAATGTTACCGGCTCTAGATTTGTACTAAATACTTCATATTCACGAGTTTTATTGTTATTATCAGGATCTGGTGCAAAATATTTATTTACACAACCCAATAGTTTATCAATCGAACTGGAGTGTATTGATGATGCTGTTGTAATTTTATTTTTGATATTTTTTTTATATTCTTCTGTATATTCAGTGTTACATATTTTTAATCCATAATCAAAAGTCATATCTAATGAATTAGTTAACTTAAATTTATCTGTTGCATATGTCCAGCCATCACGTAGTTTATTACCATTTTTAGGTTTTGTGTTTTCCATCGTTAAGCGAGACTTTATCCGTTCATCTCTGCGTTCTTTGATGCTCCTCTCTTTTATATCAGCGCCTAATTCATAACTTAAACCTAAACTCGCACGGAGTTCAATAGTTGGCTGAACATATATTGTAACATACTGCCCCCACTCGTAACATCCATTTGCAACCACAATATATGTGGCTGGCCCCTCTGAAAAACTTGCTGGAGGGATGATTGAAGTTAAATAATAATATGGCGGAAAAAAACAATCTATTATATCTGTTATATTTGTTAAGCATGACTCTTGTCCTTTGTAAGATAACTTGACTTTATTCGGAACTCCATCAGATGTCAGTGATTCAGATGTTCCTCCTGCAATCTCCTCCATCCATGCCACCGGACATCCACTTTTATTGCATTTACTAATGATAGTAATGGTTCCATCACATCCATCGCCTTCATCCAGTAAATTTAAATAAATAGAACCTTCTTTTGACCATGTATGATGTTCTTTATTGTTGGGGAAATCAGTAATTATATCCAGTAAGCATGTGTCTGGTATATTGCACTCCACACAGACCTTTCCGGCAGTTGCTGAAGGTGTTGTCATATAGTTCCCTTACTGAGGTATAAATCCCAGCTCCTGTAAAAGTAACATTTCAACCCGGTTGTATGCGGGCCTTTCCTTATTACTCAGTATATCCAGCCATTGCTGGGGAATATTGGTACTATCGGTTATGGTGTTTTTTAATAGTAAAAATACAATCCCTCTGACAGAACGATCGTCGGTAATATCCAGAGACTGACAAAGTAAAAAATAATCTTCAGCCTGTCGATTTATGCATGCGTAATCTTTGTCAGAAAAATAATTGGATGATGTATAATAATTATGAATATACCGAGTTAATTTCTGAATGTAATTATTCTGAGCCTGCCTGTTAAGGTTTTCATATTGTCTGTGGCTGAATGTCAGTATGGTGTTATTTTTCGATGGTATTCTTCTGGCATCAGGTCGACGAAGTGATGAAAAGTTATCTTCCCGCTCTTCTCCTGCATACCAGGTGCTGATTTTATCTATTGGGTCAATAAACAAAAGTAACTCCCGTGGGGTCAGTACGCTGACCAGCGACCATATGTTCCGTGGGTCATAAAACCGGAACAAAACTGGTTTGCTTCTTTCAGGTATATTAACCCACAGATAACGGCGAAAATGCTGCAGCACTACATGGATTTTACTGTATGAGGAGACATATATTCCCCACGGTGTATCTTTCGTACCCAGCCACGCAGTCACTTCCGGCGTTACCTCCACCAGCCAAGGAGCCAACGCCTCTAAATCTGGTTGTACAGGCGGCGGAAATAAGCAGCAGTGTGGAGGTTTTTTTTCCTGTAAAAAATCCAGCAGTCCTTCCTCCACAGCACCATCAACAATGGCGTACTGTATGGGTGCCGTTTTCATCACTTATCCTCCTTCGGGCAGTGCGCCACAAACATCGAACCACTCCCGGCTGCGGCTTTCAGGATCACCGGGCG
>NZ_JACSQI010000019.1 GCF_014836715.1 Escherichia whittamii
GGGGTATACGGTCCTGCGGGAATTTCACTGGTTAAAAACCAGTTCTGGTTGTCGCTTTTTACCACGTTGTAGTCATAGGGACCGGCAACAATACGGCCTTCTTTACTGAACGTCCCCTTTGATGCGCCAGTTATTTCAATAATGCGGATACCTTCAAGCGTACTGGCGCCCTGACCACCGGCATTGTGAACACTCACGCGGGTATGACCAGACGTGTTGCCTTTTACAATTAATTTATCGGTCGCGGAATTATCATCGCCGAGTTCGGTACGCATTACTAACAAACCGTTATTGGCAGTGTAATCACCATTAATGGTGAGTGTAGCTGGCGTCAGACTGTTGCCATTTTTTGAGGAGGACAGCATCGCCGTACCTGCCAAATCCAGCGCATTTAAGGTTTGTGAAAAACCATCTAAATCGATGTTTCCGCCACTGTCGACAACATAATCGGAGTTTGGGCTGAAGGTATCGTTGATACCGGCGCGTAGGGTGCCTTTACTAATATTCGTTTGGCCAGAGTAGGTATTTGCGCCAGTCAACGTAGTGACCCCTGAACCTACCTGGTTAACCTCGCCTTTGCCAACGATATCTGCAGCCAGGATAAAATCTTCGCTGGAATGGTTGAAATTAATTTGGGCAGTACTATCCCCGACATCGCTTCCCATATGGATAGCTGGTGTCTTGATGATTCCCGCTTTCTGCTCGGCTTCCCCCACAGCCCCACCTATGTTTAGAATACCGCTACTGGTGTCTGCCATCCCAAGCCAGATATATTGATTAGCGCTGACCGTGGCATTATTACTCACGGTAAGAATACCTTTTGCCTCGTTCTGCGATGGATCCAATCCCCCAAGGCTGATAAATTCATTCACTGTTAATGAAGAATTGTCGCCATCAACCAGCGTTTCACCGTATCCCGTTCCGCGAAAATCACCTGAGCTTCCAGTGAAGCCAATGAGCACATCTTTTGATGCTGTAAGACGACCGCCATGCGTTATTTCGAGTTTACCCGTCCCCTGATCGCCGACCATCACATATCTTGCGGCAACGGAAGAACCCGCACCGTCAATAATGACTTGCCCTTGAGCCTGGTAATTAAATTCACCGATTCTGAATTCATTTAAATCGGTAATAGTACTGCCACTAAGCACCATTAAGGTTCCTGAACCACCGTTAGTGCCTAAATAAACATCGCGTTCATTAGGCGATGCATGACTAAGCGTCAGATGAGTGTTATTTTCTAGTTTTATTGTCCCTGATGTCGCATTACCGATTACGATTTTAGCCGTAGACAGATCCCGCCCGTCTATATTCAATGTTCCTTCGCTTTTTGAACCAACATTAAGATAATGAAATTGATCCCAGGCTGATGAATTATTTTCGGATGAGGATAGCGTTACAACATCATTATTGTTGATGGTAACATCACTGTTGATGGTTGTGGGTGGTGTCCATGCCAGAGAAACTGGCATTGATAACACAGTCTGAATAGCTATTGCCAGTGCTGTTAAGGGATGCTTCCTGATATTCATAAAGTTCCTCTTCATCCTTATGATTTATTTTTAGATAAATAACGAATTCACAGTAAAAACTTAAATTCTTAGGACTGCTGAATCAGGTTACTGTTCTGTCAAATGAAGAGTAGTGTGTGAGGCCAATAATTATAAACCAGTTTAATTTATGGTTAATTTAATATTGATTAGTTTTGATGGTTTAGGCGTTAGGGTGAAAATAAGGTGCATAATTTTCCTTAGTGGAAATCTTTAATTGTCTTAAGGTATAAAAAATAAGCAAAGGAAAAACAAGGAAAATCAGCAAGATATTCTTTCGGAATTTTGTTGGATTAATAACAGTAATTAATTGCATGTTTATTGTTTACACATCTTCTTAGGCATAATAAACACCAGGATTATTATCAAAAAAACAATACGAATATGATTGCCAGACATGGATTACATGGACGCAAATAATAAGATTAAACATTTTCTCATTAAGAAAAATGCAAAAGTATTATTCTCTCAGGCAATGTAAACCTGCCTAATAAGATAAACTTATCGGGCAGGTGAACTTATACCTGGTTTTTTTACCTGTCAGTCACTCGATACTCCACACTATGCGCTTCATCAGGTTGAGGAATTTCCAGTCTTGAGGCCATCCGCATACCACCGCTTCTGGAACGGCATACTCGCGTCTGGCATTTTGCTGCTTCCATTGTGACCACGGCACTTTCAGATAGAGAATCCTGACTCTCGCACCGTAATCCGTAAACACACCGATAAGCTGGCTACGCAACTGGCGGGTAATGTTCGGCCTCCCAGGGAACAAAATCAGGAGAACTTTGTTCATTGGGGGTTAAAAGAAAAGTGCGAGTATCCCCCGCGAAAGCGAGGGCGAAAGAAAAGAGGATTAACAACCTGAACGAATGCTCAGAACCGGTTAATGGTGAATGGAAGAGCTTGGGGCGGCGAAAAGATACACCGATTGAGTGGATAAAAAAATGTTTACAGAATGAGCAAACCAAAAGGGAGCCGCAGCTCCCTTGAACAACATCAGTGCGCGCCGCCTCCGCCGCCACCTGCGCCAAATGGCGGTTTCGCAAACCACACCAGCCCCAGCAAGACGAGGAATATCCCGGCTGACATCCAGAAGATCTCATTGGCGGAAATAATCAGCCCCTGATTGGTGATCTGCTGGGCAATCCAGCCAGATGCCTGCTGTTGCGTCATCCCCAGCCCTTCCAGTTGACTGTACATCGCCTGGGCGTTCGGGTTATACGGGTTCACTGATTCGGTCAACTGCGCATGGTGCAGCGACTCCCGGTTGGTCCACATAGTCGTCGTTATGGACGTACCGATAGACCCCGCCAACGTTCGCGTAAAGTTAGAGAGACTCGACGCCGCCGCCAGTCGTTCCGGTGGCAAACCAGACAGCGTAATGGTGGTCAGCGGCATAAAGAAGCAGGCCACTGCGAAGCCCTGGATAAACTGCGGCCAGGCCGACGCGCCAAAATCCATACCTGGTTCAAAGGTATAAGCACGCCAGTAGAAGCAAACGGCATACATAATAAAACTGAAGGTTACCAGCCGCCGCATATCCAGTTTATGCGCAAAGCGACCGATAATCGGCGACAGGATCACCGGAATAATCCCTACCGGCGCAGACGCGAGCCCTGCCCAGGTTGCCGTGTAGCCGTAGACTTCCTGCAACAACTGCGGCAGCAGAACAATAGCACCGAAGTAGAGCATATAGGCGAGGCTGATACATAAGCAGCCAATAGTGAAGTTGCGCGACTTAAACAGTGAGAGATCGACTATCGGGTTATCGTCGGTCAGCTCCCAGACAATCAGGAAGCTGATAGCCACCACCGCTACCACGGTGAGGATGATAATTTCCTGTGATGAGAACCAGTCCAGCTCTTTACCCCGGTCGAGCATAATCTGCAGGCTGCCGATACCAATCACCAGCAGCGCCAGCCCCACGGCATCAATCCGCCGCCGCTCGGTACGGGTTTCGCGCCCGCGTAGGGTTTGCAGTGTCATCAATACCACCGCTACGCCAATCGGTACGTTGATGAAGAATATCCAGCCCCAGTGATAATTATCGCTGATATAACCGCCGAGGATTGGCCCGCAGATAGGCGCGACAATCACCGTCATCGACCACAAGGCCAGCGCGATAGAACGTTTGGCGGGTGGATAGTTATTCAGTAACAGACTTTGTGAAAGGGGGATCAATGGCCCGGCGACAATCCCCTGAATCACGCGGAAGAAGATCAGCATATTCAGACTGCTGGAAACACCACACGCCCACGAAGCAATGGCGAAGGCGATGGTCGACCAGAGGAACAGTTTCACTTCCCCGAAGCGCTTTGCCAGCCAGCCGGTAAGAGGGATCGAGATGGCATTTGCCACCCCGAAAGAAGTGATCACCCACGTTCCCTGACTGAGTGATGAGCCCAGGTTCCCGGCGATAGTGGGGATCGCCACGTTAGCAATGGTGGAGTCCAGCACCTGCATGAATGTCGCCAGTGACAGCGCAATCGTCATAATGACCAGTTGCGCGCCTTCCAGCGGTTTTTGCTGTTGCATCACACGCACCTCTGGATTAGCCAGCGTTAGCTTTTACGATGTCGTCGATCAGTTTATTGACAGGTGCCAGGCTGATTTCACGCGCGGTGCTTACCGCAACCGGCGTAGAACGTACTTTGTTTGCCAGTACCTGACCGTCACGGTTAGTGGTATTGACGCTCACCAGCGTGGATAAACCGATGCGTAGCGGATATTGCTCCAGCTGTTTTTGGTCCAGTTCAATACGAACGGGCAGACGCTGAACGACTTTGATCCAGTTACCGGTAGCATTTTGCGCCGGAAGCAGTGAGAACGCGCTACCCGTACCCATATCCAGACCAAGCACTTTACCGGTGTATTTCACGTCATCGCCGTAAATATCCGTGGTGATAGTGACCGGCTGACCGATACGCATATTGGCAATCTGTGTTTCTTTAAAGTTGGCATCTACCCACATATTAGTGGCCGGAACGACCGCCATCAGCGGCGTCGTTGGGCTAATTTGCGCACCCGGTTGCACGGCACGGCGGGAGACATAACCAGTCATCGGGCTGACAATACGGGTACGTTCCAGCGCCAGCCAGGCGTTACGCACTTCAGTAGCGGCCTGTTGCACGGCAGGCTGATCTTCCAGTTTAGTTCCCAGAATCATCGCCTGATTAGCATTGTATTGTTGAATAGCGACATCCAGTTGCGCCTGGGCGCTGGTGACGGCGTCGCGGGCGTGTTGCAGCTCTTCGCGGCCAATCAGGTTGGCATTGCCCAGCGGCACGCGGCGGTTGTAGTCACTCTGAGCTTTGGCGAGGGCGATTTTCTGCACCTCAATATTTGCCTGCAACTGTTTGCTGTTAATCATCAGCTGGTGGGTTTGACGAACGCTGGAAGCCAGTGCAGTTTTGGCTTTTTCAAATGCCTGGCGAGCATCCGTCGGGTCGAGAGTGACCAGCACATCGCCTTCTTTTACAAAATCGGTGTTATCGGCCCAGACTTTCGTCACACTGCCTGACACCTGAGACATAATTTGAATCTGATTTCCTGCCACGTATGCGTCATCAGTTTCTTCGAAATGACGCAGTACCAAAAACCAATAAATCCCTATCGCTACGGCAATAATAATAAAGAGCAAGGTAAGAAGGAGGAGCAGACGCTTACGTTTGCCACTCTTCTTTACCGGTTGCTGCGGGCTTTGTGTCTCCGCATTTGCGCTCATAGTATTCTCCACGATCTTCTTAACTCATCGGCTGAGCCGACCTGCTTGCCAAAAAGGCCAGCACGTTACGATGCTGGCCGGTCAGTTTTTCTTTTATAAGTCTGGATTTTTGAGCGAGATGACGCGTTAGCTCATCGCTTCGAGAACAGCACCGTCTTGTTCCATCTGATCGAGACGGGAGAGCAATTTGCGGGTGATTTGCTCTAGCTGATCTTTTTCGCTAGTGCTGAGTGCGGACCAGAGTTGATGCAGGCAGTTATGCTGCGGCGGTAAAACCTCGCGCAAAAACTCGTGACCTTTTTCCGTTAATTGCAGATGCAGGCAGCGGCGATCGTTATCGCTTTCACGACGTTCGATCCAGCCACGTTTTTCCAGTTCATCGGCAATACGCGTCGCATTGGTACGGGATGATCCAAGAGCACAACTTAATTCAGAAGGCTGAATGCTGTGGTTTTCCTGAGACTCCAGCGTAATCAACGCCATAAACAACGTCTCGTTAATCCCCTGAGCCTTCAGCATTTTATTGCGGTTCTCCAGCAGCTTGCTTTGCATATGCATACAAAGACGGGTCAGAAGGATCTCCTGATAAGGAAAATCTTCGTGGCGGCTGGCGCGAAATTTTAGCATTTGTTCAATGGGCGTAAACGAACTATCCATTTGGGTATGACCTCATTAATTTCAGCCGATATAGTAACGACAGTGACAAATAAAGTAAATGTATTGTTTTAGAAAAATGATTCTTGTGGGTTATATAATCGCCATCACTTTCCACGTCAGCCCGTAGACCAGCGCACTCAAAAGAGTGGGAATAATGATGCTGCGTGTTTTATAGAAACTGGCTCCCAGTACCGCAAAACCGACCAGTGTGGGTACGAAACGGCGTGAATCGTGCATCACTTCTGGTGCGGTAGAGACAACCAGCAGAGCGCAAATCGAGGCGATGCCAATGGTGTCGAGCAAAATACCCACTGCGCCACGCTTGGTTGGGCGGGCATTACCCACCCGCAGGCGTAGGGGTAAATAGCGGAAGCAGTAATTCGCCGCGCCAACCAGTAATCCAAGCAGCAGAACCTCATAGCTCATCAGGTGCTCCTTGCCAGAATGACTGGATTAACGCAGTGAGGCAGCCAAAGACAATGCCTGCCAGAATGGCGACGGGAATGGAAAATAGCGTTACGCCTGCAAGGGCACCAACTAACGCTGCGGTAACGCAAAGAGATTGTTTGCGCTGGAAAGAGGCGAGCAGAAAACTCATAAAGAGTGCCGGCAGCATAAAGCCTAACGCTGCTTCAACGGCTGGATAACCTTGCAGCAAACCGCTGCCCGAAAATGCCCCTATTACCGTACCAAATACCCACGATGACCATGAACTGAAGGCAATGCCGATCATCCAGTTCTCGCTCCAGCGGCGATTATTACGTACCAGTTTTGCCGTTGCTGCGGCAAAAACTTCGTCCGTCAGGCCAAACGCCCACAGTGCGGTTTTCGATTTTTGCAGGCGTTGAATAATGCGGCTACGCAACGACGGACCATACAGTACATGGCGAACATCCATTGCCATAACGGTCAATGCTGCTACCCACAAGCTACTGCCAGCTGCCAGCATTGCGGTGATGACAAACTGGCTCGCTCCTGCATAAATAATGCAGGAGAAAAAAACGCTTTCCAGGGGAGTGAATCCCAGACGGGTCGCATTCAGACCAAATGCAAAGGCCACCGGAATATAACTAATAACAATCGGTAAACTGTCTTTGCAGCCTTCCATGAAGGTCGCCGAATCAGAAGCAGGCAGTGGAGTAGGGCTTACCATAGAGTGTACGCTTAACGATTGCTAATATTATTAATAGACGGAATGAATATCTTAACCTTATCAGACTGATGGGATTCTTAACACCCTTATAAGTGTAAAGCCACGAAAACGGTTGCTGATTGCTTAATTTGCGGCTTCCTGACGATGAAAACCTCGCCACCAGACCAGTAAATTCAATAGGGCAAGTGACGCACCTGCCAGGCAAACGCCAGCCCAACCGGCATGTTGCCAGGCGGATGCTGAGATCAGCGAACCAGCAGCACCGCCAATAAAGTAGCTGGTCATGTAACCTGCGGTCAGGCGATTACGCGCATCAGGATGAATACGATAAATCACGGTTTGATTGGTGATATGCACGCCCTGCACGGTGAGATCCAGTACCAGAATGCCGATAATTAGCGCCAGTACGGAAGCGTGGCCAAACCAGATAGCCAGCCATGAAAGTAACAACAGCAGCAGACCAAACGTTGTTGTGAGGTGCGATTTGCCCTTATCGGCAAAACCGCCCGCCGGACGAGCGCCCAACGCCCCGGCAGCTCCTGCAAGTCCAAACAGACCAATTACGCCATCGCTGTAGTTAAAAGGTGGTGCAGCGAGCAAAAAGGCCATTGATGTCCAGAGAATGCTGAAGTTGGCAAAGGTCAGGCAGCCCAGTACGGCGCGGGTACGCAGAATTTTATCACTGATAAACATGCTGAAAACGGAACCTAACAACTGTGGGTAGTTGAGGTGGGTTTCTGATTTCATCTGCGGCAGGCCGCGCCATAACGCCAGCGCCATCAGTGCCATTAACACCGAAGCGACCCAAAAGACGGTGCGCCAGCCGCCGAGATTCGCCAGCAGTCCGGCAACGGTCCGTGCGAGTAATATCCCCAGCAGCAGGCCGCTCATAATAGTGCCAACCACTTTGCCGCGTTTGTCCGGTGAAGCCAGCGTCGCCGCCAGCGGAACCAGAATTTGCGCTACGACCGAGAATAAACCGGTTAATGCTGTACCGAGGATCATCATCGCCAGCGACTGACTGCTGGCAGTGATTAACATGCCACCGGCTGCCAGTAAGGTCATAGTGACAATCAGGCTGCGGCGTTCAAACATGTCACCCAGAGGAACAAGAAACAGCAGACCAGCGGCATAGCCCAACTGAGCGGCGGTGACAATAAAGCCCGCCGAACTGGCGGAGAGGGAAAAGTTACGCGCAATAGTGTCGAGCAGCGGCTGGGCGTAATAGTTGCTGGCGACAGCCAGACCGGTGGCGATCGACATTAGCACGATCAGCGCCGGACTAAGCTCATGATTGGGTTTAGTCATTAATTTGTTTATCAGGTGATGATTAATCTGGAAATCAATAATAGCGGATGTTTATGAATAGCGGGGAAAAGATGGATTGTTGAAATGTGCGGTGTGGTTTGTAGGCATGATAAGACGCGCCAGCGTCGCATCAGGCATTGTGCACAGAATGGCGGATGCGGCGAAAACGCCTTATCCGCCCTACGGAATGAGTGTGGTTTGTAGGCATGATAAGACGCGTCAGCGTCACATCAGGCTTTGTGAACAGAATGACGGATACGGCGAAAACGCCTTATCCGCCCGAATAAAAATTACTTCTGCGCTGCCAGCGCCTCATTCACCCAGCCATCGAACTGCTGCTGGTGGGCTTTGATCCAGCCATCAACGTGGCCCTGAATATCGCCTTCTGAGGCTTTGCCGTCATGCATAATGGCGTTCTGGGCGTTAATGTCTGCCACCGGTAACTGCATAATGGCAAACAGTTTGGCTGCCGCCGGGTTTTTCTCGGCCCAGGCTTTGTTGGCAACGATATGCATGGTGCTGACCGGGAAGCCGTAATTCGCGCCATTCGGCAGTTTGGTATCGGCGTTTTTATCGCCCGGCAGTGCGGAGAACGGCACCTGCAACCAGACGACATCTTTACCTGGCTTCAGTTCGTTACTCACCCAGTACGGCGTCCAGGTGTAGTAAAACACCGGCTTACCCTCTTTGAAACGACTGATGGTATCAGCCATCATCGCTGCGTAGTTCCCCTGATTATGCGTCACGGTGTTGGTCAGTTCATACGCGGCAAGCTGGTGGTTGATCGCACCTTCGCAGCCCCAGCCTGGGTTACAGCCGGTTAAATCCGCTTTGCCATCGCCGTTGGTATCGAACAGTTTGGCGATATTCGGATCTTTCAGTTGCGCGATGTTGGTGATTTTGTACTGGTCGGCAGTTTTCTTATCGATCAGGTAACCTTGTGCCGCGCCGTTAACAAATACCCCTTCGCGATAAAATTTCTTATCGCCGCCGGCAGCTTCATACATGTTGTCATGCAGCGGCGTCCAGTTCACGGCGGTAAAGGTCGCATCGCCAGATGCAAGCGAGGTGTAGCCAACGTTGTAATCCACTTCGCTGGGTTTATTGACGGTATAACCTAATTTCTCCAGCGCACGGCTGACCAGCAGCGTCTGGAAGGTTTCTTCTGTGATGGTGCTCTGAACTGGATTAACAGTAATGCCTTTGCCCGGCAGATCGGCAGCAAAAGTTTGTGTAGAGATAAGCGTGGCAAACGCTGTCGCAAAAAGTACGCTATGTCGCATTGTTATTCCTTTTTTTGGCAGGGTGATAATGCCCGGCGTCACCGGGCAAGTGCAGAGTTACTTAATGAATGGGCGGGTCAGCAGACCGACAGGGCCAGTGGTGTACCAGCGACGGTTGCCGCGACTGCGTGAGTCGCGCCCAACGGCCTGCGTCAGGCGATCGAGGATAATGGCGAGGATCACAATCCCGACTCCGCCAACGGTGGCAAGCCCCATATCCAGACGACCGATACCGCGAAGTACCATCTGACCCAGCCCGCCGACGGCAATCATCGAGGCGATGACCACCATAGAAAGAGCCAGCATCAGCGTCTGGTTAACGCCCGCCATAATAGTTGGCATCGCCAGCGGTAACTGAACTTTGAACAGCATCTGGCGCGGGCTGGCACCGAATGAGCGCGAGGCTTCAATCAGATCTGCCGGAACCTGGTTAATCCCCAGAATGGTCAGACGGATAATCGGCGGCAGAGCAAAGATGATAGTCACCACTACGCCCGGCACGTTGCCGATACCAAACAGCATGACGATGGGTACCAGATAGACAAACGCAGGCGTGGTCTGCATGGCATCAAGCAGCGGACGAATAATTTTCGCCGCTCGCGGACTTCTTGCCAGCCAGATCCCCAGCGGCAGTCCGATGACGATACAGAACAGCAGGGCGGTTAACACCAGCGCCAGAGTAACCATTGCCTGCGACCAGGCACCGATTGCGCCGATGGCAATCAGCGAAATCAGCGTCGCAACGCCCATTCCTACCCCAGAAATCTGCCAGGCTATCAGGGCAAAAATGATAATCGCCACAGGCGCGGGCATACCCAGCAGCAGTTGCTGGAAACCGTTGAGGATGTAATCCACCGGAACGCGCACGCCCTGGAAGACCGGGCGAAAATGAGTCACGACCCAGTCGATCCCTTCGGTCACCCAACTGTCGAGCGGGATCAGCGTCTTATGGAACGGATCGAGAATATTAAAATGTTCGACATTTGGCGCAGGCGCACTGGTCAGCCAGTCAGCGCCACCGCCGTCAGTCGGTGCAGTTGCTGGTGTACCCCAGGCGTCTGCGGATTGTGCAGCGCTGTCCGCCGCTGGCGTGGTATCCCACGGATTATTTTGATCAGCCATTATTTACCCCCTCGCGATCTAAAGCTCGCAGCAGCATTCCTTTCGAAATGATGCCGACATACTGTTGGTCCTCATCGACGACTGGCACCGCACAGGGCGCCTGTCCGACATGAGAGAGCAACTCGCTAAGAGGCGTTTGCGCATCGACCGCTAACGGCGCATCAATCAGTGCTGCATCAAGACCTTGCTGCTGCGTTAACGCGGCTTTAAGCGAATCGATAGACACTGCGCCGACAAACTTATTACCGCGTTCGATGACGTAGCCATATTCGCGATCTTCATCTTGCAATAATTTCAGTGCAGAACGCGGGCCGAAGCCTGGTGTTTTGCGAATTAAGCCGTTCGGTGAACGACGGGCAATATCTTTTGCGCTGAACACCTGGCTAATATCGACACCACGGAAGAAGGTACGGACATAATCATTCGCCGGATTATTAAGAATTTCATCCGGTGTACCGACCTGAACGACTTCACCATTTTGCATAATGGCAATTCGGTCGCCAATACGCATAGCTTCATCGAGATCGTGAGAAATAAAGACAATGGTGCGCTGATGTTTCGCCTGTAATTTTACCAGTTCATCCTGCATCTCGGTGCGAATTAATGGGTCGAGCGCCGAGAAGGCTTCATCCATTAATAAAATATCCGGATTAATCGCTAATGCGCGGGCTAATCCTACACGTTGACGCATCCCGCCCGAGAGTTCGTCCGGGTAGCTGTGGGCGTAATTTTCCAGCCCGACCTGACGCAGTGCATCAATGGCTTTTTCCCGGCGCTCCTCGGCATTAATTCCGGCCAATTCCATACCGAACGCGGTATTGTCCAGCACGGTCATATGCGGCATTAAGGCAAAGGACTGGAAGACCATCGCAATCTTTTTTCTGCGCACCTCGCGGAGTTCGGCGTCGGATATTTTGGCAATATCAACGCCGTCAATCAGTACTTGCCCGCGGGTGGGTTCAATCAGGCGATTGAGAAGGCGTACCATTGTGGATTTACCCGAACCGGATAATCCCATGATGACAAATATCTCGCCTTCTTCAATGGCCAGACTGGCGTCTTTTACGCCAAGCGATAGCCCAGTTTTTTCCAGAATTTGTTCTTTTGAAAGTCCTTGTTCGATATATTTGAAAGCTCGCTGTGGATGCTCGCCAAATATTTTATAAAGATTTTTAATTTCTAATTTAATTGCCATGCAAT
This sequence comes from Escherichia whittamii, assembly GCF_014836715.1. Taxonomy (GTDB): domain Bacteria; phylum Pseudomonadota; class Gammaproteobacteria; order Enterobacterales; family Enterobacteriaceae; genus Escherichia; species Escherichia whittamii. Next base: position 12,001 of record NZ_JACSQI010000019.1, read on the forward strand.
AGAAGGATTCCTGTTATTTGTTTATGTCGATATATTACCCAATGGAAATAGTCACTTTTTTCTACCCTAACATACTGAGAATCTGAGGCAACCCCTGATGGCAAATGTGGCATGAATATTGATGCGAGCAAATTGCCGGAATTTCCCGTGATATAAGGGCTGAGAGCAAATCGAGAAAAGTTGATATTTTTTGTTATAGATAGCGAAAAAACGCCTGAATATTGTAGTTTCAGGCGAATAATGCAACAGAGCGTCAGTGTAGATCACCACAAATTATTTGCGTGATAAAAAGCCATTTGGTGGGGATTATTTCCCTGCTGTGGGTAGTGATATTTTTGAAAAATAACCTCGTCAGAAATTCCAGTCTTCATCTTCTGTTTCGACCGCTTTCCCCATTACATAAGAGGAGCCAGAGCCAGAAAAGAAGTCGTGATTTTCATCGGCATTCGGCGAAAGCGCTGCGAGGATTGCCGGATTCACTTCTGCCATTTCTGCGGGAAATAACGGTTCGTAGCCCAGGTTCATTAACGCCTTATTGGCGTTGTAGCAGAGAAACGCTTTTACATCGTTAGCCCACGTTGTTTCGGCGTACAGCCCATCGGTGTATCGCAACTCGTTGTCGTAGAGTTCCAGCAACAAATCGAAGGCGAAATTCTTCAACTCTTCCCGTTGTGCCAGAGAGAGCTTTTCCAGGTTTTTCTGATATTTATAGCCGATGTAATATCCGTGGACTGCTTCATCGCGGATAATCAGACGGATCAGATCGGCGGTATTGGTCAGCTTACCGCGACTGGAAAAATACATCGGCAGCCAGAAACCGGAGTAGAACAAAAATGATTCAAGAAAGACACTGGCGATTTTCTTTTTCAGCGGATTATCACCACGATAATGTTGCTGAATAATCTGTGCTTTTCTTTGCAACGACGCGTTTTCTTCACTCCAGGCGTAGGCGGCATCGACATCTTTTGTCTGGCACAACGTCGAGAAAATCGAACTGTAAGAACGGGCATGAACCGCTTCCATAAAGCTGATATTCGATAATACCGCCTCTTCATGGGGCGTCAGTGCATCGGGCATCAGCGAAGGCGCGCCGATAACATTTTGCAGCGTGTCGAGCAGCGTCAGGCCAGTAAAAACGCGCATCGTCAGTTGTTGTTCTACGGCACTTAATGTCTGCCAGGCGGGAATATCGTTCGACAGCGGCACCTTTTCCGGGAGCCAGAAATTACTGGTCAGGCGATTCCACACCTCCAGATCTTTATCGTCTGTTATCTTGTTCCAGTTGATGGCGCTGATACGTGAGAGTTTCATAAGCAATCCTTAGAGCCTGACTTGGCAGGTTTCGATTTTTGGCAATGTGCGCTTTGCCCCTGCCGGATGCGGCGTGAACGCCTTATCCGGCCTACAAAATCATGCAAATTCAATATATTGCAATTCTCTGCCAGTCTCTTATAGCGAGCAGGAGACGCAGCCTTCAATTTCAGTGCCTTCCAGCGCCATCTGACGCAGGCGGATGTAATAGAGCGTTTTTATCCCTTTTCGCCAGGCGTAAATCTGCGCTTTGTTGATATCGCGAGTGGTGGCGGTATCGGGGAAAAATAGCGTCAGCGACAGCCCTTGATCGACATGGCGGGTCGCTTCGGCGTAGGTGTCGATGATCTTTTCCGCACCAATTTCGTAAGCGTCCTGATACAGTGCCAGATTCTCATTAGTCATAAACGGGGCAGGGTAGTAAACGCGCCCTGTTTTGCCCTCTTTGCGGATCTCCACTTTCGCCACAATCGGATGAATGCTCGACGTGGCATGGTTGATGTAAGAGATAGAGCCGGTTGGTGGCACCGCCTGGAGATTCTGGTTGTAGATGCCGTAGTGCATGACATCGTCACGCAACTGCGCCCACATCTCACGGGTAGGTAACGTGATACCGCTACGAGCAAACAGTTCGCTAACTTTCGCCGTTTTTGGCTGCCAGTTACCTTGCAGATATTGGCTAAAATATTCACCGCTGGCATAGCGCGACTGTTTGAACCCGGCGAAGGTTTCACCGCGTTCGCGCGCCAGCAACATCGATGTACGCAGGGCGTGCCAGGTGATGGTATAGAAATAGAGATTGGTGAAATCCAGTGCTTCCGGCGAACCATAGGCGATGCCTTCTCGCGCCAGATAACCGTGTAAATTCATTTGCCCCAGACCGATGGCGTGCGAGGCGGCATTTCCGGCTGCGATGGACGGCACGCTGCGGATATGACTCATATCTGACACCGCTGTTAAACCGCGTACGGCTGTCTCTACCGTGCGGGCAAAGTCGGAGGAATCCATGGTGTGGGCAATATTCAAAGAACCTAAATTGCAGGAAATATCATGGCCTGTGCGGGCATAGTCGAGATTCTCGTCATACTCTGAGGCGCTGTTAACCTGCAAAATTTCTGAGCAGAGATTGCTCATATTTATGCGCCCGGCGATAGGGTTAGCACGGTTAACCGTGTCTTCATACATGATGTAGGGATAGCCGGACTCAAACTGGATCTCCGCCAGCCGCTGGAAGAAATCACGGGCGTTGATGTATTTTTTGCGGATGCGTTCATCGGCAACCAGTTCGTCATAGTGTTCGCTGATGGCGATATCGGCAAACGGCTTGCCATAAACTCGCTCAACGTCATAGGGCGAAAATAGTGCCATCTGTGCGTTCTCTTTCGCCAGATGGAAAGTGACATCGGGGATCACAACGCCCAGCGACAGCGTTTTAATGCGGATTTTCTCGTCGGCATTTTCCCGCTTTGTATCGAGAAAACGCAGAATATCGGGATGATGGGCGTGTAAATAGACTGCACCAGCCCCCTGACGAGCGCCGAGCTGATTGGCATAGGAAAAGGCGTCTTCCAGCATTTTCATCACCGGAATCACGCCAGAAGATTGATTTTCAATACGTTTAATTGGCGCGCCCGCTTCCCGCAGATTCGACAGCAAAAATGCCACGCCGCCGCCGCGTTTCGACAGTTGCAGTGCGGAATTTACCGCCCGGCCAATCGACTCCATATTGTCCTCAATACGCAGCAGAAAACAGGAAACCAGTTCGCCTCGCTGCTGTTTACCACAGTTGAGGAATGTCGGCGTGGCAGGTTGAAAGCGTCCTGACAGCATCTCATCGGTGAGTTGTAAGGCCAGCGTTTCGTCGCCTTGTGCCAGCGTCAGCGCCACCATCGCGACCCGATCGGCAAAATCTTCCAGATAACGCTTACCGTCGAATGTCTTCAACGTATAGCTGGTGTAAAACTTCCATGCACCGAGGAATGTCTGAAAACGAAAATCGCTGGCGTGTGCGTGGGCAAACAACGTAATGACAAATTCGCGAGAGTAACGGTTGAGGACGCTTTCATCATAGTAACCTTCATTGACCAACCAGTTCAGGCGCTGCTGCTGGCTACTGAAGGTCACGCTGTTCGGGCGTACATGTGTCGCCATAAATGCGTCTACTGCCTGGCGGTCTTTATCGAACTGAATGCGACCCGCGCTATCGTAAAGGTTAAGCATCGCATTCAGGGCGTGGTAATCCATTGTTTCCTGCATCAGGCGTTCTGCGGTTGTCGTTGCCAAAATTCGGTTACTCCTTTACGAACGTTTTCGATATCGCTTTGCGTACCCATAAGTTCAAAGCGGTACAGCCACGGCACGCCGCATTTCTGTGCAATCACATCTCCGGCGCGACCATATGCCTCGCCAAAATTGCGATTACCCGAAGCAATAACGCCGCGAAGCAACGCCCGGTTATGTTGGTCGTTTAAAAAGCGAATCACCTGTCGTGGCACCGCGCCAGCCGTACCGCCGCCGCCGTAAGAAGGCACGATCAGGATGTAAGGCTCGTCTACCTGAATCCGTTCCCGCTCATTGAGCGGAATGCGCACGGCGGGCAGCCCTAAACGTTCGATAAAGCGATGTGTGTTTTCGGAGCTGCTGGAGAAGTAGACGAGCTGGCTCATGCACTGGCCGCGTGTGATGCTGGATGCAGACGATTGATCATGTCCGGGCGGAAGCCAGACCAGCTAAGATCGCCAGCAATTACCACCGGTAACTGGCGAAAGCCCTGAGCACGCAACGCTTCTGCTGCTTCAGGAACTCGATCGACATTAATCATCTCAAAATCAAAGCCCCGGTTTTCCATTGCCCGTTTGGTGGCGTGACATTGAACGCAATCGGTACGAGTGTAAATAGTAATGCGCATGATTCGTATTTCCGTTTAAAATGAAGATACGGCGCGATGATACGCGTCGGGTTGTCTCTCTGTTGATACAGTGATACTAGATGTAGTTGAAAAAAGATTCAACCATACAAGATATGGGATTTTTAGATTGATTATGCCGCCGCTGAGTGGCTCAACGGGGTAGGGGTTTTGTGTTTTTTTGCCGGGCGAATACCCGGCAACAGCAAATTACATCCGCATGGAAATCGCCAGGCGGTTAAAGCAATTCATCAGTCCGATGGCAAATGTTAAGTCGCTGATTTCTGCTGCGCTGAAATGCTCAAGCAGAGGTTGATAAACGTCGTCTTCCGCATGGGTTCTGGCGATATCGGTCACCGATTCCGCCCATGCCAGCGCCGCCCGCTCGCGATCATCAAAATGATGGCTCACCCGCCAGCCTGCCAGAGCGTCCAGCTTGTGCTGTGGCACACCGGATTTGCGTAATGCTTTGCTGTGCATCTCCAGACAAAATGCGCAGCCGTTGATTTGCGAGACGCGCAAATAAACTAACTCCATCAGCGTGGTATCCAGCGCGCTATTTTCCAGTGCCGTTTTGGCCTGCACCAGTGCGCTATACACTGCCGGACTAAGTTCGTAGTAAGGCTGACATAATGTAGTCATACAGTTTCTCCTCTTATTAACGCCCGCAATGTAGCACTATAATGGACTGTTAAAGAGAGCCATAAATTACCTAAAAAAGCAGACCATATGCCGCGCTATCAGGATATCGCCCGTCAGTTAAAAACAGCTATTGAGCAAGGGGAACTGAAACCTGGCGCAAGGCTACCTTCGAGTCGTACCTGGTCGCAGGAACTGGGCGTCTCTCGATCCACTGTCGAAAATGCTTATGCTGAACTGGTGGCGCAGGGATGGCTGGTCAGGCGGGGGCAGGCGGGTACCTTTGTCAGTGAGCTGATACATCCGCAACAATCTGCTGTGGATGTCGTGGCTTTTGCTGGTGAAAGTCAGCAACCGTTGCCGTTTCAAATGGGATTACCCGCACTCGATCTCTTTCCGCGAGAGTTGTGGGCGCGGGTGATGGGCCGCCGTCTGCGTACTCAGACGCGCTTTGATTTGGCGTTAGGCGATGTCTGTGGTGAGGCGGCGTTGCGCGAGGCAATTGTTGATTACTTACGCGTCTCACGCGGGATTGAATGCCAGCCAGAGCAGGTCTTTATCACTCACGGTTATGCGGCCTCAATGGCCTTAATTCTGCACGCGCTGGCGAAACCGGGAGACGGGATGTGGATGGAAGATCCCGGCTTTCCGCTGATTCGGCCTATTGTCATTCGCCACGGTGTAGAAATTTTACCTGTGCCAGTTGACGACAACGGACTGGATGTCACATGCGGAATGCAAAAATATCCTGATGCGCGTTTTGCTCTGATTACTCCGGCACACCAGAGCCCGCTGGGTGTGGCGCTCTCTTTAGCGCGCAGGCACCAGATGCTGGAATGGGCAGAGCGTAGTCAGGCATGGATTATTGAAGATGATTACGACAGTGAGTTTCGCTATCACGGTAAGCCGTTACCGGCGCTAAAAAGTCTTGATGCGCCGCAGCGGGTGATTTATGCCGGAACATTCAGTAAATCGCTGTTTCCGGCACTGCGCTGTGCGTGGCTGGTGGTGCCGGTGGAGCAGATTACGCAATTCCGCCAACAGGCGTCACTGGAGCCATGTGCTGTGCCTGTTCTATGGCAGAACACTCTGGCAGATTTCATTCGTGAGGGGCATTTCTGGCGGCATCTGAAGAAAATGCGTCAGCACTATGCTCAACGTCGGCAGTGGATTGAGCAGGCTCTTACGCAGCAGGGATTTCAGGTTGTGCCGCAAAAAGGCGGTATCCAGATGGTTATCAGCATGACGGGCGATGATATTGCCCACGCGCGTAAAGCCAATGCTGCTGGCCTTGCGGTGCAGGCACTTAGCGACTGGCGTATCCGTTCAAATGGGGAAGGAGGATTGCTTCTCTCGTTTACCAATATCGTTAGCGAAAGTATGGCGCAGCTGGTGGCACAACAATTACGCAATGCCTTAAGTTAAAAACCCCGAAGTCAGGCTTCGGGGTCAAGGACGTGTATTTAGTATCATTGTTTCACTACGATTTACGCATGCTTAACAGCGCGCCGATAAAAATACCTACCGCAGCAGCGGTTCCCACACTACACCAGGGTCTTTCACGAACAAAAGAGTCAGCGCAGCCAACGGCATCGCGTGCGGCTTGCTGGACGCGAGTACGACCATGCATTCGCGCTCTGGTTTCTTTCAACAAGGCCTGAGCTTTACTACGTGCGGCTTCGGCTTCACCTTTGGCGTCGCTGCCCCAGGACTTCAATACAGATTCGAGACTGTCAGCTAATTGATTGACATCATTCTGAATATCCTGCACGCCATCATCGACGTCGTTGCGGTTCGGTCTGTTAAACATATGATCCCCCATTAGAATTCAATGTAATTTTCAGTGTAGACCATAATTTTCTTGGCAGAGATTCATTGCGGCTTTATGGACTTTTCTGAAAGCGTTGTGAATGTGCAATCAGGTAAGGTAGGCGCGCAGTAGATAATAACGAGGATAAAATATGTATTTACGACCAGACGAGGTGGCGCGCGTACTTGAGAAAGTCGGTTTTACTGTCGATGTAGTAACCCAGAAAGCATACGGTTACCGTCGTGGGGAACATTATGTCTATGTTAACCGCGAAGCGAGAATGGGACGTACCGCACTGATAATTCATCCAACATTAAAAGAACGTAGTTCCACACTGGCTGAACCCGCTTCCGATATTAAAACTTGCGATCATTACCAGCAATTTCCGCTCTATTTAGCGGGTGAACGTCATGAGCATTACGGTATTCCACACGGTTTCAGCTCGCGTGTTGCGCTTGAACGTTATCTACATGGATTGTTTGGCGATGCCAGTTAAAGACGCGACTGGCGATGCCAGTCGCGAAAAGAAGGGTCAGGCTTTTACCTGCTGGTAACTGCTGACTTTGAACAGGCGGCGGCAGTAGTCAAGGAAGTAGCCATAGACCGCACCCATCAACATCGAAACGACGATGTTTGAACTGACCGCAGCCATAATCTGGTGCCAACCCGCGCCCACGACGAGTAAGATTGCCATATATACCGGTGACTGGAACGTCACATAAGCCAGAATATCCGCAAGATTTTTTACCCAGCCCGACGAGCCAACTTTGCGTGCCATTCGCATAAATAGATCGCGGTACATACCGTATGGCCATGCAATTAAGATGTTCACCGGAATCGCTACCAGTCTGGAATAAAGGGACTGTTCGAAGCTCATTCCGGAGAGAAATACTTCGATAAACATGTTCACGACAGAACAGTAAACAACCATCGCGAACGTATCTGCTACTGCATGACGCAAGCGTGACTGCGGTGAGAACATGCCCATGCTCCTTAATAAACGCGAAATCGGATGAATGTGAATGCAGTGGTTTAAATTACCGTTTGCATTTTCGCATAGCGTATATTGCTGGCTACGACTTATCAATTAGTGAAAAATTTTTATTTCTTTGGTTTTTGTAGATAAAATATTCCGCAGTGGCGCATTTTTTGTACATTCTGGATTTTTTTATGTCTTAAAAGATAATGTTATTTTAAATCATTATGTTACGACGTGGCTCTGATATCTTTTGGCGGAGTGAACAAGGTGTGTTTACGCAGTAAAGCGTAGAGAATTCGGCTCAGGGGCGCGCCTGGCCACATTCAGCATCTTTTATGCCGTAAAGCCTGTAATGGCAGCATAAAGTTTCAGGTTACGATGTTTGGTATGTATCCTTTTTGTGTGCATATTTATGCAAATCGTGTGTTCCATTATTAGCCGGGAGGTTGTATCGTACACCGGAACACTCGCCAGTAGCTGTAATAAGTAAGTTAAATGGCTGCTATATAATTTGCATATAAGCATTAATGTGTCAGTAAATAACGTGCGAAATAATATCACTCCGCGATTGTAAATATATTAAATTTTGTGGAAATATAATAAGTGATCGCTTAAACTACACGGCGAAATACTTTTTGTTTTGGCGTTAAAAGGTTTTCTTTATTATGTCTGTAATGTTACAAAGCTTAAATAACATCCGCACCCTTCGTGCAATGGCTCGCGAATTCTCCATTGACGTTCTTGAAGAAATGCTCGAAAAATTCAGGGTTGTCACTAAAGAAAGACGTGAAGAAGAAGAACAGCAGCAGCGCGAACTGGCAGAACGCCAGGAAAAAATTAGCACCTGGCTGGAGCTGATGAAAGCTGACGGTATTAACCCGGAAGAGTTATTAGCTAACGGCACCGCTGCACCGCGTGCAGGTAAAAAGCGTGAACCGCGTCCAGCAAAATATAAATTCACCGACTTCAATGGTGAAACCAAAACCTGGACCGGTCAGGGCCGTACGCCGAAGCCAATTGCTCAGGCGCTGGCAGAAGGTAAATCTCTCGACGATTTCCTGATCTAATCCCTTGAGCCGGATGCTGCCGCTATGGCGCATCCGGCGTTGCTTCTCAAGTTCGCTGATTCCACGGCATTTTATCTAATAGCCTTGCCATCCCACAAAAACCGCTGATTCCTGCAAACATTAATCCTGCGCCGACAAATCCACTTAATAAGAAGAAGCTGCTATTAATGGCATAGCCCAGTACGACGCCGATTAATATTAAGCCGCCAGCGGCGATCTGTACCTGACGCATTAATGGCAACGGTTGAGATTTATTTTCTGCTACCGGCAATCCCGCTTTTTTCCAGCCATCGATCCCATCTTCCAGTAAAAAGACCTCTGCGGGGGCGGCAATCGCTGCTAATTTATCGGCGTTATTGCTGGTGCGTTTACCTGCCTGGCAGTGGAATATAATTTGTTCACTACGTAATTTATCCGGAAGACCAGACTGTTCTATCACGGATAATGGTGCCAGAGAGGCTGCTGGAATATGTTCACGAAGATATTCGTCGGCATCTCGAATATCGATTAACTTTGCACCGTGCGCGATTAATTCTTGCGCGTTATGCGGTGAAATTGTTATCAAAGCCATCGTCACTCCTTACGGACAATAGATATTTTTCAGGGTGGCGATAATGGCATTTATCGCCTCATTTTTAATGGAGTAAAGAATGCGTTGGGCGTCCCGCTGGCTGTCAATAAGCCCCTCGTCACGCATGCGAGCCAGATGCTGTGACGTGGCGGAGGCGCTAAGTCCGGTAATGCGAGCCAGTTCTCCGGCGCTGGTGCCGGGTGAACCGCAAAGCATGCACAGAATCAACAATCGTTTGGGGTGACTCATTGCTTTCAGTAAGGCTGCTGCCTGCTCGGCACTGGCCTGTAATTGCGCGAGTTCAGTCATAGCTATTTAAGTATTTACTAAATTAAGTAAACTCTAAACTAAAAACGCAACGTATACCAGCGTCAGCAGCGTAAATGAGGGTAAACGCGTAGGCTGAAACTGGCAGGTTCCGCTAAAATTATTACGCTAAGGAGATAAAATCTCTTTTTAAACAATGGTTAATTTTATTATAGGGAGTAAATATGGGTTTCTGGAGAATCGTCATCACCATCATTTTGCCGCCGCTTGGCGTGCTGCTGGGTAAAGGATTTGGCTGGGCGTTCATCATTAATATTCTGCTGACACTGCTCGGTTATATCCCGGGTTTGATTCACGCTTTCTGGGTGCAAACTCGCGATTAATCCCGTGCTCACCCCCGCGGCGTTAACGCGCCGCGTTCCTCTGCTACACTTTCTGAGTGTTTCCGTTAACGAATGAGGTAGCTATGGGACTGTTCAATTTTGTGAAAGATGCCGGAGAAAAACTCTGGGACACGGTCACCGGTCAGCACGATAAAGACGATCAGGCGAAGAAGGTGCAGGAGCATTTGAACAAAACCGGCATTCCAGATGCCGATAAAGTAAATATCCAAATTACCGATGGCAAAGCGACGGTGACTGGTGATGGTTTGAGCCAGGAAGCGAAGGAAAAAATCCTTGTTGCGGTGGGGAATATTTCCGGTATTGCCAGCGTGGACGATCAGGTAAAAACGGCGACACCAGCCACTGCCAGCCAGTTTTATACCGTTAAGTCTGGCGACACTCTTAGCGCGATTTCAAAACAGGTCTACGGCAACGCCAATCTGTACAATAAAATCTTCGAAGCGAATAAACCGATGCTGAAAAGCCCGGATAAAATTTACCCGGGGCAAGTGTTGCGTATTCCAGAGTAATAGCGGTTAGTCCGCCATCGCCTGCTGGATAATCGGAATCGGCGTCAGCAAATGCTGGCGCATTAACTCACTGGCGCGCGCGGTATCTCGCGCCAGGACGGCTTCCGTCAGGGTCTGGTGTTGATCGTGTTTGTCTTCCAGCATTTCCACCGAAAGCACCGTTCGCCGCAGCCAGATAAATCGATAGCGCGCCGCCAGATCAAACAATCGTTCACGCATTTGCAATAAATAGTGAGAACCACAGCCCGCCACAATCGCAGTATGAAACGCCTGATGACGCAGATCCCACTCATCAAGCATTTTCTCACTTGCTTCACTGGCCTCAAGCTTACTAAGCAGATGCGCCTTCGCAAGTACGTCTGCCTCCCACTCATCGCCACCGCGGGCAATCGCCAGGCTTACCAGCATAGCTTCCATATTGGCACGGGCATCGAAAATATCGAGCAACTCCTGCTCTGACATAGACGCCACCCGATACCCTTTTTGATTCACCACCGTGACCAACCGTTCCGCCACCAGTTGCGAAAGGGCTTCCCGCAACGGCCCAACACCAAGTGCATAACGCGATGTCAGTAAACTCATCCGTAATTTTTCATCCGGCTGAAAATTGCCGCGAATAATATCGTTTTTCAACCAGCGGTAGCCATCCAGAGACGTAATGGTCATGGTGTGACTCCTGCTCAACGTTAATGCGTATTATGCGCGGGTAATTTTTGCCACATTATCAGCTTTTTCCAGCGCGCCATAATTGGCACAGTGCAGATAATCCCTATCGCTAATAAGCCGGTGGAGATCACTTCTAACTGCTGCGCCGGGCGGAATAACATCACCACCAACACAAAGGTAATAAAGCCAATCACCAGCCAGGTGAGCCACGGATAAAGCCACATGCGCAGGCGAATTTCGCCGCCTTCCGCCAGCAGGATTTTACGCATCCGCAATTGTGAAACGGCAATGACTAAATAAACCAGCAGGGCGATAGCGCCGGAGCTGTCAATCAGGAATTTAAACACTTTGGCGGGCGCGTAATAGTTCACCACCACCGTTAAAAATGCCGCGCCGGTCGAAAGTAATACTGCCACGTACGGCGTTTTACTGCGGTTGATTTTGCCCATTACCGCGGGCGCATCCCCGCGACGGCTTAAGGAGTAGAGCATCCTTGAGGCGGTATACAGCGCCGAGTTCAGGCAGCTGGTTACTGACAGCAAAATAACGCAATCCATAATGAATTTTGCATGCGGAATATTCAGTAGCTCCAGCACGGAACGGTAGGAACCCACGGTTTTCAGTCCTGGCATATTCCACGGAATGAGTGCCACGACGACAAAAATAGAACACAAATAGAAAATAGAGATACGCCAGATAACCGAGTTGGTGGCGCGGACAATATGTTTATCCGGCGTGTCGGATTCTGCTGCCGCAATAGTGACAATTTCTGCCCCCATAAACGAGAACATGGTGATCAGCATCGCGCTTAATACCGCGCCAAAGCCGTTCGGCATAAAGCCACCGCTATCCCACAATCTTGAGATACCGCTCACTTCGGCATAAGGATAAAAACCGCTAATCGCCACTGCGCCGAGGAAGATAAACGCCAGGATGGCGATCACTTTGCATATCGCCAACCAGAACTCAAATTCGCCGTAGTTTTTGACGCTTAATAAATTACTGCCGGTTAAGGCGAGGGTAATGACCAGGGAAAATAACCAGATAGGAATACCTGGAACCCAGGAGTGCAGGATCATGGCGGCGATGTTGGCTTCCAGTGGGATCACCAGTACCCAAAACCACCAGTACAGCCAGCCGATGGTATAGCCCGCCCAGCGGCCAATGGCTTTATCGGCGTAGGTGGAAAAGGAACCGGTATCGGGCGTGGCGACCGCCATTTCCGCCAGCATCCGCATGATCATAACCACCAGTAACCCGGCGAACAGATAGGCCAGCAATACCGCCGGGCCAGCTTCGGCGATGGCGACGCTGGAACCGACAAACAGACTTGCGCCGATAACACCGGCAATAGACAACATGGTGACGTGGCGTGATTTCAGCCCGCCGCCTAACTCATGTGGTTGCGATGATTGCCCCATCCTGAATCCTCTCGAAAGTGTGTCACTTGGGAGAGCGCCCCGACATTTCCCGCGTCGGGTCACGCGTTTAATTGTTATTGATTCTTTTTGCCGGAGAGCGGCTCCGCCTTATCCGGCCGACATAGATTTATTCCTGTTCACGTACAGATTGTCAGATGCGGCGTAAACGCCTTATCCGACCTGGATTCCCGTAGGCCGGACAAGACGCAAAGCGTCGCCTCCGGCATGGATGCGATGCTACTGCTTCGCCTCATCAAAACACAGGCTGATGATCTCCAGACCCTGACGGATCTGAGCGTCTTCAATGGTGAGCGGTACAAGGATGCGTAGCACGTTGTAGTACGGGCCGCAGGAGAGCAGAATCAGGCCTTTGTCGCGGGCGCGCGCCACGATGTCAGCGGTGAGTTTAGCGTCCGGTTTGTTGTGATCGCCATCTTCAAACAGCTCGATGGCGATCATCGCCCCCAGTCCGCGTACGTCGCCGATTTCCGGGTGTTTTTCGGCGATCGCCAGCAATCCGTCTTTCAGTTTCTGCCCCAGATCGTTGGCTTTTTGCAGCAGATTTTCCTGCTCGAACACCTTCAACACTTCCAGCGCCGCCACGCAGGCAATCGGGTTACCCGCATAGGTGCCGCCCAGGCCGCCCGGAGCGACAGCGTCCATCACTTCGGCGCGCCCGGTGACGCCCGCCAGCGGGAAACCGCCCGCGATCGATTTCGCAAAGGTGGTGAGATCCGGCGCCACGCCCATTTGCTCCATTGCAAACAGCGTGCCGGTACGCCCCGCGCCGCTCTGTACTTCATCGGCAATCAGCATGATCCCGTGCTCGTCACACAGCGCGCGTAAACGTTGCATAAAGGCTGGCGTCGCGGCATAGAAACCGCCTTCGCCCTGAACGGGTTCAATCACGATGGCGGCGATATCTTCCGGCGCAGCGTCATTTTTGAAGATCCGGTGGATGCTGGCGATAGCGTCGTCTTCACTGATGCCGTGCAGCGGGCAAGGATAAAGCGCACGATAAACATGGCCCGGCATCAGGCCCATGCCCGCAGAGTATGGATTCACCTTGCCGGTCAGCGCCAGCGTGTAGTGCGTACGCCCGTGATACGCGCCGCTAAAGGCGATGGTGCCGCTGCGTTTGGTGGCGGCGCGGGCAATTTTTACCGCGTTCTCCACCGCTTCAGAACCGGTCGTTACCAGCAGCGTTTTTTTGGCAAAATCGCCCGGCACCTTCTGATTCATTATTTCGCACAGTTCCAGATATGGCTCGTAAGCCAGCACCTGGAAACAGGTGTGCGACAGTTTTTTCAACTGCGCTTCCACCGCGGCAACCACTTTCGGATGCAGGTGACCGGTATTGAGCACCGCAATGCCGCCCGCGAAATCAAGATACTCACGGCCTTCAACGTCCCACACCCGGCAGTTTTCCGCGCGGTCAGCGAAAATCGGGTGAATTTGCCCAACGCCACGGGGAATCGCCTGACTGCGGCGCTGCATTAACTCTTTATTGCTGCTCATTCGCGTTCTCCAATTAAAGACCGATGCACATATATTTGATTTCTAAGTAATCTTCGATGCCATACTTCGAACCTTCACGACCCAGCCCCGAGGCTTTGATACCGCCGAACGGGGCCACTTCATTGGAAATAATGCCGGTATTGATGCCGACGATGCCGTACTCCAGCGCCTCGCCCACGCGGAAGACGCGGCTTAAATCGCGGGCGTAGAAATAGGCGGCAAGGCCAAACTCAGTGTCATTGGCTTGTGCAATCACATCGGCTTCATCTTTAAAGCGGAATAGCGGGGCGAGGGGGCCGAACGTCTCTTCTTTCGACACTTTGGCGTTGGCTGGAACGTCCACCAGAATGGTCGGTTGGAAGAAGTTGCCGCCGCGTTCGTGCGCTTTACCACCGCAAACCACGCGCGCGCCTTTCTCCAGGGCATCGGCAATATGCTCTTCCACTTTCGCCACCGCTTTTTCATCGATCAGCGGCCCGATGGTGACGCCGTTATCCAGCCCGTCGCCGATGTGCAGTTTGCTCACCGCTTGCTGCAATTTTTCAGCAAAGCGGTCATACACGCCGTCCTGCACGTATAAACGGTTGGCGCAGACGCAGGTTTGCCCGGCGTTGCGGAATTTCGAGGCCAGCGCGCCTTCCACGGCTTTGTCGAGATCGGCATCGTCAAAAACAATAAACGGCGCGTTGCCGCCCAGCTCCAGCGAGACTTTTTTGATGTCTTTCGCGCACTGTTCCATTAATTGGCGGCCAATTTCGGTCGAGCCGGTAAACGACAGTTTGCGTACCAGCGGATTGCTGGTCAGTTCATTACCGACCGCGCCCGCCGAACCGGTGACCACGTTAAACACGCCAGCCGGAACGCCCGCACGAGTCGCCAGTTCCGCCAGCGCCAGCGCAGAGAACGGCGTCTGACTGGCGGGCTTCAGCACCATCGTGCAGCCTGCCGCCAGCGCCGGACCGGCTTTACGGGTAATCATCGCCGCCGGGAAGTTCCACGGCGTGATAGCTGCGGTAACGCCAATCGGCTGCTTGATAACAATCAGACGCTTATCGACCTGATGGCCGGGAATGGTGTCGCCATAAATACGCTTGCCTTCTTCGGCAAACCACTCAATAAAGGAGGCGGCGTAGCTGATTTCGCCTTTCGCTTCAGCCAGCGGCTTGCCCTGTTCAAGGGTCATCAGGCGCGCTAAATCGTCCTGATGCTCCATCATCAAATTGAACCAGTTACGCAAAATGGTGGCGCGTTCTTTGGCAGTGAGCGCACGCCAGGCGGGCAGGGCGCGGTTGGCAGCGTCGATAGCGGCGCGGGTTTCATCAGCGCCCATTTTCGGCACGCTACCCAGCTTCTCGCCATTCGCCGGGTTGGTGACGTCGATGACTTCACCATTGTTGGCGTCCAGCCATTCCCCGTTAATCAACGCCTGCTGGTGGAATAATTTACTGTCGTTAAGTTTCATCGTTACGTCCTGTTTTCAAAGGTTATTGATTAAATGCGGCGTGTAAGGTATCCACACTACGTGCCGCTCGCAGCGTGCGTCCGGGGTTACTCTGGCTTGCCAACAGCGTTTGTACCTTGCTGACAATATGCGCACCAATAGGAATTGCTGATGTCGCTGCCGGGGAGGGCGCATTGCAGGTGTGGATCGTGCGTGGGGTGGTGACAAACAGAAAATCGTCAATCAGCTTGCCGTCCGGCGATACCGCCTGCGCCCGCACACCGGAGGGCCAGGGCTGGAGATCGCTTAACGAAAGCCGGGGACAATATTTTTGCACCAGCCGCAGATAGCCGCTTTTGCACAGCGAGTTTTTCATCTCGCCCAGTCCTGAGCGTAGATGGTTTTGCAGTACCCGGCGAATCCCCGACGAGCCCAAAATCTCCAGCGTGTCGCTAAATGAGAAGTCGCGCTTGCGATAGCCTTCACGTTTGAAAGCCAGCACCGCGTTTGGCCCGACGGTCACGCTGCCGTCGATCATCCGGGTGAGATGAACGCCCAAAAACGGCATCGCCGGGTCGGGAATGGGGTAAATCAGATGGTTTACAATCTGGTTATGTTCTGGCGCCAGGCGGAAATACTCGCCACGGAACGGGCAGATAATAAAGCCCGGTTCGAGGCCGAGCATTTTCACCAGCCGATCAGCCATAAGTCCGGAACAGCTAATCAGCGTCGATGCTTCATATTCGCCGCCCTGGCGGGTACGTATCACCACGCCGTTTTTATGCTCATTAAGGCCGCTGACTTCGGCGTTATAAATAATCTCACCGCCTCTGGCCTGGAAGATTTTTGCCATCGCCGCCGTCACTTCGCGGTAGCTGACAATACCGCTGGACGGCACAAAAATACCGCCGAGCCCGGTGATATTCGGTTCGCGCTCGCGCAGTTCGTCGGCGTTTAGCCATTCGCGCTCGATACCGTTCGCCGCTGTGCGTTCCCATAAGGCGCGCATCCGTTCCATTTCGAGATCGGACGTGGCAACCAGCATCTTGCCGCAGTTGTCGTAGCGAATGCCGTTTTGATCGCAAAAGGCTTTGGTGGCGCGATTTCCCGCCAGGCAAAACTGCGCCTTCAGGCTGCCGGGCGTGTAATAGACCCCGGCATGGATCACGCCGCTGTTGTGGCCCGTTTGATGACAGGCCGGGCCGGACTCTTTTTCCAGTAGCGCAATGCGGGCATCCGGATAGACGTCAATCAGTTGCATGGCGGTCGACATGCCGATGATGCCGCCGCCAATAATCACAAAATCATACATCCGCT
The DNA here is from genome assembly GCF_014836715.1 of Escherichia whittamii. Classification (GTDB taxonomy): domain Bacteria; phylum Pseudomonadota; class Gammaproteobacteria; order Enterobacterales; family Enterobacteriaceae; genus Escherichia; species Escherichia whittamii. Next base: position 28,826 of record NZ_JACSQI010000019.1, read on the forward strand.
CAATTCCTTTGCGCTTACTGATGCGTCTGGTAGTGGTTAGTGGCGTAAGCGAAATAGCCACGCTGGCGCATCAGTTCGCGACGCAGATCCGGATGAGCGGTAAAGCGGTCGCGACCGTGCAGCCAGAACAGATTGTTAATCAACAGGAATTTGCCAACGGGAACGGGCACAGAAAGAATGCCTTTGCTGGTTTCGATGGCGTCGGAAAGCTCGCTCAACCACACGCCTTCTTCGAAGTCTTTTGGCTGGACGAACTGGTCGATATAACGCATCACCGGGCGACCCTGCTGATCGACGTCGAACACCGGATGGAAAACATCTTTACTGACGTTTTTACTCGGCGGCGCGGCAAAGCGCATTGGGCGACGCGCCAGCGGGTGGCGGAAATAGTGGTCCAGATGTTCCCAGTCATCGAGATGCAGCAGCAGCGAATTTCCGCCCTGCATGTTCTGCTCGTCGATTTTCATCATCAGCACGTAGTCGGTGATTTCTTCAACGTAGGTACCGTCGTTATGCAACTCCATCACGCGGTGCGGCTGACGCAGATAGCTGTCTGAGTTATCGACATTTTTCACTACAAAACGCGCGTAATACTGACCGCTCATCGCATCGAAATTGGAACGGCCAATCAGATGCGCTACCGCCGTTGCCAGCTTCACCATCTCATCTGCCTGCGCGACATCATCGACACCCACCGCATTGATCAACAACGCACCTTCATCGCGGTTTAGCAACGTCTTCAACAGCAACGGTTGCAGCTGATTCGCACACAGATCGTCGAGAATTTTGCCTACCCGAAAACGCAGAAACGATTTGTACTCCAGCGCCTGCACGGGCCACTCGGCAACCTGCTCGAGGAACTGTTTGGTCGTTTGTTCGGAGAAGGTGAGTTCCAGCAGACGCGGGGATTGCGCCGACGGGGTGAGGGTGAATCCGCTATAGTTCTGGCCTGAATCGACAGTGTTATTTTGTACGGCGGTCAGTGCATTCATCAGAAGCGATCCTCTTATGAGATGTAGGGTGACATGGCGATGCTTATTTCGTAGCCATAATCTAAAAGTATCTACATTTCTGAAAAATGCGCACAAAAGTGACATATTGTTTTTTTATTGTGATCAAAAACAACAAATCAATAACAAATAATATAAGTGACAGGAGTCGTATTGAACGGAAATAAATAATTAAAACAATATATTAAGTTCTGTTTTGCCCGATTTTAGACCTGATGGCATTTGTCTGCTCATTTGTTGAAATGCTATTCAAACTGCTTTTTCAGAGTTCGGAGTCACTTCAACTCACTGAATTGCGTATCGACTAATGTGAGTAAGATCAATCTCATCCAACAGAAGTTATTTGATGGCATCGATAACAATCTTAATGAACAAACAGATTCCGGGAAGGCTGGCTATGGGGGGAAAATTTTTCTATTTCTGGCAGCGGGTAAATGACAGTTACTATTTTTAGAGAAGCTGATACTGACCTGAGGGATACTGTATATGTCTGGACTGTAATTGGGTAGATTCTATACACGATGAAATTTCTATACACGATGAAATCTGGACCAATAAAAAAGCCCGCATAAGCGGGCTTTTATGTCACTCGGGAGCCGCGGCTCCTTTGCGTATACTTTTTTGTCTCCTCACCGTCTGGTCGGTGTCCTGCTGAGACTGCTAACTTCCTGTTTTTGTTGGTGTAGTCCTTACACCGTCCAATCATGATTGGTGGAGCTGGCGGGAGTTGAACCCGCGTCCGAAATTCCTACATCCTCGGCACTACATGCTTAGTCTGTCTTTACATTCGCTTGCCAGCTGCGGACGGACACGCCACTAACAAACTAGCCTGATTAAGTTTTAACGCTTCAACCCCAGGCAGGGCTTCCACGCGATCTCTTTTGGGTTTGACCTCTCTTGATCCCCGTCCTAAGAGCGGAGGCTAGGGAGAGAGGGCTCTAAGCAGGTTATTAAGCTGCTAAAGCGTAGTTTTCGTCGTTTGCGACTATTTTTTGCGGCTTTTTACGAGGCCAACCGCCCCTCGGCATGCACCTTGGGTTTCGCAAATCCCGTCGAATCCAGAATCAGCCCCAATGTGTAACGTTAAGTATACCAGATTTTCGAGCCCCATGACTAGTCCCAAAGGCGTTACCATCCTGGAATTAGCACCTGCATAGTATGATTTTCTTCGATTAAGCAATGGGATGGCTACATCAGTGTCAGATTTGACAGTCGACAAGATGTTCATTCGCGCCACCGAATGGGGAGGCGCGGTGAGGATTTGATTAGTATCGCTTATGTAGGTTTAACGGTGAGCGTTTTTCATGATACGCGCTTTATCAACCTGCCATTCGCGTTCTTTGATATCAGAACGTTTATCGTGTTGTTTCTTACCTTTCGCGACGCCGATTTTTACTTTGCACCAGGCATTTTTCCAGTACAGGGAGAGCGCCACTACGGTATAACCTTCACGGTTCACTCGGCCATAGAGAGAGTCAAGTTCGCGCTGGTTGAGAAGCAGTTTACGGGTGCGAGTAGGGTCGCATACCACGTGCGTGGAAGCCACCGCCATCGGCGTGATGTTTGCGCCAAACAGGAACGCTTCTCCGTCGCGCAGAAGGACATAGCTGTCGCTAATATTGGCTTTTCCTGCGCGCAGGGATTTAACTTCCCAGCCTTGCAGGGCAAGTCCCGCTTCGAATTCTTCTTCAATAAAGTATTCGTGACGGGCGCGCTTGTTAAGCGCGATGGTCGCTGAACCAGGTTTATGTGCTTTTTTCTTCGTCATAAGCGTCGTGAATCATCGGTAATCTGAAATCGAAAATACCCCATATCAATCCTGCGGGGGACAAGGCTCTATCTTAGCATGAACCGGATGTTACCCAGCGCCGGGATAGCGTTTTTTTTACTGCGGGATAAATGATATTATTTGTTGGATTTTTGTTGATGGAAATTGTTATGCCTCAGATTAGCCGGACCGCACTGGTACCCTACAGCGCGGAGCAAATGTATCAGTTAGTGAATGACGTTCAGTCTTATCCTCAGTTTTTACCAGGGTGCACTGGAAGCCGGATTCTGGAGTCCACTCCTGGGCAGATGACCGCTGCGGTAGATGTGTCTAAGGCTGGGATTAGCAAAACGTTTACAACCCGCAACCAGTTGACCAATAACCAAAGTATTCTGATGAATCTGGTTGATGGGCCGTTTAAGAAATTGATTGGCGGCTGGAAGTTTACGCCGTTGAGCCAGGACGCGTGCCGTATTGAGTTTCATCTCGACTTTGAGTTTACCAATAAGTTGATTGAACTCGCCTTTGGTCGTGTGTTTAAAGAGCTGGCAACTAATATGGTGCAGGCTTTTACTGTTCGTGCAAAAGAGGTCTACAGTGCCAGGTAAAATTGCCGTTGAGGTGGCTTACGCATTGCCCGAGAAGCAATACCTGCAACGGGTAAGATTGCAGGAGGGCGCGACGGTTGAAGAAGCAATTCGCGCAAGTGGTTTGCTGGAACTGCGCACTGATATCGATTTAACTAAAAATAAAGTCGGTATTTACAGTCGTCCGGCCAAACTGAGTGATACCGTGCATGACGGCGATCGGGTGGAGATTTATCGTCCGCTGATTGCCGATCCGAAGGAGCTTCGCAGGCAACGAGCAGAAAAATCGGCGAATAAATAACAACCAGAAAAAAGGTGCTCACTGAGCACCTTTTTTATTCGCTATAAACGGCAAGTTTTATTCGTTGCCAGTCAGCGCAGGTTTGTTATCAATATTGGTCAACACACCGCTGCTGTTAAAGGTCAGCGTCAGCGTTTGCTGCGTTACACCTTCATGACCTGGTTGCTGGCGGAACACATAGAACCAGGTATTTGTACCAAATGGATCAGACATCAGCGGTGTACCCAATGCGTACGCAACTTGTTGTTGCGTCATGCCAACACGTATTTTGGAAACGTCGTTAGCGGTCAGATAGTTCCCCTGGTTGATGTCAGGACGGTAAACCACTCGCTCCAGAGTGGAACAGCCTGCGGTCAACATCAATAGTACTGCTGCGGCAGCAGTCAGCGTTTTACAGCGCATAGTGATTTGATTCCTTTTCGGGCCCGAGCAGTACGTGGCTCATATGTAATATGCCGATGATAATAGACCTTTCATCACTTTAAAACCTTTTGCTTTCCGGTCCTACGGCGTTTTGCTGTCTACTCTGACCGTGAAGCGGTAAAAAAGTTTACGCCGCCAACAGTTCTTTCGCGTTTGCCAGCGTATTGCGTGTAACTTCACTACCGCCCAATAAGCGCGCCAGTTCCTGTAACCGCGCTTTTCTGTCCAGCGACTCCATATGCGTTTCGGTCATCGCGCCATCGGTTTCTTTGCTGACAAAATAGTGTTGATGACCGCATCCTGCGACTTGCGGCAAATGGGTAACACACATCACCTGGGTTGATTCGCCAAGTTGACGTAGCAGTTTGCCGACGACTGCCGCTGTCGGGCCGCTAATTCCCACATCCACTTCATCGAAAATAAGCGCCGGGGTTTCCATTTTCCGTGCGGTAATGACCTGGATTGCCAGTGCGATACGCGACAATTCACCGCCGGATGCGACTTTGGCGATGGGCTGCATTGGTTGGCCTGGGTTGGTGGTTACCCGAAACTCAATACGATCAGCACCGTCAGCGCCCAGGTGGTGCTCGTCAAATTTAACATCAATCGTAAATTGCCCATGCGGCATGGAGAGCGCATGCATACTGTCGGTGATCAGGTGCGCCAACTCATTTGCATAATGCTGGCGTTGCTGGTGTAACGCGCGTGCTGTTTGCAGTGCCTGCTGATGGTGTTTAGTGACTGCCAACGCGAGGGTTTCTTGCGAGTCAGCCTGATCGTCCAGTTGCTGCTGCTCTTCCAGCAGTGATTGATAATACTGTGGTAATGCTTCCGGGCTGACGTGGTGCTTACGTGCCAACGAAATTTGCTTTGAAATACGTTGTTCAAGTTCGAACAACCGATTAGGGTCGAGATCCAGACGATCGCAGTAGTGGCGCAGTTCGTCACTGGCTTCAGCAATCTGGATGGTGGCCTCTTCCAGCATATCAAGTACGCCGGACAGTTTGCTGTCCATACCGATCAATTCGCTGACCAATTGTTTTGCAGTGTAAAGCTGGCTTTGCAGGTTCGCGTCTTCACTGTCGGCCATTAATGCCAGTGCATTCTGGCTGGTAGTCAGCAATTGACCGCTGTTTGCCAGACGCTTGTACTCTTCGTCGATTTGTTCGAATTCGCCGGGCTGCGGATTAAATTCGTTAAGTTCTTTTAATTGGTATTGCAGCAGCTCCGCGCGGGCGGCGCGTTCCTGACTTAATTGTTGATGGTGCGCGAGGTCGCGGCAGCTCTGATGCCACAACTGATAACGTGCGGTCATTTCCTGGAGCAGAGAGGTTTCATTGGCGTAGCCATCAAGCAGGAATTTTTGGTGCTCGGATTTGGTGAGTAATTGATGAGCGTGCTGACCATGGATCTGAATGAGCAACTGACCCAGCTCGCGCAGTTGTGACAGCGGAACAGCCGTGCCGTTGATGAAACCACGGGAGCGACCATCGCTACTGATTACGCGACGAAGCAGACATTCACGGCCATCTTCCAGTTGGTTTTCTTCCAGCCAGCGCAGAGCCGCTGGTGTATCTTTCAGTGAAAAACGGGCGCACAGGTCAGCGCGAGTAGCGCCGGTACGTACCATGTCGGCTTCAGCTCGACCACCGAGACAAAGGCCGAGGGCATCTATCGCGATAGATTTACCCGCGCCGGTTTCACCGGTTATTACGGTCATGCCGCTGTGAAAATCAATCTCAAGCTCACGAACGATAGCAAAGTTGCTGATGGTCAGTTGTGCCAACATAGTCGTTTTCCTGTATGAAAAACCATTACTGTTATTGTGTACAGTATAAACTGGTTTTATATACAGTAAAGAGGCTGGCGAAAAATTAGAATAATTTTTTTGACCAGCCGAGCTTGGTGCTTAATGTGTTGAAATAGCTGTAATCTTTCGGATGAATCAGATTCAGATGGTAATCACAGCGCCGAATCAGGACATCTTCACCTTCCTGAATCGGCAGTGCTATCTGGCTGTCGCAACTGATTTCCAGGTCGTTACGGCGATGCGAAAAACGCAGACGGATGGTGCTGCTGCTGTTTATGACCAGTGGTCGCGCTGACAACGTATGCGGGAACATTGGTACCAGGGTAATCGCATCCAGAGAGGGGGTCAGAATCGGGCCGCCCGCCGACAGGGAATAGGCGGTAGAACCTGTAGGCGTCGAAATAATCAGTCCATCAGAACGCTGAGAAAACGCAAAGATCTCGTCGATGTATACTTCGAATTCAATCATATGCGCCACTTTGCCAGGATGTAGCACCACTTCATTAATCGCGGTGCTGATGCGCTTCTGGCAATCTTGCTGGCAAACTTGCGCCTCCAGCAAAAAACGTTTTTCGCTGATGTAATGACCTTCCAGCACATCGGCTAACTGTTGCTGGGCGTTATCGGGATCAAGGTCGGTCAGGAAACCCAGGTTGCCACGGTTAATGCCGATAACTTTGATGTCATAGCGGGCGAGCGTGCGCGCTGCGCCGAGCATATTACCGTCGCCGCCAACAACTACTGCGAGGTCAGCCAGTTGCCCAATCTCGGCGAGTGTGCCAGTTTTCACATTCTTCAGTTGCAGTTCGTGCGCGATTTGCTGTTCGACGATGACCTCGTAACCTTTTGTGCACAGCCAGCGGTAGAGCATTTCATGTGTTGTCAGTGCAGTGGGGTGCCGTGGGTGTCCCACAATGCCAATACACTTGAAATGATTATTCATTTTCCGAGGTCCTTGTTGCGAAGATTGATGACAATGTGAGTGCTTCCCTTGAAACCCTGAAACTGATCCCCATAATAAGCGAAGTTAGCGAGATGAATGCGAAAAAAAACGCGGAGAAATTCATGAGTAGTAAAGAACAGAAAACGCCTGAGGGGCAAGCCCCGGAAGAAATTATCATGGATCAGCACGAAGAGATTGAGGCAGTTGAGCCAGACGCTTCTGCTGGGCAGGTGGATCCGCGCGATGAAAAAATTGCGAATCTCGAAGCTCAGTTGGCTGAAGCTCAGACCCGTGAACGTGACGGCATTTTGCGCGTAAAAGCCGAAATGGAAAACCTGCGTCGTCGTACTGAACTGGATATCGAAAAAGCGCATAAATTCGCGCTGGAGAAATTCATCAACGAATTGCTGCCGGTAATTGATAGTCTGGATCGCGCGCTGGAAGTGGCTGATAAAGCTAATCCGGATATGTCCGCGATGGTTGAAGGCATTGAGTTGACGCTGAAGTCGATGCTGGATGTAGTGCGTAAATTTGGCGTTGACGTTATCTCTGAAACCAACGTGCCGCTGGACCCGAATGTGCATCAGGCCATCGCAATGGTGGAATCTGACGACGTAGCACCGGGTAACGTGCTGGGCATTATGCAGAAAGGTTATACGCTGAACGGTCGTACGATTCGCGCAGCGATGGTTACTGTAGCGAAAGCGAAGTAAATGTCAGATGGCCGACCTAAAGTCGGCCATTTTTTAGCTTAAAAAATCCTGCACTTCCAGCCACGGCGTGTTGAAATCATCTATTTTTTCATATTCGCTCATTGGCAGAACGACCACATTATAGGCGTCCGCTCCTTCATTCAGATCAAAAATCTGGTAACCCCGCTTATTGAGTTCGGTCTGGATGCGTTCAAATATCTCGTCAAGGTAACGATCCCCGGCTTCGCAGGCATCGGCGATTTCATCTTCCTGGGTTATTTCGACAAGAAGGCATCTTAATTCCTCAGATGCCGTCAGGTCTTTTGTTAGTTCATAAAAACGATCAGCAGCAAAATTGGCCAGTTCGCCATCTTCATCTTCGCCTTTCCAGTCAACGAGGTGAATTAATTCTTCGCCGCGCAGAACCTGTAAAAATGCCTGTGCCAGATCGCGATTTCCCAGGTCGCCACCACTGCAATCGAGAACGTCTTGCAATCCATACTCGTCCTCATCTTCGTCTTCAAAGATTTCAGGTTGCGTCGAAAGTTGAGAGAAAATAGTGGGCCATAATGTTGGGTTGTGCGGTAAAAAAACGTTGGCGACGACGTTGAGATCGTCCGCAAAATCCTTATCCCATTCAATTACATAATCATCTGACATAGCATCAAGATCCTTTCTTAATGATTGAAAAGGACATTATTGCATCGCTAAGTAAATGACAGGAATTGATGGAATCCTAAAAGATGGCGATAAAAAAGGCGAACCGGAGTTCGCCCTTGTGTTACTCCGCCACACTCTCGCGCAGCGGTTTTACAGGAAAAACTTTTACCTGCTTAATCATATTGTCTTGTACATCGAGAATATCGATATCGTACTCGCCAATACGTACGCGAGTGCCTGCAACCGGGATCTCTTCCAGCGCTTCCAGAATAACGCCATTAACTGTGCGGGCATCATCTTCCGGTAGATGCCAGTTAAAGGCTTTGTTGATTTCTCGCACGTTGGCTGTGCCATCAATAATCACCGAACCGTCGTTTTGCGGCGTGACTTCTTCGGCAAGTGTTGGCGACATCGACGTGGTGAAATCTCCGACAATCTCTTCCAGAATATCTTCGACCGTGACCAGCCCCTGAATGTCTCCGTATTCGTTGACCACCAGACCGACTTTCTTTTTATTGCGTTGAAATTTAACTAATTGCGTACTGAGCGGTGTGCCTTCAGGCACAAAATAGATTTCGTCCGCAGCACGTAGCATGGTTTCTTTGGTGAACTCTTTTTTCTCGGACATGAGTCGCCAGGCTTCGCGTACTCGCAGCATGCTGATGGCGTCGTCCAGCGAATCGCGGTATAGCACGATGCGTCCGTGGGGGGAGTGGGAGAGCTGACGGAGAATCGATTTCCAGTCATCGTTGATATCAATGCCGATAATTTCACTGCGCGGCACCATGATGTCATCAACAGTCATTTTTTCCAGATCGAGCACCGACAGCAGCATATCCTGATTGCGACGGGAAATTTGTGAGCGCGATTCGTGCACAATGGTGCGCAACTCTTCTTTGCTTAAAGAGCCGCTAACCACGATATCGGTTTTGATGCCCATCATGCGCATTAACATGCGGGTAATAGCGTTCAGCAACCAGACCAGCGGCATCATCAAAATTTGCAGCGGCGCTAACAGAAAGCTACTCGGATAAGCGACTTTTTCCGGGTATAGCGCAGCGATAGTTTTCGGCAACACTTCGGCAAAAACCAGCACTACAAAGGTCAGCACGCCGGTCGCAATTGCTACGCCCGCATCACCGTACAAACGCATCCCAACGATGGTGCCGAGCGCGGAAGCGAGGATATTGACCAGGTTATTGCCGATTAATACCAGACTTATCAGGCGGTCTGGTTTACGCAGCAATTTTTCGACGCGCTTTGCCGAACGATTGCCCTGTTTCGCCATATGCCGCAGACGATAGCGGTTGAGTGTCATCATTCCGGTTTCGGAACCGGAAAAATAGGCTGAAATGACCACCATGATGATCAGAATAACGATCAGCGTGGTAGTAGATATGTGTTCCAGGGGAAACTCCTTTTCTGGTTTAGCTGATTAACTGCTGGACAATTCGGCTGCCGAAGTAGGCCATCGTCAGAATGACCGCGCCAGCGACGTTAAACCAGACGACGCGGCGCCCACGCCATCCTTCATGGTAATGCCCCCACAGCAGCACAATATAGACAAACCACGCCACGATAGAGAGCACAGCCTTGTCGATATTCTCCATGCTAAACAAGTTGTGCATGTAGAACAGCCCAGTACAAAGAGTGAGCGTTAACAGCACTACGCCAATCTGTGTGATGTGGAACATTTTGCGCTCGATACTCATCAACGGCGGCATTTCCTGATTAAACGCCAGCTTCTTGTTCTTCAGCTGGTAATCAATCCACGCCAGTTGTAGGGCATACAGGGCGGCGATAATCAGCGTGGCATAGGAAAAGAGTGACAAGCCAATGTGCACCAGCATCCCCGGCGTTGCTTCAAGATGGGTGATGTATTCATTGGGCATGAATGTCGCCAGCGCCAGGTTGATTAGCGCGAAGGCATAGACGATCGGCAATAGCAGCCAGCCGCGGTTGCGGGAAGCCACGATAGTCATCACCGTACAGATCATCAAACTGACCAGCGAACCAACGTTCAGCAGGCTAAGGTTTTGTCCGCTATCACCGCCAGGCAGGATGCGGGCTTCCAGAGCGATTGCGTGGCAGACCAGCGCGATGACCGCAGAAATAATAGCCATTCGCCGCCAGCCGCCGTTTTTTTGCAGCAGACCGGGAACAATCAGCGCGAGGCTGACAGAGTAGGCGACGAGCGCGAGCAGAGCAAAAACGGGCATAGTGATGTCGACAGTTTGAGCAATGAGAAAGAGAAGCAGTATAGCGTCAGGAGAACGCTGCTCCAACCGTTGCATAACAACAAAGACGCCTTCATGTTATACTGCGGCAAAATACAGATGATGTGTCGCGATTGCGGCCAACCGTTTCCACCCCAGGCGAGAGACAATGTTTGATAATTTAACCGATCGTTTGTCGCGCACGCTGCGCAATATCAGTGGCCGTGGACGCCTTACTGAAGACAACGTTAAAGATACGCTGCGCGAAGTGCGCATGGCGCTACTGGAGGCGGACGTCGCCCTGCCGGTAGTGCGTGAGTTTATCAATCGCGTAAAAGAGAAAGCGGTTGGTCATGAAGTTAATAAGAGCCTGACGCCGGGGCAGGAGTTTGTCAAAATCGTCCGTAACGAACTGGTTGCGGCGATGGGCGAAGAGAACCAGACCCTGAATCTCGCCGCACAACCCCCTGCGGTCGTGCTGATGGCGGGCCTGCAAGGTGCGGGTAAAACGACCAGCGTCGGTAAGCTCGGTAAGTTCCTGCGTGAGAAGCACAAGAAGAAAGTGCTGGTGGTTTCTGCCGACGTTTATCGCCCGGCGGCAATCAAACAGCTTGAGACGCTGGCCGAACAGGTAGGCGTCGATTTCTTCCCTTCAGATGTTGGTCAGAAGCCGGTTGATATCGTTAATGCGGCGCTGAAAGAAGCCAAACTGAAATTCTACGACGTGCTGTTGGTGGATACCGCCGGTCGTTTGCACGTTGACGAAGCGATGATGGACGAGATCAAACAGGTCCATGCATCGATTAATCCGGTTGAAACCCTGTTTGTCGTCGATGCCATGACTGGTCAGGATGCCGCGAATACCGCGAAAGCCTTCAACGAAGCGCTTCCGCTGACCGGCGTGGTGCTGACCAAAGTCGACGGCGACGCCCGTGGCGGTGCGGCGCTCTCTATTCGTCACATCACCGGTAAACCGATTAAATTCCTCGGCGTCGGCGAAAAAACCGAAGCGCTGGAGCCGTTCCATCCGGATCGTATCGCTTCCCGTATCCTCGGCATGGGCGACGTGCTGTCGCTGATCGAAGATATCGAAAGTAAAGTTGACCGCGCGCAGGCTGAGAAATTAGCCAGCAAGCTGAAAAAAGGCGATGGCTTTGATCTCAACGATTTCCTTGAGCAATTGCGCCAGATGAAAAATATGGGCGGCATGGCTAGCCTGATGGGTAAGCTGCCGGGTATGGGGCAGATCCCGGATAACGTCAAGTCACAGATGGACGATAAAGTGCTGGTGCGTATGGAAGCCATCATCAACTCGATGACGCTGAAAGAGCGCGCTAAGCCAGAAATCATCAAAGGTTCGCGTAAACGTCGTATCGCCGCCGGTTGCGGTATGCAGGTACAGGATGTTAACCGTCTTCTGAAGCAGTTCGACGACATGCAGCGCATGATGAAGAAAATGAAGAAAGGCGGAATGGCGAAGATGATGAGAAGCATGAAGGGAATGATGCCACCGGGATTTCCTGGTCGCTAAATGACCTTATGCGACAGAGTTATTAACTGCTGATTGCATTTTCTCCAGAAATCAGTAAAATTTTCGGGCTTTTAATATGACACCGGACTCCGTTCCTCGATGGGGTCCGGTTGTTTTATTCACACAAGAGGATGTTATGGTAACTATTCGTTTAGCACGTCACGGCGCTAAAAAGCGTCCGTTCTACCAGGTTGTTGTCGCTGACAGCCGTAATGCACGCAACGGTCGCTTCATCGAGCGCGTTGGTTTCTTCAACCCAATCGCTAGCGAAAAAGAAGAAGGCACTCGCCTGGATCTGGATCGCATCGCTCACTGGGTTGGCCAGGGCGCAACTATTTCTGATCGCGTTGCTGCGCTGATCAAAGAAGTAAACAAAGCAGCTTAATCTGTCACGGTGGTCATGATGAGCAAACAACTCACCGCGCAAGCACCTGTTGATCCCATCGTTTTGGGAAAAATGGGTTCGTCTTACGGTATTCGTGGGTGGCTCAGAGTGTTTTCTTCCACCGAAGACGCCGAAAGCATTTTTGACTATCAGCCCTGGTTTATTCAGAAGGCGGGTCAGTGGCAGCAAGTTCAGCTGGAAAGCTGGAAGCACCACAATCAGGACATGATCATCAAGCTGAAAGGCGTAGACGATCGTGATGCGGCGAACCTGCTGACGAATTGTGAAATTGTCGTGGATTCTTCGCAGTTGCCCCAGCTTGAAGAGGGTGACTACTACTGGAAAGACCTGATGGGCTGCCAGGTAGTGACCACTGAAGGCTACGATCTCGGTAAAGTCGTCGACATGATGGAAACCGGATCTAATGACGTTCTCGTCATTAAGGCAAACCTGAAAGATGCGTTTGGTATCAAGGAACGTCTCGTACCGTTCCTCGATGGGCAGGTTATCAAGAAAGTCGATCTCACTACTCGTTCAATCGAAGTAGATTGGGATCCTGGTTTTTAAACCACCGGATAAACGGTAAAAGACGGCGCTATGTGGATTGGCATAATTAGCCTGTTTCCTGAAATGTTCCGCGCAATTACCGATTACGGGGTAACTGGCCGGGCAGTTAAAAATGGCCTGCTGAACATCCAGAGCTGGAGTCCACGTGACTTCACGCATGACCGGCACCGTACCGTGGACGATCGTCCTTACGGCGGCGGACCGGGGATGTTAATGATGGTGCAACCTTTACGGGATGCCATTCATGCAGCAAAAAGCGCGGCGGGTGAAGGCGCTAAGGTGATCTATCTGTCACCGCAGGGGCGCAAGCTTGATCAAGCGGGCGTCAGCGAACTGGCAACGAATCAAAAATTGATTCTGGTGTGCGGTCGCTACGAAGGTATAGATGAGCGCGTGATCCAAACCGAAATTGACGAAGAATGGTCAATCGGCGATTACGTTCTTAGCGGTGGTGAGTTACCGGCAATGACGCTGATTGACTCCGTTTCCCGGTTTATTCCGGGAGTACTGGGGCATGAGGCATCAGCAACGGAAGATTCCTTTGCTGAAGGTTTGCTGGATTGCCCGCACTATACGCGGCCTGAGGTGTTAGAAGGGATGGAAGTTCCGTCAGTGTTACTGTCGGGCAACCATGCTGAGATACGTCGCTGGCGTTTGAAACAGTCGCTGGGCCGTACCTGGCTTAGAAGACCTGAACTTCTGGAAAACCTGGCTCTGACTGAAGAGCAAGCAAGGTTGCTGGCGGAGTTCAAAACGGAACACGCACAACAGCAACATAAACATGATGGGATGGCGTAAGCCCCCGAGATATCAGTTTACCCAGGATAAGAGATTAAATTATGAGCAACATTATTAAGCAACTTGAACAAGAGCAGATGAAGCAGGACGTACCTTCCTTCCGTCCGGGTGATACCGTGGAAGTGAAAGTATGGGTTGTTGAAGGTTCCAAAAAACGTCTGCAGGCATTCGAGGGCGTGGTTATCGCTATTCGTAACCGCGGTCTGCACTCTGCATTCACTGTTCGTAAAATTTCCAACGGCGAAGGCGTTGAGCGTGTCTTCCAGACTCACTCTCCGGTAGTTGACAGCATTTCTGTCAAACGTCGTGGTGCTGTTCGTAAAGCTAAACTGTACTACCTGCGTGAGCGTACTGGTAAGGCTGCTCGTATCAAAGAGCGTCTTAACTAAGATTTCGCTTAAGCGACATCCTGTTAAGAAGGGCTGGCCAATTGGCTGGCCCTTTTTTTATCTATTGAAATTGTGTTTACGGTGCACTAATCACCACAGCGACGCGACGGTTCTCAGCGCGACCCTGTGCGGTCTTGTTACTGGCGATGGGGTATTTTTTCCCTAAGCCCTGAGTGGTGAGATTGCTGCGAGGAATTTGTCCCCCCTCAGCCCACGCATCGGCGACGACATTTGCCCGCTTCAGCGATAAAGCTTCGTTGTAACTGTCTTCGCCGTAATTGTCGGTATGTCCATCCATACGGGCATGGGTTAAACCTGTGGAGGTCAGTTTTGCGGCCATTGTCTGGATCTGTTGCTGACTTTCCGGGAGCAGTTTGTAGTCATTTTTAGCAAACAGAATGGTATCAGATAAGCCCAGCGACCAGTCGCCAGCGGATTCAGTAAAACCATAAGACTGCATAGCGGCGACTTGTTCTGGAGTAAACTTCCCTTGTGGTGACTGGCAGCCAGTCAGTATCAGTGAAGAGAACACCAGGGGAACTACCAGTTGCTTTATCATGTAGATATTTCCTTGTTATTTCACCAGCTTTTTGGCGCGCTGGTGTTTGGCCTGATACATATTGTGATCGGCCAGCTCTTGTAATTTTTCGGCGGAGGCGTGCTCAATGGTCATAGCGTAACCAATGCTTAATGTCATAGTGGTTTGATGGCCATTATTAAGATCGAATGGGCGATTAAAAATTTGCGAAAGTGCCGTACAAATCCGCTGCACTTCAGATTCCGACTGTACGCCATAGAGGACCATAGCGAATTCATCGCCGCCTATTCGGTATGCCTGATGTCGCAGCCCGCCAAATTCAGCTAATCGTTTTGCCACCTCAATCAAGACCTGATCTCCCGTCGCATGACCCCAGGTATCATTGATATATTTGAAATTATCACCATCAAGAAACAGTAATGCCGACGTTTTTCGGGCGTCGGAACTGTTCATCAACGTGTTGATACCGCTACGAAATGCTGCGCGGTTAGCCAGCCCGGTTAATGGGTCATGTAGCGCGGTACGTAGAAGCTGCGCATTTTTGGCCTGTAAACGAAGCTGCCACTCTTCCATTTCATCCAGCAGACTGTTGAAGTCGAGAGCGAAGCGGTGAAACTCTGCAATACGTTCTTCCGACACTCGTCGGGAAAAATTGCGATTGGAACGCACATCATGTACGACATCGGTGATGTTTTTTAACGCTTCAACCAGACCATTGTGCAAATGGCGGGTGAGGGTAATTGCGATGCCTGATGCCAGCAGAATACATGCAGTCAGGACAGCGAGCGAAAACCAGATAAAATGGCTGATTGAACTGTCGCGTGCGGTTAACTGGACTTCGCCAATGATTTTTCCATTGTGGCGAATGGGTTGAATTACCGGCGCGGGAAAGAGCCAGTGGCTAATGAAATTACTGAATCTATCTCCTGCTTCTCTGGCTGTGTAGTGCCAGGATGCAATGATATTTTGCTGATTATCACGTACTTCAGCGGTTGAAAATTGACCTTGCTGCCCCAGCGCGGCCAGGGTTTCTGTCGCAGCCGGACCATCGGCAAAAACGACCGCTGCTTCCAGACTATAAGTCATGGTTGCTGCGGTGAGCGCCAGGTTTTTTTGCGCGTATTGTTTCAGGGTCAGTACCGACGTCACGGAAAGCAGCAGCCAGATCAGCGTCATGGTGATAAAGATACTGGTCATGCTGATGTTGCGTAATGCTCTTTTAAACGTAGGTCGCTTATTAAGAGAATTATCGTTATCCATCTTTTTTCTTCCGAGCGAGCATTAAGACATCCGGGTTGACCTTAACACCACTCCGCGATAAGGCATCCAGGTTGACGGCAAACCTGACGTTATTATTATTGATGACCAGACAAAATGCGCTGCCAATAATGCACTCGGTATTTTGTTCGGCAATTAATAATAACGCTCTGGACGGATATTGTTCGATTAATTCTGTCTGGAATGTCGGTGACTCGCTGCCAAAATAAAAACCGTTGCAGTCTGAAATCAGTGCTTCTTGTTTGCTGTGAATGATGACGGGCAGATAAGGTAAAGACGTCGCGCCATTATCTTGCAGGGCGGTGCTAAAACGTGAAGATGAAAAAATACATAGTCTTGGCGGGCCAGATATCGTCGGCCAGCGAGTGTAGCTTACGATACCGGAAACCATTAAACGCACATTTTTCGCAACGCCAGTGGTTTCCTGAGCGAGTAATGGCGCGCCTGCCAGAAGGAATAGCGACAGTAAGAACAGTAGGTGAGAAAAGCGCATTCAGTGATCCTCACCATCTTCGCTCGAAACGCATCGAAAATTTTTCAGAATGTTCATTAAAATATCATTATTTTGTGTGGTCGTCATCCAGAAGAGAATTAAAAATCTAATAAGTTAAATCTTATGATTAATTTTGTGGTGGGATTTAAATTAATTGAGTCTCATTGTGCGGGCATTTTCATCAGCTCCTTTTTGCCATACTTCATGCAATTGGCTGGCATTTTCTACATTGTTGCAGCTGGCAGGGAAACTTTTACCGGAAAGCCCTCGGGCATAAGTAAAATCGATTTGGCAGGTTTTCTTTTGCCCTTCGGCATATCCTTTAAGATATATCCCCCGATCAGCCTGTGAATCGTTAAAAGTATCGTCATTTTTTATGGCAACGCCTGATATCGCATCTTCCATACCAACATCATACCAGTCAGTGCTGGTCAAGGTTGGCGCGTGAGTATAGGGATCAATTTGACAACCGCTAATAACCAAGGCTAACAACGGGGCGATAAAGTGTTTCATTGTTTTTTTCTCCTTTTTCAAAGCATAGCGGATTGTTTTTATTATGTGCGTAAATTTATTTTTACATTATTTGGTGATAAAAACGCAATAAAATTGCATGTGTAAACTTTTATGCACGAAATATGGATTGAAATCTTTACTTGTTGTGTTATCGTTGCGTCATCCTCGCTGAGGATCAACTATCGCAAACGAGCATAAACAGGATCGCCATCATGCAAAAAGACGCGCTGAACAACGTACACATTACCGACGAACAGGTTCTGATGACCCCGGAACAGTTGAAGGCAGCTTTTCCGTTAAGCCTGCAACAAGAAGCCCAGATTGCCGATTCGCGTAAAACTATTTCAGATATCATCGCCGGGCGCGATCCCCGGCTGCTGGTGGTGTGTGGTCCTTGTTCCATTCATGATCCTGAAACCGCTCTGGAATATGCTCGTCGATTTAAAGCCCTTGCCGCAGAGGTCAGCGATAGCCTCTATCTGGTGATGCGCGTCTATTTTGAAAAACCACGTACTACCGTCGGCTGGAAAGGGTTGATTAACGATCCCCATATGGATGGCTCCTTTGATGTAGAAGCCGGGCTACAAATTGCGCGTAAATTGCTGCTTGAGCTGGTGGACATGGGGCTACCGTTGGCGACGGAAGCGTTAGATCCAAACAGCCCGCAATATTTGGGTGATCTGTTTAGCTGGTCGGCAATTGGTGCTCGTACCACGGAATCGCAAACGCACCGTGAAATGGCATCCGGGCTTTCCATGCCGGTTGGTTTTAAAAACGGCACTGATGGCAGTCTGGCGACAGCAATCAATGCTATGCGTGCCGCTGCACAACCGCATCGTTTTGTTGGTATTAATCAGGCAGGGCAGGTGGCGCTGCTACAAACCCAGGGTAATCCGGACGGACATGTGATCCTGCGTGGCGGAAAAGCACCGAACTATAGCCCAGCGGATGTCGCGCAATGTGAAAAAGAGATGGAACAGGCGGGACTGCGCCCCTCACTGATGGTAGATTGCAGCCACGGTAATTCCAATAAAGATTATCGCCGTCAGCCTGCGGTGGCAGAATCCGTGGTTGCCCAAATTAAAGATGGCAATCGCTCAATTATTGGTCTGATGATTGAAAGTAACATCCACGAAGGCAATCAGTCTTCCGAGCAACCGCGCAGTGAAATGAAATACGGTGTATCCGTAACAGATGCCTGCATAAGCTGGGAAATGACCGATGCCTTGCTGCGTGAAATTCATCAGGATCTGAATGGGCAGCTGACGGCACGCGTGGCTTAAGAGGTTTATTATGGTTGCTGAGTTGACCGCATTGCGCGATCAAATTGATGAAGTCGATAAAGAGCTGCTGAATTTATTAGCAAAGCGTCTGGAGCTGGTTGCCGAAGTCGGTGAGGTGAAAAGCCGCTTTGGGTTGCCCATTTATGTTCCGGAGCGCGAGGCATCCATGCTGGCCTCGCGGCGCGCAGAGGCGGAAGCCCTCGGCGTGCCGCCAGACCTGATTGAAGATGTGCTGCGTCGGGTAATGCGTGAGTCCTACTCCAGTGAAAACGACAAAGGGTTTAAAACACTTTGTCCGTCACTACGTCCGGTAGTTATTGTTGGTGGCGGCGGGCAGATGGGACGTTTGTTTGAGAAGATGCTGACGCTCTCTGGCTATCAGGTGCGGATTCTTGAACAACATGACTGGGAGCGCGCGGCTGAGATTGTTGCCGATGCCGGTATGGTGATTGTCAGCGTGCCGATTCATGTTACAGAACAAGTTATCGGCAAATTACCACGTTTACCGAAAGACTGTATTCTGGTCGATCTGGCATCAGTAAAAAATGGACCGTTACAGGCCATGCTGGCGGCGCATGATGGTCCAGTGCTGGGGCTTCACCCGATGTTTGGTCCGGATAGCGGCAGCCTGGCGAAGCAGGTCGTGGTCTGGTGTGATGGACGCCAGCCAGAAGCGTACCAATGGTTTCTTGAGCAAATTCAGGTCTGGGGCGCGCGACTGCATCGCATTAGCGCCGTCGAACATGATCAGAATATGGCGTTTATCCAGGCGTTGCGCCACTTTGCCACTTTTGCTTATGGCCTGCATCTGGCAGAAGAAAATGTTCAGCTTGAGCAGCTTCTGGCGCTCTCTTCGCCCATTTATCGTCTTGAGCTGGCGATGGTCGGGCGATTGTTTGCCCAGGATCCGCAGCTTTATGCCGACATTATTATGTCTTCAGAACGTAATCTGGCGTTGATCAAACGTTACTATAAGCGTTTTGGTGAGGCGATTGAGTTACTGGAGCAGGGCGATAAGCAGGCATTTATTGACAGTTTCCGCAAGGTGGAGAACTGGTTCGGCGATTATGCACAACGCTTCCAGAATGAAAGCCGCGTGTTATTACGTCAGGCGAACGATAGCCGCCAGTAATAATCCTGTGCCGGATGATTCACATCATCCGGCTCTTTTCATCAGGTTGGATCAACAGGCACTACGTTCTCACTTGGGTAACAGCCCAATACCTTCATTGAACGGGTGATTTCACCTAACTCTTTCAATGCTTTTTTCATTTCCACTGATTCAAGATTGGCCTGAATATCCAGATAAAACATCTCTTCCCACGGATTACCGTGAATCGGGCGTGATTCCAGACGGGTCATAATCAGATTGTGGTTGCGCAATACCAGCAACGCTTCAACCAGTGCACCAGCTTGTTGCCCGGTAGCCATTAACAGCGTCGTTTTTGCCGGAACCTGGTCAGACACGTTAATGGCTTTACGTGCCAGCACGACAAATCGGGTGAAGTTTTGTCGTTGATTCGCCTCAATGCGCTCCAGCACCTGTAAACCATACAAGGAACCGCCAGCTTCGCTTCCCAGCGCAGCGATATGTGGTGATTTTGCCTGTGCGACTTTTTCCATCGCCGCGGACGTACTCTCGGTATATTCAATCTTCCAGTGTGGATAACGGTTAAGGAATTTACTGCATTGCTGGAACGGCTGCGGGTGGCTGTAGACCGTGTTGATAGTCGATAAATCGGTGGTGCCGGAAACCAGCAAACAATGGTCGATAGTTAACGTCATCTCGCCAACAATCGACAAGCTGGTATGTTGCAGCAGATCGTAAACGTCGTTTATTGCACCGGAGCTGGTATTTTCAATCGGTACGACGGCATAGTCGGCCTGGCCGGTTTCCACCTGATTAAAAATATCGGCAAATTTGGCGCAGCCGCTTTCAATGAATTGCTCAAAGTGACGGGCAGCGTACTGGCGCGCCGCAAGATGCGAATAAGAGCCTTTGGGGCCGAGAAAAGCAATTCGGGCTGAGTGCGGATTAATTTTATTGAGATGTTGCTGGAGCAAAGCCTGCTGAGTTAATACGGAATCTTCAATGATGAGCTGGAACAGGCGAGTAATGTAGTGGGCATCCAGATGGTGTGTTTTACCAAGCGTAATTAATCTTTCCAGCAAATCGCGCTCACGATCGATATCACGCACCGGGCGATGAGAAAGCAGTTTGGCTTTTCCCACCTCAACGGCCAGCTCGCGCCGCTCTGCCAGTAACGCCAGCAATTTTTCGTCCAGCGTGCTAATTTTCTCGCGCAGCGCCAGTAACGGATTTTCCGATGTCATAGTGTTGCCTTTTTTGTTATCAATAAAAAAGGCCTCCCGATTTGGGAGGCCTTATTGTTCGTCTTCGCATTCTGTTTCACACGACGAAACGCCTCCCATTCAGGGGAAGGTAAAAAAGAATGCGAAGAAAAACGGCGTTTGTTTCATGTTTGTTTCCTTAAGCGACTTCAGTACAGTACCCGTACTGTTTTCATGCTGTCAACAAAAAACGCGCCCGAAGGCGCGTTGGCGATACACTCAATATAAAGGACTACTCTTCTTCAACTTCTTCGACGAAGTTGGCGTCTTTCACCGATGTTGCGGCACGACGTGCTTCGCCTTTGTGCTGCAGTTTATTGAGCTGCCGTTCCAGCTTGTTGATCAATTCGTTAATAGCGGTGTACATATCTTCGTGTTTTGCACTGGCAACCAGAACGCCGTTAGGTGTGTTGATAGTGGCGTCAGCGATGAATCCCTGTGGCTCCTTAGACAGGATGATATGTGGGTTAATCAGATGAGTTTGCCATTTTTCCAGTTTGGCGAGACGGTCTTCGACATGTTGGCGGATAGCCGGAGTAATTTCCATTTGTTTGCTGGTAATGTTCATTGTCATAAATTTTACCTCTTGTCTTCCCGTCTTGGTGAATTCAGCATACCGCTCCTGATGTCAAAATGTGTGATGAAAATCTCATAATTTTGTCACTTTTTGTCAACGAAGTTTTTTTGTGAGAAATCGCAGGAAGAGGTGTTTTTTTACTTGAGGAATGTCTCAAAGCGAGCCATATTTGATAGGATCAGTCGCGACTAAATCGCTTTAGTTAGCGTTCAAATCGAATAAAAAAACGGCAGCTCCAGGGCTGCCGTTTTGCGTATATAACACCTGTTAGGTGTTGCTGCTGTTAGCGGCAATAATTTTCGCGACTTTTTCAGCCTGAGCGTTCATCTGCATCTGGCGGTAAGCATTTTCCATCAGCGGCAGCGCATCACGCGTAGCCTGGGTATCCGGGTAGTCACGCAGCATACCTTCGACGCGGTTGACGACGGCAACCCATGCGCCACGTTCGGTGTAGTACTCTGCAACGGAGTATTCATATTTCGCCAGACGATCTTTCAGGAACACCAGACGTTTGGTTGCATCAGTGGTGTACTGGCTGTTTGGATAGCCGCGGACCAGTTTGGAAAAGTCATTAAACGCAGCTCGTGCATGTTGAGGATCGCGATCGCTACGATCGACGCCAAAGAACCCTTGCAATGCGCTATCATCCAGCGCCATATTGGTCAGGCCACGCATGTACATGACATAATCGATATTCGGATGGGTCGGGTTGAGGCGAATAAAACGATCGATGGCAGCCTGCGCTAACGGCAGATCGGCGTTTTTATAGTAGGCGTAGATGAGATCCAGCTGCACCTGCTGCGAATACGGGCCAAACGGATAGCGATTATCTAACGCTTCCAGTTGCGTTATTGCCTGTCTCCAGTTACCGTCCTGCAGCTTTTGTTGCGCAGTCGCGTAAATTTCATTTGGCGGATTATCAGGTACTTCTTCCTTTGAACCCGAGCAACCCGCCAAAAACAGGCTTAATGTGGCTGCTGCCACCAGATATTTCATGCGCGTCATGACGTTTTGACTTTCCTCAAAATGTATTACGGGAGATTCTCTGTTCCTGCTCCCGGTTAAGACCAGCTACAATAGCACACTATATTAAACGGCAAAGCCGTAAAACCCCAACGATAAACGAAGAAGCAGTATATATGGCACAACGAGTAGAACTCACTGCAACAGTGTCCGAAAACCAACTCGGTCAACGCTTAGATCAAGCTTTGGCCGAAATGTTCCCGGATTATTCACGTTCGCGTATAAAAGAATGGATCCTCGACCAGCGCGTGCTGGTTAACGGCAAAGTTTGTGATAAGCCGAAAGAAAAAGTATTAGGTGGCGAGCAGGTTGCCATCAACGCTGAGATTGAAGAAGAAGCGCGTTTTGAACCACAGGATATCCCGCTGGATATCGTCTATGAAGATGAAGACATTATCGTAATTAATAAACCGCGCGACCTGGTGGTACACCCCGGTGCGGGTAACCCGGATGGCACGGTATTGAATGCATTGCTTCATTATTATCCGCCCATTGCCGATGTACCGCGTGCGGGCATTGTCCATCGTCTGGATAAAGACACCACTGGCCTCATGGTTGTCGCAAAAACTGTTCCGGCCCAGACGCGCCTGGTGGAATCTCTGCAACGGCGTGAAATTACCCGTGAGTACGAAGCGGTGGCAATTGGCCATATGACAGCAGGTGGCACGGTGGACGAGCCAATCAGTCGCCATCCGACAAAACGTACCCATATGGCGGTGCATCCGATGGGCAAACCGGCGGTCACTCACTATCGCATTATGGAACACTTCCGTGTGCACACGCGTCTGCGGCTGCGTCTGGAAACTGGACGTACGCACCAGATCCGCGTGCATATGGCGCATATCACCCATCCGCTGGTGGGCGATCCGGTTTATGGTGGTCGTCCGCGTCCGCCGAAGGGTGCTTCGGAAGCGTTTATCTCCACGCTGCGTAAGTTTGACCGTCAGGCGCTTCATGCAACCATGCTGCGTCTTTATCACCCAATCTCCGGCATCGAAATGGAATGGCATGCGCCTATTCCACAAGATATGGTGGAGCTGATTGAGGTGATGCGTGCCGATTTCGAAGAGCATAAGGATGAAGTGGACTGGTTATGAGTAAGTTGATTGTCCCGCAGTGGCCGCTGCCAAAAGGCGTTGCGGCCTGTAGCTCTACCCGTATCGGCGGCGTAAGCTTACCGCCTTACGACTCGCTCAACCTGGGGGCCCATTGTGGTGATAACCCGGAGCACGTTGAGGAGAATCGCAAGCGGCTTTTTGCTGCGGGCAATTTGCCTTCAAAACCGGTCTGGCTTGAGCAGGTACACGGCAAAGATGTGCTTAAGCTTACTGGCGAACCTTATGCTTCAAAACGAGCGGATGCCTCTTATAGCAACACACCCGGCACGGTTTGTGCCGTGATGACAGCCGATTGCCTGCCCGTGCTGTTTTGCAATCGGGCGGGAACGGAAGTCGCTGCTGCCCATGCAGGCTGGCGCGGATTGTGCGCTGGCGTTCTGGAAGAGACGGTTTCCTGTTTTGCCGATAAGCCCGAAAACATTCTTGCCTGGTTAGGTCCGGCAATCGGTCCACGCGCGTTTGAAGTTGGGCCGGAGGTTCGTGAGGCGTTTATGGCAGTAGACGCCAAAGCGAGTACAGCTTTCATTCAGCATGGTGATAAGTATCTGGCGGATATTTATCAGCTTGCCCGGCAGCGTCTGGCGAACGTCGGTGTCGAACAAATTTTCGGCAGTGACCGCTGTACATACACGGAAAATGAGACATTCTTCTCTTATCGTCGCGACAAGACCACGGGTCGTATGGCAAGTTTCATTTGGCTGATATAACCTAAAGAATCAAGACGATCCGGTACGCGTGATTTTCTTTTCACATTAATCTGGTCAATAACCTTGAATAATTGAGGGATGACCTCATTTAATCTCCAGTAGCAACTTTGATCCGTTATGGGAGGAGTTATGCGTCTGGATCGTCTTACTAATAAATTCCAGCTTGCTCTTGCCGATGCCCAATCACTTGCACTCGGGCACGACAACCAATTCATCGAACCACTTCATTTAATGAGCGCCCTGCTGAATCAGGAAGGGGGTTCGGTTAGTCCTTTATTAACATCTGCCGGCATCAATGCTGGCCAGTTGCGCACAGATATCAATCAGGCATTAAACCGTTTACCACAGGTTGAAGGTACAGGTGGCGATGTCCAGCCATCACAGGATCTGGTGCGCGTTCTTAATCTTTGCGACAAGCTGGCGCAAAAACGTGGTGATAACTTTATCTCGTCAGAACTATTCGTTCTGGCGGCACTTGAGTCTCGCGGCACGCTGGCCGACATCCTGAAAGCAGCAGGGGCGACCACCGCCAACATTACTCAAGCGATTGAACAAATGCGCGGAGGTGAAAGCGTGAACGATCAAGGAGCTGAAGACCAACGTCAGGCTTTGAAAAAATACACCATCGACCTTACCGAACGTGCCGAACAGGGCAAACTCGATCCGGTGATTGGTCGTGATGAAGAAATTCGCCGTACCATTCAGGTACTGCAACGTCGTACTAAAAATAACCCGGTGCTGATTGGTGAACCCGGTGTTGGTAAAACTGCCATCGTTGAAGGTCTGGCGCAGCGTATTATCAATGGAGAAGTGCCGGAAGGGCTGAAAGGCCGCCGCGTGCTGGCGCTGGATATGGGCGCGCTGGTGGCCGGGGCGAAATATCGCGGTGAGTTTGAAGAACGTTTAAAAGGCGTACTTAACGATCTCGCCAAACAGGAAGGCAACGTCATCCTGTTTATCGACGAATTACATACCATGGTCGGTGCAGGTAAAGCCGATGGCGCAATGGACGCCGGGAACATGCTGAAACCGGCGCTGGCGCGTGGTGAGCTGCACTGCGTGGGTGCCACGACGCTGGACGAATATCGCCAGTACATCGAAAAAGATGCTGCGCTGGAACGTCGCTTCCAGAAAGTGTTTGTTGCCGAGCCAACGGTGGAAGACACCATTGCTATTCTGCGTGGTCTGAAAGAACGTTATGAACTGCACCATCATGTGCAAATTACTGACCCGGCAATTGTTGCTGCGGCGACGTTGTCCCATCGGTACATTGCTGACCGTCAGTTGCCGGATAAAGCTATCGACCTGATCGATGAAGCGGCATCCAGCATTCGTATGCAGATTGACTCAAAACCGGAAGAACTCGACCGACTCGATCGTCGTATTATTCAGCTCAAACTGGAACAACAGGCGTTAATGAAAGAGTCTGATGAAGCCAGTAAAAAACGCCTGGATATGCTCAACGAAGAACTGAGCGACAAAGAACGTCAGTACTCCGAGTTAGAAGAAGAATGGAAAGCAGAGAAAGCGTCGCTCTCTGGCACGCAGACCATTAAAGCGGAACTGGAGCAGGCCAAAATCGCCATTGAACAGGCTCGCCGTGTGGGTGACCTGGCGCGGATGTCTGAATTGCAATACGGCAAAATTCCGGAACTGGAAAAACAACTGGAAGCCGCAACGCAGCTCGAAGGTAAAACCATGCGTCTGCTGCGTAATAAAGTGACAGATGCCGAAATTGCTGAAGTGCTGGCGCGTTGGACGGGGATTCCTGTTTCTCGCATGATGGAAAGTGAACGCGAAAAACTGCTGCGTATGGAGCAAGAACTGCACCATCGTGTCATTGGCCAGAACGAAGCGGTTGATGCGGTATCTAACGCTATTCGTCGTAGCCGTGCAGGGCTTGCTGACCCGAATCGCCCAATTGGTTCATTCCTGTTCCTCGGCCCGACTGGTGTGGGGAAAACTGAACTTTGTAAGGCGCTGGCGAACTTTATGTTTGATAGCGACGAGGCGATGGTCCGTATTGATATGTCCGAGTTTATGGAGAAACACTCGGTGTCTCGTCTGGTTGGTGCACCTCCGGGATATGTCGGTTATGAAGAAGGTGGCTACCTGACCGAAGCGGTGCGTCGTCGTCCTTATTCCGTCATCCTGCTGGATGAAGTGGAAAAAGCCCATCCGGATGTTTTCAACATTCTGTTGCAGGTATTGGATGATGGACGTTTGACTGACGGGCAGGGGAGAACGGTCGACTTCCGTAATACGGTGGTCATTATGACCTCTAACCTCGGTTCTGATCTTATTCAGGAACGTTTTGGTGAACTGGATTATGCGCACATGAAAGAGCTGGTGCTCGGCGTGGTTAGCCATAACTTCCGTCCAGAATTCATTAACCGTATCGATGAAGTGGTTGTCTTCCATCCACTGGGTGAACAACACATAGCATCAATTGCGCAGATTCAGCTGAAACGTCTGTACAAACGTCTGGAAGAGCGTGGTTATGAAATCCACATTTCTGACGAGGCGCTGAAACTGTTGAGCGAGAATGGTTACGACCCAGTCTATGGCGCACGTCCTCTGAAACGTGCAATCCAGCAGCAGATCGAAAACCCACTGGCACAGCAAATACTGTCTGGTGAATTGGTTCCAGGTAAAGTCATTCGCCTGGAAGTTAATGAAGATCGTATTGTCGCAGTCCAGTAAATAAGAAAAACGAGTCCTTCGGGGCTCGTTTTTTGCCTCTTTTCCAACCGAAAAGGGCCGTTTTTAAGGTGTTTTGCTTAAGAATTGAACGAACGATAAATTTTTTATATTTTTCGCTTGTCACTTCAGAATAACTCCCTATAATGCGCCACCACTGACACGGAACAACGGCAAACAAGCCGCCGGGTCAGCGAGGTTCTACTGAGGATTTCGGCAGAGAAAAGCGAAATAAGCGCTTGACTCTGAAAGGGGAAAGCGTAATATACGCCACCTCGCGGCAGTGAGCTGAAAGCCACGTCGCAACTGCTCTTTAACAATTTATCAGACAATCTGTGTGGGCACTCGAAGATACGGATTCTTAACGTCGCAAGA
>NZ_JACSQI010000001.1:0-247446 GCF_014836715.1 Escherichia whittamii
TTTATCGTCTTGCGACGTTAAGAATCCGTATCTTCGAGTGCCCACACAGATTGTCTGATAAATTGTTAAAGAGCAGTTGCGACGCGCTTTAGCGCTCTGTCGCGAGGTGGCGTATATTACGCTTTCCTCTTTCAGAGTCAACCCTGAATTTCAGGATTTTTCTCTTCAACCGAACCAGCTAGTTGGTGTGAAGTGATTCACATCCGCCGTGTCGATGGAGGCGCATTATAGGGAGTCGATTCAGGAAGACAAGCGGAAAAATGCATTTTTGTTTCAACCGCTCACCTTTTAATCATTACGCCGGTTTTTGCTGCTTTTTTATCGCTTGCGGCAGGTCTGCCAGGCTATTTAGTACCCAATCCGCTGCGTTTTCTGCTTCAGGCGTAATAGATTTACCCGTACGTACCAATACTTTTGTTCCCACGTTCGCCGCAGCAGCTGCCTGCATATCTTCTAATTTATCGCCCACCATATAAGAAGCAGCCATATCAATATGCAAATAATCGCGTGCTGACAAAAGCATCCCCGGATGTGGTTTACGGCAATCGCAAACCTGCCGAAACTCTTCAACACTGCCCTGCGGATGATGCGGACAATAATAGATGCCATCCAGATCGACATCGCGGTCCGCCAGCGACCAGTCCATCCACTCGGTCAGCGTTTCAAACTGTGCTTCAGTAAATTTACCGCGTGCAATGCCAGACTGGTTGGTCACCACCACCAGCGCAAAGCCCATTTTTTTTAGCTCTCGCATGGCGTCAATGACGCCGTCGATAAATTCAAAGTTATCGATCTCATGAACATAGCCGTGATCGACATTAATAGTGCCGTCACGATCAAGAAAAATTGCGGGTACGCTCTTCGCCACCTTTTATAGCTCCTTAATAAGGCATGTGACGTTAGTATCGCATGTTTCGACCTGCAAGAAAGTGCTCTTCGCATAAACCTGATTGATTTAGACGTCTGGATGCCTTAACATCCATTTCATTGACGGCTTTGACCGTATCAGGCAGTCGAAATGCCACGACTAACTTAATGACGATAATAAATAATCAATGATAAAACTTTCCAATATCACCAAAGTGTTCCACCAGGGCACCCGCACCATCCAGGCGTTGAACAACGTCAGCCTGCATGTGCCAGCTGGACAAATTTATGGCGTTATCGGTGCCTCAGGCGCGGGTAAGAGTACGCTTATACGTTGTGTAAACCTGCTGGAGCGCCCAACCGAGGGTAGCGTGCTGGTCGATGGCCAGGAACTGACCACGCTGTCAGAATCTGAGCTGACCAAAGCACGCCGCCAGATTGGCATGATTTTCCAGCATTTTAACTTACTCTCTTCGCGTACTGTTTTTGGCAACGTGGCGCTGCCGCTGGAACTGGACAACACACCGAAAGATGAGATCAAACGTCGCGTAACAGAATTGCTGTCATTGGTTGGCCTTGGCGATAAGCATGATAGCTATCCGTCGAACCTTTCCGGTGGACAGAAACAGCGTGTGGCGATTGCCCGTGCCTTAGCCAGCAATCCTAAAGTGTTGCTGTGCGATGAAGCCACCAGTGCACTGGACCCGGCAACTACGCGTTCTATTCTCGAACTGTTGAAAGATATTAACCGCCGTCTGGGTTTGACTATTCTGTTGATCACCCACGAGATGGACGTTGTGAAGCGTATTTGTGATTGCGTGGCGGTCATCAGTAATGGTGAACTGATCGAGCAGGACAAGGTAAGTGAAGTGTTCTCGCATCCGAAAACACCGCTGGCGCAGAAATTTATTCAGTCGACTCTGCATCTGGATATCCCGGAAGATTATCAGGAACGTCTGCAAGCGGAGCCATTCGCAGACTGCGTGCCGATGCTGCGCCTGGAGTTTACCGGCCAGTCGGTCGATGCTCCGCTGCTTTCTGAAACCGCGCGTCGTTTCAACGTCAACAACAACATTATTAGCGCGCAGATGGATTACGCCGGTGGCGTTAAGTTCGGCATCATGCTGACCGAAATGCACGGTACACAACAAGATACGCAAGCCGCCATTACCTGGCTGCAAGAACACCATGTAAAAGTAGAGGTACTGGGTTATGTCTGAGCCGATGATGTGGCTGCTGGTTCGTGGCGTATGGGAAACGCTGGCAATGACCTTCGTATCCGGTTTTTTTGGGTTTGTGATTGGTCTGCCGGTTGGCGTCCTGCTTTATGTCACGCGTCCGGGGCAAATTATTGCTAACGCAAAGCTGTATCGTACCGTTTCTGCGATTGTGAACATTTTCCGTTCCATCCCGTTCATTATCTTGCTGGTATGGATGATTCCGTTTACTCGCGTTATTGTCGGTACATCAATTGGCTTGCAGGCAGCGATTGTTCCACTGACCGTTGGTGCAGCACCGTTTATTGCCCGTATGGTCGAGAACGCTCTGCTGGAGATCCCAACCGGGTTAATTGAAGCCTCCCGTGCAATGGGTGCCACGCCGATGCAAATCGTTCGTAAAGTGCTGTTGCCAGAAGCGCTGCCGGGTCTGGTGAATGCGGCAACAATCACCCTGATTACCCTGGTCGGTTATTCCGCGATGGGCGGCGCAGTCGGTGCCGGTGGGTTGGGTCAGATTGGCTATCAGTATGGCTACATCGGCTATAACGCGACGGTGATGAATACGGTACTGGTATTGCTGGTCATTCTGGTTTATTTAATTCAGTTCGCAGGCGACCGCATCGTCCGGGCTGTCACTCGCAAGTAACGTTCAACACAACATAAATAATTGAAGAAGGAATAAGCTATGGCGTTCAAATTCAAAACATTTGCGGCAGTGGGAGCCCTGATCGGATCACTGGCACTGGTAGGCTGCGGTCAGGATGAAAAAGATCCAAACCACATTAAAGTCGGCGTGATTGTTGGTGCCGAACAGCAGGTTGCAGAAGTCGCGCAGAAAGTTGCGAAAGACAAATATGGTCTGGACGTTGAGCTGGTTACCTTCAACGACTACGTTCTGCCGAACGAAGCATTAAGCAAAGGCGATATCGACGCCAACGCCTTCCAACACAAACCGTATCTTGATCAGCAACTGAAAGATCGTGGCTACAAGCTGGTAGCGATAGGCAATACTTTTGTTTATCCGATTGCTGGTTACTCCAAGAAGATCAAATCTCTGGATGAACTGCAGGATGGTTCGCAGGTTGCCGTTCCAAACGATCCAACTAACCTTGGCCGTTCGCTGCTGCTGCTGCAAAAAGTGGGCTTGATCAAACTGAAAGATGGTGTTGGTCTGTTACCAACCGTACTTGATGTTGTTGAAAACCCGAAGAATCTGAAAATTGTTGAGCTGGAAGCACCGCAGCTGCCGCGTTCTCTGGACGACGCGCAAATCGCTCTGGCAGTTATCAACACCACCTATGCCAGCCAGATTGGCCTGACTCCGGCGAAAGATGGCATCTTTGTAGAAGATAAAGATTCCCCGTACGTTAACCTGATCGTAACTCGTGAAGACAACAAAGACGCAGAGAACGTGAAGAAATTCGTCCAGGCTTATCAGTCTGATGAAGTCTACGAAGCGGCAAACAAAGTGTTTAACGGTGGCGCTGTTAAAGGCTGGTAATATTTAGGCTGTTTCCACAATTTGTAATATCATTCAGGACGGGCGCTTGCCCGTCTTGTCATTTTTACAAGCGCCTGATTCAATATTGACGTTTTGATCATACATTGAGGAAATACTATGCGTGCTTTACCGATCTGTTTAGTAGCACTCATGCTAAGCGGCTGTTCCATGTTAAGCAGATCCCCTGTCGAACCCGTTCAAAGCACTGCACCCCAGCCGAAAGCGGAGCCTGCAAAACCGAAAGCGCCGCGCGCCACGCCGGTCCGTATTTATACCAATGCAGAAGAATTAGTTGGCAAACCATTCCGCGATCTCGGTGAAGTCAGTGGCGACTCTTGCCAGGCCTCTAATCAGGACTCTCCGCCAAGTATCCCAACCGCACGTAAGCGGATGCAGATCAATGCCTCTAAAATGAAAGCCAATGCGGTATTACTGCATAGCTGCGAAGTCACCAGCGGTACGCCGGGCTGCTACCGTCAGGCTGTATGCATCGGTTCTGCGCTTAACATTACGGCGAAATGAGCAGTTTCCAGTTCGAGCAAATAGGCGTTATTCGCTCGCCCTATAAAGAAAAATTCGCCGTTCCACGCCAGCCAGGTCTGGTAAAAAGTGCTAACGGCGAACTGCATCTCATTGCTCCGTACAACCAGGCCGACGCCGTTCGCGGCCTGGAAGCATTCAGCCATTTATGGATACTTTTCGTCTTTCATCAAACGATGGAAGGCGGCTGGCGCCCAACTGTGCGTCCGCCTCGTCTTGGCGGTAATGCCAGAATGGGCGTTTTCGCCACACGCTCTACTTTCCGCCCTAACCCGATTGGTATGTCGCTGGTAGAGCTGAAAGAGGTTGTTTGCCATAAAGATAACGTGATTCTGAAGCTTGGCAGTCTGGATCTGGTAGATGGTACGCCGGTGGTGGATATCAAACCGTATCTCCCCTTTGCCGAATCGCTCCCCGATGCCAGCGCCAGCTATGCGCAAAGTGCGCCAGCAGCAGAGATGGCGGTGAGCTTTACCGCAGACGTCGAAAAGCAACTTTTGACGCTGGAGAAGCGTTATCCGCAGTTAACGCTGTTTATCCGCGAAGTACTGGCGCAGGATCCGCGTCCGGCCTATCGTAAAGGTGAGGAAACGGGCAAAACCTACGCCGTCTGGCTGCATGATTTTAATGTTCGCTGGCGAGTCACAGACGCTGGTTTTGAAGTCTTTGCGCTGGAACCGCGTTAAATTCGCGCCCTTCTCTTTTGACATTTCTTTTGCACTGGTAAACTAAATCACTTTTTTTGTCCCAGGCTCGCCTTGAGCCTGTTCTACCTTCCAACTGGAACCGTAACAACATGCGTACTAGCCAATACCTGCTCTCCACACTCAAGGAGACACCTGCCGACGCCGAGGTAATCAGCCATCAGCTGATGCTGCGCGCCGGGATGATCCGCAAGCTGGCCTCCGGGTTATACACCTGGCTGCCGACCGGCGTGCGCGTCCTGAAAAAAGTCGAAAACATCGTGCGTGAAGAGATGAACAACGCCGGTGCTATCGAGGTGTCGATGCCGGTGGTTCAGCCAGCCGATTTGTGGCAAGAGAGTGGTCGTTGGGAACAGTACGGTCCGGAACTGCTGCGTTTTGTTGACCGTGGCGAGCGTCCGTTCGTACTCGGCCCAACTCATGAAGAAGTGATTACCGACCTGATCCGTAACGAGCTGAGTTCTTACAAACAGCTACCGCTGAACTTCTATCAGATCCAGACCAAGTTCCGTGATGAAGTTCGTCCGCGTTTCGGCGTGATGCGTTCCCGCGAATTCCTGATGAAAGATGCTTACTCTTTCCACACTTCTCAGGAATCGCTGCAGGAAACCTACGATGCAATGTATGCGGCCTACAGCAAAATCTTCAGCCGTATGGGACTGGATTTCCGCGCCGTACAGGCCGACACCGGTTCTATCGGCGGCAGCGCCTCTCACGAATTCCAGGTGCTGGCACAGAGCGGTGAGGACGATGTGGTCTTCTCCGACACCTCAGACTACGCAGCAAACATTGAACTGGCAGAAGCTATAGCACCGAAAGAACCGCGCGCTGCTGCCACTCAGGAAATGACGCTGGTCGATACGCCGAACGCGAAAACCATCGCTGAACTGGTTGAACAGTTCAATCTGCCGATTGAGAAAACGGTTAAAACTCTGTTGGTTAAAGCCGTTGAAGGCAGCAGCTTCCCGCTGGTTGCGCTGCTGGTACGTGGCGACCACGAGCTGAACGAAGTTAAAGCAGAAAAACTGCCGCAGGTTGCAAGCCCGCTAACTTTCGCAACCGAAGAAGAAATTCGTGCTGTCGTTAAAGCAGGCCCTGGTTCGCTGGGTCCGGTAAACATGCCGATTCCGGTAGTGATTGACCGTACCGTTGCGGCGATGAGTGATTTTGCTGCTGGCGCTAACATCGACGGTAAACACTACTTCGGTATCAACTGGGACCGCGATGTCGCTACCCCGGAAGTTGCTGATATTCGTAACGTGGTCGCGGGCGATCCAAGCCCGGATGGTCAGGGTACGTTGCTTATCAAACGTGGTATCGAAGTCGGTCACATCTTCCAGTTGGGTACTAAATACTCCGAAGCACTGAAAGCCTCTGTTCAGGGTGAAGATGGCCGTAACCAAATCCTGACTATGGGTTGCTACGGTATCGGGGTAACGCGCGTAGTGGCTGCAGCGATTGAGCAGAACTACGACGAACGCGGCATTGTATGGCCTGACGCTATCGCACCGTTCCAGGTAGCGATTCTGCCAATGAATATGCACAAATCCTTCCGCGTACAGGAGCTGGCCGAGAAACTGTACAGCGAACTGCGTGCGCAGGGTATCGAAGTGCTGCTGGATGACCGTAAAGAGCGTCCGGGCGTGATGTTTGCTGATATGGAACTGATCGGTATTCCGCACACTATCGTGTTGGGCGACCGTAACCTCGACAACGACGATATCGAATACAAATACCGTCGTAACGGAGAGAAGCAGTTAATCAAGGTGGGTGACATCGTCGATTATCTGGTGAAACAGATTAAAGGCTGATGCCAAAAAGGGTCCTGATTTCAGGGCCCTTTTTTACATGGATTGTATAAAATGAATAAACCAAAGGCTCACTGCCGTCTGCTTCTCCCCTGCGTTCTTTTGCTTTCGGCCTGTACCGTTGATATCAGCCAGCCGGATTCATCAGCCACAGTGGTAGATGCCGAGGCGAAAACATGGGCTGTCAAATTCCAGCATCAAAGCTCTTTTACCGAACAAGCAATAATTGAAATAACCGAGCCTGACCTCAAACCAGGCGATTTGCTGTTCTCCTCAAGCCTTGGGGTAACCTCATTTGGTATCCGCGTCTTCAGCACTTCCTCTGTGAGCCACGTTGCAATCTATTTGGGTGATAATAACGTTACAGAAGCGACAGGAGATGGCGTCCAGATTGTTTCCCTTAAAAAAGCGATGAAGCATAGTGATAAGCTTTTCGCCTTACGAGTCCCGGACCTTACCCCTCAACAAGCCACAGATATCACCGCGTTCGCCAACAAAATCAAAGATAGCGGGTACAACTATCGCGGCATTGTCGAATTCATTCCATTTATGGTGACCCGCCAGATGTGCTCATTGAATCCGTTCTCCGCAGATTTTCGCCAACAGTGCGTCAGCGGCCTGGCGAAAGCGCAGTTAAGTAATGTTGGCGAAGGGGACAAAAAATCGTGGTTTTGTTCGGAATTTGTCACTGATGCATTTGCCAAAGCCGGGCATCCGCTTACGCTGGCGCAGTCAGGTTGGATTAGCCCTGCCGATCTGATGCATATGCGTACTGGTGATGTCTCTGCATTTAAGCCGGAAACACAGTTGCAGTATATTGGGCACCTGAAGCCAGGGATTTATATTAAAGCGAGCCGCTTAGTTGGGCTGACCCGGTGATAAAAGCCAGTCTCGAGCACAAAATGACAGATGCGGCGCGAACGCCTTATCCGACCTACAAAATCGTGCCAATTCAAAATGTTGCACTATATGCTGTAGGCCTGATAAGCGCAGCGCATCAGGAAATTTTTCGTTTATTTCTGTCTCATGACGAGTTACTGCCCCAGGCTACTGCAGTCCTGGTTCGGATAAAATTTACCCGCCGTATCGGGGACTAATACTTTGGTCGGCGTACCGGTGTCCGGGTTAGCCTCCAGCGTAAAGTGACCTTCTACTGACAATAACATGGGTTTTTCACTGCTGCCGCGAGCAGCCAGATAACCACGTTCCAGCTCTGCGTTATTTGCTACCACGAACCGCTTTCCTGTCGCGCAATCAGTAAAAGTCGCCGCATCAGCCATATAGAAATACATGCCACGCAGGGTCATCGGCGTCATTGGCATACTCGATTTTGCCGCTTCCAGCGTGTAATTGAACTGCGATTCAATCGGACTGCCTTCGCGATCGAGCATCTCCAGCGCATCCCCTTTCGCCCGATAATATGACTTTTCGCCTTTACTGTCGGTTAATACCAGCTTGTCGGCGGTTCGCGCCCATGTACCGTAGGATGCAAAGGATGAAGGTTCTTCACGAGCACCAAGATAGCGTTCGTTCATCACCCAGGTTCCGTCTTTTTCAAGAAACAGAGACGTTTCGATCCCTTCGCAATCGGCACACGGCAGTACGCCGCGCCAGCTTTGCGGCATCGGCTTCAGTTCAGCGGCCTGCGCCGGAGAAAGCGTATCGACTTCGGCCCGATTGTTACATCCCATCAGAGTAAAGAGGCTGATTACAGCCATCGCTGTCACTATCGCTTTTCTCACCATCCATTCCTTCTTTTTACTCCCGACCGCTGCGCACTTTTCCGCGCATCGCCTTCACGGTTGATTTTTGTGCCTTCGATGCCAGCCTGCGCTCTTTTGATGCGCGGGTGGGCCGCGTGGGTCGTCGGGCTTTTTGTTCTGTTGTTAATTCTTTAATCACTGCCACCAACCGGGCCAGCGCCGCTTCGCGGTTGAGCTCCTGGCTGCGGTATTCCTGCGCCTTAATGACAATCACTCCATCGCTGCTAATTAAATGATGGCTGGCGGCGAGCAGGCGCTCTTTGTAATAATCTGGCAGGCTGGACGCCCGAATGTCAAAACGCAGATGGATGGCCGTTGAGGTCTTATTGACATGCTGCCCGCCCGCGCCCTGCGCACGAATGGCGGTGATCTCAAGCTCGCCATCGGGGATAGCAACATGTCGGGAAATCACAATCATGAAGGTTGTTGCCAGCCGGTTAAGTTCACTTCCAGATTATTCTTATCATCCGATAACCAGATAACGCCATCCTGAATCGTTGCCTGCAGCGTCATGGTACGATCGGCAAAGGCGCTCACTTTTGCCAGTTGCTCGTCGTCCAGATACCAGACGGAAAGATTGGCAAACTGCGCACATTTACTCTGATTTTGCTGCCACCAGATTTGCGCCGCCCGACTATTATAGGTAAACAGAGCCACTTCTGCGGCCTGAGTGCAGGCTTTCTTAATCCGTCGCTCATCCGGCAGCCCCAGTTCAATCCACAAATCAATGCCCAGGTGATCGTTACGCAGCCACGCTTCCGGCTCATCATCGGCACACAAACCACGGGTAAATTGCAGACGTTCATCGGCATATTTCATCCACGCCAGCAAGCGCAGCATCATACGCTCCTGAGTTTCTGAAGGATGGCGAGCCAGCGTCAGAGATGCATCGAGAAACTGGTTACGGTCGAGATCGGCCACATTAACCGTCGCTTTATAAATTGTCGCTTTAAGCGCCATAAGAAAACTCCTTTCGAATCAGGAGGCCATTGTAACGGAATACGTGCAGTTGCGACGCTGATATTGCAGAAATGAGTGTGGTATAGTCACCTTGCGAAACAGGGTTTATCTTCGTAGGCTTAGACTTGCATCCACGGTTAAGTCAGAGTACTGACAGGAGGGCATGTGGAAAAATATTGTGAGTTAATACGCAAGCGGTACGCGGAAATCGCCAGCGGAGACTTAGGATACGTTCCGGACGCGCTGGGCTGCGTTTTGAAAGTGCTGAATGAAATGGCTGCCGACGACGCCCTTTCAGAAGCTGTCAGGGAAAAAGCGGCATACGCTGCTGCAAACTTACTGGTGAGCGATTATGTCAATGAATGAGACGTATCAACCAATCAATTGTGATGATTACGATAATCTTGAGCTCGCCTGCCAGCATCATTTATTGCTGACTCTTGAGCTGAAAGATGGCGAAAAATTGCAGGCGAAAGCCAGTGATTTAGTCTCTCGAAAAAATGTGGAATATCTGGTCGTCGAGGCCGCTGGCGAAACCCGCGAGCTACGTCTGGATAAAATTACCAGCTTTAGCCACCCGGAAATTGGTACGGTGGTGGTGAGCGAGTCCTGATTTACTTTTGCCGGATGCGACGTTTGATGCGTCTTATCCGGCTTTCACTTAACTAAACGTTTCTCTGCCAGACAAAACTTACACCGTTCTCATCTTCAGCCACACCTTCTTGCGTCACAAAAACCCCTGCCGCCGCAATTAGCGTTTCGCCATAAAACAGCAACGGCGTGGTGTCGCGCAACCACGGCGGCACGCCCAGTTCCTGCCAGATTTTCTTTAACTTACGCCCACCATTGCGCCCGACAATATGCAGCAATCCCGACGCTTTAAAACGCACGCTGACCGCTTCGTCTGCACGTGGCGGGCGAATTTCCCCGCCCGCAGTAAGCTGCACGCTACCCAGCCCCGCAGGTAATTCCAATGGCTGTTGCCACGCCTGCCACGGCACGATGGTTTCGCTTTGCCCTGTGACAGATTTAATCCACCACAGTTGCGACTGATAGCGGCGGATTTCAAACGCGCCAAATCGCAAGCAAGGAGAAGCGTCTTCCCGCGCCAGCGCCACTTCCTGCCAGATCCGCACCAGCGCGTCGCGGGAAGGCATTGGTGCATTCAGCCCTGCCAGCCAGCGGCGGATAATAGCCGCACGACGGGAGTCACTCATTGCCACCATTGGCGCAATCTTTAACGTTCCCTGTTGCGTTTGACAGTGCGTTAAATCATCCGCCAGCAGTTCATCCAGCAGGCACTCTTGTTCGGCGCAAAGTGCGGCGCTACGGGCCGTCGCTTCGGCAAAATGTGGCCAACGCTGCTGCAATAGCGGCACTACGCGCAGGCGCAGGAAGTTGCGATCATAGCTATCATCCTGGTTACTTTCGTCTTCAATCCAGCGTAAATCATGCTCACGCGCCCATTGCACCAGTTCTACCCGCGTGCGGGCGAGCAACGGGCGGATAAGCCGCGTTCCGGAAAATTTCGAGTCTTCCCCCATAGCCGAAAGCCCGGCAGGGCCGCTACCGCGCTTTAGCGCCAGCAGAAAAGTTTCACATTGATCGTTGAGATGTTGCGCAGTGACCAGTACTTCACCGGGCAACAAGGTGCGGGCAAATGCCTGATAACGCGCCTGCCGCGCCTGGGCCTCAATGCCTAACCCCTCTTGCGCAAGCTGCACACGCTCAACCACCAGCGGCACCTGCCACTGCTGACAGATATTTTCACAATGTTTCACCCAGGCATCAGCATTGGCACTTAAACCGTGATGCACATGGATAGCGCGCAAAGTGGCGTCCGGATTTTCAGCCCGCCACTGCACCAGTTGATGCAGCAAAACGGTGGAGTCAAGCCCGCCGCTAAAGGCCACCAGAATCTGGCGTGAGGTGAGAAGTTGAGTATTCAGTGTGAGTGTCATGATAGCGCGATTTTACAGTAGAGATGCCCGGCACGTTACCGGGCAAATGCGGTAATGGTAAGCCTTACTGCTCATACAGTTCCAGCGGCAGCCCATCCGGATCGTTAAAGAACGTGAAGCGTTTTTGCGTGTATGGGTCGACACGTATGGCTTCACATTTCACGTTGTTGCTTTTCAGGTGCGCCACTGCCGTATCGATATCATCAACGCTAAAAGCCAGATGGCGCAGGCCACAAGCTTCCGGTCGGCTGGGTCGTTCCGGCGGGAACGGAAATGAGAAAAGCTCAATCACGTACTGCCCGTTAAGTGCCAAATCCCCTTTCCACGAATCTCGCTCTTCGCGATAGACTTCGCTTTGCAGCGTGAAGCCGAGGATGTCGCAGTAAAACGCTTTGCTCACCGCATAATCCGTCGCAATAATCGCAATATGGTGAACCTGTTTTAAACCCAACATAGAATCTCCTGCATTGATATGATCCGCACGTGCATCGCTATATATTGATAATACGCACAAATTACAGGAAAGATGAATCAGACATTTATACTCGTCATACTTCAAGCTGCATGTGCTGCGTCTGCGGGTTACTCGGCCTGAGGCCTCGCCCTTTCAGGGCCAACGCAAGCGTTGTTCAAAACGCCCCTGCCGTTTTGTCCTGCAACTCGAATTATTTAGAGTATACTCTGATTTTAAAACAACATCTCAAACGCCTGTAATAGTGGTTGAGATGCGGTTTGGTGAGGCGCTTTGTGGGGGATTACTCTACGCTATTCTTGCTAACACTCTCGGCAATGCGGCGCAAATATTCGTTATTCTTAAACGCTATCATAATTAATTCGAAAGTCATACGACAGCTTATAAGACCAATGACGGTATAAGCTAACCCTAAGATAATGTTTCCGCTAAATATGGAGAAGACACCGCCTATCAGTGTCAGCACCATAGCCAGCCAGTAAAAAAACACCAGCACATGCGGCATAAGAAGACGATCAAATCCTAAAAGTGCTTTCATATTTTATCCTTAAAAATTCTATGAGCCTGATAAATTTATATTATTTTTAACCACTGTGTATATTGGTATATGCCTCCGAAATCGGAGTTATCAACATGAGTTCAAGAATTTTTGGGCTGGGGAAAATGAAAGTAAGATTATCTAAATGTATTTATAATATGACTAAATAAACTACATATAAAAAAAGGCCACCGAAGTGACCCTTTTCAGAACATTTGCTGATTACGCGTAACCGTAGCTCATCAGGCGCTGATAACGACGATTTTTTAAATCTTCAGGGCTTAACACGTCAAGATCGGCCAGATCCGCCAGCAGCTGTGCTTTCAGAGACGCAGCCATCGCTTCCGGATTACGGTGAGCGCCGCCCAGCGGTTCCGGGATAATGGAGTCAATCAGTTTCAGTTCTTTCAGACGCGGAGCGATGATACCCATCGCTTCAGCCGCCAGCGGCGCTTTATCGGCGCTCTTCCACAGAATGGACGCACAACCTTCCGGCGAGATAACGGAATAAGTGCTGTACTGCAGCATATTCACTTTATCGCCCACGCCAATCGCCAGTGCACCACCAGAACCACCTTCACCGATAACGGTACAAATAGTCGGTACGCTAAGGCGAGACATTTCACGCAGGTTGCGCGCGATGGCTTCAGACTGACCGCGTTCTTCTGCGCCCACGCCCGGATAAGCCCCAGGAGTATCGATAAAGGTGATGATAGGCATCTTAAAGCGTTCAGCCATTTGCATCAGACGCAGTGCTTTGCGGTAACCTTCTGGCGCTGGCATACCAAAGTTACGGCGAATTTTTTCTTTGGTTTCACGACCTTTTTGATGACCAATGATCATCACCGGACGACCATCGAGACGGGCGATACCACCGACGATAGCTTTATCGTCTGCATACGCGCGGTCGCCAGCCAGTTCGTCAAATTCATCAAATGCCAGGCGAACGTAATCCAGGGTATAAGGGCGCTGTGGATGGCGTGCCAGTTGCGCAATCTGCCATGCACCGAGATCGGCGAAGATTTTACGCGTCAGTTCTACGCTTTTTTCACGCAGACGATGCACTTCTTCATCGATGTTAATATCCAGTTTCTCATCCTGGCGGCTAACCGCAGTCAGAGAATCGATTTTCGCTTCCAGCTCTGCAATCGGCTGTTCAAAATCAAGGAAATTCAGACTCATAGTATTCCTGTATTAGTCAAACTCCAGTTCCACCTGCTCCGAACCAATGAGGCCACGGAGATCGTTTAGTAAACGATCGCTCGGAGAGACACGCCACGTCGCGCCAAAACGCAACCGCGCGCGTGCATCCGCCCTCTGATAGTAGAGATGTACTGGAATTGTCCCAGAGCGGTGGGGTTCCAGAGACTGACGGAGTCGGTTTAAAAGCTGGTCATCAATTTGCCTGTCCGTCAGCGAGATAGCAAGCCCGCGAGCATATTTTTCCCGAGCTTCGTCAATATCCATCACTTCGCGAGCGGTCATTTTAAGCCCACCGCTGAAGTCATCAAAGCTGACCTGTCCGCTGACGATAAGTATGCGGTCTTTTTCCAGCAATTGCTGGTATTTATCCAGGGCGTCAGTAAACAACATGACTTCCAGACGCCCGGAACGGTCATCCAGCGTGCAGATACCGATACGATTGCCGCGCTTGGTGACCATAACCCGCGCAGCAACAACGAGCCCCGCAGCCGTGGTGACTTTACCACGTTCTGTCGGGTGCATGTCTTTCAGCCTTACGCCTCCGACATAACGCTCAATCTCTTTTAAATACTGGTTGATAGGGTGTCCCGTCAGGTACAGACCTAACGTTTCGCGCTCCCCATCTAACACCACCTGCTCCGGCCACGGCTGGCAGCTGGCGTAGGATTGTTCAATTTGCTCAGGCTCTTCGGCCAGCACGCCGAACATATCGGCCTGACCGATGGCTTCTGCTTTCGCGTGTTGATCAGCCGCTTTTAACGCATCGCCCAGCGAGTTCATCAGCGCCGCGCGGTGTGGCCCAAGACGGTCAAACGCCCCGGACATGATCAGTTTTTCCAGCACTCGCCGGTTTAACTTTTTGGTGTCGGTACGGGCGCAGAGATCAAACAGTTCGCGGAAGTAGCCGCCTTTATTACGGGCTTCGATGATGGCCTCAATCGGACCTTCCCCTACCCCTTTGATAGCGCCAATACCATACACGATTTCGCCGTCATCGTTGACATGGAAATGATAAAGGCCGGAGTTTATATCTGGCGGCAGGATTTTCAGCCCCATCCGCCAGCACTCATCCACCAGGCCAACCACCTTCTCGGTATTATCCATATCGGCGGTCATTACGGCCGCCATAAACTCTGCCGGATAGTGTGCTTTCAGCCACAACGTTTGATATGACACCAAAGCATAGGCCGCGGAGTGCGATTTGTTAAATCCATAACCGGCGAACTTCTCCACCAGGTCGAAGATTTTCATCGCCAGTTCGGCGTTGATCCCGTTTTTTTCTGCACCTTCGGCAAACACCGAACGCTGCTTGGCCATCTCTTCCGGCTTTTTCTTACCCATCGCACGACGCAACATATCCGCACCGCCGAGGGTATAACCAGAAAGCACCTGGGCAATCTGCATGACCTGTTCCTGATACAGGATAATGCCGTAAGTCGGCTCCAGCACCGGTTTCAGGCTTTCATGCTGCCACTGCACGTCCGGGTAGGAGATCTCTTCACGGCCATGTTTGCGGTCGATAAAGTTATCCACCATCCCCGATTGCAGCGGCCCCGGGCGGAACAGCGCCACCAGGGCTATCATATCTTCGAAGCAGTCAGGTTGCAGACGCTTGATCAGGTCTTTCATGCCGCGCGATTCAAGCTGGAATACCGCCGTGGTTTCCGAGCGTTGCAGCATGTCGAAACTTTTCTTGTCATCCAGCGGGATCGCGGCGATATCCAGTGGCGGCTCGCCATTCTTTGCTCGCCGCTTGTTGATCATCTCCAGCGCCCAGTTGATGATGGTGAGCGTACGCAGGCCAAGGAAGTCGAACTTCACCAGCCCGGCGTATTCAACGTCGCTTTTATCAAACTGGGTGACCGGATGTTTGCCCTCTTCATCGCAATAAAGCGGCGCAAAATCGGTAATTTTAGTCGGCGCGATAACCACCCCACCGGCGTGTTTACCGGCGTTACGGGTGACCCCTTCCAGTTTGCGCGCCATGTCGATCAGCGCCTTAACTTCTTCGTCCGCTTCGTAGATCTCCGGCAGCTGCGGCTCTGCTTCAAACGCTTTCGCCAGCGTCATTCCCGGATCGGGCGGGATCAATTTCGAGATACGGTCGACAAAGCCGTACGGATGCCCCAGCACGCGGCCTACGTCGCGGATCACCGCTTTCGCTGCCATCGTACCGAAGGTGATGATCTGCGATACCGCATCGCGACCGTACATGTCCGCCACGTGTTCGATAACCTGGTCGCGTTTCTCCATGCAGAAGTCGACGTCGAAGTCAGGCATAGAGACACGTTCCGGGTTAAGGAAGCGTTCGAACAGCAGGTCAAACTCCAGCGGATCGAGGTCAGTGATTTTCAGCGCGTAGGCCACCAGTGACCCCGCACCGGAACCACGGCCTGGCCCTACCGGTACGCCGTTATCCTTCGACCACTGAATAAACTCCATAACGATAAGGAAGTAGCCGGGGAAGCCCATCTGGTTGATAACCTGAAGTTCAGTCTCCAGACGTTCATCATATTCCGGGCGGCGCTTGAGACGTTCTTCCTCGTCAGGGAATAAAAATGCCAGACGCTCTTCCAGCCCCTCTTTCGCCCGCTTGACCAGATAATCTTCGGTACTCATATCCCCGGTAGGGAACTGCGGCAGGAAGTATTCACCCAGACGCACAGTCACGTTACAACGTTTGGCGATCTCAACGGTGTTGGCAAGGGCTTCCGGGATGTCGGCAAACAGCTCGCACATCTCCTCTTCGCTACGCATATATTGCTGCGGCGAATAGTTACGCGGGCGTTTGGGATCGTCGAGAGTAAAGCCATCATGAATGGCGACGCGGATTTCATGCGCGTCAAAGTCGCTACTGTCGATAAAGCGCACGTCGTTGGTCGCCACGACGGGCAAACCGCGTGCTTCCGCCAGTTCCACCGCCGCGTGCAGATAGCTTTCTTCGTCCGGTCTACCGGTGCGGATCAGTTCGAGGAAATAGCGATCCGGGAAGTGCTCTTCATAAAACGCTACGCACTCGTCCACCAGTGCGCCGTTACCACGCAAAAGGCTGCGCCCAACGTCGCCCATGCGCCCGCCGGAAAGGAGGATCAGCCCTTCGTTTAATTCGATAAGCCAGTTGCGATCGATGATCGGCCCGGCAGCACCGTAACCGCGCTGATACGCTTTTGAGATCAGCAACGTCAGATTCTGATAGCCGGTATTGTTCGCCGCCAGTACCGTCAGGTGGGTTAATTCATCCCCCAGCAGTTCGCTCTGGACATTAAAATCCGCCCCGACGATGGGCTTAATCCCTGCGCCATGTCCCGCTCCGTAGAACTTCACCAGACCGCAAAGGTTGGTGAAATCGGTGATCGCCAGTGCAGGCATACCCAACGCCGCCGCCTTTTTTACCAGCGGCGCGGTTTTGGCCAGGCCATCGATCATCGAGTAGTCGCTGTGCACCCGCAGGTGTACGAAACGTGGTTCAGACATCTTCAGATTCCGGTTTACTTAATCTCGACACAAGAATCAGGACGCAAGTCCCAGTGCGCGTTTGACAGGGCCAAAGCTGCGCCGATGGTGTTCGGTCGCGCCGTGTTCGGCCAGTTTTTCCAGATGAAAAGCGGTTGGATACCCTTTGTGTTGGGCAAAACCATATTGTGGATAAACGATGTCCAGCGCCGCCAATTCAGCGTCGCGCGTCACTTTCGCCAGGATAGACGCAGCGCTGATCTCTGGCACACGGCTGTCGCCTTTCACCACTGCCATCGACGGCATCGGCAATTTCGGACAGCGGTTGCCATCAACCAACACATATTCCGGCGCAATATGCAGCCCCGCAACCGCACGCTGCATCGCCAGCATGGTCGCGTGTAGAATATTTAGTTTGTCGATTTCATGAGGTTCCGCGCGGCCCAGACTCCAGCTTAACGCCTTCTCTTTGATCTCTTCGTAGAGCGCCAGACGGCGTTTTTCACTCAGCTTTTTAGAATCATTTAGCCCGACTATCGGGCGCGCCGGGTCGAGGATCACGGCAGCGGTAACGACCGCGCCAACCAACGGCCCGCGCCCAACTTCATCCACACCCGCAACCAGGTTCGTGTGCGGATAGACAAATTCGATCATTGTGCTAACTCCAGAACGGCTTGTGCCGCCTGCTCATCGGCATTGCAGCGGATCTGCTGATGCAGTTCGCGGAAAGTGTCGTGCATCGCATGGCTGGTTTTTCCGTTCGCCAACAGCGGTAACAGCGCCGCAGCCAGTTTTTGCGGCTCACACTCTTCCTGCAATAACTCTTTGACTAACTCTCTGCCCGCCAGCAAATTTGGCAGAGAGACATAATCAGTTTTCACCAGCCGTTTCGCCAGCCAGAAAGTAAAAGGCTTCATGCGATATCCCACTACCATCGGGCATTTCGCCAGCAT
Source organism: Escherichia whittamii (assembly GCF_014836715.1). Taxonomy (GTDB): domain Bacteria; phylum Pseudomonadota; class Gammaproteobacteria; order Enterobacterales; family Enterobacteriaceae; genus Escherichia; species Escherichia whittamii. The sequence goes on from NZ_JACSQI010000001.1 coordinate 17,944, forward strand.
GCACTCCAGTGCTGCCGTACCCGACGCCAGTAACGCCGCATCGCTGGCGACCATCGCCTCACAGCCCATTCCATCCAGCAGATGAACCGAAAGGTCTGGCGCGACTTCAGCTTTGATGCGTTCAAACTGCTCGCGGCGTTTGGCATTCACCAACGGCACCACGATCTCGAGATCCGGATATGTCTGGCGCAAAAGCAGCGCCGTTTTCAGGAAATCGGCACTAAGCATCTCCACTTCCGCGCCACGACTGCCAGGCAACAACGCCAGACAGTGGGCATCGTGAGAGATCCCCAGCACATCACGGGCGGTGTTTTTATCTGGATCTAACGGCATGGCATCAGCCATGGTGTGGCCGATAAAACGGCACGGCACGTTATATTTGTCGTAAAACGCTTTTTCGAAAGGCAGAAATGCGAGCACCAGATCGGTGGCTCTGCCTATTTTGAAAACGCGTTTCTGTCGCCACGCCCAGACGGACGGACTGACATAATGAATGGTTTTGATACCCTGCTTTTTAAGGTTACCTTCGAGGGTAATATTGAAGTCAGGCGCATCAATGCCAACAAAAACATCTGGCTTCAGTTCGCCAAAACGCTTTGTCAGATCGGCACGAATATGCAGTAAGCGACGCAGACGACCGAGCACTTCCACAATGCCCATCACCGCCAGCTCTTCCATTTCGTACCAGGCTTCGCAGCCTTCGGCCTGCATCCGTGGCCCGGCAACACCAACAAAGCGGGCATTGGGCACACGTTCTTTCAGAGCGCGGATTAAACCGGCCCCCAGGATATCGCCGGAGGTTTCTCCGGCGACCAGGGCAATCGTTAATGGACGCTGTTCAGTCATTAACGAATCAGACCGCGCGTTGAGCGTGCAAAGAAATCGGTAAAAGCTTTCACTTCCGGATACGTTTCCGCAAGTTCAGCAATTTCCGGTTTCACTTCATCGAGCGTTTTACCGCTGCGATAAATCAGCTTATACGCATTGCGGATAGCGGTAATCGCCTCGCGGCTGAATCCGCGGCGCTTCAGCCCTTCGATGTTGACACCGAATGGCGTTGCGTGGTTACCCTGCGCAATGACATAAGGAGGGACGTCCTGCGCCACACCGGAGCAGCCGCCAACCATCACGTGCGCACCAATGATGCAGAACTGATGGACTGCGGTCATGCCGCCGATGATCGCGAAGTCGTCTACCGATACGTGCCCCGCCAGCGTTGCGTTGTTGGCGAGAATACAGCGGTTACCTACCGTACAATCGTGCGCAATGTGCGCGTTGATCATCAGTAAGTTGTCGCTGCCCACCTTCGTCAATCCACCGCCCTGGACTGTGCCACGATGAATGGTGACGCTTTCGCGAATGCGGTTACGATCGCCGATTTCCACGCGGGTCGGTTCGCCAGCATATTTCAGATCCTGGTTAACTTCACCGATGGAGGCGAACTGATAAATCTCATTGTCGCGGCCAATTTTAGTATGACCATTCACGACAACGTGAGATTTCAGTACGGTACCCTCACCAATTTCGACATGGGGTCCAACGATACAAAAAGGACCAATGTGGGCGTTGGCGCCAATCGACGCACCTTCTTCCACAATGGCGGTTGGATGCACAAAGGCGGATTTATCAATCACGTATCAGGCCTCCCGGCTACGAGCACACATCATCGTTGCTTCGCAAACTACTTTACCGTCGACCAGAGCAACCCCTTTAAAACGGGTCAGGCCGCGGCGCGTTTTTTCGAAAGTGACTTCCATGATCATTTGATCGCCAGGCACAACCGGGCGCTTGAAGCGCGCTTCGTCAATACCAGCGAAATAGTACAGCTCGCCCGGTTCCAGTTTTCCTACGCTTTTAAACGCCAGAATACCTGTTGCCTGTGCCATAGCTTCCAGAATCAGCACACCCGGGAAAATCGGTTTTCCAGGAAAATGCCCCTGGAAGAATGGCTCATTGACAGAGACATTTTTTACTGCGCGCAGAAAACGACCTTCTTCAAAATCCAGCACGCGATCCACCAGTAAGAACGGGAAACGGTGCGGCAGAAGTTCTAAAATCTCTTCAATCTGCAGAGTATGAGTGTTAGTAGTCAAGATACTCTTCCTGTCAAAATATAAGAAACGACAATAATAACACGGCCTGCCGCAATCGTAAGAATGAGACAGGCCGTAAAGTTTGGCGAACAAAAGATGGAACGTTAGTCTTGTTGATTAACCTTGCGCTCAAGCGATTTCAGACGCTTGCTCATATCATCAATGTTCATCACCAGTGCAGCGGTTTTGCGCCAGACTTTGTTGGGTTGCAGCGGAATGCCTGAGGAATAGACGCCTGGTTCAGTGATGGGACGCATCACCATACCCATGCCCGTAACCGTCACTTTGTCGCATATTTCCATATGCCCGTTGATTACGCTGGCTCCGCCGATCATGCAGTAACGACCAATTTTCAGGCTGCCCGCCATAATGACGCCACCGGCAACCGCCGTATTGTCGCCAATCACGACGTTATGTGCAATCTGGCACTGGTTATCAATGATCACACCATTGCCGATCACAGTGTCATCCAGCGCGCCGCGATCGATGGTGGTACACGCGCCGATCTCCACGCGATCGCCAATAATTACGCGACCAATCTGCGGGATCTTCACCCAGTTACCACGATCGTTGGCATAGCCAAAGCCGTCTGCGCCTACCACGGTTCCGGATTGGATCAGGCAATTCTGACCAATCTGGATCTCATGGTAAATCGTCACGTTCGCCCAAAGACGCGAACCTGCACCGATTTTGCTGTTTTTACCAACGAAGCAACCGGCGCCGATAACCACGTTATCGCCCAATTCAACGCCGGACTCAATCACCGCGTTCGCGCCAATCGATACGTTGTTACCCAGCTTCGCCGTTGCGTCGATCACTGCACTCGGTGCAATGTTTTGCGCAGGCTGTGGCGTGGTATCTAAAATTTGCGCCATGCGCGCGTAAGTCAGGTAGGGATTCTTCACTACCAGCGCGGCACTTTTCGCGAAAGGGAGATCGTCCTGGGTCATTACAACCGCAGACGCCTGGCACAAGCCTAAATGTTCACGGTATTTAGGATTAACCATGAACGTGATGTGACCTGTTTGTGCAGATTGCATGGACGCAACGCCGGTGATGACGATATCGCCATCACCGTGTAGTTCTGCATCCAACTGCTGCGCTAAATCAGCCAGTCGAATTGAAGGCATTACTTATTTAACCTGTTTCAGTACGTCAGCAGTGATGTCTTTTACATCGCTGCTGTTGTAAGCAACGGCGTTTGCATCAACAACCAGATCGATGCTCTGGCTGCTGGCAACGGATTTCACAGCAGTCTGGATACGAGTAACCAGTTTACCGCGTTCTTCGTTGGAACGACGCGCGCGATCCTGCTCAAAAGCCTGCGCTTTCTGAGCAAAAGTCTGGCGTTGAGCCATCACGTCTTTTTCCAGCTTAGTGCGATCGCTGCCGGCTTTCATGGACTGCAGCTTTTTCATTTTAGCTTGCAGATCAGTTTCCATACGCTGCAGTTCGCTGGCACGGCCTTTGAACTCATTTTCCAGCGTGTTAGAAACACCGGTTTTCTGTGCTACCTGCTGAAACAGGCTGCCCATATTGACGATTGCAATTTTGTCAGCCGCCTGAGCAGAAGTTGCCAGTGCTAAACCCAGACCTGCCGCTAATAACCACTTTTTCACAATAAACTCCTTACCATCCCATTTGCACCGGAAGGTGCAGTTCTTTGCGTGGCCCGGCGATCTTATCGAGATCGCCTAAAGTCATCGCTACACTACCACTACATTCCTTTGTGGAGAACACTTACCAGGTTTTACCAATGTTAAACTGGAACTGTTCAGCCTTGTCTCCATCGTACTTTTTGAACGGCTGGGCGTAGGAGAACACCAACGGCCCCAATGGGGACATCCATTGTAATGCGATACCCGCAGACATACGGATATTGCCTGGATCACTATAGTCTGGATAATCAGGATATCTACTTGCTTGCCAGTTGGTATCCCAAACCGTACCCATATCCCAGAACAAGGAAGTACGAACTGAGTTAGCATATTTTTCACTAATAAACGGTGTCGGTGTGATCAGCTCAAAGCTGGCAACCGCCATTGCGTTACCACCCACGGCGTCATCAGACTGGCAACCATTACTCTCAGTACACTCTTCGTAATCATCGTACTCATCATTAGAAGAGTGAGCACCCTTTTTATAGACCGCTTTCGGACCAATAGTGTTGGACTGGAAGCCACGCACGGTACTGGAACCACCGGCATAGAAGTTCTCATAGAACGGCATTTCTTTGCCGCCAATACCATCACCATAACCCCAGCGAGTACGCCCCAAGACAACCCATTTATGATCGTCATCGATCGGTACATAAGTCGCAGTGTCTAACGATAATTTGTAGTATTCGTTATCTGAACCAGGAATAGTTACTTTACCAGTCAGGTTTACGCGTGAACCATCTGTCGGGAAATAACCTCGGTCAAGTTTGTTGTATGTCCAGCCGTAGTTAAAGGTGAAATCGTCAGCAGCAAAGCTGTCTTTACCATATTCACCCATTGATTCCAGATAACGATCCATTGCAACCTGTGGCTGCATATTGGACAGTTTGTTATGTACATAACCCAGACCTGCACGCAGCGAGTTGTATTCGTTAACCGGGAAGCCCAACGTTACGTCTGTACCATAACTCTTGTTGGTATAGTCGGACAGGTCGGCGTCATCTGCCTGGAAGTCATTATAGAAGACACGACCGCCAAGGCTTACACCATCTACAGTGAAGTACGGGTTGGTTACCGACAATTCAGCATAGGTCTGGTAATCGTTTTTGGTACCGTTGATACCAACAGCATAACCGGTACCTAACCAGTTATCCTGCTGTACGCCAGCCTGGAAGCTCACACCACTTTCAGTACCGTAACCAATACCAAAGTTGAAGCTACCGGTGTTACGTTCTTTCACCTTGTAGACCACGTCAACCTGGTCCGGGCTACCCGGAACACGTTGGGTATCGGTATCAACCGTTTCAAAGAAGCCCAGACGATTCAGACGTTCTTTACCCTGATCGACCAGATCGCTGCCCAGCCAGGCACCTTCCATCTGGCGCATTTCGCGGCGCAGGACGGCATCTTTCGAGGTGTCGTTACCTTCAAAACGGATCTTACGTACGTAGAAACGGTTACCCGCATCAACGTTCACACGTAATTTAACGGTTTTGTCGGCGTCGTTGATTTCAGGCATCGACTGCACGCGCGGATAGGCATAACCATAGCGACCAAGAAGCTTTTTAATGTCATCTTCCATTTTGGTCACTTTAGTGCCGTTATACAGCTCGCCCGGCTCGATCTTAGTCAACTGCTCAATTTCAGCAGAGTGTCCGGCAAGGTTACCGCTCACTTCAACGCCAGAGAGTTTGTACTGATCGCCTTCGGTAATGTTTACCGTGACGTAGATACCTTTTTTATCTGGAGTCAGACTGACCTGGGTAGAGTCGATGTTGAAACGGGCATAACCGCGATCCAGATAGTAACTGCGCAAGGTTTCAAGGTCGCCCGCCAGTTTCTGTTTCTGATATTTACGATCGCCTACCACGTTCCACCACGGCACTTCGTCACGCAGCTGGAAATGAGAGATCAGTTCGTCGGTGGTGAAAGCATGGTTACCAACAATGTTGATTTGCTGGATTTCAGCTGACACACCTTCCTGGAACACCAGTTTTAGGTCAACACGGTTACGCGGCAGTGGGGTCACGACAGCTTTTACGCTGGCGCTGTATTTACCGACGCTGTAGTAGAAGTCTTCCAGACCTTTCTCGATATCGGCAATGGTAGTGCGATCAAGGGATTCCCCCACTCGCACGCCAGAGGCCTCAAGGTTTTGCTTCAGCATGTCATCTTTCACCGATTTGTTACCGGAGAAAGTGATGCTGGCAATGGTCGGACGTTCTTTTACCTGAACCAGAAGGGTATCACCATCACGAAGGACGCGAACATCCTCAAAGTTGCCGGTAGCAAACAGAGCGCGAATGGTATTACTGATATCTTCATCATTAACCGTGTCGCCTGTGCGCACCGGCATACTGAGGAGGGCCGCACCAACGGCGACACGCTGAAGGCCTTCGAAATGAATGTCTTTCACTACGAACCCTTCAGCACCGTATACGGTGGCGCTGCTAAACAGCAGCGACGCTATGAGCAACTTTTTCATCGCCATCGTTATTATGCGTTCTTCCTAACTAACTCTCATAACCGAGAGAAATCATTGAAAAGTGCAAGCCCCATTAACAGCACCAGCAGAATCGAGCCAATGCGATAACAAAAGTCTTGAACTCGCTCGGATACCGGTCCGCCCTTGATCTTTTCGATCGCAAGGAACAGCAGATGCCCCCCGTCAAGTACGGGCAACGGAAACAGGTTAATTATCCCTAAGTTCACGCTAATAAGCGCAAGGAACGGCAGGTAATAAACAACCCCGAGTTCCGCTGTCATCCCAGCCCCCTTGGCGATAGAGATCGGCCCACTGAGGTTGTTCAGTTTCACATCACCGGTGATCAATTTTCCCAGCATACTGACCGTCAGCTTCATCAATTGCCACGTTTTGTCCGTGGCTTCAACGATGGCGTTGAACGGTCCATACTGGCGTACAACTTTATACTCGTCTGGCAAAGGAATGACTTTCGGCTCAATGCCGGCAAAACCAATCGCTTTACCCTTACCCGGTTTGCTCTCCGGGATTAATGTCAAAGACAAGGGACTCCCCTGCCTTTCGATATCTAACGCTAACGGTTTATCCGGGTTATCCCGGACAAGCATCACAAACGTCAGCCATTGCGTTAATGGCTGACCATCGACTTTAACGATCCTGTCGCCTGCTTGCAAACCTGCCTTACTTGCCGCTGAGTTTGGTGACACATTTTCCAGTACAGGTTCAATTTGCGGCCCTCGAGGGCGAATCCCCAAAGAAGATACCGGATCTTCCTTGTCAGGCTCAAACGCCCAGTTTCGCAAATCAAGCTTTACATCTCGTCGTTGATCGCTGCCAAAAGGTGCCACCGTAAGGATGGTGCTTTCGTCGCCGATTTTGTCAACCAGTTGTAAGCGCACGGCATCCCAATCAGGCGTTTCGATACCATCTACAGCTTTTAGTTCCGTGCCAGGTACAATTTGTGCTTCTGCGGCAATCGAGTTGGCTGATATTTCACCAACAACGGGGCGAACGCCGGGAACACCAATGATAAAAACCAGCCAGTAAGCAAAGATAGCAAAAATGAAGTTTGCAACCGGACCTGCGGCGATTATCGCTGCACGCTGGCCAACAGTTTTATTATTGAAGGCATGGTGGCGAAGTTCCGGAACAACCGGTTCTGCGCGTTCATCCAGCATTTTGACATAACCGCCCAGGGGGATCAGGGCGATGACATATTCGGTGCCGAGTTTGTCAGTGCGGCGCCAGAGCGCCTTACCAAAGCCTATCGAGAAGCGCTCAACGCGAACACCACAGCGCCGGGCAACCCAGAAATGACCAAATTCATGCACGGTGATAAGCACCCCCAGTGCAACGATGAACGAAGCCAAATCCCAGAGAAAACTCAGCATAATACCTTCCGTTAAAGCGTCCTGAATACCAGCAACAACAGGCAAGCAAAGACCGGCACCGCAGCCGTCAGGCTATCAATACGATCTAAAATACCACCGTGTCCTGGAATTAAATGACCGCTGTCCTTAATTCCTGCTTCGCGCTTAAACATGCTCTCAGTTAAGTCGCCGAGCACAGAGGCTAACGCTGCGACAATGGAGCAAATGAGTAAGGTGACGGGTGCGACGTCGAGATTTGCCCACATACTGTAACCCCATGAGATTACCGCTGCGGTCGCGAGTCCGCCAATAAAACCTTGCCAGGTTTTACCCGGAGAAACCTTCGGCGCAAGCTTATGTTTGCCAAATAATTTGCCAAACATATATGCCCCTGAGTCAGCTCCCCAGACCAGGATCATGACATAGAGCAGCCATATCGCGCCACTGTAATGATTCTCGTCATAGTGCCACGCACGTAACGTCAGCATGCCCCAAAAGAAAGGCACAATGGTTAATACACCGAAAATAATGCGTAACGTTTTAGAGTTGCGCCAGATTGCCGCCGAACCGGGGTAAAATAACACCAATAATAACGCAGCCCCCCACCAACCAAGCGAAGCCCAAAGTGAGACTTCAACCAGTGGTTGATGAATATTCCGATGATATTCCGGCAATAGAAAAAGCATCAGCGCCAGCAATAACCCGCACAGCACCGCCAGCCATACCCGCTGCGAGCGAGTGGTAAAACCGCTAAGCTGTCCCCATTCCCACGCCGCCAGCATACAAACTACCAGCGTAACAATGGCGAACCCCACCGGCGGCAGCAAAAACAGTGCCGCGATGACGACGGGTATTAAAACAAAAGCAGATATCAGGCGATACTTCAGCAAAAGCGACCCCCATCAGGCTGTTTCATCACCGGGCTCGGTGCCGCCGAAACGACGCTCTCGATTAGCAAAGGCATTTAGCGCCCCTTCAAAGTCTTGTTCATCGAAATCGGGCCAAAGAACATCTGTAAAGTAAAGTTCGGCATAGGCAATTTGCCAAAGCAAAAAGTTACTAATGCGATGCTCCCCCCCAGTCCTAATTACTAAATCTACAGGGGCCAGTTCATGCATACAGACATGCTGGTTAAGCATCTCTTCATCTATCTGATCCGGTTGCAGGTTTCCTTGCTGCACCTTTTCAGCCAGTTGCCTGACTCCCTGGACAATATCCCAACGTCCACCGTAGTTCGCCGCAATATTCAGCGTCAGACCGGTATTCCCGGCAGTTAACGCTTCAGATTTACGAATACGTTCTTGCAAACGCGAGTTAAAGCGACTGGTATCGCCAATAATACGCAGACGCACGTTATGTCGGTGCAGGCTTTTTACTTCGCTATCAAGCGCCCACACAAACAGTTCCATTAACGCACTGACTTCCTGCGCTGGTCGGTTCCAGTTTTCACTACTAAAGGCATACAGCGTTAACGCCTCAATACCGTTGTTGGCCGCAAAAGAGACAGCCCGGCGGACGGATTTTGCCCCGGCTTTATGCCCAAAGGCACGAATCTTCCCTTGCTTTTTTGCCCAGCGACCATTGCCGTCCATAATGATCGCAACATGGCGACAGCCATGCGCTGGCAATTTTTCGCTAAGTGGTTGAGTAGCAGACAACATCACGCGTTTTTTATTCCCTGACAGGGTTTACGGTACTCAGGAATACTGAAGCCTATACAAAAAAAAGCCGTGTGAAACCACGGCATATCTGACCTTATAAAGCCAACTACTTACGATCAGATGGCGCAGACTATATCACTGAAGCCCTACGCTAACAAATAGCACGACTCTCTGTAGCTGGATTATCCTCAGCTTGCGAGACGCATCACCTCTTTTCTGGCGACCTCACGCGCATTGGCATCGACAGACAACACATCGTCCACACATTGTGGTTCGCGCATATCCATTTTTTCCAGCACGGATAAATTCAACGCGGCGATATCCGTAAAGCGGATTTGTTGCGCAAGAAAGGCTGCAACGGTGATTTCGTTTGCAGCGTTCAATGCGGTCGTCGCTGCCTGGCCTTGTTCGAATGCCTCCATCGCCAGTTTAAGGCATGGATAGCGATCATAATCCGGTGCAGCAAATGTCAACGCGCTCAGTTTGCAAAAATCGAGCGGCTTCACGCCAGAGTTCACGCGATTCGGCCATGCCATGGTGTGGGCAATTGGCGTACGCATGTCGGGTTCCCCCAGTTGCGCCAGAACGCTGCCATCCTGATAACGCACCATCGAGTGAATCACTGACTGCGGGTGAATCAGCACTTCCATCTGGCTGGCGCTGGCGTTAAACAACCAGCGCGCTTCAATGTATTCCAGACCTTTGTTCATCATGGTAGCCGAATCGACGGAAATTTTACGTCCCATCGACCAGTTCGGATGACGGCATGCTTGATCGGGCGTCATTGCTGCCAAATCACGCAGGGGCGTCTCACGGAACGGACCACCAGACCCGGTAAGTAAAATGGACACCACACCATTTTGCTCAAGGTCAGCGTATCCCAGATTATGCTGGATAGGTTGCGGTAAACTCTGAAAAATGGCGTTGTGTTCGCTATCGACCGGTAATAACTGTGCTTTGCTCTGCTTTACAGCGTCCATAAACAGACGTCCGCAGGTGACCAGTGATTCTTTGTTTGCCAGCAGGATGGTTTTACCGGCTCGGATCGCGGCAAGGGTCGGTAACAGGCCAGCAGCGCCGACAATCGCCGCCATCACCTGATCAACTTCTTCAAGCGCAGCCATATCGCTGGCAGCTTGTTGCCCGCTTAAGACTTCGGTGCGGCTACCCTGTTGCTGTAGCATCGTTTTAAGAAGTTTCGCACTCGCTTCATCGTCCATAACGGCATAACGGGGAGAGAACTCCAGGCACTGTTCTACCATGCGAGTGACATTTTTGCCTGCCACCAGCGCAACTACGCGGAAGTGTTCGGGATTATGGCGCACCACGTCCAGCGTGCTGCAACCAATCGAGCCGGTCGAGCCCAGAATGGTGAGTTGCTTCATGAAACATCCAGAGTTGAGACAAAATAAAAAGCAAAACGCCGCCAGCCGATCCGCAAGGATCTACTGAGCGGCGTTTTTTGTCGTTCAAGAAATCAGAACTGCATCAGTTCTGCTTCTTTATCTGCCAGCGCCGCTTCAATTTTCTTGATTGCAGCATCAGTCAGTTTCTGTACATCGTCCTGAGAACGGCGATCGTCGTCTTCGCTGATCTCTTTTTCTTTCAACAGTGCTTTCACTTTGTCGTTCGCGTCACGACGCACGTTACGTACTGCAACACGCGCCTGTTCAGCTTCACCACGAACGATTTTGGTCAGATCTTTACGACGTTCTTCCGTCAACGGCGGCAGCGGAACACGGATGTCGCTACCTGCTGAGTTCGGGTTCAGGCCGAGATCGGACGCCATAATCGCTTTTTCAACGGCCGGAGACATTGAACGGTCAAACACGTTGATTTTCAGAGTACGGGAATCTTCTACCGTTACGCTTGCCAGCTGACGCAGCGGCGTTGGCGTGCCGTAATATTCCACGACAATGCCATCCAGCAGGCTGGGAGAAGCACGACCCGTGCGTATTTTGCTGATTTGGGTTTTGAACGCTTCAACGCATTTGTCCATGCGTACTTCAGCATCTTTTCTGATATCGCTAATCACGTTACGAATCCTTGAAAACTTGTCTCAGTCAGACCAGACAGTTACACACAGTGGAAGTGTGCTAAGTATAGCCCTGATTAAACATATTACGGGTAATCGTCTGGATTATTAGGCTATTTTATTTGCCATTTTGGCCCCGGGCAGTGCTCGCCATCCTCACGTACTTATGTACGCTCCGGTTGCTGCGCGCTGGCCGTGACCAAACTGCCTGCAACAATAACGCCTTATAACCAGACTTACGCCCCCGCGATACTTATGCGGAATCTTACCCTTATTTATCCATCACGGGAATTATTCCGTGATTAAAGTCCCTTCTTTTTCACCCATTACCACACGGCGCAGCGCCCCCGGTTTATTCATGTTGAAAACACGAATCGGTAATTTGTGGTCACGAGCCAGCGTGAAGGCCGCCAGGTCCATTACTTTCAGCTCTTTTTCCAGAACTTCACTGTAGGTCAGCTGCTCGTACATAGTTGCAGTTGGATCTTTCGCCGGGTCAGCGGTAAACACGCCGTCAACTTTGGTCGCTTTCAGCACCACATCGGCTTCAATTTCGATACCACGCAGGCAAGCTGCGGAGTCAGTGGTAAAGAATGGATTACCAGTACCGGCGGAGAGGATCACCACACGGTTGTTGCGCAACAGACTGATAGCTTCTGCCCAGCTGTAGCTGTCGCACACGCCATTCAATGGAATAGCGGACATCAGACGAGCGTTCACATAGGCGCGGTGCAGTGCATCACGCATTGCCAGACCGTTCATTACGGTAGCCAGCATCCCCATGTGGTCGCCCACAACGCGGTTCATACCCGCTTTCGCCAGACCAGCGCCACGGAACAGGTTACCCCCACCAATCACCACACCAACCTGAATACCCAGTTCAACCAGTTCTTTGATTTCCTGAGCCATGCGATCCAGTATGCTTGCATCAATACCGAAGCCTTCAGTGCCCTGCAGAGCTTCGCCACTCAACTTAAGCAGAATGCGTTTATAGACGGGTTTTGCATTGGTAGCCATGTTTCTTTCCTGAGACTGTCAACGATTGAAATGAATTAATACCAGCGACATTGTACGTCGCTTTTCAGCGCAGCCCCATAAGGGTTAGCTGAATTTACAAGATGGGCGCAAAAAGAAGCCGCCCTCAGGCGGCTCCTTTTCGATAATTAAGACTGCTTGGACATCGCAGCAACTTCTGCTGCAAAGTCAGTCTCAACTTTCTCGATGCCTTCACCCACTTCGAAGCGGATGAAGCCAGTCACTTCAGCGTTATGCTCTTTCAGCAGCTGACCAACAGTTTTTGCTGGTTCCATAACGAACGGTTGACCGGTCAGAGAAACTTCGCCGGTGAATTTCTTCATGCGGCCTTCAACCATTTTCTCTGCGATTTCTTTCGGCTTACCAGACTGCATCGCGATGTCCAGCTGTACCTGGTATTCTTTCTCTACCACTTCAGCGGATACGTCTTCTGGTTTGATGAATTCTGGTTTGCTTGCAGCAACGTGCATAGCGATGTGTTTAACCAGCTCTTCGTCAGCGCCTTTAGCAGCAACCAGAACGCCGATACGCGCACCGTGCTGATAAGAACCCAGAACGTCGCCTTCCAGCGCAGCAACGCGGCGAATGTTGATGTTTTCACCAATTTTCGCTACCAGCGCTACACGTTCTTCTTCGAACTGTGCTTTCAGAACTTCAACGTCAGTGATTTTGCCAGCTACAGCTGCGTCCAGAACTTTGTCTGCAAACGCCTGGAAACCAGCGTCTTTCGCTACGAAGTCAGTCTGGCAGTTAACTTCCAGAATGATGCCGTAGTTGCCGTCGATTTTGGTTTTGATCACGCCGTCAGCAGCAACGTTGCCTGCTTTTTTCGCTGCTTTAATAGCACCGGACTTACGCATGTTTTCGATTGCCAGCTCGATGTCGCCGTTAGCTTCAGTCAGTGCTTTTTTGCAATCCATCATGCCTGCGCCAGTACGCTCACGCAGCTCTTTTACCAGGGATGCGGTAATTTCAGCCATTCTAAAATCCTCGGAGATGTGATCTGCCCGGCATTAAACCGCACAGATATAAAAGTGAAAAAGGGGGCCATATGCAGGCCCCCTAACCAAACGTGTACTACCTGGTCTATAAGGGCTCTCCCCCCTTCATATTTCGCGCCGCAGATGCGTTATCTTCGCTCGCTCATCCCGGCCACTTACTGATGTAAGCTCCCGGGAATTCTCGAGCTTGCCGCCTTTCTGCAACTCGAACTATTTTGGGGGAGTTATCAAGCCTTATTACTCAGCTTCTACGAAGCTTTCTTCCGCCTGGGAAGCCAGATCCTGAGAACGGCCTTCACGTACGGTTGCAGCAACAGCGCCCAGGTACAGGGTCACAGCACGGATTGCGTCGTCGTTACCCGGGATAACGAAGTCAACACCGTCCGGATCAGAGTTGGTATCAACGATAGCAAATACCGGAATACCCAGGTTGTTTGCTTCTTTGATAGCAATGTGTTCGTGGTCAGCATCGATTACAAACAGAGCGTCCGGCAGACCGCCCATGTCTTTGATACCGCCCAGGCTGTTTTCCAGTTTCTCCAGCTCACGAGTGCGCATCAGCGCTTCTTTCTTGGTCAGCTTTTCGAAAGTACCGTCCTGAGACTGAGTTTCCAGGTCTTTCAGACGTTTGATGGACTGACGAACGGTTTTCCAGTTAGTCAGCATACCGCCCAGCCAGCGATGGTTCACGAAGAACTGGTCGCAGCTCAGAGCAGCGTCTTTCACCGCTTCGCTTGCAGCGCGTTTAGTACCAACGAAAAGGATTTTACCTTTGCGAGAAGCAATCTTGTTCAGTTCAGCCAGAGCTTCGTTGAACATCGGTACAGTTTTCTCAAGGTTGATGATGTGAACTTTGTTACGCGCACCGAAGATGAACGGCTTCATTTTCGGGTTCCAGTAACGGGTCTGGTGACCAAAGTGAACACCAGCCTTGAGCATGTCGCGCATGGAAACAGTTGCCATGATTAAAACCTCTATATAAAAGTTGGGGTTATGCCTCCACGTATCCCATATTACCGACCCCAAAGGGCACCCCGGAATATGTGCCGATACGTGTGTGTTGTTACACAAAGTGAGATTGTCGCTTCCGTCCAGTCTGTGTATACGAAATGGATCGGAAGTCCGGCGCGCTTTATACCACAAATACGCCGTGGACTCCAATAATTGTTGGCGCTGTGTACAGCATCAGACGATGAATTTTCTATTATAGAAAACGTTCAGTGGCACGTTTGGCGAAATTCAGAATGATTCTCAATTTGCCCGGGTGTGATACCATTGACAGCACTTACATATATATTGTCGGTATCACCGACGCTGATGGACAGAATTAATGGCTATCTCAATCAAGACCCCTGAAGATATCGAAAAAATGCGCGTCGCTGGCCGCCTGGCTGCCGAAGTGCTGGAGATGATCGAACCGTATGTTAAACCGGGCGTCAGCACCGGCGAGCTGGATCGCATCTGTAATGATTACATTGTTAATCAACAACACGCGGTTTCTGCCTGCCTCGGCTATCACGGTTACCCGAAATCCGTTTGCATCTCTATTAATGAAGTGGTGTGCCACGGTATTCCGGACGACGCCAAACTGCTGAAAGACGGCGATATCGTTAACATTGACGTCACCGTAATTAAAGACGGTTTCCACGGCGACACCTCGAAAATGTTTATCGTCGGTAAGCCAACCATCATGGGCGAACGCCTGTGCCGCATTACGCAAGAGAGCCTGTACCTGGCGCTGCGTATGGTGAAACCAGGCATCAATCTGCGCGAAATCGGTGCAGCGATTCAGAAATTTGTCGAGGCAGAAGGCTTCTCTGTCGTTCGCGAATATTGCGGACATGGTATTGGTCGCGGCTTCCATGAAGAACCGCAAGTACTGCACTATGACTCCCCTGAAACCAACGTCGTGCTGAAACCAGGGATGACCTTCACTATCGAGCCAATGGTCAACGCGGGTAAAAAAGAGATCCGCACCATGAAAGATGGCTGGACGGTAAAAACCAAAGATCGCAGCTTGTCTGCGCAATACGAGCATACTATTGTGGTGACTGATAACGGCTGCGAAATTCTGACGTTACGCAAGGATGACACCATCCCGGCGATAATCTCGCACGACGAATAAGATTAAGACAAACGCAAAAATGCCTGATGCGCTACGCTTTTCAGACCAACCTCTCCATTTGCAAGGAGTTGTAGGCCGGATAAGGTGTTCACGCCGCATCCGGCATGAATAAAGCGCACTTAGTCAACAATCTGGAGCCGGCGAATGCCGGCTTTTTTTATGTGATAATTTAATCTTATGGGTGGCGCACGATGAATACCCTTCCAGAACAGTACGCAAACACCGCTCTCCCCACCCTTCCCGGTCAACCGCAAAACCCGGGCGTCTGGCCCCGTGACGAATTAACCGTGTGCGGGATAAAAGCCCATATCGATACCTTCCAGCGTTGGCTGGGCGATGCCTTTGATAGCGGGATCTCCGCAGAGCAATTAATTGAAGCGCGCACTGAGTTTATCGACCAACTCCTGCAACGGTTATGGATTGAAGCGGGATTCAGCCAGATTGCCGATCTGGCACTGGTCGCCGTCGGTGGCTATGGTCGCGGCGAGCTGCATCCGCTTTCAGACGTCGATTTACTGATCTTAAGTCGCAAGAAACTTCCGGACGAGCAGGCGCAAAAAGTGGGCGAGTTGTTAACGTTACTCTGGGATGTGAAGCTGGAAGTCGGCCATAGCGTGCGCACGCTTGAAGAGTGCATGCTGGAAGGGTTATCAGATTTAACCGTCGCCACCAACCTGATCGAGTCCCGCTTGTTAATTGGCGATGTTGCGCTATTTCTCGAACTGCAAAAGCATATTTTCAGCGAAGGATTCTGGCCGTCAGATAAATTTTACGCGGCGAAAGTTGAAGAACAAAACCAGCGCCACCAGCGTTATCACGGCACCAGCTACAATCTTGAACCAGACATCAAAAGTAGCCCCGGCGGCTTGCGTGATATCCA
Source organism: Escherichia whittamii (assembly GCF_014836715.1). Lineage (GTDB taxonomy): Bacteria > Pseudomonadota > Gammaproteobacteria > Enterobacterales > Enterobacteriaceae > Escherichia > Escherichia whittamii. Next base: position 34,284 of record NZ_JACSQI010000001.1, read on the forward strand.
CACCTTGCAGTGGGTTGCCCGCCGCCATTTTGGCGCAACATCACTGGATGAAATGGTCGGATTTGGCTTCTTAACGTCTGCGGAACGTGCAGAATTAAATGAGTGTTTGCATATTCTCTGGCGAATTCGCTTTGCCCTGCATTTGGTGGTCAACCGTTACGATAATCGCCTGTTATTTGATCGCCAGCTTAGTGTTGCCCAACGCCTGAATTACGGTGGCGAAGGTAACGAGCCAGTTGAACAGATGATGAAGGATTATTTTCGCGTTACGCGCCGCGTTAGCGAACTTAACCATATGTTATTGCAACTGTTCGACGAGGCTATCCTCGCCCTCCCTGCCGACGAAAAACCGCGACCAATCGACGATGAATTTCAGCTACGCGGCACGCTTATCGATCTGCGCGATGAAACGCTGTTTATGCGCCAGCCAGAAGCGATATTACGCATGTTCTATACGATGGTGCGCAATAGCACGATCACCGGTATATACTCCACCACGCTGCGCCAGTTACGTCATGCCCGTCGCCATCTGCAACAACCACTGTGCAATATTCCGCAAGCGCGAAAGCTATTTTTGAGCATTCTGCGCCACCCAGGTTCGGTGCGTCGTGGACTGTTACCGATGCATCGCCATAGCGTGCTCGGTGCCTATATGCCGCAATGGTCGCATATCGTCGGGCAGATGCAGTTTGACCTGTTCCACGCCTACACGGTGGATGAACATACTATTCGCGTGATGTTGAAACTGGAGAGTTTTGCCAGTGAAGAAACGCGCCAGCGCCATCCGTTGTGCGTGGATGTCTGGCCGCGATTGCCGTCACCTGAGCTTATCTTTATCGCCGCACTGTTTCACGATATCGCCAAAGGGCGCGGCGGCGACCACTCTATACTCGGCGCACAAGACGTGGTGCATTTTGCTGAACTCCACGAGCTGAACTCGCGCGAAACGCAACTCGTAGCCTGGCTGGTTCGCCAGCACTTGTTGATGTCGGTCACCGCCCAGCGCCGCGATATTCAGGACCCGGAAGTCATCAAACAATTTGCCGAAGAAGTGCAAACGGAAACCCGGCTGCGTTATCTGGTATGCCTGACAGTGGCCGATATTTGCGCCACCAACGAAACGCTGTGGAATAGCTGGAAGCAAAGTCTGTTGCGCGAACTCTATTTCGCCACCGAAAAACAGCTACGACGCGGGATGCAAAACACACCGGATATGCGCGAACGGGTTCGCCATCACCAGCTTCAGGCACTGGCGCTACTGCGTATGGACAATATCGACGAAGAGGCGCTGCATCAGATTTGGTCACGCTGCCGCGCTAACTATTTTGTCCGCCATAGCCCAAATCAACTGGCCTGGCATGCGCGCCATTTATTACAGCATGATTTAAGCAAGCCGCTGGTATTGCTTAGTCCGCAAGCTACACGCGGCGGAACGGAGATATTTATCTGGAGCCCTGACCGCCCCTATCTGTTTGCTGCCGTGTGTGCCGAATTAGACCGCCGCAATTTAAGCGTTCATGACGCGCAAATTTTCACGACCCGCGACGGTATGGCGATGGATACCTTCATTGTGCTGGAGCCGGATGGCAGCCCGCTATCCGCAGATCGTCATGAAGTCATTCGTTTTGGGCTGGAGCAGGTGCTGACACAAAGCAGCTGGCAGCCACCGCAGCCGCGTCGTCAACCGGCCAAACTACGTCACTTTACTGTTGAAACCGAAGTGACATTTTTGCCGACCCATACCGACCGAAAATCATTCCTCGAATTGATTGCGCTTGATCAGCCAGGCTTACTGGCGAGAGTGGGGAAAATTTTTGCCGATCTGGGAATTTCGCTTCATGGCGCCCGAATTACAACCATTGGCGAGCGAGTAGAAGATTTATTCATAATCGCCACCGCCGACCGACGTGCACTTAATAACGAGTTGCAGCAGGAAGTGCATCAGCGGTTGACAGAGGCCCTCAATCCAAACGATAAAGGGTGATGTGTTTACTGATATGAAAAGAGTTTAACAATGCAGCAGTTACAGAACATTATTGAAACCGCTTTTGAACGCCGTGCCGAGATCACGCCAGCTAATGCAGACACCGTTACCCGCGAAGCGGTAAATCAGGTGATCGCCCTGCTTGATTCCGGTGCACTGCGTGTTGCGGAAAAAATCAACGGTCAATGGGTGACGCATCAGTGGTTGAAAAAAGCGGTGCTGCTCTCTTTCCGTATTAATGATAATCAGGTGATCGAAGGGGCAGAAAGCCGCTACTTCGATAAAGTGCCGATGAAATTCGCTAACTACGATGAAGCGCGTTTCCAGAAAGAAGGTTTCCGCGTTGTACCACCAGCAGCAGTGCGTCAGGGTGCATTTATCGCCCGTAACACCGTGCTGATGCCGTCTTACGTCAACATTGGCGCATACGTTGATGAAGGTACAATGGTTGATACTTGGGCGACTGTTGGTTCCTGTGCGCAGATTGGTAAAAACGTCCACCTGTCTGGTGGTGTAGGCATTGGTGGCGTGCTGGAACCGCTGCAGGCTAACCCGACCATTATTGAAGATAACTGCTTCATCGGCGCACGTTCTGAAGTCGTTGAGGGCGTGATTGTCGAAGAAGGTTCCGTCATTTCCATGGGCGTATACATTGGTCAGAGCACCCGTATTTACGACCGTGAAACCGGCGAAATCCACTACGGTCGCGTACCGGCAGGTTCTGTGGTTGTTTCCGGCAACCTGCCGTCGAAAGATGGCAAATACAGCCTTTATTGTGCAGTTATCGTTAAGAAAGTTGACGCGAAAACTCGCGGCAAAGTCGGTATTAACGAACTGCTGCGTACCATCGACTAAAAGTATGCAAACGGGCAGCACGATGCTGCCCAGTTTTTTTGCAGGGATGGATGATGATCACACGCAGGCGTTTTTTACAGGCTGCCGCCGCAACGTTAGCCGTCGGATCATGCTTTAGCTATATACATTATTGGGAACCCGGCTGGCTTGAATTAACCCGGCAACGCATCTCCTTTTTTAAGGATAAAGACCGCCCCTTCAAAATTCTTTTTCTTGCCGATCTCCATTACTCTCGTTTCGTGCCACTCACCTTAATTTCTGAAGCCATTACTCTTGGCATAGCGCAAAAGCCTGATTTGATTTTGCTGGGTGGCGATTACGTCTTATTTGATATGCCGCTGAATTTTTCGGCGTTCAGTGACGTACTCTCCCCCCTCGCCGAATGTGCGCCGACGTTTGCCTGTTTCGGCAACCACGATCGGCCCGTCGGCACGCAGAAGAATCGCTTCATTGGCGAGGCGCTGAAATCGGCGGGGATCACGGTGTTGTTTAACGAAGCCACGGTAATTACCACTCGAAAGCGGCGATTTGAACTGGTAGGCACCGGTGATTTATGGGCCGGACAATGTAAACCACCGCGCGCAAATGAAGCCAACATGCCCAGGCTGGTGCTGGCGCATAATCCCGACAGTAAAGAAGTCATGCGTGATGAAACGTGGGATTTGATGCTGTGTGGTCACACTCACGGCGGTCAGTTGCGTATTCCGTTGGTTGGCGAACCTTTTGCACCGGTTGAAGATAAACGCTACGTCGCCGGGTTAAACGCGTTTGGCGAGCGACAAATCTACACAACCCGCGGCGTGGGAAGTTTGTATGGCTTGCGGCTCAACTGCCGCCCGGAAGTGACGCTACTGGAGCTTGTGTAAAATTCTATCGCCAGAATAAAGCAGGTAATTTTTTAAATTTTACGCCATGATAGAAGTCTGGAAGAAAAAGGCTTTCTGCGATCACAGTCGAGCCGGGCGGGCCAGGCCAAATGCTAAGATAAGCACAATTTACTGACTCATTTTGAGGTAACGCTATGTACGACAATCTGAAAAGTCTGGGTATTACCAATCCTGAAGAAATTGATCGTTACAGCCTCCGGCAGGAAGCCAACAACGATATTCTGAAAATCTATTTTCAGAAAGACAAAGGCGAGTTTTTCGCTAAGAGCGTGAAGTTTAAATATCCGCGTCAGCGTAAAACAGTGGTCGCCGATGGTGTGGGTCAGGGTTATAAAGAAGTGCAGGAGATCAGCCCGAATCTGCGTTATATCATTGATGAGCTTGATCAAATCTGCCAGCGTGACCGCAGCGAAGTTGATCTTAAACGCAAGATCCTCGACGATTTACGTCATCTGGAGTCAGTAGTGACCAATAAGATCAGCGAGATTGAAGCGGATCTGGAAAAACTGACGCGTAAATAATCCCGAATTGACGGTTAGCTCGGGCAGTCCCCTCTCCCCTTCGGGAAGAGGGTGAGGGGACCAAGCCAGCGCCGCTTCGACCTTAACGCATAACCTACCGCTCTTCATCCAGTTGCAGCGCCACATACAGCAGCAACCTGTCATCAAAATTGCCCAAATCCAGCCCGGTCAGTTCTGATATACGATTAAGCCTATACTCCAGCGTATTACGATGGATAAACAGCGCCTTTGACGTTGCCAGCGGTTGCACATTATGGCGAAACCACGCTGCCAGCGTCCGTCGCAACAAGCCATTATTATCCATCGCTTTTAGCCGTGCCAGAGGACGAGCCAGTTCGTTGGCTTGCCAGTCGCCACGTAAGCTGTCGAGTAATACTGGCAGCATCAGATCCTGATAAAAATAGCAGCGATTTTCTGGCATCCGCTGCTTGCCTACCATCATCGTTGTTTTCGCCGTACGATAAGAACGCGCAATACTGCCAGCACCAGTAAAATAATTGCCCAGTGACACGCGAAAACGCAGCTGGCCATACTCCTTCATACGAGTAATAAGTTGCTCTACTCGCTTACGATGGTCTTCCGCATCCCAGCGCCCAAACGTATTCAACGCCGGTTTCAGCACCACCATTTCAGTTAGCGAGACTATCGCCACCAGATTATTGCGTTCCGGCGTGGTGAGTGCATTTTGCAGTTGCTGTAGTTCTGCCATCGCGCTGTCCACGCCAAGCTGGCCGCTGTCGACCTCAACAATGGCCACCACGCGGGGTTGATTGAGATCGATGCCCAGTCGTTGCGCCCATTCGGTTAACGCTGGCGTATTTTCTTCAGCCTGAATCAGATGCATGACTAACTCTTCACGCAGTCGGCTATCCTGCGCCAGCAGGTGCATCAACCGCGACTGTTCCAGCATCATCTCCGCCGTCATACAGACCAGTTCGCCATATTTGCGCAAATGCTCCGGTTCACCGGTCAGGCCAATAACGCCGACAATCTCGCCTTCCAGCCGTAACGGCAGGTTAATCCCCTGACGTACACCATGCAGATGGCGCGCCACCGCATCATCGATATCGACCACCCGCCCCTGCGATAGTACCAGTAGTGCACCTTCGTGCAATTCACCAATACGCTCACGATCGCCGCTGCCGATAATTCGCCCGCGAGCATCCATTACGTTGATATTGGTATCGATGATGCGCATGGTGCGCGCCACGATATCCTGCGCCATTTTGGTATCAAGATGCCAGCCAGCCATAAGCCCTCCGTTATGCACGGTTTAGCATAAGGAAGTAAGCAACGCACGGCATTGTGCAAATGCACAAAGGACGACGGAGAAATATGGAGTTGTGGAGGGGGTCACAAATTGAAAAGAGAACCCCTTCCCGTTTGCAGGAAGGGGTTGAGGGAGATTACTGCATTAACAGGTAGATGGTGCTATCACCGCGCTGAATGTTCAGCGCCAGCACTGACGGCTTGCTGTCGAGAACTTTACGCAGTTCAGCGATGTTTTTCACTGCCTGCTGGTTCGCGCCAATAATCACATCACCTTTTTTCAGGCCAATCTGCGCAGCCGGAGTGCCGGTTTTCACGTTGTTCACGACCACGCCCTGATCTTTGCCTTTATTGCTCATTTCAGCGCCTTCAATGCCGTTGAAGATAGAGCTGGAATCAACTTGATTCTGGCTGCTCTGCTGCAGTTCCAGATTCACGTTGACCTGCTTACCATCGCGCAGCAAGCCCAGGGTCAGTTTGCTGCCCACTGGCATAGTACCCACCTGAGCACGCAACGCGGCAAAGCTGCTGATCGGCTTACCGTTCAGTGAGGTGATCACATCACCCGCTTTAATGCCCGCTTTTGCAGCGGAGGAATTCGGCAGAACCTGGCTTACGAAAGCGCCACGCTGGGCGTCAACTTTCATCGCTTTCGCCAGTTCAGAGTTCAGCTCGGTCCCCATAATGCCCAGCTCACCGCGTTTCACCTGGCCGTATTCCACCATCTGCGAGGTCAGGTTTTTCACCATGTTGCTCGGGATAGCAAAACCGATACCGATGTTACCGCCGTCTGGTGCAAGGATCGCGGTGTTAATACCGATCAGTTCACCGTTCAGGTTAACCAGCGCACCACCAGAGTTACCCCGGTTGATTGCTGCATCCGTCTGGATGAAGTTTTCGTAGTTTTCGGCGTTCAGACCGCTACGGCCCAGTGCAGAGACGATACCGGAAGTTACCGTCTCGCCCAGACCAAACGGGTTACCGATAGCGACGGTGTAATCACCCACGCGCAGCGCATCGGAATCCGCCATCTTAATCGCAGTCAGGTTTTTCGGATTCTGGATCTGGATCAGCGCGATATCAGAGCGCGGATCTTTGCCGACCATCTTCGCGTCGAACTTACGGCCATCGCTCAGTTGAACTTTAATGACCGTCGCGTTATCGACAACGTGGTTGTTAGTCACGACATAGCCTTTATCGGCATCAATGATGACGCCAGAACCCAGCGCCATGAATTTTTGTTGCTGGCCACCGCCGTTACCACCTTGTCCACCGCCCTGACAGAACGGAGAGCTCAGGAACGGAGAACCTTCCTGGCAGAACGGGGAATCATCACCAAAGAACTGCTGGAAATTACGCGGCATACGCGGCGTATTAACGGTTGTGCTACCTTCTACGTTAATGCTGACCACTGAAGGCATCACCTTTTCGAGCATCGGTGCAAGGCTTGGCATCTGCTGGGCTGTCGTTGCCGAAGAAGTCTCAGCCGCCGTTGCAGAGAGCGGAGATAACGCCAAACCTAAACTCAGAGCCAGTGCACTCAGTGCTAATGTGGTTTTTTTCATGTATTTCAGTCTCGATTAACAGATAACGCAAAATTGCTGTGTTCTTCAGATTCGTTTTATAGCGCGAAGTTCCGAACTAAAGTTTCTGCAAAAAGTAAAAATTTATTGTCCGTCTTTACAAAAGCCTGGTTATTGTTCTACGGCCATCAGACGTCGGTATTCGTCCCACGCATAAAGGTCTGTCATACCGCTGATATAATCCTGTAACAGCCGGCAGCGGTAATAATATTCCCATAGCGGAAACTCAGGAGAATCTGACGGTAATTTACTGACAGCCTCAACATAGGCCAACCGATGGCGCGTTGAGAGCTTATGGAATAAACGCGTTTCAATGGGGAAACGTTTCACACGTTCTTTTTCAACAAGTTCGATGAAGTCTGATAACGACATGTTTAACAACGGTCGATAAATCTCTAATAAACCGCTAATCACTCGGTAGCCCTGCAATTCAAGCTGCTCGACATCTGGATGGCTAAACACATGTTTTACAGCGACATTTTTATATAATTTCAGCAACTGGCTACATTCACTGGCATCTTCTAACAGTGCATGATTAAAGGTTCCGGCAAAAATTTCAGGTAAGTTATCAATAAATCGTTGTGCCGCATACGGCACCAGTTTATTTAAGGTATTTACGCGTAAATACATAAAAAACTGATCTTCCGTACTACGACTTAAGCTATTTGAGCGCGATTTTTCCCAGGCATTTTCTACCACCTGCGCAAACAGCGAACCGTTCTCGTGCTGGCCCCACGCTTCATGCAGATGATGATAAAGTTGTTCAACGGTAAATATTCTTTTTTCCACCGCATCTTCAAGGTCGGCCACACAATAAGATATATCGTCGGCAGCTTCCATAATCCACGTTAATGGAAAGCGACTGTAAAGCGCTAAATTAAGTTCTTTACGTAAACGCGCAATATAGAATTCTTCAGAAAGGTAGTAGCCCGGCTTTTTCATTAAATAGTCGTGAGTCTCAGGCGTTTCACCACGCCACCACGCCGGACGGGTATATTTTAAAATACCGCCAACCTGAGCCCAGGTAAGATTCATCCGCATCAATGTATGCACCAGACGAATACCTTGTGCATTACCCTCAAAATGACATAAGTCCTGACGAATTTTTCGCCGCAGATCGTTGAGCGACTCCTCCCCCTCCCTCAATCGCAACACTGCCACGCTACAGCGATCGTCGGTCAGAGGCTGGCTTTCGGCATCTGCCGGGTATAAACGCTGGCGAAACCAGTCATTAATCGCCGCTTCGCCAAAATGACCAAACGGCGGATTTCCTATGTCATGCATCAGACACGACATTTCGACAATGCTTTCAAACGGCCCGGTCAACTCGTCCAGACCGTAAACCACCAGCAATTTAAGCTCTTTCAGGCGGCTCAAAATCTCTTTAGCGATATAACGCCCCACCTGCTGAACTTCCATAGAATGGGTAAGACGCGTGCGCACGGCGGCATTGCGCTCAAGTGGGAAGACCTGGGTTTTTTGTTGCAGACGGCGAATCGCCGGGGAGTTGATAATACGCCCGCGGTCGCTCTCGAAGATCCGCAGGATCTCATGTTCAGTTTTAACGCCCTGCGGTGAACGATAACGACGATGCCAGTTTATTTTATTTCGGAAATCAATCTGTGCCATGTCCTCTCCCGCGTGAGAAATACGCTTCCCCTCAAGCGCATGATAAACTATGCCTTCAAATCGAGCTTATCGCGAGTAAATCTATGAAAATCGGCATCATTGGTGCAATGGAAGAAGAAGTTACGCTGCTGCGTGACAAAATCGAAAACCGTCAAACTATCAGCCTGGGCGGTTGCGAAATCTATACCGGCCAACTGAATGGAACCGAGGTTGCGCTTCTGAAATCAGGCATTGGTAAAGTCGCAGTGGCGCTGGGCGCAACTCTGCTGCTGGAACACTGCAAGCCAGATGTGATCATTAACACCGGTTCCGCGGGTGGCCTGGCGCCAACGCTGAAAGTGGGCGATATCGTTGTCTCGGACGAAGCACGTTATCACGATGCGGATGTCACGGCGTTTGGCTATGAATACGGTCAACTGCCTGGCTGCCCGGCAGGCTTCAAAGCAGACGATAAACTGATCGCTGCCGCCGAGTCCTGCATTGCCGAACTGAATCTTAACGCTGTACGTGGCCTGATTGTTAGCGGCGACGCTTTCATCAACGGCTCTGTTGGTCTGGCGAAAATCCGCCACAATTTCCCGCAGGCCATTGCAGTAGAAATGGAAGCGACGGCTATCGCTCACGTTTGCCACAATTTTAACGTCCCGTTTGTGGTGGTGCGCGCTATCTCTGATGTCGCCGATCAACAGTCTCACCTTAGCTTTGACGAGTTCCTGGCCGTTGCAGCCAAACAGTCCAGCCTGATGGTTGAGTCACTGGTGCAGAAACTGGCTCATGGCTAAGTCACTATTCAGGGCGCTGGTCGCCCTGTCTTTTCTTGCGCCACTGTGGCTCAACGCCGCGCCGCGTGTAATCACACTCTCCCCCGCTAACACCGAACTCGCGTTTGCCGCAGGGATCACGCCGGTAGGAGTCAGCAGTTATTCCGACTATCCGCCAGAAGCACAGAAAATTGAGCAGGTTTCCACCTGGCAAGGGATGAATCTGGAGCGCATTGTGGCTCTAAAGCCCGATCTTGTCGTAGCCTGGCGAGGGGGTAACGCCGAACGGCAGGTTGACCAGCTTGCTTCGCTGGGAATAAAAGTCATGTGGGTCGATGCGACAAGCATTGAACAAATTGCCGATACGTTACGTCAACTGGCCCCGTGGAGCCCGCAACCTGACAAGGCCGAGAAAGCCGCGCAAACCTTGCTGGAACAGTATGCGCAACTCAAAGCTAAATTCGCCGATAAACCTAAAAAACGTGTTTTCTTACAATTCGGCATTAATCCGCCGTTCACCAGCGGAAAAGAGTCGATTCAGAACCAGGTACTGGAAGTTTGCGGTGGAGAAAACATCTTTAAAGACAGTCAAGTTCCCTGGCCGCAGGTTAGCCGTGAACAGGTATTAGCACGCGCGCCACAGGCCATTGTCATCACTGGCGGAGCGGATAAAATTCCTAAAATAAAGCAATACTGGGGCGAACAACTCAAAATTCCCGTTATTCCCCTCACGAGTGACTGGTTTGAACGCGCAAGCCCACGTATTATCCTCGCTGCACAACAACTCTGTAATGCGCTTTCGCAGGTGGATTAGCGCCTGACCTTTCAGGTGCTCAGTGGGGATTGAACAATGCTCGTCTATTGGCTGGATATAGTCGGTACAGCGGTATTTGCCATCTCCGGCGTTTTGCTGGCCGGAAAATTGCGTATGGACCCTTTTGGCGTCCTGGTTCTGGGCGTGGTTACCGCAGTAGGTGGCGGGACAATTCGCGACATGGCGCTGGATCACGGCCCGGTATTTTGGGTGAAAGATCCCACCGATCTGGTCGTCGCAATGGTGACCAGTATGCTGACTATCGTTCTGGTACGCCAGCCAAGACGCTTACCCAAATGGATGCTGCCGGTGCTGGATGCCGTTGGTCTGGCAGTGTTCGTTGGCATTGGCGTCAACAAAGCCTTTAATGCGGATGCGGGTCCATTGATTGCAGTATGTATGGGCGTTATTACGGGCGTTGGCGGCGGGATCATTCGCGATGTGCTGGCGCGCGAAATCCCGATGATTTTACGTACAGAAATCTACGCAACAGCCTGTATTATCGGCGGTATTGTCCACGCTACGGCTTATTATACGTTTTCCGTCCCGTTAGAAACGGCCAGTATGATGGGGATGGTGGTAACGCTATTGATTCGTCTGGCGGCTATCCGTTGGCATCTTAAACTGCCGACGTTTGCGCTGGATGAGAATGGGCGTTAAAGAGAGAAGATGTGCCGGATAGTTTATCCGGCACATTAACAGCAGATTAGATGCTGAAGGAAGAACCGCAACCGCAGGTGCTTTTCGCGTTCGGGTTGGTCACGATGAAACGCGAACCTTCCAGTCCTTCAGTATAATCAACGGAGCCACCAACCAGATATTGCAGGCTCATCGGGTCAACCACCAGGCCAACGCCCTGTTTTTCAATGGTCATATCGCCTTCGTTCACCTGATCATCAAAGGTGAAACCATACTGGAAGCCGCTGCAACCGCCACCGGTGATATACACGCGTAATTTCAGATTCGGGTTATCTTCGTCAGCGATCAGGCTCTTAACTTTGTTGGCTGCTGCGTCGGTAAACTCCAGCGGCAGTGCTACGTCATCACTCATATTTTGCTCCAAACGACATCGGCAATTGGGCAAATTCTAACCCAATAATAACTGCCATTATCTAATACCCTGGTATTTCGTTCAAGTATTCTCGCTGGCAGCCACGGCCTTGCTTCGCGCCAGCTGCTCCGCTTCCTGTTTTGCCAGCGTGCGGGCAAGAATCGCCGAGTATAACGGTTTTCCACCAGTAAATTGTGCTAATAGTGTTGCGCCAAGACCGGTAATAATCATTGGCAAAATGAGCTGATAGTTATCTGTCATCTCCAGTACCAGGACGATCCCGGTCAGCGGCGCACGAACAGAGGCTGCCAGTAACGCCCCCATTCCAGCAATAGCAAATGTCCCTGCTTCAAGGTGGTATTGCGGAAATATCTCCGTAGCGACCATGCCAAACGCCGTTCCCAAAACCGTACCGAGCGCCAGCATCGGGGCGAAAATACCGCCCGGCGCACCGGAAGAGAAGCAGAGCAGCGTAGTGATCACTCGAGCGACAAAAATAAAAATCAGCATTCCCATGCTGAAATTCCCCGCAGTGGCGATAGGAATCAGGTTAAAACCGCCGCCCGACGTTTCTGGCGCAACGAAACCCAGCAAGCCGCACAGGCCGCCAATTGCACCGCCCATCAGCACCCATTTAGTGATATTGCCACCGTGCACACGGTGCAGTAAATCCTGCATCCCCAGCACCCATTTATTAAAAATGGGGCCGAAGATACCAAAAATAATGCCGAGGATCAGATAAAGCCAAAGCGTATTTAGAGGCGCGTCAGAAAGCTTACCCACGTCAATCAACGCGACTTCGTGATTAAATATTCGGTACATAATGGTCGACATAATGACGCCAATAAATACCGCTTTAATCGAAATTAGCGTATAGCGAAATTGCGGACGCATCTCTTCGATAATAAAAAGAATGCCCGCGAGCGGTGCGTTAAAGGCCGCCGCCAGACCTGCCGCTGCACCAGTTGCCAGCAACGTATGGCGAGCTTCATCACCTTTCATGCGGAAAATATCAAGCACCATACGGCCAATGTTACCGCCGATCTGCACGGTTGGCCCTTCGCGCCCCAGCACCATGCCTCCGCCCAGCGTCCCCAGACCACCAAAGAATTTCACCGGCAATACACGCCACCAGCGGACAGGACGCTGATCTTCCAGCGCCCCTTCAATTTCCGGGATCCCCGAACCACCTGCTTCTGGCGCGTATTTACGCACCAGAAAGTAGCCGAACATTGCCAGCACCGCCGAACAGAGAAAAGCGACGGTTAACAGAAGTGGGTAATTATCAGCGGTATGTACCAGCGCGCCCATTCGTTGGTTGTGTAACCAGGCGACGCCTTTGTCAAAAGCAACTGCAGCCAGCCCGACAAGGGTGCCAACGACAGCAGCCATAAACAAAATGGCTAATGGCGTTTTGTCGCGCTCAAGAAGTTGACGAATCAGTTGTCTGCGTCGCAGACGCGCGGCCTGCGGTATTTCATAAGAAGGAGTTTCAGTTTTCATCCAATGATCACATATTGGTCATACAAATAAGATGACGGCATTTTACTCGCACACTCCATGAAAATCCTTTGCAAAGCGTAATGTTTCGAATACACAAAACTTTTATACTCTACGAAGTCAACGTTGCAGCAGTAAAAGCAACTTAGTGTTGACCAGTATTTAACTTGTTATGAATAACCTAGAATAGCAGCCATTCACTTTTTCTACGAATCAGGAACCCTCCATGAGTAAGTCTGAAAACCTTTACAGCGCAGCGCGCGAGCTGATCCCTGGCGGTGTGAACTCCCCTGTTCGCGCCTTTACCGGTGTGGGCGGCACTCCACTGTTTATCGAAAAAGCGGACGGCGCTTATCTGTATGATGTTGATGGAAAAGCGTATATCGATTATGTCGGTTCCTGGGGGCCGATGGTGCTGGGCCATAACCATCCAGCAATCCGCAATGCCGTCATTGAAGCCGCCGAGCGCGGTTTAAGCTTTGGTGCGCCGACCGAAATGGAAGTGAAAATGGCGGAGCTGGTGACCGAACTCGTGCCAACGATGGATATGGTACGCATGGTGAACTCCGGCACCGAAGCGACAATGAGCGCCATCCGCCTGGCCCGTGGTTTTACTGGCCGTGACAAGATCATTAAATTCGAAGGGTGCTACCACGGTCACGCCGACTGCCTGCTGGTGAAAGCCGGTTCTGGCGCGCTCACTTTAGGTCAGCCAAACTCACCGGGTGTTCCGGCAGATTTCGCCAAACATACATTAACCTGTACTTATAACGATCTGGCGTCTGTACGCGCCGCGTTCGAACAGTACCCGCAAGAGATTGCCTGTATTATCGTCGAACCGGTAGCGGGCAATATGAACTGTGTTCCGCCGCTGCCAGAGTTCCTGCCGGGGCTGCGCGCGCTGTGTGACGAATTTGGCGCGTTGCTAATCATTGATGAAGTGATGACGGGCTTCCGCGTTGCTCTGGCGGGGGCGCAGGATTATTACGGCGTAGTGCCAGATCTCACCTGCCTTGGCAAAATCATCGGCGGTGGAATGCCGGTAGGTGCCTTCGGCGGTCGTCGTGATGTGATGAATGCGCTGGCCCCGACCGGTCCGGTGTACCAGGCGGGTACGCTTTCCGGTAACCCAATTGCGATGGCCGCCGGTTACGCCTGTCTGAATGAAGTCGCGCAGCCGGGCGTTCACGAGACGCTGGATGAGCTGACGACGCGTCTGGCAGAAGGCTTGCTGGAAGCTGCAGAAGAAGCGGGAATTCCGCTGGTCGTTAACCACGTTGGCGGCATGTTCGGTATTTTCTTTACCGACGCCGAGTCCGTGACGTGCTATCAGGATGTGATGGCCTGTGACGTGGAACGCTTTAAGCGCTTCTTCCATATGATGCTGGATGAGGGTGTTTACCTGGCACCATCGGCGTTTGAAGCAGGCTTTATGTCTGTGGCGCACAGCATGGAAGATATCAATAACACCATCGATGCGGCGCGTCGGGTATTTGCGAAGTTGTGATCCAACCTTGTTTGTCGGATGCGGCGTAAACGCCGTATCCGACCTACGGTTAAGGGCCGTTTGTAGGCCCGATAAGACGCGCCAGCGTCGCATCGGGCATTGTTTGTCGGATGCGGCGTAAACACCTTATCCGACCTACGGTTAAGGGCCGTTTGTAGGCCCGATAAGGCGCGCCAGCGTCGCATCGGGCGTTGTTTGTCGTATGCGGCGTAAACGCCGTATCCGACCTACGGTTAAGAGCCGTTTGTAGGCCCGATAAGACGCGCCAGCGTCGCATCGGGCATTGTTTGTCGGATGCGGCGTGAACGCCGTATCCGACCTACGGTTCAGGGCCGTTTGTAGGCCCGATAAGACGCGCCAGCGTCGCATCGGGCATTGTTTTTCGGATGCGGCGTAAACGCCGTATCCGACCTACGGTTCAGGGCTGTTATATGGGTAAATCAACGGCTCTGCTTTCTCAGCAAATAGATAAAATACGGCGCGCCGATAAACGTCGACAGCAGCCCCGCCGGGATCTGGAATGGAAACAGCACCATCCGCCCACACCAGTCAGCGAACACCAGCAACAATCCCCCCACCAGCGCCGAAATCACAATGTGCGGCATCGTCCGTCGAAAGCCCATCATCCGCGCAATATGCGGTGCCATTAAACCAACAAAACTCAACGGTCCAATGGTCATCGTCGCGGTCGCTGTCAGACAGGCTGCCAACAACAGCAACGCAATTCGCGTCGGCGTCAGCGCCATTCCCACGGCTCGTGCGGTATCACCACCCAACGGTAAAATGGTCAGCCAGCGGCGGCACAGCGGGGTAATCGCCAGCAGAATCACCATCACAATCCCCGTGCGCCAGACCTGCGCGTCGGTTGCGTTATAGGTCGAACCGGAAATCCAGGTCAGCACCGTCGCCATTCGCGGATCGCCGCTTGCCTGCAACATCATCAGCAGCATGGTGAAAGCAGTGCTTAACGCCATCCCTGCCAGCAGCATCCGGTGCGGAGAAAATCCACCGCGTCCGGCGGCGATCATAATGATTAACAAGGTCACCGCCGCACCGAGGCTTCCCGCAGGCAGCAGCCAACCAAAGGCATTACCCGGCACCAGAAACAGCATCAACACCACGCCAAACGCCGCGCCGGAGCTAATCCCCAACACTTCCGGGCTTGCCATCGGGTTTCCGGTCAGCCGCTGAATAATGCAGCCCGCTACCGCCAGCATTACGCCCGCAAACAGCGCCGCCATAATTCGCGGCCAGCGCCAGGGCATTAAATCCTCGAGCAACGCCCCACTCGCCCACGTCCAGCCATGTGCATCGCGACCAAACGACAACGCCACCACCACAGCAATCAACAGCAGCACGCCGCCCGCGAGGGCGAATGCCAGCACATGTTGCCGTTCAATCGCCACCCGATCATTGACTTTCATATCCGGCGCGCTAATGCTGCGTAAACGCGGCAGCAGCCACAGCAGCAGCGGCGCACCAATCAACGCTGTGACCGAACCGGTGGAAACTTCCATCCACACACGGGTTAGCCAGAGGATAATCTGATCGGAAAGCCAGAGGATCAGCGCGCCAATCAGCGACGCCAGCAGCAGTCGTGGCAGCAGACGCCGTGCGCCCAGCATTTTCGCCAGCAGTGGCGCGAACAACCCGATAAAGCCGATAATCCCTACCGCATTCACCAGCAGCGCACTGATGACAATCGCCAGCGACAGCGCCGCCAGACGTGCCAGCGACAAGGCCAGCCCCAGATTGCGCGCCACGCCATCATCAAGCCCCAACAAGGTTAATGGGCGAAGTAGCAGCAACGTCAGCATCACGCCACCCAGCAGTTGCGGCCATAAACGCTCAACGTCGCCCCAGTCGGTTTGCGTCAGCGTTCCGGTGCTCCACAGGAACATGCTTTGCAACTGGTCATGATGGAAGATAACCAGTAACTGATTGATTGCCCCGCAATAAAGGCTCACCACCAGACCCGCGAGGATCAGCGTCACCGGCGAAAGCCGCTTGCCCCACGCGACGCCAAAGACGATTAAGCCAACGACACAAGCCCCCGCCAGTGCAGCAAACTGGCTCGCCATCGCGCCGGGGATCGCCCAAAGCGTAGTGACGGTAATCCCCAGTTGCGCACCTGTTGCGACGCCCAGCGTGGTCGGCTCCGCCAGCGGGTTACGCAGCACTTGCTGAAACAGCACGCCCACCAGCCCCAGACCCGCGCCCACCAGCAGCGAAATCGCCAGACGCGGCAGCAAGCTGTAGTGAAAAATCATCTGCTCGATGACATCGATATCCGGCGACCAGATGGCCTGCGCCCACTGGCTACGCGGCAGCGCCTGCGAGAAGTTCATCCAGGTGAGCGCCGCAGCAGCAATCACCAGCAGCGCCAGCAATAACGCTGGAAAAAGCGCAATTCGTTTACTCACGCTTTACCTCCGATGGCGTTATCCAGAATACGCACAAAGTGCATTGCCGAAAGCGTCGCGCCATAAAACCAGACCGCCGGAACACGTTGAAAACGTCCTGCACGGACAAACGGCATGGCCTGCCACAGCGGCGTTGCCATTAGCGCGTTCATCTCCTTGCTGTTGTCGTGATCAAAACAGAGCACATCAACGTCTTTATACGCTGCCAGACGATCGATACTAACGGCGGTACTGCCCCAGAAATTGGTTTCTCCCTGCCAGGCATTTGGAATGCCGTATTCATCGAGAATTTCCTGGAACAGGCTGTTTGGACCGAAGACCAGCATATGGCGCGGATCGATAAGCGTCGTCAGTAATAACGGACGCGCCCCACGCTTCACAAAGCGGGGTTTCATGCTGCGGATAAAGTCTTCATAGTGCGCTAAATGCGTTTCTGCCGCGTTTTGCAGGTTAAGTAAATCTGCCATTTCCGTCAGCGACTTACGCGCTACCACCAGCGGCTGTTTGCCGTCGCTGAAATTAAACCCGCGCCCCGGCGCAATGCGTGCCAGCATTTCTGGCGAAGGGCCATATCCCGCCGACCAGACCATAAACGACGGTTTCATTTCGGTCAGCAGTTCGAGATTAGGTTCTGTGCGCAAACCAACGTCAATCACCGAATCCGGCAATGGTGGTTCGCTGACCCACAGGCGATAGTTAATGGTGTCTGCCACACCGTAAGGTACGATGCCGAGCGCCAGTAGTAATTCCACCGGCAACCACTCGAGCGCCACAATACGATTTGGATCAATAGCCGCCGCGCGGGCGGTATTCATCTGCCATAACAACGGAGAAAGCGCCATCGCCGTTAACAGTCGGCGGCGCGAAATAAGAGGTAAGCCGCTCATCAATAAACAAAACTCACAGGTGCAGCACCCGCCGGATGCGGCAAAATACCCATCGGGATGCCATAAATCATTTCGAGGGTTTCGCCGCGCATAATTTCCGCTGGCGTTCCCTGAGCAATCATTTCACCGCCGCGCAGGGCGACCAGATAATCACAGTAGCGCGCTGCCATATTGATATCGTGCAGTACGGCAACGACCGTCAGACCACGTTCCTGACTTAAACGATGCACCAGCGCCAGCACGTCAACCTGGTGCGCGATATCCAGCGCCGAGGTCGGTTCGTCCAGCAGCAGGCAACGGCTATCCTGCGCCACCAGCATGGCGATCCACGCCCGCTGACGTTCGCCGCCAGAGAGACTATCAACCAGACGATGTGCCAGCGGTTTTAAGCCTACCAGCGAAATCGCCTCTTCAACCTTTTCGCGATCTGCCGAGCCAAAGCGCCCCAGCGCGCCGTGCCACGGGTAACGACCAATCGCCACCAGTTCACGCACGGTCATCCCTTCTGCCGGAGGAAGCTGCTGCGGCAAATAAGCCACTTTGCGGGCAAACGCTTTGCTGCTCCAGCTTTCCAGCGGCTGGGCATCAAGAAGAATTTCGCCTTCCGACGGTGGCTGATGACGGCCAAGCATTTTGAGCAGAGTGGATTTACCAGAACCGTTGTGACCAATCAGACCGGTCACTTTCCCGGCAGGAAAGGTTAACGACAGCGGATGCAAAAGCGTGCGCCCTGGCACACGAAAGGAGATATTACGCAGTGCAAAAGTGGTATCGGAATGATTCGTGTATTCCTGCATAACAGCCAACTTGTGAAGCGGGCACGGAAATCCGTGCCCAAAGAGAAAATTAGAAACGGAAGGTTGCGGTTGCAACGACCTGACGTTCTGCGCCCCAGAAGCAGCCATAGGTGTTAAAGCAGCTGGCGACGTATTCACGATCGAACAGGTTGTTAACATGCAGCGCCACGTTGGAGCCAGCCATACCGACTCGCGCCAGATCATAACGCACTAACGCATCCACGACCGTATAACTTCCCACTTTAAAGGAGTTCGCCGGATCGCCGTAGCTGGAGCCCGTATAACGACCGCCAGTACCCAACGTCAGACCAGAAAGTGGACCGTCAAAGAAGGTGTAGTCAGCCCACAGAGAAGCCATGTGTTTTGGCACCTGCGCAGGCGTATTGCCTTTGTAGGTAGTATCGGTAGTGTATTCCGCGTCGGTATAGGTATAAGAACCGACCACGTTTACACTCGCCGACAGCGCCGCTTTTGCTTCGATTTCTACGCCACGCGCGCGGATCTCACCACCTTCAACCGAGAAGAAAGAACCCTCAGGATCCGCCATCAGATTGTTGGTTTTGGTGAGATTATACAGCGCGCCAGTCACCACAATTGGGCGATCTTCCGGTACGTATTTCACGCCGACTTCATACTGCTTACCTTTAGACGGTGCGAAAATATTACCATCCTTCCCGACCTGTGAAGAAGGTTCAAACGATTCGCTATAGCTGAAGTACGGTGTTACGCCGTTATCAAATAGGTAGTTAACACCACCACGCCATGTGAACTGTTTGTCATCACGTTTGTCTGTCGTTCCCGCTACGCGGTTAAGAGATTCTTGATCCGCCCAGTCGTAACGACCGCCCAGGGTGACCAGCACTTTATCCCACTGCGCCTGATCCTGAACGTAAATGCCCGTTTGCTTCTGCTTATTCAGAATGCGGTAAGGGCCGGAGTTTGCCGGATCTTTCGCGTTGAAATCGAAATCGGTATTCACCGGATTGTACAGATCGAGCAGTGGTACGGAGTCGTCGTAACCAAACCAGGCGTTGATGTCATTACGCATACGCATAAAGTCGACACCGGTCAGCAGAGTGTGGTCGATATCGCCAGTGGCAAACTTGCTCTGCAGTTGGGTATCAACGGAGAAGTTTTGCAGTTTCTCATCATCAACGACGTATTTACGCGCCAGATAATGGCCTTTATCCGCTGGCGCTAAAGCTGCACACTGCTGGCTATAAGCATTCGCCGGATCGGAGCATACACCGTAACCATAAACGCTGTTTTGCGAGGTTTTGTTTTCAGCAAAGCGCAGGTTCTGACGTACGGTAAAGGTATCGTTAAATTCGTGGTCAAAGCTGTACCCCACCATCTTCTCATTACGAGAATAGGTGTTGTTCTTCGCCCCTTCGTTAAAGTCAGTCGGCAGACGCTTACCGTTCGGCAACTTATCTACCGTACCCTCTTTCGGCAACCAGCCGTAATAACCGGTTTCCGGCTCGTTCTGGAAGTAAGAAAGGAAGGTGAAATTGGTTTTATCATCCGGACGCCAGGTGAACGCTGGAGCAATGGCATAACGCTGTTCTTCTGCGCCCTTCTGCTGGGCATTGGCGGAACGCGCAAGACCGGTCAGGCGATAAGAGTAAACGCCGTCATCATCCAGCGCATCGCTGAAGTCAAAACCAGTCTGGAACAGACTGTCAGTACCGGCTTTAAACTGAACTTCTTTCAGCGGTTCAGTGGTCGGGCGCTTGCTGACCATGTTCAACAGGCCGCCAGGGCTGCTTTTCCCGTACAGCACGGATACCGGACCACGCATAATTTCAGCGCGCTCCAGCATATACGGGTCGATAACCGCATCGTTATAGAAGTTGCCCTGCATCTTCAGGCCATTCAGATAGTTGTTCTGGCTTTGGCCTTCTGCGGCAAAACCGCGAATGATCAGGTGGTCATAGGTGTTGGATGCGCCACGCGTACCAACAGAAACACCTGGCGTGTAACTGAGCGCCTCTTTTACTGACTTCGGCTGATGCAGCGCCATCTCTTCGGCGGTCACAACAGAAATAGACTGTGGTACTTTTTGAATCGGCGTATCTGTTTTGGTGCCGGTGGCGGACTGTCGCGCCGCGATAGTGGCAGCCGGACCCCATGCGCTTTCTTGTGGCGCAGGTGCAGCGGTAACGGTGATAGTGTCTTCTTTCGGTTCAACCGCTGCCTGTGCATAAACAGACATGCCGCTAACCGCTGTGGCTACTACGACTGCGATTTTACGCAGCGAGTGTTTTGGCTGAGCAGTTTTGGAACGCGCCATTGGTATATCTCTGATGTAAAGTGAATGATAACGTAAACGAGAATGATTATTATAAAGATAAGATAATATTCGAAACGCTGGCGGGTTCGCAAGCGGTACGCAATCTGAGCGATCCTGAAGGGTCAATAAACAACCAGATGAAAAGAAAGGGTTAATACTTTGGGTGGGATGTTATTTTACCGGATGGCAACTCGCCATCCGGTATGTCACGCTTAGACGTTAATTACTACCAAACATATCCTTGATCCAACCTGCCACACCGTCGCTGTCTTTCTGCTCCTGTTGAGCAGGTTGCTGTTGCGGCTGTGAAGACTGATCAAATGGATTGCCTGACGGTTGCTGCGGCATCTCACTCTGCTGGCACAACGATTGCGGATCGCTGGTCCAGACCGGCAAGGTACGCATGCCACCGCTGCAAACAAAGTTACCGTCGTAATCCACGCCCATATCCACGATATCTTCTGGCGGTACAAGATTAAGCGGCGTTGGTGTCTGATTAGCCAGATAACGCTGGTAAATCGACATCGCCCCGCTGGCACCGTACAACTTAGTCGGCTGGTTGTTATCGCGGCCTACCCAGGTGATGGTCACCGTGCTGCCGTCAATGCCCGCAAACCAGGTATCAACGTTGTTGTTGGTAGTACCCGTTTTCCCTGCCAGATGCAGATTTGGATATTTCGCCCCAAGCTGACGCCCTGTACCACGTTGCACCACTTGCTGCATGGTCCACAGCGTCAGATACGCCGCCTGCGCCGGAACTGCGCGCTCCGCCTGCGGGAAACTCTGATACAGCACTTTACCATCTTCAGCAATTACAGAACGCAACGCGGAGAGCTGTGCGCGGTTACCACCGCTGGCGATAGTCTGGAAAGCCTGCGCCACTTCGATTGGTGTTAAGTTCAGCGCCCCCAGCAACATTGCCGGAACTGGATTCAGCTGGTCTTTCGGCACGCCCAGTTTGATCCAGGTATCCGTAACCGCAGGCAGCCCCAGTGCCATCCCCAGATTCACCGTCGGCACGTTCATCGAACGGGTCAACGCATCCACCAGCATTACTCTGCCGCTTTCGCTATAGCGACGATCATCGTTCTGCGGTGACCAGACCTGGCCGTTCGGCTGGCGCAGCGCGATTGGCGCATCGGCAATCCACGTGTTCAGACGATAGATTTTCGGCTGACTTAACGCCGTAAGGTAAGTCGCTGGTTTCGCCAGTGAACCAATCGAACGACGCGCCTGCATCGCACGGTTGTAGCCCGCGAACTGCGGTTCAGCCCCCCCGACCATCGCACGAACTTCGCCACTAAAGCGGTCGACGACCACAATCGCGGTTTCCAGATCGCTCAACTTACGCTGTTTCTTCAGTGCCGGAATACCTTCCACGGCGGCTTTTTCTGCCGCGTCCTGGGCCACCGAGTCAAAGGTAGTGAAGATCTTCACGCCGGAGAGATCTTTTACCTTATCGCCCAATTTCGCCTGCAGCTCCTGACGCACCAGTTGCATAAAGGCTGGCTGCGGAGAGATTACTCCGCCGCGTGGCTGTACACCCAGCGGACGTGCACTCAGCATGTCATAGAGTTCTTGATCAATAATCTGCTGTTGTTGCAGCAGACGCAGCACCAGGTTACGTCGCTCCAGCGCCAGTTTCGGGTTACGCCACGGGTTGTAGATCGACGCACCTTTCACCATGCCAACCAACAGCGCCTGTTGGTCAAGGCTCAACTCTTCTACCGGGCGACCAAAGTAGTACAGGCTCGCCAGCGGGAAGCCGCGGATTTCGTTATCGCCGCTCTGACCGAGATACACCTCGTTCATATACAGCTCAAGAATGCGGTCTTTGCTGTAACGCGCGTCCATGATCAGCGCCATGTAGGCTTCGTTCGCTTTACGCCAGTAAGAACGTTCGCTGGAGAGGAACAGGTTTTTCACCAACTGTTGCGTCAGCGTGCTCGCCCCCTGCACCGTGCGACCGGCGGTCAGGTTCGCCAGCACCGCACGTCCGATAGAGTAGAGGCTGATGCCATCATGCTCGTAGAAATGACGGTCTTCTGTCGCCAGCAAAGTATCTACCAGCAGGTCCGGGAAACCACTGCGCGGCACAAACAGACGCTGCTCGCCGTTTGGCGAGGAGATCATGGTGATCAGGCGCGGATCAAGACGGAAGAAACCGAACTGACGGTTGTTCTCCATATTGACGATCGTCGCCAGATGATCGCCATCAAAAGTCAGACGCGCACGCACCTGCCCTTCTTTACTGTCCGGGAAATCAAACGGACGGCGGATCATTTCAATGCTGTTGGCCTGCACGGTAAATTCGCCAGGACGGGTCATCTTCGACACCTGACGATACTGGGTCGCCTCCAGCAGTTTCACCATCTCGTTTTTGCTGATGGTCATATCTGGCTCAAGGTTAACCATTCGGCCATAGACCGCCGCGGGCAACTGCCAGACTTTGCCATCAATACGGCTACGGATTTTTTGATCCAGATAGACGCCGTAAATGGCGATCAGCACGGCAAAAACAATAGCCAGTTTTAGCAGCAGCCATAACCAGCCGCGTTTGCCACGAGGCTTACGCCCTTTTCCTTTGCCCTTTCCTTTGCGCGGCATCGGTTCTTCGTCCTCATAGTCATCATAATCGTCGTAATCATCGTCGTCTTCGTAACGACGACGGCTTACCTTTTGTTTGACTGGACGCGTCGGTTTCCCTTTGCGTCCAATTGGCTCGCGGTCATTCCCGGCCATGCTTTTTCTCCGCAATATTCAGGCGCAAAAGCCCGATTTTCTGTTCTTCTGTTGCAATACAGAAGAAGATATCTCTCAAATTTGCTTTGGTCTTCACGAATACTTTTTCGTCCGTCGCGTTGGTGCGGTATTCGCCGGATCGTCCGGCCAGACGTGTTTGGGATAACGCCCTTTCATCTCTTTTTGCACCTCACGATACGCCCCTTTCCAGAAGGCCCCCAAATCACGCGTGATTTGCAGCGGCCTTTGGGCGGGTGAAAGTAACTCCAGCACCAATGGCACACGCCCCTGGGCGATTGTCGGATTGGTGGCTTCGCCAAACATCTCCTGCATTCTTACTGCCAGCGCAGGTGGGTTATCTTCATGATAACGAATGGCGATCCGACTTCCCGTCGGCACAGTGTAATGCGCAGGCAATTCACTATCCAGACGTTGCTGCATTCCCCAATCAAGTAATCCGCGTAGCGCCTGATAAACATCAAGAGATTTCAGGCCACGTAGCGAATGTACACCGCTCATATGCGGCAATAGCCACGTTTCCAGCGATGCCAGCAAGCTCGCTTCATCCATTGCTGGCCAGTCATATTCCGGCAACCACTTTGTGGCACACAGCAAACGCAAGCGTAGTTGTTCCGCTTCCGGCGTCCAGTTAAGTACGCTTAGACCTTTATCGCGAATACCATTAAGCATTGCATGATGTAATTCATCTTCCGACGGTTTCGCCAGCGGCTGTACTTTTACTGTGAGCTGACCAATCTGCAACCGACGCCAGGCCTTCAGCGTGCCTTGCGCATCATCCCATTCTACGGTGTCAGACTGCCGTAATAGCTGCGGGCAGCGTTGTACTAACTCATCAATATCGACCGGTAGCGCCAGTAAAATTCTCGCATCCGGCGAGGCGCTGCCCTGCAATAATAACGGTGCTACCAGCCATTCATGGCGGTTTAACGCGTCGTCAACATCCAGCATCGCCCCCATGCCGTTCGCCAGTTGATAGCGACCATCCTGACCACGGCGACGGGCAATACGATCGGCAAATGCCTGAGCAAGCAACGGCGCGATAAGCGAACTGTCAGCCTCACCGCCGCGGACGTTTAAGCGTTTCAACAGTTGCTGACTACGTTGCTGCCAGGCTGGTTGATTGCGCGAAAACGCCACTCCAAGATCGCAATTACCCATCCGTGGCGGTTCTTCGAGAATGGCGGCAATTTTTGCGGCGGTAGCCGCTTCATCGTCACTCTTCGCGTTCACCAGCATTGCAGCTAAACGCGGATCGTTACCCAGCACAGCCATTTTTTGCCCTTGCGCACTAAGCCGTTCACCGTCCAGCGCCCCCAGCATTTGTAACAGACGTTTCGCCGCCTGTAGATTCACCACTGGCGGGTGATCCAGCCAGTTCATCTGTGCCGGATCGCTACATCCCCATTGCAATAATTCCATCAACAAACCAGAGAGATCGCTTTGTAAGATCTCCGGTTCACTTTGTGCTGCGGCGCGTTCCGCCTGCTCTTTAGCGATTAAATGCAGGCAAATACCTGGCTCCAGACGCCCGGCGCGCCCGGCACGTTGCGTCATCGACGCCTGGCTAACACGCTGAGTGATCAACCGCGTAAGACCGGTACGCGGATCAAAGCGCGCCACCCGTTCCTGGGCGCAATCCACCACCAGACGGATACCTTCGATAGTTAGACTGGTTTCAGCGATGTTGGTCGCCAGCACCACCTTGCGCATTCCTTGCGGCGCAGGGAGGATAGCTTTTCGCTGATCGTTCAGCGACAACGCCCCATACAGTGGGCAGAGCAACACATCACTGCCAATGCGTGACGCCAGTTGTTCCTGCACGCGCTGAATTTCTCCGACGCCTGGTAAAAATAAAAGTAATGATCCGCTTTCCTGGCGCAGCAATTCGGCGGTAGCGGCCGCAACCGCTTCATCAAAGCGTTGATGTGCAGGCAACGACAAATAGCGGCGTTCCACCGGATACGAACGCCCTTCGGAAACAATAACGGGCACTTCTGGCAGCATTTGTTGCAAACGATCGTTATCCAGCGTGGCCGACATAATCAGCAGCTTTAAGTCATCGCGCAGCCCTTGTTGCACATCGAGTAACAACGCCAGCGCCAAATCCGCCTGCAAACTGCGTTCATGAAACTCATCGAGGATCACCAGCCCCACGTCGTTCAGTTCCGGGTCGCGCTGGATCATGCGCGTCAACACGCCTTCGGTGACCACTTCCAGGCGTGTATTCGGCCCGACGCAGTTTTGCGCACGCATCCGGTAGCCAACGGTGTCGCCAGGCTTTTCATTCAGCAGCTCCGCCAGGCGTTGCGCAAC
The DNA here is from genome assembly GCF_014836715.1 of Escherichia whittamii. Lineage (GTDB taxonomy): Bacteria > Pseudomonadota > Gammaproteobacteria > Enterobacterales > Enterobacteriaceae > Escherichia > Escherichia whittamii. The sequence goes on from NZ_JACSQI010000001.1 coordinate 60,121, forward strand.
GTTACGCGCCGCCAGTCGACGTGGCTCCAGCAGGATGATTTTCCCGTGAATACCTGAATGCGCCAGCAGTTGCAGCGGTAACCAGGTCGATTTTCCGGCTCCGGTCGGCGCACTTAATAACACCTGCGGCGCATAATCGAGGGCGGCAAGTAATTCAGGTAAGACGGCGGCAACGGGTAACGACGACACAAAACGCTCCAGAGGGTTAACATTCTTCGCGCCACATTGTAGCATCGCGGTAATTCATAACCGAGTGCCTGACATGTCTGAACCGCAACGGCTGTTCTTTGCCATTGACCTACCTGCTGAAATCCGTGAACAGATTATTCACTGGCGCGCCGCACAGTTTCCACCTGAAGCGGGTCGCCCGGTCGCCGCTGAGAATTTGCATCTGACGTTAGCGTTTTTAGGCGAAGTCAGCGCAGACAAAGAGAAGGCGCTCTCACTTCTGGCCGGGCGGATTCGTCAACCAGGTTTTACACTCACGCTTGATGACGCCGGTCAGTGGCTGCGTTCACGCGTAGTATGGCTGGGTATGCGCCAGCCGCCGCGCGGCTTAATCCAACTGGCGAATATGCTCCGTTCGCAGGCAGCACGTAGTGGTTGTTTTCAAAGCAATCGACCGTTTCATCCGCATATCACCTTATTGCGCGACGCCAGCGAGGCGGTAACAATCCCACCGCCTGGTTTTCACTGGTCGTATGAGGTGACGGAGTTCACTCTTTATGCTTCCTCGTTTACCCGTGGGCGCACACGCTACACGCCGCTCAAACGCTGGACGCTGACGCAATAACAAGGGTTGTCATAATGGAATTTTCTCCTCCTCTACAGCGCGCTACGCTGATTCAGCGTTATAAACGCTTTTTAGCTGATGTGGTCACACCTGATGGTCGCGAATTAACGCTACACTGCCCTAATACAGGTGCGATGACCGGTTGTGCAACGCCTGGCGATACCGTCTGGTATTCGACTTCCGACAACACAAAACGGAAATATCCGCACACCTGGGAACTGACCCAAAGCCAAAGTGGCGCATTTATTTGCGTCAATACACTTTGGGCTAACAGGTTGACGAAAGAGGCTATCCTCAATGGGGATATTTCGGAACTGTCAGGCTATAGCTCGCTGAAAAGCGAAGTAAAATACGGCGCCGAGCGCAGTCGTATTGACTTCATGTTACAGGCGAGGTTTCGACCTGACTGCTATATTGAAGTGAAATCGGTTACGTTAGCGGAAAATGAACAGGGATACTTTCCCGATGCAGTCACTGAACGAGGTCAGAAACATCTTCGGGAGTTGATGAGCGTAGCAGCTGAAGGCCAACGTGCGGTGATTTTTTTCGCCGTGCTGCATTCAGCCATTACACGTTTTTCACCCGCGCGCCACATCGATGAGAAATACGCGCAACTATTGTCAGAGGCACAACAGAGGGGAGTAGAAATTCTGGCTTATAAAGCGGAACTTTCTGCTGAAGGTATGGCTCTTAAAAAATCACTGCCTGTTACATTGTAGTAGTGTAAGTAACTGGTTAATTTACATTCTGGTCGCGTGCGCAAATACGCTTTTCCTCACACAGTTGTCAAGTGTTACGTTTAGATAATTGCTATCCGGAAAAGCATCTGCTATTTATAGCGGCCTCATTTTTCCCCCGAACATGGGGATCGATAGTGCGTGTTAAGGAGAAGCAACATGCAAGAAGGGCAAAACCGTAAAACATCGTCCCTGAGTATTCTCGCCATCGCTGGGGTGGAGCCATATCAGGAGAAGCCGGGCGAAGAGTATATGAACGAAGCCCAGCTGGCGCACTTCCGTCGTATTCTGGAAGCATGGCGTAATCAACTCAGGGATGAAGTCGATCGCACCGTTACACATATGCAGGATGAAGCAGCCAACTTCCCGGACCCGGTAGACCGTGCAGCCCAGGAAGAAGAGTTCAGCCTCGAACTGCGTAACCGCGATCGCGAGCGTAAGCTGATCAAAAAGATCGAGAAGACGCTGAAAAAAGTGGAAGACGAAGATTTCGGCTACTGCGAATCCTGCGGTGTTGAAATTGGTATTCGTCGCCTGGAAGCGCGCCCGACAGCCGATCTGTGCATCGACTGCAAAACGCTGGCTGAAATTCGCGAAAAACAGATGGCTGGCTAATTACAGCCGTTCCATCACGTTTACCACAGGCGGGAAATACTCCCGCCTTATTTTTTGTTCAAAGAGATGACAGACACACAGTATATTGGTCGCTTCGCCCCCTCTCCTTCCGGCGAACTTCATTTTGGCTCTCTGATCGCCGCGCTTGGCAGCTACTTGCAGGCTCGCGCCCGGCAAGGTCGCTGGCTGGTACGCATTGAAGATATCGACCCGCCTCGTGAAGTTCCCGGTGCCGCAGAAACTATCCTGCGCCAGCTGGAACATTACGGCCTGCACTGGGACGGCGATGTTCTTTGGCAATCCCAACGTCACGACGCCTATCGCGAAGCACTCGCCTGGTTACGTGAGCAAGGGCTAAGTTATTACTGCACCTGCACGCGTGCGCGTATTCAAAGTATTGGCGGTATTTACGACGGTCATTGCCGAACATTGCATCATGTACCAGACAATGCGGCTGTGCGCATTCGGCAGTTGCATCCGGTCACGCAGTTTACTGATCAACTACGCGGAATTATTCACGCCGACGAAAAACTGGCGCGGGAAGATTTTATTATTCATCGTCGTGATGGTTTGTTTGCCTATAACCTGGCGGTGGTGGTCGATGATCACTTCCAGGGCGTCACAGAAATTGTCCGTGGCGCAGATTTGATCGAACCGACAGTGCGGCAAATCTCGCTGTACCAGCTTTTTGGCTGGCAAGTGCCAGATTACATTCATTTGCCACTGGCGCTTAACGCACAAGGCGCTAAACTTTCCAAGCAGAATCATGCGCCTGCGTTGCCGAAAGGCGATCCGCGCCCGGTGTTAATCGCGGCACTTCAATTTCTGGGGCAGCAGGCAGAAGCGCACTGGCAGGATTACAGCGTCGAGCAAATCCTTCAGTCAGCCGTCAAAAACTGGATGCTGACTGCCGTGCCTGAGTCGGCAATTGTAAATTCAACATTCTCAAATGCGTCATGCTGAGCTATGATTAGCCGCTATTTTTTTGTCCTGAATGATGTTTGACACTACCGAGGTGTATTATTTTTACCCGAGTCGCTAATTTTTGCCGCAAGGTGTTGAGCCGCGAGGAGAGCGAAGCTGAACAGGCAGTCGCCCGTCCACAGGTGACGGTGATCCCGCGTGAGCAGCATGCTATTTCCCGCAAAGATATCAGTGAAAATGCCCTGAAGGTAATGTACAGGCTCAATAAAGCGGGATACGAAGCCTGGCTGGTTGGCGGCGGCGTGCGCGATCTGTTACTTGGCAAAAAGCCGAAAGATTTTGACGTGACCACCAACGCCACGCCTGAGCAGGTGCGCAAACTGTTCCGTAACTGCCGCCTGGTAGGTCGCCGTTTCCGTCTGGCTCACGTAATGTTTGGTCCGGAGATTATCGAAGTCGCCACCTTCCGTGGTCACCACGAAGGCAATGTCAGCGACCGCACGACCTCCCAACGCGGGCAAAACGGCATGTTGCTGCGCGACAACATTTTTGGTTCCATCGAAGAAGACGCCCAGCGCCGCGATTTCACTATCAATAGCCTGTATTACAGCGTCGCGGATTTTACCGTCCGTGATTACGTTGGTGGCATGCAGGATCTGAAAGACGGCGTTATCCGCCTGATTGGTAACCCGGAAACGCGCTACCGTGAAGATCCGGTACGTATGCTGCGCGCAGTACGTTTTGCCGCCAAGTTGGGGATGCGCATCAGCCCGGAAACCGCCGAACCGATTCCTCGCCTCGCTACACTGCTAAACGATATTCCACCAGCGCGCCTGTTTGAAGAGTCTCTTAAACTGTTGCAAGCGGGCTACGGTTACGAAACCTATAAACTGCTGTGCGAATATAATCTGTTCCAGCCGCTGTTCCCGACCATTACCCGTTACTTCACGGAAAATGGCGACAGCCCGATGGAGCGCATTATTGAGCAGGTACTGAAAAATACTGATACGCGTATTCACAACGATATGCGCGTTAACCCGGCATTTTTGTTTGCCGCCATGTTCTGGTACCCACTGCTGGAAACAGCACAGAAAATTGCTCAGGAAAGCGGCCTGACCTATCACGACGCTTTCGCGCTGGCGATGAACGATGTGCTGGACGAAGCCTGCCGTTCACTGGCGATCCCGAAACGTCTGACTACGCTAACTCGCGATATCTGGCAGCTGCAGCTGCGTATGTCCCGTCGTCAGGGCAAACGTGCATGGAAACTGCTGGAGCATCCGAAATTCCGCGCCGCCTACGATCTGCTGGCCCTGCGAGCTGAAGTGGAACGTAACGCCGAGCTGCAGCGTCTGGCGAAATGGTGGGGTGAGTTCCAGGTTTCTGCGCCACCAGACCAAAAAGGGATGCTCAACGAGCTGGATGAAGATCCAACACCGCGCCGTCGTACTCGCCGTCCGCGCAAACGCGCCCCGCGTCGCGAGGGTACCGCATGACGGTGGCGTATATTGCCATAGGCAGCAATCTGGCCTCTCCGCTGGAGCAGGTCAATGCTGCCATAAAGGCACTGGCTGATATTCCCGAAAGCAGCATCCTCGCTATCTCCTCGTTTTACCGTACTCCCCCGCTTGGTCCGCAGGATCAACCCGATTATCTCAATGCCGCCGTAGCGCTGGAAACAACGCTCGCGCCTGAAGAATTGCTCAATCACACGCAGCGTATTGAATTGCAGCAAGGTCGCGTCCGTAAAGCTGAACGCTGGGGACCGCGCACGCTGGATCTCGATATCATGCTGTTTGGTAATGAAGTGATAAATACTGAACGCCTGACCGTTCCGCACTACGATATGAAGAATCGTGGATTTATGCTGTGGCCGCTGTTTGAAATTGCGCCGGAGCTGGTGTTTCCTGATGGGGAGACATTGCAAGTTATTCTTACAAAACTAAATACAATACAACCTGAAATCTGGTAATTAACCTTGTAATGCATTTCTTATTGAAGATAAGGGCAATGCATGCTAATTGGTATATTTACAGTCATAAGAAATTATATTTATCTTACACATCCCCTATCCTTTTCAAACTTTATTTATTCTTAATTTACAAATTAGGAATAATTAATTGATACATTTTATATATTGTTTCTTAGAACAAACTAAACCACTTCCTTTTATTTGGCACACAAAAACGACAAAACAATACACAACACAAATACATTCAACTCAGTGATAATTCCACGCTATTACATTTTACTCTTCCGTTCAGTATTATCCGCCCGCAATATTTCTAACTTTTTTGTAAGGATGCATGTAATGAAAAAAACTCTTCTCGCAGCAGCTATGATTTTTGCTTCTGGTTCAGCAATGGCTGCCGATGGTGGTCAAATCGACTTTCACGGTCTTGTACAGTCTGGCACTTGTAAAGTCGGTGTTTCTGATGGTGGCAAACAGAGCATCACAAGTGATGGTGTAGTAACACTGAATACAGCAAATGTTACTGATACATTTCCTGAAGTTAGCGAGACTTCAGTTGGTTTCCTGCCTAAAGAATTTAAGATTTCTATTGACTGTGCTCCTGCTAGTGGCGGCCAATCTTCTTTAACCATGAGTTCCATTAGCTTTGCAAATACCAGCGGCACTCTGAACAACAATATGAACGTCATTGTTAACGGTCTTGCGCCGGCAGAAAACGTGAATATTGCTGTCCATAACATGACAAACAAAGATGGTGGTGCTGAGATTAAGCAGGTCCATATGAATGACGCCTCTAATGTACAGTTATTGGAATTAGATGCACAAGGTGATGGTCAATACCTGTTTAACGCGTCTTACGTTAAAGCGCCTAACAGCTCGGCTGTTACTGCTGGTCACGTTACCACTAACGCAATGTACACTATTATTTATAAATAATAGTGTAATAAGCATAAGGTTTGCCAGCAGGCAAACCTTATTTTCCTGTTTCTATGTAATTACATTATAGCAAGGAGTGCTTATGTTTCCCTTTGTTAAAAAAACGGTTAGTACATTATTTATTAGTGCACTTTTGACGAGCGCTCCGGTGTTCGCTGATATTGTCATTTCCGGTACGCGTATTATTTATGATTCCAATAAAAAAGATGTCAGCGTGCGTCTGGAAAATAAAGGTAATCGTCCACTATTAGTACAGAACTGGCTTGATACCGGTGACGATAATGCCGATCCCAGTCAGATAAAAGTACCTTTTGCTTCTACGCCCCCCGTTTCGCGTATAGAGCCAAAACGCGGGCAAACGATAAAAATTGCTTATACCAGCGCAACGCCATTGCCCAGCGATCGCGAAAGTGTGTTCTGGTTTAACGTGCTGGAAGTCCCGCCAAAAATCAGCAATAACACAAGTGAAAACAACAACATGCTGCAACTGGCATTTCGCACACGCATCAAACTTTTTTATCGCCCGAGCGGCTTGCAAGGTGAATCCTTTGAAGCACCAACCAAAATCAAATGGCAGGTGACCTCGCAACAAGGGAAAGCCTTTGTCCAGGCAAATAACCCAACTGCTTATTACGTCTCATTTAACCAGATTTCGCTGGATGCCAACGGTAAAAAATACAGCGTCGAGGCCTCCATGGTCGCACCATTTGGTCAGGCAGAATTTGCGGTTAAAGGTCTGAACAACAGTGTCAGTACTGGAAAAATAACTTATCAGGCGATCAGCGACTTCGGCGGCATGATCGACGGCTCCGCATCCTTGTAACTTTCATGACTTCAGCGGGAATAAGGCCTTGATTATGGCGAACAATGTCACCAACATCCCTAAAAAAACGCTACTTGCGGTCTGCTGTGCGCTTATATACAGCAACTATGTGCTGGCGGAAGAGGCTGTAGAGTATGACAGCTCTTTTCTGATGGGAAGCGGCGCGGCAACCATTGATGTCTCCCGCTATACTGAAGGCAACCCGACACCGCCGGGAATTTATAACGTCAGCGTTTTTGTTAACGACAAAGCGGTCAGCAACCTCACCCTGCCATTCATTGATGTCGGCACCCAAAGCGCCGCAGCCTGTTTAACTACGAAAAATCTGGCGCAACTACATATCCGTCAGCCAGATAACAGCGTGGTGCTGATTAAGCGCGATAGCGAAGATGGCGACTGCCTGGATATGGCCAAATCGTTCGATCAGGCTCAGGTCAGGTTCGATGGCGGCGAGCAGCGGCTGGATGTCACTGTACCCCAGGCTTTTGTGTTAAAGGGTTACCAGGGTTATGTCGATCCCTCGCTGTGGGAATCCGGAATTAACGCCGGAATGCTTTCTTACTCGATCAACGCCTATCACAACGAATATTCAGGCGACAGTAATGACAGCGTCTACGCTTCGTTTAATTCTGGTATTAACCTCGGGGCATGGCATTTACGCGCCCGTGGCAACTATTCGTGGGATAAAAACGGCGCAAACAATTTTGATTTTCAGAACCGCTATCTGCAGCGCGATCTTCCCACTCTACGCTCCCAGTTGATTGTCGGTGAAGCATATACGACTGGCGAAACATTCGACTCGGTTAACGTTCGTGGCGCACGACTCTATAGCGACAGTCGTATGCTGCCCTCTTCGCTGTCCAGCTACGCCCCCATCATCCGTGGCGTTGCCAATACTAACGCCAAAGTCACCATTACCCAGGGCGGTTACAAGATTTACGAAGCGACGGTCCCGCCAGGCGCCTTCACGATTGATGACATCAACCCATCCGGCTTCGGTTCTGAACTGTTAGTGACTATTGAAGAAGCGGATGGTAGCAAACGCACCTTTACTCAGCCATTCTCCTCTGTCGTTCAGATGCAACGTCCAGGCGTTGGCCGTTGGGATGTTTCGGCAGGCCAGGTAATTGACGATGACCTGCAGCATGAACCTAACCTCGCCCAGGTTTCGTACTACTACGGCTTCAACAACTTTTTTACCGGGTATACCGGTATTCAGGTAACCGATAACAATTATACCGCCGGATTATTAGGGGTTGGCATCAACACGTCGGTCGGCGCGTTCGCCGTTGATATGACGCACTCCCGAACAGAAATTCCGTCTGATAAGACATATCAGGGGCAGAGCTATCGGGTGACCTGGAACAAACTTATCGAATCGACAGATACATCAATCAACCTGGCAGCCTATCGCTATTCAACTCAGAACTATCTCGGGCTGCATGATGCACTGACACTGATCGATGACGCAAACCACGCCCGCGATGGTGAAAAGTACAATACGATGAGCAGCTACGAGCGCATGAAGAATCAATTTACTGTCAGCCTGAATCAGCCGTTGAAAATAGCCGATTCCGACTGGGGCTCGCTGTATATGTCTACCACCTGGACCGATTATTGGGCCGGGAGCAATAGTCGTACTGATTATAACCTTGGCTACAGTAAGGGCGTATCGTGGGGCAGCTTCAGTATGAACTTCCAGAGAACCTGGAATGAAGACGGTGAAAAAGATGACTCCGTTTACTTTAGCGTTAGTGTTCCCCTGGAGAATCTGCTCGGCGGATATCGCCCCAAATCAGGGTTCCGCACCCTAACTTCTCAAGTCAATAGTGACCTGAATGGCAACCATCAGTTCAACACTAACCTCTCCGGAGGCAATGAAGATAACACTCTCTCTTATAGTGTAAACACAGCCTACTCAATGGCGAATGAGTCAAAAGATATCACCTCGCTCGGTGGGTACATGAACTATGACTCCCAGTATGGCGGCTTCTCCGCTTCTGCCTCAGCAGACACCAATAACAGCCGACAATATTCACTCAGCGCTGAAGGCGGTTTTGTATTACACAGCGGTGGCCTGACGTTCACGAATGACAGCTTCAGTGATGCCGACACCATGGTGCTGGTAAATGCACCTGGTGCGAAAGGTGCTCGCCTGAATAATAGCAATAGCACCGTTGACCGCTGGGGTTATGGCATAGCCAGTTCGTTAAGTCCTTACCGTGAAAACCGGGTAGAACTGGATATCGACTCCATGGAAGACAACGTTGAGTTGAAAAGTACCAGCGCTATGACCGTACCGCGCAGTGGTTCGATTGTGATAGCGAAATTTGAAACCGATCAGGGGCGTGCGGCAGTACTCGCGATTGCCAGTGACGCGGGCAAGCCAATACCTTTTGCCGCCGAAGTTTTTGAAAACGATACGATGATCGGCAATATGGGCCAGGGCGGGCAGGCTTACGTCCGCGGTATTCAGGAGCAAGGCGTCCTCAGCATTCGTTGGTTTGAAAACAACCAACCCGTTGAGTGTCTGGTCAGTTACACATTCCCGGATGCTCCTGAAACGTCATCTCCAGGGTCAACGCTGTTTTTAAATAATCTTACCTGCCACATGGCAAAACACTAAAACGGAGCATCCATGAAACGGATATTGATAGCAATCCCTCTGCTCAGCTTCTGCCTGCCCCAGGCCGTACAAGCAGAAAATATTGATGTTGATTTTATTGCGACGGTCACAGAAACCACCTGCACAATAAAAATTGCGAAAGATACTGTCGATATTACGGACGACGGTGGCGATCAATACAGCCTGATTATTCCTGATGTCGGGCTGGATAAACTGGTTAATTTAAACGCCGCCGCAGAAACCACTTTTAAGCTCGTCGCATCAGGATGCAGTGCGGGTATAGGAACAATTACGACGCGAATTAGCGGTACATCTATTTCCGGTAACCTGATTAAAAACGAAGCAACAGCCACGCCTGTAGCCAGTAACATCGGTATGGGAATTAAGCGCAAAAGCACTAACGGTGAAAACTATCTGGCAGTCGATGGCACAACCGGCTTTAACTGGACTTCAGCTGAAATAACCAATGGTTTACCGATGACCGTTGCCCTGCGTGAAACAACCGCAGGCCAGGGGCAGATTGGTAATTTTAGAGCCAAAGCTACGTTTAGTTTCACCTACCAATAAGAAGGATGGCCACCATGAAAATGAATGTGATTACGAAAATGGTTTTAGCCGCAGCGTCGATTGCGGCAAGCGTCGCGCCATCTGCAATGGCAGGCACACCTTCTGTCGGACTGACCGTTAATAGTCTGATTACGACAGGGACCTGTACCACCACAATGAACACTGGCAGTAGCGGCAGCACCAAAACGGTTGATTTCGCGAGTGTTTCAACTGCTGAAGTGTTCGCGAAAACCAAAATAAAAACATTTGATCTGCAGTTTAGCGGTTGCGCAGGCATTCCGGGTAGAAAAGCATTATTAAAGCTGACACCAAGAGCGGTAGATTGCGCGGGTCCCAGTTCAAATCTCGCGGCGTTTGCCAATACCACATCGCAAACACCGAAAGCTGATAAAACGGCTGTTGAGGTCTGGACAACGGCCATACCAGGAGGTACTGGAAGCAATCAGTTTAATTGTAAATCTCCCAATACGATCGAGGTTGATCTCTCTTCTGTAACCGCCCAAAAGCCGCTGACCTATCCACTCAGCGCTCGACTGGTCCCGGTTGACGGCGCAGCAAAAACCGAGCTCACTGCCGGTGATTTTTATTCACCGACGACCCTGACCATTTCATATCAATAAATAAAGAGGCGGTTATTGTGCTCTTTCCAAATCGCAATTTCTCACTGACTGCTGGGCTGGTAACAGCCCTAACGTTAAACCAGTGTTATGCGGGTCAGGACCTGGATCTTATCGCGTCGGTGACCAACACAACCTGCCAGACACAGGTCAGCGATGGTGGGGCAGTCAATCTTGGTACCGTTAATTTGAGTTATTTCCCTGCCGACGTTACCGCTGAAACGGAATATGGTGGCGGAAAAACATTTACGATTGAGGTTACTGGCTGCAGTACTGATGCAGCAAGCACAACGCCTACGCAGTTAAAAATGAACTTTGTTCCCCAAAGCGGCCATCTCGCCAATGGGAATTCACAGGTTTTTGCGAATGACGATGAACAACTATCAACCGGGGCAAAAAACGTCGGCATCGTCATTTTTTCTACCCAGTCAGGAGCTCAGCCTTACAACATTCTGGCTCAGGATGGCACTTCACGGACGATGTTTTCCATCACTTCGGACGATCTTATCTCTTCGACCTGGACGTTCTATTCCAGAATGCAACGCGTGGTTAATTCGCTTGCCCCACAACCGGGTGTAGTTAGAAGTCGTGTACTGGTTGATGTTTATTACGAATAAATTCAAGGATGAAATACACAATGAATAAAATAATACAGTGTCTCCCCCGTTTATTGGCATTCTTGCTGGCAGGTTGTGTATTTTCCGCATCGGCCTATACACTGGTAGTCGGTAATGATGTTGAAGGGAAGGGGCGTGATAAATTCCAGTCTACCGGACCAACAGCAGATTTTACTCTCAACCACTCAAACGTATTTGGTAAAACGGTTGCAGTGCACAAAGAAACAGGCCTGAGAGAAGTTGCTGTCTACGATTGGACCGGGGTCATTAGCCCTGGTATGGTCTATTGCTATAAAAACGATCCCAATTATCATCCTATTCGGCTATTTCATAATTATATCTCCTCAGGTTTAGTCGTCGATAATCATACACTGTGGAAAACCAGCATCAATGGACTCTATTTCGTTATTGAGCTTACGACACTAGGCAGCGCTGGGGTATCAACAGATCAGTTACCTATCTGGATTGATAAACCCTCGAATTCCGGCTTTGATACTAGATTAGTCTATTCAACTACGACAGGTGGAGGATGTAACTACAACGATACCTATTATCGTCTGGGCGGACTGAACATAGGCTTCAAAATTCACCTTTATGCCGATCAAAACTTTGCCCCTACCGCTCAACAAGCCGCTAATTTTCAGCTCAGTAAAAATGGCGGGCATGGTGCGGTGGACTTCTATTTCCATAACAGCGAAACTTCCGATCAATCCCACTCGAAAAAAATAAACATCACGATCCCCGCTACAGGGATGATCCTCGCCTGGCCAACGTGTTCTGTCTCAACAATTGCTGGCGTCAGCGGCACATCGGTGACGAATGGTAATGATGTCCAGTTAGGGAACCATCTACCCAAAAATATTAAGGATGGTCTGTCGCCAGCGAAATTCAATATTAATATGACCGGTTGTTCATATATCCATAATATTGAAGTAAAACTAGCCTCGACCAAAATAGGGACGAATAATAAGCAACTGTTAGGCAATCTGGAAACTTCCGGGGCCGCGTCTGGTGTAGGCGTCTTAATTGAAGGGCTGCAATCAAGCGCCAGCGCGCAGATGGTAATTGTCCCTAATAGCGTGAATTCTGTGTATAAAGATATTATGAACGATCCTTATACTCAAAGTGAGATCGGCGTAGACAATAAAACACTCTCATTTCAGGCTACCCTCAAGCAGGATGGTTCGGCGGATATTAAACCTGGCAAATTCCGTGGGACAGGAACCTTCCAGATAACCTATCCCTGATGCATCCATTACCGGCAGGTCGCCTGCCGGTTTTGGCCATAAAGGGCTAACACTCAACACTCACATACCCTACAATGCCCTCATACTATTGATGAAATTTATGGCTAACAGGGGTAATGATGAAACCGACCACCATCTCCTTATTGCAAAAATACAAACAAGAAAAAAAACGCTTCGCCACCATCACCGCTTACGACTACAGTTTTGCCAAACTGTTTGCTGACGAAGGTCTGAACGTCATGCTGGTCGGCGATTCGCTGGGTATGACCGTTCAGGGGCATGAATCCACACTCCCCGTCACCGTTGAAGATATCGCCTACCACACTGCCGCTGTACGTCGCGGTGCGCCGAACTGCCTGCTGCTGGCTGATCTACCGTTTATGGCCTATGCCACACCGGAACAAGCATTTAAAAATGCCGCAACGGTTATGCGTGCCGGTGCCAATATGGTTAAAATCGAAGGCGGTGCCTGGCTGGTAGAAACGGTGCAAATGTTGACCGAGCGTGCGGTTCCGGTGTGTGGACATTTGGGCTTAACGCCGCAGTCGGTGAATATTTTCGGCGGTTATAAAGTTCAGGGGCGCGGCGATGCAGGTGACCGTTTACTCAATGACGCATTAGCGTTAGAAGCCGCAGGCGCACAGTTGCTGGTGCTGGAATGTGTGCCAGTTGAGCTAGCAAAACGCATTACCGAGGCGCTGGCGATCCCGGTTATCGGTATTGGCGCAGGCAACGTTACCGACGGGCAAATCCTCGTGATGCACGACGCGTTCGGCATTACCGGCGGCCATATCCCTAAATTCGCTAAAAATTTCCTCGCTGAAACGGGCGACATCCGCGCAGCTGTGCGGCAGTATATGGCTGAAGTGGAGTCCGGTGTTTACCCGGGCGAAGAACACAGTTTCCATTAAGGAGTGACGTTGTGTTAATTATCGAAACCCTGCCGCTGCTGCGTCAGCAAATTCGTCGCCTGCGAATGGAAGGCAAGCGCGTGGCGCTGGTGCCTACTATGGGTAACCTGCACGATGGCCATATGAAACTGGTCGACGAAGCCAAAACCCGCGCCGATGTGGTGGTCGTCAGTATTTTCGTTAACCCGATGCAGTTCGACCGCCCGGAAGATTTGGCTCGCTATCCCCGCACCTTGCAGGAAGACTGCGAGAAGCTAAACAAACGTAAAGTGGATCTGGTTTTCGCCCCATCAGTAAAAGAGATCTACCCGAACGGTACTGAAACCCACACCTATGTTGACGTTCCTGGCCTTTCGACCATGCTGGAAGGTGCCAGCCGTCCGGGACATTTCCGTGGCGTTTCGACCATCGTCAGCAAGCTGTTTAACCTTGTCCAGCCAGACATCGCCTGCTTCGGTGAAAAAGATTTTCAGCAACTGGCGCTGATCCGCAAAATGGTTGCCGATATGGGCTTTGATATTGAGATTGTTGGTGTGCCGATTATGCGCGCGAAAGATGGTCTGGCGCTCAGTTCTCGAAACGGTTATCTGACGGCAGAACAACGCAAAATTGCGCCTGGTCTGTACAAGGTTTTAAGTTCGATTGCCGACAAATTGCAGGCTGGAGAGCGGGATCTCGATGAAATTATTGCCATTGCGGGTCAAGAACTGAATGAAAAAGGCTTCCGCGCCGATGATATTCAGATTCGCGATGCCGACACATTGCTGGAAGTCTCTGAAAACAGCAAACGGGCAGTGATTCTGGTAGCCGCCTGGCTTGGCGATGCTCGCCTGATCGACAACAAAATCGTCGAATTGGCGTAATACTTAACTGGCGCTACGGCTGATGGCGCCAGTTATTAATTTGCCCACGTCATGGCGATGACGTCTGTAGCGATGATTCATATCGCAGGCAATTTAGTTAATCAGCTTATCAACCTCTGTAAGAGGTAAATCTGCTATCTCTGCAACGTCTTCCCGAGACATCCCTTTACTCAGAAGACGCTGGGCGAACTCCTGTCTTACTTCCTCTCTTACTTCCTGTCTTCCCTGCTGAATCCCCTTTTCAATCCCCTTCTCTTCAAACCATTGCGCCAGCGTCATCATAGACTCCCCTCCCGATTCCCTGTCTCTCACCACACCGTAAAACAAATCCGCTTGTTCAGTATGACCGCGTTGCAGCATATAGTTTTGCATGGCAACTAACTGACTTCCGCTAGTGTACCCTTCGTCAATCAGCGTGACCAGTTGCTCCAGCAATAACATTAAGTCGCGCTGGCGAATGTGTTTTTGCAGCAGTTCGAGAATTGCAATCCGCCGATGTTGCATAATTTCGTCATCCGGCGTGATGGTGATATCCACCAGCGGAAAAGGGCTGTTATAGACACGTCGCGCCAGTTCCGGTGAGTAAAACATATCAAACCAGCACATAGAGAGCGGATAAGGTGTGGCCTCGCCCTGATAAAACAGAATCGGCACCACCAGCGGCAGTTGGTCGTGATCTGCTTCCAGATGTCGGTGCATGGCGGCAATGGAATATCGCATCATGCGAAAGGCCATTTTCTTATCCGGCTTGCTTTGATGCTCAATCACAACATGCAGATAACCGGGATTGCCCTGCATTTGCACGGAATAGAGCACGTCCGTGCTGTGTCCTTTCAGGCTCTCTTCGATGAAACTCCCCGACTCTAAATGAAGCGTGTCGAAGTCACACAGTTCGCGTAGTTCCGCTGGCAAATGTATCTCCAGAAAGTCGCGGGCCGTTTCCGCGTGCATTAAAAATTGTTTAAATACCGCGTCATGCGGTGTGGTACTCGGTGCGTCCATCTTCCCTGCCTTCCGTGTGGCCCTGTGTGAAGGCAGTATCAAGTCAATGTACGCCGTAGTCAGCCGCCTCTTTGTTGTTTACCGAGCAGCGTTCAGAGAAATTTCAATTGGTTACAGGCGTTGCATGGCGGGCTTCGGCACGGCACGCAAACTGCTGATGCAAATGCCGTCAGATGAGTAGACACTAAACAAAAATCGGGCAATACTGCGTGAGAATTTTCTCAAAGCAGGCACCGCCTGCTTCGCTAATGACAGGGTAGAAAGGTAGAAGTTATGATTCGCACGATGCTGCAGGGCAAACTCCACCGCGTGAAAGTGACTCATGCGGACCTGCACTATGAAGGTTCTTGCGCCATTGACCAGGATTTTCTTGACGCAGCCGGTATTCTCGAAAACGAAGCCATTGATATCTGGAATGTCACCAACGGCAAGCGTTTCTCCACCTACGCCATCGCGGCAGAACGCGGTTCGAGAATTATTTCTGTCAACGGCGCGGCGGCTCACTGCGCCAGCGTCGGCGATATTGTCATCATCGCCAGCTTCGTCACTATGCCAGATGCCGAAGCCCGTACCTGGCGGCCCAACGTCGCCTATTTTGAAGGCGACAACGAAATGAAACGTACCGCGAAAGCGATTCCGGTACAGGTTGCCTGATTGTTATCCCTGCGGCTGGTTACTCACCAGCCGCGACATCGTCTCCAGCGAATCTGTTCTTAAAATATACAGCCGCTTTAATAAATACGGATTATCCCCCGGTTTTACTTTACCTTTCATGGTCGTCACCGCCAGATGAAATCCGGCATCATTTGCCGCCTTTACCGCTTTGTCATTAAATCCGCCAAATGGATATGAAAGATACAAGACATGAGGATTAAATTGGTTTAGCGCCCGGCGAGAGCGTTCAAAATCAAACAGAATATTATGCTCACTGCGGCTGAGTAATATTGGTCGGCGATAGCCATCAACCCGATGTAAAAAGTGGGTATGTGACTGGAAATCAAAAACATCGCTGACATCACGCAGTTCAGAAACACTCATAAACTGTAATGACTGCGGATTCCATTTCTGTGGATGGCGTTTAATACGCGAGGTAATAATAAACGCCGTGGCCTTCATGTCATATTGTTTCAGAATGGGATATGCATAACGACTCACCGACTTCAAACCATCATCAAACGTCAGCACCACCGCGCGAGCCGGAAGATTCATCGAATTACGCAGATACCCTTCCAGTTGATACAAGGTTAACGTGGTATATCCCCTGTCGCGCAACCAGGTCATTTGGTTGTTGAAAGCGCGCACCGAGGTCGTGGTCGAAGTATGACGAAAACGGGTATTCTCTTCATCGCGTAAAATATGATGGTAGGTCAATACAGGAATACCATTATCCTGCTGCGCATCCAGTGCACTGATATAGGCCAGACGTTCGCCAATACGAATTTGATACCAGGTTTGATTCAGGCGATCTTTTAATTTATTAATTATGGGATAACGCAAGTTATCGGCCAGCACGCCAAATGGCGCACTACCTGCATCAGGCGCGTTGTATATCGGAGTATCTTTCCATGTAATAAGATTTTGGTTACTCAGTGGCTTATTGAGATCCCCCAGTCCATCTTCAACTTTTTGCCGCCCTTGTACAGGTTCCAGATGCCCTTTATCGATATATCCCGTAGCAAAACCAAAATTGAATTTATAATAATCGGCTGCGGTTGGGATGACCGAAATAATCTGTCCGGCACGAATGTTGCCTACGGTTACCGTTTTGTCGCCAATTTTTCCCCAGATAGCCGCGTCCTGAGTGGTTTGCATATAACGCGCGGGAAGCGCTGCGCCGACGCCAGATGAAATCAGCAGCAGTAAAAAAATTATCTTTTTAATCATTAGAAAACGACCAGGCGAGAAACAGCGCCGTTAGTGTAGCAAAATCGGGATGCGATTTAATACTCGAACCAATTATGCTTGAGGACAAAGGGTGGATTTTTTTGTTGCTGGTGCCAGAGGCTACTGACATCAGGCCCACCCAGTTCGACAATTCGCTCGCGAAACTCCGCGCTGGATAACGTTTCACGGTATGCCAACATCTGTTCAATTAACGGTAACGTGACGCCAGAAATCACTTCGCAACGGGAATGTTTGTGGCTTAATAACGACGCAACGCGATAAGGCGCTGCACCTGCAATATCGGTTAAAAAGATAACTCCATCACCAGAATCTGTCTCATGCAGAGCATCGCACATCATGCGACTTAGCATATTGGAACTTAATCCTCGCCAGAAATTCACCGCCCGGCACTGAAGAAGCGAACCGTATTTTTTCTCCAGCGCATCAAGCATCTCGAGCGCGCGCTCGTCGTGACAGGTAATTACCCAACCTAACATCGCCTTCCTCCTTAGCCGAAAATTAGTCTACCCTGACCATTGTTGATAAAGGGTGATAGTCATCAAAACTCCTCTCCCCCAAATCCAGAGGAGAGGAAATAGCCTTAGCTGCGCAGACCGCGTCCGCGCTGGATCAGCGACCAACAGATCAGATAAAACGCAATAATAAAAATAACCAGTACGCCAAAAGTAGTGACCAGCGGCACATCATTAATGCCAAGGAAGCCGTAGCGGAAACCACTGATCATATAGACTATTGGGTTGAGGTGCGACAGCCCCTGCCAGAACGGTGGCAGCAAGGTCAGTGAGTAAAATACCCCACCAAGATAGGTCAGCGGCGTCAGTACAAAGGTTGGCACCAGGCTGATGTCATCAAACGTTTTGGCAAACACACCATTAAGCAATCCGGCAAGAGAGAACAACACCGCCGTGAGCACCAGCGTTAAAGCGACAAATACCCACGAATGCACCTGAAACGGCACAAAGAATAGCGAAATTGCTGTCACCAGCATGCCAACAAGCAGTCCGCGCGCCACGCCACCACCAACATATCCAGCAATAATCACATGCGTCGGTACTGGAGCGACCAGCAACTCTTCAATATTACGCTGGAACTTAGCGCCAAAAAATGATGAAGCGACGTTGGCGTAGGCATTGGTGATCACCGACATCATGATCAGCCCCGGAACAATGAATTGCATATAGCTGAAGCCATGCATATCGCCAATGCGCGAACCAATCAGGTTACCGAAGATAATAAAATAAAGGGTCATGGTGATGACCGGAGGCACCAGCGTCTGTATCCAGATACGCATAAAGCGATGGATCTCTTTCGCCCAGATGCTTTTTAACGCCACCCAGTAAAGATGCATCATGCGCGATCTCCTTGTTTTTCATTAACCAGTGACACAAACAGCTCTTCCAGACGGTTAGCTTTGTTGCGCATACTTAACACCTGAATGCCCTGCTCACTTAACTGTGTGAATACGCTGTTGATCCCCTGCTCACGCAGCACTTCAACTTCAAGCGTAGCGGTATCCACTAGCCGATACTGGTAACCATCGAGCTTCGGCAACGGGCTTTTCGGCGCAAGGTCGAGAATAAAGGTTTCTGACTTCAGCTTTGCCAACAGTGCCTTCATCGAGGTATTTTCCACCAGCTCACCGTGTTGAATAATGCCGATATTGCGACACAGCATTTCTGCTTCTTCCAGGTAGTGCGTGGTAAGAATGATGGTGGTGCCTTTGTCGTTTAAATCCTTCAAAAAGCCCCACATTGAGCGGCGAAGTTCGATATCCACGCCTGCTGTTGGTTCATCCAGAATAAGCAGTTTAGGTTCGTGCATCAGCGCGCGGGCAATCATTAAACGGCGCTTCATCCCGCCAGATAACATGCGCGCACGTTCGTTACGCTTTCCCCATAGATCGAGCTGTTTAAGATACGTTTCGCTGCGGATGTACGCTTCTTTGCGCTCTACACCGTAGTACCCCGCCTGATTCACCACAATTTGCTGTACGGTTTCAAACGGGTTGAAGTTAAATTCCTGCGGCACCAGTCCCAACTGACGTTTAGCGTTAACGACATCTTTCTCAAGATCGTAACCAAATACGCTGACCCGCCCGGAGGTTTTATTTACCAGAGAGCTGATAATACCGATAGTGGTTGATTTTCCGGCCCCGTTCGGCCCGAGAAGCGCATAAAAATCACCCGCTTCGACTTGCAAATCTATTCCACGAAGCGCCTGAACGCCGCCTGGATAGGTTTTTTTAAGCTGCTGAAGTTCCAGTGCAATGGTCATAAATTTTTACTTACCTTACGTTCTTACACTTTATCTGTGGTTTAAATCGTCCCGGAGTTGCCCTATATTAGCCAAACGTAATTATTTGGTTACAGGTCGTTAACCTCCATGAAAGACATAGATACACTCATCAGCAATAATGCACTATGGTCAAAAATGCTGGTGGAAGAGGATCCCGGGTTTTTTGAGAAACTGGCACAAGCGCAAAAACCGCGCTTTCTATGGATTGGATGTTCCGACAGTCGCGTTCCTGCTGAACGTTTAACAGGTCTTGAGCCGGGCGAACTTTTTGTTCACCGGAATGTTGCTAACCTGGTCATTCACACCGATCTGAACTGCCTCTCCGTGGTTCAGTATGCAGTGGATGTTCTCGAAGTTGAACACATTATTATCTGTGGCCACTACGGTTGCGGCGGCGTGCAAGCGGCGGTTGAAAACCCGGAACTGGGGCTTATCAACAACTGGCTGCTACACATCCGCGATATCTGGTTCAAACATAGCTCATTGCTCGGCGAAATGCCGCCAGAGCGTCGCCTGGATACCTTGTGCGAACTGAACGTCATGGAACAGGTATATAACCTGGGTCACTCCACCATTATGCAATCAGCGTGGAAACGCGGGCAGAAAGTCACCGTTCACGGCTGGGCCTACGGCATTCACGACGGCTTACTGCGTGACCTGGATGTCACAGCCACCAACCGCGAAACCCTTGAGCAACGTTACCGTCACGGGATTTCCAACCTCAAGCTGAAGCACATCAATCACAAATAAATATGCAATGCCGGATGCAACACATCCGGCAACTCCGCACTTACTCGTCCAGCAGAATCACTTTGCCGATATACGGCAGATGACGGTAACGCTGTGCGTAATCAATACCGTAACCCACCACAAACTCATCCGGGATCGAGAAACCGATAAATTCTACCGGGACGTTCACTTCACGTCGGGACGGTTTATCCAGCAGCGTACAAATCGCCAGCGACTTCGGTTCGCGCAGGCTTAAGATTTCACGCACTTTCGACAGTGTATTACCCGAGTCGATGATATCTTCAACAATCAGCACGTCCTTGCCACGGATATCTTCATCCAGATCTTTGAGGATTTTCACATCACGGGTGGTGGACATGCCGCTACCGTAGCTGGAGGCGGTCATAAAGTCGACTTCATGAGATACCTGAACTTCACGGCACAGGTCCGCCATAAACATAAATGAGCCACGCAGCAGACCTACCAGCACCATATCGCTGCCGCTGTCTTTGTAACGCTCAGTAATCTGACGACCCAGTTCGGCGATACGCGCTTTAATCTCCGCTTCGGGGATCATTACTTCTACAGTATGTTTCATATCTCTAACCATATGATTTAAAAACAAATCACTTCGCACGGGCAGGTTTTGGCACCGCAACAAAGCGCAAGACACGCAGTATACCAGCAAAACGATTCATTGGCGGAATCTGTTAATAAAGCTCAAATTGTGATGACGATCACACATGTTAAAACCTATAATTAATTGCTACTAAAACATTAATGAATTGAAATGGTGTCTCTTTATGGCAATTAACAATACCGGCTCGCGACGATTACTCGTGACGCTAACAGCCCTTTTTGCAGCGCTTTGCGGGCTGTATCTTCTCATTGGCGGAGGCTGGCTGGTCGCGATTGGCGGCTCCTGGTACTACCCTATCGCTGGCCTTGTGATGCTTGGCGTCGCCTGGATGCTGTGGCGCAGTAAACGCGCCGCGCTTTGGCTGTACGCGGCTCTGCTGCTCGGCACTATGATTTGGGGTGTCTGGGAAGTCGGTTTTGATTTCTGGGCGTTGACTCCGCGCAGCGATATTCTGGTCTTCTTCGGCATCTGGCTGATCCTGCCGTTTGTCTGGCGTCGCCTGGTTATCCCTTCCAGTGGTGCTGTTGCTGCGCTGGTGGTCGCGCTACTGATTAGCGGCGGTATCCTCACCTGGGCCGGATTTAACGATCCGCAGGAAATCAACGGCACCTTAAGCGCCGATGCCACGCCAGCAGAAGCCATCTCCCCCGTTGCCGATCAGGACTGGCCTGCCTATGGCCGCAATCAGGAAGGCCAACGCTTTTCGCCGCTGAAGCAAATTAACGCCGATAACGTCCACAACCTGAAAGAAGCATGGGTGTTCCGCACGGGCGATGTCAAACAGCCGAATGATCCGGGCGAAATCACCAATGAAGTGACGCCAATTAAAGTGGGCGACACGCTTTACCTGTGTACCGCTCACCAGCGTCTGTTTGCACTCGATGCTGCCAGCGGCAAAGAAAAATGGCATTACGATCCTGAGCTGAAAACCAACGAGTCATTCCAGCACGTAACCTGTCGCGGCGTCTCTTATCATGAAGCCAAAGCTGAAACTGCCTCGCCGGAAGTGATGGCGGATTGCCCGCGTCGTATCATTCTTCCGGTGAATGATGGTCGCCTGATTGCGATTAACGCTGAAAACGGCAAGCTGTGCGAAACCTTCGCCAATAAAGGCGTGCTCAATCTGCAAAGCAACATGCCGGACACCAAACCGGGCCTGTATGAGCCGACTTCGCCGCCGATTATCACCGATAAAACCATCGTGATGGCTGGTTCAGTCACCGATAACTTCTCAACCCGCGAAACGTCTGGCGTGATTCGTGGTTTTGATGTCAACACCGGAGAGCTGCTGTGGGCCTTTGATCCGGGCGCGAAAGATCCGAACGAGATCCCGTCTGACGAGCACACCTTTACCTTTAACTCGCCAAACTCCTGGGCTCCAGCGGCCTATGACGCGAAGCTGGATCTGGTTTATCTGCCAATGGGCGTGACCACGCCAGATATCTGGGGCGGTAACCGCACAGCGGAACAAGAACGTTATGCCAGCTCGATTCTGGCGCTGAATGCCACCACCGGGAAACTGGCGTGGAGTTACCAGACCGTTCACCACGACCTGTGGGATATGGATCTTCCGGCACAACCGACGCTTGCAGATATCACCGTTAACGGTCAGAAGGTGCCGGTCATTTACGCTCCGGCGAAAACTGGCAACATTTTTGTGCTCGATCGTCGTAATGGCGAACTGGTGGTTCCGGCCCCGGAAAAACCAGTTCCACAAGGCGCAGCGAAAGGCGATTACGTCACCCCTACCCAACCGTTCTCTGAACTGAGTTTCCGTCCGACGAAAGATTTAAGCGGTGCGGATATGTGGGGCGCCACCATGTTTGACCAGCTGGTGTGCCGCGTGATGTTCCACCAAATGCGCTATGAAGGTATTTTTACCCCGCCATCTGAACAGGGTACGCTGGTATTCCCGGGTAATCTGGGGATGTTCGAATGGGGCGGGATTTCCGTTGATCCGAATCGTGAAGTGGCAATTGCCAACCCAATGGCGCTGCCGTTTGTTTCAAAACTGATCCCACGCGGTCCTGGCAACCCGATGGAACAGCCAAAAGATGCTAAAGGCACGGGTACGGAATCCGGTATTCAGCCACAGTACGGCGTGCCGTATGGCGTCACGCTTAACCCGTTCCTTTCGCCGTTTGGTCTGCCGTGTAAACAGCCAGCATGGGGCTACATCTCGGCGCTGGATCTGAAAACCAACGAAGTGGTGTGGAAGAAACGCATTGGTACGCCGCAGGACAGCATGCCGTTCCCGATGCCCGTTCCGGTGCCGTTCAATATGGGTATGCCAATGCTTGGCGGGCCAATCTCCACGGCAGGTAACGTGTTGTTTATTGCCGCTACGGCAGATAACTACCTGCGCGCTTACAACATGAGCAACGGTGAAAAACTGTGGCAGGGACGTTTACCAGCGGGCGGTCAGGCAACGCCAATGACTTATGAAGTCAACGGTAAGCAGTATGTGGTGATCTCCGCAGGCGGTCACGGTTCATTTGGCACGAAGATGGGCGACTATATTGTGGCTTATGCGCTGCCGGATGATGTGAATTGACGTACTCCCCGCCCTAAAGCGCGAGGATTCTTGTTTCGCGGAGCCGAACCTAAGCCGCGTTAAGCGGCTTAGGATTTACAGGCTCTCCACAAGCTAACACGGCGAGTCCCGCCGCTTTTATATTACGGGCCGCATTGATATCACGGTCATGATCTGCGCCGCATTCAGGGCAGTGCCATTTCCGCACATCAAGAGGCATTTTTTGCATGATGAAGCCACAACAGCTACAGCGTTTTGAGGGCGGGAAACACTGGTCGATTGCGACTACTGTCCGCCCGGCCCATTCGCCTTTGTACTGGAGCTGGCGCACCAGTTAGCGCCAGCTCGCGTCTGCTATCGCTTTGGATAGCGACTGGTTGCGGATCATGTTTTTCACCTTAAGAGATTCGACGCAAACAACTTGGTTTTCGTTAATCAGTTTGCGGGTTGCCTTGTGCAAGGCATCCTGTCGGCAATCGGCAATTTTCGAGTGGTGTCGGGCCACCTTTAAGCGGGCTTTGGCGCGGTTTTTCGAGCCTTTGGCCTTTTTGCTTAACTGGCGCTGTAGCAGCGCCAGGCGTGCCGCGTATTTAGCGGTATGGCGGGGATTGCTTTGTTTCATGGGTTTACAAAATACGCTAAAAAATGTAAGCCATTACGTAGTTACCGCGCTTATATCCCCACCCGATTGGGCGAGGCTTTACGCGCAACATCGGTAAGAGCGACTCACATTGCTGTCAAAGCGCGCTTTGTTCATGCCGGATGTGACATGAACACCTTATCCAGCCCACAAAAATGTGCAAATTCAATAGATTGCAGAGCTCGCCCAAGACTGATAAGTGTAGCGCATCAGGCAGTTTTGTGCTTTTCATTTACTCGTTCGAAAATTTCAGCGACAGGAGTGCATTTTTCATTACTGTCTGATACTGCGTAACGGCATTTTCAGGCATAGAAACCTCCCCGGTGAGCAGCTTACCGTCCCGTGATGTAATCAACCTTAAATTATTGACTTTCCCTGGTATCAAACTATATGAAAGCAACCATACTTTATGCCCATCCACCACCACTTTTTCGGCCTGGGGGGCATAATTTTTCAGGGAGTTAAGCGTTATTTCCTTGAATCTATCCAGGTGTCCGGCAGGCAAAGACTGGTGCCATTGCGTAATATTAAGATGTACCCGTTTTACTTCATCATAATAATTTGCCTGTGGTTCCTGAGACAGTTGTAGTGTCGCTGCCATATCCTCTGACATAACATGAAGATCTTTGGGGAGCGCGATACTCAATTTAAGGTTCGGGATAGACTGGCTTTCCAGCTTTATATCGGCGTTAGCACTCGTAACCATAAACGAAAGCAGAAACGTCAGAATCAGATTTCGAAATGTAATCATAAATTTCCTTTTTTAATTATTGGGGTTGTGCCTGCAAGGTATTACGACACAAAACACGTAATCAGGTGCTCCTGCACTCCATTGTGTTCGCCCAATTTATACCTTTCTGACTTATAACCACTGACCAGAGACTATTTTTAAGAATTTCGCCCGTATTAAAAATACGGGCAGTATGAATTACGCGGAGGTAAACCCTAACATCATCCCCGTATCTTCATGCTCCAGCAAATGGCAGTGCGCCATATAAGCATGTTCTTTCGGTGCGTCGTGATTAAACTTCACCAGCACTTCGCTGACATTACCTTCTACCTTAACAGTATCTTTCCAGCCTGCGCGATGCGCCGCTGGCGGTTTGCCATTTTCCGACAGGATACGGAACTGGGTGCCGTGAATATGGAACGGATGCAGCATCATGTCGCCAACGCCAGAGATAACCCAACGTTCGTACTGCCCTTTCGTCGCCGCAAACATCGGCTTATTCATATCAAAGGCCTGACCATTGATTTTATTAGCATGGTGGAAATCGAACTTCACGCCGTGGTTCATATGATTCATATTACCGTGGCCCATATGGCCCATCATCTGGCTGTGATCCATCCCGGCCATCGCCTGATCGCCATATTTCTCCATTAACATCTGCATCCCCATCATGTCGAGCATCGGGTCCATAGAGAGTTGCAGTTTGCGTGTCGTTAATCCGTCCAGCGAAGGTAACGCAGGCAGGCTACTTAATGTGTCTGGCAAAGCACCGGAGGCACTGATGGCAATCGGCTGAATACGCATTACCGGATGCGGCTTATCAAACGGCGCAATTGCCATTCCCATCTGGCTGACAGGCAGCGTGACCAAATCAAACGGTTTGCTGTCGTTAACCTCCACCAGCACTTCAAAACGCTCACCCATCAGCACCGGTAGCTCACTCACTTTCACCGGTTCAGGCAGCAGACCACCATCGCTGGCAATCACATACAACGGGCGATTGTCGCTGGTGGCGAAATTGAGCGAGCGGGCGTTACAGCCATTGAGCAAACGCAGGCGCAGCCAGCCACGTGGTGCAGCGTGTTGCGGGTAGATAGCGCCGTTGGTCAGTAGCGTATCGCCAAACCAGCCAACCGCAGCGGTCATCACATCCAGTTGATAATCAATTTGTCCGTCGGCGCTAAACTTTTTATCCTGAACGATCACCGGAACATCATCGATACCCCACTGTTTTGGCAGCATTAATTTCAGGATATCGTCATCTTCAATCACCACCAGACCAGCCAACCCCATCGCCACCTGACGCCCGGTTTTGCCGTGCTGATGTGGATGGAACCAGCAGGTAGCGGCAGGTTGATCGACGTTCAGCGTCACCGTACGTTGACCGCCAGGCGGAATAATCCCCTGCGGGCCGCCGTCCACTTCTCCCGGCACTTCAAGCCCGTGCCAATGCAACGTCGTCTCTTCCGCCAGTTGGTTATAGATATCAACCGTCACGGCTTTACCGCGCTGTAATTTCACCGCCGGCCCTAACAGATTACCGTTATAGCCCCAGGTAGTCGCCGTTTTTCCGGCAAAGGTGGACTGACCTGGCATGATCGATAATCTTATGCGACCACGAACATCAGAAGTGAGGAGATCGGGGATCGGCAGTGTAGGACGTTCAGCGGCAAAAACAGACCGACTCCACAATGGCAAAGCCGAAGCCACGCCCAGCGCGACGGAATATTTTAAGAAATCACGGCGTTGCATAGTTATTTCCTTATTCTCAAGCAGGCGAAACAAAATCAAACGTTGAGCATAGTCCTTACCCTTACGGGAAGGTCAAGCCGCAGACACAATTTAATCGACAATAATGGTCGTCGCCTCGCTCACAGTGTGCTAACGTTTATCTTCTTTAAGCCCTGGTAGAAGCAATGAAGACGTTTTTCAGAACAGTATTATTCGGCAGCCTGATGGCTGTATGCGCAAACAGTTACGCGCTCAGCGAGTCTGAAGCCGAAGATATGGCCGATTTAACGGCAGTTTTTGTTTTTCTGAAGAACGATTGTGGTTACCAGAACTTACCTAACGGGCAAATTCGTCGCGCACTGGTCTTTTTCGCCCAGCAAAACCAGTGGGATCTCAGTAACTACGACACCTTCGACATGAAATCCCTCGGTGAAGACAGCTACCGCGATCTAAGCGGTATCGGCATTCCCGTCGCTAACAAGTGCAAAGCCCTGGCCCGCGATTCCTTAAGCCTGCTTGCCTACGTTAAATAATCACTGCTCCTTTTTGTAGAAATATTGACCGTGCAACTACGGTCAATGTTAGCTATTATGTTGCGCTCTTTTTTTACGAGTGTTAACAAAGGAGGTATCAACCCATGGCCGAAAATAAACTGTGGCATGAAACGCTACACGACCAGTTTGGGCAGTACTTTGCTGTAGATAACGTTCTGTATCATGAAAAGACCGATCATCAGGATCTGATCATTTTTGAGAACGCTGCATTTGGTCGCGTAATGGCGCTGGATGGCGTAGTACAAACTACCGAGCGTGACGAGTTTATCTATCATGAGATGATGACCCACGTTCCGCTGCTGGCCCACGGTCACGCGAAACATGTGCTGATCATCGGCGGCGGCGACGGTGCCATGCTGCGTGAAGTGACCCGACACAAAAACGTTGAGTCAATCACGATGGTGGAAATCGACGCGGGCGTGGTGTCATTCTGTCGTCAGTATTTGCCCAACCATAACGCAGGTAGCTACGACGATCCCCGTTTTAAACTGGTGATCGACGATGGCGTCAATTTCGTGAATCAAACCAGCCAGACCTTTGATGTGATCATCTCCGACTGCACCGATCCCATCGGTCCCGGCGAAAGTCTGTTCACGTCTGCATTTTATGAAGGTTGCAAGCGCTGCCTGAATCCTGGCGGCATTTTCGTTGCGCAGAACGGCGTCTGCTTTTTACAGCAGGAAGAGGCCATCGACAGCCATCGCAAACTCAGCCATTACTTCAGTGATGTTGGCTTTTATCAGGCGGCGATCCCAACCTATTACGGCGGCATCATGACCTTTGCATGGGCGACAGATAACGACGCCTTACGTCATCTCTCTACCGAAATTATTCAGGCGCGTTTTCTCGCCTCTGGCCTGAAATGCCGTTATTACAACCCGGCAGTCCATACGGCAGCTTTTGCCTTACCTCAGTATCTGCAAGACGCACTGGCTTCACAGCCGTCCTAAGGAGAAGATAAGAAATTGAAAAAACTGAAAC
Organism: Escherichia whittamii; assembly: GCF_014836715.1. Classification (GTDB taxonomy): domain Bacteria; phylum Pseudomonadota; class Gammaproteobacteria; order Enterobacterales; family Enterobacteriaceae; genus Escherichia; species Escherichia whittamii. The sequence goes on from NZ_JACSQI010000001.1 coordinate 88,109, forward strand.
TGCATGGCTTTAATAATCTGACCAAAAGTCTGAGTTTTTGTATTTACGATATCTGCTATGCCAAAACTGCCGAAGAGCGCGATGGTTATATTGCTTATATCGATGAACTCTATAATGCCAACCGTCTGACCGAAATCCTGTCAGAAACCTGTTCCATTATCGGGGCCAATATTCTTAACATCGCCCGCCAGGATTACGAACCACAGGGTGCCAGCGTCACTATTCTGATGAGCGAAGAACCGGTCGACCCGAAACTTATCGACAAAACAGAACACCCCGGCCCGCTGCCTGAAGCCGTGGTTGCCCATCTCGATAAAAGTCATATTTGCGTACATACCTACCCGGAAAGCCATCCTGAAGGCGGTTTATGTACCTTCCGCGCCGATATTGAAGTCTCTACCTGCGGCGTGATTTCCCCGCTGAAGGCGCTGAATTACCTGATCCACCAACTTGAGTCCGATATCGTGACCATTGATTATCGCGTGCGCGGTTTTACCCGCGACATTAACGGTATGAAACACTTTATCGACCATGAGATTAATTCGATTCAGAACTTTATGTCCGAAGATATAAAGGCGCTGTATGACATGGTGGATGTGAACGTCTATCAGGAAAATATCTTCCATACCAAAATGTTGCTTAAAGAGTTCGACCTTAAGCACTACATGTTCCACACCAAACCGGAAGATTTAACCGACTGCGAGCGCAAAGAAATTACCGCTGCGCTGTGGAAGGAAATGCGCGAGATTTATTACGGGCGCAATATGCCAGCTGTTTAACGGCTCTGGCGGAGCACGTAGGCTCCGCCAGATTTATTTACTTCTGCTGCACGAAATTACGGTAAGCCGCCACCACTTGCAGAAAATCCTCAACGCCGCACAGCGACAGACTTTCTTCGTCGTAGTAGTTCATCCCTTCTTCCATTTCGTCACCCGCAAATTCCAGTTGATTGGCGCGGATCATTACCTCCTCGCCATCCATCCATAGGGTATATTCATGCCCTGCTCGCTGCCAGGAACGTTCGCTACCTTTTAGCGTGCGCGCGGCGTCTTCCACTTCATCAAGCAAGGCCAGGTTTTCTTTCACCTCTTCATTAAACCAGTGCCCGACCACTTCATGCCCCATGGACATGCGCACCTTTACCACTCCGGTAATATCGCGCAGAAATTCGTAATCCATAGTGTGTTCCTCTGCTCCCGGCAATGCGCCGAAATCGCATTGCGCCATTGATGTAATTATCGCAGCCTTACCGGAGAAAAACAGTGGAACGCCGATGGTTTAGAGATAAAAATAGTGAAAAAAACGTTCCAACCACCATGGCCAGAATTTTTGTCATTTTCGACAGCCATCTTCTTACCAGGGAAGAAGACAATCCAGTACTACTCTGCGCACAAAAAATAGATTAATAAAGAGGGTAAATCGTTTTGTAATCAAAAATCCACCAGTCATCCGTAATCTTGCCATTATCATAAAGTTGAAGATCGCTACTACCCTCTGCGTCGGTGGTTGTTATCACATCAGCATTTCGCTTCCAGTGTGATATAGGCGATTCAGTGCTCATGGTTAAAAGGTTTTCTTTCATCGGCTCACACTGTGCGCATCCCCTGACATTACCGTCCTCATAAAAACCCACTAATCCACCATTTGCGACAAACAAATATTGTAATTTTGCTGTCGCGGCAAAAGCGTTGCCGCATAGTAGAAAAAAGATAATTATAATAAATGCTTTTTTCATTCACTTTATCTCCATTAAGTGAAAAACTTCACCCTGTAATAACCAGCAGAAAACAAAATAAGATAAACACTATCAATATCTTATTTCGCCTATCAGAATTGAAATCGATTGATTTTTTAGCGAGCATATTCATTTAAAACATAAAAATATAATTCACTAAAATGATAACGACATTATTATGATAATCGCTCTCTTACATGCAGGGAAACACTATCATTAAGGAAAAGAGTGCGAGTTCTGAGAATTAACGTTATTGAGTTGCTCGTCAGATATTCCGGCAAAAAAAAACCACTTCCCAAAAGAAGTGGCTCAGATTGCTGACAAAGTGCGCTTTGTTCTTGCCGGATGCGGCGTAAACGCCTTATCCGGCCTACAAAATAGTGCAAATTCAATAAATTGCAGAAATGTTGTAGGCCTGATAAGCGCAGCGCATCAGGCAATGTTGCGTTTATCATCAGTCTCAGCCACTTCCCAAAAGAAGTGGCTTTTCACAACAGGCTACAACCTTAAACCGCTGTCTGGAAAATCACCCCGTCTGCTTTCTCGGTGTACTGAGAAAGCTGGTTGAAGTTCAGGTAACGGTAAGTATCAACGGCAGTTTTATCCACCTGCGCAACGTAGGTCTGGTACTCTTCCGGCGTTGGCAGTTTGCCAAGAAGTGCCGCGACAGCGGCCAGTTCCGCAGAAGCCAGGAAGACATTCGCGCCAGTACCCAGACGGTTCGGGAAGTTACGGGTAGAGGTGGAAACCACCGTCGCACCGTCTGCCACACGCGCCTGGTTGCCCATACACAGGGAACAGCCTGGGATCTCGATACGCGCACCACTCTTACCGAAGACGCTGTAGTAGCCTTCTTCGGTCAGCTGTGCGGCGTCCATACGGGTTGGCGGTGCCACCCACAGGCGGGTCGGCAACTGGCCTTTGTGCGCATCCAGCAGTTTACCTGCGGCACGGAAGTGACCGATGTTGGTCATGCAGGAACCGATAAACACTTCGTCGATCTTCTCGCCCTGTACCGCAGACAGCGGACGTGCGTCATCCGGATCATTCGGCGCACAAAGGATTGGCTCTTTGATATCAGCCAGATCGATGTCGATCACTGCCGCATATTCCGCATCCGCATCGGCTTCCAGCAGCTCAGGATTCGCCAGCCATTTTTCCATGCCCTGAATACGACGTTCCAGAGTACGACGATCGCCGTAACCTTCCGCGATCATCCACTTCAGCAGGACAATGTTGGAGTTCAGGTACTCGATGATCGGCTCTTTATTCAGCTTGATGGTACAACCGGCAGCGGAACGTTCAGCGGACGCATCGGTCAGCTCAAATGCCTGCTCAACTTTCAGATCCGGCAGACCTTCAATTTCCAGGATGCGACCAGAGAAAATGTTTTTCTTGCCTTTCTTCTCAACGGTCAGCAGACCTTGTTTGATCGCATACAGCGGAATGGCATGTACCAGATCGCGCAGGGTGATGCCCGGCTGCATCTTGCCTTTGAAGCGCACCAGAACAGATTCCGGCATATCCAGTGGCATTACACCTGTTGCGGCAGCAAACGCCACCAGACCAGAACCCGCCGGGAAGGAGATACCGATCGGGAAACGGGTATGGGAGTCACCGCCAGTACCGACGGTATCCGGCAGCAGCATACGGTTCAGCCAGGAGTGGATCACGCCGTCACCCGGACGCAGCGACACTCCGCCACGGTTCATAATGAAGTCCGGCAGCGTGTGGTGTGTGTTAACGTCAACCGGCTTCGGATATGCCGCAGTGTGACAGAAAGACTGCATCACCAGGTCAGCCGAGAAGCCCAGGCACGCCAGGTCTTTCAGTTCATCACGGGTCATTGGACCAGTAGTGTCCTGAGAACCGACAGAAGTCATTTTCGGTTCGCAGTAAGCGCCCGGACGGATGCCTTTCACGCCACAGGCGCGCCCCACCATTTTCTGCGCCAGCGAGTAGCCACGGTCGCTTTCCGCCACGTCTTTCGCCTGACGGAAAACATCGCTCTGCGGCAGACCAAGTGCTTCACGCGCTTTGGTGGTCAGGCCACGGCCGATAATCAATGGAATACGACCGCCCGCACGCACTTCATCAATCAGTACGTCGGTTTTCAGTTCAAAGGTCGCCAGCAGCTCGTTGGTTTCGTGATTACGCACTTCGCCTTTGTAAGGGTAAACGTCAATCACGTCACCCATATTCAGGTTAGAAACATCCACTTCAATTGGCAGCGCACCGGCATCTTCCATCGTGTTAAAGAAGATTGGCGCAATTTTGCCGCCGAGGCACAGACCGCCGCCGCGTTTGTTTGGCACATGCGGAATATCATCGCCCATAAACCACAGTACGGAGTTAGTGGCGGATTTACGCGATGAACCAGTACCCACAACATCACCGACGTAAGCCAGCGGGAAACCTTTCTGTTGCAGGGCTTCGATTTGCTTGATCGGGCCAACAACACCCGGCTGATCTGGCTCGATGCCTTCACGGGCGTTCTTCAGCATTGCCAGGGCGTGCAGTGGGATATCCGGGCGTGACCACGCATCCGGTGCCGGAGAGAGGTCATCGGTGTTGGTTTCGCCGGTCACTTTGAAGACGGTAACGGTCAGTTTTTCAGCCAGCGCCGGGCGATTCAGGAACCATTCGGCATCCGCCCAGGACTGCATGACCTGCTTCGCGTATTTGTTGCCTGCTTTGGCTTTCTCTTCTACGTCATAGAAGTTATCGAACATCAGCAGCGTATGAGACAGTGCTTTGGCAGCAATCGGTGCCAGTTTGTCATCGTCCAGTGCGTCGATCAGCGGATGAATGTTGTAACCACCCTGCATAGTACCCAGCAGTTCAATGGCTTTTTCTGGAGTCAGCAGTGGGGATTTGGCTTCGCCTTTCGCGACAGCAGCCAGGAAACCAGCTTTTACATAGGCGGCTTCATCGACGCCTGGGGGAACACGGTTGGTTAACAGATCTAACAGGAATTCTTCTTCGCCCGCGGGCGGGTTTTTCAGCAGCTCTACAAGCGCAGCCATTTGAGTGGCATCCAGGGGTTTGGGCGCAATCCCCTCTGCGGCACGTTCAGCTACGTGCTTACGGTATTCTTCTAGCACGACGGTTCTCCTCGCTCTCATTGTCATAGTGCGGCAGGCGATTCTCTTCACGCTCCTGTGAGACAGCAGTTTGTAGGGTAAATGCCCAGTACCGCAACGGGCAGAATAGCAGGATTTTGACGATGTGTTAATCTGTTTACAAAAAAGCAACATAAAAAAGTGGCTGAATCGTTAAGGATGGTCTAGAGATTGTTTCCCTCCGTAAAAACCTTGTTAATTCGCATGGTGATAATCACCTTTCTCAACGAATCCCAACATTAGTCAAAATTTAAACTACCGCCTCTTTATACTCAGATTCACAGCGCCTGCGGGTGGCAGTTCGCCGACCATTGCGATTTCCTTGAGATCCGAATTATGAAAATGACTTTGCCGTTTAAACCCCATGTGCTGGCGCTGATTTGCAGTGCCGGGCTATGTGCAGCTTCCGGTACGCTGTATGTGAAAAGCCGCACTGTGGAAACGCCCGTACAAACACAACCGGCACAACAGGCTGCGCCTGATATCACCGCAGTTACGCTTCCTGCAACGGTTTCCGCGCCTCCCGTAACGCCTGCCGTCGTCAAATCCGCATTCAGCACTGCACAAATCGATCAATGGGTCGCGCCCGTCGCGCTATATCCCGACGCCCTGCTTTCGCAGGTGCTGATGGCATCGACCTATCCGGCAAATGTCGCCCGGGCCGTGCAGTGGTCGCGCGATAACCCACTTAAACAAGGTGATACCGCTATTGAAGCAGTGTCCGGCCAGCCGTGGGATGCCAGCGTCAAATCGCTGGTGGCTTTTCCGCAATTGATGGCGTTGATGGGTGAAAACCCGCAATGGGTGCAAAATCTTGGCGACGCGTTTCTGGCACAACCGCAGGATGTGATGGACTCGGTACAGCGTTTGCGCCAACTAGCGCAACAAACCGGATCGCTGAAGTCATCAACTGAACAAAAGGTCATCACGACAACGAAAAAAGTCGTACCGGCCAGCCCGCCCGCCAGCGCCCCTGTCACACAATCAAATACCGTTTCTACGTCCAGCCCCGGCGTCGCAGAACCTGCGCCGACAGTAATAACCATTGAGCCAACCAATCCGGATGTGGTTTATATTCCCAACTACAACCCGACCGTGGTTTACGGGAACTGGGCCAATACCGCTTATCCGCCTGTTTACCTGCCGCCGCCAGCCGGGGAACCGTTTGTTGACAGCTTTGTGCGTGGATTCGGCTACAGCATGGGCGTTGCTACCACGTACGCACTTTTCAGCAGCATCGACTGGGATGACGACGATCATGGCCATCATCATGACGATGATGATTATCATCACCACGATGGCGGTCATCGTGACGGTAATGGCTGGCAACACAACGGCGACAACATCAATATCGACGTCAACAATTTCAACCGCATTACTGGTGAACATCTTACTGACAAGAATATGGCATGGCGGCACAATCCAAATTACCGCGATGGTGTGCCTTATCATGATCAGGATATGGCAAAGCGGTTTCATCAAACCAATGTCAGTGGCGGCATGAGCGCCACGCAATTACCTGCGCTATCGCGCGACAGCCAGCGCCAGGCGGCAGCAAGTCAGTTTCAGCAACGAACACACGCCGCACCAGTCACTACGCGCGATCCCCAGCGTCAGGCTGCGGCACAGCGGTTTAATGAAGCTGAACACTATGGAAGCTATGACGACTTCCGCGAATTCAGCCGTCGCCAACCACTGACCCCGCAACAAAAGGACGCTGCTCGTCAGCGTTATCAGTCTGCCTCACCAGAGCAGCGCCAGGCGTTCCGCGAGAAAATGCAGACTAACTCACAGAACCAGCAGCGAAGAGATGCGGCGCGTCAGCGTATTCAGTCTGCCTCGCCTGAACAGCGCCAGGCGGCCCGCGAAAAAATGCAGACTAACCCACAGAATCAACAGCAAAGAGAGGCAGCGCGTCAGCGTATTCAGTCCGCATCACCAGAGCAGCGTCAGGTATTTAAGGAAAAAGTACAGCAGCGCCCTCTGAACCAACAACAACGTGATAATGCCCGCCAGCGTGTTCAATCAGCATCTCCTGAACAACGTCAGGTTTTTCGAGAGAAAGTTCAGGAGAGCCGCCCACAACGTCTAAACGACAGTAACCATACTGCCCGACTGAATAACGAGCAGCGTTCAGCGGTACGCGAACGGTTGTCTGAGCGTGGAGCAAGAAGACTCGAAAGGTAAATTGCAGGCGTAAAAAAAGCGGCGTTGTTAGCCGCTTAAGACTGATGGCAAACATCGAATTGCCTGATGCACAAGCTTATCGGGCCTACACGAGTCATGCAATATATTGAATTTGCATGACTTTGTAGGTCGGATAAGGCGTTTACGCCGCATCCGACATCAACAACGAGCACTTTGTCAACAATCTGAAGCGGCCAGGATAGCCGCTTCTTAATTTACCGGATGTTCCGGCACACAAAGAATTACTTCTTCTTCGCTTTCGGGTTAGGCAGGTCGGTGATGCTACCTTCGAATATTTCTGCCGCCAGGCCCACAGACTCGTGCAGAGTCGGGTGCGCGTGGATGGTCAGTGCGATATCTTCCGCGTCACAACCCATTTCGATTGCCAGACCGATTTCACCCAGCAGCTCGCCGCCGTTAGTACCAACAATTGCACCACCGATCACACGGTGAGATTCTTTGTCGAAAATCAGTTTGGTCATACCATCTGCGCAGTCAGAAGCGATAGCACGACCAGAAGCAGCCCACGGGAAGGTGGCGGTTTCGTAGCTGATGCCTTTCTCTTTCGCTTCTTTCTCAGTCAGACCCACCCATGCAACTTCTGGTTCGGTATAGGCGATAGACGGGATAACTTTCGGATCGAAGTAGTGTTTCTTACCAGCGATAACTTCAGCGGCAACGTGACCTTCGTGAACACCTTTGTGCGCCAGCATCGGCTGACCGACGATATCGCCGATAGCAAAGATGTGCGGTACGTTGGTCCGCAGCTGTTTGTCAACGCGGATGAAACCACGGTCGTCCACTTCCACGCCCGCTTTGCCTGCGTCGAGGTTTTTACCGTTCGGCACACGACCAATCGCTACCAGAACGGCGTCGTAACGCTGCGGTTCAGCCGGTGCTTTTTTACCTTCCATCGTCACATAAATACCGTCTTCTTTTGCTTCAACGGCGGTGACTTTGGTTTCCAGCATCAGGTTGAATTTCTTGCTGATACGCTTGGTGAAGACTTTAACGATGTCTTTGTCAGCTGCCGGGATAACCTGGTCGAACATTTCAACCACGTCAATCTGTGAACCCAGCGCATGGTATACGGTCCCCATTTCCAGACCGATGATACCGCCACCCATTACCAGCAGGCGTTCTGGTACTTCTTTCAGTTCCAGCGCGTCAGTGGAGTCCCAGATACGCGGATCTTCATGCGGAATAAACGGCAGTTGGATCGGGCGAGAACCCGCTGCGATGATCGCGTTGTCGAAGTTGATCACAGTTTTACCGTTCTCGCCTTCAACTTCCAGGGTGTTAGCCCCGGTGAATTTACCCAGACCGTTGACCACTTTGACTTTGCGGCCTTTCGCCATACCAGCCAGACCGCCGGTCAGCTGATTGATAACTTTCTCTTTCCAGGTACGAATCTTGTCGATATCGGTTTTCGGTTCGCCGAAGACGATACCGTGTTCAGCCAAAGCTTTGGCTTCTTCGATAACTTTTGCTACGTGCAACAGTGCTTTAGAAGGGATACAGCCGACGTTCAGGCAAACACCGCCGAGGGTGTTGTAGCGTTCTACGATTACGGTTTCCAGACCTAAATCAGCGCAACGGAAGGCAGCAGAGTAACCTGCGGGGCCTGCCCCAAGTACCACGACCTGAGTTTTGATTTCAGTACTCATCATGACCTCTATTTATTTATCTCCGGCGGTCATACCCGTCGTCTTTCAGGCCGCAGTGGCGTTAGCTTCACGCCCTCACCCCAGTCACTTACTTATGTAAGCTCCTGAGGATTCTGGCGCTTGCTACCTTGCTGCACCCAGAAATCCATAGGGTATGTGAAGTAATACCCTAACCACCACCGGGTCGTTCTATCCGTCGGTATTTTACAAAATTGTTAACAATTTTTAAACAACAAACGGCAACCGATTTGTCTATTCGCTAATAATCTCAATACATTCATGAGATTACCAGAAAAAAGCCGGCCGTTGGGCCGGCTCTTTTATTTACATCACCAGACGGCGAATGTCAGATAGCGTGTTGTTAATGATGGTAATGAAACGCGCACCATCAGCACCGTCGATCACGCGGTGGTCGAAGGAGAGAGAAATCGGCAGCATCAGACGCGGCACGAACTCTTTACCATTCCACACAGGTTCCATCGCGGACTTGGAAACACCGAGGATAGCCACTTCCGGCGCGTTCACAATCGGCGCGAAGTGGGTAGTACCCAGGCCACCGATGCTGGAGATGGTGAAGCAACCGCCCTGCATTTCGCCCGCAGTCAGCTTACCGTCACGCGCTTTCTTAGAAATAGTCATCAGCTCGCGAGACAGTTCGATGATGCCTTTCTTGTTGACGTCTTTGAATACCGGAACAACCAGACCGTTCGGAGTATCCACCGCCACACCGATGTTGATGTATTTCTTCAGGGTCAGACGCTGACCATCTTCCGACAGCGAACTGTTGAAGCGAGGCATCTGCTCAAGTGCCGCAGCAACGGCTTTCATGATGAAGACAACTGGGGTTATCTTCACATCCAGCTTACGTTTCGCTGCTTCTTCGTTCTGCTGTTTACGGAACGCTTCCAGCTCGGTGATATCCGTTTTGTCGAAGTGAGTAACGTGCGGGATCATCACCCAGTTACGGCTCAGGTTAGCACCAGAGATTTTCTGGATACGGCCCAGTTCCACTTCTTCGATTTCACCAAACTTGCTGAAGTCAACCTTCGGCCATGGCAGCATGCCAGGGATACCGCCGCCAGTCGCCGCCGGAGCCGCTTCTGCACGTTTGATAGCTTCTTTCACGTAAGCCTGAACGTCTTCGCGCAGGATACGGCCTTTACGGCCAGTGCCTTTCACTTTCGCCAGGTTAACACCAAACTCACGTGCCAGACGGCGGATCAGCGGAGTCGCGTGAACGTAAGCGTCGTTTTCAGCGAATTCAGATTTGCCTTCGGCTTTCGCAGCCGGTGCTGCTGCCGGGGCTTCAGCTTTTGCTGCCGGAGCCGGAGTTGCCGCTTCCTGTTTCGCTGGAGCTGCCGCAGGCGCTGCGCCTTCAACTTCGAAGATCATAATCAGCGAGCCAGTTTTCACTTTATCGCCAACGTTGACTTTCAGTTCCTTCACGACGCCAGCAAAAGGAGCCGGAACTTCCATAGAAGCTTTGTCGCCTTCAACGGTAATCAGTGACTGTTCAGCGGCAACTTTGTCGCCCACTTTCACCATCACTTCGGTCACTTCAACTTCGTCACCGCCGATATCCGGAACGTTAACTTCTTTCACACCAGCCGCTGGTGCAGGTGCTGCTGCCGGAGCCGCTTCCTGTTTAGCCGCCGGAGCTGCCGCGCCTGCTTCACCTGCTACTTCGAAGACCATAATCAGCGAGCCGGTAGACACTTTGTCACCCACGTTCACTTTGATCTCTTTCACGGTGCCAGCAAACGGTGCAGGAACTTCCATAGAAGCCTTGTCGCCTTCTACGGTGATCAGCGACTGTTCAGCTTCAACTTTGTCGCCCACTTTCACCAGGATTTCGGTCACTTCGACTTCATCGCTGCCGATATCCGGAACGTTTACGTCTTTTGCCGCCGCAGCCGCTGGTGCTGCTGCCGGAGCTGCTTCTTTCTTCTCTTCTGCCTGAGCAGGTGCAGCGTCAGCTGCACCGTCGGCGGAATCGAAAATCATAATAAGTGCACCGGTCTGGGTTTTATCGCCAACAGAGACTTTGATCTCTTTAACAATACCCGCCTGTGGAGACGGAACTTCCATAGAGGCTTTGTCGCCTTCTACGGTGATCAGCGACTGTTCGGCTTCAACTTTGTCGCCCACTTTGACCAGGATCTCGGTGATTTCAACTTCATCAGCCCCGATGTCCGGTACTTTGATTTCGATAGCCATTATTCTTTTACCTCTTACGCCAGACGCGGGTTAACTTTTTCTGCATCGATGTTGAATTTGGCGATTGCGTCAGCAACCACTTTCTTATCGATTTCGCCACGTTTAGCCAGTTCGCCCAGCGCCGCAACCACTACATAGGAAGCATCAACTTCGAAGTGGTGACGCAGGTTCTCACGGCTGTCGGAACGACCGAAGCCATCAGTACCCAGTACGCGGTAGTCGTCGGCCGGTACGTAAGTACGGACCTGTTCAGCGAACAGTTTCATATAGTCGGTAGATGCTACTGCCGGAGCGTCGTTCATCACCTGAGCGATGTACGGAACGCGCGGAGTTTCCAGCGGGTGCAGCATGTTCCAGCGTTCACAATCCTGACCATCACGCGCCAGTTCGGTGAAGGAGGTCACGCTATAAACGTCAGAACCTACGCCGTAGTCTTTCGCCAGGATCTCTGCTGCTTCACGGACGTGACGCAGGATAGAACCGGAGCCCAGCAGCTGAACTTTACCTTTGCTACCTTCAATGGTTTCGAGTTTGTAGATACCTTTACGGATACCTTCCTCAGCACCTTCCGGCATTGCCGGCATGTGGTAGTTTTCGTTCAGCGTGGTGATGTAGTAGTAAACGTTCTCTTGTTTTTCACCGTACATACGCTCCAGACCGTCATGCATAATGACAGCAACTTCGTAAGCGTAAGCCGGGTCGTAAGAGATACAGTTCGGGATAGTCAGCGACTGAATGTGGCTGTGACCATCTTCGTGCTGCAGACCTTCGCCGTTCAGGGTGGTACGACCGGAAGTACCGCCGATCAGGAAGCCACGCGCTTGCTGGTCGCCAGCCGCCCAGCACAGATCGCCGATACGCTGGAAGCCGAACATCGAGTAATAGATGTAGAACGGGATCATCGGCAGATTGTTGGTGCTGTAAGAGGTCGCCGCTGCCAGCCAGGAACAACCTGCGCCCAGCTCGTTGATCCCTTCCTGCAGAATCTGACCTTTCTCGTCTTCTTTATAGTAAGCAACCTGCTCGCGGTCCTGCGGGGTGTACTGCTGACCGTTCGGGCTGTAGATACCAATCTGACGGAACAGACCTTCCATACCGAAAGTACGCGCTTCGTCGGCGATGATCGGCACCAGGCGGTCTTTGATCGACTTGTTCTTCAGCATCACGTTCAGGGCACGAACGAAAGCGATAGTGGTAGAGATCTCTTTGCTCTGCTCTTCCAGCAGCGCGCCGAAGTCTTGCAGGCTCGGCAGCTCCAGCTTCTCGGTGAAGTTCGGCTGGCGGCTTGGCAGATAACCGTGCAGTTTCTGACGCTGTGCGTGCAGATAGGTATGCTCTTCAGAACCTTCCGGGAAGGTGATGTACGGCAGTTTTTCGATATCAGCGTCAGACACCGGCACATTGAAACGGTCGCGGATATGACGCACGCCGTCCATGTTCATTTTCTTAACCTGGTGCGCGATGTTTTTACCTTCAGCCGCGTCGCCCATGCCGTAACCTTTAATGGTATGAGCAAGGATTACTGTCGCTTTGCCTTTGGTTTCCTGCGCTTTCTTGAATGCAGCGTAGATTTTCTTCGGATCGTGACCACCGCGGTTCAGAGCCCAGATCTGCTCATCAGTCCAGTCTGCAACCAGTGCTGCGGTTTCCGGATATTTACCGAAGAAGTGTTCACGAACGTACGCACCATCTTTCGATTTGAAGGTCTGGTAGTCGCCGTCAACGGTTTCGTTCATCAGCTGGATCAGTTTACCGCTGGTATCTTTACGCAGCAGTTCATCCCAACGGCTACCCCACATCACTTTGATCACGTTCCAGCCAGCACCTTCGAAGATGCCTTCCAGTTCGTTGATGATCTTGCCGTTACCGGTTACCGGGCCGTCAAGACGCTGCAGGTTACAGTTGATAACGAAGACCAGGTTATCCAGTTTTTCACGGGTAGCGATGGTGATCGCACCTTTGGATTCAGGTTCGTCCATCTCGCCGTCGCCGAGGAAAGCGTAAACGGTCTGTTTAGAGGTATCTTTCAGGCCACGGTGTTCCAGATATTTCAGGAACTTAGCCTGGTAAATAGCACCAATCGGACCCAGCCCCATAGATACGGTCGGGAACTGCCAGAATTCCGGCATCAGTTTCGGGTGCGGGTAGGAAGAGAGGCCATTGCCGTGAACTTCCTGACGGAAGTTATCCAGCTGCTCTTGAGTCAGACGACCTTCCAGGAAAGCACGTGCGTAAACGCCCGGGGAGATGTGGCCCTGGAAGTAAACCAGGTCGCCGCCATCCTGCTCGTTGCGTGCACGGAAGAAGTGGTTAAAGCACACATCATAAATGGTTGCGGAAGACTGGAAGGACGCCATGTGGCCGCCCAGTTCGAGGTCTTTTTTCGACGCACGCAAAACCGTCATGATGGCGTTCCAGCGGATAGCTGAACGAATACGGCGTTCCAGTTCCAGATTACCCGGATACTCCGGTTGTTCTTCAACGGGGATGGTGTTGATGTAGTTGCTGACGCCGGTGCCTGCGGCTACGTTGACTCCGCCTTTGCGGGCTTCAGCAAGCAGTTGGTCGATCAGATACTGAGCACGCTCAACACCTTCTTCACGGATGACCGATTCGATCGCCTGGAGCCAGTCGCGAGTTTCGATCGGATCCACGTCATTTGGGAAACGTTCTGACATGGGTTATTCCTTATCTATCTAATAACGTTGAGTTTTCTGGAACCTGTCCCATTGAACTCTCGCCGGAAAGCCCAATAAGACAGGTTCTACGTTTAGTTGCCGCGCTTTATATTTGCGCTTGATTTACAACATCTTCTGGTTAATTTTCACCAGAAAAATCACTAATTCTTTCGTTGCTCCAGACGGCGCAGAGAACGCTCACGGCGACTCTCTTCACGGCTTCTGTCGAGCAAAATTTCTTCGATAAAGGCCAGATGGCGATGCGATGCTTCGCGCGCTTCTTCCGGCTTACCGGCCATAATCGCTTCGAATATGCGGGTGCGGTGACTACTCACCAGCGGCAGCATCTCGCGACGCGAATAGAGCAATTCGAAGTTCTGACGGACATTCTGGGCCAACATCGGCTCCATACACCTTAGCAGATGAAGCAAAACCACATTGTGGGCCGCTTCGGTGACGGCAATCTGATACTGGAGTACGGCGTTTGATTCCGCGTCCAGATCGCCAGACTGCTGCGCCAGCTCTATGGCGTGATGGAGTTCACGGATGCGTTCCTTGTCTTCATCGGTACTACGCAGCGCGGCGTAATAAGCGGCGATACCTTCCAGGGCGTGTCGTGTTTCGAGCAAGTCATACTGTGATTCAGGATGGTCGGAGAGCAGCTCCACCAGCGGATCGCTGAAGCTTTGCCAGAGGCTGCTCTGAACAAACGTGCCGCCACCCTGGCGACGAAGCAACAAGCCCTTCGCTTCGAGGCGTTGAATCGCCTCACGCAAGGAGGGACGGGATACGTCGAACTGTTTCGCCAGTTCGCGTTCCGGTGGGAGTTTTTCGCCCGGGCGGAGAGTGCCTTCGAGGATCAAAAACTCCAGTTGCTGCTCAATCACATCGGAGAGTTTTGGTTGGCGGATTTTGCTGTAGGCCATGAGTTCCTGTCTTAAGCCACTTGCCGAAGTCAATTGGTCTTACCAATTTCATGTCTGTGACGCTAAAGTAACAAAGTATTCACCTTATGTCCATACAGGTTTTGATTGAAATCATGAAACTGTGCACATTTTAACAACTTGACACATATAACGTTTCAAAGTTGTAACTATGCACAAATGTAGGCTTTACGTGCGAAAGGGATTTTTTAACGATTATTAAACTATAAAAATCCAAATTGAACCGATTCACTTACCAATTTTTTGATTTCTAATTCATTTTAAATGAATTTATATTCGAGAGTTGTGATGAAGATAATTTGGTCGGGACTTTACAAACGGTGTCTTTTTAAGCAACCCATCTTCAACCATGCATAAAGCGGGTGCATTCGTTGGCTCATACCATTATTCTTGATCTGACGGAAGTCTTTCTGTAACAATTCAAGCTTCTTTGATGTAAATAAATTAATACAACAAACGGAATTGCAAACTTACACACGCATCATTGCGTAGATCAAAAAAACAACCACCGCACGAGGTTTCATGATGGAAGGTCAACAGCACGGCGAGCAGCTAAAGCGCGGCCTTAAAAACCGCCATATTCAGCTTATCGCGCTGGGTGGCGCGATAGGGACCGGGCTATTCCTGGGAAGCGCCTCCGTAATACAGTCCGCAGGGCCAGGGATTATTCTGGGTTATGCCATTGCAGGTTTTATCGCCTTTCTGATCATGCGTCAGCTAGGTGAAATGGTGGTCGAAGAACCTGTCGCAGGCTCCTTCAGCCACTTTGCTTATAAATACTGGGGCAGCTTTGCCGGATTCGCTTCTGGCTGGAACTATTGGGTACTGTACGTTTTAGTTGCCATGGCAGAACTTACGGCTGTCGGCAAATACATTCAGTTCTGGTATCCGGAAATCCCAACCTGGGCTTCTGCCGCCGTGTTCTTTGTGGTGATCAACGCCATCAACCTGACCAACGTTAAAGTGTTTGGTGAGATGGAGTTCTGGTTTGCCATTATCAAAGTTATTGCGGTAGTGGCGATGATCATCTTCGGCGGCTGGCTGTTGTTCAGCGGCAACGGTGGCCCTCAGGCGAGCATTAGCAACCTGTGGGATCAAGGTGGCTTCCTGCCGCACGGCTTCACCGGGCTGGTAATGATGATGGCGATTATCATGTTCTCGTTCGGAGGTCTGGAACTGGTAGGGATCACCGCAGCAGAAGCTGATAACCCAGAGCAAAGTATTCCCAAAGCGACTAACCAGGTTATCTACCGCATCCTGATTTTCTACATTGGTTCGTTAGCCGTTCTGCTCTCGCTGATGCCGTGGACACGCGTTACCGCCGATACCAGCCCGTTTGTACTGATCTTCCACGAGTTAGGCGATACTTTTGTCGCAAACGCCCTGAACATTGTGGTACTGACGGCGGCACTTTCGGTTTACAACAGTTGCGTCTACTGCAACAGCCGTATGCTGTTTGGTCTGGCTCAACAAGGCAATGCGCCAAAAGCGCTGGCGTCTGTCGATAAACGCGGCGTGCCGGTAAATACCATCCTGGTATCTGCGCTGGTTACAGCATTGTGTGTACTGATTAACTACCTTGCTCCAGAATCTGCGTTCGGCCTGTTAATGGCGTTGGTAGTTTCTGCACTGGTTATTAACTGGGCGATGATAAGTCTTGCGCACATGAAATTCCGTCGCGCCAAACAAGCACAAGGCGTGGCTACCCGCTTCCCTGCTCTGCTCTATCCGCTGGGTAACTGGATCTGCCTGCTGTTTATGGCGGCGGTACTGGTGATTATGCTGATGACGCCAGGAATGGCGATTTCGGTATACCTGATCCCGGTATGGCTGGTGGTGTTAGGCATCGGCTATCTGTTCAAAGAGAAAGCCGCAAAAACCGTAAAAGCGCATTAATTTCTCTACGCCCTCACCCGTTCTGGGTGAGGGTTGTTACCTGCCTCACACTTTTCCCTGTATAGCTATATCCTCCATATCAGTGGCGCTATCCTGCAACGCAATTTTCCCATATCAAGCGAATAATTATCTTCATCACTTGATGGGGAGTCTTCTCTATGAACAGCAGTAAATTATCAGTAAGAGAAAAGATCGGCTATGGGATGGGCGATGCAGGATGCAACATCATCTTTGGTGCTATCATGCTGTTTGTTAACTATTTTTATACGGATATTTTTGGTCTTGCCCCCGCATTGGTTGGCGTATTATTACTTTCGGTACGCGTCATTGATGCCGTAACTGACCCGATTATGGGCGCCATTGCAGACCGGACTCAAAGCAAATATGGTCGTTTTCGCCCCTGGTTGCTGTGGATTGCTTTCCCCTACGCACTGTTTAGCATCCTGATGTTCACCACGCCGGAGTGGAGCTACAGCAGCAAAGTTATCTATGCCTTTGCCACTTATTTCCTGCTCTCCCTGACTTACACCGCCATCAACATTCCTTACTGTTCGTTAGGCGGTGTAATCACTAACGATCCACAAGAACGTGTGGCCTGTCAGTCGTACCGTTTTGTAATGGTAGGGATCGCCACACTTCTGCTCTCGCTGACGCTACTGCCGATGGTGGATCTATTTGGCGGCGATAACAAAGCGAAGGGATATCAACTGGCGATGACCGTACTGGCGATAATCGGCATGTGCATGTTTCTATTTTGTTTTGCCACTGTTCGCGAGCGCATTCGTCCGGCGGTACCCACACATGACGACATGAAGAATGATTTTAAAGATGTCTGGAAAAACGATCAGTGGGTGCGCATTTTGCTGCTCACCTTATGTAACGTCTGCCCAGGATTCATCCGCATGGCAGCAACCATGTACTATGTGACCTGGGTAATGGGAGAGAGTACACAGTTTGCCACACTCTTTATTAGCCTCGGCGTTGTCGGAATGATGATTGGTAGTATGCTGGCGAAAGTGTTAACCGACCGCTGGTGCAAACTGAAAGTCTTCTTCTGGACCAACATCGCGCTGGCCATTTTTTCCTGCACATTTTACCTCTTCGATCCGCACGCCACGGTGATGATTGTGGTGCTTTACTTCCTCCTCAACATTCTGCATCAGATCCCTTCCCCGCTGCACTGGTCACTGATGGCAGACGTCGACGACTACGGCGAATGGAAGACCGGTAAACGTATCACCGGCATCAGCTTCTCCGGTAACCTTTTCTTCCTGAAACTGGGCCTGGCCATTGCCGGGGCGATGGTGGGCTTTCTGCTCTCATGGTACGGCTACGATGCTGGTGCGAAAGCCCAAAGCGCCACGGCGATTAACGGTATTGTGCTGCTCTTTACCGTCATTCCCGGAGTGGGTTATCTGATTACCGCGGGAGTGGTCCGTTTACTAAAAGTAGACCGCGAACTGATGAAACGCATTCAAAGCGATCTGGAAAAACGTCGTACCAATTACCGCGAACTTAATGATTATCAGGAAATAAACGCTGTAGAAACAGTAAGGAAAGCCTAATGCAAGACTGGCCGAATCCGTTTATCGAGCAACGCGCCGATCCCTTTATCCTGCGCGATGGCAACAACTATTACTTTATCGCCTCGGTGCCGGAGTATGACCGGCTGGAAATTCGCCGGGCAAATTCACTCATCGGACTGCGAAGCGCCACTCCTGTCGTGGTGTGGCGTAAACCGCAAAGCGGTCCCATGAGCGAGCTTATCTGGGCACCGGAGCTGCATCATATTGAAGACCGGTGGTATATCTATTTTGCAGCTACCCACACTCAAGCGCTCGACAAACTGGGAATGTTTCAGCACCGGATGTTTGTCCTCGAATGCCGTGATGCCAATCCGCTCACCGGAACGTGGGTTGAAAAAGGGCAAGTTAAAACACCATTTGATACGTTTGCCCTTGATGCCACCACCTTTCACCATCAGGGAAAACAGTGGTATCTATGGGCGCAAAAAGCGCCGGATATCGCAGGGAACTCAAATATTTATCTGGCAGAAATGGAAAACCCATGGACGATTAAAGGCGAGCCGGTGATGTTGAGCAAACCAGAGTATGGCTGGGAATGTCGCGGATTCTGGGTCAATGAAGGTCCGGCTGTTGTGACGCATGGTAACCGACTATTTATTAGTTACTCTGCCAGTGCCACCGATGAGAACTACTGCATGGGGTTATTGTGGATAGACATTGACGCTGACCCGAAAGTGCCAGAGAACTGGCATAAATCGACCCACCCGGTCTTTTCGACCAGCTATGCAAACCAACAGTATGGCCCTGGCCATAATAGCTTTACCCAAACCCCAGACGGTGATGATGTATTGGTCTACCACGCACGTAATTACACCGAAATTGAAGGCGATCCACTTTACGATCCCAACCGTCATACTCGCTTAAAATTAATTCGCTGGGACGAAAATGGGATGCCTGACTTTGGCATCCCACCTGCGGAAACTTACTGATTACATTGCCCGGTGTATATCGCCGGGCACTACACCAACGCCCCGTAAATCGTCAGCAGCGCAATCACTACCACAACCACGAACGAAGTTTTCTTCGCCATTGAAACCGCTGCTTTCGGCGTCTCCACCTTATCGACATGCGGTTCACGCGCCAGAGAAAACTGCGCCAGACGCGTTAGTACCTGGTATTGCGATGTATGGAAATCGGTCAGTGAAGCAAACCAGGCAGGCAACGCTTTCTCACCGTGACCAATCAAGGCATAAACTACGCCCGCAAGGCGAACTGGCACCCAATCCAGTACATGAAGCACGGCGTCAACTCCCGACTGTAAACGATGATGCGGCGTCTGGTAACGCGCCAGCCAGTATTGCCATGCACGCAAAAACGCATACCCCGTCAGGGTAACGGGCCCCCAGGTTCCCCCCACAATCAGCCAGAACAGCGGCGCAAGGTAAAAACGAAAGTTAATCCACAACAGGGCATTTTGCAGTTCACGCAAAAACTCACGCTCATCGCAGCCTGCGGGGACGCCATGAATCATGGTTAACTCGCCAGCCATCGTGGAACGGGCATGGCTATCGTTACGAGAAGCTGCGGTCAGATAAGCATGATAATGGAGACGAACTTTACCTGCGCCAATACACAGTAAACCAAGCAACAGCCACACCACCAGCGTCGGGACGTTGAACAATAACCCATGCAACGCGCGCAACAGTAAAAAGGTCGCCCCCATCGCAATAATGGTCATTCCTAATGTGCGCCCCAGCGAGAAATGTTTCACCCGCCGAAAGAACGCCTCGAGGCGGTGATCGAGCTGCCAGTGCTCGCCCAGCTTAAACAGGCGCTCGAAAATTAACACCAGTAAGGTTGTGAATAGCGTCATGTTGTCTCCTTGCTGACCAGCGCACGAAACCGTGCCCAATCAAATGCAGGACCAGGATCGGTTTTACGATCCGGCGCAATATCGCAATGCCCCGTCATGTTATTAGCGATATCTGGATAGCGATGAATCAGCGCCCGCGTAACCGCCGCCAGTTGCTGATACTGCGCATCGGTATAAGCCAGCGTATCAGTGCCTTCCAGCTCAATCCCAATAGAAAAATCATTACAGCGCTCGCGACCTTGATACTGAGATCCCCCCGCATGCCAGGCGCGTTTATCGAAAGGAACATACTGGACAATTTCACCATCACGGCGAATCAAACAGTGAGCGGAAACGCGTAAATGGGCAATCTCGGCAAAGAAGGGATGTGCCTGCGGATCAATAGTCCCGGTGAATAATGCATCAATCCACGGACCGCCAAACTCGCCTGGCGGCAGGCTAATATTGTGCACCACCAGCAAGGTGGGAGTTTCGTCATCCGGGCGACAATCGTAATGTGGTGAGGGAACGCGGCGCGCGCCGACCAGCCACCCCTGTTCTAACAACATGCAGGATCTCCTTATATGTGGTGCTAATACCCGGTTCAGAGTAGCATGTTTCTACCTTATGATTCGTTAGCTATCTGGAGTTTTAACATGCCGCCTCGCCGCTATAACCCTGACACCCGACGTGACGAGCTGCTGGAACGCATTAATCTCGATATCCCCGGCGCGGTGGCCCAGGCGTTGCGGGAAGATTTAGGCGGAACAGTTGATGCCAACAACGACATTACGGCAAAACTTTTACCGGAAAATTCTCGCTCTCATGCCACGGTGATCACCCGCGAGAATGGCGTATTTTGCGGCAAACGCTGGGTTGAAGAGGTGTTTATTCAACTGGCAGGCGACGATGTCACCATTATCTGGCATGTGGATGACGGTGATGTCATTAACGCCAATCAGCTCCTTTTCGAACTCGAAGGCCCATCCCGCGTGCTGTTAACCGGCGAACGTACTGCACTTAATTTTGTACAAACTCTTTCTGGCGTAGCCAGTAAGGTTCGCCACTATGTTGAATTGCTGGAAGGCACCGACACACAGTTGCTGGATACGCGAAAAACCTTGCCTGGTCTGCGTTCGGCTCTGAAATACGCGGTACTTTGCGGCGGCGGAGCGAATCACCGTCTGGGGCTTTCTGATGCCTTCCTGATCAAAGAAAACCATATTATTGCCTCCGGCTCAGTGCGCCAGGCGGTCGAAAAAGCGTCCTGGCTGCATCCAGATGCGCCCGTAGAAGTTGAAGTAGAGAATCTGGAAGAACTTGATGAAGCCCTGAAAGCAGGTGCCGATATCATCATGCTGGATAACTTCGACACAGAACAGATGCGCAAAGCAGTTAAACGCACCAACGGCAAGGCGCTGCTGGAAGTGTCTGGCAACGTCACCGACAAAACGCTGCGCGAATTTGCCGAAACAGGCGTGGACTTTATCTCCGTCGGCGCGCTGACCAAGCACGTGCAGGCACTCGACCTTTCAATGCGTTTTCGCTAACTGCTGACAGACTTATCCGCTCTGTAACGGGGCGGATATTCTTCCCTTCCCTCCTTTCTTCGTAACGCCTCGCAAATTTTCTGTCTTTTGCTGCAACGTAATAAAAAACATCTGAAGCCGCCTTCCCGTTTCGTTTTTTGCCCCTCGCCTGTGCTGATGGCGTTTGCCAAAGTAGCGCTAACCAAATCAAGGAGCGAAACAGATGGACAAGCAACGCGGTTTTACACTTATCGAACTGATGGTGGTTATTGGCATCATTGCCATTTTAAGCGCCATTGGCATTCCGGCTTATCAGAACTACCTGCGCAAAGCCGCTCTCACCGACATGCTACAAACCTTTGTGCCTTACCGCACCGCCATAGAGTTATGCGCACTGGAACATGGCGGACTGGACACCTGCGACGGCGGCAGCAATGGCATCCCCTCGCCCACCACTACCCGCTATGTTTCTGCTA
This sequence comes from Escherichia whittamii, assembly GCF_014836715.1. GTDB lineage: Bacteria > Pseudomonadota > Gammaproteobacteria > Enterobacterales > Enterobacteriaceae > Escherichia > Escherichia whittamii. The sequence continues at coordinate 109,938 of NZ_JACSQI010000001.1, forward strand.
TGAGCGTGGCAAAGGGAGTAGTGTCGCTGACCGGGCAAGAGAGCCTCAATGGTTTAAGCGTCATCATGACGCCCGGTTGGGATAACGCTAACGGTGTCACCGGCTGGACGCGTAACTGCAATATTCAAAGTGACAGCGCATTGCAGCAAGCCTGCGAAGACGTCTTCCGCTTTGATGACGCCAACTAAGGAGCGGCAATGAATATTTCACAGCTCACCGCCCTGTGTCTGCGTTACCAGGGGGTCTTACTGGATGCCAGCGAAGAAGTGGTTCATGTTGCGGTGGTCGACGCCCCCTCACATGAGTTGCTGGATGCATTGTATTTCGCTACCACTAAACGTATTGAGATTACCTGCTGGACGCGCCAACAAATGGAAGGTCACGCCAGTCGCTCACAACAGACATTGCCCGTGGCCGTTCACGATAAGCATCAGCCCAAAGCAGAGTTGCTGACTCATACGTTGCAATCTGCACTGGAACAACGCGCATCTGATATTCATATCGAACCAGCGGACAATAGCTATCGCATCCGCTTGCGTATCGACGGCGTGCTGCATCCTTTACCTGATATTTCACTGGATGCCGGGGTCGCTTTAACCGCCAGGTTAAAAGTGCTGGGAAGCCTGGATATTGCAGAACATCGCCTGCCGCAAGACGGGCAATTCACTGTCGAACTGACGGGGAACGCCGTCTCATTTCGCATTGCTACCTTGCCATGTCGCGGCGGTGAAAAGGTAGTATTACGGTTGTTACAGCAGGTGGACCAGGCGCTGAATGTCAACACGCTGGGGATGCAACCGTCACAACTGACGGACTTTACCCACGCCTTGCAGCAACCACAGGGGCTGGTGCTGGTAACAGGCCCAACCGGAAGCGGCAAAACAGTCACGCTGTATAGCGCCCTGCAAACGCTGAATACCGCTGATATTAATATTTGCAGCGTGGAAGATCCGGTTGAGATCCCCATCGCCGGGATAAACCAGACGCAAATCCATCCGCGTGCCGGTCTTACCTTTCAGGGCGTTTTGCGTGCGTTATTGCGCCAGGACCCCGACGTCATCATGATCGGAGAGATCCGCGATGGCGAAACGGCAGAAATCGCCATTAAAGCCGCACAAACGGGTCATCTGGTATTGTCCACGCTACACACCAACTCCACCTGCGAAACACTGGTACGTTTACAGCAAATGGGCGTTGCCCGCTGGATGCTCTCGTCGGCCCTCACTCTGGTAATAGCCCAGCGTCTGGTACGTAAACTTTGCCCGCATTGTCGCCAACGGCAAGAGGAACCGATTCGTCTTCCAGACAATATATGGTCATCTCCGCTGTCCCGCTGGCAGGCACCAGGTTGTGAACATTGCTACCACGGTTTTTATGGTCGTACCGCCCTGTTTGAAGTTCTGCCCATTACGCCAGCCATACGCCAGCTTATTTCCTCTAATGCTGAAGTTGGATCGCTGGAAACACACGCCAAGCGGACAGGGATGCGCACACTTTTTGAAAACGGCTGCCTGGCCGTGGAACAGGGCTTAACCACCTTTGAAGAGTTAATCCGCGTGTTGGGGATGCCGCATGGCGAATAAGCAACTCTGGCGATGGCATGGCATAACTCGTGACGGCAACGCGCAAGATGGGATGCAATGGTCAGAGAGTCGCGCTTTGCTACTTTTGGATCTACAGCAGCAAAGGGTTACCCCACTGCACCTGAAGCGAGTCAATATCAGTTCTGCACAGTGGCGCGGAGATAAAAGCGCGGAAGTCATTCATCAACTGGCGACGCTACTTAAAGCCGGGTTAACGCTTTCTGAAGGGCTGGCACTGCTGGCTGAACAGCATCCAAGTAAGCAATGGCAGGCATTGTTGCAATCGCTGGCTCACGATCTCGAACAGGGCGTGGCCTTTTCCAGTGCCTTATTGCCCTGGTCAGAGGTTTTTCCGCCACTTTACCAGTCGATGATCCGCACGGGGGAAATGACCGGTAAGCTGGATGAATGCTGCTTTGAACTGGCGCGTCAGCAAAAAGCCCAGCGCCAGTTGGCCGACAAAGTGAAATCAGCGTTGCGTTACCCCATTATCATTTTAACGATGGCGATAATGGTCGTTGTGGCAATGCTGCATTTTGTTCTGCCTGAATTTGCCGCTATCTATAAAACCTTTAACACACCGCTACCTGCACTAACGCAGGGGATCATGACGCTGGCAGACTTTAGTGGCGAATGGGGCTGGCTGTTGATAGTGCTCGGCTTTCTGTTGGCGATAGCCAACAAGCTGCTGATGCGTCGCCCAACCTGGCTTATTGCGCGGCAGAAATGGTTATTACGCATCCCGATTATGGGAGCCCTGATGCGGGGACAAAAACTCACGCAGATCTTTACGATTCTGGCACTGACACAAAGTGCGGGGATTACTTTTTTGCAGGGGGTTGAGAGCGTCAGAGAGACGATACGCTGCCCGTACTGGGCGCAACTTCTGACACAAATTCAGCATGATATCAGTAACGGTCAGCCCATCTGGCTGGCGCTAAAAAATGCAGGGGAGTTTAGCTCGCTCTGTTTGCAGTTAGTGAGAACAGGAGAGACATCCGGGTCGCTGGATCTCATGCTGGAGAATCTTGCCCATCATCATCGGGATAACACGCTGGCCCTGGCAGATAACCTTGCCGCCTTACTGGAACCAGCGTTGCTGGTCATTACCGGAGGAATTATCGGTACGTTAGTAGTGGCAATGTATCTGCCAATTTTCCATCTGGGCGATGCGATGAGTGGGGCGGGATAATGCTGGCGTGTTGCTCCACGCCAGCATTGGGAGATTACAGGTTATTGAAGATGCGGTTTTCTTGTTCCAGTACGCGGATAAACGTGGTGCGCTTGGTCAACTCTTTCAGGCGTGAAGCCCCAACGTAAGTGCAGGCTGAACGCAGGCCGCCTAAAATATCACGCGCGGTATTTTCAACCGGACCGCGCAGAGGCAGCTTAACGGTTTTACCTTCTGCTGCGCGATATTCCGCAACGCCGCCAACGTGACGTTTCATCGCAGACTCGGAGCTCATACCGTAGAACAGCATAAATTTCTCGCCGTTCTCTTCAACAATACGGCCGCCGCTCTCTTCGTGACCCGCCAGCATTCCGCCCAGCATTACGAAATCGGCACCGCCACCAAAAGCTTTAGCCACATCGCCCGGTGTGGTACAACCGCCATCGCTGACGATCATCCCGCCCAGACCGTGCGCGGCATCGGCACATTCGATCACCGCAGAAAGCTGCGGATAACCGACGCCCGTTTTCACGCGAGTTGTACAAACAGAGCCAGGGCCAATGCCAACTTTAACGATATCGGCACCGGAGAGGATAAGCTCCTCACACATTTCGCCAGTTACCACATTACCTGCACAAATGGTTTTGGTCGGCCACGCTTCACGTGCCTTCGCAACAAACTGCACGAAGTGCTCAGAATATCCATTCGCAACATCAATACAAACGAAGTTTAACGCCGGATTCAGGTCGAGAATTTGTTTAGTTTTTTCGAAATCCGCATCAGACGTGCCAGTAGAAACCATCACATGTTTCAGCACATCAGCGGAAGAATTGTTGATAAACGCTTGCCACTCTTCAACAGAGTAATGTTTATGTACAGCGGTCAGAATATCGAAAGAAGCCAGTGCCGTAGCCATAGTAAAAGTGCCTACGGTGTCCATATTTGCGGCGATAATCGGCACGCCGGACCAGCTTTGACCTGAATGTTTGAAGGTGAATTGACGTTCCAGTTCAACATCGGAACGGCTTTTAAGAGTAGAGCGTTTAGGGCGGATGAGGACGTCTTTAAAACCTAACTTCAGATCTTCTTCGATACGCATGTGCAGATTCCTGGGGTTAATGGCTATAAGGGTAAGAGCGCAACTCCAGTGACGCTATCATACGCACTAATCGATATGGCGCAAGACTGCGAAATTGTCTTTTTTTACGCTACAATCCCATAAATTTACCTGGTAAATAGTGGGCGAACGTTTCATCAATTTCGCTTTCGCGCGCTCTTTATTAACATTTTGATAATCATGATGAATTCCCAGGAATATAGATTATGAGGTATACAGTTGCCTTAACAGGCGGCATTGGCAGTGGCAAGAGTACCGTTGCAAATGCATTTGCTGACCTCGGAATTAATGTCATTGATGCCGATATTATTGCGCGTCAGGTGGTTGAACCAGGTACACCTGCACTGCGTGCCATTGCTGAACACTTTGGCGCTGACATTATTGCTGCTGATGGAACATTGCAACGTCGCACCTTGCGCGAACGGATCTTCGCCCATCCGGAAGAGAAAAACTGGCTTAATGCCCTGCTGCATCCTCTGATTCAGCAGGAGACGCAACGCCAGATCCAGCAATCAACTTCACCTTATGTACTGTGGGTTGTGCCATTGCTGGTTGAAAATTCGCTGCATAAAAAAGCGAATCGTGTACTGGTGGTGGATGTCAGCCCAGAAACTCAGCTTATGCGCACTATGCAACGTGATGATGTCACTCGCGAGCATGTCGAACAAATTCTTGCTGCCCAGGCAACGCGCGAAGCCCGTCTTGCGGTGGCAGATGACGTCATTGATAATAACGGCACACCGAATGCTATTGCATCAGATGTTGCCCGCCTGCACGCACACTATATGCAACTCGCGTCGCAGTTTGTCTCACAGGAAAAACCTTAATGCAGACCCAGGTCCTTTTTGAACATCCGCTAAATGAAAAAATGCGTACATGGCTGCGCATTGAGTTTTTAATTCAACAACTCACCGTAAATTTGCCTATTGCCAACTACGCTGGTGCTCTGCATTTCTTCCGTAATGTTAGTGAATTGCTGGATGTATTCGAGCGTGGAGAAGTTCGTACCGAGCTCTTGAAAGAGCTGGAACGTCAACAGCGTAAACTCCAGACCTGGATTGGTGTGCCTGGCGTGGACCAAAGCCGTATTGAAGCATTAATTCAGCAGTTGAAGGCCGCAGGTAGCGTGCTGATTTCCGCGCCGCGTATCGGGCAATTTCTGCGTGAAGACAGGATGATAGCCCTGGTGCGCCAGCGTCTGAGCATTCCCGGCGGTTGTTGCAGCTTTGATTTACCTACGTTGCATATCTGGTTGCATTTACCCCAGTCGCAGCGCGACAGTCAGGTAGAAACCTGGATTGCCAGCCTGAGCCCGCTGACACAGGCACTTACAATGGTGTTAGATTTGATTCGTCAGTCGGCACCGTTCCGCAAACTGACCAGTCTGAACGGTTTTTATCAGGATAATGGCGAAGACGCCGATTTGTTACGCCTGAATCTGGCGCTCGATTCACAGCTTTATCCGCAAATTTCCGGTCATAAGAGCCGTTTTGCCATTCGCTTTATGCCGCTGGACAGTGAAAATGGACAAGTACCGGAACGTCTGGATTTCGAACTGGCCTGTTGCTAAGGAGTAAAAATGTCTGAAACTATTACGGTGAGTTGCCCAACCTGCGGGAAAACGGTGGTGTGGGGTGAAGTCAGCCCATTTCGGCCATTTTGTTCCAAACGCTGCCAGTTGATTGACCTCGGAGAATGGGCTGCTGAAGAGAAACGAATCCCCAGCAGTGGCGATCTTTCTGAGTCCGATGACTGGAGCGAAGAGCCAAAGCAGTGACATTTGTCTGATGTCGCATCAGGCATCGTGTGTAAATGTCGGATGCGGCGTAAACGCCTTATCCGACCTACAAAACCCAATTTATCAATGAGTTAGAAAACTACCCAGGCCTGATAAAACGCGCCAGCGTCGCATCAGGCAGCTTGTGCAAATGTCGGATGCGGCGTAAACGCCTTATCCGACTTAAAGACGTCGAAGCTTCGCAATTACCGGTTCATTGGCTGGCGGAAAATCTTCTGCATTGAGGCTGGTCAGCGCCATCCACTCACCGGGCTGCCCCTCTTTCCCCCACGGTTCCCCTTCCCAGCACTCGACCAGCCAGAACCACAGTGTGATATGCCTGTCAGAGAACTGATACTCCAGCTTTTCAAACAGCGAAAAACGTTGTGGAGTAACTCCGACTTCTTCCTGAAGCTCCCGCACCATCGCTTGTTCTGCCGTTTCTCCCGTTTCTATTTTACCGCCCGGAAACTCCAGCTTATTTGCCATGTGCGCATCTGCGGCGCGACGGGTTATAAAGATTTCGTTGTTTTCGTTGCGAATAATACCTACCGCGATTTGCAGTTTTTTCATTGTCTTAAGCCTATAAAAAAGGCGCAGAATCCTGCGCCTTTTATTTCAACAATTAGCTTTTATTGCAGGCGACCATGGCACTGCTTGTATTTTTTACCAGAACCGCACGGGCAAGGATCGTTACGTCCAACTTTACGGTCGCCGGTTTGCGCTGCCAACGCACCTGCGGCTGCAGCGTCGTCATCCTGATGACTAAGCTGCTGCATTTGCGCTAAACGTTCAGCTTCCATACGACGCTGCTGCTCAAGCTCTTCAACTTCTTCCGGCATGCGTACTTGTACTTTGCTCAACGTGCTGATGACTTCATATTTCAACGATTCCAGCATCGCCGCAAACATGGAGAACGATTCACGTTTGTATTCCTGCTTCGGATCTTTCTGCGCGTAGCCACGCAGGTGGATACCCTGGCGCAGATAGTCCATCGCCGCCAGATGCTCTTTCCACAGGGAGTCAAGCGTTTGCAGCATCACTCCTTTCTCGAAGTGACGCATCATCTCAGCACCAACCACTTCTTCTTTACGCTGATACACTTCGATGGACTGCTCCAGGATACGCTCACGCAGCGTCTCTTCATGCAGTTCCGGCTCTTTGTCCAGCCACTCGGCAATCGGCAAATCAAGATCGAAGTCGTTTTTCAAACGCTCTTGCAAACCTGGAATATCCCACATTTCTTCCAGTGACTGTGGCGGAATGTAGGCATCGATGGTCGCTTTGAACACATCTTCACGAATGCTGTTGATGGTTTCACTCACATCGCTGACATCCAGCAGTTCGTTACGCTGGGAGTAAATGGCGCGACGCTGATCGTTAGCGACGTCATCGTATTCCAGCAGCTGTTTACGAATGTCGAAGTTACGGCTTTCAACTTTACGCTGGGCGTTGGCGATCGCTTTGGTTACCCACGGGTGCTCAATGGCTTCGCCTGGTTTCATACCCAGCTTACGCATCATGCCGGACACACGGTCAGAGGCAAAAATACGCATCAGCGCATCTTCCATCGACAGGTAAAAACGGGAAGAACCGGCATCCCCCTGACGACCAGAACGGCCGCGCAGCTGGTTATCGATACGACGAGATTCGTGACGCTCAGTACCGATGATATGCAAGCCACCTGCCGCCAGTACCGCGTCGTGACGCACCTGCCAGTCGGCTTTAATTTTTTCAATTTGCTCTGCGGTCGGGTTTTCCAGCGCGGCAACTTCCGCCTGCCAGCTACCACCAAGCACAATGTCAGTACCACGACCCGCCATGTTGGTCGCGATGGTCACCGCAGCCGGATAGCCTGCCTGAGCAACGATTGCCGCTTCGTTGGCGTGGAATTTAGCATTCAGAACGTTGTGTTTGATACCAGCTTTGGTCAGCTCGTTTGATACCAGTTCCGATTTCTCGATAGAAATAGTACCAACCAGCACTGGCTGACCTTTCGCGGTACACTCTTTAATATCTTCAATGATCGCCTGAATTTTTTCCGCTTCGGTCATGTAGACCAGATCTGGCAGATCTTTACGAATCATCGGGCGGTTGGTCGGAACGACTACAGTATCCAGCTTGTAGATGGAACTGAACTCGAAGGCTTCGGTATCAGCAGTACCGGTCATCCCCGCCAGTTTTTCATACAGACGGAAGTAGTTCTGGAAGGTGATCGAAGCCAGCGTTTGGTTTTCGTTCTGGATCTGCACACCTTCTTTCGCTTCCACAGCCTGGTGCAGACCATCGGACCAGCGACGCCCCTGCATGGTACGACCGGTATGTTCGTCAACGATGATAACTTCGCCATCTTTAACGATGTAATCGACGTCGCGGGTAAACAGCGCGTGAGCACGCAGCGCCGCCGTTACGTGGTGCATCAGCATAATATTGGCCGGAGAGTACAGCGACTCACCTTCATCCATAATGCCTTCTTTCACCAGCAGCTCTTCAATAAGTACCAGACCACGTTCGGTCAGGTTCACCTGGCGAGATTTTTCATCCACCGAGAAGTGCCCTTCGCCCTGGAAGGTTTCGGAGTCTTCTTTTTCCTGACGGATCAGGTGCGGAATGATTTTATTTACGCGCTTATACATTTCCGAGCTGTCTTCTGCCGGGCCAGAAATGATCAGCGGTGTACGCGCTTCATCGATCAGGATGGAGTCCACTTCGTCCACCAGCGCATAGTGCAGTTTACGCTGTACACGTTCTTCAGGGCTGAACGCCATGTTGTCGCGAAGGTAGTCAAAGCCGTATTCGTTGTTCGTACCGTAAGTGATGTCAGCCGCGTAAGCTTCACGCTTTGCCGGTGCTGGCATGCCCGGCAGGTTAATGCCGACGGTCAAGCCGAGGAATTCAAACAGCGGACGGTTGTTTTCGGCGTCACGTTGCGCCAGGTAATCGTTGACGGTAACAACGTGTACGCCTTTACCGGTTAATGCGTTCAGGTAAGCAGGCAGCGTTGCGGTCAGGGTTTTACCTTCACCTGTGCGCATTTCCGCAATGCAACGTTCATTAAGAACCATACCGCCGAGCAGCTGTACGTCGAAGTGACGCATGCCAAAAACACGCTTACTGGCTTCACGCACAACAGCGAAGGCTTCCGGGATCAAGTTTTCCAGCACTTCGCCTTTTTCCAGACGCGCGCGGAACTCTGCCGTCTTCCCTTTCAGTTCTTCGTCGGAGAGTTTTTCCATCTCCGGTTCCATGGCATTGATAATGTTGACGACTTTGCGCATCCGGCGCAGGGTACGATCGTTACGACTACCGAAAACTTTAGTTAATAATTTGATTAGCATAATAAAATCTCAAACGCCCCGCATTACGGAGTAAATAAAATGAAGTAAAGGTTTATTGTTGTTAGCTGAAGCGTTGAGGGCCTGCACGGATGCCTTGCGCCAGACTTATCCAGACGGGCATGCTGAAGTTTGCTTGCGGGGTAAAATTCGCATAATCAATGCGATAACCATTTTCAGACGGCTTGCCTTCCTGAGTCAGCAGCGCACTGAGCGTATCCAGTAAAGCAAGATGTTGCGCCTGAAGCGGTATAGATTCCTCGGCAACGGGCAGCGTTTGCGGTGCCATTGCGAAGGAGAGATGACGGATTACCGTGCGTATTGCGTGCTGATGCCAGTAATCAACGGAATAGTTTGAGTTCGGGCGGCGCGTGTTCGCTTCCAGCAAAGCCAACTGACTAAAGTTAACTTTGGCGGAAGGCTCGTGATTGCGCGTTGTCGCTTTTGCGGGCGCGTTTGGCTCGGCGGCGTTGCAGAGCGCAGGCAAACCTAAACTCGCCGCGACCATCCCTAATAAGAGATGCGGCCAGAAGTAGCGTCTACCTAACTGTCGCCAGCGCGTCAGTATTCCACTCACGTTATTGCCATCCCGATCGTATTCAACGTTTTTAGCGCACAAATCTTATCATTAAAGCCAGAAGTCCACAGCAGTATTCAAGATAAGTAACACGTAAAAGTGCTTAAGAAAACAGCGTTCGCACCGATTTCTTACGACGCTGTAAAAACTCAAAAAAAAACGACTGGTTCACCTGGCCGGAGAGAGTGCCAGATTTGCCAGTCGAATTTTATACGACAGTATAGATGTCGTTATGCCAGTACGGCTGAAGGCGCTTTGAAGGCCAACGGCAGTTCTGCGTCGTCCTGGAAGGTCACATATTCCCAGGCTTCCTGTTTTGCCAGGACAGCCTGCAACAGTTTGTTATTCAGTGCATGACCGGATTTATAAGCGGTAAATGCACCGATAATGTTGTGACCACACATGAACAAATCACCGATCGCGTCGAGCATTTTGTGACGCACAAACTCGTCTTCAAAACGCAGGCCGTCTTCGTTCAGTACGCGATAATCGTCAACAACGATGGCACAATCGAAGCTGCCGCCCAGGCACAGGCCACGGGACTGCAGATATTCGATATCACGCATGAAACCAAACGTACGCGCACGGCTGATCTGGCGCATAAACGCATCAGCAGAGAAGTTCATCGCATAGCGTTGATTGCTGGAATCGATAGCCGGATGGTTGAAATCGATGGTGAAGTCCAGCGAAAAACCATTGTACGGCTTGAATTCGGCCCACTTATCGCCATCTTCGACGCGAACAGTCTCTTTGATGCGAACAAATTTCTTGGCGCAGTTCAGCTCGTCGATACCAGCATCAAGCAGCAGGTAAACAAACGGAGCGGCACTGCCGTCCATGATTGGGATTTCCGGCGCGTTAACTTCGATAACAATGTTATCGATGCCTAAGCCCGCGAGCGCTGCGTTCAGGTGCTCAACGGTTGAAATCCGTACATCATGCTCGTTGACCAGACACGTACAGAGCATGGTATCACGCACAGATTTGGCATCGGCCGGGAAATCTACCGGTGGATTCAAGTCGGTGCGACGATAGATGACCCCGGTGTTGGCCGGCGCAGGTCGTAAGGTCAGGGTGACTTTCTTGCCGGTATGTAAACCGACACCCGTCGCCTGAACGATACGTTTAAGTGTCCTTTGTTTGATCATCGTATTATCTCGCCAAATTATCTATCCAACCGAAGTGTACTATACATTCGGCAGGCCAGTTTAGCACAAAGAGCCTCGCAACCCAAATTCCAGCTAATTCTTAGTCAGCTTGCTTACGCAGGAATGCCGGGATATCCAGATAATCCGGCTCTTTCACGGTTTGTGGCGTATTGTCGTTCACCACTTTGGCCACAGGCTTCTGCTCTTGCGTCAGCGGCGCCATACCATGCTGCTGGTAGCGATCCATCACTGGCTGTTGAACTTGCTTATTGGTCACCAGGGTAATTTCAGGACGTTTGTCCATGCCAATGCCCGTCGCAACCACAGTTACACGCAGTTCGTCGTTCATATCCGGGTCAAGAGAAGTACCGATAACCACGGTCGCGTTGTCCGAAGCAAATGCACGGATGGTGTTACCTACGGTTTCGAACTCATCCAGACGCAGGTCGAAGCCCGCAGTGATGTTAACCAGCACACCGCGCGCGCCAGACAGGTCGATATCTTCCAGCAGTGGAGAAGAAATAGCCATTTCAGCCGCTTCTTCCGCACGGTCTTCACCGCTCGCCACGCCAGAACCCATCATTGCGTAGCCCATTTCAGACATCACAGTACGTACGTCTGCAAAGTCCACGTTCATCAGACCCGGACGAGTAATCAGTTCGGCGATACCCTGAACAGCGCCTTTCAGCACATCGTTAGCTGCGCCAAACGCGTCAAGCAGAGAGATACCGCGGCCCAGAACTTTCAGCAGTTTGTCGTTCGGGATTGTGATCAGTGAGTCCACATGTTTGGACAATTCAGTGATCCCCTGCTCCGCAAATGCCATGCGCTTCTTGCCTTCAAAGTTGAAAGGCTTGGTCACGACAGCAACGGTCAGAATACCTAAATCTTTAGCCACTTCAGCAACAACCGGCGCAGCACCTGTACCGGTGCCACCGCCCATGCCTGCTGCAATAAAGACCATGTCTGCACCTTCCAGCGCCACACGCAGTGCATCACGATCCTCATCAGCCGCATTACGGCCAACTTCTGGATTAGCGCCAGCTCCCAGTCCTTTGGTGATACCACTACCGATCTGAATCGTCTGCCCAACCGCTGTTTTACGCAGCGCCTGTGCATCGGTATTTACCGCGAAAAATTCAACACCTTCAATGCGCTCACGCACCATGTGTTCAACAGCATTACCGCCGCCGCCGCCGACGCCGATGACTTTAATCACCGCGTCGTTGGTAAGTTCCATTGGTTCAAACATAGTTTCTCTCCGATATGTGCCTGTCGCCTGAGGCCGTAATCACCGCCGGCCTCATAAAAATTAAAATTCTTTTCGCAGCCAACTATTGAGTCGCTTGATCCACGAGCCAACAGATGCTGTAACACGTTTTTCAACTTCCGCTTCACCGTTAAGATGTGACTCTTTCCCGTAATGAAGCAATCCCACCGCCGTTGAATAATACGGCTCCTGAGCGTAATCCGTTAACCCGGTGATATTCAGCGGCGCGCCGATACGCACCTGCGTATGAAACACGCGTTGAGCGCAGGCGGCAAGACCTTCGATCTGCGCCGCGCCACCGGTTAATACAATACCCGCAGCCAGGTGGTGCTTTACGCCTTGTTGGCGAAGCTTTTCCTGCAGCTGCAATATCTCTTCGTTGACCAGGTTGAGCAGCTCGGTATAGCGCGGCTCAATCACCTCCGCCAGCGTCTGACGTTGCAGACTACGCGGCGGACGACCACCTACGCTCGGCACTTCCACGCTCTCGTCTTTACCGACGATGGAACCCAGCGCGCAGCCATGACGAACTTTAATCGCTTCGGCGTCGCTTGGCGGTGTGCCAAAGGCATAAGCGATATCACTGGTCACGACATTGCCAGCATAAGGAATTACCTTGGTGTGACGCAATGCCCCGCCGGTATAAACGGCGATATCCATTGTACCACCACCGATATCGACGACGCAGACGCCCAGTTCACGTTCGTCTTCCGTCAATACCGAATAACTTGATGCCAGTCCGGCAAATATCAGTTGGTCAACTTTCAGGCCACAACGTTCAACGGCTTTCACAATGTTTTTTGCCATATCGTTGTGACATGTGATCAGGTGCACTTTTGCCTGCATCCGCACGCCAGAAAGCCCCACCGGATTTTTGATCCCTTCCTGATAGTCAATCGCATACTCTTGCGGGATCACATGCAGCACACGATGTTCATCACGCACGCGCACCGATTTCGCGGTATGGACGACATTTTCTACATCTTCTTGTGTCACTTCTTCTTCAGAAATAGGCACCATACCAATTTCATTCTGGCAGCTGATGTGCTTACCAGAAAGCGCCAGATATACCGAAGAGATCTGACAATCTGCCATCAATTCTGCCTGGTCAATGGCGCGCTGTACGCACTTGACCACGGATTCGAGGTCGTTCACCCCGCCTTTATCCATACCACGTGACGGGCAGCTGCCCACACCAATGATATTGACCATACCGTCGGGCAGAACTTCCCCTACTAAAGCGGCAACCTTCGCGGTACCAATCTCCAGTCCTACTACCAGTTTTCTGTCCGTCGCCTTGATCATTGTTGTTCTGCCTGTGCCTGATTTTGTTGCTGAGTAGATTCCTCTGGCGGCAAGGGCGCCCAGCCAACTGCCGCACCAGAGTCATAACGCAAATCAACGTAGCTAATCCGTTTGCCATCGGTTTGCGCCTGCTGCTGTAAAACCGGATAAAGTTCTACAAAGCGAGCCAAACGTTTCATCGTATCGCCCCGGCCAAGATTGAGCTTAATATCGTTATTCAGCGTCAACTGCCAGGAACGCCGCGCGGTCATCGCCGCTTCCTTCAGAGTAAATCTGTCCTTTGCCAGCATCTGCCCCATTTCGCGATAGCCCTGCAGCACTTCATTTGCGCTGCCTTCCGGACCATACAACATAGGGAGCACCTGCTTGCTGGTGCGATCTGGCGGCACGCTGAAGGTGTTTCCTTCAGCGTCAACCATATGCTGATCATTCCAACGCGCAATCGGCACATATTCAACCAGATGAATCTTCAATTCATCAGGCCACTGCTTTCTGACGCTCACCTGCTTAATCCACGGCAGGCGTTGTTCAATTTGCGTCTGGATGATGTTTACATCCTGGGTCATAAAGGTACCTGGCTCACCCAATGCCAGGATCGACTGCCGGATATCGTCATTACGCGTGTAATGGCGTTCACCGGTCAACACCAGCTTTGAGAGCGGCAGGCGTTGTGCATCTTCCATCCAGCCCAACACGACCCAGCCGCTCACCAACACTGTCGTTAAAACGGTCAGCAGGAAAAGGATCCCCGCCAGACGCGTTCCATTATTGCGGTGAGAAGAAATCTCTTCTTCACTGTTTCGCGTGTTCAGAGCAGCCTGCGACATATTAGTCCGCCAGTTCCAGAATTCGTACTACCAACTGCGAGAAGCTCATACCCGCCTGACGTGCCGCCATCGGCACCAGACTGTGACTGGTCATACCCGGTGAGGTATTAGCTTCCAGCAGATAAAACTGTCCATCGCTGTCCAGCATGACGTCTATACGCCCCCATCCTTTGCATCCTAAAGTCGTCCATGCTTTCAGCACTAATGCCTGCAAATTTGCCTCTTGAGCCGCTTCTAAACCTGCCGGGCAGAAATACTGTGTCTCATCAGAGAGATACTTCGCCTCATAATCATAGAAGGTTCCAGCGGGTTGAATACGTATTGACGGTAAAATTTCTTCACCGAGTATCGCAACCGTGAACTCCGGCCCACTTAGCCATTTTTCAATCAATACTTCTTCATCGTGCTGAAATGCCAATCTTAATGCATCTTGTAGAGCATTTTCTGCTACTACTTTTGACATTCCAACACTGGAACCTTCGCGGCTCGGCTTGACGATAAGCGGCAAACCTAAGGCAGAAATTTCTGCTAACTGCTTATCACTAAGGCCTTTTTCAAACTCTGCGCGGGTTAACGCTACCCACGGCGCTACCGGTAAACCAGCGCCCTGCCAAAGCAGTTTGCTGCGTAGTTTATCCATTGAAAGCGCAGATGCCATCACTCCACTGCCGGTATAAGGCAAGCCCATCAGCTCGAGCATACCCTGCAGCGTACCATCTTCACCACCGCGACCGTGCAGAGCGATAAACACTTTCTGAAATCCCATCGACTTCAGTTGCGTTACGTCGATTTCTTTCGGGTCGACAGGATACGCGTCAATACCGCCTTCACGCAGCCCAGCTAACACTGCCGCGCCAGAATTCAGAGAAACTTCCCGCTCTGCGGAGGTCCCGCCCAACAGGACCGCGATTTTATCAGTCATGTTGCTCTTCCTCCGGAGTTTGCGGCTTCAGTTTGATTTCAGCTAAAGATCGGGCAATTTTTCCGATATTTCCTGCCCCCTGAACGAGGATCAGGTCGTTACCGGTTAATACTGGTGCTAGCATCTCGGCCACCTGCGCCGGGTCCGGCACCAGAATCGGATCAATTTTCCCACGGCCACGGATTGTACGACACAATGAACGACTGTCCGCTCCCGGAATAGGTGCTTCGCCCGCCGGATACACTTCCAGCATCAGCAGGGTATCCACCTGAGTCAGCACATTGGCAAAATCGTCATACAGGTCGCGCGTACGGGTGAAACGGTGCGGCTGAAACAGCATCACCAGGTTTTTATCCGGCCAACCTGCACGCGCCGCTTTAATAGTGGCGTCCACTTCGGTCGGATGGTGACCGTAGTCATCGACCAGCATTGCCGTACCGCTTTTACCGTTCACGGGTTCCAATGGAAATTCACCAAGGAAATCAAAGCGGCGCCCGGTCCCCTGGAAGCTCTCCAGCGCACGCAAAATAGCCTCGTCTTCAATCCCCTCTTCCGTGGCGACCGCAACGGCAGCGGCAGCGTTCAGGGCATTGTGACGACCTGGCGCATTCAGTGTAACGCGCATTGGCTCTTTGTCCTGACGCAGCAGCGTAAAGTGTCCCTGCGGGCCAATCTGCTGATAATCTTCTACGCGCACGTCGGCATCTTCGCTGAAACCGTAAGTAGTGGTCTGACGGCCTACACGCGGTAACAATTCGCGAATTACCGGATCGTCAACACACATCACTGCACGACCGTAAAACGGCAGGTTGTGCAGAAAATTAATAAAGGTCTGTTTTAAATTCTCAAAGTCGCCCTGGTAGGTATCCATATGGTCGGCTTCGATATTGGTGACAATCGCCACCATGGGTTGCAGATGCAGGAACGACGCATCGCTTTCATCCGCTTCAGCAATCAGGTAACGACCATGTCCTAAACGTGCATGAACGCCCGCCGCTTTTACCAGCCCACCGTTAACGAAGGTTGGATCGAGGCCAGCTTCTGCGTAGATGCTGGAAACCATCGCGGTAGTCGTGGTTTTGCCATGCGTCCCGGCGATGGCGATGCCATGACGAAAACGCATTAACTCAGCCAGCATTTCAGCACGACGAATAACCGGGATACGAGCTTCATGAGCAGCAACAATTTCCGGGTTATCGGCAGAAATCGCGCTGGAAACAACGACCACACTGGCATCACGCACGTTTTCCGGGCGATGGTTGAAGTAAATCGTCGCTCCCAGATTCGTTAACTGTTGCGTGACCGGGTTTGGCGCTAAATCGGAACCACTGATCTGATACCCTTCATTGGCCAGAACTTCGGCAATACCGCCCATACCGGCACCACCGATGCCGACAAAGTGTATGTGCCGAACGCGACGCATTCCAGGCACGATGGAACGCAGTTTTGCCAATTGTTGTGTATTCATTCTTTACGCCATTAACTTCTCAAATTCATACGATGCAAAAGGCATCGCTACAATTACGCCCGGGCAGCCCGGCTCACTTCATTTGCCACTCGCTCGGTGGCATCCGGAATGGATGCAGCTCGGGCGCGTTCTGCCATGGTTAATAAGGTTTCTCGCGGCCACCCGGCCAGGGTGTTGGCGACGGCATCCACAGTAAGCTGCGGCTGCTCGATAATTTTGGCTGCGCCCGCTTTTTCCAGCGGCAGCGCATTCCAGTACTGCTGGCGGTCTTTATGTTGAAACGGCACAAACAACGCCGGTAGCCCTGCCGCAGCGATTTCACTCACCGTCAACGCGCCGGAGCGGCAAACGACGACATCCGCCCACGCATAGGCCGCCGCCATATCATCAATAAATTCCGTCACTTTATGCTGCGGTTGACCCGCTTCGGCATAAGCCTGTTCAACGGTTTGTTGCGAACCTTTGCCGCTCTGATGCCAGATGGTTACTGAATCGCCCAGTTTTGCTGCAACCTGCGGCATTGTCTGGTTAAGGATGCGCGCCCCCTGGGAACCACCTACAACCAGAACGCGAATCGGACCTTCACGACCAACCATACGCTGCTGTGGCAATGGCAGCGCCAGCACATCAGTACGCACCGGGTTACCAACAACTTCGGCATCAGGGAAAGCCCCCGGAAACGCCTGCATCACTTTGGTAGCAATTTTCGCCAGCCATTTATTGGTCAAGCCTGCAATGCCGTTTTGTTCGTGAAGTACGACCGGAATGCCCAACGACCATGCCGCCAAACCACCTGGCCCGGAAACATAGCCGCCCATGCCGAGCACCACATCGGGCTTGTAAGCTTTCATAATCGCCCGCGCCTGACGCCAGGCGTTAAAGATCCGCAGCGGAGCCGCGAGCAACGCTTTGATACCCTTGCCGCGCAGACCAGAAATACGAATAAAGTCGATCTCGATACCGTGCTTCGGCACTAAGTCCGCTTCCATACGATCGGCAGTACCCAGCCAGCGAACTTGCCACCCCTGGGCCATTAAATGGTGCGCAACAGCCAGTCCAGGGAACACGTGTCCGCCTGTACCACCTGCCATCACCATTAATCGCTTCCCTTTACCACTCATCGAGAACCTCGTACAAACGCCTGCGCTTTCTCCAGACGTGTTTCATAATCAATACGTAACAGCATCATGATAGCTGTCGACATAATCAGTAAGCTCGAACCACCGTAACTTATCAGCGGTAATGTCAGGCCTTTGGTTGGCAACATCCCCGCCGCCGCGCCTACGTTAACCAGTGCCTGGAAGCTAAACCAGATACCAATTGAACAGGCGAGAAAACCGGAAAAACGGTGGTCAATTTCTAACGCTTTACGGCCAATCGACATTGCGCGAAAAGCGACGAAGAATACCATTAAAAGCGCCAGCACCACACCGATATACCCCAGTTCTTCGCCGATAATGGCGAAAATGAAGTCAGTGTGCGCTTCTGGCAGATACTCTAGTTTTTGTACCGAATTGCCTAAACCTTGCCCCCACAGCTCGCCACGACCAAACGCCATCAATGATTGCGTTAACTGATAGCCGCTACCGAAGGGATCTTCCCACGGGTTCCAGAACGCAGTAACACGGCGGATACGGTACGGTTCGGCGAGGATCAGCAGCACAACCGCTGAAATCCCCATGCCGATAATGGCAATGAACTGCCACAATTTTGCCCCTGCCAGGAACAGCATCGCCAGAGTAGTCACAAACAACACCACTACCGTACCAAGGTCTGGCTGTGCCAGCAGTAAGACCGCCAGCACCAGAATCACGCCCATCGGTTTCAGGAAGCCGCGCAGGTTATTACGTACTTCGTCGCCTTTGCGCACCAGATAGTTGGCGATGTAACAAAACAGCGACAGCTTGGTCAGCTCCGCAGGCTGAATACGCAGCAGGCCGAGATCGATCCAACGTGATGCCCCTTTAACTGAGCTACCTACCACCAGCACGATCATCAGCAGGATGATTGATCCAAGCAGCATCGTGGCGCTGTAACGTTGCCAGAACTCCATCGGCAGACGCAGTGTAATGATCGCCAGAATGAACGCCAGGATCAGATAAACGCCATCACGCTTCGCGAAGAAAAATGGATCGTTGGTTAAGCGCTGCCCAATCGGCATTGACGCCGAAGTCACCATGATAAAGCCGATCGCCGCGAGGCCGAAGGTCAGCCACAGCAAGGTGCGATCGTACATGATCAGGCTGTCGGTATCTTTTTCCCGCGAGCCCATCACCCAGCCCTTTAGCGCCGTAGAGATCCAGACCAGGATACTGAATCCCGGCAGGCGCGGCATTTTCAGGCGAGGGAGAGATAAACGCATCAACCTAACTCCTTCGCCAGACGGGCGAACTCATTGCCCCGTTGTTCAAAGTTCTTGAACTGATCGAGGCTGGCACAGGCTGGTGACAACAGCACCATATCTCCTGGCTGCACGCGTGGCGCCAGCAAACGCATCGCCTGCTCCATGGTTTCGGTTTGCTCTGCCACTTCCGGGCGCAGCGCCGCTAACTGTGCGCCATCACGGCCAAAACAGTATAAACGCACGTTGTCGCCATTCAGATAGCGCGCCAGTGGACTGAAGTCCGCCGATTTGCCATCACCGCCCAGCAACAAATGCAGCGTACCGTCTACCTGCAAGCCGTTCAGCGCCGCTTCTGTACTCCCGACGTTGGTGGCTTTCGAATCGTTAATCCAGCGCACACCGTTGTGCTCCAGCACCACTTCAAAACGATGCGGCAGACCGGTGAACGTGGTTAACGCTTTCAGGCTGCTGGCGCGCGGTAAACCTGCGGCATCAGCCAGCGCCAGCGCCGCCAGCGCATTGGTATAGTTATGTTGCCCGGAAAGTTTCATCTCTTTCACGTTCAACACTTTCTCGCCTTTCACCCGCAGCCAGGTTTCGCCCTGCTGATGATTCAGGTGATAGTCACCCATGTTGACGCCAAAGCTGACGCAGCGTTCATCCGCACCGCGAATCGGCATCGTTAAGGCATCATCGGCATTGACGACACAAACTTTCGCATTTTCGTAAATGCGCAGTTTTGCCGCACGATATTGCTGCAATCCAAACGGATATCTGTCCATATGATCTTCGGTCACGTTCAGAATGCTCGCCGCCACCGCCTGTAAGCTGGAGGTGGTTTCCAGCTGGAAGCTCGACAGTTCCAGCACGTACAGTTCACACTCAGCATCCAGCAACATCAACGCTGGCAGGCCAATGTTGCCACCCACGCCGACGTTAACACCTGCCGCTTTTGCCATTTCGCCCACTAAGGTGGTGACGGTGCTTTTGCCATTAGAACCGGTGATCGCCACAATCGGTGCCTGCGCTTCGCGGCAGAACAGTTCGATATCGCCAACAATTTCAATTCCGGCATCGGCAGCGGCGCTTAACGATGGATGCGCCAGCGCAATGCCGGGACTGGCGACGATCAGATCGGCTGCCATCAGCCACTCGTCATTAAGACCGCCAGTGTGACGTTCCACCGTTTCGGGTAATTTATCCAGGCCAGGCGGTGTCATACGTGTATCCATAACGCGCGGCGTCACGCCACGAGCAAGGAAAAAGTCCACGCAGGAAAGCCCGGTGAGGCCCAGGCCGATAATAACGACATTTTTACCCTGGTAATCAGCCATGATTAACGTACCTTCAGCGTTGCCAGACCAATCAGGACCAGCATCAGCGAAATAATCCAGAAGCGCACAATGACGCGCGGTTCCGGCCAACCTTTCAGTTCATAGTGGTGATGAATCGGCGCCATGCGGAAAATACGTTGCCCGCGCAGTTTAAAGGAGCCGACCTGCAAAATAACCGACAGGGTTTCAACCACAAACACACCGCCCATAATCACCAACAGGAATTCCTGACGCAGCAGCACAGCGATAATGCCCAGCGCGCCGCCTAATGCCAGCGAACCGACATCACCCATAAAGACCTGCGCCGGATAGGTGTTAAACCACAGGAAGCCCAGCCCTGCCCCGACTATCGCGGTACAGACAATAACCAGTTCCCCGGCGTGCCGCAGATACGGTATATGCAAGTAGCTGGCAAAGTTCATGTTGCCGGTTGCCCACGCCACCAGCGCAAAACCACCAGCGACAAATACGGTCGGCATAATCGCCAGTCCGTCGAGGCCATCGGTCAGGTTTACCGCGTTGCCGGTACCCACAATGACAAAGTAAGCCAGCAGGATGTAGAACAGCCCCAGTTGCGGCATCACATCT
Source organism: Escherichia whittamii (assembly GCF_014836715.1). Lineage (GTDB taxonomy): Bacteria > Pseudomonadota > Gammaproteobacteria > Enterobacterales > Enterobacteriaceae > Escherichia > Escherichia whittamii. The sequence continues at coordinate 130,704 of NZ_JACSQI010000001.1, forward strand.
TTAAAGAACGGCACCACCAGTTGTGTTGCTGGTGTGTCTTTCCCGACAAGATACAGTGCAAAAGCCACCCCCAGCGCGATCACCGACATCCAGAAATACTTCCAGCGCGCAATCAGACCCTTGGTGTCTTTACGCACCACTTTGCGATAGTCGTCGACAAAACCAATGATGCCGTACCCCACCAGCACTACGAGTACGCACCAGACGTACGGGTTGGAAGGGTAAGCCCACAGCAGTACGGAGATCACAATCGCCGTCAGGATCATTATCCCACCCATGGTCGGCGTACCGCGCTTACTGAAGTGCGATTCCGGGCCATCGTTACGAACCACCTGACCAAAGGAGAGTTTTTGCAAATGGGCAATCATACGCGGGCCCATCCACAATGAGATGAACAGCGCGGTCAGCAGGCTGACGATGGCGCGAAACGTCAGATAGGAAAAGACGTTAAAGCCGGAATAATATTTGACCAAATGTTCGGCCAGCCAAACTAGCATGTCCCATTCTCCTGTAAAGCGCGTACCACCTCTTCCATGGCGGCACTACGTGAACCCTTAACTAAAATCGTAATCACCTGTTGCTCTGCAATCAGTGATTTAAGACGCGCAATAAGCGCAGTTTTATCAGCAAAATGTTCGCCAACGCCGCTGGCGGTACTAATGGCATGGCTTTGTTTACCCACGCTTAACACGCGGTCAATACCAGCCGCCTTCGCCGCTTCGCCTACCTGTACATGGCAGGCTTCGCTTTCAGCGCCCAGTTCCGCCATATCGCCAACCACCAGTACACGGTAGCCAGGCATCTCAGCCAGAACCTGTACAGCGGCGGTCATTGAACCGACATTGGCGTTGTAGGAGTCGTCGAGCAGCAACTGGTTTTCCGCCAGTTGAATCGGGAACAGACGCCCGGGAACGGCTTTCAGATTCGCCAGCCCCGCTTTGATAGCATCAAGCGTTGCGCCCACGGACATGGAGAGCGCCGCAGCTGCCAGCGCATTAGCAATATTGTGACGCCCCGGCAACGGTAGCAGAACATCTACGCTACCCGTTGGGGTTTGCAGCGTAAATTCAGTGCCGTGCGAGGTCACATGGACATTGGTGGCAGTAAAGTCGCTGTTGGCGGCATTCGGTGAGAAGCGCCACACTTTGCGTGAGCCAATCACGCTTTGCCAGTTCAACCAGTCGTTGTTGTCAGCGTTCATAATGGCGATACCGTTTTCCGGCAGGCCGGTAAAGATTTCGCCTTTCGCTTTCGCAACACCCGCAAGCGAGCCGAAACCTTCCAGATGTGCCGCCGCCAGGTTGTTGACCAGCGCCGCTTCCGGGCGGGTCAGGCTAACGGTCCAGGCAATTTCGCCCTGATGGTTAGCGCCAAGCTCAATTACCGCGTAATCGTATTCTGGCGTTAAGCGCAACAGCGTCATTGGCACGCCGATGTCGTTGTTGAGATTGCCTGCGGTATAAAGCGTATTACCGCACTGGCTCAAAATCGCCGCAGTCATCTCTTTAACGGAGGTTTTACCGGAGGAACCGGTCAGAGCAACCACACGAGCCGGAACTTGCTGGCGAACCCATGCAGCCAGTTCACCAAATGCCAGGCGCGTGTCTTTAACGATTAACTGAGGCAGGTCGATGTCCAGCGGACGGCTGACCAATAGAGCGCCCGCGCCGCCAGCTTTTGCCTGGTCGGCAAAGTCATGGGCATCGAAACGTTCGCCTTTCAGGGCGACAAACAGACAGCCTGGCGTCAGTTTCCGCGTGTCAGTCGTTACGGCATCCAGGGTGACGTCAGCCCCTTTTAGTTCACCGTTGAGAATATCGGTAAGTTGGCTAAGGGTTACGCTAATCATGCGATCACCCCCAGCAGACGCGCCACCGTGACACGATCGGAGTAGTCCAGACGCTGGTTGCCAACAATCTGGTAATCTTCATGGCCTTTACCTGCGACCAGCACCACATCATTCTCTTTAGCCTGCATAACGGCGCAAGTCACCGCTTCGGCGCGGCCTTCCATCACTTTGGCATGTCCGGCGTCTAACATTCCCGCCAGAATATCGTTGATGATGGCACGCGGTTCTTCAGTACGCGGGTTGTCATCCGTTACCACCGCCACGTCGGCAAACTCTTCAGCAATCGCCCCCATCAGTGGACGCTTACCTTTATCACGATCGCCGCCGCAGCCGAAGACGCACCACAGCTTGCCCGCACAGTGCAGACGCGCCGCCTGCAAGGCTTTTTCCAGTGCATCCGGGGTGTGAGCATAATCCACAACCACCGTCGGTTTGCCCGGTGCAGTGAACACTTCCATACGTCCGCAAACCGGTTGCAGACGCGCGGCGGTTTTCAGCAGATCAGCCAGCGGATACCCCAGTGCCAGCAGCGTCGCCAGCGCTAACAGTAAGTTACTGACGTTGAATGCCCCCATCAGGCGGCTTTCAATTTCGCCATCGCCCCAGCTTGAGCTAAAGCGAATGGTTGCGCCGCTGTCGTGATAGTTCACTTCGGTCGCTTTCAACCAGCGGCCATGAGAGTTCAGGTTGATATGGTCTTCCATCGACACCGCAACTGCATCCGGCAGTTTTGCCAGCCAGCGACGGCCCACTTCGTCATCGGCGTTGACTATCGCCTGACCGCTGTGATGTTCGGAGTAAAGCAGCCATTTTGCGGCTTCGTAATGTTCCATATCACCATGATAATCAAGGTGATCGCGGCTTAAGTTGGTAAAGACTGACGCCGCAAATTTCAATGCCGCCACACGGTGCTGTACCAGCCCGTGGGAGGAAACTTCCATTGCGCAAAAAGTCGCACCCTGATCCACCAGCCCCGCCAGCTCATGCTGAACGTCGACTGCCGAACCGGTCGTGTTTTCCGTTGGAATAACTTTACCCAGCAGGCCGTTACCTACGGTACCCATCACTGCACTGGTTTCGCCAAGAAGTTGGCTCCACTGCGCCAGCAGCTGAGTAGTGGTTGTTTTGCCGTTGGTACCCGTTACGCCCACGAGACGTAAATTGTCAGAGGGTTCATGGTAAAAGCGGCCCGCCAGCGCTGATAAACGCTCATTGAGCTGGCTGAGATAGATGACCGGTACACCGTGCATTTCACGGATTTCACCGTCGGTCGCCTCATCTTTTGCCTCTGCAATAATGGCAGCCACACCTTGCGCTATCGCCTGCGGGATATATCGACGCCCGTCCGCCTGATGACCTACTACAGCTACAAAAAGATCGCCCGACGCAGCCACACGGCTGTCGAGTGTCATCTCTCGCAGTGCTCGCGAAGGTGCGTTTGGCACCCACGGAGCAAGAAGGTCGCGCAAATTACGATCTGCCACCTGTCCCCTCGCCTTGATTAATCACAAATTCGTTTTTATCACCCGTTGTCAGCGCATCCGGCTCGATGTTCATGGTGCGCAATACGCCGCCCATGATGGCACCAAAGACCGGCGCGGAAACGGCGCCGCCGTAGTATTTACCCGCCTGCGGATCGTTGATAACAACAACCAGCGCGAAGCGCGGCTGACTCGCAGGCGCTACGCCTGCGGTATAAGCAATATATTTATTGATGTAGCGACCGTCCGGCCCGACCTTTTTCGCGGTGCCGGTTTTAATGGCGATACGATAGCCTTTAATCGCCGCCTTCACGCCACCGCCGCCCGGTAGCGCCACGCTTTCCATCATATGCACCACGGTGCGGACAATGGATTCCGGGAAAACACGTTCACCGGGAACCGGGGGGTCAACTTTGGTAATCGACAGCGGACGATAAATGCCGTAGCTGCCGATAGTTGCGTAGACTCGCGCTAACTGTAACGGTGTTACCATTAGCCCGTAGCCGAAAGAGAAGGTGGCCCTCTCTATGTCAGACCACCGTTGTTTTTGAGGATATAAGCCACTGCGTTCTCCGACCAACCCCAAATTGGTCGCTTTTCCCAGTCCAAAACGTGAGTAAGTATCTACTAACGCTGAGGACGGCATCGCTAACGCCAGCTTGGAAACACCGACGTTACTCGACTTCTGTAATACCCCGGTCAGGGTTAATTCGCTATAGCGCGCCACGTCTTTAATTTCGTGGCCGTTAATTCGATAAGGAACGGTATTCAGCACCGAGTTTTCCCGCACCACACCACGTTGCAACGCGGTCATCACCACCATCGGTTTGACAGTAGAGCCCGGTTCAAACACGTCGGTAATGGTACGGTTACGCATCGCCTCTTTTGGCGTGCCACTCAGATTGTTGGGGTTGTAAGACGGGCTATTGGCCATCGCCAGCACTTCGCCGGTGTTGACATCCACCAGCACGGCGCTGCCGGATTCAGCCTTGTTAAAGGCCACGGCGTTGTTCAGTTCGCGATAAACCAGCGCCTGCAGGCGTTCATCAATACTCAACGCCAGGTTGTGCGCCGCCTGGCTGTCGGTAGAAGAAATATCTTCAATTACGCGACCGTAACGGTCTTTACGCACAATACGTTCACCCGGTTGCCCGGTAAGCCATTTATCAAAACTTTTCTCGACGCCCTCAATCCCCTGGCTATCGACGTTGGTAAAGCCAATGAGGTGAGCGGTCACTTCGCCAGACGGATAGTAACGACGAGATTCTTCACGCAGATGAATCCCCGGCAGTTTCAGTTTTTTGATGTAGTCTGCCATGTCAGGGTTAACCTGACGTGCCAGATAGATAAAACGTCCTTTCGGGTTGGCGTTAATGCGGGCGGAAAGTTGATCCAGCGGAATATTGAGCGCGTTAGCCAGCGCCTTCCAGCGGTCACCGACGCTAATGCCGCCGGCTTCATGCACTTCTTTCGGGTCAGCCCAGATCGCTTTTACCGGCACACTCACTGCTAACGGGCGACCAGAACGGTCGGTAATCATGCCGCGGGAGGTGGAGACTTGCTGAACGCGAAGAGAGCGCATGTCGCCCTCTTTCACCAGCATATCCGGGGAGATTACCTGCAACCAGGCAACGCGCCCCAGCAGGAAAGCCAGTGCCAATAAAATACAGCCGCATAACAACGCAAAACGCCAACTGATAAAGTTGGCATGTTCTTCCTGACGTTTTGGTTTCTGCGTTTTCGCCGCTGCTTTCATGCGTCGCGTTTATCCTTATTTTTGCACTACGATATTTTCTTGTGATGGATCAACATGCTGCATTTGCAGCTTCTCTGTGGCGATCCTTTCCACCCGGCTATGGTCGCCGAGCGCATTCTCTTCAAGAATGAGGTTGCGCCATTCAATGTCTAAAGCGTCTCGCTCCAGCACCAGTTGTTCGCGCTGTGCGGTCAGCAAACGGGTATGGTGCGCCGTGGTCACCACCGTCACCGCCGTCAAAATAATGCAAATGAACAGGCAGAGCGGCAGCTTCCCAAACCGCAAAAGATCGTCACCGATAACGCCAGGCAAGGCATGGCGCTCGTGGCTTCCCATCGATCCTTTAACTTTGCTTAGGGCTTCTGTCACTCTGCTGATCATGCGTTCGTCCTCTCTGCAATACGCAGAACTGAACTACGGGCACGAGGGTTCTCTGCCACCTCTTCTTCGCCCGGCATCAACTTACCTAGTGCTCGCAACTGACGGCCACCCAGTTTTTTGAGCTGCTCTTCAGTCATCGGTAATCCTGCCGGAACTTGTGGACCGCGACTGTTTTCACGCATAAAGCGTTTCACAATACGATCTTCCAGCGAATGAAAACTGATGATCGAAAGCCGCCCGCCTGGGGCCAGCACGTTAAGCGAGCTTTTTAGCGCCTGCTCTATCTCCTCCAGTTCACTGTTCACCCAAATGCGCACCGCCTGGAAGGTACGGGTCGCGGGATGTTTGAATTTGTCTTTCACCGGCGTTGCCGCAGCCACCACTTCCGCCAGTTCTTTAGTGCGGGTCATTGGCTGCTCACGGTTACGTTCGACGATGGCGCGCGCAATACGTTTAGCAAAACGCTCTTCGCCATACGTTTTTAATACCCAGGCAATATCGGACTCTTCCGCGGTTTGTAGCCATTCGGCGGCGGACTGGCCGCGCGTCGGGTCCATACGCATGTCCAACGGGCCATCGCGCATAAAAGAAAAACCGCGTTCAGCATCATCGAGTTGCGGTGAAGAGACGCCAAGATCGAGCAGAATGCCGTCGATCTTGCCGATAAGATCGCGCTCGGCGACATATTCGCCCAGCGCAGAGAAAGGTCCATGAATGATGGAGAAGCGCGGATCATCAATAGTCTTCGCGACGGCAATAGCCTGCGGGTCGCGATCGATTGCCAGCAAGCGTCCCGTTTCGCCAAGTTGCGAAAGAATCAGACGTGAGTGACCACCGCGACCAAAAGTTCCATCAATGTAGATACCGTCAGGACGGATATTGAGGCCATTTACGGCTTCGTCCAGCAGTACCGTGGTATGTTTATAGTTTTCCATCATTTTATAGAGACAAGTCCTGCAGTCGCTCCGACAAGTTTTCGGTAACAGACTGTTCAGCGTCGATATCTTCCCTGACCTGTTGATGCCAGGTCGTTTCATCCCACAGTTCGAACTTATTGAACTGCCCGACCAACATCACTTCTTTCGTCAGCCCGGCATGCTGCCGCAACACAGGGGCGATTAATAATCGACCTGCGCTATCCAGCTGACACTCACTGGCATGCCCTAACAGAAGACGTTGAACACGACGTTCAACAGGGTTCATGCTCGAAAGACGCGATAATTTGTGCTCGATAATTTCCCATTCAGGAAGGGGGTAAAGCAGCAGGCACGGGTGATGAATGTCAATGGTACACACCATTTGACCGGCAGCACTCCCGAGCAGTTCTTCCCGATAACGGGTAGGCACCGATAAGCGCCCTTTACTGTCGAGATTGACTAACGTTGCTCCCCGGAACATGCCAGTCTCCCCCCGATTACCACTTTATCCCACAAATTCCCACTAAAAGGAGTTTACGGAGCGGAGGAAAAGCTTGTCAAGCCAGGAACATTCCTTACCGAAGCAAAAAACCCAATGTTTACGGCTAATATCTGCATTGTTTAAAAATCGCACAACAAACGAAGCAAATTAACGTCATGAATAGTTGTAAGAAAAAATCCCATTCATCATTACCGTTTTAAAAACGACTCAATTTTCCTTAATGGAAATATAAAGTGTCAGTTTGCGACGCGAGCGGCATTTTAGGACATATCTCCCCCGGATAACAGTCCCTGTTGCACGTGCGCCATGCCTGATGCCAGCGACTTTGGACAAAAGTTTAGAAAAGTGTTTGTTTAATCGGCAATTGCCGATTTGCTTGTAACAAAATAATGCAATTGCAATCTACCGTTACGACTTAATTATCATTCAGCGCAGCGATTGGAGTTAATTGGCGGGATATTCAGGAGGGCTTATGGATAATTGTCCAGAATAGTCTTATTTACATTATGGATATCGATGTCCAATTACGTACTCAATGCGCCAGAGGTAAAATCCACTGGCGCATCTTTTTCGTAATGTTTATCTGCGGCTTAGTACACCACGACGATAGAGATTACGTTTAATGCGTGTTAAGCCTGGTTTTGGTTTGCGCGGCTCGTCCAGACTGGCGAGCACAATCTCCAGTACGCGTTCCGCAACGTCGCGATGACGCTGGGCTACCGCCAAGACCGGACACTGTAAGAAGTCGAGCAATTCGTTGTCGCCAAAGGTCGCAATTGCCAAATCAGAAGGCAATTTGCCATCGCGGCGCAGCGTGACATCCATAACTCCTTGCAACAACGCAAATGAGGTGGTGAACAGCGCCTGCGGCATCGGATGCGTTTCCAGCCATTTTTCGAACAACTGGGCAGCGGTTTCCCGCTCATAACTGTTGGCGTAAAGGAAATGCACTTCGCGCGGATCATCTTTCCAGGCGGTACGGAAGCCCTGCTCGCGCAGGAAGCTGACAGAAAGCTCCGGCAACGCACCAAGATAAAGCACCGTCTCGGCAGGAAACTTACGTAACTCTTCGGCCAGCATTTCTGCATCATCCTGGTCGGCACCAACAACGCTGGTGAAGTGTTCACGATCGAGGGCACGGTCCAGCGCGACTATCGGGAACGGGTCGTTAGCCCAGCGTTGATAAAAAGGATGCTCCGGCGGCAGCGACGTCGAAACAATGATGGCATCGACCTGACGCTGCAAAAGATGCTCAATACAGCGCATTTCGTTGTCTGGCTGATCTTCGGAACACGCGATCAGTAGTTGATAACCACGTTGTCGCGCCTGACGTTCAAGATAATTAGCGATACGGGTGTAACTTGTGTTCTCCAGATCGGGGATCACAAGGCCAATCGAACGTGTGCGTCCAGCACGAAGCCCAGCAGCCACGGCATTCGGGTGGTAATTGTGCTCACGCACCACTGCCATGACTTTTTCAACGGTTTTGTCGCTCACACGGTATTGCTTCGCTTTGCCGTTAATAACATAGCTTGCAGTGGTTCGCGACACTCCCGCCAGCCGAGCGATTTCATCCAGTTTCACAATTGCCCCTTGAGTAAAATGTAAAAACCATACCCATTGTACTGGCATGGGTTAAATTCATTAACATCTAAGCGCAGAAAATTAACTGCGGCAACTGCTTTTATTCCAGGTTCCCACTGAATTCGCAAAAAAAGCCCAACGTGAGATGTTGGGCTGTAAATTACGCATTGAGATCATTCTCAACGCATTATTTTATCGCCGCGCGAAAGTCCGACTACGCCGGAGCGAGCAACCTCCACAATTTTCGCCACATCGCGAATCGATGCTAAAAATGCATCAAGCTTATCGCTGGTTCCCGCCAATTGAACGGTATAAAGCGACGGCGTGACATCAATGATTTGCCCACGGAATATTTCCGTATTGCGCTTCACTTCGTCACGTCCGTAGCCACTGGCCTGAATTTTCACCAGCATGATTTCCCGCTCAACATGCGCCCCCTGCCCCAGTTCGCTAACGCGCAGCACATCGACCAGCTTGTGTAGTTGCTTTTCAATCTGCTCCAACACTTTTTCATCGCCCACGGTCTGGATAGTCATACGCGATAATGTCGGATCGTCGGTGGGCGCAACGGTCAGGCTTTCAATGTTATAGCCACGCTGGGCAAAAAGGCCGATCACACGGGATAACGCACCTGATTCATTTTCGAGTAAGACTGATAATATCCGGCGCATAATCAGGTTCTCTCCGTTTTGCTTAACCACATTTCATCCATTCCGCCGCCACGAATCTGCATCGGGTAGACGTGCTCGCTGCCATCAACGGTGACATCAACAAACACCAGGCGATTATTGCGTACCTGTTCCAGCGCCTCGCCAAGTTTACTTTCCAGCTCATCCGGGCGCGAAATCTGGATCCCAACATGGCCATAGGCTTCCGCCAGACGAACGAAATCTGGTAGCGACTGCATATAAGATTGTGAATGGCGGCCGGAGTAGATCATGTCCTGCCACTGTTTCACCATCCCCAGATAGCGGTTATTGAGATTTACCACCAGCACCGGCAGTTCGTACTGCAACGCCGTAGAAAGTTCCTGAATGTTCATTTGAATGCTGCCATCGCCCGTGACGCAGACCACGGTTTCCTCTGGCAAAGCCATTTTGACGCCCAGCGCCGCAGGCAAACCAAAGCCCATAGTGCCGAGACCACCGGAGTTGATCCAGCGGCGCGGTTTGTCGAAAGGATAATAAAGCGCAGCGAACATCTGGTGCTGCCCGACGTCGGACGTGACATATGCATCACCTTTCGTCAGCCGCCAGAGTGTCTCAATCACCGCTTGCGGTTTAATCTTTTCGCTCTGAGTGTCATATTTAAGGCACTGGCGAGCGCGCCACTGTTCAATCTGCTGCCACCAGTCACGGATGTCATCCAACGGTTGGTGAGCCGTTTCTTGTGCCAGCAGCTCCAGCATTTGATCCAGCACCAACCGCGCATCGCCAACGATCGGGATGTCGGCGGTAACGGTTTTTGAGATCGACGTAGGATCAATATCAATATGTAAAACCGTTGCATTCGGGCAGTACTTGGCCAGATTGTTAGTGGTGCGATCGTCAAAGCGCACGCCGACGGCAAAAATAACATCGGCATTATGCATGGTCATATTGGCTTCGTAGGTACCGTGCATTCCCAGCATCCCCAGCGCCTGACGATGCGTTGCCGGAAATGCCCCCAGCCCCATTAATGAAGAGACGACGGGAAGATTAAGTTGCTCAATAATCTGTTTGAGTTGTTGATGGCAACTCGCCGTCACTGCGCCGCCGCCAACGTAAACGACCGGTTTTTTCGCTGCCACCAGCGTCTGCAATGCGCGTTTAATCTGCCCCTTATGACCCAGTGTTGTCGGGTTATAAGAGCGCATACTGACCGACTCCGGCCAGACGTAGGGTAATTTGTTCGCCGGATTAAGAATATCTTTCGGTAAATCAACCACTACAGGCCCTGGACGACCACTTGCCGCCAGCCAGAATGCTTTTTTCAGCACCTGGGGAATGTCTTCCGTTTGCTTAACCAGGAAACTGTGTTTTACCACCGGGCGGGAAATTCCCACCATGTCGCACTCCTGAAAGGCGTCGTAGCCTATCAGCGAGGTCGCTACCTGACCGGAAAGGACAACCAATGGAATGGAGTCCATATAAGCAGTAGCGATACCGGTAATCGCGTTAGTCGCCCCAGGACCCGACGTCACCAACACGACCCCCACTTCCCCGGTTGCGCGTGCCAGGCCATCGGCCATATGCACCGCCGCTTGCTCATGACGAACCAATACGTGATCGATCCCCCCCACGGTATGCAATGCATCGTAAATATCAAGGACCGCGCCTCCGGGATAACCGAATACTTGTTTAACGCCCTGATCGATAAGCGATCGGACGACCATCTCGGCTCCAGACAACATCTCCATGGCCTGCCTCACTGTTTGGCGGAAAAATGTGTAAAACACATTAACCGTCCGATCTTGCTTAAGCAATTGGCAGGCAGAGTCACAAACGTGAAGAAATAAGAATAAACAGGAGGAAAGGAGAAAAGAAACGATAAAATACTCCAGAATAAAGGAGTAAATTGAGAATAAATTGGCTAAATTCGACTACTTACAGCAATTTCTCTATTTTTTAAATTATTCATGAAATCTGGCGAACATGCATTTAGAACAAAATTCTACATTTAATAAAAAAAGCAGAATAAACCAGAAAGGAATACCTGATTTATTCTGCTTATGTTTAACGTTTACATATAGAGACTAATTGCTCTTCCATCCACTGATGGCCTTTATCGCGCCCGGCAGCTTCATGCCAGGAGAGATAACAGGTTCTGCTATTCTGTTTTAATGGCAGCGGTAAGACCTGCAACTCTAAAGATTCAGCAAACTCCTCTGCCAACCAACGAGGTGCAATGGCAACCAGTTGCGTTTGAGAAACCACGCTAAGGACGCTCATCATTGCCATTCCCTGATAAGCAATACTCGCTTGTTTATCTACTGTGTCATACCACGGCTGACTAAATGAGGCGAAACGATCGAGCGAAACCGCCGCATGTTGCTCGTTATAAACATCATGTTTCAGTAATGGACCTTTGATATGCGGATGGTTCTTACTGGCTACCAGCACCATTTCATCTTTAAATAACGGCACACTGGTAAATTCAGGGCGGTGGAAATCTTCATAACTAATAACGAACTCCGTTTCCTGATAGCGCAACTGATGTTCGGTGTTCTGATTTAATGAAGACTTGAACATAACATGTATATTTGGCGCAATCTTCTCAATGTGATTATAAATCTGCGAGGTCAGAATGCTGTCTAACGGGCTGCAAACACAGAGATGGAATACCCGCTCGCTACTGGCAGGCTCAAAACCTGAACCTGGTAATTCGTTTTGCACTAATTGCAGCGCCTGACGCACAGAACCAAAAAGTTGAAATGCGCGAGCGGTCGGCTGGATACCACGGCCATAACGAACAAACAATTCGTCATTAAACATCACCTTCAGGCGTGCAACAGCGTTACTGACTGCAGGCTGTGACATTCCCAGAACATGCGCGGCACGAGTTATGTTCTGCTCCTGCATCACTGCATCAAAAACGGTTAATAAATTCAAATCGACCATACGCAGCTGTGGCTTGCTTAACTCTGCAATCTCTGGCTGTTCTGTTTTTACCTCTGACATACTTAACTCCACTGTCACACTTAACTCCCTTTCCCTTATTGGAATGCAGAGAAATAATCCTGAATAATATGATTTACCATGCATATAAAATAAGAAAAAGGAAAATGCGTAAAATTAGGAAAACATAAAGATACGGGTTCTGATAAAAACAGAATCCACTGCCGTACGGAGAGTTATTCACCACAGCATAATAATCCATAATGTTTTTGTTGCGTAAACAATCTAATCATAACTATCGCGAATACTCAATCATCCGCAAAATGGATTAAACGTGCTAATTTAATCATTGTTTTATATGTTTAATGCGTTAATTCTTAACATCAATTACATATTAATATTCAGCAGATAAATATAAAATATTCATAAAACGAATAACTCAAAACAAATCATCAGGATAAGAACGTTTTCGCCCACGCTTTACCCTCTTTTGGTTCGTTGATTAAATGCAATAATCTATGCGGAAATATGTCCATCTATGAAAAATGTATGTCGTTAAGCAGAAATTAATATCGACTGTTATAGATTACACAGCACAATTAGCTAATTTGGCACGAGAAAAATCACTGCTGAAAGGTCGCTTTTCTTACTACAGGGTTGACATCCGTTTTTGTATCCAGTAACTCTAAAAGCATATCGCATTCATCTGGAGCTGATTTAATGACTCACATCGTTCGCTTTATCGGTCTACTACTACTAAACGCATCTTCTTTGCGCGGTAGACGAGTGAGCGGCATCCAGCATTAAGCCAGCACGCAGTCAAACAAAAAACCCGCGCCATTGCGCGGGTTTTTTTATGCCCGAAGCAAGGCGCTCTAAAAGAGACAAGGACCTAAACCATGAGCCAGCAAGTCATTATTTTCGATACCACATTGCGCGACGGTGAACAGGCGTTACAGGCAAGCTTGAGTGCGAAAGAAAAACTGCAAATTGCGCTGGCCCTTGAGCGTATGGGTGTTGACGTGATGGAAGTCGGTTTCCCCGTCTCTTCGCCGGGCGATTTCGAATCGGTGCAAACCATCGCCCGCCAGGTCAAAAATAGCCGCGTATGTGCGTTAGCCCGCTGCGTGGAAAAAGATATCGATGTGGCGGCTGAATCTCTGAAAGTCGCCGAAGCCTTCCGTATTCATACCTTTATTGCCACCTCCCCAATGCACATCGCCACCAAGTTGCGCAGCACGCTGGATGAAGTGATCGAACGCGCTGTTTATATGGTGAAGCGCGCACGTAATTACACCGATGATGTTGAATTTTCTTGCGAAGACGCCGGGCGTACACCGATTGCCGATCTGGCGCGAGTGGTCGAAGCGGCGATTAACGCCGGCGCCACCACCATCAACATTCCGGATACTGTGGGCTACACCATGCCGTTTGAGTTCGCCGGAATCATCAGCGGCCTGTATGAACGTGTACCGAACATCGATAAAGCGATCATTTCCGTGCATACCCACGACGACTTAGGCCTGGCGGTCGGCAACTCACTGGCGGCGGTACATGCCGGAGCGCGGCAAGTGGAAGGTGCAATGAACGGGATCGGCGAGCGTGCCGGTAACTGTTCACTGGAAGAAGTGATCATGGCGATCAAAGTTCGTAAGGATATCCTTAACGTACATACCGCTATTAATCACCAGGAAATATGGCGCACCAGCCAGTTAGTTAGCCAGATTTGCAATATGCCGATCCCGGCAAACAAAGCCATTGTTGGCAGCGGCGCATTCGCACACTCCTCCGGTATTCACCAGGATGGCGTACTGAAAAATCGCGAAAACTACGAAATCATGACGCCAGAATCTATTGGTCTGAACCAAATCCAGCTGAATCTGACCTCCCGTTCGGGCCGTGCGGCGGTAAAACACCGCATGGATGAGATGGGATATAAAGAAAGTGAATATAATTTAGACAATCTGTACGACGCGTTCCTGAAACTGGCTGATAAGAAAGGGCAGGTGTTCGATTACGACCTGGAAGCGCTGGCCTTCATCGGTAAGCAGCAAGAAGAACCGGAACACTTCCGTCTGGATTACTTCAGCGTGCAGTCAGGTTCTAACGATATTGCCACTGCCGCCGTCAAACTGGTCTGTGGCGAGGAAGTTAAAGCGGAAGCCGCCAATGGTAACGGTCCGGTCGATGCGGTGTATCAGGCGATTAACCGCATCACTGACTATAACGTCGAACTGGTGAAATACAGCCTGACCGCCAAAGGTCACGGTAAAGATGCACTGGGTCAGGTGGATATCGTCGCCAACTATAACGGTCGCCGCTTCCACGGCGTCGGCCTGGCTACCGATATTGTCGAGTCCTCCGCCAAAGCAATGGTGCACGTACTGAACAATATCTGGCGTGCCGCAGAAGTCGAAAAAGAGTTGCAACGCAAAGCTCAACACAACGAAAACAACAAGGAAACCGTGTGATGTCGAAGAATTACCATATTGCCGTATTGCCGGGGGACGGTATTGGTCCGGAAGTGATGACCCAGGCGCTGAAAGTGCTGGATGCCGTGCGCAACCGCTTTGCGATGCGCATCACCACCAGCCATTACGATGTTGGCGGCGCAGCCATTGATAACCACGGGCAGCCGCTGCCGCCTGCAACAGTTGAAGGCTGTGAGCAAGCCGATGCCGTGCTGTTTGGCTCAGTTGGTGGTCCGAAGTGGGAACATTTGCCGCCAGACCAGCAACCAGAACGCGGCGCGCTGTTACCTTTGCGTAAACATTTCAAATTATTCAGCAACCTGCGCCCGGCGAAACTGTATCAGGGGCTGGAAGCGTTCTGCCCGCTGCGTGCTGACATTGCCGCTAACGGCTTCGACATCCTGTGCGTACGCGAACTGACCGGCGGCATCTATTTCGGTCAGCCAAAAGGCCGCGAAGGTAGCGGACAATATGAAAAAGCGTTTGATACCGAGGTGTATCACCGTTTTGAGATCGAGCGCATTGCGCGCATCGCGTTTGAATCTGCTCGCAAGCGTCGCCACAAAGTGACGTCGATTGATAAAGCTAACGTACTGCAATCCTCTATTTTATGGCGGGAAATCGTCAATGAGATCGCCATTGAATATCCGGATGTCGAACTGGCGCATATGTATATCGACAACGCCACCATGCAGCTGATTAAAGATCCGTCGCAGTTTGACGTTCTGCTGTGCTCCAATCTGTTCGGCGACATCCTTTCTGACGAATGCGCGATGATCACTGGCTCGATGGGTATGTTGCCTTCCGCCAGCCTGAACGAGCAAGGTTTTGGTCTGTATGAACCTGCGGGCGGCTCTGCACCGGATATCGCAGGCAAAAATATCGCCAACCCGATTGCGCAAATTCTGTCGCTGGCGCTGCTGCTGCGCTACAGCCTGGATGCCGATGATGCGGCTTCCGCCATTGAACGCGCGATTAACCGCGCATTAGAAGCAGGCATTCGCACCGGAGATTTAGCCCGTGGCGCTGCAGCCGTTAGTACCGATGAAATGGGCGATATCATTGCCCGCTATGTGGCAGAAGGGGTGTAATCATGGCTAAGACGTTATACGAAAAATTGTTCGACGCTCACGTAGTGTATGAAGCCGAAAACGAAACCCCGCTGTTATATATCGACCGCCACCTGGTGCATGAAGTGACATCACCGCAGGCGTTTGATGGTCTGCGCGCCCACGGTCGCCCGGTGCGCCAGCCGGGCAAAACCTTCGCCACGATGGATCATAACGTTTCAACTCAGACCAAAGATATTAATGCCTGCGGTGAGATGGCGCGTATCCAGATGCAGGAGCTGATCAAAAACTGCAAAGAGTTTGGCGTCGAACTGTATGACCTGAATCACCCGTATCAGGGGATTGTCCACGTG
The DNA here is from genome assembly GCF_014836715.1 of Escherichia whittamii. GTDB lineage: Bacteria > Pseudomonadota > Gammaproteobacteria > Enterobacterales > Enterobacteriaceae > Escherichia > Escherichia whittamii. The sequence goes on from NZ_JACSQI010000001.1 coordinate 146,664, forward strand.
ATGGGACCGGAACAAGGCGTCACCTTACCAGGGATGACCATTGTCTGCGGCGACTCGCACACCGCCACCCACGGCGCATTTGGCGCACTGGCGTTTGGCATCGGCACTTCCGAAGTTGAACACGTGCTGGCAACGCAAACCCTGAAGCAGGGCCGCGCGAAGACCATGAAAATTGAAGTCCAGGGCAAAGCCGCGCCGGGCATTACCGCAAAAGATATCGTACTGGCGATTATCGGTAAAACTGGCAGCGCAGGCGGCACCGGGCATGTGGTGGAGTTTTGCGGCGAAGCAATCCGTGATTTAAGCATGGAAGGTCGTATGACCCTGTGCAATATGGCAATCGAAATGGGCGCGAAAGCCGGTCTGGTTGCACCTGACGAAACCACCTTTAACTATGTCAAAGGCCGTCTGCATGCGCCGAAAGGCAAAGATTTTGACGATGCCGTCGCCTACTGGAAAACCCTGCAAACCGACGAAGGCGCAACTTTCGATACCGTTGTCACTCTGCAAGCAGAAGAGATCGCCCCGCAGGTGACCTGGGGAACTAACCCAGGCCAGGTGATCTCCGTGAACGACAACATTCCCGATCCCGCTTCATTTGCCGATCCGGTGGAACGTGCGTCGGCAGAAAAAGCACTGGCCTATATGGGACTGAAACCGGGTATTCCGCTGACCGAAGTCGCTATCGATAAAGTGTTTATCGGTTCCTGCACCAACTCACGTATTGAAGATTTACGCGCAGCAGCGGAAATCGCCAAAGGGCGGAAAGTCGCCCCAGGCGTACAGGCGCTGGTGGTTCCCGGCTCCGGTCCGGTAAAAGCCCAGGCGGAAGCGGAAGGTCTGGACAAAATCTTTATCGAAGCCGGTTTTGAATGGCGCTTGCCAGGTTGCTCAATGTGTCTGGCGATGAACAACGACCGTCTGAATCCGGGCGAACGCTGTGCCTCCACCAGCAACCGTAACTTTGAAGGCCGCCAGGGACGCGGTGGACGTACGCATCTGGTCAGCCCGGCAATGGCTGCCGCCGCTGCCGTTACCGGTCATTTCGCCGACATTCGCAACATCAAATAAGGAAACCATCATGGCAGAGAAATTTATCAAACACACTGGCCTGGTTGTTCCGCTGGATGCCGCCAATGTCGATACCGATGCGATTATCCCGAAACAGTTTTTACAGAAAGTGACGCGTACTGGTTTTGGCGCGCATCTGTTTAACGACTGGCGTTTTCTGGATGAAAAAGGCCAGCAACCAAACCCGGAGTTCGTGCTGAACTTCCCGCAATATCAGGGCGCGTCGGTTTTGCTGGCGCGGGAAAACTTCGGCTGTGGCTCCTCACGTGAGCACGCGCCGTGGGCGCTGACCGATTACGGTTTTAAAGTGGTGATTGCGCCCAGTTTCGCCGATATTTTCTATGGCAACAGCTTTAACAACCAACTGCTGCCGGTGAAATTAAGCGATGCCGAAGTGGATGAGCTGTTTGCGCTGGTGCAAGCCAATCCGGGGATTCATTTCGATGTGGATCTGGAAGCGCAAGAGGTGAAAGCGGGTGATAAAACTTATCGCTTTGCTATTGATGCCTTCCGCCGCCACTGCATGATGAACGGTCTGGACAGCATCGGGCTGACCTTGCAGCACGACGACGCCATTGCCATTTATGAAGAGAAGCAACCGGCGTTTATGCGTTAGTTTGTACGCCGTCCGGCTCAATCGCCAAAAAGAAAAAAGCCAGCAGGTATTCACTGCTGGCGTGGCGATTAACACCAATACTCAGTCACACATGATGTCCGCAAATCAGTAGTCAGAATCACTCCCCTCCCACTGCATCAGCTCTTCAAGCATGATTAATCGTTGTGGAACGCTTAACCAACGCAACCAGCACAACGTCGCTGTCGCGGTAAAATAGTGCTGATAAAACTGACGCATGGGACACCTCCTTGCTTCATCGTTAAGAATTATTGACTTAATATAGGGAAAATTAAATTGCTGACTTTTGCGCAGGAGTTCCCCTTTTATGCCTTCTGGTCGTCTGCAACAACAGTTCATCCGCCTGTGGCAATGCTGCGAGGGTAAATCGCAGGACACGACGCTCAACGAACTGGCAGAGTTATTGAGCTGCTCCCGCCGTCATATGCGCACCCTGCTCAACACCATGCAGGATCGCGGCTGGTTAACATGGGAAGCGGAAGTCGGGCGCGGTAAACGCTCGCGTCTGACATTCCTCTACACCGGGCTGGCGCTTCAGCAACAACGTGCGGAAGACCTGCTGGAGCAGGATCGCATTGACCAGTTGGTGCAGTTAGTCGGTGACAAAACTGCCGTGCGGCAAATGCTGGTTTCTCATCTGGGGCGTAGCTTCCGCCAGGGTCGGCACATCCTGCGTGTCCTTTACTATCGTCCGTTGCGCAACCTGCTACCCGGCAGCGCATTGCGCCGTTCTGAAACCCATATCGCCCGGCAAATCTTCAGTTCGCTCACGCGCGTAAATGAGGAAAATGGGGAACTGGAGGCAGATATAGCCCACCACTGGCAGCAAATTTCCCCACTCCACTGGCGTTTCTTTTTGCGCCCAGGGGTCCATTTTCATCATGGCCGTGAACTGGAAATGGATGACGTCATCGCCTCATTGAAACGGATCAATACGCTGCCGCTCTATTCCCACATTGCTGAAATCGTGTCACCGACGCCCTGGACGCTGGATATCCATCTCACGCAGCCGGACCGCTGGTTGCCGTTATTGCTGGGGCAAGTTCCGGCGATGATCCTGCCGCGAGAATGGGAAACCATCAGTAACTTTGCCAGCCATCCCATCGGCACCGGTCCATATGCGGTAATGCGTAACAGCAGTAATCAACTGAAAATTCAGGCATTCGACGATTTCTTTGGTTATCGCGCATTAATCGACGAAGTTAACGTCTGGGTTCTGCCGGAAAGTGCCGACGAGCCAGCCTGTGGGCTGATGCTTAAAGGGCCACAGGGCGAGGAAAAAGAGATTGAAAGCCGCCTGGAGGAAGGTTGCTATTATTTACTGTTCGACAGCCGTACCCATCGCGGGGCGAATCAGCAAGTCAGAGACTGGATAAGCTATGTGCTTTCGCCGACCAATCTGGTCTATTTCGCCGAGGAGCAGTATCAGCAACTGTGGTTTCCGGCCTATGGGCTGCTCCCCCGCTGGCACCACGCCCGCCCAACACATTGCGAAAAGCCTGCCGGGCTGGAACATCTCACCCTGACATTTTATCAGGATCATATTGAACATCGGGTCATTGCCAGGATCATGCAGCAGATTCTGGCAAGTCATCAGGTAACGCTGGAAATCAAAGAGATCAGCTACGATCAGTGGCACGAAGGTGAGATCGAAAGTGACATCTGGCTTAACAGCGCCAACTTTACGCTGCCGCTGGATTTTTCGCTGTTCGCGCACTTATGCGAAGTGCCGCTGCTACAACACTGTATTCCTCTCGACTGGCAAGCCGACGCCGCCCGCTGGCGTAATGGTGAGATGAATCTGGCGAACTGGTGCCAACAGTTGGTCACCAGCAAAGCGATGGTGCCGCTTATCCATCACTGGTTGATCATTCAGGGGCAACGCAGTATGCGCGGCCTGCGTATGAATACCCTCGGCTGGTTCGATTTTAAATCAGCGTGGTTTGCGCCGCCGGATCCATGATTGCTGGTTGATAACAAAATCACTACACTAACGCCGTTCTCAACGGGGTGCCACGCAGCCGCGTGCGCTGAGAAAATACCCGTCGAACCTGATCCGGATAACGCCGGCGAAGGGATTTGAGGCTCCTTCTCAAGTCCTTTGCCACTCTTTTTTGAGGTGCAAAGTGTTAAAAAAATATCTCCCCCTGCTGTTGCTGTGCACAGCGCCCGTTTTCGCTAAACCCGTTCTGACCGTCTATACCTACGACTCCTTCGCTGCCGACTGGGGGCCTGGCCCGGTGGTTAAAAAAGCCTTTGAAGCCGACTGTAATTGCGAACTGAAACTGGTGGCGCTGGAAGATGGCGTTTCGCTTCTCAACCGTCTGCGAATGGAAGGCAAAAACAGCAAAGCCGATGTGGTGCTGGGGCTGGATAACAACCTGTTAGATGCTGCCAGCAAAACCGGGCTGTTTGCCAAAAGCGGCGTGTCAGCGGATGCCGTTAACGTTCCCGGCGGCTGGAATAATGACACTTTCGTACCATTTGATTACGGCTACTTCGCCTTCGTCTATGACAAAAACAAACTGAAAAATCCGCCGCAAAGCCTGAAAGAACTGGTTGAGAGCGAGCAGAACTGGCGGGTGATTTATCAGGATCCGCGCACCAGCACGCCGGGCCTGGGTCTGCTGTTGTGGATGCAAAAAGTCTATGGCAATGACGCCCCACAAGCCTGGCAGAAGCTGGCGAAGAAAACCGTCACAGTCACCAAAGGCTGGAGCGAAGCCTACGGCCTGTTTTTAAAAGGCGAAAGCGATCTGGTGTTGAGCTACACCACTTCTCCGGCTTATCACATTCTCGAAGAGAAGAAAGATAACTACGCCGCCGCAAACTTTAGCGAAGGTCACTATCTGCAAGTGGAAGTTGCCGCCCGCACCGCTGCCAGCAAGCAGCCGGGGCTGGCGCAAAAATTCCTTCAGTTTATGGTTTCTCCGGCTTTCCAGAATGCGATCCCAACCGGCAACTGGATGTATCCGGTGGCAAACGTCACGCTGCCTGCCGGGTTTGAACAACTGACCAAACCGGCCACCACGCTGGAGTTCGCGCCCGCCGAAGTGGCGGCACAACGTCAGGCATGGATTAGCGAATGGCAACGCGCCGTCAGCCGTTAATTCCCGGCTGGTTAATTCCAGGTGTAAGTGCCGCCACGCTGGTGGTGGCGGTTGCGCTGGCGGCCTTTCTCGCCCTGTGGTGGAACGCGCCGCAGGGTGACTGGTCGGCCATCTGGCAGAATAGCTACCTGTGGCATGTGGTGCGCTTCTCCTTCTGGCAGGCGTTTCTTTCGGCGCTGCTCTCTGTCGTACCGGCGATATTCCTTGCCCGCGCCCTCTATCGCAGGCGCTTTCCTGGACGCCTGGCGATGTTGCGTCTGTGCGCAATGACTTTGATCCTGCCGGTGCTGGTCGCCGTTTTCGGCATTCTTAGCGTCTATGGTCGCCAGGGCTGGCTGGCATCGCTCTGGCAATTGCTTGGTCTGGAGTGGACCTTTTCGCCCTACGGCCTGCAAGGCATTTTGCTGGCGCACGTATTTTTTAATCTGCCAATGGCAAGCCGTTTATTACTCCAGGCACTGGAAAACATCCCTGGCGAACAACGTCAACTTGCTGCCCAGCTTGGGATGCGCGGCTGGCATTTTTTCCGCTTCGTTGAATGGCCGTGGTTACGGCGACAAATCCCGCCGGTTGCTGCGCTTATCTTTATGCTCTGTTTCGCCAGCTTCGCCACCGTGCTGTCGCTGGGGGGCGGTCCACAGGCGACCACTATCGAACTGGCAATCTATCAGGCGCTGAGTTACGACTACGATCCCGCCCGCGCGGCGATGCTGGCATTGATCCAGATGGTGTGCTGCCTTGGGCTGGTGCTGCTGAGTCAGCGATTAAGTAAGGCCATTGCGCCCGGCACCACGTTGCTGCAAGGCTGGCGCGACCCGGACGATCGTCTGCATAGTCGCATTTGCGACACTGTGTTGATCGTACTTGCGCTGCTGTTGTTGCTGCCGCCGTTACTGGCGGTGATTGTCGATGGTGTAAATCGCCAATTGCCGGAAGTGCTGGCGCAACCCGTGCTGTGGCAGGCGCTGTGGACCTCGTTGCGTATTGCACTGGCGGCAGGCGTATTGTGCGTGGTGCTGACCATGATGCTGCTATGGAGCAGTCGCGAACTGCGGGCGCGGCAAAAAATGCTGGCGGGTCAGGCGCTGGAAATGAGCGGCATGTTGATCCTCGCCATGCCGGGCATTGTGCTGGCAACGGGCTTCTTTTTACTGCTCAACAACACTATCGGTCTGCCGCAATCTGCTGACGGCATTGTGATTTTCACCAATGCGTTAATGGCGATCCCTTATGCGCTGAAGGTGCTGGAAAATCCGATGCGCGATATTACCGCCCGCTACAGCATGTTGTGTCAGTCACTGGGTATTGAAGGATGGTCGCGCCTAAAAGTGGTGGAACTGCGCGCGCTGAAACGCCCGCTGGCACAGGCGCTGGCCTTTGCCTGTGTGCTGTCGATTGGTGATTTTGGCGTGGTGGCATTGTTCGGTAATGATGACTTCCGCACTTTGCCGTTTTATCTCTACCAGCAAATTGGCTCTTACCGCAGCCAGGACGGCGCGGTTACCGCGTTAATTCTGCTGCTGCTCTGTTTTCTGCTGTTTACCGTGATTGAAAAACTACCGGGGCGAAATGTTAAAACTGACTGATATCACCTGGCTTTACCACCATTTGCCGATGCGTTTTAGCTTAACGGTGGAACGCGGCGAGCAGGTGGCGATCCTCGGACCAAGCGGCGCAGGTAAAAGTACTCTGCTGAATTTGATCGCCGGTTTTCTGACGCCAGCCAGCGGTTCGCTGACTATCGACGGCGTAGATCACACAACTATGCCGCCATCACGCCGTCCGGTGTCGATGCTGTTTCAGGAGAACAACCTGTTCAGTCACCTGACGGTAGCGCAGAACATCGGGCTGGGGCTTAATCCGGGCTTGAAGCTGAACGCGGTACAGCAAGAGAAAATGCACGCTATCGCCCGTCAGATGGGGATTGATAATTTAATGGCACGGTTGCCGGGCGAGCTTTCTGGCGGTCAGCGTCAGCGAGTGGCGTTAGCGCGTTGTCTGGTACGCGAACAGCCGATTTTATTGCTCGATGAACCGTTCTCCGCGCTCGATCCGGCGCTACGCCAGGAGATGCTGACGCTGGTGAGCACGAGCTGCCAGCAGCAAAAAATGACGCTATTGATGGTGTCGCACAGTGTGGAAGATGCGGCAAGGATTGCCACGCGCTCGGTGGTGGTCGCCGACGGACGCATCGCCTGGCAGGGGAAAACCGATGAGCTGTTGAGTGGTAAGGCAAGTGCTTCGGCGCTGTTGGGGATTATGGGTTAGTATGCACTGTCGGATGCGGCGTGAACGCCTTATCCGACCTACGGATAGTGCGTTTTGTCCGCATCAGGCGCCCCGCACAAGACTATGCCCTATCCCCCAACAACTTTACGTAATATATCGATATACACCGGCATTAACGGATGGCGAATTAACACCACCAGCGCCACTACCCCGACACCAGAAATTAGCGGCGTCAGCCACAGCAGATGACCACGCGACAAATAATGACTTAAACGATCGGTTACCTTGCCGCTGCGCCATAATCGCCAGCACAGCCAGCCGCCAACCCACAAAAACACCGCCGTCGCCAACAGCAACCACTTAAACTCACCGCTCTGCATCCCGGCAGGGATATCGATCGCCGCGCCCGCCAGAATCCCCGGCAGGAAGTAAAACGGTGGCCATAGCAGGCAGCCGATAATATTCGGCGTGATAAATTTCGCCACGGGCAAATCCAGCATCCCCGCCACCATTGGCACTAGCGGGCGCGTCGGGCCGACAAAACGACCAACCAGAATGGTAAACATGCTGTGTTGATGCAGCGCATGTTCGGTTTTATCGAGCAGTGCTTTGTTTTTCTTGAGAAAGGACCAGCGATGCAGCGGCTTTTTAAACCGCCAGCCCAGCCAGAAAGAGATCCAGTCGCCCATCAGGCAGCCAACAATCCCCGCCAGCCAGGCGTGCCAGAAACTTAACTCGCCGCTGCCAATCAGCGCTCCCAGCCCCGCCATCAGCACCGTACCGGGCAGAATCAAACCGACCAGCGCCAGTGACTCCAGAAAGGCCACCAACACCACCGCCATCAATGAATACACAGTGGATTGGGTAATAAAGTGTTCCAGCAATGCTTGCATAATGTGCCTGTCAAAGGGACGAAGCAGGGATTCTGCAAACCCTGAGCTACTCCGTCAAGCCGTCAATCGTCTGATTCGTTACCAATTATGACAACCTGAGAGCTACATCATTCACTTTTTCTTCACAACCGGCACGGAACTCGCTCGGGCTGGCCCCGGTACATTTTTTAAATACCCGCGAGAAATAGAGCTGGTCATCAAAGCCAACATTGCGCCCGACGGTGGCGATAGGCATACGAGTCGTGCTCAATAGCAGCTTCGCCTGACTGATGCGTTGGTCCTCGCGCCAGCTTAAGACGCTAATCCCTAATTGCTGACGGAACAGATGCGACAGACGCGACGGAGACAGGCAAACATGCTGCGCGACGCTGGCGATATCAAAATTGCTGTCCGCAAGATGATCGCTGATGTACTGACAAGCCTCGCGTACCCGATTATCCATTGGCGGATGCAGCGACTCATTGATGGCTTCCATGCGCCGCAGTAACAATTGCTCAAGAAGATTTATCGCCAGCAATTCCGAATAGCGCCCTTCCCCTTGTCCGGCATTGATAATTTGCCCGAACAAATCGCTGAAATGCGGCTGATGCGCTTCATCCGGGCGAAAGAAACCGGTATTGGCAAATATCGACGGCCAGTTAAGCCATTCGTGCCAGTATGCGCGGGGACGAAAGTAAACCCACTGGTGATACCATTCGCGGGCCTCCGGATGACGACCGTAGTGATGAATTTCTCCCGGCGGAAATAGCAAAATATCGCCTGGTCGGCAGACAAATTCTCGCCCCTGGTTTTTCACTACGCCCTGTCCGCGAATGGTGAGATTGAGAATATAGCCTTTCATTCCCAGCGGTCGGTCGATAAAAAAATCGAGATAACCGTTGGCTTCAATCGGCGTTAACCCCGCCACCAGATGGGCGTTGAACGAGTAACCCGGCAGCAGGGGATCATTTTGCGCTTCAGCCATACTTTTCATACTCCCGCCATTCAGAGAAGAAACCAATTGTCCATATTGCATCAGACATTACCGTCACTGCGTCTTTTACTGGCTCTTCTCGCTAATCCAACCGGCAACCCCGCTTGTGAAAAGCATTTTGTAACAAAGGGAGCCGAAAGCCATAACAAAAACGCGTAACAAAAGTGTCTATAATCACGGCAGAAAAGTCCACATTGATTATTTGCACGGCGTCACACTTTGCTATGCAATAGCATTTTTATCCATAAGATTAGCGGATCCTGCCTGACGCTTTTTATCGCAACTCTCTACTGTTTCTCCATACCCGTTTTTTTGGATGGAGTGAAACGATGGCGATTGCAATTGGCCTCGATTTTGGCAGTGATTCTGTGCGAGCTTTGGCGGTGGACTGCACCACCGGTGAAGAGATCGCCACCAGCGTAGAGTGGTATCCCCGTTGGCAGGAAGGGCAATTTTGTGATGCCCCGAATAACCAGTTCCGTCATCATCCACGTGACTACATCGAGTCAATGGAAGCTGCCTTGAAAACCGTGCTGGCAGCACTTAGTGCCGAACAACGCGCAGACGTGGTCGGCATTGGCGTCGACAGTACCGGCTCGACGCCCGCACCAATCGACGCCGACGGCAACGTGCTGGCGCTACGTCCGGAGTTTGCCGAAAACCCGAACGCAATGTTCGTTTTGTGGAAAGACCACACCGCGGTTGAAGAAGCGGAAGAGATCACCCACTTGTGTCATACACCGGGCAAAACTGACTACTCCCGCTATATTGGCGGCATTTATTCCAGCGAATGGTTCTGGGCTAAAATCCTGCATGTGACTCGCCAGGATAGCGCCGTGGCGCAATCTGCCGCATCCTGGATTGAACTGTGCGACTGGGTGCCAGCCCTGCTCTCCGGCACCACTCGTCCGCAGGATATCCGTCGCGGACGTTGCAGCGCCGGGCATAAATCTCTGTGGCACGAAAGCTGGGGCGGTTTACCGCCAGCCAGTTTCTTTGACGAACTGGACCCGATCCTCAATCGCCATTTGCCTTCCCCGCTGTTCACTGACACCTGGACTGCCGATATTCCGGTTGGCACTTTATGCCCGGAATGGGCGCAGCGTCTCGGCCTGCCTGAAAGCGTGGTGATTTCCGGCGGCGCGTTTGATTGCCATATGGGCGCGGTCGGCGCGGGCGCACAGCCTAACGCACTAGTAAAAGTTATCGGTACTTCCACCTGCGACATTCTGATTGCCGACAAGCAAAGCGTTGGCGAGCGTGCAGTGAAAGGCATTTGCGGTCAGGTTGATGGCAGCGTGGTGCCTGGATTTATCGGTCTGGAAGCCGGTCAATCGGCATTTGGTGATATCTACGCCTGGTTTGGTCGCGTACTCGGCTGGCCGCTGGAACAGCTTGCCGCCCAGCATCCGGAACTGAAAGAGCAAATCAAAGCCAGCCAGAAACAACTGCTTCCGGCGCTAACCGAAGCATGGGCCAAAAATCCGTCTCTGGATCACCTGCCGGTAGTGCTCGACTGGTTTAACGGTCGTCGCACGCCAAACGCTAACCAGCGCCTGAAAGGGGTGATTACCGACCTGAACCTCGCTACCGACGCTCCGCTGCTGTTCGGCGGTTTAATTGCCGCTACCGCTTTTGGTGCGCGTGCAATTCAGGAGTGCTTCACCAACCAGGGGATCGCCGTCAATAACGTGATGGCGCTGGGCGGTATCGCGCGCAAAAACCAGGTGATTATGCAAGCCTGCTGCGACGTGCTGAATCGCCCGCTGCAAATTGTTGCCTCTGATCAGTGCTGCGCGCTTGGTGCTGCGATTTTCGCTGCCGTCGCTGCGAAAGTGCATGCCGACATCCCAACAGCACAGCAAAAAATGGCCAGTGCGGTAGAGAAAACCCTGCAACCGCGCAGCGAACAGGCACAACGCTTTGAACAGCTTTATCGCCGCTATCAGCAATGGGCGGTAAGCGCCGAACAACACTATCTTCCAACTTCCGCCCCGGCACAGGCTGCCCAGGCCGTTCCGACTCTATAAGGACACGACAATGACGATTTTTGATAATTATGAAGTGTGGTTTGTAATTGGTAGCCAGCATCTGTATGGCCCGGAAACCCTGCGTCAGGTCACCCAACATGCCGAGCACGTCGTTAATGCGCTGAATACGGAAGCGAAACTGCCCTGCAAACTGGTGCTGAAACCGCTGGGTACCACGCCAGACGAAATCACCGCAATTTGCCGCGACGCCAATTACGACGATCGTTGTGCAGGTCTGGTCGTATGGCTGCACACCTTCTCCCCGGCCAAAATGTGGATCAACGGCCTGACCATGCTCAACAAACCGTTGCTGCAATTCCACACCCAGTTCAACGCGGCGCTGCCGTGGGACAGCATCGACATGGACTTTATGAACCTGAACCAGACCGCGCACGGCGGTCGCGAGTTCGGTTTCATCGGCGCGCGTATGCGTCAGCAACATGCCGTCGTTACCGGTCACTGGCAGGATAAACAAGCACATGAGCGTATCGGCTCCTGGATGCGTCAGGCGGTATCTAAACAGGATACCCGTCATCTGAAAGTTTGCCGCTTTGGCGATAACATGCGTGAAGTGGCGGTCACTGACGGCGATAAAGTTGCCGCACAGATTAAGTTCGGTTTCTCCGTCAATACCTGGGCGGTTGGCGATCTGGTGCAAGTGGTGAACTCCATCAGCGATGGCGATGTTAACGCGCTGGTCGATGAGTATGAAAGCAGCTACACCATGACACCTGCCACTCAAATTCACGGCGAGAAACGGCAGAACGTACTGGAAGCGGCGCGTATTGAGCTGGGGATGAAGCGTTTCCTGGAACAAGGTGGCTTCCACGCTTTCACCACGACTTTTGAAGATTTACACGGTCTGAAACAGCTTCCTGGTCTGGCCGTACAGCGTCTGATGCAGCAGGGCTACGGCTTTGCGGGCGAAGGCGACTGGAAAACTGCCGCCCTGCTTCGAATCATGAAGGTGATGTCAACCGGTCTGCAGGGCGGCACCTCCTTTATGGAGGACTACACCTATCACTTCGAGAAAGGTAATGACCTGGTGCTTGGCTCCCACATGCTGGAAGTCTGCCCGTCGATCGCTGCAGAAGAGAAACCGATCCTCGACGTTCAGCACCTCGGTATTGGCGGTAAAGACGACCCGGCCCGCCTGATCTTCAATACCCAAACCGGCCCCGCGATTGTCGCCAGCCTGATTGATCTCGGCGATCGTTATCGTCTGCTGGTTAACTGCATCGACACGGTGAAAACACCGCACTCCCTGCCGAAACTGCCGGTGGCGAATGCGCTGTGGAAAGCGCAACCAGATCTGCCAACCGCTTCAGAAGCGTGGATCCTTGCCGGTGGCGCGCACCATACCGTCTTCAGCCATGCGCTGAACCTGAACGATATGCGCCAGTTTGCCGAGATGCACGACATTGAAATCACGGTGATTGATAACGATACCCGCCTGCCAGCGTTTAAAGACGCGCTGCGCTGGAACGAAGTGTATTACGGATTTCGTCGCTAATTAGCCGTATCAGGCATTCAGCGCCTGATGCGACGCTGGCGCGTCTTATCAGGCCTACGATTGCGAGCCGGAGGCTGATTTGTAGGCCGGATAAGCAAAGCGCATCCGGCACGAAGGAGTTAACATGTTAGAAGATCTCAAACGTCAGGTTTTAGAAGCCAATCTGGCGCTCCCAAAACACAACCTGGTCACGCTGACCTGGGGCAACGTCAGCGCCGTTGATCGCGAGCACGGCGTCTTTGTGATCAAACCATCCGGCGTCGATTACAGCATCATGACCGCCGACGATATGGTCGTCGTCAGCATCGAAACCGGTGAAGTTGTTGAAGGTACGAAAAAGCCCTCCTCCGACACGCCAACTCACCGGCTGCTCTATCAGGCATTTCCTTCGATTGGCGGCATTGTTCACACCCACTCCCGCCACGCCACCATCTGGGCGCAGGCAGGTCAGTCAATTCCGGCTACCGGCACCACTCACGCCGACTATTTCTACGGCACCATTCCCTGCACCCGCAAAATGACCGACGCAGAAATCAACGACGAATATGAGTGGGAAACTGGTAACGTCATCGTCGAAACCTTCGAAAAACAGGGGATCGACGCGGCGCAAATGCCCGGCGTGCTGGTCCATTCTCACGGCCCATTTGCGTGGGGTAAAAACGCCGAAGATGCAGTGCACAACGCCATCGTGCTGGAAGAAGTCGCTTATATGGGGATTTTCTGCCGCCAGCTAGCCCCGCAGTTGCCGGACATGCAGCAAACCTTGCTGGATAAACACTATCTGCGTAAGCATGGCGCAAAGGCGTATTACGGGCAGTAATGACTGTATAAAACCACAGCCAGCCAAACGAAACCAGGCTATACTCAAGCCTGGTTTTTTATTGGATTTTCAGCGTGGCGCAGGCAGGTTTTATCTTAACCCGACACTGGCGGGATACCCCCCAGGGAACCGAAGTTTCCTTTTGGTTAGCGACGGACAACGGGCCGTTGCAGGTTACACTTGCGCCGCAAGAGTCCGTGGCGTTTATTCCTGCTGATCAGGTTCCCCGCGCTCAACAAATTTTACGCGGTGAGCAAGGCTTTCGCCTGACGCCTCTGGCATTAAAAGATTTTCACCGCCAGCCAGTGTATGGCCTTTACTGTCGCGCCCATCGCCAGTTGATGAATTACGAAAAGCGCCTGCGTGAAGCTGGCGTTACCGTTTACGAGGCTGATGTGCGTCCGCCAGAACGCTATCTGATGGAGCGCTTTATCACCTCTCCGGTGTGGGTCGATGGTGATTTACGTGAGGGCGCTATCGTTAATGCCCGTCTGAAACCGAATCCCAGCTATCGTCCGCCGCTCAAGTGGGTTTCTATTGATATTGAAACCACTCGCCACGGTGAGCTGTATTGCATCGGCCTTGAAGGCTGCGGGCAGCGCATCGTTTATATGTTGGGGCCAGAGAATGGCGACGCCTCCGCGCTCGATTTCGAGCTGGAATACGTCGCCAGCCGCCCGCAGCTGCTGGAAAAACTCAACGCCTGGTTTGCAACTCACGATCCCGATGTGATCATCGGCTGGAACGTGGTGCAGTTTGATCTGCGAATGCTGCAAAAACATGCCGAGCGTTACCGCATTCCGTTGCGTCTGGGGCGCGATAACAGTGAGCTGGAGTGGCGTGAGCACGGCTTTAAAAACGGCGTCTTTTTTGCTCAGGCCAAAGGTCGGCTAATTATCGACGGTATCGAGGCGCTGAAATCTGCATTCTGGAATTTCTCTTCGTTCTCGTTGGAAACCGTTGCCCAGGAACTGTTGGGCGAAGGTAAATCGATTGATAACCCGTGGGATCGAATGGACGAAATCGACCGCCGTTTCGCCGAAGATAAGCCCGCACTGGCGACTTATAATTTGAAAGATTGCGAACTGGTGACGCAGATCTTCCATAAAACTGAAATCATGCCGTTTTTACTCGAACGAGCAACGGTGAACGGTCTGCCGGTAGACCGGCACGGTGGTTCGGTGGCGGCGTTTGGTCATCTCTATTTTCCCCGTATGCACCGCGCTGGTTATGTCGCGCCCAATCTCGGCGAAGTGCCGCCGCACGCCAGCCCTGGCGGCTATGTGATGGATTCACGACCAGGGCTTTATGATTCGGTGTTGGTGCTGGACTACAAAAGCCTGTACCCGTCGATCATCCGCACCTTTCTGATTGATCCCGTCGGGCTGGTGGAAGGAATGGCGCAGCCCGATCCAGAGCACAGCACCGAAGGCTTTCTCGATGCCTGGTTCTCGCGGGAGAAACATTGCCTGCCGGAGATTGTGACTAACATCTGGCACGGGCGCGATGAAGCCAAACGTCAGGGTAATAAGCCGCTGTCGCAGGCGCTGAAGATCATTATGAATGCCTTTTATGGCGTACTTGGCACCACCGCCTGTCGATTCTTCGATCCGCGCCTGGCGTCGTCGATCACCATGCGTGGTCATCAGATCATGCGGCAAACCAAAGCGTTGATTGAAGCGCAGGGCTACGACGTGATCTACGGCGATACCGACTCAACGTTTGTCTGGCTGAAAGGCGCACACTCCGAAGAGGAAGCGGCGAAAATCGGTCGTGCACTGGTGCAGCACGTTAACGCATGGTGGGCGGAAACGCTGCAAAAACAACGGCTGACCAGCGCACTGGAACTGGAGTATGAAACCCATTTCTGTCGTTTTCTGATGCCGACCATTCGCGGAGCCGATACCGGCAGCAAGAAGCGATATGCCGGGCTGATTCAGGAGGGCGACAAACAGCGGATGGTGTTTAAAGGGCTGGAAACCGTGCGCACCGACTGGACGCCACTGGCCCAGCAGTTTCAGCAGGAACTCTATCTGCGCATCTTCCGTAATGAACCGTATCAGGAATATATCCGTGAAACCATCGATAAACTGATGGCTGGCGAACTGGATGCGCGACTGGTTTACCGCAAACGACTACGTCGTCCGCTGAGTGAATATCAGCGAAATGTGCCGCCTCACGTACGCGCCGCCCGTCTTGCCGATGAAGAAAACAAAAAGCGCGGTCGCCCCTTGCAATATCAGAATCGCGGCACCATAAAGTACGTATGGACCACTAACGGCCCGGAGCCGCTGGACTATCAACGTTCACCGCTGGATTATGAACACTACCTGACCCGCCAGCTTCAGCCAGTGGCGGAAGGAATACTCCCCTTTACAGAGGATAATTTTGCTACACTAATGACCGGGCAACTTGGGCTATTTTGAGCAAAAAAAAGAGTTCGCCAGATGCCATTTTGATGCGTGACGAATGCTTTGCCATCCAGTACCATAGCGCCCTTTCCATTCCTGGACCTGAATAACACCACTACCGCATAAGTACGGTAGCGGGTGGTTATTGCCTGCAATTAAAGATATAGAGCCGAACACATATGCCTTTTACACTTGGTCAACGCTGGATCAGCGATACAGAAAGCGAATTGGGACTTGGAACCGTTGTCGCGGTGGATGCGCGAACTGTCACTCTGCTTTTCCCATCTACTGGTGAAAACCGTCTGTACGCACGCAGTGATTCCCCCGTGACCCGCGTGATGTTCAACCCTGGTGATACCATTACCAGCCACGACGGCTGGCAGATGCAAGTCGAAGAAGTAAAAGAAGAAAATGGCTTGCTGACCTATATCGGTACTCGCCTGGATACTGAAGAGTCCGGCGTGGCCCTGCGTGAAGTTTTCCTTGATAGCAAACTGGTGTTCAGCAAACCACAGGACCGTCTGTTTGCCGGGCAGATTGACCGTATGGATCGCTTTGCACTGCGTTATCGCGCACGTAAGTATTCCAGCGAACAGTTCCGTATGCCGTACAGCGGCCTGCGCGGTCAGCGTACCAGTCTGATCCCCCATCAGCTCAACATCGCGCATGATGTCGGTCGCCGTCATGCGCCGCGTGTCCTGCTGGCTGACGAAGTTGGTTTAGGGAAAACCATTGAAGCCGGGATGATCCTGCATCAGCAACTGCTCTCTGGCGCTGCTGAACGTGTGCTGATTATCGTGCCAGAAACTTTGCAGCACCAGTGGCTGGTTGAAATGCTGCGCCGCTTCAACCTGCGTTTTGCCCTGTTTGATGATGAGCGTTACGCCGAAGCCCAGCACGATGCCTACAACCCGTTCGACACCGAACAGCTGGTCATTTGCTCGCTGGACTTTGCCCGTCGCAGCAAGCAGCGTCTGGAACACCTCTGTGAAGCCGAGTGGGACCTGCTGGTTGTCGATGAAGCGCATCACCTGGTGTGGAGCGAAGATGCACCAAGCCGTGAATATCAGGCCATTGAACAACTGGCAGAGCATGTGCCTGGCGTTCTGCTGCTGACCGCGACCCCGGAACAACTGGGGATGGAAAGCCACTTCGCCCGTCTGCGTTTGCTGGACCCGAACCGTTTCCACGATTTCGCGCAGTTCGTTGAAGAACAGAAAAATTATCGTCCGGTTGCGGACGCCGTTGCCATGCTGTTGGCAGGTAACAAACTGAGCAATGACGAACTAAACATGCTCGGCGAGATGATCGGCGAGCAGGATATTGAGCCGCTGTTGCAAGCAGCAAACAGCGACAGTGAAGATGCCCAGAGCGCCCGTCAGGAACTGGTTTCCATGCTGATGGATCGCCACGGCACCAGCCGCGTACTGTTCCGTAACACGCGTAACGGCGTGAAAGGCTTCCCGAAACGCGAGCTGCACACCATTAAGCTGCCGTTACCGACGCAGTATCAGACGGCTATTAAAGTCTCCGGCATTATGGGCGCACGTAAAAGTGCGGAAGACCGCGCCCGCGATATGCTCTACCCGGAGCGTATTTATCAGGAATTTGAAGGCGATAACGCTACCTGGTGGAACTTCGACCCGCGCGTAGAATGGCTGATGGGCTACCTGACCAGCCATCGCTCGCAGAAAGTGCTGGTGATCTGCGCTAAAGCTGCCACTGCGCTGCAACTGGAGCAGGTACTGCGTGAACGTGAAGGTATCCGCGCCGCAGTGTTCCACGAAGGCATGTCGATTATCGAACGTGACCGCGCTGCCGCCTGGTTTGCCGAAGAAGACACCGGCGCGCAGGTACTGCTGTGCTCGGAAATCGGTTCTGAAGGCCGCAACTTCCAGTTCGCCAGCCACATGGTGATGTTCGATCTGCCGTTCAACCCGGATCTGCTGGAGCAGCGTATTGGTCGTCTGGATCGTATCGGTCAGGCGCACGATATTCAGATCCATGTGCCTTATCTGGAAAAAACCGCTCAGTCGGTGCTGGTGCGCTGGTATCACGAAGGTCTGGATGCGTTCGAGCACACCTGCCCGACCGGACGCACTATTTACGATAGCGTGTACAACGATCTGATTAACTACCTGGCTTCACCGGATCAAACCGAAGGTTTTGACGATCTGATCAAAAACTGCCGCGAGCAGCATGAAGCCCTGAAAGCACAGCTGGAACAAGGCCGTGACCGCCTGCTGGAAATCCATTCCAACGGTGGTGAAAAAGCCCAGGCACTGGCAGAAAGCATTGAAGAGCAGGATGACGATACCAACCTGATCGCCTTCGCTATGAACCTGTTCGATATTATCGGTATCAATCAGGACGACCGCGGCGACAACATGATCGTGCTGACGCCGTCCGATCATATGCTGGTGCCGGACTTCCCGGGCCTGTCGGAAGACGGTATTACCATCACCTTCGACCGTGAAGTGGCGCTGGCACGTGAAGATGCACAGTTTATTACCTGGGAGCATCCACTGATCCGCAACGGTCTGGATCTGATCCTCTCTGGCGATACCGGTAGCAGCACGATTTCACTGTTGAAAAACAAAGCGTTGCCGGTAGGTACGCTGTTGGTGGAGCTGATTTACGTGGTTGAAGCCCAGGCGCCGAAGCAGTTGCAGCTCAACCGCTTCCTTCCGCCGACGCCGGTACGTATGCTGCTGGATAAAAACGGCAACAACCTGGCGGCACAGGTCGAGTTTGAAACCTTTAACCGTCAGCTTAACGCAGTCAACCGCCACACCGGCAGCAAGCTGGTAAACGCGGTACAGCAGGATGTTCATGCCATCCTCCAGTTGGGTGAAGCACAGATCGAGAAGTCTGCCCGTGCATTGATTGATGCAGCGCGTAACGAAGCCGACGAAAAACTGTCTGCCGAGCTGTCTCGTCTGGAAGCACTGCGTGCAGTGAACCCGAACATTCGTGACGACGAACTGACCGCTATTGAAAGCAACCGTCAGCAGGTGATGGAAAGCCTGGATCAGGCAGGCTGGCGTCTGGATGCCCTGCGTTTAATCGTTGTGACGCATCAGTAACGGAGCCAATGATGGGGATGGAAAACTACAATCCGCCGCAGGATCCCTGGCTGGTTATCCTGTATCAGGATGATCACATTATGGTGGTCAACAAGCCGAGTGGTTTGTTGTCTGTGCCGGGGCGTCTGGAGGAGCACAAAGACAGCGTGATGACACGCATTCAGCGTGATTATCCTCAGGCGGAATCGGTGCATCGCCTGGATATGGCCACCAGCGGCGTGATTGTAGTGGCGCTGACCAAAGCCGCGGAACGGGAATTAAAACGCCAGTTCCGTGAGCGCGAGCCGAAAAAGCAGTATGTAGCTCGCGTCTGGGGGCATCCATCCCCTGAAGAAGGTCTGGTGGATCTGCCACTGATTTGCGACTGGCCAAACCGCCCGAAACAGAAAGTCTGTTACGAAACGGGTAAGCCTGCACAGACGGAATATGAAGTGGTGGAGTATGCGGCGGATAACACGGCAAGAGTGGTGTTAAAGCCGATTACCGGGCGTTCGCATCAGCTACGTGTACATATGCTGGCGCTGGGTCATCCGATTCTCGGCGATCGTTTTTATGCTTCACCAGAAGCAAGAGCAATGGCACCGCGTTTGTTGCTGCATGCCGAGATGCTAACGATTACCCATCCGGCATATGGCAATAGTATGACGTTTAAGGCGCCAGCGGATTTTTAATAGTCACGCAGGCGCAGTTCGGTAAGCCGGATAAGGCGTTTACGCCCCATCAGGCAATTGTGCACCAATTGCCTGATGCGACGCAGGCGCGTCTTATCAGGCCTACAATTTAAATCTTACTTAAATCCTTTCTGCTGCTTAATCAGTTCATACGCCTGCTGAATTTCCTGCGCTTTCTGCTTTGCCATCTCCATCATCTCTGGCGGCAAACCTTTCGCCACCAGCTTATCGGGATGGTGTTCGCTCATCAGCTTACGATAGGCACGTTTAATGGTGGTCGCCTCATCCGTTGGCTTCACGCCCAGCACATTACAGGCATCTTCCAGAGTTGGACCACGCTGCGCTTGCTGCCAGTTACCACCGCCAGACTGCTGTTGATAACCGCCGCCAAACTGCGCGCCGCCCTGCATCATGCGCAGAAACTGATCAAACTGGGCGCGGGAGATCCCCAACTCTTCGGCAATCACATACAGCACTGCCCGTTCGTTTGGATGCAGCGAGCCATCGGCAAATGCCGCCTGAATCTGGATCTCCAGAAACATTCGAATTAAATCAAAACGCCCGAAGCAGACGCTGCGGAACTGACGCATCTTTTCGCGCAGTGGGTAATTGTCTGATTTTCCCACCCGGAACGCATTTTGCGCCGCAGTACGGGAAGCGCCGTGTAAATTCATCCGATCCATGAGCAATGTGGCGACATGGATATCAGCCTCGGTAACGCGACCTTTGGATTTGGTTAAATGCCCCATCACTTCAAAAGTGGTGGCAAAAAACAGCGCCTGACGCTCGCGCTGGTTGGCGAACCACGCCATTTTGCGGCTACGGGCTTTATCAAACATATGGCCAATTAACAGGCCTAACACTACGCCCCAAAAGCCGCCGCCCATCAGTAAGGCCACGGCCACGCCAATAATTTTTCCCCAATACTGCATATATTCCCCAAATCGACACACGGATATCAGGGCTATCTCCCACAATATAAAGGTGCTTTTACCGTTTTTCGGCTGCGGTCAATTGTGGGACATCGCCTATAATTTGCATTATCATACCTGTCATTCAATGCCGTGCCTAACACCACTGACGCTATTCGGACAGGATTAACACTAGCGTAGAGATGACGAGTACGTTAGTCTCTGACCGTTTGTCACGCGCAACGTTACCGATGATGGAACAATAAAATCAACGTATGAAAAAACGTATCCCCACTCTCCTGGCCACCATGATTGCCACTGCCCTTTATAGTCAACAGGGACTGGCAGCCGACCTCGCCTCACAGTGCATGTTGGGCGTGCCAAGCTATGACCGTCCTCTGGTACAGGGCGATACCAATGACTTACCCGTGACGATTAATGCTGACCACGCAAAGGGGAACTACCCCGATGACGCCGTATTTAGCGGCAACGTGGATATCATGCAGGGTAACAGCCGTCTGCAGGCCGATGAAGTACAGCTTCATCAGAAAGAGGCGCCAGGACAACCGGAGCCGATACGTACCGTTGATGCGCTCGGTAATGTCCATTACGACGATAACCAGGTGATCCTCAAAGGGCCAAAAGGCTGGACGAATCTGAACACCAAAGACACCAACGTCTGGGAAGGTGATTATCAGATGGTGGGGCGTCAGGGGCGCGGTAAAGCGGACCTGATGAAACAGCGTGGCGAAAACCGCTACACAATTCTGGATAACGGTAGCTTTACCTCCTGTCTGCCGGGTTCTGATACCTGGAGCGTGGTGGGTAGCGAAATTATTCATGACCGCGAAGAACAAGTCGCAGAGATCTGGAACGCCCGTTTTAAAGTGGGTCCGGTTCCAATCTTTTACAGCCCCTATTTACAGTTGCCGGTGGGTGACAAACGCCGTTCTGGTTTCTTAATCCCGAACGCCAAGTACACCACCACCAACTACTTTGAGTTCTACCTGCCGTATTACTGGAACATCGCGCCAAATATGGATGCCACCATCACGCCGCATTATATGCATCGTCGTGGCAACATTATGTGGGAAAACGAATTCCGTTATCTCACCCAGGCAGGCGCAGGCTTGATGGAACTGGACTATCTGCCTTCGGATAAAGTCTATGAAGATGAACATCCGGAAGATAGCAATTCACGCCGTTGGTTGTTCTACTGGCAACACTCCGGAGTGATGGATCAGGTTTGGCGCTTTAACATCGACTACACCAAAGTCAGCGACCCGACCTATTTCAACGATTTTGATAATAAATATGGTTCCAGTACCGATGGTTACGCCACGCAAAAATTCAGCGTCGGCTATGCGGTGCAGAACTTTGACGCCACGCTTTCGACTAAACAATTCCAGGTTTTTGATGATACCAGTGGCAACAGCTATGCCGCTGAACCGCAGTTAGACGTCAACTACTACCATAACGATCTCGGTCCGTTTGATACCCGAATTTATGGTCAGGCAGTGCATTTTGTTAATACAAACAGCAATATGCCAGAGGCCACCCGTGTTCATCTGGAGCCGACGATTAACCTGCCGTTATCTAACACCTGGGGCAGTATCAATACCGAAGCGAAGCTGCTGGCTACCCATTATCAGCAGACCAATCTCGACTGGTATAACAGCAACCCACAAAACAATAAGTTGGCAGATTCTGTTAACCGCGTAATGCCGCAATTTAAAGTTGACGGCAAAATGGTCTTCGAACGTGATATGGAAATGCTCGCGCCGGGTTACACCCAGACGCTGGAGCCGCGCGCGCAATACCTGTATGTGCCGTATCGCGATCAGAGCGACATCTATAACTACGACTCCTCCTTGCTGCAATCGGACTACTCGGGCCTGTTCCGGGACCGGACTTATGGCGGTCTTGACCGTATTGCTTCCGCGAACCAGGTGACGACCGGCATCACAACTCGCGTATATGATGATGCAGCCGTTGAACGTTTTAATATTTCCGTTGGTCAAATCTACTATTTCACGGAGTCTCGCACCGGCGATGACAACATAACATGGGAGAATGACGACAAAACGGGCTCACTGGTATGGGCAGGCGATACCTACTGGCGCATCTCCGAGCGCTGGGGATTGCGTGGCGGCATTCAGTACGATACTCGTCTGGATAACGTAGCCACCAGTAACACCAGCATTGAATATCGTCGGGATGAAGACCGTCTGGTGCAGCTGAACTACCGCTACGCCAGCCCGGAATATATTCAGGCTACGCTGCCTAAATACTATTCGACTGCCGAGCAGTATAAGAATGGCATTTCGCAGGTAGGTGCAGTCGCTAGCTGGCCAATCGCCGATCGTTGGTCGATTGTCGGGGCGTACTACTACGACACCAACGCGAACAAGCAAGCCGACTCAATGTTAGGCGTGCAATACAGCTCCTGCTGCTATGCGATTCGCGTCGGTTATGAGCGTAAGCTGAACGGTTGGGATAACGATAAGCAACATGCGATATATGACAACGCAATCGGCTTTAACATCGAACTTCGCGGCCTGAGTTCCAACTACGGTCTGGGTACGCAAGAGATGCTGCGTTCGAACATTCTGCCGTATCAAAACTCTTTGTGATTTGTTGATTTACCACGTAATCCGCAGTGCGGTTAATTGAAATGGAAAAAGTATGAAGAACTGGAAAACGCTGCTTCTCGGTATCGCCATGATTGCGAATACCAGTTTCGCTGCCCCCCAGGTAGTCGATAAAGTCGCAGCCGTCGTCAATAACGGCGTCGTGCTGGAAAGCGACGTTGATGGATTAATGCAGTCGGTGAAAATGAACGCTGCCCAGGCAAGGCAGCAACTTCCTGATGACGCTACGCTGCGCCACCAAATCATGGAGCGTTTGATCATGGATCAAATCCTCCTGCAGATGGGGCAGAAAATGGGGGTTAAAATCTCCGATGAGCAGCTTGATCAGGCGATTGCCAACATTGCCAAACAGAACAACATGACGCTGGATCAGATGCGCAGCCGTCTGGCTTACGATGGTCTGAACTACAACACCTATCGTAATCAGATCCGCAAAGAAATGATTATCTCGGAAGTGCGCAACAACGAAGTGCGTCGTCGCATCACTATCCTGCCACAGGAAGTTGAAGCTCTGGCGCAGCAAGTCGGTAATCAAAACGATGCCAGCACTGAGCTGAACTTAAGCCACATCCTGATCCCGCTGCCGGAAAACCCGTCTTCTGAGCAGGTGAATGAGGCGGAAACTCAGGCGCGAGCCATTGTCGATCAGGCGCGTAACGGTGCTGACTTCGGCAAACTGGCTATCGCTCACTCTGCCGATCAGCAAGCGCTGAACGGCGGTCAAATGGGCTGGGGCCGTATTCAGGAGCTGCCGGGGATCTTCGCCCAGGCATTAAGCACCGCGAAGAAAGGCGACATTGTTGGCCCAATTCGTTCCGGCGTTGGCTTCCACATTCTGAAAGTTAATGACCTGCGTGGCGAAAGCAAAAATATCTCGGTGACCGAAGTTCATGCTCGCCATATTCTGCTGAAGCCGTCGCCGATCATGACTGACGAACAGGCCCGCGTGAAACTGGAACAAATTGCTGCAGATATCAAGAGCGGTAAAACCACATTTGCTGCGGCAGCGAAAGAGTTCTCTCAGGATCCAGGCTCTGCTAACCAGGGCGGTGATCTCGGCTGGGCTACACCAGATATTTTCGATCCGGCCTTCCGTGACGCCCTGACCCGCCTGAACAAAGGTCAAATGAGTGCACCGGTTCACTCTTCATTCGGCTGGCATTTAATCGAACTGCTGGATACCCGTAATGTCGATAAAACCGACGCGGCGCAGAAAGATCGTGCATACCGCATGCTGATGAACCGTAAGTTCTCGGAAGAAGCAGCAAGCTGGATGCAGGAACAACGCGCCAGCGCTTATGTGAAAATTTTGAGCAACTAATGGTTAAACCCCAACGTGTTGTGATCACTCCCGGCGAACCCGCCGGGATTGGCCCGGACTTAGTTGTCCAGCTTGCACAACGAGAGTGGCCGGTAGAACTGGTTGTTTGTGCCGATGCCACTCTCCTTACCGAACGGGCAGCGATGCTCGGTTTGCCGCTCACCCTCCGCCCTTATTCCCCCGACTCCCCTGCGCAACCACAATCTACGGGAACGCTGACGCTACTTCCTATTGCACTACGCGCACCTGCCACTGCGGGACAATTAGCAGTTCAGAATGGGCATTATGTGGTGGAGACGCTGGCGCGAGCCTGCGACGGTTGCCTGAAAGGTGAATTTGCCGCGCTGATCACCGGGCCTGTGCATAAGGGCGTCATTAACGACGCTGGCATCCCGTTTACCGGTCATACCGAGTTTTTCGAAGAACGCTCGCAGGCGAAAAAAGTGGTGATGATGCTGGCGACCGAAGAACTTCGCGTGGCGCTGGCAACAACGCATTTACCGCTGCGCGATATTGCTGACGCCATCACCCCTGAGCTTCTGCACGAAGTGATTGCTATTTTGCATCACGATTTGCGTAGCAAATTTGGTATTGCCGAACCGCGCATTCTGGTCTGTGGGCTGAATCCGCACGCGGGCGAAGGCGGTCATATGGGTACGGAAGAGATAGACACCATCATTCCCGTTCTCGACGAGTTCCGGGCGCAAGGGATGAAACTCAACGGGCCGTTGCCTGCCGATACCCTGTTTCAGCCGAAATATCTCGACAACGCCGACGCTGTGCTGGCGATGTACCACGATCAGGGTCTTCCCGTGCTAAAATACCAGGGCTTCGGGCGCGGTGTGAACATTACGCTGGGCCTGCCCTTTATTCGCACATCAGTGGACCACGGCACCGCGCTTGAACTGGCGGGACGTGGCAAAGCCGATGTCGGCAGTTTTATTACGGCGCTTAATCTCGCCATCAAAATGATTGTTAATACCCAATGAATAATCGAGTCCACCAGGGCCATTTAGCCCGTAAACGCTTCGGGCAAAACTTTCTCAACGATCAGTTCGTGATCGACAGTATTGTTTCTGCCATTAACCCGCAAAAGGGCCAGGCAATGGTCGAAATCGGCCCCGGTCTGGCTGCTTTAACCGAACCGGTTGGCGAACGACTGGACCAGCTGACAGTCATCGAGCTTGACCGTGACCTGGCAGCGCGCCTGCAAACGCATCCGTTCTTAGGCCCGAAACTGACTATTTATCAGCAGGATGCGATGACCTTCAACTTCGGTGAACTGGCAGAGAAAATGGGCCAGCCGCTGCGTGTTTTCGGCAACCTGCCGTATAACATCTCCACGCCGTTGATGTTCCATCTGTTTAGCTATACTGATGCCATTGCCGACATGCACTTCATGTTGCAAAAAGAGGTGGTGAATCGTCTGGTTGCAGGACCGAACAGCAAGGCGTATGGTCGATTAAGTGTCATGGCGCAATACTATTGCAACGTGATCCCGGTGCTGGAAGTGCCGCCATCAGCCTTTACACCACCACCCAAAGTGGATTCCGCCGTCGTACGTCTGGTTCCGCACACGACGATGCCTTATCCGGTTAAAGATATTCGCGTGTTGAGTCGTATCACCACTGAAGCCTTTAACCAGCGTCGTAAAACCATTCGTAACAGCCTCGGCAACTTGTTTAGCGTCGATGTGTTAACGGGAATGGGGATCGACCCGGCGATGCGAGCGGAAAATATCTCTGTCGCGCAATATTGCCAGATGGCGAACTATCTGGCGGAGAACGCGCCTTTGCAGGAGAGTTAACGATGATCAATTCGCCCCGAGTGTGTATTCAGGTTCAAAGTGTTTACATTGAAGCGCAATCTTCACCTGATAATGAACGTTACGTTTTTTCTTATACTGTAACCATACGCAACCTGGGGCGAGCGCCAGTGCAGTTGTTGGGGCGTTACTGGCTGATCACCAACGGCAATGGCCGTGAAACCGAAGTCCAGGGCGAAGGTGTGGTGGGCGTCCAGCCGCATATCGCCCCTGGCGAAGAATACCAGTACACCAGCGGTGCGATTATTGAAACGCCGCTGGGCACCATGCAGGGTCACTACGAAATGATCGATGAAAACGGCGTTCCGTTCCGCATCGATATTCCCGTATTCCGACTCTCCGTTCCAATACTCATTCATTAAAATAATATGGCGACATACCTTATTGGCGATGTTCATGGCTGTTACGATGAACTGGCAGCATTGCTACACAAAATAGAATTTACCCCTGGGAAAGATACCCTCTGGCTGACGGGTGACCTGGTCGCGCGCGGCCCTGGTTCGCTGGAGGTCCTGCGCTACGTGAAATCCTTAGGCGATAGCGTGCGTCTGGTACTGGGCAATCACGATTTACATCTTCTGGCGGTATTCGCCGGAATCAGCCGCAACAAACCGAAAGATCGCCTGACTGCGCTACTGGAAGCGCCTGATGCCGATGAGCTGCTTAACTGGCTGCGCCGTCAGCCTTTGCTGCAAATCGATGAAGAAAAAAAACTGGTGATGACCCACGCGGGGATCACGCCGCAGTGGGACTTAGAGACTGCCAAAGAGTGTGCTCACGACGTAGAAGCGGTGTTGTCGAGTGACTCCTATCCTTTCTTCCTTGACGCCATGTACGGCGACATGCCGAATAACTGGACGCCAGAGTTACGTGGTCTGGCGCGACTGCGTTTTATCACCAATGCCTTTACCCGTATGCGCTTTTGCTTTCCGAACGGCCAACTGGATATGTACAGCAAAGAGTCGCCGGAAGAAGCCCCTGCCCCACTGAAACCGTGGTTTGCGATTCCTGGCCCTGTCGCTGAAGAATACAGCATCGCCTTTGGTCACTGGGCATCGCTGGAAGGCAAAGGTACGCCGGAAGGTATTTACGCGCTGGATACCGGCTGCTGCTGGGGTGGGTCATTAACCTGCCTGCGCTGGGAAGATAAGCAGTATTTTGTCCAGCCGTCGAACCGACATAAGGATTTGGGTGAGGGAGAGGCGGTCGCGTCTTAACTAATTACCATTCAGGGAGGAATAATGGCTGACTATTTTGAAATATGTGCTGATTACAATCAGCACACCATCACGGTTTATCAGGCTTACAATGATGCAATCGCTGACGTCGCCGTACGTAACGGGCGATTTGGCGCACCTTTTTCATTCAACCGCATGACCTGGATTAAACCCTCTTTTATGTGGATGATGGAGCGTAGCAACTGGGGACTGAAAAAAGATCAACAACGCATTCTCGCAATCCGAATCAAACGCACCTTCTTTGATACATTGCTGGAACAATCGGTGCTAACCACGCCGGAAGCCCATGTCTATCCACATGCAGGAATTTGGGAAACGTTATTTGCACAAGCAAATGTGTATGTTCAGTGGGATCCAGAACGCAGCATAAATGGTAAAAAACTGGAGCACCGATCATTACAGCTTGGTATTTCTCGTAACTTGATCAGTCAATTTAACGAAGACGCGATTGTTGCCATTGATGATCTGACGCCGCTGGTGCGAAAGTGTCATAACCTTTTGATAAACGGCAAAACAACACAGGCGAAATCCTTCCTGCCGCCAGAAAAAATTTACCCTGTTAGTGCAGCTGCGAGAAAGGCTTTGGGAATGAAAAATTCCTGAGACAAATACGCGCCTATTTAGCGGAAAATATCTAAGTGCGAGAAATCAACAGCGGGCTTAATACCAGAGAAATTATTCTGGCAATGATTGACGAAGCAGATGAACCCCCATTTGCTGAGCAGCGGACCTGGCATCGCAGGCGAATCGCTTTTCTATGTGATTGCATCAGCGTTGCAGTCGACTACGGCTTCTTCTGTTCTGTCTCTCAGCAGTCAATAATGAACATAACCAGGATGGCTGACGATGTATGGATAACAGAAAGTAAAACGACCCAACTCATTGATATTTGGCAACAACTTAAGCAGCTTTATCCGCCAGAAACTATTCCCTACGCCCAGAAGTTACCCACTAAAGAATTGCTTGAACTGCTACTTTCGAGTCCTGATGATCTTCGAATAATTGAAATTCCTGACATCATCGGTGATGTTTTTGATGACCAAACCTGGATTCGGTTATTCAAAAAACACTTTGCTGATGTTATTCAACTACGATGTGATCTGTAACAATCCAAAATACATCGCCAGACGATAGACCAAAAAGTAAGTATTTAGCAGATACTCAACATTCTGACCTCTTTACAGAAATAGCAGAGTTTAAAAACTTAAAACTTCCGGTACTCATCAGAGAAACATCCTGTTTCTTCTGCAAGTTCATTTAATGCCGAGATGGCATCCTCGTTTACTTCATTCCACTGTAGAGTGGCTTGAGGGTTTAGACCTACGCAATGAGCGCGACTCACAAAATCGCGCTCACTGGTAAAATCAAACGTCTTATCGTTCAATTTGTAGTCCTGGCAAAAACTTACCGCCGCTCCAGAATCTCAAAGCAATAACTATGAGAGTTCTGCGCATCGGCGTCGTGGAATTCGCTGAATACCGATTCCCAGTCATCCGGCTCGTAATCCGGGAAATGGGTGTCGCCTTCCACTTCCGCGTCGATATGCGTCAGATACAGTTTTTGCGCTTTCGGCAGGAACTGCTCATAAACGCGACCGCCACCAATCACCATAATTTCCGGAACATCACCGCATGCCGCGATGGCTTCATCAACTGACGTCACCCACGTTACGCGATCGTCCGTCCCCGGCTGGCTGCTAATGACAATATTCTTGCGTCCAGGTAGCGGGCGGCCGATGGATTCCCAGGTATGGCGGCCCATAATCACAGGTTTATTTAAGGTGTTACGTTTAAACCAGGCGAGATCGGCAGGCAGATTCCAGGGCATGGCGTTTTCCATGCCGATAACGCGATCTACCGCTAGCGCCGCAATCAAACTGATCATTGAAATTTCCCGATATAAAAAATTGTCGTCACTATACGTAAAGCGTAAACCTTCGTCGACTGGCGAGAGGATGATGTTGAGGAAAATTTTTATTTTGCTGGCGAGTCCATAATCTGTTCGTGGACTCGCCGCATTACAATGAAATAAAAACAAATAGTTAGCTGTAAAGCGTGATTTACGTCACTCTTTATTAGGATAAGGGTTTAGTTTCCGGTTCATCCGCCATATTACCGGTATGTTTCCCTTCTTCGGTTCCCTGCCAGCCATGCCGTTGAATTAATGACAGATGTTCGCGATCCTCAGTGATGATTTCGCTCAACATCGCGCTGGTGCGTTTATAAACCGCCGCGCGGGCTTTGGTGTCGTTTTCGCCCATCGCCATCTCTTCCACCATCTGAATATTAAAGCGGCGGAACACATCCGCACGTTCTCGCGCTTCATATGGCCCCAGCCCTAAACTTTCCAACGCCAGGCGCCCGGTTTTCAACGCGCCTTCAAAGGTTTCACGCTCCGGCTTTTCAACACCAGCCTGGCGCAAACGGATGTAGTGGTCGACATCGCGGGCGCGGGCAATAATCTGCAAATGCGGGAAATGCTCCTTCACCATCTCGGTCAGTTGCAGGTTAGTTTGCGGATCGTCAATGGCGTTAATCAGCACTTCCGCTTTCGCCGCACCCGCAGATTCCAGTAAATCCATCCGCGTGGCATCGCCGTAAAACACTTTCATGCCAAATTTACGCAAGGTTTCTATATGGTCCGGGTCGTGATCGAGTACCACCATTTTCACCCCGCTGGAGAGCAGTAAACGTCCGGTGATCTGCCCAAAACGCCCGAATCCGGCAATGATTACCCGCGGCTGTTCTTCGTCGATCTCATCGGCTTCGCGCTCCTCTTCAGTAGAAGATTGCTCAAGGCGATTGAGGATCACCAGCAGAATCGGTGTTGCCGCCATCGACAGCGCCACCGCCAGAGTCAGTGATTTCGCCCACTCCGGCTCCAGCACATTCGCCATCTGCGCCGCACCAAATACCACAAAGGCAAACTCACTGCCCTGCCCTAACAACACTGCAAACCAGCGACGCTGTTTATTCGGCACCTGCAACGGTCGGGCAATCAGCCACAACATGGCGATTTTGATGATGAGGAAGCCGAGCAAAAGAATCACAATACGCAACGGATTTTCAATCAGCGTACCAAAGTCTATCGACATGCCAACGCCAATGAAAAACAGTCCCAGCAGCAAGCCCTTGAACGGTTCAATATCGCTTTCCAGTGCATGACGATATTCCGAGCTTGCCAGCAATACGCCCGCCAGAAACGCGCCCATCGCCATCGACAGGCCGACCTCTTCCAGCAGCAAACCAAAGCCAAACACGAGGAATAATGCCACGGCGCTGAACACTTCCCGCAAGCCAGAGCGCGCGACAAAGCGCAGCGCCGGACGCGTGACATAACGCCCCAGCAATACCACCAGCACCAGCGCGCCCACCACTTTTAATGCCGACAGGGCAAATGCGCCCAGCGTGGTCGAGGCACTGCTCGCCGCCAGTAGCGGGATCATCGCCACCAGCGGGATCGCGGCGATATCCTGGAACAGCAGCACCGCAAAGGCGCTGCGGCCCATCTGTGTTACCGTCAGGTTGCGCTCATTCATCGCCTGCATGGCAATCGCTGTTGAGGAGAGCGCCAGGGTCATGCCAATCAGTTCCGCTATCTGCCAGCGCATGCCGAGGAACATGCAGAACAGCCCCAGCAGGCCACCGCAAATCAGCATCTGCAATGCGCCACCGCCGAACACTGCCGCACGCAGCTTCCACAACCTTTGTGGATCGAGTTCGAGGCCGATAATAAACAGCATCAGCACCACGCCGATTTCGGCAAAGTGGAGGATAGATTCGGCATCAGTCACCAGCCGCAGCCCCCACGGGCCAATAATGCAGCCTGCAATCAGGTAGCCAAGTACCGAGCCAAGCCCAAGGCGTACCGCAATGGGTACAATCAGCGCCGCCGAACCGAGATAAATCAGCGCCTGAATAAGCGTATGGCTATCCATGATGTGCCTCCTGCCATTCCAGCAGACGTTGCTTATAGTGGCGCGCCTGCCCTTCGAGAGTTTCGTCGTCATAAATAAAGGTGCAGTGCATGGCAAACGGTGGCAGCCAGTTCAGGCCGCAGTAGATTGCCGTCGCCTGTAGTGGCTGTGACAGCACATCAAAACCCGGATGCGCGCCAATCTCAAAATGGCTTTCCCCACCGCCGGTCGTCACCGCCCACAGCAAATGTTTGCCATGCAGCGCCGTGCCACCGTGACCGTAAGCCCAGCCGTGCGAGAAAACTTTATCGATCCACAATTTGAGGAGCGGTGGAATGCTGTACCACTGCATCGGGTGTTGCCAGACAATCAGATCGGCGCGAGACAGCGCCTCCTGCTCGGCGGCAATATCGATATTGAAGTCAGGATAGAGTTGATAAAGAGAGCGAATTTCGACGCCTTCCAGCGTCCTTGCCTGTTCAAGCATCCGTCTATTCGCATGGGAATGATGCGGATACGGATGCGCATAAATTATTAGGATCATAGTTAGCCTGCGCAATTACGCCTTTGTTTTCCCACAAAGTGTAGTCACATATTCACGCGGCTTATAGTCAATAATATTGATTCAGAAAAGAGAGAAATCTGAATAAATTACCCCGCTCGCTGCCTGCGAATCGTCATATTGCTGGTCTGCGCCAGTGACATCCCACGCGTTTCCGGGGCAAATGCTATAGAAATCAGCAGGCCAAATAGCGAGATACCCGCGCCCATCAGCATCGTGTTACTGATGCCGTAATTATTGATAAAGATCGGCAGCGCCCAGGTCGAAATAATCGTACCGATACGGCTCAGAGACATAATCACGCCCACGGCAGAGGCGCGGATATCCGTCGGGAAGAGTTCATTAGGATAGAGCCACTGCAAATTACCCGGCCCGCCGGAGAAAAAGGCGTACACCGCAAAGGCCATCACTACCAGCCAGATCCCCATATCCGGGATCAGCCCCAAAACCGCCAGCGCCAGCGTCATCATGGCAAAGCTGCCAATCAACAATGGACGCCGTCCGGCAGTGTTAAGCCACAGCATCGGCGGAATACAGCCGAGCATAAAGAACAGGCTAATCACCACGTTTCCCAGCGCCGCGTTTTTGCCGACGCCCAGCCCCAGAAGACCGACGATTTGCGGACCAAAGGTGTAAATGGCGAACATCGGAATCACCTGGCAGGTCCAGATGGCGGCAACAAACAGGACAAACGGAAAGTGGCGGCGATTAAACAGATCGCGAAAACGAGTTTGCTGCGGTTGCTCTTCATCGAAAGCCACCGGTTCGCCAAACAGTTTGATCATCATCTCTTCGCACTCTTTCACTCGCCCTTTGCGTAGCAACCAGCGGGGAGATTCAGGCAGTTCAAATCGACCAATCAAAATCAACAAACACGGGATTGCCGCGCTACCCAGCATCCAGCGCCAGCCGCCTTCCACGTCATACAGCCAGTAACCGACCAGATCGGCGCAGGTCGCGCCGACATACCACATAGCGGCGATAAAGCTGATAGAGAACGCCCGCTGACGGGTACTGGAGAATTCGGTGATCATTGAGGTGGCGATGGGATAATCCGCACCGATAACAATGCCGATGAGTACCCGCATCACCAGCAGTTCGACGGGGGATGAGACAAACATCGTCGCTACCGATATCACGCCGATGGCGATGATATCGATGAGAAACATTTTACGCCGTCCGACTTTATCGGAGATATAGCCAAACAGCGATGTGCCAACGAAAAGCCCGGCGAGCGTTCCCGCGCCCAGCAGGCCAATCCAGTCAGCGTCCAGTTTCAGCGCCGGAGTCAGTTGCTCCAGCGCCACGCCAATCATTACCAGTACATAACCATCCAGAAACGGACCACCGCTTCCCCACAGCAAAATGCGGCGGTGAATAGAGGAGAATTTGAGATCGTCAAAGTTTCTGGACGGTTGCATGGGTTATTCCTGTTTTTGCAATGAGAGTCAGTACGGCGTTACTTATCAAACCAACATCAGCCGTAACGAAACTCCACACCAAAGGTGCCGCGCGGGTATTCCCACTGCTCCAGCGCTGACCCCAGTCCCAGAATGCGACAGGTGCCGCACTCCAGACATCCGGCGTAATCGAAGCGTACGCTGCCGTCATCCTGCTTCTTGTACAGACCTGCGGGGCACGCTTTCACCAGCAGCTCCAGCGCCTGTTTATCGGCATCGGCCTTCACAACAATGTGCGGATGCTCTTCATCGACATTGAATTTATTGACGCCCAGTTTGACGTCCACATTGACGGGAGAAGTCATAAAACGGTCACTCCTTTCATGCCATCCTTGAGCAGATTGATGAAACCTACTTTCTTGCCGTGGCGGAGGATTTTCTTGCGCATCAGTTCCGGCGCACTGCCGTTAATGGTGAACAGGTCACGCGCCACACCCACCGCCAGTTCCGGGTAGCCGCTAAACATGCGTGGGTTATCAAGGAACGCCGGTAGTTTTTGGTACATGCGCATATCGCGCAGCGGGCCACTCTCCAGATGCTGACGATATTCCGCCAGTTTCTGCTTACTGAAATCGTCGCTTTTCATCGCTGAAAGCACAGTTTTTGCTGCCGCTTCCCCGGCGGCAATCGCCAGATCCATACCGCGAATGGTAAAACCGAGGTTCATACACATTCCGGCGGCATCACCGGCAATCAGCACGCCGTCACCGACCAGCTCCGGCAGCATGTTGATGCCTGCTTCCGGCACTACGTGAGCGGAATATTCCACCAGCTTGCCGCCCGCGATCAGCGGTGCAACTGCCGGATGCTGTTTGAAATCTTCCAGCATTTGCGGCACCGATTTTTTCGCGTCATGCAGATGATGCAGACCACAAACCAGCCCCAGCGACAGGGTATTTTCATTGGTATAAAGGAAGCCGCCGCCCATCAGGCCATCGGTGGGAGAACCCGCAAACAGGCAAGCCGCGCCCTGATTACCCTGCAACTGAAAACGGTCTTCGATAACTGACTTCGGTAACTCAATCAATTCCTTCACGCCAACCGCTACATCCGTCGGTTTAACGCGTTTTGCCATCCCCAGCTTTTCGGCAAGAATAGAGTTCACCCCGTCGGCAAGGATCACCGTTTTCGCTTCAATCACATCGCCATCGGCTTCTACGCCGACAACTTTGCCATCACGCTGCACGAGGTTATCGACGCGAATCCCGGTAATTACCTGCGCGCCGGCCTCTTCGGCCTGCTCCATCAGCCAGGCATCAAATTTACTGCGCAAAACAGAGTAAGAACGCTGGGATGGTGAGGTTTCGTCGCCATTGCAGTAGTCCATGGTCATCGCTGACTTTTCCGTCATAAACGCGAGTTTTTCATGAGTGATCAGGCGTTCAACAGGCGCGCTTTCGGCGAAACCAGGAATAATGTGTTCCAGACTGTGGGCATAGAGACGCCCGCCAGTAACGTTCTTGGCACCTGCGGAATTGCCTCGCTCGATAACTAACACTTGCGCCCCTTCGCGGGCGAGCACCAGTGCGGCAACCGAACCGGCAAGCCCAGCACCGACGATGATGGCGTCAAAGATATCTTCGGACATAAGAGCTCCCTGTCAGCGGCAGGGCCGAAATACAGCCCTGCCAGAGTGGATCAACGCGCTAAAGCTGCGGTCAGCGCCGGAAGGATCTTCACGGCGTCGCCAACAATGCCGTAATCCGCGTACTGGAAGATCGGCGCATTTTTATCTTTATTGATGGCGAAAATGGTTTGCGACGCGTTAGCGCCCACCATGTGCTGGATCTGCCCGGAGATCCCCACCGCCAGGTACAGCTCAGGTTTCAACATCAGGTTGGAGATACCGACATAGCGTTCGTGCTCCATCCATTTTTCGTTTTCCGCCACCGGTCGAGAACAGGCCAGCTCCGCGCCTATCGCCTGGCAAAGTTGCTCTGCCAGCGCAATGTTTTCTTTGCTGCCAATACCGCGACCGACGCTGACCACCAGACGGGCTTTGTCGAGATCGACACTGTTGCTCTGGCGCGCCTGCGTTGCCGTGCGGGTAACCGCCACAGCCGGAGCCTGCCACTCAACGGTGTGCGTTTCGCCAGTACGTGATGCATCCGGCTGAGTCGCATCGAACGTGCCGCTGCTAATGGTCAGTACCGCATACGGTGTGGCAATCCGCTCTTCGCCAATCGCCAGACCGCCGTAAACCATGTGTTTCACCGTCGCTTTACCATCCTGCACGCTGACGGTGCTGGCATCGTTAGAAACCGCCGCTTTAAGGCGATAACCCAGTTTCGCCGCCAGTAATTTGCCACGACGAGTGTTCGGTAGCAGCACCAGGCCGTCCGCGCCGTTCTGGCGAATGGTGTCCGCCATCACTCCTGCGTAATCTTCGATCATCCGATCGTCCGGCTTACCGCTTAATTTCCAGACATGATTAGCGCCGAGCTGGATTGCCAGTGCGCCGTCGGCATCACTCAGGACAAAAGTATTGATTTGATTAGCTAAAGCCTGCGCACCGTTCATCAGTTCCGGCAGACGAGAAGGGGTATCGCTGAATACCCAGACTTGAGAAAACGTGTTCATAGCATCCCCTGTAATTAAATGACTTTGCGAAGATTTTCAGCAAATGCGGCGATCTGTTCTTCGCCGTCGCCTTCAATCACGATGCGCTGACGCTCGCGCTGTTTCGGTGCGGCAACCTGTTGTTCTGACCAGGCTGCCTGCGCGTTAAAACCGATATCCGCCGCCGACCACACCTGGACTGGCTTTTTCGCCGCACCGAGAATGGCTTTCATCGAAGGAATTTGTGGGGAGTTGATATCAGTGGAAACAGCAACAACCGCAGGCAGCGGAATGCTTAAAGTTTCTGTTTCATCTTCCAGTTCGCGCTCAACGGTGAGGGTATCTGCCGTCAGGGCGAGAATTTTGCTGACACCGTTAACTGCTGGAATGTTGAGGATTTCGCCCACCAGCAAACTAACCTGCTGGGCATAAAGGTCAGAAGAACCATCGCCGCAGAGGATCAGATCAAAGCCTGCTTTCTGGGCAGCCGCAGCCAGTGCGGTCGCAGTTTGTTGCGGCAGTGCCTGCTCGAACTGATCATCAATCACTACAATCAGTTCATCCGGGCCGCGCGACAACACATCTTTACGCCCTTTGGCGTTGGTCAGAGCTTTACCGCCCACACTTAAGGCCGTCACCTGCGCCTCTGCCGCCTGCTGTTTTAACTGGCAAGCCGCTTCAATAGCGTTCAGATCGTATTGGCTTATTTTCGCATCGGCTTTGCTGAAGTCTAATGAACCATCAGCATTATTGATCGCAATATCCTGTTCATCAGGCACGCACTTATAGCAAGTAATAATCTTCATTGCATCTCCAGAAATCATGAAGGAAACGTCGTTCATATCGGTGGTGTTAATTACAGATATCACGTCCTTTAATTCGGGAATAAAACTTTAATCACCAATATTGAAAATGTCACACGCAGATAAATTCAACTTTCAATATTGTTAAGTTCCTCACCAATATTGAAAACACGACGTAGCAAAAAGAAATTTTCAATATTGTTTTATGGATCACCAATATTGAAAGTCAGATGCTATTTTTTTACTCAAAAATAGCGATATTCAATTGATTAATAATGAATATTCACATCGATATTCGCTATTTTCAGCCAATAACAAAACGTGATAGGCATCACAGAACACAGCCAATTGAATACCCATTATGAGTTAGCCATTAACGCGTCAACGAGGTTAATAATAATTATATTAAATGTTAACAAAAATAAAACAAACGGGAACGCAAAATAAATATTCGTTTTCACAGTGGAATTAACTCATGAAGAATGAAAAGAGAAAAACGGGAATAGAACCGAAGGTATTCTTTCCGCCGTTAATAATTGTTGGCATACTCTGTTGGCTTACAGTCAGAGATCTGGATGCGGCTAATGTCGTTATTAATGCCGTATTCAGTTACGTCACCAATGTATGGGGATGGGCGTTTGAATGGTATATGGTGGTGATGCTTTTCGGCTGGTTCTGGCTGGTGTTTGGCCCGTATGCCAAAAAGCGTTTAGGTAACGAACCACCCGAGTTCAGCACCGCCAGTTGGATCTTTATGATGTTCGCCTCCTGTACGTCTGCTGCCGTACTGTTCTGGGGATCAATTGAGATCTACTACTACATCTCCACGCCGCCATTTGCTTTAGAACCAAACTCTACTGGTGCAAAAGAACTGGGGCTGGCTTACAGCTTGTTCCACTGGGGACCTCTGCCGTGGGCCACTTACAGCTTCCTTTCAGTCGCCTTCGCTTACTTCTTCTTTGTCCGCAAAATGGATGTGATTCGCCCCAGCTCTACCCTCGTACCACTGGTTGGCGAAAAACACGCCAAAGGGCTGTTTGGTACTATCGTCGATAACTTCTATCTGGTGGCGCTGATCTTCGCAATGGGCACCAGCCTGGGTCTTGCCACACCGCTGGTAACCGAGTGTATGCAGTATCTGTTTGGTATTCCGCATACTCTGCAACTGGACGCCATCATCATTACCTGCTGGATCATCCTCAACGCTATCTGCGTAGCCTGTGGTCTGCAAAAAGGGGTAAAAATCGCCAGCGACGTGCGCAGCTATCTGAGTTTCCTGATGCTCGGCTGGGTATTCATCGTCAGCGGTGCCAGCTTCATCATGAACTACTTCACCGACTCGGTGGGGATGTTGCTGATGTATCTGCCGCGCATGTTGTTCTATACCGATGCCGTTGGCAAAGGTGGCTTCCCGCAGGGTTGGACCGTGTTCTACTGGGCGTGGTGGGTAATTTACGCCATCCAGATGAGTATTTTCCTGGCCCGTATTTCCCGTGGACGTACCGTGCGTGAACTGTGCTTTGGTATGGTGATGGGCCTGACAGCATCCACCTGGATCCTGTGGACCGTGCTCGGCAGTAACACTCTGCTGTTGATGGATAAAAACATCATCAACATTCCAAACCTGATCGAACAGTACGGTGTGGCGCGCGCCATCATCGAAACCTGGGCCGCTCTCCCACTCAGCACCGCCACCATGTGGGGCTTCTTTATTCTCTGCTTTATTGCCACCGTTACCCTGATTAACGCCTGCTCTTACACCCTGGCGATGTCTACCTGTCGCGAAGTGCGCGACGGTGAAGAACCGCCGCTGCTGGTGCGTATCGGCTGGTCAATTCTGGTAGGCATTATCGGCATTGTTCTACTGGCGCTCGGCGGCCTGAAACCGATTCAAACCGCCATTATCGCCGGAGGATGCCCGCTGTTCTTCGTCAACATTATGGTGACGCTCTCCTTTATTAAAGACGCGAAACAGAACTGGAAAGATTAATTAACCCCCAAAATATCAAGAGGTTGAAAGATGGATTTTAATTTGAATGATGAGCAGGAACTGTTTGTCGCCGGTATCCGCGAGTTGATGGCCAGCGAAAACTGGGAAGCCTATTTTGCCCAGTGCGACCGTGACAGCGTCTACCCGGAACGTTTTGTCAAAGCACTGGCAGATATGGGTATCGATAGCCTGCTGATCCCGGAAGAGCACGGTGGTCTGGATGCGGGATTCGTCACTCTTGCCGCTGTGTGGATGGAACTGGGTCGTTTGGGGGCGCCAACCTACGTGCTGTACCAGCTGCCGGGCGGGTTTAACACCTTCCTGCGTGAAGGCACCCAAGAGCAGATCGACAAGATTATGGCGTTTCGCGGCACCGGTAAGCAGATGTGGAACTCAGCGATTACCGAACCGGGCGCGGGCTCCGACGTGGGTAGCCTGAAAACGACTTATACCCGTAGAGATGGTAAGATTTACCTCAATGGTAGTAAGTGTTTTATTACCAGTAGCGCCTACACCCCGTACATCGTGGTGATGGCGCGCGACGGGGCTTCTCCGGACAAACCTGTCTACACCGAATGGTTTGTTGATATGAGCAAACCGGGCATCAAAGTGACCAAACTTGAGAAGCTCGGCCTGCGTATGGATAGCTGCTGTGAAATCACCTTTGACGACGTGGAACTGGACGAGAAAGACATGTTCGGTCGGGAAGGTAATGGCTTTAACCGCGTCAAAGAAGAGTTCGACCACGAACGTTTCCTGGTAGCCCTCACCAACTACGGTACTGCGATGTGCGCCTTTGAAGATGCGGCGCGCTACGCCAACCAGCGTGTGCAGTTTGGCGAGGCTATTGGCCGTTTCCAGTTGATTCAGGAAAAATTCGCCCATATGGCGATCAAATTAAACTCCATGAAAAACATGCTGTATGAAGCAGCGTGGAAAGCAGACAACGGCACCATCACCTCTGGCGATGCGGCGATGTGTAAATACTTCTGCGCCAACGCGGCGTTTGAAGTGGTGGACAGCGCAATGCAGGTGTTGGGCGGTGTCGGGATTGCGGGCAACCACCGCATCAGCCGCTTCTGGCGTGACCTGCGTGTAGACCGCGTCTCCGGGGGATCTGACGAAATGCAGATCCTGACGTTGGGTCGCGCGGTGCTGAAGCAATACCGCTAAGTCCGTGCGCTGCCTGATGCGCTTCGCTTATCAGGCCTACAGGACCATGCGTATTTTCACGCAAGGTGCGGTGTTCGTAGGCCGGATAAGGTGTTTATACCGCATCCGGCAACCGTGCGCCGCTGCCTGATGCGACGCATGCCGCGTCTTATCAGGCCTACGGGACCATGCGTATTTTCACGCAAGGTGCGGTGTTCGTAGGACGGATAAGGTGTTTACACCGCATCCGGCAACCGTGCGCCGCTACCTGATGCGACGCTTGTCGCGTCTTATCAGGCCTACAGGGCCATGCGTATTTTCACGCAAGGTGCGGTGTTCGTAGGCCGGATAAGGCGTTTACGCCGCATCCGGCAATCATGCGCTACATAAATTTTTCAGGAGCTAATATGGATCATCTACCGATGCCGAAATTCGGACCGCTGGCTGGATTACGGGTTGTCTTCTCCGGTATTGAAATCGCCGGGCCGTTCGCCGGGCAAATGTTCGCAGAATGGGGGGCGGAAGTTATCTGGATCGAAAACGTCGCCTGGGCCGACACCATTCGTGTTCAACCGAACTACCCACAGCTTTCCCGCCGCAATTTGCACGCACTGTCGTTAAATATCTTCAAAGATGAAGGCCGCGAAGCGTTTCTGAAACTCATGGAAACCACCGATATCTTCATCGAAGCCAGTAAAGGTCCGGCCTTTGCCCGTCGTGGCATTACCGATGAAGTCCTGTGGCAGCACAACCCGAAACTGGTTATTGCTCACCTGTCCGGTTTTGGTCAGTACGGCACCGAGGAGTACACCAATCTTCCGGCCTATAACACCATCGCCCAGGCCTTTAGTGGTTACCTGATTCAGAACGGTGATGTTGATCAGCCAATGCCAGCTTTCCCGTATACCGCCGATTACTTTTCTGGCCTGACCGCTACCACTGCGGCGCTGGCAGCACTGCATAAAGTGCGTGAAACCGGTAAAGGCGAAAGTATCGACATCGCCATGTACGAAGTGATGTTGCGTATGGGTCAGTACTTCATGATGGATTACTTCAACGGCGGCGAAATGTGTCCGCGCATGACCAAAGGTAAAGATCCCTACTATGCAGGTTGCGGTCTGTACAAATGTGCCGACGGCTACATCGTAATGGAACTGGTGGGCATTACTCAGATTGCAGAGTGCTTTAAAGATATTGGCCTCGCGCATCTGCTTGGTACGCCGGAAATCCCGGAGGGCACCCAGCTTATCCACCGTATCGAATGCCCTTACGGTCCGCTGGTAGAAGAGAAACTCGATGCCTGGCTGGCGGTACACACCATCGCGGAAGTAAAAGAACGCTTTGCCGAGCTGAATATCGCCTGCGCCAAAGTGCTGACTGTACCGGAACTGGAAAGCAATCCACAGTACATCGCCCGTGAATCAATCACCCAGTGGCAAACGATGGATGGTCGCACCTGCAAAGGCCCGAACGTGATGCCAAAATTCAAAAATAACCCTGGCCAAATCTGGCGCGGAATGCCGTCGCACGGCATGGACACGGCGGCCATTTTGAAAACCATCGGCTACAGCGAAAACGACATTCAGGAGTTGGTCAGCAAAGGTCTGGCCAAAGTTGAGGACTAAACGCGTGGCGCCAGTCGGCTTGCCTGACTAGCGCCCGCCCAATTACAAACGAACAAAATGGATAGAGGTGCAATGGATATCATTGGCGGACAACATCTACGTCAAATGTGGGACGATCTGGCGGACGTTTACGGTCATAAAACGGCGCTGATTTGTGAATCCAGCGGTGGAGTCGTTAACCAGTACAGTTATCTTGAGCTAAATCAGGAAATTAACCGTACCGCAAACCTGTTTTATGCGCTGGGGATCCGCAAAGGCGACAAGGTCGCGCTACATCTCGACAACTGCCCGGAATTTATCTTTTGCTGGTTCGGGCTGGCGAAAATTGGCGCGATTATGGTGCCGATTAACGCCCGCCTGCTGCGCGAAGAGAGCGCGTGGATCCTGCAAAATAGCCAGGCGTGCCTGCTGGTAACCAGTGCGCAATTTTATCCTATGTATCGACAGATTCAGCAGGAAGATGTCACGCAGCTGCGACATATTTGCCTGACAGATGTGGCGCTTCCCGCTGAAGATGGCACGAGTTCGTTTATTCAACTAAAAGATCAACAACCTGCCACTTTGTGCTATGCACCGCCGCTATCAACCGACGATACGGCGGAAATCCTCTTTACCTCCGGCACCACCTCCCGACCGAAAGGGGTGGTGATTACCCATTACAACCTGCGCTTCGCCGGATACTACTCAGCCTGGCAGTGCGCCCTGCGTGACGATGACGTCTACCTGACGGTGATGCCTGCGTTTCATATCGATTGCCAGTGTACTGCGGCGATGGCGGCGTTTTCTGCCGGAGCCACCTTTGTGCTGGTCGAGAAATACAGCGCCCGCGCCTTCTGGGGACAGGTACAGAAGTACCGTGCCACCGTCACCGAATGTATTCCGATGATGATCCGTACGTTGATGGTGCAGCCGCCTTCTGCGAACGATCGACAACACTGCCTGCGGGAAGTGATGTTTTATCTCAACCTGTCGGAGCAGGAAAAAGACGCCTTTTGTGAACGCTTCGGCGTTCGCTTGCTGACGTCTTATGGGATGACGGAAACCATTGTTGGCATTATCGGCGATCGCCCCGGCGATAAGCGTCGCTGGCCGTCAATTGGTCGTGCAGGTTTTTGCTACGAAGCGGAGATCCGCGACGATCACAATCATCCGCTCCCGGCGGGAGAGATCGGCGAAATCTGCATTAAAGGCGAACCGGGGAAAACCATCTTCAAAGAGTACTTTCTCAACCCGCAAGCCACAGCCAGAGTCCTGGAAGCCGATGGCTGGCTGCATACTGGCGATACAGGATACCGCGACGAAGAGGGCTTTTTTTACTTCGTCGATCGTCGCTGCAATATGATTAAACGCGGTGGGGAGAATGTCTCCTGCGTGGAGCTGGAAAATATTATCTCCGCCCATCCGAAAATTCAGGACATTGTGGTTGTTGGTATTAAAGATTCTATTCGCGATGAAGCTATCAAGGCCTTTGTGGTGCTGAATGAAGGTGAAACATTGAGTGAGGAAGAATTTTTCTGCTTCTGTGAACAAAATATGGCGAAATTTAAAGTGCCATCTTATCTGGAGATCAGAAAAGATCTGCCACGTAATTGCTCGGGGAAAATAATCAGAAAGAATCTGAAATAAACATAATGGCAGGGAATTATCCTGTCAGACAATAATCACGCTCTAAAATAATATGCATTTTTTTGCAGGGATGTCGTCGTCCCTGAAAAAGTAAAAATGGAGAAAAGGAATGAGTGAATCATTACATCTGACCCGCAATGGATCAATTCTGGAAATTACCCTTGATCGCCCAAAAGCGAATGCTATTGATGCAAAAACCAGCTTTGAGATGGGCGAAGTATTTCTTAATTTCCGTGACGATCCGCAATTGCGTGTCGCTATTATTACCGGAGCCGGAGAGAAATTCTTCTCTGCCGGCTGGGATTTAAAAGCGGCAGCAGAAGGCGAAGCGCCGGATGCTGACTTTGGGCCTGGCGGTTTTGCAGGATTAACCGAAATTTTCAATCTGGATAAACCGGTCATCGCTGCCGTGAACGGCTACGCTTTTGGCGGCGGCTTTGAACTGGCGTTGGCGGCAGATTTTATTGTCTGTGCGGAGAACGCCAGCTTCGCCCTGCCGGAAGCCAAACTGGGTATTGTCCCGGACAGCGGCGGCGTGCTGCGCCTGCCGAAGATCCTGCCGCCTGCCATTGTCAATGAAATGGTGATGACCGGCAGACGGATGAGCGCAGAAGAGGCGCTGCGCTGGGGGGTAGTCAACCGCGTGGTTAGCCAGGCGGAACTGATGGACAACGCCCGTGAACTGGCACAGCAGCTGGTTGACAGCGCCCCACTGGCGATTGCGGCACTGAAAGAGATTTATCGCACTACCAGCGAAATGGCGGTAGAAGAAGCGTATCGCTATATTCGCAGCGGCGTGTTGAAACACTATCCATCGGTTCTGCATTCGGAAGATGCCATTGAAGGGCCGCTGGCGTTTGCCGAGAAGCGTAATCCGGTGTGGAAAGGACGTTAATAACCGTGAGCTATTACGCCTTTGAGGGATTAATTCCGGTGGTTCACCCGACGGCGTTTGTCCATCCCAGCGCGGTGTTAATTGGCGATGTGATTGTGGGAGCCGGTGTTTACATCGGTCCCCTCGCCTCACTGCGCGGTGATTACGGACGGTTGATTGTGCAAGCGGGAGCCAATATTCAGGACGGCTGCATCATGCACGGCTACTGCGCCACAGACACCATTGTGGGGGAAAACGGTCATATCGGTCATGGTGCAATCCTGCATGGCTGCGTGATTGGTCGTGATGCATTGGTCGGGATGAACAGCGTGATTATGGATGGCGCGGTCATTGGCGAAGAGAGCATTGTTGCCGCCATGAGCTTTGTCAAAGCGGGCTTTAGTGGCGAGAAACGCCAGTTGTTGATGGGTACGCCAGCCCGCGCGGTGCGCAGTGTTAGTGACGACGAGCTACACTGGAAACGGTTGAATACCAAAGAGTATCAGGATCTAGTTGGGCGCTGCCATACAGCGTTACATGAAACGCAGCCATTGAGGCAAATGGAGGAAAATCGCCCCCGTTTGCAGGGGACGACGGATGTGACGCCAAAGCGATAGC
The DNA here is from genome assembly GCF_014836715.1 of Escherichia whittamii. Classification (GTDB taxonomy): domain Bacteria; phylum Pseudomonadota; class Gammaproteobacteria; order Enterobacterales; family Enterobacteriaceae; genus Escherichia; species Escherichia whittamii. The sequence continues at coordinate 191,236 of NZ_JACSQI010000001.1, forward strand.
TGTCGGATGCGGCGTAAACGCCTTATCCAACCTGGCTGGAAAACACCCCGTAGGCCGGATAAGATGCGCCAGCATCGCATCCGGCGAACTGGCCGCGCGGTATCAAGGAGATTAAATTAACGACGCATGCTCTTCGACAACATCATCTGCCACTTCTGCTCGCGGTTAAGTTCCGTGAGCGGAACAGCTGGAATACGCGGCGTCTTTCTTACACCGACTAATTTTTCCCGACTGTTATTGCGCAGGCGCGCGTAAATTTGCTCATCGATATCGACCACTTTTACCAGTCGCTGACACTGGCATCCCCGTCCTTCCAGCTTATTAGGGATCATCTTAACTTCGCAGCTTATTTCTGTGACTTCCGACAGAATATAAGTCAGGGTATTAATCGCCTTGCTGTGTTCAATATCGAAATGAATAGAGATCTCTCTTGCTATCACCCAACGATTTTCAGCCATCATCCATTCGGCGATTAACAAATAGAGTGGTTTTTCAACACATCCTTCACACATACGAACTCCAGTTTCACAAATTAAAAGACTGGCTATGACTCGTTTTGAAGCAATTAAACAAAGCCATATTAAAATTGTGGATATATCGATAGTATGCAACCTAACGAAGGATTAGTGTGAGCAAAATCCTGCTTACGCCATCAAAAATATGAATTCCAACAAAGTTTTGCTTTACAGGTAAAAAAAACGGTCCTCTTTCGAGAACCGTATTAGTTATTCGATCAAAATGGCGGATAAAACATATCCGCCATCACACGCTATTATTTGATCTGTGCGTGCATTTCCTGCACCGAAATAACTTTTTCGGTCGCATCGGCATTCAGCGCCATCGCGGTGGCGAAACCGCCGTTCAGCGTGGTGTCGTAATGCACTTTATATTGCAGCGCACTGCGACGAATCACGCGGGAGTCTTCTATCGCGCGGCGACCTGAAGTGGTGTTGATGATGTAGGTGTATTCGCCATTCTTAATACGGTCCTGAATGTGCGGACGACCTTCATGCACTTTGTTTACCAGACGCGGATTGATACCCGCTTCGCCCAGCACAATCGCCGTACCGTGGGTTGCATCCAGCTCGAAGCCCTGTTTCAACAGTTTTGCTGCCAGATCCACCACGCGCTCTTTGTCGCCTTCACGCACAGAGAGCAGCGCACGGCCCTGTTTCTTCATGGTGGAGTTGCTGCCCAGCTGCGCTTTGGCAAACGCTTCAGCGAAAGTGCGACCGACGCCCATCACTTCCCCGGTAGAGCGCATTTCTGGCCCTAACAGCGGGTCAACGCCCGGGAATTTGTTGAACGGCAGCACCACTTCTTTCACCGAGTAATACGGCGGGATGACTTCTTTGGTCACGCCCTGCTCGGCCAGCGTTTTGCCTGCCATTACGCGCGCTGCCACTTTCGCCAGCGGTACGCCGGTGGCTTTGGAGACGAACGGAACGGTACGCGCCGCACGCGGGTTAACTTCAATCAGGTAGACTTCGTTGTTTTTCACCGCAAACTGCACGTTCATCAGGCCGCGCACCTGCAATTCGAAGGCCAGTTTCTGCACCTGTTGGCGCATCACATCCTGAATTTCCTGACTTAAGGTGTAGGCTGGCAGAGAACATGCAGAGTCACCGGAGTGCACGCCCGCCTGCTCGATGTGTTCCATTATGCCGCCAATCAACACCATTTCGCCGTCGCAGATGGCGTCCACGTCCACTTCTACCGCGTCATCAAGGAAGTGGTCCAGCAGTACCGGAGCATCGTTAGACACGCTCACCGCCGTCTGGAAGTAGCGACGCAGGTCGGCTTCATCGTAGACGATTTCCATCGCCCGACCGCCGAGAACGTAAGACGGGCGCACCACCAGCGGGTAGCCAATCTCTTTCGCCTTCTCTACTGCCATCTCAATAGCGGTAACGGTAGCGTTAGCTGGTTGCTTCAGTTTCAGACGGTCAACCGCATGCTGGAAGCGTTCACGGTCTTCTGCACGGTCGATAGCATCCGGGCTGGTGCCAATAACCGGCACGCCAGCGGCTTCCAGCGCGCGTGCCAGTTTCAGCGGGGTCTGACCGCCGTACTGGACGATAACGCCTTTCGGCTTCTCGATACGCACGATTTCCAGCACATCTTCCAGGGTTACCGGCTCGAAGTAGAGACGGTCTGAAGTGTCGTAGTCGGTAGAAACGGTTTCCGGGTTACAGTTAACCATAATGGTCTCAAAACCGTCTTCACGCAGCGCCAGCGAGGCGTGTACGCAGCAGTAGTCGAATTCGATACCCTGACCGATACGGTTCGGGCCGCCGCCAAGGACCATGATTTTGTCACGGGTGGACGGGTTGGATTCGCACTCATCTTCGTACGTGGAGTACATGTATGCCGTGTCGGTGGCGAATTCTGCCGCGCAGGTATCCACACGTTTGTAGACCGGGTGCAGGTTGTACTGGTCACGAAGCTTGCGGATTTCCGCTTCGCGCACGCCCGCCAGTTTAGCCAGACGCGCATCGGCAAAGCCTTTGCGTTTTAGCTGGCGCAGGAAGTCCGCGTCGAGGCCGTTGATACCAACTTCCGCCACTTTCTCTTCCAGGCGCACCAGTTCTTCAATTTGTACCAGGAACCAGCGGTCAATGTTGGTCAGGTTAAAGACGCCATCGACAGACAGGCCCGCGCGGAAAGCATCGGCGATGTACCAGATACGCTCTGCGCCTGCATCTTTCAGTTCGCGGCGGATTTTGGTCAGGGCTTCCGGATCATCAAGGCTCACTTTCGGATCGAAACCAGTCGCACCGACTTCCAGACCGCGCAGGGCTTTTTGCAGGGATTCCTGTTGCGTGCGACCAATCGCCATCACTTCACCAACCGATTTCATCTGGGTGGTCAGACGGTCGTTCGCACCTGCGAATTTCTCGAAGTTGAAGCGAGGAATTTTGGTCACCACGTAGTCGATGGACGGCTCGAAGGAGGCCGGAGTACGCCCGCCAGTGATGTCGTTCATCAGTTCGTCGAGGGTGTAACCAACCGCCAGTTTCGCCGCCACTTTGGCAATCGGGAAGCCGGTCGCTTTTGAAGCCAGCGCCGAAGAACGCGACACACGCGGGTTCATTTCGATAACAATCAGACGACCGTTTTTCGGGTTAACCGCAAACTGGACGTTGGACCCGCCAGTTTCAACGCCGATTTCACGCAGCACCGCCATCGAGGCGTTACGCATGATTTGATATTCTTTGTCAGTCAGCGTCTGGGCTGGTGCCACGGTGATGGAGTCACCAGTGTGGATGCCCATCGCATCGAAGTTTTCGATAGAGCAGACGATGATGCAGTTGTCGTTTTTATCACGCACAACTTCCATCTCGTACTCTTTCCAGCCGATCAGCGACTCATCAATCAGCAGCTCTTTGGTTGGGGAGAGATCCAGACCGCGGGCGCAAATTTCTTCAAATTCTTCGCGGTTATAGGCGATACCGCCACCGCTACCGCCCATGGTAAAGGATGGGCGAATAATGCACGGGAAGCCAACGTCAGCGGCAACCGCCAGGGCTTCTTCCATCGTGTGTGCGATACCAGAACGCGCGGTTTCGAGGCCGATTTTCTTCATCGCAACATCGAAACGGCGGCGGTCTTCTGCTTTATCAATCGCGTCGGCGGTAGCACCAATCATGGTGACGCCGAACTCTTCCAGCACGCCCTGACGCTCAAGTTCCAGCGCGCAGTTCAGCGCCGTTTGGCCGCCCATCGTCGGCAGCACCGCGTCCGGACGCTCTTTTTCAATAATCTTGCGTACCACTTCCCAGTGAATCGGCTCGATGTAGGTCGCATCGGCCATTTCCGGGTCGGTCATGATGGTCGCAGGGTTGGAGTTCACCAGAATGACGCGGTACCCCTCTTCGCGCAGGGCTTTACATGCTTGTGCGCCAGAGTAGTCAAACTCACACGCCTGACCGATAACAATCGGGCCCGCACCCAGAATCAGGATACTTTTTATATCTGTACGTTTTGGCATGGCTCTTTTACTCCTGATTACTTAGCGGTTTTACGGTACTGCTCAATTAACTCGATAAAGTGGTCGAACAACGGCGCTGCGTCGTGCGGCCCCGGGCTGGCTTCAGGGTGGCCCTGGAAGCTGAACGCCGGTTTATCGGTGCGATGAATCCCCTGTAACGTACCGTCGAACAGGGATTTATGCGTAACACGCAGGTTTGTAGGTAATGTTGCTTCGTCCACCGCAAAACCGTGGTTCTGGGCGGTAATCATCACCACGTTTTTCTCCACATCTTTAACCGGATGGTTGCCGCCGTGGTGACCAAATTTCATTTTGATGGTCTTCGCACCGCTCGCCAGCGCCAGCAGCTGATGACCGAGGCAAATGCCAAATACCGGAATATCGGTTTCGAGGAATTTCTGGATGGCGGTAATAGCGTAATCGCACGGGGCCGGGTCGCCAGGACCGTTGGAGAGGAAGATGCCGTCCGGATTCATTTTCAGCACATCTTCCGCAGAGGTTTGCGCCGGAACGATGGTCAGGCGACAGCCTCTGTCCACCAGCATCCGCAGGATGTTGCGTTTGGCGCCGAAATCATAAGCCACGACGTGGAACGGCAACTCGTCTTCTTTTTTCGCTTCTGGCAGACCGCCGGTCAGCGTCCAGCTCCCTTGTGTCCAGCTATAGGTTTCTGCGGTGGTCACTTCTTTTGCCAGATCCATGCCGTTCAGACCTGGGAACGCGCGGGCTTTTTCTAACGCCAGCGCCGCATCCGGGTTATCGCCCGCGATAATGCAGCCATTCTGTGCGCCTTTCTCGCGCAGTAAACGCGTCAGCTTACGGGTATCGATATCGGCAATCGCCACGATGTTATGGCGTTTCAGGTAAGAAGAGAGGTCTTCGGTATTACGGAAGTTGCTGGCAATCAACGGCAGGTCGCGAATCACCAGACCTTGTGCATGTACCTGAGAAGATTCTTCATCGGCGTCATTAGTGCCGACATTGCCAATATGGGGATAAGTAAGAGTAACGATTTGACGAGAATAGGAAGGATCAGTGAGGATTTCTTGATAACCGGTCATTGAAGTATTGAAAACGACTTCCCCAACCGCCGAACCTGTTGCCCCTATGGCCCGACCGTGAAACTGGGTTCCGTCTTCCAGAACCAATAGCGCTGACTTAATCAAAACACCCTCCAGAGAATATTCACTCACTTTATTTGCATATTAATTCACAGTAATGACGTAAATCAATGCAAATCTGCTTACCGACGAATTTCTGGCAAACGGCGGCATTCTGGATATAAGTGCGCTAAAAGTCAACTTAATGGCGGGATTTTTTATGTTATTTTATTGCTCATGCATGTTTTAATGGCATTAACCGACAAAAAGATCAGCTAACTCTGTCTGGAAAACGCTTGCGCAGTGAGAAGAATGCATTCAACAGATGCGGCACGATAAAAAGTGGACCAAATGGTCAAAATTTACATTAAAACAACAAAAACAAACGACAAAAGATCTATTTTTTACCACTTTTCATTAAAACATGATTAAAATAATCAAAATAAAAGGCCTTAAAAATAAAGACCTTTAAAATCATAAAATTAAATGAGTTATTTTTGCATCAATAGCAATGTTTAATTGCTACAAATTAGTGAGATTTAGCACATCTCGCATGTCAAAAAGACCATTTTGCTTGCCATTCAGCCACAGTGCCGACCTTACTGCGCCGTTAGCAAAGGTCATGCGGCTGGAAGCCTTATGAGTAATCTCCAGCCGTTCGCCAATATCAGCAAACATGGCGGTATGTTCGCCAACGATGTCACCGGCACGGACGGTAGCAAAACCAATGCTGCCTGGCACTCGTTCACCGGTATGGCCTTCACGACTGTAAACTGCGCAATCTTTGAGATCTTTGTCCAGCGCATGAGCAATCGCTTCCCCCATCGCCAGCGCGGTGCCTGACGGCGCATCCACTTTATGTCGATGATGTGCTTCGATAATTTCGATGTCAGTGTAGTCACCCATTACCTGAGCGGCTTTCTCCAGCAGCTTAAGCATGACATTGACACCGACGCTAAAGTTAGCGGCAAAGACAATCGCAATATCCTTGGCGGCATCACGAATAGCCTGTTTGCCTGCTTCGTCAAACCCCGTCGTGCCGATCACCATCCCTTTGCCATGCTGGCGACAAAAGGCCAGATGATTCAGCGTGCCTTCCGGACGAGTAAAATCGATAAATACGTCAAAATCATCTTTTACCGCATCAAGGCTGCTTTGTACGGTAACACCGGTTTTGCCAGCGCCCGCCAGTTCACCCGCGTCACTGCCTAATAATGAAGAACCTTCGCGCTCCAGCGCCGCACCAAGTTCTACACCTGCCAGCGCCAGCGCCGCCTGAATCAACTGCCGCCCCATGCGACCACCCGCTCCCGCGATGGCCACGCGAATGTTTGCATTATGCATAGCTATTCTCTCTTGTTAATTTTGCGTAAACCGTTTCAGAGTACCCAGCGTATCGCGACGCTGCCAGCGAAAAACGGCGATAATTAGAATTAAATGTAAAACAGGAGGTGTCATCAGCAAAACCGTTGAAATCAGCGAAAACCGCATGATTCTCTGACCACTAATGCCGGTGGCAAAATGATCCGTTTTGGTGGTTCATCATTACCCTGAATGCGGCTGTAGAGCAGTTCCCCGGCCTTGCGACCAATCTCTTTTGCCGCCACCGAAACGGTGGTAAGCGCTGGCTGTACCAGCGCGGCTTCGGTGATATCGTCAAATCCCACCAGCGCAAAATCCCGCCCTGGTTCCCGCCCCATTTTCCGTAATGCCTGCATGACGCCCAATGCGACAATATCCTGATAGCAAACAGCAGCGGTAATGTGCGGATAGCGCGCCAATAGCGATTCAGCCACTTTTGCACCGTCTGACTGGTTAGCCTGCGCGGCAACAATCCATTGTGGATTAGGTGATATCCCATGTTCCAGTAAGGTGCTGGTAAAACCGCCAATACGTTGCGCACGGCTACCGGAGTGCGGGCTGCCGCCAATAAAGGCAATGTTCTTATGCCCCATTTTCACTAAGTGCGTCGTCGCCATTTGCGTACCGAGAAAATTATCGGTACCGACAAAGTCAAAGTCAGGATCGCTTAACGGGCGCACCACCATGATGGCAGGAATATTGCGCCGCTTTAACGCCTCAAAAAAGGAGGCTGGCGTTTCCCGCGCCGCACACAACACCATGCCACAGGCGTTATTGCGCATCAGAGAATCAACAAACTTTTGCTGCCGCTCGCCAGATTCTTCACTATTCGCCAGAAAGAGCAGCAGATCATGACGCTCCATTTCGTGACTCAGTCCGGCGGTCATCTCGCCGTAAAATGGGTTAGTAATATCGTGCAGCAATAACCCGACCAGATTACTACTGCGATTGCGTAAATTCGCCGCTGTCTGGTTATAGACATAACCGGCATCATCCAGAGCTTTTAATACTCTCTCGCGCGTTGCCTGCGAGATCCGCCCCCGATTACGCAACACCATCGAGACTGTCGCTGTAGAAACTCCCGCTCGCTCTGCAACCTGCGCCAGCGTTACTGTTGTCATTTTTTCTCCTGAGCACTATCGAAGGTTAATCGGTTAATCTTTTTGCTCAAATTTCCTTGTGACACTTCTCACATAACAATGCCATTTTCGCTATCTGTTATCGAATATGCCGGGTTAATCGCGTTAACCACGCTGTCATAACAAGGTTAATCGATTAATCTCTGTTTAGAAAACACGGAGGCCGAAAATGCGATCAACCTATAACAAATTCCCGGAAGTTGCCGTTCGGGGATACGACAATCAGGCCTGGAGCGGCTGGGCGTCGATCTGCAACGAAATTAACGCCAGGGCTTCGGCATCAGCCAAAACGGTGGTCGTTATTGACTGCTACCCCGGTGTGCAACTGGCTGAATTTGAGCAGCATTTTTTGCCAATACTCAATGCAGTAAAGGTACTGAATGTCGAATCGGCGCGCCGCACGCCGCAGGCGCTGCATGAACTGCTGGCGCGAAATCTTACTGATGATCGCGTGTTCGGCGTGCTTTCCTGCCATCAGCTTGCTGAGTTTTATGATGCAGAAAAACTGAAGCAACTGCGCCAGCAAGTTGAAGATATTCAGAACGGCGTAGTCGTTCTCTACGGTTCCGGTGCCGCACTGGCGCATGAAGGCGATGTGTTGATTTATGCCGATATGCCGCGTTGGGAAATTCAGCAACGGATGCGTCACGACGGGCTGGGAAACTGGGGGGCTGAAAACCCGGATGAAGACCTGCTGCGCCGCTATAAACGAGCATTTTTTATTGAGTGGCGCGTGTTCGATAAACACAAAGCCCCACTTCTGAAACGCGCTGATTATCTGCTGGATACCACCATAAAAGCGTCTCCCGCGATGGTTAGCGGTGAAGCGCTACGTTACGCGTTGCAGCACACCACCACGCGACCGTTTCGCGTCGTGCCATTCTTTGATCCCGGCGTGTGGGGCGGTCAATGGATGAAACAACAATTCGATCTCGATCCCTCCGCGCCAAATTACGCATGGTGTTTTGATTGCGTGCCCGAGGAAAACAGCCTGTTACTGCGTTTTGGCAACGTGCGGATCGAGATCCCCTCACAGGATCTGGTGCTTCTCTACCCGCGCCCTTTGCTGGGTGAAAAAGTCCACGCCCGCTTTGGCGCGGAGTTTCCGATTCGTTTTGACTTTCTCGATACCATTGGCGGGCAGAACCTGAGTTTTCAGGTACATCCGGTGACGGAATACATTCAGCAGCAGTTCGGGATGCACTACACCCAGGATGAAAGTTACTACATTCTGGAAGCAGAACCTGACGCGGTGGTTTATTTAGGAACCAAAACCGGTACACAGCCACAAGAGATGCTGGCCGATCTTCAGGCGGCAGAATGTGGCGAAAAAGCCTTTGATGATGCCCGCTTTGTGAATCAGATCCCGACATGTAAACACGACCACTTTTTGATTCCCGCCGGAACTGTGCACTGCTCTGGTGCGGGTACGATGGTGCTGGAGATCAGCGCAACGCCCTATATTTTCACCTTCAAGTTGTGGGACTGGGGACGTCTGGGGCTCGATGGATTACCGCGCCCTGTCCATCTGGAACACGGCGAGCAGGTAATTGACTGGCAGCGCGATACGCAGTGGGTGCATGAAAATCTGGTGAATCGGATTGAACCACTCGCCGAAGGTCACGGCTGGCGAGAAGAGCGTACCGGAATGCATGAACGGGAGTTTATCGAAACCCGCCGCCACTGGTTTACCGCGCCAGTGATGCATCACACCCACGGCTGCGTCAACGTGCTGAATCTGGTGGAAGGTGCCGAAGCTATCGTTGAAAGCCCCACCGACGCCTTCGAATCGTTCGTTATCCACTATGCCGAGACGTTTATTATCCCTGCCGCGGTCGGGGAATATCGCATCGCCCCCTTTGGCAAAGGCATCGGGCAACAACTGGCGACCATGAAAGCCTGGGTCAGAGGATAAGCTGATGATTAACCTTATTGTTGCGACCCACGGCCCACTTGCCGGAGCGTTACTGACCAGTAGCCGGATGGTCTACGGTGAGCTACTCCACGTTTTTACCGTCACCTTAAGTGAAGAAGCGGGCATAGAAGGTTTTAAACGTGATTTCGCCCTGACGCTGGAGCACGCCGGGCGAGATAGCGACGGCGTTCTGGTGCTGTGTGACCTACAAAGCGGCACACCGTGGAATGTGGCCTGCCAACATGCTTTTTCACCCTCAACCAAACCGCCTGTCGCCGTAGTCGCGGGCGTCAATTTCCCTATGCTCTTACTTAGTGAAGAGATCCGCCATTTAACCGATGTTCACGCCGCCGCCATAGAACTGTTGGCATTGACCGCACCGACGCTTGTCAAAGCCGCCCCGGTGTTATCCGTTCAGCCAGATGATTTTTAAAGGAATATGTTATGAGCATTTCGTTTGTACGCATTGACGATCGCGTGATCCACGGACAACTGGTAACACGCTGGGCAAAAGAACTTCCCTGCGATGGCATTGTTGCCATTGATGATGCCGTTGCCGCCGATGCATTGCTTTCGTCGGTGATGAAAGGCGCAGTTCAGGACACGAAAGTCTGGTTGTTCGATACCGCCACGGCAATTGAAAAACTGCCGAAAGTGATTGCCAGTGAGAAGCGTTATTTCGTGATAGGTAAATCCCCCGTCACCCTGAAACGCATTGAAGAAGCAGGGATCAGCCTGCAAAACGCCAATGGAAAAATTAACGTTGGTCCGATGAGCGCCCGCGCCGATACCACCACCATTGGCCCAAACCAGTCAGTGAATGCCGACGAAATCGCCGCTTTTGACTGGCTGACACAACACGGGCATCTGGTTGAGTTTCGCCTCGTACCGGATGCCAGTTGTTATAGCTGGCAGGATGCTCGCCAGAAGCTGAAATAAGGAGCACACCATGATTTTTGAAGCTGCATTGATTGGCATTCTATGTTACCTGGGCGCCCTCAGTAGCCCATGGCTTTTGGGGCTAACGGGCGGATGGTATCTGATCACACGTCCGCTCGTTTCCGGGATGTTAGTTGGGCTGATTCTTGGCGATGTGAAAACAGGGATCATGATTGGTGTCGCCGTGCAGGCCGTGTATATCGCCATGGTCACCCCCGGCGGCTCTATGCCGGCCGATCTGAACTTCGTGGCTTATCCGGCGATTGCTTTAGGCATTCTCTCTGGCCAGGGGCCGGAAGTGGCCGTGGCGCTGGCGGCGACGATTGGTATTGCCGGAACAGTATTATTCAACGCCATGATGGTATTGAACTCTTTCTGGAACCATCGCGCCGATGTGGCGTTAGAGCTCGGTGATGAACGCGGCATATACCTGAATACGGCTATCTGGCCGCAAGTAACTAATTTTATTTTACGTTTTGTACCCACGTTTATTGCTGTCTATTTTGGCGCACAGTACATCAGCGGATTTATGGATAGCCTGCCGAAAATCGTGCTATCGACGATGAACGTGCTGGGCGGGATTTTACCTGCCGTGGGGATCGCTATTCTGCTCAAGCAGATCATCAAAAATTACACCATGTTGATTTATTTCCTTGTTGGCTTTGTTTGCATCGTTTTTCTGAAACTGAACATGGTGGCGTTGGTGATTGTCGGGGCGCTGCTGGCGTTCATTCACTACAACTACAAACCGGAAGCGCCGCAGCCAGCGGCTGCCAGTCGGGCCATTGATGACGAGGATGAATTCTGATGGAAGCGCGTAAACTCGACCGAAAAGATCTACGCCGCTGCTGGCGGGCGTGGATGATGCATAACTTGTCTTCAATGAGCTTTGAGCGACTGCAATCATTTGGCTTCTGTCTGAGTATGCTGCCAGTGGCGAAAAAGCTCTATCCTGACGCCGTACAGCGTACTGAAATGCTGCGCCGCCATGCTTCTTTTTATAATACGGAACCTCAGATTGGGGCGATCGTTAATGGCATGGCGCTGGGTCTGGAAGAGAAGAAAGCCAACGGCGAACCGATCGACGGTGAAACCATCAATACCCTGAAAGTGGGTCTGATGGGACCGATTGCCGGTATCGGTGATTCGATGATCCCAGGCATGTTGATCCCTATCCTGCTCAGTATCGGGATGGCGCTGGCGGCTGGCGGTAATATTCTTGGCCCGCTGTTTTATACCGTTGCCTGGCTGGCGATCATTATTCCCGGCTCATGGTTCTTGTTCCTGAAAGGCTACAAGATGGGGTCCGGTTCGGTTGAGATGCTGGTGAGCAGTAAATCAACGAAATTACGCGAAGCCTTGTCGCTGTTAGGAGTGTTTGTGATGGGGGGCGTGGCGGCAAGCTACGTGAAGCTGGGAACCGGGCTGGAATTTATCACTAAAGACGGGGTGAATATTCATGTTCAGCAAATGCTGGACGGTATTTTCCCGCAACTGCTGCCGCTGGTTGTAGTGCTCGGCACCTGGTATTTAATGGCCAAACGCGGCGTCTCGCCAGTTAAAGCGATGGTGCTGTTGCTTATCCTCGCGGCAATCGGCGTGGCAAGCGGTTTGTTTGCGGGTTAACGCACAACAGAATTGCCGGGGGTCTGTCTGCCCCCGGCTTTTTCATGGATGGAAGTTTTGCCACAGTTCAGCGGCTTTTTCTGGTCGCGAAATAAACTGAAAGCGTGCCGGATCGTCAATAAATTGTTGATAAACTGGCGCTTCTGTTATGCCAAACTCTGGATAATTCCGCGCGGTGACCACCTGTAAGCGCCCCGGTATATAGCTTGAGTTGTGCTGCCAGATAATATTGTTGCCCTGCAACAACGGATACCACGCCAGACCTTTATGCGCCCGTACCGCCTCATACTCAAAACCATATTCCCGATCGCACCAGGCGCCGAAGGTTAACGGAGTATTGGGATCTGCCGAAATGGTCGCGTGTCCCCAGCCTGGCGGCACTAACACCTTTTCTCCTGGACCTGCAATCACTGCAAAACAGCGGCCTGGGTCGTCGTCAACATACTCCTGCATGTAGATAATCGCTTTCCCCTGCCAGATCTCATAAAGCTCCGGTGGCGACCAGCCGCTGTGCTGGCTGATACGGTGAATATGCCCCTGACTGCGAACAGGTTCCTCACCCAGTCTGCCCGCCGCATAGGTGACAACGCCAAACAGCAACATGCGCTTATTCAGTTCTTCGCGATCCTGCATCCGCGCCACATCCATCGCAATGGCATAAACGTCTTCTGGCCCCTCACAGTCCGGATCACGCAGAGAAGCGCGGATGTCGTTGAGATGACGAATTTCCGGCATCGGCCCGGTAACATCTTCACCATAGCTAAACCCCAGCGGCTGGTGATGAATCGCCATATCCAGGCCGTAGATCTGTCGGGAATCAGCCATTCTGCACCTCTTTCCCCATGATCTCGCCATTTTCCTCAACCACACGTAGCGCAAAGCCCTGCGGTAATGCTGCATAATCATGCCCCGCCACACCCGGCCATACCGCCAGTGCAGAAAGGATTTCATCTCCAGTATTAATTAAGCGATGAGCGGTAAATCCCGGAATAATATGCACTGAACCGGGAAACACCTCTTCCAGACGAGCTTCACCCGCTTCGTTTTGCAATAACAGCAGACCGCGACCGCGCAAGCCAAAGTAAACTTCACCCTGTTCCCGCCGTGCATGGAAATGGCCTCTGGTCATGAAAAACTCGTTGCCGACTTTTCCCGGATTAAGGTGCGTAACACCGGTATAGAACTCACCTTCAGCGGGAGAGCTATCAATCATTTCAACGCAATACACGACCTGGTCGGCAGGTAAGGCATGCCAGGCGCGTTCGTCAGCAAAAATGTCCGGCAGATCCTGAATACAGGTTGATTTTTGAACAAGAGGAGTCGAGGAAAAAGCGCCGCTTTCCCACAACAACTGCGGTGGTTGGATAAAAGAAGGTTTCATATGTATCTCCGGCCCGAGGAGAACAACACTGAAAGCATAGCAGATTAATCGATTAACCCTATACGATACGACGTTGTTTCGCCGGCCTCGTCACAACTTTATGGAACCAATAAATACGTATCGCGTCTCCTGACACGGGCTGACCGTGCCAGGATTAATCAATGCATTTTCTCTGGTTTTGATGGCAAGCAGCAAAGCACAAAAAGAATAATCCCAACATAGGGGAGTAAGACCCCAATAGCAAACCACCAGCCTGGATGCCCGATGTCATGCATCCGTCTAAAGCCCAATGCCATCGCCGGAACGGCAAAAATCAATGCCAGCAGACCAGAAAGGGGGAGTGCATAAAATATGAAAACACCATAATCACGGTCAATTGTTGTCGCCAACCACCAGCATATAAGCGGCAGCAGGCAGATAGCTGCACTTCCACTAATAAACGACCAGAACTCAAAACGAGTGGCGACACCTTTATAATCGAAAATGTGTTGCCATCCTTTCAACCACGCCTCTCCATATGTCATTGAGTACATCCCTGTTAAATCGTTAGTTCGCCAGTGCCAGTACTTCCGCGACCCACTGCTGAAAACCTTTCACATCCAGATCCAGCGCCACCTGCACGTTTGCAGGTTTACTCAAGCAACCATCAATATCAACGACCGTAGTACCTGAAGTAAATTCGCCCTGAGTTTCCACCGCGACAAAGCACGGTTTGAGAGTGAACAAGTCCGGACGCACCAGCCAGGCGATGGCACAGAGATCGTGCATACGCAGGCCGCTTTGCATACTGCCGCTGCGGTAGTGGCTAAACAAGGCGTGCAACATTTTTCCGGTACGATTCAACTCCGGCAACGTGGCAAGATAATCAGGAGTTAACACCGCCTGATTGGTGACATCCAGACCGCACATGACGATTTCGATGCCACTGCGGAAAATACATGCAGCAGCTTCTGGATCGGCAGCAATATTAAACTCGGCGTTTGGCGTGCAGTTGCCGCGCCCGGCAGAACCGCCCATGATCACCAGACGGCGAACATGCGGCTTGCATTCCGGACATTGTGAAAGTAATAACGCAATATTGGTTAACGGGCCGATGGCTACCAAAGTAACAGGCTCTGGCGCACGCATCAGAGCATCCCGAATAGCCAGAAATGCTGGTTTATCCAGTGGGCTTCTGTTGTGCTCGACAAAGTCATACCCTGCCATTCCCGATTCACCGTGCACAGATGCCGCATTACGCGGTGCGCGAACCAGTGGCACAGCAGCTCCCTGAGCAAGCGGAATATCGGCATTCCAGAAATGCAGCAGTTGCAGGGCGTTGCGGGTGGTTTTCTCAACCGAGACATTACCCGCGACGGTGGTCATCAGTTGCAGGTCGAGTTCGGGGGCAAAAATCGCAGCAGCAATGGCGACAGCATCGTCAATGCCGGGGTCAGTATCGAGGAAAATAGGTAAACGCATGTTTTCTCCATAAAAAATGCCGGTAACAAGACCGGCATTTTCGCATAACTTAGGCTGCTAATGACTTAATCGACTTCACGAATATCGACACGTAGTTCTTTTGGTACTTCAAAAACAATGTTTTCTTCGCGACCTTCCAGCGAGATGGCTTCGCCGCCTCCAAGCTGTTGCAAACGAGCGACGACGTTCTGCACCAGAATATCCGGCGCTGATGCGCCCGCAGTCACACCGACACATTTCGCCTCTTTCACCCACTCTTCCTGGATGTCTGTCGCATCGTCAATTAAAAACGCGCGTTTACCCATACGCTGCGCCAGTTCTGCCAGACGGTTGGAGTTGGAGGAGTTTTTTGACCCGACCACCAGTACGACTTCCGCCTGTTCTGCCAGGGCGCGTACCGCTTCCTGACGGTTGGTGGTGGCGTAACAAATGTCATCTTTGCGCGGACCGACAATTTTCGGGAAGCGTTTACGCAGCGCGTCGATAACATCAGACGTGTCATCCACCGATAGCGTGGTCTGGGTCATAAAGGAGAGTTTCTCTTCATTTTTGACCGTCAGTTTCCACACATCGTCCGGCGATTCGACCAGATACATTCCCCCTTCCGGGTTGCTGTACTGGCCCATCGTGCCTTCCACTTCCGGATGCCCGGCGTGACCGATGAGAATCGACTCTTCGCCACGACGACTGGCGCGGGCGACTTCCATATGCACTTTGGTCACCAGCGGACAGGTCGCGTCGAATACCGTGAGGTCGCGGCTTTTCGCTTCGTTACGTACCGCCTGAGAAACACCATGTGCGGAGAAGATCAGGATCGCGCCGTCTGGCACTTCGCTGATCTGCTCAATAAAAATAGCCCCACGCTCGCGCAGGCTATCGACCACGTAGCGGTTATGCACAACTTCGTGGCGGACATAAATCGGTGCGCCGTAAATGGCCAGCGCGTTTTCAACAATGCTGATAGCGCGGTCTACCCCGGCACAAAAACCACGTGGGTTGGCCAACAGGATCTGCATGTTACGCCTCCAGTGCCGGATCGATTTCCAGCACTTCTATATCAAAATGAACGGTCTGCCCGGCCAGCGGATGGTTGAAATCAACGGTAATCGAATCACCGTTAATTTCGCGGATCACACCAGGCATCTCACTGCCATCCATTGCGGTAAAAAGCATTATTGCGCCAATTTCTGGCTCGCCTGCATCCATAAACTCACGGCGGGAGAAGTACTGAATCAGGTCCGGTGACGGCACGCCAAACGCCGCATCTGGCTCCAGCGAGAAGGTGGTTTTGTCGCCCACTTTCAGCCCGAGCAGGTGTTGCTCCAGCCCTTCTGACAGGGAAGCATCGCCCAGGCGGAACAGCGCCGGTTTACCGTTGTTGCGAGTGGACTCGGCGGTGGTGCCATCGTCGAGTTTTAGCGTGAAGTGCACCAGGACGGCGCTATTGCTCTGTACAGATTCAGACATGCAGGTTTGCTCTTGTATTTTGAGGATTTTTGCCGGATGCGGCCTACGATTTCGCAGTAATCAGTAGGCCGCATCCGGCAGGGTTTATTATTGTTTTTTCGCTTTAGAAGGCAAAAAACCTTCCAGCACAATCAATGCCGCACCGACACAGATAGCAGTATCGGCAAGGTTGAAGGTGGCAAAGTGCCAGTCGCCGACGTAGAAGTCGATCATATCGACAACGAAGCCGTGCCACAGGCGGTCGAACAGGTTGCCCAGCGCACCGCCAATAATCAGCGCGTAAGCGATATTGTTTAGCTTTTGCGAGGCCTTCGAGCGATACATCATCACCACAAGGATCACGCTAATACCAATCGCAATACCGGCAAAGAACCAACGCTGCCAGCCGCCGCTATCGGCAAGGAAACTAAACGCTGCGCCATAGTTACGCGCATAATGCAGATTAAGCGACGGGAACAGCGGTACCGTATCCCCCAGAGCAAAGTTCTGGAGGATCAGGTATTTGCTGCCCAGATCGATAATCAGCACGACTACCACCAGCCACAGCCAGCGTAGCCCTGTTGAACAGATCGATTGACTCATCAGGCAAACTTACGTTTTTCACCGTCACCGGCGACGTTGCTGACACAGCGGCCGCAGATTTCTGCGTGTTCCGCCACCTTGCCGACGTCCTGGGTGTAGTGCCAGCAGCGTGGACACTTCTCACCTTCGGCTTTACTCAACGCGACTTTCAGCCCTTTGAGTACTTCGCTCTGCTGGGCATCAGCAGGTGCGTCGTTATAGTCTGCAACGGTAGCGCCGGAGGTCAACAGGACAAATCGTAATTCATCGCCCAGCGCGGTCAGTTTCGCCGCCAGTTCCGGTTCTGCATACAGCGTCACTGCAGCTTCCAGCGAGCCGCCCACTTTCTTGTCGGCACGCGCTTGCTCAATGACTTTGTTCACTTCGCCACGCACTTTCAGCAGCTCGTCCCAGAACGCATCGTTCATCGCTTCGCTGTCTGCCAGACCAAACAGGCCTTCGTACCATTCGCCAGTGAAGACGTATTTTTCACGTTCGCCCGGCAGGTAGCCCCACACTTCATCAGCGGTGAAGGAGAGGATTGGTGCCATCCAGCGCACCAGCGCTTCTGCGATGTGATACAGCGCCGTCTGGCAGCTACGACGCGCCCGGCTTTCCGCTTTCGCGGTGTACTGACGGTCTTTGATGATGTCGAGGTAGAAGGAGCCCATCTCAACGGAGCAGAAGCGCATCAGACGCTGTACCACTTCGTGGAAATCGTACGCTTCGTAAGCCTTGAGGATGTCTTCCTGTGCCGCTTTCGCACAACCTACGGCCCAGCGGTCCAGTACCACCATCTCTTCCGGTTTCACCATATCTTTTGCCGGATCGAAACCATTCAGGTTTGCCAGCAGGAAGCGCGCGGTGTTACGGATACGACGATAGCTGTCAGCAGCACGTTTCAGGATCTCGTCAGAAACGGCCATTTCACCGGTGTAGTCGGTTGATGCCACCCACAGACGCAGAATATCCGCGCCAAGTTTGTTCATCACATCCTGCGGCGAAACGGTGTTGCCGATGGATTTAGACATCTTGCGGCCCTGACCATCTACGGTAAAGCCGTGGGTCAGTACCTGACGATACGGCGCTTTGCCTTTCATCGCGGTGGAGATCATCAGAGAAGACATGAACCAGCCACGGTGCTGGTCAGAACCTTCCAGATACATGTCCGCAGCGTGACCGGCAAATTCCGGGCGCACATCAACAACAGAAGAGTGGGTAGAGCCGGAGTCAAACCATACATCCAGCGTATCCGGCACTTTCACGTACTGGTCAGCTTCGTCGCCGAGGAGCTCTTTCGCATCGAGATCCCACCACGCCTGGATACCGTCAACTTCAACGCGTTTTGCCACTTCTTCCATCAGTTCAAGGGTACGCGGATGCAGCTCTTCCGTGTCTTTGTGCACGAACAGTGACATCGGTACGCCCCAGGTGCGCTGACGGGAGATACACCAGTCTGGACGGTTAGCAACCATCGATTCGATACGCGCCTGACCCCAGTCCGGGATCCACTGCACGCCTTTGATCTCTTTCAGCGACTGCGCGCGCAGACCTTTCTGATCCATGCTGACGAACCACTGCGGCGTTGCGCGGAAGATGATCGGCGTTTTGTGACGCCAGCAGCACGGATAGCTGTGCTGCATTTTCTCAACGTGCAGCAGCGCGCCTTTTTCCTGTAGCAGCGCAACGACGATGTCGTTCGCTTTGAAGACGTTAACGCCATCCAGCGTCGGGTAAGTACCCGGCAGATAAGTGCCGTCCGGGCCTACCGGGTTAGCGGTTTCCAGACCATATTTCTGACCGATTACATAGTCGTCCGGGCCGTGGCCAGGCGCGGTGTGAACGGCACCGGTACCGGCATCCAGCGTAACGTGATCGCCAAGGATTGCCGGGACGTCGAAGCCCATAAACGGATGGGTAAAGCGCAGCAGTTCCAGCTCTGCACCTTTTACCGTGCCGAGGATGGTGTAATCGCTAACGCCGATGCGCTGCATCACGCTTTCAACCAGATCTTTCGCCAGAATCACGGCCTGACCGTCGATCTGTACCAGCGCATAGTCGAAATCAGGTGCAATAGAGATTGCGCGGTTCGCAGGCAGTGTCCACGGCGTGGTAGTCCAGATAACCAGCGAGATTGGGCCGTTAACGTTGCTTACGCCAAATTTCGCTTTCAGCGCATCCTGATCGACCGCCTGGAAAGCGACGTCGATGGACGGAGAAGTTTTGTCGTAATACTCAACTTCCGCTTCTGCCAGTGCAGAACGGCAGTCAACGCACCAGTGTACCGGCTTCGCACCTTTGTGCAGATGGCCGTTGCCGATGATTTTGCCCAGCGCGCGGATGATGTTGGCTTCAGTTTTGAAGTCCATGGTCAGGTACGGGCGCGACCAGTCGCCCAGCACGCCCAGACGGATAAAGTCTTTGCGCTGGCCGTCAACCTGGGTCGCAGCGTATTCACGGCACTTGGCGCGGAACTCGGCGGCGGTGAATTTCTCACCCGGCTTACCGTATTCTTGCTCTACCTTCAGCTCGATCGGCAGACCGTGGCAGTCCCAGCCAGGCACATACGGCGAGTCATAACCGGAAAGCCCTTTGGACTTCACGATAATGTCTTTCAGAATCTTGTTAACCGAGTGACCAATATGAATGCTGCCATTCGCATAAGGAGGGCCATCATGCAGAATGAAGGTTTTTTTGCCTTTTTTAGCCGCACGAATGATGCCGTACAGGTCATCATCAGTCCAACGCGCCAGCATTCCCGGTTCGCGCTTGGCGAGATCGCCACGCATCGGGAACCCTGTTTCCGGCAAATTCAGGGTTGATTTATAGTCACTCATCAGATTCTCGGTTCCGTATTTCGGTTTGATTACATAACAGGCTTAAGCCGGTTTTGTTAGCCCAAAAAATTCGCGGGCGGTTAATTCATCACGCGCAATCTGCGCTTTCAGTTCGTCCAGCGACGCAAATCGCTGCTCATTGCGTATTTTTTTACGCAGCACTACTTGTATATGGCGACCGTACAGGTCCATTACAACATCTAACAAATGCACTTCCAGCTGCTGGCGAATACCTGCAACCGTTGGGCGTGTTCCGATGTTTGCAACGCCGGGTAACGGCTTTTCACCGAGGCCCAGCACTTCTACCGCATAAACCCCTTTCACCGGGGAAACCTGACGGCGCAGCGGTACATTCGCCGTCGGGAAACCTATAGTGCGCCCTAATTCATCACCGTGGACCACACGCCCGGAGATGGCAAACGGGTGCCCCAGTAAACTTTCTGCCAGAGCCAGATTGTCATCCGCCAGTGCCTGACGCACGGCGGTACTGCTGATACGCACGCCACCTTCGCAAAAAGTTTGCGTACTGGTGATATCGAAGCCGTATTCCGCGCCAGCTTTCTGTAATAACAAGAAATCGCCTTCACGACCAGCGCCAAAGCGGAAATCATCACCCACGGCGAGGAATTTTACCCGCAAATGCTTCACCAGAAGATCACTGATGAAATTTTGCGCGGTTAACGCCGCAAAACGCCTGTCAAAACGCACGCAGAGCACGTAATCTACGCCGCACTCTGCAAGGTAACGCAGTTTTTCCCGCAACCGGGTCAGTCGCGCCGGGGCTTTATCAGTGGCAAACAGTTCCAGCGGTTGAGGCTCGAAAATCATCACCATCACCGGTAAGTTTCGCTTGCGCCCTTCTTCCCGTAAGCCCTGTAACAACGCACGATGACCGCGATGCACGCCGTCGAAATTACCAATAGTCAGCACACACCCTTCTTGCGGGGCCTGGCTGAGATTATGTATGCCGCGTATCAGCTTCATGTCTGGCTCAAAACAGTGAAAATCGTCCGAGTATACCTTGTACAGCGGTCAAGGTTAACCGGCGATTGAGTACCGAAATCAGAAAGAAGTGGCTTTTCATTGCCATGGCGCAAATCACGGGAAGAAACTCACGGCCTGATGCAATTTTTATCGCGGAAAAGCTGTATTCACACCCCGCAAGCTGGTAGAATCCTGCGCCATCACTACGTAACGAGCGCCGGCACATTAACGGCGCTTATTTGCACAAATCCATTGACAAAAGAAGGCTAAAAGGGCATATTCCTCGGCCTTTGAATTGTCCATATAGAACACATTTGGGAGTTGGACCTTGGCTAATATCAAATCAGCTAAGAAGCGCGCCATTCAGTCTGAAAAGGCTCGTAAGCACAACGCAAGCCGTCGCTCTATGATGCGTACTTTCATCAAGAAAGTATACGCAGCTATCGAAGCTGGCGACAAAGCTGCTGCACTGAAAGCATTTAACGAAATGCAACCGATCGTGGACCGTCAGGCTGCTAAAGGTCTGATCCACAAAAACAAAGCTGCACGTCATAAGGCTAACCTGACTGCACAGATCAACAAACTGGCTTAATCGCCTTTTGTTGTCAGCTTTGTAAAAAAGCCCGCGCAAGCGGGTTTTTTTATGCCTGCGCGCCTGAAAGTTTCAAATGAAAGACATCTCTCTTTTACTTAGTCCTGCCGCCATATATTTCCCCAAGGATAAAACATTTAACATTTCATCATGAAAATGAAAATGTTTTATTCTCTGATAAAACGTGAACTGTATAACAAAATACAGATAAACAAAGCCAAAAACGAATTAACGCAAACTTAAAACGAAAAATTATAATTGTCGCCACCACTCTCCTTAACTAATCTCATCCCCACAACGTTGTTTAAATCATTAATAAATATGCATTAAGGAAAGTCAGTATGTATTTGCTTAGAAAATAAAAGCTGTATTTCTGAGACAGGCATTCTTGTTCTGGAGAGAATATAATGAGTTCCGTCATTGAAACCACTCAATCAACTTCATCCGATTCCTTACCTTTAATACAGCGGATTAGCTACGGCTCACTGGATGTTGCCGGTAATCTGCTCTACTGTTTTGGCTCTACCTACATTCTTTATTTCTACACCGACGTAGCAGGGATTAGCCTGGCGGTTGCAGGCATCATCCTACTGCTGGCGCGCATTGTAGACGGTATCGATGCGCCAGTGTGGGGGATCATTATCGATAAAACCCATTCGCGTTATGGAAAATGCCGTCCATGGTTTTTATGGTTACCATTACCTTTTGCTGTATTTAGTGCGCTTTCTTTCTGGTCACCCGATATCAGCATGACAGGAAAAGCTGTTTATGCAGCAATATCGTACATGTTAGCCAGCATTCTGTTTACTGGGTTGAATACACCATTAAGCGCCATATTACCGCTGATGACGCTGTCACCAAAAGAACGCCTGGTATTAAACTCATATCGCATGACTGGTGGGCAAATTGGCGTACTATTAATGAATGCGACAGCACTGCCATTGGTCGCATTCCTTGGTAAGGGTAACGATAAAGCAGGCTTTATTTATACTGCCATTGTCTTTGCTGTAATATCCTGTGCCTTAACGTTGTTTGCCTTTAAAAATATTCGCGAACTGGATACCGATAAAATACAGCAAGAACCACGACTGCCGATGAAAAAGAGTTTTTCGGCAATGAAAGGGAACTGGCCGTGGATCCTGATGGTAGTAGCGAACCTCATCTTCTGGATTGCCCTACAGCAGCGCAACACCACTATTGTTTACTATTTAACCTACAACCTGGATCGCAAAGACTTGGTCCCGCTGGTCAACAGCCTCGCCACCATTCAGATCCTGTTTATCATTGCCATTCCGTTCTTCAGTCGCTATCTCACCAAAACCTGGATTTGGATTACCGGGCTGCTGGTCGCGATGTCAGGCGGGGGCCTCATGTGGCTGGCCGCCGACAGCATCCCTTTGATGATCGCCGCCTGGGTATTCGCCAATATCGGCAGCGGCATCGCCTGCTCTATGCCTTTCGCGATGCTCGGTTTCGCCGTTGACTTTGGTCGCTGGAAAACCGGCATTAAAGCGACCGGCATTCTGATCGCCTTCGGCAGCACCTTCTGCATCAAGATGGGCAGTGGTATCGGTACAGCTTTCGCTGCCTTGATTATGGACAGCTTTGGTTATATCCCCAACCAACAACAGACGGCTGCAGGGTTGGAAGGTATCAGTCTGGCATTTATCTGGGTCCCCGCACTGCTCTTTGCTCTCGCGGCTGTACCACTGCTCTTCTTTCGCCAGTATGAAGCGATGGAAGGTCGTATCCAACACGATCTGCAAGTCCACAATCGTTGAGTTTATCAACATGCCATTTGCTCCTGGGAGGAACAATTATGTCGTTTATTAAGCAAGATCCCCACCGTCTGGTCTGGCAACAAGACGATCGTTATCTCTGGATTGAGGCCTGGGGAGAAAACAGTTTACGCGTGCGAAGCGGCCGCCATTTACCGGTAATGCGCAATGAAAACTGGGCGTTAACTCAGGAGCCTGGCGATGCTGTCGCTCATATCACCTGGGATGAAAAACAGGCAACGCTGAGAAATGGTAAAATCACTGCCATCGTAAATCTTCAGGGGCAGCTCTCTTTCTGGCGTAATGACGATAAATGCCTGCTACAGGAGTTCTGGCGTCAACGTGGCGAAATTGGTGAAGATGAGTCAGCACACGGCCAATATGTGAGCGCTCTTAATCTACAGGCCCGTGAATTCAAGCCTATTCCTGGCGGGAAATTTACGATTAAGGCACGATTTGAAGCCAACGATGGCGAGAAACTGTTTGGCATGGGTCAGTATCAGCAACCAAATCTGGATTTAAAAGGTTGCATGCTGGAACTGGCACAACGTAACTCGCAGGCTTCTGTTCCCTTCCTGCTATCAAATCAGGGTTATGGTTTTCTGTGGAATAACCCAGCAATTGGCCGCGTCACCTTCGCGCAAAACGGCACGGAATGGGTAGCAGAGGTCAGTGAACAACTGGACTACTGGATCACCGCGGGCGATACACCGGCAGAAATCAGTGAAGCCTATGCACGAGTCACCGGTACGCCACCGATGATGCCTGATTACGCAATGGGGTTCTGGCAATGCAAGCTTCGCTATCGTAATCAACAAGAATTGTTAGAGGTCGCACGCGGCTACAAGCAACGCAATCTTCCGATCTCGGTGATTGTCATCGATTTCTTCCATTGGCCTAATCAGGGCGACTGGATGTTCGATCTGCGTGACTGGCCCGATCCCGACGCGATGATCGCCGAATTAAAAGAAATGGGCATCGAACTGATGGTTTCATTCTGGCCTACCGTAGATAACCGTACCGAGAGTTATCGGGAGATGAAAGAAAACGGCTGGCTGGTCCATACCGAGCGTGGTTTGCCGATCAATATGGATTTCCTTGGCAACACCACATTCTTTGATGCGACCCATCCTGGCGCACGGGAATATGTCTGGAACAAAGCCAAACGCAATTATTACGATAAAGGCGTGAAGCTGTTCTGGCTGGATGAAGCCGAGCCGGAGTTCGGTGTTTACGATTACGACAACTATCGTTACTACGCAGGGCCGGTGCTGGAAGTCGGTAATATCTATCCGCGTATGTACGCCAAAACTTTCTTCGATGGCATGCAGGCTGCCGGAGAGAAGCAGGTGATCAACCTGCTACGTTGCGCCTGGGCCGGTAGTCAGAAATATGGTGCTCTGGTGTGGTCAGGCGATATCCACTCTTCCTTCCGATCTCTGCGCAATCAGTTTGCTGCGGGGCTGAACATGGGAATTGCCGGGATCCCGTGGTGGACGACGGATATTGGCGGTTTCCACGGTGGCAACATACATGATCCAAAATTCCATGAACTGCTTATTCGCTGGTTCCAGTGGGGGGTATTCAGCCCAGTAATGCGTTTACATGGCAACCGCGACCCGCAAGTTTTGCCAGAACAAACCTATCGTGATGGCATCGCACAATGTCCGACCGGCGCGCCGAATGAAGTCTGGAGCTACGGTGAAGAAACCGGTGAAATTCTCACTGCCTGCCTGCAGTTGCGTGAGAAGCTGAAACCTTATATCAGTAAAATTATGGCTGAGACGCACGAGAAGAACAGCCCGGTAATGCGCACGATGTTCTTTGAATTTCCTGACCAGGCAGAAAGCTGGAATATTTATGATCAGTACTGCTTTGGCCCGGACCTTCTCATTGCTCCTGTAATGCACGAAGGTGCTCGCTCACGTGATGTCTGGTTGCCAGCCGGAGAAACGTGGATCGATTTTTATACCCATGAACACTACGCGGGTGGGCAAACGCTTCATCAGTGCACGCCGCTGCACCAGATACCGGTATTCGTTCGTGAGAAAGGGAAATATCGCCAGCTATTACCCGTTTAAAAGACATCGTTTGTTCGTTAGCACGCCCCGTATGTAGCGGGGCGTGGATTCTGATATCTATCGTGAAGCGGGAGAAAACAACGCAGAATAATCCGTATTACAGATACGCTGTACTGCCGGATGCTGAATCATGCGTTCAGCAAAAATGGCATGATACTCTTCCATCACATTCTCAACGCGGCCAATTTCCACGACAGTTTTATCAGCATAAAAATCATATGCATAAAGCGTCGGCGCGACAAAAATAGCATTGTGCATCGCGCCAAAAGCTTTCATCAACGCGGCATCATCAAACTCACCAAGAATCTCGACGTTTAATCCCTGGGAATTAAACCAGTTAAGCAATTTGCGCCCTAACATGGAGCGACGCCCAGGAATCAGTAGCCGCCGTTCTTCCAGACAAGCCGGGAAGGTTTTTTCCGGCGGCGGATTCGTGCACCAGAAGCTCACGCCGCATTCTCCAATCCTCACGGAGAACAGGCCTTCCTGCTGCGTAGAATCTATCGGGCAATCGGAAATGATCATGTCCAGTTTATGCTGACTTAGCTGCTCGAGGAGCATTTCGTGAGTAGACTCAAAGCAACGTAGATGAATCGGCTCCCCTTCTACCACTGCGGCATTCAGTACGCTACTGACCAGACGTTTGGAAAGCGCATCAGCCACGCCAACATCAAACAATAAATTGGACTCTTTGCGATAGTTCACGATATCCAGCATTTCCTGACTTAAAGTGAACATTTTATCGGCATAGCGATAGACCAGTTCACCCAGTTCACTGGGTTCCAGACCACGTCCTTTACGCTTAAATAATTTCCCTTGCAGACGCTCTTCCAGAGCCCTGATCTGCCCGGTAATCGTTTGTGGTGTTAAATAGAGCGCCTCCGCTGCGCCAACCACAGAACCTTCTTTGTAGACATGCCAGAAGTAGTATAAGTGGTTGTAATTGATATGAGACATGCTCATTTCTCTCCCTGATAACAATGAAAAGGGAGCCGTTTATGGCTCCCCGGTAAACCGCCCTGTCAAACTACTGGACGTAAACGAACGCGTAACCAGCTGTATCCAATTACCGCCGAAGAAATTGAACCGACAAGGATGCCTAATTTTGCCCAGTTAATCAGTTCTGGATCTACGCTACCAAACGCCAGGCTGGCAATAAAGATAGACATAGTAAAACCGATACCGCACAGAATACCAACCGCCATAATTTGCTGATAAGTCGTTCCCTCTGGCAAATGCGCCAGTTTCAAACGCAACGCCAACCAGCAGAAAAGACTAATACCCAGTGGCTTGCCAATCAGCAAACCAGCGATGATCCCTAATGGCAGAATGGAGGTCAGGCCATCCAGCGTCACGCCTTGCAGAGATACGCCCGCATTGGCAAACGCAAACAGCGGCAAAATCAGATATGCCACCCACGGATGCAAAACATGCTCCAGACGTTTAGCCGGGGATCGCCCATGCTTCTCTTTTAACGGAATAAAGAAGCCGACAATGACGCCAGCCAGCGTTGCATGGACACCTGATTTCAACACCGCTGTCCACAGCACCACACCAACCAGAATATAAACGCCCGTGCGACGAACTCCACAGATATTCAGTACCGCGAGTACGGCAATCGCTACTGCCGCAACGCCGAGAGAGGCCATCGACAAGTCGTTAGTGTAGAACAAGGCGATGATAATGATGGCTCCAAGGTCATCAATAATAGCCAGAGCCATCAAAAAGATCTTCAGCGCCAAAGGCACACGACTGCCTAACAGGGCCAACACGCCCAGAGCAAAGGCAATATCAGTTGCCGCCGGGATCGCCCAGCCTTCACGAGTGATAGGATCGGCATAGTTAAAAGCCAGATAGAGCAATGCCGGAACAATCATCCCACCGATTGCGGCAATAACAGGAAATGCCGCCTGGCGCAAACTGGCCAGCGAACCTTGCATCAGCTCGCGTTTAACTTCCAGACCAACCAACAGGAAAAATACCGCCATCAGAGCGTCATTGATCCATAGCAGCATGTTCTTGTTGATCTCAAGTGACCCAACCCGGAGCTGAACCGGTGTCTCAAGAAAGTCGTGATACCATCCACTGGTTGCACCGCTGTTGGCCATAATCATCGCTAATACAGCGGCAATAATGAGAATAATGCCTCCCGAGGCATCACTGCTAAAGAATCGATGCAGATGTTTCACTTTTTATTTCTCTTCAGGTGAATAGATCGTTTTTACGATTTTACCCCGCACGAATCATCGTTAAAATCAGATTATAGTGTAGGAATAGTTCGTTTTTTACGATCTATTAAAAGAATTGCGCCATCAGCGAGAGATGAGTTTTTGATGCCCGAAAGCGGTGGCTGATGACCTTAAGCCCTATTAATCATAGTCTAAGGTCAAGATTTATGAAGAATTTATTCGGAAAAGTAATAATTAAATCGCTCCATGCTCTAGTGTTTTATTCCACAAATGTTTGAGGATATCTAATGCAGAGACGACATTCGCAGGAGACATTCGGTTCAATGATGCCAGGAAAGGATGGTTCTCCACAAAGTGGATAAAACGCGTCGCACTGTTCAATGTCGCATGCCGCATCTCGCGGACTTTCTTACTGCCAGTGAGATTACATACAGCCATTGAATAATTGCGGTTAGAAAATGCACGCCAGACATTGTTTCGTACCCCACCACTAAGGAATAATCTCGGTGGAAAATCAATCCTGCCTGGTGCCACACCGCGCTCTTTGACAAAGGAAATATGGCACCGACCTTGATGAATATGCTGCAAATTAGCCATCAGACAGCCGCCCAATATAAAGCATTCGTGATCAAGGTAATGCTGAACGTTGATGGAATGCTCATCGGTCAGTATTCTGACCAGTTCAAAATGACGATATGCCGGAAGAACCGGTTTCACCAGCATTCCTGGATCGTTTTGATGTAAAACTGCCGGGCCGTAATCAATATCAAATAAGGTATCCCGCCGCATAGTGAGTAACTCTTTGCGCTGGACATGATGTGCCAGCGTCCCTGGAGACATACGCTCTTCATAGCTTGATGTGTATTGATAATGTTGCTCTACGGCAGATGGGGAGTAATTGGTTGAGATGGCAACCACCCTACCGCTTTGTTCTTCTGCGGTAACAAGGGCATAAAGATAGTTATTGCTACCATTATACTTGACACGAAAAGCACGGGTACTCAGAGTAATATCAGTGGCAGAGAAACGCTGTCGGCTTTCTTTATAATTTGCTTCACGCGCTAATTTTAACAGTTCACGGCTAAGTCCAGTGCTGTTAAGAAGTAACGACTTTCTGATATCCGCAAGTGCCTCCCCTTGTTCAATCATCAATGCTAACTGGGCTCCTCGTGGTGTGGTATTTACATGTTCCAGAGTGATAAATGTTTTCTCACAATGATGGCAATACATTCTTCTCTGGCCTTGTGCTGAGTATCCATATTTTTTGAGAGATGTACTTCCGCAAGTTGAACATTGGCAAATTAAACCTCTCCAGGAGTGATTAACAATATTACGATAAATATTGAGCGACTGTTCAGAGATCACTGGAAACAAGTAACCACATTCACGGCATAAAATATTTTTCCCCTGAGCAACATAATCCTGGCTATTCAGCAACCCCAGGTTTTTACATCCTGGTGTTTTGCAACAATCAACATTTACGTTGGTAAACATATCCACTCCCTGCGAATAGCCGTATCTTGATATTGTTCAGCATAAAAAGAACCTGATTCAATGCGTAGCACTGAATCAGGCGGGCATAGCCCTGAATGGCATACATTACATTTATTATGATTATCAGGTTAGCCCCAGGTCACTGCTTCTGGTTTATCGCCTCTGGCTTTCATTAGAGAATCATTATCAATATCAGTTTTATATTTTAAAAACTTACCATACATCTGTTTTTCAATATCTGGTTTTTTACCGATCAGATTAAATGTTTCAAAACGATCAGATTTAAGATTGTAGAGATATTTCGGTTTATTATTGCGATCGATAATCATCTTCCAGTCACCATCACGTATCGCCCATTCGTCGGTTGGATCATCCTGGAATGGCATATCAATCCCGAAAATTAATGGTTTTTCACGCTTCAATGCTTTTTGCTCAAGAACAGGAACCAGCGATTCACCATCGAAAGTACGATCTGTAGGTAATTTGAAATTCATCATTTTCGCCAAAGTAGGCATCCAGTCCAGACCATAAACGGGTGTATCTGAAACCATTCCCTGTGGTAGATGTTTACCATATTTAATAATGGCTGGAACACGAATTCCGCCTTCCCAAAGATTATCCTTGCGACCGCGTAATCCGTCCGTTTCCCCTGCCAGATTCAGCTCATACACTTTGCGCGCTTCACGCGTTACCGGACCGTTATCACTGGTAAAAATAACGATGGTGTTATCTTCTTCACCCATCATTTTGATTTTATCCAGCACTTTTCCAACCTGTGCATCCAGATAGCTGATATTGGCATAATATTCCCCTACACCACGCCAGGGTTTGTCCGCCCAGTCGCCATAAAATAAATCAGGATGCTGCTTCTGATACGCGCTCATATATTGTGAGTACATGTCGAGATATTTTTTGGGCGAAGCCAGGGGGCTATGCACTTCGGTAAAAGCGACATAAAGGAAGAAAGGCTTGCTGTCCTTTTTGTGATCCAGCCAGTTGACGACTTCCGAACTGACATACTCACCGCTCATTTTATCGGCTCGCGGAGTGGGTTGCCCGTTACGTAGCCAGCCTGTTGGGTAAACCATGCCATAACGCGGGCGTTCTTTAGCGTTATCCAGCGTGGCGTCGGTAACAAAGCCCGCCGTATTAACCAGTGAATAATCAAAGCCCATATCTTGTGCCTGTGGCTGATCGGTGCGATCGCCGCCTGCATTCAGATGCAGCTTACCCATCATTGCCGTGTCGTACCCTTGCGCTTTGAGTAGATTAGCAATCGTGAGTTCGTTACGCCCTAAGGCAACATCTTTGCCCGAGGGGATCCATGAGCGAATTCCAGTACGAAATGGCATCCGGCCTGTTAATAGCCCAGCGCGTGAAGGTGAACTTAAGGGGGCGGGAGCATAGTAGTCAGTAAATTTGACACCTTCCTGGGCAAGCCTGTCGATATTAGGTGTTTTAACGATCTGATGACCATATGTTGCCAAATCACCATAGCCTAAATCATCAGCCATAATAATGACTAAATTAGGTTGTTTAGTCTCTGCGGCTAAGGCAGGAATAAAAGCATTCCCTGTGCAAACTGCAAGGCCGATCAAACTGGCCATTAATGTTTTCTGCATAATTATTTCCTGATAAAAAATTAGAAATCATAACCAAGCATATAAATCATTTGATCGCCAAAACCATCGTAGCCCAACTTATTATCGAAATAACGCCACGTCACACTGGCTTTCCAGCGAGGATAGAACTTCCAGGCAATAGTTAAACCGCCATTTAACCCGTTCCGGCCAAATTGCTGCTCCGCGTAAGCATCGTTCCTGTCCAGTTCTATTTCATTCCAGTTAGATAAAACAAATTTTTCGTCAAATAAGGTAAATGGCAATACTGCAGTCCAGCCAACAACATAACCGTTCCAGCCATTCGTTTGACCATATTTAGCTGATACGTAGTCGCCAGATTGATTATGCAATCCAATATACGGTTTAAAAAAGCCCCACTCACCATTCCAGCCGAGGTAACCGAATCCATAAAACATGTCCAGATCGTCACCCCATGAGTTATCCCATTGGCCATAAATTTTGCCAAAGAATGTCATATCAGAGTCAAAGAGTCTGACATGCGTCATTGCTGAAACCGTATGATTTCGCCCTGCTACAGCATGATTGAGTACATTACTTTCATAAAATGAGTAAAACTCTGCTTCTTTAAAATTTACTCCAAAGTCCGCAGTCACTTTCCATACTTCACCACGGTGAGTGTTTACAAATCCGCTATTCCAGTCAGCATAACCCGCATTTATTGAACCAAAGGATCCTTTATATTCTAATGAAGAATATGCAGGGAAATGATAGATAGCTGTTATCAGGGTACACGCAATAAGAAGTCGTCTTTTGGCAGACATATAATATGTTCTCCATTCATTGTTTTTATGATTCCATCGGAATTAATACACCAGACAATTCATTTTTATTAAGAATGACCAGGCCAGTATATTTAAAGATGACTATCGAAGCGTGATGAAGATCGCAGATTACTTTTGCAAACAGCCGGAGGGATATCGTGTTTCAGAAAATGTGTCTGTTTTAAATATCACCCTTTGATTTATAGGCATTTTTCATGATGAACTTAGCATTGGCTGCTGAACGTATTTCTTTGTCTCTCTATAGTATTACACTAACCTTTAATAATTAATTTCCTTTAGCTATTCACTTTTGATAGAGGAAAACACCTTTTTTTGTGAATCTTTGGATGTATTTAAGTTAAATAAATTGATGTATTGAAATATTATTCCGCAAAAATGCGAGACGTCTTCAGAAAAAGAATTGATAAAACAGAAGTGAATTAAAAGCGCAGTATAATAACGGCGGGTGCTTGAGGCTATCTGTCTCAGGCATTAGCTAGATGGCAGATAGAGAAAAGCCCCGAGTGATATTTTACCATCAACCCGAGGCCCCCCTATATGCAGACTCATGTAGAGTGCCTCTTACTGACCGTAAGGTCAAGGAGAAGAGAGCAATGAAGCAGCATAAGGCGATGATTGTCGCCCTGATCGTCATCTGTATCACCGCCGTAGTGGCGGCACTGGTAACGAGAAAAGACCTCTGTGAGGTTCACATCCGAACTGGCCAGACGGAGGTTGCTGTTTTCACGGCTTACGAATCCGAGTAAGAGCAACGGCGGGGAGTGATCCCCGCCACTTTACAGGTGCTTGCATATCTTCAACGCACCCTATTTTTACCCTGGCCTGCCCACGGGCAGGCTTTTCAGGGCGTTAGCGAGTCAGGTCGTCAAAAAACTTCTTCACGCCATCGAAGAAGCTCTTCGAGCGCGGGCTGTTGTGCTCGCCGGTTGGGCCACCGAAGCTTTCTTGCAGCTCTTGCAGCAGCTGTTTCTGCTTCTCGTTCAGACCTACCGGTGTTTCGACAACAACGCGGCACAGCAAGTCACCTTGCGCACCGCCGCGAACAGACTTGACGCCTTTACCGCGCATACGGAACAGCTTACCGGTCTGGGTTTCGCCAGGCACTTTCAGTTTAACGCGCCCATCAAGGGTCGGCACTTCGATTTCGCCACCCAGAGCTGCCATAGCGAAGTTGATCGGCACTTCGCAATACAGGTTGTTGCCTTCACGCTCGAAAATCGGGTGCTGTTTAACCTGTACCTGAACGTACAGATCGCCTGCCGGTGCGCCGTGTTCGCCCGCTTCACCTTCGCCCGCAAGACGGATGCGATCTCCAGTGTCCACCCCTGCCGGGATTTTAACGGACAGCGTTTTGCTGCGCTCAACGCGACCATGACCATGACACTTGTTGCATGGATCTTTGATAAGCGTACCGCGCCCCTGACAGTGCGGACAGGTCTGCTGTACAGCGAAGAAGCCCTGGCGCATCTGCACCTGACCAGAACCATGACAGGTCGGACAGGTCTGCGGCTGCGTGCCTGGTTTTGCACCGCTACCGTGGCAAACGTCACACTCTTCCAGAGTCGGAATGCGGATCTCTTTGGTCACGCCACGTACAGCTTCTTCGAGGGTGAGCTCCATGTTATAGCGTAAATCAGCACCACGCGCCGCACGTTGACGACCACGTCCGCCGCCAAAAATATCGCCGAAAACGTCACCAAAAATATCGCTGAAGTCTGCGCCGCCGCCAAAACCGCCGCCGCCCATGCCGCCTTGCTCAAACGCCGCATGACCATACTGATCATATGCCGCGCGTTTTTGCGAGTCGGTCAGAACTTCATAAGCTTCCTTGATCTCTTTAAATTTCGCCTCGGCCTCTTTGTCACCCTGGTTACGGTCCGGGTGATATTTCATGGCCAGGCGTTTGTAGGCCTTTTTGATTTCACGCTCTTCCGCTGTTCTGGAAACGCCTAAAATCTCGTAATAATCAAGCTTCGCCATCTTTTTTTAATTGCCCCTAGATGAATGCACGGGCGGAGAGGAAAATCCCCTTCGCCCGTGTCAGTATAATTACCCGTTTATAGGGCGATTATTTTTTGTCTTTGACTTCTTCAAACTCGGCGTCGACAACATCGTCATCTTTTGCGTTGTTTGCAGAAGCATCAGCACCGGCAGTCTGCTGCTGGGCATGTTGCTGCTGGGCGATTTCCATCAGTTTCTGGGAAACCTGTGCCAGCTCCTGCATTTTCGCTTCGATAGCGGCTTTGTCTTCACCTTTCAGAGCAGTTTCCAGTGCAGTCAGCGCAGACTCGATAGCAGTTTTGTCGTCAGCCGGCAGTTTGTCGCCTGCTTCTTCAACCTGCTTACGGGTACTGTGCAGCAGATGGTCGCCCTGGTTGCGGGTCTGTACCAGCTCTTCAAACTTACGGTCTGCTTCGGCGTTAGCTTCAGCGTCGCGTACCATTTTCTGGATTTCATCTTCGTTCAGACCAGAAGAAGCCTTGATGGTGATCTTCTGCTCTTTACCGCTGTTTTTGTCTTTCGCGGAAACGTGCAGGATACCGTCAGCATCGATATCGAAGGTAACTTCGATCTGCGGCATGCCGCGCGGTGCCGGGTTGATGCCATCCAGGTTGAACTGACCCAGAGATTTGTTATCAGCCGCACGTTTACGTTCACCCTGCAGCACGTGGATGGTTACCGCAGACTGGTTGTCTTCAGCGGTAGAGAACACCTGGCTGTGCTTGGTCGGGATAGTCGTGTTTTTCGCGATAAGCGTAGTCATTACACCGCCCATGGTTTCGATACCCAGAGACAGCGGGGTAACGTCCAGCAGCAGTACGTCTTTCACGTCGCCAGTCAGTACACCACCCTGAACGGCAGCACCGATTGCCACAGCTTCGTCCGGGTTAACGTCTTTACGCGGCTCTTTACCAAAGAACTCAGCAACTTTCTTCTGAACCATTGGCATACGAGTCTGACCACCAACGAGGATAACATCGTCGATATCAGATACGGACAGGCCAGCGTCCTGCAGAGCAACTTTCAGCGGCTCGATGGAACGGTTCACCAGGTCTTCCACCAGGCTTTCCAGTTTCGCACGAGTCACTTTGATGTTCATGTGTTTCGGACCGGTCGCATCTGCAGTGATGTACGGCAGGTTAACGTCGGTCTGTTGAGCGGAAGACAGCTCGATTTTCGCTTTTTCTGCCGCTTCTTTCAGGCGCTGCATTGCCAGCGGGTCGTTACGCAGGTCAATACCCTGATCTTTCTTGAATTCTTCAACCAGATAGTTGATCAGACGGCTGTCGAAGTCTTCACCACCTAAGTGGGTATCACCGTTGGTTGCCAGAACTTCGAAGGTTTTTTCGCCGTCAACTTCGTCGATTTCGATAATGGAGATATCGAAAGTACCACCACCAAGGTCATAAACCGCGATAGTACGGTTACCAGTACCTTTGTCCAGACCGTAAGCCAGCGCAGCTGCGGTCGGTTCGTTGATGATACGTTTTACTTCCAGACCAGCGATACGGCCTGCGTCTTTAGTTGCCTGACGCTGTGCATCGTTAAAGTATGCCGGTACAGTGATAACAGCTTCAGTTACCGGTTCGCCCAGGTAATCTTCCGCGGTTTTCTTCATTTTTTTCAGCACTTCAGCAGAGATCTG
This sequence comes from Escherichia whittamii, assembly GCF_014836715.1. Classification (GTDB taxonomy): domain Bacteria; phylum Pseudomonadota; class Gammaproteobacteria; order Enterobacterales; family Enterobacteriaceae; genus Escherichia; species Escherichia whittamii. The sequence continues at coordinate 226,204 of NZ_JACSQI010000001.1, forward strand.
CGGCGGTGCCATTTTCTGGCCTTTAACTTCGACCCATGCGTCGCCGTTATCAGCAGCAATAATTTTGAACGGCATGATGGAAACATCACGCTGTACTTCTTCGTCCTGGAAGCGGCGGCCAATCAGGCGTTTAATCGCAAACAGGGTGTTTTGCGGGTTCGTCACTGCCTGACGTTTAGCCGGCTGACCAACCAGAGTTTCACCATCCTGGGTATAGGCAATGATAGAAGGCGTGGTGCGATCGCCTTCGGCGTTCTCCAGCACACGAGGAGTGGTGCCATCCATAATCGCTACACAAGAGTTGGTAGTACCCAGGTCGATACCAATAATTTTACCCATCTAAACGTCTCCACTATATATTCGGTCATCATGTGGTATGAGTCTGTAATAGGGGCGAAACGTCTGGTTTCAACTGCCCAATTTCATTTTTTTGCAGACTCACTCACTGCGGTTGACTACTAAATGGGGTCGTAACCCACGTCATCAAGGGGGAGATGCAAAAATTTTTTGTGCTTTTGCGCAGAAATTTCGTGATATGCCGGAAGAAGACATGAAACAGACAGCCGTTTTATTCATATAAAGAATGAATTCAACACAAGGCATTCACCAAAAAATTGTAATAAAAAGAAAAGATTACATACCTGAATCTTCTTTTCGTCAGCAGTAAACTAGTAGCTATTCATCCCCTACTGCTCCCCGCTAAGAGAATCTTTATGAAATCCGTTTTTACGATTTCCGCCAGCCTGGTACTTGGCCTTATGCTGTGCTGCACGGCGCAAGCTAACGACCATAAAATCCTCGGCGTCATTGCGATGCCGCGTAACGAAACCAACGATCTGGCGCTGAAACTCCCCGTTTGCCGCATCGTAAAACGTATCCAACTCACCGCCGATCATGGCGATTTACAGTTGAGCGGCGCGTCGGTTTATTTCAAAGCCGCCCGTAGCGCCAGCCAAAGTCTGCATGTTCCCGCAGAAATTAAAGAAGGGCAAACCACCAGCTGGATCAACATTAACAGCGATAACGACAACAAACGCTGCGTGTCAAAAATCACCTTTTCCGGTCATACAGTGAACTCGTCCGATATGGCCACGCTGAAAATTATCGGCGACGACTAACGCTTGAACAGAGAATCCCCAATAAATGAATGTTAATTACCTGAGTGATTCAGATCTGGATTTTCTCCAGCATTGTAGTGAGGAGCAGCTGACCAATTTCGCCCGTTTGCTCACCCATAACGAAAAAGGCAAAACGCGACTCTCCAGCGTTCTGATGCGTAATGAACTGTTCAAATCGATGGAAGGGCATCCCGAGCAGCATCGCCGCAACTGGCAGCTGATTGCCGGAGAATTACAACATTTTGGCGGCGATAGTATCGCTAACAAACTTCGCGGACACGGCAAGCTGTATCGGGCTATTTTGCTCGACGTCTCAAAACGGCTGAAGCTGAAAGCCGATAAAGAGATGTCTACCTTTGAAATTGAGCAACAGTTACTGGAACAATTTCTGCGTAATACCTGGAAGAAAATGGACGAGGAACATAAGCAGGAATTTCTCCAGGCGGTCGATGCCAGAGTCAACGAGCTGGAAGAGCTATTACCGCTGCTGATGAAAGACAAATTGTTGGCAAAAGGTGTGTCGCATCTGCTTTCCAGCCAATTGACCCGCATTTTACGCACCCACGCAGCAATGAGCGTGCTTGGGCATGGTTTGCTGCGCGGCGCGGGGCTAGGTGGCCCTGTGGGCGCGGCATTAAACGGAGTTAAAGCCGTCAGCGGTAGCGCCTATCGCGTCACCATTCCGGCGGTACTGCAAATTGCCTGCCTGCGCCGGATGGTTAGCGCCACTCAGGTCTGATACCGGATACCGGGGAAAATTTTCATTTTCCCCTCAAAAGATCATAGACACTGCCCCACTGGCTGATTATTATGCCGCGCCCTGAAATCACTACAGTTATTCAGGGAAATTATTTCACCATTCATTCAATGATGATTTTTGAGGAATTATGGGCAACACTAAGTTGGCTAATCCGGCACCGCTGGGCCTGATGGGCTTCGGCATGACCACCATTCTGCTTAACCTGCACAACGTGGGTTATTTCGCTCTGGACGGTATTATTCTTGCCATGGGCATCTTCTACGGCGGCATCGCGCAAATTTTTGCTGGTCTGCTGGAGTATAAAAAAGGAAACACTTTCGGGTTAACCGCCTTCACCTCTTATGGTTCTTTCTGGCTGACGCTGGTTGCGATTCTGCTGATGCCGAAACTGGGCCTGACCGATGCACCCAACGCGCAGTTCCTCGGTGTCTACCTGGGTCTGTGGGGCGTGTTTACGCTGTTTATGTTCTTCGGCACGCTGAAAGGCGCACGTGTTCTGCAATTCGTATTCTTCAGCCTGACCGTGCTGTTTGCGCTGCTGGCTATCGGTAACATTGCCGGTAACGAAGCAATCATCCACTTCGCAGGCTGGATTGGCCTGATCTGCGGTGCCAGCGCAATTTATCTGGCAATGGGTGAAGTGCTGAACGAACAGTTTGGCCGTACCGTTCTGCCGATTGGTGAATCCCACTAATTGTTTGAGCTCCCCCGGACAGGGGGATATCAGCGTGCGCTTTATTCATGCCGGATGCGGCATGAACGCCTGATCCGGCCTACATAATGATGCAAATTCAATATATTGCAGGAAGATCGTAGGCCTGATAAGCGTAGCGCATCAGGCAGTTTTGCGTTTGTCATCAGTCTGATCCCCCCGCCTGGGGGGATTTTTTTATTCGCTAACTTCGCGTCTTGCGCTCTTCGGTCTGAATGCTGCAACGACTTCCGGTGCCGTTTCAACGTATGGTCCTTCCAGCAACTGAATGCAGTACGGCACGCTGGCGAAAATGCCATGTACTACGACCTTACCCTCAGCGTCCTTCACCCCTTCCAGTGTCTCTTTGATGGACTTCGGCTGACCGGGTAAATTAAGAATCAGTGCCTGCTTACGAATCACCCCTACCTGGCGCGAAAGGATCGCAGTTGGCACAAAATGCAGGCTAATCTGGCGCATCTGTTCACCAAAGCCCGGCATCTCGCGGTCAGCTACTGCCAGCGTTGCGTCGGGCGTTACGTCACGGCGCGCCGGGCCAGTACCGCCGGTTGTCAGCACCAGATGGCAACTCATTTCATCCACCAGCTCACACAACGTTTGCTCAATGATCGCCTGCTCATCGGGGATTAAGCGGGTTTCCAGTTCAAACGGCGTTGTCAGCGCCGATATCAGCCATTCTTCCAGCGCGGGGATGCCTTTATCCTGATAAACGCCGCTGGACGCGCGATCAGAGATGGAAACTAAGCCGATACGTAAAGTATTCATCAAGATTTTTCCGTTTAAACAGTCTCGTTAAACAGAATGATACACTGCGAAGGGAGTGACAGACAGGCTTCAGAAGAGGTAGCGTGACCGACTTCCCGGTCACGCTAAGAATGATTACAGCAGATCGCCGATCATTTTTTCCAGTTTTTCCTGGTCAACAGCAAACTTACGGATACCTTCCGCCAGTTTATCTACTGCCATTGGGTCCTGGTTGTGCTGCCACAGGAACTCGGACTCGGTGATACGCGCCGGACGCGCTTTCACTTCACCAGTGTAAGACAGTTTACGTTCGATAGCCCCTTCGCTCTCAGCCAGCTCTTTCAGCAGTGCCGGAGCGATGGTCAGACGGTCGCAGCCTGCCAGTTCCAGAATTTCGCCGATGTTACGGAAGCTTGCGCCCATAACCACGGTTTCATAACCGTGCTCTTTGTAGTACTGGTAGATTTCAGATACAGAAACCACACCCGGATCTTCTGCTGGAGCGTACTCTTTCTTATCGGTATTGGCTTTGTACCAGTCAAGAATACGGCCAACAAACGGAGAGATCAGGAACACACCCGCTTCCGCACAAGCACGCGCCTGAGCGAAGGAGAACAGCAGAGTCAGGTTACAGTTAATGCCTTCTTTTTCCAACTGTTCTGCAGCACGGATACCCTGCCAGGTAGACGCCAGTTTGATCAGAATACGATCGTTGCTGATGCCAGCATCGTTGTAGAGTTTGATCAGGCGTTTTGCTTTCGCAATGGATGCTTCAGTGTCATAGGAAAGACGCGCATCAACTTCAGTTGAGATACGGCCCGGAACCAGTTTCAGAATTTCCAGGCCAATGTTTACTGCCAGTTTGTCGGTCGCGTCCACTACCTGCTGCGCGCGATCGTTGCTCTGCTGTTTCGCCCATGCGACAGCATCATCAATCAACTTACGGTATTCCGGAATTTGCGCTGCGTTAAGAATGAGAGAAGGGTTGGTTGTGGCATCCTGCGGTTGATACAGCTTCATTGCCGCAATGTCCCCAGTGTCGGCCACTACAGTGGTGTACTGACGAAGGGAGGTCAATTTGTCCGTCATGATAGTATTTCTCTTTAAACAGCTTGTTAGGGGGATGTAACCGGTCTGCCCTGATGATATCACGACGTAACGACAGCGCAACCGCAGACAAGAGGGTTATCACCAGGCAAGACTGTTTCGGATTTCTGACACGGCGTTGATATCACCCGCCATTTTTAAACAAAAACTCAAGTATGCTACACAGGCGTTATCTACCAATGCACATCGTATATAATTCTTAATCAATTGGTAACGTTTACACAGGAATGTAACCGCGTGCCGGCGACAAGAGGGATACGAATGCCTGATTTTTTCTCTTTTATTAACAACGTACTATGGGGATCAGTGATGATCTACCTGCTCTTCGGCGCAGGCTGTTGGTTCACTTTTCGTTCTGGGTTCGTTCAATTTCGCTATATTCGTCAGTTTGGCAAAAGTCTTAAAAATAGCATTCATCCGCAACGAGGCGGTTTAACCTCTTTCCAATCATTGTGTACCAGTCTCGCCGCGCGCGTCGGCAGCGGCAACCTGGCAGGCGTTGCGCTGGCCATCACCGCCGGTGGACCGGGTGCTGTTTTCTGGATGTGGGTTGCCGGGTTTATCGGCATGGCGACCTCTTTTGCCGAATGTTCCCTTGCACAACTTTATAAAGAACGTGACGTCAATGGGCAGTTTCGCGGCGGACCGGCATGGTATATGGCGCGAGGATTGGGAATGCGCTGGATGGGCGTTCTGTTCGCCGTCTTTTTGCTCATCGCCTACGGACTGATTTTCAGCGGAGTTCAGGCAAATGCTGTCGCTCACGCGATGAGTTTTGCATTCGATTTCCCCCCGTTAGTAACGGGTGTCATTCTCGCCATTTTTACTCTGTTGGCGATAACTCACGGCATTTATGGCGTCGCCCGGCTAATGCAATGGTTTGTCCCTATTATGGCGTTAATCTGGGTACTCACCAGCCTGGTCATTTGCGCAATGAATATCGGGCAACTTCCACACGTTATCTGGTCTATTTTTGAAAGTGCCTTTGGCTGGCAGGAAGCGGCAGGCGGCGCAGCGGGTTATACCCTGAGTCAGGCAATTACTAACGGTTTTCAGCGCAGTATGTTTTCCAATGAAGCGGGGATGGGATCAACACCGAACGCAGCAGCGGCGGCGGCATCATGGCCACCGCATCCGGCAGCGCAAGGTATTGTCCAGATGATCGGCATCTTTATCGACACGCTAGTCATCTGTACGGCAAGCGCCATGCTGATATTACTGGCCGGTAACGGCACCACCTATATGCCACAGGAAGGTATCCAACTCATTCAGAAAGCGATGCGTGTATTAATGGGGTCATGGGGGGCAGAATTTGTCACGATAGTGGTGATTCTATTTGCCTTCAGTTCGATCGTCGCCAACTACATTTATGCCGAAAATAATCTCTTCTTTTTACGGCTGAACAACCGGAAAGCTATCTGGAGTCTGCGTATCTGTATCTTTGTTACCGTCATTGGCGGCACCCTCCTGAGCCTTCCTCTGATGTGGCAACTGGCCGATGTTATTATGGCCTGCATGGCAATCACCAATTTGACCGCGATTTTGCTGCTTTCCCCTGTAGTGCATATCATTGCCAGCGATTATCTGCGCCAACGTAAACTTGGCGTGCGTCCGGTGTTTGATCCGCTGCGCTACCCGGATATCAGTCAGCAACTGTCCCCTGACGCGTGGGATGATTTGTCGCAGGAGTAATCACAACTATCGATCAACTCATCCACTTTTTTTGCTACAGTCGCAGTAAATTTCCTGCAAGGACTGGATATGTTGATTCTGATTTCACCTGCTAAAACGCTTGATTATCAAAGCCCTTTGGCCACCACGCGCTACACGTTGCCGGAGCTGTTAGACAACTCCCAACAGCTTATTCACGAAGCGCGGAAGCTAACGCCCCCGCAGATTAGCACGCTGATGCGCATCAGCGACAAACTGGCGGGTATCAACGCCGCTCGCTTTCATGACTGGCAGCCAGACTTCACGCCGGAGAATGCCCGGCAGGCGATTCTGGCGTTCAAAGGCGATGTCTACACCGGTTTGCAGGCCGAAACCTTCAGCGAAGAAGATTTCGCTTTTGCCCAGCAGCATTTGCGTATGCTTTCCGGTTTGTATGGCGTACTGCGCCCGCTCGATTTAATGCAGCCATATCGTCTGGAGATGGGTATCCGTCTTGAGAACGCCCGGGGCAAAGATCTGTACCAATTCTGGGGTGATGTGATCACCAACAAACTGAACGAGGCGCTCGAAGCACAAGGCGATCAGGTAGTGATTAACCTGGCGTCAGATGAGTATTTTAAATCAGTGAAACCGAAGAAACTGAATGCTGAGATTATCAAGCCGGTGTTCCTCGATGAGAAGAACGGCAAGTTTAAGGTTATTAGCTTCTACGCTAAGAAAGCGCGCGGCCTGATGAGTCGGTTTATCATTAAAAATCGCCTGACCAAACCAGAGCAACTGACAGGTTTTAACAGCGAAGGTTACTTCTTTGATGAAGCCAGCTCCAGCAATGGCGAACTGGTGTTTAAACGCTACGAACTACGTTAAGTTTGCGGTAAATGCCGGAGGTCATCCGGCATTTATATTTAGCGGTGATGTCTGTCCGGACCAGGACGATGCTCGCCGCCGTGATCGTTTCGATGATCTCCACGGTGATCATTTCGATGATCATTATACCAATTATGGTGCGGCTGCGATCCGTGTGGGTGCCAGCGATTGCCTCGCCATTCATAATTTCTATACCACCAGTTATGGTCACGCCAGTAACCGCCATCCCAGTAGAAACCGCGATAATCACGATCGCCAATCTGTAACTTTACTGATGGCACCAGCATTATTTCCTCTGCCTGCGCTGCCATAGGAGCGACCAGAATCAGGGAAAGTGCGAGTAGGATAGATTGCATCTTTTTCACAGGTGACTCCTTTTATCATTGCCAGTTATGGGTCGATATCAGGAGCTTACGGTAAAAGAATCCCCGTTGTCATTCTCTACAATTCAAAGAGCTAAGTTACCGCATTTATTGAAAATTTCTCCTTTTTTTCTGTCGATTTTTCTCATGTTTTCTCCATAAAAAAGCCGAACTGCATAAACGCAAGCCCGGCCATTTTCAGGAAATTAATGGATTCTACTTATGATTCATCATGAGTTTGCGCAACGCGGCAAAATCGGCGGGCAGGTTATGAGAAAGCAGCGGTAATTCGGCTCGTTCTGCCAGCTCTTTTGGCAGTTCCAACGTTTCACCAAGAATCACTTCCACGCTCTCTTTAAACTTCGCCGGGTGCGCAGTGCCGAGGAACAGGCCATATTCTCCCGGATGTAGCTGGTCACGCAGCGCACGGTAAGCCACGGCAGCATGCGGTTCCGAGGTATAGCCCAGTGCTTTTAACTCACGCATTGTCTGCTGGGTGGTTGCATCATCCACCGCCGCATAACCCAACTCCTTCAGTTGCCAGATTTTACGGCGGAACAATTCCTCCACTCGCGGCCAGTTGTTTGGCTGGCTGACATCCATCGCATTGGATAATGTCGCCTGGGTAGCTTTAGGCGCCCACTGTCCGTCATGCAAGAAACGCGGCACCGTATCGTTAACGTTAGTAGCCGCGATAAAACGCTTCACCGGCAGACCGAGTGATTTCGCCAGCAATCCTGCCGTCAAATCGCCGAAGTTTCCGCTCGGCACCGAGACAACCAGCTGATTACGCGCTTCCTGCGGCAACTGCGCCACAGCTTCAAAGTAATAGCAAATCTGCGCCAGCAAACGACTGATGTTAATAGAGTTAGCAGAGTTCAGCCCCAGCGCCACTTTCAGTTCTTCATCATCGAATGCCTGTTTAACAAGAGCCTGGCAGGCATCAAAATCGCCGTCGATAGCGACGGTTTCAATATTGCCCCCCAGCGTACAAAACAGTTTTTCTTGCAGTGGGCTGATTTTGCCATGCGGGTAAAGGATGACCACTTTAACATTCGGTAAACCGTAGAAAGCGTGAGCCACTGCCGCTCCGGTATCACCGGAAGTCGCCGTCAGAATAGTCACTGGCTTATCGCCCGCAATATGGGTCAGCATTTGCGCCATAAAGCGACCGCCGAAATCTTTAAATGCCAGCGTTGGCCCGTGGAACAGTTCCAGGCAACCGACATCATTTTCAACTTTGGCAACCGGAGCCGGGAAAGCAAATGCCGCACGCACGCGCTCTTCCAGTACTTCTTGTGGGATCTCATCGCCAATAAACGCAGAGAGGATCTTCGCGCTGCGAGTGACGAAATCCAGTTTCAGCATCTCATCAATTTCGCTCAGGCTGAATTCCGGTAGTTCATGAGGGAAAAACAACCCCTGATTTTTGCCCAATCCCTGCGTTACGGCTTGCGCAAAACTGACCTGCTCGTTGTGATCTTTCAGATTGTAGAGTTTCATTTAGTTTTCCAGTACTCGTGCGCCCGCCGTATCCAGCCGGCAAATATGAACAAAACCTTCCTGATTTTGCAGGTAGTTCTTACCCAACCAGTCGGCAACGCGCTGGGCGGTATCCGGCTTGTCACACAGAGCGAACACGGTCGGCCCGGAGCCGGAGATACCGCTCGCTACCGCGCCGATTTCCGCAACAGCTTGCCGCGCCTGCCGGAAGCCAGGCAGTAAACGTTCACGGTAAGGTTCAGCGATAACATCTTTCATCAGCTTCGCGGCAAGTTCTGGCTGGCGGGAATAGCAGGCATGAATGAAGCCCGCCAGATGTCGCCCGTGAGCAATGCAATCCTGGCGGCGATACTGCGCCGGTAAAATAGCCCGCGCTTCTGCCGTCGAGACTTTAATCCCCGGATATGCCAGCACCCATAACCACTCATCAAATCCTGGTACCTGCTGGCTGATGATGCCGTTTTCTTCAATCATCAACTGCATACCACCAAGAAAACACGGTGCCACGTTGTCGTAATGAATGCTGCCGGAGATACGCCCTTCCAGCTCGCCCATCAAGGCCAGCAGGCGGGTATCATTGAGCGGCTTACCGCAGTGTTCATTCATCGCTACCAGCGCCGCGACCACTGAACAGGCGCTGGAACCTAAGCCAGAACCGATCGGCATATTCTTTTCCAGGGTCATCGCCACCGGAATTTGCTTACCCACTTCCTGGCAAAAACGCTCCCAGCACTGATAAACGATATTTTCCTGCGGTTCTGGCGGTAGCTTACCTGCAAACCGTCCAAGATTGTTGAGACTGAAGCGCTCTGCTGACTCAACAGTCACTACATCTCCCAGCAAGGAACCATCAACAGGCGCCACCGCCGCCCCGAGCACATCAAACCCGACGCTCATATTGGCACTGGAAGCCGGAGCATAAACTTTAACCATTTTAGACTCCTAACTTCCATGAGAGGGTGCGCAGCAGATCGGCAAAGACACCGGCAGCTGTTACATCATTACCCGCGCCGTATCCGCGCAGAACCAACGGCAGCGGCTGATAATAGTGGCTATAGAAGGCCAGGGCGTTTTCGCCGTTTTTTACTTTGAACAGTGGATCATTGCCATCCACTTCAGCAATCTTCACGCGGCAGACGCCATCTTCATCAATATTGCCAACATAGCGCAAAACTTTACCTTCATCACGGGCCTTCGCCACGCGTGCGGCAAAGAGATCGTCGAGTTGTGACAGGTTCGCCATAAAAGTTGCAACATCACCTTCCGCGTTAAACTCTGAGGGCAGCACAGATTCGATTTCGATATCCGCCAGTTCCAGTGCACGCCCGGTTTCACGCGCGAGAATCAACAGCTTGCGCGCCACATCCATACCAGAAAGATCATCCCGTGGGTCCGGTTCGGTATAGCCCATTTCCCTTGCCAGCGTGGTGGCCTCAGAGAAGCTCATCCCTTCGTCTAACTTACCGAAGATGAAAGAAAGCGACCCAGAAAGAATGCCAGAGAATTTCATCAATTCATCACCCGCGTTGAGCAGGTTTTGCAAGTTCTCAATGACCGGTAATCCCGCACCGACGTTGGTATCATAGAGGAATTTACGCCGTGATTTTTCCGCCGCGTAACGCAGCTGATGGTAGTAATCCATCGACGAGGTGTTGGCCTTTTTATTCGGGGTCACCACATGGAAACCTTCTCGCAGGAAGTCGGCATATTGATCCGCCACCGCCTGGCTGGAGGTACAGTCAACAATCACCGGATTCAGCAAATGATATTCTTTCACCAGGCGAATTAAGCGCCCGAGATTGAACGGCTCTTTGGCTTGCGCCAGTTCTTCCTGCCAGTTTTCCAGGTTAAGGCCATGCACATTGGTCAGCAGCGCCTTCGAGTTAGCAACCCCGCAAACGCGTAAATCGATATGTTTGTTCTTCAGCCAGCTTTGCTGCCGCTTCAGTTGCTCCAGCAGCGCGCCGCCAACTCCACCGACGCCAATCACAAACACTTCGATTACCTGATCGGTATTAAACAGCATCTGGTGGGTAACGCGTACGCCAGTAGTCGCGTCGTCGTTATTGACTACTACGGAGATTGAACGTTCAGAAGACCCTTGAGCAATGGCGACAATGTTGATATTGGCGCGGGCCAGCGCGGCAAAGAATTTCGCAGAGATCCCACGTAAGGTGCGCATACCATCGCCCACCACCGAGATAATGGCCAGCCGTTCAGTGACCGCCAGCGGCTCCAGCAAACCCTCTTTCAGTTCCAGGTAGAACTCTTCCTGCATCGCGCGTTCAGCACGCGCACAGTCGCTTTGTGGTACGCAGAAACTGATACTGTATTCGGAAGAGGATTGCGTAATCAGCACCACCGAAATTCTGGCACGTGACATTGCGGCGAACACGCGCGCCGCCATGCCGACCATTCCTTTCATCCCAGGACCGGAAACGCTGAACATTGCCATGTTATTCAGATTGGAAATGCCCTTGACCGGTAATTCGTCCTCATCACGGCTGGCACCAATGAGCGTACCTGGCGCTTGTGGATTTCCGGTATTTTTAATCAGGCAAGGGATCTGGAACTGAGCGATAGGGGTAATGGTGCGAGGGTGAAGAACTTTAGCGCCGAAGTAGGAAAGCTCCATCGCTTCCTGGTACGACATCGACTTCAACAGCCTCGCATCGGGCACCTGACGCGGGTCGCAGGTATAGACACCGTCAACGTCCGTCCAGATCTCGCAACAATCAGCGCGTAAACAGGCGGCCAGTACCGCGGCGGAGTAGTCAGAACCGTTACGTCCCAGCACCACCAGCTCACCTTTTTCGTTACCCGCAGTGAAACCGGCCATCAGCACCATGTGGTCAGCTGGAATGCGGCTTGCCGCAATACGGCGGGTGGACTCAGCAATATCGACGGTAGATTCAAGGTAATGACCGATTGCCAGCAGTTTTTCGACCGGATCGATAACGGTAACGTTGTGACCACGCGCTTCCAGTACACCGGCCATAATGGCGATCGACATTTTTTCACCACGGCAAATCAGCGCGGCGTTGATGCTGTCCGGGCATTGCCCCAACAGGCTAATGCCATGCAGGACATGTTTTATTTGGGCAAATTCTTGATCGACGAACGCTTTCAATTGCGCCAGTGGAAATCCCGGTTGAGCGGCGGCGAGTCCCGTCAGAAGTTCGGCAAAAATACGTTCGGCATCGTTGATATTGGGTAAAGCATCCTGACCGCTAATGGTTTTTTCAATCATTGCGACCAGATGGTTGGTAATTTTGGCGGGGGCAGAGAGGACGGTGGCCACCTGCCCCTGCCTGGCATTGCTCTCCAGAATATCGGCAACCCGCAGAAAACGTTCTGCATTTGCCACTGATGTACCGCCGAACTTCAACACTCGCATGGTTGTTACCTCGTTACCTTTGGTCGAAAAAAAAGCCCGCACTGTCAGGTGCGGGCTTTTTTCTGTATTTCCTGTACGCGTCAGCCCGCACCGTTACCTGTGGTAATGGTGATGGTGGTGGTAATGGTGGTGCTGATGCGTTTCATGGATGTTGTGTACTCTGTAATTTTTATCTGTCTGTGCGCTATGCCTATATTGGTTAAAGTATTTAGTGACCCAAGTCAATAAAATTTTAATTTACTCACGGCAGGTTACCAGTTCATAGGCTGCTGGTAGATGCTCTTTTTTTAATCCACACAGAGACATATTGCCCATTGCAGTCAGTATAAAAATCTGAAAATGCCCTTCCTTGTCGTTTTTTATTTGGTGATATTTTTTTCAATATCATGCAACAAACGATGCAACATGGCCGTATCTCGTTGCTCTAACAGCCCGATGCGTTGTTGCAACCAGTCGACCAGTTTGGTGTCATCTGCCACCGCCAGAGTCGTTAACAATGACATGGCACGTTCACGTAGTGCCTGCAGTTGAAATGGGTCCGCCGTTGCGGCAGATTCCACCGGTTGTTGTATTAATGTTGCTAATTGATAGCAATAGACCATCACCGCCTGTCCCAAATTCAGTGATGGATAATCCGCCACCATTGGCACGCCGGTGAGGACATCAGCAAGCGCCAACTCTTCGTTAGTCAAGCCGGAATCTTCGCGACCAAAGACCAGCGCCGCGTGGTTCATCCATGTCGATTTTTCCTCCAGTAGCGGCACCAGTTCTACCGGCGTGGCGTAGTAATGGTATTTCGCCCGACTGCGCGCAGTGGTGGCAACGGTAAAATCAACGTCGTGTAGCGATTCAGCCAGCGTTGGAAAAACTTTAATATTATCAATAATATCACCAGAACCATGCGCCACCCAGCGGGTAGCTGGCTCCAGGTGTGCCTGACTATCGACAATGCGCAGCTCGGTAAACCCCATTGTTTTCATCGCCCGGGCCGCTGCACCAATATTTTCTGCTCTGGCAGGTGCCACCAGAATGATCGTTATACGCATGTTGCCACTCTTCTTGATCAAATAACCGCGAACAGGGTGATGAATGTCAACTTATTACGCGGAGAGAATTTACAAATTCGTAACGTAAGTCGCAGAAAAAGCCCTTTACTTCACTTAAAAAAAGCTAAACTATTTCTTGACTACACTAACGGTGTAATTGTTAAAAATTGCTACATATCCTTCTGTTTACTTAGGATAATTTTATAAAAAATAAATCTCGACAATTGGATTCACCACGTTTATTAGTTGTATAAGGCAACTAGTTGTATTATTAAAATAATGTGACGAAAGCTAGCATTTAGATACGATGATTTCATCAAACTGTTAACGTGCTACAATTGAACTTGATATATGTCAACGAAGCGTAGTTTTATTGGGTGTCCGGCACGTCTTAGCCTGTTATGTTGCTGTTAAAATGGTTAGGATGACAGCCGTTTTTGACACTGTCGGGTCCTGAGGGAAAGTACCCACGACCAAGCTAATGATGTTGTTGACGTTGATGGAAAGTGCATCAAGAACGCAATTACGTACTTTAGTCATGTTACGCCGATCATGTTAATTTGCAGCATGCATCAGGCAGGTCAGGGACTTTTGTACTTCCTGTTTCGATTTAGTTGGCAATTTAGGTAGCAAACATGCAGACCCCGCACATTCTTATCGTTGAAGACGAGTTGGTAACACGCAACACGTTGAAAAGTATTTTCGAAGCGGAAGGCTATGATGTTTTCGAAGCGACAGATGGCGCGGAAATGCATCAGATCCTCTCTGAATATGACATCAACCTGGTGATCATGGATATCAATCTGCCGGGTAAGAACGGTCTTCTGTTAGCGCGTGAACTGCGCGAGCAGGCGAATGTTGCGTTGATGTTCCTGACTGGCCGTGACAACGAAGTCGATAAAATTCTCGGCCTCGAAATCGGTGCAGATGACTACATCACCAAACCGTTCAACCCGCGTGAACTGACTATTCGTGCACGCAACCTGCTGTCTCGTACCATGAATCTGGGTACAGTCAGCGAAGAACGCCGTAGCGTTGAAAGCTATAAGTTCAATGGTTGGGAACTGGACATCAACAGCCGTTCATTGATCGGTCCTGATGGCGAGCAGTACAAACTGCCGCGCAGCGAGTTCCGTGCCATGCTTCACTTCTGTGAAAACCCAGGCAAAATTCAGTCTCGTGCTGAACTGCTGAAGAAAATGACCGGCCGTGAGCTGAAACCGCACGACCGTACTGTAGACGTGACGATCCGTCGTATTCGTAAACACTTCGAATCTACGCCGGATACGCCGGAAATCATCGCCACCATTCACGGTGAAGGTTATCGCTTCTGCGGTGATCTGGAAGATTAATCGGCTTTACCACCGTCCAAAAAAAACGGCGCTTTTTAGCGCCGTTTTTATTTTTCAACATTATTTCCAGATACGTAACTCATCGTCCGTTGTGACTTCTTTACTGGCTTTCATTTTCGGCAGTGAAAACGCATACCAGTCGATATTCCGCGTCACAAACATCATACCTGCCAGCGCCACCACCAGCACACTCGTCCCTAATAACAGCGCACTGTCAGCAGAGCTCAGTAGCCCCCACATCACGCCATCCAGTAACAGCAGCGCGAGGGTAAACAACATGCTATTGCGCCAACCTTTTAATACCGCCTGCAAGTAAATCCCGTTCATTAATGCCCCTATCAGGCTGGCAATTACCCATGCCACGGTAAAACCGGTGTGTTCAGAAAGCGCCAGCAAGAGCAAATAAAACATCACTAATGACAGCCCCACCAGCAAATATTGCATCGGGTGCAAACGTTGCGCGGTGAGCGTTTCAAACACAAAGAAGGCCATAAAAGTCAGGGCGATCAGCAAGATGGCGTATTTTGTCGCCCGGTCGGTTAATTGATACTGATCGGCAGGCGTAGTGACTGCAACGCTAAACGCCGGGAAATTTTCCCAGTTGGAATCATTGCCCGAAGCAAAACGTTCACCGAGATTATTGGCAAACCAACTGCTTTGCCATTGCGCCTGAAAACCGGATGCACTTATTTCTCGTTTCGCTGGCAAAAAATCACCTAAAAAACTGGGATGCGGCCAGTTGCTGGTTAAGACAAGCTCACTATTGCGTCCCGTCGGCACGACAGAAAAATCTCCAGTACCGCTTAAATTCAGCGCCATATTTAGCTTCAGGTTCTGCTTCAGCCAGTCCCCTTCTGGTAAAGGGATATGCACGCCCTGCCCGCCTTGATCTAACCCGGTTCCGGGCTCAATGGTCAGCGCTGTTCCGTTAAGTTCAGGCGCTTTCACTACACCGATCCCGCGTGCATCACCGACGCTAATCACAATAAACGGCTTGCCTAAAGTGATGTTTGGCGCGTTAAGTTCGCTAAGACGCGAAACATCGAAATCGGCTTTTAGCGTTAAATCACTGTGCCAGACCTGACCGGAATAAATACCAATCTTGCGTTCTTCTACGTTCTGATTGCCATCAACCATCAACGACTCAGGTAACCAGAAATGGATAAAACTTCGTTTCCGCTCCACAGTTTTATCCTCTTCCTGCACCGTATAAAGCTCTGTCACAGGAATAGCGATAAGCGGCCCAACCAACTTTTGCGGTCCACTGGTGCTTTGACGAATCGCATCTTCAACATCGCTACGGTAATCGGCACGTTCGACAATCACCTGCCGAATCAACATTAATGGAATTAACAACAGCAATACCGCGCCAAACAAAGTGGTCATTTTCCAGAACAGGGGGGATTTCAACATAGTCTTCTCCTTTGCAATGGCGACAGGATATGAAGGCTATGTGGGAAGAATTTGAAGTTATGTGAAGTAACGGTGAAGTCGAAGCGAGGCCAGTACACCGCCTTCCGGCACGTTGCACAGCGTGACTTCGCCATTAAGCAAACGGGCGACTTCACTGACAAACGCCAGCCCCAGACCACTGCTTTTTTGCCCATTCGCACGAGGCAAAGAGTAAAAGCGTTCAAAAATACGCGATAGCGCGTAGTCAGGAATGCCGCTACCGGTATCCTGCACGTTAAGCGTAACGTGTTCCTGCTCCCCCCCAGCACTAAGCGTTATGCTGCCATGCTCGGGAGTAAAATCGATAGCGTTATCCAGTAAATTCCCCAGTGCCTGTTCCAGCAACGCCGGTTCAGCAGCAACGTTAACCTCGGTGGGCATAACATTGAGAGTGATATTTTTTTCTGCCAGCTGCACGGTGCGTGCTTCGCTGACGCGGCGAAATAATGCCGCCACATTAACCGCAGAAAGAACCACTTCCTGGCGATTCTCTAGTCTTGCCTGGCGTAGTAGCGTTTCAACCAACGCCTGCATTCGCGCGTTTTGCGTCAGAATATTATCGGTAAAACGGGCCACCACTTCCGGCGGCGGACCTTCGCGTAAAATTTCCGCCGCGCCACGAATTGCCGCCAGTGGACTTTTCAACTCATGGGTTAACGCGTAGACATACTGCTCAATATAGTTTTTCCCTTCCAGTTTCACGCGCATACTTTCCAGCGCCTGTGCGAGCTTACGCAGCTCGCTACTACCGAGATTGGGGAGAGGAACGGGCTTATTGTCAGTAACAGAATCGGCATAGCGGGTGAGTCGGGCAATGGAGCGGTTGATCCACCAAACCATTCCTGCGCCGATTACCAGCGCAATTCCCAGCAAAATGGCGCTGGCCCATAAAATTCGCCGCTCGCTGCGTTTAACCACCGGTGCCATCGCCGCGTTCGGTTTGCCTACGCTCAAAACGCCAACCAGCCGCGAGCCGTCCATAATCGGCGCGGCAACATACATCACCGAACTTTCGGGGTCGGCAGGATTTTGCAACGTACTGCGCGCACCATACTGACCACGCAACGTTAGCCAGACATCATTCCAGCGAGAATAATCCTGCCCGACGGCTTTATTGGCCGAATCAAACAATACTTTGCCCTGCGCATCGGTCATATAGACATGGTATTCATTGCGTACTTTGTTGATGCCGCTGATATTGGCGCGAAACGGGCGATTTTGTAGCTGGTTAAACGCCTGCGCTAACTGCCCATGCGTTGGGTCACCAGAGAGCAAATCGGCACGCGCCAGTTCCGCCAGTAACGTTGCCGTATCGATCAACGTCCCTTCCGTCGCCCTTCGCACGCCCGGTTTAACTTCTTTGACAAAAATAGCCAGTACGAACCAGGCGGCTACCGCCACCAGTAAAAAATACCCCAGCAACAGCCGCATGCCGATACGCATTACAGGCTCCTCAGGCTGTATCCCATGCCGCGATGGGTATTGATCGGCGAAAGCTCGGGATTAATAGCGCGCAGTTTGGCACGCAGCGTTTTAATGTGAGTATCGACAGTGCGATCGTAGGTGTCCTGCGCATCTTCCCAGACGCTATCCATCAGTTGCTGGCGGGACCAGACGCGGCCCGGCGACTTGAGTAACGTTTTCAGCAACAAAAATTCATACCGTGTTAGCGTTAATGGCGTCTCAAACCAGCTGATCTGCGCCGCTGGTTCATTCAATTCAAAATGACCAATACGGATGACGGGAGACGGCGTCGAGAACTTCTTCACCCGACGCAGTAAGGTGCGCACTCTGGCGCACACTTCGCGAGGTGAAAACGGTTTAGCCACGTAGTCGTCAGCGCCAATTTCCAGCCCAAGCAGGCGATCCACCTCTTCACTGCGAGCTGTCAGGAACAGTACAGGTAGCGCCGGATGCTTCGCCAGCAACTGACGACACAATTCAAAGCCGCTGATATCCGGCAGACCAACATCGAGAATAATGACGTCGGGAACCTGCTGGCGTGCTTTATCCAGCACCGGCAAGCCTCGTTCAAAGACCTCGACGGCAAAACCTTCCTGCTGCAACATATAGACCAGCGTGTCGGCTATCCCTTGCTCGTCTTCCACTAACCAGACCGTTTCCCGTTGCATATATCGCCTCTGTTATTGCCGCCACGGCATGACAGGCACCGCGCTAATCGCATTTTTCGGCGACCCATCTACAACTTTGTCGGAGTAAGCCAGGTAAGCGAGCGCGTTGCGTTTGGCGTCATAGAAGCGTACGACCTGTAACGACTTAAAGACCAGCGACGTACGTTTTTTGAATACGACTTCGCCCTGAGCTTTGCCGTTTTTAATGCGCTCTGACAGTTCAATCGGCCCGACTTGCTGGCAGGAAATAGCTGCATCGGAAGTATCTTCCGCCAGGCCCAATCCACCTTTAATACCGCCGGTTTTTGCCCGGCTCACATAACAGGTGACATTTTTCACATCGGGATCGTCAAAGGCTTCTACGACAATTTTGTGATCCGGGCCGATCATTTTAAATACGGTATCGACCGAACCAATTTCTTCCGCATGTGCCAATGGCCCCAGCATTAACAGGCTTAAAGACAGGATCAAATGCTTGTATTTCATATTGTTACCATTTTTATAAGTTACACAGAGCAATTAGTTCGTCACGGTAAATAACATATTGATTAAGAACAAAATCTCAACACTTTTATTTCCGTCAAGACCTAAAACATACTCTACTAAGAAAAAAACACTGAATGCTAAAACAGCAAAAAATGCTATTATCCAATTACCTGATGTCAGGTGCTCGTTGTGAAAGGATGAGGATATTTTATGGATCAGGCCGGCATTATTCGCGACCTTTTAATCTGGTTGGAAGGTCATCTGGATCAGCCACTGTCGCTCGACAATGTAGCGGCGAAAGCAGGTTATTCCAAGTGGCACTTACAGAGAATGTTTAAAGATGTCACTGGCCATGCTATTGGCGCGTATATTCGTGCTCGTCGTTTGTCGAAATCGGCGGTTGCACTACGCCTGACCGCGCGCCCAATTCTGGATATTGCGCTGCAATACCGCTTCGACTCTCAACAGACATTTACTCGCGCATTCAAGAAGCAGTTTGCCCAGACTCCCGCACTTTACCGCCGTTCTCCTGAATGGAGCGCCTTTGGTATTCGCCCGCCGCTGCGTCTGGGTGAATTCACCATGCCAGAACACAAATTTGTCACGCTGGAAGACACGCCGCTGATTGGCGTAACTCAGAGTTACTCCTGTTCACTGGAGCAAATCTCTGATTTCCGCCATGAAATGCGTTATCAGTTCTGGCACGATTTTCTTGGTAATGCGCCGACCATTCCGCCAGTGCTTTACGGCCTGAATGAAACGCGTCCAAGCCAGGATAAAGACGACGAGCAAGAGGTGTTCTACACTACTGCGTTGGCTCAGGAACAAGCAGACGGATATGTACTGACGGGGCATCCGGTGCTGTTGCAGGGCGGCGAATATGTGATGTTTACCTATGAAGGTCTGGGAACCGGCGTACAGGAATTTATCCTGACGGTATACGGAACATGTATGCCAATGCTCAACCTGACGCGCCGTAAAGGTCAGGATATTGAGCGATACTACCCGGCAGAAGATGCCAAAGCGGGAGATCGCCCAATTAATCTGCGCTGCGAACTGCTGATTCCGATACGTCGTTAACGCTGCAACTCGTCTAATGCAGGGGCGTCCAGATGCGAGATGTCCCCTGCTGTTTCAACTACCCAACCAGACGCCAGCCACAGGCTTTCCTGATAATCCACGCGCGAAATAGAACAGTTACGCAGACGTAAGCGGCGTTCTGCCCATGCTGGTAAGCCGAGAATGGTACTCACCAGACATCCCAGGGCGATACCGTGGCTCACCAGTAGCGGCCGACTTCCCTGCGGCAAATCCCGGCAGGATTCCAGTGCAGCATTGACGCGATCGCTCAGTTCCTGCATTGACTCGCCTTCAGGAATACGTCCGTCAACGGTGCCATTGACGAGCTGACGACGCCAGTTCTCTTCTTCTTCAGTCAGAGAGTCAATGTGTCTTTTCTCCAGCACGCCCATAT
Organism: Escherichia whittamii; assembly: GCF_014836715.1. Lineage (GTDB taxonomy): Bacteria > Pseudomonadota > Gammaproteobacteria > Enterobacterales > Enterobacteriaceae > Escherichia > Escherichia whittamii. Next base: position 246,387 of record NZ_JACSQI010000001.1, read on the forward strand.
TTAACTCACGCAAGCGGGAATCAAAGATGATGTCACAGCCGCAAGCCTGAGCGATGATTTCCGCTGTGCGCCGGGTGCGACCTAAATCGCTACTGATGATATGTGTAATGCCAAGCTCTTTGGCACGCGTCGCCACCTGCATCGCCTGTTGCTCACCTTTGGCAGTCAGCGGGCTGTCAGACTGGCCCTGAATACGTCGCTCGGCGTTCCACTGCGTTTCACCGTGGCGGACTAGGTATACCTGTAACATGCTTTTTTTCCGTATACTGCTGTAACGTTAATTTTTGAGTAATCCTGATTATGCACCATGTTGTCTGTGCGACCACCAATCCCGCTAAAATTCAGGCCATTCTGCAGGCATTTCACGAGATCTTCGGCGAAGGATCCTGCCACATTGAGTCCGTTTCCGTCGAGAGCGGTGTACCGGAACAACCCTTTGGCAGTGAGGAAACGCGCGCTGGCGCACGAAATCGGGTAGAAAATGCCCGCCGTTTACATCCAGAGGCTGATTTTTGGGTGGCGATTGAAGCAGGCATTGATGGTGACAGCACCTTCAGTTGGGTGGTCATTGAAAGCACCAACCAACGTGGCGAAGCGCGTTCGGCTACTTTGCCGTTGCCAGAGGTGATTCTGGAGAAAGTGCGTGCGGGTGAGGCGCTTGGCCCCGTGATGTCGCGTTATACCGGTATTGATGAGATTGGTCGTAAAGAAGGAGCAATCGGCGTGTTTACCGCCGGGAAACTCACTCGTGCCAGCGTCTATCACCAGGCGGTGATTCTGGCGCTAAGTCCGTTTCATAATGCGGTGTATTAAACGCCTGATGCGACGCCAGGGCGTCTTATCAGGCCTACATTACTCATTGAAATTGCTGGTATTTGTAGGACGGATAAGGCGTTTACGCCGCATCCGGCATTCGGTGCGCAATGCCTGATGCGACGCTGACGCGTCTTATCAGGCCTACATTACTCATTGAAATTGCTGACATTTGTAGGACGGATAAGGCGTTTACGCCGCATCCGGCATTCGGTGCGCAATGCCTGATGCGACGCTGACGCGTCTT
>NZ_JACSQI010000001.1:247546-372131 GCF_014836715.1 Escherichia whittamii
ATCAGGCCTACATTACTCATTGAAATTGCTGACATTTGTAGGACGGATAAGGCGTTCACGCCGCATCCGGCGAGACGGTGCTCAATGCCTGATGCGACGCTAACGCGTCTTATCAGGCCTACAAAATCAATCGCTTTTCAGCAGAACGTCTTCCAGCCACTGACGCAGCTCAACGGGCGCGGCTTTCAAACTGTTAGAGCCACGCGTAATGGTCGCGATGCCCGCGCCGAGTTCATTTTTTAACTCGCGCTGGCTCATTTCACCGCGCAGCAACTCTTCGACGATACGCACGCGAGTCCCCAATGCTTCGCGCTCATCCGACGTCAGCATCAGATTTAACAACGGTAAATGGAGATCGTTTTCGTAGGCATTCTTAAGCAGGTCGACAAAACGTAACCACTCCTGGTGACGCTGTTCTGCCATCGCTGCTGAATAGGGTGATTGTTGGGCCATAGTGTGTCGCCATTGTTAGCGGGGGAAGCCTGATGCCTCCCCCGGTTGTACTCGCTAAAGAGTACGATAGCATACCATAAAGGTTCAAATCAGTAACGACGTCCCCATTCCGTAGCGCTCAAAAGCGTGGGTTTATCGCCCATGAAATAGCGATAGTACGCGTCATAAGCCAGCACATTTTTCACATAACCGCGCGTCTCGGAGAACGGAATACTCTCGACAAACGCCACCGCGTCGATACGCCCGGCGCTGTTGCCAAGCCATGTGCGCACCCGCCCTGGACCTGCGTTATAAGCTGCCGAGGAGAAAATGCGGTTATTGCCAAATTGCTGATAAACATATTGCAGATAACTGGTGCCGATATTGATGTTCGTTTCCGGATCCAGCAATTGCCCTGGGCTGCTATAACCAGGGATAGAGAACATCTTCACCGTTTGAGTCGCCGTACCGGGCATAATCTGCATCAGGCCGCTGGCCCCTACCGGTGATTTCACTTTCGGATTCCAGGCGCTCTCCTGACGGGCGATAGCCATTGCATAGCTTTGCGGGATATCTTTGCCGTTGGTGTAACGTTCAAAGAGATCGTTGTAGGCCAGTGGGAATCGTTCTTCCAGATGATCCCACAATTTCCCGGCGATCGTCGCCTGAACACTAAGATCCCACCAGTGATTGTTAAAGGCATAGCGCGCCAGTTGTGCCTGCTCTGTTTTTGACTTGCTCTTCACCAGATTGGCCCACTCGCTACGCGCGGTGTTATCCATATTCCAGTACATCAACTCGCGCACGCGCGCCATCTCAGGCCCCTGAGTCAGGGCGCTGTCAACGTTCTGCGGCGCTTTATCAATCTTTAGTTGATACTCTTCGCCAATACGTTGCGCAGCGACCATCGGGTAGAATCCACGCTGTCCCATGAGTTGATGCAAAATCTCTTTTGCTTCAGCCTCACGCCCGCGCTCCAGCAGTAAATCCGCCTGCCAGTAGCGCCATTCATCTTTTTCTTTCGCCTCTATTGGCAGACGCGCCAGCCAGGTATTCAGACCTCGGCGATCGCCAGTGCCAAGCGCCATCCGCACGCGACGTTCAATTAACGAAGTGGATTGCGAACGCATAATCGCTTCATCACGCCATTTCGCCTGTTCGTCGGTAATATCGTTGCCCATCAGACGCCAGGCGACGATATCGCGCAGCTCCTGAATCTGATCTTCATTAAGCTGCTGCGCCTGGGCAAGCGAAGGGATCATCAGTCGTGCGTTTTCAGCATCCTGACGCGCCACGCTTGCAAATGCCACCGCCGCCATCTGGCGGGTAAAATCGGTCGCGCCGGTCGAACGCGCGAAGGTCAGCACAGTATTAGGATCATTTGCCAGCGAAATGATTGCCGAAGCAATAGTCTGGTAATCGGCAGGCATTTGCCCTGCCAGCACCGTCACCAGCCCGGTATTGCCTGCTTTCATCGCAAGACGAATACGCTCTAAATAAGCCTGGGGTTCTTGTTTGCCGGACGCACGCCAGACGCTAAATAACTTGTCACAAGCGTTAGGCTGGCTCTTTCCGGTTAGCCACAGCTCTTTCGCCCCCTGCCAGGCTTCTTCGCTCTGCCCGGTGTTCCATTTCGCATAGTAGTAATTACACTGGGCTTCGGTTGTGCCTGGTTTTTCCGGGCTAAAGGCCAGCAGACCGCGCCAGTCTTCACGTCGCGCCAGTTCATTAACGAAACGCGATTGCAGCGTGCGAGCAGGAGGAAGCGTGGGGTTAGCACGAACAAAGTTAGTCACTGTCACCGCCGGTTGATTCATCAGATCATCGGTTATCTGGCGATATTCCAGGTAGGGGTATAACGGATAATCCTTCAGGGATGGCATCATTTGTTCGACCACATCCATTTGTCGATTATCCCAGGCCTGCTTGATTTGCGCGTAGCGGCTACGCTGCTCATCCAGTGAGTCGGCTCGCGCCACGCTGCTGACCGTCAGCAGACAGACACCGGCAGCCAACAGCCGCCAGGTAACTTGTTTGGCTTTTTCCACAAGCGCATCCTCTAAGTGTAAATACATCAATGCAGCGTCATGCCGCGTAATAGATTTATGCTAACCAGTCATTGCTGTTTGCGCCACGTTATGGACACTTTTTTACTTTTATACTCTAAATAATTCGAGTTGCAGGAAGGCGATAAGTGAGTGAGTCCCCAGGAGCTTACAGAAGTAAGTGACTGGGGTGAGCGAGCGTAAGCGCAGCACATGCAACTTGAAGTATGGCGAGTATACTGCGAAGGTGATCGACCAACTGGGATTAGGCGGGGAAAAAGGCTACACTTCGCCTTTGAAAACTCATCATCACGATAAACATAGAGGCGAAGTCCAACGTGGCTCAATTCGTTTATACCATGCATCGTGTCGGCAAAGTTGTTCCGCCGAAACGTCATATTTTGAAAAACATCTCTCTGAGTTTCTTCCCTGGGGCAAAAATCGGCGTCCTGGGTCTGAACGGCGCGGGTAAGTCTACCCTGCTGCGCATTATGGCGGGCATCGATAAAGACATCGAAGGTGAAGCGCGTCCGCAACCGGATATCAAAATCGGCTATCTGCCGCAGGAACCGCAGCTCAATCCGGAACACACCGTACGTGAGTCCATTGAAGAAGCCGTTTCTGAAGTGGTTAACGCCCTGAAACGTCTGGATGAAGTGTACGCGCTGTATGCCGATCCAGATGCAGATTTCGACAAACTGGCTGCTGAACAGGGCCGTCTGGAAGAGATCATTCAGGCTCACGACGGTCATAACCTGAACGTACAACTGGAGCGTGCAGCGGATGCGCTGCGTCTGCCGGACTGGGACGCGAAAATCGCTAACCTCTCCGGTGGTGAGCGTCGTCGCGTGGCATTGTGCCGTCTGCTGCTGGAAAAACCAGACATGCTGCTGCTCGACGAACCGACCAACCACCTGGATGCAGAATCCGTGGCGTGGCTGGAACGCTTCCTGCACGACTTCGAGGGCACCGTAGTGGCGATTACCCACGACCGTTACTTCCTCGATAACGTCGCGGGCTGGATCCTCGAACTTGACCGCGGTGAAGGTATTCCGTGGGAAGGCAACTACTCCTCCTGGCTGGAGCAGAAAGATCAGCGTCTGGCGCAAGAAGCTTCACAAGAAGCGGCGCGTCGTAAGTCGATTGAGAAAGAGCTGGAGTGGGTACGTCAGGGTACTAAAGGCCGTCAGTCGAAAGGTAAAGCGCGTCTGGCACGCTTTGAAGAGCTGAACAATACCGAATACCAGAAACGTAACGAAACCAACGAACTGTTTATTCCACCTGGACCGCGTCTGGGCGACAAAGTATTGGAAGTCAGCAACCTGCGTAAATCCTATGGCGATCGTCTGCTGATTGACTCCCTGAGCTTCTCGATCCCGAAAGGGGCGATCGTCGGGATCATCGGCCCGAACGGCGCGGGTAAATCGACGCTGTTCCGTATGATTTCCGGTCAGGAACAGCCGGACAGCGGCACCATCACTTTAGGTGAAACGGTGAAACTGGCGTCGGTTGATCAGTTCCGTGACTCAATGGATAACAGCAAAACCGTTTGGGAAGAAGTTTCCGGCGGGCTGGATATCATGAAGATCGGTAACACCGAGATGCCAAGCCGCGCCTACGTTGGCCGCTTTAACTTTAAAGGGGTTGATCAGGGTAAACGTGTTGGAGAACTCTCCGGTGGTGAGCGTGGTCGTCTGCATCTGGCGAAGCTGCTGCAGGTTGGCGGCAACATGCTGCTGCTCGACGAACCGACCAACGACCTGGATATCGAAACCCTGCGCGCGCTGGAAAACGCCCTGTTGGAGTTCCCGGGCTGCGCGATGGTTATCTCGCACGACCGTTGGTTCCTCGACCGTATCGCCACGCACATTCTGGATTACCAGGATGAAGGTAAAGTTGAGTTCTTCGAAGGTAACTTTACCGAGTACGAAGAGTACAAGAAACGCACGCTGGGCGCAGATGCGCTGGAGCCGAAGCGTATCAAGTACAAGCGTATTGCGAAGTAATGCGTAAAATGCCGGATGCGGCATAAACGCCTTATCCGGCCTACAAAACCAGCGATTTCAATACGTTGCGAAACTGTAGGCCTGATAAGACGCGTCAGCGTCGCATCAGGCATTGAGCACCGGATGCCGGATGCGGCGTAAACGCCTTATCCGGCCTACAAAACCAGCGATTCCAATACGTTGCGAAACTGTAGGCCTGATAAGACGCGTCAGCATCGCATCAGGCATTGGTTCTTATCCCTGCTCCCCCATCATCTCCCGCACCAGCTCTACGCAGCGCAGGAAACGGCTGTCGTAATCGCCCTCTTCAACCCGCACGAATTCGATATTGTTCTGTTCCAGCATCTCTATCAGCAGGTTCTGAAACTCTTTGCGATCCACCGAGCTGCCGAGGCTGCGTAGACCATCCGCCACCCACGGGGTATTGTTTTCCAGCAGGATCACCAGATCAAAGCGATATTCATCGATCAATGCCTGCACAAAAGGATGCTCACGCCCTTCGTACTTTTTACAGAACGCCTGAGTTGTCACGAAATCGGTGTCGATAAACGCCACTTTATTGGCATATTTCACCGCAAAATCAATATATTGCGCGTGTCCCAGCGCAATTTTATCGTAGTCGGAATACTGTAACGCAATCTCATCGCCGCCGAGATGCGAAAAGACATAATCGCGACCAAACTCCCACGCACTGGTGGTGTTGAAGATATTGGCGAGTTTGTTTACCAGGGTGGATTTACCGCTAGATTCACCACCGAGGATCGCCACGGTACGCACAAAGAACGGCTTCACTTCGGTAGGAATATATTCCCAGTAGCGGAACGGATTTTCGCGGATCTGCGCGCCGCTAATACTCATAAAAGTGCGTTTCGGATCGACAAGCACCGTTTCGATCCCCAGATGTTCCATATACTGCGGCGCGTCGGCTTCCTCCGAGGTGTAGATCAGATCCGGCTGAATGCCTTTTTCGGCCATAAACTTTTTGATGCCGTTGCTCCACACATCCCAGCCGTGCGGATACGGCTCCATGCCCTCTTCGTTAAAGGCATGAATGCGAATATTTTTCTGATATTTAAAGGTTTGCAATAACCAGCGCAGACGATCCGGCACCGTTGGCTGCTGCGACATGGCGCTGTCTTCGAACAACGCGCGGTCACGGGTATCATCAAAACCCATAATGATATGCAGTTCGTCAACCTGGCTACAGGCGCGCTGGATAAGGTAGATATGTCCGGTATGCAGCGGGTAAAACTTACCGAATACGACACCGATGGTTTTCTTTTGCCGGGGAAACTCAAGCCCCAAAAAACGGTGCAATGCCTCCAGCTTTTGCGCGCTGGGGCTTTTAATTTTGGCATTCAGTAACTGGCTTAAATACCCTTTGGTCATACCGCTGGCATCAGCCACCTGCTGTAACGTGCAGCCCTGTTGCTTGATGGCAGTTTTCAGGTAATCAAATGACGACATATCTCCCTCCGTATCTCTCATTATAAGTCGTCGAACACGCTAAGTGCGTCGGAGAGTTTTTTAACGCCAAAAATCTGCATCCCTTCCGGCACTTTTTTCGGTACGTTAGCCGCCGGAACAATTGCCCGCCGGAAACCGTGTTTCGCCGCTTCTGAGATTCGTTCCTGACCACTGGGCACCGGGCGGATCTCCCCTGCCAGCCCGACTTCACCAAACACCACCAGATCCTGTGGCAGCGGTCTGTCGCGCAGGCTGGAAACCATCGCCAGTAGTAACGCTAAATCGGCGCTGGTTTCGGTCACCTTAACGCCGCCGACCACGTTCACAAACACATCCTGATCGGCCATTTGCAGACCGCCGTGACGGTGCAGCACTGCCAGCAGGATTGCCAGACGGTTTTGTTCCAGCCCGACGGCCACGCGGCGTGGATTTGCCATCATCGAGTGATCGACCAGCGCCTGAATCTCCACCAGCAGTGGGCGCGTTCCTTCCCATACCACCATCACTGAACTACCGGAAGTCACTTCGTCGCCGCGACTTAAGAAGATCGCCGAAGGGTTGCTGACTTCACGCAGCCCCTGTTCGGTCATCGCAAATACGCCCAGTTCATTCACCGCGCCAAAGCGGTTTTTATGGCTGCGCAAGGTGCGAAAACGGGAGTCGGCATCGCCGTCCAAAAGCACCGAACAGTCGATACAGTGTTCCAGCACTTTAGGGCCAGCCAGTGAACCATCTTTAGTTACATGACCCACCATGACAATCGCCACGCCGCGCGTCTTGGCAAAGCGCGTCAGATAAGCCGCCGTTTCACGCACCTGCGCCACGCTGCCAGGCGATGACTGAACATCCGCCATATGCATCACCTGGATGGAGTCGATTACCATCAGCTTCGGTTGCTCTTCTTCGGCAATCAGGCAGATCTGTTCGATGCTGGTTTCCGACAGCATATTTAGATTGTCAGTCGGCAGGCCAAGGCGATGAGCACGCATCGCCACCTGTTGTAGCGACTCTTCGCCGGTGACATACAGCGTTTTCATCTGCTGCGCCAGTTTGCACAACGTTTGCAGTAGCAGCGTGGATTTACCCGCACCTGGGTTACCGCCAATCAGAATGGCGCTTCCTGGTACCACCCCGCCGCCTAATACGCGGTCGAACTCTTTAAATCCAGTGGAAAAACGCGGCAGTTCTTCAAGGCTGATATCGGAGAGTTTCTGGACTTTCGCCACTCCCGCGCTACCGGCATAGCCACTGAGACGCTCGTTACGCGCCACCGTTGGCGACGCAGCAAGACGCACCTCGGTGATGGTGTTCCAGGCATGACAGGCGCTGCACTGCCCCTGCCAGCGCGGATAATCGGCCCCGCATTCATTACAAACAAAGGCGCGTTTTGGAGCTTTTGCCACGGTGTACCTCGTTAATGCTGTGCCGCCCGCAGGATGGCGGGCGCGCAATTACTTCTGATTCAGGCTGCCGGAGAGGATGCAGAATACCCCCATAAGGTCAGCGTGACGGATGGTGACATCCGTCTTTTCATTCACTTTGGGCTTGGCATGGTAGGCAATCCCCAGCCCCGCAGCTTTGATCATCGGCAGGTCATTGGCGCCATCGCCAATCGCCACGGTTTGCGCCAGCGGGATATCATACTCCTGCGCCAGCCGGAGCAGGGTGTTAGCTTTGTACTGCGCGTCTACAATGTCGCCGATCACATTGCCAGTAAATTTACCGTCCATAATCTCCAGTTCATTGGCTACCACGGCGGTTAATCGCAGCTTGTCACGCAGGTATTCGGCAAAGAAGGTAAAGCCGCCGGAGGCAATCGCCACTTTCCAGCCCAACGTTTCCAGCTTCAGCACTAGTTGCGTCAAGCCCGGCATCAGCGGGAGATTTTCACGCACCTGTAGCAAAATGTTCGCGTCAGCGCCTTTCAGCGTCGCCACGCGGCTACGCAGGCTGGCAGTGAAATCAAGCTCCCCGCGCATTGCCCGTTCGGTCACTTCCGCCACCATCTCGCCCGTTCCGGCCAGTTTGGCAATTTCATCAATACATTCAATCTGGATGGCGGTGGAGTCCATGTCCATCACCAGCAGCCCTGGTGTACGCAGGTGCGGTATTTTCCCCAGCGGCGCGACATCCAGTTGTGCTTCATGCGCCAGGCGCGTTGCCCGCGCGGTGAGCGAACCAGCCAGACGAATCACCTGATAATCTTCCACGCACCAGGCGGCAACAATCACCATTGCCGCGCCCAGTTTGCTTTGGTACTGGGTCAGACGTTGTTTATCCAGCCCACGACCATACAGCAGCCAGCCGCTACGACCTGCGTGGTAATCCAGTGGCATCACTTCATCACCACTTAAAGAAAGAGGCAGACCAGGCCATAAAGAGACATCTTCAGGCAGGTCGCACCAGGTAATGTTAGGCATTAAGGCTCCTGTAAAATCGTTCGAAGCAGGGAAAATAACGCATGAGGCTACCTTGTATCCATTGCTTCTGGCAACATTAAGTCTCAAATTTTCGACGGGTGGAATATGGCTCGCACAAAACTAAAATTCCGGCTGCATCGGGCAGTGATTGTCCTGTTCTGTCTCGCTTTGTTGGTCGCTCTAATGCAGGGAGCATCATGGTTTAGTCAAAACCACCAGCGACAGCGTAATCCACAGCTGGAAGAACTGGCCCGTACCCTGGCGCATCAGGTAACCCTGAACGTTGCGCCGCTGATGCGTACCAACTCACCTGATGAAAAACGCATTCAGGCGATCCTCGACCAGTTGACGGACGAAAGTCGCATTCTCGACGCGGGTGTGTATGACGAACAAGGCGATCTTATCGCCCGCGCAGGCGAAAGCGTCGAGGTGCGCGACCGACTGGCGCTCGACGGTAAAAAAGCAGGTGGCTATTTTAACCAGCAGATTGTCGAGCCGATTAAGGGGAAAAATGGACCACTTGGTTATCTGCGCTTGACGCTCGATACCCATACGCTCGCCACCGAAGCCAAACAGGTGGATAACACTACCAACATTTTACGCCTGATGCTGCTGCTCTCGCTGGCAATCGGCGTGGTGCTGACTCGCACACTGTTGCAGGGTAAACGTACCCGCTGGCAGCAATCACCCTTCCTGTTAACTGCCAGCAAACCAGTGCCGGAAGAGGAAGAAAGCGAGAAAAAAGAGTGACCCATTACTACAAGAAAGGAAATTGTTATGTCCACATTACGCCTGCTCATCTCTGACTCTTACGATCCGTGGTTTAATCTGGCAGTGGAGGAATGTATTTTTCGCCAGATGCCCGCCACGCAGCGCGTTCTGTTTCTCTGGCGCAATGCCGACACAGTAGTGATTGGTCGTGCGCAAAACCCGTGGAAAGAGTGTAATACCCGGCGGATGGAAGAAGATAACGTCCGCCTGGCACGGCGCAGTAGCGGCGGTGGCGCGGTGTTCCACGATCTCGGCAATACCTGTTTTACGTTTATGGCTGGCAAGCCGGAGTACGATAAAACCATCTCCACGGCGATTGTGCTTAATGCACTGAATTCACTTGGCGTCACCGCAGAAGCTTCCGGGCGCAACGATCTGGTGGTAAAAACGGCTGAAGGCGACCGCAAAGTCTCTGGCTCGGCCTATCGCGAAACCAAAGATCGCGGTTTCCACCACGGCACTTTGCTGCTAAATGCCGACCTTAGCCGCCTGGCGAACTACCTCAATCCGGATAAAAAGAAACTGGCAGCGAAAGGCATTACTTCGGTACGTTCCCGCGTGACCAACCTGACCGAATTGCTACCGGGAATTACCCATGAGCAGGTTTGCAAGGCCATAACCGAAGCCTTTTTCGTTCATTATGGCGAGCGCGTAGAAGCGGAAATCATCTCCCCGGACAAAACGCCAGACTTGCCAAATTTCACCGAAACCTTTGCCCGTCAGAGTAGCTGGGAATGGAACTTCGGTCAGGCTCCGGCGTTTTCGCATCTTCTGGATGAACGCTTTAGCTGGGGCGGCGTGGAACTGCATTTCGACGTCGAAAAAGGCCATATCACCCGCGCCCAGGTGTTTACCGACAGCCTTAACCCCGCACCACTGGAAGCCCTCGCTGGGAGGCTGCAAGGCTGTCTGTACCGTGCAGATATGCTGCAACAAGAGTGCGAAGCTCTGTTGGTTGACTTCCCTGAACAGGAAAAAGAGCTACGGGAATTATCGGCGTGGATAGCGGGGGCGGTACGGTAGTTAATTGATGAATTAAAAAGCCGGAGCAGTCTCCCGTTCCGGCTTAACACGACAATCGCCTTTCAGCGAAACACAATTACTCTTTATCGCCCAGCAGAACGGATTCCAGCGCGATTTTGATCATGTCGTTGAAGGTGGTCTGACGCTCTTCGGCAGTGGTCTGCTCGTGAGTGCGGATGTGGTCAGACACGGTGCAGATAGCCAGTGCTTTCGCACCAAATTCTGCTGCCACACCGTAGATACCAGCCGCTTCCATTTCCACGCCGAGGATGCCGTATTTTTCCATCACGTCGAACATTTCGCCGTCCGGAGAGTAGAACAGGTCAGCGGAGAACAGGTTACCAACGCGCGCATCAACGCCCAGCGCTTTAGCTGCGTCTACTGCGTTACGCACCATGTCGAAGTCAGCGATAGCTGCGAAGTCATGGTCTTTGAAGCGGATACGGTTAACTTTGGAATCGGTGCAGGCACCCATACCAATCACCACGTCACGCAGTTTTACGTGCGGCAGAACAGCGCCACAGGAACCAACGCGGATGATTTTCTTCACGCCGAAATCGGTGATCAGTTCTTTGGTGTAAATGGAGCAGGACGGGATACCCATACCGTGGCCCATTACAGAAATTTTGCGGCCTTTGTAAGTACCGGTGAAGCCCAGCATACCGCGAACGTTGTTCACTTCACGGGCATCTTCAAGGAAAGTTTCAGCAATATACTTCGCACGCAGCGGGTCGCCTGGCATCAAAACTACGTCAGCGAAATCGCCCATTTCTGCATTAATGTGTGGGGTAGCCATCGTTTTATCCTTTTTGTGACATAACAAAGGCGGAGTCAACGCTCCGCCCAAATCCATCAGAACATGGCTTTGCCATATTCCATATCAGAAGTACCAAAATATTTTGCCAGCGTCTGACCGATATCCGCAAAGGTTTCACGGTGACCCAGTGAACCCGGTTTCACTTTCGGGCCATACACCAGTACCGGAATGTGTTCACGCGTGTGGTCAGTACCAGTCCAGGTTGGATCGCAACCGTGGTCAGCGGTGAGGATCAGGATATCGTCATCGCGCAGCAGAGACATCAGTTCCGGCAGACGGCGGTCGAAAAGCTCCAGACCCGCGGCATAACCTGCAACATCTCGACGGTGGCCCCAGGAGGAGTCGAAGTCAACAAAGTTGGTGAAGACGATGGTGTTATCACCCGCTTCCTTCATCTCTTTAATGGTGGCGTCAAACAGCGCGTCCAGGCCAGTCGCTTTCACTTTTTTGGTGATGCCGCAGTTGGCGTAGATGTCTGCAATTTTACCGACAGAAACCACCTGGCCGTGTTTTTCATCAACCAGTTTTTGCAGCACGGTCGGTGCTGGCGGTTCAACTGCCAGGTCGTGACGATTGCCGGTACGCTGGAAGTTACCGGCTTTGTCGCCGATAAACGGACGAGCGATAACGCGACCGATGTTGTAGCCGCCGTTGGTCAGCTCTTCACGGGCGATTTCGCACAGTTCGTAGAGTTTATCCAGACCAAAGGTTTCTTCGTGGCAGGCAATCTGGAACACGGAGTCAGCGGAGGTATAGAAAATCGGCTTGCCGGTTTTCATGTGCTCTTCGCCCAGTTGATCCAGGATGACCGTACCGGAAGAGTGGCAGTTACCTAGGTAACCCGGCAGGTTAGCGCGTTCAACCAGTTTATCCAGCAGCTCTTGCGGGAAGCTGTTTTCGTGATCGGAGAAGTATCCCCACTCAAACAGAACCGGTACACCGGCGATTTCCCAGTGACCAGACGGGGTATCTTTACCGGATGACATTTCGTGCGCCCATGCGTACGCGCCGATAACTTCAGCGTTGCCGTCCATTCCTGCTGGAATGAAACCGGTAGAACCTTCATGTGCTTTCGCCAGCCCAAGACGGGTCAGATTTGGCAGATTCAGCGGCCCTTTACGACCGTTATCAGCTTCGCCTTTGGCGCAAGCTTCTGCGATATGACCCAGGGTGTCAGCCCCGACGTCACCAAAGCGTTCTGCATCTTCTGTAGCGCCGATGCCGAATGAGTCCAGCACCATAATAAATGCACGTTTCATATGTTCTCCGTACTCAGTGCTTCAAATTTAAATGATCAGATCAGTATACCGTTATTCACTGATACGACGATAGACAGTTGGTGTGCTTTCCGGCGCTTTATCGGCAAGTTTAATTGCCGCTTTCACCGCTTTCGCCGCTTCCTGCCAGCTGTTTTCGTCTTTCGCGTGGATAACCGCCAGCGGGCGCTGACCGTCAACCTGGTCGCCCAGACGCGCCATATCAGTGAAGCCGACGCTGTAATCGATGGTGTCAGATGCCTGACGGCGACCGCCGCCCATTGCCACCACTGCCATCCCCAACGCACGGGTATCCATTTCACTGACAAAACCTTCGGTATCAGCATAGACGGCTTTCGTCAGCATAGCTGTCGGCAGATACTTCGCGTAGTTCTCAACGAAGTCGGTCGGGCCTTTTTGTGCCGCTACCATACGACCAAAGACTTCTGCCGCTTTGCCGTTGTCCAGCACCGCCTGCAGTTTCGCGCGCGCTTCGGCGTCATCTTTCGCCAGTTTACCGGAGATAAGCATCTCCACGCACAGCGCCATCGTGACATCAAACAGACGTGGGTTACGATACTCACCTGTCAGGAACTGCACTGCTTCACGTACTTCAACCGCGTTACCGGCACTGGAGGCCAGCACCTGATTCATGTCGGTGAGCAGCGCAGTGGTGCGCACGCCAGCGCCGTTAGCCACGCCAACAATCGCTTCGGCAAGAGCTTCAGAGAGTTCGTAGGTCGGCATAAACGCGCCGCTACCCACTTTCACGTCCATCACCAGCGCATCCAGACCTTCCGCCAGTTTTTTCGCCAGGATCGAGGCGGTGATCAGTGGGATGGAATCCACTGTCGCGGTAATGTCGCGGGTCGCGTAGAAACGTTTATCCGCCGGAGCCAGTGAGCTGGTCTGGCCGATAATCGCCACGCCAACATCTTTAATAATTTCGCGGAAACGGTTGTCATCCGGGAAGATATCGAAGCCAGGGATGGATTCCAGTTTGTCGAGCGTACCGCCAGTATGACCGAGGCCGCGACCGGAGATCATCGGAATATAACCGCCGCAGGCAGCCACCATCGGCCCTAACATTAGCGACGTCACATCGCCGACGCCGCCGGTGGAGTGTTTATCAACAATCGGGCCATTCAGATGCAGGCTTTTCCAGTCGAGAACGGTTCCTGAATCTCGCATCGCCATGGTCAGCGAGACACGCTCCGGCATTGTCATATCGTGGAAGAAAATGGTCATCGCGAGGGCGGCAATCTGCCCTTCTGAGATAGTGTTGTCGCGAATGCCGTTGATAAAGAAACGAATTTCTTCATCACTCAGCTCATGACCATCGCGTTTTTTACGAATAATTTCTTGTGCGAGAAACAAGGTAACCTCCCGTGGAAAAGAGTATGAGGCGGCTTTTGCCGGATGCGTCTACGCCTTATCAGGCCTACGGGTGATACGTATCGTAGGCCTGATAAGCGCAGCGCATCAGGCGCAAAGCATCTTATTTAGTAGCTGCTGGCGCTCTTACCGTCGCCGTGGCCCAGCGCTTTCAGCAGGCTTGCCAGCAGGCTGGAAGCACCAAAGCGATAGTGACGCGCATCTGCCCAGTCAGCACCGAACAGTTCATCTGCAATCGCGAGATATTTCTGCGCATCTTCTGCAGTACGTACGCCGCCCGCTGGTTTGAAACCAACGGTTTTTTCTACGCCCATATCACGGATGACTTCCATCATGATGCGCGCGCTTTCCGGCGTCGCGTTCACCGCGACTTTACCGGTAGAGGTTTTGATGAAATCAGCCCCTGCTTTGATGGAGATTTCAGACGCTTTGCGAATCAGCGCTTCATCTTTCAGTTCGCCGGTTTCGATGATCACTTTCAGCAGAACGTTCGCTGCCGCGCAAGCCTCTTTACAGGCTTTCACCAGGTCAAAACCAACCTGCTCGTTACCCGCCATCAGCGCACGGTACGGGAACACTACGTCAACTTCATCGGCACCGTAGGCGATTGCCGCACGGGTTTCGGCCAGCGCGATGTCGATGTCGTCGTTACCGTGAGGGAAGTTGGTTACCGTAGCAATACGGATTTCCGGAGTACCCTGCTCTTTCAGCGTTTTGCGAGCAATCGGGATAAAGCGAGGATAGATACAGATAGCGGCGGTATTGCCGACCGGAGTTTTTGCCTGATGACACAGGGCGATCACTTTCTCGTCAGTGTCGTCGTCATTCAGGGTGGTCAGGTCCATCAATTTCAGTGCACGCAGGCTGCTTGCTTTCAGATCAGTCATTTCATTCTCCTGGCTTGTCGCCAATAAAATTCACCTTGCGAGTTTGTTAGTATTCTAACATCGACTCCGCAACACACTTCGATATACATCACAATTAAGAAAATCTACTTACAAATTTGCATTACGGTAATGCGATCTGGTTCAAATAATTCACTTTCAAATGAATGCACCGGTGGTGACAAACGCATCAGGATCAAAGTGAACATCACGAAACTTCTTACAATGGCGCATCACCTTCGGCATAAAAGGAAAAGAAGATGCCCACGTCTAATGAAAGCGCACTGCAACAACGTTGCCAGCAAATTGTGACCAGTCCGGTACTTACCCCGGAGCAGAAACGCCATTTTCTGGCGCTGGAAGCAGAAAACAATCTGCCTTACCCGCAACTACCTGCCGAAGCCCGCCGCGCGCTGGATGAAGGCGTAATCTGCGATATGTTTGAAGGTCATGCGCCGTACAAACCGCGCTATGTCTTACCCGATTACGCCCGTTTTCTGGCGAACGGTTCCGAATGGCTGGAGTTGGAAGGTGCCAAAGATCTTGATGACGCACTCTCTCTGCTAACCATTCTTTATCATCATGTCCCTTCGGTAACATCGATGCCGGTCTACCTGGGGCAACTTGATGCGTTGTTGCAACCGTATGTTAGAATTCTAACACAAGACGAAATTGATATTCGAATAAAACGTTTCTGGCGTTATCTCGACAGAACGCTGCCAGACGCCTTTATGCATGCTAATATCGGCCCGTCGGATTCCCCTGTCACTCGGGCGATATTACGCGCAGATGCAGAGCTGAAGCAGGTTTCGCCGAACCTGACCTTTATCTACGATCCCGAAATTACCCCTGATGCTCTGCTACTGGAAGTGGCAAAAAACATTTGTGAATGTAGCAAACCGCACATCGCCAATGGCCCGGTACATGATAAAATTTTCACAAAAGGGGGCTACGGGATCGTGAGCTGTTACAACTCACTGCCGCTGGCTGGCGGTGGTAGCACGTTGGTACGCCTTAACCTGAAAGCCATTGCCGAGCGCAGTGAGTCGCTGGATGACTTCTTTACGCGCACTCTACCGCACTACTGCCAGCAGCAGATCGCCATCATCGATGCACGGTGTGAATTCCTCTATCAACAATCACACTTCTTTGAGAATAGCTTCCTGGTGAAAGAAGGGTTGATTGATCCTGAACGTTTTGTGCCGATGTTTGGCATGTACGGGCTGGCGGAAGCGGTTAACTTGCTGTGCGAGAAAGAAGGTATCGCCGCGCGCTACGGTAAAGAAGCCGCCGCGAATGAAGTCGGTTATCGCATCAGCGCACAACTGGCGGAGTTTGTCGCCAGTACGCCCGTGAAATATGGCTGGCAAAAACGTGCGATGTTACACGCACAGTCGGGGATCAGTTCCGATATCGGCACTACGCCGGGCGCACGCTTGCCGTATGGCGATGAGCCAGATCCAATCACTCATCTGCAAACTGTCGCCCCGCATCATGCTTATTATTACTCCGGAATCAGCGACATCCTGACGCTCGACGAAACCATCAAGCGCAATCCGCAGGCGCTGGTACAGCTTTGCCTCGGTGCCTTTAAAGCCGGAATGCGTGAATTTACCGCCAACGTCAGCGGTAACGATCTGGTTCGCGTTACCGGTTATATGGTGCGTTTGTCGGATTTAGAAAAATATCGTGCCGAAGGTTCACGTACCAACACTACGTGGCTGGGTGAAGAGGCTGCACGCAACACTCGTATTCTGGAACGCCAACCGCGCGTTATAAGCCATGAACAGCAGATGCGCTTTAGTCAGTAAGATTATCCCCTTCTCCTGCGTTGACGGGCCAGGCAGTCGTCTGGCTCTGTTTTTACAGGGCTGCAATCTGCGCTGCAAAAATTGCCACAATCCGTGGACGATGGGGCGCTGTAATGATTGCGGGGAATGCGTTCCGCAGTGTCCGCATCAGGCGTTGCAGGTTGTTGACGGCAAAGTGGCGTGGAGCGCGGCTGTCTGCGAGCAGTGTGATACCTGCCTGAAGATGTGTCCGCAACATGCCACGCCGATGGCGCAATCCATGAGCGTGGACGAAGTGCTTAGTCATGTCCGCAAAGCTGTGCTGTTTATTGAAGGGATAACGGTAAGCGGTGGCGAAGCCACGACGCAGCTGCCGTTTGTGGTGGCGCTGTTTACTGCCATCAAACATGATCCGCAGCTGCGCCATCTCACCTGTCTGGTGGACAGTAACGGCATGTTGAGCGAAACCGGCTGGGAAAAATTACTCCCGGTGTGCGACGGCGCAATGCTCGATCTCAAAGCATGGGGTAGCACGTGTCATCAGCAATTAACCGGACGCGATAATCAACAGATTAAGCGCAGCATCTGTTTGCTTGCAGAGCGCGGCAAGCTGGCGGAACTGCGTTTGCTGGTGATCCCCGGCCAGGTGGATTATTTGCAACACATTGATGAGCTGGCAGCGTTTATCAAGGAGCTTGGTGATGTTCCGGTTCGCCTGAACGCGTTTCATGCCCACGGCGTGTATGGCGAAGCGCAAAGCTGGGCGAGTGCCACACCAGAAGATGTTGAGCAGGTGGCTAACGCGCTACGGGAGCGCGGGGTGAGCCGGTTAATATTCCCGGCGCTGTATCTGTGACATGCCAGATGCGGCACTTGTAGGCATGATAAGACGCGTCAGCGTCGCATCAGGCATTGTGCGCCAACTGCCGGATGCGGCATGAACGCCTTATCCGGCCTGCTGTTTGGCACCGGCCTGTAGGCATGATAAGACGCGTCAGCGTCGCATCAGGCATTGTGCACCGACTGCCGGATGCGGCGTAAACGCCTTATCCGGCCTACGGATCGGCATACACCTGTAGGCATGATAAGACGCGTCAAGCGTCGCATCAGGCATTGTGCGCCAACTGCCGGATGCGGCGTAAACGCCTTATCCGGCCTACGGATCGGCATACACCTGTAGGCATGATAAGACGCGTCAAGCGTCGCATCAGGCATTGTGCGCCAACTGCCGGATGCGGCGTGAACGCCTTATCCGGCCTACAGCACGCTAAACACTGCATACGTGTTATTAAGCAACACGTCGGCAATCTCATCCGCTGGTTCCGGGCGTAACTCACAAAGCACGGTAAACACACGGGCGACCTGTTCCGGGCGATTAGGTTGCCCCTGAAAACCATTTAGCGGCATATCCGGCGCGTCGGTTTCCAGCAGCAACGACCCCAGCGGCAACTTCGCTATCACATCGCGGGTTTTACTGGCGCGCGGATAAGTGATGGTGCCGCCTACGCCAATTTTGTAGCCCAGTTGCACAAACCGTTCGGCCTGTTGCTGGCTACCAGAAAAACCGTGGACAACGCCAGTGCGCGGCAAATCGTGGCGCTTAAGATGCATCGCCAGCTTGTCATGCGTGCGCCGTGAATGGAGGATCACCGGCAGATCGTAGCGTTTCGCCAGCTTCAGTTGTTCGTCGAGCAACCACTGCTGCCTCTCAAACTGTGGATCTTCGCCAAAGAGATCAAGACCGATCTCCCCCACCGCCACCACTTTCGGCGAACGCCTTTCCAGCGCCTGCTGTAACTGATCCAGCGATGCATCGGTGTGTATTCCCATCATCCCCGGATGCAACCCTAACGCGGCATACAGTGGCTGATAATTTTCCGCCAGCGCCAACACGCGGGCAAAATTTGCCGCCTCGGTTGCCGGAACAATGATCTTGCCTACGCCCGCTTGTGCCGCGCGTTGCAGGCTGGCCTCTTCATCACCACTAAAAGGCGGAAAATCAAAATGGCAGTGGGTGTCGATAAAACGGCAAATCAAGCCAGATCCTCATTGTTAAATGTCGGGTCATTCGCCTGCGGCGCGTCGAGCACTTCGGTAACCAGCGTATCGTTGGCGACTGGCGCAGGCGGAATGACGATCGACTCCGGTGTCACCACTGGCACCAGATGGCGGGTAAGCGGCGCTTTTTCAGTTAATAGCTTACCAACCGTGGCGAGGAAATAACGCCCACATAAACGCCCAAGTTTATAGTCTTCGCGCAGCGCCGGAATCCGACTGCCGAGCGCGATACTATGCAACGGTTTCGGCGGATAAATTTCGAATATCCGCAGCTTGCCCGGTGGTTTCTCAATAAATTGCTGGATGTCACGATAGCTGGTTTCATGATGCTGTACCAGATTGACCAGCGGTTGCAGGCTACTGTCACCCAGCCAGCGTTCCATACGTTTAAACCACTGCGGCGTATAGTACATTTGCGACGGTACGGTGCGGATCACCACCAGTGTTTTCGCCCCCTGCCTTGCCGCCTCTTTAACCGGAATCGCATCACTGATCCCGCCATCCAGGTAGTTAATGCCTTCCAGCGACACTCCACTACGATAAAAGCCAGGTATCGCACTGGAGGCGCGAATCACATCCAGCCAGTTTTGTTTGGTCGGTAAAAAGTAATTCGGCGCATAGTCGTCCTCACGACAGGCACACATATAAAACGACTTGCCGCTATCAAACAGCCGCGCGGCAGTATCCATCTGCAACGGCATCTGGCTTGCGGTCGCCTCCACCAGCCAGTCGAGATCGATAAGATTTCCTCCACGGACAAAGCGCAATGGATCGAAAAATTCGCGTTTTGTGGTATAGCGCATGATGACTTTGCGCGCGTAACCGGGCTGATTACAAATATACGCCGAAAGGTTCTGCGCCCCGGCAGATGTGCCAAGATAAAGATCGAACGGGTTAAACTGCGCGCGCATAAACTCATCCAGCACGCCCGCTGTGAAAATTCCACGCTGCCCGCCGCCTTCGCACACCAGAGCAGTTCGTCCAGGCTGGAACGGCCTTAGCGACAACGGCGCAATATTACCAAGCGTTACAGGTATTCGCTGCCCCACCTCTGCCTTCCTGTTTTTGTTGTGAAAGACTGACAAAGTAACGCAATTTATTATTCGCTAAAACCGCAAAAGCCAGTCCGCTGGACTGGCTTTGTATAAAATTTTCTTAATGGTTTGAAATCTAGGGTCGTTTTCGGCCCATAAACAAACTCACCAGGAACAGAATAATCCCGACGACAAAGACAATTTTTGCTGCGCCCGCAGCTGTACCGGCCAGACCACCAAACCCAAGTGCGGCGGCGATTAACGCGATAACCAGAAATATGATGCCCCAACGAAACATAAGCGTCTCCTTTACCATAGTTAATGTCACCGCTTGATATGAGCGTGAAAATCACTCAATGCGATATTTTTAGTGTGGTGCACATCGCGCCTCCCGACAAAGTTCGGGAGGACGAATTACGACGAATTACTTAGTTTTCAGATCATTTTTAACGCTTTTCACACCATCTACCGCTTTGGCGATACTTTCAGCACGGTCGCTCTGTGCCTGAGAATCTACGGTTCCGGAGAGCTGAACCACGCCGTCGGTGGTTTCAACTTTCACATGACGGGAAGGGACGATGTCGTCCGCCAGCAGTTTGGCTTTGATTTCACTGGTGGTGGCGGTATCACCCGCATAGCCCTTCACAGAGCCTTCTTTAGCGTCGCGAACGTGCAATTTGTCGCTGACGGAGGTCACGCCTTCAACACCTTTCGCCACTTTCACTGCCTCTTCGGCCTGGGCCTGGCTTTCAACGAAACCGCTCAGGGTCACGACTTTTTGATCGGTTTTGACAGAAATATCGGTGCTCTTGATATTGTCATGATCCACCAGGGCCGCCTTCACTTTCGCGGTGATAGCGCTGTCATCCATGAAATTACCGACTTTATTCATAGAGCTATCGACTTTTTGCCCTGCGCTTTCATTGGTAGTTTGTGCGTTGTTTTCCGCGTAGGCAGAACCTGTCGCTACAGCAGAAGTCAACATTACAGCCAGCAGAGTTTTCGAAATCTTCAGTCTTGTCATAGTCATCGATTTATTCCTGTATGTTTGCTCGTAATTTGAGCCAGGCAACACGAGGTTGCATTGCTGAATAGGGAGAGTCTTCACCCTCTACAGAAGTCAATGGCCGTCATCACAAAAGCGATGAGTGATGAATAACGACCATTACAGCCTCTGAATCAGTTATTAATATCAATCGGATGACAGGTAACGGTTTTAAATACTGATATCTACGCATTGATCGGTATTTAAAGCCGTCATAAATGTCATCACTTTGTTAAATATAGATCACAATTTTGAAACCGCTCGCCGCATCGCCTAAAAAACAAGCAAACATAAGCAAAAGCGAATGTTTTAAGAACATTCCGCAAGCGGCTAATAAGGAAGGGAAATTGACAGGGCGCGGCGGTTGCCGCGCCCTGGAGGCAAGAATTAATGTTCGCGGGTCTGGTGGAACTGAACGTCCGGATAACGTTCCTGCGCCAGGCGCAGGTTAACCATGCTAGTGGCAATGTAAGCGAGGTTGTCGCCGCCATCCAGCGCCAGTTGGCTTTCGTTCTTACGCTTGAACTCTTCGAATTTCTTCGCATCCGCACATTCTACCCAGCGGGCAGTAGCGACGTTGACCGACTCATACACCGCTTCGACGTTGTATTCGCTCTTCAGGCGCGATACCACCACATCGAACTGCAGCACACCAACCGCGCCGACGATCAGGTCGTTGTTGGAAATCGGACGGAACACCTGCACCGCGCCCTCTTCGGAAAGCTGTACCAGCCCTTTGAGCAACTGTTTTTGCTTCAGCGGATCTTTCAGGCGGATACGACGGAACAGTTCCGGCGCGAAGTTCGGAATACCGGTGAACTTCATCATCTCGCCCTGGGTAAAGGTGTCGCCAATCTGAATGGTGCCGTGGTTGTGCAGACCGAGGATATCGCCCGGATACGCTTCTTCCACATGAGAACGGTCGCCCGCCATAAAGGTCAGCGCGTCGGAGATCACCACATCTTTCGCGGTACGCACCTGGCGCAGCTTCATGCCTTTTTCATATTTACCGGATACCACACGCATAAACGCCACGCGGTCACGGTGTTTCGGGTCCATGTTGGCCTGAATTTTAAATACGAAGCCGGTAAATTTGTCTTCGCTCGCTTCTACGGTACGGGTATCAGTCTGACGCGGCATCGGCGCAGGCGCCCACTCCACCAGGCCATCCAGCATATGATCGACGCCGAAGTTACCCAGCGCAGTACCAAAGAACACCGGAGTGATTTCGCCCGCAAGGAACAGCTCTTTGTCGAACTCGTTAGACGCGCCTTTCACCAGTTCCAGTTCGTCACGCAGTTGCTGCGCCAGATCTTCACCAACAGCAGCGTCGAGATCCGGGTTATTCAGCCCTTTAACAATGCGTACTTCCTGAATGGTGTGGCCTTGCCCGCTCTGATAGAGATAGGTTTCATCTTTATAAAGATGGTAAACGCCTTTAAACAGCTTGCCGCAGCCAATCGGCCAGGTGATCGGCGCACAACCGATTTTCAGCTCGTTTTCAACTTCATCGAGCAGTTCCATCGGGTCGCGGATATCACGGTCAAGTTTGTTCATGAAGGTGAGGATCGGCGTATCGCGCAGACGGGTAACTTCCATCAGCTTGCGGGTACGGTCTTCTACACCTTTTGCGGCGTCGATGACCATCAGGCAGCAGTCCACCGCGGTCAGGGTACGGTAGGTATCTTCCGAGAAGTCTTCGTGCCCCGGGGTGTCGAGCAGGTTAACCAGGCACTCGTGATACGGAAACTGCATCACTGACGTGGTAATGGAGATCCCACGCTGCTTTTCCATCTCCATCCAGTCCGACTTGGCGTGTTGGTTAGAGCCACGGCCTTTTACTGTACCGGCGGTCTGGATAGCCTGTCCGAACAGCAGCACCTTCTCGGTGATGGTGGTTTTACCGGCGTCCGGGTGAGAAATAATAGCAAAGGTGCGGCGCTTCGCCACCTCTTGCAAATAAGGAGACAACGTCATAATTCTTTCTTCTTGAGTAAGCGGCATCGCGCCGCGCTTGTTGAAAACGAAAAATTGCGGCTATTTTACCCATCAATGGGGGGGAGGCAATCAGTGTTTACACAGGAGTTGCTCCAGTTCGTGCAACGAAGAGACGGTCCAGGTAGGTGCGATGCCTTCTGGTTGCTCGCGATTGTGCGCATTCAGCCAACAAGTCGCAAGCCCGGCGTTGATGCCACCGAGAATATCGGACTCGGCGGTGTCACCAACCATCAGCACGCGTGAACGGTCAGGATTGCCCGCCTGTTCCAGCGCATAATCGAAAATTTTCTTATTCGGTTTGGCAACGCCAACTTCTTCGGAAACCACCAGCAAATCGAAATAATCACGTAAACCTGTGCGTTCCAGACGCACCTGCTGCAAGGCGCTAAAGCCGTTGGTGATGATGCCGATTTTGGCGTTGCCACGAATGGCGTTAAGCAGGGAAACCGCACCCGGCAGCGGCGTACAGATTTCCGCCATCGCATTAATGAAGGCATCGTTGAGTTTACCTGGCTCGACGTTCAGCCGTTCGGCCCAGCTTTCAAAACGCCCGTGCTGAAGCTGTAATGAAGTGATCGCGCCGTTTTGATAATCCACCCACAGTGGCTTGTTAACGGCCTGATAGTCCTGAAAATCTTCAGCGGTAAAGGTGACGCTGTAGTCAAGAAACATCCGCTGCAGGCCGGTGAATGAGTCAAAGGTAAACAGCGTTTCATCGGCATCAAAGAAAATCCAGTCCCACTTCATTATTCCACCTTGTCTTACATACTGATTGGCAACGCCATGATGATGGCGTCTTCGCGACCGTCCGTGGTGGGGTAGTAATTGCGGCGAATCGTCGCCTCGTTAAAGCCTAAACTTTCGTACAAAGCAATGGCGGCAGCGTTTGAAGCACGGACTTCCAGCCATAGCGTCGCCACACCGCGTTTTTCCAGTTCATCGATCAGATGTTCCAGCAGCGCCCTTCCCAGTCCCTGACGCTGATAGTCAGGATCGACCGCAATATTGAACAATGTAGCTTCATCCAGCACCACTTGCGTAATTGCAAACGCCGCCATTTTGCCGTTTTGCGTTAACTGAAAGTTGAGATAACGCTCGCCCTGATTGCTGGCAAACGTTTTTTCACTCCACGGAAAGGCGTGGGCGCGTTGTTCAATGTGGAAAGCCGCAGGTAAATCAGTCGCTTCGAGGGAAGAAATCGTGTTCATATGTGCAAATTTGTTGCCATAACGCGGCGCGTGCCGTTGGGTTAGCCCGTAATTCGGTGAGCGCCGGTGATGCCACCTGAGCGCCTTCCAGTGACAGCGGTTCGTCAGTACCCAACCGCCAGCTGTTGCAGCGACTGCCTTGCGGCAGCATCGCGATCCTATCAGGCGTCAGTTGCAGCACCTGATCGGGGCTGACGGTCAATGCGCGCAGAACGTCGCTCACCAGTGGATCGGTCAGGGCGGGAAGATCGTTTGCCACCATCACCAGACGGACGTGTGCCGGGATCGCGATGGCAATCTCTCCCTGCAACGCGCCAGGGCGACGCAGCGACCACTGGGTAATGCCCAGTTGCTGTAATTGCCAGTCTCGTCGGGATGTCATAGCGAATCGCTCCTGTTATCAGGGGCGCAAATATAGCAAATTCGTCGAAACCGCGCCAACAAATGACTATAATCGCCGCCAGTATCAATTGAGGAGCATTCCATGTCTGCATTTACCCCGGCAAGTGAAGTCTTGCTGCGCCACAGTGATGATTTCGAAAAAAGCCGTATTCTGTTTGCCGGAGACTTACAGGATGACCTGCCCGCGCGTTTAGATACCGCGGCCAGCCGTGCTCATACCCAGCAATTCCACCACTGGCAGGTGTTAAGTCGCCAGATGGGAGATAACGCCCGTTTTAGCCTGGTGGCAACGGCGGATGACGTCGCAGATTGTGATACGTTGATTTACTACTGGCCGAAGAACAAACCGGAAGCCCAGTTCCAGTTGATGAATTTACTTTCTCTGCTGCCAGTGGGGACGGATGTTTTTGTCGTTGGCGAGAACCGCAGCGGCGTGAGAAGCGCCGAGCAGATGCTGGCAGACTATGCACCGTTAAATAAGGTAGACAGCGCCCGTCGCTGTGGTCTCTATTTTGGTCGTCTGGAAAAGCAGCCGGTGTTTGATGCCGATAAATTCTGGGGCGAATACAGTGTTGATGGCCTGACGGTCAAAACGCTGCCGGGCGTGTTTAGCCGCGACGGTCTGGATGTCGGTAGCCAGCTACTGCTCTCGACGTTAACCCCGCACACGAAAGGTAAAGTGCTGGATGTCGGCTGTGGCGCGGGTGTGCTTTCGGTTGCCTTTGCGCGCCATTCACCGAAAATTCGTCTCACGTTGTGCGATGTCTCTGCGCCAGCGGTAGAAGCCAGCCGTGCGACACTTGCGGCCAACGGCATTGAAGGTGAAGTCTTTGCCAGCAACGTCTTTTCCGAGGTGAAAGGTCGCTTTGATATGATCATCTCCAATCCGCCGTTCCACGATGGGATGCAAACCAGCCTTGATGCCGCACAAACGCTGATCCGTGGCGCAGTGCGTCATCTTAACAGCGGCGGTGAGTTGCGGATTGTGGCGAACGCCTTCCTGCCTTATCCGAACGTGCTGGATGAGACATTTGGCTTCCACGAAGTGATCGCGCAAACCGGGCGCTTCAAGGTGTATCGCGCCATTATGACCCGCCAGGCGAAGAAAGGTTAAGTATCTCGCCGCATGCCATGTCGGATGCGGCGTGAACGCCTTATCCGACCTGCAAAACCTGTACGTTAGCCCTTTGTAGGCCAGATAAGACGCGCCAGCGTCGCATCTGGCATCTGCACCCGCATGCCATACCGGATGCGGCGTGAACGCCTTATCCGACCGACAAAACCTGCACGTTCGCCTCCTGATGGCCATTTTTCCAGCAATTACACATCAGGCGATAATTAACTATTGACGAAAAGCTGAAAACCACTAGAATGCGCCTCCGTGGTAGCAATTCTTTTTTAAGAATTGATGGTATGCGAAGGTGGCGGAATTGGTAGACGCGCTAGCTTCAGGTGTTAGTGTCCTTACGGACGTGGGGGTTCAAGTCCCCCCCCTCGCACCAATTATCTTTACTTCCTCTCTTGTTTCTTCTTTGCTTTATCATCCCTGATTCCCGCTCATTATCATCAGCATGACGCCAGAAATAAGCGCCAGGCACGATGGTAGCAAAACGTAATGCCGTAACTGTTTGTGATACAGCATCACCGGCGTCAACACTAATCCCATCAGAATGACAATCCGCCACTGATCCGGCGATAAATCCGCATATGCCAGCCCTGCAATCAGCAATCCCGGCAGCAACACTCCCCAGCCACTGCCCAGCATACGTTGCAACATGGTTTAATCTCTTTCATTGATAATGATAACCAATATCATATGATAATTTTTATCATTTGCAAGCCAGAGAAATCACTTGCTATCGGGTAAACCCATCATTAGTATTAGCAATCATTATCATTTAGATTACTATCACGATTATGACCTATCGTTCCGCAACGCTTTTTGAAGATGTTATCTGGCGAACGCATCTCAAGCCGCAAGATCCGACGCTTGCACAAGCGGTACGTGCGACGATTGCGGAACATCGTCAACATTTGCTGGAGTTTATCCGCCTGGATGAACCCGCCCCGCATAGCGCCATGACGCTGGCGCAATGGTCATCACCGAATGCGTTAAGTTCTCTGCTGGCTGTCTATTCCGATCATATCTACCGCAATCAACCCTTGATGATCCGCGAGAACAAACCGCTGATCTCACTGTGGGCGCAATGGTATATCGGCCTGATGGTACCGCCATTAATGCTGGCATTGCTGACGCAGGATAAAGCGTTAGATCTTTCCCCGGAACATTTCCACGTTGAGTTTCACGAAACCGGGCGCGCCGCCTGTTTCTGGGTCGATGTGTGTGAAGACAAAAACGCAACACCGCATTCACCACAGCAGCGAATGGAAAAGTTAATCAGCCAGGCGCTTGTCCCGGTAGTGCAGGCATTAGAAGCGACAGGTGAAATTAACGGCAAACTCATCTGGAGTAATACCGGTTATTTGATTAACTGGTATCTGACCGAGATGAAGCCGTTGCTCGGCGAGGCGTTAGTTGAATCGCTCCGCCATGCCCTGTTCTTTGAGAAAACGCTTACTACCGGTGAAGATAATCCACTCTGGCGTACCGTGGTGCTGCGCGACGGCCTGCTGGTGCGCCGCACCTGCTGCCAGCGTTATCGCTTACCGGATGTGCAACAGTGTGGGGATTGTACGCTGAAATAAAAACACTGCCGGGAGGATAAACCCGGCATTAAACAGATTAATATGGATGCAACACATTACTTGTTTCTGAAATCCGCATACATAAGAGAATATCTGCGGCCTCCAACAACCCCGCATCAGAACTGACGCCCAGTTTCGACATCACATTAAATTTATGCGCACGGATCGTTTTAATATTGCGTTTAAGCTGCTCGGCAATTTGTGTCATTGAGTAGCCACACGACATAAACCGTAATATTTCCCTCTCCGTCGGACTCAGCGCCCGGCTTTGATTAATGTACCACTGGTTGTTCAGTCGATCGGTCGCCTGACGAACACCATTTAATGAAAGAAACAGCTCCTGGTGAAAAACATCCAGCGTCGATCCTTTACTTAACACACCATCCAAAGGAGAAGGCGACAATGAGCCAATCAACCGTGCTTCAATATCATCATCTGCAATAACCAAACGTCGGGTACGCGGAAATTTAATCGCCAGCTCAGTCAGGCACGATAATCCTTCTCTGCGCTCACTTCTCATGGCAGAAAAAGAAAAAATAACCGCCGCAAATGAAACCCGCGACATAGCATCCTGAAAAGCCTCCTGGCTGGTATACATATAGAGTTTATAAGGATTACCCGCAAACTTTCTGAATAAACTCTCAATACCGATACTGCTCATGACGCATTTTTCTATGAGTGCGACATTTCTCTTCTTAATTCGGTTGTGTTCCATTCCGCGGCATCTCCATAAACAGAAGGCAAGTTAAGTTCCCTTGCCCCCTGTGCGCTATTAATCCATGCATACATCTCAGCGTTACTGTGAATTGCCAGCCGACGCATCGCACTGTTTTTTTGTGCGCTGATGGTTTTATTGCTTTTCTTAAGCAATGAAGCTATTTGGTTGATGCCCCATCCTTTACCTAACAGCCGCAGTACTTTGCGTTCAGAAAGGGTAAGAATCACGGTGCGATAACCAAATTCCTGGATTTCCGGCATTGCAGGCGAAGTCAGCATGGCGCTGATGCGATCGGCATGGACATTACCGGAACGAACGGTCTTGACCAGATTCTCAATGGGCTCGATATCGGACAGCAACGTCGCAGTTGGACACATAAGCAGTTCCACCGCCTGAGAGTACCAGGCTCGCGAAACCATGAAAACCCAATGAATTTCCCGGTATTGTGAGATCAATGAATAGTAATGTTCACAAACAGAACGCGGGTCTTCTGTTTGTCCGGCTAAATCGGCAATAACTAACTCAGCACGACGTAATTGTAATATGGTCAGCTCCTCCGCAGAGGCGCTACTCGTTATATCGTATTCAGGGAGATGAGTCCTCATGACCTCTTTTAACCCTGCCTGCATAACGGGTATTTTACTGATAACAATTCCATTTTTGCAGCATCCTGGCAACATATATCCTCCACATCCACTGTCTATAAATTATGATGGTTTATTCCGGACATTCATCCTTTAAATGATTCCAATAAATTAATAGATTGAGCGAATAATTTATCCTTAGCATTCACTTCATATCAGTTTACCCCAGCCACACAAAAAATCCTTTGTATGTTTCAGGAGACTAGCATCAAATAATAACCTGGAAAAATACCTCTGACACATTTAAAATATCTAAATTATGTTGTTAGAAATACTTAATCAAAACCCTCAAATTCAATCAGTTTAAGATATGATTTAAAATAACGAATGAAAGTAAAATAAAAAGCCTTTAGTCAGAATATCAAGAAAAAAACCAATAAAAACTGAAGGGTATTTCTTGCCAGTATCCGAAAAGTTGATTTCACCAGCCATTACTCAAACGCGTAAAAATAAAACGACATATTCGTTTTAATGATAATATTCATAAAATTATTTATTCAACCCAAAACTCGCATCGCCTCCCGTCAGCGAACTAATCACCGCAACCTGGATTAATCAGCGCAATTTTGATCTTAACCAACGTCAAAACAGCCATACTTCGTGATACAAAAGGGTTCTCATTTTTTGAAAAATACGCAACACGTCTATGACAAAGGGCGAGTTATGCAAACTGAGCAACAGCGAGCCGTAACACGGCTTTGTATCCAGTGTGGGTTATTTCTTTTGCAACATGGTGCGGAAAGTGCGTTGGTTGATGAGCTTTCCTCACGACTGGGTCGGGCGTTAGGGATGGACTGCGTCGAAAGCTCTATCTCTTCGAACGCCATAGTGCTGACAACCATTAAAGATGGTCAATGTCTCACATCGACACGTAAAAACCACGATCGCGGCATTAATATGCATGTGGTGACTGAAGTCCAGCACATTGTGATTCTGGCGGAGCATCATCTGCTGGATTACAAAGGTGTTGAGAAACGTTTTAGCCAAATACATCCCCTGCGCTATCCGCGTTGGCTGGTCGCTTTGATGGTGGGACTCTCTTGCGCCTGTTTCTGTAAACTGAATAACGGTGGTTGGGATGGTGCGTTGATTACATTCTTCGCCAGTATGATCGCCATGTATATCCGCCAGCTACTGGCACAACGCCACCTCCATCCACAAATAAACTTTTGCATCACTGCCTTCGCCGCCACCACAATTTCCGGCCTCCTTCTACAACTACCGACATTCAGTCATACGCCTACTGTGGCAATGGCGGCCAGTGTTCTTTTACTGGTACCGGGTTTTCCGTTGATAAATGCTGTAGCCGATATGTTTAAAGGTCATATAAATACCGGACTGGCACGCTGGGCGATTGCCAGTCTGCTGACGCTGGCAACCTGCGTTGGCGTGGTGATGGCACTCACAATTTGGGGGCTACGCGGATGGGTGTGATCGAATTTCTGCTAGCGTTGGCGCAGGATATGATCCTCGCCGCAATTCCTGCGGTCGGCTTTGCGATGGTGTTCAACGTGCCAATCCGGGCATTACGCTGGTGTGCGCTGCTTGGCGCGATGGGTCATGGTTCGCGAATGATTTTAATGACTACCGGACTCAATATTGAGTGGTCGACGTTTATGGCTTCGCTACTGGTCGGTACCATTGGTATTCAGTGGTCGCGCTGGTATCTGGCGCATCCGAAAGTCTTTACCGTGGCAGCCGTTATTCCCATGTTCCCGGGCATCCCGGCGTATACAGCAATGATTTCAGCGGTAAAAATCAGTCAGTTAGGTTACAGCGAGTCGTTAATGATTACCCTGTTAACTAACTTCCTTACAGCTTCATCAATTGTTGGCGCGTTATCCATCGGCCTTTCCGTTCCTGGATTGTGGTTGTACCGCAAGCGCCCCCGCGTATAAAATTGCCTCGCTTAAAGCACATGGATGAGAGGCTGCCTGGCCTCATCCGTGTGTTACTATAAAAGTAATCTCCCTTCTCGTTCATCGTTCCATATTGAGAAACAGTATGTCTTCCAGAGTTTTGACCCCGGACGTCGTTGGTATTGACGCCCTGGTACACGATCACCAAACCGTTCTGGCAAAAGCAGAAGGCGGCATGGTTGCCGTATTTGCCAACAACGCTCCGGCGTTTTATGCCGTTACGCCTGCGCGTCTTGCTGAACTGCTGGCGTTGGAAGAAAAACTGACGCGTCCGGGAAGTGACGTGGCCCTGGACGATCAACTCTATCAGGAACCGCAAGCCGCTCCCGTTGCTGTACCCATGGGTAAATTCGCCATGTACCCAGACTGGCAACCCGATACCGACTTTATCCGTCAGGCGGCATTATGGGGCGTGGCGCTAAGAGAGCCGGTTACCGCCGAAGAACTGGCGTCATTTATTTCTTACTGGCAGGCGGAAGGCAAAGTCTTCCATCATGTGCAGTGGCAACAAAAACTGGCGCGCAGTCTGCAAATCGGCCGTGCCAGCAATGGCGGATTAGCAAAACGAGATGTGAACACAGTCAGTGAACCTGACAGCCAAATTCCACCGGGATTCAGAGGGTAACGATGAAAAACGTTGGCGACCTGATGCAACGTCTGCAAAAAATGATGCCTGCCCATATCAAACCTGCCTTCAAAACGGGTGAAGAACTTTTGGCGTGGCAGAAAGAACAAGGGGCGCTCCGCGCCGCCGCTCTTGAGCGCGAGAATCGGGCGATGAAAATGCAGCGTACCTTTAACCGCTCCGGCATTCGTCCACTGCATCAAAACTGCTCCTTTGAGAACTATCGCGTTGAGTGCGAAGGGCAGATGAATGCGTTGAGCAAAGCGCGCCAGTATGTCGAAGAGTTTGACGGTAACATCGCCAGCTTCATCTTTTCTGGCAAGCCGGGAACCGGCAAAAACCATCTGGCGGCGGCAATCTGCAACGAACTGCTGCTACGCGGCAAATCGGTATTGATAATTACCGTGGCCGATATTATGTCGGCGATGAAAGATACCTTCAGAAATAGCGGTACCAGCGAAGAGCAACTGCTTAACGATCTGAGCAACGTTGATCTGCTGGTGATCGATGAGATCGGCGTGCAGACCGAATCGAAATACGAAAAAGTGATCATCAACCAGATCGTCGATCGCCGCTCTTCTTCCAAACGCCCAACCGGGATGCTGACCAACAGCAATATGGAAGAGATGACCAAGTTACTGGGCGAGCGCGTCATGGATCGTATGCGCCTGGGTAACAGTCTGTGGGTTATTTTTAATTGGGACAGTTATCGTAGCCGGGTAACGGGCAAAGAGTATTAATCCTCCTTTCCGGCGTTATACTGCGACACAATTTCACCTTGAGTAATGATGATGAAAACTGTTAAACACCTGCTGTGCTGTGCCATTGCCGCCAGCGCGTTGATTTCCACCGGAGCACATGCCGCATCCTGGAAAGATGCGCTTTCCAGCGCCGCCAGCGAGTTAAGCACTCAAAATAGCACCTCACAGGGAGGCGGTTGGTCGCTCTCTTCATTAACTAATCTGCTTAGTAGCGGCAACCAGGCGTTAAGCGCAGACAACATGAACAATGCCGCAGGCATTCTGTAATACTGCGCGAAGCAAAAGCTGGCTTCAGTTACCGATGCGGAAAACATCAAAAATCAGGTCCTGGAAAAGCTGGGCCTGAACAACGAAGAGCAGAAAGAAGATACCAACTATCTGGATGGCATTCAGGGTTTGCTAAAAACCAAAGATGGTCAGCAGCTTAATCTGGATAACATCGGTACGACTCCTCTGGCAGAAAAGGTAAAAACCAAAGCCTGCGATCTGGTGTTAAAGCAAGGTCTGAACTTTATTTCCTGATCCGCATAACGCCGCGTTTTAGCTGTTAACAAGCTAACGCGGCCCCTCCCCGCTCTTTTCCCTGTTTCTGGGCGTCTTTCCCTCTGGTATACGGGAAGCTTTCTTGCGCAAAAAAGTCTGTTTATAAACTAATTCCTAACAACATCGCATTTTTTTGACACTAGAATTGCAGCAATATGGCAGCCCCATTACATTGTGTTTCTCAAAAAATCTTAAACATCGGCTAAACAGCCTGGTTTAGTGAGGATCGCCCGTTGTCAGAACTATTCTCTTTCGCCCTGTTTCTCGCCTCTGTGCTGATATACGCATGGAAAGCGGGACGTAACACCTGGTGGTTTGCCGCCACGTTAACGGTGCTGGGGCTATTTGTCGTTTTAAACATTACCCTGTTTGCCAGTGACTATTTTACTGGCGACGGCATTAACGACGCGGTGCTTTATACCTTAACTAACAGCCTGACCGGTGCTGGCGTCAGTAAATATATCCTGCCGGGAGTTGGGATCGTGCTGGCGCTGGCAGTAGTTTTCGGCGCGCTGGGCTGGATCCTACGCCGACGCCGTCATCATCCTCACCATTTTGGCTACAGCCTGCTGGCGCTCTTACTGGCGCTGGGTTCTGTAGACGCCAGCCCGGCGTTTCGCCAGATAACGGAGCTGGTAAAATCCCAGTCACGCGACGGCGATCCTGACTTTGCGGCTTATTATAAAGAACCGTCGAAAACCATCCCTGAGCCAAAACTTAACCTGGTTTATATCTACGGAGAAAGCCTCGAACGCACCTATTTTGACAACAATGCTTTCCCGGATCTCACTCCCGAACTGGGCGCGCTGAAAAATGAAGGGCTGGATTTCAGCCACACGCAGCAGCTGCCGGGAACGGATTACACTATCGCGGGCATGGTGGCTTCTCAATGCGGCATTCCGCTTTTTGCTCCATTCGAAGGCAACGCCTCTGCCTCGGTTTCCAGCTTCTTCCCGCAGAACATTTGTCTTGGCGATATCCTGAAAAACTCAGGTTATCAGAACTATTTTGTGCAAGGGGCTAACCTGCGTTTTGCGGGTAAAGATGTGTTCCTGAAATCACACGGCTTTGACCATTTGTATGGTGCAGAAGAGCTGAAAAGCGTGGTGGCGGACCCGCATTATCGTAACGACTGGGGATTCTACGACGATACCGTGCTGGATGAAGCCTGGAAAAAGTTTGAAGAGCTTTCCCGCTCTGGTCAGCGATTCTCACTGTTTACTCTGACGGTTGATACCCATCACCCGGATGGTTTTATCTCTCGTACCTGTAACCGTAAAAAGTATGACTTTGATGGTAAACCGAACCAGTCATTCAGCGCGGTAAGTTGCAGCCAGGAGAACATCGCCGCGTTTATCGACAAAATCAAAAACTCCCCGTGGTTTAAGGACACCGTTATTGTGGTTTCTTCTGACCACCTGGCGATGAACAACACGGCGTGGAAATACCTTAATAAACAGGATCGTAACAACCTGTTTTTCGTCATCCGTGGCGACAAGCCACAGCAAGAGACGCTGGCGGTGAAACGCAACACCATGGATAACGGCGCGACGGTGCTGGATATTCTGGGCGGCGATAACTTTATTGGCCTTGGGCGTAGTAGCCTCTCTGGTCAATCAATGTCGGAAGTGTTCCTCAACATTAAAGAGAAAGTGCTGGCGTGGAAGCCCGATATCATTCGTCTGTGGAAATTCCCCACCGAGATGAAAGAGTTCACCATCGATCAGAATAAAAACATGATCGCCTTCTCGGGTACCCATTTCCGTCTGCCACTGCTGTTACGCGTGTCAGATAAACGCGTAGAACCACTGCCAGAAAGCGAATATTCTGCACCACTTCGTTTCCAGTTGGCCGATTTCGCTCCGCGCGACAATTTCGTCTGGGTTGATCGCTGCTACAAGATGGCGCAGCTATGGGCGCCGGAGCTGGCACTCTCCACTGACTGGTGTGTTTCCCAGGGGCAGCTTGGTGGCCAGCAAATTGTTCAGCATGTTGATAAAACGACGTGGAAGGGCAAAACCGCATTTAAAGATACCGTCATCGATATGGAACGCTACAAAGGCAATGTCGATACGCTGAAGATTGTTGATAACGATATTCGCTACAAAGCCGACAGTTTCATTTTTAACGTCGCAGGTGCGCCGGAAGAAGTGAAACAGTTTAGCGGGATTTCCCGTCCGGAGTCGTGGGGGCGCTGGTCCAACGCGCAGCTAGGCGATGAAGTGAAAATCGAGTACAAGCATCCGCTGCCGAAGAAATTTGACCTGGTGATTACCGCCAAAGCATACGGCAATAACGCCAGCCGTCCTATTCCGGTACGCGTAGGCAATGAAGAACAAACCCTTGTGCTGGGCAATGAAGTGACCACCACCACACTGCATTTCGATAACCCAACCGATGCCGACACACTGGTAATTGTGCCGCCGGAACCTGTCTCAACCAACGAAGGGAATATCCTCGGACACTCGCCGCGTAAGCTCGGGATCGGCATGGTGGAAATTAAAGTGGTGGAACGTGAAGGGTAATTCCTGACTAATTTGTAGGTTGGATAAGACGCGCAAGCGTCGCATCCAACATTGAGGACATAATGCCGGATGCGACGTAAACGCCTTCTCCGGCCTACAAAACATCATTGAGAAACAGAAAAAAACAGCGCCCAACACTTCCCCGGACGCTGCATGGCAACTTTAATAATCTCGCCTTATCAGAAAGTAATTACACCCTTAATCAACTCACGATTGTTAATCACATCGCGCTCGTAGGTTTCTGCCAGCGTGGCGAACGGATAGCGATGGGTTAACATCATGTCGGCAGTGATTTTCCCTTCCGCCATAAGTCGACCGACTTTAGCGAAATCTTCCGGCGTGGCGTTGCGGCTGCCCATCATCGTCGTTTCTTTTTTATGGAATTCCGGATCAGAGAACTGCAACTCACCTTTAAACAGGCCGACAAATACCACCGTGCCGCCGTGACGAATCAGATTCACGGTGTTATTCATCGCATGTTGATTACCTGTCGCGTCGATCACTTTCTGCGCCAGCGAACCACCAAACTGCGCCCGCAGCTGCGCGTCAAAATCTTCGGCTGATGGGTCCAGCACGGGCAACTCCAGACGCGTTGCCACATGTTCACGGCGCGCCGGACTGGTATCCGCCACCACCACCTGTGCGCCATCGGCTTTAGCGATTGCCGCCGCGCCCAGACCGATTGGCCCCGCCCCGACCACCAGCACCTGCTCGCCGGGAGCAATGGCTGCGCGACGCACCGCATGAGCGCTAATAGCGAAAGGTTCAATCAATGCTGCCGCCTGCGGGTCAATACCGTCTGCGGGCAAAATGTTCGCCACCGGCACGCTCAAATACTCACTAAAACCGCCATCCTGATGCACGCCAATGACTGAAATTTTTTCACAGCAATTGGTACGACCGCTTTTACACGCCGGGCATTGCTGACAGGCAACATAAGGGATCACAACAACTTGCTGACCATTTTTAAGATCAGCAATATTTTTACCCAGCCCAACAATCTCCCCACATATTTCATGGCCTAAAACCCGTGGATAACTAAAAAATGGTTGATTTCCACCCCAGGCATGAATATCGGTACCGCAAATCCCGACAGACTTAATTTTTATTAATGCTTCATTGTCACCCGGAATAGGTATCTCGCGTTGTTTCCAGACTAATTCTTTCGGCTGCTGGCAAATTAAAACATTCATCGTAGACATGATTCGGCTCTCCATTTTTTGTTGCCTTAGATATCAATGAAAATGAAAAATGGCAGCGGAACGGAAAATCTGTTTTGTGAAAACACACGCATAAAAATGTTTTAAATCGGGTTTTAATGGACTCACAAGGAGAAAAATATGAGTCGTTCACAAAATTTACGCCACAATGTGATTAACCAGGTCATTGATGATATAGCGCGGGGTCATATCCCTTCCCCACTTCCATCGCAAAGTGCGCTGGCGGAAATGTACAACATCAGCCGCACTACAGTGCGTCATATTCTCAGCCACTTACGCGAATGCGGCGTCTTAACGCAGGTTGGAAACGACTATGTTATTGCGCGTAAACCTGACCATGATGACGGTTTCGCCTGTACTACCGCTTCAATGAGTGAACAAAACAAAGTGTTTGAGCAGGCTTTTTTCACGATGATAAACCAGCGCCAGTTACGCCCTGGGGAAACTTTTTCTGAACTGCAACTGGCTCGGGCCGCGGGTGTCAGCCCGGTTGTAGTAAGAGAATATCTTTTAAAATTCGGCCGTTATAATCTTATTCAAAGCGAAAAGCGCGGCCAGTGGAGCATGAAGCAATTCGAGCAATCCTACGCTGAGCAGCTGTTTGAGCTACGCGAAATGCTCGAAACACATTCACTTCAGCACTTTCTCAACCTGCCTGATCATGATCCCCGCTGGCTGCAGGCGAAAACCATGCTCGAACGTCATCGGCTACTGCGTGACAACATCGGCAATAGCTTTCGCATGTTCTCGCAACTTGACAGAGATTTTCACTCCTTACTGCTTTCAGCTGCCGACAATATCTTTTTTGATCAATCGCTTGAGATCATCTCAGTCATCTTTCATTTTCACTATCAATGGGACGAAAGCGATCTTAAACAGCGCAATATCATTGCCGTCGATGAGCATATGACCATTCTCAGCGCTCTGATTTGCCGCAGTGACCTTGATGCCACCCTTGCGCTCCGTAACCATTTGAATTCAGCTAAACAATCAATGATTCGATCCATTAATGAGAACACGCGTTATGCTCATTAAGTACGGATTAAAAACAGCAAACTATTAGCGGGTGCACGGTTTTATCAAAAGATAAATACCGGGAAATTCCCGCTTACCTATGCTCACAATCAGTCGACTAAAAATGTTTTTGTGAGCGGTAGTAAAGTCCTAAAACTTTAACCTGCCGTTAATGTCAACCTTGCGTAATGCACAATTACGTAAACAATTAAAATTATAAATACAGGAGTCCGGCGTGGAAAAAGAAAATATCACCCTCGATCCGCGTTCTTCATTTACTCCATCTTCGTCGGCAGATATTCCCGTGCCACCAGATGGATTAGTTCAACGCAGTACCCGAATTAAACGCATTCAAACCACCGCCATGTTGTTATTATTTTTTGCGGCGGTAATCAATTATCTCGACCGCAGTTCGTTGTCGGTAGCAAATTTAACGATTCGTGAAGAATTGGGATTAAGTGCCACCGAAATCGGCGCTTTGCTCTCCGTGTTTTCACTCGCTTACGGGATTGCGCAACTTCCTTGCGGCCCACTATTGGATCGTAAAGGCCCGCGCCTGATGCTGGGACTTGGGATGTTCTTCTGGTCACTGTTCCAGGCAATGTCTGGCATGGTGCACAGCTTTACGCAGTTCGTGTTGGTGCGTATCGGTATGGGAATTGGTGAAGCGCCGATGAACCCATGCGGTGTAAAAGTCATTAATGACTGGTTCAACATCAAAGAGCGCGGACGCCCGATGGGCTTCTTCAACGCAGCTTCTACCATTGGCGTTGCCGTAAGCCCACCGATTCTGGCGGCGATGATGCTGGTGATGGGCTGGCGTGGGATGTTTATTACCATTGGTGTGCTGGGGATTTTTCTCGCCATTGGCTGGTATATGCTCTATCGCAACCGCGAGCACGTAGAACTGACTGCCGTTGAACAAGCTTACCTCAATGCTGGTAGTGTCAATGCCCGCCGAGATCCGCTCAGTTTTGCCGAATGGCGCAGCCTGTTCCGTAACCGCACAATGTGGGGAATGATGCTCGGATTCAGTGGCATCAACTACACTGCGTGGCTGTACCTGGCCTGGCTTCCTGGTTACCTGCAAACAGCCTATAACCTGGATTTAAAAAGCACAGGGTTGATGGCGGCTATCCCTTTCCTGTTTGGGGCTGCCGGGATGCTGGTCAACGGTTACGTTACTGACTGGCTGGTCAAAGGGGGAATGGCTCCGATTAAAAGCCGTAAGATCTGCATTATTGCCGGGATGTTCTGTTCTGCCGCCTTTACGCTGGTCGTACCGCAAGCGACAACATCCATGACAGCGGTTCTGCTGATTGGTATGGCACTGTTCTGTATTCACTTTGCAGGAACATCCTGCTGGGGATTGATCCACGTCGCAGTTGCTTCTCGCATGACTGCGTCGGTGGGCAGTATCCAGAACTTTGCCAGCTTCATCTGCGCCTCTTTCGCGCCGATCATTACTGGTTTTATTGTTGATACCACCCACTCATTCCGTCTGGCACTAATCATCTGCGGTTGCGTCACCGCAGCGGGGGCATTGGCGTACATCTTCCTGGTTCGTCAGCCGATCAACGACCCACGGAAAGATTAATCTCCCTATGCCCGATAACATTTTGCTTATCGGGCATTTTTATGGCGATTAAAATGTTTCCCAGTTCTCCTCGCTATCTGCCACGGCCATTTTACGCGGCGTAGCTGGCGTCACGGTTTTTACCACAGCCGATGTTTCACGCTGCTGTTGCTGCTGTTGCGTCTGCTGAATCCGGAACACTGCCACTGCTTCGGTCAGGCGACTGGCCTGCTCTTCCAGCGCGGCGGCGGCGGCGGCAGACTCCTCCACTAACGCGGCGTTCTGTTGCGTTACCCTATCCATTTCGACAACAGCTAAACCAACCTGATCAATGCCACGGCTTTGCTCATCAGAAGCAGAAGCTATTTCTCCCATAATGTCAGTAACGCGTGTTACGGCGCTGACAATCTCTGTCATGGTTTCCCCGGCACTTTCGACCTGCGTAGATCCGACATCCACTTTACCCACTGAATCTTCAATCAGGCTTTTAATTTCACGGGCCGCCTGGGCGCTACGCTGCGCCAGGTTACGCACTTCCCCCGCAACTACCGCAAAACCACGCCCTTGCTCACCCGCGCGCGCCGCTTCAACCGCCGCGTTTAAAGCCAGAATATTGGTCTGGAAGGCAATACCATCGATAACGCTGATAATATCGGCAATCTTCTGCGAACTGGTTGAGATATCGCGCATCGTCTGCACCACGTTATCCACGACCTTGCCGCCACGTTGCGCGGTTTCAGAAGCACTTAACGCCAGATGACTGGCCTGACGCGCGTTCTCGGCGTTCTGTTTCACCGTTGCAGTCAGCTGCTCCATGCTGGCCGCAGTCTCTTCCAGTGAAGCCGCTTGCTGCTCAGTACGTGATGAGAGATCGTTATTACCCATGGCAATTTCGCTGGCACCGCTATAAATGGCATTAGCGCCGTTACGAACATCTCCGACAGTACGCATCAGTTCACTTTGCATATGGCGCAAACTCTGAGCCAGTTGTCCTACTTCGTTAGAACCATCCACCTCAATGGGTTTTACCAAATCCCCGCCAGCAATATGACAAATGCTTTCGATCAGGCGATTCATTGGTGCTACCAGCGAGGCTTTAATACCAAACCAGACAGCCACGATGACGGCTAACACGACGATCAACACGCCCACCAGCACCCACATCGCCTGGCTGTAGGAAGCATTATTATCGCTGACGGCAATATCGTAGAGACGATCGTTTTGCTCCATATAAGCCATATACAGCTTCTCGAAACCGTCCTGATATCCCTGGGTCGGCTGCTCAAAGAACTCGTTGATTTTGCCTGCACCTAACAGCTGGATCAGCTCCGCCAGCGCATTGTGATAAATATCGTAATTACGTTTGATCTCTGCCGCTGCGGCTGTGCTCTGACGCGGGTCACGCGGCAACGCTTCGTAGTCCACCCAGTTTTTTTCCGCCTGTTTCAGCGAAATACTGGCACTCTGCATCAGCTCGGCAACGGTTGAACCGCTGCCAATATTGTTCTGATCCATCATGTAGCGGATACCCGCACGGTTGAGGGTATTACGTGTCTGCAACAACGCGACCCAGCTGCCATTCAGCGTGGATTGCTGCTGACGAATGGTTTGTAAAACGGAGAAATTTTCTTTGTCATTTTTTAAGGCATTAAAGAACAAACCGCCTGATGTCAGTTGTAAAAGGCCAAAAACGGCCAAAACCAGCAATAAGCTGGTCACGATCTTAATACGTTTTAACATGGTTTCTCTTCCCTCCAGACCGGATACTCAGGTTGTCGGCCTGGCGGTAGAAAACTTTATGATCTGAAGCGGTGTTGAGCGGGTTTTTGTCGCTGTTTACTTACATTTTTTATGAGGGTCACACTCTGGAGCGATTCTTTATGATACAAAGTACCAGTTTTTACTGAATCAGTGATACTCCCATGGCTTATAGCATCGATATCATCTCCTGCATTACCGAACGGTTTATGGCGTTAACCGCCACTGAAAAGCGTATCGCACAATTTATTCTTGATGACGTCTCCGCAGCCGTGGAACTGCCTATCGCCGAGCTGGCGCGGTTAACGCAAACCAGCCAGGCTTCCGTGACACGTTTTGCCCGGGCATTGGGTTGCAAAGATGTCCGCGAACTGAAAGTCAAACTGGCGCAGTCACTGGCTATCGGGCAGCGGTTTATTCTCGATGTACCGGATCTTGACGGTGTTCAGGGGATCTACGAATCAATTATCAGCGTGCTGGAAACGCATCGTCGCTCGTTGGATATGAACGCCATCAGTCAGGCGGTCAGTTGGTTAAGCCAGGCGCGGCAAATTCTTGCATTGGGAACTGGCGGCGGTTCTACCATCTGCTCGCAGGAGATCCAGTACCGTCTGTTCCGCCTGGGATTACCAGTGGTCAGTCAGAACGATTCACTGATGATGAGAATGATGTGCTCTGCGGTTATGCCGCAGGATGTGGTGATAGTTCTTTCTCTCGGTGGTTATACGCCAGAAATCATCGAAAGCGCCGCTATCGCCCGTCAGTACGGCGCTCGAGTTATCGCCATTACGCCTGCACAAACACCACTGGCAGAACAGGTGGATCTGGTATTGCCATTGCTGGTTCAGGAAAGTGATTACATTTTTAAGCCCACGCCTTCCCGTTACGCAATGCTCGCGATGATCGATGTGCTGGCAACAGAGCTGGCTATGGCAAATAAAGCGCAGGCGAAAGATCGCCTGCGGCGGATAAAACTGGCATTAGACAGCCACCGGGGTGGCGCTAACCGCCAGCCACTTGGCGATTAGCACTATCGGTTATGCCTCTTCAGGTTTGGTGATCACGACGCTCTGGTTTTCACGCTCATTGGTGATAATAGCCAGAGCTTCTTCCCGGCTGACCTCGCTTGCTGGCGTTACCAGCGTCACCAGTACGCCAGCGACCAGGCTTCCCAGCACTGACGGAATGCACGGGTTACCCCAGTACGCAAGCCAGTCGGCATTCATCAGCACCACAATTGACATCGCCATACCTCTCACTAACGCCGCCAACGCGCCCTGCCAGTTAAAACGTAGCCAGAAGCGACCGAGAATCGAGCAGATAAACAGCCCGGACATCAGCATCGAAATCATTTTGGTAATGTAGCTGATGATGTCGTTAGAGGTCAGAGCAAAGACCAGCGCCAGGCCAATAACAAAGGTCAACATCCAGCGTGAGTAAGTGATTGCCTTGTTCTCCGGCGGCATTCTGCCGGTAATCATGGTGTAGACATCGCGCATCATAATTGCCACCGCAGCGATGGCATCAGAGCTGGCGGATGACATGGTGGCAGAAAGTCCGGCAATCAGTACCACCAGCCCAAGCAATGGCGGCAGAAAACTGGTGGCGAACAAGAAGGCGTAGTTGCTGTTTTCCAGATTCGGGTTCATGGTGAACGCCGCCATGCCGATAATGGCAGGCAGAATCGAGAAGAACAGATACAACACGCCAGTAATGACAAACGAACGGCGTACAGAAGAAACATCTTTACCCGAGTAAATACGCTGGCGATAGGACGGTGTTGCCAGCACACCTACGCCAATAACCAGCGCCAGCGAAAGCGCAGGCAACACGCCCATTTTATCAATCGCAAACAGGCTCATCGCTTTTGGGTCCATCGCCTGTTCAATCGCACTCCAGCCGCCAACGTGAACAACGGCAAGAATAGCCATTAATATAAAACCAAAGAACAGAATTAATGCCTGAATGG
The DNA here is from genome assembly GCF_014836715.1 of Escherichia whittamii. Lineage (GTDB taxonomy): Bacteria > Pseudomonadota > Gammaproteobacteria > Enterobacterales > Enterobacteriaceae > Escherichia > Escherichia whittamii. The sequence goes on from NZ_JACSQI010000001.1 coordinate 289,576, forward strand.
TGTCTGTCCACACTACCGCCGAATAACCACCGATAATAACGTATATCGCAAAAGCTAAGGCGATAATTAATTTTGCTACAGTAAGATCGATACCCGTTGCCCAGGCAAGATACATACTACCACCTAAAATATGCGCTCCCAGCCAACCAATAGAGGCAATAAATATCATCAGGCCGACAATATTTTTAATTAAATGACTCACGCCAGTATAATAAGAGAGTTCTTCACTCATGGTCATAAAACGTAATTTACGTACTGGAGCAAACAGCCACGCCACCAGCAATATACCTACGGCCCCACCGACGCCATAAAGCATTCCGGCCCAGCCATTGCTGTAGCCAAAGCCTACCGCGCCCATACTGGACCCCGTGCCAACCATCGTGGCAACGGTTGAGCCCAGCGTCAGAAACAGCGGTAGCGAACGCCCGCCCAGCAGAAAATCTTCTCCGCTTTTCTGATTACGAGAAACAAACCAACCAAGCCAAATCATGGCGATGGCATAAATAATAAAGCCGACTAAAAAGATATGACTGTTCATAATTCACATCCTGCCAGTAGAGAGAGAATAATGTAAGGGTTCCCGGAGTGCTGAATGTATTCAGCACTCAATTGCGGTCTATTTTTTTAATTCTTAAATTTATTAGCGGGTCGCGTTATAACAGGTCACATCGACTTCGACTTTACAATCGACAACCAGATCAGCCACACAACAAATACGTGCAGGCGGATTCTCGCCAAAAAATTCTCTGAATACTTTATTAAATGACGGGAAATAGCGGGCGTCGGTCAGGATCACTTTCACGTGAACCACATCCGCCAGGCTATAACCGGCTTCGGTCATGATGTCGACACAGTTTTGGATTGCCAGTCGTGACTGTTCAACGATACCGCCTTCTACCACTTCACCGTTTTTCATTGGTGTTTGCCCGGAGACGTACAACCAGCCGCCCGCCTCAACCGCCCTGGCAAACGGCAAATGCTGCCCACCAGTGCCTGTTCCACCTTCCGTACCGTAACGTTTAATGCTCATATTCACTCCTTAATGTGAGGTCTGGCGGCGCAGGAAACGTCCCGCACGGCCTGTAATCTGTTTATCGCGACCATAGCTCATAACGCCGTTCACCATCACCGCCTCAATGCCATCTGCCGGGCGTTTGGGATCAGAAAAGCTGGCAACATCACGAATGGTTTGTGGATCGAACAACACCAGGTCAGCAAAATAACCGACTTTCACCAGCCCACGCAGGGGCAGACGAAAACGGCTGGCAGAAAGCCCGGTCATTTTGTGGATAGCGGTGGTTAGCGGGAATAAGCCTTCATCACGGCAATAGTGACCCAGCACGCGAGGGAAAGCGCCCCATAAACGCGGATGCGGCATGGGATCATTGGGCAGACCGTCAGAGCCAATCATACTGACCGGATAACTCAACACTCGGCGGACATCGCGCTCATCCATGTTGTAATAGATAGCCCCGGCAGGCATTAGCAGCTTCGCGGCCTCCAGCATACTCATCTGCCAGTCGATGGCGATTTGTGCCAGTGTTTTCCCGGCCTGCTGCGGATGTGTTTGTGACCAGGTGATCACAATATCGAATTCGTCGGTGACTTGTTTGAGATCCAGCGTTGAAGAGCTGGCCGAGTAAGGGTAGACATCGCAGCCAATTTCCTGGTGTTGACGCATTTGGTCAAAAAAGGCCAACGTTTCTTTTGTCCGCCCCCAGTTTTTCGCCCCGGCGCATTTATGGTGGGAAACCACGACAGGCACTTTGCCATGACGCCCAATGCGAAACGCCTCATCCAGGGCATCAAGAATGGGTTCAAATTCAGAACGCAGATGGGTGGTATAAACGCCCTTCTCACCGGCCAGTTCTTCCGCCAGCGCCATCACCTCTTCGGTGGTCGCCTGAAACGCCGTGGCATAGGCCAGCCCGGAACTTAACCCCAGCGCCCCCTGACTCAACGCCAGACGTAAATCAGCACGCATGGCGGCAATTTCATCCGCTGTTGCCGGGCGAAACAGGTCATCCATATGGTTATTACGCAGCGCAGTATGACCAATCAGCGTGCCAACGTTCAGTGATGGCCTGGCTGCTTGCACTGCCTGGGCATAGCTTTCAACGGTGGGATAAATAAAGTGCTCCGCTTCCCCTAACAGATTCATCGGGTCAGGGACTTCGCCTTTCATTTTCGCTGCCGCGGCACTGATCCCGCAGTTGCCGACAATCACAGTGGTGATCCCCTGGCTGATTTTTGGCAGATACTCCGGGATGCGAATAACGTTGATATCGTCATGGGTATGAACGTCGATAAACCCTGGTGCCAGCACCCGTCCTTCACCGTCAATGACCTGCTGCGCCGTAACGTTAAGCGCAGGGGCAATATCGACAATCCGGTCACCTGTTATTGCCACGTCAGCGCGAAATTCAGGGCCGCCACTACCGTCGATAACCGTCACATTTTTGATTAACCAGTCAATCTGCATGTTCGTCACTCCATTTCTGCAATGGTGACAAGTTAACCATTTACAAGGATGAAAAACAGTGGAAAACTACGCAAAACCCAGATGATTTTATGATACTTTTATTCATAAACCATAAGACAAATAAACTAAACATTTATATTTCATTTAGTTACAAATGATACTCACATCCGATACGCTGAAATCTTCAAAAGGTGAATGTTATGAAATACCACTCCGAACCTCTGGTTCCCCATAAATCAGCCCTGATGCAAACGCCCGCAAATATCCTTGCCGAAGATGTTTGTTTACCTACCGCGATCATTAAAAAGCAGGCTCTGGAGAACAACATTGCGTGGATGCAACGCTATGCTGACGCGCGCGGCGTTTCACTGGCACCGCACGGTAAAACCACCATGACGCCGTGGATTTTTCAGGCGCAGCAGGCAGCAGGCGCCTGGGCAATAGGTGTCGGTAGCGCATGGCAGGCTGGTGCAGCAATGGCGAGCGGGATCCTGCGTGTACTGATGGTTAACCAATTGGTCGGCAAGGCGAATATGCAGCTAATCGCCCAGTTGCAACGGCATTACCCGACGGTCGATTTTATCTGCTGCATTGACAGCATTGAGAACGCCCGCGCTTTGTCTGCCTTTTTTGCCAGCCAGCAACAGACGCTGAACGTGATGATTGAGCTGGGTGTTCCCGGCGGGCGCTGTGGTTGCCGCTCAACGGATGCCGCACTGGCACTGGCTGGACAGGCGGCCCAATTACCAGGTTTATGTCTGCGGGGGCTTGAGCTATATGAAGGTGTTTTACACGGCGAAGATCCGCAACCGCAGGTAGAAACACTGCTGCGGGATGCCGCACAACTGGCTTGTGATATGGCTTACCTGGTTGATGGCGAATTTATTCTCACCGGAGCAGGCACGGTCTGGTATGACGTGGTGTGCAACATCTGGCTGGCGGCAGAAAAACCTGATAACTGCCGCATTGTCATTCGCCCAGGCTGTTACATCACCCATGACACAGGGATCTACGACGCGGCACAACAGCAATTGATCGCCCGCGATCCGGTGGCTTGCGATCTGGCAGGCGATCTCACATCTGCGCTGGAGCTGGTGGCTATGGTGCAATCGGTGCCGGAAGCAGATCGGGCGGTAGTTAATTTTGGTAAACGTGATTGCGCCTTCGACGCCGGATTACCGCAACCGGTCGCCCACTATCGCGAGGGTAAATCACTGGCGTTTAATCCTGAGGCTATTCACAGTGTTGGCATTATGGATCAGCACTGCATGTTACAACTGGCTGCCAACAGCGACGTGCAGGTGGGGGATATTCTGGTGTTTGGCACTTCCCATCCGTGCCTGACCTTCGACAAATGGAAAACGTTGTTATTGACTGATGACGACTACAACGTACTGGCAGAGCTGGATACTCTCTTCTAAGAACGCCCCCTTCGGTTAATTATCGAAGGGGCATTTTTATTGTGATCTCAATCACATATTAGCCTAATGAATAATTCTTGCCCAACCGCTCACCGCCATTCCTGACCGCTTACGTCCCTAATATAACCACTCAGTTATTTACCTTACTTTACGCGCGCGTAACTCTGGCAACATCACAGCAGGATAGCGGTCAATTTACCTCCTCAAACGCAACGCAAACCTAGAACGGCTTCGGCCAATGATTAACAAATTACTCTATGGATTTTGGTTTGCAGGAAGGCAGCAAGTGAGGGAATCCCCGGGAGCTTACAAAAGTAAGTGACAGGGGTGAACGAACGCAGTTGCCGCACCTGTAAGCCAAAAGACGACGAGTAAAATGGCAGGTTTTACTATGGATACGAAAAAACTATTCAAGCACATACCCTGGGTGATTCTCGGAATCATCGGTGCATTCTGCCTCGCGGTAGTTGCATTACGTCGGGGGGAGCACGTCAGCGCCCTGTGGATTGTGGTCGCCTCTGTGTCAGTGTATCTGGTGGCTTATCGCTACTACAGTCTGTACATCGCCCAGAAGGTGATGAAACTCGACCCCACGCGCGCGACACCTGCGGTTATTAACAACGACGGTCTGAACTACGTTCCGACCAACCGTTACGTGTTGTTTGGTCACCACTTCGCCGCTATCGCCGGTGCTGGTCCGCTGGTTGGCCCGGTTCTCGCCGCGCAGATGGGCTACCTGCCTGGCACACTGTGGCTGCTGGCGGGGGTAGTGCTGGCCGGTGCGGTTCAGGACTTTATGGTGCTGTTTATCTCTTCTCGCCGTAACGGCGCATCTCTCGGTGAGATGATCAAAGAAGAGATGGGGCCAGTACCGGGAACTATCGCGCTGTTTGGCTGTTTCTTAATCATGATCATCATCCTTGCCGTCCTGGCGCTGATTGTGGTTAAAGCCCTGGCCGAAAGTCCGTGGGGTGTCTTCACCGTTTGCTCAACCGTGCCGATTGCGCTGTTTATGGGTATCTACATGCGCTTTATTCGTCCGGGGCGTGTGGGTGAAGTCTCTGTCATTGGTATCGTGCTGCTGGTCGCTTCTATCTACTTCGGCGGCGTGATTGCTCACGACCCGTACTGGGGTCCGGCACTGACCTTTAAAGACACCACCATTACCTTCGCGCTGATTGGCTATGCGTTTGTTTCCGCACTGCTGCCAGTGTGGCTGATCCTCGCACCGCGCGACTATCTGGCCACCTTCCTGAAAATCGGCGTTATCGTCGGCCTGGCGCTGGGTATCGTCGTGCTGAACCCGGAACTGAAAATGCCTGCGATGACCCAGTACATTGACGGTACTGGCCCGCTGTGGAAAGGCGCTCTGTTCCCGTTCCTGTTCATCACCATCGCCTGTGGTGCAGTGTCTGGCTTCCACGCGCTGATCTCTTCCGGTACAACGCCGAAACTGCTGGCTAACGAAACCGACGCGCGTTTCATTGGCTACGGCGCAATGCTGATGGAGTCCTTCGTGGCGATTATGGCGCTGGTTGCGGCGTCCATCATCGAACCGGGTCTTTACTTCGCGATGAACACCCCGCCTGCGGGCCTCGGCATCACCATGCCTAACCTGCATGAAATGGGTGGTGAGAACGCGCCGATCATCATGGCGCAGCTGAAAGACGTTACCGCACACGCGGCAGCGACCGTCAGCTCCTGGGGCTTCGTGATTTCGCCAGAGCAGATCCTGCAAACCGCGAAAGACATTGGTGAGCCTTCTGTTCTGAACCGTGCAGGTGGTGCGCCGACGCTGGCGGTAGGTATCGCTCATGTGTTCCACAAAGTGCTGCCGATGGCTGACATGGGCTTCTGGTATCACTTCGGTATTCTGTTCGAAGCCCTGTTCATCCTGACCGCGCTGGATGCCGGTACCCGTTCTGGCCGCTTTATGCTGCAGGACCTGCTGGGTAACTTCATCCCGTTCCTGAAAAAAACTGACTCTCTGGTTGCCGGTATCATCGGTACTGCGGGCTGTGTGGGTCTGTGGGGCTACCTGCTGTATCAGGGCGTGGTCGATCCGCTGGGCGGCGTTAAGAGCCTGTGGCCGCTGTTCGGTATCTCTAACCAGATGCTGGCAGCCGTGGCGCTGGTACTGGGCACCGTTGTGCTGATTAAGATGAAGCGCACTCAATACATCTGGGTAACTGTTGTTCCGGCTGTATGGCTGCTTATCTGCACCACCTGGGCGCTGGGCCTGAAACTGTTCAGCACCAACCCGCAGATGGAAGGCTTCTTCTACATGGCAAGCCAGTACAAAGAGAAGATTGCTAACGGTACTGACCTGACGGCGCAGCAGATTGCCAACATGAACCACATCGTTGTGAACAACTACACCAACGCAGGCCTGAGTATTCTGTTCCTGATTGTGGTGTACAGCATCATCTTCTACGGTTTCAAAACCTGGCTTGCGGTGCGTAACAGCGACAAACGTACTGACAAAGAAACACCGTACGTTCCAATCCCGGAAGGCGGCGTGAAGATCTCTTCGCACCACTAACAGGTTGCCTTATCCGGCTTACAAAATGTCTATCGTAGGCCGGATAAGGCGTTTACGCCGCATCCGGCAAATCCTCAGCCCGGACCTTCCGGGCTTTACGCATATCTGGAAGGCAAAATGTTTGGTAACTTAGGACAGGCAAAAAAATATCTCGGCCAGGCGGCGAAGATGTTGATTGGCATTCCAGACTACGACAACTACGTCGAGCATATGAAGACCAACCATCCCGACAAGCCGTACATGAGCTATGAAGAATTCTTCCGCGAACGCCAGAACGCGCGCTACGGCGGCGATGGTAAAGGCGGTATGCGCTGTTGTTAATGGAGAGAGCATGAACCCGATTGCAGTTACCCTACTCACCGGTTTTTTAGGCGCGGGCAAAACCACCCTGCTGCGCCATATTCTTAACGAACAGCACGGCTACAAGATTGCCGTGATTGAAAACGAATTCGGCGAAGTCTCCGTTGATGATCAATTAATTGGCGACCGCGCCACGCAGATCAAAACGCTGACCAACGGCTGCATCTGTTGTTCGCGCTCCAACGAGCTGGAGGACGCGCTACTTGACCTGCTGGACAATCTCGACAAGGGCAATATTCAGTTCGACCGTCTGGTCATTGAATGCACCGGCATGGCCGACCCCGGCCCGATTATTCAGACTTTTTTCTCCCATGAGGTTTTATGCCAGCGCTACCTGCTGGACGGCGTGATTGCGCTGGTGGATGCGGTACATGCCGATGAGCAGATGAACCAGTTCACCATCGCCCAGTCCCAGGTTGGCTACGCCGACCGTATTCTGCTGACTAAAACCGACGTCGCTGGCGAAGCAGAAAAACTGCGTGAACGACTGGCGCGCATCAACGCCCGTGCACCGGTCTACACCGTCACCCACGGCGATATCGACCTGGGTCTGCTGTTCAACACCAATGGTTTTATGCTGGAAGAGAACGTCGTCAGCACCAAACCGCGTTTCCACTTTATCGCGGATAAACAAAACGATATTTCATCGATTGTGGTGGAACTGGATTACCCGGTAGATATCAGCGAAGTTTCCCGGGTGATGGAAAATCTGCTGCTGGAGTCGGCAGATAAACTGCTGCGTTACAAAGGGATGCTGTGGATTGACGGCGAACCTAACCGCCTGCTGTTCCAGGGCGTCCAGCGCCTCTACAGCGCCGACTGGGACCGCCCGTGGGGCGATGAAAAACCGCATAGCACAATGGTGTTTATCGGGATTCAGTTGCCGGAGGAAGAGATAAGGGCGGCGTTTGCGGGGTTGAGGAAGTAAGAGCTGGTAGGCCGGATAAGCGCAGCGCATCCGGCCTGATATTTCACTCAAAATAGTCCATATCCAGTTTCGGCACCTTCAACAAACGTGAAGAAACCCCTACTTCGTTTTCGATCATTAAGTGCACCAGGCGTTCCCCATCAACCAGCACCATCCCCTCGACGGATTGGGCAAAGTCACGAGCCTGCGACGTAAATCCAGAAGTGGTAATAAACACCCCACGTTTCGCTTTTTGCCCAGCCAGTGCACCATAAAACGCCTGTAATTCTGGCCTGCCTACGGTGTTCTGCCAACGTTTTGCCTGAACATAAACTTTCTCCAGGCCCAGTTTATCAAGCGAGATTACACCATCAATACCACCATCTCCGGTACCGCCAACACGCTGCAAATCATCACGGTGGCCGCCATACCCCAGGCGATGCAAAACATCCAGAACAATAACTTCAAAGCGCGAAGGAGAAACCTGCAATAAGTTTTCCAGAACCTCATCAGCCACTGCATCGCGAAGCTCCTTTAGCGCCTGATCTAACCGATCGTCCGGGCTGCTCTTTGCCAGTTCTTCATGATCGGGAGTGTCGGCTTTTGGCTCTAAATCGACGGCATCCGGCTGTGACTTGAGTTTGACATTCGTAAAATCGAAGGCCAGATGGTTTGTCTCCTGCTCCGTCATTGGCTGGGGATGAGACGCAACCCAGTCAAAACCAGCGGGGGTTAGACACCATTTGCCACGCGACAAACTCTGCGACAACCCGGCACGTTTTAAACGGTCATGCGCCCAGCCTGCACGATTTTTATAAACAAGTTGTCCGCTGGTAATGACTTTTGCTCGCTGGCTGTCATCCAGCCCTAATGCATCCGCAGCAGCCTCGTGAACATCACGTGCGGCTGCACCTTCCGGTTTTGTCGCCAGGTAACGCAGAACAGGTTCAATAAATTTGTCATAGGTAGGGACCGTCATAGTACATCCTTGCAGAATCAGGTAGATGTTTTTCAGCTACTATAGCACTACCAAAATAGACGAACACTTTAGAAATGAGTCAGTTGCTGTGACTCCGGTCATTGCCCGGGAAGGTACAGAAAGTTAAGATAAGACGTTATGGGCCTTAAATATTTGGACAGGCCCACACTGCAATGGATTAATAAGAATGATGAATAAATCCAATTTTGAATTCCTGAAGGGTGTCAACGACTTCACTTATGCCATCGCCTGTGCGGCGGAAAATAACTACCCGGATGATCCCAACACGACGCTGATTAAAATGCGTATGTTTGGAGAAGCCACAGCAAAACATCTTGGTCTGTTACTCAACATCCCCCCTTGTGAGAATCAACACGATCTCCTGCGCGAACTCGGCAAAATCGCCTTCGTTGATGACAACATCCTCTCTGTATTCCACAAATTACGCCGCATTGGTAACCAGGCGGTGCACGAATATCATAACGATCTCGACGATGCCCAGATGTGCCTGCGGCTCGGCTTCCGTCTGGCTGTCTGGTACTACCGTCTGGTCACCAAAGATTATGACTTCCCGGTGCCGGTGTTTGTGTTGCCGGAACGTGGTGAAAACCTCTATCACCAGGAAGTGTTGACGCTAAAACAACAGCTTGAACAGCAGGCGCGAGAAAAAGCGCAGACTCAGGCTGAAGTCGAAGCGCAGCAGCAGAAACTGGTTGCCCTGAACGGCTATATCGCCATTCTGGAAGGCAAACAACAGGAAACCGAAGCGCAAACCCAGGCTCGCCTTGCGGCACTGGAAGCACAGCTCGCCGAGAAGAACGCGGAGCTGGCCAAACAGACCGAACAGGAACGTAAGGCTTACCACAAAGAAATTACCGATCAGGCCATCAAGCGCACACTCAACCTTAGCGAAGAAGAGAGCCGCTTCCTGATTGATGCCCAACTGCGTAAAGCGGGCTGGCAGGCCGACAGTAAAGCCCTGCGCTTCTCCAAAGGCGCACGCCCTGAACCCGGCGTCAATAAAGCCATTGCCGAATGGCCGACCGGGATAGATGAAACGGGTAAACAGGGCTTTGCGGATTATGTACTGTTTGTCGGCCTCAAGCCTATCGCAGTGGTAGAGGCGAAACGTAACAATATCGACGTTCCCGCCAAGCTCAATGAGTCTTATCGCTACAGTAAATGTTTCGATAATGGCTTCCTGCGGGAAACCTTGCTTGAGCACTACTCACCGGATGAAGTGCATGAAGCGGTGCCAGAGTATGAAACCAGCTGGCAGGACACCAGCGGCCAACAACGGTTTAAAATCCCCTTCTGCTACTCGACCAACGGGCGCGAATACCGCGCAGCGATGAAGACTAAAAGCGGCATCTGGTATCGCGACGTGCGTGATACCCGCAATATGTCGAAAGCCTTACCCGAGTGGCATCGCCCGGAAGAGCTGCTGGAAATGCTCGGCAGCGAACCGCAAAAACAGAATCAGTGGTTTGCCGATAACCCTGGCATGAGCGAGCTGGGCTTGCGTTATTATCAGGAAGATGCCGTCCGCGCGGTTGAAAAGGCAATCGTCAAGGGTCAACAAGAAATCCTGCTGGCGATGGCGACGGGTACTGGTAAAACCCGCACCGCAATTGCCATGATGTTCCGCCTGATCCAGTCCCAGCGTTTTAAACGCATTCTCTTCCTTGTCGATCGCCGTTCTCTTGGCGAGCAGGCGCTGGGGGCGTTTGAAGATACGCGTATTAACGGCGACACCTTTAACAGCATTTTCGACATTAAAGGTCTGACGGATAAATTCCCGGAAGACAGCACCAAAATTCACGTTGCCACCGTACAGTCGCTGGTGAAACGCACCCTGCAATCAGATGAACCGATGCCGGTGGCCCGTTACGACTGTATCGTCGTCGATGAAGCGCATCGCGGCTATATTCTCGATAAAGAGCAGACCGAAGGCGAACTGCAGTTCCGCAGTCAGCTGGATTACGTTTCTGCCTACCGTCGCATTCTCGATCACTTCGATGCGGTAAAAATCGCCCTCACCGCCACCCCGGCGCTGCATACGGTGCAGATTTTCGGCGAGCCTGTTTACCGTTATACCTACCGTACCGCGGTTATCGACGGTTTTCTGATCGACCAGGATCCGCCTATTCAGATCACCACCCGCAACGCGCAGGAGGGGGTTTATCTCTCCAAAGGCGAGCAGGTAGAGCGCATCAGCCCGCAGGGAGAAGTGATCAACGACACCCTGGAAGACGATCAGGATTTTGAGGTCGCCGACTTTAACCGTGGCCTGGTGATCCCGGCGTTTAACCGCGCCGTCTGTAACGAGCTCACCAATTACCTTGACCCGACCGGGTCACAAAAAACGCTGGTCTTCTGCGTCACCAATGCTCATGCCGATATGGTGGTGGAAGAGCTGCGTACCGCGTTCAAGAAAAAGTATCCGCAACTGGAGCACGACGCGATCATCAAGATCACCGGTGATGCCGATAAAGACGCGCGCAAAGTGCAGACCATGATCACCCGCTTCAATAAAGAGCGGCTGCCCAATATCGTGGTAACCGTCGACCTGCTGACGACCGGCGTCGATATTCCGTCGATCTGTAACATCGTGTTCCTGCGTAAAGTACGCAGCCGCATTCTGTACGAGCAGATGAAAGGCCGCGCCACGCGCTTATGCCCGGACGTGAATAAAACCAGCTTTAAGATTTTCGACTGTGTCGATATCTACAGCACGCTGGAGAGCGTCGACACCATGCGTCCGGTAGTGGTGCGCCCGAAGGTGGAACTGCAAACGCTGGTCAACGAAATTACCGATTCAGAAACCTATAAAATCACCGAAGCGGATGGCCGCAGCTTTGCCGAGCACAGCCATGAACAACTGGTGGCGAAGCTCCAGCGCATCATCGGTCTGGCCACGTTTAACCGTGACCGCAGCGAAACGATAGATAAACAGGTGCGTCGTCTGGATGAGCTATGCCAGGACGCGGCGGGGGTGAACTTTAACGGCTTCGCCTCACGCCTGCGGGATAAAGGGCCGCACTGGAGCGCCGAAGTCTTTAATAAACTGCCTGGCTTTATTGCCCGTCTGGAAAAGCTGAAAACTGACATCAACAACCTGAATGATGCGCCGATCTTCCTCGATATCGACGATGAGGTGGTGAGCGTAAAATCGCTGTACGGTGATTACGACACGCCGCAGGATTTCCTCGAAGCCTTTGACTCGCTGGTGCAACGTTCCCCGAACGCACAACCGGCATTGCAGGCGGTGATTAATCGCCCGCGCGATCTCACCCGTAAAGGGCTGGTCGAGCTACAGGAGTGGTTTGACCGCCAGCACTTTGAGGAATCTTCCCTGCGCAAAGCGTGGAAAGAGACGCGCAATGAAGATATCGCCGCCCGGCTGATTGGACATATTCGCCGCGCTGCGGTGGGCGATGCACTGAAACCATTTGAGGAACGTGTCGATCACGCACTGACGCGCATTAAGGGCGAAAACGACTGGAGCAGCGAGCAATTAAACTGGCTCGATCGTTTAGCGCAGGCGCTGAAAGAGAAAGTGGTGCTCGACGACGATGTCTTCAAAACTGGCAACTTCCACCGCCGTGGCGGGAAGGCAATGCTGCAAAGAACCTTTGACGATAATCTCGACAACCTGCTCGATAAATTCAGCGATTATATCTGGGACGAGCTGGCCTGACACGTATACACTTCATCCTTCAGGCTGCCTCTGCGTTGGCTGCGCTCGTTCACCCAGGTCACGTACTTCTGTACGCTCCCGGGGATTCACTCGCTTGCCACCTTGATGCAACCTGAATGATTTTGTGTATATTACCCCCGGCAATTTCTTTTTCTGCGGCCCCAAACAATGCGGGCCGCTGCTTAATTTACGGAACTCACAATGAACAATAACGATCTGGTCGCCAAGCTGTGGAAGCTGTGCGACAACCTGCGCGATGGCGGCGTTTCCTATCAAAACTACGTCAATGAACTCGCCTCGCTGCTGTTTTTGAAAATGTGTAAAGAAACCGGACAGGAAGCGGAATACCTGCCAGAAGGCTACCGCTGGGATGACCTGAAATCCCGTATCGGCCAGGAGCAGTTGCAGTTCTACCGTAACCTGCTGGTGCATCTGGGCGCCGACAATCAAAAGCTGGTGCAGGCGGTGTTCCAGAACGTCAACACCACCATTACCCAGCCGAAACAGTTGACCGAACTGGTCAGCAATATGGATTCACTGGACTGGTACAACGGCGCACACGGTAAGTCGCGCGATGACTTCGGCGATATGTACGAAGGTCTGTTGCAAAAGAACGCGAATGAAACCAAGTCTGGCGCGGGCCAGTACTTCACCCCGCGTCCGCTGATTAAAACCATTATTCATCTGCTGAAACCGCAGCCGCGTGAAGTGGTACAGGACCCGGCAGCAGGTACAGCGGGCTTTTTGATTGAAGCCGACCGCTACGTTAAGTCGCAGACTAACGATCTGGACGACCTTGATGGCGACACGCAGGATTTCCAGATCCACCGCGCGTTTATCGGCCTCGAACTGGTGCCCGGCACCCGTCGTCTGGCGCTGATGAACTGCCTGCTGCACGATATTGAAGGCAACCTCGACCACGGCGGCGCAATCCGTCTGGGCAACACTCTGGGCAGCGACGGTGAAAACCTGCCGAAGGCGCATATTGTCGCCACTAACCCGCCGTTTGGCAGCGCCGCAGGCACCAACATTACCCGCACCTTTGTTCACCCGACCAGCAACAAACAGTTGTGCTTTATGCAGCATATTATCGAAACGCTGCATCCTGGCGGTCGTGCGGCGGTCGTGGTGCCGGATAACGTGCTGTTTGAAGGCGGTAAAGGCACCGACATTCGTCGTGACCTGATGGATAAGTGTCATCTGCACACCATCCTGCGTCTGCCGACCGGTATTTTTTACGCGCAGGGCGTGAAAACCAACGTACTGTTCTTTACCAAAGGGACGGTGGCGAACCCAAATCAGGATAAGAACTGTACCGACGACGTGTGGGTGTACGACCTGCGTACCAATATGCCGAGTTTTGGTAAACGCACGCCGTTTACCGACGAGCATTTGCAGCCGTTTGAGCGCGTGTATGGCGAAGACCCACACGGTTTAAGCCCGCGCACTGAAGGGGAATGGAGTTTTAACGCCGAAGAGACGGAAGTTGCCGACAGCGAAGAGAACAAAAATACCGATCAGCATCTGGCTACCAGCCGCTGGCGCAAGTTCAGCCGCGAGTGGATCCGCACAGCGAAATCCGATTCGCTGGATATCTCCTGGCTGAAAGATAAAGACAGTATTGATGCCGACAGCCTGCCGGAGCCGGATGTATTAGCGGCAGAAGCGATGGGCGAACTGGTACAGGCGCTGGGCGAACTGGATGCGCTGATGCGTGAACTGGGAGCGAGCGATGAGGCGGATTTGCAGCGTCAGTTACTGGAAGAAGCGTTTGGTGGGGTGAAATAATGTCACTTGGATATATTTCAGGTTCTTTACCTCAGGAGTGGGAAACACCTTTTTTGAAAGATATGGTATACCCAAAACAATGGAAAACTATATCTGTAAAAGATCTTACTCCCTGTGGTTATACTGTATATGGTGCAAATGGGAAAATAGGATTTTATAGCGAATACACACATGAGAATCCGACCATTATGTTAACTTGCCGTGGGGCAACCTGTGGCAATATTCATATATCCGAGCCATTTTCTTATATAAATGGCAATGCGATGGCTTTAGACAATCAGCCAATAAATTTAATAGGCCTACATTTTCTAAAATACGCACTTCAAGCAAGAGGCTTAGAAGATGCGATTTCAGGTTCAGCCCAGCCACAAATAACCAGACAAGGTTTAGAAAAGGTTCAGGTGCCTCTTCCCCCTCTGGCAGAACAAAAAATCATTGCTGAAAAACTTGATACGCTGCTGGCGCAGGTAGACAGCACCAAAGCACGTCTTGAGCAAATCCCACAAATCCTGAAACGTTTTCGTCAGGCGGTATTGGCGACTGCAATAAAAGGAAATTTAACAGAAGAATGGAGGGATAGCTTAAAAATTTCTCCGCCTGTTTTTATAACCTTAGAAGAGTTGATTCAAAGTATAGATCAAGGCTGGAGTCCGAAATGTGAAAATCATCCAGCTAATGAGTACGAATGGGGTGTAATAAAAACCACGGCTATACAACCAGGATACTTCGTAAGCAAAGGGAACAAAAAATTACCTGAATCTCTTACACCAAGATTTCATTTATCACTAAAAGCTGATGATATTTTAATAACCAGGGCTGGGCCTCGAGTAAGGTGTGGAGTTACTTGTATTGTTGATAAAGATTATCCATACTTAATGATATGCGATAAAGTCTACAGGGTTCGTGTACAACCGAACAAAATATCCAGTAAGTTTCTAAACTGGTGTCTAAATTCACCTCAGTATTTAGATATCATTGAGAAAATAAAAACTGGTACATCTGATAGCGGTATGAATTTAACCCAAAAGAAATTTTTAGCACTATTGATTAATGTTCCCAATATTACCGAACAACACGAAATCGTTCGCCGCGTCGAGCAACTCTTCGCCTACGCCGACACCATAGAAAAACAGGTCAACAACGCCCTGGCCCGCGTCAACAACCTGACGCAATCCATCCTGGCAAAAGCGTTCCGTGGTGAACTCACCGCCCAGTGGCGGGCCGAAAACCCGGAATTAATCAGCGGAGAAAACAGCGCCGCCGCGTTGCTGGAAAAAATCAAAGCTGAACGCGCAGCCAGCGGGGGTAAAAAAGCCTCGCGTAAAAAATCCTGATCATTATTTTCTGGCGCACCTTTCCGGTGCGCTTTTTATTATTTCATGCCAATCATAACTCACATAAATATATTTAAATCATTCCAGAAACTGCCCATTTTATTCTATTTTTAGCTGGACTTTCCCTGTATTTACTGATGATATATCCAGGTATTTAGCGCGGTGCGGATGTGCGCCAACACACCCGCACCGCTCATCACAATCCCTATTTCTAAGGAATAGTAATCATGACTGACACGCATTCTATTGCACAACCGTTCGAAGCAGAAGTCTCCCCGGCAAATAACCGTCAATTAACCGTGAGTTATGCGAGTCGCTACCCGGATTACAGCCGTATTGCCGCCATCACCCTGAAAGGTCAGTGGCTGGAAGCCGCCGGTTTTGCCACCGGTACGGCAGTAGACGTCAAAGTGATGGAAGGCTGTATTGTCCTCACCGCCCAACCCCCCGCCGCCGAAGAGAGCGAACTGATGCAGTCGCTGCGCCAGGTGTGCAAGCTGTCGGCGCGTAAACAAAAGCAGGTGCAGGAGTTTATTGGGGTGATTGCGGGTAAACAGAAAGTTGCATGAATGGAAAAACGCTCCCGACACGACGTCGGGAGCGGTTCATCATCAGGAGGCGATCACCTCCACCAGCACATCCGTTGCCCAGCTCTCTTCGCTGTTGGCCACATTTCCTTCATTGCAGGCCTGAGCCATTTTGACTAACTGGAAAGAAACGTCATCGCTGAAGTCAAAGTAATGCCATTTCGATGCAAAGTTGATACGCCAGTAGCCCATCCCCTGATCGAAGCGGATCTTCAATACCTGACCATCTTCAAAAGTCACCGTCAGTTTACGATGGTGAGGGATATCGCGCGGCGAGTCGAACACCGTCAGCTCTACCGGCCTGCCCAGCGCAGCTGCAAACCACTGATCAGCGAAATCCTGAAAATCCGCTATGCTCATCCAGTCATGGAAAGGCCGGTTACCGGGGCGATCTTTATCTTTAAACAGCGTATCCAGCGCCACTTCAGCGCCATCGGTCAGCTTTGTTTTTAGCGGTTTCAGAATTGACCCCAACAACGCCAGCGCAACCGGGTTTTGCAGATAGCGATCGGTATAGTGAACGCCGGTAATTCGCGTGTTTTTCATCAGTGACTGCGCTTCTTCATGGTCGTTAAACAGCACGTCCCAGAAGCGTTGCCCAAACTGCGACAGTGGTCCATTCAACTGTTTGTGGATCTGAATGTCTTTGACCCGCTCGACAGCGTTGGCGGCTTTAGCCGGCAGAATAAACTCGCTCAGTTCTACCGTTTTATAACCGAGACTACGCACCACCAGTTCGTCATTCAGGTGCCACTCCGGCCCCGGAATCGTTGCCTGCTGGCTGCGAGAGGCCAGCGTCATCACGCGATCGGCAAAGGTGACCTGGGCAACAATCGGTAATTGCAGCTCCTGCTCAACATGGCACAGCCGCACACCCAGCGCAGCAAATTGCGAAAGTTCATGCAACAGATCCGGGTCATCCACTCCCGCAGGGATAACAAGATCGACC
Source organism: Escherichia whittamii (assembly GCF_014836715.1). Taxonomy (GTDB): domain Bacteria; phylum Pseudomonadota; class Gammaproteobacteria; order Enterobacterales; family Enterobacteriaceae; genus Escherichia; species Escherichia whittamii. The sequence goes on from NZ_JACSQI010000001.1 coordinate 306,625, forward strand.
TCGACGTTGTCTTTTAGCCGATAGCTCTGAATAGCCGCGCGGAACTGACGGGCGTATAAATCCCACTCATTGGGCGCGCCGGTCATCCACAGGGTAAGCTTTTCAGCACCTTCGTTAATCGCCCGGCGAATCGTATCGCCAATAGCGCCAGGGCAGTAGCGGGTATCCGGCAGCGAGAATGTCTCTTCATCCGGTAAACCGATGTAATACGTGAAGTCATCGCCAAGCCAGGCCAGTGCCGCTTTGCGGTCCAGCAAATCGTGATCGTGGCGAGTCTGGGAATCAAGCAGGCATTCACTACATGCAGTATCACAATGGCGGCAGCCTAACTGTTTCACCATTCCCTGCAATATAGCTTCAATGTGTACCGGTGCGCTGGAGGCAAAACCTGCACCACCGCTGATCACATCATAAAGCTGAACGGCTAATACCGATTGCCCATCCTCCAGTCTGACCGGACGTACAGAATAGCCGAGTTCTGCGGCGGAGATACCCAGAACGCCCGCCAGCGCCTGACGCAGAGCAACCGCCAGAGTCATGGCGACAATCCGACCCTCCTCTGTGTTATCTGGCAGATACTCGCCGTTTTGCGGTTTGCGCAGAACCATTTCAAAGACATCGGTGCGCGCCAGTGCGCCCAGGGTGACGTTCTTCATGAGTGCCGTCGAACCTGGGCAAATCAGACGATGATTCTGGCTGTCGCGGTCCGCTTTACCCGGACGCGGTGGATAGTGAGCTTCCATACTTTTCGGCGCATCATTTTCATTCAGCATCGACTCCGCACGGCCACAGCTCAGACACAATGCATAACCGTGTCCACCTTCCCCCAGACTTTGCTGGAAAACATGCCCATCAGCCCCAGAAGCCATATAACCCATTAGCGGGTTAGGTAACGGTACGGGCTCTGCTTTAACAAAGACCCAGGCGGGGACAACCGGGACGAATTTCATGGTTTCAATATTGTTCGTTACCGGAGCGTGTGCATCGGTGACAAACCCGGCAGGCTGCAGCACCTGACGGCGATTATCCATGATTATTTTTTCGCCACAGGCGCTATTGGAGCAAAAGAGCATCCCGGAACTGCTCATCCCCTCTTCATAGCCAATGGTCCCGCATTTGTGACAGCGCCAGGCACAATCCAGACGCTGGGCTTCATTGGTATCGGCATTGATATTGTGCCAATGCAGTGAGACACCGGCAGAGCGGAAGACACGGCCATCAAGAATGATCTCTGCTCCCGGCGCATATTCACGAATGGCAACACCGAGGTTACGGGAAGGTAATCCTTTATAACGGGAGACGTTATCTTCACGGTCCTTTTTATCACGACTTTTCTGCGATTTTTCGCGGATATAATCTTCCATCGTGAAGTTATCAAACGTCACTACATCTGTCGGGAAGCCGTATCCCGGCAGGAAGGTTCTGGCAGCCAGGTCGCGCAGCAGATACTCGCCACAGTGCCGTTTCTTCTCCAGCTCTATGCGCTTACGATAAGGCGTTTGCGGCTGCGACTCACGCTCCTGGGCCACGAGATCGCGATAAACGGAGAGCCACCGCTGTTGCAGGAAGGTGATCGCGTTGATTGTTTTATCCCGCAGATGTTCGGCTCTTGCGCCATGCAACGCCGTACCTTTCACCAGCCGTTCCAGCGCCGTGTCGATATCAAGAACCGGGCGTTCCAGCCAGATTTTAAAGCGTTCGCATTTTGATTGCCCGTCATCTTCACCGAAAAACCAGAGGCTATCGAGGCTGGTTTTCTCTTTATCGGTTTCGCCAATAACGTTACATAAAAAGTCGGACAGTAATAATGCATTGACGTGACGTTGCACCAGTCGAGCGGAGTTCATCGCAACCATGGGTGCCGGGATCATGGTTTCAAACGGCCAGAGCGGGTTGGCAAAAACCTGCTGGTCGTGTGGGTTACCTTTACATAGGGTGTAAGAGATCGCACGCGACTCTTTACTACGCCCGGCTCGCCCGGCGCGCTGTAAATAGTTGGCCGGATGTGGCGGAACGTTGTTCATTACCACCGCAGTAATGCCCCCGATATCAACCCCCATTTCCATGGTGGTTGAACAGTTGAGAACATTAAGTTGCCCATTCTTGAACATCTTTTCATAGCTTTGCAGGCGCTCTGAAGACTGCTGGGCTGAGTGCTCGGCTGTACGGTAGTAGAAGCCGCCTTCCACGACACGATCGTTAATGTCTGTCCAGACGTTTTCTGACCGCAATTGTGCGATCAGCGGATCATTGCTGACCCAGTCGCGTGCTTTTGCCAGACCCTCTGCGTAGTCTTCCTGTGAACGATCCAGCTTCCAGATTTCCGGCATGGTGACTTTCTGCGCGACAAAACTGTCATATTGCACCTGGGTAAGATGCTCGAACGAAATATGGGTAGGCAGATAAGGGGTTAAGCCTTTAAAAGCCGTATCCAGGATTTTATTGGTTACCGGGCAAATCCAGGCATCCGTGATTAAAGAAAAAGTCATATGCTCTTTCGGTAAATAAAAACGGTTGCCATCGGGTTTCAGTACTGCAAGCGGTCCGGTAAGTTGGGCCCATGCTTCTTTCAGCCATGTATTGATAATATCAATAGTCGCCGTATTGACGGTTTTGAATCCGGCTCCCAGCATCAGCAACTTCGCTAAACGATGGGTTATATTGCCATTACGAATTTGAGGCCAGCGTCTGTTCTGATTATCTTCAGGATCTTTTGATTCCGGGTTACGGACGAATTTTGATGAAAAACGGCTACCGATCCAGTTTTTCAGCTCATCATCCAACTGTGTGAAGTTACTCTCACGAACGTAATGATCCAGCGTAACTTTGAGAAAATCGCGCCAGTCATCCAGCGTTAATCCTTTTTCCTGCCAGTGCAGAGGGATCTTATGTATTTTCTCCAGTCCCAGGTAACCAACCTGAACAAGCCCCTGTGTTTCCAGGCTGTTGGTTCGTTTAGGGCGACGCATGAATTCCCGGAACAACAACATTTCCGAAAGCTTTAGAGGCCCGCCGTTTTCATTAAAAACTTCAGGCTTAAGATAATGGTTATATTGCAGAACCGGCCCGCGGATATCGGCTCTCTCTTTAAGCTCGTTAACCATTTCTGTCCAGGTTCGGGATACCAGAATAGTCGCGGCTTTCCCACCGGTTGCAGCCTGATAAGCCTGTTCAAGCTGTTCAGCCTGCGCTTGCGACAATTTAGCCTGGTCCGGCAATCCCCAGCTTCGATATTCTTCTGCCTGCTCACGGGCTTGCTTCGCCCTGGCCGCTAATTTTTCCAAATCGGCATTGGCATTCGGCGCTGTGGACGTTTGTGTCCGTTGATGCCAACTCAGAATTTCGACTACGCTTCCACGTAAGCGACTGCGTTCTGCTTCTTGCTGCATACGCACCGCCATTCTGGCTGTACCTTGTCGACTGTCCGTAAAAGTAATGAGTCGACGTCCTCGCCCTGGCAACGAATCTGGTCCGACGCCCTCTTTGCCTTCATCACTGGTAAAGTCCTGACAATACTCAAGAACGGTGGGCACGATGTTAGTAACGTAAAATGGCCCTCCTAATAATGCACGCCGGAAGGGCTGTTTCCCGCTCACGCCGCTGTAGCCACAGCCACTGGCGCCACAAACCTTTTTATCATTAATAATCAGCGGAATGCTGTCATTGTTAATAACGCCAATACGGCGCGTCTGGCGGTCGAGGCGTTGTAGGGTATAGCCTGTCTCGCTGCTCTCTTCTGCGGCAATAATCAACGGAGGCAGGAAACCGTTCTCTTTTTCGACTTTTTCCGCTGTAGCGTCATGTTCAACAGGTACTTCATCCTGCAAAGAGAATTCATCGCCACCTTTATTTTCCCACTGGACTAGTTTGCCCTTTTTATCCTGTGCCAGAAGATGAGGCTCATTACAATCATTACAGAATGCAACTTCGTATACAGGGCTTCCACAGTCACAATTTTGTCGCTGGTTCACATATACATAGCCAAAGGGCCAGCCTTTTTCGAGCGGTGTACCGTGCTTTAACTTACAATCTTTATCAACACAAGCCCATATTCCCTGGGTATTACGCTGGAAGATATGCGCCCTGACTTTAAGAAATGCGGGAGCTTTTGCATTAGGTTGGGTACCTGAACAGACGTCGATCCAACGCAGTACTTCCTGCTGGCTGTAATGCTTTTTAGTCAAAGCATTTAACCGCTGCATCATCTCATCCAGCCTCATTGGATTGGGCTGTTTGACCAACATCTCACGTATGTAACGCGCTTCGGGGGAGTGCGTGAGCGCATAAAAGCGATCCGGACTTATTCCTTTAATTTTATTGTTATTTTTATCTTTTATATCCTCATCAGGTATTTGCTCTATTTCGTCTAACGGAATAGAAACGTTCTTGCACGGTTCCAGCTCAGGAATCACCCGACTTCCGTCCAGAACATCGATGCGCTCCTGCGGAATACCAGATAACTCAGAGAGAAATTTTTTCAGCTGTTTTTCAGCATCGCTGCCGGCAATGGTCGCAGAGGTCGCTACAAAGCGCACGTCATCTGGTGTCACGCCAAACGCTGTCATCACACGACGCAGCTGGAGCGCCAGTTCAGCGGCCTGCGACCCTACATAAGTATGAGCTTCATCCAGTACGATCCAACGTAGTGATTTTTGTTCTCTGGATTGCTGGATAATTGGGGCGTCGATCTGGCGAACCATCATATATTCCAGCATCGTGCCATTGGTCACCAGAATCGGAGCTGGTTCTTCACGCATTTTTTCGCGCGAGAGCACCTCATTCGGCCTTTTTGCCTGTTCGCTTTTTACCGAAGCGTGTAGGTTTTCGGTGTTGCCGTTGTAAAGGCAGTAGCGGATCCCAGTACCAAAACCACGCGTCCAGGCATCCAGACGCTCGCGCTGTGAATTGATCAGGGCGTTCAATGGATAGAGAAAAAGGGCTCGGACACCGACCAACGGATTGTTGCCGTTTTCATGCAATTCCCGGTAGAGATCTTCCAGCACCGGAACCATAAAACATTCCGTTTTACCTGAACCCGTACCACTGGTTACCACCACCGAATGTTTCTTTTCCAGCAAAGCTTTCCAACTGGCTAACTGGTGCGTAAAAGGCTTCCAGTCAGCACCAAACCGGTACCGGCCATTACTCTGATCATCCAGTGAATCAACCACTGCTTTGCTCAACAATGCGTTGCCTTCCGTCAGGCTGCGCATCGTGTGGTTTGACTCCTTCCAGCCAAACATTTGCTGGAATACCGGAGAAGCAAGGAATGAGCCCGGTTTCCCACAATCAGCCCCCATTTGCTGCGCGAGATGTTCACGCAACTGCGGGTTTGTAACGCCCATGATACTGAGCGTTGCTTCAGTTGAACGAGACAACGATTGTTCAATAAGTGACGAAAAATAGCGTGTAGTCATCCTTATTCCTTTTTATTTTTTAGCAACATAACGCAACAGGCTGCACTGGAAGATGGTCTTAAACCAGCGGGAATCGAAGTCCCTGACTTGCCTCAGGAAAAATACGGCACCGGGTTTACGGTCAAATACAGCTTCAAAAGAAGTATTTCCGCTTGCCACAGCTGCAGCGAAGACGGGTAACCAGGCCACGGAATAGCGGTAGTCTGCGTCAGGATTAATACCAATCACTGGATTTTTTTGTGACATCACCCAGCTATGCAGACGCTTGCAGCCATATTCAGGCCAGCGAGCTTCACTGTGCTCACGTAAAAGCTCCTGATACCACTCGTGGACAAAAGACTCAGGAATAGACGGGGGGAGATATCCGTTACTTAACCATTTCTCAATTTCGTCGGCATATGTCGGGAACACGAGCCCCAGTCGTTGAAACATATTAGTAACCAGTAACTTCTGGGTTTCCTCTGGTGCACCTTTTTGGCTCAGGAACAATTTGAAACGCTCAGATGCAGCTTTGATCTCAAAGATGGGGAAAAACTCCCATAAAATAGGGAACTCATTCTCAATACGACTCAGATACTCTGCTGACATTTCGAATTTGAAGAGCGACATCGCCAGTGCCTGCGGATGCTGCACCAGTGCACGCCATACTTCAAAGGTTGCCAGCGGTAAATAACCAAATTGATCGTACAGACTACGCATAAATTGCCAGCCGGAATGGGCAGGATCGTTAGCCATCTGTCCGAGTACCAGTGTGATGGTATTAACTTCTGCCTGTGGATTAAAAAGCTGGGTCGCTTTCTGCAATGAGCGGATGTTGCTTTCTTCTACCGGTAACGAAGATTCGCCACGAATGAAGCAGGGGCGAAAAGCCATCTCTTCACCCGGTTTAGGAACAACCAACCACGGTCCATTTTTGTTAACGATCGAGCTCAATTCATATTCACCGACAGGCACTCCCTCGCTCATTCTTGACGCTAAGGGAATGGATTTCCTCTCGGGTTCACTTAACAGCATGATAACGGGGGAAGGAATTTGTCCGCCTCGATGGTTCACCGACTGGCTGAATAATAGTTCTTTTTCATAGTCATAGCGCAGGTTGTATTTATAACGGCGAATTTGCCAGGCCATGACCACCCCCGCCCCCGTAATACGCATCTCAACAACCTGATCAATACCTGCCTCAAGTGAAATCAGGTTCTCAATATGTTCGCGCAGACTATAGAGATTCAATTCAACAGGACGATCGCTCAATGCCGTATAACACCATTCGTGCCATGCCTGTAATCCACTAACGGAGCGCAAATGCAACTGCAATGTATATCTTGTCGGTTCACCATTTCTGGAAAACAGGAACGCTCTGGAACCCAGCAGATCATGCAGCGTAATGTTTTTATCCAGGGGACGTCCGTTTACATCAAGGGCCAGGCAACCTTTAGCAGGGAAAGGTAATTCAATGTCGATGGGGTCAGCCGCCAAATTAGGCAGAACTTGTAATGTAACAAATGCCGGAGGTATCCCTTCAGCTTTAAGCTGTATCTCTGTTCGCCCCTCGGTACGCTTACGTGTAGCCTCCAATGTTTTATCTTTAAGTTTTGCTACGCAAGGATGCTGTGTGGTGATTACGATAGAACCTTCATTTGCGCGCACACCGCCTTTTATCTCAACACTGAAATCTGCTGGCAGGATACCGATTTTGCGACGTAAGAGCGTTTCATTATTACTATTCCGGATAGAAAGATATTGAGCCCCCATCATCTCTTGTATATGACATTGCTCAATTGATATTCCGCTCAGGTAACGCGTTACATCAATGCTCTGAATATCCGGTAGTGTAGAAATGACTTTTGGTACACCAATAAATGTCTCATCTGGATGACAAACCCAGCTTGCTCGCTTTCCATGTAGAGCAAATCCCCCGGTGTTAATTTGTTCTCTTCCGGTGCGAATCCGATAAGTTTCATTTGCTGTAATAGTAACGTCCCGACATCCTTTAACAGGTAACGCTCTAAGTCCTAATACGTTTATTGCGCTCGGTTGGCCATCAAAACCGACAACAGTGCTGTTGTCCCGGGGGAGCACAATCAGAACATCGCTGCTTTGCACACTGCAGGAAGCCTGACCCTGTAATAGCCATCGTTCTGCATCAACGATGAAGGTTAATGGCACTTCGCCAATGGCAATTTCACTGTCATCAAGTTTAATGCTCCCAACAATCATCCCTCCAGCACGAGCGACTAACGACAAACTTGCCGATGGTTTTTGCCTGACAAATCTCACTTCGCTTTTACGTAACCGAACTGTTGCCTGTCTGTTTTCCAGAGAGGCATAGGCTGGCCCAAGACCAGAAACTTCCTCACCATCTTCACAAATGGCAAGTTCAAAGCGCGTGGTTGAAGGCTCGCTGGTTATAGGGAAAGAAACTTCGTCAGGGAGAGATACTATCGCCCTAAACTCATCAGGATGCTTTTCTGACCAATAGAATCGGCAACGCTTACTCTTATTTTTTTGTACCCGAGGTTTAGCTTCAATAGAGGCTGCGCAAAGCAGTCCATTCAAAAAACGCGTTCCTGTTTCATCATCTAACGGTATTGGAAACTCGCTTCGCCAGGTAGGGTGAACCTTATCAAGCTGTCGTACTGGTTCTTTGTGATTTATTAGATTGTGAGTAAGTACTAAGGAATTGAGGTTATCAGCCATATGGCTGATAAGTTCTACAGAAGTATCTTCGCTAAAAACAGTTGGCAGCGCTGATTTTTCTATGACAGCTCTTGCCAGCGAAAGGGCAGAAAAACCTGACTGTTTTGCTTGCTCATATTGTCCAAGGATCCTCGAGAAAACAGCCAGAAAGCGACTGTCTGATTCTTTGAGTAGCCGGAAAGGTAAACCACCTTCACTGAATAATGTTCCGATAAAATTGCGTCGTTCAGATTCATAAAATCGAATTGGGCGCAGCCAGTAATCTTCCATCCCTTTCGGTACGATAGTACCAAGCTCTGTGGCGGTGAATGAAATTCCTATTTTTTTATATATAGGGTCCCACGTCCATCCGCATTGCCGTTCATAATCCCTGCGGTACCACTCAGAGCAAAAAAGAACAAAACAGGCAGCAAAGTCCCTATTACATATATTAGATTGTGATTGACCGACTGCACGGAGTAGCTGCGTTAATTGGTTATATTCATCATTGGTCGCATGATATTCATAAAGAGGACGGCCATCCGGTTGTCTCAACCCTCTAAGATTCACAAAGTTACTTAGCCAGGAAGTACATTTTACCCATGAAATGTATTCTGATTGATCCAAAGCAAGCCCCTTACAGATAAAAGAAACAAAAACAAAACCCCAGAACAAATTAAAACCAAAAGAAAACTTTTTAGGTTATCGTACAATCAACTAGACGACAACAACTAATTTTCAGATCGGTACTTACAAATCATTTTAAGTAAAAAACAATACCGACCATCTATTAATCACGATTTATTTATCACCTGAGTTTATAATTTCAAATGAAAATAACCTATACATAATCAAAAAGTATTCAGTTACTAAAAATTAACTTTCCAAGATATAAAACAATTAGAGAAACTGCACAATCGGGAATAATGAGAGTTGTAAAGTCAGTCAAAAAACACATGAAATTACTGTGCGTTTTTTGACCATTACTGACATACATCTAAAGAGGCTGGCGAAGAAAATATCCCTGTACACTCCATGACTATTGAGGAGGTGTCTTGGGAAAATGTTTATAACTTAATTTAAAAGTCAAAAACGTTTTAATTTCCCCCCTCACTCCACATCCTCCCTGCGTAACCCAATATCCTTCAACCGCTCATCACTCATCTGCTGTAACACGCGCCGGGTCTGTCTATTCAGACACCAGCTTCTCACCGCCTGCCAGAGTTGCACGAAACCGATAAACGGCGCTTTGGCTTTGTTTTCGTGAAATTCCATCTGCTGCCTCCTCATCTTTCAGAGGCTTAATCATCCGCCTTCTGGCAGTTCACAATACAGATTCAAATATTACTTTTATTTAACATACAGACAGGTTAAAACAACATCTGCATCCGGTTTTTTGCCAGCATCTGTACCGGTTTCTCTCTCTGTATGGTCCAAATAAGGAATACAGCATGACGCGTTACCAACATCTGGCGACTCTGCTTGCCGGGCGAATTGAGCAAGGGCTGTATCGTCACGGGGAGAAATTGCCGTCGGTGCGCAGCTTAAGTCAGGAGCACGGCGTCAGCATCAGCACCGTGCAGCAGGCGTATCAGACGCTGGAAACGATGAAGCTCATCACCCCGCAGCCGCGTTCGGGTTATTTTGTCGCGCAACACAAAGCCCAGCCGCCAGTGCCGCCAATGACGCGTCCGGTGCAGCGCCCGGTGGAAATTACCCAGTGGGATCAGGTGCTGGATATGCTGAAAGCGCATAGCGATAGTTCTGTAATTCCGTTCAGTAAAAGCACGCCGGATGTCGAAGCGCCCAGTCTGAAACCGCTCTGGCGTGAGCTAAGTCGGGTGGTGCAGCATAATCTACAAACCGTTCTCAGCTATGATTCGTTAACCGGTCAGCGGGTATTGCGCGAGCAGATTGCCCGCCTGATGCTCGACAGCGGTTCGGTGGTTACCGCCGATGACATTATCATCACCAGCGGCTGCCATAACTCGATGTCGCTGGCGTTAATGGCGGTGTGTAAACCGGGCGATATTGTCGCGGTTGAATCGCCCTGTTATTACGGTTCGATGCAGATGCTGCGTGGCATAGGCGTGAATGTGATTGAAATCCCAACCGATCCAGAAACCGGCATCAGCGTTGAAGCCCTGGAACTGGCGCTGGAACAGTGGCCGATCAAAGGCATCATTCTGGTGCCAAACTGCAACAATCCGCTGGGATTTATTATGCCGGATGCGCGCAAACGGGCCGTTCTCACTCTTGCGCAACGCCATGATATTGTGATTTTTGAAGATGATGTCTACGGCGAACTGGCAACGGAGTATCCGCGCCCGCGGAGCATTCATTCATGGGATAGCGACGGTCGGGTGCTGCTGTGCAGCTCATTCAGTAAAAGCATTGCCCCTGGCCTGCGCGTGGGCTGGGTCGCGCCAGGGCGTTATCACGATAAGCTGCTGCATATGAAATACGCCACCAGCAGCTTTAATGTGCCGTCCACGCAAATGGCGGCGGCAACGTTTGTGCTGGAAGGCCACTATCATCGCCATATCCGACGGATGCGGCAGAACTATCAGCGCAATATGGCGCTTTATACCTGCTGGATACGGGAATATTTTCCCTGCGAAATCTGTATTACGCGCCCGAAAGGCGGATTTTTACTGTGGATAGAATTGCCTGAACAGGTCGATATGGTCTGCGTCGCGCGGCAATTGTGCCGCATGAAAATCCAGGTAGCGGCAGGCTCGATTTTCTCAGCTTCCGGTAAATACCGTAATTGCCTGCGCATCAACTGCGCTTTGCCACTCAGCGAAACCTATCGCGAAGCACTGAAGCAAATTGGCGAGGCCGTGTATCGGGCAATGGAATAAATACGAAATCGTGACGACGCGCCTGAATTTCCTCTCACGAATAGCCTGTGACTCGTTTTATCTCTGCTGGGTCATCACCAAATTCCAGTATGGCTTAGGAAAGTGCGCTTTGTTCATGCCGGATGTGGCGCTAGCGCCTTATCCGGCATAAAAATATTGCAAATTCAATATATTGCATGGGCTATGTAAGCCTGTTAAGCGTAGCACATCAGGAAGTTTGGCGTTTGTCATCAGTCTCTGATTAGTACTCGATCCATGGAGCGCGCTTTCTTTCAGGCAAGGGCTGTTCTAATGCCTGTATTTGCTCTGCCGAAAGTCCGGTATATCGTTGTATCCATTCAGGATCTGCACCATTTTGCAAAAACAATCGGAGAAGGCGCTGTTCCCCTTCTTCTTTACCTTCGATCCTCCCTTCTTCCCTTCCCAACAGCCATCCCGCATTATGAATTCGCTCTGCAATCGTCATGATTCGCTCCCTGTGTTGTGGCATTCGACGGGTAAGTTCGCTGATAAACTCCTTAAAACTCACTTCATCACCAGTCAGTAAAATGTAATTTAACAGCGCGGTTATCTGGCTGTCATTAGCACACTCTGTAACCAGTAATGCTACCAGTTGATCAATCAGCCCCATCATATTGCGCTGGCGAATATGCTTTTGGATCAACTCCAACAGGGCGACTCTGCGATGCTGCACAATCTCGTCGTCCGGCACCACGGTGATATCCACCAGCGGGAACGCGGCGGTATAAAGCTTCCGTGCGGTAATCGGGTCGGCAAATTCATCCAGCCAGCACAAAGACCAGGGGTAAGGACTACGACTACCGTGATAAAACAGCATCGGAATGACCAGCGGTAGCGGTCGGCGTTTATCATGCTCTATATGGCGCTGCATCACCGCCATGGAATATCGCATCAGGCGAAAGGCCATATGTATATCCTCGCGGCTCTGATGTTCAATCACCACATAGATATAGCCATCGCCTTCGCGGGTCTTTACCGACCACAGAATGTCGGAATGTAGCGCCCGTAATTTTTCATCGACAAAGCTGGCTGACTCCAGTTTTAAGGTGTCGAGATCGCACAGTTCACGTAAATCTTTGGGTAAATGGATCTCCATAAAATCCCGCGCAGTGTCAGGGTGTGTGAGAAAAGATTTGAATAATGCATCATGCGGCGTGCTGGTCGTGAAGTTTGTCATGGCGGTCCGTCACCTATAAAAGAGATGGCCTGACTTTAGCGATTAATAAACCAACTCTCACCCGGCAATATCCCGTTCCCCGAGGCGCTTTCCAGGCTATTTTTATTCTTCTGCAAGCGATACATTTTTATGGAAGATATCTCGCTTTTTGCGCTTTCTTATCGTCAGGCTCTATTCTTAACATTATGAATAAACTCATTGAACTCAGACGAGCCAAAATGTTGGCGCTCTCTTTGCTGCTTATCGCCGCGGCTACCTTTGTCGTTACGCTGTTTTTGCCGCCCAATTTTTGGGTGAGCGGCGTGAAGGCGATTGCCGAAGCAGCGATGGTCGGCGCGCTGGCGGACTGGTTTGCGGTGGTGGCGCTATTTCGCCGTGTGCCGATTCCGATTATTTCTCGTCATACGGCGATTATTCCGCGTAATAAAGACCGGATTGGCGAAAATCTCGGCCAGTTCGTACAGGAAAAATTTCTCGATACCCAGTCGCTGGTGGCATTAATTCGGCGTCACGAACCAGCGTTGTTAATTGGTAACTGGTTCAGCCAGCCGGAGAACGCCGCCCGCGTGGGTCAGCATCTGTTGCAGATCATGAGCGGTTTTCTCGAATTAACTGATGATGCGCGTATTCAGCGCCTGCTTAAGCGCGCGGTGCATAAGGCGATCGATAAAGTGGATCTTTCCGGCACCAGTGCGCTGATGCTGGAAAGCATGACCAAAAACGATCGTCATCAGGTGCTGCTCGATACGTTAATCGCACAACTGATCGCCCTGCTCCAGCGCGACAAATCGCGCAAATTTATCGCCCAACAGATTGTGCGCTGGCTGGAGAGTGAGCATCCACTGAAAGCGAAAATCTTACCTACCGAATGGCTGGGCGAACATAGCGCGGAGTTGGTTTCTGACGCCGTGAATTCTTTGCTTGATGATATCAGCCGCGATCGCGCGCATCAGATCCGCCATGCTTTTGATCGCGCTACCTTCGCGCTGATCGAGAAACTGAAAAACGATCCCGAAATGGCAGCGCGAGCCGACAATATCAAAGCGTATCTGAAAGAAGATGAAGCTTTTAACCGCTATCTCGGTGAATTGTGGGGAGATTTGCGGGAGTGGTTGAAAGTGGATATCAACAGCGAAGATTCTCGCGTGAAGGAACGCATCGCGCGAGCAGGACAGTGGTTTGGCGAGACGTTAATTGCCGATGATGCCCTGCGTGCCTCGTTAAATGGTCATCTGGAACAGGCCGCTCACCGCGTCGCGCCAGAGTTTTCGGCATTCCTGACTCGCCATATTAGCGATACGGTAAAAAGTTGGGACGCGCGGGATATGTCCCGGCAAATCGAGTTAAATATCGGCAAAGATCTCCAGTTTATCCGCGTTAACGGCACGCTGGTCGGCGGTTGTATTGGGCTGATATTGTATCTTTTATCGCAAATTCCGACCTTGTTATCCCTCGGCAACTTTTAGAAAACGATGATAAAAGCTAAATGACTAACCGCGAGAGAGAACAAATAAAGCACACTTAAATCATGGTGATAATGCGGTCTTTTTCATTGTCTCCCGTGCACGGGGAAGCACTTGTCACCGCTCTACCCGCCAGTTTCGAGCAGTTCTCCGAAGCGCGGCATTCCGCTGGTTGGCACTGACTGCACGTTTATGTCGCAGAAGATGCTAGCGGCCTCCGGTGCGGTTGCTCCACCTTAGCTGAAACTATCGAAGAAGCGGAGAAAGAGCCTGCGCAATCTTTGTCATTGCGCAACGAACTGAAGCCCGCATTCATCAACTACAGGAAGAAAGACAGCGACTGAAAATGCATTGCACATTACGGTCTGGCTCCGCGTTAAGGATTCATTAAGATCGCTACGTATACTTCTCGATATCTTATTGATTTGCCTTAAAGGGATTACCGTGACAAAAAGTATTTCGTTAAGTAAACGCATCGCCGTTATTGTGATTCTTTTTGCCATTGTGGCAGTGTGTACTTTCTTCGTGCAATCTTGCGCCCGTAAAAGCAATCATGCGGCATCATTTCAGAATTACCACGCCACCATTGACGGCAAAGAAATTGCAGGCGTAACGAATAATATCTCCTCGCTGACCTGGTCGGCACAGAGCAATACCTTGTTTAGCACTATCAACAAACCCGCCGCCATTGTTGAAATGACCACCAATGGCGATTTGATCCGCACTATTCCGCTGGATTTTGTTAAGGATCTCGAGACGATCGAATACATTGGCGATAATCAGTTTGTCATTAGCGATGAGCGCGATTATGCCATTTATGTGATTTCACTGACCCCAAACTCGGAAGTAAAAATCCTCAAAAAAATAAAAATCCCGCTGCAGGAATCTCCAACCAATTGTGGTTTTGAAGGGGTGGCCTATTCTCGCCAGGATCACACTTTCTGGTTTTTTAAAGAGAAAAATCCGATTGAGGTCTATAAAGTTAACGGACTGTTAAGTAGCAATGAATTGCACATCAGCAAAGACAAGGAACTACAACGTCAATTTACTTTAGATGATGTGTCCGGCGCAGAATTTAACCAGCAAAAAAATACGCTTCTGGTGCTGTCTCATGAATCACGCGCACTCCAGGAAGTAACGCTGGCGGGCGAAGTTATCGGTGAAATGTCACTAACTAAAGGTAGTCGAGGTTTGTCGCATAACATTAAACAGGCCGAAGGGGTTGCGATGGATGCCTCTGGTAATATTTATATCGTTAGCGAACCAAATCATTTTTATCGCTTTACCCCTAAATCATCACATTAACAGGCTGGCATGTTTCACTTTTTTGTTATTAACTTGTTAACAACAAAAAATACAAACAAGGTTAAACATGCCCCCGTCCTCGCATCCCGTAGAACGCTTTTCTTTCAGCACCGCGCTTTTCGGGATGCTGGTTCTGACCTTAGGGATGGGATTAGGTCGCTTCCTTTATACGCCTATGTTGCCCGTCATGATGGCGGAAGGGGCATTTTCATTTAGCCAGCTCTCGTGGATTGCCAGCGGCAACTACGCGGGGTATCTGACTGGCAGTCTGCTATTTTCATTTGGCGCATTTCACCAGCCGTCGCGCCTGCGCCCATTTCTGTTGGCTTCTGCCCTGGCGAGCGGATTGTTGATCCTCGCAATGGCATGGTCGCCGTCGTTTATTCTGGTGTTATTGATTCGCTTCCTGGCGGGTGTCGCCAGCGCCGGAATGCTGATTTTTGGTTCGACGCTGATTATGCAGCACACCCGCCATCCCTTTGTGCTGGCTGCTCTGTTTTCTGGCGTTGGTATTGGCATCGCGCTGGGCAATGAATATGTACTGACGGGCCTGCATTTTGCCCTCTCCTCGCAAACGTTATGGCAAGGCGCCGGGGCGCTTTCTGGCATGATGCTGATTGCACTTGCGCTTTTAATGCCCTCGAAAAAACACACCATCGCGCCAGCGCCATTGGCAAAAGCGGAGCAACAGATAATGAGCTGGTGGTTACTGGCTATTCTGTACGGCCTGGCGGGATTTGGTTATATCATCGTCGCGACTTACCTGCCGCTCATGGCAAATGATGCAGGCTCACCATTGTTAACCGCTCATCTCTGGACGTTAGTCGGCTTATCAATTGTGCCTGGCTGCTTTGGCTGGCTATGGGCAGCAAAACGCTGGGGGGCTTTGCCCTGCCTGACGGCGAATTTACTGGTGCAGGCTATCTGTGTACTGCTTACTCTCGCCAGCGACTCTCCTCTCTTGCTTATCATCAGTAGTATTGGTTTTGGCGGCACCTTTATGGGTACGACCTCTCTGGTGATGACCATCGCCCGCCAACTGAGCGTACCAGGAAATCTCAATCTTTTAGGCTTTGTGACGCTCATTTACGGCATTGGGCAAATTCTGGGCCCGGCGCTAACCAGTATGCTCGGCAATGGAACATCGGCGCTTGCCAGCGCCACTCTTTGCGGCGCAGCGGCGTTGTTTATTGCCGCGCTGATCAGCACAGTGCAATTATTCAAGCTGCAAGTGGTCGCTTCATAAGGGCAATTTCCCTTACCACTCAAGAAACTCAACCGCAACCGTTGATGTCAGCCAGACCCCGTTTTCCGCTTGCCATTTTCCACTATGCAAAAAACGCATAGCCAGAAACATACTTGCATTTTCCCCATACCCACATGACTGATAAGGTTTTTCAGCTCCAGGAATTTTCCTGGTAGCCGCAACACACATACACAAAAAAACAATGGGGATTGTTATGACACAACAAGGGGATGCTGTAGCTGGGGAGCTGGCGACAGAAAAAGTGGGTATTAAAGGGTATCTGGCCTTTTTTCTCACGATTATCTTTTTTCCGGAGTTTTTTCCGGAACAGACGGTTGGTGGCGTGTTTTTGATTTTTCCGTTCTGAACGGATCGTTTGGGCAACTGCCTGGTGCGAATGGCGCGACCACCTCGTTTCGCGGCGCAGGTGGCGCAGGGGCTAAAGATGGCTTTCTCTTCGCGCTGGAACTGGCACCGTCAGTGATTCTCTCGCTGGGGATTATCTCAATTACCGATGGTCTTGGCGGATTGCGCGCCGCGCAGCAGCTAATGACGCCCGTGCTAAAACCGTTGTTGGGCATTCCAGGTATCTGTTCACTGGCGCTAATCGCCAACCTGCAAAACACCGATGCCGCCGCGGGTATGACCAAAGAGCTGGCACAGGAAGGGGAAATTACCGAGCGCGATAAAGTGATTTTTGCCGCTTATCAAACCAGCGGTAGCGCCATCATCACCAACTATTTCTCTTCCGGCGTCGCTGTGTTTGCCTTTCTGGGGACGTCCGTAATCGTACCTTTAGCTGTCATCCTGGTGTTTAAATTTGTCGGTGCCAACATTTTGCGCGTCTGGCTTAACTTCGAAGAACGTCGCAACCCAACGCAAGGAGCGCAAGCATGACAACTCAGGTCCGCAAAAATGTCATGGATATGTTTATCGATGGCGCACGCCGTGGCTTTACTATCGCCACCACCAACCTGCTGCCGAACGTGGTGATGGCGTTTGTCATCATTCAGGCACTGAAAATTACTGGTCTGCTCGACTGGGTGGGACATATCTGTGAACCGGTAATGGCACTGTGGGGATTGCCCGGTGAAGCGGCAACCGTCCTTTTAGCCGCATTAATGAGTATGGGCGGCGCAGTCGGCGTTGCCGCCAGCCTGGCGACCGCTGGCGCATTAACCGGCCACGATGTCACTGTATTACTACCCGCGATGTATTTAATGGGCAACCCGGTGCAAAATGTCGGTCGCTGCCTGGGGACAGCCGAAGTGAATGCCAAATATTACCCGCATATCATTACGGTCTGCGTGATTAACGCACTGCTGTCGATCTGGGTTATGCAGCTTATTGTTTAACAAGGAGTTACCATGATTGATTATTCCGCAGCCGGTTTTACCCTGCTGCAGGGAGCGCATTTGTACGCGCCCGAAGATCGGGGAATTTGCGATGTCCTCGTCGCTAACGGCAAGATTATCGCCGTTGCCAGCAACATCCCTTCCGACATCGTACCGGACTGCACGGTTGTCGATCTCAGCGGGCAGATCCTCTGCCCAGGTTTTATTGATCAACACGTCCATTTAATTGGCGGCGGCGGCGAAGCTGGCCCTACCACACGTACGCCGGAAGTGGCATTAAGTCGTCTGACAGAAGCAGGCGTCACGTCAGTGGTTGGTCTGCTCGGCACTGACTCTATCTCTCGCCACCCGGAATCCTTACTCGCCAAAACTCGTGCACTCAATGAAGAAGGCATCAGCGCCTGGATGCTGACCGGTGCTTATCATGTGCCTTCCCGCACCATTACTGGTTCGGTGGAAAAAGATGTGGCGATTATCGATCGCGTGATTGGCGTGAAATGTGCCATCTCAGACCACCGTTCGGCCGCGCCGGATGTTTATCATCTGGCCAATATGGCGGCGGAATCCCGCGTTGGGGGGTTGCTTGGCGGTAAGCCTGGCGTCACCGTGTTCCACATGGGCGACAGCAAAAAGGCGTTACAGCCGATCTATGACCTCCTTGAGAACTGCGATGTGCCTATCAGCAAATTGCTGCCGACCCACGTTAACCGCAATGTACCTTTGTTTGAACAGGCGCTGGAGTTCGCGCGCAAAGGCGGCACCATCGATATCACCAGCAGCATTGACGAACCGGTCGCCCCTGCCGAAGGTATTGCCCGCGCCGTTCAGGCGGGTATTCCACTGGCTCGCGTCACCCTTAGCTCCGACGGCAACGGCAGTCAGCCGTTCTTTGACGACGAAGGGAATTTAACGCATATCGGCGTTGCGGGTTTTGAGACGTTGCTGGAAACCGTGCAAGTGTTGGTCAAAGACTATAACTTCAGCCTTAGCGATGCCCTGCGTCCACTCACCAGCAGCGTCGCTGGTTTTCTCAACCTGACCGGTAAAGGCGAAATTCTGCCGGGTAACGATGCGGACCTGTTAGTCATGACGCCGGAACTACACATTGAACAGGTATACGCTCGCGGCAAACTGATGGTTAAAAACGGCAAAGCCTGCGTGAAAGGAACGTTCGAAACTGCATAAGCGGTTGTCAGCCGCCCGAATGGACGTAGAATGCCCGCAACGGCGGCTGACAGAGTAAAACGCAATGGATGACAGTGGTGCGGTCTTGCATAATATTGAAACCAAATGGCTTTATGATTTTCTGACCCTGGAAAAATGCCGTAATTTCTCCCAGGCAGCAGTCAGCCGCAACGTCTCACAACCGGCATTCAGCCGCCGAATACGCGCGCTGGAACAGGCGGTTGGCGTTGAGTTGTTCAATCGTCAGGTAACGCCGCTACAACTCTCGGAACAAGGGAAAATCTTCCATTCGCAAATCCGCCATCTGTTGCAGCAGTTAGAGAGCAACCTCGCAGAACTTCGTGGCGGCAGCGATTATGCGCAACGTAAAATCAAGATTGCCGCCGCACACTCCCTTTCCCTCAGTCTGTTACCGTCCATTATCAGCCAGATGCCACCGCTCTTTACCTGGGCGATTGAAGCCATTGATGTCGACGAAGCGGTTGATAAGCTGCGCGAAGGGCAAAGTGACTGTATTTTTTCCTTTCACGACGAAGACTTACTGGAAGCGCCATTCGACTACATTCGGCTGTTTGAATCACGACTGTTCCCCGTCTGCGCCGTTAACGAACGGGGGGAAGCGCTTTTTAACCTCGCACAGCCGCACTTTCCTCTGCTCAACTACAGCCGCAACTCTTACATGGGGCGATTGATTAACCGTACCCTGACGCGCCACTGCGAGTTAAGTTTCAGCACCTTTTTCGTGTCTTCAATGAGCGAGTTATTAAAGCAGGTTGCCCTGGACGGTTGTGGGATTGCCTGGCTACCGGAGTACGCAATACAACAAGAAATTCGCGGCGGGCAGCTCATTGTCCTGAATCGGGACGAATTAGTTATCCCGATTCAGGCCTACGCATACCGGATGAACACACGGATGAATCCCGTTGCAGAGCGTTTCTGGCGTGAACTACGCGAACTAAAGATTGAACCTGGCTGAAACTCCCGGTATTGAACTGTGCCAGCTCCCCTTCTGCCAGACCAGGTCAAATGTGAGCGGCTCATCATCGTGGTACAGCATCATCTCCAGACTAATGGCCAACTCGTGGCAATAGACTTCTTTCAGGTTGACCTGCAATGCCGCAATACGTGGTTCATGAAATAAAAGCGCAGAACGTAACTGACGGCAATACCAACTCTGGAGAAGCTTGTCGCTCTGATTATTCCCTTGCCACTCAGGCATGCCTGAAACAAGTAATGTTGGTAGCGGTGAATGGGGAGAACTAAAAAGTTGAAAGAGATCCCGGCATACGGAATCACGCAGCGATAACGTATTGTTCCCTGTACTTTCAGGTAATAGCGTCTGAACTGATTGGCGCATCATTTTGCGCACTCCTGACGTTTAGTGGCATCTGTATCCTGCCCTGGCTGCTGGACACCACTGGGTTGATGCTCATATTCCATAATCATTCCTTTATGCTCATTGCGTCCCTGGCACTTTCATAAGGGATTTATAAGATCCGCCAAAGATAAAACACTGGACTGAAAAGAATATCCACTGACTTTTTATTTAAAAAGGTGTCATTTGACAAAAGTCATTAAACATAACGGAAATACGTTAACATATTCTGATTATTCCGAATAATTTCTCAGCGTTAAACTGATATATAATTATTCCAAAATAATATATCGTACGTAATTATTGAATTACGCATAATATATTCTGCAGAACATAATTAATTATTCGGGGAACATAGACAGTGCAAAGCGGTTCAACTTTGCACCAGAGATGAGGGATTGATCAGGCGTCCACTTTATCCAACGGCCACGAGTCAAACAGATAACCATCGAAATAGATGTCATCAACGTTAGAGAACTCCAGCAAGCGCTGTTTCACATTCTCCAGATGCTGCCACATCGCCAGTTTTGCTGCGCGGGCATCTTTCTTGATTAACGCAGCCAGGATCTGCTTGTGATCGTCCAACCACTCTTTGCGGTATAAGCTGTCATCCAGATGGCTATGTAACTGGATCCACATAGGGTTGTTTTCACGCCACTCCCAGGACTGACGGAACAACTCTACCAGCATGCTGTTATGCGTGGCTTCGGCAATAGCGAGGTGGAACTGCATGTCGCCGCTTTCGCTACTGCCCGGCGCACTGGAGGCCAGTTCACGCTCTTCCAGTTGCAATGCCTGACGCATTTTAACGATGTCTTCACGGGTGGCCTGCAAAGCGGCAAACTCGGCGATGTTACTTTCCAGCAACTGGCGCGCCTGTAACAGTTCAAAAGGACCGGCGTCATTGCAGACGTTGGCCTCTGCGCTGTCTGCATTGTGGCTGGGTAAATTGTCGAGAACATAAATACCGGCACCACGTCGTACTTCTACCAGCCCTTTGATCTCCAGCATGATCAGCGCCTCACGGACCACCGTGCGGGTGACATCCAGCATTTCTGCGATTTCGCGCTCCGGCGGCAGCCGTTCGCCAGGATTATACGGCGTCTTAAGGATCAGATCGCGGATCATCGCCCCAACTTCCTGGTAAGGTCTTTGCGCAGAGGTGGCAGATTTCATGATGTTGTGTCCGTTAGATGCGATTAATCAAATTATTGCCGAATGCAGCGTGAACGCCTTATTCGGCCTACAAAGAGTGCGTATTCAATAAATTGCGATTGATCCGTAGGCCCGATAAGCTTGTTTATCGGGCAATTTTACGTTGACCGTTAATTTCAAACTATACCATTAGCACTGGAAGTTGGCACGTACAGGTGGGCAAAAAACGAAAACTGGTCAACCAAATATGTTTTTGATTGACCAGAATGTCTGTAGGGTAATCAGTCAGTTACAGTGCAGCCACACACTCACGCGCGCCGCGCTCGCACAGTTGCTGATAAGCCGCAGTCACCGCGCCCACAAAGTCTGCATTTTGCGGCAGATCATCGGCAAAAATACCACTCAAGCCCAGTAGCGCTTTCACGCGTTCTGCGCCCTGATACTGCGCGTTGATCTTCTGGAACTCGGCCAGCATCGGGTCTACCACGTCGATAGCGTTACCTTGCTCATCCACGCCCTGGGTGTAACGCATCCAGCCCGCTACGCCAAGCGCCAGGTGACGCCAGCTACCGCCGTTTTGCAGGTGCAGACGCACCGGGTCCAGCAGACGTTGCGGTAACTTCTGGCTGCCGTCCATCGCAATCTGCCAGGTACGGTGACGCAGAGACGGGTTGCTAAAACGCTCGATCAGCAGCGTCGCATAGGCGTTCAGGTCAGTCCCTTCCGGCATTGACAGCGTTGGCGCTTGTTCCTGCATCATCAGGGCAAAGGCTGCTTTGCGATAATCCGGGTTAGTCATGGTGTCGGCGATAGTTTCATAGCCGCCGAGATAACCGAGGTACGCCAGGAAGGAGTGGCTGCCGTTAAGCATACGCAGTTTCATCATTTCGAACGGTACAACATCCGCAACGAACTGCGCGCCGACTTTATCCCAGTCCGGACGACCATTAACGAAGTTATCTTCAATGACCCACTGACGGAACGGTTCGCAGGCAATGGCGCACGGGTCATAAACGCCCAGCTGGTCAGCAATTTCTTGCAACGTTTCTGGGGTAGCTGCCGGAACGATACGGTCAACCATGGTGCATGGGAAGGTGACGTTCTCTTCGATCCATGACGCCAGCTGCGGGTCACGCGCCTGAGCCAGCCCCAGAACGGCAACTTTCGCCACATGACCATTTTCACGTACGTTGTCGCAGGACATCACCGTGAACGCTTTCAGCCCTTTTTCACGACGCAGACGCAGGGCTTCTACGATGTAACCAATCGCGGATTTCGGCGCGGTCGGGTTTTCCAGATCGTGTTTGATCAGCGGATTGTTAAGATCCAGCTGACCACTTGCCGCATCGGCGCAGTAACCTTTTTCCGTGACCGTCAGAGAGACAATCGCCGTCTGAGGACGCGCCATCGCGTTGAGAATACCTTCGCAACCGTCGATTTCCGGATGCAGGGCTTCTTTCATCGAACCAATAATTTTCAGCTCGGTGCTTTCTGCGCCTTTTTCCGCCACGGTGTACAGCAGTTGCTGTTTTTTCAGGTTTTCGATCAGCACGCGGTCGTTGCCTGGCATCAGGTTAACTTCGCAGATGCCCCAGTCGCTGTCGGTACTTTCCAGCAGATGATGGGTGTACAGCGCCTGGTGCGCGCGGTGAAACGCCCCGCAACCGAGATGCACAATGCGTGATTCCAGACGAGAATGATCCCATGACGGGCGGGCAACCGGCAGATTGCTGTCAACAATAGTAGTCATCGTAAACTCCAGAATCCGTCTTCAAAGAGTGACGGCAAGGAAGAAGGAACCGGCACGGCGCGCAGCCATGCCGGTGGATATTAACGGCTAAAGAAAGCGCGCTGGATCGCCATTTCGACGCCGCGAACTTCGGCCAGGCCTTTCAGACGACCAATCGCGGAGTAACCTGGGTTGGTTTTCTTCTTCAGGTCGTCCAGCATCTGGTGGCCGTGGTCCGGACGCATCGGGATCAGGTCTTCTTTGCCTTCCGCTTTACGACGGTGCTCTTCTTCAACGATCGCTTTCACCACTTCGTACATATCAACGTCACCGTTCAGGTGCGCCGCTTCGTGGAAGGTTTTCGGGTTATCTTCACGCATGGTGGAGCGCAGATGGGTGAAGTAAATACGCGGGCCGAACTGCTTGATCATATCAACCAGATCGTTGTCAGCACGCACGCCGTAGGAACCGGTGCACATGGTGAAACCGTTCGCCATGCTGTTCACGGTGTCGACCATCCACTGCATATCTTCAATGGTGGAAACGATGCGCGGCAGGCCGAGGATCGGGCGCGGCGGATCGTCCGGGTGAACAGCCATACGCACGCCGACTTCTTCCGCAACTGGAATGATCGCCTTCAGGAAGACAGCAAAGTTTTCGCGCAGTTTGGCTTTGTCGATATCTTTGTACAGTTCCAGGTGCTTACGGAACTGGTCGAGGGTATAACCTTCTTCCGCGCCCGGCAGACCAGCGATGATGTTACGGGTCAGACGCGCTTTATCTTCGTCGCTCATGGTGGAGAAGCGAACAGCGGCCTGAGCAATTTCTTCTTCAGTGTAATCGGCTTCCGCGCCCGGACGCTTCAGGATATGCATTTCAAACGCAGCGAATTCGATCTGGTCGAAACGCAGCGCTTTTGAGCCGTCTGGCAGTACATATTCGAGGTCGGTACGGGTCCAGTCGAGCACTGGCATGAAGTTGTAGCACACGGTGCGGATGCCGCACTGCGCCAGGTTGCGCAGGGTCTGCTGATAGTTAGCAATCCACTGCTCATAGTTGCCAGTGTGGGTCTTGATATCTTCGTGAATTGGCACGCTTTCCACGACAGACCACACCAGGCCTGCGTCTTCAACGATAGCCTTGCGTTTGAGGATCTCTTCAACGGACCATACTTCGCCGTTCGGGATATGGTGCAGCGCGGTAACCACGCCAGTTGCGCCCGCCTGACGGACATCAGCTAAAGAAACCGGATCGTTAGGGCCGTACCAGCGCCAGGTCTGTTCCATGTTTATTCCTCTTTCACGTAGTGGGTTCAACAGCGAAGAGACGCGGAACCCCGGAGTTGTTTAGGTATCCGAATGAACAACCAGACCACAGCCGTGGCGTTGCATCGGATGAGATGGCGTATAAGTTCTACCTTTTGGTAATACATGTCAACCTGAAATCTAAAATTGGTTAACCACATCACAAGAAATCCACTCTCCTGCCGGTTGCTGCAAATGATAACAAAGGGGGATCGGCAGTTAGTGATCGGGGAATGTGACATTCATCGCAATAATGGTTGACCAATTTACATAACGTGTCGTCCAACATAACAATGGATTAACCTGGAAAAATTAAACTTTATTGGTTCCTCGGCGATTGTGGTGGTGATTGCTGACGGCGTGCTGAAGCACACTGACTGTAAAACGCATCATATCCCCTGATGCTTCTCTCTTAACCTGTTCCCCCATTGCATAAGTTGTGACCGACACAACAAAACTGACTTTGTTGCAAAGATTGCTATTTAGTTTTGGTATAAAAGGTATACAGGCACATGGTGCGACATTTGAATTCCAGCGTAGCAGGAGTCATTCACAATGAATAAAACAATAATGGCGCTTGCTATCATGATGGCATCATTTGCCGCGAACGCGTCTGTATTACCGGAGACTCCAGTGCCATTGAAAAGTGGTACTGGAGCAATTGAAAACAACACTGTCTACATTGGTTTAGGTAGTGCAGGAACAGCATGGTACAAGCTGGATACGCAAGCCAAAGATAAAAAATGGACAGCTCTGGCTGAGTTCCCCGGTGGCACGAGAGATCAAGCAACGTCCGCATTTATTGATGGTGATTTGTATGTATTCGGCGGTATTGGCAAAAACCAACAAGGTTTAACCAGGGTGTTCAATGATGTGTACAAATATAGCCCAGCAACTAATACCTGGATTAAATTGATGTCACACGCACCGATAGGCATGGCGGGTCATGTGACATTTGTACACAACGGCAAAGCCTATATTACCGGTGGAGTAAATCAGAATATATTTAATGGCTATTTTGAGGATCTCAATGAGGCCGGAAAAGATTCAAAAATCATAGATAAAATCAACACCCACTATTTCGATAAAAAAGCAGAAGATTATTTCTTCAATAAGTTTCTGTTGTCTTTTGATCCCTCTACACAGCAATGGAGTTACGCTGGCGAATCTCCCTGGTACGGTACGGCTGGTGCGGCGGTTGTGAATAAAGGTGATAAAACCTGGCTTATTAATGGGGAAGCAAAGCCTGGGCTGCGGACAGATGCCGTATTTGAACTTGATTTTACCGGCAATAACATAAAATGGAATAAGCTTCCTCCCGTCTCATCACCAGATGGCGTCGCTGGCGGTTTTGCGGGGATAAGCAATGATTCTCTTATATTTGCCGGAGGCGCAGGTTTTATAGGCTCGCGCAAAAATTACCAGAACGGTAAGAACTATGCGCATGAAGGCCTGAAAAAATCGTATAGTGCTGATATTTATTTGTGGCATAACGGGAAATGGGATAAGTCTGGCGAACTGACACAAGGTCGGGCCTACGGAGTATCATTGCCCTGGAATAATAGTTTATTGATTATTGGCGGTGAAACTGCGGGGGGTAAAGCGGTGGCGGATTCAGTGTTGCTCTCGGTGAAAGATAATAAAGTTACTGTGCAAAACTAACTTTTCAGGGTTCTCATTGCCTGAAAATAAAGATGTTGTTCATCCTGGAATAAAACAACTGGCGCGGTTTGCGCAGACATATCCCGCACCCGTCATATCACTTTAAAAGAGAACTGACAAACGCACCTGATGAAAATCCAAATAATTTGAGAAAGGGATATTACGGTTCAGCGTACCGATCGCCGGAGAACTGGACGACGGCGCTACGAAGCCGTCATTTCAGTCGGGGGATGATTGTAGACAAATTTGTTGACGCTATTTTGCAGTTTTGGCGTGAAGGGTGAGCGTTTATTAATTTGATTTATTTGCATCTAGCTAGTTTTTCGTAAGAAAAACCTTGGTGTTGACGTTGACCTTGGTTTTTATTTTAACCGGCGACAAGCAACTGTCGGTAGACCCACGCACTCAAGAATTAAGTGTATAGGTTGTCATTGCTTTATTTTTATATTTCATAAAGGAGTTTTAAATAATGACGATGTAAAAACTTTGTCTATAATTAAATATAGACTATAGCTTTAATATCTGTGGAATTAATAGGATGGAAATCGGATGAGTATGGTTATATTAAATGTATTATTTTTAGAGGGCGCCTGTAAGTACAAGCGTAGTGTTTCCTTCCTGCCGTAAGGCGGGGAAGCTTAAATCAGATAGAATTGTGAAAATAACAGATGCCTTTATGTGTTGCACAATTTACAGGTTAAGAGATGAAATAAGAATCTAAAGACAACAGGTGAAATTGTTTTCATTGATTTGATAAAATAAGGAACACTGAGAGTCTCAGATATTTTAATTTAGTGATTGTACTCGTTTGTATTGCATAATTTTATTTTGAGCTTGCTGTCTTATCATTTTTAAAACCAAAGCACCATTTTTCGGGAAGAATACCATCATGAACAGGGTTAGCTTATTCAGCAGGTGATTGTCTGGAATAATCATTTCGTGCTGCGTATTTTAATTTGAAATGAAAAATATTCAACTTTCTGCGTATTATTTGACCTTTTATTTTTTAATTGTAATTCATTTTTTTAAAAACAAAAAAGCAAAGTAATTATGAGTACGGACGATAAAAACAGAAAGCCGAGAACAGAAAAAACAATTGAGCAAAAAATAGCATCAGCGCAGATGCGTCTAAATCGACTCAAGACCAAAGAGAAATCTTTATCCAAAAGCGTTGAAACACGCCTGAAAATCATCCTCGGTGCGGAAATAGCTAAGGCTATTAGTTGCAAAGTAGAAAATGTCGATAAGGAATTTGTATTGGAGATATTATTACAAACTTCGAATCTTAATTCGGAGACTAAAGCAAGAGTTAAATTACGAGGGCAAAGATTCCTTGAGTATATGGTTGGTAGAAATGAGTAATTTTTGATTCAGTCGGCGGATATTTATAGTAGCAAAACAAGAATATCTAGCGGGGTTTCGGGGGTTAAAGTTAACTAGGAAGACAGTTTAGTATATAGCACGTTAGGAATTATGACCATCAAGGTTTTATTGCATTTAATTCTATATCACCACAAGTAGGTGGTTTATAAAAAACCACCTACTTAAACAACGGTAAATAAATTATTCAATCAAAGGAGATAGCCATTTTGCAACCCATAATTTACACCACCCTCCCAATCAGACGTTAGGAAGTCTTTTACAAGAATAAACAAATGCATCACTGCATCTTCGTAAATTGGATTTTTTACATAACCATCTAAAAACCTGTATTCTCTATCGGTGTTCTTTTGTTTGCGTAGCACATAAATTTGATCAACCTTATATTTTTTCAAATTTATATTCTCGGTTAACTTTATCCATTCTGCAACTACAATATACATTGCATTTGGATTTTTGAGTTTTATTTCTTCAGCCGCCGTTGAAACATCCTGTAGCATTGTTTTATCAAGGTACGTTTTACATTCAATTGCTATAGCAGGAATATCCCAAATATGAACCTCATTTTTTTGAGATCCATTGCAATTCATCTCAGCATTTACACTGACTCCGATCGAAAAATCATGATCTTTTTTCTCAATTACAGCATAAGGCCTTTCCACCATATTACCATATGAATTTGACCTAAAAAATATATCTTTAAACGAATGTGATTTACCTATAAGAGCATGTGGACTTATTTCTTCAACTATATCTTTAAATAAATAATACATAAACTCTTCAAGAACGGATGAGTGTAGATTTGATCTTGAGTCAAAATGTTCTGCATATTTTTGAACATCAAGAAAATCCTTGTAATTATTTAAGAGTTCAACTCTTTTACAGATTATTTCTTGTATTTCATCTAAAGAAGAATTTTTAAATGGTCCTTTGAGTTCTAGATTACCTTTCTTCCAAACTTCATATCTTTGGCTTATCTCTTTTAAAAATAAAACTGATTCTCGATCTGTATACTTTACTTTACTGTTAAGCTTTTGTAATATATTATTTCCATGCACAAACACATTATTTTTTATCATTATAAAATACCTCATTAAAGATATTTAATGCAATTTCCTTTGCCATTAATGGTGGAACGGCATTGCCTATTTGATTGTATTGACATAAGTATTTTTCATCTTCACGACCTTCTCTCTGTAACAATTTGTGGCTTACTACAGTAGGTTTCCCCTTAAATACATACCAGTCTGGAAACGACTGAATTCTAGCCCCCTCTCTCGCAGTAAAGTTTCGGTTTAAATAAGGATGAACGAAGTTTGCATAAAATGAAGCAGCAATTGTATGACATGGTTTATTAGGATGCATACGTCTATTATTCTGATCATATACCTTTTCAGAAATTTCTTTGCTATTTCTTTTATACGGTTTTAAATGTTCAGGAACATCAGAAGTAGATTGCCCCCAAGTCATGGACGAAAAACGCTCAACTAGTCTTTTTGAATGATTCATTGCCTTATGATTAAATATTTTATAACTATTAAACCTGAGTTTTTTTTGATAATCAGTTAAAGCTTGTTTATCATAATCCATCTCTTCGCTTCCCTCTCTGGCATTAATTTGAGGAAGATCTGAAATAGCGTCCCATAATGTGGGTGTTTTTTTCAATCCATCACTACCAGTTATGTTATGTGTTGGTTTTGGAAATGGATTTTTTAATTCTTTTCTGGATGCTATAATAAACAACCGCCTTCTGATTTGCGGTACTCCAAAATCTGTTGCCTCCAAAATACTGTGATATACATGATATCCTAATGAGGACAGTTCTTCTTTTATAATATCGACGACAAATATTCCATCTTTCGTTTTTGCTTTAACTATATTCGGAACATTCTCCATTATCATTACCATTGGCGATAATATTCTTCCAATGCGAAGAAACTCCTCAAATAATGAATTTCGTGGATCTTTATGATCGCCATTATTTTTATTAGCTATTGAAAAACCTTGGCATGGCGGCCCACCGAGTATAATATCAGGTTTGTTATTTTTAAAAGTCTTCAATATCTCTTCGTCACTAAACTGTGATATGTCTTTTTTAATTACCAATGACTCTGGATGATTAAATTTAAATGTTTCAGTTGCCCAACTATCAACCTCGATAGCGCCAATTATTTCGGCACCTGCCATATGGAATCCCAGACTAAATCCTCCTGCTCCAGCGAAGGTGTCTAACACTTTAACTTTACTCATTTTATTAATCTAATCCTAATTCCACGTTGATATTTGTAAACTATTTTAAGAGCGGCACAACAAACTTGTTCACGATTTATCAAAGCTAAATGGTTGCTTATAACTAGTTCTACATTAGTGTAAATAATCACCCCACCACTGAATCATAAGTCTACGTTCATGAAGATGTTCTGCAAGTTGGATGTAAGCCGCACGGATATTGTTTCGTTCCTGATGGCTCATCTGGCGTTCAACAGCGTCTCTTAACCATAAACCAGACTCAATCAAGGCACTACAAGCCATCGCCCTAACCCGTGCTCACAGCCTCCGTTTTCGTGTCGTACACCATTGAACGAAGGGTCTTGTTAACAGTGTTCTCACTCATTGGCCTATCTGACTGGTAATCACCCGTGAAGACCAACTCGTTATCTCCACTGATATGTTTTATCTCTTCTAACATTTTCAGTGCCTGACGGCTTAAGGAAATAAGGTGAGGACTAAGCATTTTTAGAACCACGTTGTGACTGTTTATCGCCCTTTAAAGGTTCTTGCTCTGGAGGTATCGTCCAAAGCACATTTATAAAATCGATTTATTTCCATCTGGCAAAACGAAGTTCACTCGAACGAATGAAGGCTAATAACGTTAACGCCACCGCCAACTTAGTCAATGTTCAACCATTGAAGCGCTCAATTTTATCAAACAATTCAGGGATTCGCTCAAAATTGAGGGCGGGACGATGCACCCGTTTAACCATGGCTACCGCACCAGCCATGTCTTGGGCCGGGTTATAATCACTCAGACCATTTTGTACCGCAAAATGCATGATAACAGTTGTATGTTGTTGAAGACGAGAGGCAACTTCATATCGTCCGTTCGCCTCAACTACCTTTATCGGGGCGAGTAAATCTCTTGTCTTCCGAAATTTTCCGCTGACCTAACGCTAGGAAAAGATTATCCACTAAGCTTTTAAGCACTCGTTCACTATGGGACGCCGACCATTTTTTACTAAGGATGCCTGCCAATCTCTTACCACAGCCTCAAAGGTTAGTGCTCCGCTTTCTGCAATCTTTTCCTCTTTTTCTTTTGAGAGGGATCGATGCCATCAGATACCAGTTTCTTTGCTGCATCGCACCTCTTACTAGCCTCTGCCGATGAAATCATTAGATACCCCCCTAACGCCAGCATCTTCTGTTTGCAACTGAATCGATATTGAAAACGCCAGTATTTTGAGCCATTAGGGTTAACCCGCAGATGCATACCCTCACCATGGGTAAGTTTGAAAGGTTTATCTGCAGGCTTAACCGTTCTGACTTTGATATCAGTAAGAGCCATAGATCGCCCTCGCCGTGATGGTATCAATATAAATCGAACAGAAACCACCAACAGTATTTATTGGTAGACATTGATATTCGACAGTAGATTTTGATAGACCTGAAACAAGAAGAACACTATCTAACTTATTGATTTTGTACACATAAGTAGACTTTAGTAGTAGACTGTAAAAGCCTTGACTGGTGCCGAAGGCCGGACTCGAACCGGCACGTATTTCTACGGTTGATTTTGAATCAACTGCGTCTACCGATTTCGCCACTTCGGCACTGAAGAGGTATGCGGAAAACGTTGTGAATTATACCTGTCACGCGCCACCATGCAAGCGCCAGCTTGTGCCTGCCTCGCTAAGTGCTGAAAATTTCAGCATTGTCTTCAGCGATATGTAACCTTTGTCACACTCCTGGCCCCGCCCAGCCATGCTCTACACTTCCCAGACAACACCAGAGAACGACAAAAATATGCCGATGATCGATAACGAATAAGGATTTTCGCAATATCCGCGGGTTGCCGGACATGTGGTGATTGTCCGTGTGGTTGCCTTGGGTAGCACCGCGCAGGATAAAGATTAGCAGTTAGGTCAACAGACGGCGCGCAGCCGTGGTCACTGCGGCGCCGGTATTCGCGGTAATCAGATCAACTTTTGGCAAGGTTCGGTGCCGACAATTATGAATCGAGGAGGCTTTTCCGGTGCGCCTCTGCCAGGCCTTTAAGATATCTCGCAATCGGCTGAATTTAGTGGTGAAAGGAGCTCAACCGTGTCTATACTCCAGGCAGGGAACTGGAGGAAATCTCATGAGCGAATCACGTTTAATTGCCCGCACGCCGGACACAGAACTGTTTTTACTACCCGCTATGGCTAACCGTCACGGACTGATTACTGGCGCAACGGGGACAGGTAAAACTGTCACGCTGCAAAAACTGGCGGAATCTCTGTCAGAAATCGGCGTTCCGGTGTTTATGGCCGATGTAAAAGGTGATTTGACCGGGGTGGCGGCAGAAGGTACTACCTCGGAAAAACTGCTCGCTCGGTTGAAAAATATCGGCGTCAACGACTGGCAACCACATGCGAATCCAGTGGTGGTATGGGATATTTTTGGTGAGAAAGGTCATCCAGTGCGGGCAACGGTATCGGATCTCGGGCCGTTGTTGCTGGCGCGTTTGTTGAATCTCAACGATGTGCAATCTGGCGTGCTGAATATTATTTTCCGTATTGCTGACGATCAGGGATTGTTGCTTCTCGACTTTAAAGATTTGCGGGCGATTACCCAATACATCGGTGATAACGCCAAATCATTCCAGAATCAGTACGGTAATATCAGTGGCGCATCGGTTGGCGCCATTCAGCGCGGATTACTGACGCTGGAACAGCAAGGGGCGACGCATTTCTTTGGCGAGCCGATGCTGGATATCAAAGACTGGATGCGTACCGATGCCAACGGTAAGGGTGTTATCAATATCCTTAGCGCCGAAAAACTCTACCAGATGCCAAAACTGTACGCCGCCAGCCTGTTGTGGATGCTTTCAGAGTTGTATGAACAACTTCCGGAAGCGGGCGATTTGGAAAAACCGAAACTGGTGTTTTTCTTCGACGAAGCGCATCTGTTGTTTAATGATGCGCCGCAGGTGCTGCTGGATAAGATTGAACAGGTAATAAGGCTTATCCGTTCAAAAGGTGTAGGCGTCTGGTTTGTTTCGCAAAACCCTTCTGATATCCCGGACAACGTGCTTGGGCAGTTGGGAAATCGCGTTCAGCACGCTCTGCGCGCCTTTACACCGAAAGACCAGAAAGCGGTGAAGACGGCAGCGCAAACCATGCGCCCCAATCCTGCATTTGATACGGAAAAGGCGATTCAGGAACTAGGAACCGGCGAAGCGTTGATCTCTTTTCTGGATGCGAAAGGAAGCCCTTCTGTGGTAGAGCGTGCGATGGTGATCGCGCCTTGTTCACGGATGGGGCCGGTAACAGAAGATGAGCGTAATGGCTTGATTAATCACTCCCCGGTGTATGGCAAGTATGAAGATGACGTGGACCGGGAATCCGCCTATGAGATATTGCAAAAAGGCGTACAGGCAAGTACCGAGCAGCAAAATACTCCTCCGGCCAAAGGGAAAGAGACAGGTGAAGATGACGGTATTCTGGGTGGGTTGAAGGATATTTTGTTTGGCACTACCGGACCACGCGGCGGGAAGAAAGATGGTGTGGTGCAAACAATGGCGAAAAGCGCCGCCCGCCAGGTCACGAATCAGATTGTACGCGGTGTGCTGGGGAGTTTGCTGGGGGGAAGAAGAAGGTAAGTCAGGTGCTGTCTGTGCCTCTCACCCTGGCCCTCTCCCCAAAGGGGCGAGGGGACAGTTTGGTGCGGTTTGTATTCTCTCACACCAGCTTGCCTTTGCCTGATGCACTACGCTTATCAGGCCTACGCCTCTGCAATATATTGATTTTGTAGGTATGAACAAAGCGCACTTAGCTAACAATAATAAAGGGAGCTTTAGCTCCCTTTATTCACTCATCAGATTACGATTTTCTCATTAACAGCCACAGGCTGATTAAGAAGAAGCTGGCGCTTGGCAACAATGCGCCGATGATCGGCGGGATGCCGTAAACCAACGTCAGTGGGCCGAAGATCTGGTCCAGTACGTAGAAGACAAAACCGAAGCTGATACCGGTGACCACGCGCACGCCCATCGGCACGCTACGCAGTGGGCCGAAGATAAACGACAGCGCCATCAGCATCATTACCGCAACAGAAAGCGGCTGGAAGATTTTGCTCCACATGTTGAGCTGATATCGTCCGGCATCCTGACCGCTCGACTTCAGATACTTCACGTAGTTGTGCAAACCACTGATGGAAAGCGCATCCGGGTCCAACGCCACCACGCCCAGTTTGTCCGGCGTGAGGTTGGTTTTCCAGGTGCCGCTCACAGTCTGCGAACCGGTTATCTGTTTTGGATTGGTCAGGTCAGATTCATCAACCTGTGACAGACGCCAGACTTTATGTTCAGGGTCAAACTTCGCGGAAGCGGCATAGCGAACGGATTGCAGACGACGATTCTCGTTAAAGGCATAAATACTGATACCGCCTAATTCTTCGTCACCTTTTACTCGCTCAATATAGACAAAGTTGTCACCATCTTTGGCCCATAAACCTTGCTGAGTAGAGAGCAACGAACCACCGTACATCGCTTGCGCGCGGTAGTTACGCGCCATCTGTTCGCCCTGCGGCGCGACCCATTCGCCAATCGCCATCGTCAGTAAAACCAGCGGAATGGCGGTTTTCATTACCGACAGCGCCACCTGCATACGGGTAAAACCAGAAGCCTGCATTACCACCAGTTCGCTGCGCTGTGCCAGCATCCCCAATCCGAGCAACGCGCCCAGCAGGGCCGCCATCGGGAAGAAGATTTGCACATCTTTCGGCACGCTCAACAGGGTATACATTCCCGCGCCTAACGCGTCGTAACTCCCCTGCCCGGCTTTTTTCAGCTGATCGACAAACTTGATAATGCCGGAGAGCGACACCAGCATGAACAGCGTCATCATGATGGTGGTGAAAATAGTTTTACCGATATAGCGGTCAAGTACGCCAAAAGGTTGCATCACACCGCTCCTTTACGCGAAAAACTGGCGCGCAGGCGGCGAACCGGCACCGTATCCCAAAGGTTGAGAACAATCGCCAAAGCCAGATAAATCAGGTTAACGGTCCACATCCATAGCGTCGGGTCCAGCTTACCTTTGCCGCCGTTCGATTTCAGGGAGGTCTGGATCAGGAAGAAAAGCAGATACAGCAGCATGGCTGGTAGCATCGACAGGACACGCCCCTGACGCGGGTTAACCACACTCAGAGGCACAACCATGAGCGCCATCATAAACACGGTGAATACCAGCGTGATACGCCAGTTTAGTTCCGCACGGGCGCGATCGGTATCGGTGTTCCATAACGTGCGCATGTCCATCTGGTCGGTATCATTCGGATCCAGCGCCACCGCCTGGTGACCAATGATCGCCTGATAATCCTGGAAGTCAGTAATGCGGAAATCACGTAACAATGCGGTGCCTTCGAAGCGCGCTCCCTGGTTGAGGCTAACGACCTGGGAGCCGTCACGCAGTTGCGTTAAATGTCCGGAATCGGCCACCACCACAGAAGGACGTGCGTTACCTTTTGGTCGAATTTGCGCGAGAAACACATCTTTGAAATCGCTGCCATCAACACTTTCGATGAACAGCACTGAGCTGCCATTGGTCGCTTGCTGGAATTGCCCTTGCGCCAGCGCAGCCATGCCAGGGTTCGCTTTCGCTTCTGCCAGCACTTCATCCTGATGGCGCGATGACCACGGCCCCGCCCACATAACGTTAACCGCCGCGACAATCGCTGTGAACACCGCGAGAACCATTGCCGCTTTCACCAGAACCGCTTTGCTCAGGCCGCAGGCATGCATGACCGTAATTTCACTTTCGGTATACAGTTTACCCAACGTCATCAGCAGCCCGAGGAACAGGCTTAATGGCAGGATAAGCTGCGCCATTTCCGGCACGCCCAGACCCAACAGGGAGAGCACCAGATTCGCCGGAATGTCACCGTCAACCGCTGCGCCGAGGATCCTCACTAACTTTTGACAGAAGAAGATCAAAAGCAAGATGAAGAGTATCGCCAGCTGGCTTTTGAGCGTCTCCCGAACCAGATATCTTATGATTATCACTTTAAATACGCCCGTAAAAACTCGTCTTTTGCAGGATTTTAGCTTGTTTCATGGCTTAAACGTCATTTATTCTCTTGAGTCGTCGAAATCGTCGCTAAGATAATTATACTCAACGGATTCACCTCTCAGATTTTGTTCTGACGTGCCAATGCTGTAATAACGTTAAGATTAACACGAAGTCATCGCAACAGCGGACATGAGTTACGAAAGCTTGCAATTCTATCTGTAGCCACCGCCGTTGTCTTTAAGATTCAGGAGCGTAGTGCATGGAGTTTAGTGTAAAAAGCGGTAGCCCGGAGAAACAGCGGAGTGCCTGCATCGTCGTGGGCGTCTTCGAACCACGTCGCCTTTCTCCGATTGCAGAACAGCTCGATAAGATCAGTGATGGGTACATCAGCGCCCTGCTGCGCCGAGGCGAACTGGAAGGAAAGCCGGGGCAGACCCTGTTGCTGCACCATGTGCCGAATGTGCTTTCTGAGCGCATTCTCCTTATTGGTTGCGGCAAAGAACGTGAGCTGGATGAGCGCCAGTACAAGCAGGTTATTCAGAAAACCATTAATACGCTGAATGATACTGGCTCGATGGAAGCGGTTTGCTTCCTGACTGAACTGCACGTTAAAGGCCGTAACAACTACTGGAAAGTACGTCAGGCTGTCGAGACAGCAAAAGAGACGCTCTACAGTTTTGATCAGCTGAAAACGAATAAGAGCGAACCGCGTCGTCCGCTGCGTAAAATGGTCTTCAACGTGCCGACCCGCCGTGAGCTGACCAGCGGGGAGCGCGCGATCCAGCACGGTCTGGCGATTGCTGCAGGGATTAAAGCCGCGAAAGATCTCGGCAATATGCCACCGAATATCTGTAACGCCGCTTACCTTGCTTCACAAGCGCGTCAGTTGGCTGATAGCTACAGCAAGAATGTCATCACTCGCGTTATCGGCGAACAGCAGATGAAAGAGTTGGGGATGCACTCCTATCTGGCGGTCGGTCAGGGTTCACAAAACGAATCACTGATGTCGGTGATTGAGTACAAAGGCAATGCGTCGGAAGATGCGCGCCCAATCGTGCTGGTCGGTAAAGGTTTAACCTTCGACTCCGGCGGTATCTCCATCAAGCCTTCAGAAGGCATGGATGAGATGAAGTACGATATGTGCGGCGCGGCGGCGGTTTACGGCGTGATGCGTATGGTGGCAGAGCTGCAACTGCCGATTAACGTTATCGGCGTGCTGGCAGGCTGCGAAAACATGCCTGGCGGGCGCGCGTATCGTCCGGGCGATGTGTTAACCACCATGTCCG
This sequence comes from Escherichia whittamii, assembly GCF_014836715.1. Lineage (GTDB taxonomy): Bacteria > Pseudomonadota > Gammaproteobacteria > Enterobacterales > Enterobacteriaceae > Escherichia > Escherichia whittamii. Next base: position 343,492 of record NZ_JACSQI010000001.1, read on the forward strand.
GTCAGACCGTAGAAGTGTTGAATACCGACGCCGAAGGCCGTCTGGTGCTGTGCGATGTGTTAACTTACGTTGAACGTTTTGAGCCGGAAGCGGTGATTGACGTGGCAACGCTGACGGGTGCCTGCGTGATCGCGCTGGGTCATCACATTACCGGTCTGATGGCGAACCACAATCCGCTGGCCCATGAGCTGATTGCCGCATCTGAACAATCCGGTGACCGCGCATGGCGTTTACCGCTGGGTGACGAGTATCAGGAACAACTGGAGTCCAATTTTGCCGATATGGCGAACATTGGCGGTCGTCCTGGTGGGGCGATTACCGCAGGTTGCTTCCTGTCACGCTTTACCCGTAAGTACAACTGGGCACACCTGGATATTGCAGGTACCGCCTGGCGTTCTGGTAAAGCAAAAGGCGCAACCGGTCGCCCGGTGGCGTTGCTGGCACAGTTCCTGCTGAACCGTGCTGGGTTTAACGGCGAAGAGTGATTGCATCAGCCATTGTTGTTATTGTCGGATGCGGCATGAACGCCTTATCCGACCTACACAGAGCATTGAACTCGTAGGCCTGATAAGACGCGACAGCGTCGCATCAGCCATTGTTGTTATTGTCGGATGCGGCGTGAACGCCTTATCCGACCTACACAGAGCATTGAACTCGTAGGCCTGATAAGACGCGACAGCGTCGCATCAGGCAATGTTGTGTATACCTGATGCGTATTTAAATCCACCACAAGAAGCCCCATATATGAAAAACGCAACGTTCTACCTTCTGGACAATGACACGACCATCGATGGCTTAAGCGCCGTTGAGCAACTGGTGTGTGAAATTGCCGCAGAACGTTGGCGCAGCGGTAAGCGCGTGCTCATCGCCTGTGAAGATGAAAAGCAGGCTTATCGACTGGATGAAGCCCTGTGGGCACGTCCGGCAGAAAGCTTTGTTCCGCACAATTTAGCGGGAGAAGGACCGCGCGGCGGTGCGCCGGTGGAGCTCGCCTGGCCGCAAAAACGGAGCAGCAGCCCGCGCGATATATTGATTAGTCTGCGAACAAGCTTTGCAGATTTTGCCACCGCTTTCACAGAAGTGGTAGACTTCGTCCCTTATGAAGATTCTCTGAAACAACTGGCGCGCGAACGCTATAAAGCCTACCGCGTGGCTGGTTTCAACCTGAATACGGCAACCTGGAAATAATGGAAAAGACATACAACCCACAAGATATCGAACAGCCGCTTTACGAGCACTGGGAAAAGCAGGGCTACTTTAAGCCTAATGGCGATGAAAGCCAGGAAAGTTTCTGCATCATGATCCCGCCGCCGAACGTCACCGGCAGTTTGCATATGGGTCACGCCTTCCAGCAAACCATCATGGATACCATGATCCGCTATCAGCGCATGCAGGGTAAAAACACCCTGTGGCAGGTCGGTACTGACCACGCCGGGATCGCTACCCAGATGGTCGTTGAGCGCAAGATTGCCGCAGAAGAAGGTAAAACCCGTCACGACTATGGCCGCGAAGCTTTCATCGACAAAATCTGGGAATGGAAAGCGGAATCCGGCGGCACCATTACCCGTCAGATGCGTCGTCTCGGCAACTCTGTAGACTGGGAGCGTGAACGCTTCACTATGGATGAAGGCCTGTCCAATGCGGTGAAAGAAGTTTTCGTTCGTCTGTATAAAGAAGACCTGATTTACCGTGGCAAGCGCCTGGTAAACTGGGACCCGAAACTGCGTACCGCTATCTCTGACCTGGAAGTGGAAAACCGCGAATCGAAAGGCTCGATGTGGCACATCCGCTATCCGCTGGCTGACGGCGCGAAAACCGCTGATGGTAAAGATTATCTGGTGGTTGCGACTACCCGTCCGGAAACCCTGCTGGGCGATACCGGCGTAGCTGTTAACCCGGAAGATCCGCGTTATAAAGATCTGATTGGCAAATATGTCATTCTGCCGCTGGTTAACCGTCGTATTCCGATCGTTGGCGACGAACACGCCGACATGGAAAAAGGCACCGGCTGCGTGAAGATCACTCCGGCGCACGACTTTAACGACTATGAAGTGGGTAAACGTCACCAGCTTCCGATGATCAACATCCTGACTTTTGACGGTGATATCCGTGAAAGCGCTCAGGTGTTCGATACCAAAGGTAACGAATCTGACGTTTATTCCAGCGAAATCCCGGCAGAATTCCAGAAACTGGAGCGTTTTGCTGCACGTAAAGCGATCGTTGCGGCGGTTGACGCCCTCGGCCTGCTGGAAGAGATCAAACCGCACGACCTGACCGTTCCTTACGGCGACCGTGGCGGCGTGGTTATTGAACCAATGCTGACCGACCAGTGGTACGTACGCGCCGATGTACTGGCGAAACCAGCAGTTGAAGCGGTTGAGAACGGCGACATTCAGTTCGTACCGAAGCAGTACGAAAACATGTACTTCTCCTGGATGCGCGATATTCAGGACTGGTGTATCTCTCGTCAGCTGTGGTGGGGTCACCGTATCCCGGCATGGTACGACGAAGCAGGTAACGTTTATGTTGGTCGCAACGAAGACGAAGTGCGTCAGGAAAATAACCTCGGTGCCGACGTTGCTCTGCGTCAGGACGAAGACGTTCTCGATACCTGGTTCTCCTCTGCGCTGTGGACCTTCTCTACGCTCGGCTGGCCGGAAAACACCGACGCCCTGCGTCAGTTCCACCCAACCAGCGTAATGGTGTCTGGCTTCGACATCATCTTCTTCTGGATTGCCCGCATGATCATGATGACCATGCACTTCATCAAAGATGAAAATGGCAAACCGCAGGTGCCGTTCCACACCGTTTACATGACCGGTCTGATTCGTGATGACGAAGGCCAGAAGATGTCCAAATCCAAGGGTAACGTAATTGACCCACTGGATATGGTTGACGGTATTTCGCTGCCAGAACTGCTGGAAAAACGTACCGGCAATATGATGCAGCCGCAGCTGGCGGATAAAATCCGTAAGCGCACCGAGAAGCAGTTCCCGAACGGCATTGAGCCGCACGGTACTGATGCGCTGCGCTTCACCCTGGCGGCGCTGGCTTCTACCGGTCGTGACATCAACTGGGATATGAAGCGTCTGGAAGGTTATCGTAACTTCTGTAACAAGCTGTGGAACGCCAGCCGCTTTGTGCTGATGAACACAGAAGGTCAGGATTGTGGCTTCAACGGCGGCGAAATGACGCTGTCGCTGGCGGACCGCTGGATTCTGGCGGAGTTCAACCAGACCATCAAAGCGTACCGCGAAGCGCTGGACAGCTTCCGCTTCGATATCGCTGCGGGCATTCTGTATGAATTCACCTGGAACCAGTTCTGTGACTGGTATCTGGAGCTTACCAAGCCGGTAATGAACGGTGGCAGCGAAGCCGAATTGCGTGGTACTCGCCATACGCTGGTAACCGTGCTGGAAGGCTTGCTGCGCCTGGCGCATCCGATCATTCCGTTTATCACCGAAACCATCTGGCAGCGTGTGAAAGTACTTTGCGGCATCACTGCCGACACCATCATGCTGCAGCCGTTCCCGCAGTACGATGCGTCTCAGGTGGATGAAGCGGCGCTGGCCGACACCGAGTGGCTGAAGCAGGCGATCGTTGCTGTACGTAATATCCGCGCGGAAATGAACATCGCGCCGGGTAAACCGCTGGAGCTGCTGCTGCGTGGTTGCAGTGCAGATGCAGAACGTCGCGTGAACGAAAACCGTGGCTTCCTGCAAACGCTGGCGCGTCTGGAAAGCATCACCGTGCTGCCTGCCGATGACAAAGGCCCGGTTTCCGTTACTAAGATCGTCGACGGCGCAGAGCTGCTGATCCCGATGGCTGGCCTCATCAACAAAGAAGATGAGCTGGCGCGTCTGGCGAAAGAAGTGGCGAAGATTGAAGGTGAAATCAGCCGTATCGAGAACAAACTGGCGAACGAAGGCTTTGTGGCCCGCGCACCGGAAGCGGTTATCGCGAAAGAGCGCGAGAAGCTGGAAGGTTATGCGGAAGCGAAAGCGAAGCTGATTGAACAGCAGGCAGTTATCGCCGCGCTGTAATATTCACGATGTAAACGAAGGCCGGAGCATGCTCCGGCCTTTTTACTTAGATAAACGGAACATACGGCACAATACCGCGAGAAATCCACATTAACGGACCGCTATCCTGCGGTTTGTCATCATTCGCTAACTCCAGCGAATCAAGGTCACCCTGGACATGGGTATTGTTAGCAATCCAGCTAATCATCCACATTTTCAGCCAGGGATAAGCCAGACCACAGGTAATTGAGGAACCCATTAATACTGCAAACATGCGCAGAAGCATACCGAACGTGGTAACGGACGAATGAAAACGAATTGTTCCATTTGCCAGCGTTAAATTATTCAGAAACAGATTGCGTAACGTGACATAGAGATAACTGGCAAACACAAGAATCGCAACAAAATAAAGGAAATAAGAAGCCGCAATCTGCGGGTAATATTGCAATACAAGCTCACTACCTGCCTTAGACTGCCCCAACATGGTCATCATCATTAACTGCTGGAATACTGGTGCAATCATAATACCAATCACAATGATGAAAGGAGCCATGGTTAATATTGCGAGTGTACATCCTTTAATGCATTCTTTTACGTTTACCTGAATAGAAAACTTATGAATGCCAAAAGTTGCATTGTTACCCAGCAATGGCATCCATTTACTATAGGTTATACCATTGACGACACCCAGCCCGATGGCAGAAAGCAAACTTAACGCGACTAAGTTAAAGAATAATCCTCCTATCGATGTCGTCACTTGCGCAATAAGATACAGTGCGAACCAAAAAGCTAACGCCAACAGTACAGGTAGACCTAACATGACCCACCATGCACGGAGCATCGAGCAGTTAAAGCCAAAGCGAATGCCATTCAGTGAGGTCATGTTCGCCTGATACTGTAGACTCTTCACTGCCATGCAAGGAATACCGCAGATCAAGAGAGCAAACAGGAGAAAGCCAAGAACAAAGTGTTGGCCTGAAAAACAAGAAATACTAAGAAGATAAACGACAAAAATAAGGAACATGCTAACGAAAATGGCACCACCTGTTCCCTTATAACTAAATGGTTGCCCCTTGAGTGTCACATGTTGATAAATATAACGACGGCATTTCACCAATGCCCACGGCCCATATATTCCAAGAGTAATAATTGTCAGTAAAAAATTCACAAGACAAATAAGAAAATACTCACCGCCTTTGCCTGTAAAAACAAATGCGTGACGAGAATTATCTTTCCCGACGTTTACACCATTCATGAATCATATCCCTAAAATAAATTCCATTCATATAGATAATAATTCCAGTAAGTTGATACTGGTACGCCTAGAATACGCTTTCTCAAAGAGATATATGCTTAATATTTTCTGATTTATCTTCTTCTTGCACCGCATTAGCGAGGGTGGTATTAAAGTGAGCTATAAATCATACATTTGAAATTGAGCTATGCTATGAATGTTGTCGCTTCTCCCGCGCTCCGTTTGCGCAAACTTACTGCCGCCGATAATCCCGCCATCGCCAGCGTCATCCGCCAGGTATCTGCAGAATACGGTCTTACCGCTGATAAAGGCTATACCGTCGCCGATCCGAATCTCGACGAACTGTATCAAGTGTACAGCCAGCCTGGTCATGCTTATTGGGTGGTTGAATACAATGGTGAAGTGGTCGGCGGCGGCGGGATTGCGCCATTAACAGGTAGTGAAGCGGACATTTGCGAACTGCAAAAGATGTACTTTCTCCCCGTCATTCGCGGTAAAGGGCTGGCAAAAAAACTGGCCTTAATGGCGATGGAGCAGGCGCGAGAAATGGGTTTCAAACGCTGCTATCTGGAAACGACCGCTTTTTTGAAAGAAGCGATTGGTTTGTATGAACATTTAGGTTTTCAACATATCGATTATGCACTTGGCTGTACGGGTCATGTCGATTGTGAAGTGCGGATGCTGCGCGAACTCTAAAAAAATGCCCGCTAGTGTGTGCTATCGGGCCTTTTAATCAATTAATTAGTGGCGAACGCCGTCATCGTCTTCGTCGACGTAATCTTCATCGTCGCCGTCTTCGCCATTAGGATCTTCAAAGTAAGTTCCCCAACCGTCGTATTCAACGTCGAATTTTTCTGCCAGGTTCATCAGTTGTTCAACCTGAGCGTCGATCAGATCGGCATTCAACGCGCATTCGCTGAGAATGTCACAGCAGATAACGATATCGCCATCTTCCACTTCCAGCTCTTCTGGATCGGTCACTTCGTAGCCGAGTTTAAATGCTTCAACCGCGGCTTTTTCCAGGGTTTCCAGATCGTCCGCGGACAGATGGTGTTCGATGGTGTACAGCGCGTCCGGATCGCTACCATCTTCCAGTAATTCTTCAATAATCAAACGGGTTTCTTCACGCTGTTCTTCGAGCTGTTCCGGGTTTGCCATGTCTTATTCCTCTTAATGTCCTGCTGATACTCTTATTGTCACACACCACTGACATTGCCTCCACCTTTGTGACAAAGTTTTATGCTTTAGGCTTGCAAATGAATATTCATACATATAAATTGAATTTTAATTCATTATGGCGTAAGCCACAGGAGGGATCTATGTCCGGGTTTTATCATAAGCATTTCCTGAAATTACTTGATTTCACGCCAGCTGAACTCAACACCTTGCTCCAGTTAGCCGCGAAACTAAAAGCAGATAAAAAAAACGGTAAAGAAGAAGCCAGACTCATCGGTAAAAACATCGCGCTCATCTTCGAAAAAGACTCGACTCGTACCCGATGCTCTTTCGAAGTTGCCGCATATGACCAGGGCGCTCGCGTCACTTATCTCGGCCCCAACGGCAGTCAGATTGGCCATAAAGAGTCAATTAAAGATACCGCCCGCGTGCTTGGCCGCATGTATGACGGTATTCAGTATCGCGGCTATGGTCAGGAGATTGTCGAAACACTGGCGGAATACGCTGAAGTCCCGGTATGGAACGGACTGACCAATGAGTTCCACCCCACGCAACTGCTGGCAGATCTGCTGACCATGCAAGAACACTTGCCGGGTAAAGCGTTCAATGAGATGACGCTGGTCTACGCCGGAGATGCCCGCAATAACATGGGCAACTCGATGCTGGAAGCGGCCGCGCTGACCGGCCTGGATTTGCGTCTGGTGGCGCCAAAAGCGTGCTGGCCGGAAGCCTCACTGGTTGCCGAATGCCGCGCTCTGGCGCAGCAAAATGGCGGGAATATTACGCTGACAGAAGATATCGCAGCAGGCGTTAAAGGTGCTGACTTTATCTATACCGATGTGTGGGTGTCGATGGGGGAAGCGAAAGAGAAATGGGCAGAACGTATTGCATTGCTACGTGATTATCAGGTGAATAGCAAAATGATGCAGTTGACTGGTAATCCCGAAGTCAAATTCCTCCACTGCCTGCCCGCGTTTCATGACGACCAAACGACGTTAGGTAAAAAGATGGCCGAAGAATTTGGCCTGCACGGTGGGATGGAAGTGACGGATGAAGTCTTTGAATCTGCCGCCAGCATTGTTTTTGATCAGGCGGAAAACCGTATGCATACTATCAAAGCGGTGATGGTCGCAACGCTCGCCCAATAACGCCAGTACCGGAGGCGCGTAACGGCGCCACCGGTATAACTCGCTTACGCCATCAGCATTTTCACAACCGCTTTGCGAACCTGAGCAGGCTCACCTACTGCGCACAGCGGTTTGTGCACTTCACCCGGATAGAACACGACAAAGTCACCTTCATTGAGGATGACTGTTTTCTCCTCAACGCCTTCCGGCAAAAAAGCGATGTCTTTATCGGCTAACCAGTCAGTATCCGGCGTACCCGCAGGCTGCGTGCTAAAGGTCATTCCTTCCTGCCCTTTTAACACAATCTGAATGTCGAGATAGCGGGCATGGTACTCCGCACGACGCGCTTCATACGGCTCGGTCATATCTTCAGAGATAAGATAAAACAGACGGTTGCCTTCGATATCGTGCTTACCTTTTGGTGTTTCTGCCGTAACGTGCATTTTGATATGTTCAATAGCCTGGCGTAACTCTTCTGGCAACCACGGTTGGAGATTATGAATATTTCCGATGATCATCTTTTTCATTCCTCAATTAAAACAATGTTTCATTTCTCTCGTTATACGTAATTCCTTACTGCCATACCAGCATTTTTTGCCGTCCGATTGCGCCAGAGCATGTTCTTCTGTCCGCTTGCCATAAAAACAAATATTGTTAAAAATTCAATTTTAAAGCATATAAATTCACTACAATCGTTTACCTGGGTAATTTTTTGCATTAATCGCTTGATCACATTTTCTGCCTGAGTATAATGCCGGACGATTTGCCGGGAGGATGTATGGTTCAGTGTGTTCGACATTTTGTCTTACCGCGTCTGAAAAAAGACGCTGGCCTGCCGTTTTTCTTCCCGTTGTTCACCTATTCCCAGCCCCTCAATCGAGGGGTTTTTTTTTGCCCAGGCGTCAGGAGATAAACATGGCTAATCCGCTATATCAAAAACACATCATTTCCATAAATGACCTTAGTCGCGATGACCTTAATCTGGTGCTGGCGACAGCGGCGAAACTGAAAGCCAATCCGCAGCCAGAGCTTTTGAAGCATAAAGTGATCGCCAGCTGCTTCTTCGAAGCCTCTACGCGTACCCGCCTCTCTTTCGAAACCTCGATGCACCGCCTGGGCGCCAGCGTGGTGGGATTTTCTGACAGCGCAAACACCTCACTGGGAAAAAAAGGTGAAACGCTGGCTGATACCATCTCGGTTATCAGCACCTATGTCGATGCGATTGTGATGCGCCATCCGCAGGAAGGTGCGGCGCGCCTGGCCACCGAGTTTTCCGGCAATGTACCAGTACTGAATGCCGGCGATGGTTCCAACCAACATCCAACCCAAACCTTGCTGGATCTGTTCACTATTCAGGAAACCCAGGGACGTCTCGACAATCTCCACGTTGCGATGGTCGGCGACCTGAAATATGGCCGTACCGTTCACTCCCTGACTCAGGCATTGGCGAAGTTCGATGGCAACCGTTTTTACTTCATCGCCCCGGATGCGCTGGCAATGCCGCAGTACATTCTGGATATGCTCGATGAAAAAGGTATCGCCTGGAGTCTGCATAGTTCCATTGAAGAAGTGATGGCGGAAGTGGACATTCTGTATATGACTCGCGTGCAAAAAGAGCGTCTGGACCCGTCCGAGTACGCCAACGTGAAAGCACAGTTTGTCCTGCGCGCCAGCGATCTTCACAACGCCAAAGCCAATATGAAAGTGCTGCATCCGCTGCCACGCGTTGATGAGATTGCCACTGATGTGGATAAAACGCCGCACGCCTGGTACTTCCAGCAAGCAGGCAACGGGATTTTCGCTCGCCAGGCGTTACTGGCACTGGTTCTGAATCGCGATCTGGTACTGTAAGGGGAAATAGAGATGACACACGATAATAAATTGCAGGTTGAAGCTATCAAACGCGGCACGGTAATTGACCATATCCCCGCCCAGGTCGGTTTTAAGCTGTTGAGCTTGTTCAAGTTAACCGAAACCGATCAGCGCATCACCATCGGTCTGAACCTGCCTTCCGGAGAGATGGGCCGCAAGGATCTGATCAAAATCGAAAATACTTTTTTAAGTGAAGATCAGGTAGACCAACTGGCACTGTATGCACCGCAAGCCACGGTAAACCGTATCGACAACTATGACGTGGTCGGCAAATCGCGCCCCAGCCTGCCTGAACGTATTGATAATGTGCTGGTCTGCCCGAACAGCAACTGTATCAGCCATGCTGAACCGGTTTCTTCCAGCTTTGCCGTGAGAAAGCGCGCCAATGATATTGCGCTCAAATGCAAATACTGCGAAAAAGAGTTTTCCCATAATGTGGTGCTGGCCAATTAATTGCGGTTGGTAATAAATGTCAGGCTCCCTATAATGAGCCAGACTTTTTACCGCTGTAATAAAGGAGAAATCATGAGCAAAACTATCGCGACGGAAAATGCACCCGCAGCTATCGGACCTTACGTTCAGGGCGTTGATCTGGGCAGTATGATCATCACCTCCGGTCAGATCCCGGTAAACCCGAAAACTGGCGAAGTACCGGCAGACGTAGCGGCACAAGCGCGTCAGTCTTTGGATAACGTGAAAGCGATCGTGGAAGCGGCTGGCCTGAAAGTGGGCGATATCGTTAAAACCACCGTGTTTGTGAAAGACCTGAACGATTTCGCAACCGTAAACGCCACTTACGAAGCGTTCTTCACCGAGCACAATGCCACCTTCCCGGCACGTTCTTGCGTTGAAGTTGCACGTCTGCCGAAAGACGTGAAGATTGAGATCGAAGCGATCGCTGTTCGTCGCTAATCTCTTTCAAATAGATAATCCAGGTTTCGCGCCTGGATTATCTGATTCAACCACGGAGGGTTGAAGATGGCTAAAGCCCGCTTCACTGACGAACAAATTGCTGAAATTTTACAGCAGTCAAAAAAAGGTGCGCCTAATAAGGAACTATGTGAACGCTATCAATTTAGTGTTAGTACGCTCCGGCGCTGGCAAGAACAGCACGCAGAAGGCGTAAGAAGTGAAATAAAAAAAATAGAATCTAAAGCGCAAATCGTCTTTCTCCTTTTCTTTGCAGTCTCCATTATACTCACGCTTATATTTGGCAAACCTACAGGTGGGTGGGTAATACCACCTTTATTACTTTATTGTATTTATTATATTCGCCTGTATCGCAACATCTCCTCCAGACACATTAAAGAAGAAGACATCTATCTCTCTCGTTCGGTGAATAAAAGCTATAGCGCCCTTTATAATTTAAGCTGGACGTTTATTTGTTTTTTTATTTTTGTAGTAATCTATTTTTTTGTGTAGATCTTTTCGTAGGAGACTGATCTGAAAAAGTATTTCAGATCAGTCTCATCACTGGCTTACTGCCAACCGTAACGACGACTATAACCCCCTTTGACCAACTGCGTTAACGTCATATACCCTGCCAGAATCGCAACCAGCCACGGGAAGTAACTTAACGGCAGCGCCTGCAGTTGCAGATAACCAGCCAGCGGTGAAAACAGCAACGCGATCCCCACGACCATCACAATCGCGGTCATCGCCATTAATGGCCACGACGCGCAACTTTGAATAAACGGCACACGGCGGGTGCGGATCATATGCACAACCAGCGTTTGCGACAGCAATCCCACCACAAACCAGCCCGACTGGAACAGAGTTTGCGTTTCCGGCGTATTGGCATGAAATACCCACCACATCAGACAAAACGTCAGGATATCGAAGATCGAGCTGATCGGTCCGAAGAAGATCATAAAGCGGCCAAGATCCGCCGGATTCCAACGCTGCGGCTTTTGAATCTGCTCGTCATCAACGTTATCAAACGGGATTGCTACCTGTGATACATCGTACAGTAAGTTCTGGATCAGTAAGTGTAATGGCAACATCGGCAGGAAGGGTAAGAAAGCACTCGCCACCAGCACGCTGAACACATTACCGAAGTTAGAACTCGCCGTCATTTTGATGTATTTCAACATGTTGGCGAACGTGCGGCGCCCTTCAATGACCCCCTCTTCCAGCACCATCAGACTTTTTTCCAGCAGAATGATATCAGCCGCTTCACGGGCTATATCTACCGCGCCGTCTACGGAAATACCGATATCAGCGGCACGTAACGCTGGTGCGTCATTAATACCATCCCCCATAAAGCCAACCACATGCCCTTCGCGCTTCAGTAAGGTCACAATACGTTCTTTATGCATCGGCGTCAGACGGGCAAACAGCGTGGTACGCTGCGCGAGATTTGCCAGTTCGTCGTCTGATAGTGTTTCAATATCACTACCAATAACCACCTTTCCCGCGTCCAGCCCCACTTCATGGCACACCTTCGCCGCCACCAGTTCGCTATCGCCAGTGAGGATTTTTACGGTGATCCCACTCGCCTTTAACGCCTGCAGCGCCGGAGCCGTTGTCTCTTTTGGTGGATCAAGAAAAGCAATATATCCTTCGAGGATCAGGTCGGATTCATCCGCCCGTTGGTAATCCCCTTCACGCGCTGGCAGGTATTTCGTCGCCACCGCAACTACGCGCAGCCCCTGACGATTCAGCGTATCGGTTACCCGCTTAATCTTACGCAGCATGGTGTCATCGAGCGGAATAATCGCGCCATGATGACGCACCTGCGAACACACATTGAGGATTTCCTGCAATGCGCCTTTGCACACCAGTTGATGGTGTTCGGCATTTTCTGCCACGACCACCGACATCCGGCGACGCTCGAAATCAAAAGGAATTTCATCCACTTTCTGCCAACGGCTGGCCAGCGAACGCGCTGACTTTTCATCTATACCTTCCAGCACCGCCGTATCAAGCAGGTTTTTAAGTCCGGTCTGGTAATGACTGTTCAACCACGCGCTATGCAGCACGCGTTCGCTGGTTTTGCCGGAGATATCGGTATGATTCTCCAGCACAATTTTATCTTGCGTCAGGGTGCCTGTTTTATCGGTGCACAGAATATCCATTGCACCAAAGTTCTGAATCGCATCCAGATGTTTGACGATCACTTTCTGTTTCGACAGTTTTACCGCACCACGCGCCAGCGTCGAGGTGACAATCATCGGCAGCATTTCCGGCGTTAAGCCCACCGCTACCGAAAGCGCGAATAGCGCAGCTTCCCACCAGTCGCCTTTGGTGTAGCCGTTGATGAACAGCACCACGGGCGCCATCACTAGCATAAAGCGAATCAGCAGCATACTGACGCGGCTGATCCCTTGCTGAAAAGCATTCGGTTCGCTTTCCTGCTCGCTGACTCGTCCTGCCAGTTGACCAAACCAGGTATTGGCGCCTGTGGCAATCACCATTGCTTGCGCCGTGCCGCTCACCACGGTGGTCCCCATATAACACAGGGTATCGCACTCCAGCGGATTGCTATGCTCTGGCTGGCGAGTGGTTGCTGTTTTTTCAACGGGTAGAGACTCACCGGTTAACGACGCCTGGGCGACGAACAGATCCCGCGCCTGCAAAATACGTAAATCTGCCGGGATCATATCTCCCGCTGCCAGTTTAATAATATCGCCAGGCACTAGCTGGTCGATGGGGATCTCCAGCCAGCCATTTTCGCCTTTGTCGTTAATTACGCGCAGCACTGTCGCGGTATTACTAACCATCGCTTTCAGAGCATCTGCCGCTTTGGTGGAACGCGCTTCCTGAACGAAATTCAGCAACGTAGAAATGGCCACCATTAACGCGATAACGCCTGCGGCAAATAAATCTTCCGTGGCATAAGAAATACCGCCGAGGATGGTGAGCAAAATATTAAAGGGGTTGCGATAGCAGACCCACAAATGTACCCACCACGGCGACGGTTGTTGCGCAGGTAATTTATTTTCACCGTATTGTTCGCGGGCAGATTCCACTTCTGCCTGATTTAACCCCTCCGGATGGGTGTCGAACGTTTTCCATAGTTCCTCTTCTGGCATCACCGCCATCTTCAGGCAATGCGCGCTTAAGGAAGGCGGGATCGGTGCATTCGCTGTCTGCTGCGCACCAGGCAGCGGATCGCGACGGATCAGACGGGAAGGTAAATGGCGAATTAGCCGGGTAAAAATTTCTTTAAACATAGAAAGTCCCTCCGCACCGTCTGGAACAGTGCAGAAATGTCTTCAGGCGTAGCAAAGCCTTACCTGACGGTAATAAATATGAGCAGGGACGTTAAAACGTCACGGCCTTACGCATCCGGTAACACCGTGAAAAGACAGGCTTACCGGAAAAGTTTTAATCTCCAACGGGGGAGAGGCGTGGGATCAGGTTCCATATAACCTCCGGTAAGTGAATAAATAGCGCCGCGAATCCAATAATATTCGTAGCATTTATGCCGATATAATACCTGTAAGCAACTAAACCAACGATAAACCAGACTTTACCCATTGCTGAATGCGTGGGTAAAGTTAGGCTCAAATAATTAAACGCAAATTACGGGACAACAGGATGCAAAATCGGCTGACCATCAAAGACATCGCTCGCTTAAGCGGCGTGGGGAAATCCACGGTTTCCCGAGTGCTGAATAACGAAAGCGGCGTGAGTCGGCACACGCGCGAGCGAGTTGAAGCCGTGATGAATCAGCATAGATTTTCCCCTTCCCGCTCTGCGCGCGCCATGCGTGGACAAAGCGATAAAGTTGTCGCCATTATCGTTACCCGTCTGGATTCGTTTTCAGAAAATCTCGCCGTTCAGACCATGCTGCCTGCATTCTATGAACAGGGTTACGACCCAATCATGATGGAAAGCCAGTTTTCCCCGCAATTAGTGGCCGAACATTTGGGGGTACTGAAACGTCGTAATATCGACGGCGTGGTACTGTTTGGTTTTACCGGCATAACAGAAGAAATGTTAGCCCCCTGGCAGTCATCGCTGGTTCTGCTGGCGCGTGACGCAAAAGGCTTTGCTTCGGTCTGTTATGACGACGAAGGGGCAATCAAAATCCTGATGCAACGGCTGTATGACCAGGGGCATCGCAATATCAGCTATCTCGGCGTACCGCACAGCGACGTGACTACCGGTAAGCGGCGTCACGAAGCCTACCAGGCGTTCTGCAAAGCACATAAGCTACATCCCGTCGCCGCCCTGCCTGGCCTCACCATGAAGCAAGGTTACGAGAATGTGGCAAAAGTAATTACCCCTGAAACCACCGCGTTACTGTGCGCAACCGACACACTGGCACTTGGCGCAAGTAAATACCTGCAAGAACAACGCATCGATACCTTACAACTGGCGAGTGTTGGTAATACGCCTTTGATGAAGTTTCTCCATCCGGAAATCATAACCGTTGATCCAGGCTACGCAGAAGCCGGACACCAGGCGGCCTGCCAGTTGATCGGGCAGGTAACCGGACGCAGTGAACCTCAACAAATCGTCATACCCGCGGCCCTTTCCTGAGTGTTTCCTTCTACCAGATTTATCCAAAGAGTGTTCAGAACACCACAGGTAACTTCTGATGCATAAATTGAAGAAGCCTCTCTACAACGCTGTGCCATGACATTACGGTCTTTTAAGGCTGTCTGGCGGTTTCAGAGATAATCCTCCTCCAGACCACGCTAAAGCGAGTATTTCCGGGGACTTACCGGGTAGTATATTGTTTTTGTTGATTTTATAACCAGAAAATCATTAAAAAATTTACACATCGCTCTAGCGCCCGCCATCCGTACTCTCTGCCTTTTACTTTGAGCTAAATCAAAAAAACCGCAAACATCCTTAATGCAAAGCACTATATATAGACTTTAAAATGCATCTGAACCCAATATGTTGTATCCATCGTCTAAACTTGCAACAAGATACATACCAACGAAGCCGACACAATTGTGGATAAAGCGAATTGGGATTGCCGTAAATCCCCGTAACAAGAGCTGAATAAACCGGGGCGCACTTCCCCACTTTCTGTGGATAACCTGTTCTTAAAAATATGGAGCGATCATGACACCGCATGTGATGAAACGAGACGGCTGCAAAGTGCCGTTTAAATCAGAGCGCATCAAAGAAGCTATTCTGCGTGCAGCTAAAGCAGCGGAAGTCGATGATGCAGATTATTGTGCCACTGTTGCCGCTATCGTCAGCGAGCAAATGCAGGGGCGTAACCAGGTAGATATCAACGAAATCCAGACCGCCGTTGAAAACCAGCTGATGTCTGGCCCGTACAAACAACTGGCCCGTGCATATATTGAGTACCGTCACGATCGCGACATTGAACGTGAAAAACGCGGTCGTCTGAACCAGGAGATCCGTGGTCTGGTCGAGCAGACTAATTCCTCGCTGCTCAATGAAAACGCGAATAAAGACAGTAAGGTCATTCCGACCCAGCGTGACCTGCTGGCCGGGATTGTTGCTAAACACTATGCACGTCAGCACCTGCTGCCGCGTGACGTGGTGCAGGCGCATGAACGTGGCGATATCCACTACCACGATCTCGATTACTCGCCGTTCTTCCCGATGTTCAACTGCATGTTGATCGACCTGAAAGGCATGCTGACGCAAGGCTTTAAGATGGGGAATGCCGAGATTGAACCGCCGAAGTCGATCTCTACAGCTACAGCAGTAACTGCGCAGATTATTGCTCAGGTCGCCAGCCATATTTATGGTGGCACCACCATTAACCGTATCGACGAAGTTCTGGCGCCGTTTGTCACCGCCAGCTACAACAAGCATCGTAAAACTGCGGAAGAGTGGAGCATCCCGGACGCCGAAGGCTACGCCAACTCTCGTACCATCAAAGAGTGCTACGACGCATTCCAGTCGCTGGAATATGAAGTAAATACCCTGCACACCGCTAACGGTCAGACGCCGTTTGTGACCTTTGGCTTTGGTCTGGGTACCAGCTGGGAATCGCGCCTGATTCAGGAATCTATCCTGCGTAACCGTATCGCGGGCTTGGGTAAAAACCGTAAAACCGCCGTGTTCCCGAAACTGGTGTTTGCAATTCGCGATGGCCTGAACCATAAAGTGGGCGATCCGAACTACGACATCAAACAGCTGGCGCTGGAGTGCGCGAGCAAACGCATGTATCCAGATATCCTGAACTACGATCAGGTAGTGAAAGTCACTGGCTCGTTTAAAACGCCAATGGGTTGCCGCAGCTTCCTCGGCGTGTGGGAAGACGAAAACGGTGAGCAGATCCACGATGGTCGTAACAACCTCGGCGTGATCAGCCTGAACCTGCCACGTATTGCGCTGGAAGCGAAAGGTGATGAAGCCACCTTCTGGAAGTTGCTGGATGAACGTCTGGTGCTGGCGCGTAAGGCGCTGATGACCCGTATCGCCCGTCTGGAAGGCGTGAAAGCGCGCGTAGCGCCGATCCTCTATATGGAAGGTGCTTGTGGCGTGCGTCTGAATGCTGACGACGACGTTTCTGAAATATTCAAAAACGGTCGTGCATCTATTTCGCTGGGCTACATCGGTATCCACGAAACCATTAACGCGCTGTTCGGCGGCGAGCATGTTTACGACAACGAGCAGCTTCGTGCGAAAGGAATTGCGATTGTTGAGCGTCTGCGTCAGGCGGTGGATCAGTGGAAAGAAGAAACCGGTTACGGTTTCAGCCTCTACAGTACGCCGAGTGAGAACCTGTGTGACCGCTTCTGCCGTCTCGATACCGCAGAGTTTGGCGTAGTGCCGGGCGTGACGGACAAAGGTTACTACACCAACAGTTTCCACCTCGATGTGGAGAAGAAGGTGAACCCGTACGACAAGATCGACTTTGAAGCGCCTTATCCCCCGCTGGCCAACGGTGGCTTCATTTGCTACGGCGAGTATCCAAACATTCAGCACAACCTGAAGGCGCTGGAAGATGTCTGGGATTACAGCTATCAGCATGTACCGTATTACGGCACCAACACGCCGATCGATGAATGCTACGAATGTGGCTTTACCGGCGAGTTTGAGTGCACCAGCAAAGGCTTCACCTGTCCGAAATGTGGTAACCATGACACCTCCCGTGTGTCGGTGACTCGCCGCGTGTGCGGATATTTAGGTAGCCCGGATGCGCGTCCGTTTAACGCCGGTAAGCAGGAAGAAGTTAAGCGCCGCGTTAAACATTTGGGAAATGGGCAGATCGGTTGATCTCCACGCTGCGTTAAGCAAATGCCGGATGCGACGCTAAAGCGTCTTATCCGGCCTACGTTCGGCAACGGCTGTAGGCTTTCACATATCACTCCGTTTTCGCAAAGCAATTGGCGTCAGGACAAGGCGGCAAACGAATGAACCCCAGGGAGCTTACGTCAAGTAAGTGACCTGGGTGAGTGAGAGCTGCCACCGCAGTCATGGCGTCAATTGAGAAGCGAAAATGAACTTTCATCAGTACTATCCTGTCGACATCGTCAACGGCCCCGGCACTCGTTGCACCCTGTTTGTCTCCGGGTGCGTTCATGAATGCCCCGGTTGCTATAACAAAAGCACCTGGCGGGTAAATTCCGGTCAGCCATTTACCAAAGAAATGGAAGACCAGATCATCAACGATCTGAACGACACCCGCATCAAACGCCAGGGCATTTCCCTTTCCGGCGGCGACCCGCTGCATCCGCAAAACGTGCCGGATATTCTGAAGCTGGTACAACGCATCCGCGCCGAGTGCCCTGGTAAGGATATCTGGGTGTGGACAGGCTATAAACTCGACGAACTCAACGCTGCGCAAATGCAGGTTGTTGATTTGATTAACGTGCTGGTCGACGGCAAATTTATGCAGGATTTAAAAGACCCTTCCCTGATCTGGCGCGGCAGCAGCAACCAGGTGGTGCACCATTTGCGGTAATCACTCTTCCAGCCGTTTATCCGCGTCTTCATAAACGGCTGAGTTCTCTCTCTTACCAATAGCTATCACCAACACGAGCAACTCTGTATCATTGACCTGATAGACCAGGCGATATCCCATTGTGCGAAGCTTAATTTTGTAGCAGTCCGGCAAATCCCGCAGTTTAGCCGACTGATTGCACGGTCTTTTCAGCGCCCCTCAAGCTTTTTTTAAAATTGTTCCCGGGCTGTCACGCCCAGTTCTTGCCACTCTTTCAGTGCTCGCGGAGCAAAGGCCAGCTCATAGCTCATCCAGTCGGACCTTAATGGTCTCTTGTGAGTTGACCAGTCGTTCCCTGACAGTGCGTAACAAGGCTTCTTCACTGTCACTGACAGTAAGCGTTTTTACCGGCATTCGCCCATTTTCCGCAACGTACTGAAACAGCAGCCGTACGGCTTCAGTAGGCGTGATATTTAATTTTTCCAGCACCGCATAAGCCTCATTTTTCAGTTTGTCATCCAGGCGGACGTTAAGTGTGGCCATTATGCCTCCGGTAATTATGAAAAGTGTAATGCATAATAGCATTACATATGCATTACATTCATTTCTGGAAAACGCCTCGCAAAAATGTCGGTGACACGCAGGAATATGCTGTAGTGAAGATAGATTTTGCGGTGATTTTACGAAGGGAGAAGAGTGCGTTGGGCGGCGACGTTTCACCGCCCAATGAGGAATTAACGATACTTCTTGTGATATGAATTGCGGGTCGTTTTCAGTTGCTCTGCGGCGGCCTGTGCTTCTTTGACTTTACCTTCATTAGCCAGCTTCAGCGCATCGTCAATCTGGCCAACCAGAATGTCGAAACCGTGGCGGAAATCTTTCATTTCCGGGCTGTCTGGCGATTTGCCTTCCAGCTTCGGCGGCGTCGCTTTTTGCGCATCCAGCGCCGCGGCGCGCATCTTCGTTAACGCGTCTTTGACTTGCGCCGCGTTATCCGCTTTTTCAACCACTTTTAAATTGTCGTTGAGGGTTTCCATATTGCTTTCCAGTTCCGCGGCAAACGACGCCGAACTGAATACCAACGAGGAGACTGCAAGAATAGCTAACAGGCTTTTACGCATTGCTCACTTCCTTCTTATTTACACTTCATCCTTCACACTGCCTCATCGACGGCTACGCTCATTCGCCCGAGTCACGTACTACGAGTACGCTCCCCGGCTCTCATTCACTTTCCGTCTCGATGCAGCGCGAATGATTTTGTGTAATTTTTTAGTTTATGGCGCGGCAGGTCGCGCCAGTTTTTTACTGCCCGGCGATTTTCATCTCCGGCAACAGTACAGAACCACACTGTATATTGCTGCGAGTTTCAATATCGTTACCGACGGTGACAATATTGCGCCACATATCTTTTAAATTACCTGCGATGGTGATTTCGCTAACCGGATACTGGATTTCGCCGTTTTCTACCCAGAAGCCCGCTGCACCACGGGAATAATCGCCGGTAATTGCACTCACGCCCTGGCCCATCAATTCTGTCACCACCAGTCCAGTGCCCATCTCTTTGAGCATTTGCTCGAAGCTTAGACCTTGTCCGGCAATGCGCCAGTTGTGAATACCGCCCGCGTGCCCGGTGCTTTTTAGTCCCAGCTTACGCGCCGAGTAGCTGGTCAACAGCCACTGAGTCAGGATGCCATCTTTAATAATGTCGCGACGTTCGGTACGCACACCTTCACTGTCGAATGGCGTAGATGCCAGCCCTTTCAGCAGATGCGGATGTTCTTCAATAGTCAGCCAGTCCGGTAGAATTTGTTTACCCAGCGAATCGAGCAGGAAGGTGGATTTACGGTAAACCGCACCACCGGCAATCGCCCCCACCAGATGACCGAACAGCCCGGTTGCCACTTCATTGGCAAAAATTACCGGTGCTTTCATGGTGGAGAGTTTACGCGGTGACAGACGCGATAAAGTACGGCGAGCGCAGTCTGCGCCAACCCACTCCGGCGTTTGTAGATCGCTCATCGCACGGCCAATGGTGTAGGCGTAATCACGCTCCATATCGCCATTTTCTTCGGCAATCACACAGCTGGAGAGTGAATGACGCGTTGAGCAGTAGCCCTGCAGCATACCGTGGCTATTGCCGAAAACTTTGACGCCGTAATGGCTGTTAAAACTGCCGCCTTCGGTGTTGGTAATGCGTTTATCCGCCTGTAATGCCGCCTGTTCTGCGCGGGCCGCCAGTTCAATGGCTTCATCCGGGGAAACTTCCGCAGGGTGGAACAAGTCGAGATCCGGCGCGTCAAAGGCCAGCAGCTCTTTATCTGCCACGCCTGCATACGGATCTGGCGAAGTGTAACGCGCAATATCCAGCGCCGCCTGTACAGTGCGGGCAATGGCTTGCGGACTTAGATCGGTGGACGATGCACTACCTTTACGGTTCTGGTGATAAACGGTTATCCCCAGCGCACCATCGCTATTGAATTCGACATTCTCCACTTCGCCATATCGCGTGCTAACGCTAATGCCGGTGGTCTTGCTGACGGCAACTTCCGCACCATCCGATTTGCCTGAGGCCAACTCCAGCGCAGTCGAAACTGCTTCTTCCAGAATCTTGCGCTGCGCTTCAACTTGAGAGATTACTTTCATTGCAAGTGCCATAATGTAGAGAGTTTCTCTGAAGTCTAACAGAGAACCGTTTTTCAGTGCGCATCTTAACTGGTAACATTAGCCTCTTTTTTTAAGGAGCCTGACATGACTAAGCAGCCCGAAGACTGGCTCGACGACGTTCCCGGTGATGACATCGAAGACGAAGACGATGAAATTATCTGGGTCAGTAAAAGTGAAATTAAACGCGATGCCGAGGAGTTAAAACGCCTGGGTGCGGAAATTGTAGATTTGGGGAAAAACGCGCTGGATAAGATCCCGCTAGATGCGGATCTGCGCGCGGCTATCGAGCTCGCCCAACGTATTAAGATGGAAGGCCGCCGCCGCCAGTTGCAGCTTATCGGTAAGATGCTGCGCCAGCGCGATGTAGAGCCTATCCGTCAGGCGCTGGATAAGCTGAAAAACCGCCACAACCAGCAGGTGGTGCTGTTCCATAAACTGGAAAACCTGCGCGATCGTCTGATCGATCACGGTGATGATGCTATCGCTGAAGTATTGAACCTGTGGCCAGATGCCGATCGTCAGCAATTACGTGCTCTGATCCGCAACGCGAAGAAAGAAAAAGAAGGGAACAAGCCGCCGAAATCCGCGCGACAGATTTTTCAGTATCTGCGCGAGCTGGCAGAGAACGAAGGGTAAGTTGTGTTGTTGATGTGAGCATGGTTTGCCGGATGCGGTGAACCTGTATGCCTGATACGACGCGTCAACGTCGCATCAGGCACTATGCTCAAATGCCGGATGCGGCGTAAACGCCTTATCCGGCCTACACAAGCATGCAAGGTGCAGAATTACTGCGCGGCTTCTGCCTTCTTCGCCAGACCATCCAGCAGTTTCTGATGAATACCACCAAAACCGCCGTTGCTCATCACCAGAATATGGTCGCCTGGCTGGGCGGTTTTCACCACCATGTCTGCCAGCGCATCAACATCTCCACTCCAGTGCGCAGGCTGAATACAGGCTTCTGCTACTTCTGCTACCTGCCACGAAATATGCGACGGTTGCAGCAGGAAGACTTCATCGGCACGACCTAATGACGGCGCCAAATCATCTTTGCAGACTCCCATCTTCATGGTGTTTGAGCGCGGCTCAAGCACGGCAATAATACGCGCCGTACCGCCAACTTTGCCGCGCAGCGCCGCCAGCGTTGCCAGAATTGCCGTTGGGTGATGGGCAAAATCGTCATACACCGTCACGCCGTTAGCTTCACCACGCAGTTCCAGGCGGCGACGGGCATTGATAAACAACCCCAGCGCGTTAGCGGCATCAGCCGGCGCTATGCCAACATGACGGGCAGCAGCAATCGCCATCAGACCGTTGTGCATATTATGTTCGCCCACCAGCGACCATTTCACTTCGCCCACTTTTTCGCCATCAAGCAAGACTTCCCATTCGGAAGCGTCAGTGGTCAGTTTTTTCGCCTGCCAGTGACCTTGCTCGCCCACCAACTCCTGTTCACTCCAGCAGCCCATCGCCAGGGTCTGTTTCAGGTTGATATCGTTTTCCGGCCAGATAATACGTCCCTGACCAGGAACAATACGCACCAGATGGTGGAATTGTTTCTGAATCGCTTTCAGGTCGTCGAAGATATCGGCGTGGTCGAACTCAAGGTTGTTGAGGATCAGCGTTCGCGGGCAGTAATGAACAAACTTAGAACGTTTGTCGAAGAAGGCGCAGTCATACTCGTCTGCTTCGATAACAAAGAAGTCGCTTTCGCCCAGGCGAGCAGAAACGTCAAAGTTCCCCGGAACGCCACCAATCACAAAACCTGGTTTATAGCCGCACTGTTCCAGAATCCAGGTCGCCATTCCCGCCGTGGTGGTTTTGCCGTGTGTACCGGCAACGGCCAGCACCCAGCGGTCGCGCAGCACAAAATCGTGCAACCACTGCGGACCTGACATATATGGAATGTTTTTTTCCAGTACCGCTTCCACACACGGATTTCCACGGGTCATGGCGTTGCCAATAATCACCAGATCCGGCTGAGGATCGAGCTGGCTGGCATCGTAACCCTGAATCAGTTCAATGCCTTGCTTCTCAAGTAAGGTGCTCATCGGCGGATACACATTGGCGTCCGAACCCGTTACTTCATGGCCCAACTGACGCGCCAGAATCGCCAGACCGCCCATAAACGTGCCACAAATTCCTAATATATGAATGCGCATACGTCACTATCCTTTTTTAATCTACCGTTCATTTTACGCATATGTCGGGCAACAGAGAAACGCATTTCAGGATAATCCGTAATTTGCTGGCGCGATTCACCTGAGCGCAACATTAAGATTATTTGTTAAGATTGTTGCGGTCGCTTTACTCCATAAACATTGCAGGGAAAGTTTTATGAAAACGTTAGGTGAATTTATTGTCGAAAAGCAGCACGAGTTTTCTCATGCTACCGGTGAGCTCACTGCTTTGCTATCGGCAATAAAACTGGGCGCCAAGATTATCCATCGCGATATCAACAAAGCTGGACTGGTTGATATCCTGGGTGCCAGCGGTGCTGAGAACGTGCAGGGCGAGGTTCAACAAAAACTCGACTTGTTCGCTAATGAAAAACTGAAAGCCGCACTGAAAGCGCGCGATATTGTTGCGGGCATTGCATCCGAAGAAGAAGATGAGATTGTCGTTTTTGAAGGCTGTGAACACGCAAAATACGTTGTGCTGATGGATCCACTGGATGGCTCGTCCAACATCGATGTTAACGTCTCTGTCGGTACCATTTTCTCCATCTACCGCCGCGTTACACCGGTCGGCACGCCGGTAACGGAAGAAGATTTCCTCCAGCCTGGTAACAAACAGGTTGCTGCAGGTTACGTGGTATACGGCTCCTCTACCATGCTCGTTTACACCACGGGATGCGGTGTTCACGCCTTTACTTACGATCCTTCGCTCGGCGTTTTCTGCCTGTGCCAGGAACGGATGCGCTTCCCGGAGAAAGGTTCAACCTACTCCATCAACGAAGGAAACTACATTAAGTTCCCTAACGGGGTGAAGAAGTACATTAAATTCTGCCAGGAAGAAGATAAGTCCACCAATCGCCCGTATACCTCACGTTATATCGGCTCACTGGTCGCGGATTTCCACCGTAATCTGCTGAAAGGCGGTATTTATCTCTACCCAAGCACCGCCAGCCACCCGGACGGTAAACTGCGTTTGCTGTATGAGTGCAATCCGATGGCGTTCCTGGCGGAACAAGCGGGCGGTAAAGCGAGCGATGGCAAAGAGCGTATTCTGGATATCATCCCGGAAACCCTGCACCAGCGCCGTTCTTTCTTCGTCGGCAATGACCATATGGTTGAAGATGTCGAACGCTTTATCCGTGAGTTCCCGGACGCGTAATGGTTTAAAAACGCCGGATTATTCCGGCGTTTTTGCGTTTTAATTAACAAAAGTTAATTTGACTCGTTTAGAGACACGGAAATAGGGAACCCAGATAGCCAGATGAATGATATTTTTCAGCACCCCCCATGCGTCTGAAAGTTCAATTGTGGCATGAAGAAATTGTACTGCTCCCCAGATATCAGCAACATTCAATGCGAAGAGCGCCAGAAGAAGGGCAATATAGTAGTGCGGAAGTTGGCGTTTCTTATTAAAAAACAAAAAAGTCGTATAACTCACCAACAGAAATATCATGGCAAATCCGACCACTTCCAGATAAAGCAGAGTTCTGAGCGGCTCTTCCTGAGTGCCCTGAGCAAGCCCCCATATTTGTACAAAAGAATAAATACTCGAAATAATCACCAGCACTAAAGAAATAGCAGGTATATACAGCCAACCTCCAATCCCTGTAAGCTTTTTATCAGCACAACTTTTACAATAATCGTCAGGTGGTAAAACATCCACTCCACAACTTTTGCATGTTGTACTTAAATCCTCACCTTCCTTTGCCCACATAAAAATATCCTTTTATATCAGTAAATTTACTCTTTTATTGTATTTTCCGGGCTCACTCTTATTACTGGCGAACTCTGACGATTCTCCCACAGCACCGTTAACCCACGCTGTAACGCAATAAAAATAAACAGCAAAATGCCAATGGCGATTTTCGTCCACCATGAACTCAGTGTGCCGTCAAAGTTTATGTAAGTCTGAATGAGTCCCTGAATCGCCACGCCAAAAAGCGTCCCTAATACTGTCCCAACGCCGCCGCTTAAAAGTGTACCGCCAATCACCACGGAGGCGATAGCGTCCAGTTCCACACCTACGCCTGCCAGCGCGTATCCGGCCTGGGTGTAAATAGAGAAAACAATCCCCGCCAGGGTCGCCAACCCAGTGGAAAGCATATAAATGCGAATAGTAGTGCTGCGAGTAGAAATTCCCATCAGGTTTGCTGAAGTCGCGTTGCCGCCAATAGCGTATACCTGATTACCAAAGCGGGTACGGTGTGCGAGGAAAATACCGATAACCACCACCGTAAGCATCAGCAGCCCCATCGCGCTTAAGCGACCACCGCCGGGGATTTTCCACGCAAGGCTTGAGAGCATGTCATAAATGGGATGGTTAATCGGGATCGATTCTTCCGAAACGAGATAGCTAACGCCACGCAAAAAGAACATCCCCGCAAGGGTAATAATGAACGCGGGGATCTTCAGCGCGTCGATCAGAAGTCCCATAAATGCACCGAAGGCACATCCCATCACCAGTACCAGCGGAAACGCCAACAGCGGCGAGAGGCCAAAGTCGCCAATCACTTTTGCCAAAAATACGCCGGTAAAAGCGATCACCGAACCGACGGAGAGATCGATCCCACCGGAGAGGATCACAAAGGTCATGCCGACGGCGATAATCCCCAGAAAAGCGTTATCGGTCAGAATATTGCAGATCACCCGCGTGGAGGCAAAACCGGGAAACTGTGTCAGGCAGTAGAGATAGCCCAGCACAAAGACGCCGATGGTGATCATCAGTGGCAAGTTACGTTTTATCACGACTACGTACTCCTTTAATCAGACTGATAAAGCGTTGCGACTGAACAATCAGCACGCAAAGCACCACCACGGCTTTCACCACCTGGTTCATCTCTGGCGGAAAGCCCGAGAGTAAAATCCCGGTGTTCATTCCCTGAATGATCAGCGCCCCTACCACCGAGAGCAGCAAGTTAAAGCGCCCGCCCATCAACGATCCACCGCCGATCACCACTGCGAGAATGGCGTCCAGCTCCAGCCATAATCCGGCGTTGTTGGCATCGGCGCCGCGGATATCCGCCGCCACGATGATGCCCGCTATCGCCGCGCATAATCCGCTCAACACGTAGGTGAGCATAACGACGATTCGTGTGTTGACTCCGGCATTTTTTGCCGCCCGGATGTTGATACCAACGGCTTCGATAAACATTCCCAGTGCCGTTTTGCGGGTCAACAGCCAGAAGAAGAATAACGTCAGTACAGCGATAATGACTGGCGTTGGAAAGAACAACAGCGATCCGCTGCCGAACCACGAGAGATCCGGCGAGTTGAAGGTGACGATCTGCCCGGAGGTGATCAATTGCGCAACACCACGTCCGGCGACCATCAGGATTAAAGTGGCGACAAACGGCTGAATTTTGAGGATCGCTACCAGAATGCCGTTCCACATTCCGGCCAGAATGCCAGTACCTAACGCACTAAGCAGCACAATCGGTACGCTAAATCCCGCTACCGTCATCGCGGCAGTTGTTGCTCCGGCGATAGCCATTACCGCCCCCACGGAGAGATCTATACCGCCGGTGGCGATCACCAGTGTCATGCCAATCGCCAGTAGCGCAACCGGGGCAGCGCGATTGAGAATATCAATGGGGCTACCGAACAAGCGGCCATCCTGAAGCACTACCTGCCAGAAATGCGGTGCCACCAGACTGTCGACCACTAGCACCAGCAACAGCGCCAGCAACTGCGGCATCCCCGTCGGCCAGCGAAAGCGCTTTTTCGACGACGCGGTGTCCGGGAGAGATTGAGGCATCACACTGTTCTCCTTACGCCGCAATGGCGTTCATGATCGCCGGAACGGAAAGCTCTGCCAGCGGGATCTCCGCTACCTGTTTGCGATCGCGCATGATAATCACTCGATCGGCATAACCCACCAGTTCTTCCAGTTCGGAAGAGATCACCAGCAGTGCCAGGCCATCGGCACACAGCGTTTCAATCAAGCGAATGATCTCGGCATGGGCGCCAACGTCAATGCCCCGCGTAGGTTCGTCGAGGATCAGAAATTGCGGGCGGGTCAGCAACCAGCGTGAGAGCAACACTTTTTGCTGATTACCGCCGGAGAGAAACTCAATGGGTTGTTCAGTGGAAGGGGTGCGAATGCCAAGCTGGCGGATAAAGCGTTCGGCAATTTCTTGTTGTTCCTTACGGGAAATTGGTCGCAGCCAGCCACGCTGGGCCTGGAGGGCAAGGATGATGTTTTCCCGCACCGAAGCGGCGGCAATGATGCCATCAGTTTTCCTGTCTTCCGGGCAAAAGCCGATGCCAAGTACCGAAGCCTGATGTGGCGATCGTAGCGTTTGTGGTTTGCCTTTGATCAGCGCCGTGCCGCTATCGGCAGGTTTGATACCGAAGATCACCTCAGCCGTTTCTGTCCGCCCTGATCCCAGCAAACCTGCCAGCCCGACGACCTCACCGGGGCGTACTTCCAGATCAAACGGCGCAATCGTTCCTTTCTTGCCGTAATTTTTAAACGCTGCAACGGGATTGTCACTAAGCAATGTTCTTCCGGCACGCTGTAGCGCGTGAGTGTCCAGCTCGCGCCCCAGCATCATTTTCACCAGTTCGATTTGTGGTAGCTCACGAGTTTCCCGACAGCCTACAAAACTGCCGTTGCGTAAGACGGTGATCCGATCGCTGACCTGATAAACCTGATCGAGAAAGTGAGTGACGAAGATCAAGCTGACACCGCGATCGCGAAGCTGGCGCATCAGGCCAAATAGCAGATCCACTTCCTGGGTGTCCAGGCTGGCAGTAGGTTCATCGAGGATCAGCACTTTGGCGGAGAGATCAATGGCCCGGCAAATGGCGACGATTTGCTGCATCGCGACTGAAAAGCGGTTAAGTGGTTCGCGCACGTCGAGAGAGAAACCATACGAAGCCATCAGTTCGGTAGCGCGCTTTTCCATCTCTTTACGTCGTAGCAGGCCGAAACGTTTAGGTTCGCGGCCTATGAATAGATTATCAGCAACCGACATGTTGGGTAACAGGTTGACTTCCTGATAGACGGTGCCGATACCTAGCTGCTGTGCGTGGGCGGTGTTTTTCGGTGAGATGGCCTGACCTTCCAGCCAGATAGTACCGCGATCGGCGTGGTAGACACCGGTAAGTGCTTTAATCAGCGTCGATTTACCGGCACCATTTTCGCCGAGCAGCGCCATGATTTCGCCACGGCGCAGGCTGAAATCCACGTTATCTAACGCTTTGACGCCGGGGAAAAATTTGCTTAATCCTTCGGTGCGGAGGATTTCCTGGTGTTGGTCGGTAGTCATGGTTTCCCCCAGTGTTAAGCGTGCTCCTGCCAGGCCTGATAAGACGCGCCAGCGTCGCATCAGGCATCAGTGCACAATCGCCGGATGCGGCGTAAACGCCTTATCCGGCCTACACAAATCAGCATCGGTTTGTAGGCCTGATAAGACGCGCCAGCGTCACATCAGGCATCAGTGCACAATCGCCGGATGCGGCGTGAACGCCTTATCCGGCCTACACAAATCAGCATCGGTTTGTAGGCCTGATAAGACG
>NZ_JACSQI010000001.1:372231-440066 GCF_014836715.1 Escherichia whittamii
TCAGCATCGGTTTGTAGGCCTGATAAGACGCGCCAGCGTCGCATCAGGCATCAGCACACAATCGCCGGATGCGGCGTGAACGCCTTATCCGGCCTACACAAATCAGCATCGGTTTGTAGGCCTGATAAGACGCGCCAGCGTCGCATCAGGCATCAGCACACAATCGCCGGATGCGGCGTGAACGCCTTATCCGGCCTACACAAATCAGCATCGGTTTGTAGGCCTGATAAGACGCGCCAGCGTCGCATCAGGCATCAGCACACAATCGCCGGATGCGGCGTAAACGCCTTATCCGGCCCACGAATCGGAATCAGACATTGGTATCCCTCAATACCCCATGTTTTTCTTCTTCTCTAACTCTTCTTTTGCGGTATCAGGCAGGTAAAGGGTGGACTTGGTCAGCGTCAGCTTTTCAGGCATGGTGCCGTCTTTTTTATATTTCTCCAGCGCGTCAAATGCCGGACCGGCCATGTTTGGCGTCAGTTCAACGCTGGCATTCGCTTCGCCATCAATCATTGCTTTATAGATGTCCGGCACGCCGTCGATAGAGCCTGTCAGGATGTCCTTACCCGGTTTCAGACCCGCTTCTTTAATTGCCTGAATCGCGCCAATGACCATGTCGTCGTTATGGGCGTATACCATGCAGATGTTTTTGCCGTTGTTTTCCGCTTTGATAAAGCTCTCCATCACTTCTTTGCCTTTACTACGGGTGAAGTCACCGGACTGTGAGCGGATAATTTTGATATTTGGCGCATTCTTAATGGCTTCGGCAAAGCCTTTCTTACGGTCTATGGCAACGCTGGCCCCAACGGTACCCTGTAACTCAACCACGTTACATGGTTTGCCGTTAACCTCTTTCACCAACCAATCACCAATCAACTTACCTTCAAGAATATTGTCGGCTGTGACGGTGGTCATATAGAGAGATTTGTCTTTCACGTCGATGGAACGGTCAAGCAAAAAGACCGGAATTTCGGCTTCCTTTGCCTCTTTCAAAACGGGTTCCCAACCAGTTGCAACCACCGGGGCGATAAAGATGGCATCTACCCCCTGCGCGACAAAGGAACGTACTGCTTTAATCTGGTTTTCCTGCTTTTGCTGACCATCAGCAATTTTCAGTGTGATACCGCGTTTTTCGGCCTCACTTTTCGCCACATTAGTTTCTGCTGCGCGCCAGCCGGATTCGGAGCCGACCTGCGAAAATCCTACGGTTAAAGGAGCGGCCAACGCCATAGACGACATGGCTGCCGAGACTGCAGAGACTACAAGTAAGCGTTTCCACATAGGGTTGTCCTCGTCGGGGTGATTATTATTGGTGAAAAGATGTTCGCGAAAAAACTATAGACAATTGGTTATGTAACAGATTGCGTTACATCACACTTCAAAAAAGTAAATACATCGTTAATCACAAGTTTGTAATCGCTTTCATATCACTATGAAAAATGCAGCTACGGTTATGGATTTTCCGGCTCTGTGAACCGTCTTAAAACTGGCGAAAAAGGAAAATGAGGGCGAAAACAAGCGAAGACATTCGGCGCGAGTTGGCTATAATACTCGGCACTTGTTTGCCACATATTTTAAAGGAAACAGACATGAGCTTACTCAACGTCCCTGCGGGTAAAGATCTGCCGGAAGACATCTACGTTGTTATCGAAATCCCGGCTAACGCTGATCCGATCAAATACGAAATCGACAAAGAAAGCGGCGCACTGTTCGTTGACCGCTTCATGTCCACCGCGATGTTCTATCCGTGCAACTACGGCTACATCAACCACACCCTGTCTCTGGACGGTGACCCGGTTGACGTACTGGTCCCGACTCCGTACCCGCTGCAGCCAGGTTCTGTGATCCGCTGCCGTCCGGTTGGCGTTCTGAAAATGACCGACGAAGCCGGTGAAGATGCGAAACTGGTTGCTGTTCCGCATACCAAACTGAGCAAAGAATACGATCACATCAAAGACGTTAACGATCTGCCGGAGCTGCTGAAAGCTCAGATCGCTCACTTCTTCGAACACTACAAAGACCTCGAAAAAGGCAAGTGGGTGAAAGTTGAAGGTTGGGAAAACGCTGAAGCCGCTAAAGCTGAAATCGTTGCTTCCTTCGAGCGCGCAAAGAATAAATAAGTTCTTCTAGCGCAAAACCCTGAACGCCGGGCTTCGGTTAGTAGGGGTTTTTTATGCCCGCGATAAATAAACACGCCTTATTCCACCACCGCCTGCAAACGTAATAACGCCTCTTCCACGACCTCGTCCGCAGCCAGACCAATACGCTTTGCCTGACAGGCGCGTAAATCCATCATTCGTACCTGATTCACCAATACCACGCCATACACATCGCCTTCTTCGCAATGCAACGGAACGCTAAATCCGGCATAACGGGCAAAATTTCCGCCCTGGGTAATGGGGGCCACCAACGTCATTCCCAGTTGATTAAAGGCTTGAACGGAGAGCACAAGCGCAGGTCGACCAGCACCTTGCTGTTCATGGCCGCTTGCTGGATCAAAGCCGACCAGCACAATGTCTCCCCGTTCAAATTCACTTTTCTTTACCATATTTCGTTACCCGCAGGGGTGGATTTACCCCAGACATCCTGCTCGCTCAATTCCGGTGCGTTCATGTCGCATTGCGCCAACAGTTCATCAAGCGAGTAGCGTCTGGAGATAGGTGTAAGAATCAGTTGATTGTTGCTCACCTGTGCCTCAACGCTCTGCCCCGGCTGTAAGTTAAGTTCTTTCATTACGATATTGGGAATGACCATACCTGCACTGTTCCCCCATCTTTTTATGGTAATACGCATCTGCACCTCCTCAAGTTATACAAAGTATAACTCACGGTGCTACAGGAAACGTTTTACCCCTGCGCATTTGTGAACGCCAGCAGAGTTTTTTATGCGTTAATAGATATGGAAAGCGGCTCGGAAGGAAAAGCAAAAGGAGGGGAAGTTACAAAAAAGAATGCGTGTCGTCTCGCAAAAACAACGCCACCCGAAGGTGGCGTGTTTATATTATGACTTATCCCTGTCTAACCAGTCGCCGCTTGCAATCAGCTTTAATCCATCGACGGGTCGTTGATATACGTACATCCATGCACTCCCATACGGCGTCTGAATCAACTGGCGCGCGTATTCACCGCCCCTGGTGCGCAAGGCATCAAGTTCGGCCAGCGTGGCGTTGTCAATACGATAAACTTCACCGTGTACCGTTCCGTTCCCCGGAACTGCGCCTGGATAGTGGCCCAGGCTATACAGTTGATAGTTATCGATACTGAAATCGCCCAGCAACTGGGCATTAGTCATCCAGTGGCTGTTGCCTTGTTTGTGACGTAAACTGCCGTAGACAAATATTCGCATCGCTAAAACTCGAACTGATAGAGCAAATCCAGTGCCTGATCTACACCAGACACGGCTTCCAGATATAGCTTTGGCATCAGGCGATAACGTAACGTGAGTGTTGCTATAGAGTCAAATATCCCCACGCCGTATTTCACTTGCAGACCTGGTAGTACATAGCCGCTGACCACCACCTGGGAGGAGTCGCCTACCCCCTCGGTGTCGAGAGCTAAATTACTTACGCCAAATGTCTCGCCGATTTTACCCACAATCTGACCACTTTGTGCAACCCCCAGACCAATCAGCATCGAGGTCATCGCTGCGCTGTCGCTCTGATCGCTCTCCAGCCCTTGTCCACGCAACAAGTAAGACAATGCAGCCTGTTGTGACATCGCCGGGTCAGAGAAGATCTCCGCTTTCGGCTCATCCGCCAGTCCGGTTACGCGAACACCGGCGATCACGTCGTCTTCTGTTGCATCCGGGTTACGAATAGCTTCGATATTGAGATACGGTTGATCCGGTGGACCAGAGAACAGCAACTCGCCCTTACGCACAATCAGATCCTGGCCATAAGCATGGAAGCGCCCTTCAGGGATGTTGATCTGCCCGTTCAGGCCCAGACCTTGTTTGTCCTGTACGACGTTGAGATCGCCCGTCAGCCGTGCTTTCAGGCCAAAGGCATCAATGCGCACGTTGTTGCCGACGTGGACAATCAGGTTGCTGTTAATCGGAATCGACGCAGTTTTCTGCTCTTCCGGTTGCAGATTATCGTTGAGCATCACGACATCGCTGGAAACACCCACCGCACTTTCCGGCAGATCGTGCACCACAATGCGCGCCCACGGTACATCCACGCGACCATCGAGGGTAAACAGGCTTGGTGTCGCTTCGAACACCACGTCAGGCGACACGTCCATTCGCACCATCGGCGGTACGGTTATCCGTACCTTACTGCCTTTCGCCGTTACCCGCGCCCGCCAGTTTTCAATCTGACTCCAGTCAGCATCTCCGTTCAGGTAGATGTCACCCTGCTGCGTCCTCACGGTCCCCGCAAGCGTCGAGCGCATACCGTTAAAATTGACCGCAAGCTGGCTTGGCTGCATATCAAATGGCATAAAGTTGCCGTCGATATCCACGCCCGTGACCTGTAGCTGACCAAACAATTGTGGGCTTTGCACATCACCGCCCAGACGTAGGTTAGCGCTCACCATCCCCGCCGCTTTTTCACCACGCGTAAAGACAGGGTTCACCATCGCGAGGTTAAAGTTACGGATGTTGACGTTGCCGCCAAGATTACGGCGGCCCTGCGGATCGGTCACCTGCACCTGGCCATCAAACTGGCCGTTATTGGTCAGACGGATGGTCCAGCCCAACTCAGCGCGGTTGTTACGCAGCTCTGCCGATAGATTCAGTGTCTGAAACGCCACCGGTAGCGCCGCATCGTTGACGGTTTGCGTCACCTGAACGTTACGCCCAGAAAGGGTGATACTGCCCTGTGGCAGCCCCTCTTTAGTGGTGTCCCAGGCAACGTCCGCTTTACCCGTGAAGATACCGCTTGCCTGGGTCGTTTCCGGCATAAACGGTTTCAGCATTGCAAGGTCGAAGCGGTTGAGATTGACCACCGCACGCCCTTCTGCCCCGGCATCAATGGTTTGCGGCACGCACAGTTCCGCATTCGGGTTAAGCCAACAGTGTGGCCCGATGCTGATTTTTTGCTCCTGATTGCGGTAGTCCAGTGCGATATCGCGCGTCAGCGACCACGGTCCGACCGGCGTCTGGAAGCGCGTATTGCTAAGTGTTCCCTTCCAGCGTTCTTCTTTGCGATCAAAGCTACCCGCCAGGTTCAGTTGACCGGAAACCGGCTCGCCCTGAATCCGCAGTTGCAACTCGTGCTGCTTTTCGCTGCCTTTCGCATTCAGAGTGACAAGGTTGATATTCACATCTGGTTGCGAGATTTGCTCAACGCGCACGTCGAGTTTACCCGCAATCTGATCGGTGGATTTGATGTCGCCTTCCACGCGAACCTGCGACACAGAGAGCTCCTGCCAGCGCAAGCCGCGCGCGGTGATATCCGCCAGCAACTGCGGCGCTTCCACCGTACCGCGAACTTTCACCAGCCCTTTCGCTGTACCGCCAAGCCCTGGCAGCGCGTTATCCAGCCCCGGTGCGTTGATAGTGGCGTCAAGATTGAGATCTTTCACCCCAAGCTCGCCTTTCACTTCGGCACTGTTTGGTCCCAGTTCCAGATGCAGACCCGGGATCATCCACTGCATATAACTGTTGCCCTTCAGCGTTCCCTCAACGTTCACTTTGTTCTGTTTGACGTTGCCGGTCAGCTTCAACTCCGGCACATCCATCTGCCAGGTGCCGCCGTACAGGCTACCGCGCGTTTTGATCAAACCATTAAGTTTCGATGGCCAATCCGGGAACTCTTTCGCCGTATTAATGCCGTTGAACGTCAATTCGCCGCGCCAGCTAATGGCCTGCTGCCAGTCGAGCAGCGCCTTCAGCTCGGTTTTCCCTTCCAGCGCTGCGACGGTGAGTTTGTCGAGATTTACCTGCTGTTCATTACCTTTGGCATCAAGGGTAATGGTCGCTGGCGGGATCTCCTGCCCTTTCACCGCCGTACGCATAGACAGCGTGTAATCGGTCATTTTGCCGGTGAGTTTCAGTTTCAGGTCATCCGCCTGATATTGCTTCTCGCCAGTGAACGGCCAGTAAAGCTGTTTGCTGTTCACTTCCACGTTGAGCGGTAATCCAGCTTCCGCCAGCCGCGTCTGGGCGCGTAAATCCATATCCACCGGACCGGAAAGGTTAACGCCTATCTCCAGTTGTTCGCGCAGCGCACCGCCCACTTTCAGCTTCACTTTTTCACCTTTCAACGGCTCCACGTTCAGCGTGCTGTTGAGAGTGATATCCACCGGCCAGTTGTTGGACAGTTGTGCCGTACCGCTGGCATTGACGATCCCCTGGTTAGAATCAATATCCAGTGCATCCAGTTTGGTATTGCCGTCAATGCTGCTCACTTTCAGCAACATGGTGCTCACGGTAATATCCGTATCGCCTGTCACGCGCAGTTGCTCGCCTTTAAACTCTTCAATGTTCAGGTTGAGCGGCAAATGCACGTCGGTCATTTCCGGCAACACCGGGCGAGAAAAGAGATCTTTCAGCGTTTCGCCGAGTGGTTTTTCATCAGGCTGCGGATTTTCAATCTTCGGTTCGACCACTTCTTCCTGCGCCACGTCCGCCACTTTCGGCAAGGCAATCAGCAAACCTTTCAGCAACGTCGGTTTCAGGGTCAGGGTTTTCTCCTGCCAGTTCAGGCCGGAAGCGAAGTCCAATACCGACACAGTAGTGTCATCAATCTTGATGTTGACGTTATCCAGCGCCACGCGCGTCAGGGTGATGGGATACGGCGTGGAGAGATCCAGCGGCCCATTGTCCTCTTCTTCTACCTGTTCAGAAGGGGGCATTTTTTTACTGTCGATATTGACCTGAATGTCTTTCAACGCCAGATCGTTGATGCAAACGCTGCTGTTCCACAGACAATCCAGCCCAACAGCCAGGTGTAGATTGCCCGCTTTTACCGCCACGCCTGGCTGCTCATAACGAACGTCAGACAGGGTAAGATCGCGCCAGCCGCCAGTGACCTTGCCAATGTCCAGCCCTGGCACCCAGCGGTCCGCCGCTTTAAATACCAGATGCAGGCCGCTGGTGGTGCCAACCAGAAATGCCACCGAGCCCAGCAGTAGCAAGATGACGATAACCGCGCCGAGGCTGATTTTTTTCCATAAACTCATAATTCTGGCCCCAGACCGATGTAAAACTGTAACCCATGCTCGTCTTTATCCCCGACCGGTACGGCGAAATCGAGCTTGATCGGCCCGACCGGAGATTCCCAGCGCACGCCGACCCCGGTGCCGGTTTTGAAGTCACTGCGGCGGATATCACTCACCGCTTCACCGCTATCAACAAACACCGCGCCCCACCATTTTCCGGTCACGTTGTACTGGTACTCCAGTGACCCGGTTATCAGTTTTGATGCCCCTTTCAGGTCACCATTGTCATATTTCGGCGCAATAGATTTGTATTTATAGCCGCGAATACTGCGGTCGCCCCCGGCGAAGAAACGCAGATCCGGCGGTACTTTGTCGAAGTCACCGGTTTCAATCCAGCCCAGCGTGCCGCGCGTAACAAAGCGATGGCGATCGTACAGTGTGCGGATCCAGACGTTCTGCGCCTGGAAAACGGAGAAATCGACATCCGATCCCCAGGCCGTGTTGGAATAGTCGATAGAGTAACGTTGCGAGTCGCCCCAGGTCGGCATCAGGCCGCCACGTGATCGCGTCCGGCTAATCATCACACCTGGATAAAACAGCATTGTGGTGTTAGTAATTTCACCCTGAGTAAAGTGGTCGAGACTCCAACGCAGGTTAATAGCGCGCTGCCAGCCGCTGGAGAG
Source organism: Escherichia whittamii (assembly GCF_014836715.1). Taxonomy (GTDB): domain Bacteria; phylum Pseudomonadota; class Gammaproteobacteria; order Enterobacterales; family Enterobacteriaceae; genus Escherichia; species Escherichia whittamii. Next base: position 380,021 of record NZ_JACSQI010000001.1, read on the forward strand.
ATCCCAGTACCGGGAAGCGACCAGAGTAGTGGAATCCGATTCGGTATCGTTCAGGTCAGTACGCTTAAAGCCACCCTGCACCAGATAATATTGCTCCAGCGGGTTTTTCAGCAGCGGCATTTTATAGCTGAAGTCGAGGGTTTGTTCTGGCGCAGAAATACTGGTACTGGTGGTCAGGCTGTGGCCATACGAGTTCATCCACGGCTTTTTCCACGTTGCTTTAACGCGTGGCCCAACGTCCGTTGAGTACCCCACACCTGTTTCAATGGTGTTTTCCGTGCGTGGCGAAACGCCCCCCGTCAGCGGCAATACTTTTGTTTCTCGCGCTTTATCAAATTGCGGCGCCACCACCACCGAATTAAACCAGCCGGTGGCGGAAAGGCGACGGTTTAGTTCCGCCAGATCTTTTGACTCGTATTCATCGCCTTCTTTGAACGGTACCAGGTTTTGCAGGTACTCGTCGCGAATTTGCGAACCTTCAAAAGTGACATGCCCAAAGCGGTAACGTTCGCCACTGTTGTAATCAATATCCCAGTAAGCTTTATGCAGGCCGAGCGCAATGCCTAACTGGGCTTTGGTAAATTCGCTATCGAAATAGCCTTTACGCAGCGCAATACTGGTTAAGGACTTTTTGAAATTTTCATAATCGCCCTGGTTTAGCACCGTACCTATAGCCGGACGAGTATCCAGCAACTTCAAATAGTCTTTATCGGTTCGCGCACCGCCGCGCAAGACGACATCGGTGCCGCCAATCAACACGGGTACACCCGGTGTAACTTTAGCAACCAGCACCTGCCGTCCTTTCTTTGGCGGTGGCTGGAGATCAAATTCAATTGTTGGCTGGTAATAGCCCAGTGCTTTTAGACCTTCCCGGATGGCATCATCAACACGTGCGCGAAAGCGCCGGTCTGGCGTTACTTCATCACTTTGAATCGTAGAAAGCTGTGCACGAACGTTTTTTTCCAGCTGTCCCGATAACCCTTCCACCTGTAGACGGACATTCGCGGCGATGGCAGAACCACTAAAGCAGAGTAAGCTTACACAGCATAACTGTCGGATATAGCGCACATTTTCTCCTGAATATCCTTTATTCCTGCCCCTGGAACTCCGTTAAACGGCTTAACAATAATCCAGCAATATGGATTAAAAAGCAGACTAAACCCAAAATATTACTTATGTTTTACTTTAGACCCATTCACGGTGGTTATTGTGTGCAAATACGTCTCTTGTTACAACCTAAACCCCTATGACCGATTTTCGGGAGAGCGACACCATGAGTTTATTTGATAAAAAGCATCTGGTTTCCCCCGCCGATGCCCTTCCTGGACGTAATACCCCGATGCCCGTAGCTACGCTGCATGCGGTCAATGGTCACTCAATGACAAATGTGCCTGACGGAATGGAGATCGCCATTTTTGCGATGGGCTGTTTCTGGGGCGTTGAACGCCTTTTCTGGCAACTTCCCGGTGTTTACAGTACTGCCGCAGGCTACACCGGCGGTTACACGCCAAACCCGACTTATCGGGAAGTGTGTTCCGGTGATACTGGCCACGCCGAAGCGGTGCGCGTGGTTTACGATCCGTCGGTAATCAGCTATGAACAACTGTTGCAGGTTTTCTGGGAAAACCACGATCCGGCACAAGGGATGCGTCAAGGTAATGATCACGGCACACAGTACCGTTCCGCGATATACCCGCTGACGCCAGAACAGGATGCCGCCGCCCGCGCCAGTCTGGAACGTTTTCAGGCCGCAATGCTCACCGCCGATGACGATCGCCAGATAACCACCGAGATTGCTAACGCCACACCGTTCTATTATGCCGAAGATGACCACCAACAGTATCTACATAAAAACCCTTATGGCTACTGCGGAATTGGCGGAATAGGCGTTTGTCTGCCGCCTGAAGTGTAGTATTAAAAGGTAGAGCCAAAGTGAAATGAGACAAAAATTTAACCCTCTGGCGACTTTACAGTGCCTTACGCTATACTAGCCACTGAAAATGCCGGTTCACTCTCTTCGAATCGGCTTTCAATGTGTATTTCACACAAATTAATCAACTTCCCCTTCCGAGGATCTGACCTGAACGGTTAGATAAGATATGTTAAACAGTATTTTAGTCATACTCTGCTTGATCGCTGTAAGTGCGTTCTTCTCGATGTCCGAGATCTCGCTTGCCGCTTCACGCAAAATCAAACTTAAACTGCTGGCTGATGAAGGCAATATCAATGCCCAACGCGTTCTGAATATGCAGGAAAATCCCGGCATGTTCTTTACCGTGGTGCAAATTGGTCTGAACGCGGTGGCGATTCTCGGCGGTATCGTCGGTGATGCAGCGTTCTCCCCGGCTTTTAACAGCCTGTTCTCCCGCTATATGTCGGCAGAACTCTCTGAGCAACTGAGCTTTATTCTCTCTTTCTCGTTAGTGACTGGCATGTTTATCCTGTTTGCGGATTTAACCCCGAAACGCATCGGTATGATTGCGCCAGAAGCTGTGGCTTTGCGTATCATCAACCCGATGCGCTTCTGCCTGTATGTTTGCACCCCGTTGGTGTGGTTCTTCAACGGCCTGGCAAATATGATTTTCCGCCTCTTTAAACTGCCGATGGTGCGCAAGGATGACATCACTTCCGATGATATTTACGCGGTAGTAGAAGCAGGGGCGCTGGCGGGAGTATTACGTAAACAAGAGCATGAACTGATTGAAAACGTGTTCGAGCTTGAATCCCGTACTGTCCCGTCTTCTATGACTCCGCGTGAAAACGTCATCTGGTTCGATCTCCACGAAGACGAGCAAAGTCTGAAGAATAAAGTGGCGGAACATCCGCACTCAAAATTCCTCGTTTGTACTGAAGATATCGACCACATCATCGGCTATGTGGATTCGAAAGATCTGCTTAACCGCGTCCTGGCCAATCAAAGCCTGGCGCTGAACAGTGGCGTACAAATTCGCAACACGCTGATCGTGCCAGATACGCTGACCCTTTCTGAGGCGCTGGAAAGTTTTAAAACTGCGGGTGAAGACTTTGCAGTAATCATGAATGAATACGCGCTGGTTGTAGGGATCATCACCCTCAACGACGTGATGACCACACTGATGGGCGATCTGGTTGGTCAGGGTCTGGAAGAGCAGATTGTGGCGCGTGATGAGAACTCATGGTTAATCGATGGTGGAACACCGATTGATGACGTGATGCGTGTACTGGATATTGACGAGTTCCCGCAGTCAGGCAATTACGAAACCATTGGCGGCTTTATGATGTTTATGTTGCGTAAGATCCCCAAACGCACTGATTCGGTGAAGTTCTCCGGCTACAAATTTGAAGTGGTGGATATTGATAACTACCGTATCGACCAGTTACTGGTAACGCGGATCGATAGCAAAGCCACCATCCTTTCACCAAAGTTATCTGACACTAAAGATAAAGAAGAAAGCGTCGCATAACCTCGGAAACATCAACGGCTCCTGAATCAGGAGCCGTCTTATTACTGCATAGCACTTTGGTTAAGCCATATCTGTTTGCAGACGCATAACCTGACGGTTAACTTCGGACATCACTGACAAATGCAGTTTATCCTTCACTTTTGGGATAAGAATCTTACCCTTATCAAATTCAAAAGCGCCAACGTCCTTGATGTATAACCGTCCACGGAACAGGATCTTCACGTACTTCGCCACTTGCAGTGGGTTGTACCGTTGGAAAATTTTCATTGTTGTCTCCTGCTGAGTATTACGCCTTTGCGGTACCACAATCGGTCCAACTATTATGAGGCGCAAATTTTAATGCCTAATGACTATAGACTACTGCGGTAATGTTTCCAGTCTGTATGAGTTTTTTTACCGTAACGTTACAATTATTCAGAATTATCTTTTCGCATAATCAGAATCTTTAGTATAAGCATTCATTTTTCATATGATTTGTGCGCTTGTCCGCAAACTGGCATCACACTTGCGGGATTTTCGATAAATAGCACATATGATTAAAAGTCAGACCCAAGTGGTCGGATCACCTGCATATCATAAGAAGGAAACACCATGACTCTACGCAAGATTCTGGCCCTCACCTGCCTGCTGCTGCCGATGATGGCCTCCGCACATCAGTTCGAAACCGGCCAGCGAGTACCGCCGATTGGCATTACCGATCGTGGCGAGTTGGTGCTTGATAAAGATCAGTTTAGCTACAAAACCTGGAACAGCGCGCAGTTAGCGGGAAAAGTACGAGTGCTACAACATATTGCCGGTCGCACGTCAGCCAAAGAGAAAAACGCGACGCTGATAGAAGCGATTAAATCGGCGAAGTTGCCGCACGATCGCTACCAGACCACCACCATTGTCAATACTGATGACGCCATTCCGGGTTCCGGCATGTTTGTACGCAGCAGTCTGGAAAGCAATAAAAAGCTTTATCCATGGTCACAGTTTATTGTCGATAGCAACGGCGTCGCGCGCGGCGCCTGGCAGTTGGATGAAGAGAGTTCTGCCATAGCAGTGCTCGATAAAGACGGCCGCGTGCAATGGGCGAAGGACGGGGCGCTCACCCAGGAAGAGGTGCAGCAAGTAATGGACTTGCTGCATAAGTTGCTCAATAAATAGAAACTCTGAATCCTGGATTCAGGAACGATTCACGCGGGGTATAATCCAGCGGTTTACCCTGCCAATCGTGAACGTGCGCTCCGGCTGCGGCAGCAACAGCGTGGCCGGCGGCAGTGTCCCAAATATTGGTGGGTCCGAAACGCGGGTAGAGCTGCGCCTGCCCTTCCGCCACCAGACAGAATTTCAGCGAAGAGCCAATGGACGTCGTCTGATGTTCGCCAAGCTGTTGCAGATACTCTTTCAGCTCTGCATCCGCATGGGAACGGCTGATAACCACCAGTGGCGGGCGAGCATCGCGAACCTGAATCTGCTTGCGCACGCCGTACTCTTCTTTCCAGGCTTTGCCTTCTGCCGCGCTGTACATTACGTTCATGACTGGCGCATACACCACACCTAAAATCGGTTTGCCGTGGTCAATAAGCGCAATATTAACGGTGAATTCGCCGTTACGTTTAATAAACTCTTTAGTGCCATCCAGCGGGTCCACCAGCCAGTAACGCTGCCAGTGTTGACGGATTTCCCAGCCGGGAGGATCTTCTTCAGACAGAACCGGAATATCCGGCGTCAGCGTACGTAAACCGTCCATGATGACGGTATGCGCGGCAATGTCCGCCGCCGTCACCGGTGAGTTATCCGCTTTGTTGACGACGTCCATCGGCTTTGTCCCGTCGTAGACCTGCATAATGGCATCGCCCGCAATCCGAGCGAGTTGACATACTTGTTCTAACATTCTCCACCTCTTTTGTTTCAGTGGTGTTAACTCGTTGTTTTACTTATACCCTATCGTTAAAGAATCCGCCAACTGTGATGGCGTCATCGTTTCCTGATTTATTATTTATGGCATCCTTCAACGCTCTGTATGAAAGACGTTTCATCTACTCGTTCATAAAAGGATGCCCAGATGGTTAAGTTTAGTGCAACGCTCCTTGCTACGCTGATTGCCGCCAGCGTGAATGCGGCGACAGTCGATCTCCGCATAATGGAAACCTCTGATTTGCATAGCAATATGATGGATTTCGATTACTACAAAGATTCCGCCACAGAAAAATTCGGACTGGTTCGTACTGCAAGTTTGATTAACGATGCTCGCAATGAAGTAAAAAACAGCGTGCTGGTCGATAACGGCGATTTGATTCAGGGGAGTCCGCTGGCAGATTACATGTCAGCGAAAGGCTTAAAAGCAGGTGAAATCCATCCGGTCTATAAGGCGTTGAATACGCTGGATTATACGGTTGGCACGCTTGGCAACCATGAATTTAACTATGGCCTGGATTACCTGAAAAATGCGCTGGCAGGGGCGAAATTCCCTTATATAAACGCCAACGTCATTGATGCTAAAACCAAACAGCCGATGCTTACGCCGTATTTAATTAAAGACACCGAAGTGGTCGATAAAGACGGGAACAAACAGACGCTGAAGATTGGCTACATCGGCGTCGTGCCTCCGCAGATTATGAGCTGGGATAAAGCCAATTTATCCGGCAAAGTCACCGTTAACGATATTACTGAAACAGTGCGCAAGTACGTTCCAGAAATGCACGAGAAAGGGGCCGATGTTGTTGTCGTTCTGGCTCATTCTGGTTTGTCTGCCGATCCGTATAAAGTGATGGCGGAAAACTCGGTTTATTATCTCAGTGAAATTCCGGGCGTTGACGCCATTATGTTTGGCCATGCTCACGCTGTCTTCCCGAGTAAAGATTTTGCCGATATTAAAGGCGCGGATATTACCAAAGGTACGCTGAACGGCGTTCCGGCGGTAATGCCTGGCATGTGGGGCGATCATCTCGGCGTGGTCGATCTGCAACTCAATAATGACAGCGGGAAATGGCAGGTAACGCAGGCGAAAGCGGAAGCACGGCCTATTTACGATATCGCCAATAAAAAATCCCTCGCAGCGGAAGACAGCAAGCTGGTAGAAACGCTAAAGGCCGATCACGATGCCACACGCCAGTTTGTCAGCAAACCGATCGGGAAATCTGCCGACAACATGTATAGCTATCTGGCGCTGGTACAGGACGATCCGACCGTGCAGGTGGTGAACAACGCACAAAAAGCGTATGTCGAACATTACATCCAGGGCGATCCGAATCTGGTAAAACTGCCCGTGCTCTCTGCTGCCGCACCGTTTAAAGTCGGAGGGCGTAAGAACGACCCTGCCAGCTATGTCGAAGTGGAAAAAGGCCAGTTGACCTTCCGCAATGCCGCCGATCTCTATCTCTATCCCAATACGCTTATCGTGGTGAAAGCCAGCGGTAAAGAGGTGAAAGAGTGGCTGGAGTGCTCCGCCGGGCAGTTTAATCAGATAGACCCCAATAGCACTCAACCACAGTCGTTGATCAACTGGGATGGTTTCCGCACCTATAACTTTGACGTTATTGATGGTGTGAGTTATCAGATTGATGTTACCCAGCCAGCCCGCTATGACGGCGAATGTCAGGTGGTTAATGCCAATGCGGAAAGGATTAAGAACCTGACCTTTAACGGTAAACCGATTGATCCGAACGCGATGTTCCTCGTTGCCACCAATAACTATCGTGCCTACGGTGGCAAATTTGCCGGTACGGGCGACAGCCATATCGCTTTTGCTTCACCGGATGAGAACCGCTCGGTACTGGCAGCGTGGATTGCTGAAGAGTCGAAGCGTGCGGGGGAAATCCACCCGGCGGCAGATAACAACTGGCGTTTAGCACCGATTGCTGGCGATAAGAAACTGGATATCCGTTTCGAAACATCTCCGTCAGATAAAGCCGCTACGTTTATTAAAGAGAAAGGGCAGTATCCGATGAATAAAGTCGCGACCGATGATATCGGGTTTGCGATTTATCAGGTGGATTTGAGTAAGTAATATATTTCTTTTTCAGCCTACAAATCATCAACCGCGTCCGGCACTTATTGTCGGATGCGATGCTGTCGCATCTTATCCGACCTACAGGCCATAAACCGTAGGTCGGATAAGCGCAGCGCATCCGGCAAGTTACGCCGCACGTTCATCCCGCACCGCCAGCACCTCTGGCAAATTCAACTCAATCCAGTCCGCCAGTGCAGCAACCTTTTCGCTCACCTGCTCACCCAGCGGGGTAAGACTATATTCCACATGCGGCGGCACCACCGGATACGCGATACGGTTAACAAAACCATCCTGCTCCAGCGCCTGTAATGACTGCGCAAGCATCTTTTCGCTCACTCCGCCCATTTTACGCCGTAGGTCGCTAAAGCGATGAGTGCCTTCGCGCAGCGCCACCAAAATCAATACTCCCCAACGGCTGGTGACGTGTTTCAACACCTCGCGCGACGGACACTGTTCAGCGAAGAGATTTCCCTCTTTCAGCTGTTGCGACAGACTTACCTGACTCATTTCATACTTACCTTTTTGTGCGTACTTACTAAAAGTAAGTTTAGGTGGTAGCGTATTTAAACACAAGACAAATCGATGGAGACTTCCCATGATCGCTATTACCGGCGCAACCGGCCAACTTGGTCACTATGTAATTGAATCCCTGGTGAAAACCGTTCCTGCCAGCCAAATAGTGGCTATCGCACGTAATCCGGAAAAAGCCCATGCTTTGAGCGCACAAGGCATTAACGTGCGTCAGGCTGACTACGGCGATGAAGCCGCACTGACATCTGCGCTACAGGGCGTGGAAAAACTGCTGCTGATCTCTTCCAGCGAAGTGGGACAGCGTGCCCCACAGCATCGTAATGTGATTAATGCAGCAAAGGCGGCTGGCGTGAAATTTATCGCCTACACCAGCCTGTTACATGCGGACACCTCCCCGCTCGGCCTGGCTGCTGAACATATCGAGACGGAGAAAATGCTGGCTGATTCTGGCATCGCTTACACCCTGCTGCGCAACGGCTGGTACACCGAAAACTACCTCGCCAGCGCCCCGGCAGCACTGGAGCACGGTGTATTTATTGGTGCGGCGGGCGATGGCAAAATTGCCTCAGCGACACGTGCAGATTATGCCGCCGCTGCCGCGCGCGTGATTAGCGAGGCAGGCCACGAAGGTAAAGTCTATGAGCTGGCGGGCGACAACGCCTGGACGCTGACACATTTAGCGGCAGAGCTGACCAAACAGAGCGGCAAACCAGTTACCTATCAAAACCTGAGCGAAGCCGATTTCGCCGCAGCGCTGAAAAGCGTCGGACTGCCTGCCGGGCTGGCGGAAATGTTGGCTGATTCTGACGTTGGCGCCTCGAAAGGCGGTCTGTTTGATGACAGCAAAACACTCAGTACGCTTATTGGTCGCCCAACAACAACGTTAGCCGAAAGCGTAAGCAATCTTTTTAATGTTAATAACTAGTTAATTAAAGTGGCATCCTCCCGCATCCTCTCTGATAATGACGGGATGCCGGGAGCAACCATGTCTGCTTCCTGAATATTTCTTCTGACAGACCAATGGATGCCAGTGATGATTAGCGGCGTGCTGTACGCCCTGTTAGCAGGGTTGATGTGGGGGCTTATTTTTGTCGGGCCGTTGATCGTCCCGGAATACCCGGCAATGTTGCAGTCGATGGGGCGCTATCTGGCGTTAGGTCTAATCGCTCTGCCAATTGCATGGCTGGGACGTGTGCGTCTGCGTCAGTTGGCACGCCGCGACTGGTATACCGCCTTGATACTCACCATGATGGGCAACCTGATTTATTATTTTTGCCTTGCCAGTGCCATTCAGCGTACCGGCGCGCCTGTTTCCACGATGATTATCGGCACCCTGCCAGTGGTTATCCCCGTCTTCGCCAATCTGCTGTATAGCCAGCGTGACGGCAAACTCGCATGGGGAAAACTCGCCCCGGCGCTGGTTTGTATTGGCATCGGCCTGGCGTGTGTGAATATTGCTGAGTTAAACCACGGACTCCCCAACTTTGACTGGGCGCATTACACCTCGGGGATCGTGCTGGCATTAGTTTCCGTAGTCTGCTGGGCGTGGTATGCCCTGCGCAACGCCCGCTGGCTGCGGGAAAACCCAGACAAACATCCAATGATGTGGGCGACGGCCCAGGCGCTGGTCACGCTGCCGGTTTCGCTTCTCGGCTATCTCGTCGCTTGTTACTGGCTGAATACGCAAACGGCGGACTTCTCTCTACCTTTTGGCCCCCGTCCGCTGGTATTTATTAGCCTGATGATTGCTATCGCCGTGCTTTGCTCATGGGTCGGCGCACTTTGCTGGAACATCGCCAGCCAGCGATTACCGACGGTGATTCTCGGGCCACTGATTGTTTTCGAAACGCTGGCAGGTTTGCTGTACACCTTTTTACTCCGCCAGCAAATGCCGCCGTTGATGACGCTGGGCGGTATCGCACTGTTAGTGGTCGGCGTGGTCATTGCGGTCAGAGCAAAACCGGAAAAACCTTTAATTGAACCTGTCTCTGAAAGTTGACACGCTGGCAGTGAATTAAATAATCCTCTGCTACGTAAGGGTTATAGCTTTTGCCTTAAAGATGCATTTAAAATACATCTTATCTTATTAAGAATGAGGTATCAGCTATGGCTTATCGCGACCAACCTTTAGGTGAACTGGCGCTCTCTATTCCTCGCGCTTCGGCTCTGTTTCGTCAATATGATATGGATTACTGCTGCGGCGGTAAGCAGACGCTGGCGCGCGCAGCGGCACGTAAAGAGCTGGATGTTGAGGTCATTGAAGCCGAACTGGCAAAGCTTGCTGAACAGCCGATTGAGAAAGACTGGCGTAGCGCGCCGCTGGCAGAAATCATCGACCATATCATCGTGCGCTACCACGATCGTCACCGCGAACAACTGCCGGAACTGATTCTGCAAGCCACCAAAGTCGAGCGCGTTCACGCCGACAAACCGAGCGTGCCAAAAGGGCTGACAAAATACCTGACCATGCTGCATGAAGAGCTTTCCAGCCACATGATGAAAGAAGAGCAAATTCTCTTCCCGATGATTAAACAAGGCATGGGTAGCCAGGCAATGGGGCCAATCAGCGTGATGGAAAGCGAGCACGATGAAGCGGGCGAACTATTGGAAGTGATTAAACACACTACCAATAATGTCACACCGCCGCCGGAAGCCTGCACCACCTGGAAAGCGATGTATAACGGCATTAATGAACTGATTGATGACCTGATGGAGCACATCAGTCTGGAAAACAATGTACTATTCCCGCGCGCGCTGGCGGGTGAGTGATTTGTTCGACCAACGCACCTGGTTTACACAATCAGGTGCGTTTTCATATTACATTGCGTTATTCACCACTCTGGAGCAATCTTTTATATCTACTGGTCTGGAAAAATTCATTATTCAGCCAATAATAAGTTCCTTCAACGGTCATTAAGTCGCCATGCTCACTAATATAAGCCTTATTCATATCCCGGGTTTCATTACGCCGCCGCCCACCATTTACCAAAGCATCATCAAGAAAATAGATATATTTATCATCATGTGCAAAAGTATCAGATACCTTCCCTCCGGGCGTTTTAAACCATGTTAATTTTCCTTTAAGTTCAAAGGTTGTAATCGTACCACCACCGATAAAATACATATATTTATCGTCATACGCTAAACGTTTCGACAATTCACCGTCAGCATTTTTAAACCACATCCAATGTCCATTAATATCAAAAATAGTCACATCATCGCGCGCGATGAAATAAACTTTATTACCTATAATATTAACGCCTTCCTGTAATTCTTGTTGCGGGTCCGGTAAATGAATAACCGACAGTGTTTTTTCGACTGCAGAAACATACTTCACCAGATAGAGCGAATCTTGATATTGCGCCACATTCCCCGTCAGCGGGCGAAAATATTCCGGATCAACATCAGGAATGGTCGCTACCCGGCAGTCATTGCCGCGCCGGGAAGCATCTCGCGTCAACCATGTTACTTTATCCCGCTGTAGGTCAAACGTACTCCGGCAATCTTTACCGAACGCATAACGTTTCTCCCCGTCTTTATCGCGATAAATCAGCAGTGATCCGGCTATCCAGCGCACAATATGAAAGGTATCCGGATCGGCGTTAATGGCATCTCCGTTCACAAAGACCTGCGATTTTGTCCGCCAGATTGTATCCCAGGGTCCCGGACTACTTTCGCTTTCGCAGCTATTAGGTGAATAAATAATGGGACGACGGGTCCAGGGTTTAATGTCAAGAATAGAATACCCTTGCGCACTACCTAACCAGCGCCCCTGAAAGTAAAGATTGCGACGATCTTTCAGCACATCCGCGGAATCAATTGAATTCATCCTCCCCCCCACCTGTTGCAGCGAATCCATATCGACCTGCTTTTCGCCGTAATTATCATCCGTGCGTTCGCCATCAAAATAGAGGCTGTCTTTATCGGCAGCAAAACGCCCCCATGCGCGGAATGTTGCGGCATCGACTTTCGGTGTTCCCTGCGGGTTCTGAACTATTTTCCCTGCCCATAAAATATGGCGGCCATCAGTCAACCAGTCGAAACGCCAGCCACCGTTGGTTCTGATATAAGCGCCACCATCCACCCGCACAAAATCATTATTGATATCATCAGGAGAATCATATTCATCATCAGTGCCGTTGGGTACGCGGCGAAGTTGCTTAAACTTCACCTGCGGTAAATGAATATCCGGGAAATAGAGTCCGTAACCGTCACTATCTTCAACGATATATTTTGTTCCTTGCCCCCACGGTTGGTAGTAAAACGCAGCAGTAGGCACACCAGAGCAGGCTAGTGAGGTGGTTGAAAATAAAGCCAGTGCGAGACAAACGGGTTTAATTGGCAACATAGCGTCATCCTGAAGCTGTTAGTGTGAAGAGGTTATTTAAATAAGGGTTTAAGCCCGCTCGGGGGTTGCTTCACCGATGACCATCCTCCCACACCCAGGTTATAACGCAGCCATTCACCTTGTTGGGTATGCTTTTCCTCTCTTTCCATCGATTGTTGAGCGTAAAGCTGCCCGTCTGGAGATATATACGTTTTATTTAATCTCCAGCTGCCACCTGCTTCAAGTGAGTCGGAGAGGTCCTCCGGCTTGAGATGAATCAACTCCCCTTCTCCCAGGGCGTTGGCTGTGACTTTATAAATTTGGTTTTTATATAAACCGATATTCCGAACAAACAGATAAAAATATTCCGGATCAACTCCCGCCAGTGTTTCATAAATACACTCACTGCCCGCTGGAGTGGCTTCATGTTTGAGCCAGGAAACGTTATTCAGACCAATATTAAAAGGTGCACAGCGATAGCCAACATCTTCAAGCTCATAGTCATGCTCGCCGCTTTTATCGCGATAAATCAACCGTTCGCCAGGCATCCAACGTTTAATCTGAAAGGTTTTGCGATCGGCAGACAGTGGCTTGCCATTAACAATCACCTGCGAATTTGTCAGCACAACAAATTGCAGGGCTGAATCATGCCGCAGGATTTGAAATCCATCGGCATGGCCCAGCCAGCGACCTTTATGCCAGAGGCTATTTTTATCACGCAGTAAATTCCAGATTTCTGTCTCTTCCAGCGTAGACATATCCACCTGCTTATCACCGCTATTATCATCGGTACGCTGGCCATCAAAATAGATACTGCGTTTATCGGCAGCGAAAGCGCCAAATGCCTGAAAAGTGGCGGCATCGACATTAGGTTTACCGGATGGATTTTTCAGGACTTTGCCAGCCCAAAGAACAGAGCGTCCATCGGTGAGCCAGGTATGCTGGCAATCCCCCTCATCATCGCAGTCGAACTTATCGGGATTAAAATCGGACAGTAACCGGGTTTCGTTTTTATTAGCTAAATTGGCAATGCGCCAAAGGCGGGAAAAATTAATATCCGGTAATTTGGAGAGGATCTCATCTTTTTTCCCCTTCTGTTCGGCAACGTAAACCGTGCCTTTATTCTGCTGGCGGTAATAAAAATCTGCGCCCCAGGAAGGTGAAATGGAGAGCGGTAATGCGGCGATTAATAACCAACTGCGCTTAACCATAGTGAACTCTGCAATAAGCGGCAAAGATTCACAGTAAGCCCGCGCCTGAAGGCTGTCTATGACGGTAGGTTTTTTTAGGAATGTATAAAGACAAAGGAGATGCTGACAACGTGGGCTTTGTTCATGCCGGATGCGGCGTAAACGCCTTATCCGGCCTACAAAAACACGCAAATTCAATATATTGCAGAGCTCCCGTAGGCCTGATAAGCATAGCACATCAGGCAATTTTGCAGCCTGAAAGGCCCCCGTAGGTGCCTTACTTCGCCATGCGTTTTTTACCAATAAACAACCAGCCCAGCCCCAGTACAATAAACCACAACGGGGTAACCAGCAGCGCCTGGCGGGTGTCATCTTCCAGCGTCAACAACACCAGAACAAACACAAAGAACGCCATACATACCCAGCACATCAGCTTGCCGAGCGGCATCTTATAGATCGATTTTTCATGCAGGTGCGGACGCTGTTTGCGGTACACCAGGTACGAACAAAGGATAATCGTCCAGACGAACATAAACAGAATCGCGGAAACAGTCGTGATCATCGTGAACGCGCCAATCACGCTTGGATTCACATACAACATCACCACGCCGCCGAGCAGACAGATACAAGAGAAGGTCAGTCCTTTCGCCGGAACCGCGCGCTTAGAGAGTTTAGCGAACGCTTTCGGCGCCACACCTTCCTGCGCCAGACCAAACAGCATACGGCTGGTAGAGAAGACGCCACTGTTAGCGGAAGAAGCGGCAGAGGTCAGTACCACAAAGTTAATCACGCTTGCCGCCGCAGGCAGCCCCACCAGCACAAACAGTTCAACAAATGGGCTTTTCTCCGCAACCACCGAACTCCACGGCGTCACGGACATAATCACAATCAGCGCAAAGACATAGAACATAATGATGCGGATCGGAATGGAGTTAATTGCGCGCGGCAGTGATTTCTCCGGATCTTTCGTTTCCGCAGCAGTAGTACCTACCAGCTCAATCCCCACGAAAGCGAAAACCGCTATCTGGAATCCGGCAAAGAAGCCGCTTAAGCCTTTCGGGAACCAGCCGCCGTCATTCCACAAATGGGCAAATGACGCTTCAACACCAGTCGGTGACTGGAAGTGCATCATCACCATGATCAGACCGACAACAATCAGCGACACGATGGCGACGATTTTGATCATCGCGAACCAGAACTCCATCTCACCGAACATTTTCACGGTAGCGAGGTTTAGAACCAGCAACAGTATGATCACCGACAGCGACGCCACCCAGTCGGAAAGCCCCGGGAACCAGAACTGCGCGTAAGCGGTAATAGCGACAACATCCGCCATACCGGTAACTACCCAACAGAACCAATAAGTCCAGCCGGTGAAATATCCTGCCCACGGACCCAGCAGATCGGAAGCGAAGTCACTAAAAGATTTGTATTCCAGATTCGAAAGCAGCAATTCCCCCATTGCCCGCATCACGAAAAAGAGCATAAAACCGATGATCATATAAACGAAAATGATCGACGGCCCAGCAAGACTGATTGTTTTACCGGATCCCATAAACAACCCTGTACCAATGGCGCCGCCAATGGCAATAAGCTGAATATGTCGGTTTGTGAGATTGCGCCGTAGCGACTGTTCAGCCGGAGCCTGATCATCGGCAACGACTTTTACCTGATCTACCATGTTTTTTCTTCCTGTCTGTGTTGTTCAGGCTCTGCGGCCTTTTGTCAGTCTATGATACGACGAATCCGTATCGGGACTCATCGATATTAGGTAACAATACGCGGGATGAATACTAAGATTTAGATCTAATGTTAATTTTATGTTTAAACTGAGTGTCATATCACGGTGATAACGCGAAACAGTTCACAAAAATACACGCTTACGGGGTGTTTGCAACACAAAATATCGCCGATTGGCAAACTGAAGGGTTTATTGCTAAATGCCTGCTCCCCTCTGGCTCGAGGGGAACAGAATACGCTGCTTAGAGGATTTCCAGCAGCTCGACTTCAAACACCAGGGTGCTGAACGGAGGAATGGACGCGCCAGCGCCGCGCTCGCCATAGGCCAGTTCCTGCGGGATAGTCAGTTCCCACTTAGAACCTACCGGCATCAGAGTCAGTGCTTCAATCCAGCCTGGGATCACGCCGTTCACCGGGAATTCAGCCGGTTCGCCACGGGCAACAGAGCTGTCAAATACAGTGCCGTCGATCAATTTACCGGTGTAATGGACGCGAACGCGGTCGGTACGGGCAGGAATTGCGCCTTCGCCCTGGTTAATCACGCGGAATTGCAGGCCGGACTCGGTGCTGTTCACGCCCTCTTTTTTAGCGTTTTCTTCAAGATATTTAACACCTTCAGCAGCCATCGACTGGAAACGCTGACGACGAACAGCATCGGCACGTTCATGGATTTCACGCAGCGCGCGGTGCACCACATCAACCGGAACAGCCGGATGTTTGCCTTCCAGCGCGTCGGCAATACCTGCAACCAGCGCTTCTGGCAGCAGTCCTTCCAGGCCAGATTCACTCAGTTGCTGCCCTACCTGCAAACCAATGCCGTAGCTAGCTTGCGCTTCGATGGTGTCAAAAGTTGGGGTGGTCATCTTATTTCCTTCCTCAGGGTATAAAGTAACGGGCAGCATATCAGCCACACTTCCTTGGGTAAAACTTTGTCGCGAGAGTGATGACAAATCCCGGGGAAAAAGAAACAATAGCAATATCCCGTATGAATATAATAAAGGCGGGTTTACCACGGACATCATAGCGTTAGCTTATTCATAGGCTATGATTGAGGAACAAGACGCGGAGCAGGAGGAAACCATGCCCGGGCGCTTTGAACTAAAACCAACCCTGGAGAAGGTCTGGCACGCGCCGGACAACTTTCGCTTCATGGATCCGCTACCGCCGATGCATCGTCGGGGGATTATTATTGCCGCCATTATTTTGGTGGTCGGTTTTCTGCTTCCGTCTGAGGATGCTACCGACTCCCCCGTCGTGACGCGTGAAGCGCAGCTGGATATTCAGTCGCAATCTCAGCCGCCAACGGAAGAACAACTGCGGGCGCAATTAGTTACCCCACAAAATGATCCTGATCAGGTGGCTCCGGTCGCCCCTGAACCGATACAGGAAGGCCAGCCGGAAGATCAGCCACAAACTTCTCAAACGCAACCTTTCCAGCCAGATAGCGGAATTGATAATCAGTGGCGCTCTTATCGTGTCGAACCGGGTAAAACGATGGCGCAGCTGTTCCGCGACCACGGACTCCCCGCTACCGATGTCTATGCGATGGCGCAGGTAGAAGGCGCGGGCAAGCCGCTAAGTAATTTGCAAAATGGGCAATTAGTACAAATCCGCCAGAACGCCAGCGGCGTAGTGACGGGCTTAACCATTGATACGGGGAATAACCAACAGGTTCTGTTTACCCGCCAGCCAGATGGCAGTTTTATCCGCGCGCGGTAGATGAAGGGTCAACGAGAAGCCAGCTAAGGATCGTCTCTTTGATGACCTTACGTCTGGCTTCCAGCGCCTGCGGTGAAACCATACTGATGTGATAAACCAGGCCAAGCGTATGCTGGTTAATCAAATAATATCCTCCAAGCGCGGCAATATTGATATTCACCTGCAACGGGTCGATATCTGGCTTAAAAATATTACGTTTCTTCCCTTCAGCCAATAACGATTCCATTAACTGCAAGTGCGCGTGGTTAATTTCCTGAAGATGCTGTGATTTTGCATAGTGCACACCTTTGCTTTGGTTTTCACTATGCACAACTTTTAAAAACCAGGGGTTAGAAATATAATAATCCCAGGTAAAGTCGATGATTTTTTCAATTGCTTTTTGTGGAGGAAGACCTGAAACATCAAGGGATTTTTCTTTTTGTCGAATATCGTTCCAGGTGTATTCTAGCACTTCGATAAATAAATTTTCTTTATTACCAAAATGGTGATAAACCGTCTGTTTACTACACCCCGCAGCCTTCACAATATTATCGACTCTGGCCCCTTCATAACCATATTCGGCAAATTCATTAACCGCGCATAATAATAGTTTTTCCTTCAGGCTTTGTACGTTGCTGGTATCAAGATACATAACGCTTCCCCATCTCCTCTTCATGAGGTCTATCATAACCTGATTTGATTTCAGCTCCAGAAAAAAGGGCAAAAACTCGTACTTTCATCAGGTTATCAAATGTCCTGTGATCATTATCGCAAATCAACCAACCAGATGGTTGATCTTTCTTTCCGCACGTCGCAAGCTAATCGTCACTTAGGGAAATAATATTCAAAAGAGGGTTATTGTATGAAGTCCACTCGTTCTGTTGCCGTCATCACCGGAGCCGCACGTGGTATTGGAAAGGGCTGTGCGCTGGAGCTTGCTCGTAGTGGGTTTAACCTGCTGATTAACGATCGCCCCGATGCCGACAGCGTAGAAAAATTACATGCCACGCAACAGGAATGTATGGCGGAAGGCGTGGAAGTCATTTGCTTCCCTGCCGATGTTGGCGATCTATCCCTGCATGAAGAGATGCTCGATGCAGCGCAAAACCAGTGGGGACGTCTGGACTGCCTGCTCAATAACGCCGGAATTTCGGTGAAAAAGCGTGGTGATATTCTCGACCTGGAGCCAGACAGCTTCGACGACAACATTGCCATCAATACCCGCGCGCCATTCTTCCTCGCCCAGGCATTCAGTAAACGTCTGCTCGCACAACCAAAACCGGAAGCGGAGCTACCACACCGCTCGATTATTTTTGTCAGCTCAATCAACGCCATCATGCTGGCGATGAATCGCGGCGAATACACCATTGCCAAAACGGCAGTATCTGCTGCCGCCCGTCTGTTTGCCGCTCGCCTGTGCAACGAACAAATTGGCGTTTATGAAATCCGCCCAGGTTTAATCAAAACCGATATGACTATTCCGGCAACCGCCTATTACGATGAATTGATTGCCAAAGGGTTGGTACCGTGGGGCCGTTGGGGCTTTCCACAGGATATCGCCTCCACCGTACGCGCAATGGCGGAAGGTAAGCTGATTTATACCTGTGGTCAGGCGGTCGCTATCGACGGCGGCTTAAGTATGCCGCGCTTCTGAGGCTGAACCATGAGAGATCTGTTACAACGCCCTGATTTATTAAGCATTAATACCGCGACGCTAGGTTATAAAACGCCGCTGCCCGCCATTATTGATGCCTGTGCCGCACGCGGTATCGGCGCGATCGCCCCCTGGCGCAGAGAGTTGCAGGGCGAAGATCTCCAGCAGATCGCCCGCCAACTCACCGCCAGTAACATGCGTGTTTCGGGTTTGTGCCGCAGTACGTACTACACCGCGCCAACACTGGCGGAGCGCAAGCTGGCGGTTGACGATAACCGCCGGGCGCTGGACGGTGCCGCCGAGCTTAACGCCGCCTGTTATATGCAGGTGGTCGGCGGACTGCCAACGGGTACAAAAGATCTGTATGAGGCGCGAGAACAGGTGAAACAAGGGATCCGCCAGTTGCTGCCACATTCGAAAGAAGTTGGCGTGCCGATTGCACTGGAGCCGCTGCACCCGATGACCGCCGCCGATCGATCCTGTCTGTGCACGTTACGCCAGGCGCTGGACTGGTGCGATGAACTCGATCCCGATGGCGAATTTGGCCTCGGCGTCGCGGTAGATGTCTACCATGTCTGGTGGGATCCGGATCTGGCCAGCCAGATCCTGCGCGCCGGAAAACGTATTCTCGCGTTTCATGTTTCCGACTGGCTGGTGCCGACCACCGATTTAGTCAATGACCGGGGAATGCCGGGAGATGGTGTAATCAATATTCCGTCAATTCGTCGACTGGTTGAAAACGCCGGATTTAATGGTGCTATTGAACTGGAAATATTCTCACCGTACTGGTGGCAGCAAGATATTAACAGCACGCTGGATATTAGCGTCGATCGCATTGCGCATTATTGTTAAGGAATAATCATGAGTGACCAACCCGTTCTGTTCAGCAGAGCGGCGGCTTCTTGCCGCCTGACATTGAACCGTGAAGATAAATGTCATGCTATTAACGAAGAGATGATTGAATCTCTCGACCATTATTTAAATGAAATTGAAAACGACACGGCATTACGATTAGTCGAATTAACCGCTACTGGTGATAAATTCTTTTGTGCAGGCGGCGATATTAAATCGTGGTCAGCCTATTCGCCATTAGATATGGGCAGAAAATGGATTAAACGCGGTAACGAGGTTTTTAATCGTCTGCGCAACTTACCCCAATTAACGGTTGCGAATCTCAACGGTCATACCATCGGCGGCGGTATTGAACTTGCCTTGTGCTGCGATATTCGTATCGCTCGCCCCCACGCGAAATTCTCTAATCCTGAAGTAATCCTCGGCATGGTGCCTGGCTGGATGGGCATTGAACGCGTGCTTAATCAGGTTGGCCCGGTGGTCGGTCGTCAGATGCTGATGCTGGGTAAACGCCTGACGGCGCAGGAAGCTCAGGCAGCGAATTTAATTGATGAAGTGGTGGAAAAAGAACAGGTGGAAAGCTGGATGGCGAACCAGTTCACCCAGCTGGAAAAATGTGGTCCAGTGGCGCTGGCGCACATTAAACAACTGATTCTGGCGCTGGAAAATAAACACGCCGATTACTCACACCAGTTACTGGCAGGGTTAATGTCTGCTACTCAGGATTGCCAGCAGGCGACACGCGCATTTGCCGAAAAAGGTAGTGTTAGCTTTCATAATCAATAAGGAAATTGTATGCGTAAGATATCAACCGCCGAGGCACTGGCGGCGCAAATTCAGGACGGGGCAACCATTGCTATTAGCGGTAACGGCGGCGGAATGGTGGAAGCCGACCATATTATGGCTGCCATTGAAGCGCGTTTCCTGCAAACCGGACACCCTCGCGACCTGACGCTAATCCACTCTCTGGGCATTGGCGATCGCGACAGTAAAGGCACAAACCGCTTCGCTCATGCAGATATGCTCAAACGCATAATTGCCGGACACTTTACCTGGTCGCCCAAAATGCAGGCGCTGGTAAAAAATAACACTATTGAAGCCTACTGCTTTCCTGGTGGCGTAATTCAGGCATTGCTGCGGGAAATCGGTGCCGGACGTCCGGGGCTTTTTACCCACGTTGGGCTGGGATCGTTTGTTGATCCACGCAATGGCGGCGGTAAGTCGAACGAATGCACCACCGAGGATCTGGTAGAACTGATTGAAATTGATGGCGAAACCAAACTCCGCTATCGCCCTTTCAAAGTGGACTATGCCATTTTGCGCGGCACCTATGCCGATCCGCGTGGCAACGTCAGCCTCGAAGAAGAAGCGATTGATATGGATAGCTATTCGATGGCGCTGGCAGCACACAACAGCGGCGGCAAAGTGTTTGTACAGGTGCGCGATGTACTGGAAGCTGGCGCCATTGAACCTCGCAAGGTCAAGCTGCCGGGGATTCTGGTCGATGGTATCGTTGAACACCGCGAACAACCACAAACCTATCTTGGCGGTTACGACCTGACCATCAGCGGTCAGCATCGCCGTCTGAGTTCTAACGACGCTATTGAACTGGTTAGCCATCCGGTACGTCGCCTGATTGCTCGCCGGGCAGCACGCGAACTGGTTGCCGGAGCTTCAACCAACTTTGGCTTTGGTATTCCGGGCGGTATTCCTGGAGTTGCGCTGCGCGAAGGCGTGCCTTACCAAAGTTTATGGCTAAGTGTTGAACAAGGCGTACATAACGGAATGATGCTGGATGATGCGTTTTTCGGCTGCGCCCGCAACGCCGATGCCATTATTCCATCACTCGATCAATTTGAGTTCTACAGTGGCGGTGGCATCGATATTACCTTCCTCGGCATGGGTGAGATGGATCAGCACGGCAACGTCAACGTTTCGCATCTCAACGGAAATCTGATCGGCCCCGGCGGCTTCCTCGAAATTGCACAAAACGCCCGTAAAGTGGTGTTCTGCGGTACGTTTGATGCCAAAGGCAGCAAGATTGATGTAACGCCAGATGGCTTGCATATCGCCCAGTCAGGTCAAATCCCTAAACTGGTTACCCAAGTGGAAAAAATCACTTTTAGCGCCGCCTACGCACAGCAAAGCGGTCAGGAAGTGCTGTACATCACCGAACGTGCGGTATTCCAGTTAACGGCAGAAGGCGTTGAATTAATTGAGATTGCTCCGGGCGTGGAGATTGACCGCGACATTCTGCCATATATGGCCTTCCGTCCGATTATCAGGCAACCACGTCTGATGGAAAGCAGCCTGTTTACGCCGATGGAGGGTGCATGAGCCAGCTTGATGACGCCATCCTCGAGGCGCTAACGCACGTCACTTTCCCGAAGGGTTTTGCGCAGGCAGAGCCAACCGTGGTTGTTGCGGTGGACGGTGTAGATTATCCACTCTGGCAAGTTGATGCACTGGTCGTTGGTAGCGGCGCGGCTGGACTGCGCGCTGCAGTAGAACTAAAGCGTCGTCAGCAAAATGTGCTGATTGCGACCGCCGGGTTATATATGGGAACGTCAGCGTGTTCTGGTTCCGATAAACAAACACTGTTTACCGCCGCTACTGCGGGCAACGGCGACAACTTCGCCAAACTGGCGGAAGCACTGGCGAGCGGCGGCGCGATGGATCACGACACCGCTTATGTCGAGGCGGTCGGTTCCCTGCACACCCTTGGCGGTCTGCAATATCTTGGTCTGGAATTACCAGAGGACCGCTATGGCGCAATTCTCCGTTATCAGACCGATCATGACGAAGCCGGACGCGCAACCTCGTGTGGGCCGCGTACTTCTCGTCTGATGGTGAAAGTATTGCTGGAGGAAGTGCAGCGTCTTGCAATTCCACTACTGACCAGTGCAACAGTAATTAAGCTGCTGCATCAACGCGGTGAGAATGGCGAAGATCGCGTTGCGGGGGCTATCCTCGCAACCGGTTCCCGCGCCCATAACCCGTGGGGGCTGGCAATTGTGACTGCGCCCAATGTAGTACTGGCAACGGGCGGACCGGGCGAGCTTTATCGCGACAGTGTTTATCCGCATAAATGCTTTGGCTCGCTGGGGCTGGCGCTGGAAGAAGGTTTGACGCTAACCAATCTGACCGAAAGCCAGTTTGGTATTGGCACGCCGCGCAGCACCTTTCCGTGGAATTTATCCGGCACCTATGTGCAGGTGATCCCGTATATCTATTCTGTGGATACAGAAGGCAACGAGTATAACTTCCTTGCGGATTACTATCGCACTACCCAGGAACTGGCTTCAAACATCTTCCGTAAGGGCTATCAGTGGCCGTTCCATGCCACGCGGGTGATGGATTTTGGCTCCAGCTTGTTAGATATGGCGGTGGCGCAGGAACAACAAGGTGGTCGCCAGGTTTTTATGGATTTCAAACGCAATCCTGAAGCAGTGCCTGGTGATTTGCCGTTCTCATTAGAGCGACTGGATGCCGACGTTCACGCGTATCTGGAAAATAACAGCGCCCTGGCGCCATCGCCCATCGAACGCCTGCAACGGATGAATCCGCTGTCTATCTCGCTGTATAAGATGCACGGTTACGATCTCACTGCGCAGCCTCTGCAGTTCGCCATGAACAATCAGCATATGAATGGCGGTATTGAAGTGGATGTCTGGGGGCAAACCTCCCTGCCCGGTTGCTTTGCGGTGGGAGAAGTAGCCGGAACTCACGGCGTTACCCGACCTGGCGGCGCGGCACTGAATGCCGGACAGGTTTTTGCAGTGCGTCTGGCGCGTTTTATTGGCTGCACACAAAAGCGGTCTGTTGATGGAGATATTGCAAAGCTGGCAGCCTCGCCGTTGTCTACCGTCAGAGAGATCATCACTCAGGCGCTGGCAAACGAAAATGGAATGGCGCTGGTAACGGTGAAAGAAAAAATTCAGGCGCGAATGTCTGATTACGCCGGATTTATTTGTCATGCCGATAAAGTTCGTCACGCCGCCCGTGACGCCCTGCTGTTAAGTGAGTTTGTGCAACAACACGGTTTGACCATCAACCATGTTGGCGAAATTGCCGAGCTATTTATGTGGCGGCATATGGCGCTAACGTCTGCAGCCGTTTTAACTCAACTCACACATTATATTGACGCAGGCGGTGGTAGCCGTGGGGCGCGGATGGTTATTGATCCACAAGGCGAATATCTACCACAAACTCGTCGCGGCGCAAAAGAAGAATGGCGTTTTCGCTCTGAACTCGCTGACGATAAAAATCACAAATTAACGATTCATTATTCACAAGACTCTTTTATTACTGAAGTGAAGTCTTTACGTGTGCTACCGCGTATTAATGGTATTTACTTTGAAAAAAACTGGCCAGATTTTCTAAAGGGAGAGATTTACACACAATAATTTTTAATATGTTCTCTGTGCCTAATTTTTATTAACTATTACACGGAATTACCAACAACCAGGGTTTATTAATATAATTAAAAGGTTTAAACATGAATAAAATAAAGAATTACCGGTGGCATATGATTGCCCTCGTATGCTTTATCACTGTAATCAATTATCTGGACAGAACGGCGTTAGGTATTGCGGCTCCAACTATTATGGAGACAACCGGAATAACTAAAGAGCAATATTCATGGATTGTCAGTGCATTCCAGTTGGCCTATACATTGGGTCAACCGATAATGGGTTTCTTTATTGATACCGTGGGTCTGAAGTTAAGTTTTGCGATATGTGCAGCAATCTGGGGCCTGGCGACAATGGGTCATGCACTTACCGGAACATGGTCAGGTCTGGCATTTATGCGCGCCCTGATGGGTTTCAGCGAAGCGTCGGCGATTCCGGCGGGTGTAAAAACCGCATCAACATGGTTCCCAGCAAAAGAACGTGGCGTGGCGACAGGTGTTTTCAATATGGGCACCTCACTTGGCGCGATGCTTGCACCACCGCTGATTGCCTGGTGCATTATGTTTCATAGCTGGCAATTTGCGTTTATTGTCTCTGGTAGCCTTGCTATGCTCGCGGCTTTATTTTGGTTCTTTTGTTATAAAGATCCAAAAGATGCCAAACGCCTTTCTGATGAAGAGCGCCACTATATTGAATCAGGACAAGAACAGCATCTTAAAACAGATAAGAAAGAAAAAACGTCAATCAAGCATATCCTCAGCCAACGTAATTTCTGGGGGATTGGCATCGCGCGTTTTCTCGCTGACCCGGCATGGGGAACAATTAACTTCTGGGTGCCGATTTTCTTTGTTGAAACGCTGCATTTTAGCCTGAAAGAAATCGCCATGTTCGTCTGGCTACCTTTCCTGCTGGGCGACCTTGGCTGTTTAGCCAGCGGTTTTGTGGCGAAGTTCTTCCACGATCGCGGCGTGAGTTTAATTAACTCGCGAAGAATTACCTTCACTATCGCTGCCGTCATTATGATGACGATTGGTCTGGTGAGTATTGTCGAAAATCCCTACATTGCCGTGTTACTGATTAGTATTGGCGCGTTCTCGCATCAATGCCTTTCTACTGTGGCAGCAACTCTGGGCGGCGATCTGTTCAAAAAAGACGAAGTGGCTACCGCAGTGGGTATGGCAGGGGCATGTGCGTGGAGCGGTCAGTTGATTTTCAACCTGTTCATCGGGGCATTCGTTCACATTATCGGCTTCGCGCCGTTCTTTATTGCCCTGGCTTTCTTTGACATTATTGGCGCCATTGCGTTGTGGACGCTTATCAAAGTAAAAGATGAAGAACCGCAAGTACAGTTAGCGACAAGCTAATTAATAGATATCAGAGCGTTATACTACCAGTTGTAACGCTTTCGCTATAAAAGCAAAACGCCGACCAATGGTCGGCGTTTTTACGTCTCGTTGAATAACGAATTATTCAGCTACTACGTTTACGATCACTTTCGCGAATACTTCGCTGTGAACCTGGAAGCTCACTTCGTGTTCGCCAGTGGTACGCAGAACGCCGTTCGGCAGACGAACTTCGCTCTTAGCCACTTCAACGCCAGCTGCAGTTACAGCGTCAGCGATGTCGCGAGTACCGATGGAACCGAACAGTTTACCTTCGTCGCCAGCTTTGGACGCGATGGTAACAGTTTCCAGTGCATTGATTTTCTCAGCGCGAGCGTTAGCTGCTGCCAGAACTTCAGCCAGTTTAGCTTCCAGTTCGGCGCGACGTGCTTCGAAGAATTCAATGTTTTTCTTGGTAGCTGGAACAGCTTTACCCTGCGGTACCAGGAAGTTACGAGCATAGCCCGCTTTAACGTTTACCTGATCACCCAGGCTACCCAGGTTTGCTACTTTATCAAGCAGAATAACTTGCATTACCTTATCCTCTCAAAGTCGTATTAATGGACCGTGACCGATTACTGATGGCGATCAGTGTACGGCAGCAGGGACAGGTAGCGAGCGCGTTTGATAGCGCGAGCCAGCTGACGCTGGTATTTTGCACGGGTACCGGTGATACGGCTTGGGACAATCTTACCGCTTTCGGTGATGTAGTTTTTCAGCGTAGCGATATCTTTATAGTCGATCTCTTGAACGCCTTCCGCGGTGAAACGGCAGAACTTGCGACGACGGAAATAACGTGCCATATGGCTAGTCTCCAGAATCTATCAATTCAATCTGCTCGGCATGCAAAACCATTTTGCTCAGACCGTTCTTTGCCTTGTGGCATGAAATGAACCCCTGAACGGTTATGCGACTGCCGACCGTTATACTGTGAGTAATGGCCTGGTTTTCGTGTCCGCTAACAATAACGGGCATTTGGCACCACGCCTGCCGGTGAAAACCGGCTTCCTCCTGCACAGAACGATGCTCAAGCACGAACTGGCAGTGAGGAATTCCTGATGGACTGACCTTTCGAAGGGGCATCCTGCACACGGTGCCGGACAACACCAGACGGTTGGTCATCAGAAATTACTCTTCAGAATCCCCAGCTTCAGCATCATCAGCGGTTTCGTTTGCGAAATCATCGCGACGCTCACGGCGCTCGTCTTTCGCTTTAACCATCGGAGATGCTTCGGTAACGGCGTGCTTAGTACGCATTACCATGCTACGGATAACGGCGTCGTTGAAGCGGAAGGTAGTTTCCAGCTCATCGATCACTTCCTGCGGCGCTTCAACGTTCATCAGAACGTAGTGAGCTTTGTGCAGTTTGTTGATCGGGTAAGCCAGCTGACGGCGGCCCCAGTCTTCCAGACGGTGGATCTTGCCTTCTGCACCAGTGATGGCAGCAGTGTAGCGCTCGATCATGCCCGGAACCTGTTCGCTCTGGTCAGGATGGACCATAAAAACGATTTCGTAATGACGCATCGAATTGCTCCTTACGGATTATTCAGCCTCCTGTCTGGGTCAACCGCAGCCCATGGAGGCAAGGAACGTGTTAAAGGGCGGCTGAAAAATGACGCGTTATAGTACTGGTATACCCCGCTAAACTCAAGGCCAGCCGACAAATAAATCTCATTTTTCGCCAAATCGTACTAACCCGCTGATTTGAAGTTCATCACATTCCATCACGATGTTTTTTTGAACAACTGCATCAGAAATGGTCACCATCAACTTCTTTATCATTGATTAAAATTAAAGCAGAAGATCATCACAGAGGAGAGCACACAAAGTCAGCCGTTGAGGAGGTATCTATGTTCAGCCGTGTTTTAGCCCTTCTGGCTGTGCTTTTGCTAAGTGCAAATACATGGGCAGCCATTGAAATTAATAACCACCAGGCCAGAAATATGGACGACGTACAGAGCTTAGGCGTGATTTATATCAATCATAACTTCGCCACCGAAAGTGAAGCTCGTCAGGCATTAAATGAAGAGACTGATGCGCAGGGCGCAACGTACTATCACGTGATTCTGATGCGGGAACCAGGGAGTAACGGCAACATGCACGCCAGCGCGGATATTTATCGCTAGCACCAGTATAACCAACGAAACATTGCCATAGTTAGCTTTGCCCCCTTCGCAGGGGGCTTTTTTACGCGGACATTCAACGAATAGCGACTTCCGGGTCCGGCTCATGAGTAATGCGATTACGTAAGTCGCGGCGCATTATTTCTATTATCCAGAACCAGAAAATATGCCCAAGAATTTCAGAGGCATATTCGTCAAAAGGCAATTGAGTGAGCGGCGGCGTTAAATTCAGCGTCGGACAAAATATGCCGTGAACTGCCACTGTCACAATAAGCCCTGCTAATATTCCCTGCCATAATTTCACTTTCGGGAAAATTTCCGCGACAACACAATACCCTATCGCAAAAACCAGTGAGAAGATGATGTGCGTTACCATTACCGGGTTGATGATATGTTCCGAAAATGTATACACCGTTTGTGTTGGGTCGATGCCTAAATAATCCCGTAAAAAGATATACGGCGGATTAAATTCATCACGACCACCGGAAAATGTGCGTGGCGGCAACGGAACTTCCGCACCCCATTTAACAAATGCTGAAATAATTCCTGAAAGTACACCCACAAGTAACGCCACGCCATAGCGGCGACGTTGCGGATCCGTTCTGAAAAACAATCCGTTGATAGCCATAAAAACACCTGCTGTTTATACGATTTTTTAACTGAAGCGGCCCCGGAATCAGACCAATTACATCCCGCAGGAGGTAATAATTCCGGGGCGCACTGCTTACTTCTGCCCGTAATAGGCGTTGGGCCCGTGCTTACGCATGAAGTGTTTATTCATCAGGTAGCTGTCGATGGGATTTAGCTGCGGGTTAATGCCGCGAGCAATCCACGCCATTTTCGCCACTTCTTCCATCACCACCGCGTTATGCACCGCGTCGTGGGCATCTTTACCCCAGGCAAATGGCCCGTGCTGGTACACCACAATACCCGGTGTATGTAGCGGCTCGGCATCACCCAGCGTTTCGATAATCACTTTGCCAGTGTTCAGTTCATACTCGCCCTGTACCTCTTCTTCGCTTAATCCGCGAGTACACGGAATATCGCCAAAGAAGTAGTCGGCGTGCGTGGTGCCTAACGCCGGGATCGCCAGCCCCGCCTGCGCCCATGCGGTGGCATGAGTAGAGTGGGTATGGACAATGCCGCCAAGCGACGGGTAACGACGGTAGAGTTCGAGATGCGTCGCAGTGTCGGAAGACGGACGATACTCCCCTTCCACCACCTTGCCGCTCATATCGACCACCACCATATCGTCTGCTTTCATGGTTTCGTAGGCGACGCCGCTGGGCTTGATCACCACCAGCCCGCGTTCGCGGTCAATGGCGCTGACGTTGCCCCAGGTAAAGGTCACCAGCCCGTAGCGCGGCAGATCCATGTTGGCTTCAAATACCTGCTGTTTCAGCTTTTGCATTATGCCGCCTCCACCATGCCTGCTTTAGCCATGCGCGCTTTCACCCAATCACGCGCTTTCGCCACTTCCGCCGCCGGGTCTTCCGCCGTTTCGCTCCACATCTCAATCAGGTAAGGCCCGCAATAGCCACTCTGTTTGAGCGTTTCGAAGCAACGTTCGAAATCCACCACACCTTCGCCAAACGGTACGTTTTTGAAGACGCCCGGTTTGGTGTCTTTCACATGCACCGCGACGATGTGCCCTATTCCGGCCTGCAATTCCATCTGCACGTCGTTGTCCCACGCCGACAGGTTGCCAATATCCGGGTAGAGCTGGAACCACGGGTTGTTGAGATAGTGCGCGTAACCCAGCGCCTTGCTGATAGAGTTCATCAACGGATAGTCCATGATCTCCATCGCCAGCGTGACCTGCGCCCGGCTTGCCATCTCAACGCTCTCTTTCAGCCCGTCACGGAAACGACGACGCGTTTCGTTATTGGCTTCCTGATAGTAAACGTCATAGCCCGCCAGTTGGATCACGCGAATGCCGACGTCCTGCGCGAACTGGATAGCTTTACGCATGATCTCCAGCCCCTGCGCCCGCACTGCGTCATCTTCACTCCCCAGAGGAAAACGACGATGAGCTGAAAGGCACATGGACGGCACGCGCACACCCGTTTCAACAATCGCGTTGACCAGCGCCAGACGTTGTTCACGGCTCCAGTCAAGGCGCGACAGGCGAGCGTCCGTTTCATCCACCGACATCTCGACAAAATCAAAACCCAACTCTTTCGCCAGTTGCAGCCGTTTCAACCAGCACTCCCCGGCAGGGAGTGCTTTTTCATAAATGCCGAGCGGGATCTGTTTGGACAGCATATCCGCTCCTTAGCCCCACAGTTGGGCGATGGAACGTTTGAACTGACGCGCGGCTTCAACCGGAGACGCGGCGTCACGGATGCTGCGGCCAGCGATGAAGACATGAATCGGAATGCCTTTGAACAGCGGCAGATCTTCCAGCGCCAGGCCCCCGGTTACGGTCACTTTGAAGCCCATATCGGAAAGACGTTTAATTGCGGTGATATCCGCGTCGCCCCACGCCACGCCAGCGGCCTGCGCGTCACGGCTGCGGTGATAAACCACCTGCCCAATGCCTGCGTCACGCCACTGCTGCGCCTGTTCCCAGGTCCAGTAACCGGTCAGTTCGATCTGCACGTCGCCGTTAAACTCTTTTGCCACGTCCAGCGCACCTTTGGCGGTGTTGATATCCGCACAGCAAATCACGGTCACCCAGTCAGCGTTGGCTTCGAAGCACATACGAGAAAGGATTTTGCCCGCATCGGCAATTTTGGCGTCTGCCAGCACGATTTTGTGCGGGTAAAGCGCTTTCAGGTCACGAACCGCACGCACGCCTTCGCCCACGCACAGAATGGTACCCACTTCGATAATGTCGACTTCTTCGGCAATCAGGCGAGTGGTTTCGTAGGCGCTATCCATAGTCTGGTTGTCCAGCGCGACCTGCAACATCGGTAATGACATGTTCAATTCCTTCTTAAGCTGCCGCGTTGGTGCGGTCAATTAAATCCAGTACTTCCTGCTCGGTACGGCAGGCGCGTAAACGGTCGAAATTCTCTTCATCTTCAAACAGGTTGACTATCTGCATGATGCCCACTTCCTGGTGAGTGTTGGCATCGACCGCCGCCATGGTGATGAGGATATCCACCGGATCGTTGTCGTCGTGGTTAAATTCCAGCGGCTTTTTCAGCGTTACCAGAGAGAAACCTGTTTTCTTAACGCCCTCTTCCGGCCGCCCGTGCAGCATCGCCAGCCCCGGAGCGATAACGAAATAGGGGCCAAACTGTTCAACGCCATCCAGAATCGCCTGGTAGTAACGCGGTTCGACAACGTCCGCCGCCACCAGCAGGTCAACGCCGATTTTCACCGCTTCCTGCCAGGTATTTGCTTCGGCCTGCAGACGGATGGATTTATTTTCAGCCAGCGAATCACGTAATTTCATGGCGCGCCCTTACTTCACGTCCTGCGGGAAATGCTCTTTGATCACTTCCAGCAGTTTCGGGCCAAAGTCGGCAGGTGAGAGCATGTTGCGCACGCCAACCACATATTTGTTGCCGGTTACGGTGATTTCGCCCGCGATATGGGTAGAAGCGATGATGATATCCGCGCCGCTCAACTCACTTTTGTACTCGCCAACCGCGCAGCTGTTTACCGTGTGGTCGATGTTCGACTGGGTTAAAAACTGGTCCACTTTCATTTTCATGATCATGGAACTGCCTTGTCCGTTGCCACACACAGCCAGAATACGTACGGTCATAATCAAAACTCCTTATTAAGCAGACTGTTCTGCCAGTTGTTTTTCTGCATCTTCTTCTGCGCGCAGCGCGCGGCCAGCGAAGAACATATAAGCCAGTGCAATTACAATGATGACGGCCATAAAGGCGATACCGATGGAGAAGAAGCCCTGCATCATCGGCGGTGCCAGAATCGACCAGTCCGCCATGCCCATCCAGGCACTCATACCGGTGAGTTTCACCGCCCAGACGCAGCCGAAGATTTCAATCATCCCCATCACCAGACAAATTTTGAGTGCCGCACGCCAGCCGCCGAAGTGGTTAGCGAATACGCCAATAGTGGCGTTGGAGAAGAACATCGGAATAAAGCCTGGAATAATCAGAATGGAAGAGCCGCAGGCGACCAGAATGCCAACCGCAATCAGCTGACCGATGGTGCCCCACATAAAGCCCCAGACCACGGCGTTCGGCGCGAAGCTATAGATAGCCGCACAGTCAATCGCCAGAACCGCACCCGGGATCAGGCGCTGGGAGATACCGTTAAACGCTTCAGAGAGTTCCGCCACAAACATGCGCACGCCCTGAGTGATGATGAAAATCGCCACCGCAAAGGAGAAACCGGTTTGCAGGATGTAGACCGTCCAGTGCACTTTGCCCGCCATCGCCTGCACGGTGTCGATACCGAAGGAGAGCAGAATGGCGCCAAAGAAGATGGTCATTACAATCGCCGTGGAGACGATGTTGTCGTGGAAAATGTTCAGCCAGCCTGGCAGTTTGAGATCTTCAACGCTCTCCTCTTTTTTGCCGAGGAACGGCGCGACTTTATAGGCAATCCAGGATGCAAACTGTTGCTGGTGACCGATGGAGAAACCGCAGCCGTCCGTCACTTCCTGAGTTGGCTTGTACATCATGTTGGAGGTGATGCCCCAATAGAGCGAAACCAGAATCGCGGTGCAGATAATGGTGGTCCACATGGAGTAGCCGAAAATAAACAACGTAACGGCAATCAGCCCCGCCTGCTGGAACATAATGTGGCCGGTCAGCATGATGGTGCGAATGCCGGTAATGCGACGCAACAGCACGTAACAGATGTTCAGCGCCAGAGCCAGCAGTACCGCGTACCCCACCCAGCTATAGGCGTCACCCATGCGCTCGATAGTGGCCATCATGGAAGCGTAAGTATCTGAAATCGCACCGTTGATGCCGTAGACTTCAGACATTTTCGCCACCACCGGTTTGAAGGTGCTGGTCAGGATGCCGGACCCTGCCTGCAACAACATGAAACCAATAATGGTTTTTATCGTACCTTTGATAATTACACTGACACTTTTGCGCAGCAGGATGTAGCCCAGACAGGTCACAATACCCAACAACAACGGGGCATTGGTCATGACCTGGTTAAAAAACACGGTAAAGATGTTGTAGAGGATCTCCATAACGATCTCCTGAAGAAGAGGTAACCGAGTATTCCGCACACCCGGAATGTTGTGCACTCACTCTAATTTTCAAAAGTAATCACAACAAGATTATTTATGATTAAATGTGACGCGGCACGCAAATAATTCCATAACGAAAATACGGGATTCACGCCACGAAACACTTACTCATTTAAATTCATATAGTTAATTGAATTACACATTCCATTAAGTCTTTCCATACTCAAAATTCACAACAACTCCCCTGGCAAAAAGTCAAAAAATGGTCATTGCCTTCCTGAAAAAATAGTGTCAGGATTAATCAAAACCAATCACATGTTGATTCGAATTGAACTATCATGAAGGTAAATGGCGATGAGTAAAGTGAAAAGTATCACCCGTGAATCCTGGATCCTGAGCACTTTCCCGGAATGGGGTAGCTGGCTGAATGAAGAAATTGAACAAGAGCAGGTCGCTCCTGGCACATTTGCGATGTGGTGGCTCGGCTGTACTGGGATCTGGCTGAAATCGGAAGGCGGCACCAACGTCTGCGTCGATTTTTGGTGCGGTACTGGCAAACAAAGTCACGGTAACCCACTGATGAAACAGGGTCACCAGATGCAGCGCATGGCTGGCGTGAAAAAACTGCAGCCAAACCTGCGCACCACTCCGTTTGTCCTTGATCCATTTGCTATTCGCCAGATCGACGCCGTACTGGCAACTCACGATCACAACGATCATATCGACGTCAACGTCGCTGCTGCCGTGATGCAGAACTGCGCTGATGACGTACCGTTTATCGGACCGAAAACCTGCGTGGATTTATGGATCGGCTGGGGCGTACCGAAAGAACGCTGCATCGTGGTCAAACCGGGCGACGTGGTGAAAGTAAAAGATATCGAAATTCATGCACTTGACGCCTTCGACCGTACTGCACTGATTACCCTGCCTGCGGATCAAAAAGCGGCAGGCGTGCTGCCAGACGGCATGGACGATCGTGCGGTGAACTATCTGTTCAAAACGCCGGGCGGTTCGCTGTATCACAGCGGCGATTCCCACTACTCCAACTACTATGCAAAACATGGTAACGAGCATCAGATTGACGTGGCTTTAGGATCGTATGGTGAGAACCCGCGCGGTATTACCGACAAAATGAC
The DNA here is from genome assembly GCF_014836715.1 of Escherichia whittamii. Taxonomy (GTDB): domain Bacteria; phylum Pseudomonadota; class Gammaproteobacteria; order Enterobacterales; family Enterobacteriaceae; genus Escherichia; species Escherichia whittamii. The sequence continues at coordinate 413,637 of NZ_JACSQI010000001.1, forward strand.
CAGCGCCGATATGCTGCGTATGGGTGAAGCCCTGAATGCGAAAGTGGTTATCCCGTTCCACCATGATATCTGGTCAAACTTCCAGGCCGATCCGCAGGAGATCCGCGTGCTATGGGAGATGAAAAAAGATCGTCTGAAATATGGCTTTAAGCCGTTTATCTGGCAGGTGGGCGGCAAGTTCACCTGGCCTCTGGATAAAGACAACTTCGAGTATCACTATCCGCGTGGTTTTGACGATTGCTTCACCATTGAACCGGATCTGCCGTTCAAATCGTTCCTGTAATCTGTCGTTGATACCGGATAGCGTGAAGATGTTCGCGCTATCCGGCGTAGTATTTCCTGGCTATTTCAAATATCATCTAAAAAAATCAAATTTTATCGGAATAGCTCATGACTGAAGCACAAAGACATCAAATCCTCCTGGAAATGCTCGCACAATTGGGCTTTGTGACCGTGGAGAAAGTCGTTGAGCGCCTGGGAATTTCACCTGCTACCGCGCGACGCGATATCAATAAACTCGACGAAAGCGGCAAACTGAAAAAAGTGCGTAATGGCGCAGAAGCTATTACCCAACAGCGCCCACGCTGGACGCCAATGAATCTGCACCAGGCACAAAATCACGATGAAAAAGTACGTATCGCCAAAGCGGCTTCACAGCTGGTCAACCCGGGCGAGAGCGTAGTCATCAACTGCGGCTCCACCGCGTTTCTGCTCGGGCGGGAAATGTGTGGCAAACCGGTGCAAATCATCACTAATTACCTGCCGTTGGCAAATTACCTGATCGATCAGGAACATGACAGCGTGATCATCATGGGCGGGCAGTACAACAAAAGTCAGTCCATCACCTTAAGCCCACAGGGCAGCGAAAATAGTCTCTATGCCGGACACTGGATGTTTACCAGCGGTAAAGGGCTGACGGCGGAAGGTTTGTATAAAACCGATATGCTGACGGCGATGGCAGAGCAGAAGATGCTGAGTGTGGTGGGGAAACTGGTAGTGCTGGTCGATAGCAGTAAGATTGGTGAACGCGCGGGTATGCTCTTTAGCCGCGCGGATCAAATCGATATGCTGATCACCGGCAAAAATGCTAACCCGGAGATTCTGCAACAGCTGGAAGCACAAGGGGTCAGCATTCTGCGTGTTTAAAGATGCTGGCGGAAAAACGCCACTGCGGCATCTAACGCCTCGGGCGTAATGCGGTGGCGCACACCTGGCTGCCATGAACAGGTTAATTGTTTATCCAGTCCCGCCTGTATTAATGCCTGCTGTAAACGAAGAGATTCATCGGCAGGCACTACGTCGTCATCAAGGCCATGCCACAGCAATAAAGGTCTGTCTCCAAGTTGTTCCACTTGCTTTGTCACTTCCCATTCCGCCAGCGGGGCGATAATGTTATTAAATTCGTTTTGCTGTGCTGCGGTTTCAGGTATTAGCGGTGGAAACAGTGAACGGGCAAGCGATGTGAAATAGCCCGATCCCATCATGCTGGCGGTACATTTCACCGTTGAGTGGAGAGCGGTAATCCCCAGCGCCGTCATCGCGCCCATCGACGCGCCACCAACCGCCAGACGGTCATCAAGCAGCCAGTTTTCTTCAGCTATTGCAGCACGTAAAGTAGTGAATTCCTGCATACTTTGTAGCAAGATTTGCCAGAATTGATTTAACCGCCGCGCTGCGTCGCCACTAAAACGACTACCGTGTTCGGGCGCATCCGGCATGATCACCCGTAAACCAGCCTGCGCCAGCGCGACGGCAAAATAGCTATAAACCAGGCTGGATGAAGTAAAGCCGTGATAAAAAATCACGCACGGTAACGGGATATCTTTTTGCCCTACGGGGTAAGCGTGAAGAACGGGAATATCTGCCAGCACGCACGATTCTATTTCAATCATTTGTCACTCCTTTTTGTCTGGTATGACATGAAGAAATCCTTAGCACAAGTTTCTGCTGGCGGTATTAGTTCATAATGTTGAGATATGGATTACGCTTTCGTCACGTTTTCATTCGAAAATCGCGTACCAGGTAACAATTCGGGAACATTCCCCTCAAGTTAAATTAATAAGGCACTACACTATGGTTAGCAGGAAACGTAATAGCGTTATTTACCGGTTTGCCAGTTTATTATTGGTGCTGATGTTAAGCGCCTGTAGCGCACTGCAAGGTACGCCACAGCCAGCACCGCCAGTAACGGACCATCCGCAAGAGATTCGCCGCGACCAGACCCAAGGGTTACAGCGAATAGGTAGCGTAAGCACGATGGTACGGGGTTCTCCGGATGACGCATTAGCAGAAATCAGAGCGAAAGCTGTCGCTGCAAAAGCTGATTATTACGTTGTCGTAATGGTGGATGAAACCATCGTGACAGGACAGTGGTATTCACAAGCCATTTTATACTCTAAATAATTCGAGTTGCAGGACAAAACGGCAGGGGCGTTTTGAACAACGCTTGCGTTGGCCCTGAAAGGGCGAGGCCTCAGGCCGAGTAACGCGACAAGCGAGTGAATCCCCAGGAGCTTACATAAGTAAGTGACTGGGGTGAGTGAACGCAGACGCAGCACATGCAACTTGAAGTATGACGAGTATATACCGTAAATAAATCAGACAACTTATACAGCCAGCTTTACATTGCTTTGCGTCCCTATGCGTTTACCTGTGCACAATAAATTACCGGCGGGAAGCTCGGGCGTTTATTACCGCGATGGAATGCCCTGCCACATGTGGGGAAACGAAAAATGGAGCTGACGATGAAACAATTACTTGCCTCACCCTCGCTGCAATTAGTGACTTGTCCTGCGAGCGCCACGGCACAGTCTGCAGAATTCGCCAGTGCTGACTGCGTGACGGGCCTGAATGAAATAGGTCAGATCTCGGTTAGCAATATTTCAGGGGATCCGCAGGACGTGGAACGTATCGTGGCGTTAAAGGCCGATGAACAAGGGGCGTCATGGTATCGCATTATTACCATGTATGAAGACCAGCAGCCCGATAACTGGCGCGTACAGGCGATACTGTATGCGTGAGTGGCATCAACAGCGAATGAACAATGCCGGATGCGGCGCGAGCGCCTTGTCCGGCCTACAATTTTCATATATTTCATTTAGTTAACCGAAACCAGCGTCGCATCAGGCGTATACGCTTACAAACACACACCGCCCGTCGCCCGCAGCAATAAATCATTCTGGATCTGCTCTGACAACCGCACGCTGCCGCGCGTATCTAACATCACCTGACACCACGCCTGCGCCATTGGCGGAGAAGCATATTTCAACATTTGCGCGCCGCAGCCCAGCAAAAATAATTGATGTGTTATCTCCCGTCCCAATTCTTCAGCTGGTTTGCGCAGTTGCTGTTGTAAGCGACGAACCGCACGGTCAAAATAACGATCTTGCCCTTTCACTTCCACAAACGCTTCTGTCAGCAAATCGTATACCCCAGCCTGCTTATTGAGAACGCGCAGCACATCGAGGCACATAATATTGCCAGAGCCTTCCCAGATGCTGTTTACCGGCATCTCCCGGTAAAGACGCGGTAGCTCGCTCTCCTCGCAATAGCCAATGCCGCCCAGCACCTCCATCGCTTCAGCCACAAACGGCATGCCTCGTTTGCAGATCACAAATTTAGCCGCAGGCGTAAATAAACGCGCCCACAGGGCTTCTTTGGCATCGGCACGTCGATCCCACGCCCGCGCCAGACGAAACAACAAAGCTGTTTGCCCTTCAAGCTGGAGCGCCATGCGGCTTAAGACATGGCGCATAAGAGGCTGTTGGATCAATGGATTACCAAATACATGGCGTTGATGAGCGTGATAAATCGCCAGCGAGAACGCACGACGCATCATAGCGTGGCTGCCCAGAGCACAATCAAAACGCGTCATCCCGCCCATTTTCAGGATCAGGCGAATCCCTTCCCCTTCCTGACCCAACAACCAGCCAATGGCATCCTGAAACTCCACTTCGCAACTGGCATTGGAACGATTACCCAGTTTATCTTTCAGACGCTCCAGGCGAATCGCGTTGCGTTGCCCGTCGGGCAAAAATCGCGGCACAAAAAAGCAGGACAAACCGCCCGCGGTCTGCGCCAGCACCAGATGCGCGTCACTTTGTGGCACCGAGAAAAACCATTTATGCCCCACCAACCGATAAGACCCATCGTCCAGACGTTCTGCGCGAGTGGTGTTGCTCATCACGTCGGAACCGCCCTGCTTTTCCGTCATTCCCATGCCAATCAACAAGCCGCGTTTTTGCCCGCCTGGCAATAAGTGGGAATCGTAGCGATCGCTCAACAGCGGCGTGGTCCAGTCCTGAAACGGCGCTGGCAACATCTGTAACAGCAATGGAGTAGCGGCAAAGGTCATGGTTATCGGGCATAACGATCCGGCCTCAACCTGCGCGTGCAGCATAAAACGCGCCGCCCGCGCCACAAATGCGCCAGAACGAGCATCTTCTTCCCAGGCCAGGTTGTGCACCCGATTGGTACATAACGCCTGCATCAGCAGGTGCCATGCAGGATGAAAACGGACATCGTCCAGACGACGCCCCTGGGCATCGTAGCGCAATAATTCAGGCGGGTTTACATTCGCCAGCCGCCCCAGTTCAAGGGATTCAGCTGTTCCGAGTTGCTGACCAATACTGGCGAGAAAATCGCTATCCCAGCCAGCGCCTTCGCGCGTTACCGCTTCGCAGAGCGCGCCATCAGAAAGGTATAAGTTGCTGTTATTTAAGGGTATAGGTTGATTAAAAACAGTGTGAGTTTGCCAGTGCACTGTGTCTCCCTCCATCAATGGCAGTCACCATTAGTATGGTCACTGCCACGGATTCCTGACAGAAAGAGATTGCTAAAACATTCTTAACCCGCAATGTAGTGCGGAACAAAACGCGAAGTGTCCTTAGTGATCAGCGTGTTATCTTCGCGGATGCCCATACCGCACGCTTCATCATCGACAATCCAGCTACCAATCAGCGTGTAACTATCGCCAAATCGCGGTAGCGGTTGAAACGCCTGATAGATCATCGGTTCATCGGCGTAATCGCCATCTGCATGGTCAACGACATTATTCTTGCCGTCAAAAATGGTGACGTTACCACCTTCACGCGAATAGATCGGTTTACGTACGTAGCTTTCGCCAGCGGCAATCTGCGGTGTCTCGCCATCGAACCAGGACGCCAGAAGATTAGGATGACCAGGAAAGAAGCGCCAAAGCAGCGGCATTAACCCTTTGTTGCTCAAAATACTTTTCCATAACGGTTCCACCCACTGCTCACGACGTTTGCGCAGAAGAGGACCGTTATCATCACGCATCATCCACTCCAGCGGATAAAGCTTAAATGCGCGCTGGATGACGTTATCATCAAGATCGGTCAGCACGCCGCCGACGCCCAAACCGAGATCTTCAATGTAGATAAACCGAGACTCCTGCCCTGCCTGCTGGGCGCAGTCCTGCAAATACAACACGGTTGTCCTGTCTTCGTCAGTATCCTGACAACAGCAAAAATAAAACGGCTCCCGACTATAAAGCTCACTAAAGCGCGAGATCAGGCATTCCTGAATGGCATTGTATTGATCGGCATCACGCGGAATAACGCCGTTTCGCCGGGCATCTTCCAGCCACAACCACTGGAAATAAGCCGACTCGTACAATGAAGTTGGCGTATCGGCGTTGTACTCCAGCAGCTTAACCGGCGCATTACCACACCAGGCAAAATCCATACGGCCATACAGCGAAGGATCGCGTGCGCGCCAGCTTTCAGCAATCACATCCCAGTACAGCGGTGGGATCGCCAGTTGCGTCAGGATCTGTTCATCTTTAACCGCGCGCTCCACCACATCGAGGCACATCTGGTGCAGTTCCGCAGTGGGCTTTTCGATCAGCTCTTCAATCTGGCGCAGGGTAAATCGGTAGGCCCGACTCTCATCCCAATAGATTTCATTATCGATGATATGAAAGTCGAAACCGTTATTGGCGGCGATCTGGTCAAGATCCCGCCGCACAGGAACATTGTGTCTCAGCATGATTAGCCTCCCCAATGCCCGCGGGCACTGGACGAGCGACCATAGCCGCCGCGAGAAACAGTCGAGGCTTTTTTGGTGGTAAAACCACCAGTAGAGTAAGACTCTTTTTTACCAGAGCCGGAGCGCCAGGAGTAATCACCGGAAGTATTGCGCCAGACGGGTCGCGAAGCAAATGAGGATCCGCCGCTGTTATAGACGAACTGCTCATCGCGATCTTTACGAATAACCCGGCTTAACAAAAATCCAGAAACGACCGGGATCCAACTCTGTTCGATATTGTCGTAATAGCAATTTTGATACTTAGACTGACAATTTTGCTGAGTCATATTCTTCGGTACATCGGCATAAAATGCCGCTTTGGCGTTGTTCCAGCCACGCGCGCAAATGTCTGCATTATTACCGTCATCAATACAATCCTGCACTGTCGAATAAAACGTTCCGTCACCGTCGTTATCGACATCGCTACTTTCACTCCATCCTTTGATCACTAAAAAAACTGCGCCGCCCATAATCGCCAGCGTGAGATATTTTTGTGCGTAGCGATTGCGACGTGGCTCAAAAGGATTATTGGGTCTACCAATGCGACTGATCGCTCCGTGACCAATTTTACTGTTATTTCTTGATTTGCGTTTTCTGGCCATGATCGTCCATTACCATGTCATACAAGCTGCGTTAAAAATACCGCCAGCCAGCGCGGCGGTTCCCATAAACATTCCTGCCGCAGTGTTGTGATTAATAATTTTATCGCTTAATGCCGGCATATAAAGTCTGACGCCAGCAAAAACGAGTAACTGAATCACCAGAGCGATACCCCCCCAGGCGAAATAATCCGGGATGCTCACCGCGTTAATTGCCGCACTGGATAACGGGATCACGTAGCCCAACAATGTACCGCTGAACGCCAGCGACGCCGCAGTGTTATTATTCTTGATCAACTGCCATTCATTATGCGGAGTAATTTTGGAATAGATAAAAAGAAAAACGATTACCATCGCCACGCCGATAAAAAAATAGGCGCTAAAAGCAAGGAGTGAATCCAGTATATGCATTATAAACGTCCCTGTAATTAACCAATAATATGAAGTGATGTCAGTGGGATATCGACACCCAGAGCGCGCGAAAATAGCCACTCCGGCTCGCCGAGATCGTTAAAAGATTCCTCACCATTTAAAAGCAAATATTCGTAAGTATCTTCGGTCACTTGCCGTTGGTAGCCCATGGTAAAATTATGCACTTCCCATTTGGCATGGTTTTGATTTTCTACTTTTTCCAGCATGTAGACGGGTTCAATATTTCCCGGTTCTTCGCTGTTAAAAAATCTCTGCCAGCATTTTTCCTGCCAGTTTAAGGTTATCGCCCCCATCGCTTTGGCGTTGATCGCCTCGCGCCAGTAACTCTCTTTGCTGATGCCGTAGCTCTCTTCGTAGACAAAGAGCTTGATATCATCAATGTCATCAATATCTTCGCCGCCAGTAGTATTGATTTGCAGAAATTCATCGCCCGAAGTGTAGTAGCGGAAAATCTGGCTACCACCGCCCAGATCGATGTGGCTGACGGCGGCCACTGTGTATTCTTCCCCCGGCAACGCAATCAGCAATTCATCTTCCAGTAAACGAAACGCTAATGTGTCGAGCGTAAAGCCACTATTGAGATGGAGTCCCAGCGGACCGCGAGTAATAGCAGGCTTATCATCCTTGCCAAACAGGCGCTGGAAAAAACCAGACATATTTTATCCTTAAAATAGTTGCCAGTCTTTTAGTAAGGCTGGCAAAAAAATTACTCGCCCTGTTGGCGTTGCAGTCTTGCCAGCACATCCTGGGCGCTGCTTTTATTGGTGCCGCCAATTCCGGCTTCCGCCAGCTTTTCGTCAAGGTCGCGACCGTCTGCGACTTTTTCCAGCTGTGCGGCGGCATCCAGTCGAGCCTGACGTTCAGCCTGACGCGTTTGCAGGCGTTTTAATGACTCTGCCGCTGTCGAAACGCTGGAAGAGGCGCCAACGGTCGAGGTCGTTACGGCCTGCTGCGCACGCTGCATGGCTTCAGTCGCTTTAACGACTTCCATTTGTTGCTCAAATTGGGCAATACGCTGTGCCGTCGCCGCAACGGCTTTTTCCACGCCATCGCGGGAGACTTCCAGATTCGACAATACTTGTTCTTCAGCGGTAATGAGATTCTCAAGGCGGGCGATTTCTTCAGCGACTTCGTTAATCAACGACGGATTAACGTTCTTATTTAACGCTTCCAGCGCACGGGCTTCCAGACCAGCTTTACGTTCGCGTAAATCTTTCAGTTTGTCGTTGCTTAATTTCACTCGCGCCAGCAGATCGACGCGCGATTTTCCAGCTTTATCCAGTTCAGCTTTAGCGTCGCGAATATGTTGCTCCAGCATCCGTACACCCTGAGTTTCTTCAATGGATTCTTCTGCCTGAGAGATAAAAGATTTACCCAGCGTAAATAAACTTTTTAAAATCCCCATAAATACTTTTCCTTGTAATTAGTGTGAATATTCTTCAGTAATTTCAGCCAGATCCAATGCGTTATCCACCAGCGTGGTTATCTCCAGCAGGATGTCTTCAAGGGAAGATTTAAGCGATAACGCCCCGAAAACGATGTAATACTCTTCCTGTTGCACACTGGAGATCCCCACCGATGACAGCGGCATAATCTTCTGATTTCTTAATAAAAAGGTATTAAATTCATCCGGATTGCTGATACAACTTACCGGGCAAATAAAAGTTTCGATAATCATCTGGCGGGAAGTAAAAAGAATATTGATCTGCAAATCGCCATAATCATTCATTTTAATAATTAATGCGTTTTCGCTATTCGTTATATCAATATTTTGTTCAGGTACAGTTTGCAGCGCCGTCGCCAGCGCCAACGGATTCCATGTCATATATTATTCCATATAGATTAAAGTTAATTATTAATAAAATGAATATTTGTAGAGCGTAATTATCTTACCAGCTATAGATAAAAAAAAACCATCCAAATCTGGATGGTTTTTCTTAAATCAGAGGGATTAGCTGCGCTGACGCACCGCTTCAAATAAGCAAATTCCGGTCGCAACCGAAACGTTCAGCGAAGAAACGCTTCCGGCCATCGGGATGCTGATCAACTCATCGCAATGTTCACGGGTCAGGCGACGCATACCTTCACCTTCTGCGCCCATTACCAGCGCCAGGCGCCCGGTCATTTTGCTCTGATAGAGCGTGTGATCCGCTTCACCTGCCGTACCGACGATCCAGATATTCTCTTCCTGCAACATACGCATAGTGCGCGCCAGGTTGGTCACCCGAATTAGCGGAACACTTTCTGCCGCGCCGCAGGCCACTTTTTTCGCCGTGGCGTTGAGCTGTGCAGAGCGATCTTTCGGCACAATTACCGCATGAACGCCAGCAGCATCCGCGCTACGCAGGCACGCACCGAGATTATGCGGATCGGTTACACCGTCGAGGATCAGCAGGAACGGTTGATCGAGCGAAGCGATCAGATCCGGCAGATCGTTTTCCTGATACTGCCGTCCAGGCTTCACGCGGGCGATAATGCCCTGATGCACGGCACCGTCGCTTTTCTCGTCGAGATATTGCCGATTTGCCAACTGGATAACCACGCCCTGAGACTCAAGGGCGTGAATCAGCGGTAACAGACGTTTATCTTCACGGCCTTTTAAAATAAAGACTTCCTGAAAACGTTCAGGGGCGCGCTCCAGCAGGGCCTGCACTGCGTGGATGCCGTAAATCATTTCGCTCATTAATGTACTCGTTGTTTACGTTTTGCCTGATGCGCTACGCTTATCAGGCCTACATGATCCCTGCAATATATTGAATTTGCGTGATTATGTAGGCCGGATAAGGCGTTCACGCCGCATCCGGCATGAACAAAGCGCATTTTGTCAGCAATCTGACCCTCTTCTGTTTGAAGAGGGTATTGATCACTCTGCCACTTTTTTCTTCGCCGCACGCTTCGCTTTGGTCGCAGCGGCTATTTTTTGTGTTTTAGCCGATGGCTTTTTCGCTTTTTTCGCGTCTTTCTTCACCGCTTTCGGCTTCGCTTTTTTCTCACCACGGAAGGCGCTATCTGGCTCAAAGTTTACCTTTTTGCCTACCTGACGACGCTTACCGCCTTTTTTGCCGGCATCGCCTTTTTTCGCTTTCTCGCGCGCGGTTTTACCAACGTTACGTGGTGCGCGTTCACTGGAGATCAGACTAAAGTCGATTTTGCGCTCGTCCATATTAACCGCTTCGACGCGAACTTCCACGCGGTCGCCCAGGCGGTAAGTCTGACCACTGGATTCGCCCATCAGACGTTGACCCACCTGGTCAAAGCGATAGTAGTCGTTGTCCAACGAAGAGACGTGGACCAGACCATCAATGAACAGGTCATCCAGGCGGACAAAGAAGCCGAAGCCAGTAACGCTGGCAATCACGCCTTTAAAGACGTTACCTACCTGGTCGAGCATGAAGTCACACTTCAGCCAGTCAGCCACATCGCGCGTTGCTTCATCGGCACGACGTTCTGCCATCGAACAGTGCTGGCCCAGTTGCAGCATCTCTTCCATCGAATAATGGTAGCCACCGGTTTCAGTGGTGTTGCCCTGATGCCCCTGCTCTTTCGCCAGCAGATACTTAATGGCGCGGTGCAGCGTAAGGTCAGGATAACGACGAATCGGCGAGGTAAAGTGCGCATAGGACTGCAATGCCAGACCGAAGTGACCGCGGTTTTCCGGATCGTAAATCGCCTGTTTCATCGAGCGCAGCAGCATAGTTTGCAGCATCTCTGCGTCAGGACGGTCGGCAACAGACTCCAGCAGTTCCGCGTAGTCACGCGGTTCCGGCTTATTACCCCCCGGCAGTTCCAGCCCCAGCTCCGCCAGCACTGAACGGAAAGAGGTAATCGCTTCGGTGCTCGGCTTGTCGTGAATACGGAACAGTGCCGGTTCTTTAGCTTTCTCAACGAAACGCGCCGCCGAGATATTCGCCAGAATCATGCACTCTTCAATTAACTTGTGTGCGTCGTTACGCTGAGTCTGTTCGATACGCTCAATACGGCGTTCAGCGTTGAAAATAAACTTCGCTTCTTCGCTCTCAAACGAGATCCCACCGCGTTCTTCACGGGCTTTATCCAGCACTTTATAGAGGTTATGCAGCTCTTCGAGATGCTTAACCAGCGGCGCGTACTGCTCGCGCAGATCCTGATCGCCCTGCAGAATATGCCAGACTTTGGTGTAGGTCAGACGCGCGTGAGAGCTCATCACCGCTTCGTAGAATTTGTAGCCAGTCAGGCGACCTTTCGACGAAATCGTCATCTCGCACACCATACACAGGCGATCTACCTGCGGGTTGAGCGAGCACAGGCCGTTAGAGAGCACTTCCGGCAGCATCGGGATAACCTGTGACGGGAAGTAGACCGAAGTACCACGGTTACGCGCTTCGCTGTCCAGCGGTGTTGGCGGACGCACATAGTAACTGACGTCGGCAATTGCGACCCACAAACGCCAACCGCCGCCGCGTTTTTTCTCGCAGTAAACCGCATCGTCAAAGTCACGGGCGTCTTCGCCATCAATGGTGACCAGCGGTAAATCGCGCAGATCAACACGGCCAGCTTTTGCTTCTTCCGGCACTTCTTCTTTCAGCCCGGCAACCTGTTGCTCAACAGCCTGCGGCCAGATGTACGGAATTTCATGGGTGCGCAGAGCGATATCGACCGCCATGCCAGTACCCATGTTATCGCCAAGCACTTCGACGATTTTACCCACCGCTTTGGTACGGCGAGTCGGGCGTTGAGTCAGTTCGACAACGACCACAAAGCCCATCCGCGCGCCCATGATCTGATCGGGCGGGATTAAAATATCGAAGCTCAGACGGCTATCATCAGGAACCACAAAGCCGACGCCCGCTTCGGTAAAATAGCGGCCAACAATCTGGCTGTTTTTTGGCACCAGTACGCGGACTATTCGCGCTTCACGGCGGCCTTTACGGTCAGCACCCAGCGGTTGCGCCAGCACCTGATCGCCATGAATGCAGGTTTTCATCTGCTCGCTGGAGAGATACAAATCATCTTTACGTCCTTCAACCCGTAGAAAGCCGTAGCCATCACGGTGGCCAATAACGGTACCTTTCACCAGGTCGAGGCGTTCCGGCAGCGCATAGCACTGACGGCGGGTGAAGACCAGTTGACCGTCGCGCTCCATCGCGCGCAGGCGGCGACGCAGGCCTTCAAGCTGCTCTTCGCCTTCAATGTGCAGTTCTACTGCCAGCTCATCACGGCTGGCCGGTTTTTCACGCTTGGTTAAATGTTCGAGGATAAATTCCCGACTAGGGATGGGATTCGCGTATTTTTCAGCTTCGCGTTCCTGGAAAGGATCTTGTGACATCTCGGTTCCTCCGTTGTCATCTCTGATGAAGATTTTCGTCACTCCACCAGCAATAATTTATAAAGCGGTTGATTCTCTTCAACCAAATCGGCAAGCGTGTAGTTATCCAGTTCCGTAAGAAAACTTTGCACGGCCTTAGAAAGTGCCTGCTTCAACCGACAGGCAGGTGTAATGTGGCAAAACTCACTGCTGCAATTCACCAGAGATAAGGGTTCCAGCTCGCGCACCACATCACCAATACGTATCGCACTCGCCGGTTTACCAAGACGAATGCCGCCATTTTTTCCACGAACAGCAGTCACGTAGCCGGCACGACTAAGTTGATTGATTATTTTGACCATATGATTACGGGAGACGCCGTAGACGTCAGTCACTTCAGAAATACTGGTCATCCGCCCTTCTGGCAATGATGCCATATAGATCAGCGCGCGTAATCCGTAATCAGTGAAACTCGTTAACTGCACATCAACCTCAAAAAAGGGAAATCGGGAAAAAATACATTTATATTGATGATAAACCAGCCACAAGCTGTGTCGCTAATTTATTTCAGTTTGGGGAAGGAAAAAAGCGAGGATTTAACACTGTGTCGGATAGCGTAATAGCTTACCCGACACAGCAATGTATCACACTGTTAGCCCAGCAGGCAAAATATCTGCCGGGCGTACCAGAATTACGCGTCGAACGGGTCGCGCAGAATCATGGTTTCAGTACGATCCGGGCCGGTAGAGATGATATCGATCGGCACACCGGTCAGCTCTTCAATGCGCTTGATGTAGTTCAGCGCCGCCTGCGGCAGGCCGTTACGATCTTTCACGCCGAAGGTGGATTCAGACCAGCCCGGCATGGTTTCGTAAATCGGCTCTACACCTTTCCAGTCGTCAGCTGCCAGCGGAGTGGTAGTCACTTCGCGGCCATCCGGCATACGGTAAGCCACGCAGAGTTTCACCTCTTTCAGGCCATCCAGAACGTCCAGTTTGGTCAGGCAGAAGCCAGACAGGGAGTTCAGCTGTACTGCACGACGAACAGCAACGGTGTCCAGCCAGCCGGTACGACGACGACGACCCGTAGTTGCGCCGAATTCGTTACCCTGCTTGCAGAGGAACTCGCCAGTTTCATCAAACAGCTCGGTCGGGAACGGACCTGCACCTACACGAGTGGAGTAAGCTTTGAGGATACCCAGAACGTAATCAACATAACGCGGGCCCAGGCCGGAACCGGTCGCCACGCCACCTGCAGTGGTGTTGGAAGAAGTTACGTACGGATAAGTACCGTGGTCGATATCCAGCAGCGTACCCTGCGCACCTTCGAACATGACGAAATCGCCACGCTGACGCGCCTGGTCGAGCAGGTCAGAAACGTCAACCACCATAGAAGTCAGGATGTCAGCAACAGCCATCGTATCATCCAGAACTTTCTGGTAATCAACCGCTTCAACTTTGTAGTAGTTAACCAACTGGAAGTTGTGATATTCCATCACTTCTTTCAGTTTTTCAGCGAAGGTTTCTTTGTCGAAAAGGTCGCCAACACGCAGACCGCGACGTGCCACTTTATCTTCATAAGCAGGCCCGATACCACGACCCGTGGTGCCGATCGCTTTCGCACCACGTGCTTTCTCACGCGCGTTATCCAGCGCAACGTGATAATCAAGGATCAGCGGACATGCTTCAGACAGCAGCAGACGCTCACGAACGGGGATGCCACGGTCTTCCAGTTCTTTCATCTCTTTCATCAGCGCAGCCGGAGACAGCACAACACCGTTACCGATGATGCTGGTTACATTCTCACGGAGAATACCTGATGGAATAAGATGGAGAACGGTTTTTTCACCGTTGATTACGAGAGTATGGCCTGCGTTGTGACCGCCCTGGTAGCGTACAACATATTTAGCCCGTTCAGTCAGAAGATCGACGATCTTACCTTTACCTTCGTCACCCCATTGGGTGCCCAGTACGACGACGTTGTTACCCATTTTTCAAAATCACCGTTTGCTTAAAAATGGATTCTACCATCGCTTTTTCAGAGTTACAGCACTTTTTGCATCCAAAAATGACCTTAGTCAGTCTATTTTTTGTTCAGCCAATCGTTTTCCTCAACATGTAGTAGACCACAACGCCCGCAACCACAAGTCCACCACCAAAACGACGTAAAATATTATCGGGTAAATTAGTCATTGCGGAAATCATCTTTTTCCACGCCTGTGGGTAAAGCATCGGCCCTAAACCTTCCAGCACCAAAACCAGAGCAAGCGCCAGCCAGATTGTCGAATTCATTCATTATCCTTATAGAAAAAGAAAACCACCGACATCCCTGAGGATGCGGTGGTTTTATTCACCTGTACCGCGGTCGTTATCTTAACGCGTCGTGGAGCTCGGCGTCTTCATGTAGCGGAAGAAATCGCTGTCCGGGCTCATGACCATCACGTCCTGATTGCCAGAGAAGCTGTTCTCATAAGCACGCAGGCTACGAATGAACGCATAGAAGTCCGGATCTTTGCTGAATGCGTCTGCAAACAGCTTGGCAGCTTCAGCATCGCCTTCACCGCGCATGATACGGCCCTGACGCTCTGCTTCTGCCAGCGTTCTGGTGACTTCATAGTCAGCAGTCGCACGCAGTTTTTCTGCTTCTTCCTGACCTTGTGAACGATGACGACGTGCTACCGCTTCACGCTCGGCGCGCATACGGTTGTAGATCGCTTCAGACACTTCGGTCGGCAGGTTGATCTGCTTAATACGCACATCGACAACTTCAATACCCAGCGCCGCCATACTGTTCGGGTTGATGACCGGAACTTTGCCCTTCGTCTCAGCCGTCACGCGCTCTGCCGCTTCAGCAATGGCGTTATCTGCCGCAGGGGTAGTAACTTCATCTTCTGTACCCGCAGAACCGGAGTTCAGCGCGTCACGCACTTCCAGGGTCAGGCGACCACGGGAGTCGGTGACGATGTCTTTCACGTCCAGGCGACCAATTTCAGAACGCAGACGGTCAGAGAACTTACGTTTCAACAGCACTTCCGCTTGCGAAATGTCGCCACCGCCCGTTGCCAGGTAGTAACGACTGAAATCGCTGATGCGCCATTTGATGTAAGAATCGACGATCAGGTCTTTCTTCTCTTTGGTCACAAAGCGGTCGGCCTGGTTGTCCATGGTCTGAATACGCGCGTCGAGCATTTTCACCGTTTCAATAAACGGTATCTTGAAATGCAGACCCGGCTCATAAACCAGAGGTTTGTTGTCATCGTCACGCAGTACCTTACCAAAACGCAGCGTAATACCGCGCTCACCTTCTTTGACGACAAAGACAGACATGTAAAGCACTACCAGCACGATGATGATAATCGCGATAACTGACTTACGCATCGTTATTCCCCCTGACGCTGGTAGTCGTTACGCTGCGCGTTGGCGCGGCGTTGGTCCATAATATCGCCCTGACTGGTGGACGACGTGTTGCTTGCCCCACTGGTCGTGGAAGAAGAGGCTGGCGGCAGACGCAGCAGGTTGCTGGCACCGTTGTCGCTCTTCGCCGCAGGCGCATTGCCGCCTTTCAGCATCTGGTCTAACGGCAGAACCATCAGGTTGCCACCTTTATCGTTAACCAGCACTTTGCGGGTGTTGCCCAACACTTTTTCCATCGTCTCGATATACAGACGCTCGCGAGTAATTTCCGGCGCAGCTTTATATTCCGGCAGAAGTTTAGCAAAGCGCGCCACTTCACCCTGGGCTTCCAGGATGGTCTGGGCCTTGTACGCACGTGCCTCTTCGAGGATACGTTGCGCTTGACCGTTTGCACGCGGCTGAACTTCGTTGGTATACGCTTCTGCTTCACGAATGTATTGCTGTTCGTTTTCACGCGCGGCAATCGCATCGTCAAACGCCGCTTTTACTTCTTCCGGCGGACGAGCTGCCTGGAAGTTGACGTCCAGCAGAGTGATACCCATGTCATACGGGCGGATAGTCTCTTCCAGTTCGCGCTGAGTATCGCTACGAATTACGGTACGACCTTCCGTCAGAATGCGGTCCATGGTGTATTTACCGATAACCCCACGCAGGGCGCTGTCGGTTGCCTGACGCAGACTGTCATCCGGGCTGGTCACGCTATACAGGTATTTTTCCGGATTAGTGACGCGGTACTGCACGTTCATCTCAACGCGCACCACGTTCTCGTCCGATGTCAGCATCACACCGGAAGCAGCCAGTTCACGCACGGCTTCCACGTTCACCGGTTTTACTTCGTCGATAAACGTCGGCTTCCAGTTCAAACCAGGTTCAACCAGATGGCTGAATTTACCAAAGCGTGTTACCACGCCGCGTTCGGCTTCTTTAATGGTGTAGAAACCACTGGCCGCCCAGATAATGACAATCGCTGCCGCTGCGATGGTAACGACACGACCGCCAAGCTGCGGGCGCGGGCCTTGCGATGAACTACCACCGCCAGAACCGCTGCCTTTACCGCCGCCCAGACCACCGAGTTTTTTGCTCAGTTTGCGGAAGATATCATCTAAATCAGGTGGCCCTTGATCGCGACCGCCTTTGTTTCCATTTCCCTCAGAGTTGCCGCCAGGTTTGCTGCTTCCCCACGGGTCGCGGTCTTGTCCGTTATTACCGGGCTGATTCCACGCCATGTTTGTGCTCCATATTTGTTATGCGGTGATCCCTGTTGTCTTTCGACGCCAGAGGATATGACTCCACGCTTCAGACGCTTTGCCGGTTAGATCAGGTAATCGATCAACGCCGGTTCTTGTTTACAGAGGCGACGCCAGTCAACGATCGGCATACGAACTTGCAGACTTACACTGCCGTCCTCCTCCATCCACTCTTTTTCTATTGCCTGAAGCTGATAAAAACGACTTCTCAGACGCCCTTCCTGCGGCGGCAGACGCAATGTATGCTGCGCCACCTCACCGGAAAGCCGCTCCGTCAAAGCCTGAAAAAGCTGTGGTATCCCCGCTCCGGTCTGCGCGGAAAGCCAGACACGGATCGGTTTATTCTCTTCGTCCCGATCAATACGCGGTTCGAAATCTTCCAGCATATCGATCTTGTTCATCACCAGCAGAGTTGGGATCTCGTGAGCATCGATCTCTTCAAGAACCGTATTCACCGCTTCGATGTTTTCTTGTACACGCACATCTGCCGCATCAATCACATGCAGCAGCAGTGTGGCTTGCCGCGTCTCTTGTAACGTGGCTTTAAATGCCGCCACCAGATCGTGCGGCAAATGGCGAATAAACCCTACGGTATCCGCCAGCACGGTTTCACCGACATCTGCGACGTCAATACGCCGCAACGTCGGGTCGAGGGTGGCAAACAACTGGTCTGCCGCATAGACCCGCGCTTCGGTGATGCGATTGAAAAGGGTAGATTTACCGGCGTTGGTATATCCCACCAGCGAAACAGTAGGAACGTCGGCTTTGATACGCGATTGCCGCCCCTGCTCACGCTGCTTTTCAACTCTTTCCAGGCGCGACTGTATCTGTACGATGCGATTACGCAACAAACGACGGTCGGTTTCGAGCTGGGTTTCACCAGGACCACGCAAACCGATCCCGCCTTTCTGTCTTTCAAGGTGGGTCCAGCCACGCACCAGGCGCGTAGCCAGATGGCGCAACTGCGCCAGCTCAACCTGCAACTTACCCTCATGAGTACGCGCACGTTGGGCAAAAATATCTAAAATAAGGCCGGTGCGGTCGATGACACGACACTCGCACAAACGCTCCAGGTTACGCTCCTGCGCCGGGCTCAGGGCATGGTCAAAAAGAACGACCGAAGCACCCGTCGCTTTTACGGCTTCCGCAATTTCAACTGCTTTACCTTCACCTACAAAATACTTTGGGTGCGGCGCTTTACGGCTACCGGTAATCACCTGCAATGCTTCGACACCGGCGGAAGAAACCAGAGATTCAAACTCCTGGAGGTCTTCCATATCTTTGTCTTGCGTAAAATAGATGTGTACCAGTACCGCCTGCTCACCAGCATCATAACGGTCAAACAAGCGTATAACCCTCTAAATAGATCAGCGGGGAACGCAGGATCGCTGGCTCCCCGTGTAAAAAAAACAGCCCGAAACCTTATTCGGTTTCTTCGCTGTCCTGTTGCGCGGAAGTATTCTGCGCGCTGCCACCATGATGGTAGTTACTGCTGGTACCGCCACCGGCGTTGTTACTGTGATGAGAAACCGGGCGAGACGGGACAACAGTAGAAATCGCGTGCTTATAAACCATCTGGCTCACCGTGTTTTTCAACAGGATCACGAACTGATCAAAAGACTCGATTTGTCCTTGCAGCTTAATACCATTCACCAAATAAATAGAAACTGGAACACGTTCCCGACGCAGTGCGTTCAGGAACGGATCTTGTAAAGATTGCCCCTTAGCCATTCTCTCTTTTCCTTATATGCTTATTTGTACTTTGAACCTTTCGATTCTGAAAAAATTGCGCACGATACGTCTCAATTGTACACATTCAGCCTGCGATAGCACCAACAACCTGTAATACTTCGTCACGCGCTTGTTCTGGTTTTTCACTGTCAAGCCAGTGAACCCCTTCCCAACCACGCAGCCAGGTTATCTGCCGCTTCGCCAACTGTCTCGTGGCGCAAACACCTCGATAAACCATTTCATCGTATGAGATTTCGCCTTCAAGGTAAGACCACATCTGGCGATAACCCACGCAACGAATGGAAGGCAAGTCCGTATGCAAATCTCCTCGGGCAAAAAGAGCCCGGACTTCTGCTTCAAAACCTGAAGCCAACATCTGATGAAAACGCTGCTCAATTCGTTGATGGAGCAGTTCACGGCTCGCCGGGGCGATGGCGAACTGATGCACCTGATACGGTAGAGCGTCTCCTGACGTTTGCGTCAGTTCCGTTAAAGTTTTACCCGAAATGAAAAAAACTTCCAGTGCTCGGGAAAGCCTTTGTGGATCATTTGGATGAATCCTTGCTGCCGCAACCGGATCTACCTCCTGAAGTTGACGATGCAATGACTCCCAACCTTGCTCTGCCGCCTGTTGCTCAATTCTGGCCCGTACTTCCGGGTCCGCCGACGGTAGCGGCGACAACCCTTCCAGCAACGCCTTGAAATACAACATCGTACCGCCCACTAACAGTGGGATTCGCCCCGCCGCCGTGATATCGGCCATCTCCGCCAGCGCATCGCGGCGAAAATCAGCGGCCGAATAAGCCTGTGACGGATCGCGAATATCCAGCAATCGGTGCGGCGCGGCGAGTAACTCTTCAGCGTTCGGCTTCGCCGTCCCGATATCCATCCCTTTGTAAATAAGGGCTGAATCAACGCTTATCAACTCTACTGGTAAAATTTTACGCAGCTCAATGGCTAACGCCGTTTTACCGGAGGCCGTCGGCCCCATCAAAAAAATCGCCTTAGGCAGGCTCGCCTTACTGATATCACTCATCTTTCAGGGCTTTTATCGCCGGATGTAAATCAACAGATTGTAACAGACCACCAGGCGGCGTTTTCACAAGCTGCGGACATAACCGTTCTACGTCCGCCAGCAGGGTAATGGCCTGTGCCATCGACCACTGCGCATGTTCGCTCATCAGATTTCGTGCAATCCACTGCGCAATATTGCCAGGTTCGAATACGGACTGCTTCGCCAGGTAGCCTATCAGTTCAGGAATCAAGATTTGTAAATTTTGTTGGCGTAAGGGTAAAGGCACGGCCCTGATGGTCACATGCTGCGCATCGGACTGAAATTCAATACCTAATTCCGCCAGTGCAGACTGCGCTTTTTCTAAGGCCGATCTTTCTTCACCAGAGACTTTTAGCCGCAGCGGAATAAGCAGCGGCTGGGCGCAGACCGGCACATCCCCCGGCGTTAACTGCGCCTGACGTAACCAGCGTTCCGCCACCGGCAGGGCTAAAAGTGAAATGTTGCCGTCACGTTCCAGCAGCGCACAGTCCGAATGGACGATAGTCAGCACTCGACCAAAGCTTTGACCATTCGCAGCCAGCGTAAGTTCCTGCGATTCTTGTACTTTTGGTTTATGCATCGGTGCAGGCGTTTGCAACAGCTGACGATACACATCGCCTTGCTGTTTCTGGTAGCCCGGTTGCGCGTTCGGCCACGGGGCGGCCTGACGGCTACCACTACTTGTTGCGGGCGCAGGAGATGAAGACGGAGAGTAACGCGGAGCCACAGGCTCACGAACTGCCGGTTCAGCAAAGTGATTACGTCCTGCTGCCACGCGGTTTTCCGGTATATGGCGCGGTGCTGGCTGGGCGTTATCTTCCAGTGGCAAAGCCGTTTCCAGTTGCTGTTGCAGCACACTCAGCACGCCCTGATAGATAAAATCATGTACCAGCCGCGACTGATGAAAGCGCACTTCGTGTTTTGCCGGATGGACGTTGACGTCCACCTGATGCGGGTCGATCTCGAGATACAGCACAAACGCCGGTTGCTGATCGGCGCCCAGTTTGTCTTCGCAGGCCTGGCGGATCGCGTGATTAATCAGGCGATCGCGCATCATGCGCCCATTTACGTAGCAATACTGAATTTCCGCCAGTGCGGGCGTGATGTGATTCGGATCAGCCACCCAGCCGCGCAGAGTGAGATCGCCGTGTTGCCATTCGATCGCCAGCGCATGTTCGAGAAAAGCAGTGCCGCAAATCGCCCCTAAACGGCGTTCTTTTTGCCCGCCTTCCGGTACTGCGCGGTACTGCCGCACTATTTTGCCGTTATGCGACAGATTGATAGTGACGTCGAAACGCGCCAGCGCGATGCGGCGGATGATTTCATCAATATGGTTAAATTCGGTTTTCTCGGTGCGCAGGAATTTGCGCCGCGCCGGGGTATTGTAGAACAGATCCAGCACTTCCAACGTTGTTCCCACCGGATGGGCCGCCGGTTTAACCGTCACGTCCATATCGCGGCCTTCGGCATAGGCCTGCCAGGCTTCCTGCTGCTCCGCGGTACGCGAAGTGAGCGTCAGACGGGAAACTGAACTGATACTCGCCAGCGCCTCACCGCGAAAGCCCAGGCTGATAATAGCTTCGAGATCGTCCAGAGAGGCGATTTTACTGGTGGCATGACGCGCCAGCGCCAGCGCCAGCTCGTCTTTTTTGATACCGCAGCCGTTATCACGAATGCGGATGAGTTTCGCCCCGCCACGTTCGATATCAATATCAATGCGCGTCGCACCCGCATCGAGGCTGTTTTCCACCAGTTCTTTGACTACCGACGCAGGTCGCTCGACCACCTCACCTGCGGCAATCTGGTTCGCCAGTTGTGGCGGTAAGACCTGAATTGGCATCAATCGTCCTTAGTTTGGCAGCGTGCGGTCTGGCGTCGTCACCGTGCTGGCAGTTTGTGCCGTTGCACCCTGCGGCGCAGACTGCATTGGATGCGCAAGGAAGTAATTGCGCAAGCCGTTGTAAATGGCTTCTGCCAGCTGTTGTTGGTAATCGTCGCTCGCCAGCAAACGTTCTTCGCTGTTATTGCTGATAAAACCAGTTTCGACCAGTACTGACGGGATATCCGGCGAACGCAGAACACCGAGACTAGCGTGTTCGGGTCGGCGTTTATGAATTTCGCCAATGCGTTGCAATTGACTGATCATATTGGTCGCCACATCATACCCTACCCGCTGGGAATGACCGAATTGTAAATCCAGCACCGCCTGGCTTAGGTACGGATCTGCCTGACTATTGGCCAGCACGTCACCCGCCCCGCCCAATAGCTCCGACTGCTTCTCATGCTGTTCCAGCCAGCTTGCCATTTCGCTGTTCGCACGACGGTTTGAGAGCACCCATACGGAAGCGCCGGTGGCACTACGGTTTGGTGCGGCATCGGCATGAATCGACACGAGGAAATTGGCGTTTTGCTTACGAGCCACATCACTGCGCCCCATCACCGAGATAAAGTAATCCCCATCACGGGTTAAAACGCCCTTAAACATGGGATCGTTATTGAGCAAGGTGCGTAATTTACGTGCAATGGCGATGGTGACATTTTTCTCACGCGTGCCGCCGGGGCCGATAGCGCCAGGGTCCTGGCCGCCGTGTCCGGCATCAATAGCGATGACAATTTTATCGCCAGTGTTAGCCGTCGCGCGGGCTGCCGGACGCGTCACCGTATTGCTGCTGATAACGCCCGTAGTACGGTTGCTTTCCGTTTTAAACGGATTGCGCGCCGGTTCACTGACACGCGGGGCAACCACTGGCGGAGTCTCAACGCGTTTAGCAACCACAGGCGGAGCCTCAACGCGTTTTGCAACCACAGGCGGCGGAGGAGGCGGTGGTGGCGCATCGGCGTTAATCGTAAAGACGACGGTGTAATTGCTACCATTCTGCCGCTTCACCGCTTCGGTTTTACCATTTTCGGTGAGATCGACCACCAGCCGCAGCGTTTGCGCATCTTTTGGTGTACCAGAGCGAATAGCTTTCACCAGGTTATTACCGCTGAACAACAACGGCAGCCCCTGAATCACACCGGTTTGTTTGATATCGAGTGCTACAGTACGTTTACCTTGATGGCTAAAGGCATAATCAGGATCGCCAATAAAACTCAACGTTATCCGCGCCTGTTGATTGCCGTTAGAAACCTGAATATCAGAGAGCGTAGCGGCGCCAGCCTGTGCGCACAGCAGCACCAACGTCGCTACCAACCAATTTCTGATGCGATACATCATCCCGCCACCTTTCAAAGGTTAACCGGCTAAACGCGCCAGCAACAATTCACCCGCAGAGGAGACAGCACTCACGCGCGCCTCACGGCCTTGTGCCTGATAATCAATGTGTATTTCGACGTCCGGGTCAGGAAGAACACCTGTACCTTGTTGTGGCCACTCCACCAGGCAGATGGCATCGTTGGCAAAATAATCGCGGATCCCCATAAACTCCAGCTCCTCGGGATCGGCAAGGCGGTACAAATCAAAGTGATAAACCATTAAGTTGTCGAGCGTATAGGGTTCGACCAGCGTATAAGTGGGGCTTTTGACATTACCCTGATGGCCCAGTGCTTGTAAAAAGCCCCGGCTGAAGGTGGTTTTACCTGCGCCTAAATCGCCGTACAGATAGATTACAGTCGCGCCTTCGCAGGCTTTCGCTACCCGCTCGCCCAGCTCTAATGTTGCCTGCTCATCAGGGAGCGGAATTACTCGATTCATCATGGTTTTTATCAGTCACTTCCGGGTTAACAATACGCTGTAGCGTGGAAAAGAGATCGGTTGCCAGCATTCCGCGCGTTCCAAAACGCGCCGCCAGTACGTCAGCTGCCGCACCGTGTGCGACACAGCCTGCGCACGCTGCATCATACGGCGACAATTTTTGCCCAAGCAACGCGCCAATAATACCAGAGAGCACATCGCCCATGCCGCCGCTGGCCATGCCTGCATTTCCGGCATCAATAATGCTTAAGGCGTCAGGATGCGCGGCGACCACGGTTCCGGCACCTTTAAGCACCGCCACGCCACCATAACGTTGTACCAGACGTTGTGCGCAATGTAAGCGGTCACTTTCAATTTCAGCGACGGAACAGCCTAACAACCGTGCGGCCTCGCCAGGATGCGGCGTGATCACGCGATTGTGACGCTTATCGGGATTGATTGCCAGCAGGTTCAATGCATCGGCATCCCACAACATCGGTTTGCGAAAGTTCTCAACTTTTTGCAGGGCTTTTTTCCCCCACTCTTGCTGACCCAAACCAGGGCCAATCACCACCACATCGGCCCATTCCAGGCTTTCGGTAAGAGAGTCCATAGTCAGTTCGTGCACCATCAATTCCGGGCGTACAGTCAGCAGTGGCGCAATGTTTTCACTGCGAGTCAGCACTCGGACTAAACCAGCACCAGCACGTAGCGCTGCTTCGCCCGTCATGCGGATAGCGCCCGCCGTGCCGTGATCGCCGCCGATAATCACCAGTCGCCCGTGCTCGCCTTTATGCGATGTCGGGCGACGCGGTTTCAGCCAGTGAGAAAGTTGTTCAGCAGAAAACCGTTGAATTTTCGTCTCCTGACCTGCCAGCCAGCTATCCAGCCCCAGAGAGTCAAAATGCAGATGTCCGGTAACATCCCGCGCTTTCCCGGTGAGCAAGCCAGGTTTCAGAGCAATAAAGGTGATAGTGTGAGAAGCGTTGATCACCGCACCTGGCGTGGCGCCGGTTTCTGCCAACAGGCCGGAAGGGATATCAACCGCCACAATCGGCGCGGGATGGGTATTAGCATGGTCGATTAATTGGCTAATAGATTCACGAGGCGCTTGCTGCAATCCGGTGCCGAGCAGCGCATCAACTATCAGATCCACCGACTCGGGCCAGACAATATTCGTCGCATGGATTTCGCCTCCCGCGTTTAACCATGCCTCGCGTGCCAGCGCGGCCTCTTCCGGTAACGGTTTGTCGCTCTCCTGGGCCAGCAGCGTAACCTCAATGCCGAGCGCTTTTGCCAGCCGCGCGACTACGTAACCATCGCCGCCGTTATTGCCATGGCCGCACAGCACCAGCCAGTGGCGGGCGTCAGGATAAGCCGAACGACACACCTGAAATGCGGCTTCTCCAGCGCGAAGCATCAACTCATAGAGCGTTAGCCCCAGCGCATCGGCCGCCTCGCGTTCGCCGCGTCGGATATCATCGGCGTGCCAGACGGTGTGTGGTATACTTACGGGGTTTTTCTTCATTGTATGGTCCGTCATGTCAGAGCCCCTCGATTTCAATCAATTAGCGCAAAAAATTAAACAATGGGGGCTGGAACTGGGCTTTCAGCAGGTAGGTATTACCGATACCGATCTCAGCGAGTCCGAGCCAAAACTGCAAGCATGGCTGGACAAACAATACCATGGCGAAATGGACTGGATGGCGCGCCACGGTATGCTGCGCGCCCGCCCTCACGAATTATTGCCCGGTACACTGCGCGTAATCAGCGTACGGATGAATTATCTTCCTGCCAACGCCGCATTTGCCAGCACGCTGAAAAATCCCAAACTCGGCTATGTTAGCCGTTATGCGCTGGGCCGTGACTATCACAAGCTTCTGCGCAACCGACTTAAAAAGCTGGGCGAGATGATTCAGCAACATTGTGTTTCGCTGAATTTTAGACCGTTTGTCGATTCTGCGCCTGTTCTTGAGCGCCCGTTAGCTGAAAAAGCAGGACTTGGCTGGACAGGTAAGCACTCACTTATCCTCAATCGCGAGGCTGGTTCGTTCTTCTTTTTAGGTGAACTGCTGGTCGATATTCCGCTGCCTGTGGATCAACCGGTCGAGGAAGGATGCGGTAAATGCGTCGCCTGTATGACGATTTGCCCGACAGGGGCCATCGTCGAGCCATATACCGTCGATGCTCGCCGCTGCATTTCTTATCTGACGATAGAACTGGAAGGGTCAATCCCGGAAGAGTTACGCCCGTTAATGGGAAACCGTATTTACGGTTGCGATGACTGCCAGCTTATCTGCCCGTGGAATCGCTATTCACAACTGACAACTGAAGACGATTTCAGCCCGCGCAAACCACTACACGCACCGGAACTCATTGAGTTATTCGCCTGGAGCGAAGAGAAGTTCTTAAAAATAACGGAAGGGTCGGCGATTCGTCGTATTGGTCACCTACGCTGGCTGCGTAATATCGCCGTAGCATTAGGAAATGCGCCATGGGATGAAGCGATTCTGACGGCGCTGGAAAGTCGTAAAGGTGAGCACCCACTTCTCGATGAACACATAGCGTGGGCGATTGCGCAGCAAATCGAGAGACGAAATACCAGCGTGGTCGAAGTGCAATTACCGAAAAAACAGCGTCTGGTTCGTGTAATTGAAAAGGGACTGCCACGTGACGCCTGATTCATCCACAGCTTGTGAATAAAAATAAAAACGCATTGCAATTCAAGACGAATATCATCGTCAAGTGATCGATACGACAAAACGCAATCTTAATTTTCAACTTATATATCAACAAGTTAAAAAATTACTATTCACCGTACGAAGTTTTTCTGAAATTAAGATTACGGCCCGGACCTGTGGATAACTCTGTTTACAAGAGTTTGTCAGAGACAACAAAAACCAGCAATAACGCATCGCGTCGCTGTGGATATTTTATTGGGAGAAGAAT
>NZ_JACSQI010000001.1:440166-608357 GCF_014836715.1 Escherichia whittamii
TTGGAGCGGGAAACGAGACTCGAACTCGCGACCCCGACCTTGGCAAGGTCGTGCTCTACCAACTGAGCTATTCCCGCTTAATCTTCGTCTTTCGAAACGCTACTGCCTTGGCTGCCTTTACTCACCTTAGTCACTTACTTTTGTAAGCTCCGAAGGATTCGTTCAGTTGCCGCCTTGTCGCAATTCGAAATACTGCGATTGGGTGGTCTGTGCCTTTCAGCACTTTTCAAATTTTGGAGCGGGAAACGAGACTCGAACTCGCGACCCCGACCTTGGCAAGGTCGTGCTCTACCAACTGAGCTATTCCCGCGTACTACTTAATTTTTGCTTTCGTAATTTCGCATTTCTGCGTCGTTACGGGAGGCGCATTATACGAGAAATCTTTCCCTCTGCAACCCCCCTAAAAAAATTTTTTTGAATTTTTATCTCAAGTGCCGAAATTATCAGCAAGGCGTTCAATTTAGCGTCAAAATCACGCCGCCGCAAGTGGATTCCGGCTGTTATGTGACCAGGAAAAATTTTACAGCTTGATAAAATGCTCGCGGTAGTAAGCCAGTTCCGCAACTGATTCGCGGATATCATCCATCGCCTGATGCGTCCCCTGCTTGGTAAAGCCATCAAGAATTTCCGGCTTCCAGCGGCGCGCCAGCTCTTTCAGCGTGCTGACATCGAGATAGCGGTAGTGAAAGTACGACTCCAGCTCCGGCATGTATTTGAACAGGAAGCGGCGATCCTGGCCGATGCTGTTACCGCAGATGGGTGATTTACCCGCAGGCACCCACTGTTTTAAAAATTCGAGCGTCGCCAGTTCTGCTTCTCGATCGCCCATCGTGCTCGCTTTCACGCGCTCTACCAGCCCGCTGGCGGTATGAGTACGCACGTTCCAGTCATCCATCAGCGCCAGCTGTTCATCAGACTGGTGTACTGCAATGGTCGGCCCTTCTGCCAAAATATTCAGGTTGGCATCGGTCACCAGCGTGGCAATCTCAATAATGCGATCGCGCTCGGGATCCAGACCGGTCATCTCAAGATCGATCCAAATCAGGTTGTTTTCATTGGCTCTCATGCTATTTTCCACCCATTCACAGTGACTATATTGATCCACAATTGCGTGTATCATAGATGTTTTGCCCATCAGGGGCGACCAGGAGTCTGTACGATTGAGTAAAAATAAACTCTCCAAAGGCCAGCAGCGCCGTGTGAACGCCAATCACCAGCGTCGTCTTAAAACGTCTAAGGAGAAGCCCGACTACGACGACAATCTGTTTGGCGAGCCTGATGAAGGTATCGTCATCAGCCGCTTTGGCATGCACGCTGATGTGGAATCCGCCGATGGCGACGTTCACCGCTGCAATATTCGCCGCACCATCCGTTCACTGGTGACCGGCGATCGCGTAGTCTGGCGTCCGGGTAAACCGGCGGCGGAAGGTGTAAATGTCAAAGGGATCGTGGAAGCGGTGCATGAACGCACCTCGGTGTTGACGCGCCCGGATTTCTACGACGGCGTGAAACCCATAGCCGCCAACATCGATCAGATTGTTATTGTCTCCGCCATTTTGCCGGAACTGTCGCTCAATATCATCGACCGTTACCTGGTGGCCTGCGAAACCTTGCAGATTGAGCCGATTATTGTGCTCAACAAGATAGACCTCCTGGACGACGAAGGCATGGCGTTCGTCAACGAACAGATGGATATCTACCGCAATATCGGTTATCGCGTATTGATGGTTTCCAGCCATACTCAGGACGGACTGAAACCGCTGGAAGAGGCGTTGACCGGGCGCATCAGCATTTTTGCCGGGCAATCTGGCGTTGGCAAATCCAGCCTGCTGAACGCGTTGCTGGGGCTGCAAAAAGAGATCCTGACCAACGATGTGTCTGACAACTCTGGTCTGGGCCAGCACACCACGACTGCCGCTCGGCTGTATCACTTCCCGCACGGCGGCGATGTGATTGATTCTCCGGGGGTACGTGAATTCGGACTCTGGCATCTCGAGCCGGAACAAATCACTCACGGTTTTGTCGAATTCCATGACTACTTAGGTCTGTGCAAATACCGCGATTGCAAACACGATACCGATCCGGGCTGCGCTATCCGTGAAGCCGTTGACGAAGGGAAAATCGCGGAAACCCGTTTCGAAAACTATCACCGTATTCTGGAAAGCATGGCGCAGGTAAAAACGCGTAAAAACTTTTCTGATACGGATGACTGACAATTAAGCTAACCGTCGTTAGAATCGTCCCCTTTTTTTTCAGGATCCGGTATGAACGTCGGATCAGGAACGACAAAACAATGGCCTGGAGGCTACCTTGTTAAATTCATTCAAACTTTCGCTACAGTACATTCTGCCGAAACTATGGCTTACTCGCCTGGCGGGTTGGGGCGCAAGCAAGCGAGCAGGATGGCTGACAAAACTGGTTATCGATCTGTTCGTTAAATACTACAAGGTCGACATGCAAGAGGCGCAGAAGCCAGACACCGCCAGCTACCGCACCTTTAACGAATTCTTTGTCCGTCCGCTGCGTGACGAAGTACGCCCAATCGATACCGATCCGAATGTTCTGGTCATGCCTGCCGATGGCGTTATCAGTCAGTTAGGTAAAATCGAAGAAGATAAAATCCTGCAAGCCAAAGGGCACAACTACAGCCTCGAAGCCCTGCTGGCAGGTAACTATCTGATGGCAGATCTCTTCCGCAACGGTACGTTTGTGACCACTTACCTCTCCCCGCGTGACTATCACCGCGTACACATGCCGTGTAACGGTATTCTGCGTGAGATGATCTATGTGCCGGGCGATCTCTTCTCCGTTAACCATCTTACCGCCCAAAACGTGCCGAATCTGTTTGCCCGTAACGAACGCGTTATCTGCCTGTTCGATACCGAATTTGGCCCGATGGCGCAAATCCTGGTCGGGGCGACGATTGTTGGCAGTATTGAGACGGTCTGGGCGGGTACCATTACGCCGCCGCGCGAAGGCATCATCAAACGCTGGACCTGGCCTGCCGGGGAAAACGACGGCTCCGTGGCGCTGCTGAAAGGCCAGGAAATGGGCCGCTTTAAACTCGGTTCCACCGTTATCAACCTGTTTGCACCGGGTAAAGTGAATCTGGTTGAGCAACTGGAAAGCCTGTCTGTCACTAAGATTGGTCAGCCGCTGGCTATCTCTGGCGAAACCGTTGTTGCGCCAGAAGCTGAACCTGCCCCGCTTCCTGCTGAAGAGATCCAGGCAGAACACGACGTCAGCCCATTGGTTGACGACAAAAAAGACCAGGTCTAATCCATCAAAGGAAACGCTGACGTGCGCCTGATTATCACTTTTCTGATGGCCTGGTGCCTCAGTTGGGGGGCGTACGCCGCAACGGCCCCCGATAGCAAACAAATCACCCAGGAACTGGAGCAGGCAAAAGCGGCAAAACCCGCGCAGCCGGAAGTCGTAGAGGCGCTCCAGTCTGCCTTAAATGCACTTGAGGAACGAAAAGGTTCCCTTGACCGCATCAAGCAATATCAAGAAGTCATTGATAATTACCCGAAACTCTCCGCTACCCTTCGCGCACAGTTAAACAACATGCGTGACGAACCGCGCAGCGTATCGCCGGGGATGTCTACCGACGCGCTGAATCAGGAAATTCTCCAGGTCAGTAGTCAATTGCTGGATAAAAGCCGTCAGGCCCAGCAAGAGCAGGAACGCGCCCGCGAGATTGCGGATTCACTGAATCAACTGCCGCAACAGCAAACCGACGCCCGCCGTCAATTGAATGAGATCGAGCGGCGTCTGGGAACGCTTACTGGCAATACCCCGCTCAACCAGGCGCAAAATTTTGCGTTGCAGTCAGACTCTGCACGTCTGAAAGCCCTCGTTGATGAACTGGAGCTGGCGCAACTGTCTGCCAATAACCGCCAGGAATTAGCGCGTTTACGCTCTGAGCTGGCAGAAAAAGAGAGTCAGCAGCTGGATGCGTATTTGCAGGCCTTGCGTAATCAGTTGAACAGCCAGCGCCAGCTGGAGGCGGAACGGGCGCTGGAAAGTACCGAGTTGTTGGCTGAAAGCAGTGCCGATTTGCCGAAAGATATCGTCGCGCAATTCAAAATTAACCGCGAACTTTCAGCGGCGCTGAATCAGCAGGCGCAGCGGATGGATCTTGTCGCTTCGCAACAGCGTCAGGCAGCCAGCCAGACGTTACAGGTCCGGCAGGCGTTGAATACGCTGCGTGAACAGTCGCAATGGCTGGGTTCGTCAAACCTGCTTGGTGAAGCGTTGCGGGCGCAGGTAGCACGGCTACCGGAAATGCCGAAACCACAACAGCTTGATACCGAAATGGCGCAGTTGCGCGTGCAACGGTTGCACTATGAGGATCTCCTCAATAAACAACCGCAACTGCGACAAATCCTTCAAGCTGACGGCCAACCGCTGACCGCCGAGCAAAACCGTATTCTCGAAGCACAACTGCGTACTCAGCGTGAGTTGCTTAACTCATTGTTGCAGGGCGGCGACACGCTGCTGCTTGAACTGACCAAGCTGAAAGTGTCTAACGGGCAACTGGAAGATGCGCTGAAAGAGGTCAACGAAGCGACGCACCGCTACCTGTTCTGGACCTCCGACGTGCGTCCGATGACCATCGCCTGGCCACTGGAGATAGCCCAGGATCTGCGCCGCCTCATCTCGCTGGACACCTTCAGCCAGTTAGGTAAAGCCAGCATCATGATGCTGACCAGCAAAGAGACGATTTTGCCACTGTTTGGCGCATTGATTCTGGTCGGTTGCAGTATCTACTCGCGCCGCTATTTCACCCGTTTTCTCGAACGTTCGGCAGCGAAAGTCGGCAAAGTGACTCAGGATCACTTCTGGCTGACGTTGCGCACTCTTTTCTGGTCGATTCTCGTCGCGTCACCGTTGCCGGTGCTGTGGATGACACTGGGTTACGGCTTGCGCGAGGCGTGGCCTTATCCGCTGGCGGTAGCGATTGGCGATGGCGTAACGGCCACCGTGCCGCTGCTGTGGGTAGTGATGATTTGCGCCACCTTTGCCCGCCCTAACGGCTTGTTTATCGCCCATTTTGGCTGGCCACGCGAACGTGTTTCCCGCGGGATGCGCTACTACCTGATGAGCATCGGGCTTATCGTGCCGCTGATTATGGCGCTGATGATGTTCGATAACCTCGACGACCGCGAGTTTTCTGGTTCGCTGGGGCGACTCTGTTTTATTCTTATTTGTGGCGCGCTGGCGGTGGTCACCCTCAGCCTGAAAAAAGCCGGTATTCCGCTGTATCTCAACAAAGAAGGTAGCGGCGACAATATTACCAACCATATGCTGTGGAACATGATGATCGGCGCACCGCTGGTCGCTATTCTGGCAGCGGCAGTCGGTTACCTGGCAACGGCACAGGCGCTATTAGCAAGGCTTGAAACCTCGGTCGCCATCTGGTTCCTGCTGTTGGTGGTTTATCACGTTATCCGCCGCTGGATGCTAATCCAGCGACGCCGACTGGCGTTTGACCGGGCAAAGCATCGCCGGGCGGAGATGCTGGCGCAGCGTGCGCGTGGTGAAGAGGAAGCGCATCATCACAGTAGCCCGGAAGGGGCAATTGAAGTGGATGAAAGCGAAGTCGATCTCGATGCTATCAGTGCACAGTCCTTGCGGCTGGTGCGCTCAATCCTGATGCTGATCGCCCTACTTTCGGTCATCGTGCTATGGTCAGAAATCCATTCCGCTTTCGGCTTCCTCGAAAATATTTCGCTGTGGGATGTCACCTCCACGGTACAGGGCGTGGAAAGTCTGGAGCCGATTACCCTTGGCGCAGTGCTGATAGCCATTCTGGTGTTTATCATCACCACGCAACTGGTGCGCAACCTGCCCGCCCTGCTGGAACTGGCAATCTTGCAGCATCTCGATTTAACGCCGGGTACCGGTTACGCCATCACCACCATCACCAAATATCTGCTGATGCTGATTGGTGGTCTGGTTGGCTTCTCGATGATTGGTATTGAGTGGTCGAAATTGCAGTGGCTGGTTGCCGCGCTTGGTGTTGGTCTGGGTTTTGGCTTGCAAGAGATTTTCGCCAACTTTATCTCTGGCCTGATTATCCTGTTCGAAAAGCCGATTCGCATTGGCGATACGGTAACGATCCGCGATCTTACCGGTAGCGTGACGAAAATTAACACCCGCGCCACCACCATCAGCGACTGGGACCGCAAAGAGATTATCGTGCCGAACAAGGCGTTTATTACTGAGCAGTTTATCAACTGGTCGCTCTCTGACTCGGTCACGCGCGTGGTGCTAACAATTCCGGCCCCTGCCGATGCCAACAGTGAAGAAGTGACGGAAATCTTGCTCACCGCTGCGCGCCGCTGCTCGCTGGTGATCGATAACCCGGCACCGGAAGTTTTCCTGGTGGATCTACAGCAAGGGATCCAGATTTTCGAGCTGCGTATTTACGCCGCAGAAATGGGCCACCGCATGCCGCTGCGCCATGAAATCCATCAACTGATTCTGGCGGGCTTCCACGCCCACGGTATTGATATGCCATTCCCGCCCTTCCAGATGCGTCTGGAAAGTCTGAACGGTAAACAAACGGGAAGAACATTAACTTCTGCGGGGAGACGTCGCCAGGCGGGAAGTCTGTAATGCATGAAGCTGCCGGAGTCGACTCTGGCAGCTTCAATCACCAACAAAACTGATAGCGCAGGAAAAACTGCCACAGCCAGTAGCCGAAAATCGCCAGCGCAGTGACGTACATAAACCAGCCGCGTTTTTTTCGCCACAGCGTGAACCAGAGAAAAGGGAAAAAGAGCGGCAACGTCATTATCACACCGACATCACGGGTATCGTCATCTTCCAGATACTCCAGCACATCGCAGATGTTTTTAACCCCGCCTTCATCAATCATCCACTCTTTGTCCAGCGCGGAAGTGATGGTTATCCAGAAGAACGCCACAATAAACCAGATGCAGCACAAGACAAACATGCGCGCACTCATGAGGTAATCGGCCGCTTAATTTCCCTAAAACGCATTCTGAACAAATCACCGTATTTACGCCCTATCGTCAGGCAGACGATAGGGCATCTGATTACTCAGCCGCCCACTGCGGATTTTTTGCCACTCTACTGCAATAGTTCTGGTAAATCGCCATCGCTAACAGCGAGAAGAAGACAGGACCGCCAATCATCCACAATGTGCTGTCCCAGTCTCCGGCTTCAACCACTGGCTGGATGATGGTGAAAACGTTCGCAAACGTCACCACCAGTACCACCACCACTGTCGCGATCGTTGCCGACATGTGTGTTTTGAAAATCACAAATGGTCTGTCGAGATCCTGACGTGCTTTAAAGAATGGGAAAGCCAGCGCGAGGAACAGGTAGGGAAGCGTCATGGAAACGTTCGCCATCAGCGTCAGCTTGTTAAAGAACGCCGATGCAGTACCACCGCCAAACGAAACCAGCAGGATGAAGACAGTAACCAGCCCACACTGCATCCACATGGCGATAGACGGCATGCCCATGGCGTTCAGGCGCGTCATCGGTTCCGGCCATAACGCTTTCGGCGTACCCTGGATGATCGCTTTTAGTGGCGAGTAGCAAAGTGTAAAGAACGCGCCGGTGTAAGCCAGGAACATCGAAAGCCCGGTAATACGCGCAAACCATACGCCCAGCGACAATGACGCTTCAGGTGACAAATGCAGCACGTTACCCAGCGTCATCCCCAGGCTTTTCATCAATACATAGGTGATATTGCCGAGGTTAACGGAACCATTACTTAATACCTGCTGCCAGTTAGTGCTGACGCCCCATAAAAATATCGCCAGTGAATAACCGATTGAAATAACAATAGCGGCAAAAACAATACCTTTGGCAAAGTTCTTTTCTGGGTTTTCTGTTTTATCTACCAGACCACCAACAGCTTCAATTCCGCCGTAAGCGAAAATGGCAAATACCACAAACGATAACATCGCCAGACCTGATTGATATCCTGGATTCGGCGATACCACGAAATTAATATCTTGTGCAAAATGGCCACCATTTAATAACAAAATGGCAATGCTCACTAACAGTAACACTAAATTAAGACACATTACTGCAATACCACCTACTGCAGTAATACGGGCAATTTTATTAATCCCTTTTGAGGCAACCACGGTAACCAGGATCATCCATGCCACCGCCAGCAGCCCCACTACCTGCGTTGGCTCCAGGCCAGCAATGCGCCAGTGCTGGGTCATGTCGGTACCGTAGAGGAACGTAGAAAATGGTACCCAGACTTTAGCTGAAGTACTCACCATCCAGATGATATAAGAGGAAAACCACATAAATGTGCCGATAAAGGCGAAACGTGGTCCGACACTATTATTCATCCAGGAATAAATGCCGCCTTCTTCTTTGCGATAGGCCGCGCCCATTTCTGCCATCATTAAGGCAAATGGTATGAAAAATAATAATGCAGAAAATATATAAAAGGGAATCGCACTATATCCCATTAAATAATAAGCTGCCGGGCTATTGGCAAACCCAAATACTGAAGTAAAGATCATCAATATGAGCCCTATCAGACTCATCTTCTTTATCGTGTGAGGCATGAAATTATCCTTCGTGTTAGCACATGTATAAAACGCGCGCACTGAACTGCACTACCCATTGATTGACGGGCCGCAATAAAAAATCATACAGAATTGATACCTGGATGATAGCAAATATCCAGTCTTAAATTGTGGCCTTTAGCAGAAAAATGAAAACATCCGCTACAGAATGGCGTTACAGCGCCATTCTGTGTGGTTAATTAGATGATTTTTCAGAATTATGCCCGGTCAACGCTAAAGGCAATCACTTCCGCAAGAGTCTCCGCGCCCAGCGCCAACATCACCAGACGATCAACGCCCAGAGCCACACCGGAGCAGTCAGGCATACCGACTTTCAGAGCTTCTATGAGGTTTTGGTCGATAGGATGCTGCGGTAAACCACGCGCCGCACGCTTGCGGTTATCCTGCTCAAAGCGTTGTTGCTGTTCACGGGCATCCGTCAATTCATGGAAACCATTCGCCAGCTCAATACCTTTGTAGTAAACCTCGAAGCGTTCTGCGACCCGATGATCCTCGGTACTAATTTGCGCCAGTGATGCCTGACTGGCAGGGAAATGATAAACAAAGGTCGGTTTTTCTTTACCAATGTTCGGTTCCACACCAAAGGTAAACAGCAACTGTAACAGCGTATCGCGGTCTTCTTCGGTATCTGCAACGTTGCTCAGATCCAGTTTCGCCGCCACTTCCCGCAGCTGCGTTTTATCAGCTGAGAGTGGATCAATGTCCAGATAACGTAAGAAGGCTTGCTGATAAGAAAGGCTTTCTGCTGCCGGGCAATCCAGTACTTGCTGCAGAAGATCGTCAACTTCGTTCATCAACCGGTACATATC
Source organism: Escherichia whittamii (assembly GCF_014836715.1). GTDB lineage: Bacteria > Pseudomonadota > Gammaproteobacteria > Enterobacterales > Enterobacteriaceae > Escherichia > Escherichia whittamii. Next base: position 449,567 of record NZ_JACSQI010000001.1, read on the forward strand.
ATAATGCGGCCGATACCACTCCAGCATCGTGAACTCAGGGTTGTGATAACGCCCCATCTCTTCATTACGGAAGCTGCGACACAGCTGGAATACTGGGCCACAACCGGCAACCAGCAGGCGTTTCATGTGATATTCAGGGCTGGTCATTAACCACAGATTCATCCCCTGAGAGTGTCCGGGGCCAACGAAACGAGTCTCAAACGGGACCAAATGAATATCGGTTACCGTCGCCTGGCTCATACAAGGCGTCTCCACCTCCAGCACTCCACGATCGGCAAAGAAACGACGGATCTCCGCCATAATCGCCGCGCGTTTTAATAAGTTAGGAATGGATGCGCTCGGCTGCCAGGATGCCGTTTCGCTCATAGTGAAATCTCCAGTTTTTAACAAGGGCACGAAGTCTACTCGCAACGCGACGGCGAGACAAATTTTACGCAGGAATCAATCATCGGTGGGCGGTGACTAAAAAAACCGCAATATGATGGTTTAGTAATTAAATTAATCATCTTCAGTGATAATTTAGCCCCCTGGCGCACTAAAAAAATCGATCTCGTCAAATTTCAGACTTATCCATCAGACTATACTGTTGTACCTATAAAGGAGCAGTGGAATAGCGTTCGCAGACCGTAACTTTCAGACACTTCCCCTGAAGTACGGTGCTGCGGGATAAAAACAATCTGGAGGAATGTCGTGCAAACCTTTCAAGCCGATCTTGCCATTGTAGGTGCCGGTGGCGCGGGATTACGTGCTGCAATTGCTGCCGCGCAGGCAAATCCGAATGCAAAAATCGCACTAATCTCAAAAGTATACCCGATGCGCAGCCATACCGTTGCCGCTGAAGGGGGCTCCGCCGCTGTCGCGCAGGATCATGACAGCTTCGATTATCACTTTCACGATACCGTAGCGGGTGGCGACTGGTTATGTGAGCAGGATGTTGTGGATTATTTTGTCCACCACTGCCCAACCGAAATGACCCAACTGGAACTGTGGGGATGCCCCTGGAGTCGTCGTCCGGATGGTAGCGTGAACGTACGTCGCTTCGGCGGCATGAAAATCGAGCGTACCTGGTTCGCCGCCGATAAGACCGGCTTCCATATGCTTCACACTCTGTTCCAGACCTCTCTGCAATTCCCGCAGATCCAGCGTTTTGACGAACATTTCGTGCTGGATATTCTGGTTGATGATGGTCATGTTCGCGGCCTGGTGGCAATGAACATGATGGAAGGTACGTTGGTGCAGATCCGCGCTAATGCGGTAGTCATGGCAACCGGCGGCGCTGGCCGTGTTTATCGTTACAACACCAATGGCGGCATCGTAACTGGCGACGGTATGGGTATGGCACTGAGCCACGGTGTTCCGCTGCGTGATATGGAGTTTGTTCAGTATCACCCGACTGGCCTACCGGGTTCCGGTATCCTGATGACCGAAGGTTGCCGTGGTGAAGGCGGTATTCTGGTCAACAAAAATGGCTACCGTTATCTGCAAGATTACGGCATGGGTCCAGAAACTCCGCTGGGCGAGCCGAAAAACAAATACATGGAACTGGGTCCACGCGACAAAGTTTCTCAGGCCTTCTGGCACGAATGGCGTAAAGGCAACACCATCTCCACTCCACGTGGCGATGTGGTGTACCTCGACCTGCGTCACCTGGGCGAGAAAAAACTGCACGAACGTCTGCCGTTCATCTGTGAACTGGCGAAAGCTTACGTTGGCGTCGATCCGGTTAAAGAACCGATTCCGGTACGTCCGACCGCACACTACACCATGGGCGGTATCGAAACCGATCAGAACTGTGAAACCCGCATTAAGGGCCTGTTCGCCGTGGGCGAATGTTCCTCTGTAGGTCTGCACGGCGCAAACCGTCTGGGCTCCAACTCTCTGGCGGAACTGGTGGTCTTTGGTCGTCTGGCCGGTGAGCAAGCGATGGAGCGCGCATCTACTGCCGGTAATGGCAACGATGCAGCAATTAACGCACAGGTTGCTGGCGTTGAACAGCGTCTGAAAGATCTGGTTAACCAGGACGGCGGCGAAAACTGGGCGAAGATCCGCGACGAAATGGGCCTGGCCATGGAAGAAGGCTGCGGTATCTACCGTACGCCGGAACTGATGCAGAAAACCATCGACAAGCTGGCGGAACTGCAGGAACGCTTCAAGCGCGTGCGTATCACCGATACTTCCAGCGTGTTCAACACCGACCTGCTTTACACCATTGAGCTGGGCCACGGTCTGAACGTTGCCGAATGTATGGCGCACTCCGCAATGGCGCGTAAAGAGTCCCGCGGCGCGCACCAGCGTCTGGACGAAGGTTGCACTGAGCGTGACGACATCAACTTCCTCAAACACACCCTCGCCTTCCGCGATGCTGATGGCACTACCCGCCTGGAGTACAGCGACGTGAAGATTACTAAGCTGCCGCCGGCCAAACGCGTTTACGGTGGCGAAGCGGATGCAGCCGATAAGGCGGAAGCAGCCAATAAGAAGGAGAAGGCGAATGGCTGAGATGAAAAACCTGAAAATTGAGGTGGTGCGTTATAACCCGGAAGTCGATACCGCACCGCATAGCGCATTCTATGAAGTGCCTTATGATGAAACCACCTCATTGCTGGATGCGCTGGGCTATATCAAAGACAACCTTGCGCCGGACCTGAGCTACCGCTGGTCTTGCCGTATGGCGATTTGTGGCTCCTGCGGCATGATGGTTAACAACGTGCCGAAACTGGCATGTAAAACCTTCCTGCGTGACTACACCAACGGCATGAAGGTTGAAGCGTTAGCTAACTTCCCGATCGAACGCGATCTGGTGGTCGATATGACCCACTTTATCGAAAGCCTGGAAGCTATCAAACCGTACATCATCGGCAACTCCCGCACTGCGGACCAGGGGACTAACATCCAGACCCCGGCGCAGATGGCGAAGTATCACCAGTTCTCCGGTTGCATCAACTGTGGTCTGTGCTATGCCGCATGCCCGCAGTTCGGCCTGAACCCAGAGTTCATCGGTCCGGCTGCCATTACGCTGGCACACCGTTATAACGAAGATAGCCGCGACCACGGTAAGAAGGAGCGTATGGCGCAGTTGAACAGCCAGAACGGCGTATGGAGCTGTACTTTCGTGGGCTACTGCTCCGAAGTCTGCCCGAAACACGTCGATCCGGCTGCGGCCATTCAGCAGGGCAAAGTAGAAAGTTCGAAAGACTTTCTTATCGCTACCCTGAAACCACGCTAAGGAGTGCAACATGACGACTAAACGTAAACCGTATGTACGGCCAATGACGTCCACCTGGTGGAAAAAATTGCCGTTTTATCGCTTTTACATGCTGCGTGAAGGCACGGCGGTTCCGGCTGTGTGGTTCAGCATTGAACTGATTTTCGGGCTGTTTGCCCTGAAAAACGGCCCGGAAGCCTGGGCGGGATTCGTCGACTTTTTACAAAACCCGGTTATCGTGATCATTAACCTGATCACTCTGGCGGCCGCTCTGCTGCACACCAAAACCTGGTTTGAACTGGCGCCGAAAGCTGCCAATATCATTGTAAAAGACGAAAAAATGGGACCAGAGCCAATTATCAAAAGTCTCTGGGCGGTAACCGTGGTTGCCACCATCGTAATCCTGTTTGTAGCCCTGTACTGGTAAGGAGCCTGAGATGATTAATCCAAATCCAAAGCGTTCTGACGAACCGGTATTCTGGGGCCTCTTCGGGGCCGGCGGTATGTGGAGTGCGATCATTGCACCGGTAATGATCCTGCTGGTTGGCATTCTGCTGCCGCTGGGTCTGTTCCCGGGTGATGCACTGAGCTACGAACGCGTTCTGGCGTTCGCGCAAAGCTTCATTGGTCGCGTATTCCTGTTCCTGATGATCGTCCTGCCGCTGTGGTGTGGTTTACACCGTATGCACCACGCGATGCACGATCTGAAAATCCACGTGCCTGCGGGCAAATGGGTTTTCTACGGTCTGGCTGCTATCCTGACAGTTGTCACGCTGATTGGTATCGTTACAATCTAACGTATCGCCAATGTAAATCCGGCCCGCCTATGGCGGGCCGTTTTGTATGGAAACCAGACTTTATGCTCAAAACAACGCTTTGCGCCTTACTGATTACCGTCTCTTGCTCCACACTTGCCGCCCCCCACAGTGAACAACAAATCAACGATATTGTGCATCGCACGATTACCCCACTTGTTGAGCAACAAAAAATCCCCGGCATGGCCGTTGCAGTGATTTATCAGGGCAAGCCTTATTACTTTACCTGGGGCTACGCTGACGTGGCAAAAAAGCGCCCCGTCACACAGCAAACATTGTTTGAGTTAGGCTCGGTCAGCAAAACATTTACGGGCGTGCTTGGTGGCGACGCTATTGCACGAGGGGAAATCAACCTGAGCGATCCCGTCACAAAATACTGGCCTGAACTTACCGCTAATCAGTGGAACGGGATCACACTATTACATCTCGCTACCTACACCGCTGGCGGCCTGCCATTGCAGGTGCCGGATGACGTTAAATCCGCAACTGACCTGCTACGTTTCTATCAAAACTGGCAGCCTGCATGGGCGCCAGGAACACAACGTTTATATGCGAATTCCAGTATTGGTTTGTTCGGCGCATTGGCTGTGAAGCCATCTGGTTTGGGTTTTGAGCAGGCGATGCAAACTCGTGTCTTCCAGCCACTCAAACTCAACCATACGTGGATTAATGTACCGCCTGAAGAAGAAAAGAATTACGCCTGGGGGTATCGCGAAGGTAAGCCGGTGCATGTTTCACCGGGGGCGCTGGATGCTGAAGCTTACGGTGTGAAATCAACGATTGAAGATATGGCACGCTGGGTACGAAGCAATATGAATCCCCGTGATATCAACGAAAAAACACTTCAGCAAGGTATCCAACTAGCGCAATCTCGCTACTGGCAAACCGGCGATATGTATCAGGGCCTGGGCTGGGAAATGCTGGACTGGCCGGTAAATCCTGACAGCATCATTAATGGTAGCGACAGTAAAATTGCGCTGGCGGCACGACCAGTAAAAGCGATGACGCCCCCAACTCCTGCTGTACGTGCATCATGGGTACATAAAACAGGCGCGACTGGTGGTTTTGGCAGCTACGTCGCGTTTATCCCAGAAAAAGAGCTGGGTATTGTGATGCTGGCTAACAAAAACTATCCCAATCCAGCGAGAGTCGACGCCGCCTGGCAGATCCTCAACGCCCTGCAGTAAAATTTCACCGGGTCCGAATTTTCGGACCTTTTCTTCGCATTTTCTTGCTGTCATCTACACTTAGAAAAAACCAGTAAGGAAACATCTATGCGCCTGCTCCCCCTCGTTGCCGCAGCGACGGCTGCATTTCTGGTCGTTGCCTGTAGTTCTCCTACGCCACCGCGTGGCGTGACCGTAGTGAATAATTTCGACGCTAAACGCTATCTTGGCACCTGGTATGAGATTGCTCGTTTTGATCACCGATTTGAGCGCGGGCTGGAGAAAGTCACCGCAACATACAGCCTGCGGGATGATGGCGGCCTGAACGTCATCAATAAAGGCTATAACCAGGACCGGGAGATGTGGCAGCAAAGTGAAGGGAAAGCATACTTTACCGGCGCGCCTGACCGCGCGGCGCTAAAAGTGTCGTTCTTTGGCCCTTTCTATGGCGGCTATAACGTGATTGCGCTCGATCGGGAGTACCGCCACGCGCTGGTTTGCGGCCCGGACCGCGACTACCTGTGGATACTCTCCCGCACACCAACCATTTCTGACGAAGTTAAACATGAGATGCTGGCAGTCGCGACCCGGGAAGGGTTTGATGTCAGTAAGTTTATTTGGGTACAGCAGCCCGGTAGTTAGTGAGTGCTAAGTTTCAGACCAATAATACCCAGTACGATTAACGCCAGACTCGCCAGGCGCATCGGGTTAGCGGACTCGCCGAGCAGCACAATGCCGGTGATGGCCGCGCCGACTGCGCCAATCCCCGTCCAGACCGCATAAGCCGTCCCTACAGGCAATGACTTCATCGCCCAGGCGAGCAGCGCCATACTGACAATCATCGCCATCACGGTAATAACACTTGGCGTCAAACGGCTAAAACCGTGGGTATATTTCAGGCCAACGGCCCATACTACTTCGAGCAGACCAGCAATAATTAATATTATCCAGGACATATCAGGCTCCGGAGAATTGGGGCCGTCCCCGGTGGAAAGAAGCGTTTGCAGGTCGTCCTGCAAAGCTGATGATTGAACGGGTATTTTGCCTGGTGGCAGGGGAATTTCAACTATTACCTTAGTGACTATCGCAGAAAAAACAAACGGCACGACACAGCTGTCGCACCGTTACACATTGTTGACAAAATGCGCGTTGTTTATGCCGGATGCGGCGTAAACGCCTTATCTGGCCTGCAAAATCGTGCAAGTTCAATACATTGCATGGGAAATGTAGGCCTGATAAGCGAAGCGCATCAGGCAGTTTTGCGTTTACCATAAGTCTCAAACGGCACGACAACTCTGCCGTACCGTTATTGCTTATTGCTGTGCCTTCGTCGCTGCGCCAGAAATCGCATTACCGCCGTCGGAAATATCTTCACCAACGCCACGCGTGGTGTTGCAGGCAGTTAATACAGTTGAAAGCACCAGAACAGAAAAGATCGCTGCAATTGTCTTCTTCACCATAACGTCTTCCTTTTAGGTAATGTTATTTGTGTTTGCCTATAGCAAATTAATAATAGACAACACCACCGAAAATGACGGAAATCTGATGATTTTTATGAAGAGAAGAAAAATTAGCTGGCAGCGCGGGAGATGGAATTACCGAGATGTTTAATGTCTTCACCAAAACCGCGAGCGGTGTTACAGCCCGTGAGCAGCGCACTGGCAAGCAAAACAAGAAGGATAAGGCGTTTCATCATCTCTGACCTGAGAAAGTGATGGTGCAGCCAACAGGCCGCACCACAACCGCATTACTTCACGCGAGATACGTATTCACCAGAGCGGGTATCCACTTTGATGACTTCGCCGATCTGTACGAACAGCGGAACTTTAACCACAGCGCCAGTAGACAGGGTAGCTGGTTTGCCGCCAGTACCTGCAGTATCACCTTTCAGACCTGGATCGGTATCAACGATTTCCAGTTCAACGAAGTTCGGCGGAGTTACGGAGATTGGCTGGCCGTTCCACAGAGTTACGATGCACTCAGCCTGATCCAGCAGCCATTTAGCGTTGTCGCCAATTGCTTTCGCATCAGCAGACAGTTGCTCGAAGGTTTCGTTGTTCATGAAGTGCCAGAACTCACCGTCGTTGTACAGGTAAGTCAGGTTCATATCGACAACATCAGCGCCTTCAGCGGAATCGGTAGATTTGAAGGTTTTTTCTACGCGAGTACCAGTCAGCAGACGACGCAGTTTAACGCGAGCGAATGCCTGACCTTTACCCGGTTTCACGAATTCACTCGCTTCAACCGCGTAAGGTTCGCCATCTAACATGATTTTAAGACCAGCACGAAAATCGTTGCTATAGTACGTTGCCATAAGGCCCTCTGAAATTTGTTAATTGGTAGCTAAGCCACAAAATGGCACATATTGTAACCCTAAATACCCCATCCAGAGAAGATTGGTTAACGCAACTTGCCGATGTTGTGACCGATCCTGATGAACTTCTGCGTCTTTTGAATATAGACGCGGACGAAAAACTGTTGGCCGGACGCAGTGCTAAAAAGCTGTTTGCCCTGCGAGTGCCCCGCTCATTTATCGATCGCATGGAGAAAGGCAATCTGGACGATCCACTTTTGCGTCAGGTACTTACCTCGCAAGATGAGTTTGTCGTCGCGCCCGGATTCTCCACCGACCCATTGGAAGAACAGCACAGCGTAGTGCCTGGTTTGTTGCATAAATACCACAACCGGGCGCTATTGCTGGTCAAAGGCGGCTGCGCGGTAAATTGCCGCTATTGCTTCCGCCGCCACTTCCCGTATGCCGAAAATCAGGGCAATAAACGTAACTGGCAGACGGCACTGGAGTATGTTGCTGCGCATCCTGAACTGGACGAGATTATTTTCTCCGGCGGCGATCCGCTGATGGCGAAAGATCACGAACTGGACTGGTTGTTAACGCAACTGGAAGCCATCCCACATATCAAACGTCTGCGTATTCACAGCCGTCTGCCGATTGTGATTCCCGCTCGTATTACAGAGGCGTTGGTTGAACGCTTTGCCCGTTCTACGCTGCAAATCTTGCTGGTGAATCACATCAACCATGCCAATGAGGTGGATGAAACATTCCGTCAGGCGATGGCTAAATTACGCCGTGTCGGCGTCACCCTGCTTAACCAAAGCGTTCTGTTACGTGGCGTGAACAATAACGCGCAAACGCTGGCAAATCTGAGTAATGCACTGTTTGACGCCGGTGTGATGCCCTATTACCTGCATGTGCTCGATAAAGTGCAGGGCGCGGCGCATTTTATGGTGAGTGATGACGAAGCGCGGCAGATTATGCGTGAGCTTCTGACGTTAGTATCGGGATATCTGGTGCCCAAACTGGCACGCGAGATTGGTGGCGAACCCAGCAAAACACCGCTGGATCTCCAGCTACGCCAGCAGTAACTGATTAAACATAGAAGTTAGATGTAAACATTGCCTGATGCGTTTCGCTTATCAGGCCTACATCGTGCATTGTAATTGATGGAATGTTCGAGAATTTGTAGGCCGGATAAGGCGTTTACGCCGCATCCGGCCAGAGCAACGAACACGAGTACAGCGATCTGTCATTAAACAGGGAAGTTTAATCTTTACCCGTTGCATTAGCCTTAAATATTCATTTGATGTATTTTTTATCACTTACATAATTAACATCAATAATTATCCATTCTTTTCTGTTTATCTAGAGTGCCCCCCCTAATTTGTGTTATTTTAACAGCTATTACTATGAAGCTCATTTATCTAGCTTATAAATTAAATTTAATTATTTTTTTGAGAAATGGTTAGGGAGAACCTACATGGCCATAAGCATCAAGGGTGTTAATACTGGTGTTATTCGCAAGAGTAATAATTTCATTGCGCTGGCGCTGAAAATAAAAGAGCCTCGCAATAAAGAATCGTTGTTTTTCATGTCTGTGATGGAACTGCGCGACCTACTGATTGCACTGGAAAGTCGTCTACATCAAAAGCATAAACTGGATGCTGATGCACGTCTTCAGTACGAGCAGGCTCGCGATAAAGTCATTAAAAAAATGGCAGAAAATATCCCAGAAATCCAGGTTGATGAGCTGAAGAATGCCGATATTAATCGCCGAGTTAACACGCTGGAACTTACAGATAACCAGGGTGAAAATCTCACATTCACATTAACTCTGCATGATGGCAGCAAAAGTGAATTAATCGTCAATGAGTTGCAGATTGAAATGTTGGCGCGGGCAATCATTCATGCAATTAATAATGCAGAAATGCGTGAACTGGCATTGCGTATTACATCTCTGTTAGATTTCCTGCCGTTATATGACGTCGACTGCCAGGAGAATGGTAATCTGGAATATGACACCTATTCACAACCAGCATGGAAACATAATCTGTTTAACCATTATCTGGCGGTACTTTATCGCTTTAAAGATGAAAGTGGCAAAGAGCAATTTAGCGGCGCAGTAGTAAAAACGCGTGAAGCAACACCGGGTAAAGAAGTGGAGGCTATCACTCGCCGGATGCTTGATTTCAGCCCTCGACTGAAAAAGCTCGCTGGAGTGCCATGTCAGGTCTACGTTCGTACCGTGGCAGCAAATAACGCCCAACCACTAACCCAGGATCAATGCTTACGCGCGCTGCATCACCTACGCGTCCAGTCCATCAGCAAAACTGCACCACAGGCGAAATAATCTCATCTGTTTTACTACAAGGCTGGAATCATCCAGCCTCAGATTGCTGATAACGTGATCGTTTCTCTTGCTGGATGCGGCGTAAACGCCTTATCTGGCCTACAAATTCTCGAACATTCCATCAATTACAATGCACGATGTATGCCTGATAAGCGAAGCGCATCAGGTAATTACACGTTTGCCATCCAGCCTCTGAATCACATCAGTTCGGGCACTTGTAAACCTGGCCGATAATCTGACTATCAGTCGGGACAAAGCTAGACAACATTCCCTGCGACGGGCTGCTGATACCATAAATCACGTTACCGCCCATTGCTGCCGCCTGGTTGCGCAGATCGTTTGCCGCACCGCGCATAGAACCGCCTTCTTCACCGTGTTGTCCGGAAAGCCAGTTGCTTTGCTTACCTGTCGCTGTACCAATCAGCTGGCACTCTGCACCTGGTTGCTCGTCCACGATGCGAACGCTCTGTCCGGCAGCGCTCAATTCGTTGCTGGAGCTACACCCCGCCATCAGTAGCGCGGCACCGACAATCCCTGCTAAGTATTTTACGTGCATGTTATTCCCCATAATCAATGAGCTGGACGCAACTCGCGTCGTCCGTGTCTGAATCTTATACTAGAAAGATGACCAAAAGAAAAACCCCCAGACATTTCTGCCCGGGGGTTTCTTTATTTCTGCGAGGTGCAGGGCAATTACATCATGCCGCCCATGCCACCCATGCCGCCCATACCGCCAGCAGCGCCTAAGTCAGCTGCATCGTTTTTCGGCAGGTCGGTAACCATGCACTCAGTGGTGATCATCAGGCCAGCCACAGAAGCTGCGTACTGCAGAGCAGAACGAGTTACTTTGGTTGGATCCAGGATACCCATGTCGATCATGTTGCCATATTCTTCGGTTGCAGCGTTGTAGCCGTAGTTGCCGTCGCCAGCTTTAACAGTGTTCGCAACAACAGACGGTTCTTCACCGCAGTTCAGCACGATCTGACGCAGCGGAGCTTCCATTGCACGCAGTGCAACTTTGATACCCACGTTCTGCTCTTCGTTCTGACCACGCAGGTCAGCCAGTTTAGACGCTACGCGGATCAGCGCAACACCACCACCAGCAACCACGCCTTCTTCTACCGCAGCACGGGTCGCGTGCAGGGCGTCTTCAACGCGTGCTTTTTTCTCTTTCATTTCAACTTCGGTAGCAGCACCAACTTTGATAACTGCAACGCCGCCAGCCAGTTTCGCTACGCGCTCCTGCAGTTTTTCACGGTCGTAGTCAGAAGTTGCTTCTTCAATCTGCTGACGGATCTGAGCAACACGGCCCTGGATTGCAGCTTCTTCACCCACGCCATCGATGATGGTGGTGGTGTCTTTGTTGATTACAACACGTTTAGCCTGGCCCAGGTCTTCCAGGGTTGCTTTTTCCAGCTCCATACCGATCTCTTCAGAGATTACAGTACCACCGGTCAGGGTTGCGATATCCTGAAGCATAGCTTTACGACGATCACCGAAGCCCGGAGCTTTAACCGCAGCGACTTTCACGATGCCACGCATGGTGTTAACAACCAGAGTTGCCAGCGCTTCGCCTTCAACATCTTCAGCGATGATCAGCAGTGGTTTACCTGCTTTTGCAACAGCTTCCAGAACTGGCAGCATTTCGCGGATGTTGGAGATTTTCTTGTCAGCCAGCAGGATGAACGGGCTTTCCAGTTCTACTGCGCCAGTTTCCGGCTTGTTGATGAAGTAAGGAGACAGGTAACCACGGTCGAACTGCATACCTTCAACCACGTCCAGTTCGTCCTGCAGGCCAGTACCGTCTTCAACGGTGATAACGCCTTCTTTACCGACTTTGTCCATCGCTTCAGCGATCAGTTTACCTACGGTTTCGTCGGAGTTAGCGGAGATAGTACCAACCTGAGCAATCGCTTTAGAGTCAGAGCACGGTACGGACAGCGCTTTCAGTTCTTCAACTGCAGCGGTTACAGCTTTGTCGATACCACGTTTCAGGTCCATCGGGTTCATGCCCGCAGCAACAGCTTTCAGACCTTCAGTGATGATAGCCTGAGCCAGTACGGTTGCGGTGGTGGTACCGTCGCCTGCAGTGTCGTTCGCTTTAGAGGCAACTTCTTTCACCATCTGCGCGCCCATGTTTTCGAACTTGTCTTCCAGTTCGATTTCACGAGCAACGGAAACACCATCTTTGGTGATGGTCGGTGCACCGAAAGATTTATCCAGAACTACGTTACGGCCTTTCGGACCGAGGGTAACTTTCACTGCATCTGCCAGTACGTTTACGCCGCGCAGCATTTTCACACGAGCGTCGTTACCGAATTTTACGTCTTTAGCTGCCATTATCTTTATTCCTTAAATTCGTATGTTCAGTGTCGTGCGCGGATTACGCTTCAACAATTGCCAGAATGTCGCTTTCGGACATGATCAACACTTCTTCATTGTCGATCTTCTCAGACTTCACACCGTAGCCATCATTGAAAATTACGATGTCGCCAACTTTCACGTCCAGCGGCTTCACTTCGCCATTTTCAAGGATACGGCCATTGCCAACAGCCAGCACTTCGCCACGGGTAGATTTAGCCGCTGCAGAGCCGGTCAGAACGATGCCGCCAGCAGATTTAGTTTCAACTTCTTTACGCTTGACGATCACGCGATCATGCAATGGACGAATATTCATTGATAACTCTCCTTTGAGAAAGTCCGTATCTGTTATGGGTGACGCCGGACCTTACGTGGTTTCCCGGCTGGTGACCAGTGAAATGGGGATGGGCATCTCCCCCTTCAAGGGGGCAAATGAAAAAAAATTCTGATCAGTACAAAATCGGGTAAAAATCCTGATTCACATCACATTTCATCGCAATTTCTCCATCGCCGCCATACGCGAATCCGATTGTGCTACCATCAAAATCCTGCGCAGTTGCCCAAAATTTGGGCACAATTGGACATTAACCCATGAGTGGACTCAAACAAGAACTGGGACTGGCCCAGGGGATCGGCCTGTTATCAACCTCATTATTAGGCACAGGCGTATTTGCCGTTCCCGCATTAGCCGCCCTGTTAGCGGGCAATACCAGTCTGTGGGCCTGGCCCGTTTTGATTATCTTAGTGTTCCCGATTGCAATCGTCTTTGCGCTGCTGGGACGCCACTATCCCAGCGCGGGCGGCGTCGCGCACTTCGTTGGCATGGCATTCGGCTCGCGGCTTGAGAGGGTCACTGGCTGGCTTTTTTTATCGGTCATTCCCGTTGGCTTGCCCGCTGCGCTACAAATTGCCGCTGGCTTTGGCCAGGCAATGTTTGGCTGGCATAGCTGGCAACTGTTATTGGCGGAACTCGGTACGCTGGCGCTGGTGTGGTACATCGGTACTCGCGGTGCCAGTTCCAGTGCTAATCTACAAACCGTCATTGCCGGGCTTATCGTTGCGCTGGTTGTCGCTCTCTGGTGGGCGGGCGATATCAAACCTACAAATATCCCCTTCCCTGCGCCTGGTAATATCGCACTTACCGGGTTATTTGCTGCATTATCGGTGATGTTCTGGTGCTTTGTCGGTCTGGAGGCATTTGCCCATCTCGCCTCGGAGTTTAAAAATCCGGAGCGTGATTTTCCGCGCGCTCTGATGATTGGTCTGCTGCTGGCAGGACTAGTCTATTGGGGCTGTACGGTGGTGGTATTACACTTCGACGCCTACGGTGAAAAAATGGCGGCGGCAGCATCGCTTCCAAAAATTGTGGTGCAGCTGTTTGGTGTAGGAGCGTTGTGGATTGCCTGTGTGATTGGTTATCTGGCCTGCTTTGCCAGCCTCAACATTTATATACAGAGTTTCGCCCGCCTGGTCTGGTCGCAAGCACAACATAATCCTGACCACTACCTGGCACGCCTCTCTTCTCGCCATATCCCGACTAATGCCCTTAATGCCGTGCTCGGCTGTTGCGTGGTGAGCACGTTGGTGATCCATATGTTAGGGATCAATCTGGACGCACTCATCATCTATGCCAACGGCATCTTTATTATGATCTATCTGCTGTGCATGCTGGCAGGCTGTAAATTATTGCAAGGACGTTATCGGCTACTGGCGGTAATTGGCGGGCTGTTATGCGTTCTGTTACTGGCGATGGTCGGCTGGAAAAGTTTATATGCACTGATCATGCTGGCAGGGTTATGGCTGTTTCTGCCAAAACGAAAAACGCCGGAAAATGGCATAACCACATAATCCGGCGTTTCAACATTAATCCTGGCGATCGTCTTTATGATCAAGGCGGTCGCGGTCATCATCCTTTCGCTGATACTCACCATCAAAAGTATTACCGCCACCGGTTCCGGCGCTAAAACCGCCGCCCGGCATACGGGAAAAGCGCAAATGCGGCATCAGCTTCACAGTCAGGTGCTTTTGCACTGGCGGTAATAAAAGAAGAAGGCCGAGGAAATCGGTGAAAAAGCCCGGTAATAAAAGCAACAAACCGGCAATGATCAACGAAACACTTTTAATCATTTCCGCTGCCGGGTTTTCACCCGCCGCCATTTTTTGTTGCATCAGCACAAAATTCTTAAAGCCCTGGTTACGTACCAGCGACATACCGATAACCGATGTGAATATAACCAATACAAGAGTTAGCAATACACCTAATACATGAGCAACCTGGATAAAGATTGAAATCTCAATATAGACATAAAGGAAAATGGCAATAAAAGGTAACCAGCGCAAAGGTTTCTCCTGTAATAGCAACCGGTTAAATCCGGATGCCTGAATGGGTTGCGAATCGCGTTCAGCTTATATTGTGGTCATTAGCAAAATTTCAAGATGTTTGCACAACTATTTTTGGTAGTAATCCCAAAGCGGTGATCTATTTCACAAATTAATAATTAAGGGGTAAAAACCGACACTTAAAGTGATCCAGATTACGGTAGAAATCCTCAAGCAGCATATGATCCCGGTTATTCGACTGATGCAGGGGATAATCGTCGGTCGAAAAACATTCGAAACCACATATATTCTGTGTGTTTAAAGCAAATCATTGGCAGCTTGAAAAAGAAGGTTCACATGTCAAACAACATTCGTATCGAAGAAGATCTGTTGGGTACCAGGGAAGTTCCAGCTGATGCCTACTATGGTGTTCACACTCTGAGAGCGATTGAAAACTTCTATATCAGCAACAGCAAAATCAGCGATATTCCTGAATTTGTTCGCGGTATGGTAATGGTTAAAAAAGCCGCAGCTATGGCAAACAAAGAGCTGCAAACCATTCCTAAAAGTGTAGCGAATGCAATCATTGCCGCATGTGATGAAGTCCTGAACAACGGAAAATGCATGGATCAGTTCCCGGTAGACGTCTACCAGGGCGGCGCAGGTACTTCCGTAAACATGAACACCAACGAAGTGCTGGCCAATATCGGTCTGGAACTGATGGGTCACCAGAAAGGTGAATATCAGTACCTGAACCCGAACGACCACGTTAACAAATGTCAGTCCACTAACGACGCCTACCCGACCGGTTTCCGCATCGCGGTTTACTCTTCTCTGATTAAACTGGTAGATGCTATTAACCAACTGCGTGAAGGCTTTGAACGTAAAGCTGTCGAATTCCAGGACATCCTGAAAATGGGTCGTACCCAGCTGCAGGACGCAGTACCGATGACCCTCGGTCAGGAATTCCGCGCTTTCAGCATCCTGCTGAAAGAAGAAGTAAAAAACATCCAACGTACCGCTGAACTGCTGCTGGAAGTTAACCTCGGCGCAACGGCAATCGGTACTGGCCTGAACACGCCGAAAGAGTACTCTCCGCTGGCAGTGAAAAAACTGGCTGAAGTTACTGGCTTCCCATGCGTACCCGCTGAAGACCTGATCGAAGCGACCTCTGACTGCGGCGCTTACGTTATGGTTCATGGCGCGCTGAAACGCATGGCTGTGAAGATGTCCAAAATCTGTAACGACCTGCGCTTGCTCTCTTCTGGCCCACGTGCCGGCCTGAACGAGATCAACCTGCCGGAACTGCAGGCGGGCTCTTCCATCATGCCAGCTAAAGTAAACCCGGTTGTTCCGGAAGTGGTTAACCAGGTTTGCTTCAAAGTCATCGGTAACGACACCACTGTTACCATGGCAGCAGAAGCAGGTCAGCTGCAGCTGAACGTTATGGAGCCGGTCATTGGCCAGGCCATGTTTGAATCCGTTCACATTCTGACCAACGCTTGCTACAACCTGCTGGAAAAATGCGTTAACGGCATCACTGCTAACAAAGAAGTGTGCGAAGGTTACGTTTACAACTCTATCGGTATCGTCACTTACCTGAACCCATTCATCGGCCACCACAACGGTGACATCGTGGGTAAAATCTGTGCCGAAACCGGTAAGAGTGTACGTGAAGTCGTTCTGGAACGCGGTCTGTTGACTGAAGCAGAACTAGACGATATTTTCTCCGTACAGAATCTGATGCACCCGGCTTACAAAGCAAAACGCTATACTGATGAAAGCGAACAGTAATCGTACAGGGTAGTACAAATAAAAAAGGCACGTCAGACGACGTGCCTTTTTTCTTGTGAGTAGTAACTTAAAAATAACAACCTTATATCAACTTGTTAAAAAACAAGGAAGGCTAATATGCTAGTTGTAGAACTCATCATCGTTTTGCTGGCGATCTTCTTGGGCGCCAGACTGGGGGGAATCGGTATTGGTTTTGCAGGCGGATTGGGGGTGCTGGTTCTTGCCGCTATCGGCGTCAAGCCTGGTAACATCCCATTCGATGTCATTTCCATTATCATGGCGGTTATCGCCGCTATTTCTGCCATGCAGGTTGCTGGCGGCCTGGACTATCTGGTTCACCAGACAGAAAAGCTGCTGCGCCGTAACCCGAAATACATCACGATCCTTGCACCGATCGTGACCTATTTCCTGACCATCTTTGCGGGTACCGGCAACATCTCTCTGGCAACACTGCCAGTTATCGCTGAAGTTGCGAAGGAACAAGGCGTTAAGCCTTGCCGTCCACTATCAACGGCGGTAGTTTCCGCGCAGATTGCGATCACCGCATCGCCAATCTCTGCGGCGGTGGTTTACATGTCTTCCGTGATGGAAGGTCATGGCATCAGCTACCTGCATCTGCTCTCTGTGGTCATCCCGTCTACCCTGCTGGCAGTTCTGGTGATGTCCTTCCTGGTAACCATGCTCTTCAACTCCAAACTGTCTGACGATCCGATTTATCGCAAGCGTCTGGAAGAAGGTCTGGTTGAACTGCGCGGTGAGAAGCAGATTGAAATCAAACAAGGCGCGAAAGCATCCGTCTGGCTGTTCCTGCTGGGCGTAGTTGGCGTGGTTATCTATGCGATTATCAACAGCCCGAGCATGGGCTTGGTTGAAAAACCGCTGATGAACACGACTAACGCTATCCTGATTATCATGTTGAGCGTTGCAACCCTGACCACTGTTCTTTGCAAAGTGGACACCGACAACATCCTCAACTCCAGCACCTTCAAAGCAGGTATGAGCGCCTGTATTTGTATCCTGGGTGTTGCATGGCTGGGCGATACTTTCGTTTCCAACAACATCGACTGGATCAAAGATACCGCTGGTGAAGTCATTCAGGGTCATCCGTGGCTGCTGGCTGTTATCTTCTTCTTTGCTTCTGCTCTGCTGTACTCTCAGGCTGCAACTGCAAAAGCACTGATGCCGATGGCTCTGGCACTGAACGTTTCTCCGCTGACCGCTGTAGCTTCTTTCGCAGCCGTGTCTGGTCTGTTCATTCTGCCGACCTACCCGACGCTGGTTGCTGCGGTACAGATGGATGACACGGGTACCACTCGTATCGGTAAATTCGTCTTCAACCATCCGTTCTTCATCCCGGGTACTCTGGGTGTCGCCCTGGCCGTTTGCTTCGGCTTCTTGCTGGGCAGCGTGATGCTGTAATGACAAATCGCGGGGCATTCACGCCCCGCTTTCTTTCCCGCCGACTAACATCCTTTCCCCGTCCGTTGTATAGTGACCTCTCTCTTGCGGTTCCATCTGTTCTTGCGAGGTGTTTATGCTTGATGAAAAAAGTTCGAATACCGCGTCTGTCGTGGTGTTGTGCACCGCGCCGGATGAAGCAACGGCCCAGGAATTAGCCGCCAAAGTGTTGGCGGAAAAACTGGCGGCCTGCGCGACCTTGATTCCTGGCGCTACCTCTCTTTATTACTGGGAAGGTAAACTGGAACAAGAATACGAAGTGCAGATGATTTTAAAAACCACCGTATCTCACCAGCAAGCACTACTGGAATGCCTGAAGTCTCATCATCCGTATCAAACCCCGGAGCTTCTGGTTTTACCTGTTACACACGGAGACACAGATTACCTCTCATGGCTCAACGCATCTTTACGCTGATCCTGCTACTTTGCAGCACTTCCGTTTTCGCCGGATTATTCGACGCGCCAGGACGCTCACAATTTGTCCCCGCGGATCAAGCCTTTGCTTTTGATTTTCAGCAAAACCAACATGACCTTAATCTGAGCTGGCAGATTAAAGACGGTTACTATCTTTACCGTAAACAGATCCGCATTACGCCGGAACAAGCGAAAATTGCCGACGTGCAGCTGCCGCAAGGCGTCTGGCATGACGATGAGTTTTACGGCAAAAGCGAGATTTACCGCGAGCGGCTGACGCTTCCTGTGACCATCAACCAGGCAAGTGCTGGTGCGACATTAACTGTCACTTACCAGGGCTGTGCTGACGCCGGTTTTTGTTATCCACCAGAAACCAAAACCGTTCCGTTAAGCGAAGTGGTTACCAACAACGCGACGCCACAGCCTGCATCCGTTCCGCAGCAAGAGCAGCCCACCGCGCAATTGCCCTTTTCCGCGCTCTGGGCGTTGTTGATTGGTATCGGTATCGCCTTCACGCCATGCGTGCTGCCAATGTACCCACTAATTTCCGGTATCGTGCTGGGTGGTAAACAGCGGTTATCTACCGCCAGAGCATTGTTGCTGACCTTTATTTATGTGCAGGGGATGGCGCTCACCTACACGGCCCTGGGTCTGGTGGTTGCTGCCGCAGGATTACAGTTCCAGGCGGCGCTACAGCATCCTTACGTGCTTATCGGCCTCGCTATCGTCTTTACCTTGCTGGCGATGTCGATGTTTGGTCTATTCACCCTGCAACTTCCCTCATCACTGCAAACACGCCTCACGCTAATGAGCAATCGCCAGCAAGGTGGCTCGCCCGGCGGTGTGTTTGTTATGGGGGCGATTGCCGGGTTGATCTGTTCACCATGCACCACCGCGCCACTTAGCGCGATTCTGCTGTACATCGCCCAAAGCGGGAACATGTGGCTGGGCGGCGGCACGCTTTATCTCTATGCGCTGGGCATGGGCCTGCCGCTGATGCTAATTACCGTCTTTGGCAACCGTCTGCTGCCGAAAAGTGGCCCGTGGATGGAACAGGTCAAAACCGCGTTTGGTTTTGTGATCCTCGCGCTGCCGGTGTTCCTGCTGGAGCGAGTAATTGGTGATGTCTGGGGATTACGCTTGTGGTCGGCGCTTGGCGTCGCATTCTTTGGCTGGGCATTTATCACCAGCTTACAGGCCAAACGCGGCTGGATGCGCATTGTACAAATTATTTTGCTAGCAGCGGCGCTGGTTAGCGTGCGCCCATTACAGGATTGGGCATTTGGCGCCACTAACATCGCGCAAACTCAGGCGCATCTCAACTTTACGCAAATCAAAACGGTAGATGAATTAAATCAGGCACTCGCCGAAGCCAAAGGCAAACCGGTGATGTTAGATCTCTATGCCGACTGGTGCGTCGCCTGTAAAGAGTTTGAGAAATACACCTTCAGCGACCCGCAGGTGCAAAAAACGTTAGCAGACACGGTCTTACTTCAGGCCAACGTCACTGCCAACGACGCCCAGGATGTGGCGCTGTTAAAGCATCTTAATGTCCTTGGCCTACCGACAATTCTCTTTTTTGATGGACAAGGCCAGGAGCATCCACAAACGCGCGTCACGGGCTTTATGGATGCAGAAACCTTCAGCGCACATTTGCGCGATCGCCAACCGTGAACGACACTTCAGTGGGAAAGACGGAGGAAAATAGCGTGCAACGTGAAGATGTTCTGGGAGAAGCCCTGAAATTATTAGAATTACAAGGGATTGCCAACACCACGCTGGAGATGGTTGCTGAACGTGTGGATTATCCACTGGACGAACTGCGCCGCTTCTGGCCAGACAAAGAGGCAATCCTCTACGATGCGCTGCGCTATCTTAGCCAACAGATAGATGTCTGGCGTCGTCAGCTGATGCTGGACGAAACGCAAACCGCCGAACAAAAGCTGCTGGCGCGTTATCAGGCGTTATCAGAGTGCGTTAAAAACAACCGCTATCCAGGCTGTCTGTTTATCGCTGCCTGTACGTTTTATCCCGATCCTGGCCACCCTATTCATCAACTGGCCGATCAGCAAAAAAGCGCGGCCTACGATTTCACCCACGAACTGTTAACCACGCTGGAAGTTGACGATCCGGCGATGGTGGCAAAGCAGATGGAACTGGTGCTGGAAGGCTGTTTAAGCCGAATGCTGGTGAATCGTAGCCAGGCGGATGTCGACACCGCACACCGACTGGCGGAAGATATCCTGCGCTTCGCCCGCTGCCGCCAGGGCGGCGCACTGACGTAATTCGGATTTCTGGCTCTTTCGTATACGCATATAATTCCGCCAACACGGATATATAAAAGGGAATTATATGCGCCTGCTTCACCACGCCACACTTGCCGCTCTTTTTGTTATACCATTTTTTGCCAATGCCATAAGTGGCCTTACTTTCAGCCATAAAGACTGGGAACTCGCGTGCGATAACACCGGCACCTGCCGCGCAGCGGGCTATGGTGATAACGTCAGTACATTGCTGACGCGTCGTGCGGGTATATCCCCTGATACAAGAATAGAGGTAACTTTTTCCCAACGAGAACAAGGGCAATCCCCCATCTCCACTGCCGTGCTTTTTATTAATAATCAAAAACAAAGGCCGCTTATTCCTGTTTCTGATGGCTATTTTTTGCTGGGAAGTGACATCAGGTCTGACTTTATTCGGGCATTACAACAAAATGATGTGATTGAATTTGAAGCCGATGGCGAACGTAAAATACTCTCTCTGGCAGGATCTGATGCCGTACTGCTGAAAATGGATGCGTTCCAAAAACGTATCAATACCGCAAGCGCCCTGCTTAAGCCAGGACCTGACAATATTTTCGAAGCACTCCCCGAATCTCCCACACCGCTTATCGCGACACATCCCGTTATCTCATCGCCGAAAATGACACAATTAACGGAAATACAGCTTCAAAACATCCAGTCACAGCTTCAACTGCCACCAGAGATGAACTGTAGCGGGGCGGCGGAGGGAGAAAAAAAACGCTATTACGCCATTCCGGTTGATAAAAGTCATACGTTAATTCAAACAACGTGTTTCGATATCTCCCGTTACGCCATGTGGCTGACTAACTCCACACTAACAGCCTCTCCGCAGTTGATTACCAACGATGCAAGCGGCTATGAGGACGGAGAGATAAGAAAATTTGCCGAGCCGATACAAATCTGGCGCTGGACCGGGAAAAAGTTTGCTTTAACCGATGAATACCACAGCGGTGGTCGGGGAACTTTCTCTGTTAATGGAGTCTGGACGCTACCCACGTTCGTGAGCTATGTCCGCACGCAACAAGACATCGACAAAGATAATGCCGCGCTAAAGTCTCTTCTTGATGCCATCAATAAAGAAAAAGCGATTAACCCAGAACTGAATCTGAAGAAAGTTTCCGACCAGTTTCCATTAATGGGACAGGCTACGGATTTCTCAGTGCAAAGCATCGATGAACAAGGTAATCCATTACTCGATCAAAAACCCTCAGCCGAAATCAGTGACGATGAATGGCAGGCCTTTAAACAATCGTCTGTCGGAGGAGTTTCCGAAAATGGGCGAATCGACTATGTGTTGGTTGATTTAGATGGTGACGGAAAACGCGATCTCATTATTAACTGTTATGTTGGTGGTACGGGGCTTTTCAGCTACACGGGAGTACTAAAACGCGGAGATAAGACATTTTATGCGGTAAAGAGCACTGACGATGAAAACCTTGAGATAGCAGGTGCGTTGTTCTCGGAATCCGTACGTGGTGCTAACCAGTGGAGTCAGTGGGTTCGCATAAACAACCAGGTTTATGCGCTCTGGTATAACGGACAGTTTGGTGAAGATAACCTTTATTTACTGCGGCCTTTTATCAACACAGACAAAGTTCCTGTTGTGACTATTCGTTACCGCTATGCATTAGAAATAATGAAAGCCCACAGCAAAGAACTCCCGGCAATCAGTGGTAAAGACCGCAATGGGCTGTTGAAAGCTCTCGCCCGGATGCAGGACCATCTCATTAAAGATATGCCCTCAAATCAACCGCCTGCTGACATATGCCCAATTCCACCCAACACGTCTGCCACAGATGCTAATAACTACCGCTTCGGAGAGCCACTGCATTACGCCTTTGAAACGGTTGCCGTCATTCCCGTCTGGTTGAATAACAAATGCTACCTGGGTACTGTTGCCAGCCATCACGGTTATTACCAAAATGGTGTAGGTGCAGAAATAATTATCACATCCCCGAGACAAAAAGACGGTTTTATACCAGGCTATTCGCTTACAGGTAAACGGCATGTCACCGCAATCCAAAGCGGCTGGAAACCGCGGGAAGGTGATATGGGAGTGATGTAATTTTCCGCAGTAATGGTCCAGAACTGCGCAAATTGCCGCAAAGATAAGCAACCAGACAGCAAAACGTGAAATTGAGTTGACGAGATGTGCAGATTACGGTTTAATGCGCCCCGTTGCCCGGATAGCTCAGTCGGTAGAGCAGGGGATTGAAAATCCCCGTGTCCTTGGTTCGATTCCGAGTCCGGGCACCAAATTTATATAAGCGGACCTCCACGGAGGTCCGTTTTTCGTTTCAGAACGCCAGGATTTAAGCGTTCTGCCTCCAAACCATTACTACCAAACTCAACCAAATTCTCCCCACATCACCAGCATTTTGCGGATATATCCCAGTTCGAGAGAATTTCTCCCTATGCTATGGCAGCTATGGCACTGACTGACGCGAAATGTCGTGCGCCCCCGTGATGCTGTTGAACGTCACATGACGTCATCATGAGCGTAACGGTGTCGTTGCCGATGACATCCATAAAGCACAACATCAGGCAGAACGCCGTCTGATGAGATTTTCTGAATGAGAACAAAGAGAAATGCATCAGTCCGCTTGATCATGCAAAGACTAACAATCCATTAAAATAGTTAGCGTTCCGGGAATTATTTTCTGAATGTTTTTCTTTGGCAAAGATGATGAATTTTAATGGTAAGGCAAATTACTTCTGCTTTTCATTAAAGTCCTTTTGTAATGCCATGTAATCAAGAAGTTTATGGTTGGTAAAAATAACGTCCTATATTCACTGATAATATGTAAACACATTCATCTATAGATGGTAAAAATAGGTTATGGCAATTATCATTGCACCATTCCCTTTTCGAATGAGTTTCTATTATGCAACAACCTGTAGTTCGCGTTGGCGAATGGCTTGTGACTCCTTCCATAAATCAAATCAGTCGCAATGGGCGTCAACTTACCCTTGAGCCGAGATTAATCGACCTTCTGGTTTTCTTTGCTCAACACAGTGGCGAAGTACTTAGCAGGGATGAACTTATCGATAATGTCTGGAAGAGAAGTATTGTCACCAATCATGTTGTGACGCAGAGTATCTCAGAACTACGTAAGTCATTAAAAGATAATGATGAAGATAGTCCTGTTTATATCGCTACTGTACCAAAGCGCGGTTATAAATTAATGGTGCCGGTTATCTGGTACAGCGAAGAGGAGGGAGAAGAAATAATGCTGTCTTCGCCTCCCCCTATACCAGAGGCGATTCCTGACACAGATTCCCCCTCCCACAGCCTTAACATTCAAAACACCGCTACGCCACCTGAACAATCCCCAGTTAGAAGCAAACGATTCACTACATTTTGGGTATGGTTTTTTTTCCTGTTGTCGCTAGGTATCTGTGTAGCACTGGTGGCGTTTTCCAGTCTTGAAACGCGTCTTCCTATGAGCAAATCGCGTATTTTGCTCAATCCACGCGATATTGACATTAACATGGTGAATAAGAGTTGTAACAGCTGGACTTCCCCGAATCAGCTCTCTTACGCGATAGGTGTGGGCGATTTGGTAGCCACGTCACTTAATACCTTCTCCACCTTTATGGTGCATGACAAAATCAACTACAACATTGATGAACCGAGCAGTTCCGGTAAAACATTATCTCTTGCGTTTGTTAATCAGCGCCAATACCGCGCTCAACAGTGCTTTATGTCGGTGAAACTGGTAGACAATGCAGATGGTTCAACCATGTTGGATAAACGTTATGTCATCACTAACGGTAATCAGTTGGCGATTCAAAATGATTTACTGGAGAGTTTGTCAAAGGCGTTAAATCAACCGTGGCCACAACGAATGCAGGAGATGCTCCAACAAATTTTGCCTCCTCGTGGTGCGTTATTAACTAATTTTTATCAGGCACATGATTATTTAATGCGTGGCGATGATAAATCATTGAACCGTGCCAGTGAGTTATTAGGTGAGATTGTTCAATCATCTCCCGAATTTACCTACGCGAGAGCAGAGAAAGCATTAGTTGATATAGTACGTCATTCTCAGCATCCTTTAGATGAAAAACAATTAGCAGCACTGAACACAGAAATTGATAACATTGCTACACTGCCAGGAATGAATAATCTGGCCATTTTCTATCAAATAAAAGCAGTTAGTGCTCTGTCAAAAGGGAAAACAGACGAATCTTATCAGGCGATAAATACTGGCATTGATCTTGAAATGTCCTGGCTAAATTATGTGTTGCTTGGCAAAGTTTATGAAATGAAGGGGATGAACCGAGAAGCTGCTGATGCATATCTCACCGCCTTTAATTTACGCCCAGGAGCAGACACTCTTTACTGGATTGAAAATGGCATATTCCAGACTTCTGTTTCTTATGTTGTCCCTTATCTCGACAAATTTCTTGCTTCAGAATAAGAAAATCCTGGGTTGATTCATTCACGGGAATTCTGAGTGTTGAGTTTTTGTATATTTTTATTGGTATAATATGTTGCAGCAATTTATTTGCTGCATAATTTTTATCACATTAACTTAACCATCAACTTTCTCGCAACTCATTGTAAACATTGAATGTTTATCTTTTCATGATATCAACCTGCGATCCTCATGTGTTAATAAAAAACCTCAAGTTCTCACTTACAGAAACTTTTGTGTTATTTCACCTAATCTTTAGGATTAATCCCTTTTTCGTGAGTAATCTTATCGCCAGTTTGGTCTGGTCAGTAAATAGTTATACATCATGACCCGGACTCCAAATTCTAAAATGAAATTAGGAGAAGAGCATGAGTTCTGCCAAGAAGATCGGGCTATTTGCCTGTACCGGTGTTGTTGCCGGTAATATGATGGGGAGCGGTATTGCATTATTACCTGCGAACCTTGCAAGTATCGGTGGTATTGCTATCTGGGGTTGGATCATCTCTATTATTGGTGCAATGTCGCTGGCTTACGTATATGCCCGACTGGCAACAAAAAACCCGCAACAAGGTGGCCCAATTGCTTATGCTGGAGAAATTTCCCCTGCATTTGGTTTTCAGACAGGTGTTCTTTATTACCATGCTAACTGGATTGGTAACCTGGCGATTGGTATTACCGCTGTATCTTATCTTTCCACCTTCTTCCCGGTATTAAATGATCCTGTTCCGGCAGGTATCGCCTGTATTGCTATCGTCTGGGTATTTACCTTTGTAAATATGCTCGGCGGTACCTGGGTGAGCCGTTTAACCACTATTGGTCTGGTGCTGGTTCTTATTCCTGTGGTTATGACTGCTATTGTTGGCTGGCATTGGTTTGATGCTGCTACTTATGCAGCTAACTGGAATACTGCGGGTACCACTGATGGTCATGCGATCATTAAAAGTATTCTGCTCTGCCTGTGGGCCTTCGTGGGTGTGGAATCCGCAGCTGTAAGTACTGGTATGGTTAAAAACCCGAAACGTACCGTTCCACTGGCAACCATGCTGGGTACTGGTTTAGCAGGTATTGTTTACATTGCTGCGACTCAGGTGCTTTCCGGTATGTATCCGTCTTCTGTAATGGCAGCTTCCGGTGCTCCGTTTGCAATCAGTGCTTCTACTATCCTGGGTAACTGGGCTGCGCCGCTGGTTTCTGCATTCACCGCCTTTGCGTGCCTGACTTCTCTGGGCTCCTGGATGATGCTGGTAGGCCAGGCAGGTGTACGTGCCGCTAACGACGGTAACTTCCCGAAAGTTTATGGTGAAGTCGATAGCAACGGTATTCCGAAAAAAGGTCTGCTGCTGGCTGCAGTGAAAATGACTGCTCTGATGATCCTCATCACTCTGATGAACTCTGCCGGTGGTAAAGCATCTGACCTGTTCGGTGAACTGACCGGTATCGCAGTACTGCTGACTATGCTGCCGTACTTCTACTCTTGCGTTGACCTGATTCGTTTTGAAGGCGTTAACATCCGCAACTTTGTCAGCCTGATCTGCTCTGTACTGGGTTGCGTGTTCTGCTTCATCGCTCTGATGGGCGCAAGCTCCTTCGAGCTGGCAGGCACCTTCATCGTCAGCCTGATTATCCTGATGTTCTACGCTCGCAAAATGCACGAGCGCCAGAGCAACTCAATGGATAACCACACAGCGTCTAACGCACATTAATTAAAAGTATTTTCCGAGGCTCCTCCTTTCATTTTGTCCCATGTGTTGGGAGGGGCCTTTTTTACCTGGAGATATGACTATGAACGTTATTGCAATATTGAATCACATGGGGGTTTATTTTAAAGAAGAACCCATCCGTGAACTTCATCGCGCGCTTGAACGTCTGAACTTCCAGATTGTTTACCCGAACGACCGTGACGACTTATTAAAACTGATCGAAAACAATGCGCGTCTGTGCGGTGTTATTTTTGACTGGGATAAATATAATCTCGAGTTGTGCGAAGAAATTAGCAAAATGAACGAGAACCTGCCGTTGTACGCGTTCGCTAATACTTATTCCACACTCGATGTAAGCCTGAACGATCTGCGTTTACAGATTAGCTTCTTTGAATATGCGCTGGGTGCTGCTGATGATATTGCTAACAAGATCAAGCAGACCACTGACGAATATATCAACACTATTCTGCCTCCGCTGACCAAAGCACTGTTTAAATATGTTCGTGAAGGTAAATATACTTTCTGTACTCCTGGTCACATGGGCGGTACCGCATTCCAGAAAAGCCCGGTAGGTAGCCTGTTCTATGATTTCTTTGGTCCGAACACCATGAAATCTGATATTTCCATTTCAGTATCTGAACTGGGTTCCCTGCTGGATCACAGCGGTCCACACAAAGAAGCAGAACAGTATATCGCTCGCGTCTTTAACGCAGACCGCAGCTACATGGTGACCAACGGTACTTCCACTGCGAACAAGATTGTTGGTATGTACTCTGCTCCGGCAGGCAGCACTATCCTGATTGACCGTAACTGCCACAAATCGCTGACCCATCTGATGATGATGAGCGATGTTACGCCAATCTATTTCCGCCCGACCCGTAACGCTTACGGTATTCTTGGTGGTATCCCACAGAGTGAATTCCAGCACGCAACCATTGCTAAACGCGTTAAAGAAACACCAAACGCAACCTGGCCGGTACATGCCGTAATTACCAACTCTACCTATGATGGTCTGCTGTACAACACCGACTTCATTAAGAAAACGCTGGATGTGAAATCCATCCACTTTGACTCCGCGTGGGTGCCTTACACCAACTTCTCACCGATTTACGAAGGTAAATGCGGTATGAGCGGTGGCCGTGTAGAAGGGAAAGTGATTTACGAAACCCAGTCCACTCACAAACTGCTGGCGGCGTTCTCTCAGGCTTCCATGATCCACGTTAAAGGTGACGTAAACGAAGAAACCTTTAACGAAGCCTACATGATGCACACCACCACTTCTCCGCACTACGGTATCGTGGCGTCCACTGAAACCGCTGCGGCGATGATGAAAGGTAATGCCGGTAAACGTCTGATCGACGGTTCCATTGAACGTGCGATCAAGTTCCGTAAAGAGATCAAACGTCTGAGAACGGAATCTGATGGCTGGTTCTTTGATGTATGGCAGCCGGATCATATCGATACTACTGAATGCTGGCCGCTGCGTTCTGACAGCACCTGGCACGGCTTCAAAAACATCGATAACGAGCACATGTATCTTGACCCGATCAAAGTCACTCTGCTGACTCCGGGGATGGAAAAAGACGGCACCATGAGCGACTTCGGTATTCCGGCCAGCATCGTGGCGAAATACCTCGACGAACATGGCATCGTTGTTGAGAAAACCGGTCCGTATAACCTGCTGTTCCTGTTCAGCATCGGTATCGATAAGACCAAAGCACTGAGCCTGCTGCGTGCTCTGACTGACTTCAAACGTGCGTTCGACCTGAACCTGCGTGTGAAAAACATGCTGCCGTCTCTGTATCGTGAAGACCCTGAATTCTATGAAAACATGCGTATTCAGGAACTGGCTCAGAATATCCACAAACTGATTGTTCACCACAATCTGCCGGATCTGATGTATCGCGCATTTGAAGTCCTGCCGACTATGGTAATGACTCCGTATGCTGCGTTCCAGAAAGAGCTGCACGGTATGACCGAAGAAGTTTACATCGACGAAATGGTAGGTCGTATTAACGCCAATATGATCCTTCCGTATCCGCCGGGAGTTCCTCTGGTAATGCCGGGTGAAATGATCACCGAAGAAAGCCGCCCTGTTCTGGAGTTCCTGCAGATGCTGTGTGAAATCGGCGCTCACTATCCGGGCTTTGAAACCGATATTCACGGTGCATACCGTCAGGCTGATGGCCGCTATACCGTTAAGGTATTGAAAGAAGAAAGCAAAAAATAATTAGCTCGTACAAGGGAAGTGGCTTGCCACTTCCCTTTTTTGCTCATAAGGAGGACACATGAAAACACCCTCACAGCCGCGCGCGATATACTATATCGTGGCGATCCAGATCTGGGAGTACTTCAGTTTTTACGGCATGCGTGCCTTACTCATTCTCTATCTCACCCATCAGCTTGGTTTTGATGATAACCATGCCATCAGCCTGTTCAGCGCATATGCTTCTCTGGTTTACGTTACCCCTATTCTCGGCGGCTGGCTTGCCGACCGCCTGCTCGGCAACCGCACTGCAGTGATTGCCGGCGCGCTGTTAATGACCCTTGGTCATGTGGTGCTGGGCATTGATACAAATTCAACCTTTAGCCTGTATCTGGCGCTGGCAATCATTATTTGTGGCTACGGTTTATTCAAATCAAACATCAGCTGTTTACTTGGCGAGCTCTACGACGAGAACGATCATCGACGTGATGGCGGTTTTTCGCTGCTGTATGCCGCGGGCAATATCGGTTCTATCGCAGCCCCCATCGCCTGCGGCCTGGCTGCACAGTGGTATGGATGGCATGTTGGCTTTGCCCTTGCGGGTGGCGGCATGTTTATCGGCTTGTTGATTTTCTTAAGTGGTCATCGTCATTTCCAGTCCACGCGTAGTATGGATAAAAAAGCGCTCACTAATGTGAAGTTTGCCTTACCGGTATGGGGCTGGTTGGTGGTGATGCTCTGTTTAGCTCCAGTATTTTTTACCCTGTTGCTGGAGAACAACTGGTCCGGATATTTGCTGGCGATCGTTTGCCTTATTGCTGCACAAATCATTGCCCGCATGATGATCAAATTCCCCGAACACCGTCGTGCTCTTTGGCAAATTGTATTGCTGATGTTTGTCGGGACGTTGTTCTGGGTACTGGCACAACAGGGCGGCAGTACCATCAGCTTGTTTATCGATCGCTTTGTGAATCGTCAGGCATTCAATATTGAAGTACCTACTGCGCTATTCCAGTCGGTGAATGCAATTGCGGTGATGCTCGCTGGGGTTGTACTTGCCTGGCTGGCATCGCCAGATAACCACGGCAACTCAACGTTACGTGTCTGGCTGAAGTTTGCCTTTGGCTTACTGTTGATGGCTTGTGGCTTTATGTTACTGGCATTTGATGCCCGACATGCAGCGGCTGGCGGCCAGGCGTCAATGGGCGTGATGATATCCGGGCTGGCGCTAATGGGCTTTGCCGAACTCTTTATTGACCCAGTGGCGATTGCGCAAATCACGCGTCTGAAAATGTCTGGCGTATTAACCGGTATTTATATGCTGGCAACAGGCGCGGTCGCCAACTGGCTGGCGGGCGTAGTGGCACAACAGACGACAGAGTCGCAAATTAGCGGTATGGCAATTGCAGCTTACCAGCGATTCTTTTCTCAGATGGGAGAGTGGACGTTGGCTTGTGTCGCGATCATCGTGGTATTGGCCTTTGCTACCCGATTTCTGTTTAGCACGCCGACTAATATGATACAGGAGAGTAACGATTAACCATTGCAAAAACAATCAGTTATGAATTTATTGATTTTCAGTTTATCACACTAGTAAATACATGTTTACAAGTCATTTAAACCACATTAATGATTATTTATTAGTGATATCAACTTGAGATGAGCGTTGGTTAAGATAAGATGAACTGAGTTACAAAGAGTCGAGGCAGATAATACAGTGTACCGATCTGCCTCTTTATCTACGCTAAATTGAAAGCTGGATTTAGAGGAACCAAAATGTCTGAACAAGAAACACGAGGAGCCAATGAGGCTATTGATTTTAACGATGAATTGAGAAATCGTCGCGAAAAACTGGCAGCACTGCGTCAACAAGGAGTGGCGTTTCCCAATGATTTTCGCCGCGACCATACCTCTGACCAGTTGCACGAAGAGTTCGATGCGAAGGATAGCCAGGAACTGGAATCCTTAAACATTGAAGTCTCGGTTGCTGGACGAATGATGACCCGTCGTATCATGGGGAAAGCCTCCTTTGTAACGTTGCAGGATGTCGGTGGCCGTATTCAACTGTACGTTGCACGAGATAGCCTGCCAGAAGGTGTTTATAACGATCAGTTTAAAAAATGGGACCTGGGTGACATTATCGGTGCCCGCGGTACGCTGTTTAAGACGCAAACTGGTGAACTTTCCATTCACTGTACTGAGTTACGCCTGCTGACCAAAGCACTACGTCCTTTACCAGATAAATTCCATGGTTTGCAGGATCAGGAAGTCCGTTATCGTCAACGTTATCTCGACCTAATCGCTAACGATAAATCACGTCAAACTTTTGTTGTCCGTTCAAAAATTCTGGCCGCTATCCGCAAATTCATGGTTGCTCGTGGGTTTATGGAAGTAGAAACCCCGATGATGCAGGTAATCCCCGGTGGGGCATCTGCTCGTCCGTTTATCACTCATCACAATGCCCTTGATTTGGATATGTACCTGCGTATTGCGCCGGAGCTGTATCTGAAACGTCTGGTTGTTGGTGGTTTTGAGCGGGTATTCGAAATCAACCGTAACTTCCGTAATGAAGGTATTTCTGTACGTCATAATCCTGAGTTCACGATGATGGAGCTTTACATGGCGTATGCGGATTATCACGACTTGATTGAGCTTACAGAGTCGCTGTTCCGTACCCTGGCACAGGATGTACTGGGTACCACTAAAGTCACTTACGGTGAGCATGTGTTTGATTTCGGCAAGCCGTTTGAAAAACTCACCATGCGCGAAGCAATCAAAAAATATCGTCCAGAAACCGATATGGCCGACCTGGATAATTTTGATGCCGCTAAAGCATTAGCTGAATCTATCGGTATTACAGTAGAGAAAAGCTGGGGGCTGGGACGTATTGTCACCGAAATCTTTGATGAAGTGGCAGAAGCACATCTGATTCAGCCAACCTTTATTACTGAGTATCCGGCAGAAGTGTCACCGCTGGCACGCCGTAATGATGTTAACCCGGAAATCACCGACCGTTTTGAATTCTTCATCGGTGGTCGTGAAATCGGTAATGGTTTTAGCGAATTAAACGACGCAGAAGATCAGGCTGAACGTTTCCAGGAACAGGTTAACGCTAAAGCTGCAGGTGACGACGAAGCTATGTTCTATGACGAAGATTACGTGACTGCGCTGGAATATGGTCTGCCGCCAACCGCTGGTCTGGGTATTGGTATCGACCGAATGATTATGCTGTTTACTAACAGTCATACTATTCGCGACGTTATTCTCTTCCCGGCGATGCGTCCACAGAAATAAGTTTCACTTTAATGAACGAAGCAGCCAGGCGACTGCTTCGTTCGTCGTTCCGCAAATCCAGTTTTGAGGAGAGACGCTTCGTTTCAAGATAACCAGCGGGTCCACTCAACCACAGCTCCTAAAAAAGAGAAAAAAGTAATGCCACAGGCAGACTCATTGGCCAGGTTATGCCTACCAGGAATGCACTAAGTAAACGAATATGTGTTTTCTCATGCGAGATAAACCAGATAATGACAAAGGATATGTTCACACCAATCACATAAAAAATTAATATTTTAGAGAATAGTGTCATTTTGAATATCTTCTTATCCTTCCCATCTATTTGTAAAACTGACGAAAATAGTCGTCGACTATCATAATGTTGAGGTCAAAATCAATATCCGGTAAGTCTAAGCATTTGAGCCTGATTAAATCTTCAATTTCACTTGCGGCTAATGATGTCGTTATTGCGAAAGAATTTTCATTCAATTGTCGTGGTATTCCGTACTCATCAGCCACTATAGAGGAAAAATTCATATCATACATCAATGATCTTAACCTTAAGAAAACTGAGGAATAAGATGATGGATAATCAAAAGAAACAACATAAGTATTGAACTTTTTTTTACCTTCCATAATATGACTCCTATCAATATTAAATGCCCTGGGGATGCAAAATTTATTAACCCCGATTGTTCCTTCTCATTCATATAGGAGATATTCTTTTTTTTGCTCAGTAGAGGGGATGATTTGGGACAAAAAAACGCTCTCTCTGACCATTCTTTGTGCATCCCCCTACCCTTCAGATACTCCCATGCATCACACCACGGAGCGCATAAAAAATATCGTTACTCCGTACTCTCCCATCAACTGCGAATATCATCATACTCACGCGTTTTATCAAATTCATGTTTCGCAAACGGGCATAGTGGGATAATTTTTCGTTTTTCACGGCGCATTTTTTCCACGACTTTCGCCACCAGTTGTTTACCAATCCCTTGTCCTTTCAGGCTTTCATCGACATCGGTATGTTCGATAATCGCTAAATTCTCTCCGGTCGGCACAAAGACAATTTCAGCGATTTGCTTGCCCTGTTCGTCATTGATGTAAAATTTATTGTGGCCTTCACGTATTTCCATTTTTCCCTCACTTATTTATGACGATATTTCAGCGCGCCGCTCGGGCACGTATCAATCACTTTCACTACAGTGGCAACGTCGACTTCATCCGGCATGATCCACGGCTTACGTTTGAGATTAAATAACTTGCCGTTGCCACGTACGCAATTGCCGGAATGCTGACATATTGCAGAGTTAAAATAGACATCAATCTTTTCGCCGGTATAGCAGCGATAACCGGTATCCACTAGCTCTTGATCCATAAACAACCCTCCATCCTGAGTATGATTTTCGCTATAAGCATAGCCCGGAATCTTCATACAGCACTGGCTGTTTCAGTTGTCAGAGCCTCTTCCCCTATATAGCCAATCATTCTTACTCCCTTTGAATTACCCGCCTCATCAGGGATAATGCTTAAGAAATTTGTCACACAAGGAAGCTGATGAGACATTCATTGCCCTACCGCATGCTACGCAAACGTCCGATGAAGTTGAGTACCACAGTGATCTTAATGGTCAGCGCGGTGCTGTTCTCGGTGCTGTTGGTGGTGCATCTGATTTACTTCTCGCAAATCAGTGACATGACGCGTGACGGACTGGCCAACAAGGCGCTGGCTGTAGCGCGTACCCTTGCCGATTCGCCGGAAATCCGTCAGGGCTTGCAGAAAAAACCGCAGGACAGCGATATCCAGGCCATCGCGGAAGCCGTGCGCAAACGTAACGATCTGCTGTTTATTGTCGTTACCGATATGCAAAGCCTTCGCTACTCGCACCCTGAACCCCAGCGTATTGGTCAGCCATTTAAAGGTGATGACATCCTTAAAGCGCTGAATGGCGAAGAAAATGTTGCTATCAATCGCGGCTTTCTCGCGCAGGCCTTGCGCGTATTTACCCCCATCTATGATGAAAATGATAAACAGATTGGCGTAGTGGCGATCGGCCTTGAATTAAGCCGTGTGACCCAACAGATCAACGACAGTCGCTGGAGTATTATCTGGTCGGTGTTATTTGGCATGCTGGTAGGGCTCATCGGCACCTGCATTCTGGTTAAGGTGCTGAAAAAAATGCTTTTCGGTCTGGAACCCTACGAAATCTCCACCCTGTTTGAACAACGCCAGGCTATGTTGCAGTCAATAAAAGAAGGCGTTGTGGCCGTGGACGATCGCGGCGAAGTCACGCTAATCAACGATGCCGCGCAGGAGTTGCTTAACTACCACAAATCGCAGGATGACGAGAATCTCTCAACGCTAAGTCAGGCATGGTCACAGGTGGTGGATGTCTCGGCAGTGTTACGCAACGGTACGTCGCGCCGTGACGAAGAGATTACCGTCAAAGATCGGCTATTACTGATCAACACCGTTCCGGTGCGCAGTAATGGCATTATCATCGGTGCCATTTCAACCTTCAGAGACAAAACTGAAGTACGTAAACTGATGCAGCGACTCGATGGCCTGGTCAACTATGCTGACGCACTTCGTGAACGATCCCACGAATTTATGAATAAATTGCACGTGATTCTCGGATTATTGCATCTGAAGAGTTATAAGCAGTTGGAAGATTACATTCTCAAAACAGCCAATAACTATCAGGAAGAGATTGGCTCTCTGCTGGGCAAGATCAAATCTCCGGTTATCGCTGGTTTTTTAATCAGCAAGATTAACCGCGCGACCGATTTAGGCCATACGTTGATTTTAAACAGCGAAAGCCAGTTGCCAGACAGCGGCAGTGAAGACCAGGTTGCGACGCTGATTACCACGCTGGGAAACCTGATAGAAAACGCACTAGAGGCATTAGGGCCGGAACCCGGTGGCGAAATCAGCGTAACATTGCACTACCGCCACGGCTGGCTGCACTGTGAAGTTAACGATGATGGCCCGGGGATCGCCCCCGAAAAAATCGCTCACATTTTTGACAAAGGTGTCTCGACTAAAGGAAGCGAACGAGGCGTCGGTTTAGCACTTGTCAAACAACAGGTAGAAAATCTCGGCGGCAGTATCGCCGTAGAATCGGAACCCGGGATTTTCACACAATTTTTTGTCCAGATACCCTGGGACGGGGAGAAGTCGAGCAAATGATCAATGTATTAATTATCGATGATGACGCAATGGTGGCGGAGCTGAATCGCCGATACGTGGCGCAGATCCCGGGCTTTCAATGCTGCGGAACGGCCTCGACACTGGAAAAAGCCAAAGAGATTATTTTCAACAGCGACACGCCTATTGACCTGATATTGCTCGATATCTATATGCAGAAAGAGAACGGGCTCGATTTACTTCCGGTACTGCATAACGCTCGCTGCAAAAGCGATGTGATTGTCATCTCTTCCGCCGCCGATGCCGCGACGATTAAAGATTCGCTGCATTACGGCGTTGTTGATTACCTGATCAAACCCTTCCAGGCATCACGCTTTGAAGAGGCGCTCACCGGCTGGCGACAAAAGAAAATGGCGCTGGAGAAGCATCAATATTATGACCAGGCCGAACTGGATCAGCTGATCCACGGCAGTAGTTCCAACGAACAGGACACTCGCCGCCTGCCGAAAGGGTTAACACCGCAGACCCTTCGTACGCTGTGCCAGTGGATCGACGCTCATCAGGATTATGAGTTTTCAACCGACGAGTTGGCCAACGAGGTGAACATCTCGCGCGTTTCCTGTCGCAAATACCTAATCTGGCTGGTCAACTGCCACATCTTATTTACCAGCATCCATTATGGCGTAACTGGTCGTCCGGTTTACCGTTACCGTATTCAAGCGGAACATTACTCATTGCTGAAACAATATTGCCAATAACACATCCCTGGTTATCCGCAAGTAACAATTATTGCAGTAATGCAAAAGAACACTGGCACAAGTTACATCACCCATCAGTAAAACTTGTGCCAGATCAAATATAATTATCCCCTTCTCATCCCAGCAATTTAATATTCTTTAGGATAAATAGTGTTTTTAATTTCAAAACGCTAACAAAAGTTAATTAACTATTATGTCACCCGCATTATGTGTATTTTTACCCACAAATGGGTAGATCAGAATAATCTATAACCTAAATGATAATCACCCTTAGAACATAAAACATACTAATAAATATCAATAAGATAGTGAAAAACAAACCATTAACATCTGCGCAGCACAAACTATAACCCCATCGCCAGAGAGTATTTTTCTCTGAAAAAGTCGCTTATCACAGTGTATTAATTTATCGCTGCCTGAATCAGCCAATATTCACTGTGAAGTAATTACTCAGGCCAGTAACGACCAAAAGGATATTTAGTCAGGCTCTGAAAAAAGTTCATACGAAACAGAACGAGACTGCGTTCTATTCAGTAGAAATTTAAATGGGATTATCGTGAGGGGTCACAAATGTTATTTACTATCCAACTTATCATAATATTGATATGTCTGTTCTATGGTGCCAGAAAGGGCGGTATCGCACTAGGTTTATTAGGCGGTATCGGCCTCGTCATTCTGGTATTCGTCTTCCATCTTCAGCCGGGTAAACCACCGGTTGACGTTATGCTGGTTATCATCGCGGTGGTGGCGGCATCGGCCACATTGCAAGCCTCGGGCGGCCTTGACGTCATGCTGCAAATTGCCGAGAAACTGCTGCGCCGCAATCCGAAATATGTCTCCATTGTCGCGCCGTTTGTTACCTGTACGCTGACCATTCTTTGCGGTACAGGTCACGTGGTTTACACCATCCTGCCAATCATCTACGACGTGGCAATTAAGAACAATATCCGTCCGGAACGTCCGATGGCGGCAAGTTCTATCGGTGCACAGATGGGGATTATCGCAAGCCCGGTGTCGGTTGCGGTAGTATCACTGGTCGCAATGCTGGGTAACGTTACCTTTGATGGTCGTCATCTTGAGTTCCTCGACCTGCTTGCTATCACCATTCCATCTACTTTGTTAGGTATCCTGGCAATCGGTATCTTCAGTTGGTTCCGCGGTAAGGATCTGGATAAAGACGAAGAGTTCCAGAAATTCATCTCCGTACCGGAAAACCGTGAATACGTTTACGGTGATACCGCGACGCTGCTGGATAAAAAGCTGCCGAAAAGTAACTGGCTGGCTATGTGGATCTTCCTCGGGGCAATCGCCGTGGTCGCACTTCTCGGTGCTGATTCGGACCTGCGTCCATCCTTCGGCGGCAAACCGCTGTCGATGGTGCTGGTTATTCAAATGTTTATGCTGCTAACCGGCGCGCTGATTATTATCCTGACCAAAACCAATCCCGCGTCTATCTCAAAAAACGAAGTCTTCCGTTCCGGTATGATCGCCATCGTGGCGGTGTACGGTATTGCATGGATGGCAGAAACCATGTTCGGTGCGCATATGTCTGAAATTCAGGGCGTACTGGGTGAAATGGTGAAAGAGTATCCGTGGGCCTATGCCATTGTTCTGCTGCTGGTTTCCAAGTTTGTAAACTCCCAGGCCGCGGCGCTGGCGGCGATTGTTCCTGTCGCACTGGCGATTGGCGTTGACCCGGCTTACATCGTGGCTTCAGCACCGGCTTGCTACGGTTATTATATCCTGCCGACCTATCCGAGCGATCTGGCAGCGATTCAGTTTGACCGTTCCGGCACCACCCACATCGGTCGCTTCGTCATCAACCACAGCTTTATTCTGCCAGGGTTGATTGGCGTGAGCGTATCTTGCGTCTTTGGCTGGATCTTCGCCGCGATGTACGGGTTCTTATAAATGCACTTTGCGTGCCGCCCGTCGCTGTGCGGCACGCCATTTTCGTATAACAAATACAGAGTTACAGGCTGGAAGCTATGTCAAACAAACCATTTATCTACCAGGCGCCTTTCCCGATGGGGAAAGACAATACCGAATACTATCTGCTCACTTCCGATTACGTTAGCGTTGCCGAATTCGACGGCGAAACCATTCTGAAGGTGGAAGCAGAAGCCCTGACCCTGCTGGCGCAGCAAGCCTTCCACGACGCCTCTTTCATGCTCCGCCCGGCACACCAGAAACAGGTTGCTTCTATTCTTCACGACCCTGAAGCCAGCGAGAACGATAAGTACGTGGCGCTGCAATTCTTGAGAAACTCCGAAATCGCCGCCAAAGGTGTACTGCCGACCTGCCAGGATACCGGCACCGCGATCATTGTTGGTAAAAAAGGTCAGCGCGTATGGACCGGCGGCGGTGATGAAGAAGCACTGTCGAAAGGTGTCTATAACACTTATATCGAAGATAACCTGCGCTATTCACAAAACGCACCGCTGGACATGTACAAAGAGGTCAACACCGGCACTAACCTGCCTGCGCAAATCGACCTGTACGCGGTGGATGGCGATGAGTACAAATTCCTCTGCGTCGCCAAAGGCGGCGGCTCTGCCAACAAAACCTATCTCTATCAGGAAACTAAAGCCCTACTGACTCCGGGTAAACTGAAAAACTTCCTCGTCGAGAAAATGCGTACCCTCGGTACTGCAGCTTGCCCGCCGTACCATATCGCGTTTGTGATTGGCGGCACTTCTGCGGAAACCAACCTGAAAACCGTCAAGTTAGCAAGTGCTCACTATTATGATGAACTGCCGACTGAAGGGAACGAACACGGTCAGGCGTTCCGCGATGTACAACTGGAACAGGAACTGCTCGAAGAAGCCCAGAAACTCGGCCTCGGCGCGCAATTTGGCGGTAAATATTTTGCCCACGATATCCGCGTAATCCGCCTGCCGCGTCACGGCGCTTCCTGCCCGGTCGGTATGGGCGTTTCCTGCTCCGCTGACCGTAACATCAAAGCGAAAATTAACCGCGAAGGTATCTGGATCGAAAAACTGGAACACAACCCAGGCCAGTACATTCCGGAAGAACTGCGCCAGGCTGGTGAAGGCGAAGCGGTGAAAGTCGATCTCAACCGCCCGATGAAAGAGATCCTCGCCCAGCTTTCGCAATATCCGGTGTCCACTCGTTTGTCGCTCACCGGCACCATTATCGTGGGTCGCGATATTGCGCACGCCAAGCTGAAAGAGCTGATCGACGCTGGTAAAGAGCTGCCGCAGTACATCAAAGATCACCCGATCTACTACGCGGGTCCGGCAAAAACACCCGCCGGTTATCCTTCTGGTTCACTTGGCCCAACCACAGCAGGCCGGATGGACTCCTACGTGGATCTGCTGCAATCCCACGGCGGTAGCATGATCATGCTGGCGAAAGGTAACCGCAGTCAGCAGGTCACCGACGCATGTCATAAACATGGCGGCTTCTACCTCGGCAGCATCGGCGGCCCGGCGGCGGTACTGGCGCAGCAGAGCATCAAGCATCTGGAATGCGTCGCTTATCCGGAACTGGGTATGGAAGCAATCTGGAAAATCGAAGTAGAAGATTTCCCGGCGTTTATCCTGGTCGATGACAAAGGCAACGACTTCTTCCAGCAAATCGTCAACAAACAGTGCGCGAACTGCACTAAGTAACCTCTTCGGCCCGGCGCCTGGCGGCATGCTGCCAGGTGATCCCCCCGGGCCACCTCTTCTGCAGTTGTAATTTCACACTTGCTGGTGAATAGTCAGTATTTTCCCTGACTTGCGAACTCACCATGATCCGCACACTCAAGCCATTAATTCTTAACTCCGGCGCGCTGGTACTAACGTTAATCCTGATTTACACCGGCATTTCGGCCCATGACAAACTCACCTGGTTGATGGAGGTGACACCCGTGATTATCGTGGTGCCACTACTGCTTGCCACCGCCAGATGTTACCCGTTAACACCGCTTCTCTATACGCTGATTTTCTTTCACGCCATCATCCTGATGGTCGGCGGGCAGTACACCTACGCGAAAGTCCCCATCGGTTTTGACGTGCAGGAGTGGTTAGGATTGAGCCGTAATCCGTATGACAAGCTGGGACATTTTTTCCAGGGGCTGGTACCTGCGCTGGTGGCACGAGAAATCCTCGTGCGTGGGATGTACGTGCGTGGACGTAAAATGGTGGCGTTTCTGGTCTGCTGCGTAGCGCTGGCGATTAGCGCGATGTATGAACTGATCGAGTGGTGGGCGGCGCTGGCGATGGGCCAGGGAGCGGATGATTTTCTCGGTACTCAGGGCGACCAGTGGGACACGCAATCCGATATGTTCTGTGCGCTGCTGGGCGCATTAACTACCGTGATATTGCTCGCTCGTCTTCACTGTCGCCAGTTACGGCGCTATGGCCTTATCACCAGAGCGCCGGAAGCAATTACACCTTAGCGGTGCAACCAGCCAGGCAGCCAGTCGCCGTGAGCGGCAATCAGGTCGTCAACAAGAGCATAAATTTCGTCAATGCCCAGCACGGCGGCGGTGTGCGGGTCCATCATTGCGGCGTGGTAAACACGGTCACGGTTTTCGGTGAGAATGGCTTCGGTCAGCAGCGTCTGTACGTTGA
The DNA here is from genome assembly GCF_014836715.1 of Escherichia whittamii. Classification (GTDB taxonomy): domain Bacteria; phylum Pseudomonadota; class Gammaproteobacteria; order Enterobacterales; family Enterobacteriaceae; genus Escherichia; species Escherichia whittamii. The sequence goes on from NZ_JACSQI010000001.1 coordinate 490,139, forward strand.
TATTGGTTTGCATCAGGGCAGCCAGATGCGAAGGCAGCGTACCGACTTTGGTTGGCTGAATACCATTGGCGTCAACCAGACAGGCCACTTCCACACAGCATCCTTGCGGCAGGTTATCAATCAAACCATCGTTACGGACGTTGCCGTAAATTACACTCGGTTCACCGGTCCAGATAGCGTTCATAATCGTACTGGCATATTCCCGCGACGGTTTAATATCAATCCGGGAGGCGTTCTTATACTCCTCCAGCTCTTTATGCCAGTTCGCCAACTGTTCAACACAGCGTTTCGGATACTCATCTAACGGCACTTTATAACGCTCAATCAAATCCTCGCGACCTGGTTTAATAAACCAGGGCGTGTATTCGGCAAAGTGTTCTGACGATTCCGTGACGAAGTAGCCCAGCTTTTTGAACATTTCATAGCGCACAATATTCTGGCAACGGGTATTACCATGAATATTCGGTTTCGGTGCCTGGCCTGCGTCATAAGCCGCCAGCAATTCCGGGTAGAGATCCACGTAACTGCCGTCTGCGGTTTTGCGCTCCAGCTCCAGGTAGAACGCCATATGGTTAATACCTGCGCAACGATAACGCAGCGTGGACGGATCGATGTTCAGGTCGCGGGCCAGCTCTTCCGCCGTTCCCTGCACCGAGTGGCACAGCCCCACCTGTTTGATATGCGGATAGCGGGCATACATCGCCCAGGTATTCATCGCCATCGGGTTAACGTAATTGAGCATGGTGGCATCGGGGCAAACTTCCGTCATGTCCTCGCAAATCTGCCACAGATGTGGAATGGTACGTAGCGCACGCATAATGCCGCCCGGCCCCAGCGTATCGGCAATGGTTTGTTCCAGACCGTGGCGCTTACAGATCTCAAAATCCGTCACCGTGCAGGGTTCATAACCGCCAATCTGAAACGCCACCACGACAAAATCGGCGTCCTGTAAGGCTTCTTTCTGTTCGGTGTGACAGGTGATTTTGCCGCTGGCCCCTGCTGAATCCATCAACTTGCGCACCACAATGTGCGACTCTTCCAGGCGGGTGGGATCAATGTCCATCAGAGCGATATGCGCCGTTTTCAGCGCCTCACGGTGAAACACATCACCTAGAATATTTTTAACGAAAATTGTCGAACCAGCGCCGATAAATGTAATTTTGGGTGCAGACATCATGCAGATCTCCTGGCTTGCTTGAATGTCGTCATCATGGCAGGCGATACCACAGAAAACTTCCGGCTTCCCCGCTGAACATTCCCGTAAACTCAGATCCTGAGTGAAGCATCAGTAAATCTGAGTTTATGGGAATAAATTACTTAAAAAGCAGAGATTTCGGCCTTCTGCTGCTCGGACGATCCCCTCGTCCCTCCGGGAAGAGGGCGAAAACCGTGCTCCCATTCGCAGTCATCCTCACCTGCTCATGTCATAATTCTGATAATCCAGGAAAGAGAGCCATCCATGAATACTGATACCTTTATGTGTAGCAGCGATGAAAAGCAGACCCGCAGCCCGCTATCTCTGTACTCGGAATATCAGCGAATGGAGATTGAGTTTCGTGCACCACATATCATGCCCACCAGCCACTGGCATGGTCAGGTCGAAGTGAATGTGCCTTTCGATGGCGATGTGGAATACCTGATCAACAATGAAAAAGTGAATATCAATCAGGGGCATATCACGCTGTTCTGGGCCTGTACGCCACATCAGCTAACAGATACAGGAACCTGTCAGAGCATGGCGATTTTTAATTTACCGATGCATCTGTTTCTCTCCTGGCCGCTGGATAAAGACCTTATAAACCACGTCACTCACGGTATGGTGATCAAATCACTGGCGACACAACAGCTTAGTCCGTTTGAAGTGCGTCGCTGGCAGCAGGAACTCAACAGCCCAAATGAGCAAATCCGCCAGCTCGCCATTGATGAAATTGGCCTGATGCTCAAGCGATTTAGTCTCTCTGGCTGGGAGCCGGTTCTGGTCAATAAAACCTCGCGTACGCACAAAAACAGCGTCTCGCGCCATGCACAGTTTTATGTCAGCCAGATGTTGGGCTTTATTGCAGAAAACTACGATCAAGCGCTAACCATCAACGACGTGGCCGAGCATGTCAAACTTAACGCCAACTATGCGATGGGGATCTTCCAGCGGGTAATGCAATTGACGATGAAACAGTACATTACGGCGATGCGCATCAACCACGTTCGCGCGTTACTGAGCGATACCGATAAAAGTATTCTCGATATTGCCCTGACAGCAGGTTTTCGTTCGAGCAGTCGCTTTTACAGCACTTTCGGCAAATATGTCGGTATGTCGCCGCAAAAATACCGCAAACTTAGCCAACAACGCCGCCAGACGCTTCCCGGATAAAGATGATATCAGTATCAGCCAAAAAAATAGTTTAGCTGTCGATAATAAGCAGTGAAAACAACTTTAAAAATCAATGTAATCACTTGTTTATAAAAATAAAAAAAACAAAAGCGACTGTTTTTCACTCGCTTTACAGCCTGAAATACCCAGAAGATACTTGCCCGCAACAAAGATTCCTTCATAACCGGGTAAGCAATGATGAAAGTATTAATTGTTGAAAGCGAGTTTCTCCATCAGGACACCTGGGTCGGTAGCGCCGTTGAGCGTCTGGCAAATGCATTAAGCCAGCAAAATGTTACCGTGATTAAATCCACCTCCTTTGATGACGGCTTTGCCATTCTCTCTTCAAATGAGGCCATTGATTGTCTGATGTTCAGCTATCAAATGGAACATCCAGACGAACATCAAAACGTCAGAGAATTGATCGGTAAGCTTCATGAGCGCCAACAAAACGTGCCGGTCTTCCTGTTGGGCGATCGGGAAAAAGCCCTCGCTGCAATGGATCGCGACCTGCTGGAGCTTGTCGATGAATTCGCCTGGATTCTGGAAGATACCTCCGATTTTATTGCTGGACGCGCCGTTGCTGCGATGACCCGCTATCGTCAGCAACTGTTACCGCCACTGTTCAGCGCGCTGATGAAATATAGCGACATCCACGAGTATTCCTGGGCCGCACCGGGCCACCAGGGTGGTGTCGGCTTTACCAAAACGCCAGCTGGACGTTTCTACCATGACTATTATGGTGAAAATCTGTTCCGTACCGACATGGGCATCGAAAGAACTTCCCTTGGTTCTTTACTTGACCATACTGGCGCATTTGGCGAAAGCGAAAAATATGCCGCGCGCGTATTTGGCGCCGATCGTTCCTGGTCAGTCGTCGTCGGGACTTCTGGCTCTAACCGCACCATCATGCAGGCTTGCATGACCGATAACGATGTGGTGGTCGTTGACCGTAACTGCCACAAATCCATCGAACAAGGCTTAATGCTGACTGGCGCGAAACCGGTCTACATGGTGCCAAGCCGCAACCGCTACGGCATTATCGGGCCAATCTACCCGCAGGAAATGCAGCCTGAAACCTTACAGAAGAAAATCAGCGAAAGCCCGCTGACCAAAGATAAAGTTGGGCAAAAACCCTCTTACTGCGTGGTAACCAACTGCACCTACGACGGCGTCTGCTACAACGCCAAAGAAGCGCAGGATCTGCTGGAAAAAACCTCCGATCGTCTGCACTTCGACGAAGCCTGGTACGGTTATGCGCGTTTTAACCCGATCTATGCCGATCACTACGCCATGCGCGGTGAACCGGGCGATCATAACGGCCCAACCGTTTTCGCGACCCACTCCACTCACAAACTGCTGAATGCGCTGTCGCAGGCGTCTTACATTCATGTGCGTGAAGGCCGTGGCGCGATTAACTTCTCTCGCTTTAATCAGGCATATATGATGCATGCCACCACTTCTCCGTTGTATGCCATCTGCGCATCAAACGATGTGGCAGTATCGATGATGGACGGCAATAGCGGCCTGTCGCTGACGCAGGAAGTGATCGACGAAGCGGTCGATTTCCGTCAGGCAATGGCGCGGTTGTATAAAGAATTTACCGACGAAGGAAACTGGTTCTTTAAACCGTGGAATAAAGACGTGGTTACCGACCCGGAAACTGGCAAAACCTATGACTTTGCCGACGCGCCGAGCAAACTGCTGACCACCGTTCAGGACTGCTGGGTAATGCACCCAGGCGAAAGCTGGCACGGCTTTAAAGATATCCCGGACAACTGGAGCATGCTCGACCCGATTAAAGTCAGCATCCTCGCGCCGGGGATGGGAGAAGACGGCGAACTGGAAGAGACTGGCGTACCTGCTGCACTGGTCACCGCCTGGCTTGGTCGTCACGGCATTGTGCCAACCCGCACCACTGACTTCCAGATTATGTTCCTGTTCTCTATGGGCGTAACCCGTGGGAAATGGGGAACTCTGGTTAACACACTTTGCTCTTTCAAACGCCACTACGACGCTAATACACCGCTGGCGCTGGTGATGCCGGAACTTGCTGCGCAATATCCTGACACTTACGCGAATATGGGTATTCACGATCTGGGCGACAAAATGTTTGCCTGGCTGAAAGAAAACAACCCAGGCGCACGGTTGAACGAAGCCTATTCTGGCCTGCCGGTGGCTGAAATCACCCCGCGTGAAGCCTACAACGCGATTGTCGATAACAACGTCGAACTGGTATCCATTGAAAACCTGCCTGGACGTATTGCGGCGAACTCTGTCATCCCGTATCCGCCAGGAATCCCAATGCTGCTCTCTGGCGAAAACTTCGGCGATAAAAACAGTCCGCAGGTAAGCTATTTACGCTCACTACAATCCTGGGATCATCATTTCCCTGGTTTCGAACACGAAACTGAAGGTACCGAAATTATTGATGGTATTTACCACGTGATGTGTGTGAAAGCGTAACCACTATTCCGCTGAAGGCGTAATTGTTTAAATAACATTACGCCGCCTGGCCTGAGGCCTTTTGAGTATGGCAACGTTTTCATAAAAATTGCTGCAAACAAAAATGTCATACTTTTTGCGCGGTCCCACCCCGCGCTTTTTTTTGCCTGTTATTTACACTTTTTCAGCATGTAAAAATTTTTGTACATGAGAAATTACTATAAAAATTTGTAATATTAGTAAAACACGTTATTTTTATGCATGTTTTGATTCGTCATACAATTATATAACCATTTCCCCGTATCGCTCTTCCTGGCGAAAACGGGTCTTTTATTTGCATTCAGGAGTACATGTATGAGGATTTGCAGCGACCAACCTTGTATTGTTTTATTGACTGAAAAAGATGTCTGGTTAAGGGTGAATGGGAAAGAACCTATAAGCCTGAAGGCTAACCACATGGCGTTATTAAGTTGTGAAAATAATATTATTGATGTCTCCTCACTTAATAACACTTTGGTTGCGCAAATTAGTCATGACATCATCAAAGATTACCTCCGTTTTCTGAATAAAGATCTCTCAAAAATACCCGTCTGGCAACGAAGCGCTACCCCAGTCCTGGCCTTACCATGCCTGACACTAGACCTCTTTCGCGTCGCGGCTCAACATAGCATGATGCCCGCTGAAACAGAGTCAGAAAAAGAGCGTACTCGTGCATTATTATTCACTGTGCTATCACGTTTCCTCGACAGTAAAAAATTCCTTTCTCTTATGATGTATATGTTACGTAATTGTGTAAGTGACAGCGTTTATCAAATAATTGAAAGCGATATTCATAAAGACTGGAATCTTAGTATGGTAGCCAGCTGTTTATGTCTAAGCCCCAGCTTGTTAAAGAAAAAACTGAAAAGTGAAAACACCAGTTATAGCCAAATAATCACCACCTGCCGTATGCGTTATGCCGTAAATGAATTAATGATGGACGGCAAAAATATCTCACAGGTATCACAATCCTGCGGCTACAACAGCACTTCCTATTTTATATCTGTATTTAAAGACTTCTATGGTATGACGCCTCTCCATTATGTTAGTCAGCACAGAGAACGTTCTGTCGCCTGATTTATAACCTGAACGAAGAGCTATATTAATAACAGCATCAGCGATAACCCGGTTGAGAATAATTCAACTCGCGAATGTAGGCGTATGATATGACTTAATTTATTGTCATGAAGCTCACCTTCGCAGGAGTTTAATTATGTCTTCGGATGCTGACGCTCACAAAGTGGGCTTAATCCCCGTCACTCTGATGGTGTCGGGGAATATTATGGGGTCAGGTGTTTTTCTGTTACCTGCAAACCTGGCCTCGACTGGCGGGATTGCCATATATGGATGGTTGGTGACGATTATCGGTGCGTTGGCTTTGTCGATGGTCTACGCCAAAATGTCTTTCCTCGATCCCAGCCCTGGCGGTTCATACGCCTACGCGCGCCGCTGCTTTGGCCCTTTCCTCGGGTATCAAACAAACGTTCTCTACTGGCTGGCCTGCTGGATCGGCAATATTGCCATGGTGGTCATTGGCGTAGGATATTTAAGCTACTTCTTCCCCATCCTCAAAGATCCGTTGGTATTAACCATCACCTGTGTGGTGGTGCTGTGGATCTTCGTTCTGCTTAATATCGTCGGTCCAAAAATGATCACCCGCGTGCAGGCTGTCGCCACTGTGCTGGCGCTGATCCCCATTGTCGGGATTGCCGTATTCGGCTGGTTCTGGTTCCACAGTGAAACGTATATGGCAGCATGGAACGTGAGTGGGCTGGGTACTTTCGGTGCGATTCAAAGTACCTTAAACGTAACGTTGTGGTCGTTTATTGGGGTAGAAAGTGCTTCCGTTGCGGCGGGCGTGGTGAAAAACCCGAAACGCAACGTGCCTATCGCCACCATTGGCGGGGTGTTGATTGCCGCCGTCTGCTACGTGCTCTCGACCACTGCAATTATGGGGATGATCCCTAATGCCGCGCTGCGCGTTTCCGCCTCACCTTTTGGCGATGCCGCGCGAATGGCGCTGGGTGATACCGCTGGGGCCATTGTCTCCTTCTGCGCAGCGGCAGGTTGCTTAGGCTCGCTGGGCGGCTGGACACTACTGGCCGGGCAAACGGCGAAAGCGGCTGCCGATGACGGTCTATTCCCCCCTATTTTTGCCCGCGTTAACAAAGCGGGTACCCCTGTTGCCGGGTTGATTATCGTTGGAATTCTGATGACTATCTTCCAGTTCAGCAGCATCTCGCCAAACGCAACCAAAGAGTTTGGTCTGGTGTCTTCCGTATCGGTGATCTTTACCCTCGTGCCTTATCTTTACACCTGTGCCGCTTTACTGCTTTTAGGTCACGGTCACTTTGGCAAAGCGCGCCCGGCGTACCTGACCATCACAACTATCGCCTTCCTTTACTGTATCTGGGCGGTGGTCGGTTCTGGCGCACAAGAGGTCATGTGGTCATTCGTCACTCTGATGGTAATAACAGCCATGTACGCGCTGAACTACAACCGGATGCATAAAAACCCCTATCCTTTAGATGCACCGATCAGTAAAGATTAAGTCCCCCCTTAATCCAGCAAACGCATAAGCCAACCTTAAGAACTTAAGGTTGGCTTAACTTTGCTTTGCGAACATATGCGCACTTTGTTCGATGGAAACACCGTGATGTTGAAGCGCCTTCTAAAAAGACCCTCTTTGAATTTACTCGCCTGGCTATTGCTGGCTGCTTTTTATATCTCTATCTGCCTGAATATTGCCTTTTTTAAACAAGTATTGCAGGCGTTACCGCTGGATTCACTGCATAACGTACTGGTTTTCTTATCAATGCCAGTCGTCGCGTTTAGTGTGATGAATATTGTCCTGACGCTAGGCTCTTTCTTATGGCTTAATCGCCCGCTGGCGTGCCTGTTTATTCTGGTCGGCGCGTCGGCGCAATATTTCATCATGACCTATGGCATCGTCATCGACCGCTCGATGATTGCCAATATTATTGATACCACTCCGGCAGAAAGTTATGCGCTGATGACACCACAAATGTTATTAACGCTAGGGTTAAGCGGCGTACTTGCGGCGCTGATAGCCTGCTGGATTAAAATCAAACCTGCCAACTCACGTCTGCGCAGCGTTCTTTTCCGTGGGGCCAATATCCTGATTTCAGTGCTGCTGATTCTGCTGGTCGCCGCGCTGTTTTATAAAGACTACGCCTCGCTGTTTCGCAACAACAAAGAGCTGGTGAAATCCTTAAGCCCGTCTAACAGCATTGTCGCCAGCTGGTCATGGTATTCCCACCAGCGACGGGCAAATCTGCCGCTGGTGCGCATTGGTGAGGATGCTCACCGCAACCCGTTAATGCAAAACGAGAAACGTAAAAATCTGACCATTTTGATCGTCGGCGAAACCTCGCGGGCAGAGAACTTCTCGCTCAACGGCTACCCGCGTGAAACTAACCCGCGGCTGGCGAAAGATAACGTGGTCTATTTCCCCAATACCGCGTCTTGCGGCACGGCAACGGCAGTTTCAGTGCCATGCATGTTCTCGGATATGCCGCGTGAGCATTACAAAGAAGAGCTGGCACAGCACCAGGAAGGCGTGCTGGATATCATCCAACGGGCGGGCATTAATGTACTGTGGAATGATAACGATGGCGGCTGTAAAGGCGTCTGCGACCGCGTACCTCACCAGAACGTCACTGCGCTGAACTTGCCTGGTCAGTGCATCAACGGTGAATGCTATGATGAAGTGCTGTTCCACGGGCTGGAAGAGTACATCAATAATCTGCAAGGTGATGGCGTGATTGTATTACACACCATCGGAAGCCACGGCCCGACCTATTACAACCGTTATCCGCCGCAGTTCAGGAAATTTACCCCCACTTGCGACACCAACGAGATCCAAAACTGCTCGAAAGAACAACTGGTGAACACTTACGACAACACGCTGGTCTACGTTGACTATATTGTTGATAAAGCGATTAATCTGCTGAAAGAACATCAGGATAAATTTACCACCAGCCTGGTTTATCTTTCTGATCACGGTGAATCGTTAGGTGAAAATGGCATCTATCTGCACGGCCTGCCTTATGCCATCGCCCCGGATAGCCAAAAACAGGTGCCAATGCTGCTGTGGCTGTCGGAGGATTATCAAAAGCGGTATCAGGTTGACCAGAACTGCCTGCAAAAACAGGCGCAAACGCAGCACTATTCACAAGACAATTTATTCTCAACGCTGTTGGGATTAACCGGCGTCGAAACGAAGTATTACCAGGCCGCGGATGATATTCTGCAAACTTGCAGGAGAGTGACTGAATGAAAATTCTAATTGTTGAAGATGATACGCTGTTATTGCAGGGACTGATTCTGGCGGCACAAACCGAAGGCTACGCCTGCGACGGCGTCACAACCGCGCGGATGGCAGAGCAAAGTCTTGAAGCGGGTCATTACAGCCTGGTGGTGTTGGATCTAGGTTTACCTGACGAAGATGGGCTGCATTTTCTCGCCCGCATCCGACAGAAAAAATACACACTGCCGGTGCTGATCCTCACCGCCCGCGACACCCTGACCGACAAAATCGCCGGGCTGGATGTCGGGGCCGACGACTACCTGGTGAAGCCTTTTGCACTGGAAGAGTTACACGCCCGCATCCGCGCCCTGCTGCGACGCCATAATAATCAGGGCGAAAGCGAGTTGATTGTTGGCAACCTGACGCTGAATATGGGTCGCCGTCAGGTATGGATGGGCGGTGAAGAACTGATTCTGACGCCGAAAGAATATGCTCTGCTGTCGCGCTTGATGCTCAAGGCCGGCAGCCCGGTGCATCGGGAAATTCTCTACAACGACATCTATAACTGGGACAACGAACCCTCGACCAATACCCTGGAAGTGCATATTCACAACCTGCGCGACAAAGTAGGTAAGTCGCGTATCCGCACCGTACGCGGCTTTGGCTATATGCTGGTCGTAAATGAGGAGAACTAATTGAATCTGATGCGTTTTCTGCGTCGGCCAATATCGCTGCGCCAGCGGCTGATATTGACCATCGGGGCCATTCTGCTGGTGTTTGAGCTGATTAGCGTCTTCTGGCTATGGCATGAGAGTACCGAGCAGATTCAGCTATTTGAGCAGGCGTTACGCGACAATCGCAACAACGATCGTCACATCATGCGAGAGATCCGCGAAGCGGTTGCCAGTCTGATTGTCCCCGGCGTGTTTATGGTCAGCCTGACGCTATTTATCTGCTATCAGGCGGTACGCCGCATCACCCGTCCGCTGGCGGAGCTGCAAAAAGAGCTGGAAGCGCGTACCGCCGACAACTTAACGCCCATTGCCATTCACAGTGCCACCCTCGAAATCGAATCGGTGGTTTCGGCTTTGAACGATCTGGTATCTCGCCTGACCAGCACGCTGGATAACGAACGGTTGTTTACCGCTGACGTCGCTCACGAACTGCGAACGCCGCTGGCGGGAGTACGTTTGCATCTGGAGTTGCTGGCGAAAACGCATCACATTGATGTAGCGCCGTTAGTAGCGCGACTTGATCAGATGATGGAGAGCGTCTCCCAGTTGTTACAACTGGCGCGTGCTGGCCAATCATTTTCATCGGGTAATTATCAGCATGTAAAACTACTAGAAGATGTGATTCTGCCCTCGTATGACGAGTTAAGTACCATGCTCGACCAGCGTCAGCAAACCTTGCTGTTGCCAGAAAGCGCCGCCGACATCACCGTCCCGGGCGATGCTACCCTGCTGCGGATGTTATTGCGAAACCTGGTGGAAAATGCCCATCGTTACAGCCCACAAGGCAGCAACATTATGATTAAGCTGCAAGAAGATGGCGGTGCGGTAATGGCCGTTGAAGATGAAGGGCCGGGTATTGATGAGAGTAAATGCGGGGAGTTAAGTAAAGCGTTTGTACGAATGGACAGCCGTTATGGCGGAATTGGTCTGGGATTAAGTATTGTCAGCCGTATCACGCAGTTGCATCACGGGCAGTTTTTCCTGCAAAACCGGGAAGAAACTTCCGGTACGCGTGCCTGGGTACGGCTGAAGAAAGATCAGTACGTGGCAAACCAAATATAGAGAAAGCTACTGACTACCAACACGCTGAACACGGTAGTTAAACGTTCATAAATACGGTTTTTCATTGCACTCTCCTCCGTTAACCTGGAGGAGAGTATGCGCGTCAGAGATTAAGTGAACCTTAAGAGTTCGGGTGTAGGCCTGATAAAACAACCTCGCAGCAGGCAATCCATTTCAGGTTACTCATCAATACGTGGATGTTGCTGCACCAGACGAGAACGTTTCGCCTGCAAATCGGCAATCTCGTGGTCAATATCCTCGATTTTTTGCTCAATATTATCGTAATGCTCGACGAGAATTTCCTTCGCTTCCTGCAAATCTGACGCTGCCGGTGTCGCACCTTTCAGTGGACGATTCGCTGTCTCTTTCATGGTCACGCCGGTAATCAAACCAATCACCGCCACCACCATCAAGTAATACGCGGGCATCATCAGATTCTGCGAGCTTTCCACCAGCCAGGCCGCCAGTGTTGGCGTCAGACCGGCAATCAGCACCGAAATATTAAATGCCGCCGCCAGCGCACTGTAACGGATATGCGTCGGAAACATTGCTGGCAGCGTTGAGGCCATAACACCCGTAAAGCAGTTAAGGATCACTGCCAGCATCAACAACCCGGCGAAAATCAGGCCGATGATATTACTGTTAATCAGGATGAACGCCGGGATCGCCAGCGCAAACAGCGCAACACTACCAAGGATCACAAACGGCCGACGGCCAAAACGGTCACTGAGCAGTCCCATCACCGGTTGCACAAACAGCATACCAATCATAATGGCGATAATAATCAGCACTCCGTGGTCTTCGGAGTAGTGCAGATTATGCGACAAATAACTCGGCATGTAGGTTAGCAGCATGTAGTAAGTGACGTTGGTGGCAATCACCAGGCCAATACACGTCAACAGACTGCGCCAGTGTTTGGTGGCAATCTCTTTAAACGAGACTTTCGGACCATCCTGCAAACCTTCTCGGTCGCCCTGCTCCAGTTTCTCAACATGTTGTTGGAAAGCTGGCGTCTCTTCCAGGGCGTGGCGCAAGTAAAGCCCGATAATCCCTAAAGGCAGAGCGATAAAGAACGGAATACGCCAGCCCCAGTCGAGGAAGTTCTCTTCACCGACGATGGTCGAAATTAACACCACCACGCCCGCACCCAGCACAAACCCGGCAATAGAACCGAAATCCAGCCAACTGCCCATAAAGCCGCGTTTACGGTCAGGGGAGTATTCCGCAACAAATATTGACGCCCCGGTATATTCGCCCCCCACCGAGAATCCTTGCGCCATCTTACAGATCAACAACAGAATCGGTGCCCAAATACCAATAGAGGCGTAGGACGGTATTAAACCAATACAAAACGTACTGATCGACATAATCACAATAGTGATCGCAAGGATCTTCTGGCGACCATATTTGTCGCCCAGCATACCAAAGAAGAGCCCGCCAAGCGGTCGAATCAGAAAGGGAACGGAGAAGGTGGCAAGTGCAGCAACCATCTGCACGCTGGGGTCAGCCCCCGGGAAAAAGACTTTACCTAATGCGTAGGCAACAAAACCATAAACACCAAAATCGAACCATTCCATTGCATTACCCAGCGATGCTGCAGTAATGGCTTTGCGCAGTTTACCGTCATCAATAATAGTGACGTCACGAAGGGTAATCGGTTTTACTTTTTTCCTTTTCAGCATAGCTATCCTCGCAGAGTAAGCCCATTTCCGCACACGCCAGACAAATGACGTGGCGCCCGCAAAAGGGAAGCGGGAATTGCAGGGTGCAATCTCTGTAACAAGCGTAGCGGGTTTACTTACACGTTCCGATTAAGAACTGTACAACCAAACCAGTTGACGCCTGAATTGGGCAGTTAATGACCTTTTTACCCTACCAGCGTTTAAATTTGTGATCAACTTCACACATGAATTTCGTTAAACACTCACCAATGTAACTGATTATTTACACGTAATTTACAGAGAAGATTTCCTCAACCATTGCCTCCACCAGACGTTGCGCTGAACAGAGCCGTGGCATCCCTACCGCAACAGTTTGCCAGCGTTGGGTCACCGACCAGCAAACGGGCTGTTTATCTGCATCGGACCACTTACCCAACCAACCTAAAAAGTCAGCATGTTCCCCACTGCTTACAGCTGTAGGTGATGTGAACCACTGGTGGTAATAATGACGAGTAGTCGGTGCCGCGTTGATACTTTCAGCCAGATATTGCGTCGCTTTCACGCGCAAATCAGCAAGCAACAACGCTGCCGCTTGCGGACTTCCCAGACGGCAGGCATCGCCAAACGCCCCCCAACGCAGTTCTTCCAGAACGATGAAACAACGTCCAGGCAGCGACCAACTGCCATACGCCCCGGCACGCCAGCGAGTAAAAATTTGCTCGCTCTGTTCGCCCGCCTGCACCAGTAACCCTCGTTGCATTAACGCTTTTTCCTTCCAGTGACAACGGGCTGAAAACCACTCATATAAAGCGGTAATTTGCTGCTGGAGTTCCGGGAAAGCGGATTGTGGGCGGAGATCCCTTTTTTGCAGTAACGCCAGATATTGTGCGATCTGTGTCAACGCCAGATGACCGGGGTCAAGCATTGCCGCCAGTTTTTCCACCAATGCCAGGCGTAGACTAAGCGACGCATTTAACATTCCGGCATTCGCCCACGTCTGAAGCTGTGTGCGAGCAAGGATCTCCTGCATCAGTCGTTCACGAAACTGCTGCTGATGGGCATGCGGATGGCGGGTATCATCGCCCAGCGCCAGATCCACTAAAAAGCGGGGATGAACCGACTCCAGCACGCGGCCTGGGCCGTCCAGTAACGTCTTTGTCAATACTGTTCTGCCGTGAAAAGAGTTTGAATATCATCGCGTAACAACTGAGAGTCCGTATAAATCCAGCCGTGCGTTGTTGCAGCCTGCTGCAATTGCTGCTGCATTATTTTCACCACGGATTCATTTTGCTGTCGCAAAGCCAGACTTTCGCGTAAACGCGTGTGTAATTCCGTCAAACATACAGCGAAATCAGCGAAAAATGTGCTCATCCCTGCCGTGACAGAATCATCGACCTGAACCGCCAAAACTTTAGCCATTTGTTGGCAATAGAGGTCAAATTCTTCGGTCAACGTACGTTGTAGCACACTGTAATCAACGGCCTTTTTCGTAGATTTCTCATTACTCTGTCCCCAGTCAGGTTGATTCAACCAGCGCGAGAACGTCTCGCGTACAACGCCTAAACGGGTGACCTGCTCATCCGGCATTTCCTGAGGCGATATTGCATCGTTGAATAGCTGACGAGTATTGAAGTGGGGAACCGCGCTGCGAAAAACAGGAAAATCAAATCCAGGGCGAAACCCAGACTCACTCAATGCCACTTTAACCCGTTGCTCAATGGGACGAATAACATCAGTTAGTACCCGGCAAAGAGTTGATTCCAGTTCAGCAAAACGCAACGTGAAATCCCGGCTGATTTTGGTCTGCGCCGTCTGTAACAGTGTCTCGCAGCGAGTGCGAATCTCGCTTAATGGCCACGAATCATGTTGAAACAGCGCGGCTAACTGGGCATTCACCTCATCTTGCTGCTGACGCAAAAAATCGTTGGCTGATGCCAGGGCCAGCTCAATTTCATGTTGAATCTCACCGCTCACCTGCGCCTGATTGAGTTGCAATAGCTGCAAGTTTTCTTCGAGTTGGTGGATATTTTGCCGCAATTGTTCGCAGGCGACAGTCAGACCGTGGGCGCGAAAATCAAGGTATTCCCGCGCCTGCTGGGCGTAATTCAACAACTTATGCGAGGCAGAACGCAGAGCGTACAACGACGCGTTGGCATACGCGGCATGAAGCAACGCCTGCACCGGCTGTTCGAATAACGAGTCTTCCCACAATTGCTCAACGGCATGGCGAATATGGTCGATATCCTCCAGATCCGCGTTACGCCAGCGCCTGCCGAGCGCCGCATGGGCAAAATCCTCCACCCAGCGTTGCTGTTGAGGATCCGGCAGCCTGCCGCTGCTAGCTAACTCATGGCGCGCCCGATTCGCCAGATAGCCCCACATCGACGATACCGGAAATATCTGCCCTGGCGTAACACAGCCTTTCATCAACGTCCCGGAAATCAGCGCCCGCACCTGTTCGGCATCGTCGCTGTTACGATCCTGCTGATCGAATTTATTGACCAATACATACAGCGGCACCGACTTGCCGACGGCCATAACCGCCGCGCGCACCTCTTCATCGGAGATCGATTTCAGTTGCGTATAATCCATCACCGCCAGCACCGCAGAAGCGCGCGCCAGCTGCTCATTAAGCATTTTTTGCAGATGTGGTTGCCCGGCTTCGTTTGGCCCGGGAGTATCCAGTAATGTTAACTGCCCCGGATAACTTTCCAGCCCCGCCAGATGGACGAATTCCACTTCAATCACCGGGATATGTTCAATAGCTGCGTAAGCAGAAAAAGGAAAATCGACGTCCAGCGCTTTCGCCAGGCGCACCAAATCATTCAAACTTTTCAGACAATGAAAAATAGGCTGGGCGCCCTGGTAATATTTTTCGAAAGCGACGCCATTTTCGATCCGCTGCATAAGTGCACGCATATCTTTATCTATTTCCAGCAGATCGGCCAGATGCTTAATATCGTAATCACGCAGGCGCTGTTGTAATTGTTGGATTAAACAGTCAACTGGCGAGACATGCGAAAAATGCAGCACCGGTTCTTTTTGTCCCGGCGTATGGCGAATAAGCGTTGGCAGCGCAGTCATAGGGCGATTGCGATTAGGAAGAACCTCTGTGCCAACAATGGCATTAATGGTCGTTGATTTCCCTGCTTTCATAGTGCCGACAATCGCCAGCACCATTTCCAGACGGGAAATTTTACGCAGCTCATTATTCAGCATCACGTGACGCTCGACGATATTATGCTGACTCCAGGGTAAAGTCAGTGGCGGTGCATCTTCTCCAGGTACAGTGAGAGGCATTTTTTCCAGTAACTGCAACTGTTGTCGGGAAAGCAGTAACAAACGTTCCGCCTCCTGACTTAACTCATATATTGTCTGTGTGCACATGGAAAGTTCTTCCTTAAAGCAAATTTTATTACTTTTATTTAGCCAGATCGTTTTTTAGTTCTGTTTTCGGCTTTTATAATTACTGCGGGAAATAATTTATATTTAACTTATTTTTTTATTGGAATGACGAAGCCCCTTCCGACAAATTTAAAACGTCAGAAAGATAAAAAACAATTAAATAAAAAAAAGAACAAGAATAAAGTTAACCTTATCTCAAATAATAAACTGAGGCAAAAAGATTATTTTCTTTTTGTCTTCTCTTTCAAATGAAAACGATCGTCGTCTAAAATCAGCAGTACCCCCGACAAACTCAGGGATTTTGTGTATAATTGCGGCCTTTTTCGGCAATCTGCCGTTTTTTGGCGCTTTTGCCCCGCTGACTTTTGAGGAAATCCACATGTCATTACCACACTGCCCAAAATGCAACTCCGAATACACTTACGAAGATAACGGCATGTACATCTGCCCGGAATGCGCCTACGAATGGAACGACGCAGAACCTGCACAGGAAAGTGACGAGCTGATCGTTAAAGATGCTAACGGCAATCTGCTGGCTGACGGCGACAGCGTTACCATCATTAAAGATCTAAAGGTGAAAGGTAGCTCTTCAATGCTGAAGATCGGCACCAAAGTGAAAAACATCCGTCTGGTTGAAGGCGACCACAACATCGATTGCAAAATCGACGGTTTTGGTCCGATGAAACTGAAATCTGAGTTCGTGAAAAAGAACTGATTGTATTGCTCAATGTAATATTGGCACGTAATCGGTAGGCCGGATAAGGCGCTCGCGCCGCATCCGGCAACGGTGCCGAATGCCTGATGCGACGCTCGCGCGTCTTATCAGGCCTACAAATTCCCACACCATCCGGCAACTGTGCTAAATGCCTGATGCGACGCTTGCCGCGTCTTATCTGGCCTACTCGTCATCTGTACAAAATTCAAACTACACTTAACTGACTTCTCTTCACTGAGGTCACCATCATGCCGTTAAGTCCCTACATCTCTTTTGCCGGTAACTGTGCCGACGCCATTGCTTATTATCAACGCACATTGGGCGCGGAGCTGCTCTATAAAATCAGCTTCGGTGAAATGCCAAAATCAGCGCAGGAAAGCGCCGAGGGCTGCCCTTCTGGTATGCAATTTCCCGATACCGCCATCGCCCATGCTAACGTGCGCATTGCCGGAAGCGACATCATGATGAGTGATGCCATGCCGTCAGGAAAAGCCAGCTACTCCGGCTTTACGCTGGTGCTCGATTCACAACAGGTCGAGGAAGGGAAACGCTGGTTTGACAACCTTGCCGCCCACGGAAAAATCGAAATGGACTGGCAGGAAACCTTCTGGGCGCATGGCTTCGGCAAAGTCACCGATAAATATGGCGTGCCATGGATGATTAATGTCGTTAAACAACAACCAACGCAATAATCAGCCGGGAGGCCCGTCCTCCCGCTTTGCCAGCAGACGTTATTGTTGCAAGTGACCGAAGTCGAGGAGTCACTGACGATTCTGGCGACAAGCATTGCGGATAAACTGGAGCTGGAATTAACCAGCTATCAGACAAAAACAATCCGACTAACGCCCATACTCATCTTCCATTCTCCGCTCTTCATCTTCCAGTTGCCGACGCTCCTGATCAAGCTGGCGCTGGCGGTCGTCCAGCTGCCTACGGCGATCTTCAAACTGGCGGCGGCGGTCGTCATACTGTCTGCGACGATCGTCGCTCACTTCACGCTGCCAGCCGTCGTCGCGCGAATCTTCATAGTCTCGCCCACGGTCAGGGTTATAAGCGTCGTTAATCGCCTGCTGAATATTGCCAATGGTGTCGTCGATAATATCGGCCTGGGCCGGAACGGCACTCAGCGTGAGCTGGATAAATAAAAGAAATAGCGGATAGCGTTTCATTAGCCAACCTCAGAAAAAAACTCTATCCACATTAGTCATTACTCATCCATACACATAGTGGATGAATCTCAATTCCTTCGCTGCTCAATTGCCGTAATCGCCTCTACACGTTGTTGATGGCGACCACCTTCGTATTGCGCGCCCAGCCACGCGTCCACAATCATTTTCGCCAGTTCGAGGCCAACCACCCGTGAACCAAAGGCCAGCACGTTGGTGTCGTTATGTTGCCGCGAGAGTTGCGCGGAATAAGGTTCACTACAGACGACCGCGCGAATCCCGGCAAACTTGTTCGCTGCTATCGAAATACCGACACCAGTACCACAAATCAAAATCCCGCCATCAACCTCTCCGCCAGCAACTGCCAGTGCGACTTGACTGGCGTAATGCGGATAATCAGTACGCTCTGACGACCAGGTCCCTTTATCAATCACTTCAACGCCACGCTCAACTAAATGTGCCACTATTTCATGTTTTAAAATGAAACCGACATGATCACAGCCAAATGCAATCTTTTTCATTCATCTTCCCCGCTCGCGCAAAACTTCACAGTTAAAAAACATTTGTGATGTAAATGAATTAAAAACACCCATAATCGATGAAAACCGCCTTCCTGACCTGTTTTACAGAGTTAAATTCGGCAGCGCAATAGCGTTAAAGACACTCGCTATCCAGAAAGCTCTATCATCTAAAAAACAAGAAAAACAAATAAACTCATGTTTTTAAAGTGATTAAATAAAGTAATATTTTAAGTTACTCGCTTTTTTTCACAATAAAACAAACTTTATAAATTTTATTTTTTTGTGAAGTTACCAGCATCTTTTCTGTTCTTGCTGTGGTGATATAGTGGCGTCTTCAATTCAAGGACAAGAGAACGTGATGAGCCAGTCAGAGTTTGATTCAGCGCTTCCGAACGGTATCGGGTTAGCGCCTTACCTGCGAATGAAGCAGGAAGGGATGACAGAAAACGAAAGCCGCATCGTGGAGTGGTTACTCAAACCAGGTAACCTGAGTTGTGCACCCGCAATTAAAGATGTCGCAGAAGCTCTGGCGGTATCTGAAGCGATGATAGTTAAGGTATCAAAGCTGTTGGGGTTTAGCGGCTTTCGTAACTTACGCAGTGCGCTGGAAGATTATTTTTCTCAGTCAGAACAGGTATTACCTTCCGAGCTGGCTTTTGATGAAGCGCCGCAGGATGTGGTGAATAAGGTATTTAACATCACTTTACGCACCATTATGGAAGGCCAGTCGATCGTCAACGTTGATGAGATCCACCGTGCCGCTCGCTTTTTCTATCAGGCCAGACAGCGGGATTTGTACGGTGCCGGAGGATCAAATGCTATCTGTGCTGATGTACAGCACAAGTTCTTGCGTATTGGCGTACGCTGTCAGGCCTATCCGGACGCTCACATCATGATGATGTCCGCTTCGTTGTTACAGGAAGGAGATGTTGTGCTGGTAGTGACCCATTCCGGGCGAACCAGTGATGTAAAAGCGGCCGTAGAACTGGCAAAAAAGAACGGGGCAAAAATTATTTGTATAACGCATAGCTATCATTCACCAATAGCGAAACTGGCCGATTATATTATTTGCTCACCTGCCCCGGAAACGCCGTTATTAGGTCGAAATGCCTCGGCAAGAATATTACAACTGACTTTGCTGGACGCGTTTTTTGTTTCTGTTGCCCAACTCAATATTGAACAGGCCAATATTAATATGCAAAAAACTGGCGCAATTGTTGATTTCTTTTCACCAGGCGCGCTGAAATAAGAAAAGGTAATCCCGTGACAGCGGGATTCCTTCTTCCCTTACCGTGAGAACATTATTATGAATAAATATCTGAAATATTTCAGCGGCACACTCGTGGGCTTAATGTTGTCAACCAGCGCTATTGCTGCCGCCGAATATGCTGTCGTATTGAAAACGCTCTCCAACCCATTTTGGGTAGATATGAAAAAAGGCATTGAAGATGAAGCAAAAACGCTGGGCGTCAGCGTCGATATTTTTGCTTCGCCATCAGAGGGTGATTTTCAGTCCCAGCTACAGCTATTCGAAGATCTCAGTAATAAAAATTATAAAGGCATCGCCTTCGCGCCATTATCCTCAGTGAATCTGGTTATGCCTGTCGCTCGCGCATGGAAAAAAGGCATTTATCTGGTCAATCTCGATGAAAAAATCGACATGGATAACCTGAAAAAAGCAGGCGGCAATGTGGAAGGTTTTGTCACCACCGATAACGTTGCCGTCGGGGCGAAAGGCGCGTCGTTCATTATTGACAAGCTGGGTGCCGAAGGGGGGGAAGTTGCAATTATTGAGGGTAAAGCCGGTAATGCCTCCGGCGAAGCACGTCGTAATGGCGCCACCGAAGCCTTCAAAAAAGCAAGTCAGATCAAGCTTGTCGCCAGCCAACCTGCCGACTGGGACCGCATTAAAGCGCTGGATGTCGCCACCAACGTGTTGCAACGCAATCCGAATATTAAAGCGATCTATTGCGCGAACGACACGATGGCAATGGGTGTCGCTCAGGCAGTCGCAAACGCCGGAAAAACGGGCAAAGTGTTGGTCGTCGGTACAGACGGCATTCCGGAAGCCCGCAAAATGGTAGAGGCCGGACAAATGACCGCGACGGTTGCCCAGAACCCGGCGGATATCGGCGCAACAGGGCTGAAGCTGATGGTTGACGCAGAGAAATCTGGCAAGGTTATCCCGCTGAATAAAGCACCGGAATTTAAATTGGTCGATTCCATCCTGGTCACTCAATAAAACTGAATTACGCCGGATGATGATGCTAATGAAGTGTCTTATCCGGCCAACAAAATAACCTGAACGTAGACCTGATAAGCGTAGCCCATCAGGCAATAACACGATATTTAGTGCAGAGAGGTTATTTATGGCCACGCCATATATATCGATGGCGGGGATCGGCAAGTCCTTTGGTCCGGTTCACGCATTAAAATCGGTTGATTTAACGGTTTACCCTTATGAAATACATGCGTTATTAGGCGAGAATGGTGCGGGTAAATCCACGCTAATGAAAGTGTTATCCGGAATACATGAGCCGACCAAAGGCACCATTACCATTAATAACATTAACTATAACAACCTGGATCATAAATTAGCGGCACAACTTGGTATCGGGATTATTTATCAGGAACTCAGCGTTATTGATGAGTTAACCGTACTGGAAAATTTATATATCGGTCGTCATCTGACGAAAAAAATCTGCGGCATGAATGTTATCGACTGGCGAGAAATGCGTGTGCGCGCAGCCATGATGTTATTACGCGTGGGCTTGAAAGTTGATTTAGATGAGAAGGTGGCGAACTTATCTATCAGCCACAAGCAGATGCTGGAAATTGCCAAAACGCTGATGCTCGACGCCAAAGTCATCATCATGGATGAACCCACCTCCTCACTCACCAATAAAGAGGTGGACTATCTGTTTCTGATCATGAATCAGTTGCGTAAAGAGGGTACGGCCATCGTCTATATCTCGCATAAGTTAGCGGAAATTCGCCGTATTTGCGACCGCTATACGGTGATGAAAGACGGGAGCAGCGTTTGCAGCGGTATGGTGAGCGATGTGTCAAATGACGATATCGTCCGTCTGATGGTAGGCCGCGAACTGCAAAACCGTTTTAACGCGATGAAGGAAAATGTCAGCAACCTTGCGCACGATACGGTTTTTGAGGTGAAAAACGTCACCAGTCGCGACAGAAAAAAGGTCCGGGATATCTCATTTAGCGTCAGCCGGGGAGAAATATTAGGCTTCGCCGGGCTGGTCGGTTCCGGACGTACTGAGCTGATGAATTGCCTGTTTGGTGTTGATAAACGCGCTGGCGGAGAAATCCGTCTTAATGGCAAAGATATCTCTCCACGTTCCCCCCTGGATGCCGTGAAAAAAGGAATGGCTTACATCACTGAAAGCCGCCGGGATAACGGCTTTTTCCCCAACTTTTCTATCGCTCAGAACATGGCTATCAGCCGCAGTCTGAAAGACGGCGGCTATAAAGGCGCGATGGGCTTGTTTCATGAAGTTGACGAGCAACGTACCGCTGAAAATCAACGCGAACTGCTGGCGCTGAAATGCCACTCGGTAAACCAGAACATCACCGAACTCTCCGGCGGTAACCAGCAGAAGGTGCTGATCTCCAAATGGCTGTGCTGTAGCCCGGAAGTGATCATTTTCGATGAGCCTACCCGTGGTATCGACGTCGGCGCGAAAGCCGAAATTTACAAAGTGATGCGCCAACTGGCAGACGACGGAAAAGTCATCCTGATGGTGTCATCTGAACTACCTGAAATTATCGCCGTCTGCGACCGCATCGCCGTGTTCTGCGAAGGACGACTGACGCAAATCCTGACTAATCGCGATGACATGAGCGAAGAGGAGATTATGGCATGGGCTTTACCACAAGAGTAAAAAGCGAAGCGAGCGAGAAGAAACCGTTCAACTTTGCGCTGTTCTGGGATAAATACGGTACCTTTTTTATCCTGGCGATCATCGTCGCCATCTTCGGCTCGCTGTCGCCGGAATATTTTCTGACCACCAATAACATTACCCAGATTTTTGTTCAAAGCTCCGTGACGGTACTGATCGGCATGGGGGAATTCTTCGCCATTCTGGTTGCCGGTATCGACCTTTCGGTTGGCGCGATTCTGGCGCTTTCCGGTATGGTGACCGCCAAACTGATGTTGGCAGGTGTTGATCCGTTTCTCGCAGCGGTGATTGGCGGTGTACTGGTTGGCGGCGCACTGGGGGCGATCAACGGCTGCCTGGTCAACTGGACGGGGCTACACCCGTTCATTATCACTCTTGGCACCAACGCGATTTTCCGTGGGATCACGCTGGTGATCTCCGACGCCAACTCGGTATACGGCTTCTCGTTTGACTTCGTAAACTTCTTTGCCGCCAGCGTGATTGGGATACCCGTCCCCGTTATCTTCTCGTTAATTGTCGCGGTCATCCTCTGGTTTCTGACAACGCGTATGCGGCTCGGACGCAACATCTACGCACTGGGTGGCAACAAAAACTCGGCGTTCTATTCCGGGATTGACGTGAAATTCCACATCCTGGTGGTGTTTATCATTTCCGGTGTCTGCGCGGGGCTGGCAGGCGTCGTCTCAACGGCACGACTCGGTGCCGCAGAACCGCTTGCCGGTATGGGGTTTGAAACCTATGCCATTGCCAGCGCCATCATTGGCGGCACCAGCTTTTTCGGCGGAAAAGGACGCATTTTCTCTGTGGTGATTGGCGGCCTGATCATCGGCACCATCAACAACGGTCTGAATATTCTGCAGGTACAAACCTATTACCAACTGGTGGTGATGGGCGGATTAATTATTGCGGCTGTCGCCCTTGACCGTCTTATCAGTAAGTAAGGAATTGAACATGAAAATCTCCCCCTCATTAATGTGTATGGATCTGCTGAAATTTAAAGAACAGATCGAATTTATCGACAGCCATGCCGATTACTTTCACATCGATATTATGGACGGCCACTTTGTGCCGAATCTGACGCTCTCGCCGTTCTTCGTAAGCCAGGTAAAAAAGCTGGCAAGTATTCCGCTCGACTGCCATCTGATGGTGACGCGTCCGCAAGATTACATTACCCAACTGGCGCGCGCGGGTGCGGATTTCATCACTCTGCATCCGGAAACTATCAACGGTCAGGCATTTCGCCTGATTGACGAAATCCGCCGTCATGGCATGAAAGTGGGGCTGATTCTTAACCCGGAAACGCCGGTTGAGGCAATGAAATACTATATCCATAAAGCCGATAAAATTACGGTCATGACTGTCGATCCCGGCTTTGCCGGACAACCGTTCATTCCTGAAATGCTGGATAAAATTGCCGAACTGAAGGCATGGCGTGAACGAGAGGATCTGGAATACGAAATCGAGGTGGATGGTTCCTGCAACCAGGCAACCTACGAAAAACTGATGGCTGCCGGGGCAGATGTCTTTATCGTCGGCACATCCGGGCTGTTTAACCATGCAGAAAATATCGACGAGGCATGGAAAATAATGGCAGCGCAGATTCTGACTGCAAAAAGCGAGGTACAGCCTCATGCAAAAACAGCGTAACGTTGTTGCGGGCGTGGATATGGGGGCAACGCATATCCGTTTTTGTCTGCGGACAGCAGAAGGTGAAACGCTACACTGCGAAAAAAAACGTACTGTAGAAGTCATTGCTTCCGGCGTGATG
Source organism: Escherichia whittamii (assembly GCF_014836715.1). Classification (GTDB taxonomy): domain Bacteria; phylum Pseudomonadota; class Gammaproteobacteria; order Enterobacterales; family Enterobacteriaceae; genus Escherichia; species Escherichia whittamii. Next base: position 514,213 of record NZ_JACSQI010000001.1, read on the forward strand.
GCGGGTATCGTCGGAATGCTCGACGAGCAACTCAGGCATTTTAACGCTCGCTGTCATGGTCTGGTGATGGGATTTCCTGCGTTGGTCAGCAAAGATAAGCGCACCATTATTTCTACACCTAACCTGCCATTAACAGCGGAAGCGTTACATGGCCTCGCCAGTAAACTTGAAGACGCGCTGAACTGTCCGGTTGAATTTTCCCGCGACGTAAACCTGCAACTCTCCTGGGACGTTATGGAAAATCGACTCACACAACAGCAGGTTCTTGGCGTCTATCTCGGTACTGGCATGGGCTTCGCGGTGTGGATGAACGGTGCCCCCTGGACTGGAGCACACGGCGTGGCTGGCGAACTGGGCCATATTCCCCTGGGGGATATGACCCAACACTGTGCCTGCGGCAACTTAGGGTGTCTGGAAACAGTCTGCTCCGGACTGACGCTAAAACGCTGGTATGAACAACAGCCCCGAAATTATGCGTTGAGTAATCTGTTCGTCCATGCGGGAAATGTCCCTTTCGTCCAGAGTCTGCTGGAAAACGCTGCCCGCGCAATGGCTACCAGCATAAACCTGTTCGATCCTGACGCTGTGATTCTGGGCGGCGGCGTGATGGATATGCCTGCCTTCCCGCACGAAACACTGATTGCGATGACCCAAACGTACCTACGTCGTCCACTGCCGCATCAGGCCGTGCGCTTTATTGCCGCCTCGTCTTCTGACTTTAATGGCGCTCAGGGGGCAGCGATATTCGCGCATCACCGTTTTTTATCGCAATCTGACACTGCCCTGCGCTAATTCCCTATGAGTAAAGCGTTGGCACAGTAGCGCAATATCCCGCTGTGCTAACCACATTACCGTTTATATATAATAAATGAATAAACCGCATCGTATTATTTATAAGGGAAATGAAACTATCGCCGTTTTATCTCTTCAGCACAAATGCCTAATAAAATGGCTTGTTCTGTTCACACTTCTGCTTATTCAATTCGTCGTTTCCCAATTATGATAACGTCAGCTTTAAATGACGTATTTTGCATGGATTACATATTTACGACACAAATGATAAATGGAGATTTATATGAATAACTCACGGTTATTCCGTTTGAGCAGGATTGTTATTGCATTAACTGCCGTCAGCGGCATGATGGTAAATACCGCTTACGCAACAGATGAAGCGAAAGCCGCCACTCAATATACCCAACAGGTTAATCAGAATTACGCTAAATCATTGCCGTTTAGCGATCGTCAGGATTTTGACGATGCCCAGCGTGGATTTATCGCCCCGCTGCTGGACGAAGGTATTTTGCGTGATGCCAACGGCAAAGTTTACTACCGCGCAGATGATTACAAATTTGATATTAATGCCGCCGCGCCGGAAACCGTAAACCCCAGCCTGTGGCGTCAGTCGCAGATCAACGGTATTTCTGGTCTGTTCAAAGTCACCGATAAAATGTATCAGGTGCGCGGCCAGGATATTTCTAACATTACGTTCGTGGAAGGCGAGAAAGGCATTATTGTTATCGACCCGCTGGTGACGCCGCCAGCCGCAAAAGCCGCGCTTGATCTCTACTTCCAGCATCGTCCGCAAAAGCCGATTGTTGCTGTTATCTACACCCACAGCCACACCGACCACTATGGCGGTGTTAAAGGGATTGTCTCTGAAGCCGACGTAAAATCCGGAAAAGTGCAGGTGATCGCTCCGGAAGGCTTTATGGACGAAGCCATCAGTGAAAACGTGCTGGCAGGTAACATTATGAGCCGCCGTGCGCTCTACTCTTACGGTCTGTTACTGCCGCACAACGCGCAAGGCAACGTGGGTAACGGCCTCGGCGTCACGCTGGCAACCGGCGACCCGAGCATCATCGCACCAACCAAAACCATTACCAAAACCGGCGAGAAGATGGTCATCGACGGTCTGGAGTTTGACTTCCTGATGACCCCGGGCAGCGAAGCGCCAGCCGAAATGCACTTCTATATTCCGGCGCTGAAAGCCCTGTGTACCGCCGAGAACGCCACTCATACCCTGCACAACTTCTACACCCTGCGCGGCGCGAAAACCCGCGATACCAGCAAGTGGACCGAGTACCTGAACGAAACGCTGGATATGTGGGGTAACGAAGCGGAAGTACTGTTTATGCCGCACACCTGGCCGGTCTGGGGCAATAAGCATATCAATGATTATATTGGTAAATATCGCGATACCATCAAGTACATTCACGACCAGACCCTGCACCTGGCAAACCAGGGCTACACCATGAATGAAATTGGCGACATGATTAAACTGCCGCCTGCTCTTGCTAATAACTGGGCCAGCCGTGGCTATTACGGTTCTGTCAGCCACAACGCTCGCGCGGTGTACAACTTCTATCTCGGCTATTACGACGGCAACCCGGCAAACCTGCATCCATATGGTCAGGTGGAGATGGGCAAACGTTACGTGAAAGCGCTGGGCGGTTCCGCACGCGTCATCAACATGGCGCAAGAAGCGAACAAGCAAGGGGATTATCGCTGGTCAGCAGAACTGCTGAAACAGGTGATTGCTGCCAATCCGGGTGACCAGGTGGCCAAGAATCTGCAAGCGAATAACTTTGAACAGCTTGGCTATCAGGCGGAGTCCGCCACCTGGCGCGGTTTCTACCTGACCGGCGCGAAAGAGCTGCGCGAAGGGGTGCATAAGTTCAGTCACGGCACCACCGGTTCCCCGGACACCATTCGCGGGATGTCGGTCGAAATGCTGTTCGACTTTATGGCCGTTCGTCTCGATAGCGAAAAAGCCGCTGGCAAAAATATCAGCCTGAACTTCAATATGAGCAATGGCGATAACCTCAATCTGACGCTGAACGATAGCGTACTTAACTACCGTAAAACGCTGCAACCGCAAGCCAATGCCTCTTTCTATATCAGCCGTGAAGATCTGCACGCCGTGCTGACCGGACAAGCGAAAATGGCCGATCTGGTAAAAGCGAAGAAAGCCAAAATTATTGGCAATGGTGCGAAACTGGAAGAAATTATTACCTGTCTGGATAATTTTGATTTGTGGGTGAATATCGTAACCCCGAATTAATGCCACTCACTTTTGGGGGCGCTCAGGCCCCCAAAAGTATTTACTCTAAAAATATATACAGCAAATTAATACACATAACATATAAGTTATGAATGCGGTGGCTGAATAAAGCTATTTTTATTCATCAAGAAAATAGCCATACTGACGCATTCAATGGATATTGATATTCACTACAGATATTGTTCGCAGCAGACAGGATGTATTTATTATGCCAACAGTTCTCTCTCGCATGGTGATGCAACTCAAAAAAGCAGCCTGGATAATTCCCGTCTTCACGGTTTCGGGATGCTCATTATCTCCGGCGATCCCGGTGATTGGCGCTTATTATCCCAGCTGGTTTTTCTGCGCTATTGCCAGCCTTATTTTGACGCTCATCACGAGGCGAATTATTCAGAGGGCGAATATTAATCTGGCATTTGTCGGAATTATTTATACCGCCCTTTTTGCTCTCTACGCCATGCTGCTCTGGCTGGCATTTTTCTAATCTAGTTTGAGACGCGCTCATGGAAAGTACGCCGAAAAAAGCTCCTCGCAGTAAATTTCCTGCTCTGTTAGTGGTTGCGCTGGCGCTGGTTGCCCTTGTTTTCGTTATCTGGCGCGTAGACAGTGCGCCATCAACTAACGACGCTTACGCGTCAGCCGACACCATTGATGTGGTGCCGGAAGTCAGCGGTCGCATTGTGGAGCTGGCGGTCACCGACAACCAGGCAGTCAAACAGGGCGATTTGCTGTTCCGCATCGACCCGCGCCCGTACGAAGCCAATCTGGCGAAAGCCGAAGCCTCCCTCGCCGCACTGGATAAGCAAATTATGCTCACCCAGCGTAGCGTGAACGCCCAGCAGTTCGGTGCCGACTCGGTTAACGCCACGGTAGAAAAAGCCCGTGCCGCCGCGAAGCAGGCCAGCGATACATTGCACCGTACCGAGCCATTACTGAAGGAAGGTTTTGTCTCAGCGGAAGATGTTGACCGCGCGAGAACCGCACAGCGTGCGGCAGAAGCGGATCTAAATGCCGTATTGTTACAGGCGCAGTCAGCCGCCAGTGCCGTCAGCGGCGTCGATGCGCTGGTCGCCCAACGTGCGGCGGTCGAAGCGGATATTGCCCTGACCAAACTGCATCTTGAAATGGCAACAGTACGCGCGCCGTTCGATGGTCGTGTCATTTCGCTGAAGACCTCCGTCGGGCAGTTTGCATCTGCCATGCGCCCTATCTTCACGCTAATCGACACTCGTCACTGGTATGTTATTGCCAACTTCCGTGAAACCGATTTGAAAAACATTCATGCCGGTACACCTGCAACGATTCGTCTGATGAGCGACAGCGGCAAAACCTTCGAAGGCAAAGTGGATTCTATTGGCTACGGTGTGCTACCTGACGACGGCGGTCTGGTGCTTGGTGGTCTGCCGAAAGTTTCTCGTTCTATTAACTGGGTCCGCGTCGCCCAGCGTTTTCCGGTCAAAATCATGGTTGATAAACCTGATCCGGAAATGTTCCGCATCGGCGCTTCGGCAGTCGCTAATCTCGAGCCGCAATAATGAGCGCGCTCAACTCCCTGCCATTATCGATGGTCAGGCTGCTGGCGTTCTTTCATGAAGAGTTAAGCGAGCGGCGACCAGGTCGTGTACCGCAGACCGTGCAGCTCTGGGTAGGCTGCCTGCTGGTGATTCTGATCTCAATGACCTTCGAGATCCCCTTCGTGGCGTTATCACTGGCAGTGCTGTTTTACGGTATTCAGTCGAACGCGTTTTACACCAAATTTGTGGCGTTCCTGTTTGTGGTCGCCACAGTGCTGGAGATCGGCAGCCTGTTTTTGATCTACAAATGGTCATACGGCGAACCGTTGATCAGATTGATCATCGCCGGGCCGATTCTGATGGGATGTATGTTTTTGATGCGTACCCATCGGTTGGGGCTGGTCTTTTTTGCCGTTGCGATTGTCGCCATTTACGGGCAAACCTTCCCCGCCATGCTCGATTACCCGGAAGTCGTTGTGCGCTTAACGCTGTGGTGTATCGTTGTCGGCCTCTATCCAACCTTACTGATGACGTTAATCGGCGTGCTGTGGTTTCCCAGCCGCGCCATCACTCAGATGCATCAGGCGCTTAATGACAGACTGGACGATGCCTTAAGCCATCTGGCAGAAAATCTCACGCCTTTACCGGAAAAACTGGTTGAAAGAGAGGCGTTGGCGCTGCAAAAACTGAACGTATTTTGCCTCGCGGACGACGCTGACTGGCGAGCAAAAAGCGCATGGTGGCAGAGCTGCGTAGCGACGGTGACCTACATTTACTCTACGCTAAATCGCTACCACCCCGCCGATTTTGCCGAATCACAGGCCACGAAAGAGCTGCGGCAAAAACTAGCGGCTGAAATCGAAAAACTTCAGCAAGCTATTGCGCTAGGTGAAAGTTGGCAAAGTGACTGGCGTCTTAGCGAAGAAGAAGCCGTAGCGGCCCGGGTATGCAACCTGGAGAATATCTGCCAGGCACTAATGCAGTTGGGTCAAATGGATCCCAACACACTGCCAACACCAGCAGCCAAACCACCATCAATGGTTCCCGATGCTTTTACCAATCCGGACTATATGCGCTATGCGGTAAAAACGCTGCTGGCCTGTTTAATCTGTTACACCTTCTACAGTGGTGTCGACTGGGAAGGCATTCACACCTGTATGCTGACCTGCGTGATCGTCGCTAACCCCAATGTTGGTTCGTCGTATCAGAAAATGGCGCTGCGTTTTGGCGGTGCCTTCTGCGGTGCGATTCTGGCGCTGTTATTCACACTGCTGGTCATGCCCTGGCTGGATAATATTGTCGAATTGTTGTTCGTTCTCGCCCCGATATTCCTGTTGGGCGCGTGGATTGCCACCAGTTCTGAACGCTCTTCCTATATAGGCACACAAATGGTGGTCACCTTCGCGTTGGCCACACTCGAAAACGTTTTTGGGCCAGTGTATGACCTGGTGGAAATTCGCGATCGCGCCATCGGTATTCTTATCGGCACGGCAGTATCGGCGGTGATTTACACCTTTGTCTGGCCTGAAAGTGAAGCGCGCGCACTGCCACAAAAACTGGCTGGCGCGCTAGGTATGTTAAGCAAGCTGATGCGTATTCCACGCCAGCAGGAAACCGCCACGCTACGAGGTTATCTGCAAATTCGCATCGGTCTACATGCGGCATTTAATGCCTGCGAAGAGATGTGTGACCGCGTGGCGCTGGAGCGTCAACTGGACGGACAGGAACGTGCAACGCTGGTGGCACGCGTGCAAAGTGTCATTCGTCAGGGGCGCGATATCCTGCACGCCTGGGACGTGACCTGGAATTCGGCACAAATGTTGGATCACGCACTACGCCCAGACAGGGCCGGTCAATTTGCCGATGCGCTGGAGAAATACACCGCCGGTCTGACGACGGCCTCCAGTCTCCCACCGCAAATCATGCCTGAAGAGTTATCGCCCTCGTCGGTCGAACTCTCCACTTTAGTAAAACAGGAGCAACAGGTCTGCCAGCTTATATCCCGCTTGCCAGACTGGACAGCCCCGGCATTAACGCCCGCCACGGAACAGGCACAAGGAGCCGCGCAATGATCAATCGTCAACTTTCACGCCTGCTGTTATGCAGCATTCTCGGCAGCGCGACCCTAATGTCTGGCTGCGCGTTGGTGCGTAAGGATTCGGCGCCTCATCAACAGCTTAAACCGGAGCAGATTAAACTTGCCGATGATATTCATCTGGCCAGCTCCGGCTGGCCGCAGGCGCAGTGGTGGAAACAGTTTAACGACCCGCAACTGGATGCCCTGATCCAGCGTACACTGCAAGGTTCACACACGCTTGCTGAAGCGAAACTGCGGGAAGAAAAAGCGCAATCACAGGCCGACCTGTTAGATGCTGGTTCACAATTGCAGGTGGCGGCATTAGGGATGCTCAACCGCCAACGTGTCTCGGCGAACGGCTTTTTAAGCCCTTATTCAATGGATGCGCCAGCACTGGGTATGGACGGGCCGTACTATACGGAAGCCACAGTCGGTTTGTTTGCCGGACTGGATCTTGATTTGTGGGGAGTACATCGCTCGGCGGTTGCCGCCGCCATTGGCGCGCATAATGCCGCCCTGGCAGAAACCGCAGCGGTGGAGTTATCACTCACAACGGGCGTGGCGCAGCTTTATTACAGCATGCAGGCCAGCTACCAGATGCTCGATCTGTTAGAACAAACTCGCGATGTGATTGATTACGCGGTGAGAGCGCACCAGAGCAAAGTGGCGCACGGCCTGGAAGCGCAAGTGCCTTTCCACGGCGCGCGGGCGCAGATTCTGGCGGTCGATAAACAAATTGCCGCTGTCAAAGGGCAGATTACCGAAACGCGAGAATCTCTGCGTGCATTGATTGGTGCAGGCTCCAGCGATATGCCGGAAATCAAGCCGGTGGCATTACCGCAAGTACAGACCGGCATTCCGGCGACTCTCTCTTATGAGTTGCTCGCCAGACGCCCGGATCTGCAAGCGATGCGCTGGTATGTTCAGGCGTCATTAGATCAGGTAGATTCCGCGCGGGCGTTGTTCTATCCGAGCTTTGATATCAAAGCGTTTTTCGGTCTGGACTCCATCCACCTGGATACCTTATTCAAAAAGACCAGTCGTCAGTTCAACTTCATTCCGGGTCTAAAATTGCCGCTGTTTGATGGCGGGCGATTGAATGCCAATCTCGAAAGCACTCGCGCCACCAGCAACATGATGATTGAACGTTACAACCAGTCAGTGCTGAACGCAGTGCGCGATGTTGCAGTCAATGGCACACGTCTGCAAACGCTCAATGACGAACGGCAGATGCAGGCCGAACGCGTGGAAGTGACCCGCTTCACGCAGCGTGCCGCTGACGCTGCCTACAAACGCGGTCTAACCAGTCGCTTACAGGCAACCGAAGCCCAGTTGCCGGTGCTTTCCGAAGAGATGTCATTACTGATGCTGGACAGCCGCCGTGTGATTCAAAGTATTCAGTTGATGAAATCGCTGGGCGGCGGATATCAGGCGGCTCCTGACATCGAGAAAAAATAAAATGTCTGCCGCGTGATGGCTGTCACGCGGTATTTCGTTTCGTCACGTCAAAACTGACGACAGCCTGTTTTTCGTCAGCGTTTTGAATAAATAGTGCCCGTAATATCAGGGAATAGCCTCAAATAAAATGTGGCATAAAAGATGCATACTGTGGTCGAGAGCGCGTATGCGTGATTTGATTAACTGGAGCGAGACTGATGAAAAAAGTCGTCACGGTTTGCCCATATTGCGCATCAGGTTGCAAAATCAACCTGGTCGTCGATAACGGCAAAATCGTCCGGGCGGAGGCAGCGCAGGGGAAAACCAACCAGGGTACTCTGTGTCTGAAGGGTTATTATGGCTGGGATTTTATTAACGATACCCAGATCCTGACCCCGCGCCTGAAAACCCCCATGATCCGTCGCCAGCGTGGCGGCAAACTCGAACCTGTTTCCTGGGATGAGGCACTGAATTACGTTGCCGAGCGCCTGAGCGCCATCAAAGAGAAGTACGGTCCGGATGCCATCCAGACGACCGGCTCCTCGCGTGGTACGGGTAACGAAACCAACTATGTAATGCAAAAATTTGCGCGCGCCGTTATTGGTACCAATAACGTTGACTGCTGCGCTCGCGTCTGACACGGCCCATCGGTTGCAGGTCTGCACCAATCGGTCGGTAACGGCGCAATGAGCAATGCCATTAACGAAATTGATAATACCGATTTAGTGTTCGTCTTCGGGTACAACCCGGCGGATTCCCACCCTATCGTGGCGAATCACGTGATTAACGCTAAACGTAACGGCGCGAAAATTATCGTCTGCGATCCGCGCAAAATTGAAACCGCGCGCATTGCTGACATGCACATCGCACTGAAAAACGGCTCGAACATCGCGCTGTTGAATGCGATGGGCCATGTCATTATTGAAGAAAATCTGTACGACAAAGCGTTTGTCGCTTCCCGTACGGAAGGCTTTGAAGAGTATCGTAAAATCGTTGAAGGCTACACGCCGGAGTCGGTTGAAGATATCACCGGCGTTAGCGCCAGTGAGATTCGTCAGGCGGCGCGGATGTATGCCCAGGCGGAAAGCGCATCTATTCTGTGGGGCATGGGTGTTACCCAGTTCTATCAGGGCGTGGAAACCGTACGTTCTCTGACCAGCCTCGCGATGCTGACCGGTAACCTCGGTAAGCCGCATGCGGGCGTTAACCCGGTTCGTGGTCAGAACAACGTGCAGGGGGCCTGTGATATGGGCGCACTGCCAGATACGTATCCTGGCTATCAGTACGTGAAAGATCCGGCTAACCGCGAGAAATTCGCCAAAGCCTGGGGCGTAGAAAGCCTGCCGGCCCATACCGGTTATCGCATCAGCGAACTGCCGCACCGTGCGGCGCATGGCGAAGTCCGTGCGGCGTACATTATGGGCGAAGATCCGCTGCAAACGGATGCGGAACTGTCGGCAGTACGTAAAGCCTTTGAAGATCTGGAACTGGTCATCGTCCAGGACATCTTTATGACCAAAACCGCGTCAGCGGCGGATGTCATTTTGCCGTCAACCTCGTGGGGCGAGCATGAAGGTGTCTATACTGCGGCAGACCGTGGCTTCCAGCGTTTCTTCAAGGCAGTTGAACCGAAGTGGGATCTGAAAACGGACTGGCAGATTATCAGTGAAATCGCCACCCGTATGGGTTATCCGATGCACTACAACAACACCCAGGAGATCTGGGACGAGTTGCGTCATCTGTGCCCGGATTTCTACGGTGCGACTTACGAGAAAATGGGCGAACTGGGCTTCATTCAGTGGCCTTGCCGCGATACTTCAGATGCCGATCAGGGAACCTCTTATCTGTTTAAAGAGAAGTTTGATACCCCGAACGGCCTGGCGCAGTTCTTCACCTGCGACTGGGTAGCGCCAATCGACAAACTCACCGACGAGTACCCGATGGTACTGTCAACGGTGCGTGAAGTTGGCCACTACTCTTGCCGTTCAATGACCGGTAACTGTGCGGCACTGGCGGCGCTGGCTGATGAACCTGGCTATGCGCAAATCAATACCGAAGACGCCAAACGTCTGGGTATTGAAGATGAAGCGCTGATTTGGGTCCATTCGCGTAAAGGCAAAATTATCACCCGTGCGCAGGTCAGCGATCGTCCTAACAAAGGGGCGATTTACATGACCTACCAGTGGTGGATTGGCGCCTGTAACGAGTTGGTTACCGAGAACTTAAGCCCAATTACCAAAACGCCGGAATACAAATACTGCGCCGTGCGCGTCGAGCCGATTGCCGATCAGCGCGCCGCCGAGCAGTACGTGATTGACGAGTACAACAAGTTGAAAACTCGCCTGCGCGAAGCGGCACTGGCGTAAATAAGTCCCTTCTACAGCCTCCTTTGGGAGGCTGTTTTTTTATCCATTCGAACTCTTTATACTGGATACACCCTACCCAATCGTATTATCAAAATGAAAAAAATTATCGCATTGATGTTGTTTTTGACATTCTTTGCCCACGCGAATGACTCTGAGCCTGGCAGCCAATATGTAAAGGCGGCAGAAGCCGGAGACAGACGCGCACAATATTTTCTTGCCGACAGCTGGTTTAGCTCCGGCGATTTGAGCAAAGCCGAATATTGGGCACAGAAAGCCGCCGACAGTGGTGATGCCGATGCCTGCGCGCTGTTAGCGCAGATTAAAATCACCAATCCGGTGAGTCTGGACTATCCACAAGCAAAAATTCTCGCTGAAAAAGCAGCGCAAGCGGGCAGTAAAGAAGGTGAAGTGACGCTGGCGCATATTCTGGTGAATACTCAGGCAGGTAAACCAGATTATCCGAAGGCGATTTCGCTGTTAGAAAACGCTTCGGAAGATCTGGAGAACGACTCCGCCGTCGATGCCCAGATGCTGCTTGGTTTGATTTACGCCAACGGCATAGGCATTAAGGCCGACGATGAGAAAGCGACCTGGTATTTCAAGCGTAGCTCCGCTATTTCCCGTACCGGTTATTCCGAGTACTGGGCGGGAATGATGTTCTTAAACGGTGAAGAAGGTTTTATCGAGAAGAACAAACAGAAGGCGCTGCACTGGTTGAACCTGAGCTGTATGGAAGGGTTTGATACCGGGTGTGAAGAGTTTGAAAAGTTAACCAACGGCTAAAATGATGTGTCGGATGCGGCGTAAACGCCTTATCCGACCTACCAAAATCACGCTAAATCAGGCTATTACGCTGTCTGGCGTAGGCCTGATAAGACGCGTTAAGCATCGCATCAGGCATTATTGATGTCGGATGCGGCGTAAACGCCTTATCCGACCTACCAAAATCACGCTAAATCAGGCTATTGCGCTGTCTGGCGTAGGCCTGATAAGACGCGTTAAGCGTCGCATCAGGCATCCGCACATTGCCGGGTGGATGACCCCGGCAATCTTCAATTACTGATCCGCAGTCTTATCAAATTTGCCCAGCATTTCACGTTCATAGGCCATCGCCTTTTTGCGGTCAAATTTGTGTTCCCACTTGGCAATCACCAGCACCGCCAGCGCATTACCCACCACGTTCAGCGCAGTTCGCGCCATGTCGAGAATACGGTCTACACCGGCAATAAACGCCAGACCTTCCAGCGGGATCCCCACACTTCCCAGCGTCGCCAGCAGCACCACAAACGACACGCCCGGTACGCCCGCAATCCCTTTCGAGGTCACCATCAGCGTCAGGACCAGGACAATTTCCTGCCAGATGGACAGGTCAATACCATACAACTGCGCGATGAAGATAGCCGCAATACTTTGATACAGCGTCGAACCGTCGAGGTTAAAGGAGTATCCCGTCGGCACCACGAAACTGGTGATCGACGCCGGGGCGCCATAAGCTTCCATCTTCTCAATAATTCGCGGCAGCACACTTTCAGAGCTGGCAGTGGAATACGCCAGAATCAGCTCATCTTTTAGAATACGAATCAGGATCCAGACGCTCAGTCCGCACAGGCGCGCCACAATACCCAGCACCACTAGCGCGAAGAACAGAATAGCGAAATGCACCAGCAGCACCAGCTTCGCCAGCGGCCACAGGGAAGAGAAACCGAAGTTAGCCACCGTCACCGCAATCAGCGCGAATACCCCCACTGGAGCGTAACGCATCACCATGTGAGTCACTTTAAACATGGTTTCGGAGATGGAGCGGAACACAGTCACCAGCGGTTCACGATGCAACGCGGGCAGGGAAGAAAGCCCCAGACCAAACAGCACCGAGAAGAAGATGATTGGCAGCATTTCGCCTTTCGCCATCGACGCCACAATGTTCGTCGGCACCAGCGACAAAATCGTCCCCATAATGCCGTGGGAACTGCTTTGGACAGCTTCAGTAGTGCTCTGATATTTCGAGATATCGACAGTCGCCAGCTGCGACATATCCACCCCAGCACCGGGCTGGAAGACGTTCGCCAGGGTGATCCCCAGAATGATGGCGATGGTAGTGATCACCTCGAAGTAGATAATGGTTTTCGCACCAATTCGCCCGAGCTGTTTGGCGTCGCCGACTCCAGCAATACCGACCACCAACGTGGAAATCACGATCGGCACAACGATCATTTTAATCAGGTGGATAAAGATATCACCTGCCGGGGAGAGAAAATTAACGACTAACCAGTCACGGCTGTCGCTGTGATAATGGAGGTAACTTCCCAGTAGAATGCCCAGCACCATAGCAATGAGTATCTGCCAGGCCAGGCTGATTTTTATATTTTTCATACGATTGACTTCCTCAGTGGAACGCCGTTCCCCGTTCAAAAACGCAAGAACGTTATAAACTGCAGGGTATGGATTGTGTTGCGTTGGTTTGTAGATTTTTTTAACGCCTATGATCAGTATCATTTGCGCGGTATGTTGCGCAACCCTTTAACAACAGAGCTTTTCGCTGCATTAATGCATAATAACGCGAGTTTATGGCAAGATTGATGAATAACTATTTGTTATGGAAAGATTTTTATTTGTTTGGTCTGCAATAATACTGATTGGTGATTATTTTTAGCACATGTTCATTCGGTTATTTTTTATGCAGCTCAATCACATAATCTTCAACACGAAAGATTAATCCGATCGCTGCAGCAACAGTTTTGCCATATTAATCGACTCGACCAACTGCGTTCGGTTAACTCGCGGTGAGTTGAGATCCATCACTTTTTGCCATAGTTCGATGGCTTGTGCGTAGTTCGCCTGCATAAACGCATCGGAAGCCAGCAGCATCAGAGCAGTGATTTCGTTTTCGTCCAGCATGAGAGCTTTATCGATCATCGTGCGAGTCTGAGCAGTCATATGCTGGCTTGCCTGATAGTAGAGCACCGTCGCCAGCGCCGCGTACAGTTCAGCGTTCTCACCACGTATCTGTAACGCCTGCCGGTACGCCAGCAGCGAATTGCGGTAATCGTTTTGCCACAGGTAATACTCACCCAGCAACGCCCATTGCTCGCTGTTTTGCGGGTTAGCGCGGATTTTATCCTGCAATGCCTGAAGCTGTGCCTCCGGCGTTTGCTGGCGGGCAAACTGATGTAACGGATCGCGCTGACGCTGATATTCACCGCGTACAGCTTGCCATCTCGGACTCAACAAATAACTGCTGATACAGAGAAATAACATCAAAATCGTGAGTGTTGTCAGCATTTTCACCGGAATTTGAGGCTGTCTCATCGCTTCGCCCTCACCCGCCAGAGGATCAGCGCCATCAGCAGTAACAACACCACGGGCAGCGCCCACAGGACCAGCGTCTGACCAGTTAATGGTGGGTTATAGCGAACAAAATCACCGTAGCGTTCAGTCATCCAGCCGATGATCTCGGCTTCGTTTTTCCCCTCCGCCACCATGCTGTAGACCTGATGGCGCATACTAACCGCCACCGGCGCGTTGGATTCCAGTAAGTTTTGATTCTGGCACTGCGGGCAGCGTAACTGGCTGGCAATATTTAACGCCTGTTCCTGTTGTTGTGGATTGGCAAATTGCCAGGTGTCTACGACCTGAGCACGCACAAAACAGGCGAACAGCAGCAGCAAAGTGAGAAACCCTTTATTCATCGCGCTTCCTCCCCCGCCATGCACTTAATAATGCGCCTGCAATCATCAACAATCCTCCCCCCCAGATCCAGCGCACGCCGCTTTGTACATACAAACGAAATGCGTAGCGATCCGACCCGGTTTTCTCGCCCATGACCGCATACCAGTCATGAATGCCGTTCCAGCGAATTGACGGCTCCATCATTTGCTGACGGCGTGCTTCATAAAAACGCCGCTCCGGCGTTAATTCACCAATACGTTGCTGATGGTCAAACAGTGCCACTACCGCTTTTTCGCTGGTGTAATTGCCTTTGGCTTGCAGATCGAGACGCTCAAAACGGAAGGTGTAACCCGCCAGCGTTACCTCCTGCCCGGGCTGTAAATTCAGGCTGATCTCCTGACGACTCATGCTGGAAACTACAATCCCGGCGGCAAATAACAGTACGCCCGCATGCGCCAGCAGCGCCGGAAGCTGCGCGCGTTTGCCAGAAACAAACGTCGCCAGCACAATCGCCACCAGCATCAACAGGCCAAACGGCAAGGTCGCGCGGTTGAAATACGGCGCGCCAACGGAGAGTCGCCCCCAGCCCAGCAGGCCGTAAATCATCGGATAAAGCGTTCCCACCAGCACGATCAGTAACACCGCGCAAAACAGCAACAGCGTTGCGAGGATTAACATTTCCCGCGATAACCCTGAAAAACGCATAACCGGACCACCGTCCCGCGCTCGCCAGCCATATAGCGCCAAAGACGCAAGGCTAATCAGCATAAACAGACTGAATAACGGCACGGCGCGGACGTTATCCAGCGCGAACGCATGAACCGAAACCAGAATACCGGAACGAACAATCAACGTACCCAGCAGCGACAGCATCAGAGTGACTATCGCCAGCAGCAGCGACCAGTGACGGAAAATCCCCCGCTGGCGTGTCAGGGACAAACTGTGCAACAGCGCAGTGGCAGAAAGCCAGGGTAATAAGGAGGCGTTTTCCACCGGGTCCCAGAACCACCAACCGCCCCACCCCAGTTCACAATAAGCCCACCAGGAACCGAGGATGATCCCCGCCGTTAATGCACACCACCCCGGCAGCGCCCAACGCCAACAAACATGGGCGCAGGCAGCATCAAACTCGCCACGCAGTAAACTTGCCAGCGCCACACTCGCCGCCACCATCAAACCGCCATAGCCAAGATAAAGCAGCGGCGGATGGAAGATAAGACCAGGATGCTGCAGCATCGGATTGAGATCGCGGCCTTCGATTGCTGGGGGGAATATCCGCACAAAGGGATCGGACCACAGCACCACAAACAGTAGCAGCGCGGCGAGCATGAGAGATAAAACGGATAACGTCAGCGGAAATAGCGGATCGGTTTGCTGCCGATAACGCCAGGCAAACAGCGCGCTCCAGGCGGAAAGCAACAGCACCCAAAGCAGCAGCGAACCTTCATGACCGCCCCACACCGCCGCCAGTTTAAGTTCCCACGACAGCAGGCTGTAGCTATGTTGGGCGACATAAATGACCGAGAAATCGCTGATGAGAAAACAATACGTCAGCACGCCAAAGGCGAGCAGCAGGAGCGCGAACTGCGCCAGGATGCCAATGCTGGTGAGTCGCATCATGGCAGGCCTGCGCAACCGCACTCCCGCGAAGGTTGTCAGCGGGGTCAACACGTTGACCCCGAGACTTAACAACAACGCCAGAAAACCGACTTCAGGAAGGAATACGTCCAGAAACCACCTCTTTTCTGGCTTACGCCACCGTTAACTGTCCGGCGTAGAGAATGAAAAAGCGCAGCATCAACACTCCGACCAGGCTGGCTCCACACGCCGTCAACACGGCAGGAATGCCGGAACTGCGATTCACCCACGGTTTGAGTAGCAGCGGTACAATCAGTCCCAGCCCGGCGACACCAAGCCAGAACCACCACGTCCAGAAACCGCCGCCCAATGCCGCCGCCAGTGCACGCACTTTACCGTCATCGCCCAGCGCGAGGCCGACGAAAAACGCCACCAGCAGGAAGATTTCGCCCCATACCACAGGGATTTCCATTCGGTGAACAAAGTGCGCTTCCGTGGAATGCGGATTACTACGCTGACGTATCGCCATAGCGATCAGCGCCACAGCCGCACCGGACGAGATGCCGGAAAAGAGAAACAGCACCGGCAGGATCGGGTTATTGAGGAACGGATACGATTTCAGCGCCGACAGCAGAAAACCGGTATAAGCCCCCAGCAGCACCGCCAGCACCAGCATCAACGTTTCCAGTCCGCGATGAACGGGCGTCAGCAGGCTCAGAACTTTTTGAACGATCCCCAGCTTCGGCAACCAGCGTTGTTGCAGGGCAAGCAAATCGTGTTCAAAGATTTTCGCCAGCCACAGCACCAGCACCACCATGTAGAGCTGAAACAGCATCACCCCCATCGACATGACCGAGGTAAAACTGTAGTGAAACATCAGCTTCCAGAAGGTCCACGGCTTTGTCAGGTGGAAGACGAGGATCAGCAAACCGAGGATCACCGCCCCAGGCCCGACAATCAGCGTGGTGCGCAGCAACGTGCTGTCTGCGCCGCCTGCCTGTGGATAGAAGCGACGCAGCAACACCGCCAGCGTCACCAGTCCGGCAGAAATACCAACCAAAAACAAATAGATGGCAATCGGCCAGTCCCACACCAGCGATTCAAAATGAAATGCGGAAGCCTGCGTCATTGGCTCACCTCCCCGTATTTAAACGGTACACGGTACAGCTTCGGTTTGGTTCCCAGCGCCAGCTTGTAGCGGTAAGTGGGCTTCTGGCGCAGCAGTTGCGAAATCTCACTGTTGGGATCGTCCAGATTGCCAAACGTCAGCGCCTTCGTCGGGCAAGCCTCAACGCACGCGGGTAGCTTACCGGCTTGCAAATTGGTCTTACGGCAGAAATCGCATTTGTCCGCCGTCTTCGTGACCGGATGGATAAAGCGCACGCGGTACGGACAGGCGGCGATGCAGTACTGACAACCGACGCAGAGATCCGGGTTAACATCGACAATCCCGCTGGCGGCATCGCGAAAAGACGCGCCCGTTGGGCAGACGTCAACGCACGGCGCATGGTCGCAGTGCTGACAAGACTTACGGAAGAAGCGATATTTCACATCAGGAAATTTGCCCTGCGGCTCGCTACGAATAATCGTCAGGCGCGACACACCTTCCGGCACCTTGTTCACTTCCCGACAAGCATCCATACAGGCGGTACAGCCGATGCATAACGACTCATCATGCACCATGCCGTAACGTACCCCATTGATATTCAACGTTTTCGCCACCACGCGCCCTGCGGTGCCGCTGACGGCTGCCAGCACGCCGACGCCGGTGAGAAACTGGCGACGTGACCAGGTCATGGCTGCTCCTTAAGCAACGGAACAGACGCCGGGTTAAAGTTCGGATTGGTGCGTTGATCGCTGTGGCAGTCGACGCAAATCTTAATCCGTCCTTTGTCACTTAACGTCTGCATCGTATCTTGCTGTGGATGCAGAGAATGGCAACTGGCGCACGCCACCTTGGTCACGTGGACATCGTGCGGCCAGAACGCTTTTTGCAACTGTTCCGGCAGATGGCAGGACATACAAACGCTGTTCTGCTCACCAACGTTGTACATCGGCTCGTTAAAGCGCATCACATCTTTCACCCCTTCGCGGTGTTGCGGTGACGGCTGGCCGTGACAGTTGGTACAGGTGACCGGCAGTTTGTTATTCGGGTTGATAACAGAAGCATGTTTGCCATGCATACCTTCGGTGTCTGGCTTATGACAGTCCAGACAGGCGGCATCCGGGTTACGCTGCTGGGTAACCTCGTAGCGATCATCAGATGCCTGCGCCGCAGGGGTAGCGGTAATTCCGTTCAGGCTCCACAACAGGCCCGACGCCAGCACCCCGGCAGTTAATAACGAACGTAATACGCTCATATTCACTCCATTGTGTTTTCCGCCCCTTGCGAGGCGGAACGGGGGTTATTGGCTTAACAGACCGTTTTTACGAGCCTGGTCTTCCCACTGCGGGATCACCGTTTTAATGAAATCCTGTTTCTCGGCTTTGATTTGCTCCATGTTCAGGCCAATTGCCTGCTGGGCTTTCTCTTTGGTCGAGATATCCGGGATCTGGATTTCATGGGTAATGCCTTTGGTCGCCAGCAAACGCGCCAGTTTGGTACGGGCATCTGCCGCTTTATCCATCGCCGTGCCAAGCATCCGCAGACCTTCTTCCGGCGCGTGCATATGAATGCCGTGGGAAGCGATCGCCAGATCCCAACGCCACTGGGCATGACGGATGTCGTCCTGAATCGGCTTCATCTCAGCTTCTGTCGCGCCTGCATCCAGCGCTGCTTTTGCTTCGAAGTGGGCGTGTACCAGTTGGTCTTCAACCTTGATTTTCAGGTCATTAATCGACTGTTTACGTTCCGCGACCACTTTTTGCAGCGTGGCTTTGTCCTGGGTATGACAGTTCGCACAGGTCTGGGCGAAGTTATCAAACGGATTGCCAATTTTATGGTCGGTGTAAAGTTTGCCTTCGGCGTTCTGCACTTTCGGCATATGGCAGTCGATACAGGTCACGTTGTTTTTGCCGTGAATGCCCGCACTCCAGGTTTCATATTCCGGGTGCTGCGCTTTCAGCATTGGCGTTTTCGACAGGGAGTTAGTCCAGTCAGAGAAGGCAATTTTGTCGTAATACTGCTCCATATTTTCGACTTTCATGCCGTTATCCCACGGGAATTTTACGGCCTTATCTTTACCGTCAAAGTAATATTCCACGTGGCATTGACCGCAGACCATTGACTGCTGGTCGAAGCGTCCGCCTTTCTCAAAAGGCTTGCCAATCGCTTCCATCGCACGTGCCGCATACGGACGTGAAAGGGTTAACTCCGGTTTACCTTTGGCGAACTCTGGTGAGGCGGTGTTATGGCAGTCGGCACAACCTAAGTTGTTGACGATTTCCGGGCCGCCGCGCGCCCATTTACCGTGGAAGTAACCATCTTCTCCATCTTTCTGGATTAACCGCGCCACGTCCGGGCTTTTACAGCTCCAGCAGGCCATCGGCATCGTGCCATCTTCGGCATTTTTCGGTGCACCGGTACGCAAAGTTTCACGCACATCGGTCACAGCAAAGGCATGCCCGCGCGGCTTGTTGTAATCGCGTGAGAAGGGATATCCCGCCCACAGGATCACCAGACGTGGATCTTCCGCCAGTGCGTCAACACGCTCTGATTGTTCCGAGGTAGCTTTCCAGGAGAGATATTGATCGGGGTGCTGTGGGGCAAAGGTTTCATTCTTCGCTTCCACAGTTACAGGTTTCGCGGGAGCAGCCGTTTGTTCAGCGTGAACAGAAGTGAAAAAGAAAAAAGGAATCAATAAGCTGAAGATACGGCGTGCGTTTATTTTTATCCTTGTCATAGGGGCTTCATCCAAATTTTGCCATTGAGGTAATGGCAGTTTTTATTGTTTTTTCATAACAGTAACCGCACATACACTGTTATGACATTGCTCGCCCCTATGTGTAACAAATAACCATACTCATAATGTTGTCTTTAATCAATTGTAAGTGCATGTAAAATACCACTTTAGAGTTAGTCAGTATTCCTCCTGTTTTCAACAGCATGCATAACTGCATGTTCCAGAAAGAAAATGCCAACTTTTGTTGGTACCCTTCAAAAATAATCCTGTCGCTTATTTGCACAATTCTACTTTTGCGTGATCTGCCGCCCAAATACTAAACAAAACTGCCAATACCCCTACGTTTAACGCTTATGCCACATATTATTAACATCCTACAAGGAGAACAAAAGCATGAGTCAAATACACAAACACACCATTCCGGCCAACATCGCAGACCATTGCCTGATAAACCCTCAGCAGTACGAAGCGATGTACCAACAATCAATTAACGCACCTGATACCTTTTGGGGCGAACAGGGAAAAATTCTCGACTGGATCAAACCGTATCAGAAGGTGAAAAACACCTCCTTTGCCCCGGGTAATGTCTCGATTAAATGGTACGAGGACGGCACGCTGAATCTGGCGGCCAACTGCCTCGACCGCCATCTGCAAGAAAACGGTGATCGTACCGCCATCATCTGGGAAGGCGATGACGCCAGCCAGAGCAAACATATCAGCTATAAAGAGCTGCACCGCGACGTATGCCGCTTCGCCAATACCCTGCTCGAGCTGGGCATTAAAAAAGGCGACGTGGTGGCAATTTATATGCCGATGGTGCCAGAAGCTGCGGTTGCGATGCTGGCTTGTGCGCGCATTGGCGCAGTGCACTCAGTGATTTTCGGCGGCTTCTCACCGGAAGCGGTTGCCGGGCGCATTATCGATTCCAGCTCACGACTGGTGATCACGTCCGATGAAGGCGTGCGGGCCGGACGCAGCATCCCGCTGAAGAAAAACGTGGATGATGCGCTGAAAAACCCGCATGTCACCAGTGTTGAGCACGTCGTGGTACTGAAGCGTACTGGCGGAAAAATTGACTGGCAGGAAGGGCGCGACCTGTGGTGGCACGACCTGATTGAGCAAGCGAGCGATCAGCACCAGCCGGAAGAGGTAAACGCCGAAGATCCGCTGTTTATTCTCTACACATCCGGTTCTACCGGAAAGCCGAAAGGCGTGCTGCACACTACCGGTGGTTATCTGGTGTACGCGGCGCTGACCTTTAAATATGTCTTTGATTATCATCCGGGCGATATCTACTGGTGCACCGCCGATGTGGGCTGGGTGACCGGACACAGTTACTTGCTGTATGGCCCGCTGGCCTGCGGCGCGACCACGTTGATGTTTGAAGGCGTGCCCAACTGGCCGACGCCTGCCCGTATGGCGCAGGTGGTGGACAAGCATCAGGTCAATATTCTCTATACCGCGCCCACGGCGATTCGCGCGCTGATGGCAGAAGGCGATAAAGCGATTGAAGGCACCGACCGTTCGTCGCTGCGCATTCTCGGTTCCGTGGGCGAGCCAATTAACCCGGAAGCGTGGGAGTGGTACTGGAAGAAGATCGGCAACGAGAAATGCCCAGTGGTTGATACCTGGTGGCAGACCGAAACTGGCGGTTTCATGATTACACCGCTGCCTGGGGCGACCGAACTGAAAGCCGGTTCTGCGACGCGTCCGTTCTTCGGCGTGCAACCGGCGCTGGTGGATAACGAAGGCAATTCGCTGGAAGGGGCCACTGAAGGCAGTCTGGTAATCACTGACTCCTGGCCGGGTCAGGCACGTACGCTGTTTGGCGATCACGAGCGTTTTGAACAGACTTACTTCTCCACCTTCAAAAATATGTATTTCAGCGGCGACGGCGCGCGTCGAGATGAAGATGGCTATTACTGGATCACCGGGCGTGTGGACGACGTGCTGAACGTCTCCGGTCACCGTCTGGGGACGGCGGAGATTGAGTCAGCACTGGTAGCGCATCCGAAGATTGCCGAAGCCGCCGTGGTGGGTATTCCGCACAATATTAAAGGCCAGGCGATCTACGCCTACGTCACGCTTAATCACGGGGAGGAACCATCACCAGAACTGTACGCAGAAGTCCGCAACTGGGTGCGTAAAGAGATTGGCCCGCTGGCGACGCCAGACGTGCTGCACTGGACCGACTCCCTGCCTAAAACCCGTTCCGGCAAAATTATGCGCCGTATTTTGCGCAAAATTGCGGCGGGCGATACCAGCAACCTGGGCGATACCTCGACGCTTGCCGATCCTGGCGTGGTCGAGAAGCTGCTTGAAGAGAAGCAGGCTATCGCAATGCCATCGTAACTCTCAATTGCCGGATGCAGCGTAAACGCCTTATCCGGCCTACGTTCGGCAAGGGTTACCCAAGCGTTAACCTTCTCCCAAACGGGAGCTGGAATTAAAACAATCCCTACATTACCTCTGGAGAATCTGTGATGAATGGCACTATTTATCAGCGGATAGAAGACAATGCGCATTTCAGGGAGTTAGTCGAAAAACGGCAACGGTTTGCCACCATCCTGTCGATTATTATGCTGGCAGTTTATATCAGCTTTATTTTACTGATCGCCTTCGCGCCCGGCTGGCTGGGCACCCCGCTGAATCCGAACACCAGCGTCACACGCGGTATTCCCGTTGGCGTTGGGGTAATTGTTATCTCCTTTGTTCTCACTGGTATCTACATCTGGCGGGCGAACGGTGAATTCGACCGTCTAAATAATGAAGTCCTGCATGAGGTACAAGCATCATGAAAAGAGTTCTGACGGCGCTTGCCGCCACACTCCCTTTCGCAGCTCACGCCGCGGATGCTATTAGCGGGGCCGTTGAGCGCCAGCCAACAAACTGGCAGGCGATTATTATGTTCCTGATTTTCGTCGTGTTTACGCTCGGCATTACCTATTGGGCGTCAAAACGCGTGCGTTCTCGTAATGACTACTACACCGCAGGCGGCAATATCACAGGCTTCCAGAACGGGCTGGCGATTGCCGGTGACTATATGTCTGCCGCCTCATTTTTGGGGATCTCCGCGCTGGTGTTTACCTCCGGCTATGACGGGCTGATCTACTCGCTGGGCTTCCTGGTGGGCTGGCCGATCATTCTGTTCCTGATTGCCGAACGTCTGCGTAACCTGGGCCGCTATACCTTTGCGGATGTGGCTTCTTACCGCCTGAAACAAGGGCCGATTCGTATTCTTTCGGCCTGTGGTTCTCTGGTGGTGGTGGCGCTTTACCTTATCGCCCAGATGGTCGGCGCCGGTAAATTGATCGAGCTGTTGTTCGGCCTTAACTATCACATTGCAGTGGTGCTGGTCGGCGTGCTGATGATGATGTACGTCCTGTTCGGCGGCATGCTGGCGACCACCTGGGTACAGATTATCAAAGCCGTGCTGCTGCTGTTCGGCGCCAGCTTTATGGCCTTTATGGTGATGAAACACGTCGGCTTTAGCTTCAACAATCTGTTCAGCGAAGCGATGGCGGTACACCCGAAAGGTGTCGACATCATGAAGCCGGGCGGACTGGTGAAAGATCCGATCTCAGCACTGTCGCTGGGGCTTGGACTGATGTTTGGTACGGCTGGGTTACCGCACATTCTGATGCGTTTCTTTACGGTCAGCGATGCCCGCGAAGCACGTAAGAGCGTGTTCTACGCCACCGGATTTATGGGCTACTTCTACATCCTGACCTTTATTATCGGCTTTGGCGCGATCATGCTGGTTGGTGCGAATCCGGAATATAAAGACGCGGCGGGTAAGTTGATTGGCGGTAACAACATGGCGGCGGTTCACCTGGCTAATGCGGTGGGCGGCAACCTGTTCCTCGGCTTTATTTCAGCGGTTGCTTTCGCCACCATCCTCGCGGTGGTTGCGGGTCTGACGCTGGCGGGCGCATCAGCGGTTTCTCACGACCTGTACGCCAACGTCTTCAAAAAAGGCGCAACTGAACGTGAAGAGCTGCGGGTATCGAAAATCACCGTGCTGATCCTCGGCGTGATTGCCATTATCCTCGGCGTGCTGTTTGAGAATCAGAACATCGCCTTCATGGTGGGCCTGGCGTTTGCCATCGCCGCGAGCTGTAACTTCCCGATCATTCTGCTTTCCATGTACTGGTCGAAACTGACCACCCGTGGGGCGATGTTGGGCGGCTGGTTAGGGCTGATTACTGCGGTGGTGCTGATGATCCTCGGCCCGACTATTTGGGTACAGATCCTCGGTCACGAAAAAGCCATCTTCCCGTACGAATACCCGGCGCTGTTCTCCATCTCCGTGGCATTCCTCGGCATCTGGTTCTTCTCGGCAACCGATAATTCAGCGGAAGGGGCGCGTGAGCGTGAACTGTTCCGTGCGCAATTTATCCGTTCCCAGACCGGCTTTGGCGTTGAGCAAGGCCGCGCGCATTAATCTCTACCCTTCCCCGGTCGCCTGATCGGGGAATTTCTTCAGAACATCATCCAGGCCACCAGCGGCGAAACCAGTACCATCAATATGCCAGAAAGCATCATGACCAGACTGGCAACCACGCCCTCTTGTTGACCCAGTTCATACGACCGCGCAGTCCCGGCGCCATGAGACGCCGCGCCAAATCCGGCGCCTTTCGCCATCCCTTCGCGAATAGAGAGACGTAAAAACAGCACGTCGCCAATCGCCATACCAAACACGCCGGTGACCACCACAAACAGCGCCACCAGATCGGGCTGTCCGCCGAGCGACTGGCTCGCTGCCAGAGCAAATGGCGTAGTGACCGAACGCACCGCCAGGCTACGCTGGATTTCATCCGGCAGGGTAAATAATCGTGCCAGCCATACCGAGCTGGTCACGGCCACCACCGTTGCCGTCAGTACGCCCGCCGTCAGCGACATCCAGTGACGTTTAATGATCGCCCGATTGTCATACACCGGCACCGCAAAAGCGATGGTTGCCGGGCCTAATAACCATAGTAGCCAGTGCGCTTCGCCAATATAGTTTTGCCAGGAAATATTGCCAAAAACCAGCAGCATAACCAGTAGCGCAGGCGTCAGCACCAGAGGCATCAACGGCAGTTTACGAAAGCGGCGATAAAGGCGTTTGTTTAGAAAATAGATAACCAGCGTAATCGCCAGGCAGAGCATACTTAGCTGAAAATTAGTCACGGTTTAACCTGCGCATTTCATAGCGATAGACTTTTTCCACTACCCAGGCGGTCGTGCCCAGTACCATCACCGTGCTCAACGCGATCACCGCAAAAATACGCCAACCATCCACCAGTAACAGTTGTGCATAGTTCACCACCGCCACCACGGCAGGAACAAAAAACAGCAGCATTTCGGCCAGTAGCCAGCGCGCCCCGGCACGTACCCATTGCAGCGGAATAATGCGGCAAACAATCAGCGCCAGCATCAGGATCATCCCCACCAGGTTGGCGGGCAGCGGCAAATGCAGCCAGGAGACGAGATATTGCGCAAAAATAAATAAACCTGCATACAGCACAACCTGGACAAATACCTGGATAGATTGCACAACGGCAGGGGTAATGCGGCGAAGCGCCACGGACATGAGGGGATATCCTGAAAATAAAACAGAACGTTAAGTATAGAGAGCCCCATGCCGCTACTGAAATGAATTAAAATCATTGCAGGTATAGTCAAAGGGAATAGTTATGGATATCAGAACGCTGCGTTATTTTGTCGAAGTGGTGCGCCAGCAAAGCTTCACCCGCGCAGCGGAGAAGTTGTTTGTGACCCAGCCAACTATCAGCAAGATGCTGAAGAATCTCGAAGATGAGCTGAACTGTATATTGTTGATCCGCGATGGTCGTCGGCTGCTTCTCACTGATACTGGTCACGTCGTGTTTGAGCGCGGGCTGGCTATACTGGCTGAGTTTCGGCAACTGGAGGCTGAACTTGGCGATATCAATCAGCTTAAAACCGGCGTTTTGCGGCTGGGGATCCCGCCGATGGTTGGCATGTTAATGGCCGGGCCGATTGGCCTGTTTCGCCAGCGTTACCCCGGCGTCGAGCTGAAGATTTCGGAATTTGGCGGGCTGACCGTGCAGCAGGCGGTAATGAACGGCGAACTGGATATGGCTCTGACCGCCCTACCGGTAGAAGAAAGCGGCCTGACAACGTTATCGCTGTTTAGTCATCCGCTTTGTGTGCTGGCGCCGCGTTCAGGTAAATGGCTTGAGCGTGATGCCGTCTCACCGGAGACACTGGCGGAACATCCTCTACTTATCTATAACGAAGATTTTGCCTTAAGTAAGCAATTGATGGCGTTATTCGATGAACATGGCGTTAAACCGAGGATTGCGGTTCGCAGCGGGCAATGGGATTTCCTCGCCGCGATGGTTCAGGCAGGTGTCGGTATAGCCATTTTGCCGGAACCCATTTGCCAGCGATTAGATAAAAACACCTTAAAATGGCTGCCGCTGGAAAGCGAACTAAGCTGGAAATTAGGAATGATTTGGCGTGAGGGCGTTTACCTTTCCCACTGTGCTCAGGCGTGGCTGACCTGTTGTGAAGGTTACTGGTTAACGCCAGAGTAAGACGGGTTGGCGGGCTCGCCCGCCAACCATGCAGGTTATTGATTTTCTTCAATCAACAACGCTTCCAACAAATCGAGATCGTGCAGTAATTTTTGCAGCGTTTCGTTGCTGATCTCCCGCGTGGCGCGCAGGTGATAAAGTTCCGCACGTTCAGAACGCAGTGCCGCCAGACGGAAGCGACGTTCCAGGTTCTCTTCCTGCACCGAACTTTCAACGTCATTACGTCCATCGGCGCGACGACGCAAGTTACCAATGACGCGAGAGCTGACTTCGGTAAGCAACTGGTTGTCGATATTCTCTTCAGCGTCTGCCGCCAGTCGTTCTTCCATTTTCTGGATCGCCACAATCGCCACTTCTGCCGTTGCCGCGCGCGCAATGCGTTCCTCTTTCAACTGCTGCGAATGGTCTGCAACTTCAATGTGTTGTAGCAGAACAGGCAGCATCACCACGCCAACAAACAGCGAGAAAAGAATGACGCCAGCCGCCAGGAACACCAGCTCATAACGTGCCGGGAAGACGTTACCATCCGGCAACAGCAGCGGAATAGAGAGCACACCGGCCAGGGTGATGGCACCGCGAACTCCGGCAAAAGACGCGATAAGAATTTCTCGTGTGGTCCACGAACCAAACTCCATCGGTTTCTTCTTCAGGAAGCGGTTACTGAATTTTTTCATCGTCCACAGCCAGCCGAAACGGACCAGCATGAGCGCGGCGTAAATCAAGATGATGTCGGTAAATAGCATCCAGATTTCGACGTTCGGGTCGATCTCTGCCGCCATCAGCGACGTCTCCAGAATACCCGGTAGTTGCAGGCCCAACAGCAAGAACACCATGCCGTTAAAGACAAACTCCAGCATCGCCCAGGTGCTGTTCGCACGCAGACGCATCGCCAGCGGCGCACGGCGCATCACGCCTGAACGGGTGATAGTCATCCCGGCAGCAACCGCCGCAAGGATACCGGAAACGCCAATATGTTCGGCAATCAGATAAGAGGCGAACGGCAGCAGGAACAGCAGTACGATCTGTGTCGCAGGTTCATCGCCGCCCCAGCGGCTCAGGAAGCGCAGCGAGCGACCATACAGCCAGCTCACTACAAACCCCGCGAGAATACCGCCGATCGCGACTTTCATAAATTCGACCGTCGCACCACCAACAGTGAAGATCATGGTCCCCATCGCAACTGCCACGGCAAACTTCAGCGACACCAGGCCGGAGGCGTCATTCATCAACGCTTCGCCCTGCAAAATGCCCATGATTTTTTTCGGTATTCGCCCTTCACCGACAATCCCGGAAAGCGCCACGGCATCGGTCGGAGAGAGCACCGCCGCCAGCGCAAAGGCCGGAATTAGCGGAATGCCTGGCACCACCCAGTAAATGAGGAAGCCAATGCCGACTACGGTGACGACCACCAGCGCCAGCGCAAGACCGAAGATCTCTCGGCCATGTTCGAGAAATTCGCGGGTCGGCGTTTTCCAGCCATCAGCAAACAGCAGCGGCGGGATAAACAAAACTAAAAAGAGTTCAGGATCAAACTCCACATGCAAACCAAACGTCGGCCACGCCAGTAGCGCACCAATGGCGATTTGCATAAGCGGAAGCGGGATCTGAAAGGGCA
This sequence comes from Escherichia whittamii, assembly GCF_014836715.1. Classification (GTDB taxonomy): domain Bacteria; phylum Pseudomonadota; class Gammaproteobacteria; order Enterobacterales; family Enterobacteriaceae; genus Escherichia; species Escherichia whittamii. The sequence goes on from NZ_JACSQI010000001.1 coordinate 541,932, forward strand.
TGACACGAGTGACCACCCCGGACAGCGAAACCACGAGGGTCATTATCAGTATGGTAAAGAAGATTTCCATGCGTTCCCTGTTTGCAATGTTTTTTATGATTTGAGAAAGGCGTTATGCCCAGACTCTCAGTATTTTCAGAATATCGCAAAAGCTCACACAATGTACGGAGAAAATAAAAACGGGCAGCCATTGCCGCCCGTTTTCAGAATCTTATTAAAGCTTAGATAGCCCAGCCACCCGCGTAGAAGGTGACCAGCGCCACGGCGATAACGACCGTACCAATATTCAGTTTACGCCATTCGCCAGAAACCAGACGACCAATCACAAGGGTCGCGAAGCCGATCATGATGCCAGTTACGATGTTACAGGTCAGCACGATGAATACCGCCGTCACCAGCCCCGCCATCGCATCGACGAAATCAGCAAAGTCGATTTTCGCCACGTTGCTCAACATCAGCAGGCCAACGTACATCAGCGCCGGAGCCGTTGCGTAACCAGGAACAAGGTAAGAGAGCGGAGAGAGGAACAGAATCAGCAGGAACAATACGCCAACGGTGATAGCCGTCAGACCAGTTTTACCGCCCGCCGCCGTACCCGCCGCAGATTCGATGTATACCGCTGCCGGAGCCGCGCCCACCAGGCCTGAGAAAACGCTGCTCAGGGAGTCGGTGGTCAGCGCTTTGCCGCCATCAATGATCTGCCCGTCTTTATCCAGCAGGTTCGCCTGACCGGCGACTGCACGGATGGTTCCGGTCGCGTCGAAAACAGCAGTCATCACCAGCGCCAGTACGCTCGGCAGTACCACCGGATTCAGCGCGCCCATAATGTCCAGGCTACCAATTAGCGAATTACCATTTTCATCGCTCAGTGACGGCATGGCGAAAACGCCAGAGAAGTGGACATTAGGATCGAAGAGCAGGCCCACAATCGAGATACCGATAATAGTCAGCAGAATGCCGCCCGGCACTTTCAGTTTTTCCAGACCGATAATCACCGCCAGACCTACCAGCGACATAATGACCGGGAAGGTTGCGAAATCCCCCAGCGCAACCGGCAGACCATCAAGCGGGTTTTTAATGACCAGGCCAACACCATTAGCTGCAATCAGCAGCAGGAACAGGCCGATACCAATCCCCGTACCGTGCGCCACACCGTGCGGCAAGTTGCGCAAAATCCAGCTACGGATACCCGTTGCAGAAATGACTGTAAACAGCACCCCCATCAGGAACACGGCGCCCAGCGCGACCGGAACGCTAATATGCTGCCCCAGCACCAGGCTGAATGCAGTAAACGCCGTCAGGGAGATGGCGCAACCGATAGCCAACGGCAGATTGGCCCACAGCCCCATCGCGATAGAACCAATCCCGGCAACCAGACAGGTCGCAACAAAAACTGCCGCTGGCGGGAAGCCCGCTTTACCCAACATGCCCGGAACGACGATTACCGAGTAGACCATCGCCAGAAACGTTGTTAACCCGGCAACCACTTCCTGACGGACAGTGCTTCCACGTTGTGAAATTTTAAACCAGGCGTCGAGTGAACCGCCGGTACGCGCTGATGGCGTAGACATAGAAAACATCCCCTGAGAGTTTATTTTTCGTCAAGATGCGTGGCGGACAATCCCCTGCCAGCGAAACGTTATCTTCCTGCTCCAGGTTTGCGACAATTTGGGGCGTCGCAAAAAAGCAAACGTTTAGCTCCGCGCATACAAAACGGGTGGTAAAAAAAAGCAAACGATTATCCGGCGATCATAGCGGCTTTTTCAACCGAAGTTTGCTGCTTTTTTCCCTTTTCTTGTATTGCCGATGAAAAACCAGGCAATTGATGCGCAAACGTTATCGTCGATGCGCAAGATTGCAGCGTTATCGAGCCGTATACCGTTCAGGATTGCGATAAAAAATCGTCTGAGATGACAAAAATATTGCGGCTAAAAAGTGTACTTTTACACTGGCGAAGAAACGCCGGTAACATACAATTAAAGCATCAACACCAACCGGAACCTCCACCACGTGCTCGAATGAGGTGTGTTGACGTCGGGGGAAACCCTCCTGTGTACCAGCGGGATAGAGAGAAAGACAAAGACCGGAAAACAAACTAAAGCGCCCTTGTGGCGCTTTAGTTTTGTTCATCTTCCAGTAAGCGTGCGCCGGTACCTTCTTCTCCTAATCGGTCGCCCGGGTTACGCAACGGGCAATCACTGCGCGAAAGGCAGCCACAACCAATACATCCATCCAGTTCGTCACGCAGCGCCACTAAGGTATGAATGCGCCGATCCAACTCTTCTCGCCATTGGGACGAAAGCTGTTTCCACTCTTTCGCACTTAACGTATGCCCTTCTGGCAACACGCCAAACGCTTCACGAATGGTTGCGAGCGGAATGCCAATACGCTGAGCAATTTTGATAATTGCGACATATCGCAACACATCACGTTTATATCGCCGCTGATTGCCGCTATTACGGATACTGGTAATCAACCCTTTGCTTTCATAGAAATGCAGCGCCGATACCGCCACACCGCTGCGTTTCGCCACTTCGCCGGGGGTTAGCAGCGCTTTAATGCGGGGTAATTTCTTTTCCATAAATCGCTTTACCTCAAGTTAACTTGAGGAATTATACTCCCCAACAGATGAATTAACGAACTGAACACTGAAAAGAGGCAGATTTATGTCCCATCAGAAAATTATTCAGGATCTTATCGCATGGATTGACGAGCATATTGACCAGCCGCTTAACATTGATGTCGTCGCAAAAAAATCTGGCTATTCAAAGTGGTACTTGCAACGGATGTTCCGCACGGTGACGCATCAGACGCTTGGCGATTACATTCGCCAGCGCCGTCTGTTACTGGCCGCCGTTGAGTTGCGCACCACCGAGCGTCCGATTTTTGATATCGCAATGGACCTGGGTTATGTCTCTCAGCAGACCTTTTCCCGCGTTTTCCGTCGGCAGTTTGATCGCACTCCCAGCGATTATCGCCACCGTATCTAGAATTATTGCCCGCACATTAACTCATGTGCGGGCAATTTCCCTGTCCATTCCATAAACATTTGCGGTGGCATCGCCTTTGCAAAGTACCAGCCCTGACAATAACGCACGCCGCGTTTGCGCAGCCAATTAACTTGCTCCGACGTTTCTACCCCTTCCGCTATCGTTTTTAGCCCCAGACTATGCGCCAGTTCAATGATGTGTTCCGCAATCAAATGGCTGGTTTTGTGCGTGGTCAGCGTCTCAACAAACGATTTATCGATTTTCAAAATATCGATATTCAATGAATTAAGGTTGTGCAAGTTAGAGTAGCCAATGCCGAAGTCATCAATCGCAACTTCATAACCGGCCTGACGGAAAGCATGAATAATCGGCGTCATTTTGGTGACATCAAGAAACGCATGTTCAGTGACTTCAAATTTAATTTGCTGCGGATGCACCGCGTATTGCTCTATTTTCTGATTGGTGCACGCAATTAAACGCGATGTATGAAAATCGGAGGCCGACAGGTTAATAGAAATATAGCGATCGGCATGTGTTGCCAGATACGCCCCCAGATCGCTGAATACATTATCAATAACATAATCAGTTACTAACTCAATCATCCCCTCTTTTTCCGCCAACGGGATAAACTCTGCCGGACTCATCACTTGCCCCTGGCCACCAGGCCAACGTAGCAACGCTTCAGCGCCAATACATTTTTCTGTTTTGATATCGATAATTGGCTGGTAATAAAGACAAAGCTGTCGTTTTTCGAGGGCGCGTTGCAATTTGCGTTTAGGTGACTGATACTCCTGGCTAATCCGCAACCAGAGTAACAGCAGTACCAGACTGCAAAAAATACCTGCGGGCAAAGCAAAGATAAGGTGATTATAAAAATGAGCGATAAGACGTTTATTTGAAGTGGCAACAATGGCCGCAATCGGGCGTTTTGTCGAATGTACCATTGCATACAAATGACCATTTCGTTGCACAGTTAACTCATTCAGATGAATTAGCGGAGTAAACGTTTCAGCCGAGGCCTGGTTGCTTAACGAAAAAAAGGTTTTCGTCACCGTATCATACACGCCCCATTGCAGCGTCGGATCGTCAGATATCACCTCACTCCAGAATAAAGGATTGATGACCGCCACATAATTACCCCGCTGCATATAAGTCATTTTATAACCGGAGAAAAAAGGGGTATCTCGGTAATAATAGATAGAAATATCAGGGGCGCGCTTATAATCTGCGGGGGAAATCATATACCCGTCAACAGGAGCGATAAGCGAAGAACATAAAAAACGGTTGTCATGGGCGTATATCAGTTCATTGATATAAAGATAGCCACGAATAATATTCAACATTCGCTTTTGATGATCCGGAGTACAAACTTGCCCCTGATAGCGTTCCGCTTCATCGCTCGCTGAATCTGCCTGTTGAATCACCAGCTCGGATTTATCCAGCGCCAGTTGGGCAAAGACACGAAGCTGATTGTTCACTTCTGATTTTGCCCAAATGAAGGCAATCCATAGTGACAAGATGATGGGAAGAAGAGCTACAAAGGTAATGCCCGGCAACGCCAGCAATTTGTGTCGTGCACGATGACTCATTTCTATCAATTCCCTGTCTGGTTATAGCTGGTCATTGCAAGGTGGAAACCCTGGCCACCGACGACGTTAGATAAATCTTACGGTATAAATAGCACTTTTGCCTGATTTGAAATTGATACCTTTATAATCGTTGTTTTAATAAAAATAACATGCTGATATCAAAAGGAATTTACTAAAAATGCGCGTCAGTCAGGAAGATACGATATTTTATATTTCTGCGTCGCCACTGAAAAACCACAAGATAAGCACGCTAATAAAAATAACGACACTATCTGGCTAACAAACAACCAATTGTGATATAGTTCACAAAAATAATGAAACACACTAATTGTTTCATTTTGGTATTTCGCAGGCCCCATGATAGCCAGAGTGCATCACGCCCCCCGTGAGAAAGCCGTGCTGTCCAGGGCATCGGTTATTTTCAGAGGAAATGTTCGATGGCTACCCTCACCACTGGCGTGGTTCTTCTTCGCTGGCAGCTTCTTAGCGCCGTACTGATGTTTCTGGCAAGTACGCTCAACATCCGTTTTCGTCGGTCTGATTACGTAGGGCTCGCGGTGATCAGCAGTGGTCTGGGCGTTGTTTCCGCCTGCTGGTTTGCGATGGGGCTGCTCGGAATCACAATGATGGATATTGCCGCAATCTGGCACAATATTGAGTCGGTAATGGTGGAAGCAACAAATCAGGCACCGCCACAATGGCCGATGATTTTGGTGTGATATACAGAAGCCTCCATATTGGAGGCTTCTTTTTTATCCCTGGCAGATGCGTTAATCACCTACCTTAAAACAATATAATCTATTGTTTTAGACAAAAATCAGAATGGGATATCGTCATCGAAATCCATCGGCGGCTCGTTAGACGGCGCTGCCGGTGCGGACTGCTGCGGGCGAGACTGCGCGCCGCCGCTGAACTGATTGCCACCCTGCGGCTGCTGAGGCTGACCCCAACCGCCCTGCGGCTGACCGCCGCCCATATTGCCGCCTGCCGGTGCGCCACCGCCCTGACGACCACCCAGCATCTGCATGGTGCCGCCAACGTTCACCACCACTTCTGTGGTGTAGCGCTCCTGACCAGATTGATCGGTCCATTTGCGGGTACGCAGCTGACCTTCGATATAAACCTGGGAACCTTTGCGCAGATATTCGCTGGCCACTTCAGCCAGTTTGCCGAACAGCACAACGCGGTGCCATTCAGTCTGCTCTTTCATCTCGCCGGTCGCTTTATCACGCCAGGATTCGGAAGTAGCCAGCGTAATGTTGGCAACTGCGCCACCATTTGGCATGTAGCGTACTTCCGGGTCCTGACCCAGATTACCAACGAGAATAACCTTGTTTACGCCTCTGCTGGCCATGTTCATGTCTCCTGAAAAAAACGTTCTAATAAGTGTAAACGCGCGATTGTAGCATTACCAATAGCGGTTTTACTATGTTGTGACCTCGGTTCCGCTAAACAATTCTGGTCAAACATTGTTACATAGCGCTCTGGGTTTTGCATTCCAACACTGTATATTCATTCAGGTCATTCTGTGTCATAATTAACCGTTTGTGATCGCCGGTAGCACCATGCCACCGGGCAAAAAAGCGTTTAATCCGGGAAAGGTGAATGGATAAGATCGAAGTTCGGGGCGCCCGCACCCATAATCTCAAAAACATCAACCTCGTAATCCCCCGCGACAAACTCATTGTCGTGACCGGGCTTTCGGGTTCTGGCAAATCCTCGCTAGCTTTCGACACCTTATATGCCGAAGGGCAGCGTCGTTACGTTGAATCCCTTTCCGCCTACGCGCGGCAGTTTCTGTCACTGATGGAAAAGCCAGACGTCGATCATATTGAGGGGCTTTCTCCTGCCATCTCAATTGAACAGAAATCGACGTCTCATAACCCGCGCTCCACGGTGGGGACAATCACCGAAATCCACGACTATTTGCGTCTGCTGTACGCTCGCGTCGGTGAGCCACGCTGCCCGGACCACGATGTTCCGCTGGCGGCGCAAACCGTCAGCCAGATGGTGGATAACGTGCTGTCGCAGCCGGAAGGTAAACGTCTGATGCTGCTGGCGCCGATTATTAAAGAGCGCAAAGGCGAACACACAAAAACGCTGGAGAATCTGGCAAGTCAGGGCTACATCCGTGCGCGCATAGATGGCGAAGTCTGCGATCTTTCCGATCCACCGAAACTGGAACTGCAAAAGAAACACACTATTGAAGTGGTTATTGATCGTTTCAAAGTGCGCGACGATCTCACCCAACGCCTGGCAGAGTCGTTTGAAACGGCGCTGGAGCTTTCTGGCGGTACGGCGGTCGTCGCTGATATGGACGATCCCAAAGCGGAAGAGCTGCTCTTCTCCGCCAACTTCGCCTGTCCGATTTGCGGTTACAGTATGCGTGAACTGGAACCGCGTCTGTTTTCGTTTAACAACCCGGCGGGGGCCTGCCCGACCTGTGACGGCCTCGGCGTACAGCAATATTTCGATCCTGACCGCGTGATCCAGAATCCGGAGCTGTCGCTGGCTGGCGGCGCGATCCGCGGCTGGGATCGCCGCAACTTCTATTACTTCCAGATGCTGAAATCGCTGGCAGATCACTATAAGTTCGACGTCGAAGCACCGTGGGGCAGCCTGAGCGCGAACGTGCATAAAGTGGTGCTGTACGGTTCTGGCAAAGAAAACATCGAATTCAAATACATGAACGATCGCGGCGATACCTCCATCCGCCGCCATCCGTTCGAAGGCGTACTGCATAATATGGAGCGCCGTTATAAAGAGACGGAATCCAGCGCGGTACGTGAAGAATTAGCCAAGTTTATCAGCAATCGTCCGTGTGCCAGCTGCGACGGAACACGTCTGCGTCGGGAAGCGCGCCACGTTTATGTCGAGAATACGCCGCTGCCTGCTATCTCCGACATGAGCATTGGCCATGCGATGGAATTCTTCAACAATCTCAAACTTGCCGGGCAAAGAGCGAAGATTGCGGAAAAAATCCTCAAAGAGATTGGCGACCGCCTGAAATTTCTCGTTAACGTCGGTTTGAACTATCTGACACTTTCCCGCTCGGCAGAAACGCTTTCCGGCGGTGAAGCCCAGCGTATCCGTCTGGCGAGTCAGATTGGCGCGGGGCTGGTTGGCGTTATGTACGTGCTCGATGAGCCGTCTATCGGCCTGCACCAGCGCGATAACGAGCGCCTGCTGGGTACGCTTATCCACCTGCGCGATCTGGGTAATACCGTAATTGTGGTGGAGCACGACGAAGACGCTATTCGCGCCGCTGACCACGTTATCGACATTGGCCCGGGCGCTGGCGTACACGGTGGTGAAGTGGTCGCGGAAGGTCCGCTGGAAGCGATTATGGCCGTGCCAGAGTCGTTAACCGGACAGTACATGAGCGGCAAACGCAAGATTGAAGTGCCGAAGAAACGCGTTCCGGCGGATCCAGAAAAAGTGCTGAAGCTGACAGGCGCACGCGGCAACAACCTGAAAGACGTGACGCTGACGCTGCCGGTGGGTCTGTTTACCTGCATTACTGGTGTTTCAGGTTCCGGTAAATCCACGCTAATTAACGACACGCTGTTCCCGATTGCCCAACGCCAGTTGAACGGCGCGACTATCGCCGAACCGGCACCGTATCGCGATATTCAGGGGCTGGAACATTTCGACAAAGTGATCGATATCGACCAGAGCCCGATTGGTCGTACTCCGCGTTCTAACCCGGCGACCTATACCGGCGTGTTTACGCCTGTACGTGAACTGTTTGCGGGCGTACCGGAATCCCGTGCGCGCGGCTATACGCCAGGTCGTTTCAGCTTTAACGTTCGTGGCGGACGCTGCGAAGCCTGTCAGGGCGATGGCGTGATCAAAGTGGAGATGCACTTCCTGCCGGATATTTACGTGCCGTGCGACCAGTGCAAAGGTAAACGCTATAACCGTGAAACGCTGGAGATTAAGTACAAAGGCAAAACCATCCACGAAGTGCTGGATATGACCATCGAAGAGGCGCGAGAGTTCTTTGATGCGGTGCCAGCTCTGGCGCGTAAGCTGCAAACGTTGATGGACGTTGGCCTGACGTACATCCGCCTCGGGCAGTCCGCCACCACACTTTCTGGTGGTGAAGCCCAGCGCGTGAAGCTGGCGCGTGAGCTGTCAAAACGCGGCACCGGGCAGACGCTGTATATTCTCGACGAGCCGACTACCGGCCTGCACTTTGCCGATATTCAGCAACTGCTCGACGTACTGCATAAACTGCGCGATCAGGGCAACACCATTGTGGTGATTGAGCACAATCTCGACGTGATCAAAACCGCCGACTGGATTGTTGACCTGGGGCCGGAGGGCGGCAGCGGCGGCGGCGAAATCCTCGTCTCCGGCACGCCAGAAACCGTCGCGGAGTGTGAAGCCTCACATACGGCACGCTTCCTCAAGCCGATGCTGTAATCGTTAAGGCCGCTTTCTGAGCGGCCTCAGATTATTAACAAAGTGCGCTTTGTTCTTGCCGGATGCGGCGTGAACGCCTTATCCGGCCTACAAAAACATGCAATTTCAATATATTGCAGAGGTTACGTAGGCCTGATAAGCGTAGTGCATCAGGCAATTTTGCGTTTGTCATCATTCTCAGGCCGCTTTCTGAACGGTCTTTTCCTTTCAGAGTTACACCAGCAATTTACGTTTTTCTTCCGGCAGCAAATTCACCGCCTGCTGATACGACGCATCGACCAGATAATAGATTTGCGAATCCGGCAACGACCCGTCGAGATACACGGTGCTCCAGTGCGCTTTGTTCAGATGTCGGCTGGGACGAACATCGCTATGCTGCTGTCGCAAAAGCTCGGCCAGCGCAGGGCTGGTTTTCAGCGAAACCGCTGGGCGATTTTCCACTTCTTTCACCATCGCAAACAGCACATCTTCCACTTTGATTTGCGTTGCTTTCCAGTCGCTATGCACACTCTGTTCTGCGCCTGGTTTTGCCATGCAATATTGTAGCAACTCCGAAATAGTCATTTTTTACTCCCCTTGAAGTGTCGCAATGATGCGACGCGATCCGCCGTGGATGCGATGTTCCCCAAGCCATATTCCCTGCCAGGTGCCGGTCTGAATACGCCCCTTATGCACTGGCAATACGAGCGATACCCCCAGCATCGAGGATTTGATATGAGAAGGCATATCGTCTGCCCCTTCATAGTCATGCTCATAGTTTCCGTGGTCGGGAACGGTGCGGAGGAAAAAACGTTCCATGTCATGGCGTACCGTGGGGTCGCAATTCTCATTAAGTGTCAGAGAGGCGGAAGTGTGTTGCAGCAACAGGTGCAGTAAACCGACATTAACACGCGGCATATCATCTAGTTGAGTCAGGATTTCATCCGTTACCAAATGAAACCCACGAGATTTAGCGCTAAGTGTGAGCGTCTTTTGAAACCACATGTGCTGCTCCTTGATAAAACTCTCTTAATCAGTTTGCAGTAAGACAGCGAAAGGATAAAGGTGTGATTAAAAAAACAGCACTCGGGAGAGCCAGACACTCTCCCGACTTATCAGTACTCTGAATTGATGATCACCTCTTCACCGAATGCACCCGCTTGTGGCAAGGGTTTGTAGGTGGAGTTGGAGGCTCGCAGAATGCGGATGCCACGGATGCCAGCATCACGCGCAGCGGTAATATCGTTATCGGAATCACCATAAAAAATTCGGATATTTTTATCCTGTAGCCACTGCGTTTTTGTATTTTGTCCTGCTTTATCGCCCGCAAAAATCACCGGATTCATACTGGTTGCAGGAATATGAAAGTCATCAGCCAGCGTTTTTGACACTGTTTCAGTTTTCGTCGGGCTACGACCCGTCACAAAGAAAATGGTGTCGCCACGGCGGACATGCATATCAATTAGCTGACGCGCGACCTCTTTTGGAATACTGAATTCATCCCAACCGTTGTTCATCTTTTCCCAGAATGCTGGGTTTTTTAGATAATCTTCGCTTTCTGGCGAGAAGGTTTTTTTGCCGCGCCAGAATCCGGGGCTGGAAAACAGAACAGTGTCATCAATATCAAAGCCAACAGCCATCTGTGGACGTCCTGCCAGACTATTTTCAATTTGGGCGACTGAAACCCAATGAATTGGCGCCTGTTCAGCGAGTTTGGCTACGTTAGTACCCGGATTAAGCGGTGAAGGTGATGAGGCCAGGGCAACAGCGGAACTGTTTAGAGCGAACAATAAGCAAACGGCACTCAATGCCTGTGTAATCTTGCGCATATTTTTCCCTAAATAGTCAGTAAGTTAAAACTTTTTATTGTGAGATTTGTTGAAAAAACCATCTGACCATAACGCCAGCAGCGGGGGAAAGGAAGGATTATCTGCGGTTTTGTTAGAGAAAGGGAGCAGGATCACATGAGAGAAGTTCGTGTTTTTTAATAACTTAATGTCTATCCATGGTGTAGGTATATCCATTTAGTCCGTGGTTAATATCGCTTTACAGAAGGAAGCGGCTTCGTATGAGGGGGCAGAATATTTCTCTCACTCTATTCTCCAGTATAGTAATTGTATTAATAAGTTAAAATTGAGCAGGCGGCTGTTCAACCACCTGCTAACGACATCACATCACTGCTGCGAACGCCTTCGCCACGCGATGCACATTTTGCGCGTTAAGCCCGGCAACACACATGCGCCCGCTGGCAATCAGGTAAACACCAAACTCTTCACGCAGTCGGTCAACCTGAGCAGCACTTAAACCGGTATAGCTGAACATGCCGCGCTGCTTAAGCAGATAATCAAAATTGCGTTCTGGCATCTCTTTACTCAATACCTTCACCAGTTCCTGACGCATCGCCAGAATACGGGTACGCATTTCTTCTACTTCCGCCAGCCAGCTGGCTTTTAACGCCACATCATTCAGCACCGTAGCCACCACCTGCGCACCAAAATTCGGCGGGCTGGAGTAAATACGGCGCACAGTAGCTTTGAGTTGCCCCAGCACGCGGCCTGCGACTTCGGCATCTTCACACACCACAGAAAGACCACCGACACGTTCGCCGTAAAGGGAGAAAATTTTCGAGAATGAATTGCTCACCAGAGCAGGTAATCCAGCGCTGGCGATCGCGCGAATGGCGTAGGCATCTTCTTCCATACCGGCACCAAATCCTTGATAGGCAATATCGAGGAATGGGATAAGTTCGCGTGCTTTGAGAATTTCAATCACCGCGTCCCATTGGTCGTTGGTGAGATCGGCGCCCGTTGGGTTATGACAGCACGGATGCAGCAGCACAATGCTGCGGGCAGGTAATGTTTTCAGCGTCGCCAACAGGTCATTAAAACGCACACCGTTGGTTGCTTCATCATACCAGGGGTAAGTACTCACTTCGAATCCAGCTCCCGCGAATATTGCCACATGGTTTTCCCAGGTGGGATCGCTGACCCAGACGCCTGATTCCGGGAAGTAGCGTTTCAGGAAGTCAGCGCCCACTTTCAATGCCCCCGAGCCGCCAAGCGTTTGAATGGTTGCTACGCGCTGTTGTTGCAGTACCGGATGGTCGGTGCCAAACAGCAGCGGCGCAATGGCATGGCGATAGCTGGTAAGCCCTTCCATTGGCAAGTAAAGCGAAGCACCGTGAGGCTGCGCATTCAGACGCGCTTCTGCTTCTGCCACGGCTTTTAGTTGCGGAATAATCCCGTCTTCGTTGTAGTACAGACCGATACTCAAATTCACTTTGTCGCTGCGAGTGTCTTCTTTAAAACGCTCCATAAGCGAAAGAATCGGGTCGCCAGCGTAGGCGTCAACTTTTTGAAACACGCGATGGTTCTCCAGGTTTACGGGCAGGTGGTTAAAACACAATAAACCGGAAGATGGCGAAGATCGAGAGGATGTTCAGCGGCGAACGACAATTAACAACGGAGTAAGACTGATGGCAAACGCAAAACCGCCAGATGCCTGGCGTTTATCATGCGTTGCAAGAATATCAATTTATTGAATTTACAAGATATTATGGACCGGATAAGACATTAACGCCGCATCCGGCACAGACAATCAACTATTGCAGAACGATTAATCGACGTATTTCATCGCGACCCTTGACGTCAGGCGCGTGATAAGTTCGTAAGCACTCACTTTTGTTATTTCAGCGATACGCTCTACGGGCAAACCTTCGCCCCATAAAATGACCTGATCCCCGGCTTTATCCTGCGCCTGCGGGCCTAAATCAACGCAGATCATATCCATCGCCACGCGACCGACAATCGGCACTTCGCGACCATTGACCAGCACCGGAGTACCAGACGGTGCAGCACGCGGATAACCATCGCCATAGCCCATTGCGACTACGCCGAGACGGGTATCACGTTCGCTAATCCAGGTTCCGCCATAACCTACCGGTTCACCCGCTTTATGCTCGCGCACGGCAATCAGGCTGGAGGTCAGTGACATCACCGGCTGGCAGCCGAAATCGGCACCGGTGGAGCGATCTTCCAGTGGCGACACGCCGTAAAGAATGATGCCCGGGCGCACCCAGTCAAAATGCGACTGTGGCCACAGCAAAATGCCACCTGACGCAGCAATCGAACGCTGACCCGGTTTGCCTTCGCAAAAGGTGTTGAAGATATCGAGTTGTTTTTCAGTTGCGCCACATTGCGGTTCATCAGCACGAGCAAAGTGACTGACAATATTCACCGGCTGACGGACGTTTTTACATTGCGTAAGACGATGATAAAACGCCTCGGCTTGTTCCGGCCTGACGCCCAGACGGTGCATACCCGTATCGAGTTTCATCCAGACGGTAACCGGCTCTTCCAGGCTAGCCTCTTCCAGAGCTGCGAGCTGTTCTTCGTTATGCACAGCAGTGTGAAAATGCTGGGCAGAAATTGTCGGCAGATCTCTGGCGTCAAAAAAGCCTTCGAGCAGCAACACAGGTTTGGTGATTCCTCCCGCCCGGAGTCGCTGGGCTTCTTCGAGACGGGCAACGCCAAAGGCGTCGGCATCAGGAAGCGTTCGCGCGGTTTCAAGAAGACCGTGACCATAAGCGTTCGCTTTCACCACCGCAACCATTTTACTGGCAGGTGCCAGTTCACGAAGACGTTGCAGGTTGTGTCGCAGAGCGCGGCGGTTAATCACTACAGTTGCCGCTTGCATTTGTGTTCCTTGATAAGTGTTTGCTTTAATTACCTAATACATAAAATAATTATTATTCGTCGTCGTACTGCGGCCCCGCGTAGTTGTCGAAGCGCGACCATTGACCGTTAAAGGTCAGGCGTACCGTCCCGATTGGGCCGTTACGTTGTTTACCGATAATAATTTCCGCGATGCCTTTCAAATCACTGTTCTCGTGATAAACCTCATCACGATAGATAAACATGATCAAGTCTGCATCCTGCTCGATGGAGCCAGATTCACGCAAGTCGGAGTTGACCGGGCGTTTGTCGGCACGTTGTTCCAGAGAACGGTTCAACTGGGACAGGGCCACCACCGGCACGTTCAGTTCTTTCGCCAGAGCTTTCAGCGAGCGGGAGATTTCTGCAATTTCCAGCGTACGGTTGTCGGAAAGTGACGGCACACGCATCAGCTGCAGGTAGTCGATCATGATAAGCCCGATGCCGCCATGCTCACGGGCAATGCGACGCGCGCGCGAGCGCACTTCCGTTGGCGTCAGACCGGAGGAGTCATCGATATAGATATTACGTTTTTCGAGCAAAATGCCCATCGTGCCGGAAATACGCGCCCAGTCTTCATCATCCAGTTGCCCGGTACGGATTTTGGTCTGGTCGACGCGCGACAGCGACGCCAGAGAACGCATCATAATCTGTTCCGATGGCATCTCCAGTGAGAAGATAAGCACCGGCTTATCCTGCAACATCGCCGCGTTTTCGACGAGGTTCATCGCAAATGTCGTTTTACCCATCGACGGACGCGCTGCGACGATAATCAAGTCCGACGGCTGCAAACCGGCAGTTTTTTTGTTGAGATCGTCATAGCCGGTGTTTACCCCGGTCACGCCATCGTGCGGCTGCTGGAACAATTGCTCAATACGCGCCACGGTAGCGTCGAGCACATCGGCGATGTTCTTCGGACCTTCATCTTTATTGGCGCGACTTTCGGCAATTTTAAAGACGCGGGATTCAGCAAGGTCGAGCAAGTCTTCACTGGTGCGTCCTTGCGGATCAAAACCAGCTTCGGCAATCTCGTTAGCAACCGAGATCATCTCACGGACAACAGCACGTTCGCGTACGATGTCAGCATAAGCGCTGATGTTCGCTGCACTTGGGGTATTTTTTGACAGTTCTGCCAGATAAGCAAAACCACCGACGCTATCAAGCTGCCCCTGACGCTCCAGCGATTCCGCCAGAGTTATCAGGTCTATCGGTCTACCGCCTTCCTGCAAACGCGCCATTTCGGTAAAGATATGGCGGTGCGGACGGGTGTAGAAATCGTCTGCCACTACACGCTCGGCCACATCGTCCCAGCGTTCGTTATCCAGCATTAAACCGCCCAACACCGACTGCTCCGCTTCGATCGAGTGCGGAGGCACTTTCAGCCCGGCAACTTGTGGATCGCGTTCGCGGGGTTCAGCCTGCTGTTTGTTGAAGGGTTTATTTCCTGCCATAGTGAATGGAGTTACCGAGATAAAGAATGGGTCGAAACTTTACCATATGAAGCAGACCCTGACGATACGTTCTGGAGGACACATGGCAACACGCATCGAATTTCACAAGCACGGTGGTCCGGAAGTACTACAAGCCGCAGAGTTTACTCCTGCCGCCCCGGCAGAGAATGAAATCCAGGTCGAAAATAAAGCCATTGGCATTAATTTTATCGACACGTATATCCGCAGCGGCCTTTATCCGCCGCCATCGCTGCCCAGTGGATTAGGGACAGAAGCAGCTGGCATAGTGAGCAAAGTCGGCAGCGGCGTGAAACATATTAAAGCGGGCGATCGTGTGGTTTATGCGCAGTCAACGTTAGGGGCTTACAGTTCTGTGCATAACGTTAATGCCGATAAAGCGGCAATTCTGCCAGCGGCGATCTCTTTTGAGCAAGCGGCCGCGTCGTTCCTGAAAGGATTAACAGTTTATTATCTGCTGCGCAAAACGTATGAAATCAAACCTGACGAACAGTTCCTGTTCCATGCGGCTGCTGGTGGCGTGGGCTTAATTGCCTGCCAGTGGGCAAAAGCCTTAGGGGCAAAACTTATTGGCACCGTCGGCAGCGCGCAAAAAGCACAAAGCGCCTTAAAAGCAGGCGCATGGCAGGTGATTAACTATCGCGAAGAGAATCTGGTCGAGCGGTTAAAAGAGATTACCGACGGCAAGAAAGTGCGCGTAGTGTACGATTCCGTGGGCAGAGACACCTGAGAACGGTCGCTGGATTGCCTGCAACGTCGCGGTTTAATGGTCAGTTTTGGCAACTCATCAGGCGCGGTTACCGGCGTTAACTTAGGCATTCTCAATCAGAAAGGCTCGCTATATGTAACGCGCCCTTCCCTGCAAGGTTATATCACCACGCGGGAGGAGTTAACTGAAGCCAGTAATGAGCTGTTTTCATTGATTGCCAGTGGCGTAATTAAAGTGGATGTCGCGGAACAACAGAAATATCCGCTGAAGGATGCGCAGCGTGCGCATGAGATTCTGGAAAGCCGGGCGACACAGGGTTCCAGCTTACTGATTCCATAAAGAAATTGGGCTTCCACCTGGGAAGCCCTTTCTTTTATAGTTCGGCTGTATGTAGGGTACAGCACGATGAATCTGTTAGAGGCGCAATAGTGACAGATTTGATAATCAATTCCTATTTTGTTCTAAGGATAAAACCTGAGGTTGTGATCATCCGCACAATCCCTTAGTAACGCCAGCGGTCATAACGCTGATATTTCGGCACTTTTGGCGCTTTAATCGCCTTGATCACCCACACTACTGCAATTGCCAATAACAGCCACGGCAGCAACTTAATCATCAATGCCAGCATACCGCCGAGGAACATAATGGCCGTCGCCACAACCAGCGCGGCGATAATGCCCAGCAACGAAACGCCGGTGACCATCAACATGACAAAAAAGCCAATCACAAAAAGTAGTTCCCGCATGATGTTCTCCCAAATATGAAATCTCTTGCAGCCATTACAAGAATCATGCCAAAACATAATATGTTGATTTATAAAAAATATGCCCCGCGGCGATGCGCAGGGCATGGTGAATTTGACTACTTTGTGGTGAAAAATTAACGCT
The DNA here is from genome assembly GCF_014836715.1 of Escherichia whittamii. Classification (GTDB taxonomy): domain Bacteria; phylum Pseudomonadota; class Gammaproteobacteria; order Enterobacterales; family Enterobacteriaceae; genus Escherichia; species Escherichia whittamii. The sequence continues at coordinate 558,695 of NZ_JACSQI010000001.1, forward strand.
TATCTGCCACCAGTTTGAGCGCATGTTCCAGCACGTTAATGTCAGCGCCCGCTTTATGGGCATTTTCACTTAAATACCGCCGCCACTGACGCGCGCCAGGAATCCCCTGGAACAGCCCCAGCATATGCCGGGTGATATGGCCCAGATACGTTCCCTGGCTGAGTTCACGCTCAATGTACGGGTACATGGCGCGCACCACTGCCACCGGGTCAGCATCGGTATCCGAGGAACCAAATATCTCTCGATCCACCGCCGCCAGAATGCCTGGATTTTGATATGCCTCGCGCCCCACCATCACGCCATCCATATACTGCAAATGCACCTTAGCCTCTTCCAGTGACTTGATGCCGCCGTTAATCGACATTGTCAGATGCGGGAAATCACGCTTCAGTTGATAGACGCGCGGGTAATCGAGCGGTGGGATTTCACGGTTTTCTTTCGGGCTTAAACCAGAAAGCCAGGCTTTACGCGCATGGATGATAAACATCTCGCATTCACCTTTGCCGGAAACGGTGTTGATGAAATCACAGAGAAATTCATAGCTGTCCAGGTCGTCAATGCCAATACGCGTTTTCACCGTCACTGGAATCGATACTACGTCGCGCATCGCTTTTACGCAGTCGGCTACCAGTTGCGCATTGCCCATCAGGCATGCGCCAAACATGCCGTTCTGTACCCGGTCAGATGGACAACCGACGTTCAGATTGATTTCATCGTATCCGCGCGCTTCTGCCAGTTTTGCGCACTGTGCCAGCGCCGCCGGATCGCTACCGCCCAACTGCAACGCCACCGGATGCTCCTCCTCACTGTATGCCAGGTAATCACCTTTACCGTGAATAATCGCCCCCGTGGTTACCATTTCGGTATAGAGCAACGTATTGCGGGAAAGCAGACGCAGGAAATAACGGCAGTGTCTGTCCGTCCAGTCGAGCATAGGAGCAATAGAGAAACGGTATGCGGGATAAGCGGTTTGTGATTCTGCTGACATGGCGATTTTTTAAGCATCTGGTGAATTGGGGGCGCTACTATAGCATAACGAATATGCGATCAGGCAATGTGACAGCTTCGACGCCCGGTTGTCGGCGTTTAAGTGAGAATTATGGTAAAGTAAGGACATTCTTAACCCCACTTTCGAGGTGCACAATGGAAAAGACCACAACGCAGGAGTTATTGGCGCAGGCTGAAAAACTCTGCGCGCAGCGTAATGTGCGCCTGACTCCACAACGTCTCGAAGTGCTGCGCCTGATGAGCCTGCAAGAAGGGGCTATCAGCGCCTACGATCTACTTGATTTGCTGCGCGAAGCCGAGCCGCAGGCCAAGCCGCCGACAGTTTATCGCGCGCTCGATTTTCTGCTTGAACAAGGTTTTGTGCATAAGGTGGAGTCCACCAACAGCTATGTGCTCTGCCATCTGTTCGATCAGCCTACGCATACTTCAGCCATGTTTATTTGCGATCGCTGCGGCGCGGTTAAAGAAGAGTGTGCGGAAGGTGTGGAAGACATCATGCATACGCTGGCGGCAAAAATGGGGTTTGCCCTGCGGCATAATGTGATTGAAGCACATGGACTCTGTGCGGCATGTGTGGAAGTTGAAGCGTGTCGTCATCCTGAACAGTGCCATCATGACCACTCTCTTCAAGTGAAAAAGAAACCCCGCTAAGAGGGCGTACATCCTTGTACACGTCGGGCAGGAGGGATTAATTACCAACGGTAATCATGGCGTTTTTCCCAGCTATCAACCTCTTTTTCTGCCTGATCTTTCTGGTAACCGTAACGTTCCTGGATTTTACCCACTAACTGGTCACGTTTGCCTTCAATGACCGTCATGTCATCATCGGTCAGTTTGCCCCATTGCTCTTTCACTTTACCTTTGAACTGTTTCCAGTTACCGCCGACTTCGTCTTTATTCATATTCAAATCCTCATCGTTAGGTGGTGAATGAGAGTACGCTCACTTTTCTTCTGAACGTGGGATTAAGTGTAGTCAGGAATCTGGCTTAGGATTATTTATTCAGAATTTTTAACCGTCACGCTCCGGCAAACCAGGTTCCGTTACGCCAGTGACGACGCCAGATAGCAGCCAGAGAAAGCCCGCGCAGCGCCAGAAAGACGGTTAACGCCAGCCATAAACCATGGTTACCCAACCACGGCAACGTCAGTAGAGTTAAAGCAAACCCTGCTGCTGCGACTGCCATACTATTGCGCATTTCGGCAGCGCGTGTTGCGCCAATAAACATACCGTCCAGCAGATAACACCAGACTCCCACCAGCGGTAAAATAACCTGCCAGATTAGGTAGCGATCGGCCAGATTCTGGATCTGCGTTAACGACGTTAGCAACGCGATGATATATTCACCCGCCAGCAAATAAACCACCGAAAACAACAGTGCCACGATCCCCGACTGGCGGCATGCAGCGCGCCAGACATCCAGTAACTGGCTACCGTCGCGCGCGCCATACGCCTGACCGGAGTGGGCTTCAACGGCATAGGCAAAACCATCCAGCGCATAGGCGGTAAAGGTGAGTAGCGTCATCAGAACCGCGTTGACGGCGATAATATCGCTCCCCAGTCGCGCGCCAAGAACTGTTATTGCGCCAAAACAGAGTTGCAACAGCAGGGAACGCAGCATGATATCGCGATTAAGCGCCAGCAAACGGCGGAAGTTGCCTCGCCAGGCGGTTTTCAGCATTTCGCCGGAGATACCGCGTAGTTTGAGGATTTTACGCACCATGAGCAGGCCAATAAGCAACGTCGCATATTCGGCAAGCACTGTTGCCAGCGCCGCGCCCTGCACGTTCATATGCAGCCCCATCACCAGCCAGACATCCAGCACAATGTTGAGGATATTGCCAACCACTAACAGAATCACTGGCGCGCGGGCATATTGCACGCCGAGCAACCAGCCGAGCAGCACCAGATTCGCCAGCGACGCAGGCGCGCTTAACCAGCGGATTTCAAGAAAGCGCCGCGCCTGTTCCAGAACCGCTTCGCTACCGCCAACAATATGCAGCGCCAGCTCGATAATCGGTGTACGCAGTAACGCAATCAACGCTCCGGCCCCCAGAGCCAACAGCAACGGCTGCACCAGCGCACGCGCTAATGCCTGAGGATTTTTGGCACCATAAGCCTGTGCAGTAAGCCCGGTAGTGCTCATACGCAAAAACAGCAACAGCATAAAGAGAAAACTGGTCGCCGTTGCGCCAACCGCCACGCCGCCCAGATAAACCGGGCTATCAAGATGACCAATGACCGCCGTATCAACCAGCCCCAGCAAGGGAACGGTGATATTGGAGAAAATCATGGGTAAGGCGAGATGCCAGAGTGCTTTATCAGATGAAGTGAGGAATGCCATGCAGACAAGCCTGATGAAGAGAGATTAAAAACAAACCGCGATGCCAGGCGGCATCGCGGTATCAGAGATAAATTACAGCCAGTCGCCGTTGCGAATAACCCCAACCGCCAGCCCTTCAATGCTGAAGCTCTGCTGACGAAGGTCAACGACAATTGGTTTAAACTCGCTATTTTCTGGCAGAAGCTCGACTTTATTGCCCTGTTTTTTCAGACGTTTAACGGTAACTTCGTCATCTATACGCGCGACAACAACCTGACCATTACGCACATCCTGGGTTTTATGCACCGCCAGCAAGTCGCCGTCCATAATGCCGATATCTTTCATCGACATCCCACTGACGCGCAGCAGGAAATCGGCATTCGGTTTGAACAGGGAAGGATCGACCTGATAATGACCTTCAATATGCTGCTGCGCCAGAAGCGGTTCACCGGCAGCCACACGACCTACCAGTGGCAATCCTTCTTCCTCTTCCTGCAACAGACGAATCCCGCGCGATGCGCCGGAAACAATTTCAATCACGCCTTTGCGTGCCAGCGCCTTCAGATGTTCTTCTGCCGCATTTGGGGAACGGAACCCCAAACGCTGCGCGATTTCCGCACGCGTCGGCGGCATACCTGTCTGGCTGATGTGATCACGGATGAGATCAAACACCTCTTGTTGCCTGGCCGTTAACGCTTTCATTCCGCCCCCTGGGTGTATATACAGTTATGCTGTGAGTATATACAGCAAAAGGTGATTTTGGAACCATAAACTGCACAATAAACCAGAGATTTATCGAATTCTGGAAGCGTCATCCAAAATGCGACCATAACAGAATGCACCAGGTAATCACGGCGACGATAATGGCGATCAGCACCGCGGCGGAGCCCATATCTTTCGCCCGCCCGGAAAGCTCATGGTATTCAGAACCAATACGGTCAACCACCGCTTCGATGGCACTATTGAGAATTTCCACAATCATCACCAGCATGACAGAACTAATAAGCAGTACGCGGGTTATTGCATCCACATCCAGCCAGCAGGCAATGACCACTGCCAACAACACCGCCACGCCTTCCTGACGGAATGCTGCTTCGTTGATCCATGCGGCACGTAAACCTTTCCAGGAATAGCCAGCGGCTTTGATAATTCGAGTGAATCCAGTGGTATTATTGGCCATCGAAAGAACCTTTTTACATTATGAGCGTCAATATCAGTGTACCGTTGAATCCGAAGATTACGGTTAGCGTAACGTCGCGCGAAACATAAGCGGATACCACAGAATTTCCCATGACTTTCTGCTATCCTTCCCGCGCATTAGCATTATTAACCAGAGGCTTTACATCGTTTATGTCCGGCTGGCCACGAATTTACTACAAATTACTGAATTTACCATTAAGCATCCTGGTAAAAAGCAAGTCTATTCCGGCAGATCCTGCCCCGGAACTGGGACTCGATACCTCTCGTCCAATTATGTACGTTTTACCGTACAACTCAAAAGCGGATTTGCTGACGTTGCGCGCCCAGTGCCTGGCGCACGATCTGCCTGACCCATTAGAGCCGCTGGAAATAGACGGCACGTTACTGCCACGCTATGTGTTTATTCACGGCGGGCCGCGTGTTTTCACCTATTACACGCCGAAAGAAGAGTCCATTAAGCTGTTCCACGACTATCTCGATCTGCACCGTAGCAACCCGAATCTGGATGTGCAAATGGTGCCAGTATCGGTGATGTTTGGTCGTGCGCCGGGGCGTGAAAAAGGTGAAGTGAATCCACCTCTGCGCATGCTCAACGGCGTGCAGAAATTTTTCGCCGTGTTATGGCTCGGTCGCGACAGTTTTGTGCGTTTCTCTCCGTCAGTTTCGCTGCGCCGCATGGCTGACGAACACGGCACGGATAAAACCATCGCCCAAAAACTGGCGCGCGTGGCGCGTATGCACTTTGCCCGCCAGCGTCTGGCTGCTGTGGGGCCGCGTCTACCCGCTCGTCAGGATTTGTTCAATAAGCTGCTCGCCTCGCGCGCCATTGCCAAAGCGGTAGAGGATGAAGCGCGCAGCAAAAAAATCTCCCATGAAAAAGCGCAGCAGAACGCTATTGCGCTGATGGAAGAGATTGCGGCGAACTTCTCTTACGAGATGATCCGCCTGACTGACCGTATTCTGGGCTTCACCTGGAACCGACTTTATCAGGGCATCAACGTCCATAACGCCGAGCGCGTTCGCCAGCTGGCCCACGACGGTCATGAGCTGGTGTATGTGCCTTGCCACCGTAGCCACATGGACTACCTGCTGCTTTCTTACGTGCTGTATCACCAGGGGCTGGTGCCGCCGCATATCGCCGCCGGGATCAACCTGAACTTCTGGCCTGCCGGGCCGATTTTCCGCCGTCTGGGGGCATTCTTTATTCGCCGTACATTTAAAGGCAATAAACTTTATTCCACCGTTTTCCGTGAGTATCTCGGCGAATTGTTCAGCCGTGGTTATTCCGTCGAGTACTTTGTGGAAGGTGGTCGTTCCCGTACAGGCCGTTTGCTGGATCCGAAAACCGGTACGCTGTCGATGACTATTCAGGCGATGCTGCGTGGTGGTACACGTCCGATTACGTTGGTTCCGATCTACATCGGTTATGAGCACGTCATGGAAGTGGGTACTTACGCCAAAGAACTGCGCGGCGCGACGAAAGAGAAAGAGAGCCTGCTGCAGATGCTGCGCGGCTTAAGCAAACTGCGTAATCTCGGTCAGGGCTACGTCAACTTCGGTGAACCAATGCCGTTAATGACCTACCTTAACCAGCACGTGCCAGACTGGCGTGAATCTATTGATCCAATCGAAGCGGTGCGTCCGGCCTGGTTAACGCCGACGGTGAATAACATTGCTGCCGATCTGATGGTACGCATTAACAACGCGGGCGCGGCTAACGCCATGAACCTGTGTTGTACTGCACTGCTGGCGTCACGTCAGCGCTCACTCACTCGCGAACAATTGACTGAGCAGCTTAATTGTTATCTCGATTTGATGCGCAACGTGCCTTACTCCACGGACTCTACCGTTCCTTCAGCCAGCGCCAGCGAGCTTATCGATCACGCGCTGCAGATGAACAAGTTTGAAGTTGAGAAGGATACTATCGGCGACATCATCATTCTGCCGCGCGAGCAAGCGGTGCTGATGACCTACTATCGCAACAACATTGCGCATATGTTGGTCCTGCCTTCGCTGATGGCGGCGATTGTGACGCAGCATCGCCACATCTCTCGCGACGTATTGATGGAGCACGTCAATGTGCTGTACCCAATGCTGAAAGCGGAGCTGTTCCTGCGCTGGGATCGCGACGAGTTACCGGGCGTGATTGATGCGCTGGCGAATGAGATGCAACGTCAGGGGCTGATTACCCTGCAAAATGACGAGCTGCATATCAATCCGGCGCACTCCCGCACGCTTCAGTTGCTGGCCGCAGGTGCGCGCGAAACGCTGCAACGTTATGCGATTACCTTCTGGTTATTGAGCGCTAACCCGTCGATCAACCGCGGTACGCTGGAGAAAGAGAGCCGCACCGTGGCACAACGTCTCTCCGTGCTGCACGGTATCAACGCACCGGAGTTCTTCGACAAAGCAGTGTTCAGTTCTCTGGTCCTGACACTGCGTGATGAAGGGTATATCAGCGACAGCGGCGACGCCGAACCGGCAGAGACGATGAAGGTCTATCAGTTGTTGGCGGAGTTGATTACGTCCGATGTACGTTTGACGATTGAGAGTGCGACGCAAAGCGAAGGGTAATCGGTGAGCGTTGCCGGATGCGGCGAAAACGCCTTATCCGGCCTACAATAACCTGCAAACTCAATAAATTGCGATGTGTTATGTAGGCCTGATAAGCGCAGCGCATCAGGCAGCTTTTCACAGAAAAAAAGCCGGATGACCATGACCATCCGGCTTTTTTACATCATCAGAAATGCCAGTAACTCATTGCCAGCCCTAAAAACAGCACCAGGCCAACATAGTTATTATTCATAAATGCTTTAAAGCAGGCTTCGCGCTCGCGGTTGGCAATCAGTTTTTGTTGATAAACAAACAGTGCGCCCGCGACCAGAATTGACCAGTAATATCCCCAGCCTAAGCCATTTAACTCGCCGACAATCGCCATCAGCACCAGTACGCCAATCTGCAAAATGCCGATAATCAACTTATCGTATTGGCCGAACAAGATGGCGGTGGACTTAATGCCAATCTTCACGTCATCGTCACGGTCAACCATTGCATACTGCGTGTCATAAGCCACCGCCCACAGAATATTGGCAAGGAACATCAGCCAGCAGCTTAACGGCACCGATTCACTCACCGCGGCAAAAGCCATTGGAATCGACCAGCCAAACGCCGCGCCCAGCACCACTTGCGGTAAATGGGTATACCGCTTCATAAACGGGTACACCCACGCCAACGCCAGTCCGGCAATCGACAACAGAATGGTCATCGTGTTCAGCGTCAATACCAGTAGGAACGAAATCAGCACCAGCACCACAAATAGCGTTCGCGCCTCTTTCTCCGTAACCGCTCCGCTGGGAAGCGGTCGGTTTGCTGTGCGCTTCACATGACCATCAAATTTACGGTCAGCGTAGTCATTCACCACGCACCCGGCGGCGCGCATCAGCCAGACGCCAGCGACGAACACCGCCAGAATCCAGAGTTGGGGAACACCCGGCGTTGCCACCCACAACGCCCACAATGTTGGCCAGAGCAGCAGTAACGCGCCTATTGGCTTATCCGTACGCATTAAGCGATGAAACGCCAGCAGCTTATTCTGCGTCAGACTCCACTCCATATTTTTTTCCTCTTAGTACAACGGTGACGCCGGTAAAAACAGTTCAGTCAGCAACAGCGGCTTACCGCTTAATCGCAGGCGGGAACGGCGCCCCCAAAGTCCGGCATCACGGCCTATCTCAATAAAGTCCCGGGTTAATGTCGATGATGTGAACAGATAACGTCCTAATGGCGTTTTACCCAATTTTTGTAACGCCAGCTCGGGGCCACTTAACGTTGACACAGGGACGACGGTACGCCCGGCAAGCCAGGGTTCCCCATCGGCACATAGCAAAATTTCACGTAACCAGTAACGGGGTTCTTTCGGCAGCAGCGGTAATTCTTCGGGGATTTCATTCTGTTCGACAAATCCTTCGCGGATCATCGTCACGCTCACCGTTTTTCCCTGCTGTTCAAAACGTTTAGTCATGGAATCTTCGAGCAACAACCAGTCGAGTAGTTGCGGTTCCAGCGCAGGGATCTCTGCAAAATAGCGCAGCGCACGCAGTTGCGTTAACGCGGGGTGTGACATGCCGAACTCTCCGTTACATAACGTAAAGGCATTGTATCGCAGAAAAGCGATAACGGGAGATGTAAAGCATATTAAGTGATCTAATGCGCAACAAAAACGCAACAATCACATGGAAAGAGAAAAAAAGGTGCGCCAGGAGACGCACCAGTTGTTGCAAAATCAGCACTGTGGGGCGTAATTACCCCTTGCCTTTTACACTGCTGATAAAGGTGGAACGGGCAGATGTCGATCCCAGGCGTTCAGCTTCATCAAGCAGTTTTAACGCCTTATCAACATCACCTTTCGCGACAGCGTTTTTGATCGCGGTATTAAAATAACTTTCCGTGTCGTTGAGCATCGGTTCGCTTTTCTTCGCTGGCGCCGGAGCTGGCGTTGCTGCGGCTGGTGCCGTATAGGTCGCCGGAGCCGCAGTGTTGCCCACGGTCACCGGACCTGGGCCAGATGAACCAAATAGCGGTCCCACCAGCACACTGGAGCTGGAGTTCGTTTTCACTTTCAGTTTCAGCAGACCATCGGTGGTATGACGGGCTACCGGGTCTGGAATATCAGGGATCGAGTTGCCGACGCCTTTGGCATAGGCTTTTGCCGGGTCGAGTAGTTGCGTCGTCTGCTGGAGATCTTTTTCAGTGGTAAAGACCAGAACATACAGTTTTTGCTGCCCCAACGCTGGCGTCAGGCGCATAACCCCTTCCAGACGATCTGCGCTCATGACGCCTGGTTCCTGGTAGGTGAAATAACTGCTGGGGAAGAAGGCTGATGGGGTCATGTTCTGATCAAGAATCAGCACGTTCGGCGCAAATACACTGGTTTGTTTATTCACTTCGCTGGTCAGTGTAAGGGTCAGTTCGCCAATGTTTGCCGGAACGCTGTATGCCGCAACCGGGCCGCTGATACCAGGAACGTTCAACCGTTGGCCGCCAGTCGCTAACTGGGTAGTCTGAGTTTTGGATTGATCGACGGGTGTCCAGGTTAATTGTTGTAGTGCGGCAGATGGAATAGCTGGTGCGTCACTGGTGTTTTGCGGTACATAGTTGACGTCGGCAAGGCTAATTCCAGGCGCGCTCGCCAGCAACCCTGCTGATAAACAGAGGGCGATGAGACTTTTATTCATTTTCATTGTTTTCACCTCAAAATCTGGAGTTCAGCGGTAGCCAGGCAATAGCGCGCTTAACCCGATAATCAGAAGGGCTTACGCCCCTTATAGATAATGACAACCTGTTTTCATGCCGGATGCGGCGTGAACGCCTTATCCGGCCTACATTCGCCAACAGTTGTAGGCCTGATAAGACGCGACAGCGTCGCATCAGGCATTGATTACCGGATGCGGCGTGAACGCCTTATCCGGCCTACGATTAGCTATTACCACCAGATTTCCATCTGGGCGCCGAAGGTCCACTCGTCGCTATCGCCGCGACCGAAGCTACCGCCTTCGAAGTTCGCCGGAACGGCTTTACCGTAGTTCGGGTTGGAAGAGGAACTACCGTTGTAGTCATAGCCCCATTTCTCATCCCACTTAGCGTAGGTTGCGAAGACACGGATTGCCGGGCGTGACCAGATGCTGTCGCCAGCCTGCCATTGTTGTGCAAGGGTGATTTTGTACTGATTGTTCTTGTCGCCAGTGCGCTGGGATTCGACGTTGTCGTAGCCCACTTCCAGCAAGGTACTCATGATCGGCGTCCACTTGTACATCGGACGAATACCGACGGTCCACCATTTGGTGCCGTTGTCGTTATCCCAGTTGATGTCCTGGTACATACCCACGTACATCATGTCCCAGTTGTCACCCATAGAAATCGCACCGTGATCCAGGATACGCAGCAGGTGACCGTTGTTGTTGATGTTGTAAGCAAAGTGTTCATTATCAAATGCGACGCCAGACCCTTGTGACAGACCTTTACCCTGCGAGGTCATCGAGTCAGTAGCGTACTGAACAACAAACTTGTTAAAGCCTTTCAGGATGCTCTGGGTATGCTCGGCAGTGAACATCCAGCCATCTTTCGATGCACCATCAACCAGACGATAGTTATCACGCAGGTTAGCGCGACCGTAGTCGACACCCAGCTCTAAGGTTCCGCCCGGGTTGATTTCCATCTGTGCTAAACGCACGTCGAAGACATCGTTTGCGGTTTCGTTGGTATAGTCATAGATATTGTTGCTGGCGAAAGAGGAGGAACCACCTGCTTCAGAAGAGCGGGTTGCTGCCAGAGAGAGTTTACCGAAGCCAACATCAATGTTTTCCAGACCGGCACCAGGACCAGAAATATCCCAGTAGTAGAAGTCGATCATATGAACGTCATGACGCTGATAGAAACGCTTACCGGCCCAAATGGTGGAACCAGGTAGCCATTCAATCAGGTTTTTACCCTGCACGTTCGCTTCACGGAAGGCCGGATCGGTGGCTTCCCAGTCATTCTGTTGTGCTACGGAATAGGCCACGTTAGTGTCGAAATAGAAGCTCTTATCGCCCTCTTTCCACACTTCCTGTCCCAATTTTAATTCAGCATAAGTTTCACATTCGTTGCCAAGACGGTATTTACTTTGAGCACCGGTAGTCTGGAAACACTGTTGTTCACCGCCGCTCCCTGTCCAGCCGATACCGGAACGAGCGTAACCGTGGAAATCCACAGCCATTGCCTGAGCAGACATTACGCCCGCTGCGATGGCAACCGCCAGAGGAAGTTTGCGCAGAGTAATCATCATTCTATCTCCTGAGTCATTGCTTTTCTTTTTTCACATCACCTGTCACAGGTTTTGTGTCTTTTGTAGGGTGCTTAAACGCCCGGCTCCTGATGCAGTCGACGACACGCAGTGCCATCTTCACGGAACAGATGGCAACGCTCTGGCGGCAGGCCGATAGCGAATGTGGCACCTTCTTCTACCAACACTACGTCAGACTGGCGGTACACCAGGTTTTGACGAATGGAAGGGATCTGGATATGAATTTGGGTTTCGTTGCCGAGTTGTTCGACGACCTGAACTTCACCTTCAAGGATGACGTCAGCAATATCACTTGGCAGTAGATGTTCCGGGCGAATGCCAAGTGACATGTTGGCTCCGACCTGAACGTTGTGGCTTTCAACCGGAAGCCAGACTTGCTGGAGGTTTGGCATCGGCAGCTCAACCTGGACTTGATCGATTGCAACGGCGGTCACTTTTACCGGCAGGAAGTTCATCTTCGGCGAACCGATAAAACCGGCGACAAAGCGGTCGGCCGGGTAGTGATACAACTCAAGCGGTTTCCCGACCTGCGCCACGCGCCCGGCATCCAGTACCACAATTTTATCGGCCAGCGTCATCGCTTCGACCTGATCATGGGTGACGTAGATCATCGTGCGGCCCAGACGTTTATGCAGGCGGGAGATTTCGATACGCATCTGCACACGCAGCGCAGCATCAAGGTTGGAGAGCGGTTCATCGAGTAAAAACACGCTTGGCTCGGCCACCAGTGTTCGACCAATCGCCACTCGCTGACGCTGCCCACCGGAGAGTGCCTTCGGTTTGCGATCCAGCAAGTGCGCCAGTTGCAGAACTTCCGCCACCTGGTTAACGCGCTGGTTGATCACCTCTTTCTTCGCGCCCGCCAGTTTCAGGCCAAAGGACATGTTTTCTGCCACTGACAGATGGGGATAGAGCGCATAGGACTGGAACACCATTCCGACGCCGCGTTCGGCTGGCGGGGTGTCGTTCATTCGTTTCTCACCGATGAACAGGTCGCCGCTGGTAATCGTCTCAAGGCCGGCAATCATGCGCAGTAACGTTGATTTACCGCAGCCAGATGGCCCGACAAACACCACGAATTCGCCTTCGTGGATCTCGAGATTAATATCTTTCGATACCACGACCTCACCCCAGGCTTTCGTTACATTTTGCAGCTGTACGCTCGCCATGCCCTTCTCCCTTCGTTACAACCTGTCATCGACAGCAACATTCATGATGCGGTGACTATGCTTCATCAACAGATGGCTTAAATCCTCCACCCCCAGGCTTTTTTATGGGGGAGGAGGCGGGAGGACGAGAAGAAGGCCTCTGCATACTAATCCGATGAAAAGTACGGAAATTCGTGAAGTTGCTTGCAAAAATCATGGCGATTTTGTGTGCGCCAACCCGCAATACTGCTGCTTCTGTGACAGAGATCACACAAAGCGACGGTGGGGCGTAGGGGCAAGGAGGATGGAAAGAGGTTGCCGTATAAAGAAACTAGAGTCCGTATAGGTGTTTTCACAAGCACTTCACCAACAAGGACCAGAGATTATGAAAATAAAAACAGGTGCACGCATCCTCGCATTATCCGCATTAACGACGATGATGTTTTCCGCCCCGGCTCTCGCCAAAATTGAAGAAGGTAAACTGGTAATCTGGATTAACGGCGATAAAGGCTACAACGGCCTCGCTGAAGTCGGTAAGAAATTCGAGAAAGATACCGGAATTAAAGTCACCGTTGAGCACCCGGATAAACTGGAAGAGAAATTCCCTCAAGTTGCGGCAACTGGCGATGGTCCGGACATCATCTTCTGGGCGCACGACCGCTTTGGCGGCTACGCCCAGTCAGGCCTGCTGGCTGAAATTTCCCCGGACAAAGCGCTCCAGGACAAGATATATCCGTTCACCTGGGATGCCGTGCGTTTTAACGGCAAACTCATTGCTTACCCGATTGCAGTTGAAGCGTTATCGCTGATTTATAACAAAGATCTGCTGCCGAACCCGCCAAAAACCTGGGAAGAGATCCCGGCGCTGGATAAAGAACTGAAAGCGAAAGGTAAGAGCGCGCTGATGTTCAACCTGCAAGAACCGTACTTTACCTGGCCGCTGATTGCTGCTGACGGTGGTTATGCGTTCAAGTATGAAAACGACAAATACAACGTGAAAGACGTTGGCGTGGATAACGCTGGCGCGAAAGCGGGTCTGACCTTCCTGGTTGATCTGGTTAAAAACAAACACATGAATGCGGATACTGATTACTCCATCGCAGAGGCAGCCTTTAACAAAGGTGAAACTGCGATGACCATCAACGGTCCGTGGGCATGGTCCAACATCGATACCAGCAAAGTGAACTACGGCGTGACGCTGCTGCCGACCTTCAAGGGGCAACCGTCCAAACCGTTCGTTGGCGTGCTGAGTGCAGGCATTAACGCGGCCAGTCCGAACAAAGAGCTGGCGAAAGAGTTCCTCGAAAACTACCTGCTGACCGACGAAGGTCTGGAAGCGGTGAATAAAGATAAACCGCTTGGCGCCGTGGCACTGAAGTCTTACCAGGATCAGCTGGCGAAAGATCAGCGCATCGCCGCCACCATGGATAACGCCAAGAATGGTGAAATCATGCCGAACATCCCGCAGATGTCCGCCTTCTGGTATGCCGTGCGTACCGCAGTGATCAACGCAGCCAGTGGTCGTCAGACTGTTGATGCCGCGCTGAAAGATGCACAGGGTCGTATCACTAAGTAATGCCTGAAATGCCGGATGCGGCGTGAACGCCTTATCCGGCCTACGAAACCGAAACGTATGTAGGCCTGATAAGACGCACCAGCGTCGCATCAGGCAGTTGTTGCCGGATGCGGCGTGAACGCCTTATCTGGCCTACGAAAACGAAACGTATGTAGGCCTGATAAGACGCACCAGCGTCGCATCAGGCAATTGTTGTCGGATGCGGCGTAAACGCCTTATCTGGCCTACGAAAACGAAACGTATGTAGACCTGATAAGACGCACCAGAGTCGCATCAGGCAGTTGTTGCCGGATGCGGCGTAAACGCTTTATCCGGCCTACGAAAACGAAACGTATGTAGGCCTGATAAGACGCGTCAGCGTCGCATCAGGCAGTTGTTGCCGGATGCGGCGTAAACGCTTTATCCGTCCTGGAATGAGGAAGAACCCCATGGATGTCATTAAAAAGAAACATTGGTGGCAAAGCGACGCGCTGAAATGGTCAGTGTTAGGTCTGCTCGGCCTGCTGGTGGGTTACCTTGTTGTTTTAATGTACGCACAAGGGGAATACCTGTTCGCCATTACCACGCTGATTTTGAGTTCAGCGGGGCTCTATATTTTCGCCAACCGTAAAGCTTACGCCTGGCGCTATGTTTATCCGGGAATGGCAGGAATGGGGCTATTCGTCCTCTTCCCTCTGGTTTGTACCATCGCCATCGCCTTCACCAACTACAGCAGCACCAATCAGCTTACCTTTGAACGCGCTCAGGAAGTTCTGTTGGACCGCTCCTGGCAGGCAGGGAAAACCTATAACTTTGGGCTTTATCCCGCGGGCGACGAGTGGCAACTGGCACTCACCGACGGCGAAACCGGCAAAAATTATCTCTCAGACGCTTTCAAATTTGACGGCGAGAAAAAACTGGAACTGAAGGAAAGCGCCACGCAGCCTGAAGGCGAGCGTGCGAATCTGCGCGTGATTACCCAGAATCGTCAAGCCCTGAGCAACATTACTGCCATTCTGCCGGATGGTAACAAAGTGATGATGAGCTCCCTGCGCCAGTTCTCTGGCACTCAGCCGCTGTACACATTAGGCGATGACGGTACGCTGACCAATAATCAGAGCGGCGTAAAATATCGTCCAAACGACCAGATTGGTTTTTACCAGTCCATCACTGCTGACGGCAACTGGGGTGACGAAAAACTCAGCCCAGGTTATACCGTGACTACTGGCTGGAAAAACTTTACTCGCGTCTTCACCGACGAAGGGATCCAAAAACCGTTCCTCGCAATTTTCGTCTGGACCGTGGTGTTCTCGCTTATCACCGTCTTTTTAACGGTGGCGGTCGGCATGGTGCTGGCGTGTCTGGTGCAGTGGGAAGCGTTGCGCGGCAAAGCTATCTACCGCGTACTGCTGATTCTGCCCTACGCGGTGCCATCGTTTATTTCAATTTTGATTTTCAAAGGATTGTTCAACCAGAGCTTTGGTGAAATCAACATGATGTTGAGCGCGTTGTTTGGCGTGAAGCCCGCCTGGTTCAGCGACCCGACCACCGCACGAACGATGCTGATTATCGTCAACACCTGGCTGGGTTATCCGTACATGATGATCCTCTGCATGGGCTTGTTGAAAGCGATTCCGGACGATCTGTATGAAGCCTCAGCAATGGATGGCGCAAGTCCGTTCCAGAACTTTTTTAAGATTACGCTACCGCTGCTGATTAAGCCGCTCACACCGCTAATGATCGCCAGCTTCGCCTTTAACTTTAACAACTTCGTGCTGATTCAACTGTTGACCAACGGCGGCCCGGATCGTCTTGGCACCACCACGCCAGCCGGTTATACCGACCTGCTCGTTAACTACACCTACCGTATCGCCTTTGAAGGCGGCGGTGGTCAGGACTTCGGTCTGGCGGCGGCGATTGCCACGCTGATCTTCCTGCTGGTGGGTGCGTTGGCGATAGTGAACCTGAAAGCCACGCGAATGAAGTTTGATTAAGGGAGATAACAAAAATGGCAATGGTCCAACCGAAATCGCAAAAAGCACGTTTGTTTATTACTCACCTGCTACTGCTACTTTTTATCGCGGCGATTATGTTCCCGCTGCTGATGGTCGTTGCAATCTCGCTGCGCCAGGGAAACTTCGCAACCGGTAGCCTGATCCCGGAACAAATCTCATGGGATCACTGGAAACTGGCGTTAGGTTTTAGCGTTGAACAGGCTGATGGTCGCATTACGCCACCGCCGTTCCCGGTACTGCTGTGGCTATGGAACTCGGTGAAGGTTGCCGGTATTTCCGCGATTGGTATCGTGGCGCTCTCCACCACCTGCGCCTACGCCTTCGCCCGTATGCGTTTCCCTGGCAAAGCGACGCTGCTGAAAGGGATGTTGATTTTCCAGATGTTCCCTGCGGTACTCTCACTGGTGGCGTTGTACGCGTTATTTGACCGCCTGGGCGAGTATATTCCGTTCATCGGCCTGAATACCCACGGTGGCGTTATCTTCGCGTACCTGGGTGGGATTGCACTGCACGTCTGGACCATCAAAGGTTATTTTGAAACCATCGACAGCTCGCTGGAAGAAGCGGCGGCGCTGGACGGCGCGACACCGTGGCAGGCTTTCCGCCTCGTCCTGTTACCGCTGTCAGTACCGATTCTGGCGGTGGTGTTCATCCTGTCGTTTATTGCTGCCATTACCGAAGTTCCGGTCGCATCATTGTTACTGCGTGACGTGAACAGCTACACCCTGGCCGTGGGTATGCAGCAATACCTCAACCCGCAAAACTACCTGTGGGGCGACTTTGCTGCCGCTGCCGTGATGTCTGCATTACCGATCACCATCGTCTTCTTGCTGGCACAACGCTGGCTAGTTAACGGCCTGACGGCAGGTGGTGTGAAAGGTTAAAGATGTTGTTCTGCCAATGTTATGCCACTACACCCTCAACTTACGTTATCCCAACTTGTGACTGTCATTCGGCGCTCTTCGGAGCGCCTCTTTTTTATTCCCGCTTCAGCCGTTTCGAATTACACAGCCATAGGGTGATCACCAGCAACAGGATCGCCGCGGAGTAGATCAACACATCCAATGGCGATTTATGATCGACGATGATCAAGCGCACAATGGCGGTGATCCCGATATAGACAAAGTAACGTAGCGGAAAGTGAAAACCGGACTGAAAGTATTTCACAATCAGCGCGATAAATTCGAAATAGAGAAAGTAAACCACCAGCCCTTCCACCAGCTCATACTTACTGGTTTGTTCTGGCGCGAACAGCACATCAGCCAGATGCACCGTTTCTTTACCGAGAAAGACAACCAGAATCAGGCCCAGGCACAACAGGCCAAGATTGAGTACGGTCTGCAAAATAGTGGAGATAAACTCCACGCGGGGACGAGATAGCGACGTCATAACAGCCCTCCAACTCAGTGGCGAGCTTCCTGTATAACGTAAAAATGTGACGGAGATCTATATTTTTTGTGTATGTTTTGTTCAACCTGAAGTTAGATGGCTCCTCCCAACCAACGCCAGATGCGGCGTGAACGCCTTATCCGGCCTACACGTTGGTGCTAATCCGTAGGCCGGATAAGCCGCGCCTGGCGGCGCATCCGGCAAGACACGCTGCCCAAAAAATCACCCATTCAGGTGATTCCCAGCCACCAGCAATGCGCGAAAAATCGACAATGTTCCTCTGGAACAAATGAAACGTAACCTGATAAAGGTGGTAAAAATGAAGCCTTATTTTGCTGCTTTGTTGTTATCAGTCTCTGTTCTTCCTGCTTTTGCCGGTCCGCTCGGTACTGCCGATAAAGCCGACCTTCCGCAAAGCAATGTCTCCAGCCCAATGATGGCCCAGTCGCTCAGGCAACCAGACCTGCAACCGATATCGACGGACAGGAAGACAGAATGTTTTCGCCTTTACACACCAGATCGCAAACCGGGGGTAAACTGCGTTCCTGATGGCTCGACAGGCCATTAAGAGTGAAGGTGCCAGTGATTGCGAAAACTGGCACCTTTCCCATGACTTAGCGGAAATTCACGCTACGGTCGCTGGTCATGTCATACAACTGGAACTTACGCCCAAGTTGCTGACCGCCGTCACGCGTCAGCGGCGTCCAGCCAATCGCCGCACGGCTACGTGTCGGGCCAGACGAGAAGAGATCCAACGGTACAGAGACATACACGCCTTTGGTGAAGTCCCCTTCTCCGTACTCCTCTTTCGAAACATTGGTGATCGTGGCATAGCCGCCAACCACCACACCGCTATCAAAGCGTTTGGCTATCTCCAGCGTGCCGCCTTTATCCCCTGCCAGATACTGTCCGACGCTGGCTTTGACTAACACATCCTGGGCGAAAGATGGCGTCCAGTACGCGGTCAGATGTCCGGTTTTTACGCTGTAATCGGTGAATTTCATCATATCTTTTGCGCTACGCCAGTCGCGCTGTTTAACGTAGTTGGCATCCAGACCAAACGCCCAGTTGCTGTCCAGCGGGCGATACAACACTTCTGCCCCTGCGCCGCCAAACATGGTTTCGAGATAGCCGCCATAAACCTGACCGTAGAAGCCGTTGCCCAGATGCTGGAAGTAGTTGGCTTGCAGGTTATTCACATAGACATCATTCTGCACATACTCACGCACATGGGTACGAACGCGCGGTAAATGCGAGTCCTGCGGTGGATTGGTGTAGTTAAACTTGTCGTAGTTGTTCGCCAGGTTCGCAAACAGGCTACCGGTGGTCAGCAGATGGTCCGTCAGCCACAAATCCGCCGTTCCCATCACGCCAAGTTGGTACATGTAAAAGTTTTCCGGGCCACCAACCGACTGATTCAGCACCGGATCGATATGGAAATCAAAGCGCGATTTGTCGATATACCATCCCTGCTCGGTGGACGCAGGAACCACCGGCTCGACGCGTTTTTGCGCCAGCGTCGTTTCGTGGCCCAACGGCTCTCCGGCGAGATGTTTTTTCAGGCTGGCGACATCGGTTTCCGTCGTCACCTGCGGCATGTTAAGGCGGTTTTCCGTGATACGGATCGTCTTGATCCCATCCGGCAGATCGTTCATCACGATCCGATTAGCACGGATGATCCCTTCACGCGAATCACGATATTTCACTTGCTCGCCGCTGACGTATAACGTATCGCCTTTCGTCTGGATCTGCGGATCGGCCAGTCCGGCGTTGTATTTCAACAGCGTTAACTGATTCGCCACCACCGAGTGCTGCAAAATGGCATCCTGTGGCTGCGGTTGATATTGCGGGCGGGCGTTATCGTTGTACGAAGGACGTAGATCGTTAAAGTTGGTGCGCAGCGTGACGCCAAACATAAAGGTGTTACCGCGTTCATAGCTAAGGTTAACGTCGGCCCAATCGGTAACGCGATAAATCGCCCCGACGTTAAACTTACTTTTTTGCTCCAGCTTCCCGGCAAAATCCTGCTGATAATTATTGCCCTCATACTCCAGTTTCAGGCGCAGCGGCTGCCAGGGCGTCTGGTATTCCACGCCGCCAAACAGTGAGGCCGGGCCGTGGAACATCTGGCTGCCGTCGATAGATCCCGCCTGTTTGTAGCTGTTATCGCGATAGCAATATTTATCACTGGCTGAACAGAGCGGATTTTTTACATTACCGCTGGTGCCCAGATATCCCCAGCCCAGGCCGAGCGTAAAATCGAACGGCCCCCAGGCTTTGCTGGCGACAAGATATTCCGCATCAAACAGCCCCGTACCGCCGATATCCCGCGCACCAACCGCTATCTGTGGCAGCCAGTAACTCTCTTCCCACAAACGCAGTTTGAGATCGAAGGCTTTATCTTTATACGTTTGATCACCAGAGAACGCTTCGACGCTGCTGTACTGGCGGGTGCGCACGTCGGTGTAGCGTAGCGTTGTTTCCAGCCACGGGAAGAGTTGCACTGAGGCAGAGTAATAACGGTACTGATCGTTATCGCGATAGTTCAGACTTAACTCCCCTTCCCGCGCCATACGAGCGGTGGGTGTTTGTAACAAACCGACTCCGCCGAAATCCGATTGCGACGGGCCAATGGGTGCAGGATACGTTTCGCCGTAGCAGGCTGTGCTAATGCCCAGTGCCAGCAAGCTGAACAGATGTCTTTTTTTCATTATTGCGGTATCCGCTGCGTCAGAGTCTGAAGAATGTCGGCGTTCAGGGCATCGGGCGTCTTACTCCAGACGGAGTCCGCCAGGCCAACATAAATAATACTGCCGGGCATCGGCTCTACGTGACGCTTGTTCCAGTAAGCCACCGGCGCTTTTTGCGTGCGTCCGTCCGGGTAAACGACCCACGCATAGCTGCGATCCGCACCACTAAGCAGGCTCTGGCCGGAGAGATAGCTCGCCACATCGCGACCAGGGGTGAATGGCTGATTGCCAGGACGGCTGATAAGCCCGAACAGCGTGACAGTGGACGGTGGTGGTCCGACCCACAGCGTGTAGTTGCCCTGCAACGGCGGATTACCGCGTTCGGCAACGCGCACGATATCGGGATCAAGATTGATTTTTTGCCTGCCAGTCACCTTCAACACCTGAATTTGCTGGCGTAAAGCGTTAATGGTGGCGGCATCGTCGGTGCTGGAATCTGCGGCCAGTTCTGCCAGCCGTGTCAGCAACGCCTGCTGCTGGCGCAATGCTGCCGCCGTTGCCAGCTCTTCGCTGATCACCGCTCCGGGCCACCAGCTATTCGCCAGTCGTGGTTGCCCCACCAGATCAATTAAATGCTCTGCGCCCGTTAGCGTTTTGGCTTCGCTGTTGCCATTGCTGAATACCTTGACGGTTCCCGTCGCAAAGACCGATGACGCTCCCACGCTCAAAATCAACGCGACAATAGTTTGTTTAATCACTGTTTTGCCGCCTTGATGAGAGTGGTTTTCACCGGGAAGTAGTCCGCGCCGAGATACTGTTCCGACTGGCGAATTTGACCTTCGCTATCGATCCAGTAGCGGTTATGCCAGCGCGCCTGGTCGGTTGAGACTTCTTCGTCCAGCACACGAACCGGGGTTTCATCGCTGCCGACTTTGACGGTATCGGTACCATCCCATTTGAAGACCGAGCGTGCGGTGGCGTAGCGCACCTGCTTATACTCGGTCCAGCCCATCGTGCGGGTCCATGTTGCGCCATCAACGATTTGTGCGGGTTTGATCAGCGGGTCAGCGGCAAGGTTATTCACTTCAATCAGGTTGTCGCCGCCAAGCAAAGTCTTCACCAGACGCCCATGTTGTGTGACGAGAGTCGCCTGATCCTGAGTGACCCATTTTTGTTGTCCGTCTTCAGCAAAGGCCAAAACGACAAATAACTGTGGACCACCATTAAGCTGCATGTACTGGCTGGCGTAGGGCATATTTTGAATATCATCGTCCGTCAGTTGTACGCCTGGCGTACCGAACAGACTGTCCCACAGTGAATTGCCCAGCTCTTGAGTAGTGGCTGAACACGCCTGTAATAACAGGCAGATAAGAATGAGTGCAGGTCGCTTCACGACTCTTCTCCAGAGGGGCAGAATAACCACACCGGAGTGTGGTTATGGTAAATCCCCGTCATACTTCAAGCCTCAGATGCGATGACTCGAATTATTTTGGGGATACATACGTTATTACTGGGTACTGGTGGTCGTGGTTGTGGTGGTTCCGGTATTAGAACCATCACCGCCACCGGTTGCCGCGAGCGCGACACCCACCGCCGAGCTTACGGTGCTGACGCTGGTCGCGGAGGAACTCCCCGCCGAAACCGACGTTGCTGCCGCCCCTGCCGCTTCGCCCACCTGTACAGGTGCAGCCCACGCAGAAGTCGCCGCAAGCGCAGATATGGCAAAAATGCCATACAGAACTTTTTTCATAACAATTTCCCTTCATTGAATGAATGGAGATTTACCCAAAAGCATTTCGGGCGGGATCGAGTATACACAACTAAAGCATGCGAATTACGGCGCGGGTAATTAGTGATGGGGTTTTAGGATAATTGGAATGAATATCAATTATATATTTTTATTATATAAAAATAATCATGTTAATCATTAAGTTAAAATAAATACAAAAGTGATTAACCTGCGTATTTTCCGAAATTATTACAGACTAAAAATCTATTTTAGGATTAACCTCACGGTATGGATTTTGTTAAATCACAGACAAGGGGATTTATCTGATAAAACAATGCCGACTTATAGTCGGCATTTTTATTAAGGTTATTTAATCAATCGTGCTATGTATTAATTGCCGAATACGATGTACATATCGGCATCAACCTGTAGGCCTGATAAGACGCGACCGCGTCGCATCAGGCACCGGTTGCCGGATGCGGCGTAAACGCCTTATCCGGCCTACGTAGCGACATCAGGCATGCACGATGATTAACCGCGCCATGCTTTATAGCGGTTAATCAGCCCATTGGTTGAGCTATCGTGGCTGCTGATTTCTTTGTCATCTTTCAGCTCCGGCAGAATGCGGTTCGCCAGCTGTTTACCCAGCTCCACGCCCCACTGGTCAAAGGTGAAGATGTTCAGGATCACGCCCTGAGTAAAGATTTTGTGCTCATACAGCGCAATCAATGCCCCCAGGCTAAACGGAGTGATTTCGCGCAGCAGGATAGAGTTGGTCGGGCGGTTGCCTTCGAACACTTTGAACGGCACTACGTAGTCGAGCGTTGCCGGATCTTTACCCTGATCGCGATACTCCTGTTCAACCACTTCACGGGATTTACCAAACGCCAGCGCTTCAGTCTGAGCGAAGAAGTTAGACAGCAGTTTCTGGTGGTGATCAGAGAGCGGATTATGAGTGATAGCCGGGGCGATGAAATCACACGGCACCATTTTGGTTCCCTGGTGGATCAGCTGGTAAAACGCGTGCTGACCGTTCGTACCTGGTTCACCCCAGATAATCGGGCCAGTCTGGTAATCCACGACGTTACCGTTACGGTCAACGTACTTACCGTTGGACTCCATATTGCCCTGCTGGAAGTACGCCGCGAAACGGTGCATATACTGGTCGTACGGCAGAATCGCTTCAGTTTCCGCACCGAAGAAATTGTTGTACCAGATGCCGATCAGCGCCAGCAATACAGGCAGGTTTTTCTCTGCTGGAGTGGTGGAGAAATGCTTGTCCATCGCATGTGCGCCAGAAAGCAGTTCAACGAAGTTATCAAAGCCAATGGAGAGAACAATCGACAGACCAATCGCTGACCACAAAGAGTAACGGCCGCCGACCCAGTCCCAAAACTCGAACATGTTGGCGGTATCAATACCAAACTCGCCGACGGCTTTGGCGTTGGTGGAAAGCGCAGCGAAATGTTTCGCAACGTGTTTTTCATCACCTGCCGCTTTCAGGAACCAGTCACGCGCGCTATGAGCGTTGGTCATGGTTTCCTGAGTAGTAAAGGTTTTGGATGCTACCAGGAACAGAGTGGTTTCCGGGTTTACTTTTTTCAGCACTTCCGCGATGTGAGTCCCATCGACGTTAGAAACAAAGTGCATGTTCAGGTGATTTTTGTACGGACGCAGTGCTTCAGTCACCATGTACGGGCCAAGGTCAGAACCGCCGATACCGATGTTCACCACGTCGGTGATTGCTTTGCCGGTATAGCCTTTCCACTCACCAGAAATAATCGCTTCCGAGAAGGTTTTCATCTTCTCCAGCACTGCGTTAACTTCCGGCATGACATCTTTGCCATCAACCAGAATCGGGGTGTTGCTACGGTTACGCAGCGCCACGTGCAGCACGGCACGGTTTTCGGTGCGGTTGATCTTCTCGCCAGAGAACATCGACTTAATCGCGCCCGCCAGATCGCACTCTTTCGCCAGATCCTGCAATTTCGCCAGCGTCTCTTCGGTGATGCGGTTTTTGGAGTAATCCACCAGCATCTGATCGTCGAAGGTTGCGGAGAACTTAGAAAAACGATCGCCGTCTTTAGCAAAAAGATCGGCGATCGTTACGTCTTTCATTTCATCGAAGTGTTTCTGTAGTGCCTGCCAGGCTGCGGTCTGTGTTGGATTGATGTTTTTCATTAGCAATACTCTTCTGATTTTGAGAATTGTGACTTTGGAAGATTGTAGCGCCAGTCACAGAAAAATGTGATGGTTTTAGTGCCGTTAGCTCGACTGGCTAGCGAAGAGGATAAAAAGTATCGCTGTTATAAGCACAATTTCTCACCACTCCCGCTGCATGAAAAATCCGCATAATCCCAGCGTTGACAGCCTCCCCCACACCTTTTATTTATAAATACGGTTTGCGCCTGCACCGGTTTCAGTTCTGCCTTTGTGCCATGGTCGCTTCTTCCACTCCCTGACACGAGGTAGTTATGTCCGATATTGTTGTCTCTAAATTTGGTGGTACTAGCGTTGCTGATTTTGACGCCATGAATCGCAGCGCCGACATTGTGCTTTCCGATGCAAATGTGCGTTTAGTCGTCCTCTCGGCTTCCGCCGGGATCACTAATCTGTTGGTTGCTCTGGCTGAAGGTCTGGAACCAGCTGAACGCTTCGCAAAACTTGATGCTATTCGCAATATCCAGTTCGCTATTCTGGAGCGTCTGCGCTACCCCAATGTCATCCGCGAAGAGATTGAACGTCTACTGGAGAATATTACTGTGCTGGCGGAGGCTGCTGCACTGGCAACCTCTCCAGCGCTAACTGATGAACTGGTCAGCCACGGCGAACTAATGTCTACCCTGCTGTTTGTGGAGATTCTGCGTGAGCGCAATGTTCAGGCCCAGTGGTTTGATGTGCGTAAAGTGATGCGCACAAACGATCGCTTTGGCCGCGCGGAGCCAGATATTGCTGCGCTGGAGGAACTGTCTGCGCTGCAACTAACCCCACGTCTCAGCGAAGGTTTAGTCATCACTCAGGGCTTTATTGGGAGTGAAAGTAAAGGGCGAACCACAACACTTGGTCGCGGCGGTAGTGACTACACGGCGGCACTATTGGCAGAAGCGTTAAACGCTGCTCGTGTCGATATCTGGACAGATGTGCCGGGGATTTATACTACCGACCCACGCGTCGTGCCTGATGCTAAACGAATTGATGAAATCGCCTTTGAAGAAGCGGCTGAGATGGCAACCTTTGGCGCCAAAGTACTTCATCCGGCAACCTT
This sequence comes from Escherichia whittamii, assembly GCF_014836715.1. Classification (GTDB taxonomy): domain Bacteria; phylum Pseudomonadota; class Gammaproteobacteria; order Enterobacterales; family Enterobacteriaceae; genus Escherichia; species Escherichia whittamii. Next base: position 583,857 of record NZ_JACSQI010000001.1, read on the forward strand.
ACTGCCTGCTGTTCGCAGCGATATCCCGGTGTTTGTCGGTTCAAGTAAAGATCCGCGTGCAGGCGGTACTTTGGTGTGTAATAAAACCGAAAATCCGCCGTTGTTCCGTGCGCTGGCTCTGCGTCGCAAACAAACGCTGTTAACTCTGCATAGCCTGAATATGCTGCATTCTCGCGGCTTCCTCGCGGAAGTTTTCGGCATTCTCGCACGGCATAATATTTCGGTGGATTTAATTACTACGTCGGAGGTGAGCGTGGCGCTGACTCTCGACACTACCGGTTCAACGTCAACTGGCGATACGTTGCTGACACAATCGCTGCTGATGGAGCTTTCAGCGTTGTGCCGGGTAGAAGTGGAAGAAGGCCTGGCACTGGTGGCTCTGATTGGTAACGACCTGTCAAAAGCCTGTGGCGTTGGCAAAGAGGTGTTTGGCGTACTTGAACCGTTCAACATTCGCATGATTTGCTACGGCGCTTCCAGCCATAACCTGTGCTTCCTGGTACCAGGCGAAGATGCGGAACAAGTCGTGCAGAAATTGCATAGTAATTTGTTTGAGTAAAAACAGTGCGGCCCGGATGATACTTGCCGGGCCGAATTTATTTTCCCATCACTGTCGCCATCAATAAACGAGTCTATTCCCTGTTAATCAGCGTCTTTATCGGAGAATAATTGCCGTTAAATTTTATCTACATTTATCGTTAATTTTCGAGAGAGATAAATGTTTTAAAAGAGGCAAATGAATCTTATCGGTTCTGCTCGCAAATAAATTCCCGTACACTGAACCCTCCGGCTCAATGAGGCACCATCATGGCACTCCCCCGTATTACCCAAAAAGAGATGACTGAACGCGAGCAGCGCGAGCTAAAAACGCTGCTGGATCGGGCACGTATTGCGCATGGCCGCGTGCTGACCAACGCCGAAACTAACAGCATTAAGAAAGAGTACATCGATAAGCTGATGGTTGAGCGTGAGGCTGAAGCGAAAAAAGCCCGCCAGTTGAAGAAAAAGCAGGCTTATAAACCGGATCCTGAAGCGTCATTCAGTTGGTCGGCAAATACGTCAACGCGCGGCAAACGCTGATTAACGACCTTTTTTCTTCCGCCCCGGCGAAGTGAAACGCTTGCCGTTTGATGCCGGGCGGCCACCTTTTTCCGCCGTTTTTTCTACCTTCACCACCGGGCGTTTGATACCTGCCGTTTTCGGTTTGGCCTTCGCTTTGGGTTTTGCCTCGGAAGAGGAATTTTCAATGAGCTTAAAGAGATCGATAAGCTCATCATCGGTTAAATCACGCCACTCACCCAGCGGAATGCCACTTAAGCTGACGTTCATAATGCGCGTACGTTCCAGCTTTTTCACTTCGTAACCAAAGTGTTCACACATCCGGCGGATTTGACGGTTCAGCCCCTGCACCAGCGTAATGCGAAAGACAAACGGCGCTTCTTTTTTAACTTTGCACTTTTTGGTCACCGTCCCAAGAATCGGCACACCTGCCGCCATGCCACGAATAAATTCATCGGTAATCGGTTTATCCACCGTTACCAGATACTCTTTCTCATGGTCGTTACCCGCGCGGAGGATCTTATTGACCAGATCGCCATGATTGGTGAGAAAAATCAGCCCCTGAGAATCTTTATCCAGGCGACCAATCGGGAATACGCGTTTACTGTGGTTAACGAAATCGACAATGTTGTCGCGCTCACCATCTTCGGTGGTACTGACAATCCCCACCGGCTTATTCAGGGCGATAAGCACTAAATCTTCGGCTTCCCGAGGCTCAATCACCTGACCGTTTACTTTCACAACGTCGCCGGGTTTCACCTGATCGCCAATGGTGGCACGCTTGCCATTAAGGAACACATTGCCTTGCTCAATGTAGCGATCCGCTTCGCGGCGTGAGCAAATTCCGCTTTCGCTGATGTATTTATTTAAACGGACTGATGAGTCGGGCAGCATAAATTCTCCTGTAAAACGCGGAATATACCGTACCTCTTAGCGGGGAAAAACAGGGTTATGCGGCAACGTCGAAATTAAATGTGATCTGCAGCGCCTTTTATCACAAAAGTGTCACCAGAAGCCCGATGCAAATTTGCCTGGCGAAAACCAGAATAATCAACCTATTACGAATCTCTGCACACTTGTGCTGATGACTGCTACGCAGAGAAACAAATGTGCAAGAGAAAGCACCATTTCAGCGTAAACAAAGAGTGAAAAATCGCTTTTAAAGGCCACGATGATGAGGTTATATCAGATCAAGCGGTAAGAAAGCGTAATTGCACAAATGTGCAGAACCAGGAGGCGGCAATGGAAAACAGTGACGATATCCGTTTGATTGTGAAGATTGCCCAACTCTATTACGAGCAGGACATGACGCAGGCGCAAATCGCCCGCGAGCTGGGTATTTACCGCACCACTATCAGCCGCTTGCTTAAACGAGGCCGCGAACAGGGTATTGTCACCATCGCCATCAACTATGACTACAACGAAAACCTCTGGCTGGAGCAACAGCTGAAGCAAAAGTTTGGTCTGAAAGAAGCCGTGGTGGTGTCGGGGCATGATGAAGAGGAAGACGCGCAACTGGCGGTGATGGGGTTACACGGCGCGCAACTGCTGGATCGCTTGCTGGAGCCTGGCGATATTGTCGGTTTTTCCTGGGGCCGCGCGGTAAGCGCACTGGTTGAAAACTTGCCGCAGGCGGGGCAATCGCGGCAGTTAATCTGCGTGCCAATTATTGGTGGCCCGTCCGGTAAACTCGAAAGCCGCTATCACGTAAACACATTAACCTACAGCGCGGCGGCAAAGCTGAAAGGGGAATCGCATCTTGCGGATTTTCCGGCGCTACTGGATAACACATTAATTCGTAATGGGATCATGCAGTCTCAGCACTTTAAAACCATCTCTGCCTACTGGGATAATCTGGATATCGCCCTTGTGGGGATTGGTTCACCGGCCATTCGCGATGGTGCTAACTGGCATGCGTTTTATGGCGGCGAAGAGAGTGACGATCTGAATGCTCGTCAGGTTGCCGGGGATATTTGCTCACGCTTTTTTGATATTCACGGCGCAATGGTCGAAACGAATATGAGCGAGAAAACGCTCTCTATCGAAATGAATAAATTAAAGCAGGCACATTATTCCATTGGTATTGCTATGGGTGAAGAAAAATATAGTGGAATTATTGGCGCATTGCGTGGGAAATATATTAATTGTCTGGTAACAAATAGCAACACAGCTGAACTATTACTGAAATAAAAATCTGCCCGAATTTTACCGTAATAAAAAATTACGGCGGGCCTCTATTACCTAAAATCAGGAGTTTGTTATGCCAACGTGGTTAAATTTGCAGGATAAAATCATTATTGTCACCGGTGGTGCATCCGGCATTGGTCTGGCGATTGTGGAGGAATTATTAACACAAGGCGTGAATGTACAGATGGTCGATATTCACGGTGGCGACGGTCAATATGAAGGCCATAAAGGTTATCAGTTCTGGCCGACCGATATTTCCAGCGCCAAAGAGGTGAATCATACGGTGGCGGAAATTATCCAGCGCTTTGGCCGCATCGACGGTCTGGTCAATAACGCAGGGGTCAATTTCCCACGCCTGTTGGTCGATGAGAAATCGCCTGCCGGGCAGTATGAACTCAACGAAGCAGCGTTTGAAAAAATGGTCAATATAAACCAGAAAGGCGTTTTTCTGATGTCGCAGGCGGTGGCGCGGCAGATGGTAAAACAACACGATGGCGTGATTGTGAATGTTTCCTCGGAAAGCGGGCTGGAAGGCTCAGAGGGTCAGAGCTGCTATGCCGCCACCAAAGCTGCGCTCAATAGCTTCACGCGCTCCTGGTCGAAAGAGCTGGGTAAGCACGGTATCCGTGTAGTCGGTATCGCGCCGGGGATTCTGGAAAAAACCGGGCTGCGCACGCCGGAATATGAAGAAGCGCTGGCGTGGACGCGCAATATCACCGTCGAGCAACTGCGCGAAGGCTACACCAAAAATTCCATTCCTATTGGACGCTCGGGAAGATTAGCGGAAGTAGCTGATTTTGTTTGTTATCTGCTGTCTGAACGCGCCAGTTACATCACCGGAGTAACCACTAACATTGCGGGCGGCAAAACGCGCGGTTAAGGAGGATGTATGGTCAATGCCATTTTTTGCGCCCACGGCAAATTAGCCTGCGCCATGCTGGAATCGGTTCAGATGGTGTACGGCGATGCTAACGTTGAAGCGGTTGAATTTGTGCCCGGCGAGAACGCCGGAGACATTGTCACGAAACTGGAGCAGTTAGTAAGTATTCACAATCAGGACGAGTGGTTGATTGCTGTGGATTTACAATGCGGCAGCCCGTGGAATGCGGCAGCAACGCTTGCAATGCGCAATCCGCGCCTGCGGGTGATCAGCGGTCTTTCTCTGCCTCTGTCGCTCGAACTGGTTGATAACCAGGGCAGCATGAACATTGATGAACTGTGTGAACACCTGACGCAAATCGCAAAGCAAACCTGCGTCGTCTGGAAACCGCTGGTAACGGCTGAGGAAGATTTCTGATGAACATTACGCTCGCCCGCATTGATGACCGCCTGATCCACGGCCAGGTCACTACCGTCTGGTCGAAAGTGGCTAACGCCCAGCGCATTATTATCTGCAATGACGAGGTGTATAACGATGAAGTTCGCCGAACCTTATTGCGTCAGGCTGCGCCGCCGGGAATGAAGGTTAACGTGGTCAATATTGAAAAAGCCGTCGCGGTTTATCACAACCCGCAATATCAGGACGAAACCGTTTTTTATCTTTTCACCCGACCTCAGGATGCCTTAGAAATGGTTCGCCAGGGCGTAAAAATCGGCACCCTGAATATTGGCGGAATGGCCTGGCGGCCCGGTAAAAAACAGTTAACCAAAGCCGTATCATTAGATGACGATGATATTAACGCATTTAATGAGTTGAATAATCTTGGCGTCACCCTGGATTTACGCGTCGTGGCGTCCGATCCCTCAATCAATATTATTGACAAAATAAACGAACAGTTAGCTACATATTAAATAATAGCGCCTGTGTACATATGCTTTAACAGGCAGGGATGACGACACTTAAAAGGTGACACATAATGGAAATAAGTACCCTACAAATCATAGCCATATTTCTTTTTTCCTGCATTGCCGGAATGGGCAGCGTGCTGGATGAATTTCAGACCCACCGCCCGTTAATTGCCTGTACGGTGATTGGTTTAATTCTCGGTGATTTAAAAACCGGAATTATGCTCGGTGGCACGCTGGAATTGATAGCTCTCGGCTGGATGAATGTCGGCGCGGCGCAATCTCCGGATTCTGCGCTCGCCAGCATTATCTCCGCCATTCTGGTTATCGTTGGTCAGCAAAGCATCGCCACCGGTATCGCCATCGCGTTGCCTGTGGCTGCTGCAGGCCAGGTGTTGACGGTGTTTGCCCGCACCATCACCGTAGTGTTCCAGCACGCGGCGGATAAAGCAGCGGAAGAGGCGCGGTTTCGCACTCTCGATATTCTACATGTCTCCGCGCTTGGCGTGCAGGCGCTGCGCGTTGCGATTCCGGCACTGATTGTCTCGCTGTTCGTCAGCGCCGACATGGTGAGCAATATGCTGAGTGCAATACCGGAATTCGTCACTCGTGGTCTGCAAATTGCGGGCGGTTTTATTGTCGTCGTCGGCTACGCCATGGTGCTGCGCATGATGGGCGTGAAATATTTGATGCCTTTCTTTTTCCTCGGTTTCCTCGCAGGTGGCTACCTCGATCTCAGTCTGCTGGCTTTCGGTGGCGTCGGCGTGATCATGGCCTTGCTCTACATCCAGCTAAATCCACAGTGGCGTAAAGCTGAACCACATCCCCAGGCCACTACTATCACCGCCCTTGACCAACTTGACGATTAACGGAGCCATCATGGAACAGAGAAAAATTACACGCAGCGATCTGGTGAGCATGTTTCTGCGCTCCAACCTGCAACAGGCGTCCTTCAACTTTGAACGCATTCATGGGCTGGGCTTTTGCTACGACATGATCCCCGCCATCAAGCGACTCTACCCATTAAAAGAGGATCAGGTTGCGGCGCTCAGGCGACACCTGGTGTTCTTCAATACCACGCCAGCCGTGTGTGGCCCGGTCATCGGTGTGACCGCCGCTATGGAAGAAGCGCGGGCCAACGGTGCAGAAATTGATGACGGCACCATTAACGGCATCAAAGTCGGCCTGATGGGACCGCTGGCAGGAGTTGGCGATCCACTGGTCTGGGGAACCCTGCGCCCGATTACTGCCGCGCTCGGCGCCTCTCTGGCACTTTCGGGCAACATTCTCGGCCCGCTGCTGTTCTTCTTTATTTTCAATGCAGTACGTCTGGCAATGAAATGGTATGGGCTGCAACTGGGCTTTCGTAAAGGGGTGAATATCGTCAGCGATATGGGCGGGAATGTACTGCAAAAACTCACCGAAGGTGCGTCGATTCTCGGACTGTTTGTGATGGGCGTGCTGGTGACCAAATGGACGTCGATCAACGTGCCGTTGGTGGTTTCACAAACGCCTGCCGCCGATGGCTCCACCGTCACCATGACCGTGCAGAACATTCTCGACCAACTTTGCCCTGGTTTGCTGGCGCTAGGTCTGACACTGCTGATGGTGCGTCTGCTCAACAAAAAAATTAACCCGGTATGGCTGATTTTCGCCCTGTTTGGTTTAGGGATTATCGGCAATGCGCTGGGCTTCCTGTCCTGATTCTTCGCCCCGGCGCAACCGTCGGGGCCATCGTTCAACACGAGGTGGTTTATGAAAACAACAGCTCTGCGTCTTTATGGTAAACGTGATTTACGCCTGGAATCCTTTGATCTTCCTGAAATGCAGGAGGATGAAATCCTCGCGACGGTGGTCACCGACAGCCTGTGTCTCTCTTCCTGGAAAGAGGCCAATCTGGGCGAAAACCACAAAAAAGTGCCCGACGATGTGGCAACCAATCCCATCATCATCGGCCATGAGTTTTGCGGCGATATTCTGGCCGTCGGTAAAAAGTGGCAGCACAAGTTCCAGCCCGGCCAGCGCTATGTGATTCAGGCCAACCTGCAACTGCCGGATCGCCCGGACTGCCCCGGTTACTCTTTCCCATGGGTGGGCGGCGAAGCGACGCATGTGGTTATCCCCAACGAGGTTATGGAACAGGATTGCCTGCTGGCATACGACGGTGAAACTTACTTTGAAGGCTCGCTGGTTGAACCACTCTCCTGCGTGATTGGCGCGTTCAACGCCAACTATCATCTGCAGGAAGGCACCTATAACCACAAGATGGGGATTCGCCCGCAAGGACGGACGCTGATCCTCGGCGGTACCGGCCCGATGGGACTGCTGGCGATTGATTACGCGCTTCATGGGCCAGTTAACCCGTCGCTGCTCGTCATTACCGATACCGACAACGACAAATTGAGTTATGCGCGGAAGCACTATCCATCAGAACCGCAAACACTGATTCATTATCTCAATGCCGCCGATGCAGCATTTGATACGTTAATGGCACTGAGTGGCGTTCACGGCTTCGATGATATTTTCGTCTTTGTGCCTAATGAAGGACTGGTGACTCTCGCCTCTTCCTTGCTGGCGACAGATGGTTGTCTGAATTTCTTCGCCGGACCGCAGGATAAACACTTCAGCGCGCCAATTAATTTCTACGATGTGCATTATGCCTTTACCCATTACGTTGGCACGTCGGGCGGCAACACCGATGACATGCGCGCGGCGGTCAAACTGATCGAAGAGAAAAAAGTGCAGGCCGCAAAAGTGGTAACACATATTCTTGGGCTGAATGCTGCGGGCGAAACCACGCTTGAATTGCCTGCCGTCGGCGGCGGCAAAAAACTGGTGTATACCGGGAAATATCTGCCGCTGACGTCACTCACGCAGATCCAGGATGAAGGACTGGCGGCGATTCTGGCGCGCCATCAGGGAGTCTGGTCCGGTGAGGCGGAGCAATACCTGCTCGCTCATGCAGAGGCAATTACCCATGATTAATCGCGAGACTCAACTCTGCATGTCGCTGGCCGGTCGCCCCGGCAACTTCGGCACGCGCTTTCACAATTATCTGTATGAAAAGCTGGGGCTGAATTTCATCTACAAAGCGTTCACCACCCAGGATATTGAGGCGGCGGTGAAAGGTGTTCGCGCATTAGGTATTCGCGGCTGTGCCGTGTCGATGCCGTTTAAAGAAAGCTGTATGCCCTTTCTCGATACTATCGATCCGTCGGCGAAAGTCATTGATTCAGTGAATACCATCGTGAATGACGACGGCAAGCTGACCGGGTTTAACACCGACTACATCGCAGTGAAAAGTCTGATTATTCACCACCAGCTCAATAGCGCCGCACGCGTGATGATTCGCGGCAGCGGCGGCATGGGCAAAGCAGTGATTGCCGCCTTTCGCGACGCAGGGTTTACCGATGTCATCATCGCAGCCCGCAACCACGAGAGCGGCCCGGCGCTGGCGAAGCAGTATGGCTTCCAGTGGCAACCGCAGCCAGAAGGAATCGACTGCGACATTCTGGTTAACGTGACGCCTGTCGGCATGAGCGGTGGTAAAGAGAGCCATGAGCTGGCCTTCAGCGAGGCAATGATCTCTGCGGCAAGCGTCGTTTTTGACGTCGTGGCATTGCCACCGGAAACGCCGCTCATTCGCCTGGCGCAGCTGCTTGATAAGCAGACGATCAGTGGCGCAGAGGTGATAGCCTTACAGGCCGTCGAGCAATTCGCGATGTATACCGGCATGCGACCTGATGCGCAGCTGATTGCTGAAGCGGCACAATTTGCACGAGAAGGGTAAGAAACATCAGTGCCTTAACGAGCGCTCAAATTGTTGGCAAAGTGCACATTGTTCATGCCGGATGCGGCGTGAACGCCTTATCCGGCCTACATAATCCTGATAATTCAATACATTGCAATTATCTGGTAGGCCTGATAAGCGTAGCGCATCAGGCAATGCTGTGTTTGTCATCAGTCTCAGCGTCTGGTGCAATGCGCAACATCGTGAGCCACGTCAGTAAGCGGTTAAAATCACAGTGATAGCATGCCTCCCGTGATTTCTTACTAACCGGAGAAGTAATGGAACTGCTTTTATTGAGTAACTCGACGCTGCCGGGTAAAGCCTGGCTGGAACATGCGCTGCCGTTGATTGCTGAACAGTTGCAAGGTCGTCGTTCAGCGGTGTTTATTCCTTTCGCTGGCGTAACGCAAACCTGGGATGATTACACCGCCAAAACGGCTGCGGTCCTCGCTCCGCTTGGCATTTCTGTCACCGGTATTCATAGCGCGGCCGATCCTGTTGCCGCGATTGAAAATGCTGAGATCGTGATTGTCGGCGGCGGCAACACTTTCCAGTTGCTGAAGGAATGCCGTGTGCGCGGTCTGCTGGCCCCCATTGTTGACGTGGTGAAACGTGGCGCGCTGTATATCGGCTGGAGTGCAGGCGCTAACCTGGCTTGCCCAACCATCCGTACTACCAACGATATGCCGATTGTCGATCCGCAAGGTTTCGATGCGCTGAATCTGTTCCCGCTGCAAATCAACCCGCACTTCACCAACGCGCTGCCGGAAGGCCATAAAGGTGAAACGCGCGAGCAGCGTATTCGCGAACTGCTGGTAGTCGCGCCAGAACTGACCATTATTGGTCTGCCGGAAGGTAACTGGATCACGGTGAGTAAAGGTCACGCTACGCTGGGTGGCCCAAATACCACTTATGTGTTTAAAGCCGGTGAGGAAGCGGTGCCACTGGAAGCGGGTCACCGTTTTTAAGTGAATTGCCGGATGCATTATCCGGCATCTTGTACACAGTGCCTGATGCGGCGCTTTACGCGTCTTATCAGGCCTACAGGGTCACGGTATTAATACTCGTCCCGTCCCTCATCTTCATCAGGCTGTTCCAGCACACTGTAAGCTACCGAACAAAACAGCGAGTTCAGGCGCTGCATGTCTCCCAGTAAGCCTAAATGTAGCGAACTGGTTTCAATGCTCTGCACGTTTTGCTGATGCAGGCGATCGACGTGCGCATGGGAATAGCGGCGATTAAGAATGCGAAAGCGGTGCTTGCTTCGGCGTAAACGACGAGCGCTGGTGACATCGCCAGAGAAGAACACCGACATCGCCAGTTTTAAATTACTGAGCAGTTGCTCATAGAGCGCATCCAGTTCCTTCAATCCATCAAGCGAAAATGCCCGCCGTGCTGCCAGCGATTTGTCAGCAATTTCGCTGCCCATGCGCTCGACGATATCAGAAGCCTGCTCCAGGTTGAGAGCCATTTCGATAATTTCCGCCCAGCGACGCGACTCTTCCTCCGCCAGCTCCTCTTTTGGCATCCGCGCCAGGTAAAGTTTAATCGCGGTATACAACACGTTGATATCATCCGCCAGCTTGCGCAGCTCTTTCTCTTCACGAGGTGCACCGTGCATTACTTTATTCAGCCCTTCCATCATCTGTTCCATGGCATCGCCAATGCGCAGGGTTTCACGGGCTGCATTTGCCAAAGCGAGGGTCGGCGTGTCCAGCGCGCTAACGTCCAGATGTTTTGGTTTTAGATGGGCATCCAGTTCGGGTTCATCGCGAATAATCGTTTTGCAAAACCGCGCCATCGGATCGACAAACGGCAGCATTACCAGACAGCGCACAAGATTGTAAAAGACGTGGAAATAGATAACCAGTTCCGCTTTGGGCAGCGATAACTTGCCCATAGTCTCGGCCAAAATATGGACAAACGGCAGGATAATCAGGCTACCCACCAGCTTAAACAGCAGGCTGCCCAGCGCAACACGGCGAGCAGCGGCATTAGCGGCACTGTTGTTAAGCATTGCCAGCAAGCCGGAACCGAGGTTAGCGCCGATGACCAGGCAGAGCGCTACCGGGAAGGAGATAATGCCTGCAGCGGTCAGAGTGGCGGTCAGCAGTACGGCGGCAAGACTTGAATAACTGATAATGGCGAACATCGCGCCAATCAGCGCATCCAGCAGAATATCGCCAGTCAGCGAGGCAAAGATCACCTGAACGCCGTTTGCCTGGGTGATCGGCGTTACGGCCTGCACAATCAACTCCAGCGCCAGTAAAATCAGCCCAAGACCAATACCAACGCGGCCCAGTTGCCCGGCGCGTGATTGCTTGCGTCCGAGGAAAAAAATCACGCCGATAAAAATGAGTAATGGTGATAACCAGGATAAATCGAAGGTGAGGATTCGCGCCATTAGCGCCGTCCCGACATCTGCCCCCAGTACAATCACCAGCGCAGGCGCGAGAGCAACCAGATCCTGAGCGACGAACGAGGTCACCAACATGGTGGTGGCATTACTGCTCTGCACCAGTGCGGTAACGCCGATACCCGCGCAAAAGGCGAGCGGCTTCTTTTCGACGCTCCGGCTAAGAACAGTACGCAGGCGTGCGCCGAAGACGCGCATTACGCCCGTTCGGACAATATGCGTCCCCCAGACCAACAGGGCGACGGCAGAAAGCAGGTGAAGCAAGGTTAGCACGGAATCTGGTTCTCCTTTTTGTTATGCATTTCCTTGTTGAGGATTTTCTAATTATGTTGTTTTTATCCAGGCATTTCACCTGTGCATGCTCTCAGTATAAGAGATTTATACAAGAAAGCATTTTAAACCTCTTTTTTATAAAAATTTGTCTCTGCCTGTTGCTATTTTCGTCACATTTTTCCATAACGTTTACACCAGATAATCGTTGTCGTTTTTATAACTTCTGAGAAAATAAATAACGAAATATTTAAGACCAGGTTTTGAGAATTAAAATAATTAAGCAACAACGGTATTATAGAGATTGAGCAACTCACGGTAGCAAAACGCATGACTTCCTGAAAAGCAAAAAAAGGAAGACTGATCTCTTTTTGTCTTAAAAAACATTGCGCAGAAAAGAATAAAGAGATCATTAACACAATTTGTAGCGCAATAGTAGCGACCGCATAAGCGTAAAAACCGCCTTCAACACCGATATCCCGGAGTAAGGAGATTGAATGGACAATATCGGAATAGAAGGGAATACGGCCATTACCGATCGAGTAAAACAAATACGAGGCTATCGCAATAACATCCATGACGCCCCAAAAAAGAAGAATATATTTTTTATATTGCCTGTGCATAAAGTAAATCCTTTTTATGAAAAAATTCATTAATAAATATGAGCCTTATAATCCGCCGTTTTTATACTCTTCATACTTCCCGTTGTATGTGCTGCGCCTGTGGGTTATTCGGTGCCTCAGATTACAGGTAAAGTAGACTTTTTTCATGCCGAATGTGACATGAACGCTTTATCAGCCCCACAATAATCATGATATTGCAATGTCAATATAGGCTTGATAAGCGTAGCGCATCCGGCAATTTTACGTTTGCCATCAGTCTCAACCGGGGCAAATACCCCGGTATTTTAATTTACTCCGCGTCATACCCCAGATTTGGCGCCAGCCAGCGCTCAACTTCGGTAACGCTCATACCTTTACGACGGGCATAATCTTCAACCTGATCGCGTTGAATCTGCGCCACGGCGTAGTACTTGCTGTCCGGGTGGCTGAAGTACCAACCTGAAACCGACGCACCAGGCCACATCGCGAAAGATTCCGTGAGTTTCATGCCGGTGTGTTTTTCCACTTCCAGCAGCTCCCAGATGGTGGCTTTTTCCGTGTGTTCCGGGCAAGCCGGATAGCCTGGTGCCGGGCGGATGCCCTGGTAGTTTTCGCGGATCAGCTCTTCGTTGCTCAGGTTCTCGTTCGGCGCATAGCCCCAGTAAACTTTACGCACGCGCTCATGGAGATATTCCGCAAAGGCTTCCGCCAGACGGTCAGCAAGGGCTTTCACCATGATTTTGTTGTAATCATCGTGCTGTGCTTCAAAGGCATCAGCCAGTGCGTCCTCTTCCAGCCCGCCAGTCACGGCAAATGCGCCGATGTAATCTGCTTTACCAGAAAGCTTCGGCGCCACGAAGTCAGCGAGACAGTAGTTAGCGAAGCCCGTTTTTTCGGTCTGTTGACGCAGATGGTGGCTGACATTAATCACATGTGTACGCGTTTCGTCACGATAGATTTCAATGTCGTCTCCCACGCGGTTTGCCGGGAACAATCCCACCACGCCACGCGGGTTCAGCGTTTTCTCGGCGCTTAATTTATCCAGCATGTCATTGGCGTCTTTAAACAGACGCTGCGCCTCAACGCCTACCACTTCATCTTCCAGAATGCGCGGATATTTCCCGGCCAGCGACCAGGTCATAAAGAACGGCGTCCAGTCGATGTAATTACGCAGCGTTTCGATGCTGGCTTCAACTTCCTGCACGCCGAGACGGTGCGCCACCGGTGGCGTATAGGCCTGCCAGTCAAAAGCGAAGTCGTTATCACGTGCCGCTTCCAGCGTGACCGGTGGTGTGCGCGGTTTCTTACGCCCGTGCTGAATACGCACGGTTTCGTACTCCTTGCGGGTACGAGCGACGAAATCGTCACGCTGAGTGTCAGAAAGCAGCGCCGCCACGACGCCAACAGTGCGCGAGGCGTTCTGTACATACACCGTCGGGCCACTGTAGTTCTGCTCGATTTTCACCGCCGTGTGCGCTTTAGAGGTGGTCGCGCCGCCAATCAATAGCGGAATGGTAAAGCCCTGACGCTCCATCTCTTTCGCCACGTTGACCATCTCGTCCAGCGACGGCGTGATCAATCCTGAAAGACCAATCAAATCAGCATTCACTTCTTTGGCGGTGCGGAGGATTTTTTCTGCTGGTACCATCACGCCGAGATCGACAATTTCGTAGTTGTTACATTGCAGCACCACGCCAACGATATTTTTACCGATGTCGTGGACGTCGCCCTTCACGGTGGCTATCACCATCTTACCGTTGGTTTTGCCCTGCTCTTTGCTGGCTTCGATAAACGGTTCAAGATACGCCACCGCCTGTTTCATGACGCGCGCCGATTTGACCACCTGCGGCAGGAACATTTTGCCCTCGCCAAACAGATCACCGACCACGTTCATGCCGTCCATCAGCGGGCCTTCAATCACCTGAATGGGGCGTTCTGCCTGCTGACGGGCTTCTTCGGTGTCCTGTTCAATAAATTCGGTAATGCCTTTGACCAACGAGTATTCCAGACGTTTATTCACGTCCCATGAGCGCCACTCCGCCTGTTGGGCGTTAGCGGTGTCGTCGGTTTTGCTGCCGCGATATTTCTCGGCAAGTTCCAGTAAACGCTCGGTGCCATCGTCGCGACGGTTAAGGATCACATCTTCCACCGCGTCGCGCAGTTCAGCGGGCAGGTCATCGTAAATCGCCAGTTGCCCGGCGTTGACAATCCCCATATCCATACCGTTGCGGATAGCGTAGTAGAGGAACACCGCGTGAATGGCTTCGCGCACCGGATCGTTACCACGGAATGAGAAAGAAACGTTAGAAACGCCGCCGGAGATCAACGCATGGGGAAGCTCACGTTTGATGTCTTCGCAAGCGCCAATAAAGTCCTGCGCGTAGTTGTTGTGCTCTTCAATGCCAGTTGCGACCGCGAAGATATTCGGGTCAAAGATGATATCTTCCGGCGGGAAGCCGACTTCCTCGGTGAGGATTTTGTACGCCCGGCGGCAAATCTCTATTTTGCGCGCGCGGGTATCGGCCTGGCCCTGTTCGTCAAAGGCCATCACCACCACTGCCGCACCGTAACGACGCAACAGTTTCGCATGATGGATAAAGGCGTCGACGCCCTCTTTCATTGAGATAGAGTTAACAATGCCTTTGCCCTGAATACACTTCAGCCCTTTTTCAATGACGTCCCATTTTGAAGAGTCGATCATAATCGGCACGCGGGCAATATCCGGTTCACCCGCAATCAGGCTGAGGAAACGCACCATCGCCGCTTCGGCGTCAAGCATCCCTTCATCCATGTTGATATCAATAATCTGCGCACCGTTTTCTACCTGCTGGCGCGCCACATCCAGCGCCTCACTGTATTTATCTTCTTTGATCAGGCGTTTGAATTTGGCAGAACCGGTGACGTTAGTCCGCTCACCGACGTTCACAAACAGGCTGTCATCGCCAATGTTCAGCGGCTCCAGGCCGGACAAACGACAGGCGACGGGGATCTCCGGCAATTTGCGCGGCGCTAATCCTGCTACTGCGCGACTCATTGCCGCAATATGTCGTGGCGTGGTGCCGCAGCAACCGCCGACGATATTGAGGAAGCCCGCTTGCGCCCATTCGCGGATGTGCTTCGCCATCGTATCGGCGTCGAGATCGTATTCACCAAAGGCGTTGGGCAGTCCGGCGTTCGGATGGGCGGTAACGTAGCATTCTGCAATACGTGACAGCTCCTGCACGTACTGGCGCAGTTCATCGGGTCCCAGCGCGCAGTTGAGGCCAAAAGTCAGCGCTTCGGCATGGCGAAGAGAATTATAAAATGCTTCGGTTGTCTGGCCGGAGAGCGTGCGCCCGGAGGCATCAGTAATGGTGCCAGAGATCATAATCGGCAGCTCAACGCCCAGTGCTTCGAACTCCGTTTTCACCGCAAAAATCGCCGCTTTGGCGTTAAGAGTGTCGAAGACGGTTTCAATCAGGATCAGGTCGGCACCACCTTCCACCAGCGCTCTGGTAGATTCGCGATAGGCCGCCACCAGCTGGTCAAAAGTGATGTTGCGGAATGCCGGATCGTTTACGTCCGGAGATATAGACGCCGTGCGGTTGGTTGGGCCGAGAACACCAGCAACGTAGCGCGGTTTCTCTGGCGTGCGTGCGGTCCACTCGTCGGCACAGGCACGCGCCAGCTTCGCCGCCGCAAAGTTGATTTCCGCTGACAGGGATTCCATCTGGTAATCCGCCATCGCAATAGTCGTGGAGTTGAAGGTGTTGGTTTCGATGATATCCGCGCCCGCTTCAAAGTAAGCGTTGTGGATAGCGGCAATCACTTCAGGCTTACTGAGCACCAGCAGGTCGTTGTTGCCTTTGAGATCGCACGGCCAGTCGGCAAAGCGTTCACCACGAAAATCGGCTTCGTTCAGCCGATAACTCTGGATCATGGTGCCCATACCGCCGTCCAGCACCAGAATACGTTCATTTAACTGCGCACGCAGTTGTTCAACTTTGCTACTCACACTCGCTCCCGACACGCTCAACCCAGACTGTAAAAAAATTCAACAAACCATACTGGCATAAACGCATCAGTGGTAAAAGCGACCACCACGCAACATGAGATTTGTTCAACATTAACTCATCGGATCAGTGTGGCTACTATTGCATTACACAGCAATAAAAATGAAAATGATTTCCACGATACAGAAAAAGGAGGCTGTCATGGTCGCACCCATTCCCGCAAAACGCGGCAGAAAACCCGCCGTTGCCACCGCACCAGCGACAGGACAGGTTCAGTCTTTAACGCGTGGGCTGAAATTACTGGAGTGGATTGCCGAATCCAATGGCAGTGTGGCGTTAACCGAACTGGCGCAGCAAGCCGGATTGCCTAATTCCACGACCCATCGCTTGCTAACCACGATGCAACAACAGGGCTTTGTCCGTCAGGTTGGCGAACTTGGACACTGGGCGATAGGCGCACATGCTTTTATGGTCGGCAGCAGCTTTCTCCAGAGTCGTAATCTGTTAGCCATTGTCCATCCTATTCTGCGCAATCTGATGGAAGAGTCTGGCGAAACGGTAAATATGGCGGTGCTGGATCATAGCGATCACGAAGCGATTATTATCGACCAGGTACAATGTACGCATCTGATGCGTATGTCAGCCCCTATCGGCGGTAAGTTACCGATGCATGCCTCTGGTGCCGGTAAAGCCTTTTTAGCCCAACTGAGCGAAGAACAGGTGACGAAACTTCTGCATCGCAAAGGCTTACATGCCTATACCCACGCGACGCTGGTGTCTCCTGTGCATTTAAAAGAGGACCTCGCCCAGACGCGTAAACGTGGCTATTCATTTGACGATGAGGAACATGCGCTGGGACTGCGTTGTCTCGCGGCGTGTATTTTCGATGAGCACCGCGAACCGTTTGCCGCGATTTCGATTTCCGGGCCGATTTCACGTATTACCGATGATCGCGTAACCGAGTTTGGCGCGATGGTGATTAAAGCGGCGAAGGAAGTGACGCTGGCGTATGGCGGAATGCGGTGACATTCTCGTCTCTGATTTATACGAATCGCACGCTAAACCGCTGCCTGCGTCGGTACGCATAAACATCTTCCACATGCCCTTCACGGATGCGTTTTTGTAATGCGCGCCAGTAGTCGGCGCGGAACAGGTCGGCGTGCATTTCTTCGAACAGCGGACCAATGCGCGGGTCGGCGCAAAGCCAGTGACGAAACTCTTCCGGGAAAACATCGCCCGGCGAGACGCTGTACCACGGTTCGCTGGCAAGTTCGTCTTCCGGGTAGCGCGGCGGCGGGATATCACGGAAATTCACTTCCGTCATGTAGCAAATTTCATCGTAATCATAAAACACCACGCGCCCGTGACGAGTGACACCAAAGTTTTTAAATAGCATGTCGCCGGGGAAAATATTGGCGGCGGCAAGTTGGCGAATAGCGTTGCCGTATTCTTCAATGGCATCGCGCAGCTGCTGACCTTCTACTTGTTCCAGCCAGATATTGAGCGGCACCATCCGCCGTTCGATATAGAGATGGCGAATCACAATCTGTTCGCCGAGATCGGTGATTTTTTCCGGCGCTTCCTGGAACAGTAATTCCATTAATGCCGGAGCAATTTGCCGCTTCTCCAGCACAAAGTTTTCAAATTCCTGGGTGTCCGCCATTCGACCTACGCGATCGTGCTCTTTAACCAGTTGATAGCAGGCACGAACATGAGCCGCTGACATCTCTTTCTGCGGCGCGAACTTGTCTTTGATGACTTTGAATACCCGATCAAAGCCCGGCAGCGTAAACACCAACATCACCATTCCACGAATACCCGGCGCTTCAATAAATTGCTCATTACAGCCCTGTAGATAAACGAGATATTCGCGGTAACTTTCTGTTTTGGCGTGCTTCTGGCAGCCGATAGCCATATACAGTTCTGCGGTGGTTTTGCCAGGCAAAATTTCCCTAAGCCACTCGACCAGTGCGGCAGGCAGCGGCGCGTAAACCATAAAATAGGAACGCGCGAAGCCAAAGACAATGCTCGCTTCGGCGGTCGTCGTCAGGCAGGTATCAATAAATAACTCGCCGTCGTCCGTCTGGTGGATAGGTAGCAAAAATGGCAACGTGCCGGAAGGCGTGATCAGTTTGCCCACCAGCCAGGCGGCTTTATTGCGGTAAAACAGTTCGTTTGCCACCTGTAAATGGCTTTCGGCGAGGTTTCCTTTCCCCAGCGTTTCTGTCAGATGGCGAATGATGTAGTTGATATCCCGGTTTTTATTCTGCCAGCGCAAGCGCAGCGGCAGGTCGCTGAGGACGCGTATCAGTAACGCCTCCCAGCCGTGATCGGGATAAAAGTCTTTTGCCAGCGGGCGCGGAATGGTACGAAAGCGGCGCTCTGGCTGGGAGCTAAAGATAAAAAGCCGCTCGGGAGTGAGCGAGCGGTGGTCAAATAACCGACAGTACACGGAGTTAAAAAAGCTCTCCGCAATCTCGAAGCGCGGGTAATCCGGCAAAAGCCGGGTGTAGTGCTCTTTGACGCGCAGTAAAAATGCCGCGTCCGTGCTTTGGCCGTTAGTGATACAGCGCAACTGTTCCACCACCAGACCAACGTGATGATCATAAAGATGGATACGGTTTTTCATCGCCTGCTGGACAGCGTGCCAGTCGGCTTGTTCGAAACGCTGCTGCGCCCCGGAAGTCACTTCGAGAAATCGACCATACTGAGCGTCGAAACCTTGCAAAATGGTTTGTGCAATCAGTAATTCCAGGCCACGCGGCATTTGTTGCCCTCGTCGGGAACAGAGAATTGCCAGATAAGACGCGCAAGCGTCACATCAGGCGTTGATTGCCGGATGCGGCGTGAACGCCTTATCCGACCTACGTGTCTACCACATTTGTAGGCCTGATAAGACGCGATAGCGTCGCATCAGGCGTTGATTGCCGGATGCGGCGTGAACGCCTTATCCGGCCTACGTGTCTACCACATTTGTAGGCCTGATAAGACGCGCAAGCGTCGCATCAGGCGCTCATTGCCGGATGCGGCGTGAACGCCTTATCCGGCATATAGTCAGCAACGATTGTCGGTTGCTTAGAACTGCGATTCTTCAGTGGACCCCGTCAGCGCGGTAACTGACGACGTGCCGCCCTGAATAATAGTCGTCACTTTATCGAAGTAACCTGTGCCCACTTCTTGCTGGTGAGAAACGAAGGTATAGCCATCTTTCGCGGCGGCGAATTCTGGTTGCTGCACTTTCTCAACGTAATGCTTCATACCTTCGCCCTGCGCATAGGCGTTTGCCAGGTCGAACATGTTGAACCACATGCTGTGGATACCCGCCAGGGTGATGAACTGGAACTTGTAGCCCATATCCGACAGTTGCTGCTGGAAGCTGGCGATAGTTTTATCATCGAGGTTTTTCTGCCAGTTGAACGACGGTGAGCAGTTATAAGCCAGCAGTTTGCCCGGGTATTTCGCGTGGATGGCTTCAGCAAAGCGACGCGCCAGTTCCAGATCCGGTGTAGAAGTTTCACACCATACCAGATCAGCATATGGCGCATACGCCAGGCCACGGCTGATTGCTTGCTCAATGCCTGCATGAGTACGGAAGAAGCCTTCGTTGGTGCGCTCGCCGGTAATAAATTCGCTGTCATACGGGTCGCAATCGGAGGTGATCAAATCCGCCGCATCAGCATCGGTACGTGCAACCAGTAAGGTTGGAACGCCCGTCACGTCCGCAGCCAGACGCGCCGCAACCAGTTTCTGGATTGCTTCCTGAGTTGGCACCAGTACTTTACCGCCCATATGGCCGCATTTTTTCACGGACGCCAGCTGATCTTCGAAGTGAACTGCCGCTGCACCGGCTTCAATCATCGCTTTCATCAGTTCAAAGGCATTAAGTACACCACCAAAACCGGCTTCCGCATCAGCAACGATCGGCAGGAAGTAATCGACATAACGAGGATCGCCCGGCTCAATGCCAGCAGACCACTGGATCTGATCCGCACGGCGGAAAGTATTGTTGATCCGCTCCACCACAGCAGGAACCGAGTTCGCCGGATAAAGCGACTGATCCGGGTACATGCTTGCCGCCAGGTTAGCATCCGCAGCTACCTGCCAGCCAGACAGGTAAACCGCTTCGATGCCCGCTTTCGCCTGTTGCAGCGCCTGACCACCAGTCAGTGCGCCGAGGCTGTTGATGTAGCCTTTTTTCGACTCGCCGTGCAGGAGCCGCCACATTTTTGCCGCGCCCAGTTGTGCCAGCGTGCATTCCGGGTTGACCGAACCGCGTAATTTCACCACGTCCTCCGCGCTGTATGGGCGGGTAATGCCTTCCCAGCGCGGTTGAGTCCACTCTTTCTGTAATTCTTCAATTTGTTGGGTACGGGTTTTCATGTGCAGATGCTCCATAGTTATGTGGTGGTTTACGCTAACAGGCGGTAGCCTGGCAGGGTCAGGAAATCAATTAACTCATCGGAAGTGGTGATCTGTTCCATCAAGCGTGCGGCATCGTCAAAACGCCCCTGAGAGAAACGTTCTTCACCCAGTTCGCTGGCAATAACCTTCATCTCTTCGCCCAGCATCTGGCGGAACAATGCTTTGGTAACTGGTTTGCCATTGCTCAATGTTTTTTGATGATGGATCCACTGCCAGATAGAGGTACGGGAAATTTCAGCCGTCGCCGCATCTTCCATCAGGCCGTAAATCGGCACGCAGCCGTTGCCGGAGATCCACGCTTCGATATACTGCACAGCCACGCGAATGTTGGCGCGCATACCTTCTTCGGTGCGTTCACCATCACAAGGTGCCAGTAGTTGATAGGCAGTAATCGGCGCGTCTTGTTCGCGCATCACCTCAAGCTGGTTTTTACGGGAACCGAGAATGTCGTTGAATACCGCCATTGCCGTGTCAGCAAGGCCTGGATGGGCGATCCACGTGCCATCGTGACCGTTATTGGCTTCCAGCGCTTTATCCGCTTTCACTTTGTTGAGCACCTGGCTATTGCGCTCTTCATCTTTACTCGGAATAAACGCCGCCATACCGCCCATCGCAAATGCACCGCGTTTATGGCAGGTTTTGATTAGCAGACGTGAGTAAGCATTGAGAAACGGCTTATCCATCGTCACTGCCTGGCGGTCTGGCAGGACGCGATCGGAATAGTTTTTCAACGTTTTGATATAGCTGAAAATATAATCCCAGCGACCGCAGTTCAGCCCGACAATATGGTCGCGCAGCGCGTGAAGAATTTCGTCCATCTGAAACACGGCGGGCAGCGTTTCAATCAGCAACGTCGCCTTGATGGTGCCGCGCGGCAGGTTAAAGCGATCTTCTGCATAGCTGAAGACTTCGCTCCACCAGGCCGCTTCCTGCCAGGACTGGGTTTTCGGCAGATAAAAATAGGGGCCGCTACCTTTTGCCAGTAAGGCCTGGTAGTTGTGGAAGAAATAGAGCGCAAAATCGAACAAGCTGCCAGGAATCGCTTCGCCGCGCCAGGTGACATGTTTTTCCGGCAAGTGCAGACCGCGTACCCGACAAATCAAAACCGCTGGATTGGGTTTGAGCTGATAGATTTTGCCTGCTTCGTTGGTGTAACTGATGGTGCCATTAACGGCATCGCGCAGGTTAATTTGCCCGTCGATCACTTTGTTCCAGTCTGGCGCCAGTGAATCCTCGAAATCGGCCATAAACACTTTCACATTGGCGTTCAGCGCGTTGATCACCATCTTGCGCTCAACGGGTCCGGTAATCTCGACCCGACGATCTTCTAAGTCCGCAGGAATTCCGCGAATCTTCCAACCACCTTCACGAATGGAAGCCGTTTCCGAAATAAAATCAGGCAACGTCCCGTTATCGATATCCTGCTGTTGCTGAATGCGCGCTGCCAGAAGTTTATTGCGTTGTGGCGTAAAATGCATCACCAGTTCAGTCAGAAATTCTACCGCCTCGGCAGTGAGAACTTGCTTTTCCTGCTCGCCATACGGCCTTGTGAAAGCCAGTTCATCGGTTGTTGTTGCCTGTTCAGTCATCGTGCAGCTCCTCGTTATGGATCCGAAAACTTCCCCACTGTGAACGAAGGATCGTTGTGTGCTTTTCGTTCAGCACAACTAAGACTACTCATTTAAAATGCAAAATCAAAAACAATTTCCATTTTAAATAAAAATATGAGTTAACCTATTGATAACAATATGAATAAAATTTATTCACCTGTTGATGTGTGTTTCGGAAATAAAAAAGGCACCCGAAGGTGCCTGAGGTAAGGTGCTGAATCGCTTAACGATCGAATGCCGCAGAAGATTAATCCAGCGTAGGATTCATACGGCGTAGATCGTATGGCGTGATCTGGTAGACGTAATAGTTGAGCCAGTTGGTAAATAGCAAATTACCATGACTGCGCCAACTCGCGCGCGGTTTGTTTTGCGGATCGTTATGCGGAAAATAGTTATACGGTACATCCGGACTCAGCCCGGCTTCCACATCGCGGAAATATTCCTGCGCCAGCGTTTGCGCATCATATTCGGGATGGCCCGTCACAAAGGCAATGCGCTTATCTTTACTGGCAAACAGATATGCATCCCCTTCTTCCGTCTCTGCCAGAATTTCCAGATCGGTGTAATCACGAATCAACGCTGCCGGAAAGTCAGCATAGCGCGAATGCGGTGCCAGGAATGAATCATCAAAGCCACGCGTCAGAAGCGCATGCGGATGGAGAATGTGGTGCTCGTAAACGCCAGAGAGCTTATCGGTGCGGGTTTGTTTGGGGATACCGTAGAGAATATTGAGTGCGGCCTGTACCGCCCAGCAGACAAACAGTGTTGAGGTGACGTGATCTTTCGACCACTCCAGCACCTGTTTGATCTGTGGCCAGTAGGCAACGTCATTAAACTCCACCAGTCCCAACGGCGCACCGGTAACTATCAGGCCATCAAAGTTATGATCCTGAATATCTTCAAAGTTACAGTAGAAGTTGTTCAGATGCTCTGTGGGCGTGTTGCGCGACTCGCGAGAATCGATGCGCAACAGCTGAATATCGACCTGCAAAGGCGAGTTTGAAAGCAGGCGTAAGAACTGATTTTCAGTTTCGATCTTCTTCGGCATCAGGTTAAGGATAAGAACCTTTAGCGGACGAATTTCCTGACCAGACGCACGAGAAGTCGTCATTACAAAGACGTTTTCTTCGCGCAAGAAATTGACGGCGGGTAGCTCGTCCGGCACACGAATCGGCATAACCTGATTACCTCACTACATACGCTTATACGTTTAGACATCCAGATAGCTGAAGATAACCAGAAAATTTGCCAATGTCGAGCCTGCATGTTGAAGGTGAGAAAGTTTCAAGGAAAAGACTACGTTAGAATATAAGAATGACGAAAAGGAGAGAAAATGGTTATTAGTATTCGCCGCTCACGGCATGAGGAAGGGGAGGAACTCGTTGCGATTTGGTGTCGTTCTGTCGATGCCACTCACGATTTTTTATCAGCAGAGTATCGGACCGAGCTGGAGGACCTAGTTCGTTCCTTCCTGCCGGAAGCGCCGTTGTGGGTCGCGGTTAATGAGCGGGATCAGCCGGTTGGGTTTATGTTGTTAAGTGGGCAGCATATGGATGCGCTGTTTATCGATCCTGATGTGTGCGGCTGCGGCGTGGGTCGGATGCTGGTGGAGCATGCGCTCTCGATGGCACCGGAACTGACAACCAACGTTAATGAGCAAAATGAGCAGGCGGTTGGGTTCTATAAGAAGGTGGGTTTTAAGGTTACGGGACGCTCTGAGGTGGACGATTTGGGGAAACCGTATCCGTTGCTGAATCTGGCGTATGTGGGGGCGTAGGTGATTTTTTTCTCATCCCGGTGGGCTGAACTTCAGGTTTCGTACCCACCAATGGTGACACGATTATTTCTGCTTAAGCATTGCCATGACCGCACTATCACTGAGTACCGCTGATTGCGCATGGATGTGGAACTGGCGATATTTCATTAACGTTGCCCCAGCGACCACTTCATGGAGAATGCGTTCCTCAACCTGTGACAAACCGCCCTCATTCATTTCCAGCGCGCTCACAACAATATCCATACGTTTTGCTGGCAAAAAAGAATGCCAGGTTGAACGTGGGTGGAGTTGCAGAACAAGATCTTGCAGAACTTTTTCTGCAACAAAGAAATTGGCGATTAACAGGCGCTGGTTACTGAAGGCAGCGTCTCCTGACACTTCACGTTTGCTTTCAAGATCGCGAACAGTAATTTGATTACGACGAATTTGGATATACAGAACTGACATGAGATTCCCTTCATCATGCAAATAATTGATATGCAAAAAACCCCGGCCTTATGGACCGGGGTTTTTCTAATTTGATGCCTGGCAGTTCCCTACTCTCGCATGGGGAGACCCCACACTACCATCGGCGCTACGGCGTTTCACTTC
>NZ_JACSQI010000020.1 GCF_014836715.1 Escherichia whittamii
AACATCAAAATGGTTGTTACCCTGATCCACCCGATCGCGATGGACGACGGTCTGCGTTTCGCAATCCGTGAAGGCGGTCGTACCGTTGGCGCGGGCGTTGTTGCTAAAGTTCTGAGCTAATTGCCGATAACATTTGACGCAATGCGCAATAAAAGGGCATCATTTGATGCCCTTTTTGCACGCTTTCGTACCAGAACCTGGCTCATCAGTGATTTTCTTTGTCATAATCATTGCTGAGACAGGCTCTGTTGAGGGCGTATAATCCGAAAAGCTAATACGCGTTTCGATTTGGTTTGCCTCGCGATCGCGGGGTGAAAATGTTTGTAGAATACTTCTGACAGGTTGGTTTATGAGTGCGAATACCGAAGCTCAAGGAAGCGGGCGCGGCCTGGAAGCGATGAAGTGGGTCGTTGTGGTGGCATTGCTCCTGGTGGCGATTGTCGGCAACTACCTTTATCGCGACATTATGCTGCCGCTGCGTGCGCTGGCCGTAGTAATTCTGATTGCTGCAGCGGGTGGTGTCGCGCTGTTAACGACAAAAGGTAAAGCAACCGTTGCTTTTGCCCGTGAAGCGCGTACCGAAGTCCGTAAGGTCATTTGGCCGACTCGCCAGGAAACATTGCACACCACGCTGATTGTGGCTGCGGTTACCGCAGTAATGTCACTGATCCTGTGGGGACTGGATGGTATTCTGGTTCGCCTGGTATCCTTTATCACTGGCCTGAGGTTCTGAGATGTCTGAAGCTCCTAAAAAGCGCTGGTACGTCGTTCAGGCGTTTTCCGGTTTTGAAGGCCGCGTAGCAACGTCGCTGCGTGAGCATATCAAATTACACAACATGGAAGAGTTGTTTGGCGAAGTCATGGTTCCAACCGAAGAAGTGGTTGAAATCCGTGGCGGTCAGCGTCGCAAAAGCGAACGCAAATTCTTCCCTGGCTACGTCCTCGTTCAGATGGTGATGAACGACGCGAGCTGGCACCTGGTGCGCAGCGTACCGCGTGTGATGGGCTTCATCGGCGGTACTTCCGATCGTCCTGCGCCAATCAGCGATAAAGAAGTTGATGCGATTATGAACCGCCTGCAGCAGGTTGGTGATAAGCCGCGTCCGAAAACGCTGTTTGAACCGGGTGAAATGGTTCGTGTTAATGATGGTCCGTTCGCTGACTTCAACGGTGTTGTTGAAGAGGTGGATTACGAGAAATCTCGTCTGAAAGTTTCTGTTTCTATCTTCGGTCGTGCGACCCCGGTAGAGCTGGACTTCAGCCAGGTTGAAAAAGCCTAACCCAGCGATCAAAAAAGCGGCGATTTAATCGTTGCACAAGGCGCGAGATTGGAATACAATTTCGCGCCTTTTGTTTTTATGGGCCTCGCCCGTAAAACGATTTTTTATATCACGGGGAGCCTCTCAGAGGCGTTATTACCCAACTTGAGGAATTTATAATGGCTAAGAAAGTACAAGCCTATGTCAAGCTGCAGGTTGCAGCTGGTATGGCTAACCCGAGTCCGCCAGTAGGTCCGGCTCTGGGTCAGCAGGGCGTAAACATCATGGAATTCTGCAAAGCGTTCAACGCAAAAACTGATTCCATCGAAAAAGGTCTGCCGATTCCGGTAGTAATCACCGTTTACGCTGACCGTTCTTTCACTTTCGTTACCAAGACTCCGCCGGCAGCAGTTCTGCTGAAAAAAGCGGCTGGTATCAAGTCTGGTTCCGGTAAGCCGAACAAAGACAAAGTGGGTAAAATTTCCCGCGCTCAGCTGCAGGAAATCGCGCAGACCAAAGCTGCCGACATGACTGGTGCCGACATTGAAGCGATGACTCGCTCCATCGAAGGTACTGCACGTTCCATGGGCCTGGTAGTGGAGGACTAAGAAATGGCTAAACTGACCAAGCGCATGCGTGTTATCCGCGAGAAAGTTGATGCGACCAAACAATACGACATCAACGAAGCTATCGCTCTGCTGAAAGAGCTGGCGACTGCTAAATTCGTAGAAAGCGTGGACGTTGCTGTTAACCTCGGCATCGACGCTCGTAAATCTGACCAGAACGTACGTGGTGCAACTGTACTGCCGCACGGTACTGGCCGTTCCGTTCGCGTAGCCGTATTTACCCAGGGTGCAAACGCTGAAGCTGCTAAAGCTGCAGGTGCTGAACTGGTAGGTATGGAAGATCTGGCTGACCAGATCAAGAAAGGCGAAATGAACTTTGACGTTGTTATTGCTTCTCCGGATGCAATGCGCGTTGTTGGCCAGCTGGGCCAGGTTCTGGGTCCGCGCGGCCTGATGCCAAACCCGAAAGTGGGTACTGTAACGCCGAACGTTGCTGAAGCGGTTAAGAACGCTAAAGCTGGCCAGGTTCGTTACCGTAACGACAAAAACGGCATCATCCACACCACCATCGGTAAAGTGGACTTTGACGCTGACAAACTGAAAGAAAACCTGGAAGCTCTGCTGGTTGCGCTGAAAAAAGCAAAACCGACTCAGGCGAAAGGCGTGTACATCAAGAAAGTTAGCATCTCCACCACCATGGGTGCAGGTGTTGCAGTTGACCAGGCTGGCCTGAGCGCTTCTGTAAACTAATGCCTTTACGTGGGCGGTGATTTTGTCTACAATCTTACCCCCACGTATAATGCTTAATGCAGACGTATATCCGAGATATTCGGGTTGTGGCAAGGCGGCAACTGAGTGAGTCGTCAGAAGCATAGCTAACTATGTGACTGGTGCGAACGAAGAAAGCCAACGTCGCCACAAGCTGAATAGCGACGGATAGAAAAGATTTGTTCGTTGGAGCCTGGCCTATCCAGGCCTCCGTCGAAGACCGCAGGAGTTTCGCAAGAAACTTAATCCCCTGCGTAGACGGTGACAGAACGCTAAGATTATTCTTTTATATTCTGGCTTGTTTCTGCTCACCGTAATTAAGACGCTCTCTCCGTTTGGAGGAGTGAAGTGAGTTCCAGAGATTTTCTCTGGCAAACATCCAGGAGCAAAGCTAATGGCTTTAAATCTTCAAGACAAACAAGCGATTGTTGCTGAAGTCAGCGAAGTAGCCAAAGGCGCGCTGTCTGCAGTAGTTGCGGATTCCCGTGGCGTAACTGTAGATAAAATGACTGAACTGCGTAAAGCAGGTCGCGAAGCTGGCGTATACATGCGTGTTGTTCGTAACACCCTGCTGCGCCGTGCTGTTGAAGGTACTCCGTTCGAGTGCCTGAAAGACGCGTTTGTTGGTCCGACCCTTATTGCATACTCTATGGAACACCCGGGCGCTGCTGCTCGTCTGTTCAAAGAGTTCGCGAAAGCGAATGCAAAATTTGAGGTCAAAGCCGCTGCCTTTGAAGGTGAGCTGATCCCGGCGTCTCAGATCGACCGCCTGGCAACTCTGCCGACCTACGAAGAAGCAATTGCACGCCTGATGGCAACCATGAAAGAAGCTTCGGCTGGCAAACTGGTTCGTACTCTGGCTGCTGTACGCGATGCGAAAGAAGCTGCTTAATTGCAGTTATCTGTTTAAAGCATTCGCTTACGTATAAACTTATTCTGATATTCAGGAACAATTTAAATGTCTATCACTAAAGATCAAATCATTGAAGCAGTTGCAGCTATGTCTGTAATGGACGTTGTAGAACTGATCTCTGCAATGGAAGAAAAATTCGGTGTTTCCGCTGCTGCTGCTGTAGCTGTAGCTGCTGGCCCGGTTGAAGCTGCTGAAGAAAAAACTGAATTCGACGTAATTCTGAAAGCTGCTGGCGCTAACAAAGTTGCTGTTATCAAAGCAGTACGTGGCGCAACTGGCCTGGGTCTGAAAGAAGCTAAAGACCTGGTAGAATCTGCTCCGGCTGCGCTGAAAGAAGGCGTGAGCAAAGACGACGCAGAAGCACTGAAAAAATCCCTGGAAGAAGCTGGCGCTGAAGTTGAAGTTAAATAAGCCAACCCTTCCGGTTGCAGCCTGAGAAATCAGGCTGATGGCTGGTGACTTTTTGGTCACCAGCCTTTTTGCGCTGTAAGGCGCCAGTAGCGTTTCACACTGTTTGACTACTGCTGTGCCTTTCAATGCTTGTTTCTATCGACGACTTAATATACTGCGACAGAACGCGTGTTCTGTGTAAATCGCAATGAAATGGTTTAAGCGTGATAGCAACAGGCATTGCGGAAAGTGTTCCATTTTCCGGTCAACAAAATAGTGTTGCACAAACTGTCCGCTCAATGGACAGATGGGTCGACTTGTCAGCGAGCTGAGGAACCCTATGGTTTACTCCTATACCGAGAAAAAACGTATTCGTAAGGATTTTGGTAAACGTCCACAAGTTCTGGATGTACCTTATCTCCTTTCTATCCAGCTTGACTCGTTTCAGAAATTTATCGAGCAAGATCCTGAAGGGCAGTATGGTCTGGAAGCTGCTTTCCGTTCCGTATTCCCGATTCAGAGCTACAGCGGTAATTCCGAGCTGCAATACGTCAGCTACCGCCTTGGCGAACCGGTGTTTGACGTCCAGGAATGTCAAATCCGTGGCGTGACCTATTCCGCACCGCTGCGCGTTAAACTGCGTCTGGTGATCTATGAGCGCGAAGCGCCGGAAGGCACCGTAAAAGACATTAAAGAACAAGAAGTCTACATGGGCGAAATTCCGCTCATGACGGACAACGGTACCTTTGTTATCAACGGTACTGAGCGTGTTATCGTTTCCCAGCTGCACCGTAGTCCGGGCGTCTTCTTTGACTCCGACAAAGGTAAAACCCACTCTTCGGGTAAAGTGCTGTATAACGCGCGTATCATTCCTTACCGTGGTTCCTGGCTGGACTTCGAATTCGATCCGAAGGACAACCTGTTCGTACGTATCGACCGTCGCCGTAAACTGCCTGCGACCATCATTCTGCGTGCCCTGAACTACACCACTGAACAGATTCTCGACCTGTTCTTCGAAAAAGTTATTTTCGAAATCCGTGATAACAAGCTGCAGATGGAACTGGTGCCGGAACGCCTGCGTGGTGAAACCGCATCTTTTGACATTGAAGCTAACGGTAAAGTGTACGTAGAAAAAGGCCGCCGTATTACTGCGCGCCACATTCGCCAACTGGAAAAAGACGACGTCAAACTGATCGAAGTCCCGGTTGAGTACATCGCGGGTAAAGTGGTTGCTAAAGACTATATTGATGAGTCTACCGGCGAGCTGATCTGCGCAGCGAACATGGAACTGAGCCTGGATCTGCTGGCTAAACTGAGCCAGTCTGGTCACAAGCGTATCGAAACGCTGTTCACCAACGATCTGGATCACGGCCCGTATATTTCTGAAACCTTACGTGTCGACCCAACTAACGACCGTCTGAGCGCACTGGTAGAAATCTACCGTATGATGCGCCCTGGCGAGCCGCCGACTCGTGAAGCTGCTGAAAGCCTGTTCGAGAACCTGTTCTTCTCTGAAGACCGCTATGATCTGTCTGCGGTTGGTCGTATGAAGTTCAACCGTTCTCTGCTGCGCGAAGAAATCGAAGGTTCCGGTATCCTGAGCAAAGACGACATCATTGATGTTATGAAAAAGCTCATTGATATCCGTAACGGTAAAGGCGAAGTCGATGATATCGACCACCTCGGCAACCGTCGTATCCGTTCCGTTGGCGAAATGGCGGAAAACCAGTTCCGCGTTGGCCTGGTTCGTGTAGAGCGTGCGGTGAAAGAGCGTCTGTCTCTGGGCGATCTGGATACCCTGATGCCTCAGGATATGATCAACGCCAAGCCGATTTCCGCAGCGGTGAAAGAGTTCTTCGGCTCCAGCCAGCTTTCACAGTTTATGGACCAGAACAACCCGCTGTCTGAGATTACGCACAAACGTCGTATCTCCGCACTCGGCCCAGGCGGTCTGACCCGTGAACGTGCAGGCTTCGAAGTTCGAGACGTACACCCGACTCACTACGGTCGCGTATGTCCAATCGAAACCCCTGAAGGTCCGAACATCGGTCTGATTAACTCCCTGTCCGTGTACGCACAGACTAACGAATACGGCTTCCTTGAGACTCCGTATCGTAAAGTGACCGACGGTGTTGTAACTGACGAAATTCACTACCTGTCTGCTATCGAAGAAGGCAACTACGTTATCGCCCAGGCGAACTCCAACCTGGATGAAGAAGGCCACTTCGTAGAAGACCTGGTAACCTGCCGTAGCAAAGGCGAATCCAGCTTGTTCAGCCGTGACCAGGTTGACTACATGGACGTATCCACCCAGCAGGTGGTATCCGTCGGTGCGTCCCTGATCCCGTTCCTTGAACACGATGACGCCAACCGTGCATTGATGGGTGCGAACATGCAACGTCAGGCCGTTCCGACTCTGCGCGCTGATAAGCCGCTGGTTGGTACGGGTATGGAACGTGCTGTTGCCGTTGACTCCGGTGTAACTGCGGTTGCTAAACGTGGTGGTGTTGTTCAGTACGTGGATGCTTCCCGTATCGTTATCAAAGTTAACGAAGACGAGATGTATCCGGGCGAAGCTGGTATCGACATCTACAACCTGACCAAATACACCCGTTCTAACCAGAACACCTGTATCAACCAGATGCCGTGTGTGTCTCTGGGTGAACCGGTAGAACGTGGCGACGTGCTGGCAGACGGTCCGTCCACCGACCTCGGTGAACTGGCGCTCGGTCAGAACATGCGCGTAGCGTTCATGCCGTGGAATGGTTACAACTTCGAAGACTCCATCCTCGTATCCGAGCGTGTTGTTCAGGAAGACCGTTTCACCACCATCCACATTCAGGAACTGGCGTGTGTGTCCCGTGACACCAAGCTGGGGTCAGAAGAGATCACCGCCGACATCCCGAACGTGGGTGAAGCTGCGCTCTCTAAACTGGATGAATCCGGTATCGTTTACATTGGTGCGGAAGTAACCGGTGGTGACATTCTGGTTGGTAAGGTAACGCCGAAAGGTGAAACCCAGCTGACCCCAGAAGAAAAACTGCTGCGTGCGATCTTCGGTGAGAAAGCGTCTGACGTTAAAGACTCTTCTCTGCGCGTACCAAACGGTGTATCCGGTACGGTTATCGACGTTCAGGTCTTTACTCGCGATGGCGTAGAAAAAGACAAACGTGCGCTGGAAATCGAAGAAATGCAGCTCAAACAGGCTAAGAAAGACCTGTCTGAAGAACTGCAGATCCTCGAAGCGGGTCTGTTCAGCCGTATCCGTGCTGTGCTGGTAGCCGGTGGCGTTGAAGCTGAGAAGCTCGACAAACTGCCGCGCGATCGCTGGCTGGAGCTGGGCCTGACCGACGAAGAGAAACAAAATCAGCTGGAACAGCTGGCTGAGCAGTATGACGAACTGAAACACGAGTTCGAGAAGAAACTCGAAGCGAAACGCCGCAAAATCACTCAAGGCGACGATCTGGCACCGGGTGTGCTGAAGATTGTTAAGGTATATCTGGCGGTTAAACGTCGTATCCAGCCTGGTGACAAGATGGCAGGTCGTCACGGTAACAAGGGTGTAATTTCTAAGATCAACCCGATCGAAGATATGCCTTACGATGAAAACGGTACGCCGGTTGACATCGTACTGAACCCGCTGGGCGTACCGTCTCGTATGAACATCGGTCAGATCCTCGAAACCCACCTGGGTATGGCTGCGAAAGGTATCGGCGACAAGATCAACGCCATGCTGAAACAGCAGCAAGAAGTCGCGAAACTGCGCGAATTCATCCAGCGTGCGTACGATCTGGGCGCTGACGTTCGTCAGAAAGTTGACCTGAGTACCTTCAGCGATGAAGAAGTTATGCGTCTGGCTGAAAACCTGCGCAAAGGTATGCCAATCGCAACGCCGGTCTTCGACGGTGCGAAAGAAGCAGAAATTAAAGAACTGCTGAAACTTGGCGACCTGCCGACTTCTGGTCAGATCCGCCTGTACGACGGCCGCACTGGTGAACAGTTCGAACGTCCGGTAACCGTCGGTTACATGTACATGCTGAAACTGAACCACCTGGTCGACGACAAGATGCACGCGCGTTCCACCGGTTCTTACAGCCTGGTTACTCAGCAGCCGCTGGGTGGTAAGGCACAGTTCGGTGGTCAGCGTTTCGGGGAGATGGAAGTGTGGGCGCTGGAAGCATACGGCGCAGCATACACCCTGCAGGAAATGCTCACCGTTAAGTCTGATGACGTGAACGGTCGTACTAAGATGTATAAAAACATCGTGGACGGCAACCATCAGATGGAGCCGGGCATGCCAGAATCCTTCAACGTATTGTTGAAAGAGATTCGTTCGCTGGGTATCAACATCGAACTGGAAGACGAGTAATTCTCGCTCAAACAGGTCACTGCTGTCGGGGTAAAACCCGGCAGCGGATTGTGCTAACTCCGACGGGAGCAAATCCGTGAAAGATTTATTAAAGTTTCTGAAAGCGCAGACTAAAACCGAAGAGTTTGATGCGATCAAAATTGCTCTGGCTTCGCCAGACATGATCCGTTCATGGTCTTTCGGTGAAGTTAAAAAGCCGGAAACCATCAACTACCGTACGTTCAAACCAGAACGTGACGGCCTTTTCTGCGCCCGTATCTTTGGGCCAGTGAAAGATTACGAGTGCCTGTGCGGTAAGTACAAGCGCCTGAAACACCGTGGTGTGATCTGTGAGAAGTGCGGCGTTGAAGTGACCCAGACTAAAGTACGCCGTGAGCGTATGGGCCACATCGAGCTGGCGTCTCCGACTGCTCACATCTGGTTCCTGAAATCTCTGCCGTCCCGTATCGGCCTGCTGCTCGATATGCCGCTGCGCGATATCGAACGCGTACTGTACTTCGAATCCTATGTGGTTATCGAAGGCGGTATGACCAACCTGGAACGCCAGCAGATCCTGACTGAAGAGCAGTATCTGGACGCGCTGGAAGAGTTCGGTGACGAATTCGACGCGAAAATGGGTGCGGAAGCAATCCAGGCTCTGCTGAAGAGCATGGATCTGGAACAAGAGTGCGAACAGCTGCGTGAAGAGCTGAACGAAACCAACTCTGAAACCAAGCGTAAGAAGCTGACCAAGCGTATCAAACTGCTGGAAGCATTCGTTCAGTCTGGTAACAAACCAGAGTGGATGATCCTGACCGTTCTGCCGGTACTGCCGCCAGATCTGCGTCCGTTGGTTCCGCTGGATGGTGGTCGTTTCGCGACTTCTGACCTGAACGATCTGTATCGTCGCGTCATTAACCGTAACAACCGTCTGAAACGTCTGCTGGATCTGGCTGCGCCGGACATCATCGTACGTAACGAAAAACGTATGCTGCAGGAAGCGGTAGACGCCCTGCTGGATAACGGTCGTCGCGGTCGTGCGATTACTGGTTCGAACAAACGTCCTCTGAAATCTTTGGCCGATATGATCAAAGGTAAGCAGGGTCGTTTCCGTCAGAACCTGCTCGGTAAGCGTGTTGACTACTCCGGTCGTTCTGTAATCACCGTAGGTCCATACCTGCGTCTGCATCAGTGCGGTCTGCCGAAGAAAATGGCACTGGAGCTGTTCAAACCGTTCATCTACGGCAAGCTGGAACTGCGTGGTCTTGCTACCACCATCAAAGCTGCGAAGAAAATGGTTGAGCGTGAAGAAGCTGTCGTTTGGGATATCCTGGACGAAGTTATCCGCGAACACCCGGTACTGCTGAACCGTGCACCAACACTGCACCGTTTGGGTATCCAGGCATTTGAACCGGTACTGATCGAAGGTAAAGCTATCCAGCTGCACCCGCTGGTTTGTGCGGCATATAACGCTGACTTCGATGGTGACCAGATGGCTGTTCACGTACCGCTGACGCTGGAAGCCCAGCTCGAAGCGCGTGCGCTGATGATGTCTACCAACAACATCCTGTCTCCGGCGAACGGCGAACCAATCATCGTTCCGTCTCAGGACGTTGTACTGGGTCTGTACTACATGACCCGTGACTGTGTTAACGCTAAAGGCGAAGGCATGGTGCTGACTGGCCCGAAAGAAGCAGAGCGTATTTATCGCGCTGGCCTGGCCTCTCTGCATGCGCGCGTCAAAGTGCGTATCACCGAGTATGAAAAAGATGCTAACGGTGAATTAGTAGCGAAAACCAGCCTGAAAGACACGACTGTTGGCCGTGCCATTCTGTGGATGATTGTACCGAAAGGTCTGCCTTACTCCATCGTCAACCAGGCGCTGGGTAAAAAAGCAATCTCCAAAATGCTGAACACCTGCTACCGCATTCTCGGTCTGAAACCGACCGTTATTTTTGCGGACCAGATCATGTACACCGGCTTTGCATATGCGGCGCGTTCTGGTGCATCGGTTGGTATCGATGACATGGTCATCCCGGAGAAGAAACACGAAATTATCTCCGAGGCAGAAGCAGAAGTTGCTGAGATTCAGGAGCAGTTCCAGTCAGGTCTGGTAACTGCGGGCGAACGCTACAACAAAGTTATCGATATCTGGGCTGCGGCGAACGATCGTGTATCCAAAGCGATGATGGATAACCTGCAAACTGAAACCGTTATTAACCGTGACGGTCAGGAAGAGAAGCAGGTTTCCTTCAACAGCATCTACATGATGGCCGACTCCGGTGCGCGTGGTTCTGCGGCACAGATTCGTCAGCTTGCTGGTATGCGTGGTCTGATGGCGAAGCCGGATGGCTCCATCATCGAAACGCCAATCACCGCGAACTTCCGTGAAGGTCTGAACGTACTCCAGTACTTCATCTCTACCCACGGTGCTCGTAAAGGTCTGGCGGATACCGCACTGAAAACTGCGAACTCCGGTTACCTGACTCGTCGTCTGGTTGACGTAGCGCAGGACCTGGTGGTTACCGAAGACGATTGTGGTACCCATGAAGGTATCATGATGACTCCGGTTATCGAGGGTGGTGATGTTAAAGAGCCGCTGCGCGATCGCGTACTGGGTCGTGTAACTGCTGAAGACGTTCTGAAGCCGGGTACTGCTGATATCCTCGTTCCGCGCAACACGCTGCTGCACGAACAGTGGTGTGACCTGCTGGAAGAGAACTCTGTCGACGCGGTTAAAGTACGTTCTGTTGTATCCTGTGACACCGACTTTGGTGTATGTGCGCACTGCTACGGTCGTGACCTGGCGCGTGGCCACATCATCAACAAAGGTGAAGCAATCGGTGTTATCGCGGCACAGTCCATCGGTGAACCGGGTACACAGCTGACCATGCGTACGTTCCACATCGGTGGTGCGGCATCTCGTGCGGCTGCTGAATCCAGCATCCAGGTGAAAAATAAAGGTAGCATCAAGCTCAGTAACGTGAAGTCGGTTGTGAACTCCAGCGGTAAACTGGTAATCACTTCCCGTAACACCGAACTGAAACTGATCGACGAATTCGGTCGTACCAAAGAAAGCTACAAAGTGCCTTACGGTGCGGTACTGGCGAAAGGTGATGGCGAACAGGTTGCTGGCGGCGAAACCGTTGCAAACTGGGACCCGCACACCATGCCGGTTATCACCGAAGTAAGCGGTTTTGTACGCTTTACTGACATGATCGACGGCCAGACCATTACTCGTCAGACCGACGAATTGACCGGTCTGTCTTCGCTGGTGGTTCTGGATTCCGCAGAACGTACCGCAGGTGGTAAAGATCTGCGTCCGGCACTGAAAATCGTTGATGCTCAGGGTAACGACGTTCTGATCCCGGGTACCGACATGCCTGCGCAGTACTTCCTGCCGGGTAAAGCGATTGTTCAGCTGGAAGATGGCGTACAGATCAGCTCCGGTGACACCCTGGCGCGTATTCCGCAGGAATCCGGCGGTACCAAGGACATCACCGGTGGTCTGCCGCGCGTTGCGGACCTGTTCGAAGCACGTCGTCCGAAAGAGCCGGCAATCCTGGCTGAAATCAGCGGTGTCGTTTCCTTCGGTAAAGAAACCAAAGGTAAACGTCGTCTGGTTATCACCCCGGTAGACGGTAGCGAACCTTACGAAGAGATGATTCCGAAATGGCGTCAGCTCAACGTGTTCGAAGGTGAACGTGTAGAACGTGGTGACGTCATTTCCGACGGTCCGGAAGCGCCGCACGACATTCTGCGTCTGCGTGGTGTTCATGCTGTGACTCGTTACATCGTTAACGAAGTACAGGACGTATACCGTCTGCAGGGCGTTAAGATTAACGATAAACACATCGAAGTTATCGTTCGTCAGATGCTGCGTAAAGCCACCATCGTTAACGCGGGTAGCTCCGACTTCCTGGAAGGCGAACAGGTTGAATACTCTCGCGTCAAGATCGCAAACCGCGAACTGGAAGCGAACGGCAAAGTGGGTGCAACTTACGCTCGCGATCTGCTGGGTATCACCAAAGCGTCTCTGGCAACCGAGTCCTTCATCTCCGCGGCATCGTTCCAGGAGACGACTCGCGTGCTGACCGAAGCAGCCGTTGCGGGTAAACGCGACGAACTGCGCGGCCTGAAAGAGAACGTTATTGTGGGTCGTCTGATCCCGGCAGGTACCGGTTATGCGTACCACCAGGATCGTATGCGCCGCCGCGCTGCGGGTGAAGCTCCGGCTGCACCGCAGGTGACTGCAGAAGACGCATCTGCCAGCCTGGCAGAACTGCTGAACGCAGGTCTGGGCGGATCTGATAACGAGTAATCGTTCTTCTTAAGAAATAAGCCAGTCAGGTCACACTGACTGGCTTTTTTTTGCATTCTGTTTACGATTTAAAGCGCTTTCTCACGCATTTTTCGAGTTTCTTCTTTCAAAACAACATCCCCCCATCAACCCTATCCCATTGAATAAAAATATCTTTCCCCCAAAAATTCCCGTTTGTTTTTGTTTTCGTGATGGTAGTGTGAAAGGATTCATGGAATCAGAAAATGACAAAAGATATAAACATTACGTGAGGTGAAATCATGTTTGGAAAAGAAAGACAACGTCAAATATTGGCATATTTGAATAAACATGAGCGGGCTACGGTTAATCAGCTTGCCATCTTATTCTCTGTCAGCAAAGAAACGATCCGTAATGATTTAAATCTATTAGCGGAGCAGGGGGTT
Source organism: Escherichia whittamii (assembly GCF_014836715.1). Lineage (GTDB taxonomy): Bacteria > Pseudomonadota > Gammaproteobacteria > Enterobacterales > Enterobacteriaceae > Escherichia > Escherichia whittamii. The sequence continues at coordinate 12,970 of NZ_JACSQI010000020.1, forward strand.
GTTGAGCGTTGTCACGGCGGAGCAATAATATTACGTCGAATTTTCCATTCTCAACCTGTTAATAACGTTGGAATCTCTATTGAAAAGTTCCTCAATCAGGTCAACCGGCGAAAACACTCGATGATAAACAAAAAAGGGAAATTAATGATAAGCAAAATTTGTATATTAGGATCTTTTAATGTCGATATTATTGCCAAGGTTGATCGCTTCCCTAAAAGCGGTGAGTCAATTCTTGCCAGCAACACCATTATTGGACCTGGCGGTAAGGGCGCAAACCAGGCGATGGCCGCCAGTAAATGCCCTGTGCAGGTACACTTTGTCGGCAAAGTAGGCAACGACCATTTCGGCCAGATGGCACATGACCATCTCTCTTCATCCGACATCCGCAGTTTTACCCTCTACCAGGACGAAGAGCATAAAACAGGAAGCGCCATAATATATGTTTCGGAGCCTGCGGGTGAAAATAAGATCGCGATTTATTCTGGCGCCAATCAATATATTACTGAAGCGGAAGTTGCCAGTATTGCGGGTGAACTGGCTGATGCAAAAATATTTCTTACGCAATTAGAAAATAACTTTGAAGCAACCGCGCTGGCGCTAAATATGGCGCATCGGTCGGGCGTGAAAACTATCCTTAACCCGGCCCCTTATTCTGACCGGGCAAAAGAATGTCTGCAGTATGTTGATTATCTGACCCCTAATGAAACTGAAGCGTCGCTGATGTCCGGTGTCGAGATTAATGATATTGAGAGTGCGAAAGAAGCGGCGCAGATCATAAAATCCCTGGGGGCAAAAAACATCATTATTACGATGGGTTCTCAGGGTGCGCTGATTTATGACGGTGAACAATTTATCCATATTCCAGCGCTAAAAGCAGTAAGTATTGACACTACCGGTGCGGGGGATGCGTTTAATGGCGCGTTTGCTGCGGCGATTGCGCAGGGTCAGCCGTTGCTCAGTGCAGCAAAATTTGCCTCTGCTTTTGCTTCTCTGGCGGTCGAGCGGGAAGGCGCATCAAACATGCCTGAATATGAAGCCGTACTATCACGTCTTGCTCAATATGAGAGGAAATAAAATGACGAGCCAAGTCCAGAACCCGTCTGATGTATCAGGTACGATGAAGGTCGAAACCAATGGGGTAAATCCGGTTAGCGATAAAGAACGTTATGGTTCACCCGCCGGACTTTTCCCGATCTGGTTTTCATGGAATGTCTCCATCCTCGGTATTACCTATGGGATTTATGTTTACTCTCTGGGGTTAAGTCTCTGGCAGGCGATTGTTGCTGGCGTCATTGGCTATTTTTTATCCAGTACACTGGTGGGCGTTTTGGCTGTTGGTGGGCCACGCACCGGGCTGCCCACCTTAACACAGACCCGATTTGCCTTTGGTTATCATGGGAATAAGATCCCCACTTTATTTGCCTATATTTCCAATATGGGCTGGAAAATCACCATTATTACGCTGTCATCGACCACTGGCGCCGCTCTCTTTACCCGGTTATGGCCAACCGTATTTGCAGCAGAAAACGGTCATCCTACCTTAGGGTGCCTGTTGGGCTGGTTCGTGGTGACCTTAGTGTTGACCATGTCCGTTGCTATCTACGGCCACCAGCTGATCATGAAGGTAGAAAAGTATATTGCATGGTTAACGGGCGGAATGAGCATCATCTTTATTATCCTGATCCTGCCGCATATTCACTGGTCGCAGGCGGGAGCCGCGCCCAATGCCGGATTTTTAACGTTTATCGGCGGCATGGTTATGGCAATGACGATGGTTGGGCTGGGCTTTCTCAACTATGGTGGTGATTTCGCCCGCTATCTGCCGCGCAAAACCGCTGCCGGGAAAGTGATTTTCTGGACGTCACTGGGGATTTCGCTTCCTGTTTCCATCCTGCTGATTTTGGGTGCACTGCTGGCCGACAGTAACCCGGAACTGAGCGGTGCAGCAGCTTCCGAGCCGATTGCTGCATTGACCTCGTTCCTGCCGTTTTGGTTTTATGTGCCGTTTTCTATCGTGATCATCATCTCCCTGCTGGCGGCAGCTATTACAGGGGTTTACAGTTCGGGGCTCGCATTGCTGGCAATGGGGGTTCCAGCCAGCCGCTCAACCACGACCGCGCTTAATGCGGTTATTATCGCGTTCGGCGCCTTCTACTTATTGTTTGTTTCTGACTCGTTCCTCGCAACCTTCCAGTCCTTCCTGGCGACGGTATCCGTAGTATTGGGATCGATGGGCGCGATCCAGCTTGTTGACTTTGCCCGGCAAAAGCGCTTGCACTGGAACACCGATATGGCGCAACCCGCGGGGCTTGGCGGGCATAACGGTCGCTGGACAGCACTATTGTCGCTGTTTGTTGCCTCGGTTATCGGCATGGGAACCATCACCTCTGGCGATCCGTGGATTGCTCACCTGGTCGGTTTCTTACTGACGGCTGAAACCAAAACCAGCGTATTTGCGACAGCAAATATTGGCGTGGTGGTGGCGATGTTGGTGGGCGCGGCGCTGTATGCCATTTTGACATACATTTGTCATTGTGATGTTCCACCGATTAAAAAGGGGAAAAGCCATGAGTGATTCGTTAACACAGGCGCGTCAAGGCTTTAAAAACCCTGATGTATGGCACTTGCCTGCAACCTACTGGTTCTGGCATACCATTCCGGACAAAGAGCAGATCGATAGCCAACTGAGGCAATTGCAGGCGGGAGGATATGGTTCATTTCAGATAGCCGCACGTCTGAGCCTTCCGCTGAAGAGTTATCTCAGTGAGGAGTGGCTGGCAGCCTGCCGCTACACGGCTGATAAAGCTGCCAGTATGGGGCTGATGATGGGCATCTACGATGATTACAACTGGCTTTCCGGACACGCCGGGGGAAGGACCGTTGAAGGAAGAGACGAGTTGCGTGAGCGCCATCTTTTCTGGAGCCAGTCCAGCCGGTCTGCAGATGTACTGACATGTCGCCTTTCCGGGCTCCGCTCTGCAGATGCGCAGGCGCTACAACAGTGTGGAATGGAGTGGATTTTTGCCGGCGGTAAACCGGCGTGGGATGATTGGGAAATTGTCGCCGCGTATGCCACCTCTTCATCAGGGCAGTGCAACTCGGATGAAATTGTTGATGTTTCTTCATTAGCCCGCATCACCAAAGCAACCACAGAGGAATTTGAAGTTAACTTTACAGGAAGCGATCTGCCCTGGGGGGCTGACACAGTGGTGACGCTCTTTGCCGCGGCACGCTGCCTGACCTCACGGATGATTAATTACCTGATGCCCGAAGCGGCAGAAAATTTTATTCGTGTCGGCTATGAACCTTATGCCCGCGCTTTTGGCGATCATTTTGGTAAGACGGTGGCATATCTCTTTTTCGACCAGCCCCATGCCTGTTTCTGGCAATGGAATGAACATACTGGCGCGGTCAAATCCTCCTTAATGTATGAAAAAAGGTTCATCGATGCGTTGCAACAGGCACCTTACTGCCTGGCTGAAAACCTCATGTCGTTAGTCATGGATATTGGTAGTCGTACCGCTCGTCGGCGCTGTGAGCTTTTTTCCTGTTATTCCAGACAGGCGATGCAGGCCTTTTTTGGTACGTTGTCAGAATGGGCGCACCAGCAGGGAATACAGCTAAGTGGTCATGAAGTATTAGGTCACGTCAGTAGCTGGAATTTCGCCAGTAAAATCATCACCGAAGATAACCGATGTAATTTTGCTATGGATTACTTTGCTCTTGATGGCTGGCGGGATATTACGGCTGTCGATTCGCGAAATAGCGAGTCGCAGATGGCCGCGAAGGTCGGCGACTCCGTGGCGCGCGCTCACGGGCGTAAAGGGTGCATTGTCGAGCAATATTATGCGCGGGTGAAGCCAGGTACGCATTTTGCCGCCGGGCAGTGGGAAATTTCACTGCATGACATCCGGTTGCAGGCATTGCGACATCACCTCCTCGGCGCGCGGCAATTTTTGATGCACGCGTTCTGGCTGACGGATGGGGAGGCAAATGACGATGTGTTAAGTAATCCGCGTTTTGATTTTGCGCCGGGCGTTAACTTCCAGCCCTGGTACGCTTTCCACGCTGGGTTTGCTCAGGAATCTGGCCGCCTTGCTGAATTTCTTGAGCAGGGAGAGCCGTATGTTGATGTTGGCGTACTCTACCCCAAACGGACTTTCTGGCACTGTGGCGTGGATGGCAACGAAGGGCAGTCAGGCGAATATTGGGCACAACAACTCAGCGCTCAGGGATTTGAATATTTCTTTATTGATGAAGAGAATTTACTCCAGGCTGACGGAACGCGCATTAACGGCATGAATTTCCCGGCGCTTCTGTTAGCGGATGTTAAGGTGGTGAAATCAGCCGCCACACTGAGCCAGCTGGAGCGCTTTGTCGCTGCCGGAGGCCAGCTTCTGATCGCCGGTGAGTTTGCGGCATATAGCGAGGAAAAAGGTGAAGATCGCTCTCTTACCGAAAGGCTGCAAAAGCTGATTGAAGCGCAACCTCAGTGCAGCATGCTAGCCGACACGCTGAGAAATGATCGCCCTTTTGTTGACTATCCCCCTCGAAAAACTGCCGTCTGGACCCGCATCACACAGGATGAAACATCGCGTTACGTCAGCGTATTTAACGACGGTGATACCCCGCTCTACGGTTGGTTACATTTTCCGGGCCTCAGCGGGCAGTTGTCGGAGTGGCATCTTGCGACGGGAGAGGTTTCAGTGCTGGAAGCGCATCTCGCGGGAAGTTATCCGCTACAAATCGAACCCTGGCAGACCCGTTGTTTCTCATTACAAGTAGCGGAAAATCGCCACGAGGTAGTGCTGGATAAGTACTGGCAGCTGCTGGTGGATAACGTTTCCCGACCCGTTGAGGTAACAAAAGGGTGGGAGCAGCAGGGGATGGAGGCGTGGTGTGGCCCAGGGCGCTACCAGTTACGCTTTGCGCTGGAGACGATTACCGACGATATTGAGCTTTATTTACCGGAAGTGCATGGAAGCGTCGCTATCTGGCTTAACGATACGTTAATTGCCGAAAAGGGCTGGCCGGAATATCGCTTCACCTTGCCACAGTCTTTACTGAAAAAGCGTAATGAACTGGCGGTAGTGGTCTACCCATCGGCAGCGAATCATTATTATTCTGCGAGTGCATGGCAGGGGAACGAGCGGGATCGCTGCGGTTTGACCATGCCACCACGCGTGCGAACCAAAGACAGCGTGACGGTAATCGCCGGGTAAAGAGGAGGCGAAGAGAAATCTTCGCCTTTTTCACCCATGAATAATGTCATTAACGCAAAGATGTGGTCCTTTTAAAAATGGGCAAGGATGCTCCGTGAAACTTTCATGGGCGATAAACCAAGTATTTCGCTTGCTCAACATTGCGGGGTTATTTTCGCCGTCTATATCTTTATTAGTTCCATCAAGAAGAATAATCGCTGCGCTAAAAGGTTGTGCATTTATACTAATGGGGCAGTAATGTAGCGTTGTACTATAAAGTTCAATCACCGATTTTTCCGGAATGAAAAATGGTTGAGCAAGTTCACCATTAAATGTATCCCCGTGCATCAACTCTCGTTTACCTAAAAACAGGAAAAAATCGCTGGCAGCGATAATGATTTCACTCCCCTGGTGATATTCAAAGCCATCCTGGGTGGTATTTACCCCACAAACATACCCAGTCTGAACAGGCATTTCACCGTAGATTTGGCGCTGAATGTCGCTCACGGCGGGGTATTGGTTTAAGCGATCATCACTTCTGACATATGCCACCTGATCCTCAGGTACAGAAATTTCATCTTTAAGGTATTTAAGCAATGGATCTACATTTATTGCAGAAATTACGTTTCCGTATGGGTGAAATTCATCACTATGAATTGATAACGTCTTTTTTATGTAAACTGTCATGATGTCCGGGCCATATTTTTGGTAAAGTTAATATTATTATATCCTGATATTGCACACTCTTTTTTTGACGGTGATCTTGCTTTGCAATTAAAGCCTTGTATCTTCTGTGTTAAAACAATTGCAATATTAATGGATGTTTTTGCGGGAAATAATGAAATAGCGTGCTGAGACGTTATTTTAAGAAAGGCAGGGCGAAACGAGGAAGAAGCTTTTCGCCCTGGACAACATTCCTGCTGACGGCACTACCATAAAAAAACGCAACGCTTTCAACAACCTTGCGTTTTTCATCTTCCGTAGCGGCTCGGAATAAATTTACGTCCTTACATTTTGTCTCATAGCCTTTGCGAGGCACGTCCCAGATAGCTGTCCCAGTCTTTCCATACCGGCTGCAAACCCTGAGCGGTTAACGCGGCAGCAACCGCTTCAGGTCTGCGATCGTCGTGCGGTGAGAACTGCTCCAGCTCAGGGTGATCGTCGGCATAACCACCTGGTTGTGTTTTCGAAAAGGCGCTGACATTATTGATCGCCAGCGGAATAACGCGATCGCGAAACCACGGTGATTCCCGCGTGGAGAGTGAGAGTTCAATTTCCGGCGCAAGCAGACGGAAGGCGCAGATGGTTTGCACTAACTGGCGTTCATCCATAATTGACGCTGGCTCAATCCCGCCAGTACACGGGCGCAGGCGTGGGAAGGAGACAGAGTAACGGCTTTGCCAGTAATGCTGTTGTAGCCATAGCAAATGTTCGGCAACCATATAGCAGTCAACGCGCCAGTTGTCAGAAAGACCGATCAGCGCGCCGAGGCCTATCTTATCAATCCCCGCGCGGCCCAGCCGGTCCGGCGTTTCCAGCCGCCAGAAGAAGTCCTGTTTTTGACCTTTCAGATGATGACGGGCATATGTCGCTTGGTGATACGTCTCCTGATAAACCATCACCCCGTCCAGACCAAGCTGCTTTAACTCGGCATATTCCGCCTCCGCCAGCGGTTGCACTTCCATCTGTAGCGAAGAGAACTGCTCACGCAGGGTAGGGAGATGACGACGAAAGTAATCCATCCCCACTTTCGCCTGATGTTCACCGGTGACTAACAGTAGATGTTCAAAGCCCATCTCCCGTATAGCGGCGCTTTCCCTGGCGATATCCGTTTCATCCAGCGTTTTGCGCTTGATGCGGTTGCTCATGGAAAATCCGCAGTAAGTGCAGTCATTAGCGCAAAGATTAGAAAGATAAAGCGGGACGTAGAAGCTGACGGTGTTGCCAAATCGCTGGCGGGTCAGACGCTGCGCCCGTTGGGCCAGCGGTTCCAGATATGCGCTGGCGGCGGGTGACAGTAGCGCCATCATGTCGTCGCGGGTGAGTTGCGAGGCATTTAGCGCTCGCTCTACGTCAGCAGCGGTTTTGCTGTTGATACGCAGGCGGATGTCTTCCCAGTCCAGTTGTCGCCAGCGATCGCTGAAGGTTTTCATGACGATGCCTCCAGAAATCCGGTCAGTGGGCTGGTGGCATGAGCAAAATGACTGCGACTGCCCGGCCCGGACTGACGTGCCAGCAGGCCCGCTTCTACCGCCAGACGGAACGCCCTCGCCATATTGACGGGATCGTCCGCGACGGCAATCGCCGTATTGACCAACACGGCGTCGGCGCCCATTTCCAGCGCCTGCGCGGCGTGGCTGGGAACGCCGATGCCAGCATCAACGACCACCGGAACCGTGGCTTGCTGGATAATAATCTCCAGCATGGCACGGGTTTCCAGCCCCTGATTCGAGCCAATCGGTGCGCCGAGCGGCATCACCGCGGCACAGCCCACTTCTTCCAGACGTTTGCACAATACCGGATCGGCACCGCAGTAAGGCAGCACGACGAATCCCTGTTGCACCAGTGTTTCGGCGGCTTTTAATGTTTCGATAGGATCGGGCAATAGCCAGCGTGCGTCCGGATGAATCTCTAATTTTAGCCAGTGTGTGCCTAACGCTTCACGTGCCAGATGGGCGGCGAAGATAGCTTCTTCCGCTGTTTTCGCCCCGGAAGTATTCGGCAACAGTGTTACACCCGCCGCGATAAGCGGGGCGAGGATATCGTCATTGTGTTGGCGCAAGTCGACGCGTTTCATCGCCAGCGTCACCAGCTGGCTGCCGGAAGCGCGGATCGCCTCCACCATCAGTTGTGAAGAGGCGAATTTCCCGGTACCGGTAAAAAGATGTGAATCAAACGTTTTGTCCGCAATACGTAACATCTCAACCCCCTGCAATAACCTGAAAAAGCAGGATCTGGTCGCCATCCTGCACGATATGTTGCGCCCATTGCTCGCGTGGAACGATTTGGTGATTAATCGCCAGTGCTGCGCCCGCTTGTTGTTGACCGAGTTGCTCCAGCAGTTCGTGAACAGTTTGTCCGGCGGCGCATTGCATCGGTTGATCGTTAAACAGGATCTGCATTGCATCCTCCACATACCGGGCATTCTGTGGCGCGGCGCAACGCCAGGCTGCGCCACTGGCTCGATTTACCGTCGAACAGCCGGAGTTCTCCCGCAGGCGTCTCTATACCGCTCAATAACTTAATTGCTTCCAGTGCCTGCAACGTCCCCATGACGCCGACCACCGGGCCAACCACGCCAGCCGTGCGGCAGTTGCGTTCTGGCTCCTGGTTATCCGGCCACAGGCAGCGATAACAACCCTGCTCCCAGGGCGGTGTCAGTACCATCAACTGACCACCAAAACCGACTGCGCTGGCGGTAATAAGCGGCGTGTTGAGTGCCACGCAGGCGGCATTAATCTCCTGGCGAGTCGCCATATTGTCGGTACAGTCGAGCACCACATCGACCCGTGCTACTGCATCTTTTAACGCCTCACCCGTTAACCGTTGTTGTAATGCCACCAGTTGAATATCGGGATTCAATTGCGTCAGTCGCTGTTGGCAGACTAGCGATTTCGGGCGGTCGATATCTTCAGTGGTAAAGAGGATTTGTCGTTGCAGATTGCTTAAATGCACATCGTCGTCATCTGCCAGTACCAGCGTCCCGACGCCAGCGCCCGCCAGGTACAGCGCAGCGGGCGTACCCAGCCCGCCAAGACCGATAATCAGCACCTGGCTGTCGAGCAGTTTTTGCTGCCCTTCAATGGCAATGTCGTCGAGCAGAATTTGGCGGCTATAACGCATAAAGTCACGGTCATTCATCGCCAACTCCTGCTATTTCCAGCAACTGTTCCGTTGCCAAACGCCAGTCTGCTGCCTGGGTAATGGCGCTGACGACGGCGATACTGCCGACACCCGTCGCCATCACTGCAGGCGCGCGCGCCAGATTGATACCGCCAATTGCCACGGTGGGATAATCCGCCAGACGCTCAATGTGCCGCGCCAGCTGTTCCAGCCCCTGCGGTGCAGAAGGCATCTGTTTGGTTTGCGTCGGGAACACATGTCCCAGCGCGATATAAGAAGGACGTGCTGCCAGTGCGACGTCGATCTCCATATCATCATGGGTCGAAACGCCCAGTCGCAGACCTGCCGCGTGGATGGCGTGGAGATCGGTGGCTTGCAAATCTTCCTGCCCCAAATGGACGCCATACGCCTGATGCTTAATCGCCAGCCGCCAGTAATCGTTGATAAACAGCCGTGCGTTATAGCGGCGGCCCAGCGCAATTACCGCCACGACATCGGCTTCCACCTCTTTATCGCGCTGATCTTTGATGCGTAGCTGGAGAGTACGCACGCCTGCATCCAGCAGGCGTTCGATCCACTGTACGCTGTCCACTACCGGGTACAGTCCTAAACGAAAAGGTACGGGAGGAAAATCAGGCTGATACATCACGCTTCCTCCTTACGCAGGTAGATTTCCCCGCCTCTGGCGCGGAAGTTCTCTGACATATCCGCCATTCCCACTTCAATAGTCTGCGCGGCGGCATAATCGCGCACTTCCTGGCTGATTTTCATCGAGCAGAATTTCGGCCCACACATGGAGCAAAAATGGGCGACTTTGCCGGATTCTTGCGGCAGGGTTTCATCGTGATAAGCGCGGGCGGTAAACGGGTCGAGGGCCAGATTAAACTGGTCTTCCCAGCGAAATTCGAAGCGGGCTTTCGACATGGCGTTATCGCGAATTTGCGCACCCGGATGCCCTTTCGCCAGGTCGGCGGCGTGGGCAGCAATCTTATAGGTGATAAGCCCCTGCTTAACATCTTCTTTATTAGGCAGACCCAGATGCTCTTTTGGCGTTACGTAACAAAGCATCGCGCAGCCAAACCAGCCAATCATCGCCGCGCCAATCCCTGACGTGAAGTGGTCATAGCCCGGCGCAATGTCGGTGGTCAGCGGCCCGAGGGTATAGAACGGCGCTTCATGGCAGCGCTCTAACTCCTCGGTCATATTGCGGCGGATCATCTGCATCGGCACATGCCCCGGGCCTTCAATCATCACCTGCACGTCATATTCCCAGGCGATTTTGGTCAGTTCGCCCAGCGTATGCAGCTCGGCAAACTGCGCTTCATCGTTGGCGTCCTGAATAGAACCGGGACGCAGGCCGTCGCCCAATGACAGCGAAACGTCATAAGCGGCACAGATTTCACAAATTTCGCGGAAGTGTTGATAGAGGAAATTTTCCTGATGGTGGGAGAGGCACCATTTCGCCATAATCGAACCGCCGCGCGACACAATACCGGTCAGACGTTTGGCGGTCATCGGCACGTAGCGCAGCAGCACGCCCGCATGGATAGTGAAGTAATCCACTCCCTGCTCGGCCTGTTCCAGCAGTGTGTCGCGGAACGTTTCCCAGGTAAGATCTTCAGCGATCCCGTTAACTTTCTCCAGCGCCTGGTAGATCGGCACAGTACCGATCGGCACCGGGCTGTTACGCAAAATCCACTCGCGGGTTTCGTGAATATAGCGACCGGTGGAGAGATCCATCACCGTATCCGCTCCCCAGCGCGTGGACCACACCAGTTTTTCCACTTCTTCTTCGATGGAAGAGGTGACCGCCGAGTTGCCGATATTGGCGTTAACTTTTACCAGGAAGTTGCGACCAATGATCATCGGCTCCGATTCCGGATGATTGATATTAGCAGGGATAATGGCACGTCCGGCAGCGACTTCATCACGGACAAATTCCGCGGTGATATTTTCCGGCAGGCGAGCACCAAAGCTCATTCCAGGATGCTGGTGGCGCAAAACTTCGCTACGAATGCGCTCGCGTCCCATATTCTCGCGAATGGCGATGAATTCCATCTCCGGTGTGATGATGCCCTGACGGGCGTAGTGCAACTGCGTGACGCGGCGGCCTGCTTTGGCGCGTTTTGGCGTTAATACGCCGCTAAAACGCAGCTCGTCGAGGCCATCATCTGCCAGCCGCGCTTTGCTGTAATCGGAACTGCGCACGGTGAGTTCTTCGGTATCGCCGCGCGCCTCGATCCACGGCTGACGCAGCTTTGCCAGCCCTTGCTGCACGTTAATGGCGATCTGCGGATCGCCATACGGGCCGGAGGTGTCGTAGACCGGAATCGCTTCGTTTTCTTCGTACTGCGGCTGTTCTTTGCTGCCGCCAATTAGCGTCGGGTTAAGCTGGATCTCACGCATTGGCACACGCACGCCGGGATGTGTGCCGGTGATGTAAATGCGTTTTGAGTTGGGAAAGGCGGTGCCTTCCAGGGTGTCGATAAAATGTTGGGCCTGGGCGCGCTGTTCGCGGCGGGTCAGTTTTGTTGCAGACATAGCTCATTCCAAAAGTTAAGGACGTGGCTTGTCAGACGACGGATGAAGCAAGAGACGATCGCCGCAAAGGCGATGCGATAGCAGATTAACTCTTGTTCCCTTCGCAGGTATTAGCCTGATCAGGTTCCGCGGATCCCGAATGAACGGTCTCAGCCAGTTAAGGCACTCCGACAAGAAATTAGCCCCGCAAACGGGGCATTGAATGTAAATTACGCGTTAACAGCGCAGAACTCAAGCAGGATGTTTGACGCGAGCGGCGTCAAGCACCAGCAGAATCAGCTTATCTTCCAGTACGAAGCGTGCTTCCAGCGCCTCGCCGATGTCAGATAAAACCTGTTGAAACTCAAGGTAATTATCATGATCGATGGCGGTTTCCAGGCTGGAATCATAGTAATCCATAATCTGTTGCGTGTTGGCTTCCAGCTGCGGCCAAATCTTCGCGGCATGAGCGAGTTGCCCGTTGCCTTCTAGTTTATGAAGAATGCGTTCATAAATACTGAAATGTCCAGCAGACAGGTAGTCGACCAGACTCTGGCAAAAATCATCAAGGGCTTTTTCATTCAGCCTCATGTACGATTCTTTGCCAGGCTTAATGCCAACCAGATTGTAGTAAGCCACGAGCAGATGCTTACGTACATGTAGCCAGCGATCAACCAGTTTGTTACTTCCTCTGACGTGCTCCGTCAGGTTATCGAGCTGGTTAAGCATGATTGACTCCGCAAGTTTGTATTCAAAAACTGCTCAGTGAGAAATGTAAAAACCATGTTAAACATGCCAGTGATGCAAAGGTAGTGCAAGAGCTATGGATCGTATAATTGAAAAATTAGATCACGGCTGGTGGGTAGTCAGTCATGAACAAAAATTATGGTTGCCGAAGGGAGAATTACCATACGGCGAAGCGGCAAATTTCGATCTTGTGGGTCAGCGCGCACTGCATATAGGCGAATGGCAGGGAGAACCTGTTTGGCTAGTGCAACAGCAGCGTCGTCACGATATGGGATCGGTACGTCAGGTGATTGATCTGGATGTTGGGCTGTTTCAACTGGCTGGGCGCGGTGTGCAACTGGCGGAGTTTTACCGCTCACATAAATATTGCGGCTACTGCGGCCATGAGATGTATCCGAGCAAAACCGAATGGGCAATGCTGTGCAGTCACTGCCGTGAGCGTTACTATCCACAAATTGCCCCCTGCATTATCGTTGCCATCCGTCGCGATGATTCGATCCTTCTTGCCCAGCATACCCGCCATCGAAACGGTGTCCATACGGTACTTGCCGGATTCGTTGAAGTGGGCGAAACCCTCGAGCAGGCAGTCGCGCGGGAAGTGATGGAAGAGAGCGGAATTAAAGTCAAAAATCTGCGTTATGTGACCTCCCAACCGTGGCCGTTTCCTCAGTCTTTAATGACCGCGTTTATGGCGGAATATGACAGCGGCGATATCGTCATTGACCCGAAAGAATTGCTTGAGGCGAACTGGTATCGCTATGACGATTTGCCGTTACTCCCGCCGCCCGGCACCGTGGCGCGCCGTCTGATAGAAGATACGGTGGCGATGTGTCGGGCAGAGTATGAGTGATGATACACTGACCGCCTGACGCACTAAGGAACAGCCAAAATGACCGAACTTAAAAACGATCGTTATCTGCGGGCGCTGTTGCGCCAGCCCGTTGATGTCACTCCAGTATGGATGATGCGCCAGGCGGGCCGCTATCTACCGGAATACAAAGCCACCCGCGCCCAGGCGGGCGATTTTATGTCGCTTTGCAAAAACGCCGAGCTGGCGTGCGAAGTGACTTTGCAACCGCTGCGTCGCTATCCGCTGGATGCGGCGATCCTCTTTTCCGATATCCTCACCGTTCCGGACGCGATGGGGTTAGGGCTCTATTTTGAAGCCGGAGAAGGTCCGCGTTTTACCTCGCCAGTCACCTGCAAAGCTGACGTCGATAAACTGCCAATACCGGACCCGGAAGATGAGCTGGGTTACGTGATGAACGCGGTGCGTACCATTCGCCGCGAACTGAAAGGCGAAGTGCCGCTGATTGGTTTTTCCGGCAGTCCGTGGACGCTGGCGACCTACATGGTGGAAGGCGGCAGCAGCAAAGCGTTCACCGTGATCAAAAAAATGATGTATGCCGAGCCGCAGGCGCTGCACGCGCTACTCGATAAACTGGCGAAAAGCGTCACTCTGTATCTGAACGCGCAGATTAAAGCCGGTGCTCAGGCAGTGATGATTTTCGACACCTGGGGCGGCGTGCTTACCGGGCGCGATTATCAACAGTTCTCGCTTTATTACATGCATAAAATAGTTGATGGCTTACTGCGTGAGAACGACGGTCGCCGCGTGCCGGTGACGCTGTTTACCAAAGGCGGCGGACAGTGGCTGGAAGCTATGGCGGAAACCGGCTGTGATGCGCTGGGCCTCGACTGGACAACGGACATTGCCGATGCGCGCCGCCGCGTGGGTGATAAAGTCGCGCTGCAGGGCAATATGGACCCATCGATGCTGTATGCACCGCCTGCCCGCATTGAAGAAGAAGTGGCGTCTATACTTGCTGGTTTCGGTCACGGTGAAGGCCACGTCTTTAACCTCGGCCATGGCATTCATCAGGATGTGCCGCCAGAACATGCTGGCGTGTTTGTGGAGGCAGTGCATCGCCTGTCTGCGCCTTATCATCAGTAAGGAGTGGTTATGGATCTCGCGTCATTACGCGCTCAACAAATCGAACTGGCTTCTTCTGTGATCCGCGAGGATCGACTCGATAAAGATCCGCCGGATCTGATCGCCGGAGCCGATGTCGGGTTTGAGCAGGGCGGAGAAGTGACGCGAGCGGCGATGGTACTGCTGAAATACCCCACTCTAGAGCTGGTGGAGTATAAAGTGGCCCGCATCGCCACCACCATGCCTTATATTCCTGGTTTTCTCTCCTTCCGTGAATATCCTGCGCTGCTGGCAGCGTGGGAGATGCTGTCGCAAAAACCGGATTTAGTGTTTGTCGATGGTCATGGGATCTCGCATCCGCGCCGTCTTGGTGTCGCCAGCCATTTTGGTTTGCTGGTGGATGTGCCAACTATTGGCGTGGCGAAAAAACGGCTATGCGGTAAATTCGAACCGCTCTCCAGCGAGCCGGGCGCGCTGGCCCCGCTGATGGATAAAGGCGAGCAGCTGGCCTGGGTCTGGCGCAGCAAAGCGCGCTGTAACCCGCTATTTATCGCGACCGGCCATCGGGTCAGCGTGGATAGTGCGCTGGCGTGGGTACAACGCTGCATGAAAGGCTATCGTCTGCCGGAGCCAACGCGCTGGGCGGACGCGGTGGCCTCGGAACGTCCGGCATTCGTGCGCTATACAGCAAATCAGCCCTAATTCAGGTAAACTGCGGATAATTTCCGTATTTGAGAACTCAACATGTTACAAAACCCGATTCATCTGCGTCTGGAACGCCTGGAAAGCTGGCAGCACGTCACTTTCATGGCTTGTCTGTGCGAACGCATGTACCCCAATTACGCTATGTTCTGCCAGCAAACCGGTTTTGCCGATGGGCAAATTTACCGCCGCATTCTCGATCTCATCTGGGAAACGCTGACGGTCAAAGACGCAAAAGTGAATTTCGACAGCCAACTGGAGAAATTTGAAGAGGCGATTCCTTCAGCGGACGATTTCGATCTGTACGGTGTTTATCCGGCAATCGATGCCTGCGTGGCATTAAGTGAACTGGTCCATTCGCGTTTAAGTGGCGAAACGCTCGAACACGCGGTGGAAGTGAGTAAGACCTCTATCACTACCGTTGCGATGCTGGAAATGACTCAGGCTGGTCGCGAAATGAGCGATGAAGAGCTCAAAGAAAACCCAGCAGTAGAGCAAGAATGGGACATTCAGTGGGAAATATTCCGACTTTTAGCCGAGTGCGAAGAACGCGACATCGAGCTGATAAAAGGGCTTAGGGCAGACCTGCGTGAGGCGGGCGAGAGCAATATTGGTATAATTTTTCAGCAATAAGACCAGAAAACGTGATTTAACGCCTGATTTGTCATACCTGGAGTCTTCCCTTTCGCCCCCCGTCTGGTCTACATTTGGGGGGCGAAAAAAAGTGGCTATCGGTGCGTGTATGCAGGAGAGTGCTATTCTGGCATTTCCGTCGCACTCGATGCTTAGCAAGCGATAAACACATTGTAAGGATAACTTATGAACAAGACTCAACTGATTGATGTAATTGCAGAGAAAGCAGAACTGTCCAAAACCCAGGCTAAAGCTGCTCTGGAGTCCACTCTGGCTGCAATTACTGAGTCTCTGAAAGAAGGCGATGCTGTACAACTGGTTGGTTTCGGAACCTTCAAAGTGAACCACCGCGCTGAGCGTACTGGCCGCAACCCGCAGACCGGTAAAGAAATCAAAATCGCCGCTGCGAACGTACCGGCATTTGTTTCTGGCAAGGCACTGAAAGACGCAGTTAAGTAAGATTGCGTGGCAGTGAACAGTTTTAACGAAGGGGTGGTTTCACCCCTTTTGTCTTTCTGGCGTCGTTCATTGATGCTGGCAGGTGCGCTGTTTCTCACTGCCTGTAGCCACAACTCTTCACTTCCTCCCTTTACCGCCAGTGGATTTGCTGAAGACCAGGGCGCGGTACGTATCTGGCGAAAAGACAGCGGCGATAATGTGCATCTGCTTGCCGTATTTAGCCCGTGGCGCAATGGCGATACCACGACGCGAGAGTATCGCTGGCAGGGCGATAACCTCACGCTTATCAATATCAATGTTTATAGCAAACCTCCGGTGAACATTCGTGCGCGTTTTGACGATCGCGGCGATCTGAGCTTTATGCAACGTGAGTTTGACGGGGAAAAGCAGCAGCTTTCTAACGACCAAATCGATTTATATCGCTACCGTGCCGACCAAATCCGCCAGATTAGCGATGCCTTACGTCAGGGGAGAGTCGTGTTGCGTCAGGGACGCTGGCATGCGATGGAGCAAACTGTAACTACCTGCGAAGGGCAAACCATTAAACCTGATTTAGATTCGCAGGCGATAGCGCATATCGAGCGCCGCCAGAGCCGCTCTTCTGTTGATGTCAGCGTGGCATGGCTGGAAGCGCCCGAAGGTTCTCAATTACTGTTAGTGGCAAACTCTGATTTCTGTCGCTGGCAACCTAACGAGAAAACGTTCTGATTTACCAGTGGCCCATATCCATATGACCGCCACCATCGCAACCACCGTAGCCCATTCCGGCTCCGCGTGGAATACCCGCTTCAGCCATCGCAATATCCCGTTTCACTCGTAGCCCATCTAACGACTGACGCAAAGTTTCCATCTCTTTGGCGACCGCGTTAATTTTGCTGCTATCCGGTGGGTTAGCGGCTAACAGGGCGTTGTATTCATAACGCTTCGTCACCAGTTGCTGTTGCAGTGCGCTGCTTTGAGCGTAAAAGTCATTATGAATTTTTTGCCAGGCAGTTTGTTGTTCGCTGGTCAAAGGCGCTGCATTTTGCTGCCACATACCGTGTCCGCCGTGGGCAAATGCCGATCCCATCGCCATTGCTGAAAGCGCCACCATCATCAGGGCAATCTTCGTGTTCCGTTTCATGGTTAATCCTCCAGTGGTTGTCTTACTTTGGGTATTGCATCTTTCGTGCCAACGATGAAACGCTGATGTGACGGGCAAACAGGCGTGATAAGCGAGTAAAAATGACTCGCTTGCAGTGGGTAGCGAGTCATTTTTACTCATTGAAACTCAAGCGTTTGTGTTACAGCGCAGGGTAGCCGTTGATAAAATCTGGCATGATTTCTGCTGTTAAAAAGGGATGAACAGGCAAAGAAGAAGATGCGTTTTATGCAACGTTCTAAAGATTCCTTAGCCAAATGGTTAAGCGCGATCCTCCCCGTTGTCATTGTTGGGCTGGTGGGATTGTTTGCGGCGACGGTGATTCGCGATTATGGGCGGGCAAGCGAGGCCGACCGCCAGGCATTACTGGAAAAAGGTAATGTGCTTATTCGCGCTCTGGAGTCGGGAAGTCGCGTAGGGATGGGTATGCGAATGCACCATGTGCAGCAACAGGCGCTTCTGGAAGAGATGGCAAGCCAGCCAGGGGTGTTGTGGTTTGCTGTCACTAATGCACAGGGCATCATTATTCTTCATAGCGACCCCGAAATGGTTGGGCGTGTGCTCTATTCTCCTGATGAAATGCAGAAGTTAAAGCCGGAGGAGAACTCCCGCTGGCGACTGCTTGAGAAAACAGAAACTGTGCCTGCGCTTGAGGTCTATCGTTTGTTCCAGCCAATGTCAGCCCCCTGGCGGCATGGTATGCACAATATGCCGCGCTGTAACGGCGAAGCTGCGCCACAGGTAGATGCACATCAGGTCATTTTTATCGCCGTTGATGCCAGTGATTTGGTCGCAACCCAGATTGGGGAGAAGCGCAATACCCTGATTATTCTCTTCGCGCTGGCGGCGGTATTGCTGGCAAGCGTGTTGTCATTCTTCTGGTATCGCCGATATCTGCGCTCGCGCCAGCTGTTGCAGGATGAAATGAAGCGCAAAGAGAAGCTGGTGGCACTGGGGCATCTGGCGGCAGGCGTCGCCCACGAAATCCGTAACCCGCTTTCCTCGATTAAAGGGCTGGCGAAATATTTTGCCGAACGCGTGCCAGAGGGCGGGGAAGCGCATCAACTGGCGCAGGTAATGGCGAAAGAGTCCGACCGTTTAAACCGCGTGGTAAGTGAGCTGCTGGAACTGGTTAAGCCAACGCATCTGGCTTTGCAGGCGGTGGATTTCAACACTCTGATTAACCACTCATTACAGCTGGTAAGCCAGGATGCAAACAGCCGGGAGATCCAGTTACGCTTTACTGCTAACGACACATTACCGGAAATTCAGGCCGATCCGGACCGACTGACCCAGGTCCTGTTGAATCTCTATCTCAATGCTATTCAGGCGATTGGTCAGCATGGCGTGATTAGCGTGACGGCCAGCGAAAGCGGCGCGGGGGTGACAATCAGCGTCACCGACAGCGGTAAGGGGATTGCAGCGGATCAGCTTGAAGCCATTTTTACCCCTTATTTCACCACGAAGGCCGACGGCACCGGGCTGGGGCTGGCGGTCGTGCATAATATTGTTGAACAACACGGTGGTACAATTCAGGTCGCAAGCCAGGAGGGGAAAGGTGCAACGTTCACCCTCTGGCTTCCGGTCAATATTACGCGTAAGGACCCACAAGGATGACGCACGATAATATCGATATTCTGGTGGTGGATGATGACATTAGCCACTGCACTATCTTGCAGGCATTGCTGCGCGGCTGGGGCTATAACGTCGCGCTGGCGAACAGCGGGCAACAGGCGCTGGCGCAGATGCGGGAAAAGGTTTTTGATCTTGTGCTTTGCGATGTGCGAATGGCGGAGATGGACGGCATTGCCACGCTCAAAGAGATCAAAGCGTTAAATCCGGCGATTCCGGTACTGATTATGACCGCTTACTCCAGCGTCGAGACGGCGGTAGAGGCGTTGAAAACCGGGGCGCTGGATTATCTCATCAAGCCGCTGGATTTCGATAACCTGCAGGTGACGCTGGAAAAGGCGCTCGCGCATACTCACAGTGTCGACGCTGAAACGCCTGCGGTGTCTGCCAGTCAGTTCGGGATGGTCGGTAAAAGCCCGGCGATGCAACACCTGCTCAGTGAAATCGCCCTCGTCGCGCCATCGGAAGCCACGGTGCTGATCCACGGCGATTCTGGCACCGGTAAAGAGCTGGTCGCCAGAGCGATTCACGCCAGTAGCGCACGTAGTGAAAAACCGCTGGTAACGCTCAACTGCGCGGCACTCAACGAATCCTTACTGGAATCCGAATTGTTCGGTCATGAGAAAGGGGCGTTTACAGGAGCCGACAAACGGCGGGAAGGGCGCTTTGTTGAGGCAGATGGCGGCACACTGTTTCTCGATGAAATTGGTGATATCTCGCCGATGATGCAGGTTCGTCTGCTGCGTGCGATTCAGGAGCGCGAAGTGCAGCGTGTCGGCAGCAACCAGACTATCTCGGTTGATGTCCGACTGATTGCGGCGACCCATCGCGATCTTGCCGCAGAGGTAAATGCCGGGCGTTTTCGCCAGGATCTCTACTATCGCCTGAACGTGGTGGCGATTGAAGTGCCGTCGCTGCGTCAGCGGCGGGAAGATATTCCTCTGTTGGCTAACCATTTTCTTCAGGGGTTTGCCGAACGCAATCGCAAGGCGGTAAAAGGCTTCACGCCCCAGGCGATGGATCTGCTGATTCACTACGACTGGCCGGGAAATATTCGTGAACTGGAAAACGCGGTGGAAAGGGCGGTGGTGTTGCTGACCGGGGAATATATTTCCGAACGCGAGCTGCCGCTGGCGATTGCTGGCACGCCGATCCCGCTGGCGCAAAGTCAGGATATTCAGCCGCTGGTGGAGGTCGAAAAAGAAGTGATTCTGGCGGCGCTGGAGAAAACGGGCGGTAACAAAACCGAAGCCGCCCGTCAGTTAGGGATCACGCGTAAAACGCTATTGGCAAAACTGTCGCGTTAGTTCTGCTCGCGTTCGATAGCGCGCCAGCCGATATCTTTCCGGCAGAAGCAGTCGTCCCAGTGGATATCGGTCATTAAGGCATAGGCGCGTTTCTGCGCTTCTGCTACGGTATGACCCAGCGCGGTGACGCACAGTACGCGCCCGCCGCTGGTCACTACCTGCTCGTCATCCGCCAGTTTCGTACCCGCGTGGAACACTTTGCCACCTTCCACTTCTTCCAGCGGCAGGCCGTGGATCACATCGCCGGTGCGGTAATCGCCCGGATATCCACCCGCAGCCATCACCACGCCGAGAGAAGCACGTTCATCCCACTCGGATGTTTTCTCGTCCAGCTTGCCTTCACAGGCAGCCAGGCAGAGCTCAACCAGATCGGACTTCATGCGCAGCATAATCGGCTGGGTTTCCGGATCGCCAAAGCGGCAGTTAAATTCAATAACCTTCGGATTGCCCTGTTTGTCGATCATCAAACCAGCATAGAGAAAACCGGTGTAGGTGTTTCCTTCCGCCGCCATGCCTTTCACGGTTGGCCAGATGATACGTTCCATGGTGCGCTGATGAACTTCATCGGTCACCACTGGCGCAGGAGAGTAAGCGCCCATCCCGCCAGTGTTCGGCCCGGTATCTTTATCGCCTACGCGTTTGTGATCCTGACTGGTGGCCATCGGCAACACATGTTCACCGTCAACCATCACGATAAAGCTCGCTTCTTCGCCGTCGAGGAACTCTTCAATAACAATGCGATGACCCGCGTCGCCAAAGGCGTTGCCCGCCAGCATATCGTGAACGGCGGCTTCGGCTTCTTCCAGCGTCATCGCCACGATTACGCCTTTACCCGCCGCCAGACCGTCTGCCTTGATAACGATCGGCGCACCTTTCTCGCGCAGATACGCCAGCGCAGGCTCAATCTCGGTGAAGTTCTGGTATTCCGCTGTTGGGATGTTGTGGCGTGCCAGGAAATCTTTGGTAAACGCTTTCGACCCTTCCAGTTGCGCGGCACCTGCGGTTGGGCCGAAGATTTTCAGTCCGGCGGCGCGGAAGGTATCGACCACGCCTTTCACCAGCGGCGCTTCCGGGCCGACGATGGTCAGGTCAATCTTCTCATTTTGGGCAAAGTCCAGCAGTGCCGGGATATCGGTTACTCCGATTGCGACGTTTTGCAGTGCAGGCTCCAGTGCAGTGCCTGCGTTACCCGGAGCAACAAAAACAGTTTCAACCAGCGGCGACTGGGCCGCTTTCCAGGCCAGCGCGTGCTCGCGCCCGCCGTTACCAATGACTAATACTTTCATCTGTCGCTCCATTAATGGCGGAAGTGGCGCATATCGGTGAAGAGCATCGCAATACCGTGCTCGTCGGCGGCGGCAATCACTTCGTCATCACGGATAGAACCGCCAGGCTGGATTACACAGGTCACGCCCGCAGCAGCGGCGGCATCAATACCGTCGCGGAATGGGAAGAAGGCATCAGAAGCCATAGAAGAACCTTTCACTTCCAGACCTTCATCGGCGGCTTTAATACCGGCGATTTTCGCGGAGTACACGCGGCTCATCTGGCCCGCGCCAATCCCGATGGTCATATTGTTTTTGGCATAGACAATGGCGTTGGATTTCACGAACTTCGCCACCTTCCAGCAGAACAGTGCATCACGCAGTTCCTGTTCGGTCGGCTGGCGTTTGGTCACGACGCGCAGTTCTTCCGCACCGACCATCCCCAGGTCACGATCCTGAACCAGCAGACCGCCGTTGACGCGTTTGAAATCAAGGCCTGGAACTCGCTCGCCCCACTGACCGCAGGTCAGAACGCGTACGTTCTGTTTGGCGGCGGTGATTTTCAGCGCCTCTTCGCTGGCAGACGGGGCAATGATCACTTCAACAAACTGACGAGAAATGATGGCCTGTGCGGTTTCAGCATCCAGCTCGCGGTTAAAGGCAATAATGCCGCCGAATGCGGAGGTTGGGTCGGTTTTGTACGCGCGGTCGTAAGCGTCAAGAATGGAATTGCCGATAGCCACACCGCAAGGGTTGGCGTGCTTCACAATCACACATGCTGGCTCGGCGAACTCTTTCACGCACTCCAGCGCCGCATCGGTATCGGCGATGTTGTTATAAGAGAGGGCTTTCCCCTGAACCTGGGTTGCGGTGGCAACGGAGGCTTCTTTCACATTCTCTTCTATATAGAAGGCAGCCTGCTGGTGGCTGTTCTCGCCGTAACGCATATCCTGCTTCTTAATGAAGTTCAGGTTCAGCGTACGCGGGAAGCGACCGGCAGCTTCTTTGCTTTCACCGTGATACGCCGGAACCATGCTGCCGAAGTAGTTGGCAATCATGCTGTCATAGGCGGCGGTGTGTTCAAAGGCTTTAATAGCGAGGTCGAAACGCGTATCGAGAGTCAGCGAGCCTTCGTTGGCATCCATCTCTTTAATAATGGCGTCGTAGTCGCTGCTCTTCACGACGATTGCGACATCTTTATGGTTCTTGGCGGCGGAGCGCACCATCGTCGGGCCGCCAATATCGATGTTCTCAACCGCATCTTCAAGCGTGCAGCCTTCACGGGCCACGGTCTGGGCGAACGGATACAGGTTAACGACCACCATATCGATAGGTTGGATCTGATGTTCTTCCATAATGGCATCATCCTGGCCGCGACGGCCCAGAATGCCACCATGAACTTTCGGATGCAGGGTCTTCACGCGTCCATCCATCATCTCCGGGAAACCGGTGTAATCGGAAACTTCGGTTACCGGCAGACCTTTTTCTGCTAACAGACGGGCAGTACCCCCTGTAGACAGCAGCTCCACACCACGTGCGGAAAGTGCCTGGGCGAATTCGACGATACCGGCTTTGTCAGAAACACTGAGCAGAGCGCGGCGGACTGGACGACGTTGTTGCATGGTAAATCCCCTGGATTTGACTATTACAGAGAGCGTTAGCTGAATTTTTCGCGAAAAACTCAGCTAACGCCCCTAACGGGGCATCCTTATTTTTCGCCCGCATTGTAACGAAAACGTTTGCGCAACGCTCGCGAATTTTTCTCTTTCAATGGCGATCACAATTTTGACAGTGGTTACCGTGTGAGAAATACAGAAATTATGCTGATGATTGTGGATAACTCTGTGTGTAAAAAGGTATAAAGCGGGGTTTTGCTGGGGAATGCAGCAGTCAGTCATTTTTTTGCAATTTTTCTATTGCGGCCTCAGGAGAACTCCCTATAATGCGCCTCCATCGACACGGCGGATGTGAATCACTTCACACCAACTAGCCGGTTCGGTTGAAGAGAAAAATCCTGAAATTCAGGGTTGACTCTGAAAGAGGAAAGCGTAATATACGCCACCTCGCGA
>NZ_JACSQI010000021.1 GCF_014836715.1 Escherichia whittamii
GCTTCGAAATGGACTTCGCTGAACTGTTACTGGAAGACTACAAAGCCTCCCTGAAATATCTCAGCGATCACCCGAAATTGCAGGGTATTGCCCAGCAGAACAGCTTTAAACATACCTGATAACGTTTAAGCGGTAACGGTGTCCCGAAACGAATCCGTTTCGGGACAATTTCCGAAGTCTGTTCACTGGCATTAGCAACGGAAAATATTGCTCTGAATACGCTTCAGAACAAGACAGGCGCGGTTCCGACAGGACAACCGTTTTAGGGGGATAATATGGCTACATCAGTACAGACAGGTAAAGCAAAGCAGCTAACATTACTAGGGTTCTTCGCCATCACGGCGTCGATGGTAATGGCTGTTTATGAATACCCTACTTTCGCAACATCTGGCTTTTCACTAGTCTTCTTCCTGCTCTTAGGCGGGATTTTATGGTTTATTCCCGTTGGTCTTTGTGCTGCGGAAATGGCCACCGTGGACGGTTGGGAAGAAGGTGGTGTGTTTGCCTGGGTATCAAATACCCTGGGGCCGAAATGGGGATTCGCAGCTATCTCATTTGGCTATCTTCAAATCGCTATTGGCTTTATTCCAATGCTCTATTTCGTGTTAGGGGCGCTCTCCTACATTCTGAAATGGCCAGCACTGAATGAAGACCCGGTAACAAAAACCATCGCGGCGCTGATCATTCTTTGGGCGCTGGCATTAACTCAGTTTGGCGGTACTAAATATACTGCGCGAATTGCGAAAGTTGGTTTCTTCGCGGGTATTCTGCTGCCTGCATTTATTTTGATTGCATTAGCGGCGATTTATCTGCACTCCGGAGCACCAGTTGCTATCGAAATGGATGCGAAAACCTTCTTCCCTGATTTCTCGAAAGTTGGCACTTTGGTTGTGTTTGTCGCTTTCATTCTGAGTTATATGGGTGTAGAAGCTTCCGCGACCCACGTCAATGAAATGAGCAACCCAGGGCGCGACTATCCGCTGGCAATGTTACTGCTGATGGTGGCGGCCATTTGCTTAAGTTCAGTAGGCGGTTTGTCCATTGCGATGGTGATTCCGGGTAATGAAATCAACCTGTCCGCAGGTGTAATGCAAACCTTCACCGTGCTGATGTCTCATGTTGCACCGGAAATTGAGTGGACGGTTCGCGTTATCTCTGCCCTGCTGCTGTTGGGTGTTCTGGCAGAAATCGCCTCATGGATTGTTGGCCCTTCTCGCGGTATGTATGTCACCGCGCAGAAAAATCTACTGCCAGCCGCGTTCGCTAAAATGAACAAAAATGGTGTGCCGGTAACTTTGGTGATTTCCCAGCTGATAATTACCTCTATCGCGTTGATTATCCTCACCAACACCGGTGGTGGTAACAACATGTCCTTCCTGATCGCGCTGGCACTGACAGTAGTGATTTATCTGTGTGCTTATTTCATGCTGTTTATTGGCTACATTGTGTTAGTTCTTAAACATCCTGACTTAAAACGTACATTTAATATCCCTGGTGGTAAAGGGGTGAAACTGGTCGTGGCGATTGTCGGTTTGCTGACGTCAATTATGGCGTTTGTCGTCTCCTTCCTGCCGCCGGATAATATCCAGGGTGATTCTACTGATATGTATGTTGAATTATTAGTGGTAAGTTTCCTGGTGGTACTTGCTCTGCCGTTTATTCTCTATGCCATTCATGACCGTAAAGGCAAAGCGAATACGGGTGTTACACTGGAGCCAATTAACAGCCAGAACGCGCCGAAAGGTCACTTCTTCCTGCATCCACGTGCTCGTTCACCGCACTATATTGTGATGAATGATAAGAAACACTAACCGTGTATGAGTGGAAATAACACGAGGGAGCGAAAATTAATCGCTCCCTTTAGTTTATTGATAAAGCACTTATTTTGCCGGATACGGCGTGGACACCTTATCCTGCCAACAAGAGTGTGCAAATTTAATCAATTGCGACTCTCCTTGTAGGCCTGATAAGCGAAGCGCATCAGGCATTTGGCGTTTGTCATCAGCCACAAGGGAGCGATAACTATTTCCTGCTTATTGCCGTATTGACTTGCCCCAGATAAGTACGAGAATAAGCGCACATCTGTTTACCGGAAATAAGCATATATGGATATCTGCTCCCGAACTGTGAAATTCGCAATTAAAAGGCCAGTTGCACTGGTTGCACTGGCACTTTTACTGTGTAGTTGTAAAAGCACGCCTCCAGATTCAATAACGACACCACCAGCAGACTCAAAACCACCAGCGACCGCACAACAATCGTCGCAACCTATGCGTGGTATCTGGTTGGCAACGGTATCCCGCCTCGACTGGCCCCCCGTCTCCTCGGTTAACATCAGTAACACCACCAGCCGGGTCCGCGTGCAACAGCAGGCGATGATCGACAAACTGGAAAACCTGCAACGACTGGGAATTAACACGGTCTTTTTCCAGGTGAAGCCCGACGGCACTGCCCTTTGGCCGTCGAAGATTTTGCCGTGGTCCGATCTCATGACTGGCAAGATTGGTGAATATCCTGGTTACGATCCGCTGCAATTTATTCTCGACGAAGCCCACAAGCGTGGGATGAAAGTGCACGCCTGGTTTAACCCATACCGCGTGTCGGTTAATACGAAGCCCGGAACGATCAGGGAACTGAATAGCACTCTGTCTCAACAGCCGGCCAGCGTCTATGTGCAGCATCGCGACTGGATCAGAACGTCAGGTGACCGTTTTGTTCTCGACCCAGGGATCCCTGAAGTTCAGGACTGGATCACATCGATAGTTGCTGAAGTGGTTTCTCGCTATCCGGTAGATGGCGTGCAGTTTGATGACTATTTTTACACTGAATCGCCGGATTCTCGGCTTAACGATAACGAGACGTACCGCAAGTACGGTGGTGCATTTGCGTCAAAAGCTGACTGGCGGCGCAACAATACCCAGCAGTTAATTGCTAAGGTATCGCACACCATTAAAAGCATTAAGCCGGAAGTCGAATTTGGTGTGAGCCCAGCGGGCGTCTGGCGTAACCGCTCACACGATCCGCTCGGTTCTGATACGCGTGGGGCTGCGGCTTATGATGAATCCTACGCTGACACTCGTCGCTGGGTCGAACAAGGCTTACTGGATTATATAGCCCCGCAAATTTACTGGCCGTTCTCGCGTAGCGCCGCACGTTACGACGTGCTGGCAAAATGGTGGGCAGATGTCGTCAAACCAACCAAAACCCGTCTTTATATTGGTATTGCCTTCTATAAAGTCGGCGAACCTTCAAAGATAGAACCAGACTGGATGGTTAACGGCGGCGTGCCGGAACTGAAAAAGCAGCTCGATCTTAACGACGCCGTGCCAGAAATTAGCGGTACGATTTTGTTCCGCGAAGACTATCTGAACAAACCGCAAACTCAACAGGCAGTTAGCTATCTGCAAAGCCGTTGGGGAAGCTAAACGCCCTTTCTTACTTTGTGGCACTGCCGGTGCTTTAAACACCGGCTTGTCATCAACGAAACATTCTCAACTAATAATCAAATCAACTTAATAATTCCCCTGATAAAAACGTATGAATATGAAAAACCATACGATATTAACCATCACCGAAAAATAATTACGATGGGCTATACTCTTCAGAAGACCAGTAGCGTAGATTAAAACTGTCATAAGTCACTTATTTCGTTTCAGTATATCTTCATATTTCAGGAGAATATGGTGCTGTAACCCTGTCCAAACGAGTTGCGTTTTGTTTTTCGATTCCGTCTGCCTTTCCAGCCGTATAAGGGTGTGAATTATGGAGATGTACTTTAAAAGAATGAAAGATGAGTGGACCGGATTAGTTGCCCAGGTCGACCCCCTCATTCGCGACAAAGCGGCAGAAATTGCCGTAGCGCATGCTCAATACTTAAGTCTTGAGTTTTATCGAATTGTACGCACTGACCCGCATGCCGAAGAGTTTTTGAGTAACGAACAGGTCGAAAGGCAGCTTAAAAGTGCGATGGAAAAGTGGATTATCAATGTACTCTCAGCACAAACGGAAGATGTTGAAAGACTTATACAAATCCAACATACCGTAGCCGAAGTCCATGCTCGTATTGGCATTCCGGTAGAAATTGTCGAGATGGGTTTTCGCGTGCTGAAAAAAATCCTCTACCCGGTAATATTTTCCTCTGATTATTCGCCCGCGGAAAAACTTCAGGTCTATCACTTTTCGATTAACAGTATCGACATAGCCATGGAAGTGATGACCAGAGCATTTACCTTTAGCGACAGTAGTGCGGCTAAAGAAGACGAGAACTATCGTATCTTCTCATTACTGGAAAACGCCGAAGAAGAAAAAGAACGACAAATAGCCTCATTACTTTCATGGGAAATAGATATTATTTATAAAGTATTGTTGGATTCTGATTTAGGCAGCAGCTTACCGTTAAGTCAGGTTGATTTTGGCCTGTGGTTTAACCATAAAGGTCGCCATTATTTTAGTGGCATTGCTGAAGTTGGTCATATCTCTCGCCTTATTCAGGATTTCGACGGGGTTTTTCATCAGACAATGCTCAATGCAAAAAATTTGAGTAACAAAAGTCTGCGTGTGAAGTTTTTATTACAGATACGAAATACTGTATCGCAAATTATCACCTTACTGCGTGAACTCTTTGAAGAAGTCTCGCGTCATGAAGTGGGTATGGATGTACTGACGAAATTACTTAACCGCCGTTTCTTGCCGACTATCTTCAAACGTGAAATTGCCCATGCCAATCGGGCCGGTACACCATTGTCTGTTCTGATCATCGATGTAGATAAATTCAAAGAGATCAACGATACATGGGGACATAACACAGGCGATGAGATTTTACGTAAAGTCTCACAGGCGTTTTACGACAACGTACGTAGCAGTGACTATGTTTTTCGCTACGGTGGCGATGAATTTATCATCGTGCTGACTGAAGCTTCAGAAAATGACACTTTACGTACCGCAGAACGGATCCGCAGCCGGGTAGAAAAAACCAAACTGAAAGCCGCAAACGGCGAAGACATAGCCCTCTCTCTGTCCATTGGCGCCGCCATGTTTAATGGACATCCTGATTATGAACGCTTAATTCAAATAGCGGATGAAGCTCTGTATATCGCGAAAAGACGAGGTAGAAACCGTGTTGAACTCTGGAAAGCCAGTCTTTAGATGCGCCCGGATGCAGAGGTAATCATGAAGCTAACCGATGCAGAGAATGCCGCCGACGGCATTTTTTTCCCCGCCCTTGAGCAAAATATGATGGGCGCGGTGTTAATTAACG
Organism: Escherichia whittamii; assembly: GCF_014836715.1. Lineage (GTDB taxonomy): Bacteria > Pseudomonadota > Gammaproteobacteria > Enterobacterales > Enterobacteriaceae > Escherichia > Escherichia whittamii. Next base: position 5,258 of record NZ_JACSQI010000021.1, read on the forward strand.
AAAATGACGAAGTAATGTTTTTTAATCCTGCAGCGGAGAAGCTCTGGGGGTATAAGCGCGAAGAAGTGATTGGCAATAACATTGATATGTTGATTCCCCATAATTTGCGCCCTGCGCATCCAGAATATATCCGCCATAACCGCGAAGGCGGTAAAGCGCGGGTTGAAGGTATGAGCCGGGAATTGCAGCTGGAGAAAAAAGACGGCAGTAAAATCTGGACCCGTTTCGCGCTATCCAAAGTCACTGTCGAAGGGAAAATTTATTACCTGGCACTGGTACGTGATGCCAGCGTAGAAATGGCGCAGAAAGAACAGACCCGGCAGTTAATTATTGCCGTGGACCATCTCGATCGCCCGGTCATTGTGCTGGACCCGGAACGCCATATCGTGCAGTGCAATCGCGCGTTTACTGAAATGTTTGGCTACTGCATCAGCGAAGCCAGTGGTATGCAGCCCGATACTTTACTTAACTTCCCTGAATACCCGGCAGATAATCGTATTCGCTTACAGCAACTGCTATGGAAAACAGCGCGTGATCAGGATGAATTTCTGTTGTTAACGCGCACGGGGGAAAAAATCTGGATTAAAGCCTCTATTAGCCCAGTTTATGATGTGCTGGCTAATCTGCAAAACCTGGTGATGACCTTCTCTGATATCACCGAAGAACGACAAATTCGTGAGCTTGAAGGCAATATTCTCGCCGCGATGTGTAGCAGCCCGCCATTTCATGAAATGGGTGAAATCATCTGTCGGAATATCGAATCCATTCTTCATGAATCCCATGTGTCGTTGTATGCATTGCGTAATGGTATGCCGGTGCACTGGGCGTCGTCCTCTCATGGGACAGAAGTAAAGAATGCGCAAAGCTGGTCAGTCACCATTCGCCAGCGCGATGGCGCACCTGCCGGGATTCTGAAAATCAAAACAGCGTCCGGGGCGGTAACCAGCGCGTTTATCGAACGAGTGGCGGATATCAGCCAGCATATGGCCGCGCTGGCTCTGGAACAGGAAAAAAGTCGCCAGCATATCGAGCAGCTCATTCAGTTTGATCCGATGACCGGTTTGCCAAACCGCAATAACTTGCACAATTATCTCGATGACCTGGTAGAAAATGCCGTCTCTCCGGTGGTGTATCTTATTGGCATTGACCATATTCAGGATGTCATCGACAGTCTGGGCTATGCGTGGGCCGATCAGGCATTGCTGGAAGTGGTCAATCGCTTTCGTGAAAAGATCAAACCAGACCAGTATCTCTGTCGCATTGAAGGTACACAGTTTGTCCTCATCAGCCCGGAAAACGACGTCAGTAACATTACCCAAATAGCGGATGAACTTCGCAACGTCGTTAATAAACCGGTCATGATTGACGATAAACCATTCCCGTTAACCTTAAGCATTGGTATCAGTTACGATGTTGGTAAAAACCGGGACTACCTGCTTTCGACTGCCCACAATGCGATGGATTTTATTCGCAAAAACGGCGGTAATGGCTGGCAGTTCTTTAGCCCGGTAATGAACGAAATGGTGAAAGAGCGTCTGATTCTCGGTGCGGCGCTGAAAGAAGCTATCAGCAACAACAAACTAAAACTGGTTTATCAGCCGCAGATCTTTGCGGAAACCGGCGAACTGTACGGCATCGAAGCCCTCGCTCGCTGGTATGACCCACAGCATGGTCATGTTCCCCCTTCTCGGTTTATCCCTCTTGCTGAAGAGATTGGCGAAATCGAAAACATTGGCCGTTGGGTTATTGCTGAAGCCTGCCGCCAGTTAGCAGAATGGCGTAACCAGAATATTCATATCCCGGCGCTTTCCGTTAACTTGTCTGCGCTGCATTTTCGCAGTAATCAGCTACCCAATCAGGTGTCTGATGCGATGCAGGCATGGGCGATTGACGGCCACCAGCTGACGGTAGAAATCACGGAAAGCATGATGATGGAGCACGATACGGAGATCTTCAAACGCATCCAGATCCTTCGTGATATGGGCGTGGGTTTATCTGTCGATGATTTCGGCACCGGTTTTTCTGGTTTATCCCGCTTAGTCAGCCTTCCGGTAACGGAAATCAAAATCGACAAAAGCTTTGTCGATCGTTGTCTGACCGAAAAGCGTATCCTCGCCTTACTGGAAGCTATTACCAGTATTGGGCAAAACCTCAATTTAACGGTGGTAGCCGAAGGTGTAGAAACCAAAGAACAATTTGAGATATTACGCAGGATCCACTGTCGCGTTATTCAGGGCTACTTCTTCTCACGTCCCCTACCCGCCGAAGAAATCCCTGGCTGGATTAGCAGCGTTCTGCCGCTAAAAATCTGACAATTTTCGCCCGCCAGCACACGCGGGCAAGATTTCATGAAAAGAATGACGATGCAGTTTAAATACAAGTTTTCATTGGGATAAGCAGAAAATATCCGTGTAAATGCTTGCCGGATGACAACATCATCCGGCGAGTACTTATGCTTTCAACTGGTAATCCAGCGTAATTTCTGCTTTCAGTACCTGAGAAACCGGACATCCGGCTTTTGCTTTCTGAATAATGCCGTCAAAGGTGGAGGCATCAATACCCGGCACCGCAACTTCGCTTTTCAGTGCGATTTTGGTAATCGCGAAACCAGCATCGACTTTATCCAGCGATACATCGGCAGTGGTATCAATCGATGTTGGCGTGAATCCCGCTTCCCCCAGCATTAATGAAAGCGCCATCGAGAAACAAGCGGCATGTGCCGCGCCAATCAACTCTTCAGGATTGGTTCCTTTTTCGCCTTCAAAACGCGTGTTAAATCCATACGGCTGTTGGTTCAGCACGCCGCTCTCGGTGGATACTGTTCCCTTCCCGCGTTTGATATCGCCTTCCCAGTGTGCCTGACCTTTCTTATGGATTGTCATTGTTGCTCTCCTGTGGGCTTAAAAAGGAAATTATAGACTATCGGAGAAGCAGCAAGAGGATGAGCGGGATATTCCGAATTAACTCAGAACAAAAAACACCCAAAAACTTAAATTAAATTACCATAATAGATGCCTGTAAATATAACGTCTAAGGGGTAATACGGCGATATTAACCAGTAAACATCAAAAATAATAACCATTAATATCATGTAGTTAGAATATAAAGCCTACCAACCAGGATGAATCTTAACAACGAAGCGGTAAATATTTGCCATGCTGAATGTGCTTTATAAATCTGCGATCCGTAGCAGACACCATAAATACACTGACACGGAGAATCACTATGTTTACTTATTATCAGGCAGAAAATTCAACAGCAGAACCCGCTCTGGTTAATGCCATTGAGCAAGGCCTTCGGGCAGAGCACGGTGTTGTCACTGAAGATGACATTCTCATGGAGCTGACCAAATGGGTGGAAGCTTCTGATAACGACATCCTCAGTGATATCTACCAGCAAACGATCAATTATGTGGTCAGCGGCCAGCACCCTACACTTTAAGCTGCTATGCTTGATCGGCAACCTAATTTAGGGGTTTAGCACGTGTTTCTTCGCTACGGCGATGTTGTCCTTAAAACTAGCTACAGGATTGAGGAGTACAAATGAAATCGAACCGTCAGGCACGTCATATTCTTGGACTGGATCATAAAATTTCTAACCAGCGCAAAATAGTTACCGAAGGTGACAAATCCAGCGTGGTAAATAACCCAACCGGCAGAAAACGCCCCGCTGAAAAGTAATTCATAACCATCAGTCCTCAATGACGATTAAACACCATTGCCTGCGCAATGGTGTTTTTGTTTTTATCTGCTTTATACTTGGTGCCGACGCCCTGGCGGTAAAGCAAAGACGATAAAAGCACCCCAGGGATGGATATTCAAAAAAGAGTGAGTGACATGGAACCAAAAACAAAAAAACAGCGTTCGCTTTATATTCCTTACGCTGGCCCTGTACTGCTGGAATTTCCGTTGTTGAATAAAGGCAGCGCCTTCAGCATGGAAGAACGCCGTAACTTCAACCTGCTGGGGTTACTGCCGGAAGTGGTCGAAACCATCGAAGAACAAGCGGAACGAGCATGGATCCAGTATCAGGGATTCAAAACCGAAATCGACAAGCACATCTACCTGCGTAATATCCAGGACACTAACGAAACCCTCTTCTACCGTCTGGTAAACAATCATCTTGATGAGATGATGCCCGTTATTTACACCCCTACCGTCGGCGCAGCCTGTGAACGTTTCTCCGAGATCTACCGTCGTTCGCGCGGCGTGTTTATCTCTTACCAGAACCGCCACAATATGGACGATATTCTGCAAAACGTGCCGAACCATAATATCAAAGTGATTGTGGTGACCGACGGCGAACGTATTCTGGGCCTCGGTGACCAGGGTATTGGCGGGATGGGCATTCCAATCGGTAAACTGTCGCTCTACACCGCCTGTGGCGGTATCAGCCCGGCGTATACCCTTCCGGTGGTGCTGGATGTCGGGACTAACAACCAGCAGCTGCTTAACGATCCGCTGTATATGGGCTGGCGTAACCCGCGCATCACTGATGACGAATACTATGAATTCGTTGATGAATTTATCCAGGCCGTGAAGCAACGCTGGCCGGACGTGCTGCTGCAGTTTGAAGACTTCGCACAGAAAAATGCGATGCCATTGCTTAACCGCTATCGTAATGAAATTTGTTCCTTTAATGATGATATTCAGGGAACCGCGGCGGTAACAGTAGGCACGCTGATCGCAGCAAGTCGCGCGGCGGGCGGTCAGTTAAGCGAGAAAAAGATTGTCTTCCTCGGCGCAGGCTCCGCGGGATGCGGCATTGCCGAAATGATCATCGCCCAGACTCAGCGTGAAGGATTAAGCGAAGAAGCGGCGCGGCAGAAAGTGTTTATGGTCGATCGCTTTGGTCTGCTTACCGACAAGATGCCAAACCTGCTGCCTTTCCAGACCAAACTGGTACAGGCGCGGGAAAATCTCAGCGGCTGGGATACCGACAGCGATGTGTTGTCGTTGCTTGATGTCGTCCGTAACGTCAAACCGGATATTCTGATTGGCGTCTCCGGCCAGACCGGGCTGTTTACGGAAGAGATCATCCGCGAGATGCATAAACACTGCCCGCGCCCGATCGTGATGCCGCTCTCTAACCCGACGTCACGCGTCGAAGCCACACCGCAGGATATTATTGCCTGGACCGAAGGCAATGCACTGGTCGCCACCGGCAGTCCGTTTAATCCAGTGGTATGGAAAGATAAAATCTACCCTATCGCCCAGTGCAATAACGCCTTTATCTTCCCGGGCATCGGGCTTGGCGTTATTGCTTCCGGTGCGTCGCGCATTACCGACGAGATGTTAATGTCGGCAAGTGAAACCCTGGCGCAGTATTCACCGCTGGTGCTGAACGGCGAAGGTCTGGTACTACCGGAGCTGAAAGATATTCAGAAAGTCTCCCGGGCAATAGCTTTTGCCGTTGGCAAAATGGCGCAACAGCAAGGTGTGGCGGTGAAAACGTCTGCCGAAGCTTTGCAACAGGCCATTGACGATAATTTCTGGCAAGCGGAATACCGCGACTACCGTCGTACCTCCATCTAAGTCTCAGCCCGGTGGTGAATGCTACCGGGCAATTTTCCTCCTCTTTTTCAGATCTCATCCATACTGGGTAGTGGCGAATAAATCTCATTTGCCTCACCTGCTATGCAGAACATCATCCGAAAAGGAGGAATCTATGAAGGCTGCGGTTGTTACGAAGGATCATCATGTTGACGTTACGGATAAAACGCTGCGTTCACTGAAACACGGTGAAGCCCTGTTGAAAATGGAGTGTTGTGGCGTATGTCATACCGATCTTCATGTTAAGAATGGCGATTTTGGTGATAAGACCGGTGTAATTCTGGGACACGAAGGTATTGGTGTGGTGGCAGAAGTTGGCCCTGGCGTTACCTCATTAAAACCAGGCGATCGCGCAAGCGTAGCATGGTTCTTTGAAGGATGTGGGCATTGCGAATACTGCAACAGCGGTAACGAAACGCTTTGCCGTTCAGTTAAAAATGCCGGATACAGCGTTGATGGCGGGATGGCTGAAGAGTGCATCGTGGTAGCCGATTACGCGGTAAAAGTGCCAGATGGCCTGGACTCGGCAGCGGCCAGCAGCATTACCTGCGCGGGCGTCACCACCTACAAAGCAGTGAAACTGTCAAAAATTCGTCCCGGACAGTGGATTGCTATCTACGGTCTTGGCGGTCTGGGTAACCTCGCCCTGCAATACGCGAAAAATGTCTTTAACGCCAAAGTGATCGCCATTGATGTCAATGATGAGCAGTTAAAACTGGCAACCGAAATGGGCGCTGATTTAGCGATTAACTCACGCACTGAAGACGCCGCCAAAATTGTGCAGGAAAAAACCGGCGGTGCACACGCTGCGGTGGTAACAGCGGTGGCTAAAGCTGCGTTTAACTCGGCGGTCGATGCCGTTCGCGCCGGTGGGCGTGTCGTGGCTGTCGGTCTGCCGCCGGAGTCTATGAGCCTGGACATCCCACGCCTTGTGCTGGACGGTATTGAAGTGGTCGGTTCACTGGTCGGCACGCGTCAGGATTTAACCGAAGCCTTCCAGTTTGCCGCCGAAGGTAAAGTGGTGCCGAAAGTTGCCCTGCGTCCGTTAGCGGACATCAATACCATCTTTACTGAGATGGAAGAAGGCAAAATCCGTGGCCGTATGGTGATTGATTTCCGCCGCTAAGAGGTCTTTGCTGCGACTGCCATGTTCGAGTCGCAGCCTGTTTTGCGAGACGCTTTCCGCAATTTAACTCTTCTTCTTTTCCTCCCCCATCTTTCCCCTCACAATTCGCAAAACGTAGCGAAATTTGTTGCGCTGCACGGAACAATAGTGATAGTGTTCCTTTCGAAGGAACAAGGATGAAGAGATGATAATGAATTTCAGACACAAGGGATTGCGTGACTTGTTTCTTCTTGGCAAAACCTCCGGCGTTATACCGACGCAAGTCAAACGATTACGCCACCGACTCGCTGTAATTGATGCAGCAAGCTGTCTTGCTGATATTGATATGCCCGGTTACCGCCTACATCCGTTAAGCGGCGATCGCGATGGAATTTGGGCAATCTCTGTCTCGGGCAACTGGCGGATAACGTTTGAGTTCGTCAATGGCGATGCATACATACTGGATTACGAGGACTATCACTGATGAAAATGGCCAATCATCCCCGTCCGGGGGACATTATTCAGGAATCACTGGACGAACTTAACGTCAGCCTGCGCGAGTTTGCCAGAGCAATGGAAATTGCGCCCTCAACGGCAAGCCGATTGCTGACCGGAAAAGCGGCTTTGACGCCAGAAATGGCGATTAAACTTTCCGTGGTGATCGGCAGTTCACCGCAAATGTGGCTGAATCTGCAAAACGCCTGGAGTCTGGCAGAGGCGGAAAAAACGGTGGATGTGTCGCGACTACGCCGTCTGGTTACGCAATAAAAAATGGCGCCTTTTAAAGCGCCATTTGAAACTGATGACAAACGCAACATTGCCTGATGCGCTACGCTTATCAGGCCTACATGCTCACTGCAATCTATTGGATTTGAACGGTTTGTAGGCCGGATAAGGCGTTCACGCCGCATCCGGCATGAACAAAGCGCACGTTGTCAACAATGTGAAATGGCGCCTCTTACAGCGCCATTTTATCAATTAAGTGTCAAAAGAGATTATATCCCTTCTTCACTCTCTTTTTTTGCTTCCGCCTTCTCGATTTCACGATACCAGCGCGGATGGTGTTTCTTCGCCCAGCGACGGCTCACCTTCCCTTCGATCATCCCTTTAATCGACCCTTTCACCCAGAATGCCATATACATATGGATAAGGATGGCGTGGATCAGGATGATACCCGCTGCCGCGTGGATCAGCAGACTGTAGCGGACAACCTGCATCGGGAAGTACTGCGCAAAGTACGGACGCCAGATAATTACCCCGGTCACCAGCAGCACGAAAATCATGCTCATGATTGACCAGAACATCATCTTCTGTCCGGCGTTGTACTTACCGACATCCGCCACTTTGTGCTCATTGCCTTTTAATACTTCAACAATGTTCAACAGCCACGGAATATCTTTCTTATCCGGGATGTTGTGATGCACAAAGCGGAAGAACATAAACATCAGCGCAACGAAAATCGCAATGCCGAAGAACGGGTGCAAAATGCGTCCCATCTGCGGCGTACCGAAGGTTTGCGTCAGCCATTGCAGCGTCGGGAAGAAGAACGAAATCCCGGACAGCGCCACCAGGAAGAAGCAAATCACCACGGTCCAGTGACAGGCGCGATCAATAAACTTGGTGCGCACAATCATTTTCGACTTACTCATGATGCTCCTCCTCGTCATCGTCCACTTCCTTATTCGGGCCAATACCGATGTAGTGGAAAATCAACCCGGCAAAGGTAGCAATAAAGCCAGCCGCTGCCAGCGGTTTCAGCGCACCTTTCCACAGATTCACCGAGGTATCGATCTTCGGATCTTTCGGCAGACCGTGATACAGCTCCGGCTGATCGGCGTGATGCAGCACGTACATAACGTGTGTACCACCGACCCCTTCCGGGTTGTAGACGCCAGCATGTTCGTAACCACGCGCTTTCAGTTTCGCCACGCGCTGTTCCGCAAGCTCCAGCATCTCCTTCTTGGTACCAAAGTGGATAGCTCCGGTCGGACAAGTTTTCACACATGCCGGTTCCTGGCCGACGCTGACGCGATCGACGCAGAGTGTGCATTTATATACCCGGTTATCCTCTTTGTTGAGGCGCGGAATATTAAACGGACACCCGGCAATACAGTAACCACAGCCGATGCAGTTTTCCGACTGGAAATCGACAATACCGTTAGCGTACTGAATGATCGCACCGGCAGACGGGCAAGCCTTCAGGCAGCCCGGATCTTCACAGTGCATACAGCCGTCTTTACGGATCAGCCACTCCAGCTTGCCATTCTGTTCGGTTTCGCTAAAGCGCATCACCGTCCAGGACTTGGCGCTCAGATCGGCGGGGTTATCGTATACCCCGACGCAGTGCCCCACTTCATCACGGATGTCGTTCCACTCCGAACAGGCCACCTGACAGGCTTTACAGCCGATACAGGTGGAAACGTCGATAAGTTTCGCGACTTCTGCTTTGTAATCACGCACCTGAGAAGGCGGCGTGATGGAGTTAGTTGCGGACCTTTTGATAATGTCCTGCGTTTCCATAGCCATCTGTTCGCCCCCTTACGCCTTCTCGATGTTTACTAAGAACGCTTTATATTCCGGCGTTTGCGAGTTTGCATCACCGACATTCGGCGTCAGAGTGTTAGCGATATAACCTTTACGCGCGACACCCTCAAAGCCCCAGTGGATAGGAATACCCACCGTTTCGACCTGCTGACCGTTAACGTTCAGCGGCTTCAGACGGCGCGTTACCACAGCCACCGCGCGGATAAAGCCACGCTTACTGGAGACAGTGACACGATCGCCATTGGCAATGCCTTTCGCTGCCGCCAGCGTTTCGCTGATTTCCACAAACTGTTCCGGCTGGGCGATTGCGTTGAGCAATGCGTGCTTGGTCCAGGTGTGGAAGTGCTCGGTCAGACGATAAGTTGTACCGACGTACGGGAACTGCTCTTTTTTACCCATCCGCAGCGCGTCTTGTTCATACAGACGAACGACCGGGTTAGAAACCACGTTCGGATGCAGCGGGTTAGTCCCCAGCGGCGTTTCAATCGGCTCGTAGTGTTCCGGGAACGGACCTTCCGCCATTTTGTTGATGGCAAACAGACGTCCCATCCCTTCCGGCTGCATGATAAACGGCCCGGTTGGCGTACCCGGCGCGGCATTGCCGAAGTCAGGAATATCGTTACCCGTCCACTTGCTGCCGTTCCACTGGATCAGCATCCGTTTCGGGTCCCACGGTTTACCGTTGATATCCGCCGAAGCACGGTTGTACAGTACGCGACGGTTGAGCGGCCACGCCCAGGCCCATCCCAGCGTGTTCCCCAGACCGGACGGGTCGGAGTTGTCGCGGTTGGCCATCTGGTTGCCCTGCTCTGTCCAGCTACCGGTATAGATCCAGCAAGAAGAAGCGGTCGTACCGTCATCACGCAGATGCGCAAAGCTACTCAGCAACTGACCTTTCTTCGCAATCAGCACACCATTAGCGTCATAGAGATCTTCCAGCGCATAGCCGTTGTTCTCTTTTGCCACTTCGTCAGATTGCGGCTCGTGCGGCTGCTTGTAGTTCCAGCTCATCTTCATCAGCGGTTCTACACCTTTACCACCTTCAGCTTTGTACAGCTCGCGCAGGTGATGGTAGATACCCGCCAGAATTTCGCCGTCGTTACGCGCTTCGCCAGGCGCGTCCTGACCTTTCCAGTGCCACTGCAACCAGCGACCGGAGTTGGCGATAGAACCATCTTCTTCAGCAAAGCAGGTCGAAGGCAGACGGAATACTTCAGTCTGAATAGACGCCGGATCGACATCGTTCGACTCGCCGTGGTTCTGCCAGAAGGTGGATGTTTCGGTCACCAGCGGATCGATAACCACCATGTACTTCAGCTTGCTCAGGCAGCTAACCACTTTGTTTTTGTCCGGGAAGGATGCTACCGGGTTAAAGCCCTGGCAGAAATAACCGCTGACCTTGCCTTCGTCCATCATGTTGAAATACTTGATGACGTCGTAAGTCTGGTCCCACTTCGGCAGCCAGTCGTAGCCCCAGTTATTCTCTTTCTGCGCGGCATCGCCGTAGAAAGATTTCATCAGGCTAACGAAGAACTTCGGATAGTTGCTCCAGTAGTTCACCTGATCAGCCAGCGTCGCTTTCGGCGTGTTCGCTTCCAGATAAGACTGCAGATCAACCTGTTTTTCTGACGGCAGCGTCAGATACCCCGGCAGACTGGTAGAGAGCAGACCTAAGTCGGTCAGACCCTGAATGTTGGAGTGACCACGCAGTGCGTTCACGCCACCACCAGCCATACCCATGTTGCCGAGCAGCAACTGGATCATCGCCATGGTACGGATGTTCTGCGCACCGACGGTGTGCTGCGTCCAGCCCAGCGCGTACAGGAAGGTGGTTGTGCGATCCGGCGCGCTGGTGGAGGCCAGCACTTCACACACTTTCAGGAAGTCGGCTTTTGGCGTACCGCAGATGTTTTCAACGACGTCCGGCGTGTAGCGGGAAACGTGCTCTTTCAGCAGGTTCCACACGCAGCGCGGATGAGTCAGTGTGTCATCGCGTTTCGCATAGCCGTTTTCATCGAACTGATAGTTCCAGGACGACTTATCGTACTGGCGTTTTTCAGCGTCATAACCGCTGAACAGGCCGTCTTCGAAAGCAAAATCATCACGCACCAGCAGGCTGGCGTTGGTGTAATGCTTAACGTATTCGGCGTTGATTTTGTTGTTTTCGATCAGGTAGCGCAAAACGCCAGACAGGAACGTAATGTCCGTACCGGAACGAATAGGTGCGTAAATATCCGCCACAGAAGCGGTACGCGTAAAACGGGGATCGACAACGATCAAAGTTGCATCGTTGTTGTTTTTCGCTTCCATCGCCCAACGGAAACCGACGGGATGCGCTTCAGCAGCGTTACCGCCCATTACCATTACGACGTTAGCGTTTTTGATATCCACCCAGTGGTTGGTCATCGCACCGCGACCAAATGTTGGAGCAAGACTTGCTACCGTTGGTCCGTGTCAAACGCGCGCCTGGTTGTCTACCGCCAGCATCCCGAGGGAGCGGGCAAATTTTTGAGTCAGCATCCCGGTTTCGTTGCTGGCGCCGGAGGCACACAGCATACCGGTAGAGAGCCAACGGTTTACCGTTACGCCCTGCTCGTTCTTTTCAATAAAGTTAGCGTCACGGTCAGCTTTCATCAGCTTCGCAATACGGGAGAATGCTTCTTCCCAGCTAATGCGCTGCCATTTGTCAGAACCTGGCGCACGATATTCCGGGTAACGCAGACGGTTTTCGCTGTTGACGTAATCCAGCAAACCGGCCCCTTTCGGGCATAGCGCACCACGGCTTACCGGATGGTCCGGGTCACCTTCAATGTGATAAATCGCTTCTCTGGCGTTTTTTGCGCCATCACCCAGGCTATACATCAATAGCCCGCAACCTACGGAACAGTATGTGCAGGTGTTACGGATCTCTTTCGCGCGTAATAATTTATAGTTTCGCGCCTGAGCCAGTGCTTGCTTCGGGGCAAAGCCCAATGCTGCTACTGTTGTTCCAGCCATACCGCCCGCGCAGATTTTAAAAAATTGTCTGCGACTGACGTCCATTGCTTTCCTCTTTTTTCAGGGGTATTACTGCGCGAGGAAACTAACAGTAAAATTCTGAATCTTTTTGCGCGAAATCAAAAAGAACACCTGTTTGCCACAAAATAATCCGCCTGCGCAAATTGACCTACCTCAATGGCGGTAGAAAAACGCACCACTGCCTGACAAGTCGGTTAAAAAAATGCTATAAATTTCAGCTTAATTTTTAACGGCAAGAGAGACTAAACAGCGAGCATGACACGACAAAAAGCAACGCTCACAGGGCTAATCGCGATCGTCCTGTGGAGCACCATGGTGGGGTTGATTCGTGGCGTCAGTGAGGGGCTCGGTCCGGTCGGCGGCGCAGCAGCTATTTATTCATTAAGCGGGCTGCTGTTAATATTCACTGTTGGATTCCCGCATATTCGGCAGATACCCAAACGTTATTTACTTGCGGGGAGTTTCTTATTCGTCAGCTATGAAATCTGTCTGGCACTTTCCTTAGGGTATGCGGCGACCCGTCATCAGGCTATTGAAGTGGGCATGGTGAACTATTTATGGCCCAGTCTGACAATTCTCTTTGCCATTCTGTTTAATGGTCAGAAGACCAACTGGCTGATTGTTCCGGGATTATTACTAGCCCTTGGCGGCGTCTGCTGGGTATTAGGGGGAGAAAATGGCCTCAAGCCGGATGAAATTATCAACAATATCACTACCAGCCCGTTAAGTTATTGCCTGGCGTTTATTGGTGCTTTCATCTGGGCTGCTTATTGCACGGTAACCAATAAATATGCCCGTGGATTTAACGGTATTACCGTTTTCGTCCTGCTGACAGGAGCAAGTTTGTGGGTTTACTATTTTTTAACGCCGCAACCAGAGATGGTATTTAGCACGCCCGTCATTATAAAACTTATCTCAGCGGCATTTACCTTAGGATTTGCTTACGCTGCGTGGAACGTCGGCATTCTACATGGCAATGTCACCATTATGGCGGTAGGTTCGTATTTTACGCCTGTGCTTTCGTCGGCGCTTGCTGCGGTACTGCTTAGTGCTCCGCTATCGTTCTCTTTCTGGCAAGGTGCATTGATGGTCTGCGGCGGTTCCCTGCTCTGCTGGCTGGCAACACGTCAAAGATAAGCAAAGGCTACGAGAATAAAGCCACGATTCATACGGCAACAAACGCGTCTGCCGTATGTTAATTTAAAAATTGGTAAGGAATATGATGCGTAATCGTTACATTTAGTAACACATATCCATTCAGATAATCAGCTTTCTCCCCCCGCAGTTTCGCTTTGTTATCTATTCTTTCAATCAGCACGTCACTCTATCTACTCTTAATTCTAATAACGGACCATTGCGTCCAATGTCCTGCCTTGTCTTTTTTTCATTAACAATGTGTGCATGTGAGGAAGAGTATGGCACTACAAAATGAGAAAAATAATCGTTACCTTTTGCGCGACTGGAAGCCAGAAAATCCGGCATTCTGGGAAAATAAAGGAAAACACATTGCCCGAAGAAACCTTTGGATATCAGTAAGCTGTTTACTCCTTGCCTTCTGTGTCTGGATGTTATTTAGCGCAGTTGCCGTTAATCTCAATAAAATCGGCTTTAATTTCACTACCGATCAGCTTTTTTTATTAACCGCATTACCTTCCGTTTCCGGCGCATTATTGCGTGTTCCCTACTCCTTTATGGTGCCTATATTCGGTGGACGTCGCTGGACGGTTTTTAGTACCGCGATTCTGATTATTCCTTGCGTCTGGCTCGGTATTGCTGTGCAAGATCCGAATACCCCTTACGGGATATTTATTGTTATTGCTTTGCTGTGTGGTTTTGCTGGCGCGAACTTTGCTTCGAGTATGGGAAATATCAGTTTCTTCTTCCCGAAAGCCAAACAAGGCAGTGCATTAGGGATTAATGGCGGGCTGGGGAATTTAGGCGTCAGCGTGATGCAGCTGGTTGCGCCGCTGGTGATTTTTGTTCCGGTATTTGCTTTTCTTGGCGTCAATGGCGTACCGCAGGCCGATGGTTCTGTGATGTCGCTGGCGAATGCCGCATGGATTTGGGTGCCGCTACTAGCGATTGCCACTATCGCCGCCTGGTCAGGGATGAATGATATTGCCAGTTCACGTGCGTCAATTGCAGACCAGTTGCCCGTTTTGCAACGGTTGCATCTGTGGCTGCTGAGTCTGCTCTATCTCGCTACCTTTGGCTCGTTTATCGGTTTTTCCGCCGGGTTTGCCATGCTGGCAAAAACGCAGTTCCCGGATGTGAACATACTGCAACTGGCTTTTTTTGGCCCGTTTATCGGCGCCATTGCGCGGTCCGTCGGCGGTGCGATCTCCGATAAATTTGGCGGCGTGCGTGTAACGCTTATCAACTTCATTTTTATGGCGGTTTTCAGTGCCCTGTTGTTCCTCACTCTGCCTGGCACAGGCTCCGGCAATTTCATCGCATTTTACGCTGTGTTTATGGGGTTATTCCTTACCGCGGGTTTGGGAAGTGGTTCTACTTTCCAGATGATCGCTGTCATCTTTCGCCAGATAACGATTTATCGCGTCAAGATGAAAGGCGGCAGCGATGAACAAGCCCAGCGAGAAGCCGTCACCGAAACGGCGGCGGCGCTGGGCTTTATTTCGGCCATCGGCGCGGTGGGCGGCTTCTTTATTCCACAAGCATTTGGCATGTCGCTGAATATGACCGGCTCGCCAGTGGGCGCGATGAAAGTGTTTTTAATCTTTTACATCATCTGTGTGCTGCTGACCTGGCTGGTTTATGGGCGGCGGAAGTTCAGCCAAAAATAAGAGATCGATGCCTGGTAAGACGCTCGCTCGTCTTATCAGGCCTACAACCGTGTCGCATCCGACAAGGCATCAGATCCCAAATCATTCCTGGAGCAGGAGTCATGTCATGAGTAAACTTTTGGACCGCTTTCGCTACTTCAAACAAAAGGGCGAAACTTTTGCCGACGGTCACGGACAGGTGATGCATAGCAACCGCGACTGGGAAGATAGCTATCGCCAGCGTTGGCAATTCGACAAAATCGTGCGCTCGACTCACGGCGTTAACTGTACTGGCTCCTGTAGCTGGAAAATCTATGTTAAAAACGGCCTGGTGACCTGGGAAATCCAGCAGACCGACTATCCTCGTACCCGCCCTGACCTGCCCAATCATGAACCACGCGGATGCCCACGCGGCGCAAGTTACTCCTGGTATCTCTACAGCGCTAACCGCCTTAAATACCCACTAATTCGTAAACGGCTGATTGAATTGTGGCGCGAAGCCCTCAAACAACACAGCGATCCGGTACTGGCGTGGGAGTCGATCATGAATGACCCGCAGAAGTGCCTGAGCTACAAGCAGGTACGTGGGCGCGGCGGGTTTATTCGCTCCAACTGGCAGGAACTGAATCAACTGATTGCTGCCGCTAACGTCTGGACCATCAAAACCTATGGCCCGGATCGCGTTGCCGGATTCTCGCCGATCCCGGCGATGTCGATGGTTTCTTACGCCGCCGGAACGCGTTATCTGTCGCTGCTAGGCGGCACCTGCTTAAGTTTCTACGACTGGTATTGCGACCTGCCGCCCGCCTCGCCGATGACCTGGGGCGAGCAAACCGACGTACCAGAATCTGCCGACTGGTATAACTCCAGCTACATCATCGCCTGGGGTTCAAACGTGCCGCAGACGCGCACGCCAGACGCCCACTTCTTTACCGAAGTACGCTACAAAGGCACCAAAACTATCGCCATTACCCCTGACTACTCTGAAGTGGCGAAATTGTGCGACCAGTGGCTGGCACCAAAACAAGGCACCGACAGCGCCCTGGCGATGGCGATGGGCCATGTGATTTTAAGAGAGTTTCATCTCGATAACCCCAGCGACTACTTCATCAATTACTGCCGCCGCTACAGCGACATGCCGATGCTGGTAATGCTGGAACCTCGCGACGATGGTAGCTACGTTCCCGGACGGATGATCCGCGCGTCTGACCTGGTGGATGGATTGGGCGAAAGCAACAATCCGCAGTGGAAAACCGTGGCAGTTAATACCGCAGGTGAACTGGTGGTGCCGAACGGTTCGATTGGTTTTCGCTGGGGCGAAAAAGGGAAATGGAATCTGGAATCCATCGCCGCAGGTACAGAGACTGAGTTGTCGTTAACCTTGCTCGGTCAACACGACTCCGTTGCAGGCGTGGCCTTCCCCTACTTTGGCGGCATTGAAAATCCGCACTTTCGTAGCGTGAAACACGATCCGGTACTGGTGCGCCAGCTTCCGGTGAAAAACCTGACGCTCGCCGATGGCAGTGTCTGTCCGGTCGTCAGCGTTTATGATTTGGTACTGGCGAATTACGGCCTCGATCGCGGGCTGAAAGATGAAAACAGCGCAAAAGATTACGCTGAAATCAAACCTTACACCCCGGCCTGGGGCGAGCAAATTACCGGCGTGCCGCGCCAGTACATTGAAACTATCGCCCGTGAATTTGCTGATACTGCCCATAAAACCCACGGGCGTTCGATGATTATCCTCGGTGCTGGTGTTAACCACTGGTATCACATGGATATGAACTACCGGGGAATGATCAATATGCTGGTCTTCTGCGGTTGTGTCGGGCAAAGCGGCGGCGGCTGGGCGCACTATGTCGGTCAGGAAAAACTGCGTCCGCAAACCGGTTGGTTGCCGCTGGCCTTTGCGCTTGACTGGAACCGTCCGCCGCGCCAGATGAACAGCACCTCGTTTTTTTACAATCACTCAAGCCAGTGGCGCTATGAAAAAGTTTCTGCTCAGGAACTGCTCTCACCGCTCGCCGATGCCAGTAAATACAGCGGTCATCTGATTGATTTCAACGTTCGCGCCGAACGCATGGGCTGGCTACCTTCTGCACCACAGTTGGGGCGTAATCCGCTCGGGATTAAAGCCGAAGCCGACAAGGTGGGATTATCACCTGCAGAATTTACCGCTCAGGCATTGAAATCGGGCGATTTGCGTATGGCCTGCGAGCAGCCGGATAACGGCAGCAATCATCCGCGTAACCTGTTTGTCTGGCGTTCTAACCTGCTAGGCTCCTCCGGCAAAGGCCACGAATATATGCAGAAGTATCTGCTGGGTACAGAAAGCGGGATTCAGGGGGAAGAACTCGGTGTCAGCGACGGGATCAAACCGGAGGATGTCGAATGGCAAACTGCGGCGATTGAAGGCAAGCTCGACCTGCTGGTGACGCTGGACTTCCGTATGTCCAGCACCTGTCTGTTCTCCGATATCGTCCTGCCCACCGCCACCTGGTACGAAAAAGACGATATGAATACCTCGGATATGCATCCGTTTATCCATCCACTTTCTGCGGCGGTCGATCCGGCCTGGGAATCACGCAGCGACTGGGAAATCTACAAAGGTATCGCCAAAGTCTTTTCGCAAGTGTGCGTGGGCCATCTCGGCAAAGAAACTGACGTGGTACTGCAACCGCTGCTGCATGACTCCCCGGCAGAGCTCTCACAACCGTGTGAAGTGCTCGACTGGCGCAAAGGCGAATGTGATCTGATCCCTGGCAAAACTGCCCCCAATATTGTGGCGGTCGAACGTGACTATCCTGCTACCTATGAACGCTTTACCTCGCTCGGGCCATTGATGGACAAACTCGGCAACGGCGGTAAAGGGATTTCGTGGAATACCCAGGATGAAATCGATTTCCTCGGTAAACTCAATTACACCAAACGCGATGGCCCGGCACAGGGGCGTCCGCTGATTGACACCGCCATTGATGCATCAGAAGTGATTCTGGCGCTGGCACCGGAAACCAACGGTCATGTGGCGGTCAAAGCGTGGCAAGCACTGGGCGAGATCACCGGACGCGAACATACCCATCTGGCGCGGCACAAAGAGGACGAGAAGATTCGCTTTCGCGATATTCAGGCGCAGCCGCGTAAAATTATCTCCAGCCCAACATGGTCCGGTCTGGAAAGCGATCACGTCTCTTACAACGCCGGATACACCAACGTTCATGAGTTAATTCCGTGGCGCACGCTGTCGGGCCGCCAGCAGCTCTATCAGGATCATCCGTGGATGCGTGCCTTTGGTGAAAGTCTGGTGGCTTATCGCCCGCCTATCGACACCCGCAGCGTCAGTGAAATGCGCCAGATACCGCCAAACGGCTTTCCGGAAAAAGCACTTAACTTCCTGACGCCGCACCAGAAATGGGGCATTCACTCTACCTACAGTGAAAACCTGCTAATGCTGACGCTCTCGCGCGGTGGACCGATTGTCTGGATCAGCGAAACCGATGCCCGCGAACTGACCATTGTCGATAACGACTGGGTGGAAGTGTTTAACGCCAACGGCGCGCTGACGGCTCGCGCGGTGGTCAGCCAACGCGTGCCGCCGGGCATGACCATGATGTATCACGCCCAGGAACGCATTATGAATATCCCCGGCTCGGAGGTGACCGGCATGCGCGGTGGCATTCATAACTCCGTTACCCGCGTTTGCCCGAAACCGACACATATGATTGGCGGTTACGCGCAACTGGCCTGGGGCTTTAACTACTACGGCACCGTCGGCTCAAACCGTGACGAATTCATCATGATCCGCAAGATGAAGAACGTTAACTGGCTGGATGATGAAGGTCGCGATCAGGTACAGGAGGCGAAAAAATGAAAATACGTTCGCAAGTTGGCATGGTGCTTAACCTCGATAAATGTATCGGCTGCCACACCTGTTCTGTGACCTGTAAAAACGTCTGGACCGGGCGCGAAGGCATGGAGTACGCATGGTTTAACAACGTCGAAACCAAACCGGGTATTGGTTACCCGAAAAACTGGGAAGATCAGGAAGAGTGGCAAGGCGGCTGGGTCCGCGACGTCAATGGCAAGATCCGCCCGCGTCTGGGCAGCAAAATGGGCGTAATTACCAAAATTTTCGCCAACCCGGTAGTGCCACAGATTGACGATTACTACGAACCTTTCACCTTCGATTATGAACATTTGCATAGCGCGCCGGAAGGTAAACATATTCCCACCGCCCGCACGCGTTCGCTAATTGACGGCAAACGGATGGAGAAAGTGATCTGGGGGCCTAACTGGGAAGAACTGCTGGGCGGCGAGTTTGAAAAACGCGCCCGCGACCGCAACTTCGACGCCATGCAAAAGGAGATGTACGGGCAGTTTGAAAACACCTTCATGATGTACCTGCCGCGCCTGTGCGAACACTGCCTTAACCCAAGCTGCGTGGCGACCTGCCCCAGCGGCGCTATCTACAAACGCGAAGAAGACGGCATTGTGCTGATCGATCAGGATAAATGCCGTGGCTGGCGCTTGTGCATTAGCGGTTGTCCGTACAAAAAAATCTACTTCAACTGGAAAAGCGGTAAGTCAGAAAAATGTATCTTCTGTTATCCGCGAATTGAGTCCGGTCAGCCGACGGTCTGCTCTGAAACCTGCGTGGGTCGCATTCGTTATCTTGGCGTACTGCTCTACGACGCCGACCGTATCGAGGAAGCGGCGAGCACCGAGCGCGAAGTTGATCTCTATGAACGCCAGTGCGAAGTGTTCCTCGATCCGCACGATCCCTCGGTGATCGAAGAAGCGCTGAAACAAGGTATCCCGCAAAACGTGATTGAGGCAGCCCAGCGTTCGCCGGTTTACAAAATGGCCATGGACTGGAAACTGGCGCTACCGCTGCACCCGGAATATCGCACCCTACCAATGGTCTGGTATGTACCGCCACTGTCGCCAATTCAGTCATACGCCGATGCAGGCGGTCTACCAAAAAGCGAAGGCGTGCTTCCCGCTATCGAAAGCCTGCGTATTCCGGTGCAATATCTCGCCAATATGTTGAGTGCAGGCGATACCGGCCCTGTACTGCGGGCGCTAAAACGGATGATGGCCATGCGCCACTATATGCGTTCGCAAACCGTAGAAGGCGTAACGGATACCCGCGCAATTGACGAAGTGGGTTTGAGCGTCGCCCAGGTGGAAGATATGTATCGCTATCTCGCTATCGCCAACTATGAAGATCGGTTTGTCATTCCGACCAGTCATCGGGAAATGGCGGGCGATGCGTTTGGAGAGCGTAACGGCTGCGGCTTTACTTTTGGCGACGGTTGCCACGGCTCTGATACTAAATTCAACCTGTTCAACAGTAGCCGGATCGATGCTATCGACATTACCGAAGTACGCAATAAAGCGGAGGGGGAATAATGCAAATCCTCAAAGTGATCGGCCTGTTGATGGAGTACCCGGACGAGCTGTTGTGGGAATGCAAGGACGACGCGCTGGCGCTGATTCGCCGCGACGCGCCGATGCTCACCGATTTTGCACTCGATCTGCTCAACGCGCCGCTGCTGGATAAACAGGCCGAATGGTGTGAAGTGTTTGACCGTGGACGTACCACGTCGCTGCTGCTGTTTGAACATGTTCATGCCGAGTCACGCGATCGCGGTCAGGCAATGGTGGACCTGCTGGCGGAGTATGAAAAAGTCGGCCTGCAGCTAAATTGTCGCGAGCTACCTGATTATCTGCCTTTGTATCTGGAGTATTTAAGTGTGCTGCCCGACAACCAGGCGAAAGAAGGTTTGCTCAACGTTGCGCCAATCCTCGCTCTGCTTGGCGGGCGCTTAAAACAACGCGAGGCACCGTGGTATCCGTTGTTTGACGCCCTGCTGCATCTGGCGGGAAGTACACTTTCAAGTGACAGTGTCACAAAACAGATACGCAGCGAGGAGCGTGACGACACCCGCCAGGCGCTGGATGCAGTGTGGGAAGAGGAACAGGTGAAGTTTATTGAAGATAACGCCACGGCGTGTGACAGCTCGCCACTTAATCAATATCAGCGACGCTTTAGCCAGGATGTCGCGCCGCAGTACGTCGACATCAGTGCGGGAGGTGGGAAATGATTCAGTATCTGAACGTCTTTTTTTACGATATCTACCCGTACTTGTGTGGCACGGTATTTATTCTCGGAAGCTGGCTGCGCTACGACTATGGGCAGTACACCTGGCGCGCCTCCTCCAGCCAGATGCTGGATAAACGCGGGATGGTGCTGTGGTCGAATCTGTTCCATATCGGCATTCTGGGGATCTTCTTCGGACATCTGTTCGGCATGTTAACGCCGCACTGGATGTACGCGTGGTTTCTGCCGGTGGCGGTAAAACAGCAAATGGCAATGATCCTCGGCGGTATTTGCGGTGTGTTGACGCTGATTGGCGGCGCGGGATTGCTGGTACGCCGTTTAACGAATCCGCGTATCAGGGCGACATCTTCTGGTGCGGATATCCTGATCCTCGCCATTTTGTTAATTCAGTGCATTCTGGGATTAACCACCATTCCCTTTTCAGCACAACATCCGGACGGCAGTGAAATGATGAAGCTGGTGGGCTGGGCGCAAAGCATCGTCACTTTCCAGGGCGGCGCATCGACGCACCTTGATGGTGTGGCTTATATCTTCCGCGTTCATCTGGTGTTGGGAATGACCATCTTCCTGCTCTTCCCGTTCACCCGACTCGTGCATGTATGGAGCGCACCATTTGAGTACTTTACCCGTCGGTACCAGATTGTGCGCTCGCGGCGTTAATCACCACCCTGGCCGGATAGCCCTTCGCTCTCCGGCCACTTGCAAGCTATGATAGTTCTCCAGCCACAGGAGAACATTAATGAAACCGCAGGTTTACCACGTCGATGCTTTTACCTCTCAACCTTTTCGCGGCAATTCTGCCGGTGTTGTTTTCCCCGCCGATAATCTTAGCGAAGCGCAAATGCAGCTTATCGCCCGCGAGTTAGGCCATTCGGAAACTGCTTTTCTGCTGCACAGCGACGACAGTGATGTGCGCATTCGCTACTTTACGCCTACGGTTGAAGTGCCAATTTGCGGTCATGCAACGGTGGCAGCGCACTATGTACGTTCGAAGGTGTTAGGCTTGGGGAATTGCACCGTCTGGCAAACATCTCTGGCGGGACGTCATCGCGTGACTATTGAAACGCAAAACGATGATTATCGTATTTCACTGGAGCAAGGTCCCCCAGGTTTTGAACCGCCGCTGGAAGGTGAAGCACGCGCGGCAATTATCAACGCGTTGCATCTTACCGAAGACGACATTCTGCCCGGATTGCCGATCCAGGTGGCAACGACCGGACACTCAAAGGTGATGATCCCGTTGAAGCCGGAAGTGGATATTGACGCCCTTTCTCCTGACCTTATTGCACTAACAACCATCAGCAAGCAGATTGGCTGCAATGGGTTTTTCCCCTTCCAGATCCGCCCAGGTAAAAATGAAACCGATGGTCGCATGTTCTCGCCTGCGATTGGCATTGTGGAAGATCCGGTGACCGGGAATGCCAATGGTCCGATGGGCGCATGGTTGGTGCATCACAACGTGTTACCCCACGATGGCAATATGTTGCGCGTCAAAGGCCATCAGGGACGCGCACTTGGGCGTGATGGTGTGATAGATGTGACGGTGACTATTCGGGACAACCAACCGGAGAAAGTCACCATTTCTGGCACAGCGGTGATTCTGTTCCATGCTGAATGGGCCATTGATCTCTGAAACCGTTGCCTGATGCGCTTTGCTTATCAGGCCTACAACCGGGCTAATGTAGGCCGGATAAGGCGTTTACGCCGCATCCGGCACTTTGGCAGAAACTATTTCCCCGCCTCCGGATGTGTATCAAACGCTGCCATCACCAACGCTAACTCATCCACAGTAAACCCATGTTTCACATCATCCACGCCCAGACCAAACTGCTCCTGCATCACGGCATACAACGACACCACATCCGGTAGATTTAGCTGCTCCACTGCATGTCCATTTTCATAATGGGTAAAATGAAAATTGGTCAGTGTCAGTTTGCCACCGTCCGGTAAATGGCGGCACATCAGCAAATGATGGCGGAAATGCGATTGCGGCCAGTGCGCCGACCAGAAATTACCCATCACATAATCGCTTTGTTGTTGCTCGCAGAGATCAAAACGGTACATCGACTGCCAGTGCTGATGATGATTAAACTGCAAAATCCAGTCGTCCCCTTCCTGTAACAGCCGATATTCGCCATGTGGCGTTGTTTGCGCGATATCCGCCACTAAACGAATCGGCGCAGTCAATGTCTGACCTCCGAAACCGACATCAGCAATCCATTTTTCACCTTCCAGTTCCACCAACAGCAAACGATGGGTACGCGGCGGTAATGCTGGAGGATTAGATAACACTACGCGCCCTAAAAGACTGCGTACATGAAAACCCAGCTCGCGTAATACCCGCTCAAACACGCCATTCTGTTCAAAGCAGTAACCGCCACGCCGGGCGAACACCAATTTCTCTTCCAGAGATTGATCATCAAGCTGCATTTCCCTCGGCAGCAGAACATCAAGATTTTCAAATGGAATGGTGCAATTGTGTTTCAGGTGTAATGCACGAAGCGTATCGATATTGACCGCAGCGGCTCCCGACCAGTTAATGCGGGCAAAGTAATGATTCAGAATGGGCGTCATCAGGCGTTTCCGTTAGTGGTTTTATCAACTTATAACCTGGAATAGACACCGCACAGGCGATTTTGTGCGATCGTGGACATGCATCACGTTCGCAAATCGCCGATCCCGTTAATTTTGTTGCTTATTGCGTTACGAGCTACGCTTTTAAAACACCCTTCATAGCGAGGCGCTATTGTGAGCCGATTTATCCCCGTCGATTTGCATCATGCCAGCCGTCTGTTAAACCACGGCCCTACCGTCTTGATAACCAGTTTCGATGAGCAATCCCAGCGACGTAACCTTATGGCTGCGGCCTGGTCGATGCCCGTAGAGTTCGAACCGCCACGCGTGGCAATTGTGGTAGATAAATCGACATGGACCAGGGAGTTGATTGAGCGTAACGGTAAATTTGGCATCGTTATTCCGGGCGTTGCGGCGACTAACTGGACGTGGGCGGTAGGAAGTGTGTCGGGTCGTGAAGAGGATAAATTTAATTGCTACGGCATTCCGGTAGTGAAAGGCCCGGTGCTTGGTTTACCGCTGGTCGAGGAAAAATGTCTGGCGTGGATGGAGTGCCGCTTGCTACCTGCGACTTCCGCGCAAGAAAAATACGACACACTATTTGGCGAAGTAGTATCAGCAGCGGCAGACGCTCGGGTATTTGTCGAAGGCCGCTGGCAGTTTGATGATGATAAACTCAATACACTACATCATTTAGGCGCTGGCACCTTCGTTACCAGCGGCAAACGTGTTACGGCAGGTTAAGCATTACATGCTGTAACCCGGTTTCTTTATCAAAGTCTCCATTTGGGGCGCGATTTCGGCGTCCCAGATAGCTTGCCATGATTCTGGTTGAATCTGCTGTAGAGCAATGCTTATCGAACTGTCTTTACTGTTCAGATGGCGAATAATAACGGCGGTAACATCTGCAGCAAGCGCTGCTTTTTGTTGTTCGTCCAGTTCACGCGGAAAACATTTGATGTCTATGTGCGGCATTTTTGTGCTCCTTTTGAAAGATGTCAGTAAAATTAACACACGTTGTGAGTGTCATGTGTCCGATGATGCGTTTTTATGGCAATAATGTCTGCTTGAAATTGTGCATATTTGTACTACTGCCTTTTAAATAAAGCGCCAGCACAAACGTTGACTTGCAGAATATATTCTTATGCCAACATGCCATTAAGAAAACATCAAGTTCCCGGCTTGCCAATTTATTAACGCCAATTATAGTTATTCTTGCCCTCACTAAAATTTTTCATTCGTAATTACCCCCAATAAAAATCCATTCTGGAGACACTTAAGATGCAGCTTAATCATATTGTTAAAAGTCTGCTAATAACGGGATTATTCACCACCAGTTCGTTACCTCTCCTCGCGGCGGAAGCCCCTAAAAACGCCACCGCAGCCACGCAGCAAGCAAACAATTTACTCTATAACCAGCTGCCGTTTTCCGATAACACTGACTTTACTGATGCCCATAAAGGTTTTATTGCCCCTATTCCTCAAGACGTGATTAAGGGCGAGCAAGGAAATGTTATCTGGGACCCACAACAATACGCTTTTATCAAAGAAGGCGATAAAGCCCCTGATACGGTGAATCCAAGTTTATGGCGTCAGGCGCAACTGATAAATATCAGCGGTTTATTTGAAGTGACTGAAGGTGTCTATCAGATTCGTAACCTCGATTTATCAAATATGACCATCATTGAAGGCAAAGAGGGTATTACCGTCGTTGATCCACTTGTTTCAGCAGAAACAGCCAAAGTGGGTATGGATCTTTATTACAAAAATCGCGGCAAAAAACCGGTAGTGGCGGTTATCTACACACACAGTCATGTCGATCACTACGGTGGTGTTCGCGGTGTAATTGATGAAGCTGACGTTAAATCAGGAAAAACAAAAATCTATGCGCCAGCCGGATTTTTGGAGGAAGCAGTTTCCGAGAACATTATGGCTGGCAATGTGATGAGCCGACGAGCCAGTTATATGTATGGCAACTTATTGAAACCTGATGTTAAAGGCCAGGTCGGCGCGGGGCTGGGGACAACCACTTCAGCAGGAACGGTTACGTTGATTGCTCCTACTAACTACATCACCAAAACCGGGCAAAAAGAAACTATTGACGGGTTGACCTATGATTTCCTGATGGCACCAGGTTCCGAAGCGCCTTCTGAAATGCTGTGGTTTATTGAAGAAAAGAAACTGATCGAAACCGCAGAAGATGTCACGCACACCCTTCATAACACCTATTCGCTGCGTGGGGCTAAAATTCGCCAACCGCTGCCGTGGTCAAAATACATTAACGAAGCACTCAATTTATGGGGGGATAAAGCCGAGGTTATTCTCGCTCAACATCACTGGCCAACCTGGGGCAACGATAACGTGGTCAAACTGCTTAAAAGCCAGCGTGATTTGTATCGTTACATCAATGATCAAACTCTGCGAATGGCAAATCAGGGGATGACCCGTGATGAAATTGCCGCAAACTTTAAACTGCCCTCTTCGCTGGCTAACACTTGGGCGAATCGCGGTTATTACGGTTCGGTAAGTCATGACGTGAAAGCAACTTACGTGCTTTATCTCGGCTGGTTTGATGGTAACCCCGCGACGCTTGATGAACTGCCGCCAGAAGAAGGCGCAAAAAAATTCGTCGAGTATATGGGCGGTGCTGATGCCATTTTACAAAAAGCCAAACAGGATTATGACCAGGGCAATTTCCGCTGGGTTGCTCAGGTTGTCAGTAAGGTGGTGTTTGCCGATCCAAACAACCTGGCAGCGAGAAATCTGGAAGCTGATGCGCTTGAGCAGTTAGGCTATCAGGCTGAATCTGGGCCGTGGCGTAATTTTTATCTCACTGGCGCACAGGAATTGCGTAGCGGCGTACAAAAATTACCCACACCAAATACTGCCAGCCCTGACACTGTGCGTGCAATGACGCCGGAGATGTTCTTTGATTATCTTGCCGTCCATATTAATGGTGAGAAAGCGGCAGATGCCAAAGCCGTGTTGAATTTCGATTTTGGTGAAGACGGCGGCAACTATAAAGTGGAGCTTGAAAATGGAGTTCTCAATCATACCGCCGGTGTAGAGGCTTCGGATGCTGATGCCACTATCTCTCTGACTCGTGATGTATTGAACAAAATTGTATTGAAAGAAGAGACACTGAAAGAAGCCACGGACAAAGGAGATGTCAAAATTACTGGCAATGCGGAAAAACTCAACGAACTGTTAGGTTATATGGATAATTTTGAGTTTTGGTTCAATATAGTGACACCATAAATTTACTCTGTATCGGGCAGGTATCATGCCCTTTTTTGGTTAAAAAATGGCTGAAAGAAGAAAACCGCATCACTCGTGGCAAACACGCCGCGATATGGTTATTCGCGGCATGACAATTAGTCTGCCATGGTTTGCTTTTATCAATGTAAGTTTTGCATTGATGATTTTGCTGCGTCATGTTCTGTTTAATGACCTTACTCCTCCATGGTTAAATGAAAAAAACCTTATACATTCTATTGATATATCCGCAATGGGTATTCTGCTGATTTGCAGTGGCTTACTACTAATCCCTCGGCAAAACGCATTACCTATCCAGGTGCTATTAGTGGCCCTGAGCCTGCTATGGTCCTGGTGTAGTTATCACTTTATTGCGCACTGGACGCTGCAGTTTGCTTATCCACTATGTGTATTATTAATGCTTAGTGGCGTTGTCGCACTTTATTTCCATACCCCATCATTGCTCGCATTTATAATTCCTTTATGGCTCACTACTCCAATAGCGAGTCTTATGCTTAATCAACAGATTAATATTCATTTTGCGGTTATCTGGTGTATTTTTTCACTGGTGCTGTATGGTGGGCGACTTATTTTGTTACGTTGGTTTGAAGAAGCATGGGAACAAAACAGCTACAACAACCAGTTAATTAATCGCCTTGATGCATTAGCACATCGTGATCCTTTGACTGGGGCAGCAAACCGACGTGCGATGAACAGTATCTTATACGACGCGATAGATAACGGCGGGTCATTTGCTCTAATTATGCTGGATGTCGATTTTTTTAAACATTACAACGACACTTACGGGCATCCAGCTGGTGATCGTTGCCTGATACAAGTTGCCGACGCTCTACAGCGTTCAACTCGCCAGTCAGAGGATGTTGTTGCCCGTTATGGTGGCGAAGAGTTTGCCATCATACTGTTTAATGCAACATTGCCGGAAGCTGAGGCGGTAGCAGACAGAGTGAAGCAAGAACTTAAACTGACAGCAATCCCGCATCAGGCATCTGCTGTCAGTACATTCGTTACGGTTAGTCAGGGGATTACCTGTTCTGCTCCCGCAAAAACGGCTGAACAAATTGTTTCAGATGCCGACGCCGCGTTATACCGGGCGAAAGAAAGTGGGCGAAATCGATGGGCTTTATAAGCATTACGGGACTGGCCAGATTACGTCTCTCCGAGCTTAACAAGGACTGACGGGGGATGATAATTGTCTATAGCTATCTTCTCTGCGATGTCTTTCTGGCATCTCATTGTTTAGTACAAAAAGTGTACTTCTCATGTTCTTTCCCTGACGGGCAGGCATAGAGGCAGGGCAAGATTACGAAAGCCCGCCCCCCGCAAGGACTGACGCGAGGTAGTCTCTGTCCATGGCTGCTTTTCGCATC
>NZ_JACSQI010000022.1 GCF_014836715.1 Escherichia whittamii
GAGCGGTAGTTCAGTCGGTTAGAATACCTGCCTGTCACGCAGGGGGTCGCGGGTTCGAGTCCCGTCCGTTCCGCCACTTATTAAGAAGCCTCGAGTTAACGCTCGAGGTTTTTTTTAGTCTGTATTTCTATTTTTGCTAAAATCGCAAAAATCCTCTGCGTTTTACGCTCTTTTTCCGCAACAGTCTGAAGCCCATAATCATCTCAGTTAACGAACATAGCATTAAAAGAGGCATATTATGGCTATCCCTGCATTTGGTTTAGGTACTTTCCGTCTTAAAGACGACGTTGTTATTTCATCTGTGAAAACGGCGCTAGAACTTGGCTATCGTACAATTGATACCGCACAAATCTATGATAACGAAGCGGCAGTAGGTCAGGCGATTACAGAAAGCGGCGTGCCACGTAATGAACTCTACATCACCACTAAAATCTGGATTGAAAACCTCAGTAAAGACAAACTGATCCCAAGCCTGAAAGAGAGCCTGCAAAAGCTGCGTACCGATTATGTTGATCTGACACTGATCCACTGGCCGTCACCAAATGATGCGGTATCAGTCGAAGAGTTTATGCAGGCGCTGCTGGATGCGAAAAAACAAGGGCTGACGCGTGAGATCGGTATTTCCAACTTCACGATCCCATTGATGGAAAAAGCGATTGCTGCTGTTGGTGTTGAAAACATCGCCACCAACCAAATTGAACTCTCTCCTTATCTGCAAAACCGTAAAGTGGTGGACTGGGCCAAACAGCACGGCATTCATATTACTTCCTATATGACGCTGGCATATGGTAAAGCCCTGAAAGATGAAGTTATTGCTCGCATAGCAGCAAAACACAATGCGACCCCGGCACAAGTGATCCTGTCGTGGGCTATGGGGGAAGGTTACTCGGTGATTCCATCTTCTACCAAACGTGAAAACCTGGCGAGCAACCTGCAGGCAGTTAATTTACAGCTTGATGCCGAAGATAAAAAAGCGATCGCCGCACTGGATTGCAACGACCGCCTGGTAAGTCCGGAAGGGCTGGCTCCTGAATGGGATTAAGCCTCTCTGACAGCTCCTCCGGGAGCTGTTTTTACATGCTCGCTAAGGAAATCGATAAAGGCCCGGATGCGCGTACTTACTGCACGGTCGCTGTAATAGACGGCGCTAAAGGGCATTTCTACCGGCAGTACTTTATCTGCCATTAACTCCACCAGTTCACCACGAGCAATTTCTCTGTCGATCATATAGTCGGACAAACACGCAATTCCATTGCCACTCAGGCAAAGCTGTTTCAGCGTTTCTCCACTATTGGATGACAAACCGTACTGCACTTCATGTAATTGCCCATCACTACAGGCTATAGGCCAGGTATTGAGGGAAGCGGGTTCAGTGAATCCCAGGCAAACATGTTGCTTTAAATCGTCAATAGTTTCTGGCTTGCCATAGCGGGCAATATAATCAGGGGAGGCGATAATTTTTCGATAACTGTTAAACAATGGCCTGGCACGTAAACTGGAATCTGTTAACGTACCGGCGCGAATCGCGACGTCCACTTTTCTTTCAATCAAATTAATAATCGTCTCAGAGGAGACTAACGACAAAGTCACCTCCGGATACCGTTCACGAAATGGCTTAATTAACGGCATTAGAAAGTGCAGCACCACGGGAGTTGCAGCATCGATCCGTAACAGTCCGCGCGGCGTATTACGCGTCTCCATAATTTCTGATTCAGCCGCAGCCATCTCCTGCAAAATCAACTGCACGCGACGAAAATAACGCTCGCCTTCTTCCGTCAGGCTAAGTTGTCGCGTGGTGCGATTAAGCAAGCTTACGCCGAGTTTCATTTCCAGCTTCTTTACTGCCCGGCTTACCGCTGAGTTCGCTTGCCCTAATTGTTCGGCTGCCCGGCTAAAGCTTCCGCTTTCGACAACCGAAACAAAAATAGCGAGTTCTTCCGACGTAGCTTTCATTTTTGCCTCTGTCGCAAATATAAGAGAGATTGTGGATTTATTTGTTATTAAACCATTCGGGTAGGTGATATGTCATCCGATTTAATGAGCTCAATAAAGAGTAAAATTCAGTCCGGCGTAAGTACTTGCTTACATAACAATCTACAATTGCTCGTTGAAAGAGTGAGTTAAAATCCCTATAACAGTAGAACCCTCCTGAATGCGGAAGGGGTGACGTAATAGAGGTTTCAAAGTCAAAAGTGCGAAAAAACACCTATGCCATGCGCTATGTTGCCGGACAACCTGCGGAAAGGATTTTACCGCCGGGGTCTTTTGCGAGCATTGGCCAGGCATTACCGCCCGGAGAACCGTTAAGTACCGAAGAGCGTATTCGGATCCTGGTGTGGAACATATACAAACAGCAACGTGCTGAATGGTTGTCTGTACTGAAAAACTACGGCAAAGATGCACATCTGGTTTTATTACAGGAAGCGCAAACAACGCCAGAGTTAGTAGAGTTTGCGACTGCTAACTATCTTGCTGCCGATCAGGTACCCGCTTTCGTGCTGCCGCAGCATCCTTCCGGTGTAATGACCCTTTCGGCGGCGCATCCCATTTATTGCTGTCCATTACGTGAACGTGAACCTATTTTACGTCTCGCGAAATCCGCGCTGGTGACGGTCTACCCTTTACCTGATACCCGCCTGTTGATGGTCGTCAATATTCACGCCGTCAATTTTAGTCTGGGCGTAGATGTTTACAGTAAGCAGTTACTTCCTATTGGCGATCAGATTGCCCATCACAGCGGCCCAGTCATTATGGCGGGAGATTTCAATGCCTGGAGCCGTAGAAGGATGAACGCGCTATATCGCTTTGCGCGGGAAATGTCGCTGCGCCAGGTGCGTTTTACTGATGATCAGCGTCGACGGGCATTTGGCCGACCGCTTGATTTTGTTTTCTACCGTGGTTTGAACGTCAGCGAAGCTTCTGTACTGGTGACGCGCGCTTCTGACCACAATCCGCTACTCGTTGAATTCAGTCCCGGCAAGCCTGATAAATAAGGTATGTCAGGTCTGCCACAGGGCAGACCAACGTTTGGCACTGCCCTTTTATACTCAAACAACAAAAGGACAGCGCAATGGCAACAAAATCCCACCATAACCACGTAGAAAAGCAGTTTAGTTCTCAAGCCAGCGAATATCTGACCAGTACCGTACATGCTTCCGGGCGAGATTTACAGCGCCTGGCGGTGCGTCTGGCTGATTATCCTGATGCGAGTGTACTCGATATGGGTTGTGGAGCAGGGCATGCCAGCTTTGTCGCTGCGCAAAACGTGAAAGCGGTGGTGGCGTATGACTTATCTGCCCAAATGCTGGATGTCGTTGTACAGGCTGCCGAAGCCCGACAACTGAAAAATATCACCACCCGTCAGGGGTATGCCGAAAGTCTGCCATTTGCCGAAAACTCCTTTGATATTGTTATCAGTCGTTATTCTGCCCATCACTGGCATGATGTTGGTGCAGCGCTGCGAGAAGTTAATCGGGTATTGAAGCCTGGTGGTCTGCTGATTGTGATGGATGTCATGTCGCCAGGGCATCCGGTACGCGATATCTGGTTACAGACGGTAGAGGCGTTACGCGATATATCGCATGTGCGTAACTACGCCAGTGGTGAGTGGTTGACGTTAATTAATGAAGCCAATTTGGTTGTTGGTAATTTAATTACGGATAAATTACCGCTGGAATTTTCTTCATGGGTCGCGAGAATGCGCACGCCAGAAGTGTTAGTGGACGCTATTCGCGTTTACCAACAGAGCGCATCGACTGAGGTGAAAACGTATTTTTCCTTGCAGCAAGATGGCTCTTTCACCAGTGATATCATCATGGTGGAAGCACATAAAGCGGCATAAATAAAAAAGGCACCGGGGGAATCGGTGCCTTTTTGTTATCTGGTTTGTCAGGAGTCTGGCATGTTGTTGTTTTTCACAAACAACGTCAGCTTATCGCCTGGTTGCAGATTCGCAGTATCACTATTCCAGCGCATTACATCTTTGATGTTTACGCCGTGGCGTTTAGCAATGCTTGAAAGCGAATCACCTTTGCGCACACGATACGTAATGCTGTCACTGTTGTTTGCCAGTCGCTGTGCACTACTACCTGCACCAATCGTCAGGCTTTGGCCTGGTTTCAGCTTAGAACCGCGCAGATTGTTCCACTGCTGCAAATTCTTTGTGCTTACGCCGAGGCGTGAAGCGATGCTTGAAAGCGTGTCGCCAGAGCGCACAGTGTAAACACGACTGTTAAGCGGCGTATTGTCGGCAACCAGTGTCGACTGTACAGCAGCAATTTCGCCGGAAGCCAGAGATTCACGCAGTTGATCTGCATGCTTCTTTGGCACCATCACGTACTGTGGACCACTTGCGCCCAGCGTGGAGCCTTTCACGCCAGCGTTGAATGTCTTCAGCTTGCTGACGGAAATTCCCGCCATATCTGCAACCTTCGCCATATCAACCGGGCTACTTAGGTGTACACGCGCCAGAGCACGGCTTTCATCGGTCGTTGGCAGACGTACGCCATAACGTTTGCTGTTTTTGAGAATATCGCTCAATGCCAGCATTTTAGGCACGTACTGCTTCGTTTCCTGCGGCAACGGTAACGACCAGAAGTCCGTGGATTTTCCACGTGCTTTGTTCGTTTTAATTGCCTTCATGACTCGACCTTCGCCGCTGTTATAAGCCGCTACGGTCAGAAGCCAGTCGCCGTCAAACATCTTGTTCAGACGCTGCATCATGTTCAGCGCGGCAGTTGTTGAAGCAACAACATCGCGACGCGCGTCATAATTGCGGGTCTGTTTCAAACCATAATTGCGCCCCGTACTCGGAATGATCTGCCAAATGCCTGCGGCATTGGCGCCAGACGTCGCGTGAGGATCAAAAGCGCTCTCCACTATGGGTAGTAGTACCAGTTCCATAGGCATGTTACGTTTTTTAACTTGCCCGGCTATCCAGTACATATACGGCTCTGCCCGTAAAGTTACATCGTGGAGATAGCTCTTATTGCGTAAATATTTCTGTTTCTGTTCGCGAATCCGGTCGTTTTCCGGAATTCCCATCTTTAGCTCGTCGCCTATGAAAGCCCACAAGTCACCATCTGGCGCGATAGACGTCCCATCGTCCATCCATCGTGCCTGACTTGTAAACTTTGCTGCTTCCCCTTGACCAGCTGCAGAAAGGCTCTGTGCGTGCTGTTGGACGTTACCGGTACTCTGGCAACCCACGAGCAGGACAGAGGCGAGTAATATCGCTTTTGCCTTCATGTGTGTGTCAATAGTTGCTTAAAAGACGACCGATCATAACGGCGAACGAAGCCGATGACAAGAAAGTTTTATCAGAATCTATCTTTCTTTGACCTTAACCAGGCAAAACGCTCCTCAGGTTGTTGCAATAATGTTTCTTTATTAATTACATTAATCAAATCAATATCTTCTGTTCTTAAAAAAACATTAATTTTCCGCTCATTTTTCAGAATTACGGGGAGTGTTATTTGATTTTTTGCCCGTAACTCAATAACTTTACGATAATAATCATTTATGGACAAATCGTGCGGAAGAATACTCAAGGCAAACTTCATATTTGATAAAGTATATTCATGAGCACAACATACCAGGGTATCGTCAGGTAGAGCACTTAATTTTTTAAGTGATTGATACATTTGAGAAGCTGTGCCTTCAAATAAACGCCCGCAGCCACCAGAAAAAAGAGTATCACCGCAAAATAGATAAGGATTACTGAAGTAACAGATATGTCCTAAAGTGTGACCTGGTGTAGCAATTACACTAAATTCATGCCCCAAAACGAAGGCGGTATCGCCATCTTTGACTACCTGCGTTGTTCCCTTATCTTGTGTCTCTTGTGGACCGTAGACCACAATTTGCGGAAACTTTTCCACCAGTTCTTTCACGCCGCCAACGTGATCGTGATGATGGTGTGTGAGAAATATTGCCTCCGGTTGCCAGTTGTTGGCAGCAATGGCCTTGACTACCGGCTCCGCTTCTCCAGGATCGACAATCAGGCAACGGCCTGCTTCATCAGTCAAAACCCAGATGTAATTGTCATCAAAGGCGGAAATACTGTTAAGATTCATAGATTACCTCTCAGTGTGAAACGGAAGGTTGTGATGAAACCGGCAAGGAACCCTCAAACAGTCGTGGCTCCTGATTGCTGGGGCGATTTGCCCTGGGGAGAGCTTTATCGCAAGGCGCTGGAGCGCCAGCTCAACCCATGGTTCACGAAAATGTATGGTTTTCATCTGCTTAAGATTGGCAATTTAAGCGCAGAAATCAATTGCGAAGCGTGCGCGGTTTCTCATCAAGTGAATGTTTCTGCGCAAGGAACACCCGTCCAGGTGCAGGCAGATCCGCTTCATCTTCCTTTTGCTGATAAATCCGTCGATGTTTGTTTACTGGCACATACGTTGCCATGGTGCACCGATCCGCATCGTTTATTGCGTGAAGCCGATCGGGTATTGATTGATGATGGCTGGCTGGTAATTAGCGGCTTCAATCCCATCAGTTTAATGGGATTACGCAAACTTGTGCCGGTATTGCGAAAAACATCGCCCTATAACAGCCGGATGTTTACCCTTATGCGGCAACTGGACTGGCTCTCTTTGTTGAATTTTGAAGTGCTACACGCCAGCCGTTTCCACGTTCTCCCGTGGAACAAACATGGTGGAAAACTATTGAGCGCGCATATTCCTGCGCTTGGTTGCTTACAACTTATCGTTGCCCGGAAACGGACTATTCCTTTAACTCTCAACCCGATAAAACAGAGCAAAAACAAACCGCGAATTCGCCAGGCGGTCGGCGCCACCCGGCAATTTCGTAAACCACAGGCTTAAACTTCTGCTTGATAACCTGTATCTTCTAGCGTGGGATTCATTGCCGCAGCACGTGCCAGTTCATCACAGCGTTCGTTTTCTGGATGCCCGGCATGACCTTTTACCCATTCCCATTTGATTTGATGCTGCCCCAGTGCTGCATCAAGACGTTGCCAGAGATCAACATTTTTTACTGGTTTTTTATCTGCTGTTTTCCAGCCACGTTTTTTCCAGTTATGGATCCACTGGGTGATCCCCTGGCGAACGTACTGGCTGTCGGTACTCAGAATGACTTCACAGTGTTCTTTTAACGCTTCCAGCGCGACAATAGCGGCCATCAACTCCATACGGTTGTTGGTGGTACGGGTGTAGCCAGCGCTAAACGTTTTTTCGCGTCCACGATAGCGTAAAATAGCACCGTAACCTCCCGGTCCTGGATTACCCAGACACGAACCATCGGTGAAAATTTCTACCTGTTTAAGCATCTCTGGTAGACTTCCTGTAATTGAATCGAACTGTAAAATGACAAGTCTGACATAAATGACCGCTATGAGCACTGCAATTACACGCCAGATCGTTCTCGATACCGAAACCACAGGTATGAACCAGATTGGCGCGCACTATGAAGGCCACAAGATCATTGAGATTGGTGCCGTGGAAGTGGTGAACCGTCGTCTGACGGGCAATAACTTCCACGTTTATCTGAAGCCCGATCGGCTGGTGGATCCAGAAGCCTTTGGCGTACACGGTATTGCCGATGAGTTTTTACTTGATAAGCCCACGTTTGCCGATGTGGCTGATGAATTTATGGATTATATCCGTGGCGCGGAGCTGGTGATCCATAACGCCGCGTTCGATATCGGCTTTATGGACTATGAGTTTTCTCTGCTCAAGCGGGATATTCCGAAGACCAATACCTTCTGTAAAGTCACCGATAGCCTTGCGGTAGCGAGGAAAATGTTTCCCGGCAAGCGCAACAGCCTCGATGCGTTATGCGCTCGCTACGAAATAGATAACAGTAAACGTACGCTGCACGGGGCATTACTCGATGCCCAGATCCTTGCTGAAGTTTATCTGGCGATGACAGGTGGTCAAACGTCGATGGCTTTTGCGATGGAAGGAGAGACACAGCAGCAACAAGGTGAAGCAACAATTCAGCGTATAGTGCGCCAGGCAAGTAAGTTACGCGTTGTTTTTGCGACAGATGAAGAGCTTGCCGCGCATGAAGCCCGTCTCGATCTGGTGCAGAAGAAAGGCGGAAGCTGCCTTTGGCGGGCCTAATTAACCGTTTAAGGCGCTAAAAATAGCAGGTTGGGCGATTTTTGCAGCAAACGATTCAAAAGAAGAGAAAAACCGTTGACGAAGGACGAGGCAATCCGTAATATTCGCCTCGTTCCCAACGGAACACAACGCGGAGCGGTAGTTCAGTCGGTTAGAATACCTGCCTGTCACGCAGGGGGTCGCGGGTTCGAGTCCCGTCCGTTCCGCCAAATTCACTCATGAAAATGAGTCAGAGAACCTCAAAATTTTTAATTTTGAGGTTTTTTTATATTTAAATTCTGCCATTTCTTCATTCAATAATGTTACTCTGATATAAATGCGTTAACCGCGTATTATAGTCCATTTGTAATTATTCAACATTATTATAATTATCCAATTTAAATATATTCATACATTATGAATTTTATTTTTATATTGATTTAATGAATTTATGTTTATCATTATTTTGGTTTGTTCTGATTCAAGTAGAGTATATAATTAGAACTCGTTATCAGTGCTAAACATTATAATTATTATGACAGGCGAGGGATTGTCCGATTATGAATTCAAAAACGACTTGTTGCATATGCTTATTGTTCTCGCTTCTCTCGGGATGTTCCTCTGAATCTCCTATTGATGCAAAGAAAAAAAAAGCCCCAGCTACACAAAGTAATATTAATAAAAACGCTCCCCAACAACTGACAGACAAAGACCTGTTTGGTAATGAAACCACTCTGGCTGTTTCCGAGGAGGACATCCAGGCTGCCCTTGAGGGAGAGGAGTTTCGCGTTCCTCTTAATTCACCTGTAATTCTTGTTCAATCAGGTAGCCGTGCACCGGAAACCATCATGCAGGAGGAGATGAGAAAATATTATACAGTTGCCACATTTTCTGGCATTCCTGACAGGCAAAAGCCTGTAACTTGTAATAAAGACAAAAACAAAGACGAAAACCAGAATGTTGCAGATGCTGAAAATATGAACTGGATGCAGGCACTGCGTTTTGTTGCGGCAAAAGGCCATCAGAAAGCGATTATTGTTTACCAGGATACGCTGCAGACAGGAAAATATGACTCTGGATTGAAATCAATAGTTTGGTCAGATTATAAAAATCAAAAATTGACTGATACGATGTCACTGCGTTATTTGGTGCGCTTCACGTTGGTGGATGTGGCTACAGGTGAGTGGGCTACCTGGTCGCCGGTGAATTATGAATCGAAAGTGATTTTTCCGCAGATAGGGAATAAAAATTCTGGCAGCCTTGATGTGGCAGAACAGCAGGTTTCGCAACTTAAGCAGAAAACGTACGCAGCAGTGGTTAAAGATCTGGTGAATCGCTATCAGTAGTCAGGTTTAATACCAGACGTTTTAATGGTACTTAGCAAGAAGGGGTATTTTTTCTATTCTACAGTCTGGAGCAAGTCTGTTAATTGATTTAACATATATATTTTTCTTCAGTAGTAGTAAGAAGCCGTTTTAAAGTTATTTATTGCCTTCTCAATATATAAGCTGAGGATCGAGTTTTCGGTTGAACTGTCAAAAATACATCATATAAATCTATAAAAACAGCCGGTACGGTTAATCAAGAATTTTTATTCGTGATTAACCGTACTTTATCATTTTATCCTATAATATTAAGCTGTCTTTTAAAGATATATCAATAATGCAGATGAAAGACTCCCCTGGCAACTTAGAAAATCCGTTCACTCCAAAGGCTGTATGCACTGGTTCCGGCGACACTGTGCTCCCAGTTGATACTCTCATACGTAAATGATACAGACTCTTCCGGCTGCCCAGGGCTGTCGGTAATGGTGTGGGGAACGGTAAGACCGATGTTTGAGATCCGGGCGTTAGTCAGTTTCAGCTTGTAGTACGGTTCATTAATACCAAAGCGGTTGGTGCGGTAGAATACAAAATCACAGGTCAGGCATTCATTTTCTGAAATGGCCTTTCCCAGCAAGGGGGAGGATTTGTCCACCGGTTTCGTGATGGTCAGCTCCTGATGGTTGACGTTCTGCGCGCGGCTCAGACCATGCAACAATGAGGTCACCATGATTTGATCCTGATGTGCAATTTGGGCTTTGTTACCGATGGACGGCATAGATGAACATCCGGACGATATCAGACCCTGAAGTTCTCCGTTTAGTGTCAGATAGACGGGATTTGCCATTGTTATTCTCCTTAACCTCAATGAGTCGGAGGGACTGGCCCGGTTCTGTTATCCGATGCCATATCCTGTCCGGTATTTTTCAGCAGCAGCCAGCGGCTTAACAGCCCGTCCAGCCGTTCGTGGATCTCTTTTTCCAGCACCTGTGTGTCCTGACCCAGTGCACGAGTCTCCTGGTACTGCGTCAGAATGTATTCCAGCGGTGTTTCCTGATTAAGTAACCGTTCTGCCTGCCAGGTCACCGTTTTGATATATGAGAGGGTGAATCCCTGTTTCTCCGTCTCCTTCTTCATCATCAGATCCGCAAAGTCCCGCAAATTCTTCCGCGCTTGTTGCCAGCCCTTCATCTGCGGACTGGCTTGCGCCCGGTTTCTCAGCGTGTTACTCCACGTTCGGCTGGCTTCCTGCTGTTGTAGGCTTTCCGGCCAGAGGGAGTCTGCGGTGTGCATCATCTGCATTCCGGTTTCTAGCGGCTGTAGTGGTGGGGCATTCAGAAGCCGTTGCAGGTAAAGTTCATAATCCTTTATTGTCGGTGAGGTCAGCCAGACTGTGGCGGCTCCCTGTGCAGTATCCCTGACCTGCGCAAGCTGCTGCTGCATTGGGGACGCCTGCCACCACCACAGCGCTGCGGCGAGAACGGCAGTAGTGGCGGCACCGGCAACAAAACCTTTTACCATGCCGCCCTGTCTGGCGTTGTCGGCGTTATCTGCCACACCGCGCACTTCTACTCGCATTTTCGGCAGGTCGGGAAGGGGAGGCATGGCTTCCACTGTCGCGGAGTCTGTGCTTTCCGGCGCATAGACCAGCGTTCTGACCCTTGTCTGCGCCGCCCTATAGGTATGATTTCCGGGCTGCGGTTCAAACCGCTTGCGTGTGTTCTGCACAAAATAAAGCAGGTTTTCCACGCGCGGCTGGCGCTTCAGTTCCACCTGCTGGAGCTTGTCGCAGATAAGCTGCAAAGCCCGTTCCGTGCGGTAGAGCAACGGCAGATCGTCTTCGGAAAAAGACACCTGTTGACGCAGGATATTGCCGGTGCGGGTGTTGAACCAGTCCAGCATCTCAGTTCGCGCCGGGCCACCCTGCGGCCAGAATTTATCCCATTCGTGGTTGATCATCGCCGCCAGCAGTTCCGCTCCTTCACAGAACCCTGCCAGTCCCTGATTACGGGTACGCGCCAGCGTATAGTAGGTGGCGGTATGCAAATCCACCCCGTTGGCCTTAAAAATCGACAGCGCCAGCGATTCCACCAGTTTCCAGTTCAGCTCCGGCTGTGACGGGTGGTTAGCCTTGTTAATTTCTTCGCGGATGGCGCTGAACTCCGGCAGGGCACGCGGATCGCTGCCGGTAACGATAGTTTGTGTCAGTGCGTTGTTGCTCATCACTATCCCCTTAATACAACGTATCCGGTAAACGGAACTGGCTGAACAGACCGCCGGTGAACGGGTTATCTTCGGTATCCACATGCACCCGGTAAACCATCGCGCCGCCGTCCACGTTAAAGCGCACGTTAAAGGTGTCACTGGTCACGTTGGTCAACTGGCCCGCGCCGAACAGGCGGAACTGCGCCCACGGTCCACTGAAAGCGATACTGCGCGGTGCTCCGCCGCTGGTGCCAATCAGCGTCAGCTTGCTTTCATTGCCTTCGCGCATGTTGTTCGGCCAGACCAGATGGGCGGTGTAGTTGCGTCCCTGGCTGTAGTCCACTAACTGGCCGTCCAGGTTCAGAACGCTGCGCCGTTTATTGCCGGAAAGCGATACGGTTTCCACGGCAAACTGTGCGCCCAGCCCGTTCTGCTGGCTGAAGAAGATGTCGCGGATTTTCTGCGCGGTATCCAGTTGTTGCCGGATATCTTCACGGATCAACACTCTGCCGTCCTCGCCAAAGGCCAGATCGTTTTCCAGGAACAGGCGCAGGTTGTCTTTGTAGAAGGCGTCCAGAATGCCATCCGGTTTAAAGAAACGCTCAAACGCATCCAGTGAGGCATCCTGTGGGGCGCGTGGATTAAACGGATAATTGTCGGCAAGCTGTTCGTTGAAGGGTTTCACTACATTGTCGCGCCAGTCCACTTCCATGTAATGAACGGCTTCCACCATCACCACATGCCAGGCCTGATCCGCCAGCTTGCCCACCCAGCGGTTAAGCGGCGCAGGCAGGGTTTTCGCCATCTGGCGGGTGGCGAAGATCGGATCGCTGTTGTTTTGATCCAGCCGCAGTTGTACTGCTTTCAGCGCCGATTTTCCCGGCACCGGCGCGTTCTGGATCGCCAGCAGGTAACGGTGCAGATCGGTCAATTGCTGGTACACGGCCTGTAGCGTACTCGCCTTGTCCTTTTGCTCCTCCAGTGCGCTGTTTTCCGATGCGAACTCATGCCCCAGCCGGGACAAGAGGCGGTAATCCAGCTCATTTATCGCCGCCTCCCGCTCCTTATCATCCAGTTTTCCGGAGAGCGTCAGCGCGTGAGTATTATCGCGCAGCGCCGTCAGCGCACGCTGGAACGGTTGATCACCGCTGA
This sequence comes from Escherichia whittamii, assembly GCF_014836715.1. Taxonomy (GTDB): domain Bacteria; phylum Pseudomonadota; class Gammaproteobacteria; order Enterobacterales; family Enterobacteriaceae; genus Escherichia; species Escherichia whittamii. The sequence goes on from NZ_JACSQI010000022.1 coordinate 12,749, forward strand.
TAATCTGCTCCAGCGCGTCGGTTAGCTTCGGCATGGCCTCATAATCACGCACGTTGAGGTTATCCATTCCGGCACGCCAGGTGGCGATATAGTCACTGATGTACTGTTCGGTGATATGGCGCTGGATCTCTTCACGATCGGCCTCGCTGTAGGCGACGCTTTGCGTCAGGTTCAGCACCCACGAATCCAGCGCGGTCAGCTCAACGAGGCCCTCACGCTGTTTGACAAAATAGCTTTGCAGGCCATAGCGGGTAAGAAATTGTGGGATCACCAGTTTTTCATCATTACCAGCGACGAAAACTTTGTCGAAGGTGGGGCCAACCTGGTCGCGCAAATTCAAATCGGCGGGCAACACGCTTAATGCTTTGGTGCGCAAGGTCTGGTAGACACGCTGGTATATGGGCAGTTTGCTCAGTTCATGTTGCGCATTAATGACCGGTTTGCCATAGGGCGTCCAGCGGCTGATAGCCTCGCTGTCGCCGCTCTGGCGCTGTGCGTGCCAGTCGGTATGCTCCAGCGCGTAGTCTAAATGCGCCATTAGTTGCGCCTGAATATCACGCTGACCGTGAAATTCATTGCTCCAGCGCCGCGCCATGTACTGTTTCACCACCTCGTTATTGCGCCCACTTTTGTCTTCCATCATTCGCAGTACACGCAACACGGAGAGCTTTTCTTCGCTCCCTGGTGGGGCATTATTCAGATCCCGAATCAGGCCGTTCATTAACGAGGGAAGATAACGCTGCTCAAGAAGCTGAATGTAGGTTTGCTCCACATACGGCCCTACGCGGACGCCCTGGTACAATCCCATATCCGCCAGAAAACCGTGATCGCGGTAATCTCCGTAGGCGAGGGTGGCATCGCGTACCGGATTAAGTAGCGGCAGTTGCAGATTGCCGAATTCATCCGTTCCCTGTGGGGGATGTACGTCCATAAAGGCTTTAGCCTGTGTGAGTACGTTAATGCCGGACTGCCAGTTCTGGTTGTAATAATGATGCCAGCCACCGACCAGCAATGCGGCCAGCGCTGCGCCACAGGCTGAAAAGCCGCCCAACCTGCGGCGGGAGCTGTTCAGCCAGACACTGTTTTCACCCGCCAGGTTTGGCTCGGCCAGCAGGACTTCAGGGAAGAGGCGGCGGGTGAAATACGGCGTCGTCTCCACCAGAGGCCAGGTCGCCAGCGAGCTGTTGCCCAGCCCGTACTGGCGGGCGGCAGACTGCGTGAAAATATCATCCACCTGGCCGCGCTGTAGCGAGGACGTGAGCCAGACGCCGCGCAGCATTACGTCCATGTTCTCACCGTCCAGCAGTGCGGCAAGTAATGCGGTGACGATTTCTCCCGTTCCCTGCATCTGACGGGAGAAGCTGAACACGGCGCTGCGCAGTGCAGAACCGGTCTGCACGAGCATCAGGTCTGACAGGGCCAGGTTCATCTGTTGCCCCCATGTCTGCCAGAAGGCGCTCAGCTCGCTGCGCCAGTCATCGTTTTCATGGGCGCGGCGGGTAAACGTAACGCCGAGGATCGCATCGCGGTCTTTTTTATCCAGCGAATGGAACAGCGCGGCAAAGCCGGTCAGTAGATCCAGCCGGGTCAGTACCACATAAACGGGCAGTCGGCAGTGCAGGCACTGGCGGATCTCCTGAAGTTGCTGACGCAGATTTTGTACCAGTACTTCGCGGCGGGGTTTATCCGCCGTCAGCAGATCGGGAAGATCGATGGCCAGGATCAGACCGTTGAGCGGCTGGCGCGCGCGCGCCTGCATCAGCCAGCCCAACCAGTGTTCGCGCAGGCGGCGGTGGAGCAGATCATCACCGCCGGGAGAGGTTAGTACGCCGTCTACATCGAAAATCACCGCCTGGTTGCCCACACGCGGTGTGATCAGCGGGTGGTATTCCACTCCCCGGATACTTTCCGGCGTGTAAATAATGTCAGACGGAAAACCCTCGCGCAGCAGAGTGCTTTTGCCGCTGCTGGCTGGACCAATGACCATATACCACGGCAATTGCCACAGATAGCGGCGGTTATCCAGATGGCGACGCAGGCGCAGCAGCCAGTGATCCAGATATTGTTGCTGGTGGTGGAGTTCCACCGTTAGTGGATCTTTTTCTTCCTCGCGCTGTTGTTTCTGTTGTTTTTCCAGCTTTTGTAGACGCTTCATAACCCGCCAGGTGAGCCAGATCAGAGCGATAAGCCCCCAGACGGCAGTCGCCAGCCAACGGTTTGTTAGAGGCACCAGCCAGTGCTGCTCATAGAGCGTCCATTTCGGGCCTTGCCACCAGATCCACACCAGCAGAAAAACCCATGCCAGAGCCAGTAGCCAGGCGGCGGAAACTTTAAACCGCGGCATCGCTGGCCTGAGAGCCGATCTCAGCGTGCTGAACAGTCGGGATGTCGGAAATCTGAACACAGTAACTCCTTGTTATCTTCTACTGTTCTGCCGTGAATTTTTGTTCCAGTGCTTCCAGCAGGGATGGCTCCCATTCGGGCAGCATCATGTGTAATCCTGTTCTGAAGAGCATCCGGTACTGCTGTTGTGCAAGCTGAACCATGCCGGCCTCTTCCAGTAACTGCGCGCCGAAAAACTGGCGGTGAAACTGGTTGCGGGGATCACCTTCCGGCAGGGTTTCCAGATATCGCAGTGCGGCTTCCAGCCCTTTTTCATCGAAGCACACCCTGGCCGCCTGTAATTCTTCATCGGCATGTACAACGGCAGCGGTCTGGTTGACTGAACCGGATGATGCCAGCCACTGTTTCGTCTGTTCTGACACAAATGGAGTACGGTCGTTAAACAACAGGTTGATAAGTGTGGGCAGGCGGGCCAGAAAACCGGTAACTTCATCACGGATAGCTTCCGCCACCTGTTTATAACCGAGGCGCAGCGCGGTCTGTGCTGATAGGTAATGGCCGTCCAGCCAGTACGGGGCCAGCAGCAGGCTTTTTTCCACCTGCTGCCACAGTGTCATGTCGGCATTGTTCAGCCGTGCCATATACTCATCCATCATATCGACAGGAAAGGCAGCCAGTGGGGTTCGACCATCGCTTTCTGCCTGCGGGGTGCTGGTGATGGTCTGCCACAGCGCATGGCGTCGCAGTCGGTACCCTTGCGGTGACTCCGGTTGGCGCTCACAGAGAATGGCGGCCACCTTCAGCAAGGTGTCGCGCCATGCTTTATCGTCGTGGCTGTCAACGGTGACCTGCGGGATTGGAGTACCCGCAACAGAAGGCTGAGTGGCAACCGTGTGCTGTGAAATATCCGATACAGCTCCGGTCGTGGCCTGCGATGCACTGGCGGCTGTTCGTACAGATGGCGGTGTTTCAGACGCTACATCACGAAACGCGCGCTGAAACAGAGCAAATAAATCATCTGTCACCTTAGCCAGGTCTGGGGCGTTGTGCGCCTGCCAGCACTGCGCCAGTTTTGCCAGCTCTCCCAGCAAAGCATCGCGCTGTGTTGTCTCAGCATTCCCGGCAAAGTCCTGAACGGCAGACTCAAAGCGTTTTATCACCTGGGCGGCAAAGCGCTTTTTGTGGGGCATGTTCTGCGGCGCGGCGCATGTCCAGTAGTGTTCTGTATATTGTGCCAGCATTCTGGAGGCCAGCAGAATATCCCCGGCATGTTGCAGGGTACGCAGTAGGTGGGCCAGCAGGCGAAAATCTTTGGTTTCTGAGGCCAGAAGCATCAGGCCCCGGCGCTGAAGTTCGGGGATATCGAGTTGGCTGTGAGCCAGCGAACCGAGCTTGACGATTTCGCTGTCGATAAACTCCCAGTCAGCATGGCCATCATCAAGCGCGGCGGACAGCTTATCTTCCGGCAGGTTTTCCAGCAGGTGTGCAAGCCATACATCGGGATTACGTAAGTCTATTGCCATATTTTTATTCTCCCGCCCAGTGGCACGCGTCGCGTAGCGGCGCAATAACCCGTGCCAGCCCGTCAATGTTAAAGGTCAGCTTTCCGGCGGCGTTGTCTGCGCCAGTATCTACCGTCAGCGTTTTTGCGCCGAACAGGTGCTTAATTTCATCAATCCCGGATAGTCCCCGGCTGGATTCCAGCAGGACGCCGTTCTCGCGCACAAACCAGTGGCTGCGCAATGCCTGGCTGTCGGCATTTAGAGTGACGGTGATATCGTGTGCATCCAGCGGATTCATCAGCGCCACCTGCATCCGGGTGATATTATCCACGCAGCTGAACATCAGTACCGGGCGCGGCGGAACATGGCCGATAGCCGGGGTGGTTATCACCACCGTCGGGCGTTCACCCGGCACTTGCGTCACCAGCAGCTCTGTGGTGTTGCCCTGGCGGCGTTTTTCCTGCTCAGTAGCGCGGGTCCAGGCTTCGCCCACAAAGCTTGCTTTGACCAGCGCGGCGTTGCCAAAGCTATGCTGTTCCGGCGCAAGAATGCGGTCATAACAGTCAAGTCGCTCCAGCGCCGCCGTCTCACGGCGACAGGACTGCATGGCCTGTAACGTGGCCGTCGCATCCGGCGGTGTCGCGGTGGCAACAGCCACTGCCGCACCGGCCACTGACGATGTTTCTGCGGATGTGGCACCGGCTGGCAGTACTGCCGCCAGGCCCGCTATAAACAATCCAGTCTGCCGGAAAACGCGCAACCTGCTCATAAAACCGTTTCATCTTCTGTCTGTGGTGTCACGGCATCATTGGGCAGGGCATTTTCCACGTCTGCCGTGAACGCGCCGTCCACCGCCGACAGCCGGATACGGGCAATCGCCGTGTTGGCCGCCATTTTCTGTAACAGCAGTAGCGAGAGCGGCGGCAGCATGTCGCCATCGATGACCGATTCCAGCATCCTCGCGCCGTTTTCTGCGCGGGTGACGCGGCTCATAATTTCGTCCGTCACTCCCGGTTCTATATTCACTTCCGCGCTAAAGCGACTGCGCAGCACGTTATCAAGGCGGGCCAGTTTCCCGGCAATGATGGTGGCAAGCGTTTCTTTCGACAGCGGCAGGTACGGCACCACTTCCATACGCGCCAGCAGGGCAGGTTTAAAGAAGTCCGCCAGCACCGGATACAGGGCTTCCTGCATGGTTTCCGGGTCATCGGTGTGTTCGACAATCACCTGGTAGCCAAGGTTGGAGGTCAGGAAGAAGACGATGTTTTTACAGTCAATCAGGCGGCCTTCGCCGTCTGCCATCTCGCCCTTGTCAAATGCCTGGTAGAACAGGTTGAGCACATCCGGGTGCGCTTTTTCCACTTCGTCGAGCAGCACCACTGAGTACGGTTTTTGACGAATGGCTTCGGTCAGCACGCCGCCTTCGCCGTAGCCGACGTAGCCCGGAGGGGAGCCAATCAGCCGCGAAACCGTGTGTTTCTCCTGAAACTCTGACATATTGATGGTTGTCAGGTACTGGCGACCGCCATACAGCAGTTTCGCCAGTTGCAGGACGGTTTCGGTTTTACCCACGCCGCTGGGGCCAGCCAGCAGGAATGCACCAAGCGGGCGTCCCGGACGGCGCAGGTCGGCGCGAGCGGTCAGCAGGTGTTTGTGCAGGCTGGCAATCGCCAGGTCCTGGCCTTTGATGGTGTCGCCGAGCCACTTCGGCAGGTCGGTGATGACCGACATTTCATTCTGCGACAGGCGGTTAAGCGGTACACCGGTCCATTCGGCAATCACCGCCGCAATCTGTTTTTTATCGACGTGCGGGGAGACCAGCAGCTGCGTGTGATGCAGTGTGTCGAGTTCGGTGGTGAGCTGTGCCAGGCGCGCTGCGGGGGGGATTTCCGGCTCTGCGGCTGCGGACGTTTCTTCCGGCGCGGCATCAGCGTCAGATAACGGACTTTCCGCGTCTGACAGCGGGGCATCGGCGTTATCCTGTTCTGCCGGGGTATCCGCCGCAGTATCTGCGTCAGGTAACGGACTTTCAGCCTCCGCCTCTGCCAGCAGCCCCTGGCGCAGCGCAATAATCTCCTGCACCAGCGCCTGCTGCTGATGCCAGGCGGCTTCCAGTTCATCCAGTGCCGTCAGCGTTTCATCGTACTGCACCAGCACCTCGGTCATCCGTGAGGTGTCGGTACGCAGCCCGATACGAAGTTCGCGCTCAAGCTGGCGAATTTCCGCTTCCTGCTGGTGGCTCAGGGTGGTCAGCGCCGAGATTTGCTTCGGCGGCGATGAAAGATTAATGGCCACGCGGGCGCAGGCAGTATCCAGCACATCAATGGCTTTGTCCGGCAACTGACGCCCGGAGAGATAACGTTCGCTCAGTGTCGCGGCGGCCTGTAAGGCATCATCGTCAATCAGCACGCCGTGAGACTGTTCATAGACCGCAGACAGACCACGCAGAATAATGGTGGCTTCGGCGGCGTTGGGTTCGCTGACCTTTACCAACTGGAAGCGGCGCGACAGGGCGGCATCTTTCTCGAAGTATTTTTTGTACTCGCTCCAGGTGGTGGCCGCGATGGTTTTCAGTTCGCCACGCGCCAGCGCCGGTTTGAGCAGGTTGGAGATATCCAGCCCGCCCTGCTGGTTGCCCGCGCCAATCAGGGTATGCGCTTCGTCGATAAACAGAATGACCGGCACCGGGGAGGAAATGACCTCTTCCATCAGTCCCTTGAAGCGTTTTTCAAACTCACCTTTCACTGATGCCCCGGCCTGTAATGCGCCCAGGTCAAGGGTCATGATATCGGTGTTTTTCAGCTTGTCCGGCACCTGGCCTGCCACAATACGCAGCGCCAGCCCTTCAATCAGCGCGCTTTTACCCACGCCTGCTTCACCCACCACTACCGGGTTATTTTTACGGCGACGGCAGAGAATATCGATCATCAGGTCGATTTCGTGGTCGCGGCACAGTACCGGGTCGAGCCTGCCGTTACGGGCATCTTCGGTCATGTTTTTGGTGTAGCGGGCAAGCCCGCAGTCGCCGGTTTTCGTTGCGCGGGGCGCTTGCCCGCCAGCCATATCCACGGATTCGGCGGATTCTTTTGTCCATGAGGCGAAATCCTGCTGTAACTGGTCGCGGTTAATGGCGGTCAGCTGACGGGCTGCGGCGGGGGGAATGTAGCGTAATGGTGAGTGCAGCAGGGCCAGCAGCAGCACGCCACCACGCAGTTCGCTGTGCTGCATCTGGGCCGAGGCCAGCAGCCACGACTCCTTCAGCCATTCGACCAGCATGGGGGAAAAACTGGGATAGCCTTCGGCGGAGCGTCCTCCGGGGTAACTCTCCACGGTCAGTGCCTGGCGTAGATCCTCTGCGCTGATACCTGCGCGTTCGGCAATCACCCTTAAGTCGTTGCGCGGGATAGCCAGCATCTGCAACAGGACATGGACAACGGTGATCTCACTGTCCTGTTGGCTCATACACTCCGAGGCAGCCATTTCCAGCGCCTGTTTTGCAAAGGGGTTAAGCCGCTTTACCAGCGTGGTTAAATCAATCTGGATCATAAGATGTCCTTATCGGAGTAATTTATTGAGCTGATGCAGAATATCCTGCGTCTGGCTATCCAGACGCAGCAGATAAAACAGATAAAAAACGACCAGTACGACAAGACCGCCACACAGTACATGTCTGATGGTCAGCCGCTGGATTAACTGATAACGCCCGCTCTGTATATTGTTCTTCTGGTGGAGTAGCGGAAATGGCGCGTCGCCGCGCAGTTTGTGCAGGGTATGGTGCAGGCGCTGGTAGATCCGCTCAAATTCATCCTGTTGCTGAATGGCAACCTTGTAGCGCCCGCGAAAGCCGAGCGAAAAGCAGATGTATAAAAACTCCAGCAGATCCTGGTAACGTACCGGCTCGCGGATCAGGCGTTCGAGCAGAATAAACACTTTCTCGCCGCCCCAGGCTTCGTTATGAAAATGAACCAGCAGCGACTGTTTAATCCATTCGTTTTTGTTGGACCAGCCGTTACCCAACGCCGCTTCGTCAATAAACGTGCAGAGAATGTAGCGGAACGAAACAATGACGCCCGGCTCGTAACCCTGCTCCTGAAGTAGTTGCTCCACGGCCTGGACATCGGTTACCACCTGGGCAAACAGATGTTCCGGCATGGCCTGACTGTTCATAGTGGACAGACGCATCACCATGCCGAGTAATGGTGTGGCGGCGTCAATCATTGGATTCAGGCTGTTGCCGCGAAGGGCGAGACGGTACTGGCGTCCTGGTGTTCCGCTCTCCGGCTCCACGGGAAAAACCGACGGTTCACTCATATCGCTGATATCGCTCATTCAATTATCCCCTTATTGCCCAGAGCTGGAGGTTCAGATCGGGGAAGGTACCGGAGATATGCAGCGCCAGTGCGCCCGCTTTTATCACGTCCTGCCAGGCAGGAGTGCCTTTTTCCAGTTCGAAGTAAACATAACCTTCATGGTAGGGTAATTGACGCGGCGCAGCGGTAAGCGTGTGCAGAGGAATACCCGGCACCTGCACGCTGACCACGCTGCGGATTTTGTCGGTAGCCGCCACTTTTGACTGCTGGATAAACTGACGCTGCACCTGGTCGTAGGGCATCCTGGCGCGCACCGCCAGTACCAGCTTGCAGGACTGCAACAGCGTGGGATCGCTGATGGTGGCAATCCAGGTGCCTTCCGAGAAGAACAGTGGCAAATTCTGCGCACGCGGCACCAGCACGGTATTGAGCGCGCGCCGCAGTTCCGGGATCACGGTTCTGGTGAAGGACGCGGTAAGATCCCGGTGATTATACGGCTCCACGGTGCAGGGAAGGCGATTACCTTCGGTAAAGGTCATCAGTTCTCCCAGCAGCCCTACTAGATCCCGGTAGAAGGCTTCCGGATGCAGCGTGTGCAGCTGCGAACGGTGCGTGAACTGCATTTGATGGCGGTTAAGCATCTGCAACATCATAAATTCGGCTACATCAGCAATCCCGCTCTGTTCAGGCGAACCGATGCGTCCGGCCAGATCGGCGGAGCGGGTGGCAAGTAGCCCCTGCACCTCGCCGGCGAATGTCCCGAGTAACCCGCTGACGCGGACAGCCTGAATGGTGGGAATAAAGGTGCTGTCCAGCACCAGCGCACCGGTGGCATTTTTAGTGAGGATACGGCACAGGGGGAGGGTAACCATTGCGCTGAGATCGTCCGCGCCGCTGACTATCCGGGGGATCAACTGCCCCAGACCAACCGGTTGTTCATCGCCTTCGTCGGTGTGAAAATCACGGACGCGGGCATGGGTAAGGCGGTAACGCTCCGTTCCCTGCCCAGCGCTGTGTAACCCCTGGATTTCATTGATCACGTCGCTTATCACAGGCAGCGCCAGATAAATATTGTGGCTCTCTTTCGATGAAAGGATTCCCGGCTGGAAAGGTTCCGGCAGCAGATCCTGGTCGGGAATGCTGAATACGGTGCCGTCAGGCATACAGCCCGCAGCACGGTCAATCGTGATTTTGCCCTGGGCAAGCAGTTCGGTATTGATGGAGAGTTCTGTAAAACCCCAGAAAAAATCACCCAGTGCATCCAGACGATGGGTCAGCAGGTACTCGCAGTGACGCTGCTGCTGCTGAAAATGCTGCGGCAGGGCAAACAGCCCTTCCTGCCAGATCACCTTGTTTTTCATTGTTGCCATCGTCAGTTTTCCTCTTTTTTCATCTCAATCGCGCTGGCGCGGATATGCACCAGCAGGCGATAGTGGTGGCCGATACTTTCTACCGACTCAATTTGTTTCCATTCTGTGGCCTGATCGTCTGAAAAATAGGCAATGACACCGATATAACCGGTTTTCTCATCCAGCTTGATCGGCGGCAGTGTTTTTACGGTGTCCGGCAACAGGTTGAAGTCCTGGTGATCGATATAGTTTTTTCCCAGCACGTCGGGCAGCGCGGTGGTGGCAACCTGGTCGTAATCGGCGGCCTGGAATTTGGAGTCGTCGCTCAGATACACCAGCTGGACATCCACCGGCGCGGCTTCGCCGTCTGCCGTCAGGTTGCTGTCCGGCTCGGTCAGCAGCGTGACGGTCAGCTCGGTTGACTGATCCATCAGCTTTCCGACCTGGATATCCGGATTGCGGATCACCTGGCTGATTTTTTTCGCTGTTTCACAGCCAGTTAACACAACGCTCATCAGAACGCAGGCCAGAAACGCTTTGCCGTTCATGCTTCCGGCTCCCTCTGTTTTTCGCGCAGTACCCGGTCATAGACCTGGGCATAAACTTCATTGAACAGCATTTCAAATCCCTGCTGCCGGCTGGAGGCTAGCTCGTCGTAATAGTTGCTGTACATCTGCCATGCCCAGGCGTCGTCCATTTTCAGGCGCAGCTCATGGCTGCGGCGGTATTGCGCAAAGCGGCGCATCAGATTGCCCGGCGAGAAGGCGTCCAGCATGACGCGCAACGCTTCCACAATCGCTGCCCGGTTGGCCTCTTCATGATGCCGGATGTTGCGCAGGCTTTCGCCGATGGCAGCAGGCGCGGCGAGATGTACCGGGCTTTTACCCTCGGCGAACATTACGTTCAGCGCGGTGGCATAGTCCATGTCAAGGCGCAACGGGTTGTCTTCCAGTGGGCGCAGGTGTTTATCCGACAGGCTGTTCTGTTGCTGTTGCAGACTCAGCAATCCCTTGATGGCGGCCTGCAACGCCCGTCCGGCCTCTTCGAGAAACTCATCCGCATCCTGAGAATCATGCAGCGTCAGCGGACACTCCATACCGCGCAGCAGCGGGGTCACAGCCAGGTGGTACTGCGCCATGGCAGAAAATTCATCGCCGTCTTCATGGCGGGCATTGCCGGGCGGTAGGTCCATAAACGGCGTATTGATCCCGTTCACACCTGTCAGATCGGAAGTGTGGGCAACGGGCCGGGAGACGCGTGAAGCGATGGGATCATCTGCCACCATCAGACTTTCCGTCTGGAGTGCCTGGAGAGGATCGCTGGAAAAACCGTGCGCCACAGTGGGGGCAAGCTGATGCTGGAACGGCATTCCCGGATAGGACGGTTGTCCCTCGGTGGTCAGCAGGGTGTCCGCCAGACTGTCGCGGTTCATCACAATCGTTTCCGGGGTTGCCATCCGCTCGTCGTAGGTGACAGCCGCGCCGTCATGCAGAAACGCTTTCAGCGTCAGTGTACCGAGCTGGATCTCATCGCCCTGGCGCAGGCGGATGAGCAAATCGGAAGAGACCGGGGCCAGATTAATCATCAGTCCCGGCGTCAGGCACCGCAGGCAATAGGCTCCGTCATGCCGAATAACGGTACAGGCACGCGCAGCAATGTTTCCCGCCCGGTCCTGTACCTGCCAATGACATTCCGGCGTATGGCCAATATCGCCGCCGTTTTCGCTGAACAGGCATTTTGCGGCGCGTCCGCTTTCCAGTTCGTTGCCATTCATCACCTGTAAAGTCAGTGAGGCCTGGCGGGATTGCTGTTTTTCCTCAGCCATAAGTGGTTCCATAGAATTATTCCCTGATTCGGATGGTGATGGCGGGCGGTACTTTCGGCTGACCAATAAAGCTGGTTCTGCCGAGGCGGGAACTGGCCGGATCGCCAAGGCGCATCCCTTTAGCCTGCTGTGGTGCCAGGCACAGCCGTAAATCCCAGGCAAACTGGTCGCGCAGAATAAAGGAAAGGAACATGGCCAGCGGCAGGTGATTTTCGCCATCGGGTAAAAATGAGAGATAACGCTCCCGCGACAGGCCGCTAATCTGCAACAGGAATTTTCCGCTGCGATCCGGCACCCGCGCGCCAAGGGTAAAATTAATACCGAGTATAGAGCGCCCCGGAATATGCCCTGCGGTTTTGCCTTTCGGATTACGTACACCCAGTCGGTTCTGGTGTGCCGGAGCAATGGCGACTTTACGCAGTTGCCAGCGTTCAATGGTGACATCTGGCAAATCAAAACAGTGCGACACCAGGTTGCAGATCACCTCCGGCGCGCGGCCAGGTGTTGCCAGAATTCCTGCGTAGGCCAGCATTTTGCTGTGGTTAATGGCAAGCCTGTCACGCACGCTCTGATTTCCCAGCCCGACCAGTGCGTACATGCGCTGTGAAAAGGTGTCAGTACCGCCGTTACGAAAACAGATGTAGTAACGGTATTTACGCCAGGCGTGGTAGGCAAACTGCGTCCAGCGGTGGCTGAACAGATCGAGAAATTCTTTCAGGCCGTCTTCGTTCTGTGCGGACTCCTGCGCCATCTGATCCAGATAATAACCGGGCAGCGGCGACTGGCTGCCGGAGAAACCCAGGAACCTGGTTTGCAGTACATACTGTCCGTTCTGGCTACGGGAAAGCGCACTAAGGTCAGTGCCAGGAAAACCGATACTGGCGTCAGAGCTGAAACGCACGATCTCACGGGCTGGCTCGGTACGCAGGGAAATGTCCTGGCCCGGCGCGCCATACCGACGGTACAGCGCCTCCATCAGCACATAGAAATTGCAGTTGCGCACATCCGCCGATAACGGCGGTTTCGCCACTATATAAGGGCGTGCTGGCCCATTTTCTCCTGCCATTCCCAGGCCTCCTGACTTTCCGTGTTGATGATTTTTAGACAGTGGTACGAATTGATGCTGGCGTAGAGGGCAAAAAAGTGCGAGAGCACGGTACCCAGCAGATAAATTTCACCTTCGCAGATAAACGGATCTGGGCGTATCCACAGTGTGGTCGCCAGCCCGCGAACCGGTACGCCCTTAAACAGTCTGTCAACAGGCTTTGTTTCGAGTTTTTCGATAGCGTCCAGTTTCTGGCGTGACAGTCTGGCCCGCTGCGGATGATGAGCACCCGGCAGATCGAAAGTACGCAGGATCTGGATCAGCGTCTCCCTGTCCAGCAGGGAGAGGTAGTTCAGGTTCATGGCGGAAATCAGCGACCAGTGCATGTCGCCGTCCGTGACCGGCCATAGCGGCTGCGTCGGGCGCGTGACGTTATAAAAAGAGGCCACTGCCGGATTTTTGTTGACGGCCACACAGATATCGCCGGTATGCAGTCGGGCAGGGATCATACGGTTGGTACAGATTAATGAGGTGGTGATCACATCATCGTTAAACCGTGAGCTGTCCGGTATGCTGCCGTCCGCATGGACAAAGGCGATGGAATGTTCAAGCCCGCGGTGAAACAGGGACGTTTTAGTTCGGTGATGCCAGTAGACGACTTCCCGCTGGCGGCTGTACTCCATCTGGTGCTGGAAACTTTCAAATTCGGGCCAGATACGCGCCTGGCTGCCAGGGCTGGATTCCGCACCTGAAACTTTGATTTTGCTAGTGACGGTGTTTATCTGAAAAATGTCATAAGCGTCAGGGTGCCGGTGGCTGGCGCGTAACGGGTATTCCGTCATCCGCCCATCCGGCCTGACGGGTTCCGCATAATGCGTAAACAGGTTAATGGCTGGCGTACAGTGCAGACGCAGCGAGTCCTGACGCAGCTTGATGTCGGCAGGTAACGGGCGGTTAAAATGCAGGCGCAGCGTAAACGCACTGACCGGGAAATCGTCCGGAAGTGGCGCGACATCGCGCAGATGAAAAAAGAAGAAAGCTTCGGGATAGCAGAAATACTCCTGAAGCACACGGTAACCGCTGTGGACGTTTTTGGGCCATGGCAGCAGGGCATCCTGATTGTCAAACCCAGCGGCCTCCAGCCACAGATCCGGTAGCGGCAGGCGACGCTCCCCGGCAATCAGTTCCGCATCCATCAGGCATTCGCAAAACCACAGATAAAGCTGGTGTCGGGTATAATCGTCTTCATTACCCAGCCAGAATGTGATTTTGTTCAGATCAAGCATGGCGGGGGAGACGTTGTTATCTGCGCTGAAACTGATATCTATGATGCCTTCTTTCAGGCTGCTGGCGTTGCGGGTGTTGAGAATACGCAGCGGTTGCAGCCAGATATCGCGCGCCAGCGTGAAATGGCAGGCTACGGAAGAAACGATTTTATCATGATTGTCAGCCAGCACCTTCTGAGCAGCCAGGGGGGACTTTTCTGATCGGCTTCTGATCAGTTCATTACGGCAGACCTGAACAGGAACTTTTAACTGATCGGTTTTGGGTTCATAGGCAATAACCGTCATGGCCGGAACCGGGCGTAAATAGTTTGCCCACAGCATACGGATCAGCCCGTGGGTGAATTCGGGAAATTCATCCTCAAGTTTCTGACGCAGGCTACCGGACATAAAGGCAAAGGCTTCCATCAGACGCTCCACGTCTGGATCACCCTCTTTCTCGGCCAGAAAGTTGGCCAGATGTGGTTTTTCCTGCGCCAGCAGTTTGCCAAGCTGGCGCAGATAATCCAGTTCTTCGCGGTAGTAACGTTCTTCAAAAGCCACAGAGATCACTCCACACAATAGCGTTGATGGCTGTCCAGCAAAATGTCAAATTCAAACACTTCCCTGGTCTCGCTGACATCGACCGTGGCCACAATATGAAAACGCAGTTCCACAGGGGCATATTCATCCGGTGCCGCAGCTGTAACAACAACATCGGTAATTCGGGGTTCGTAATGCAAAATGCACTGGCTAATGGACTTACGGACTTCTCGTCTGAAATCGCTTGAAGCCAGCGATTCATCATTTAAATCAGTAATCCCCAGCTCCGGTGAGCCATAACAGCTACCGAAGCGGGTATTCAGGACCTGTCGCAGATTACGCCTGATGGAGCGTACCAGTGCTTCTTTTGGATTCTGGTATGAAGGCGGATTTGCCGCCTCACGGATACGTTCAAAAAGACTGCCGGTTGGTCCTGAATCCCGCCTCTGCATTGGATTATTCCTTATCCAGTCGTCCGACCAGACTCAGGTCGAAACTGGCCCCCATGTACTTAAAATGTGGCCTGACGGAAATCGCGACCTGGTACCAGCCCGGTTCTCCATCCACATCCAGTACCTCGATCTTTGCCTGACGCAATGGCCGGTGGCTGCGGACTTCGGCAGGGGGATTCTCCTGGTCGGCCACATACTGGCGAATCCAGGTGTTCAGCTCGCGCTCCAAATCACTGCGTTCTTTCCATGAGCCAAGCTGTTCGCGCTGAATTACCTTGATGTAATGTGCTAACCTACTGATAACAAATAAGTATGGAAGTTGGGTGCCGAGTTTATAGTTGGTTTCCGCGGTCTTGCCTTCGGGGGTTTTGGGGAATGTTTTGGGTTTCTGCACCGAGTTGGCCGAGAAAAAGCACGCATTATCAGACCCTTTACGCATGGTCAGTGTGATAAAGCCCTCTTCCGCCAGTTCGTACTCTCTCCGGTCGGTTATCAATACTTCGGTTGGAATTTTTGCTTGCATTTGCCCCATGGATTCATACAGATGCACTGGCAGGTCTTTGACTGCTCCGCCACTGGAAGGACCAATGATATTGGGACACCAGCGATATTTAGCAAAACTTTCCGCCAGGTTAGCGGCCAGTAAAAACGAGGTATTTCCCCACAGATAAGACTCGTGGCTCTGGCTGACGTCTTCATGATAACGGAAGGTTTTGACAGGGTTCTCATCCGGCGAATAAGGATGGCGTAGCAGGAACCGTGGTGCGGTCAGGCTCAGGTAACGGGAATCTTCCGATTCACGCAGGGCGCGCCAACGGGAGTACGCCGGGCCTTCAAAGATGGCACCCGGTTCTTTGATCCCCGGTAACTCTGTCCATGAGTCCAGACCGAAAAATTCGGATGATACTGATGACAGGAACGGGCTGTGCGCCATCGCGCTGACCTGGCTGATATATTTCAGCAACTTCATATCTGGCGTGGTGTTCTTAAAGGCAAAGTTGCCGATTACCGCTCCCACTGGCTCACCGCCAAATTGTCCGTAACCGCTTGAATATACATGCTTGTAATACGCAGATTGCGTAATTTCAGGTGCAAACTCGAAATCATCCAGCAGTTCTTCCTGAGTGACATTCAGGAAATGGACTTTGATGTTTTCCCGGGTATCCGCGCGTTCAACCAGCAGCTTCAGCGAGCGCAGTAGGGATTCCAGTTCCTGAAACTCCGGGGCATGAATAATGGCGTCCATCTGCCTGCCGGTACGGGCATCAATATCAGCAATCATGGCATCAACGGCCAGGATATTGATAGGTTCAGCGCTACTGTCGCCCTGTAACATGGCGGCAATAAAGGCGCTCACGCCCTGGCGGGTGATGTCGTAGCTTTCAGATTTTGGCTGGACGCGGGTCTGTGCCATGATTTCATCAAGCAGGGATGAGGTGGCGGTCTGCGAAGCGCTGACGGGAGCAATTTCTTCCTGTACTGACATACTGAAAATCCTTCTGTGAAAATTATTTCTGAACGGCGATGCCCAGTTCCTGGATCAGCTGCTCGCGGGTGTCTTCGTTTTCCAGTAACGCCTGAAGTTGTGCGCGGAAGGCCGGAATATTGCCTAGCGGAGACTTAAGTGCGACCAGTGCTTCACGCAATTCGAGCAGACGTTTTATTTCTGGTACCTGGTTGGCAATATGGTCCGGAGAAAGATCATCCATAGATTTGACTTTCAGGTTGACGTACATTTGCTCATTGGGAGCGTCACTGAGTTCAGCCGGAACAACAAATTCCCGTTCAATGTCAGCTTCTGCAATAACTGCGTTGAGGTTATAGCGGTTAATAGCAATGGCAGTTCGCTCATCCAATGGCGTGTTATCCGGTTTCCCTTTCAGATTGCCGGTGATCAATAAATTCAGCGGCAATTCGATATCAGCAGCCACCCCATCAACTTTTGGCGTATACCGAACGCTGATTCTTTCTTTCGGCGCGACACTGCCGCCATCGTTGTTCATTTTGCTCATAAAAATGTTCCCGTTCAGGCCATGGGTACAGCATGTTCGTACTGAATAAAAATACCGACAATACCGTTTCAGTGGCAGTTAGATAATGTGACTCTTCTTCTGTTGTGATCGGTATTCTACTCATGAAATAAAATATTAAAAGAACTATTTATATTTTTGAAAGAGATGTATCCTTCGTGTGTTATACATTATTAGGAAAACTCACTGGGTATTTATAGACTTCATGAATGTAATTTTGCAATCAATAAAATATTATAACGCATTGATTTTTATGTGTTTATTTATTTGATTAATAAATTTTATGTATGGTTTTGTTTATTGATTAATTCCTGTTTATGCTTCATAAGAAATTCCTTTAAGGAATATCTTAATTGAGAGTAGAATTAATGGTGAAGTAAGGTTTGTAATAATTAATCCTTGATTCGGTTGCGACTTTTTTATGGGGGTGGAGGATACGTTATGGATAAGTCTTCTGTTTGTGTTGATATATTTTTAGCTTATGTGACCGTGTTCTGAAATTGGCTAAAAATATAGTTAAAAACCATTAAATGAGTTTTTCGGTAGGTGCCAATTACGCGTACATGTATCACGAATAAAGAAAATGGTGTGGTTCATGATGTGAGCCGCATCGCACTCTAACCTGTCGGGGATTAGCGACGGGTTGTTCGTAAAATAGCAGTTGATAATTTCACAAGGAGTTCACAAATGCCAACCCCATGTTACATTTCAATTACGGGTCAGACCCAGGGGAACATCACTGCCGGTGCTTTCACCGCGGATTCTGTCGGCAATATCTATGTGCAGGGACACGAAGATGAAATGCTGGTGCAGGAGTTTCTGCATAACGTTACTGTTCCAACCGATCCGCAGTCTGGCCAGCCTTCCGGCCAGCGAGCGCACAAACCGTTCATTTTCACCGTGGCGCTGAATAAAGCTGTTCCGCTGCTGTACAACGCGCTGGCCTCCGGTGAAATGCTGCCGAAAGTGGAGCTGCACTGGTGGCGTACTTCTGTTGAAGGCAAGCAGGAGCACTATTTCACCACACGTCTTACTGACGCGACGATTGTGGACATGAACCTGCATATGCCGCACTGCCAGGACCCAGCACAGCGTGAGTTTACGCAATTGCTTGCAGTATCACTGGCCTACCGCAAGGTTGAGTGGGAGCACATCAAATCAGGTACTTCTGGTGCCGATGACTGGCGTGCACCGCTGGAAGCATAAATCTGAGTCAACAATATCCTGCCTCCGAGCAGGATGTTGTTTTTGTACGTGTAAAAAATGAGTGTCAGTAAGGAGTTACGCTTCCATGAGGGAGATGGCGGATGCCGGAAACTCGGGCGGTAGCGTGCCTGAAGATGTAAAGATGAGTGTAACGCTGCACTGGTACCCTTTGCTGCATGGCGGGCATCATTTGTTCCGTGAATGAATCAGGGAGGTATTTATGTCCTTAAAAGGTCTTCGCTTTACGCTGGAGGTTGACGGCCAGGAGCCGGACACCTTTGCAGTGGT
>NZ_JACSQI010000023.1 GCF_014836715.1 Escherichia whittamii
AACATCAAAATGGTTGTTACCCTGATCCACCCGATCGCGATGGACGACGGTCTGCGTTTCGCAATCCGTGAAGGCGGCCGTACCGTTGGCGCGGGCGTTGTTGCTAAAGTTCTGAGCTAATTATTCGTTAATTAGTTTCGAATTAAAAAGGGCGCTTCGGCGCCCTTTTTGCTGCCCGTAATTTGAGCTCGAAATATTTAGTCGTAATTTCGCTCGCTGAACTGTGGCGCAAATAAAACTGTGCTATTGTAATCATAACTATTCTCATTTACACTTTGCACAGAATTTGAACGGGAGTAATCATGTACGTTTGTTTGTGTAATGGTGTAAGTGACAAAAAAATTCGCCAGGCAGTCCGTCAGTTTCATCCTCAGTCTTTCCAACAATTACGTAAGTTTATTCCTGTGGGAAATCAATGTGGTAAGTGCATTCGCGCCGCACGCGAAGTGATGCAGGACGAGTTGATGCAGATGCCAGAATTTAAAGAGATTGCCTGAAGCCCACGCTTATTTTTTGACATCCCGCTAGCCCCATCTACGCTCTAATAGTGGAAGCGGAGGGACTATAAAATGAAAGGTGATGTTAAAATCATAAATTATCTCAATAAACTATTGGGAAATGAGCTTGTCGCAATCAATCAGTATTTTCTCCATGCCCGGATGTTTAAAAACTGGGGCCTGATGCGTCTCAATGACGTCGAATATCATGAATCCATCGATGAGATGAAACACGCCGATAAATATATCGAGCGTATTTTGTTTTTAGAAGGAATCCCCAACTTACAGGATTTAGGCAAACTGGGGATTGGTGAAGATGTTGAGGAGATGCTGCAATCCGACCTGCGATTAGAGCTGGAGGGTGCGAAGGATCTTCGCGAGGCTATCGCTTATGCCGACAGCGTTCATGACTATGTCAGCCGCGATATGCTGATCGAGATCCTTGCCGATGAAGAAGGTCATATCGACTGGCTCGAAACTGAACTGGATCTCATCGGTAAAATCGGCCTACAGAATTACCTGCAGTCACAAATTAAAGTTAAAGATTAACGGCCTGCCAGCAGACTATCCCAGCCTACAACGAAACCCGCAGCTGCCAGAAATGGTCCAAAAGGCAGCGGGTTTTTTAATGATTCTTTTCCTCTCATAAGCAGACCAATAACTACGGCCCCGCAAGCGAATGAGGCAGCAAGGAAAACTAGCCGTGGCAAGAAGGCCCATGTATGCCAGGCGCCAAGGGCGGCGAGAAACTTCACATCACCATAGCCTAATCCTTCTTTATGACGCAGTATGCGATACCCCCAGTAAATGACAGCGAATGTACCGTAACCAATAATCGCTCCCCATAACGCATCGGCTAAACCGTCAGGATGACAAACTTGATAGAACAAAAGACCTGACCAGAGTAACGGGCATGTAAATCTGTCAGGTAACAAGCCATGCTTTGCGTCCCAGAAAAAAAGTAGGGCTGATAAACAAGCGTACAAAATCAGAAAGGGAAGGGTAGCGTCCATAAAACATCCTCTGTAATTGGGGTATCACCATCGAATAACTCCGGATACTCAGCAACAGAGAAATCGCTGATTTGTTAACCTGGTTCCGGTGAAAAACGCTATCTTCACAACCTTACAAATATCGTGGAATGCAGCTCGCAATCTGAGCGTTGCGATTAATTTCTACCCGATGCTTGCGTCAGGCTCAGATTTGCGTATAATGCGCGGGCTTGTCGTAGTTGACAGCAGGTTCAATCTGAACCTCAGTTAGCCGAATTTGGCTACCTAACAATGCTCCCAATCGGGGGGCTACGTAAGAACGGTTACACTCTCCCATCAATCGTAATGGGTCTGAGGAGTAATCATTTTCGTTTATAAAATAATTGGAGCTCTGGTCTCATGCAGAACCAAAGAATCCGTATCCGCCTGAAAGCGTTTGATCATCGTCTGATCGATCAAGCAACCGCGGAAATCGTCGAGACTGCCAAGCGCACTGGTGCGCAGGTCCGTGGTCCGATCCCGCTGCCGACACGCAAAGAGCGCTTCACTGTTCTGATCTCTCCGCACGTCAACAAAGACGCGCGCGATCAGTACGAAATCCGTACTCACTTGCGTCTGGTTGACATCGTTGAGCCAACCGAGAAAACCGTTGATGCTCTGATGCGTCTGGATCTGGCTGCCGGTGTAGACGTGCAGATCAGCCTGGGTTAATCAGGTCATTGAGCGATTGAGAGGTTGAAACAATGATTGGTTTAGTCGGTAAAAAAGTGGGTATGACCCGTATCTTCACAGAAGACGGCGTTTCTATCCCAGTAACCGTAATCGAAGTTGAAGCAAACCGCGTTACTCAGGTTAAAGACCTGGCTAACGATGGCTACCGTGCTATTCAGGTAACCACCGGTGCTAAAAAAGCTAACCGTGTGACCAAGCCTGAAGCTGGCCACTTCGCTAAAGCTGGCGTAGAAGCTGGCCGTGGTCTGTGGGAATTCCGCCTGGCTGAAGGCGAAGAGTTCACTGTAGGTCAGAGCATTAGCGTTGAACTGTTTGCTGACGTTAAAAAAGTTGACGTAACTGGCACCTCTAAAGGTAAAGGTTTCGCAGGTACCGTTAAGCGCTGGAACTTCCGTACCCAGGACGCTACTCACGGTAACTCCTTGTCTCACCGCGTTCCGGGTTCTATCGGTCAGAACCAGACTCCGGGCAAAGTGTTCAAAGGCAAGAAAATGGCAGGTCAGATGGGTAACGAACGTGTAACCGTTCAGAGCCTTGACGTAGTACGCGTTGACGCTGAGCGCAACCTGCTGCTGGTTAAAGGTGCGGTCCCGGGTGCAACCGGTAGCGACCTGATCGTTAAACCAGCTGTGAAGGCGTAAGGAGATAGCAATGGAATTAGTATTGAAAGACGCGCAGAGCGCGCTGACTGTTTCCGAAACTACCTTCGGTCGTGATTTCAACGAAGCGCTGGTTCACCAGGTTGTTGTTGCTTATGCAGCCGGTGCTCGTCAGGGTACTCGTGCTCAGAAGACTCGTGCTGAAGTAACTGGTTCCGGTAAAAAACCGTGGCGCCAGAAAGGCACCGGCCGTGCGCGTTCTGGTTCTATCAAGAGCCCGATTTGGCGTTCTGGTGGCGTGACCTTCGCTGCTCGTCCGCAGGACCACAGTCAAAAAGTTAACAAGAAGATGTACCGCGGCGCGCTGAAAAGCATCCTGTCCGAACTGGTACGTCAGGATCGTCTGATCGTTGTCGAGAAGTTCTCTGTAGAAGCACCGAAAACCAAGCTGCTGGCACAGAAACTGAAAGACATGGCTCTGGAAGATGTGCTGATCATCACCGGTGAGCTGGACGAAAACCTGTTCCTGGCTGCGCGCAACCTGCACAAGGTTGACGTACGCGATGCAACTGGTATCGACCCGGTTAGCCTGATCGCCTTCGACAAAGTCGTAATGACTGCTGATGCTGTTAAGCAAGTTGAGGAGATGCTGGCATGATTCGTGAAGAACGTCTGCTGAAGGTGCTGCGTGCACCGCACGTTTCTGAAAAAGCGTCTACTGCGATGGAAAAATCCAACACCATCGTACTCAAAGTTGCTAAAGACGCGACCAAAGCAGAAATCAAAGCTGCTGTGCAGAAACTGTTTGAAGTCGAAGTCGAAGTCGTTAACACCCTGGTAGTTAAAGGGAAAGTTAAACGTCACGGACAGCGTATCGGTCGTCGTAGCGACTGGAAAAAAGCTTACGTCACCCTTAAAGAAGGCCAGAACCTGGACTTCGTTGGCGGCGCTGAGTAAGTCGGAGGAGTAATACAATGGCAGTTGTTAAATGTAAACCGACATCTCCGGGTCGTCGCCACGTTGTTAAAGTGGTTAACCCTGAGCTGCACAAGGGCAAACCTTTTGCTCCGTTGCTGGAAAAAAACAGCAAATCCGGTGGTCGTAACAACAATGGCCGTATCACCACTCGTCATATCGGTGGTGGCCACAAGCAGGCTTACCGTATTGTTGACTTCAAACGCAACAAAGACGGTATCCCGGCAGTTGTTGAACGTCTTGAGTACGATCCGAACCGTTCCGCGAACATCGCGCTGGTTCTGTACAAAGACGGTGAGCGCCGTTACATCCTGGCCCCTAAAGGCCTGAAAGCTGGCGACCAGATTCAGTCTGGCGTTGATGCTGCAATCAAACCAGGTAACACCCTGCCGATGCGCAACATCCCGGTTGGTTCTACTGTTCACAACGTAGAAATGAAACCAGGTAAAGGCGGTCAGCTGGCACGTTCCGCTGGTACTTACGTTCAGATCGTTGCTCGTGACGGTGCTTATGTCACCCTGCGTCTGCGTTCTGGTGAAATGCGTAAAGTAGAAGCAGACTGCCGTGCAACTCTGGGCGAAGTTGGCAATGCTGAGCATATGCTGCGCGTTCTGGGTAAAGCAGGTGCTGCACGCTGGCGTGGTGTTCGTCCGACCGTTCGCGGTACCGCGATGAACCCGGTAGACCACCCACATGGTGGTGGTGAAGGTCGTAACTTTGGTAAGCACCCGGTAACTCCGTGGGGCGTTCAGACCAAAGGTAAGAAGACCCGCAGCAACAAGCGTACTGATAAATTCATCGTACGTCGCCGTAGCAAATAATTTTAGAGGATAAGCCATGCCACGTTCTCTCAAGAAAGGTCCTTTTATTGACCTGCACTTGCTGAAGAAGGTAGAGAAAGCGGTGGAAAGCGGAGACAAGAAGCCCCTGCGCACTTGGTCCCGTCGTTCAACGATCTTTCCTAACATGATCGGTTTGACCATCGCTGTCCATAATGGTCGTCAGCACGTTCCGGTATTTGTAACCGACGAAATGGTCGGTCACAAACTGGGTGAATTCGCACCGACTCGTACTTATCGCGGCCATGCTGCTGATAAAAAAGCGAAAAAGAAATAAGGTAGGAGGAAGAGATGGAAACTATCGCTAAACATCGCCATGCTCGTTCTTCTGCTCAGAAGGTTCGCCTTGTTGCTGACCTGATTCGCGGTAAGAAAGTGTCGCAGGCTCTGGATATTCTGACCTACACCAACAAGAAAGCGGCTGTACTGGTCAAGAAGGTTCTGGAATCTGCCATTGCTAACGCTGAACACAACGATGGCGCTGACATTGACGATCTGAAAGTTACGAAAATTTTCGTAGACGAAGGCCCGAGCATGAAGCGCATTATGCCGCGTGCAAAAGGTCGTGCAGATCGCATCCTGAAGCGCACCAGCCACATCACTGTGGTTGTGTCCGATCGCTGAGACTCTGGAGACTAGCAATGGGTCAGAAAGTACATCCTAATGGTATTCGCCTGGGTATTGTAAAACCATGGAACTCTACCTGGTTTGCGAACACCAAAGAATTCGCTGACAACCTGGACAGCGATTTTAAAGTACGTCAGTACCTGACTAAGGAACTGGCTAAAGCGTCCGTATCTCGTATCGTTATCGAGCGTCCGGCTAAGAGCATCCGTGTAACCATTCACACTGCTCGCCCGGGTATCGTTATCGGTAAGAAAGGTGAAGACGTAGAAAAACTGCGTAAGGTCGTAGCGGACATCGCTGGCGTTCCTGCACAGATCAACATCGCCGAAGTTCGTAAGCCTGAACTGGACGCAAAACTGGTTGCTGACAGCATCACTTCTCAGCTGGAACGTCGCGTTATGTTCCGTCGTGCTATGAAGCGTGCTGTACAGAACGCAATGCGTCTGGGCGCTAAAGGTATCAAAGTTGAAGTTAGCGGCCGTCTGGGCGGCGCGGAAATCGCACGTACCGAATGGTACCGCGAAGGTCGCGTACCGCTGCACACTCTGCGTGCTGACATCGACTACAACACCTCTGAAGCGCACACCACTTACGGTGTAATCGGCGTTAAAGTGTGGATCTTCAAAGGCGAGATCCTGGGTGGTATGGCTGCTGTTGAACAACCGGAAAAACCGGCTGCTCAGCCTAAAAAGCAGCAGCGTAAAGGCCGTAAATAAGGAGCGTCGCTGATGTTACAACCAAAGCGTACAAAATTCCGTAAAATGCACAAAGGCCGTAACCGCGGTCTGGCGCAGGGTACGGATGTTAGCTTCGGCAGCTTCGGTCTGAAAGCTGTTGGCCGTGGTCGTCTGACTGCACGTCAGATCGAAGCAGCACGTCGTGCTATGACCCGTGCAGTTAAGCGTCAAGGTAAGATCTGGATCCGTGTGTTCCCGGACAAACCGATCACTGAAAAGCCGCTGGCAGTGCGTATGGGTAAAGGTAAAGGTAACGTGGAGTATTGGGTTGCCTTGATTCAGCCGGGTAAAGTCCTGTATGAAATGGACGGTGTTCCGGAAGAGCTGGCCCGTGAAGCATTCAAGCTGGCAGCAGCGAAACTGCCGATTAAAACCACCTTTGTAACTAAGACGGTGATGTAATGAAAGCAAAAGAGCTGCGTGAGAAGAGCGTTGAAGAGCTGAACACCGAGCTGCTGAACCTGCTGCGTGAGCAGTTCAACCTGCGTATGCAGGCTGCAAGTGGCCAGCTGCAACAGTCTCACCTGTTGAAGCAAGTGCGTCGCGATGTCGCACGCGTTAAGACTTTACTGAACGAGAAGGCGGGTGCGTAATGACCGATAAAATCCGTACTCTGCAAGGTCGCGTTGTTAGCGACAAAATGGAGAAATCCATTGTTGTTGCTATCGAACGTTTTGTGAAACACCCGATCTACGGTAAATTCATCAAGCGTACGACCAAACTGCACGTACATGACGAGAACAACGAATGCGGTATCGGTGACGTGGTTGAAATCCGCGAATGCCGTCCGCTGTCCAAGACTAAATCCTGGACGCTGGTTCGCGTTGTAGAGAAAGCGGTTCTGTAATACAGTACACTCTCTCGATACGAATAAACGGCTCAGAAATGAGCCGTTTATTTTTTCTACCCATATCCTTGAAGCGGTGTTATAATGCCGCGCCCTCGATATGGGGATTTTTAACGACCTGATTTTCGGGTCTCAGTAGTAGTTGACATTAGCGGAGCACTAAAATGATCCAAGAACAGACTATGCTGAACGTCGCCGACAACTCCGGTGCACGTCGCGTAATGTGTATCAAGGTTCTGGGTGGCTCGCACCGTCGCTACGCAGGCGTAGGCGACATCATCAAGATCACCATCAAGGAAGCAATTCCGCGTGGTAAGGTCAAAAAAGGTGATGTGCTGAAGGCGGTAGTGGTGCGCACCAAGAAGGGTGTTCGTCGCCCGGACGGTTCTGTCATTCGCTTCGATGGTAATGCTTGTGTTCTTCTGAACAACAACAGCGAGCAGCCTATCGGTACGCGTATTTTTGGGCCGGTAACTCGTGAGCTTCGTAGTGAGAAGTTCATGAAAATTATCTCTCTGGCACCAGAAGTACTCTAAGGAGCGAATCATGGCAGCGAAAATCCGTCGTGATGACGAAGTTATCGTGTTAACCGGTAAAGATAAAGGTAAACGCGGTAAAGTTAAGAATGTCCTGTCTTCCGGCAAGGTCATTGTTGAAGGTATCAACCTGGTTAAGAAACATCAGAAGCCGGTTCCGGCCCTGAACCAACCGGGTGGCATCGTTGAAAAAGAAGCCGCTATTCAGGTTTCCAACGTAGCAATCTTCAATGCGGCAACCGGCAAGGCTGACCGTGTAGGCTTTAGATTCGAAGACGGTAAAAAAGTCCGTTTCTTCAAGTCTAACAGCGAAACTATCAAGTAATTTGGAGTAGTACGATGGCGAAACTGCATGATTACTACAAAGACGAAGTAGTTAAAAAACTCATGACTGAGTTTAACTACAATTCTGTCATGCAAGTCCCTCGGGTCGAGAAGATCACCCTGAACATGGGTGTTGGTGAAGCGATCGCTGACAAAAAACTGCTGGATAACGCAGCAGCTGACCTGGCAGCAATCTCCGGTCAAAAACCGCTGATCACCAAAGCACGCAAATCTGTTGCAGGCTTCAAAATCCGTCAGGGCTATCCGATCGGCTGTAAAGTAACTCTGCGTGGCGAACGCATGTGGGAGTTCTTTGAGCGCCTGATCACTATTGCTGTACCGCGTATCCGTGACTTCCGTGGCCTGTCCGCTAAGTCTTTCGACGGTCGTGGTAACTACAGCATGGGTGTCCGTGAGCAGATCATCTTCCCAGAAATCGACTACGATAAAGTCGACCGCGTTCGTGGTTTGGATATTACCATTACCACTACTGCGAAATCTGACGAAGAAGGCCGTGCTCTGCTGGCTGCCTTTGACTTCCCGTTCCGCAAGTAAGGTAGGGTTACTAAATGGCTAAGCAATCAATGAAAGCACGCGAAGTAAAACGCGTAGCTTTAGCTGATAAATACTTCGCGAAACGCGCTGAACTGAAAGCGATCATCTCTGATGTGAACGCTTCCGACGAAGATCGTTGGAACGCTGTTCTCAAGCTGCAGACTCTGCCGCGTGATTCCAGCCCGTCTCGTCAGCGTAACCGCTGCCGTCAAACAGGTCGTCCGCATGGTTTCCTGCGGAAGTTCGGGTTGAGCCGTATTAAGGTCCGTGAAGCCGCTATGCGCGGTGAAATCCCGGGTCTGAAAAAGGCTAGCTGGTAATTGTCACCAATTGAATCACGGGAGTAAAGACAGATGAGCATGCAAGATCCGATCGCGGATATGCTGACCCGTATCCGTAACGGTCAGGCCGCGAACAAAGCTGCGGTCACCATGCCTTCCTCCAAGCTGAAAGTGGCAATCGCCAACGTGCTGAAGGAAGAAGGTTTTATTGAAGATTTTAAAGTTGAAGGCGACACCAAGCCTGAACTGGAACTGACTCTTAAGTATTTCCAGGGCAAAGCTGTTGTAGAAAGCATTCAGCGTGTCAGCCGCCCAGGTCTGCGCATCTATAAACGTAAAGATGAGCTGCCGAAAGTTATGGCGGGTCTGGGTATCGCAGTTGTTTCTACCTCTAAAGGTGTTATGACTGATCGTGCAGCGCGCCAGGCTGGTCTTGGTGGCGAAATTATCTGCTACGTAGCCTAATCGGAGGAAAAAATGTCTCGTGTTGCTAAAGCACCGGTCGTTGTTCCTGCCGGCGTTGATGTAAAAATCAACGGTCAGGTTATTACGATCAAAGGTAAAAACGGCGAGCTGACTCGTACTCTCAACGATGCTGTTGAAGTTAAACATGCAGATAATACCCTGACCTTCGGTCCGCGTGATGGTTACGCAGACGGTTGGGCACAGGCTGGTACCGCGCGTGCCCTGCTGAACTCAATGGTTATCGGTGTTACCGAAGGCTTCACTAAGAAGCTGCAGCTGGTTGGTGTAGGTTACCGTGCAGCGGTTAAAGGTAATGTGATTAACCTGTCTCTGGGTTTCTCTCATCCTGTTGACCATCAGCTGCCTGCGGGTATCACTGCTGAATGTCCGACTCAGACTGAAATCGTGCTGAAAGGCGCTGATAAGCAGATGATCGGCCAGGTTGCAGCGGATCTGCGCGCCTACCGTCGTCCTGAGCCTTACAAAGGCAAGGGTGTTCGTTACGCCGACGAAGTCGTGCGTACCAAAGAGGCTAAGAAGAAGTAAGGTAACACTATGGATAAGAAATCTGCTCGTATCCGTCGTGCGACCCGCGCACGCCGCAAGCTCCAGGAGCTGGGCGCAACTCGCCTGGTGGTACATCGTACCCCGCGTCATATTTACGCACAGGTAATTGCACCGAACGGTTCTGAAGTTCTGGTAGCTGCTTCTACTGTAGAAAAAGCTATCGCTGAACAACTGAAGTACACCGGTAACAAAGACGCGGCTGCAGCTGTGGGTAAAGCTGTCGCTGAACGCGCTCTGGAAAAAGGCATCAAAGATGTATCCTTTGACCGTTCCGGGTTCCAATATCATGGTCGTGTCCAGGCACTGGCAGATGCTGCCCGTGAAGCTGGCCTTCAGTTCTAAGGTAGAGGTGTAAGATGGCTCACATCGAAAAACAAGCTGGCGAACTGCAGGAAAAGCTGATCGCGGTAAACCGCGTATCTAAAACCGTTAAAGGTGGTCGTATTTTCTCCTTCACAGCTCTGACTGTAGTTGGCGATGGTAACGGTCGCGTTGGTTTTGGTTACGGTAAAGCGCGTGAAGTTCCAGCAGCGATCCAGAAAGCGATGGAAAAAGCCCGTCGCAATATGATTAACGTCGCGCTGAATAACGGCACTCTGCAACACCCTGTTAAAGGTGTTCACACGGGTTCTCGCGTATTCATGCAGCCGGCTTCCGAAGGTACCGGTATCATCGCCGGTGGTGCAATGCGCGCCGTTCTGGAAGTCGCTGGGGTTCATAACGTTCTGGCTAAAGCATATGGTTCCACCAACCCGATTAACGTGGTTCGTGCAACTATTGATGGCCTGGAAAATATGAGTTCTCCAGAAATGGTCGCTGCCAAGCGTGGTAAATCCGTTGAAGAAATTCTGGGGAAATAAACCATGGCAAAGACTATTAAAATTACTCAAACCCGCAGTGCAATCGGTCGTCTGCCGAAACACAAGGCAACGCTGCTTGGCCTGGGTCTGCGTCGTATTGGTCACACCGTAGAGCGCGAGGATACTCCTGCTATTCGTGGTATGATCAACGCGGTTTCCTTCATGGTTAAAGTTGAGGAGTAAGAGATGCGTTTAAATACTCTGTCTCCGGCCGAAGGCTCCAAAAAGGCGGGTAAACGCCTGGGTCGTGGTATCGGTTCTGGCCTCGGTAAAACCGGTGGTCGTGGTCACAAAGGTCAGAAATCTCGTTCTGGCGGTGGCGTACGTCGCGGTTTCGAAGGTGGTCAGATGCCTCTGTACCGTCGTCTGCCGAAATTCGGCTTCACTTCTCGTAAAGCAGCGATTACAGCCGAAGTTCGTCTGTCTGATCTGGCTAAAGTAGAAGGCGGTGTTGTAGACCTGAACACGCTGAAAGCGGCTAACATTATCGGTATCCAGATCGAGTTCGCGAAAGTGATCCTGGCTGGCGAAGTCACTACTCCGGTAACTGTTCGTGGCCTGCGTGTTACTAAAGGCGCTCGCGCTGCTATCGAAGCTGCTGGCGGTAAAATCGAGGAATAAGTAGCAGATGGCTAAACAACCGGGATTAGATTTTCAAAGTGCCAAAGGTGGCTTAGGCGAGCTGAAACGCAGACTGCTGTTTGTTATCGGTGCGCTGATTGTGTTCCGTATTGGCTCTTTTATTCCGATCCCTGGTATTGATGCCGCTGTACTTGCCAAACTGCTTGAGCAACAGCGAGGCACCATCATTGAGATGTTTAACATGTTCTCTGGTGGTGCTCTCAGCCGTGCTTCTATCTTTGCTCTGGGGATCATGCCGTATATTTCGGCGTCGATCATTATCCAGCTGCTGACGGTGGTTCACCCAACGCTGGCAGAAATTAAGAAAGAAGGGGAGTCTGGTCGTCGTAAGATCAGCCAGTACACCCGTTACGGTACTCTGGTGCTGGCAATATTCCAGTCGATCGGTATTGCTACCGGTCTGCCGAATATGCCTGGTATGCAAGGCCTGGTTATTAACCCGGGCTTTGCATTCTACTTCACCGCTGTTGTAAGTCTGGTCACAGGAACGATGTTCCTGATGTGGTTGGGCGAACAGATTACTGAACGAGGTATCGGCAACGGTATTTCAATCATTATCTTCGCCGGTATTGTCGCGGGACTCCCGCCAGCCATTGCCCATACTATCGAGCAAGCGCGTCAAGGCGACCTGCACTTCCTCGTGTTGCTGTTGGTTGCAGTATTAGTATTTGCAGTGACGTTCTTTGTTGTATTTGTTGAGCGTGGTCAACGCCGCATTGTGGTAAACTACGCAAAACGTCAGCAAGGTCGTCGTGTCTATGCTGCACAGAGCACACATTTACCGCTGAAAGTGAATATGGCGGGGGTAATCCCGGCAATCTTCGCTTCCAGTATTATTCTGTTCCCGGCAACCATCGCGTCATGGTTCGGGGGCGGTACTGGTTGGAACTGGCTGACAACAATTTCGCTGTATTTGCAGCCTGGGCAACCGCTTTATGTGTTACTCTATGCGTCTGCAATCATCTTCTTCTGTTTCTTCTACACGGCGTTGGTTTTCAACCCGCGTGAAACAGCAGATAACCTGAAGAAGTCCGGTGCATTTGTACCAGGAATTCGTCCGGGAGAGCAAACGGCGAAGTATATCGATAAAGTAATGACCCGCCTGACCCTGGTTGGTGCGCTGTACATTACCTTTATCTGCCTGATCCCGGAGTTCATGCGTGATGCAATGAAAGTACCGTTCTACTTCGGTGGGACCTCACTGCTTATCGTTGTTGTCGTGATTATGGACTTTATGGCTCAAGTGCAAACTCTGATGATGTCCAGTCAGTATGAGTCTGCATTGAAGAAGGCGAACCTGAAAGGCTACGGCCGATAATTGGTCGCCCGAGAAGTTACGGAGAGTAAAAATGAAAGTTCGTGCTTCCGTCAAGAAATTATGCCGTAACTGCAAAATCGTTAAGCGTGATGGTGTCATCCGTGTGATTTGCAGTGCCGAGCCGAAGCATAAACAGCGCCAAGGCTGATTTATTCGCATATTTTTCTTGCAAAGTTGGGTTGAGCTGGCTAGATTAGCCAGCCAATCTTTTGTATGTCTGTGCGTTTCCATTTGAGTATCCTGAAAACGGGCTTTTCAGCATGGAACGTACATATTAAATAGTAGGAGTGCATAGTGGCCCGTATAGCAGGCATTAACATTCCTGATCATAAGCATGCCGTAATCGCATTAACTTCGATTTATGGCGTCGGCAAGACCCGTTCCAAAGCCATCCTGGCTGCAGCGGGTATCGCTGAAGATGTTAAGATCAGTGAGCTGTCTGAAGGACAAATCGACACGCTGCGTGACGAAGTTGCCAAATTTGTCGTTGAAGGTGATCTGCGCCGTGAAATCAGCATGAGCATCAAGCGCCTGATGGATCTTGGTTGCTATCGCGGTTTGCGTCATCGTCGTGGTCTACCGGTTCGCGGTCAGCGTACCAAGACCAACGCACGTACCCGTAAGGGTCCGCGCAAACCGATCAAGAAATAATCGGGGTGATTGAATAATGGCAAAGGCACCAATTCGTGCACGTAAACGTGTAAGAAAACAAGTCTCTGACGGCGTGGCTCATATCCATGCTTCTTTCAACAACACCATCGTGACTATCACTGATCGTCAGGGTAACGCGTTGGGTTGGGCAACAGCCGGTGGTTCCGGTTTCCGTGGTTCTCGCAAATCCACTCCGTTTGCAGCTCAGGTTGCAGCAGAGCGTTGCGCTGACGCCGTGAAAGAATACGGCATCAAGAATCTGGAAGTTATGGTTAAAGGTCCGGGTCCAGGCCGCGAATCTACTATTCGTGCTCTGAACGCCGCAGGTTTCCGCATCACTAACATTACTGATGTGACTCCGATCCCTCATAACGGTTGTCGTCCGCCGAAAAAACGTCGCGTATAACGCTTCGTTTTCCAGGTTTGTTGGAGAAAGAAAATGGCAAGATATTTGGGTCCTAAGCTCAAGCTGAGCCGTCGTGAGGGCACCGACTTATTCCTTAAGTCTGGCGTTCGCGCGATCGATACCAAGTGTAAAATTGAACAAGCTCCTGGCCAGCACGGTGCGCGTAAACCGCGTCTGTCTGACTATGGTGTGCAGTTGCGTGAAAAGCAAAAAGTTCGCCGTATCTATGGTGTGCTGGAGCGTCAGTTCCGTAACTACTACAAAGAAGCAGCACGTCTGAAAGGCAACACCGGTGAAAACCTGTTGGCTCTGCTGGAAGGTCGTCTGGACAACGTTGTATACCGTATGGGCTTCGGTGCCACTCGTGCAGAAGCACGTCAGCTGGTTAGCCATAAAGCAATTATGGTAAACGGTCGTGTTGTTAACATCGCTTCTTATCAGGTTAGTCCGAATGACGTTGTAAGCATTCGTGAGAAAGCGAAGAAGCAGTCTCGCGTGAAAGCCGCTCTGGAGCTGGCTGAGCAGCGTGAAAAGCCAACCTGGCTGGAAGTTGATGCTGGCAAGATGGAAGGTACGTTTAAGCGTAAGCCGGAGCGTTCTGATCTGTCTGCGGACATTAACGAACACCTGATCGTCGAGCTTTACTCCAAGTAAAGCTTAGTACCAAAGAGAGGACACAATGCAGGGTTCTGTGACAGAGTTTCTAAAACCGCGCCTGGTTGATATCGAGCAAGTGAGTTCGACGCACGCCAAGGTGACCCTTGAGCCTTTAGAGCGTGGCTTTGGCCATACTCTGGGTAACGCACTGCGCCGTATTCTGCTCTCATCGATGCCGGGTTGCGCGGTGACCGAGGTTGAGATTGATGGTGTACTACATGAGTACAGCACCAAAGAAGGCGTTCAGGAAGATATCCTGGAAATCCTGCTCAACCTGAAAGGGCTGGCGGTGAGAGTTCAGGGCAAAGATGAAGTTATTCTTACCTTGAATAAATCTGGCATTGGCCCTGTGACTGCAGCCGATATCACCCACGACGGTGATGTCGAAATCGTCAAGCCGCAGCACGTGATCTGCCACCTGACCGATGAGAACGCGTCTATTAGCATGCGTATCAAAGTTCAGCGCGGTCGTGGTTATGTGCCGGCTTCTACCCGAATTCATTCGGAAGAAGATGAGCGCCCAATCGGCCGTCTGCTGGTCGACGCATGCTACAGCCCTGTAGAGCGTATTGCCTACAATGTTGAAGCAGCGCGTGTAGAACAGCGTACCGACCTGGACAAGCTGGTCATCGAAATGGAAACCAACGGCACAATCGATCCTGAAGAGGCGATTCGTCGTGCGGCAACCATTCTGGCTGAACAACTGGAAGCTTTCGTTGACCTACGTGATGTACGTCAGCCGGAAGTGAAAGAAGAGAAACCAGAGTTCGATCCGATCCTGCTGCGCCCTGTTGACGATCTGGAATTGACTGTCCGCTCTGCTAACTGCCTTAAAGCAGAAGCTATCCACTATATCGGTGATCTGGTACAACGTACCGAGGTTGAGCTCCTTAAAACGCCTAACCTTGGTAAAAAATCTCTTACTGAGATTAAAGACGTGCTGGCTTCCCGTGGACTGTCTCTGGGTATGCGCCTGGAAAACTGGCCACCGGCAAGCATCGCTGACGAGTAACCGGATCACAGGTTAAGGTTTTACTGAGAAGGATAAGGTCATGCGCCATCGTAAGAGTGGTCGTCAACTGAACCGCAACAGCAGCCATCGCCAGGCTATGTTCCGCAATATGGCAGGTTCACTGGTTCGTCATGAAATCATCAAGACGACTCTGCCTAAAGCGAAAGAGCTGCGCCGCGTAGTTGAGCCGCTGATTACTCTTGCCAAGACTGATAGCGTTGCTAATCGTCGTCTGGCATTCGCCCGTACTCGTGATAACGAGATCGTGGCAAAACTGTTTAACGAACTGGGCCCGCGTTTCGCGAGCCGTGCCGGTGGTTACACTCGTATTCTGAAGTGTGGCTTCCGTGCAGGCGACAACGCGCCGATGGCTTACATCGAGCTGGTTGATCGTTCAGAGAAAGCAGAAGCTGCTGCAGAGTAATCTGAAGCAACGTAAAAAAACCCGCCCCGGCGGGTTTTTTTATACCCGCAGTATCTCCACTTATCTACAATAGCTGTACTCTTTTTGTTCATCCCCTGGAGTATTTATGTGGTTACTTGACCAGTGGGCAGAGCGCCATATTACTGAAGCACAAGCTAAAGGTGAGTTTGATAATCTTCCGGGCAGTGGTGAACCATTAATTCTGGAAGATGACTCACACGTACCGCCGGAACTGCGTGCTGGATATCGCTTGTTAAAGAATGCCGGCTGTTTACCACCAGAACTTGAGCAGCGTAAGGAAGCAATTCAGCTTCTGGATATTCTCAAAGGAATCCGTCAGGATGATCCACAATATCAAGAGGTTAGCCGTCAGTTATCTTTACTGGAGTTAAAACTGCGGCAAGCAAGTTTGAGCACTGAATTTTTACGTGGCGAATATGCAGATAAGCTTCTGAATAAAATTAATGACAACTGAGAGAGAATTTATGTATCGCATTGGTGAGTTGGCAAAACTGGCGGAAGTTACACCCGACACAATACGTTATTACGAAAAACAGCAGATGATGGATCATGAAGTTCGTACGGAAGGAGGCTTTCGCCTGTATACCGAAAGTGATCTCCAACGGTTGAAATTTATTAGGCATGCCAGACAACTTGGTTTCAGTCTGGAGTCGATCCGTGAGTTACTTTCGATCCGTATCGATCCTGAACATCATACTTGTCAGGAATCAAAAGGCATTGTGCAGGAAAGATTACAGGAAGTGGAAGCGCGGATAGCCGAGTTGCAGAGCATGCAGCGTTCCTTGCAACGTCTTAACGATGCCTGTTGTGGTAGCGCCCATAGCAGCGTTTATTGCTCTATCCTTGAAGCTCTTGAGCAAGGAGCCAGCGGCGTCAAAGCAGGTTGTTGATTTTTTGCACTGACAGGATTAAACTCGCGCCGTTAAATAAACAACTGGAGTTTTTATGAGCCGATATCAGCATACGAAAGGGCATATAAAGGATAATGCGATTGAAGCATTACTGCATGACCCCTTGTTCAGACAGCGTGTAGAAAAAAATAAAAAAGGGAAAGGCAGTTATATGCGAAAAGGAAAACATGGCAATAGGGGTAACTGGGAGGCCAGTGGCAAGAAAGTAAATCACTTTTTTACCACTGGCCTTCTACTTTCAGGATCTTGTTAAGAGCGGTTATTCTGCTCTTTCAGTAAATCGCGAATCTCTGTCAGTAGTACTTCTTCTTTGGTTGGCGCAGGCGCGGCTGCCGGTTCTTCTTTCTTACGATTCAGTTTGTTGATTAGCTTAATTGCCATAAAGATGGCAAAGGCAACAATCAGAAAATCAAATACGTTTTGAATGAAGACACCGTAATGCATGACGACAGCAGGGATATCCCCCTGCGCATCGCGTAGCGTGACAGCAAACTGTTTAAAGTCGATCCCACCAATTAATAAACCCAGTGGCGGCATGATGATATCGGCAACCAGTGAAGATACAATCTTACCGAAGGCCGCACCGATAATGACACCCACTGCCAAATCCACCACATTCCCGCGCATCGCAAATTCGCGAAATTCTTTAATAATGCTCATGTTATTCTCCCTATAAAGCCGACAATCATAAGTCTAACAAATGTTAAGCTATTTTCCTGCCGGGAATGAATTTAATTAATCCTTGAAAAGAAAAGGGAATTAATAAGGCGTCAGAAGACGCCTTATTAATTATAAGAAGAAAGGACTTGGCTGGAAGAGACGTTCGACGTCGGTAATAAACTTTTTGTCCGTCAGGAACATAATTACATGATCGCCTTGCTCAATACGAAGATTATCATTGGCAATCATCACATCATTGCCGCGTACTACTGCACCAATAATCGTTCCTGGTGGCAGTTTGATTTCATCTATAACCCGGCCAACGACACGAGAAGTACTTTCATCACCGTGTGCAACGGCTTCAATAGCTTCTGCTACGCCACGTCGCAGCGAGGAGACGCCAACGATATCTGCTTTTCGTACGTGACTGAGCAAAGCAGAGATTGTTGCCTGCTGCGGTGAAATTGCAATATCGATAACGCTCCCCTGAACCAGATCCACATAAGCGCGACGTTGGATTAATACCATTACCTTTTTCGCGCCCATACGTTTGGCGAGCATGGCAGACATGATATTGGCTTCGTCATCATTGGTTACTGCGATAAATAGATCAACTTGATCGATGTGCTCTTCAGCCAGCAGTTCCTGATCTGATGCATCACCAAAAAAGACGATCGTATTCTGCAATTTTTCCGCCAATTCGGCAGCGCGTTGTTGATTCCGTTCGATCAGTTTGACGCTGTAATCTTTTTCCAGACGACGCGCCAGCCCTGCACCGATATTACCGCCGCCAACCAGCATGATCCGCTTATATGGCTTTTCCAGTCGCTGTAACTCACTCATTACTGCACGAATATGCTGCGAGGCGGCAATAAAGAACACTTCATCACCGGCTTCAACAATGGTCGAACCTTGCGGACGAATAGGGCGATCGTGGCGGAAAATTGCTGCCACACGAGTATCGATATGTGGCATATGTTCGCGCATGGTCGAAAGTGCATTACCAATCAGCGGGCCGCCATAATAGGCTTTAACCACAGCCAGGCTGACTTTACCCTCAGCGAAGTTCACCACCTGCAATGCGCCGGGATACTCAATCAGTCGGTAAATATTATCGATAACCAATTGCTCTGGCGCGATAAGATGATCAATCGGTACGGCATCAGAATGAAATAGTTTATCGGCATCTCGCACGTAGTCCGGTGAACGAATGCGGGCGATGCGGTTAGGCGTGTTGAAAAGCGAGTAGGCTACCTGGCAGGCAACCATATTGGTTTCATCTGAACTGGTTACAGCAACCAGCATATCAGCGTCGTCGGCACCTGCCTCTCGCAATACCCGTGGGTGAGAACCGTGTCCCTGCACGACACGCAGGTCAAATTTATCCTGCAAGGTCCGCAAACGCTCACCATTGGTATCGACAACGGTAATATCGTTGTTCTCACCTACCAGGTTTTCCGCCAGCGTGCCGCCAACTTGTCCGGCACCCAGAATGATAATTTTCATCAGTTGCGACCCGTTATCTCATCACTTTTTGATTAGCTTAGCGTAAAAGAAGCCGTCGCCCTCTTCGGCACCAGGCAGATTTTGCTTACCCGGTTGTTCTGGTGTTCCTGTTTCGCAAAGCATTGCATCTTCTGTGCGTTGCAGAAAGGCTTTAATTTGTTGGCTATTCTCTTCCGGTAACACCGAACAGGTAGCATAAACAAGCGTTCCGCCTGACTTCAAATGTGGCCATATAGCGTCGAGAATTTCAGACTGCAGCTGCGCGAGTTCTGGGATATCGCGATCGCGACGCAACCATTTAATATCCGGATGGCGGCGAATCACTCCGGTTGCCGAACAAGGCGCATCTAATAAGATGCGATCGAACTGTTGCTCACCACACCATTGGGAAGGGTAGCGGCCATCACCTTGTTTCACGGTTGCCTTCATACCAAGACGTTTTAAATTGTCGTAAACGCGAGAGAGGCGTTGCTCATCAATATCGACCGCCAGAACTTGCGCCTCTGGAGCAACCTCAAGAATATGCGTTGTTTTACCGCCTGGGGCGGCGCAAAGATCCAGAATGTGTTCACCGTTTTGTGGAGCAAGCCAGGTCATGCAACCTTGTGCCGAAGCATCCTGAACGGTAACCCATCCTTCTTCAAAACCGGGTAGCGCATGAACAGGCGCTGGTGTTTCCAGCCGTACAGCATCAGGATAATCAGTATCCGGGAAACCTTTCATACCGCCTTCTTCCAGTAAGGCAATCCAGGCATCGCGGGAATGGTGCGTACGATTGACACGTAGCCACATTGGCGGGCGTTGATTATTGGCTTCAACGATGGATTGCCACTGCTCTGGATACGCTTTTTGCAGACGTTTTAAGAGCCAGGCAGGGTGCAGATAACGAGCGTCGCTGGTATTAAACTCGGCCAGTAATTCATCCTGTTGACGCTGGAACTGCCGTAGTACACCGTTAATTAACCCTTTAAGTTGCGGGCGTTTAATCGCGACCGCGCCTTCCACTGTTTCAGCCAGCGCGGCATGAGGGGGAATACGGGTATAAAGCAGTTGATACAAACCAACCATAATCAGGTAATGCACAGTCCGCTGTTTGCCGGTCATTGGACGGGCCATTAATTTATTAATTAGCCAGTCTAACTGTGATAGCGTCCGCAGTACGCCAAAGCACAATTCTTGTAGCAGTGCTTTGTCTTTATCGGAAACTTTTTGTTGTAGCGGTGGCAGAATGTTGCTTAATGATTGCCCTTGCTCGACGACTTGTTCAACGGCCTGTGCCGCCATGCTACGTAAATTACGTTGTTTTTTCATAAGTATAAAAATAAAAATGCCCGGCACGACCGGGCTTAGAAGAGTGGACTATCAGGCCAGACGGTTGCCCGGAACAAACCATTCCCGACGAGAATTCAGGAGGTCTTGTGCGCTCATTGCTTTCTTACCCGCAGGTTGCAATGAGAGCAGATTCAGGATGCCGTCACCGGTCGCGACCTGAATACCTTGTTTGCTGGCTTCAAGGATTGTCCCTGGCGCAGACGTGGTCACCGTATCAATGACCGACGCTTTCCAGATCTTAACAGGCTGACCTTCAATTTCCAGCCAGCTCATCGGCCATGGATTAAAAGCGCGAATGCAGCGTTCAAGCTGTGCCGCCGAAAGCGACCAGTCAATACGCGCTTCTTCTTTACTCAATTTCTCAGCGTAAGTGACGAGAGTTTCGTCCTGCGCTTCCGGTTTTGCCGAGCCGTCTGCCAGTTGTTTCAATGTGCTGATAAGCCCTTGTGGGCCAAGTTCTGCCAGTTTGTCATATAACGTGCCACTGGTATCTTCTGCGGTAATCGGGCAGGAGAGTTTATAGAGCATGTCGCCCGTATCTAAACCGACATCCATTTGCATAATAGTGACGCCGGTTTCTGCATCGCCCGCCCACAACGAACGTTGGATTGGCGCAGCCCCACGCCAGCGCGGCAGCAGTGAACCATGAACATTGATGCAGCCAAGACGCGGCATTTCCAGCACAGCTTTAGGCAGAATCAGCCCATAGGCGACGACGACCATGACATCCGCGTGCAGATCGGCGACCAGTTGCTGGTTTTCTTGTGGGCGCAGGGAAACAGGCTGAAAAACCGGTAACCCTTTCTCTTCTGCCAGCACTTTAACCGGACTGGGCATGAGTTTTTTACCGCGA
Organism: Escherichia whittamii; assembly: GCF_014836715.1. Lineage (GTDB taxonomy): Bacteria > Pseudomonadota > Gammaproteobacteria > Enterobacterales > Enterobacteriaceae > Escherichia > Escherichia whittamii. The sequence goes on from NZ_JACSQI010000023.1 coordinate 20,827, forward strand.
CCTGCCGGTCGGTCCGGTTGGGTGAACACGCCGACAACGTTATGTCCAGAAGACAACAGCGCGTCAAGATGACGCGCTGCAAAGTCAGGTGTACCCGCAAAAATAATACGTAGTGATTCTGACACGTTAGTTCTTATCCTTAAGCCCGGGCTTTCAGACGATCCAGTTTTTCAACTTTTTGACGAATACGTTGTTGTTTCAGCGGTGACAGGTAATCCATGAACAGTTTACCGACCAGGTGATCCATCTCATGCTGAATACAGATGGCTAACAGACCGTCTGCTTCCAGCTCAAATGGTTTACCGTCGCGGTCCAGGGCGCGAATTTTCACTTTCTCTGCGCGCGGCACTAAAGCACGCTGTTCAGGGATCGACAGGCAACCTTCTTCAATGCCTGTTTCGCCGCTTTTTTCTAAAAGCTCCGGATTGATTAACACCAGCCGTTCGTCACGGTTTTCCGAAACATCAATAACAATGATACGTTGATGAATATCAACCTGTGTTGCCGCCAGGCCAATACCTTCTTCCGCGTACATCGTCTCGAACATATCATCGACGATACGCTGAATTTCTGCATTCACTTCTTCTACCGGTTTAGCAACTTTGCGAAGCCGCTCGTCCGGAATATGTAACACTTGCAAAACTGACATAAATCTCCAGAGATGTGTTCAGGAGTTAGAAAGATTATTTCTTCTATTCTAGACAAATCCCCCTCTGATTGACAGCATCACTGACCAATCGCAAAGATTGCTAAGGCTGCTTATGGCAAGGGGATAAGGATGGTCGAGACAGAAATTTGGCTGCGTTTGATGAATGTGAGCACCTTGTACGGCGATGATATGGTCCGTATAGCTCACTGGCTGGCAGAACAGCCAAATATTGATGCAGTTGTACTGCAGCAAACAGGGCTTTCATCGCGACAGGCACAACGCTTTCTTACATTTTCACAGAAGAGTATTGAAAGCTCACTTTGTTGGCTGGAGCAACCTAATCATCATTTAATTCCTGCGGACAGCGAATTTTATCCTCCTCAACTTATTGCAACGGCTGATTATCCAGGTGCATTGTTTGTTGCTGGTGATCTACAAGCGCTGCAATCATTTCAGTTGGCCGTAGTAGGAAGCCGGGCGCATTCATGGTATGGCGAACGGTGGGGACGGCTGTTATGTGAGTCGCTGGCGGCGCGAGGTGTGACAATTACCAGTGGGCTGGCGCGTGGAATCGATGGTGTAGCGCATAAAGCGGCCTTGCAGGTAAATGGTGTCAGTGTTGCTGTGCTGGGTAATGGGCTCAATACCATTCATCCTCGTCGTCATGCCCGACTGGCTACCAGTCTGCTTGAACATGGTGGGGCTCTCGTCTCGGAATTTCCCCTCGATGCCCCTCCTCTTGCTTACAATTTCCCACGAAGAAATCGTATTATCAGTGGTCTAAGTAAAGGTGTACTGGTGGTGGAAGCGGCCTTGCGCAGTGGTTCGCTGGTGACAGCGCGTTGTGCGCTTGAGCAGGGGCGTGAAGTTTTTGCTTTGCCCGGTCCATTAGGGAGTCCCGGAAGTGAAGGCCCCCACTGGCTTATTAAACAAGGTGCGATTCTTGTGACGGAACCGGAAGAAATTCTGGAAAATTTGCAATATGGATTGCACTGGTTGCCAGATGCCCCTGAAAAATCATTTTATTCATCAGATCAGGAAGACGTGGCATTGCCATTTCCTGAGCTCCTGGCTAACGTAGGAGATGAGGTAACACCTGTTGACGTCGTCGCTGAACGTGCCGGCCAACCTGTGCCAGAGGTAGTTACTCAACTACTTGAACTGGAGTTAGCAGGATGGATCGCAGCTGTACCCGGCGGCTATGTCCGATTGAGGAGGGCATGCCATGTTCGACGTACTAATGTATTTGTTTGAAACCTATATTCACACTGAAGCTGAGTTGCGTGTGGATCAAGACAAACTTGAACAGGATCTTACCGACGCAGGTTTTGAGCGAGAAGACATCTACAATGCCCTGCTATGGCTGGAAAAGCTTGCGGATTATCAGGAAGGGTTGGCAGAACCGATGCAATTGGCATCTGATCCTCTCTCCATGCGTATTTATACCCCGGAAGAGTGTGAACGACTGGATGCCAGCTGTCGTGGGTTTCTGCTTTTCCTTGAGCAGATTCAGGTGCTCAATCTTGAAACCCGTGAAATGGTGATAGAGCGAGTGCTCGCACTGGATAACGCAGAGTTCGAACTGGATGATCTGAAATGGGTGATCCTGATGGTGTTGTTCAACATTCCGGGCTGCGAAAATGCGTACCAGCAAATGGAAGAATTACTCTTTGAAGTGAATGAAGGTATGCTGCATTAATCATTTCTTTAATTCAGCATAAGTTGTTATGGCAAAATCAGCACTGTTCACGGTGCGTAATAATGAGTCCTGCCCAAAGTGTGGGGCTGAACTGGTTATTCGATCCGGGAAACACGGTCCGTTTCTCGGGTGTTCTCAATATCCGGCATGTGACTATGTCCGTCCTCTGAAATCATCAGCGGATGGTCATATTGTCAAAGTTCTGGAGGGGCAAATATGCCCGGTATGTGGTGCAGACCTGGTGTTACGCCAGGGACGCTTCGGTATGTTCATTGGCTGTAGTAACTATCCTGTATGCGAACATACAGAACTTATCGATAAACCAGACGAAACGGCAATTACCTGTCCTCAATGTCGAACGGGCCATCTTGTCCAGCGTCGCTCCCGTTATGGCAAAACGTTTCATTCCTGTGATCGCTACCCGGAGTGTCAGTTTGCCATTAACTTCAAACCCATAGCCGGAGAATGCCCTGAGTGTCATTATCCGCTGCTCATCGAAAAGAAAACCGCGCAGGGTGTAAAACACTTTTGTGCCAATAAACAATGTGGAAAGCCGGTTTCGGCGGAATAATAACGTGAATAATAACCTGCAAGGAGGCGCTATTGCAGCTGCGATAGATGTCCTCAATGAAGAACGTGTCATCGCCTATCCAACGGAAGCCGTTTTCGGTGTCGGGTGCGATCCTGATAGCGAAACAGCAGTGATGCGACTGTTGGAGTTAAAACAACGTCCGGTTGATAAGGGGCTGATTTTAATCGCAGCAAATTACGAGCAGCTCAAACCTTATATCGATGACAGCATGCTGACGGACGCGCAGCGTGAAACCATTTTTTCTCGCTGGCCAGGTCCTGTCACCTTTGTCTTTCCCGCGCCAGCGACAACACCGCGCTGGTTGACGGGCCGATTTGACTCACTTGCTGTACGAGTCACCGACCATCCGTTGGTGATTGCTTTGTGCCAGGCTTATGGTAAACCGCTGGTTTCTACCAGTGCCAACTTGAGTGGATTGCCACCTTGTCGAACAGTAGACGAAGTTCGTGCACAATTTGGTGCGGAGTTCCCGGTTGTGCCTGGTGAAACGGGGGGGCGTTTAAATCCTTCAGAAATCCGCGACGCCCTGACGGGTGAACTGTTTCGACAGGGGTAACATAATGGAAACCTATGCTGTTTTTGGTAATCCGATTGCACATAGCAAATCGCCATTCATTCATCAGCAATTTGCACAGCAACTGAATATTGAGCATCCCTATGGTCGCGTGCTGGCACCTATCAATGATTTCATCAACACGCTGAACGCTTTCTTTAGTGCTGGTGGCAAAGGTGCGAATGTGACGGTGCCTTTTAAAGAAGAAGCTTTTGCCAGAGCAGATGAACTTACTGAACGGGCGGCGTTGGCTGGAGCAGTTAATACCCTCAAGCGTTTAGAAGATGGGCGCCTGCTGGGGGACAATACCGATGGCGTAGGTTTGTTAAGCGATCTGGAACGTCTGTCTTTTATTCGCTCCGGCTTACGTATTTTGTTGATCGGTGCTGGTGGGGCGTCTCGTGGGGTATTACTGCCGCTCCTCTCTCTGGACTGTGCGGTGACAATCACTAACCGAACGGTTTCTCGCGCGGAAGAGTTGGCTAAATTGTTTGCGCACACTGGAAGTGTTCAGGCGTTGGGTATGGACGAACTGGAAGGTCACGAGTTCGATCTTATTATTAACGCGACATCCAGTGGCATTAGTGGAGATGTTCCGGCGATCCCGGCATCGCTCGTTCATTCAGGCATTTGTTGCTATGACATGTTCTACCAGAAGGGAAAAACTCCCTTTCTGGCATGGTGTGAGCAGCAAGGATCAAAACGTAATGCAGATGGATTGGGGATGTTAGTGGCGCAGGCGGCTCATGCCTTTCTTCTTTGGCACGGTGTTCTGCCTGACGTAGAACCAGTCATAAAGCAATTGCAGGAGGAGTTGTCTGCGTGAATCAGGCCATCCAATTTCCAGACAGGGAAGAGTGGAACGAGAGTAAAAAATGCGTTTGTTTTCCCGCTATTGTAAATGGTATGCAGCTCACTTGCGCTATTACTGGAGAGAGTCTGGCGAATCGCTTTGCAGGAGATACGCCAGAACAGTGGTTAGCGAATTTTCGGCAGCATCGCTGGGACCTTGAAGAAGAAGCAGAAAGCTTGATTCAGGATCAAAGCGAAGATGATCAAGGTTGGGTCTGGTTACCCTGATCCAGGTACTCATCTTTCCATTTGACGTAGTTATTCGCGGAGTAGCGTAACCCTGCCTTCTCTTCATCACTTAACGGGCGGATCTGTTTGACGGGGCTACCGAGATACAGATATCCGCTCTCCAGCCGTTTATTTTGTGGGACCAGGCTACCCGCACCAATCATCACATCATCTTCTACTATTGCGCCATCAAGTAAAATTGAGCCCATCCCAACTAAAACTCGATTGCCAATGGTGCAGCCGTGGAGCATCACTTTATGTCCAACCGTGACGTCTTCACCGACGATCAACGGATTGCCTTGTGGATTAGCCGTTGATTTATGGGTCACGTGTAAGACGCTACCATCCTGAATATTAGTGCGGGTACCGATTTGTACATAATTCACATCACCACGAATCACAACGAGCGGCCAGATCCCCACATCATCAGCCAGGCGGACGTCACCAATCACTACACTACTATCGTCGATCATTACGCGCTGACCGATTTGTGGAAAAAGATCGCGGTATGGGCGTAAAACGTCAGACATACTTACCTCAACAAGAAATGATTTACTAATGACTTTGGGTGCATTATTTGCCTTGTGCAAGTGTTTTAGTATGCAAAAAAGCACCATTTTGCGTGCGAATGAAGCAAAAAGGGCAAAAAAACAACAAGCAGAAAAAAAGATCAAAAAAGTACTTGTGCAAAAAATTGGGATCCCTATAATGCGCCTCCGTTGAGACGACAACGTGAGACACTTCACAAGATGGTCGGAACAACGAAGAGAAAAATCCTGAAATTAAGGGTTGACTCTGAAAGAGGAAAGCGTAATATACGCCACCTCGCGACAGAGCGCTAAAGCGCGTCGCAACTGCTCTT
>NZ_JACSQI010000024.1 GCF_014836715.1 Escherichia whittamii
GGTTTGGTAATCTGGCGATACCGCGTGTGGGCCAGGAGGTGATTGTTGATTTTCTGAACGGAGACCCGGACCAGCCGATAATCATGGGCCGGACATACCATGAGGACAACCGTTCGCCGGGGAGTCTGCCGGGAACGAAGACGCAGATGACCATCCGGTCGAAGACCTATAAAGGAAGCGGATTTAACGAACTGCGCTTTGAAGACGCCACGGACAGTGAACAGGTCTATATCCATGCACAGAAGAACATGGACACGGAGGTGCTGAACAACCGCACTACCGATGTGAAAGTGGATCATACGGAAACCATTGGCAACAACCAGAGTATTACGGTGGGTGTGGGGCAGACAGTCACAGTAGGTAAGGAAAATGCCGGGGGCCATGATCAGACTGTCACAGTGGCTCACGATCAAAGTATTGGTGTTGGAAATGACCAGACCCTGACCGTCACCAACAACCGTAGTAAGAGCGTGGGTAATGACCAGGACAGCAAAGTCACGGGTAATGATACCGAAGCAGTGGAAAAATCTCAGACAGTTACGGTAGGGGAAACACTCACCGTTACTGTCGGTGATGCTATCGAGTTTGTTTGTGGGAAGAGTACGTTGCGTATGGATAAAGATGGATATATCACAATCAATGGACACGAGTTATCACTGGGAACAACCGGTGAACAGTATTACAAAGCCGATGGTGATATCAACCTTCAGGCTAAAACCATTTTGGAAAACTAATCATGAGTACTGAATCTTCAGAGTCAATAGCAGCGTTGTCATCAGAAGAATATTCAGGATTACTGGAGGAAATTCTTGAACATAACGACTCACTCTCTTCTGTAAACCCTCACGACATGCTTCTGGGACGGATCGTTACAGTTGACGATGCAGGAATTTTCGTTGCTTTCGGTAATACGCAGGCCAGATCAGTATCCCTGTGTCCTGTGGAAAAAAAAGATGTAGGAAGGGTCTGCGCGATACAGTTTATTCAGGGAGATCTGACCAGACCGGTTGTGATGGGGTTCATCCACACAAATTCTTTTAGTGCATCAACCGAAATAGCAGAAACCGACAACATGACAGTAGTACGACAGGGGAATCGGGTAGTAATTAAGGCTGATGATGAACTGATACTTCAGTGCGGTGAATCCTGTATTGTCATGACTGCTGAAGGAACTGTCTACATCCGGGCGCTTTATATCGACAGCCATGCACAGGCTACGCAACGGTTGCGTGGCGGGTCTGTTCAGGTTAACTAGGCAGGAAGAATAATATGGAGATTATCAATGGTGCAAAGCACACCGTCGCAGATGCCACTACATTGACGGATAAAGCAGGTCGGCAACACCTCGTTGTGATTATCAAGGCAACGTATCGTATACCGGCCAATGGCAGGACTCCCCGCCCTCAGATTCCCCCTCAACCACTGAGCACAGAAGATAAGTTTACTGGCGAACCGGGAATATCAGCCCCTTTATATGAAGTGGATTTCATCCGGCACAAAGGAAAATGTGATGTGCTGTTCAATGCACGAGCCTATGCTCCGCAAGGCAAACCCGTTACTGAACTGGATACCATTGTCGAAGTGGGCAAAATGAAGAAAATGCTTCGGGTAACTGGAAACCGGCAGTGGGACAGAAATACCCCCAATACGATTACAAAGCCGGAACCTTTTACCGTCATGCCACTTAACTATGATCACGCTTTTGGCGGCGTACAGCATTACAAAGAAGGTAATGAAATTCTGCCTGATGTTTTCGAAAAGAATCCAACCGGTAAAGGTTATCTCAGTAAAAAAGGACAGGATATTTCTCTGGCGCTTCCCAATCTGGAGGTCATCAACAAGCCTTTGATAGCGCCGCAGGAAAACTATGAGCCAGTGGCGTTATCAGCGATAGCCCGTAACTGGCTCCCTCGCAGGCTTTATGCCGGAACCTACGATCAACGCTGGAAAGAGGAGTTTTTTCCGCTGCTTCCTGACGATTTTGATGAGCGTTATTACCAGTGCGCCCCGGAAGATCAGCAGATTGATTATCCAGTCGGAGGTGAAGACGTCATTTTGCGCAATATGATGCAGGGGCGTGAAGAGGTCCGCTTTAAGCTTCCCCGGTTGAATAATCTTCCCGTTAAGATACTGATGTCGGATTACCAGGTTCATACTCTCTCTGTTGTTGCAGACACAATATACTTTGAACCTGATGAATCCCGCTTTTCAGTTGTCTGGCGAGCTAGCTTGCCGATAAAACGCAGGATACAGAAGATCCAGACAGTGGCTGTGGGGCATGTGTGCAGCAGTTGGTGGAATGCCAGAGTTGCAGGCTCTCTGGGATGTACGGGTTGCTCAGGGCAGAAGGAAGATACGACAGCGCAAATCCACTCTTCCGATGATGGAGAGAAAATATGACGGCCTTATGCGTTACCGCAACTGGAATGTGCTGCGCAGTGGGATATTCAACAGCAACGGCAGTGCCTGCCATTCGGGCCGGGATGGATCATTTTCGGGAGACACAGTTTGTTGATCAGCAGGGAAAACCACTCATCGGGGCACAGCTTTATGGTATTGATCTGTGGGGCACTGCGCGAATGGGATGGATGTTTCAGAAAGTTGTTTCTGAATGTCTGGTTAAAAGCAGCGGTACTAATTTCCATGATATCGCCCTGATTTTAATTGTGCCGGAACCAGAACGACCCGGGGCCAGCGACGAATGGCCGAAAGAAATCTATCGGGCCTGTACGGCTCAATATTCCTTTCATCCCTGCTCCTCTGTTCTGCCTCAGGGAAAAACGGGCCTCATCCCTGCACTCGCGCTGGCATCAGAATTTTTATCAGCAGGCAAAGTTCAGCGTGTTTTGATTACAGGAGTGGATAGCTTTTTCAGTTCCGCAGCGATAACGCACTATCTGGAGCAGCAGCGTTTGTTATCGGGAGATAACAGTGATGGTTTTATTCCCGGAGAAGCTGCCTGTGCCATCATGGTCACTCAGCCCGGACAGCATTCTGATGCAGGACTGCTGATCTCTGGTATCGGTCAGTGTACTGAAGATGCGCATATTTTACAGGACGAGCGACCTAACCGGGGAACCGGCCTGAATAAAGCCATTCGTCAGGCCGTTATTGATAGCGGCAGTCCACTGACTGAAACACTATTCCATATCAGCGCAGTCAGTCACGAATCATTCTATTTCAGGGAAACCGAACTGGCTGTCCTGCGCTCTCTGGAACATAAAGTGGCGGATTACCCTCACCTGATGCTCACTTCCTGTACCGGTGAGGTTGGGGCTGCCTCCGGCCCACTGATGCTGGCATATCTGGCGTCTGTAATGTCCCGCACTGACGGTCCGGGAAAAAAAGGATTACTTCATCTGAGTGGTGATACTGGCCTGCGTGCTGCGGCAATTGTGCAGTGGCAGGAATTCGGCATATGACATTCATCAGGAAAATCATATGGAAACTAACGTTTATATAAACGGGCGGGAAGCCTGCTCCAGAGCGTCAGACGGGAAATCTGCAGGCGCATTTCCCGATCCCTGCTGGTCCCCACCTCCTCCGCCCACAGGCCCAGTCGTTGTGCCTTATTCCAACACTGCATATGCACGCGATTTGCAGAACGGGACAGCAACAGTATTTATCTGTAAGTCGATGGTGGCACAGAAAGATCGCTCATACTTCTCCACCAGTGAAGGGAATGTTCCGGCAACACCTGGATTCCAGAAAGGTGTTGCTTCTCATGTCATTAAAGGAAAAGCGTATTTCAAATCCTGGTCGCCGAACGTCAAGTTTGAAGGGCTGGAGGTTCCGCGGCATGAAGATTTGATGACGCATAATCATGGCTCTACTGCAAATACCCCACCCATGTATTATAAAGACAGTCCTACTGTTGTAAAAGAATGTGCAAAGCAGCAGAAAAAAGTAGAGGAACGGTGCAAACCAGATAATGAGCATCACCGAAATCGCAAGGGTGTTCCACAAAACAGAAATAATGATAAAAATGGCTCATGGGTTCTCGACCATTGCGGGCCTCTGCTTCTCAAACCAGGACTTGAGCAGTTCGATGACTGGTCGACAGAATGGGAAAATATTGACAGTTTGCTGGAGAAAGCCAAACAGGAATTAGAAAAAAACGTTATCAATAAACTGGAAGAAGAAATCACTGAATATGGGGCTAAAAAAGTTGGAAAGCTTGTCGCACGTCGTGCATTAACAGGCTGGATACCAGTGGTTGGATGGGTAATGACGGCCTATGATGTAGTCAGTACAGGTATTGAACTTTATGAAACCATTCCAGAAATGAAGAAAGAACTGGAAGAGCTAAAAGACATTTCAAAAAAAATAGATGAAGCAATTCAGAAATTTGAGAAATACAAAGATAAAATCAAAAATTTCAAAAACCTTTCCGAAGAAGAACAAAAATCACTGGCTAATGAAATAATGGCAGAAACACAGGCCGCTTATGCATTTGCTAATCGGTGTTTACGTGCCAGAAAATGTATGCTGGTTCAATTTAATAAAACGGACTCGCTAAATAACTGGGAAGGAAAAGGATGCTGCCCGGGACAAACAGGGCATCATCTGTTGGCTGATACTATGTTTAGAGATCAGGAAAAATCTGCGGCAGCAAGGAAAGAATGGAACAAAGATCCTTCGCATCGCAATGAAAAAGGAAAATTAAAATACAGAATGCCTCGCAGCAAATACCCGACAAGAAAGTGCTGGGGGAAATATACCGAAGGCAAGGCTCCTACAATTTGTCTGGAAGGAAAAGACAATCATACTGGTACACATGGAGTAATGCATGCGACAACTGCAAAATTAATCGAAGCAGGTAATTTTGGGAAAGAAATGAGTTATGAAACTGCCAGGGATATGGTAATAGATGAAGTTGCGCTAATGTATGGTTGCGATAAATCTTGCCTGAAAGCACAAATGGATAAAGCTTACAGAGACGCCTATATCTGCGATGATTTAAACTCAGCCAAAGTGAATGCTGATGCAGGGGATGGGAATAGTAATGATAACGATGAAGACATTTAAGGAGATGAAATGATTATAAACAAAGGAATATGGGAAAAATATTTTAAAGGCTTCGATATATATGATTGTACCTATGGCTTTGAGCATGGGCGCGTAGGACTTGCATTGATTGAGTTAGTCGAGGAAGATCACGATGAATATGATAACCCATTTTATATTCCCGAAAAAAGATTAATTTCCATCGTCATCAATAACCCACCAGCGAAGCAAATTTATGGTCGTCGCGCAACTGGGATATCTCTGATGACGATATCTTCTGGCTGGTCCCCCTCTCAGACCGAATATGTTATGGTTAGTCAGGGCCGTGATGTCATGAGTTATAAAGAAGATGAATATAAGGGTATAGAGGAGAGTATTAATATACTCATACCAGGTTCTATTGATATGTTTCCTGCAGTAACCAAACTTGTCAGAGTTGAAACCAGTATTTACGCAATCGGCAGTGGTTTTCGGGTATATAAACGCATTAACCATCAGATTTGGCAGGAGTGCTCACAAAGCATCCCAGTTCCAAAGGGGTATACAGAGAGAAAAGCAGAAGCTATAACCAGAGGCTTTTTTGAGGATTTGGCGGGTTTTTCCGAGTCAGATATGTATGCAGTAGGGGGAACGGGAATCGTTTATCACTTTAATGGTGACAAATGGAAACAAATAGCGTTTCCAACTAATAAGCTTTTATATACAGTTTGCTGTGCTGGTGATGGTTTTGTTTATATTGCTGATTTCGACGGTGCAATATGGAAGGGTCGCAATGAACAATGGACACAAATTACGCATGGCGGAATGACCATGCCTTTCCTCGATATGGGATGGTTTGATGGACGTCTCTGGTGTGCCAGTGATTATGGCATCTGGGTGCTGGAAGAGGAAAAACTGGTGCTCGCCATGCACGCAAAACATAAACCTGTTCCTCCGGAAGTGGCCGTTCTAAGTAAAAGAATTGATGTTTCACCCGATGGTACAGTGATGATGGTTTGTGGTGCCAGAGGGGCAGCTATTTATGATGGCAATGCATGGAATGTCCTGTTTGATTCAATGGAGTTTGAATAATCGGATTCTCAGGTCAACAATTAATTTAAAGGAACAGGAACTCACGGACAGCATATTATGGAAACTAACGTTTATATAAACGGGCGGGAAGCCTGCTCCAGAGCGTCAGACGGGAAATCCGCAGGCGCATTTCCCGATCCCTGCTGGTCCCCACCTCCTCCGCCCACAGGCCCAGTCGTTGTGCCTTATTCCAATACAGCGTATGCACGCGATTTGCAGAACGGGACAGCAACAGTATTTATCTGTAAATCGATGGTGGCACAGAAAGATCGCTCGTATTTCTCGACCAGTGAAGGGAATGTTCCGGCAACGCCTGGATTCCAGAAGGGTGTTGCCTCCCATGTGATTAAAGGAAAGGCATATTTCAAATCCTGGTCGCCGAACGTCAAGTTTGAAGGGCTGGAGGTTCCGCGGCATGAAGATTTGATGACGCATAATCATGGCTCTACTGCAAATACCCCACCCATGTATTATAAAGACAGTCCTACTGTTGTAAAAGAATGTGCAAAGCAGCAGAAAAAAGTGGAGGAACGGTGCAAACCAGATAGTGAGCATCATCGAAGACGCAAGGGTGTTCCACAAAACAGAAATAATGATAAAAGTGGCTCATGGGTTCTCGACCATTGCGGGCCTCTGCTTCTCAAACCAGGACTTGAGCAGTTCGATGACTGGTTAAAAGACTGGAAAGATATGGACAGTTTTCTGGCGAAAATTAAACAGGAATTTGAAGAAATAGTCATCAATAAACTGGAAAAAGAAATCTCTGAATATTCAGCCAAAAAAGTCGAAAAATTTGTGGCACGCCGCGCATTAACAGGCTGGATACCCTTTGTTGGCTGGGCAATAACTGCCTATGATGTAGTCAGTACAGGTATTGAGCTTTACGAAAAAATTCCAGAGATGAAGAAAGAGTTGGAGGAACTAAAAGATATTTCAAAAAAAATGGATGAAGCGATTCAGACATTTGATAAATATAAAGATAAAATTGAAAACTTTAAAAATTTGTCCGAAGAAGAGCAAAAATCATTGGCTAATGAAATAATGGCGGAAACGCAGGCCGCTTATGCGTTTGCTAATCGGTGTTTACGTGCCAGGAAATGTATGCTTGTTCCATTTAGTAGAAGAGATACAATAAATTCATGGGAAGGGAAAGGATGTTGCCCAGGGCAAACATTACATCATTTATTGCCTGATACAATGTTTCGAGATCTCGAAAAAACGGCGATACTTAAAGAAGAATGGAAAAATGACCCCAAGCATCTTGATGAGAAAGGCAAGCTAAAATATAAAATGCCGCGCGACAAATATGCAAAAAAGGAATGCTGGGGAGGTTATACCGAAAGCCGGGCACCAACAATTTGTATGGAAGGAACAAATAATTATACAGGGTCTCATGGATCGTTGCATAAAACGACAGGGGCTTTAATCAAAATGGGCAAGTTCGGGAGGGAAATGGAATATCAAAAAGCAAGAGATATGATGATAGAGCAAGTTGCGTCAATGTATGGTTGTGATAAATCCTGTCTGAGAGCACAAATGGATGCGGCTTATAATAAAACTTATTCCTGTGGTGATCTCAGTACAGCAAAAGTATTTGCTCGTTCTGGCGAACATGGTGGTAGCTCGGATAGCTGTGATGATAATTGTGATAACTAAGGAAATGAAATGATTCTTAGCCAAGAAAGTTGGAACAAAACCTTTAGAAATTTTGAAGTATATGATTGTACATATGGTTTTGAACATGGTCGTATAGGCTTGCTATTAATAGAAGTAATTGATGAAGATCATGATGAGTATGGGAATACATATTTCCTGCCTAAACAAAAGCTCGTGTCTATAGTTATTGACAATCCACCAGAAAGTCGAGTATTTGGGATGACTCTCAATGGTTTAGATTATTCAACGATATCGGCAGGATGGGCACCCTCCCAAAGCGAGTTAGTGATAGTTGATACCAACTGTGAAGTCGTAAGTTATAAAACTAGAGAATATAAAGGCAGAGAGTGTGAAATAGATATCCCTATTTCCAAAATCTCTGACATGAGAGCGGCTATAATTAAATTAGTCAGGGTAGGAACAAGTGTTTATGCAGCAGGCGGGGGATTTAGGATCTATAAACGTATTGACCATAATATTTGGCATGATATATCTCAAACTCTTCCTGTACCTGATGGCCTTTTAGAGCGAGTACCTGAAGTGATTTCAGGAAGCTTATTCCAGGATTTATCTGGTTTTTCCGAATCGGATATGTATGCTGTGGGGGGGAAGGGGGTCGTTTATCACTTTTATGGTGAGCAATGGAAACAACTCCCTTTTCCGACAAATAAACTTCTGTATACAGTTTGTTGTGCCGGTGACGGATTTGTTTATATTGCTGATTTCGACGGTGCTATATGGAAGGGTCGCAATGAACAATGGACACAAATTACGCATGGCGGAATGACCATGCCTTTCCTCGATATGGGATGGTTTGATGGACGTCTCTGGTGTGCCAGTGATTATGGCATCTGGGTGCTGGAAGAGGAAAAACTGGTGCTCGCCATGCACGCAAAACATAAACCTGTTCCTCCGGAAGTGGCCGTTCTAAGTAAAAGAATTGATGTTTCACCCGATGGTACAGTGATGATGGTTTGTGGTGCCAGAGGGGCAGCTATTTATGATGGCAATGCATGGAATGTCCTGTTTGATTCAATGGAGTTTGAATAATCGGATTCTCAGGTCAACAATTAATTTAAAGGAACAGGAACTCACGGACAGCATATTATGGAAAC
>NZ_JACSQI010000025.1:0-1737 GCF_014836715.1 Escherichia whittamii
ACTGCTCTTTAACAATTTATCAGACAATCTGTGTGGGCACTCGAAGATACGGATTCTTAACGTCGCAAGACGATAAATGAATACCAAGTCTCAAGAGTGAACACGTAATTCATTACGAAGTTTAATTCTTTGAGCATCAAACTTTTAAATTGAAGAGTTTGATCATGGCTCAGATTGAACGCTGGCGGCAGGCCTAACACATGCAAGTCGAACGGTAACAGGAAACAGCTTGCTGTTTCGCTGACGAGTGGCGGACGGGTGAGTAATGTCTGGGAAACTGCCCGATGGAGGGGGATAACTACTGGAAACGGTAGCTAATACCGCATAACGTCGCAAGACCAAAGAGGGGGACCTTCGGGCCTCTTGCCATTGGATGTGCCCAGATGGGATTAGCTAGTAGGTGGGGTAACGGCTCACCTAGGCGACGATCCCTAGCTGGTCTGAGAGGATGACCAGCCACACTGGAACTGAGACACGGTCCAGACTCCTACGGGAGGCAGCAGTGGGGAATATTGCACAATGGGCGCAAGCCTGATGCAGCCATGCCGCGTGTATGAAGAAGGCCTTCGGGTTGTAAAGTACTTTCAGCGGGGAGGAAGGGAGTAAAGTTAATACCTTTGCTCATTGACGTTACCCGCAGAAGAAGCACCGGCTAACTCCGTGCCAGCAGCCGCGGTAATACGGAGGGTGCAAGCGTTAATCGGAATTACTGGGCGTAAAGCGCACGCAGGCGGTTTGTTAAGTCAGATGTGAAATCCCCGGGCTCAACCTGGGAACTGCATCTGATACTGGCAAGCTTGAGTCTCGTAGAGGGGGGTAGAATTCCAGGTGTAGCGGTGAAATGCGTAGAGATCTGGAGGAATACCGGTGGCGAAGGCGGCCCCCTGGACGAAGACTGACGCTCAGGTGCGAAAGCGTGGGGAGCAAACAGGATTAGATACCCTGGTAGTCCACGCCGTAAACGATGTCGACTTGGAGGTTGTGCCCTTGAGGCGTGGCTTCCGGAGCTAACGCGTTAAGTCGACCGCCTGGGGAGTACGGCCGCAAGGTTAAAACTCAAATGAATTGACGGGGGCCCGCACAAGCGGTGGAGCATGTGGTTTAATTCGATGCAACGCGAAGAACCTTACCTGGTCTTGACATCCACAGAACTTTCCAGAGATGGATAGGTGCCTTCGGGAACTGTGAGACAGGTGCTGCATGGCTGTCGTCAGCTCGTGTTGTGAAATGTTGGGTTAAGTCCCGCAACGAGCGCAACCCTTATCCTTTGTTGCCAGCGGTCCGGCCGGGAACTCAAAGGAGACTGCCAGTGATAAACTGGAGGAAGGTGGGGATGACGTCAAGTCATCATGGCCCTTACGACCAGGGCTACACACGTGCTACAATGGCGCATACAAAGAGAAGCGACCTCGCGAGAGCAAGCGGACCTCATAAAGTGCGTCGTAGTCCGGATTGGAGTCTGCAACTCGACTCCATGAAGTCGGAATCGCTAGTAATCGTGGATCAGAATGCCACGGTGAATACGTTCCCGGGCCTTGTACACACCGCCCGTCACACCATGGGAGTGGGTTGCAAAAGAAGTAGGTAGCTTAACCTTCGGGAGGGCGCTTACCACTTTGTGATTCATGACTGGGGTGAAGTCGTAACAAGGTAACCGTAGGGGAACCTGCGGTTGGATCACCTCCTTACCTTAAAGAACTGTTCTTTGCAGTGCTCACACAGATTGTCTGATGAAAA
>NZ_JACSQI010000025.1:1837-4668 GCF_014836715.1 Escherichia whittamii
TTTGCTCTTTAAAAATCTGGATCAAGCTGAAAATTGAAACACTGAACAACGAAAGTTGTTCGTGAGTCTCTCAAATTTTCGCAACACGATGATGAATCGAAAGAAACATCTTCGGGTTGTGAGGTTAAGCGACTAAGCGTACACGGTGGATGCCCTGGCAGTCAGAGGCGATGAAGGACGTGCTAATCTGCGATAAGCGTCGGTAAGGTGATATGAACCGTTATAACCGGCGATTTCCGAATGGGGAAACCCAGTGTGATTCGTCACACTATCATTAACTGAATCCATAGGTTAATGAGGCGAACCGGGGGAACTGAAACATCTAAGTACCCCGAGGAAAAGAAATCAACCGAGATTCCCCCAGTAGCGGCGAGCGAACGGGGAGCAGCCCAGAGCCTGAATCAGTGTGTGTGTTAGTGGAAGCGTCT
Organism: Escherichia whittamii; assembly: GCF_014836715.1. Taxonomy (GTDB): domain Bacteria; phylum Pseudomonadota; class Gammaproteobacteria; order Enterobacterales; family Enterobacteriaceae; genus Escherichia; species Escherichia whittamii. The sequence goes on from NZ_JACSQI010000025.1 coordinate 2,266, forward strand.
GGAAAGGCGTGCGATACAGGGTGACAGCCCCGTACACAAAAATGCACATGCTGTGAGCTCGAAGAGTAGGGCGGGACACGTGGTATCCTGTCTGAATATGGGGGGACCATCCTCCAAGGCTAAATACTCCTGACTGACCGATAGTGAACCAGTACCGTGAGGGAAAGGCGAAAAGAACCCCGGCGAGGGGAGTGAAAAAGAACCTGAAACCGTGTACGTACAAGCAGTGGGAGCCTCTTTATGGGGTGACTGCGTACCTTTTGTATAATGGGTCAGCGACTTATATTCTGTAGCAAGGTTAACCGAATAGGGGAGCCGAAGGGAAACCGAGTCTTAACTGGGCGTTAAGTTGCAGGGTATAGACCCGAAACCCGGTGATCTAGCCATGGGCAGGTTGAAGGTTGGGTAACACTAACTGGAGGACCGAACCGACTAATGTTGAAAAATTAGCGGATGACTTGTGGCTGGGGGTGAAAGGCCAATCAAACCGGGAGATAGCTGGTTCTCCCCGAAAGCTATTTAGGTAGCGCCTCGTGAATTCATCTCCGGGGGTAGAGCACTGTTTCGGCAAGGGGGTCATCCCGACTTACCAACCCGATGCAAACTGCGAATACCGGAGAATGTTATCACGGGAGACACACGGCGGGTGCTAACGTCCGTCGTGAAGAGGGAAACAACCCAGACCGCCAGCTAAGGTCCCAAAGTCATGGTTAAGTGGGAAACGATGTGGGAAGGCCCAGACAGCCAGGATGTTGGCTTAGAAGCAGCCATCATTTAAAGAAAGCGTAATAGCTCACTGGTCGAGTCGGCCTGCGCGGAAGATGTAACGGGGCTAAACCATGCACCGAAGCTGCGGCAGCGACACTATGTGTTGTTGGGTAGGGGAGCGTTCTGTAAGCCGTTGAAGGTGTGCTGTGAGGCATGCTGGAGGTATCAGAAGTGCGAATGCTGACATAAGTAACGATAAAGCGGGTGAAAAGCCCGCTCGCCGGAAGACCAAGGGTTCCTGTCCAACGTTAATCGGGGCAGGGTGAGTCGACCCCTAAGGCGAGGCCGAAAGGCGTAGTCGATGGGAAACAGGTTAATATTCCTGTACTTGGTGTTACTGCGAAGGGGGGACGGAGAAGGCTATGTTGGCCGGGCGACGGTTGTCCCGGTTTAAGCGTGTAGGCTGGTTTTCCAGGCAAATCCGGAAAATCAAGGCTGAGGCGTGATGACGAGGCACTACGGTGCTGAAGCGACAAATGCCCTGCTTCCAGGAAAAGCCTCTAAGCATCAGGTAACATCAAATCGTACCCCAAACCGACACAGGTGGTCAGGTAGAGAATACCAAGGCGCTTGAGAGAACTCGGGTGAAGGAACTAGGCAAAATGGTGCCGTAACTTCGGGAGAAGGCACGCTGATATGTAGGTGAAGCGACTTGCTCGTGGAGCTGAAATCAGTCGAAGATACCAGCTGGCTGCAACTGTTTATTAAAAACACAGCACTGTGCAAACACGAAAGTGGACGTATACGGTGTGACGCCTGCCCGGTGCCGGAAGGTTAATTGATGGGGTCAGCGCAAGCGAAGCTCTTGATCGAAGCCCCGGTAAACGGCGGCCGTAACTATAACGGTCCTAAGGTAGCGAAATTCCTTGTCGGGTAAGTTCCGACCTGCACGAATGGCGTAATGATGGCCAGGCTGTCTCCACCCGAGACTCAGTGAAATTGAACTCGCTGTGAAGATGCAGTGTACCCGCGGCAAGACGGAAAGACCCCGTGAACCTTTACTATAGCTTGACACTGAACATTGAGCCTTGATGTGTAGGATAGGTGGGAGGCTTTGAAGTGTGGACGCCAGTCTGCATGGAGCCGACCTTGAAATACCACCCTTTAATGTTTGATGTTCTAACGTAGACCCGTGATCCGGGTTGCGGACAGTGTCTGGTGGGTAGTTTGACTGGGGCGGTCTCCTCCTAAAGAGTAACGGAGGAGCACGAAGGTTGGCTAATCCTGGTCGGACATCAGGAGGTTAGTGCAATGGCATAAGCCAGCTTGACTGCGAGCGTGACGGCGCGAGCAGGTGCGAAAGCAGGTCATAGTGATCCGGTGGTTCTGAATGGAAGGGCCATCGCTCAACGGATAAAAGGTACTCCGGGGATAACAGGCTGATACCGCCCAAGAGTTCATATCGACGGCGGTGTTTGGCACCTCGATGTCGGCTCATCACATCCTGGGGCTGAAGTAGGTCCCAAGGGTATGGCTGTTCGCCATTTAAAGTGGTACGCGAGCTGGGTTTAGAACGTCGTGAGACAGTTCGGTCCCTATCTGCCGTGGGCGCTGGAGAATTGAGGGGGGCTGCTCCTAGTACGAGAGGACCGGAGTGGACGCATCACTGGTGTTCGGGTTGTCATGCCAATGGCA
>NZ_JACSQI010000026.1 GCF_014836715.1 Escherichia whittamii
GTAGTGTGGGGTCTCCCCATGCGAGAGTAGGGAACTGCCAGGCATCAAATTAAGCAGAAGGCTCAGTCGAAAGACTGAGCCTTTTTGCGTTTGTTCAAATTCTTCATATCGTCATATCTACAAGCCATCCCCCCCCAGATACGGTAAACTAGCCACGTTTTTGCATCAGGAAAGCAGCTATGAACCACTCCTTAAAACCCTGGAACACATTTGGCATTGATCATAATGCTCAGCACATTGTATGTGCCGAAGACGAACAGCAACTACTCAATGCCTGGCAGCATGCAGTCGCAGAAGGACAACCCGTTCTTATTCTGGGTGAAGGAAGCAATGTACTTTTTCTGGAAGACTACCGCGGTACGGTGATCATCAACAGGATCAAAGGTATCGAAATTAGTGATAAACCTGATGCGTGGTATTTACATGTAGGGTCCGGAGAAAACTGGCATCGCCTGGTAAAATACACTTTGCAGGAAGGTATGCCAGGTCTGGAAAATCTGGCACTAATTCCTGGTTGTGTCGGTTCATCACCTATCCAGAATATTGGGGCTTATGGCGTAGAATTACAGCGAGTTTGCGCTTATGTTGACTGTGTTGAACTGGCGACAGGCAAGCAAGAGCGTTTAACAGCTAAAGAGTGCCGCTTTGGCTATCGTGACAGTATTTTTAAACATGAATACCAGGATCGCTTCGCGATTGTAGCTGTAGGTCTGCGTCTGCCAAAAGAGTGGCAACCAGTACTGACGTATGGTGACTTAACTCGCCTGGAGCCTTCAACGGTAACACCACAGCAAGTATTTGATGCAGTGTGCCATATGAGGACTACAAAACTTCCCGATCCCAAAGTGAACGGCAATGCCGGTAGTTTCTTCAAAAACCCTGTCGTTTCTGCCGAAACGGCTAAAGCGTTGCTGGCACAATTTCCAACAGCCCCACATTACCCCCAGACAGATGGTTCAGTAAAACTGGCTGCAGGTTGGCTTATCGATCAGTGCCAGCTTAAAGGGACGCAGATTGGTGGTGCTGCGGTACACCGTCAGCAGGCGCTGGTTCTCATCAATGAGCACAACGCAAAAAGCGAAGATGTTGTACAGCTTGCGCACCATGTAAGACAGAAAGTAGGTGAAAAATTTAATGTCTGGCTTGAGCCTGAAGTCCGCTTTATTGGCGCATCAGGTGAAGTAAGTGCAGTGGAGACAATTTCATGAAGGATAACACCGTGCCACTGAAATTGATCGCCCTGTTAGCGAATGGTGAATTTCACTCTGGCGAGCAGTTGGGTGAAACGCTGGGAATGAGCCGGGCGGCTATTAATAAACACATTCAGACACTGCGTGACTGGGGTGTTGATGTATTTACCGTTCCGGGTAAAGGATACAGCTTGCCCGAGCCAATCCAGTTACTTAATGCCGAAAAGATATTGAGTCAGCTGGATGGCGGCAGTGTAGCCGTGCTGCCAGTTATTGACTCCACGAATCAGTATCTCCTTGACCGTATCGGAGAGCTTAAATCTGGCGATGCCTGCGTTGCAGAATACCAGCAGGCTGGCCGTGGTCGTCGCGGTCGAAAATGGTTTTCTCCTTTTGGCGCAAACTTATATTTGTCGATGTTCTGGCGTCTGGAGCAAGGCCCGGCTGCGGCAATTGGTTTAAGTCTGGTTATCGGTATCGTGATGGCGGAAGTATTACGCAAGCTGGGAGCAGATAAAGTTCGTGTTAAATGGCCAAACGACCTCTATCTGCAGGATCGCAAGCTGGCGGGTATTCTTGTTGAGCTTACTGGAAAAACAGGCGATGCGGCACAAATTGTCATTGGTGCCGGGATCAACATGGCAATGCGTCGGGTTGAAGAGAATGTCGTTAACCAGGGGTGGATCACGTTGCAGGAAGCTGGGATCAATCTCGACCGTAATACGTTGGCGGCAATGCTAATACGAGAATTACGTGCGGCGCTGGAACTCTTTGAGCAAGAAGGGCTCACGCCTTATCTGTCACGTTGGGAAAAACTGGATAATTTTATTAATCGCCCGGTGAAACTTATCATCGGTGATAAAGAAATATTTGGCATTTCACGCGGAATAGACAAACAGGGCGCTTTATTGCTTGAGCAGGATGGAATAATAAAACCCTGGATGGGCGGTGAAATATCCCTGCGTAGTGCAGAAAAATAAATAAGGGGAGTATTAGCTCCCCTTTCAATTATTTGCGTAATCTGACTTCTTCTACCGCATGGTTAGCACTTTTCGTCAGGATTAAACTTGCTCGCTCGCGAGTAGGTAGAATATTTTGCTTTAAGTTCAGCCAGTTGATCTCTTTCCAGAGTGTCATGGCTGTCTTAATTGCTTCTTCCTTAGTTAATTTCGCATAGTTATGGAAATAGGAATCCGGGTCTGTAAAAGCCCCTTCGCGGAATTTTAGAAAACGGTTGATATACCACGTCTGAAGTAAGTCTTCCGGAGCATCAACATATATCGAAAAATCGACGAAATCAGAAACAAATACATGATGTGGGTCGTGCGGATAATCCATCCCGCTCTGTAGGACATTTAACCCTTCAAGGATTAAAATATCAGGCTGAACAACGGTTTTATCGCCATCCGGGATCACATCATAAATAAGATGAGAGTAAACCGGAGCCGTAACGTTTGGCGCGCCCGATTTCAAATCGGAAACAAACTTCACCAGACGGTGCATATCATACGATTCCGGGAAGCCTTTCTTCTTCATCAGGCCACGCTCTTTAAGCACTTTGTTGGGATGAAGAAAACCATCGGTGGTGATCAGTTCAACACGACGGTGTTCCGGCCAACGGCTTAATAGTGCCTGTAACACACGAGCAGTTGTACTTTTCCCCACCGCGACGCTACCAGCAATACTGATAATGTAAGGAATGCGCTGTCCGTTAGTGCCAAGAAACTGTTCCAGAACTGCCTGACGTCGCAGGTTCGAGCTTATATAGAAGTTCAGCAAACGCGATAAAGGCAAATAAATCTCGGCAACTTCTTCTAACGAGAGATCTTCATTTATACCTTTGAGACGGGCGATCTCGTCTTCCGATAACGTCATAGGTACGGAATCACGCAGAGCTGCCCACTGGTTGCGGTCAAACTGTAGGTAAGGCGTCATTAACGTTTGCTCTTTTATACTCATAAGCATGTTTCTGGCGGTCATAGCTCTATCGGCAAAGCGATATTTGCCATGGCGCGTCACAGTTCTGTTGAATGGGTTAATGCGCAGGAGGGTAACACCAGATGGGGAGGAATAATAAGAAAAAATCTCTTCCAGGAAGCTATCGTTGAAAAGCAATGTGACAGATATTCCATCTACTAAAAAGAATTGTGTTTTAGCTGGCACACATTGTTAAGCAGAATGATGCTGAAAAAGTATGCTAATCTGCTCTCAATTCGGCTGTTTCTTCATCGTGTCGCGCAAAATGTGACCAACAAAACAAATTATGCAATTTTTTAGTTGCATGAACACGCATGTCTCCATAGAATGCGCGCTACTTGATGCCGACTTAGCTCAGTAGGTAGAGCAACTGACTTGTAATCAGTAGGTCACCAGTTCGATTCCGGTAGTCGGCACCATCAAGTCCGGTGGGGTTCCCGAGCGGCCAAAGGGAGCAGACTGTAAATCTGCCGTCACAGACTTCGAAGGTTCGAATCCTTCCCCCACCACCAATTTCGGCCACGCGATGGCGTAGCCCGAGACGATAAGTTCGCTTACCGGCTCGAATAAAGAGAGCTTCTCTCGATATTCAGTGCAGAATGAAAATCAGGTAGCCGAGTTCCAGGATGCGGGCATCGTATAATGGCTATTACCTCAGCCTTCCAAGCTGATGATGCGGGTTCGATTCCCGCTGCCCGCTCCAAGATGTGCTGATATAGCTCAGTTGGTAGAGCGCACCCTTGGTAAGGGTGAGGTCGGCAGTTCGAATCTGCCTATCAGCACCACTTCTTTTCTCCTCCCTGTTTTTTCCTTCTGTTTATTGCATTCAACAAGTCGGGCATGTTGCCTGGTTGATGTGGTGATATCACCGATTTATCCGTGTCTTAGAGGGACAATCGATGTCTAAAGAAAAGTTTGAACGTACAAAACCGCACGTTAACGTCGGTACTATCGGCCACGTTGACCATGGTAAAACAACGCTGACCGCTGCAATCACTACCGTACTGGCTAAAACCTACGGCGGTGCTGCTCGCGCATTCGATCAGATCGATAACGCGCCGGAAGAAAAAGCTCGTGGTATCACCATCAACACTTCTCACGTTGAATATGACACCCCGAC
>NZ_JACSQI010000027.1 GCF_014836715.1 Escherichia whittamii
AAATCCTGGTCGCCGAACGTCAAGTTTGAAGGGCTGGAGGTTCCGCGGCATGAAGATTTGATGACGCATAATCATGGATCTACTGCTAATACACCTCCCAATACTTATGTTGACACCAAAACAAAAAAAGGGCCATGCGGTGAGGAAGTAAAAGAAGTTGAAAAGCATTGTAGACCGGAACATCAAAAAGATGATGATAAGTCCCGAAAAGCTTCACGAACAAAACTGAATAAAATCATATCAAAAGAAAAATTACAAAAGCTGGAGGAAAAAACAAAGGCAATAAAAGATAAACTTGGCTATAAACGGAATAAGCAAAATGACTGGATAGAGGATCATTGTGAAGGGTTAATGCTTCGTCCGTGGTCCGAAAAACAAATTAACCAGAATGTTGATGAGGATTTAGCTGGAGAGTTAAAAAATCTGACATCGGATCTTGATAAATTAACAAAAGAACTTGTCTCCGAAATTGACAGCTATTTTTCCGGATTGTTACAACAGGCTCAGGATAAAGCAACTCAGGTTTTAATCGATAAGTTAGAAAAAAAGATTGCAATAAAAGTTGCTTCGCAGGGGGTAAAATTAGCCTGTAAAGGTGCAATAGCCACAATCCCTGTTGCTGGCTGGATCATTTCGGGAGCCTGGACAGCATATGATGCTTATGATATTTACGATTCATATGATGAGTTAAAAAAACTAAAAGAGCTTTATGAATCTGCAAGGGAAATCATTATTGACAATAAAAAAGCAATGCAGGCTCTATCAGAACTGATTGGTGAAATCAGTAAAAAAACACCATTACAACTAATTGCCTCGGGAATGGATATTTTTGCACGATTAAACTCATGTACACGAGCGAGGCGATGCCTGATGGTTCGCTATGGTGATACGAAGGGATACAGAAAATCGTTTGAAGGAGAAGGGTGCTGTCCTGGACAAACTGGGCATCATCTCATTCCTGAGGCAATGGCTGAAAGTGGTTGTCCTGGGTATAAGCATGATGAAGCACCAGTGATATGTGTTGAAGGTGTTAACCAGCGTCAGGGCTCACACAAAACGGTTCATGACAGATTGCATCAGCAGGTTCTTAATAAAGGTGTTGGAACCCCAATCAGCTATGCTGAAGCACAAAGGATGGCCATAATCAGTTTTAAAGAGGCATTTCCAGAGTCGGGATGTGATGTAAAATGCTTACAGGCACAGCTCGATGCATTTTATAGCAAATGCAAAGGTAATATGACGGCAAAATCAGGTACAACCGGACCATCTGACGGTACTGCAGATGATAATTATAACTGTGAAGAATAGAGAGAAAATAATGCTGACAAAGGAAGAATTTAATGATTGTTTCTATGCAAATTATATTACTGATTGTGCGGTAAGAAATAAAAATGTCTTTGCTTTTGCTGCCCGAAATGGAGAAGAATCAGAAGAGAATGATTTGACTGGTGAATGGAACGTCACAAAATACGCTTGCCGGCTTTATATGGATAAAGAAGATGGTCAACGGATCGGAAAAGCGACGATAAAAGGCTGGAACCGTCTTTACTGTACTGCCAGTATACTTCCCTCTAAAAAACTTGTGTATATTAGTGCTGAAGGTGTTGTTTATATTGTAGGACCAGGCGTGAAAAAAAAATATAATATAAATGAAAGCTGGATAAATAAACACATGTTGCCTGACTACCATGGTGGTGGCCCTGCTTACTTTGCTGTATATCGCGCAAAGATGCTCTTTGGTTATGCCTGGATTTGTGGTCCTCGTGGAAATGTTGCAAAAAGCGTTGGCGATGAACAGTGGGAATACAAGGGCCATCCATTCCCTGATACACAAGACATAGACGCTTTGACAAATCAGAGTTTTCAGGATATTGACGGCTTTGAAGAGAATGATATGTATGCTGTCGGTGGGAGAGGGATGGTATGGCATTATAATGGTAGTACGTGGCAGCAAATAGCATTTCCAACCAATATGTTTCTGTATTCAGTTTGCTGTGGCGAAGACGGTGAGGTTTATATTGGTGCTCAATCTGGAGCTGTTTTTAAAGGAAGAGGAAATCGATGGAAGCAAATTATTTCAGGAGGACTGGCAAATCCATTCAATGATATGGTCTGGTTTCAGGGCAGAGTCTGGGTAACATCTGATCACGGTATATGGACAATTAAGGATGATATTATTGAGCAACCACTGATACCTGATGAGGTTATGGCCTGTGCAGGAAGTATGTCTGTTGGCGATGGAGTATTGCTTGTTGCAGGAGAAGGCGGGGCAGCTTTTCATAATGGTGTTTTATGGCAGAGTTTATTTTTACAGTATGAAATGACTCAGGCTGTAGATAATCCATCATAACATTTAAACGGTGGCGACACAGAGTGACGTATGGAAACCAACGTATATATAAACGGGCGGGAAGCCAGTTCCAAAGCATCAGACGGAAAATCCGCTGGTGCATTTCCCGATCCCTGCTGGTCCCCTCCTCCTCCGCCCACAGGCCCAGTCGTTGTGCCTTATTCCAACACTGCGTATGCACGCGATTTGCAGGACGGGACAGCAACAGTATTTATCTGTAAGTCGATGGTGGCACAGAAAGATCGCTCATACTTCTCCACCAGTGAAGGGAATGTTCCGGCAACACCTGGATTCCAGAAAGGTGTTGCTTCTCATGTCATTAAAGGAAAAGCGTATTTCAAATCCTGGTCGCCGAACGTCAAGTTTGAAGGGCTGGAGGTTCCGCGGCATGAAGATTTGATGACACACAATCATGGTTCCACGGCCAATACACCGCCACATAAGTATATTGATAAAGATGTATTAATAGACGAATGCAAGAAAAACTATGATAAGGTTAAATCAGCTTGCAAAAAAGATCCTAACCAAAAACCTACGTTTGAAAGATTATTGGGGGAAAAGAAATATAAAAATTTAGAACCTTTGCTTAAGAAAGTTGGAATAGATTCAGCCGACTGGATGGAGCATTGTGATGGTTTATGGGTGAAACCCGGATCATTTGGCCTGTCGAAAATTAAGGAAGACTTATCAGAACTGCTTAGCGATATAAAAAACATTCTGAATACCGAGATTGGTGATATCGCAGAGCAAGTTGGGGATGAGATTATCGACCGAGCCATAGAGGCAGGCGAAGACATTGCTATAAGAAAAGCACGTAATGCCGGAATTCGTCATGTTGCAGCTTTGGGCGGAGCTGCTGCTGGTGGCGTGGGAGCCTCTAGTAACAGAAGGCGCGGCGGCAATATGGACCATTGGAGATTCAGCCTGGGGGGTAATTGAAGGCGGAGTAGAGGCTTATGATGCTTTGGATATTATAGGTGCCGCAGGAGATGAACTTAAGCTTCTGCCTGGGAAAGTCGAGAAAATGTTAAAAGATGCCGTTGATAATCCTGTAAAACAGGGAAAGATCACGTAACGCTGCTTTTTTGTACTAAATGATTCGCATTTTATGTTCAATAATTGAGATATTCCTTA
>NZ_JACSQI010000028.1 GCF_014836715.1 Escherichia whittamii
AGGGAACGATACTCATTATATTGAGCGATTTTAATTGCTGTAATATCACTTAATAATCCATACCTATCGTCCACGTTGTCACTGGCTTCGGCGGTGTTACTTTTTTCTCCACAGTGCGTTCTTTACCGTATAAATTAACCCGTAATGGTGAATCCTTTACCTCCATAGGATCACATAACTGCCACTCAACGGTATCTTTCTTCTCAGGTTTTTCGCTCTTTTCCTTCCCCTTTCCTTTTTCATCAACTTCACCATGAGACACATCAATCTTAAATTCAAACTTCCCTTTAATGCCGTCATGAAATAATGCCAGGTCCAGTCCGTCATCATGTGAATCAAATCCAAATCCAGCTTTCGCTTCTATAGAGGCAGTCGCTTCGGCGGTCAGTTGTACAACAAAAACATTCGCCTCAAACGTCGCACTCACCACACCTTTTAAACCGAGCTTGATGTTACTTTCCTTTACATTAAACTCCCATTTTTTATCCTTTTCAGCGTATACTGCGCCAAGATCAAGATTAATTTCCGCTGAAATCTCGATATAGCATTCAACACTGGTTCCGTGTTTACGGAGATATTCACGACATCTGTTGACCAATGACTCGACTTTACAGTATGCACATATAAATGAAATAATATCGAATCTGAACGATGCTTCAAAAAATGGGGCACCAAACAATCCGTAAAAATGACAGGGGCCATCCTGGATATCGGTATATTGATAGGCGTATGATATACCCAGTTTAACAGGTTCTATTTTTGCACTGAACAATGAATATTTGCGCGTACCATTATTATGGTCAGGATCTGGCGCAAAATATTTATTGATATTATTGACCAGAGAGTCAATTCTTCCTATCTGTTCCAGTTGCTTAGTTTGTCGAAGTTTTTTTATTTCTTTTTCATATTCACTTGCGTGTTCAACATTGGCTATTTTTACGCCAAAATCGACAGTCAGGGAAGTCTTGTTTATCCACTCAAACTCAGCCGTGGTATTTGTCCAGCCGCTACGGAGTTTATTTTTATCCCTGGGCTTGGTGTTCTCCATTGCGTCCCTGGCTTTTATTCTTTCGTCACGCCGCTCTTTTACTGTTCGCGTCTGTTTTGATGACGAAATCTCATAGCTGAACCCTGTAGTAAACCGAATTTCCATTGTAGGATAAACATCAATTTCAACATAATTGCCACATTCGTAACAACTGTCAATTCTGACTGAATAATGGGCAGGTTCATAATGATTCTTAAATGGAGAGGATATTGCCCCCAAATAATCCCATGGTACACGAAATGTACCCATAGCAATTATTTCACCTTCAGACAAGTTATCATCCAAAGTGACCTTATTAGGTATTCCGAAAGGTTGCAGTATCTTATGATTATTTTCTGTTTTTTCCTCTAACCATGCCTCATGTGTTCCACTTTTATCGCACTGGTAGGTAATGGTAATTATACCATCACATCCGGAACCATCATCCAGTAGCTTAAAACGAACCACTCCTTCTTTTGACCAGAAATGTTTCTCGCCGGCCTCAGGAAAATCACTAATAACATCAAAAATACATGGATCAGGAATGCCGCATTCCACACAGGGCTTTCCGGCTGTCGAAGATGGAGATGTCATATAATCTATCCGTTTGTCTTTTTATTGTGGGATAAATCCCAGTTCCTGTTGTGCAAGTTCATATACCCGAATATGTCCCGGATATGCCTGATTGCTGAGTTGCTCATACCAGTCATCCGGAATATATCGGGGATCGATTATGTTTTTTTTCAGTAAGATAAGCGTCATTGTTCTGACAGAACGATCATCTTCTATATTTAATGACTGGCAAAAAGAGAAATAATCTTCTGCCAGAATTCGGGATGATTCAGCTTTTGATGAATTATCCCATACTTCTTTATCTACATTTTCTTCGATAAATGCAGATAATGTATCAAGATAATTATCCCGTGCCTTTCGTTCCAGTTGGCTATATTGTCTGTAACTCAGCGTCAGTTGTGATGGACGTTCTGCCCTTATATTCATAGCTTCTGCGGGACGGACGGAAGAAAAATTATCCTCACGACATTCTTCACCATAACGGGTACTTAGCTGTCTGACGGGACTGATAAAAGAAAGACGCTGGCGGGGGGTCAGAACTTCCGCTAATACCCATATATTCCGGGGATCATAAAATCGCATGAGAACAGGTTTCTCCTGTTCGGGGATCCTAACCCACAGATAACGTCTGAAGTGTTGCTGTAGCTCACGCATGGATGACTCAGAAGTCAGATATATTCCCCACGGCGACGCCTTATCCCTCAGCCATGCTTCAACTTCCGGAACGACCTCCACGAGATAGGGGGCCAGCGCGACCAGATCCGGCTGTATAGGTTCTGCATACAGACAACAGTGTGGGGGATTCACCTCGTTCAGAAAATCCAGCAGTCCTTCCTCCACAGCACCATCCACAATGGCGTACTGTACGGGTGCCATTTCCATCACTTATCCTCCTTCGGGCAGTGCGCCACAAACATCGAACCACTCCCGGCTGCGGCTTTCAGGATCACCGGGCG
>NZ_JACSQI010000029.1 GCF_014836715.1 Escherichia whittamii
GCTGTCTCTTATACACAAGTCCCCACCCGGGGATTTGTGATGTCTGTCAGTCTGCTTTAGGGGGGACTCTTTCCATCCGGTACTTTCCTTCCTCCCCGGTAGCCATTTTTTGAACTTTTTCTTCACCCGTTGATCTTCTCTTATATTTCATTTTCTTCGTGTCTGTTATGGTACTTTCTGATTGTTATTCATGGGCTAACGAGCAGTTTGGACATGCCCGTCTCGGTGATCCGCGTCGTACACGACGCCTTGTGTCACTGGCCTCTTCTCTCGCTCAGCATGCAGGTCTTTCTATTGTGAAATCATCCCAGTCCACTGCTCAGGTTGAAGGTGCGTACCGCCTAATACGTAACCCGTCTGTGTCCCCGCAAGCCATTGCCGAAGCCGGATTTACCGCCACTGTAAGGGCATGTGAGGCTCATCCGCTGCTCCTCGCACTGGAAGACACCACCACCATTAACTTCAGCCACAGTACGGCATCTGATGACCTGGGGAATACCACCACTAACCCGAAGACGCGCGGGCTGCTGGCTCACTCTGTCCTGATGTACGCCCCCGACAGCGCCCTGCCAGTCGGTCTTATCGAACAGCAGCGCTGGAGTCGGGTCACGGACACCTACGGTGTTAAGCACCAGCGAAAAGAACGTCCCTATGAAGAAAAAGAAAGTTACCGCTGGCAGCAGGCTTCGGAGCGTATGGCCGAACGGCTGGGGGAGATACAGAAACGGGTAATCACTGTCTGTGACCGGGAAGCGGATATCTGGCATTACCTGCATTATAAAGTCAGCCACGGACAGCGCTTCGTGGTGCGTGCTGCACAGAATCGCCGGCTGGAAGAAGCACCCGGCAAGCTCTTCGAACTGCCGGAAGTCCTGGCAACAGCGGGAAGCCACACGCTGAATGTGATGCAAAAAGGCGGGCGGGCAGCCCGCCAGGCCCGGATGTTCATCAGTTACAGCGAAGTCAGCATAAAAAATCCCGACAACAGCGGCCAGGCGCTCCCGCTCACGTATGTCTGTTGCCGGGAGCAGACAGAGGACGGTGCCTGCTGGCATCTGCTGACGTCAGAAAAAGTGGCGAGTGCCGCCGATGCGCGACGTATCGTCAGCCATTACGAGCGACGCTGGCTGATAGAGGAATACCACAAGGCGTGGAAAAGTGGTGGTACATGTGTGGAATCGCTGCGAATGCAGACCCGGGATAACCTTGAGCGCATGGTGGTTATCAAGGCGTTTATCGCGGTACGGGTGCTGGGCCTGCGGCAGGGAGGTATCAGTGAAGAAACACAAAATGACAGCTGTGAGAAAATACTGACGCCGACAGAGTGGAAACTGCTGTGGGTTAAGCTGGAAGGAAAACCGCTTCCGTCACAGACGCCGACACTGAAATGGGCCTGTCTGAAACTGGCGAAACTGGGGCGATGGCATGACAGCAAACGCACAGGCCGCCCCGGTTGGGTAGTTATGTGGGATGGCTGGTTCAGACTTCAGGATATGGTTGAGGGTTACCTGGTGATGAAGTCTCTTGATCAGGAGATCTGATCAAGAGACAG
>NZ_JACSQI010000002.1:0-491125 GCF_014836715.1 Escherichia whittamii
GAGCGTTACCGTCGAGAAATAATTCATCATTGATAATTTGAAATGCGACATCATCGCGCATTTCATGCAGCGGAAAATGTTTAGATTCAGCGATGGTGGAAATAGATTTTGCACCAAAACGTGAATCAAGTAGTTCCGACCTTAAATCCGTTACTTGCTTCTTATCCATTTCAAACTCCTTAAAATGATTGGATCGCAATAAAAAAGTAGGATTTATCGATAAACTAAGCAAGCTCTAAGGTCTGAGTTTTAAATAAAAAAATCCTAATTTTATTTTGTTTCTTGCAATTATTTAATCATGTTTTTATTATACAAAACAAAGAGATGCAACATGCGTTGCTGATAATATCGAGGTTTTTGGCGTTATTTTAATGTGTTATTTCGTCTGCCGTGATTAGCACGTAAAAATTAGCCAGTAAAATATCATTATTAGTTAGCGGTTAATTTTTAAAACGTCTTTAAAGATTATCGGAAAAATAGTTAATTACCATAACCCCTGCCAACGATGTTGATGGGGTAAGTTATTATTTCGGTAGTAATACTCTGATATAGGTAACCGCGTGAAGGAGTTGTTGCCCTGGATGTAAATATCTTTGGAGGCCAGGGAAGATAACGTCAATACGGCGTTCGGGGAACGTTTACACGCCAACTTCCGAAACTGATAAGTCTTCCTTTTAATTAATAGTGTAAAATTTAGGTATAACTCTGACAGGAGGAAATATGCGTAAATACATCACCAACAGCGAATGGGCGCTTTTTTTTAATGCTATAACGGGTACGCGCAATGAAATCCGTGATAAAGCATTGCTGCAAATAACTTACATTCATGGACTTCGCGTCAGTGAATTGATAGACCTTAGACTGGGAGATTTTGATATGACTGAAAAAATTGTTTTTATTAGGCGGCTGAAAAACGGATTATCAACTTCACATCCATTGCAGCCAGAAACAATAGAACTATTGCAACGCTGGCTTCTTATCAGAAAAAGATACGCTAAAGGTAGTCAGGATGATTATCTTTTTCTGTCAAGCCATGGGAAAAAAATTTCCAGACAATGGATTTATAAACTCTGCGCACGATATAGTCAACGTGCGGGTCTGAGAATTAAGGTGCATCCACACATGTTGCGTCACGCCTGTGGTTATGCTCTTGCTAATCAGGGACTGGATACTCGTCTGATTCAGGATTATCTGGGACACAGGAACATTCATCATACTGTACTGTATACAGCCAGTAATCCTGGTCGTTTTAATCGGGTCTGGCGAAGTTAAATTTTTACGCAAGGAATGAGGAATTGCATATCCATAATATTTTTATTATCTGTTCTGTGAAATAGTGTATATATAGGTCCTCTTTTCATAACACATTTATTAATACACAGCGCACCCATGGCATCATATATATGAAAATCAAAAATCTCTTTGTATGTCCCAGTAAATTCCTGGCTGGCATATAAACCATCAGGAAGAAGCGTCTCTGGCAGGGAAAAACTTTTTATTTCTTTAAAAGTATAAATTAGTTCAGAATCCGTTTCTCTGGAGGGTATCATTTCGCCTGAAATCATAAAGTCAGACATTTCATTAACAGGACCATAAATTGATATTATGGACTCAAAAAGGTTACGGTTATAAATAAAATGATCGCCGCTCTGGGTATGGATAAAGTCCATTCCCAGATTCACAGGCATTTTAAGGTTTGGAACAGAAGGATGATTGCCCTCAGCTATCTCAATCATTCTGAATTTTGTGCACGGTGTGGTTCTGTACAATACGGGCTGGGCATACTGCATATCCCAGGCATCCGCATTGCGATACTGCACTGGTGACACCTTGAACTGTTGCCTGAAAGCACGGGAAAAAGCCTGGGGCGAACTGAACTCATACATTAGTGATATGTCTGTTATCCGGCGACTGGTATGGCGCAAAAGTAAAGCGGCAAGTGTTAGTTTTCTGCGACGTATGTACTGCGCTACACTGATCCCCGTTACATCCTGAAACAGTTTGTACAGCCAGCGTTCTGAATAGCCTGAACGTTCAGCAAGAACTTTTACTGACAGTGGACTGTTCAGATTCCCTTCGATAATTCCCGCCAGTTGCTGGATTAAATTCATTTGATATACCTGTGGGTCCATGCCAGTTGACTGTTCTTAAGAGCAATCGGAGTTTTATTCTGCTTTCCTGACTTTAGCACGTTTAGCCATAGCTTGATGGGGGCATCGTGTCACTCTTGACCGCTCTGTTTCATCTGACCGGAGCTATTAATGTCTTCCCGAAAATTTCTTACTCACCATGAAGTCAGCCTTTTGTTACGGGCGGTGCTGAAGGGGCGCCACCCGGAACGTGATGCCTGCATGATTCTTCTTGCTTTTATCCACGGACTCAGGGTCAGCGAAATGCTTTCGTTACGTCTTGCTGACCTTGAGCTCGAGTCCCGAAAGCTGTGCGTTCGGCGACTGAAAAACGGCTTCAGTACCGTGCATCCCTTACTGACTGAAGAAGTACGATGTATCAGGAACTGGCTCAAAGCCCGGGAAACCATAAAATTGCCTGCAGCAGAAGAAGAGAGGGACTGGCTGTTTATGTCCAGATCAGGGCGTCCGCTTACCCGTCAACGATTTTATAACTTGCTGGCTGAAGCAGGAAGAAATGCCGGGCTGACTGTTGCTGTCCATCCACATATGCTGAGACATGGGTGTGGTTACGCGTTGGCAGATAACGGCATCGATACACGCCTGATTCAGGATTACCTGGGACACCGGAATATCCGGCATACGGTGATTTATACAGCTTCAAATTCGGCCCGCTTTGAACGGTTATGGAAGCCGTCAAAAAGGGCGAAAAAGCAACTTTTTGACCCAAACTGTAAACTGCCTGTATTGCGGTTACAAATGTTAAAAAACACAGGTTATGCAAACAACAATTAATTAAAAATTATTTGATTTAAATCAATAAAATCCCCGTATCAATTCCCTTCTGTAACAATATGGCATTGATGTCTGTCAGTTTTCTGAATTTTCCAAAACTCCATTATCAGTATGAATGGCCAAAAATGCCACATAACTAAGAAAATAAAACCAGGAAAAAGCTACAATTTAGTTTTTTAATCTGTTGTTGTCAAAATGGGTCATTTTGACAACAACAGATCCTCTTCTTGTGCACCTGTATTGCGCGTTACTCAGCACTGATAACCCGACACATGCGGCAACAGATGTTTGTTGTAATTACTGGGGGGAGGGATGTCAGTGCTTCTTAATTCATACTTCTGACGGAGAGATATTCAGGTGGCGGGTATGCCTGAGAGGCGCAGACGAATAAAGAGACATTTTTTCTGTCCTGAGTGTGTTCAGGACATGCAGGCTCGACCACTGTATATCATCGTGACCTTCTGGGGGATGCGAACCGGCAGGTTACTGACAGTTGAGGCGGTCAGCCGGGAGTTTCATATACCCCAGAGAACAGCAAAAAATATTCTGTATTACATTGAGCACGAGGGACGAAACCATATCCGCAGCAGGCGCTTTATACAAAACGAACCGACAACGGGACGAAGACGCGCACTGCGGATCCTGGATATACAGGATCCGCAGGAAATCCCGGCCAGTTCAGGAGCAGAACTGGATGTTCAGTTGGAACCTGTTGCCCCCGCAGCAAAGCAGTCACTCAGGCCACTGACAAAATTTCAGAAACTACGTCAGTGGATGGTATCGAGAAAACAGAATGAACAGGCTCCTCTGGAGCTGACAGAATACGGATGAAACAGATATTTTTGATGAGTCAGTGTCAGTACACCCGCCTCGGGCTTTTTGCAGTGATGGAAAGTGCCGGGCAACATGCTGTTCAGGTTATTTCCGTGGAAACACCGGAGCAGATTGTGTCGCATATTCTGTCTGACAGACACATCCCCGGGAAACAGCGTGTCATTGTGGTAGATCTGACCTGCCATGAGTCATCAGTAACTGTGAGGGCGCTGTGGTTTTTGTGGAATCTGTCAGTCCTTTATTCTGAACGCCACGAACTGAGAGGGACTCCATGCATTTTATTTGGCCATCAGGAAGGGCGGAATAATATCAGATATCCTTTTACCTGGATTTCTCCGTCACAAAATTTCCATCAATTGAAAAATATTTTTCAGCGCATTCTGGCCGTGCCTTCTCGCTATATAAATAGTGGGTATGGATTTCAGCGTTTAAGTGCTAATGAGCGACAGGTGATAAATGCACTTCTTAGTGGGGAAGCTGTAAGTGATATTGCAAAGCGTATGCAGATACATTACAGCAATGTGTGTTACTACCGACAAAAGGCAATATTTAAAATCGGTCTGAGAAACCGGAATGATATTGCATGGATTATGAACGGGAAGTTTTTGTAAGCACTGTAATGGTACGTACTGACCGGATACACTTCCGAAATTGATAAGTCTTTCCGCACGTAAACTGTAAACTAACTCCTGCGCGTAGCCGGAAGTCATGCAGAGAGCATTTCATCGGCAACGACTAAAGTCGTTATAACTATAATGGAATGCGCGATGTGTGACATCGTGAGAATGTAATATGTGAGCTCCTCTCTGCTATTACAGAAGAATATCAGAACCGTGCGATGGGTGTTACTCATCATAAGAAAGATACTTCAGTTATATTTTTAGCGTACTCATCGTGCTTTTCAACGCTTATATATTTTTGAAGGTAAAAATATGTCAACGCTGAAGAATACATTTTTTATCCCTCCACCTGATACGCCGACGCAGGCAGGGCCTGAAAATATTTTTTATGACTTTAATGATGGTGCACGTGTATTGCTTCCTGAAGGGAAATGGCACGTGCGTTTGCTGGATGCAGATTCAGAAAATATTCTTTTTTGCTGCGATGTGGATAAAGGCTGGGTAACCAGCAGTAAGAAATATTTTGTGCGCTTTCGTATTCAGGTATTCCGTCAGGGGGAAGAAACGCCCCTGCTGGATGAAACCCTGAAATTAAAAGACCGGCCTGTACTAATTTCATTCCCGACCGGGACGCTGGGCGATTTGCTCGGGTGGTTTCCTTATGCGGAACGCTTCCAGTCCCTGCATAAGTGCCGTCTGGAATGCACGATGGCGCAGGACATTATTGATCTGCTGGCGCCTCAGTATCCGCAGATACAGTTTTCCACGCCGGATAAGCCGCGCACTGTAGCGCCTTATGCCACCTATCGTGTGGGGCTCTATTTCGGTGGCGATACAAACAATCAGCCTGTGGATTTCCGCAAGGTCGGTTTCCACCGCTCTGCGGGCTACATTCTGGGCGTTGACCCGCGTGAAGCCCCCGTCCGGCTTGACCTGTCTGCGCCCCGGGTTATCCAGGAGCCTTATGTGTGCATCGCAACGCAGTCCACCTGTCAGGCGAAATACTGGAACAACGGCACCGGCTGGAGTGAGGTTATCGCACACCTGAAATCACTGGGTTACCGGGTGCTGTGCATTGACCGGGATGCCCACTATGGCCAGGGCTTTGTCTGGAATCACATCCCGTGGGGCGCAGAGGACTTTACCGGCAAGCTTCCGCTGCAGGAGAGGGTGAACCTACTGCGGCATGCCAGATTCTTCATTGGCCTGCCAAGCGGTCTGTCATGGCTGGCATGGGCTACCGGCATTCCGGTGGTGCTGATAAGCGGCTTCAGCCTGCCCAACAGTGAGTTTTATACCCCGTGGCGGGTATTCAACTCCCATGGCTGTTATGGGTGCTGGGACGATACATCGCTGAATTTTGACCACCACGATTTTCTGTGGTGCCCGAGACATAAAAACACTGACCGGCAATTTGAATGTACTCGGCTGATAACTGGCGCTCAGGTCAATGGCGTCATCAATAAACTTCACCGTTCTTTAACTGAACAGGGTGTTGAGGACACTCTGGAGAAAGGAGTAAGCAATGAATAAGGTTTATAACACTGTCTGGAATGAATCCACCGGGATGTGGGTGGTCACTTCAGAACTGACCCGTAAAGGAGGTCAGCGCCCCCGGCAAATCAAGCGTAGCGTGCTGGCAGGGCTGATTGCCGGTTTGCTTTTGCCGTCACAGCCTGTACTGGCGGCAGCCTATGACAATCAGACAATTGGAAGTGGTGGGCACCAGTCCCTGTATGTAGGTGACACTGCTACCAACACCACCATTAACGATGGTGGGTATCAATCTGTTTACGACGGTGGCAGTGCAACGAGCACCACCATTAACGATGGTGGGATGCAATCTGTTTACGACGGTGCCAGTGCAACGAGCACCACCATTAACGATGGTGGGATTCAATCTGTTTACGACGGTGCCAGTGCAACGAGCACCACCATTAACGATGGTGGGAAGCAATATGTTTACGACGGTGCCAGTGTAACGAGCACCACCATTAACGATGGTGGGATGCAATCTGTTTACGACGGTGCCAGTGTAACGAGCACCACCATTAACGATGGTGGGAAGCAATATGTTTACGACGGTGTCAGTGTAACGAGCACCACCATTAACGATGGTGGGATGCAATCTGTTTACGACGGTGCCAGTGTAACGAACACCATCATTAACAGTGATGGTTTACTGGTGGTGTACTCTGGAGGAAGTGCTGTTGCAATTACTCAGAACAGCGGCGGCGCCATTAGCACTAATACCGACTCTTTCATGAATGGCACCAACGCTAAGGGCAGCTTCAGTATTGCCGGCGGAAGTGCCAGCAATATGTTGCTTGAGAATGGTGGTTCTCTCGCTGTACTCAATGGGCATCAGGTCAAAGATACCACTATTAACAGTGGTGGAAATGTGATGGTCGAGGGCATCGCTACTGACACAACCATTAACAGCGATGGCTTACTGCATGTATCCAGCGGCGGTAGTGTCACTGGCACCATCGTTAATAACGGTGGCCGCGAGAATATCAATTCAGACGGCAGTGCTACGAGCACTACCATTAACGATGGTGGGATGCAATATGTTTACGACGGTGCCAGTGTAACGAGCACCATCATTAACAGTGATGGTTTACTGGTGGTGTACTCTGGAGGAAGTGCTGTTGCAATTACTCAGAACAGCGGCGGCGCCATTAGCACTAATACCGACTCTTTCATGAATGGCACCAACGCTAAGGGCAGCTTCAGTATTGCCGGCGGAAGTGCCAGCAATATGTTGCTTGAGAATGGTGGTTCTCTCGCTGTACTCAATGGGCATCAGGTCAAAGATACCACTATTAACAGTGGTGGAAATGTGATGGTCGAGGGCATCGCTACTGACACAACCATTAACAGCGATGGCTTACTGCATGTATCCAGCGGCGGTAGTGTCACTGGCACCATCGTTAATAACGGTGGCCGCGAGAATATCAATTCAGACGGCAGTGCTACGAGCACTACCCTTAATAGTGGTGGTATCCAGGCAGTCTCCAGCGGCGGTGTTGCTACGAGCACCCTCGTTAACAACGGAGGGAGCCAATATGTCTACAGCGGCGGCAATGCGTTGAACGCCTCTGTTAATGACGGTGGGCGTCAGTTTGTCTCCAAAGGCGGTATCGCCATTGCTACTTCTATTAATAGCGGCGGTCGCCAGTATGTCCGTATCGGCGGCAGTGCCACGGACACCGTAATTAACAATACTGGGCGCCAGTTTATCTCCAGCGGCGGCAGTACCACTAACACTACAATTAATTCCGGTGGGGGGCAGTATCTCTACGCCGGAAATGCCACGAAAACTACAGTTAACAACGGCGGACGCCAGTACGTCTCCAGTGGCGGCAGTGCCACTGACACAATCGTTAACAGTGGTGGACGTCAACATGTTTACATCGACGGTAATGTCACAGAAACGACTATTACAAGCGGCGGCATGCTGCAGGTTGAGGCCGGTGGTTCAGCCTCTAAGGTTACCCAGAACATTGGCGGGGCAGTAGTCACCAATACCAGTGCATTCCTGAGTGGTATCAACGATAAAGGCAGTTTCAGTATCGCTGGCGGCAGTGCAGCCAATATGCTGCTGGAAAACGGCGGATACCTGACGGTGTTTGACGGTCATCAGGCCAGCGATACGATGGTTGGCAGTGACGGTACGCTGGATGTCCGCAGCGGCGGTGTGCTCTTTGGCACCACCACCTTGACTGATAAAGGGACGCTCGTCGGTGACGTTGTCACAAATGAAGGGGACCTGTATTTCCTCAACAACAGTGCTGCGACTTTCGCAGGCACCCTGACGGGGACCGGTACCCTGACGCAGGAAGGCGGTAGTACCCGTTTCAGCGGCCTGTTGTCTCAGGACGGTGGGATTTTCCTTAAGAGTGGCGGGGCCATGACGATGGACGCCCTTCAGGCGAACGCTAATGTGACGACACAGTCAGGCACCACCCTGACACTGGATAACGGGACCATCCTGACGGGGAACGTTGCGGGAGACAACACCGGTGCAGGTGACATGGCGGTTAAAGGTGCTTCTGTCTGGCATCTCGATGGTGACTCCACTGTCGGCGCATTAACGCTGGATAACGGGACCGTTGATTTCCGTCCGTCAGCAACCACGCGTCTGACGCCAGCCTTCCAGGCGGTGTCGCTGGCGCTCGGGAGCCTGTCGGGTAGCGGGACGTTCCGGATGAACACGGATATCGCATCACATACCGGAGATATGCTGAATGTCGCGGGCAATGCCAGCGGTAACTTTGTGCTGGATATCAAAAACACCGGTCTGGAGCCAGTATCTGCAGGTGCGCCGCTTCAGGTGGTGCAAACCGGTGGCGGTGATGCTGCGTTTACCCTGAAAGGCGGGAAAGTCGATGCCGGTACCTGGGAATACGGCCTGAGCAAGGAAAATACCAACTGGTATCTGAAGGTTAATACTCCGCCTCCGGTTACTCCGCCGACTAACCCGGATGCAGGTAACCCAGGTACAGGTAACCCTGACGCAGGTAAGCCAGATGCAGGTACATCGTCGTCTCCGGTGCGTCGCACAACAAAATCGGCCGACGCAGTACTGGGCATGGCGACAGCACCGGCATACGTCTTCAACAGCGAGCTGGATAATCTGCGTTTCCGTCATGGTGATGTGATGCAGAATACCCGTGCACCAGGGGGCGTATGGGGCCGTTATACCGGGTCAGACAACCGCATCAGCGGCGGGGCCAGCTCGGGCTATACCCTGACTCAGAACGGTTTCGAAACCGGCGCCGATATGGTCTTTGACCTGAGTGACAGCAGTTTAGCTGTAGGTACTTTCTTCTCTTACAGCGACAACAGCATTAAACATGCCCGTGGAGGAAAGAGTAAAGTCGACAGCACCGGTGGTGGTCTGTACGCGACCTGGTTTGATAATGACGGCTACTACGTGGACGGTGTGCTGAAATACAACCGTTTTAATAATGAGCTTCGTACCTGGATGAGTGACGGTACGGCGGTGAAGGGCGATTACAGCCAGAACGGTTTCGGCGGTAGCCTCGAAGCGGGCAGAACCTTCAGTCTGAATGAGAATGCATGGGCGCAGCCATACGTGCGGACAACGGCGTTCAGGGCGGATGAGAAGGATATTCACCTGAATAACGGTATGAAGGCCAAAGTCGGTGCGACCAAATCCCTGCAGGCTGAGGCTGGCGTGAAGCTGGGGATGACCCTGGACGTTGCAGGAAAAGAGGTCAAACCGTATCTGTCGGCGGCGGTAAGTCATGAATTTTCGGACAACAACAAAGTCCGAATCAATGACACCTACGGCTTCAGGAACGACATCTCCGGGACGACCGGTAAATACGGACTGGGCGTCAGTGCGCAACTGACCCCAAATGCTGGCGTCTGGGCTGAAGCTCGTTATGAAAACGGTAAGCAGACCGAGTCTCCGGTCACGGGCAGTGTCGGGTTCCGTTTTAATTTCTGAACCATGCTCTGAACACAGCAGGGATTAAACCATGCGCTGCGAGCGGAACTTGAAAGACTTCCGCCCGCGTTTAAATACTATTTGGTAATTTTTTCGAATACAGATTCAGGTCGTTAATAATGCATTCCGGTTCTTCAGTAAGGGGCATATTGTTTATATCGAAAACCCCATCATTTTTTTGGGGATTATCACTTTGCAACTCTGCAAACAGAGGGGTGAGATCCTGCTGTGCTTCTCCTCGCTCTGCGACCAGTTCGAACGTTTTATTTTTTGCCGCATCGTTGCTAAGGGCCGTTACCAGTACCCGGGCGATTTGTTCCCGGGAGATAACACCATCTTCCGGTGTTCCCGCATGGCGTCTGTCTCCCTGAAGCATAATGATTCTGTGCTCATCATCATTGTTGTAATCAAACCAGCCGGGTCTGACGATAGTGTAGGTATGCCCACTGGCTCTGACCAGGCGTTCAGCTCGTCTTTTCCAGTCATGAACTTCAGTACGTTGATTCCAGCTACTGAGACGCTCAGTAACGCCAATTGTTGTCATCAGGGCGATGCGAACAGGTGTATCCATGAATCTTCGCAAAATGTTACGTACACCGCCGTAATCTATCGCTCTGGCACCAATGCGTCCCTGACCATCGGAACCGAGTGTAAAAATGATGGCATCAATGTCTTTCGGTAAATCGGTGAGTGTTTCAGGCATTGAGACATCGCCGTAAAAAATATCAGTCCCACGAGGGAGCAATTTTACTTTGCGCCGATTTCTGACCAGAGCCACGGGCTGATGGCCCATTGCAATAGCAGTATTCACAACATGAATGCCAATGCTTCCTGTCGCTCCTGCAACGAGTATTTTCATGATAAACCTTCTGATAATTCAGACTTATTTTCGATACAGCCAGAATATCAATTATCATTATTGTCAGTAATGGGGCTAAAATGATTGTGTCTATGAACACCCTTCATGAGTGCGTTTTGAAGGGAATGCTTCCATAAGGAAATCGCCAATGCTCAAAGAAAACTTCAACGAACTGCAAATCTTTCTTGTGGTGGCAAGGGAGCGAAGTTTTACCAAAGCAGCGGGCAAACTCGGTGTTTCTCAGTCTGCTCTCAGCCATGCGATTAAGGCCCTGGAGGAAAGGCTAAATATCCGCCTCTTAACCCGAACGACCCGTAGCGTGGCCCCGACGGAAGCAGGGGAGAGAATAATTGCCTGTCTTGAGCCTCGTATTGACGAGCTTGAACAGGAGCTGGAATCACTTATCCAACTGAATGGCACACCTTCCGGGAATATTCGTTTATCAGCCGGGGAACATGCTGCGCGCAGTCTGGTCTGGCCGAAGCTAAAACCGTTCCTCAGGGAATATCCCGAAATCAATGTCGAACTGGTGGTGGATAACGGTTTTGTCGATATTGTTGAAGGCCGCTTTGATGCCGGGATCCGTCTGGGTGAAAGTGTGGATAAGGATATGATTGCAGTGCGGATTGGGCCAGATATGCGGATGGCCGTGGTGGGGGCACCGTCTTATTTCGCTACAACCCCTGCGCCTGGAACGCCTCACGAACTACAAAATCATCGCTGCATCAATATGCGTCTGCCAACTGCCGGTGGACTTTATCACTGGGAGTTTGAGCGAGAAGGGAAACCGTTACGGGTCAGAGTTGATGGTCAGCTGACGTTTAATTTGCTGCCAGAAAGAATTGATGCAGCATTATCAGGATTTGGGATCGCCTGTGTTCCCGAAAACGCGGTTCAGGATCATATAAAGTCAGGCGAGCTTATTCAGGTTTTACAGGAGTGGTGTCCAACTTTTCCCGGATATTACCTTTACTATCCAAGCCGTAAGCAGCATCCGCCAGCTTTTGCGCTGTTGATCGATGCACTTCGCTATTCAGAGTAACGGAGCCGCATTTTACTGTGGCTCCGTTTGAGCATTAACGGCCTACGCGAGCCTGATAGCTAAACAATACGATGAACGCCCACTGAAGGTAGGCGCTCTATTAAACGGTTAAGGTGATCTTCTAAAATAGCTATTGCAGATTTTTCTCTTTCAAAAACCGACTCACCAAATCAGCGATCTGCACATTATTCAGGTCGGAGAACGGGAAGTGGGTATTACCTCTGATTCCAGCCTCAGGCAGATGCGTCACCGTCACATCCCCGCCATGCATGTTAACCACGTCACGCCACTTACGCGCCATTGCCAGGCGTACTCGCCAGCTGTCCTGGGCTGGCATGGCTACAGGCTTATCCGGTATGTTATCGCCGTAAATAATCAAAATCGGGATTTTAGTCAGCGCCATAAACTGTTCCATTGGCACGGATTCCCCCTTCAGCGTGTCGAACGCACTTGGCATAGGGGCAGGGAGTTCTTTTTCCGGGAACACAAAACCGCTACCAGGCTCGAAGGCGACAATGGCTTTGACCTTGTTGTTTTTCATCGCGGTATACCAGCCTGGTCCACCACCCTGAGAGTGAGTAAAGAGAATTGCCGGGCCTGATTTATCCACTACGGCAGACATCGCATCAGAAATGACATTGACATCAAACGGCCCTGTATTCGGAGTCATCTGGCGGAAATACTGATTTAGTGCCTCTTTGTCGTGGGGAAACTGGACGCCTTTAAAATACTCTGGCCAGACGCCAACACGGAACTGGTTAAACCACATCTGCTCATCTGGTTTTGGTGTAACCGTACCTTCTACAGTGGTACGTCCGGCATCACCCCGACGCGGCTGATCGACAATATACGTGGAGAATCCGCGGCGCAGGAATATGTTCTGGAATCCTTCACGAC
This sequence comes from Escherichia whittamii, assembly GCF_014836715.1. GTDB lineage: Bacteria > Pseudomonadota > Gammaproteobacteria > Enterobacterales > Enterobacteriaceae > Escherichia > Escherichia whittamii. The sequence continues at coordinate 12,656 of NZ_JACSQI010000002.1, forward strand.
CATCCGGCGTACTTTCCCAGGTGCGGGAAGACTGGCCTGCGCCATGCAGCATAACTATGGAATATTTATGCGGATTTTCCGGTATTTGATAGAACACCGACGCATGATCGCCATGATAAGTTTGACCTGCTGAGTCCAACGGCTTTTTCGCGTCAAATGTTCCCGGTGCGGTGATGATGGTACCCCCGGCAGAAAAACTTCCTTGCTCCCGAATGACCAATGGTTCGGCGTATACCGACTGCGCCGCCAGGCCACCTGCCATCATGCAGATGGCCAGCATTTTTAAGACCGTTTTCAAGATTACATCCTCTGTTATGGTTGCCGTTTAATCATATCTGAGTTGCCAGCGTTAATTATTTCGCCCCCTTGATTGCCTTTATTTGGCGGATTCATAAATGCGGAGGATGAATCACGTATGTGCTCTGATCGGGGGGAGAGTCTGCATGAAGTCCGTCTCTATTTGTTCGCAAGCGCTTTTTGCAATGCCTCTTCAGCCCTTATAGCTGCATCATTGTCGCCATGTTCACGCAGAACCTGTGCCAACTGTCGTAACTGTGCTGCCGTCAGACCGACTCGCATACTTGCTCGCGTATGTGACAGTAACTGGGCTTCAACGCCTGGCGTGGCTGCTAATGCGCCAACTGTTGCCAGTTCACGGCTTTGCCAGTCGAGGTTATCGCGAGCGAAAATATCGCCGAACAGATGTGTTTGCAGGAATTGATTTATCGTTGGCGCAAAATCAAACAGTGGCCCCTGAACAGGCGCGCCTGAAATTTTCGTCTGGTTTGCGGTACCGACACGGCGAAGCTCATCCCCGACGGGAATCGGGGCGATCGGCGATTTCCCTTCAATGTCTTCGATGCCACGTTGTTTACGTGTTTCGACGACTTTCATCAGCTCATTCAGTGCATTCAGGCTGCGGGGGAATCCCGTATAGGCATAGAGCTGGATGAGAATTTCTTTAGCTTCGTTTATCGTGAGTCCTGCATCAAGTCCCTGATTAATCGCTGTATTCAGCTTATCCATCTGACTGCTGGCCATTGATACGGCAATCAACGGAATAGCCTGCTGGCGAGCTGACAGTGTATCCGAAACCGTGTATTCATGATTCATTTCGGTGACTCCTTTATTAATGAGCGCAGCATTTGCGGTAAGCGCAAAGCCAAAGGTTAGCAGCACGGCTGCCGTTAATATCCTAATGGGCGGGGTATTGTTCATCTGTCACTAACTCCTTCCAGTTAACGCTTTTGCCATCCACCACGCCGGTTATTGCCAGATGTGTCATCGCACTACCGGGAGCCGCCCCATGCCAGTGTTTGATGTCCGCCGGACAAGAGACAACATCGCCAGCACGGATCACCTGTACCGGCTGGCCTTCTTGTTGGGTAAGTCCAACACCAGAGGTCACTATCAGCCGCTGACCTGCCGGATGCGTATGCCAGGCGGAGCGGGCACCTGGTTCAAAGGTGACATAAGCCGCGGAAACATGGATGTCGTTGTCAGCGCTGAACAGCGGATCAACCCGGACACGACCGGTAAAGTTCTCCGCCGAGCCATACACCGCCGTCTGGCTTCCGGCAGGAGCGATATGGACAGCGGAATTTTGCTCCGCAGCCCAGGATGAAGTTGTGAAGAGAGGCAGTAGTAGCCCGAGATAACGTAACTGTCTGATCATACAAAGCGTCCTTATCTACGGTGATGGGAGGGGATGCCATGATTCTAATCAGCGTGACATGTCGTCAGGCTGACGCCTCGCTGACAATTTTGTCAGTTAACGTTGCTCCAGACTCAGTGCCTGAAGGCGAATTGCCCGCCGTTTTATTCGCTTGTATCGCAAACGTGAGGCCAAATGTATTGATGCCACCTTCACTACGGGCAAAGACATCTCCCCGGTGCATAATAGCGACGGCGCGCACAATCGACAGACCCAACCCATGATGGGCATCACTTCTTGCTCGGGAGGTGTCGATGCGATAAAACCGTTCAAAAAGCCGGTGTAAGTGCTCAGGTGCTATCGGATCGCCTGGATTGGAAACTTCAACACAGGCCTGATTATCCCTTTCGCTTAACCGGACGGTAATCGCGCTATTGGAGGGGGAATGTCTTGCGCTATTTTCCAGTAAATTGGCCAGTGAGCGATGGAACAGCCGTCGATCGATAAGCGCAATGACATCGCCTTCAACATCCAGCGAAAGCTGTTTTTCTGTAAAAGAAGGCTCGACATATTCTGCTGTCTTGAGGGTTTCTTCTCGCAAGGAGACTTGTTTAAGCTGAGAAGCCTGTTCTCCCGCGTGGGCATGAGACAGAAACAGCATGTCATTGACGATGGATGCCATACGTTCAAGCTCTTCCAGATTCGAGCCCAATAATTCTTCCAGTTCCTCATGAGAGCGTCGTCGTGACAGCCCCAGTTGCGTCTGGCCAATCAGGTTAGTCAGCGGCGTGCGGAGTTCATGAGCAACATCGGCATTAAAACTTTCGAGTTGCCGCCAGGCGATTTCCTGGCGCTCCAGCACGCCATTAAATGATGATGCCAGTTGCTGCAACTCCTCGGGCAAGGCTCTGGCGTCCAGTCGCTGACTATGGTCCCCAGGGGCGAGATGTTGCGCCTGCTTACTGAGCATACCAACCGGACGCAGGCCAATCTTTGAAACAACGTAGCCCAGCAGGGCGACAATCGCTACGCCCAGAGCCGCAATGATCAGCAGTGTCCGCGTAAAGGCATTGAGCGTTCCCATGTACGGCGTGGAATCAATGGCGACCACATAACGTAACTCAGGTCTTTCACCGTTTGCCGGGATCGTTTTCACTAACAAAAACAGTGAACATGCGCCCTCTGATGTGCCGGGCACTTTATTAAATCCCTCCCGTAAAGAAGACCACTGAACTCCCACCGGCGGCATTCCTCCCACGCTAAAACGCGGGTTATCGCTGACAATCCAGTAGCGAACACGCTCACCTTCGGAATTGGTTAATACGGTGAATTTATTGGCAAGCGTGGACCAACCATCGGCCGAGGTTCGCGCGGTGATCCACGGACTCATCAATGATTCCCTGAACAACAGTTCGTTGTGCATCTGTTTTTGCAAGGAATCATGCAAAGAGCTTCTGAGCAGGATACCAATAACGGAAACAATCAGCAGCGCGGATAAAGCAAACATCAGCGCCAGGTGGACAGAGATGGAACGCTTGAGCATGCTTATCCCCTTTATTCACTCAGGCCGGACTTCGAGGACGTACCCCATGCCGCGAACGGTATGAAGCAACTTAACATCGAATGGGGCATCAACTTTGGCGCGTAGACGTTTTATAGCGACTTCAACCACATTGGCATCACTATCAAAATTCATGTCCCAGACTTGTTCAGCAATCATCATCTTTGACAGAATCTCTCCCTGATGCCGGGCCAGAAGGCTCAACAGGGAAAACTCTTTCGCAGTTAGTTCCAATCTCGTTCCACGGCGAAATACCCTGCGCGCCAGTAAGTCGAGATGCAGATCCTGAATGTGCAGTTGGGTGATGTCTGCGCCATCAGTAGGGCGGCGACGCACCAACGCCTGAATACGCGCCACCAATTCAATGAGAGAAAAGGGTTTAGGGAGATAATCATCCGCGCCCATACGAAGCCCTTTGACACGTTCGTCGACCGAGCCCCGTGCTGACAACATCAGCACGGGGGTCTGTTTTCTGGCCCGGACGCCTTCCAGTACCTGATAACCATCCATTCCCGGTAGCATCACATCAAGAATTATCGCGTCGTAGTCTAATTCCAGTGCGTAATGAAGCCCTTCAGGACCATCGGCTGAAATATCAACGATGAACCCTGATTCTTTCAATGCACGACTGATATACGTCGAGGTTTTCTCTTCATCTTCTATAAGTAAAAGGCGCATAATATTTATCCCTCTCCATCAATGGTTTTAGGGTGCTGATTTATTTATCGAGTCCTTTATCGTGTAACCACGATGCAAGTATCCCGGCAATCTCCTGATTATTTTTTTCCGCCATCAGGAAATGAGAATTGCCTTTGATACCAATATCAGGAAGATGGACAAGGGTGGCATCTCCACCGTGACGATTGACTGTCATAACAAATTGCTTTGCCATTTCATATTCACTTCTCCATTTATCCGGGCCAACGGCAGTATCCGGTTTTTCAGCAATAAAATCGCCATAATAGATAACGATTGGGATTCGCGTGAGTTTGAGAAATTCGTTCATGGGAACACCCATCGCGGAAGCACTCAATGGTGCAAATGTCGTCTTCACCGGTACAGGCATCTCATTTTCCGGGAAGATAAAAGGTGTTCCGCCTGGCTCATAAGCAACAATGGCTTTTACATTGTCGGTATAAAAGGGCGTTCTCCAGCCAATAGTACCGCCCATCGAGTGAGTGATTAAAATACCCTGACCAATTTTTTCAAATAACTGTGCAAGTGTTTTCGCATTCAGGTCATTATCAAGTTCCCCTGAATAGGGATTCCAGGAACGCTGGAATGCTTCAATACTTGCAGGATTGTCAGGGAATTGCGAATTTTTAAATACGCCATGTTCATTGCCAACGCGGGACAACAGAAAAAACGTCTTGTCGGCATACATAGGATTGCCCGCCCAGGGATTTTTACCTGTATCATCTTTGGTTGATAAACCGGCTTCCCCCATACGGGGTTGATCAACGAGATAAACACTATAATTTTTTTTCAGAAAAATATTCTGAAATCCATCGCGTCCATCTGGTGTACTTTCCCATGTTCTTTTTGTTTGAGCACCGCCATGCTGGAAGACCAGCGGATATTTATGTGCATTTACCGGAATTTGGTAGAAGACATAAGCATGATCGCCATAAGCGGTTTGACCATCAGGGGAGAGAAAATTTTGTTCTGAAAATGTTCCTGAATGCTTGACTGTAGTGCCTCCCACAGCAAAGCTTCCCTGAGTTTGTAATACAATATGCGGTTCTGTACTTTGACTCTGAATGCTGTGCGTTGCGCAACCAGAAACGGCAAATATTAGTCCGGACAACAAGATATTACCGACCGTTTTTTTGAATAGAGTGTTATGGTTCATATATTATCTCTGATGTTTTATTATGGTTTAAAATAGCGTTCCTGGTTTATCCGATACCTGTCATCATTGCCACGAGAGGCATCGTAATAAGTGACACCAGTGTGGTTAATGTCGCACCTTTAAGAGCTAACGGATAAACTTTTTTATTTAACATCTGAGCTAATAAGGGAGTTCCTGCACCAGCTGGCGTTGCTACCGCAGCAAGCAGGACACCCAACAGTAGCCCATCGTTAATGAATAACTTCATTATTGATATAATAACAAGCGGAATGATGACCATTTTAAAAAAAGTGAATATCCATACTTTCACATCCTTAAAGGCAGATTTCCATTCGATGTCTAACAGGAATGAGCCTATCAGTAGCATTGAAACCGGGCCAGTTATTGCGCCCAGCATTTTTATTGGTTGTGCAATGATGTAAGGAATATGCACATTTGAAATATATAAAAGCAAAGCAAGAATACAGGCAACAATCCCCGGATTGATAACGTTTAACATATTTTTAAAGCTAAGAGTTTCAGCATTACCACTCTGGTCTTTCATGCAGTAATAACCATATGAAAAGAACAACAAGTTATATGGGAGTAAAAATACAGTGATATAAATCATGGCTTCGGCGCCATATAAAGAATAAATCATTGGGATCCCCATCATGGAAACATTAGTAAATGTTGTCATAACAGTAATCACACCATGGTATTCTCTTTCATAGCGTAAAATTCTTGCCAGCATACGACTGCAAATAATCAGTAAAATAAGCGTAGTGAATGCGGATGCAAGTACGATGGAAAGTTCCTTTCCGGAAATATGTGGCTGGTCAGTCGTAACACCGGAAAGTATAATGGCTGGCATCGCAAAGTTAAAAACAAGAGATGTGAGTTGGGGCGTATTTCCCTGTGTAATAACTCCCACTTTACGTGCTATAACGCCAATGCCAATAAGAAGAAAGAAAATAATAACTTGCTCAAGTGTCGCCATATTAATATCCTTGCCATGGTATATATAATAGTTATCAACTCAGAAGCTGCGAATTTTATTTGTCGAACTGTTATAAGTGACTTATTTTATACGGGGTATATCACAGCCGCTTAAGTCAGAATGAGTATAGCAACATATTTATGTTCATTTGAGAGAGCCTGACCGATAGGGTTAATCAGTCTGATTCATAAATCAGACCCGGGAAAGCGTATTTCAACCGTCGTCAACGGAAAACACGATGAGCTGGGGGTTTCCTGACAAAAATGTTATTTAGCGGTCATGATGCTGACAGCTTTTTCTCTCTACTCTGTGTCTGAATGTTCCATCTCGGTTGCCTCATGAACACGCATTTTTATCGGGAGAAACCATGAAATTGACACTTTTAAGTGCAATGCTGATGACGGCAGTCGTCGGTATCACTTCAGCAAATGCAGCAGATTACAAAAAGAACCCGTTTACTCTCGTCTATGACGGGGCTATCACCGAAAATGTCTCAGGCAAGGTCAATATCCATCCTGTGAAATATGATCTGCATGGCATTCAGATTGCAGCGAATGTGTATACACCTGCTAATTATGACCCTGCGAAAAAATATCCGGCAATAGTGGTGGCTCACCCTAATGGTGGCGTAAAAGAGCAGGTCGCCGGATTATATGCCCAACGCCTGGCTGAACACGGGTATATTACCATCGCCGCCGATGCTGCTTATCAAGGGGCCAGCGGAGGGCTGCCACGTAACGTAGACAAACCTGCGAATCGTATTGAAGATATCCACGGTATGGCTGATTTCATCAGCCAGTATCCCAGTGTTGATAGCACCCGTATTGGTTTGTTGGGGATTTGCGGGGGAGGAGGGTATTCACTTGTTGCTGCCGAGACGGACAAACGATTCAAATCGATTGCAACCATTAGCATGTTTAATTCAGGACTTGTACGGCGCAATGGTATGCAGGATTCACAGCTGGATACTATTCAGCAACGTCTTCAGCAGGCTTCAGATGCACGAGCTCAGGAAGTAGCCGGTGGCGAAGTGCTTTACTCCGGTGATGCCAACCTGACTGATGAACAGATCGCTAAATTACCTTTTGCGTTATATCGCCAGGGCTACGAGTACTACTGGAAAACCCACGCACATCCAAACTCAACGTTTAAATACACCACGAGCAGTCTGTTAGACTTGATGAACTTTGACGTGACGGACCAACCTCTGCTAATGATTGCCGGTTCAAAAGCGGATACGCTCTATATGACTAAAGATGCGTTCGCTAAAGCTACCGGTACGAAGGACAAAGAACTCTTCCTGATCGATGGTGCTACTCACATTGAGACATATTGGGTGCCTGAATACGTTGATCAGGCGACGCAAAAGTTACACGTTTTCTTCCATAAGAATATCTAGTTACCCTCCAGGGGATCCCCAGCCATACAGGCTGGGGGATAACCATCAGCTGTAGCTACTTAAAAAATCGAAAAAGAGCTCCAGCATCCTGGGGAATCAAGATTCTGACAGTAGGGTAGTAATTTGCTGACTCTACGAGGCGAGACGTGGGTGTAAAACGTTGCTTATCCAATTCAATTGACCATTTAACTTATGTTGAGCGAGAATCCAGTTCATAAACCACAGATGACATATCTCTTTGCTTTAAATGAATATTTTTAATAGAAAGATGAATTCACTTCCAGGTGGCTTCATGAACTAACAGGAAATTCGCCTCTTATGAGCATTTCTTGGCAGCTTGCTCTACTTCTGTTCATGAACCATTTCCCAATGTAATCGCATAACCAGGCCCATAAAGCTTTAGGGATTATCTGATTGCCTTCTTGAACAATTCATGAATTTTGGTAACATTTGGTTGCATCGATACTTAATCGGGACTAATGCCTCTGATGGCGGTAGCGTTCTCACGGCTGGCTAGGTGTATTGGTAGGGTAAGGTAGGGAAGCTTAAGCTAATGGAGTGTCTTTCTTAAGATTTAAGTCCATTTTGCATGAATGGTACCAACGATACCGAACACTCCAGAATGTTTGGCTGACCCTTTTTTTGACCCTACAGGTATGTTACATTCGGTGATATCATAGCGATATCGCTCAAGAGAATGCATAAAAATGACAATCAAGGAAGTTTTCATAACGCCGCTGGGCGCGTTCAACAAAAAATATAAACATCGGATACAGAAATTAAGATCATATTCTACTGAGTTAGAAGGTTACTTCTGACTCTGTCTCTAAATTTGCCTAGGACATATTGCATGTCGAAATCGGCTTCCTCCCATCCTCATACAGCTGCACCTACATGGAGTGGGTTTATTTATCAAGGGCATTTAGCGCTTTATCATTCCATAGAATGTGTGCTCAATAAAATGTCGTTTGAGTTGCAAATCGACAGCATTGATGATTTTTCGATAATTGAAAATGGAGTTGCAGTTTCTACGCATCAGGTAAAAGCGCTAGCAGATGATAAAAGAGCTGCCTATAGGGAGGCTCTCGAAAAAGCTGCATCTACATATATGTTGTGTGATAAGACTACCAAAAGATATTTTCATACATCTGCGCGCCTTGATGATGCTTCTGATTTTGTTGGCAGCAATGGGAATGTCGTTAAATTTTATACTTACGATGGACTGCCTTACTGCTATCTCCAAGATGTTGAAGAAAAAACGAAATCAAAAATTGAGAAGTACCTGGTTTCCGAAGAGTTACCTTGCAGTGATTTTTTAGTGAATTTGAAGTTCGAGGCTTTGCAGAGTCATATTGCCGCTCAAGTAATATATATACACGCGTGCAATCAGGATGGGTTAATGAGCGCCGCACAAGCCGCGTTTACTCAAACTTTAAAAAGTGAGAAGATTGTAGAGTTATTAAGCCTCACCGCTACCCATGAAGACGACATTGTATACAAAATGTTCCAAGCCAGGATGGCCGTTTGTAAATCATTGTATGGGTATACCAATACAATGGAAAAAACAGCAGATAGAACTGTTATTCAAAAAGTTGCAAATGTTTACGATCAGATTAAAGAGTTGGGTGATACTCCATTTATATGGTTGTGGAAGTCGTTATGTTTTGGATCTTCCACAATGGTCGTGAGTGAGAACAGTGTTTATGATTATGTGGATGTGATCTACGATATAGATAAAGCGCCACTGAGTGAGCAAAAGCCTCCTTACTATAGGTGCTCTGCCGGAGATTTTTATTTGCCAACAGCAATTTCGGCAGACAATGCTCGACGGGAGCATAGGTTTGCTGAAGATCTAATAGAGCAGCTGAAAAGCGATCCAGAGCTGATAGATATCTTAGTTGAATATCAATGGCTAATCGCAGCTAGAGCAAATATTTTTTCACCCGCTGAGCGATTTTGTGCAGCTACCGGAGCTTCGCGGGATGCTGTAGAAGATGAGTTTTCATTGATGGGTAAGGATCGTAACAAAATAACTAAAGCCTTTGATGCAAAAATAATTTCAAAGGAAGAGGCGAGGGTGAAGTTGAATGATTAAAGATATTGTTCTACAGGCTGCCTTGAAACATGAGTTTACTTTGTTTAATACAGGCGACTATTCTAAAGCAGATGACGTCACCATAGAGTATTCGGCAGGAGAAACTTTAGCTGGTCTTGAAGGTGTTGATTATAAGTCTTTGACTTATTTTAGTCAGGATAGTGGAGATAGGAAGCGATTCCTCGCTGTGGTTGAGTGTGAAAATATACCATCACCGCAGGTGCTGAATAAATTAGTGTTACTGTATGCTCCTGAAACATTCAAATCTGATCCTGCTTTCGATAAAAATACCGATCTGATTATTTTGCATAAATTAAGGCACCGAGCTGATTTTAATGGAATTGAGAGTAAGGTGTTTGGAATTGAAGAGAATCCATATTATTTTAAAAAATATTTTCTTTATTACAGCGAGGAAGAGCTTAGGTTGTTAGAAGGGCACAACTTCGAAAGCGTTTCAGCGATTGTTGTCGATGATAGGATGTTTGCAGAATATCGAGATCAACCACTATCGCCTACATTATATAGCGTCGCGGCGAGAATTTTTATAAAGCTTCCATTTGTAAAGGTTCCTGTTAAGGAAAGCTCACTAAAGCCGCTTGATATTTATGTAAAGGAAGCACTCGCCGAGAAAAAATTGACCGGTCTTCATCTCAAAATCTTTAATGCTTCTGCATCTGGGATTGAAGCAGACAAACTAATCGAGACTCTGATTCATGAAGAAATGGAAAATATCCAGCCTCAAGATTGAAAATTTCAAGCCATTTGAAAATACATCTATTGATTTTCGATCTGCCTCCATGATTACCTTGGATGGCCCCAATGGTTTTGGAAAAACTAGCATATTTGATGCGTTGGAGCTTTTGTTTACTGGCGTTATACAAAGAATTATCAATACAAATGATGCAACAGTTGCAAAACGTTCGCGCAAAAAACAATTTGAAGAAAACATATACTGGAATAGAAATAAAGAGGGCGACATCGCTATTAGAGCTGAGCTCATAAATCAAGATTCAGGAGAGTCAATTTTCCTAGCTCGTGTTGCTACCATAGCGGATTTATCGAACCCGGATAATAATGCACCTGATAACTTCTCTATTTTTAAGCTTTACGAAATAAGCAGTATAGACTCCGATAAGTTTGGAGAGAGTCTTGATTCTAAAGCACTAGAGAGTATTCTAGGAGAGAACTTCTTAAAAAATTTCTCTTTATTGAACTATCTTGAGCAAGGGCAGAATAGATACCTGTACTCGACGGATGCCACTGAAAGAAAAAAAGGCATTGAGCATCTTATTAATACCGATAAATTGACGAGACAGATATCATATTGCTCCGAGTTAGAAAGTATTATTACGGAATCTTATACGGGGAAAGTGCATACTGACCTCCAGGCTGAGTTGAATGAAAAAATTAAACAGCTTAGTGGTCAGTTTCAAGATGCCGAGAATTCCTTTGACTTCAAGCGGTTAAGTACCGCGACGCCGTCACCTGGTTGGGATGTTGAACAGCCTCTATCGGCTGTAAATGATACAGATATTGAAACTCTGATACGTGAATTACGGAATATATTTAGAATATATCAGAACTTTGATGAAGTTCTGACGAGAAAGGCTAATAGTAATATTGATGCGTTTTTAAAAAGAGAGGTCGATATAAAGTTGGCTCTTCAGTTGGGTTCTGAAGTAGCTGGATATGAAGGTCTGAAAGTAAAGGAGTCAACGCTAGTTGGGCTGGATCATGATCTTTTGATATTCAGAAAACCAGCTTCAGAGATAAATGAAGTAGACCTAAACGGTCTTAAGAACGCTGCTGATTTGGTTGGTGTAAATAGTCTCATTGAGGCACGGGATCTAATTAAATCTGATAGTGCAGCTAAGAACGCAAAGCTTGTAAATTTACTAAATGCTCATGCAGAGTTGCTGCGGCGACACCAAGAATGTGAAGATTTGGAAATTTCCGGTTGTCCATTCTGTGGGTTATCATGGGCGACTTACGCTGCGTTAGAGGAAGCCGCTGTAAATAATGCGGAAAGAATTCGATCTGAAATAGATGCTTCTGCCCAGAAGTTGGAGGAGACAGTAAGGTCAATACAGGACTTACTAAATTTACAGATAACAGCATTCACACAGCAGCGTGACCTAGTTGCAAAAGATTTCGATAGTGTGCTTTTTAAGGCTCTCACAGCAGCAGAATCTAAGTTCTCAATCATAAGTGAAGTGGCTTTGCAGTTGGTAAATTATGGCGTATCAAAAGATCTTAGTTTTACGGCTGATGATGCAGCTCTGCTGTTACGGTTTAATGAAGCAAAAGGGATTATTGCTACAGCTAAAAAACCAGAAAAGGATGTGCTCCCTTTAGACTGGTCATCTAGCTTAGAGATGGCTTTCTTGAACGCATCAGATATAACCTCACTTAGTGTTTCAGATTTTGAAAATAAAGAATCCTATCTCAGAGCCGCTCATTCTAAATTCAAAAGCGAAGAGTACAAGTCCAAAGTAGCGGAGCTTGATAAGCTCAGTTCTAGGATTGAAGCTGGCAAAAAAATAAAAGCAAAAATTGTTAATCTTAGGCGGCAATTGGACGACACTGCGAAACAGTATGCGAAAAAGACTATTGGTGATATAGAGCTGTTATTCCATATATATAGTGGAAGACTCATACAGAATTATCAGCGTGGGTTAGGTTTGTTTATAGTGAGCGGTAAAGGAGATATACTCAAATTCAATACTGCGCTGAAGTCTGATCATGATGCAATCCTGTCTATGAGTAGTGGGCAAATCGCATCATTAGGTTTGGCATTTTTCCTAACATTGAATAGGGTATATGCGCTTAATCCATTTATACTGATTGATGATCCAGTACAGTCAATGGATGAGATTAACATTGCTTCATTGAGTGATTTGTTACGGGTAGAGCTTTCAGATCGTCAGATTTTGTTGTCAAACCATGAGATGGAAGTGTCAACATATATACGGTATAAATTCAAGCGCGCAGGATTGTCTCAAGCATCTTTTTCTATGTTGCCAAGAAATATAACAGAATAAATGTGTTTTAGGGGGGCGCCTTACAATTAATTTTTTGAGGCGCACTTCTTAGTTGTTTGTTGCGCTTTGCCTAACCGAACTAATATCAGCCAGTAATAATATTTGGTCGAATTTGAACGAGTTTTTAACAGTTTGATTGGTATATTTATAAAGGCTCAACGAAGAGTATTGAACAGCTGGCGGCTGATCTGGATAAGCGTTTTAGTCCCGAGCAAAAAAACTGAACCCGGGGCACGTTATTGGGCAAAAATAGACGGGAACATCTGTATCTTTTACGTGACACCATTTTGCCGCCACAGACCAGCGCCCAATATGTTTTGGCCAGCGGCACTTTGAGCAGAATTCCCACAACTTCAGGTGTAAAACATGCTGACAAAAAATGATGTTATACAAAAGGCTATTGATCTTTTTGAAGGTAACGAAAGTGCAGCATTAAACTGGTGCAATGAACCAAACAGAGCATTACAGTGGAAAGCGTCCTCTGAGATAATGGACTCAGAAGAGGGGGCGTTGAAAGTTGCAATTCTCATTTTTCGAATAGATCAAGGCGTTTATTCATGATTTACGACCCATCTAATTTCTCCAACTAACGGTTGGAGAAATTTGGGAAGGTAAGCAATATGCAGAATAACGAAAAGAAATCGTCCATGCCCTTTGCCGAAAAATTACAATCAGCATTTCGCCGACAACCGGGAAACTGTCGGCGAAATATTCCTATGTCAGCATTATAACGACTTGTGTAACTCCCGAATTACATGTTTAGCCAACAGACTTTCCACCGGAATAACTGTATTGATTTTTACCGCTTTGACAATTTCTATCAACGACAGGGTATTCTGCGCCAGCTGGTCTCGCAGCTCACTGACTTCCGCCTGCAACTGTTGGTTTCTGGCCAGCAAGGCCTGACGGGTTTTGCGGTTGACGTATTGCTGTTTTTCTTTTGGGCGTAGATTCAATGGGCCAAGTTGCTGATCAACATAGGCAGCAATTAGGCGTTTTCGCTCAAGGCTGCTCAGCGTACTTAAACCACCGTTAACGATACCTTTTGCCTTGAGCCGAATATGCAGGGCCTTGGCGGAAATAGGGGACTTGTCAAAGCCTTCAACCAGCATCAGTTGTAATTCGTGCTCGATCAGTGTGTCCAGTTCCTTGCCGCGCATCAGTCGTTCTCCTGCATCAATTGTTGTTGTTCAAGTGCAAAAAGCTGGGCCAGTGTACGGACTTTGCCCTCGGTGATTACTCCACCAGACAACACACTCTCCGCAGCAACCAGTTGTTGAGTCTTGGCACGACGCTGCCATTGTGCTTGTATTGCCTCGAGTTGCTGTAACCGTCGTTCGATGTCGGCCAGTCTGGTTTGGTAGTCAGGCTGATGTTGTGTTAGTTGGGTCAACTTCGAATGTGCTTGCTGTAACACCTGTTTTTTGGCAATCAGATTGGGTAGCTCATCTATCCGGCCTGTCAGCGTGAAATGTTCACAAAAGGCAGCACTCTGACATTTCAGTCGATAAGGACATCCCCAGAGGTTAACTTCCCGCATACAGGAGCCAAATTTCAGCGGATACAGCACGGCATGTCTTGCCACCATGGCAGAGGCTTGCTCTGGTCCTTCTGCGTCGCGGATTTCTTCAAAGGCGGCAGCAACATCTTCAAAGAAGCCGTCAGCAAATGACGCCTCGACAAACTTGGCTACATCATCCCGATCGTCAAAAGTATGCAGGTTGGCTTTGATGGTATTGTCCAAAGTCATGTGTTTCGTGACCGCCAGTTGGCCGGTCCGTTTGACGATTTCCAGTGGCGTAGCAATGGAGGACGAAGAGGGCGCGGCAGTTAGTGCTGTCGATATCGGCTGCAAGGGCACCAACGAGGCTGCTTTTCGCCGTTCTGCAAGCGCCAGATGTTGATAGTGCTGATTCTGCGTGATGTCCACTCGCCCCATCAACATTGCCTGTAAGTGGTCAGAGATATCCGCAATAGCAAGAAAGGTATTAATGTTGTGCCGGGGAATGTGGGTACGCATCCGGGTGGGGGTACCATTCTCTTCCAGTAATTGATATTTGCTGAATACTGATCCATCAGGCTCAACATTGCCTAAAAATTTATTCATAAGTGTGTTAGTGAATGGTATCGGTATAGCCAGCAAAGCCAGTGTGCGCTTTAATGCCAGCGAACCCTTCTCATGTAGAAATAACAGGTCTTCGTAGTTAACTTCGTAACGTTTGCCATTTTCCATCCAGGCGTGCGTACAGGGTTCGTTGGCATCCGTCAGGCCAAATTCGGTCTTGATGTAATGATTAAGGTCAGTCTTGGAATAATAGATAGATTTGCTGTTTTTCGGCCCTGGCATTTCTAGAACGGGCAGCACACCTCGTTTGTTGAGGGCTTTGGATGTTTTGTCTCGTTGTCCTGCCCGGCCACGAAAACTTGAGGCGGTTTGTGTGATGTACGTCACCACATCATCCAGTTCAACTTGTTCACCGGGTAGGGCGCTGATGGCCTGTGGCAGGTAATCAGTAAAAGATTTCTCCCGTAGATAGGTCAGATGACTGCGTTTTGGTGCGGTCAATATTTTAACGGAACTGAATATACTCTCGACCAGCGGTACAGCCAGCGGTTCTACCCAATGCGTTCGCTCCCCAGCACCTTTGACACCAATATAACGGATACCAAGGAAATAATCGGGTAATCCCTTGTCCTGAAACCGCTTGCGGATTGCCGGATCATCAATCTGGCGTTTAAACAGCGCATCCTGTCTGAGATTAAACGCTTCAATGGAGCGAAAGCCGGTGATAACCAATAACAACAGGCAATTTAACGCAATTTTCTCAGCATCACTTTCCACCCGCTGGATTAATTCGACGATGTTCAGAAAACCGCGAATGGTAATCAACGCCTCTTCACCATCGGTAGTGGTATCTGTCAGCTTGTCCTGCTGTTTCAGAGCCATGGTTTCCCGGGCTTTGCGGGTCAGGTTGGTTTGATTGGTATATTGTGCATCAGACACATATTGCAGTGTCACCAGCGTGAATGACTGGTGATTAACCATTTTTTGCAGACTGACACAGCGTCCTTTGTAATTGGCGGTATTGGGATCCCCTGGAGACGAAGCTGCGCTGAGGCTATCCATTGACCGTTGAATTACCCCGGTGGTTAGATACACTGGGTGAGTTTGCCCGGACATCTCAAATAGCGAGTGGTACCAGCGCTTCAAAATCATCAGCGTTGCCACAGCCACCGCTGGGGATATGCTACGATTTCGCCTCCGATACACTAGTACCAGCAGGGCTTTCATAAACCGGGCATAGTCTTCTGCCACTGCATGGCGCCCCTCAATACCTTTGGTACGGCTGATTTCATCAAAGCGTAATTTATTTTTGCCATTACCACGTAACCAGCCACTACCATTGCTGCCGCAGACCCAGACAGGATCATCCCATGACTGCTCGAAGTCTGTCGCCAGATGCTGTTCAAACCAGCTTTGCTGCTCGGTGATAAAGGCGTGAAACTGCGCAAAATATTTTTTCATCGCACACCGCCTTTTTCCTGACGAAAGCGGCAACGGGCAATCACGGATTGAATTTCAAATTGTGTGGTTTCATGGATGGAAATAAGTGGATTGCGGGCGTTACCAACACTGTCTGAAATGGAGATCAATTCATCGACTTCTTTAACTACACTCTCCAGCACAGCCTGATGGTCACCATCAGTAAAGGGGCGATAATACAGGCAGCCGTAGCAGCAGCGTACTTCACTGAACGGGCAGTCGCCATTATCTCTGGAGCAACCACCAATCCCATCATGCAACTGATCACCGATTATGCCGACCACGCGCTGGCCTTGCCATTTCGTTGAAGAGGTCAGTTCACCAGTCAACATCATAGCTACCATATTTTGCCATACCGGATTGGTACCCAACGCTTTGGCTCGAATCAGTGCCAGCGCAGGTGTCGCCAAAATGTAATACTTGGCAACAGTAAGGGAGGTATGTCCCAGAATATGCGCGATTTCCTCGGCGCTGACCCCTTGCATAGCCAGTGAGTGCCCCACGTTGTGGCGCAAGTCGGTCGGCGTAATAATTGGTAGAGCCGCTTCGCCACGCGCTACGGCGGCCTGATAATCTGGCGGACTGAAACTAAGGATGACCTGGTTAATCGACCTGGACACATAAAACGGTGCAGAGTGACTAAATTCAAATAGCTTGCCATCAGGTTTTAGTTGCGCTCGCGCAATATAGTGCATGATCAACGCGCCGATTTCCGGCGGAATTGCCAAAAACAGACGCTCGGGCGTCACGCGCCGCTGCTTGGCATAGGGCAGAAGTACGCTGTATCGAATCAGTCCGGTTTCTGGATTTCGGGTATCAATGCGCAAATCTTTTGTCGCCAGCCTGGCTAGCTGAACAGGGCGGGCACCGGTGACATAAGTCAGTCCCAGAATAGCCGCATTTCGCAAAGTACTGAGACTGTAGTTTTCGCCATGCCGAATCGCCGCAGCCATTTCAAACAGTCCTGCACTGATCATGTTTTTTTCGAGTGGATCAAGGATATTATCGATTTCCTGATAGATGCCCCAGTCGCGGGAATGCGGATGAGGGATGAATTCAAGTTCTTCGTAATCGTCGATGGTGAAGCCGGGGAAGTCTTCGGCGCAGAGGATTTTTAGGCCGAATGATATTGAATAAAAGGTTCTGCGGTGGATAATGACTTTTTCCAGAAAACTGAGTAACACAGTGAAAGAAAAACCGCCATGACTTCTACAGTAATCAATAGCATATGTCCAATCAAGCAACAACAACGGAAGATGTGTTGGAAATCTTGTTGACGCATATTTGAAACAAAAATATTTAGTTAGTTGATTTGATACCTCATCCTGTTTAAAGCATAGGTAACGACGACTGCCAGAATAATCGAAAGTCCATTTATTTACTGCGTTGATGATATATCGGTCGTCAAATTCTCTTGCTGTTTTTAGATAAATTCGCTCAGGAATTTTTAGGTGACAGATAAAATTCATTAATTCAGAAGGATAGATTGATGCTCCATTATCAGAAACAAGTACATTTTTATTGTGGCTCATTATTACATACCTCCATTACAATACTAAGCATTTCACTCAGATCAATATTATCCTGAGCAATGCGCTGGGTGTTTGCTGTATTGGCCCGCTCGGATAGAAACCGCCTTGCATAAAAATCAGGCATTTGGCTTTTCGGACTCCATCCACCCATTAGGCGCAATTCTTCCTTGGCTTCTTCCATCAATCCCGTGTCAGGGAGAGCAATAGAAGCGTATTTTCTTGTTGATTTGCTTTTTAAATATTTTATATGATAGATTTTTTGCAGGGTCAGGTAAGCCCAGGTATGTCGGGTTACATGCGGAGTTAAACGTTGTAGTGCGTCAAAGTACGAATGTGATTTGTATTCGGGGAATTTTTTACTCAATACGTCATCAATTTTTGAAAACATCGAATGAACTGCAGTATAAGATAATGGTTTACCTACACCTTGGCTCGATGTAAATATAAAGTCGTGGCTGTCGGTTTTAGGACGCACTTTTTCTATATAAATTTTTAGGAAATTATAATCCTGCTTATCAAGCTCTAATACACGATTTGCCCATACATTTTTAAGAGAAGGTGCACATCTTCTGGGGTCATGTTTTCATCAGTTGTAGTTACAATCAAACTAAACTTATCCTTTTTTATATTTGATTTTATAGAATTGCATTCCAACAGCAATAATTCACCTATTCGCAATCCATAATTCAGTAACAGGCGAATAATCAAAAAGTTGCGAAACTGGGTGTTTCTGGTGGGGAAGGGATTTAATGGGTTATATTTTTGGCTAGAGCAGGGAGCAATAATCGTGTACAGACTGATCACCATTTCACGGTTCATACTCTGAAACCCCTGATGGATATGACGATGGTTAGAATGCTTTCCCGGTGTTAACGCTCGATAACTGTCACGACAAAAGCGCAGGCGAGTATGTAACCGGGAAGCCTGGAGTGATAATGCTTTGGGAGAATCATCCCGATATACCGGCGATACATACGTGTTAATCAAAAAAGCAATAAACTGCGCTACTGCACGAAATCGCGCTGCGTTGATAAAACTATGGGAAGTGGAGACTGGAGTGAATGCCAATAAATTTGATTGGCTTACGCGACCATTCTCCAGATAGTGAGAAAATGCCGACATTTCCTCAATAGCAATGCACGGGTTGTGGCCAGAAGCATAGAAGCTATAGCAAAACGTGACGCCGTGTTTCTGCAACCAAAATTCGTAAAAGAACTTAACGGCCTGCAGCGAAGCAGACTGCGTGGACAATGAACGAAAAGCCAAATGATCGATGTGATATCTGAGTGGGTACAACAACGGTAAGCAGGTTTCCGTGTCCATCAGAATCCATTGCCGTTTGTGGTTGATGGCAACTAGTTGGTTGAGCGAGTACATAGATAACCTCATTGTTGATGCGGACATGAAGTAAATGTACTCTACACCTAACGCAAGAAATGGGAGGGATGTTAGAAATCGTTAACCTGTTGATTTCGTGAAAGGCAATGGAGATTTATGAAGTTGTTTACCATCGTAGGCTATTTAACATAATATACATTATGCGCACCAAGATTGTAGCTGCAATATCCTAATGTCCGTCTCTGACCAATCCTGACCAAATAGACATGTCTGCGCTACAGTTTCACCACAGCGATCTTTGCAGTCGCCATTGCTCGTCTGAGTCTTCAAACTCTGAAGCCTGGCAGCCACACCCATAAGAATGTGGCTTTCATCATGTCACTACAATCCTGGCGCTTTCCATAACGATGTCGTCAGTCCGTGATCAACAAGCCCTAGCTGATCCTGATAAACAGCCTGCCACTTATTGCGTGAATCCTGATAAAGCTCATGCTTTTCCGGGTCTGATGTGTGCGTCCGTTCCCAGCGCACCAGGCGTTCTCCGGTTTCTGCCATGGATGAAAAAATCCCGGCACCGACGCCAGCTGCAATGGCACACCCTAATGCGGTGGCTTCTTTGACCACCGGAATGTTGACGGGTAATCCTGTGACATCAGCGAGAATTTGACTCCATAATTTCCCTTTTGAACCTCCGCCAGCAAAAACCAACGATGTGGGATGAATATTTGAAAAATCAGCAATTTGCTGCAAATTACATGCCGACACAATCGCCGCATTTTCTTCCAGTGCACGGAACAACGTCGCTTTGTTACATTTATCCGGATCAATGGACAAGTTAATAAAGGAAGGCGCAGCGTGATACCAGGTTTTAAAGCGCATTCTGTCGGAGAATATCGGCATCACGCCCCACGATCCTGGCGGTACCCGGCTGGCCATCTCTTCAAGCAGTGTGTAAGTATCGATACCTAAACGTTCGGCAATTAATTTTTCTTCGGCACAAAAGGCATCGCGGAACCAGCGCATGGTGAGTCCGGTAAAAAAGCTAATAGATTCAGCTTGTACCATGCCAGGAATAACGTGAGGATTGACGCGCACGTTCATTTCCGGATCGGTCGCTGTTGCGGCTAAGTTCACTACTTGCTGCCAGAACGTTCCGCCAAGAACAGCGGTTTGTGCCGGACGCACAACGCCTAATCCCAGGCAACCGAGTTGCACGTCCCCTCCTCCCACAACCACCGCAGTGCCAGCCTTCAGACCGCAAAGGTCCGCAGCGTCCGTGCTCACAACGCCAAGTAATGTGCCGGTTTCTTTGACAGGAGAAAGAATATCGGCCCGCAGTCCGGCCATATCCAGCAATGCAGGTTTCCAGTCACGGGTGGTTAGATCGAGAAGTCCTGTGGTGCCAGCGTTAGACGGATCTACCGCCAGTTCCCCACTTAACATATAGGCCAGCCAGTCGCTGATCATGGTAATGGTCGACGCCTGTCGGTAGATATCGGAACGATGATGCGCCAGCCAAAGTAATCTGGGAATAGCGCTTAATGCCAGCGTTTGTCCAGTCGCGCGATACACTTCGTTTTCAAAGGTATTGTTATGCAGTTCTTTAAGTTCGCTGACTTCCCGCGCCGCTCTGGCATCCACATTGGCGCAGGCCCAGATCGGTGTTCCTTCATTGTTATATAAAACAATACCTTCGCGCATCGAACATGCCGAAACGGCAGCAATGTATTCCGGCGCGATACCAGAATTATGTAACGCCTGGCGCATACATTCACACGCCAGTTGCCAGTTCTTATTCAGATCAAATTCCATTGAACCGGGAACATCAGGTACTGCCAGATGCCGCCACTCCGCCTGTCCCACTGCGATTTGATTGCCTTCCAGGTCGAAAATCACAGCCCGGATACTTCCAGTGCCTGCGTCTAGCGCCATCAGGTAATGCTTTGATTCTGAAGGGGTAAAGAGTCGAGCCATTAGATTGTCCTCGGCTTAAGCGTTCTGTCTGTTCCTCTATACGTTCTCCATCGTTCCCGGTAATAAGGTCATGCAAAATTAACCACGCAAAATTGCAGCAGCAGTATCCTGGTCGGTAACCAGTGCGTTGATGTAACCGCCCTTCATCGCAGCGGCGATCGCTTCGGCTTTGTTTTCTCCCCCTGCCACACCTACTCTAATTGGAATGGTTGTCATCGCGGTTAAAGGTAAGCCAATCAGTTCGTTATGTATTTTGACATCCGTGACAACGTCACCTTTTGCGTCAAAAAAGTAACCTAAAATATCGCCAATGGCCCCTTTTCGGCCAATCATTAACTGTTCGCCCTGGCTGATATAACCGGAGCGAATAATAGTCGCATCCTCTTTTTGATTCACGGCGCCAATACCGACAATTGCCACATCCGCAGCTTGCGCGGCTAACAGGACATCTTTGACGCAGTTTTCATTTTTCAGCGTTCGGGCAATTTCAGCCGAAGATGCCCGTAATGGCGCCGGAATTATGTTAACGCTGCACGCTGCGTTAAGTTGCCCGATGCCTGTCATATAAGAGCCGACGCCACCGGAGAGTGTTACCAGGCGAATTTGCTGTGACGAAATAAAACCACTTAAGCGTTGCAGCGTGTTCATCGTTGCCTCGCCAAAGCCAATCGCCAGCATTTGCTGTGGCTGGAGCAATCCCATCAACATATGGGCTGCGCCGATTCCTAAGCGCCCGCCGACATCAGCATCTGCGAGTCCAGGGATCACCCGGACATGCTGTAATGAAAACTGGTGACGTAATTGCGTTTCATATTCCAGACAGCCTTCAAAGCGAGAATTAATCTGCACGCGAATAATGCCGGACTGATGCCCTTTCTCCAGTAACCGCGACACTTTCAAACGCGTTAGCCCGAGGCGATCGCTGATCTCGCTCTGGGTTAGCCCGTCGTGATAGTAAAACCACGCGATCCGCGCGACCTGTTCTTCTTCACACATTCCCTGTTCTGAAATTGCCGAATCATTGATTGTCATAATTCATTCTTCACTTTGAACATATTTAAATCTTTAATGCAATTGTTCAGTTATTGCACGCTTATATCTGTGATAGCCACCACAGTTTGGTCAAACAGCAATGAACAAACGCAACCATAAAAATCAAAATAGCATAAATTGTGATCTATTCGTCGGAATTATGCGCAATAGCCACCTAAGGTTATGAACAAATTAAAAGCAAAAATACATTTGTTCAAAACTCACCTACAGAACTGAACGGGGGAAAATATGCAAACGAGTGATATCTGCGCGTTACCGCTACTTTGCGCCCGCTCGGTTTATAAACAGTATTCCGGCGTTAATGTCCTGAAAGGCATCGATTTTACGTTGCATCAAGGTGAGGTCCACGCCCTGCTCGGCGGTAACGGCGCGGGTAAATCGACGCTAATGAAAATCATCGCCGGTATTACGCCCGCTGATAGCGGCACGCTGGAGATTGGTGGCAATAGCTACGCCAGATTAACGCCTGTACATGCTCACCAACTGGGGATTTATCTCGTTCCCCAGGAACCGTTGCTCTTTCCCAGTCTGTCGATAAAAGAAAACATTCTGTTTGGTCTGGCAAAAAAACAGATCTCCATGCAAAAGATGAATAACTTGCTGGCGGCACTGGGCTGCCAGTTTGATCTCCATAGTCTGGCGGGCTCACTGGATGTTGCCGACCGCCAAATGGTGGAAATATTGCGCGGTCTGATGCGCGACTCGCAAATTCTTATTCTCGATGAACCTACAGCGTCGCTTACCCCTGCGGAAACCGAACGCTTGTTTAGCCGCTTGCGGGAACTGCTCGCCACTGGCGTGGGTATTGTTTTTATCTCACATAAATTGCCGGAAATTCGCCAGATTGCCGATCGTATTAGCGTGATGCGCGACGGAATTATCGCGTTAAGTGGCAAAACTAACGAGCTGTCTACCGACGACATCATTCAGGCCATCACGCCAGCAACGCGGGAAAAATCCCTCTCAGCCAGTCAAAAGTTATGGCTGGAGTTACCCGGTAATCGCCCACAACATGCAGCCGGAACATCGGTACTGGTACTCGAAAATCTGACTGGCGAAGGTTTTATGAATGTCAGTTTTACGCTCAATGCCGGAGAAATTCTTGGCCTGGCTGGACTAGTAGGTGCCGGGCGTACGGAACTGGCGGAAACGTTATATGGTCTGCGGCCTTTGCGTGGTGGGCGCATCATGCTGAATGAAAAAGAGGTCAATAAATTATCCACCGGAGAACGTTTGCATCACGGTCTGGTTTATCTACCAGAAGATCGCCAGTCCTCAGGACTGAATCTCGATGCTTCGCTGGTGTGGAACGTCTGCGCCCTCACCCATAATCAACGCGGATTCTGGGCAAAAACCGCGAAAGATAACGCCACGCTGGAACGATATCGTCGGGCGCTGAACATTAAATTTAACCAACCTGCACAAGCTGTACGGACATTATCCGGTGGCAATCAGCAAAAAATCCTGATTGCCAAATGTCTGGAGGCCTCACCGCAAGTATTGATTGTTGATGAACCGACGCGCGGCGTCGACGTCTCGGCGCGTAATGATATTTACCAGCTGCTGCGCAGTATCGCCGCACAAAATGTGGCGGTGCTACTTATTTCCTCCGATCTGGAAGAGATCGAACTGATGGCTGACCGCGTGTATGTGATGCATCAGGGTGAAATTGCCCATTCTGCGCTGACCGGGCGCGATATTAATGTCGATACCATTATGCGCGTCGCCTTCGGTGATAGTCAGCGCAAGGAGGCAGCATGCTGAAACTTATCCAGAATAACCGAGAGATAACGGCGCTGCTGTTTGTATTACCCGGTTTTCTCGACCGTCAGTATTTAAGTTTGCAAACGCTGACAATGGTTTATAGCAGCGCGCAAATTCTGATCCTACTGGCAATGGGCGCGACGCTGGTGATGCTGACGCGCAATATTGATGTTTCAGTGGGTTCGATTACCGGAATGTGCGCGGTGCTGTTGGGGATGTTACTGAACGCGGGGTATTCACTGCCTGTTGCTTGTGTCGCGACGTTACTGCTCGGCTTGCTTGCGGGATTTTTCAACGGTGTACTGGTGGCGTGGCTAAAGATCCCAGCCATTGTCGCCACGCTCGGCACTTTAGGATTGTACAGGGGCATTATGTTGCTCTGGACCGGCGGTAAATGGATTGAAGGGTTACCCGCCGAACTGAAACAGCTCTCCGTCCCGCTGCTGTTTGGCGTTTCGGCTATTGGTTGGTTGACGCTAATTCTGGTGGCATTTATGGCCTGGCTGTTGGCAAAGACGGCGTTTGGACGCAGTTTTTATGCCACGGGTGATAATTTGCAGGGGGCTCGTCAACTGGGCGTTCGTACGGAAGCCATTCGGGTTGTGGCGTTTTCGTTGAATGGCTGCATGGCGGCGCTGGCGGGAATTGTGTTTGCTTCGCAGATTGGTTTTATCCCTAATCAGACCGGCACCGGGCTGGAGATGAAAGCTATCGCTGCCTGCGTGCTTGGCGGCATTAGTTTGCTCGGCGGTTCCGGCGCGATCATCGGCGCAGTACTCGGTGCCTGGTTCCTGACGCAGATCGATAGCGTACTGGTGCTGTTGCGAATTCCTGCATGGTGGAATGATTTCATCGCTGGCCTGGTTCTGCTGGCAGTGCTGGTGTTTGATGGGCGCCTGCGTTGCGCGCTGGAACGTAATCTGCGGCGGCAAAAATATGCTCGTTTTATGACGCCACCGCCAGCCGTTAAACCCGCGTCGTCAGGTAAAAAACGGGAGGCCGCGTGATGCATATTCGTTATGGTTGGGAACTGGCACTCGCTGCGCTATTAGTCATTGAGATTGTCGCTTTTGGCGTAATTAACCCGCGGATGTTAGATCTCAACGTGTTGCTGTTCAGTACCAGTGATTTTATCTGTATTGGCATTGTCGCCCTGCCACTGACGATGGTGATTGTCAGTGGCGGGATCGATATTTCGTTTGGTTCAACCATCGGCCTGTGCGCCATCGCATTGGGTGTATTGTTTCAAGGCGGCGTGCCGATTCCGTTGGCGATTATCCTGACGTTACTGCTCGGCGCATTGTGTGGGCTGATTAACGCCGGATTAATCATCTATACCAAAGTCAACCCGCTGGTGATTACGCTTGGCACGCTGTATCTGTTTGCCGGAAGCGCCCTGCTGCTTTCCGGGATGGCGGGGGCGACGGGGTACGAAGGTATTGGCGGATTCCCGATGGCGTTTACTGATTTCGCTAACCTCACCGTGCTGGGCATCCCCATTCCACTGATTATCTTTCTGATATGTCTCATCGTTTTCTGGCTGTGGCTGCATAAAACCCATGCCGGACGTAATGTGTTTTTGATTGGACAAAGTCCACGTGTGGCGCTTTATAGCGCGATTCCGGTTAACCGTACCTTATGCGCGCTCTATGCCATGACGGGTCTGGCGTCTGCGGTCGCCGCCGTGCTGCTGGTTTCGTATTTTGGTTCTGCGCGTTCCGATCTCGGTGCGTCGTTTCTGATGCCCGCCATCACCGCCGTGGTGCTTGGTGGTGCCAATATTTATGGTGGTTCCGGTTCGATTATCGGCACCGCTATTGCAGTTTTATTAGTGGGATATTTGCAACAAGGTTTGCAAATGGCAGGAGTGCCAAATCAGGTGTCCAGCGCCCTTTCCGGTGCGCTGCTTATCGTCGTTGTCGTTGGTCGTTCCGTTAGCCTGCATCGCCAGCAAATTAAAGAGTGGCTGGCGCGCCGGGCCAATAATCCATAGCCATAAAGGATATCTTCATGACACTTCATCGCCTTAAGAACATCGCCTTACTTAGCGCCCTTGGCATTGCGGCAATCTCTATAAATGCGCAGGCCGCAGAGCGTATTGCTTTTATTCCCAAACTGGTTGGTGTGGGATTTTTTACCAGTGGCGGTAATGGTGCCCAACAAGCCGGTAAAGAGTTGGGTGTTGATGTGACCTACGACGGGCCGACAGAACCCAGTGTTTCTGGTCAGGTACAGTTGATCAATAACTTCGTCAACCAGGGGTATAACGCCATTATTGTTTCTGCCGTTTCGCCAGATGGTTTATGCCCGGCACTGAAACGTGCCATGCAGCGTGGAGTGAAAGTACTAACCTGGGATTCGGACACCAAACCGGAGTGCCGTTCTTACTACATTAACCAGGGAACACCAGCGCAGTTGGGTGGCATGTTGGTTGATATGGCGGCGCGCCAGGTGAATAAAGACAAAGCCAAAATTGCGTTTTTCTACTCCAGCCCCACCGTTACTGACCAAAACCAGTGGGTGAAAGAAGCGAAAGCGAAAATCGCCAAAGAGCATCCAGGCTGGGAAATCGTCACTACGCAGTTTGGCTATAACGATGCCACCAAGTCATTACAAACCGCCGAAGGGATATTAAAAGCCTATAGCGATCTCGACGCCATCATTGCCCCCGATGCCAACGCCCTGCCCGCCGCCGCGCAAGCCGCTGAAAACCTGAAAAATGACAAAGTTGCAATTGTGGG
Source organism: Escherichia whittamii (assembly GCF_014836715.1). GTDB lineage: Bacteria > Pseudomonadota > Gammaproteobacteria > Enterobacterales > Enterobacteriaceae > Escherichia > Escherichia whittamii. The sequence continues at coordinate 39,183 of NZ_JACSQI010000002.1, forward strand.
ATTTAGCACGCCAAACGTAATGCGCCCGTATGTAGAACGCGGCACGGTGAAAGAATTTGGCCTGTGGGATGTGGTGCAGCAAGGCAAAATTTCGGTATATGTCGCGGATGCATTATTGAAAAAAGGTGCAATGAAAACTGGCGACAAGCTGGATATTCAGGGCGTAGGTCAAGTGGAAGTCTCGCCAAATAGGGTTCAGGGCTATGACTACGAAGCGGATGGTAATGGCATTGTACTGTTACCGGAGCGCGTGGTTTTCAATAAAGAGAATATCGGCAAATACGATTTCTGATGGGCATTACTTAACCGGAGTAAGTTATGGCAGATTTAGATGACATTAAAGATGGTAAAGATTTTCGCACCGACCAACCGCAACAAAATATCCCTTTTACCCTCAAAGGTTGCGGTGCGCTGGACTGGGGAATGCAGTCACGCTTATCGCGGATATTTAATCCGAAAACGGGTAAAACCGTGATGCTGGCCTTTGATCATGGTTATTTTCAGGGGCCGACTACCGGGCTTGAACGTATCGATATTAATATTGCCCCGCTGTTTGAACATGCCGATGTATTGATGTGTACACGCGGTATTTTGCGCAGCGTAGTGCCTCCGGCAACCAATAAACCGGTGGTGCTACGGGCGTCAGGTGCAAACTCTATTCTGGCGGAATTAAGCAATGAGGCGGTGGCATTATCGATGGATGACGCCGTACGGCTAAACAGTTGCGCGGTGGCGGCGCAGGTTTATATCGGCAGCGAATATGAACATCAGTCGATCAAAAATATTATTCAACTGGTCGATGCCGGAATGAAAGTGGGAATGCCGACCATGGCTGTGACTGGCGTGGGTAAAGATATGGTGCGCGATCAGCGTTATTTCTCTCTCGCGACCCGAATCGCCGCTGAAATGGGGGCGCAGATTATTAAAACCTATTATGTCGATAAAGGTTTTGAACGGATTGTTGCTGGATGTCCGGTGCCGATTGTTATTGCTGGCGGCAAAAAATTACCGGAGCGTGAGGCGCTGGAAATGTGCTGGCAGGCTATCGATCAGGGCGCATCTGGCGTGGATATGGGACGCAATATTTTCCAGTCTGACCATCCGGTGGCAATGATGAAAGCCGTACAGGCGGTGGTTCACCATAACGAAACGGCTGATCGGGCATATGAACTCTATCTGAGTGAAAAACAGTAACTGCGGATTAAGGAGAAGAATTATGCACGTCACACTGGTTGAAATTAACGTTCATGAAGACAAGGTTGACGAGTTCATCGAAGTCTTTCGCCAGAATCATCTGGGCTCGGTACAGGAAGAAGGCAATTTGCGCTTCGATGTCTTACAGGACCCGGAAGTAAATTCGCGCTTTTATATCTACGAAGCCTATAAAGATGAAGATGCAGTGGCGTTCCATAAAACTACGCCCCACTACAAAACCTGTGTCGAGAAACTTGAACCACTAATGACCGGGCCGCGTAAAAAACGCGTGTTCAATGGATTGATGCCGTGAGGCGAATTCATCAGATTTATCTACACTTGGGGTAACGCGCTGACGGGAGTATAAAAATGTCTGACTGGAACCCCTCTTTATATCTGCACTTCGCTGCTGAACGCTCGCGTCCGGCGGTGGAGTTGCTTGCCAGAGTTCCGCTGGAGAACGCCGAATATGTTGCCGATCTGGGCTGCGGGCCTGGTAACAGCACCGCCCTTTTGCATCATCGTTGGCCGGCAGCGAAGATAACTGGCATCGATTCGTCCCCGGCGATGATTGCCGAAGCGCGCAGTGCTCTTCCGGAATGTCAATTTATGGAAGCAAACATCCGTAACTGGCAACCGGAACAGGCGCTCGATCTGATTTTCGCCAATGCTTCGCTGCAGTGGCTGCCTGACCACTACGAGCTGTTTCCTCATCTGGTTTCGTTACTTAAACTGCGTGGCGTGTTGGCGGTACAGATGCCAGATAACTGGCTGGAGCCGACCCATGTGCTAATGCGCGAAGTCGCCTGGGAGCAAAACTATCCGGATCGCGGGCGTGAACCGCTGGCAGGTGTTCATGCTTATTACGATATTCTGAGCGAAGCCGGATGCGAGGTTGATATCTGGCGAACCACTTATTATCACCAGATGCCGTCGCATCAGGCGATTATTGACTGGGTGACCGCCACCGGATTACGCCCGTGGTTGCAGGATCTGACCGAGAGCGAACAGCAGCATTTTCTTACTCGCTACCATCAGATGCTGGAAGAACAGTATCCACTCCAGGAGAACGGGCAGATACTGCTGGCATTTCCGCGACTGTTTATTGTTGCCCGGCGTATAGAGTAATTGTTACGTCAGTTGGTAATGGCGATCGGGAAGAATCTTCGCTGGAATTTCTGCTTCATCGTTCATCTGTAACAGGTCAATTTCAATGGCGTTGCAGATGGCATCCAGTGGTAAATCGTTATTTTCTGTACCGAACGGATCTTCAAGTTCTTCCGCGAGACAATCCAGCGAAATAAAGGTGTAGGAAATCAGCACAGAGATAAAAGGCGTCATGTAATGCAGGTCCACGACCAGCGCGAACGGCAGCATGATACAAAACAGATAAACGGTACGATGCAAAATCAGTGTGTAGGCAAAGGGAATTGGCGTATAGGCAATACGCTCGCAGCCTGCCAGAACCGCTGAAATATCATTAAGCCGCTCGTTGAGGCTAATAAACAGAATGTCCGAAAGCTGTCCATTGCGTCGCTGAACCGCCAACCACTCCCCCATTATCAACAAAATACGGTTAGCTGGAGAGTTAGAAGCCAGTACACGCTGAAGATCTTCGGCATTGAGATAATGCGCCAGCACCTCTGCCTGTGGCTGTTTACGTAACGTCATCCGTAAACAATGGGCGAAGGCGATTTGAAGTTGGGCAAACTCCTTTACGCTTGCTGAGTCTGGCAAAGTCGTTTTTACCTCACGCAATAATGACCGTGAAGCAATCATCAACTGCCCCCAAAGTTTGCGTGCTTCAACATAACGGGCATACCCCGCGTTATTACGAAAGCCCAAAAAGATGGCGATGGCGACACCCAGAATGCTGAACGGCGCGAGAGTGAATTTGATGCCCAAATGCGTGTACCAGGGCAGCATGAAAATAACGGCGATAGAAAAGAGAAAATTGAGTAGTAAGCGTGAGGATATCTTGGATAATACTGAACCGTGCCAGACAAAAATACGGCGCAGCCAGTGTTGTTGTGGACGAACAATCATGGTTATCTTCAGGCGTGGAAAAGTCGCCCTATTAAACGTGATTGCGATCACGTTCTCAAGCATCAATTCACAAATAGCCTACAAAGCTACAACGTTTACAGGTTTGACATTTGGCACCTGGTTATGTAAAAAGCACATAGGATGTTGTAACTAATGCGTCTCGGTAAAAAACGATCGAACACGGGTTCAGAGATTACGCCGTTATTGGCTAAGTGTACTTTGTTCATGCCGGATGCGGCGTAAACGCCTTATCCGGCCAACCAATGGCCCTGCTAACTATAAGCGCTAATCCGGGTAGTCGTTTTTGGTTACGGTGGTACCCGACTTATCTGCGACAAACAAAAACTCGGTTATACCGCCAGGAAAATTTTGCTTAATCTTTAACACCTGGCTGCCGTCCCAGGTATATTCAACAGAGTCCGTGTCCCCCAGTTTTTCTATTACAAAATCCTCACCCGGCTTCAATGTGGGTACCAGATTTTCACTGTTATAGCGCTTATACGTTTCTTCAAGGGACATTGCGGGATAAAAACAGCGTGTTTGTGAGTGATATTCATCACTGTTTTGTGGCACAGATTCACACTTCTCAATTACAGATTTAGCGGCTGTAGCCCCATCAACACGGGAATAGATAACCATCTTATCTTCATAGAAAAAGGCCAGTTTGTTACCCAAATAAATAAACTCGGGTTTGTCTATAATGCACTCGCCCGACGATGACTTCGTTGCCAGCAGTGTCAGTTCTTCCGGCATTTGTATTCCCGCAGGGGTAAAAAGTGCGGTATAGAACTCAACAGATTTAGCGCTATGGTAATAATTAATCGGTTTCTGAAAATAGGGGCTGAAAGAGAGACGACAGTCATCACTGAATCTTACTTCATTGCCCATAACTGAGATGGGTTTATCACCAAATGTTTGTTTATAAAACGATTCGGGATGCCCGGACTCCCCGTTGACAATCCCTGCAGTCACCGATTCATACTTCCAGGATGATCTATCCAGTTTTTGAATCAGGGCATCAACACGTGGGTTTCTCTTCACCAGTCGCTGCCACTGATTCTCATCCCCATCAAACATCTTGCCCTTAACATAAAAGCCGTCGCTTTGTTTTTTCATCTCAAACTGGGGGGCTGAATAAATACATTCCTCATGCTCATCGCGATGGGTAAACAGTAACGTTGCGCCCGTATCCTGCACGACATAGTCCCCCCGACACGAATATGGAGCATGCCATGTTGTGATATCGATATTCGCCGTTGACGATACAGGATCGATTTTGATGTCCCAGGTGCGTGAAACTGTGCTGCCATCATTAAGCGTCTCCCCTTCCAGCCTCAACGTGTAGCGCCCTTCCCATTGCGGGTTGATAGAAGCAGTTTTCGGGAGTTGCGATAGAGGCTCACGCGCAGTGGCGAAAGAAGAAAAACATGGCGAGCCAAGAAGGCAGACAACACATAACAGGCGACTAAAATCCATTTATTACTCCCACTTATTCCTTGTTAATTTTTTGAGGGCCGATAAATCATGAGCCCTCTGACAAGCGGGAATTCTAATTAAAATAGATCTGTTTTCACAGAATGAAGCAGTCTGAATTTTGGTTTTGCCCTTACAGGTTGGATAAGCGTAGCACCATCTGGCAAAAAACCACATGACTTCAGGAAGTTTGCCCCCATAAGAAGCCCTTCGTTTTCAGATCGACAGCTCTTCCGTATCGCTCGGTCCGGTTGGTGATTTATGATGTTTGCTGATTGGTCAAATCACACAACCGGACTGAGTTCTCTTTAAATGATTCTACTTTTTTGCGTAGCTATTTAGCACAACGGACGTACAGCTTCGCGCATGCCTTTTTCCAGAATGGAATCCAGGTCATTGGCAACCTGCTCTACCAGACCAGGCACTTGCGTCAGGTTCTGCTCCCAGTGATCTTTTTCTGCCAGCACAATAGCGACCAGCTCCTGGGTGTCGATGATACGCTCACGATGCTGGCTCCAGAGTTGCTGATAACGCTCCAGCCAGTGAGCATCATCCTGTACCGGATACGTTTCACCGTTACGCTCACCGCGATAGAACGCAATCAACGCCGCCAGGGCAAAAGTGAGGCGCGCCGGAAGTTTGCCGGTCGCCTTCTGACCTGCCAACAACTGCGGCAGAATTCGGGTACGGAACTTGGTCATACCGTTGAGCGCGATGGAAAGCAACTGATGTTTGATATACGGGTTACGGAAACGCCCGGTTACCGCACTGGCGAAAGATTCCAGTTCGTCACGCGGCAAATCCAGTACTGGAATAATCTCTTCATAGATAGCTTTTTCAACGAATGCGCAGATTTCTGCATCATTCATCGCTTCGCCTACAGTATCCAGCCCTGCCTGGAACGCCACTGGCACTAACGCCGTATGCGCACCGTTGAGGATTGCAACCTTACGCTCTTTGTATGGCTTAATATCATCGACAATCAATACATTGAGCGGATATTTGTCCAGACGTAGTTCTGATGCTAAAGATTTCGGCCCCTGAATCACAAACAGGTAAAAGTGTTCAGCGGTATCGAGGAAACCATCGTGATAACCGAGTTCTTCTTCCAGCTTCGCCACTTCATCACGCGGATAACCGGTAACGATACGGTCCACCAGCGTAGAACAGAAGCTGTTAGCCTGATCCAGCCATTGAATAAACGCCTCTGGTAGCGCCCACTCTTGTGCGTAGCGCAGAACCAGTTCACGCAGCGCATCGCCGTTATAGTCGATCAGTTCACACGGGATGATGATCCAACCTTTATCCAGCGCACCGTTGAACTGGCTAAAACGTTCGAACAACAGGCGAGTCAGTTTTGCGGGATAGCTTACCGCTGGCGCATCATCAAATTTGTCGCCCGCATGGTAGCTGATGCCTGCTTCGGTGGTGTTAGAGAAAACAAAGCGCATTTCCGGATTGTGCGCCAGCTTCAGGAATTCATCGTATTCACTGTAGACGCTGATTTCACGGTTTACAGAACGAATCAGACGCGCATCGCTTACCGCTTCGCCCTTCTCATTCAGGCCACGAATAATGGTGGTATACAAACCATCCTGAGTGCTCAGTGACGGCGGGAATGAAGTTTCAATCGGACGAACAATGACCACGCCAGAATTCAGATCGGTGTGTTCATTCAGGAGATCAATTTGCCAGTCAACAAAGGCGCGCAGGAAGTTACCTTCACCAAACTGAATGATACGTTCTGGATACTGTGCACCGGGAAAATCGCGACGATTTAGTGTTTTCACAATGGGTTCCCTTTTGATTAGTCATACAACCTGTTTGAATTGGTACGACAGGTTAGCAAACTTTGAAATGCTGAACCCCTGTTTTGATCAACTCGCGGTGAACAATTCACAGTTTTTGGCGAAAAATGTGCTGCTGGTCAAGGTTCCGAAAAGTTAAAGCTTTTAATCATGCGTCACGGTAAGAATGTGGCATGACAAAATTGGTAGAATAAATCAGATGCCACCCCACAAAATATTACAAACCTGTCAGACAACTTCTTCGCCATAATGCATAGTGCTGGTACGATTTCGCCCATCTTTTTTCGAGCGATAAAGGCAAGTATCGGCTTCTACCATTAGTTTGTTGAAATCATCTATTAACGTATGAAATGTTGCACTCCCACTTCCGACACCGATACTAACCGTCAAATAAAGCGTTTTTTGTTGCCAGATAAACGGTTGTATTTCTACGCCTTTACGGATTTTTTCCGCCATCAGTAGACCATCAACAGGATTCACTGAAGGTACTGCAACAGCAAATTCTTCACCGCCCATCCGCGCCACCAGCCCCTTATCACCAACTATCTTCTGTATATGCCGGGCAAACACACTTAGAACTTTATCACCACATTCATGGCCATAGTTGTCGTTTATGCATTTGAAATAGTCGATATCAAGCAGCATCACCGTCAGATGTTGTGTCTGTTGTAGTGACGGATTTTTTAACGCTTCAAAAAGACCTGAGCGCGAGTAAACCTGGGTGAGAAAATCAAAATCGGCACGCTGAGAAACTTGTTTAACCAGCGAATTAATTGCCGCCACGCTAAAGGAAACCATGATCGGGCAAATTGCCATGGTAGCAATCCCCAGACGAGCGGAGAACATTTGTGGGATAGAGAACGGCGAACCGACGGCGATATCTATCACCGAATTTGCCACCAGCACGATTTCCACCGCTCCAGTCAAAAAGGTCAGCAAACACGTTACCTGCGGCGTATAGCGTACCGCACACCAGATCAATGCAGGCAGTGGGAACGCCAGACTCCCCGCCCCACCAATCACCACAGAGGCAATGACCGATACAATGAGCGCAATAAACGGCATCATCTGCTCTGCTTTAAAGCGCGGCAATACCCCAGGAATTGCCAGCGTCAGCATACAAGGAACAATTAACACACCTGTTGAGAATTGTTCACTAAACCAGTCAGCAAGCAAAGGCCAGAAATCCAGACTATCAATACTGACCGAACCAATCGCACCGACGATGGCACATAATAAAGCGGCAATCAGGCAGTAATTAAATAACCGTAGTGCACTTACTGGCTCATACTTATTTTTCCCCAGACGCTTATCCCGCATAACCAGTAAGGCGACAGTTATGATAAACATCATATTGGATAAATTGATAACCAGTGAAACCAGCCCCCATTCGGTGGTCATGGCGTCATAAACCAGCATTGCCACGTAACAGATGGCATAGTAATGCAGACGATTAAGCCAGACGTAGCGGGCAAATATCCCTGCCATCACGCCATTCAGCGGCCAGAAAAGAGAAAGTTCGTGAACCAGGCGTAGCTCTGCACCTATAAAATAGAACAGCGTCGTTAGCGCAAAAATTGCAATGCTATTACGTAGTAGATGACCATCCTGGAACAAACGGAAAGTGGATATGGAGTGTACATGCATTAATTATCTGTCCATACAATTGCGAGTGGCAATTATCTCAACGCAATAAGTAAATTCTCATAAAGGATAGCATGTTCACTGACAGCGGCGACAAAGAAAGATATCAATCAGATGATCTTTTGGCTTTTACCATCATTCTCATGGCTGATTCATCTGAATAACCAGCCAGTGGTAGATAACCGTCACAATATAACGTTGTTGTTCCTCACTTAACGAAACACCCTGCGGTATGTTGTGCCACTTAGCCAGACAGCCGCGACAACATGTTGCTGTAGCATGCTGGGCAATAAACACCGGATGCCCGCGCATGGGAGTTTGCTTGCCATCGTTCGCTGGTAAGGCCGGGGCAAGACGTTTAGCGACAAAATCCGCCGCATGTTGTTCGATAACCGGTGCACCCTTCTCCAGACAATACTGACGCTCTTTCACGCCTAAACGAAAGCGGGATCGAAATTTTGAACGAGATAAACGCGCGAAGAGTGGTTCAAGAGACTGCATTAGTAAACCGAGCGCCCTAATTGTTTCGTCAATTGTTCAAGTACTGCAATACCGGCAAGAGAGTTACCTGCGTCATCCAGTTCCGGACTCCAGACTGCAATGGCCATTTCATGCGGAACGATCGCCACAATACCGCCACCAACACCAGATTTCGCCGGAAGTCCCACCCGCCAGGCAAACTCGCCTGCGTTCTGGTACATACCGCTGGTTGCCATCAGCGCGTTAATTTGTCGCGCCTGCATTGGTGTCACCACGGGCTCATCGATATGAATAGCCTTCCCCTGGTTCGCCAGAAAGACAAACGTTCTGGCCAGCTCAACGCAGCTCATTTTTAGTGCACAGTAGTGAAAGTAGTTTTGCAGTACTGTTGTCACATCATGATGGAAATTGCCAAATGACTTCATCAGCCAGGCTATCGCCGCATTTCTCGCAGAATGTTCAAATTCGGAACGTGCTACCACCGTATCGTAGGCAATATCAGACACGCCGCTTAGTCCACGCACCACTTCCAGCATACGTTGCCGTGGGGCGCTTAATCGCCCTTGCAGCATATCGCAGACCACCAGCGCACCTGCATTAATAAACGGATTACGCGGAATTCCCTGTTCCATTTCCAGTTGCACTAAGGAATTGAATGGCGATCCCGATGGATCTTTGCCGACACGTTGCCAAATCTCCTCTTCGGAGTAATGACGCATTGCAACAACGAGACTGAGCACTTTGGAAATAGACTGAATTGAAAAACGCTCTTGCGCGTCTCCGGCCTGAAACAGCTGTCCGTCAACGGTACAGATAGCAATGCCCAGTCGGGAACCCTCTACCGTTGCCAGTGCCGGAATATAATCCGCGACTTTGCCCCGACCAATTAGCGGCCGTACTTGCCGCAAGATGTTTTCTAAAATTGCATTATCCATGGCGACTGCCACTCTCTGCTCCTTGCTCGCAGGTCTGAAAAGACCTGCGAGTATAACAGAGCTAAATATGTGACGTCAGATCCGGTCTTTCCATACTGTCTGGATATTACAGAACTCATGTAACCCGAAATGAGAAAGTTCACGACCAAAGCCGCTCTTCTTCACACCGCCAAACGCTACCCGCGCATCGCTGGCGCTGAAACCATTGATAAATACCCCACCACATTCCAGACGTGCAGCCAATTGTTTCGCCAGCACTTCATCAGAGGTAAAAATGGTTGCAGAAAGTCCAAACTCGCTGTCATTAGCCAGTTTAAGCGCATGTTCAGCATCTTTCGCAATGGTGATTGCCGCGACGGGTCCAAACAATTCTTCACGAAACGCGGTCATTTCTGGCGTGACGTCTGCCAGGACCGTTGCCGGATAGTAGTTACCTGCGCCAGCTACCTTTTCCCCACCCAGTAACAGACGGGCGCCCTGTGCCAGTGTTTTTTCAACCTGATGATGTAACTCATCACGCAAATCGAAACGTGCCATCGGACCAAGCTCGTTCTCTTCGTCACGGGGATCGCCCATTTTCAATGCTGCCGCAGCCGCTACAAAACGTTCGGTAAATGCAGAGGCAATGCCCTCTTCGATGATAAAGCGTTTTGCTGCCGCACAAACCTGCCCGGTATTCTGATAACGTCCGGCAACCGCGGCTTTGACGGCCAGCTCCAGATCGGCATCGTTAAGCACAATAAACGGATCCGAACCGCCCAGTTCCAGTACGCATTTTTTCAGTGCCGCTCCAGCCTGTGCGCCAATGGCTGCGCCCGCCCGGACACTTCCGGTGACTGTGACCGCAGCAATGCGCGGGTCTTTAATCATCCGACTTACTCCGTCATTGTCGGCATTCAGCCAGCCATATACACCTTGTGGGATACCTGCATCGTTAAAGACCTGGGCAATTAACTGTGCACAGCCCAACACATTTGGCGCATGCTTAAGTAAGTAACCATTGCCAGCCAGGATAATGGGAACAGCTCCTCGCATCACCTGCCATAACGGAAAGTTCCACGGCATAATCGCCAGAATCGTCCCCATAGGACGATATTCAATAACCGCTTTCTGATTTTCTACCTGCGTCGGTTCGCTCTTCAGCATTGCCGGGCCATGCTCTGCATACCAGTCGCACAAGTTTGCCGATTTCGCCACTTCGGCGCGCGCCTGTTTGATCGGCTTCCCCATTTCACGAGTGATCATTTGCGCCATCTCTTCGCTACGGGCGCGCAAAGCCTTACCGATATCACGCAGTTTTTCTGCGCGATAATCTACGTTTGTGACGCGCCAGTCGCGAAAGCCTTCCGCAGCGCGCCAAAGTGCGTTTTCAATATCGTCAGCACCAGCCCAGGGCTGCGCAGAAAGTTGTTCGCCATTGGCTGGATTTATTGAAATGGCATGGGTAAGCGGAGTAATGGTCATCCGGGTATCTCCTTCATGAGTTATGGTGTGAAGATACGCAGATTTACTCTTTCGTGAAAATGAATAATATTAAGTCACTTGTTCACGAATCGAGAATGCCATGGATCTTACCCAGCTGGAGATGTTTAACGCCGTTGCCGAAGCAGGCAGCATTACCCAGGCGGCAGCAAAAGTGCATCGTGTGCCATCTAACCTGACTACCCGCATCCGCCAGCTGGAAACAGAACTCGGCGTTGAACTGTTTATTCGCGAGAATCAGCGTTTACGTCTCTCTCCTGCCGGGCATAATTTTTGGCGCTATAGCCAACAAATTCTCGCATTGGTCGACGAAGCGCGAAATGTTGTTGCTGGCGATGAACCACAAGGCTTGTTTTCTCTCGGTTCGCTGGAAAGCACCGCAGCGGTACGCATCCCAGCTACACTGGCAGAATTTAACCGTCGTTATCCGAAAATTCAGTTTTCCCTTTCCACCGGCCCTTCCGGAACTATGCTGGACGGTGTACTTGAGGGAAAACTGAATGCGGCATTTATTGATGGTCCGATTAACCATACAGCCATTGACGGGATGCCGGTGTACCGCGAGGAGTTGATGATCGTTACGCCGCAAGGGCATACACCCGTTACCCGCGCCAGTCAGGTTAATGGTTGTAATATCTATGCCTTCCGCGCTAACTGCTCATATCGACGCCACTTTGAGAGCTGGTTTCATGCCGACGGCGCAGCGCCGGGGACAATTCATGAGATGGAGTCATACCACGGTATGCTGGCCTGTGTAATCGCCGGGGCAGGAATTGCGCTTATTCCCCGTTCCATGCTGGAAAGTATGCCGGGGCATCATCAGGTTGAAGCCTGGCCATTGAGTGAGCAATGGCGTTGGTTAACAACATGGCTGGTCTGGCGTCGTGGCGCGAAGACTCGTCAGCTTGAGGCGTTTATTGCACTCCTGGACACGTCGCTGGAACAGCATGAAACGGCAAAATGAGACGTAGATCACAAAGTCATTGTATTCACATCATTAACCGTTTTAAGATCATTTCATCACCTTTTCGCAACTCACCCGATAATCTGTTATGACAACAAACACTGTTTCCCGCAAAGTGGCGTGGCTACGGGTAGTTACGCTGGCAGTAGCCGCCTTCATCTTCAATACTACTGAGTTTGTCCCTGTTGGCCTGCTTTCTGACATCGCGCAAAGTTTCCATATGCAAACCGCACAAGTGGGTATCATGCTGACCATTTATGCGTGGGTGGTGGCGCTGATGTCGCTACCTTTTATGCTAATGACCAGTCAGGTTGAACGTCGCAAATTGCTGATCTGCCTGTTTGTGGTGTTTATCGCCAGCCATGTGCTGTCGTTTTTATCGTGGAGCTTTACCGTTCTGGTAATCAGTCGAATCGGCGTGGCTTTCGCACATGCTATTTTCTGGTCGATAACGGCGTCTCTGGCGATTCGCATGGCGCCTGCAGGTAAACGAGCGCAGGCGTTGAGTTTAATCGCTACCGGTACAGCACTGGCAATGGTATTAGGCTTACCCATTGGTCGAATTGTGGGGCAATATTTCGGTTGGCGAACTACGTTTTTTGCCATCGGTGTTGGGGCGCTTATCACCCTGTTATGCCTGATCAAGTTGCTTCCATTACTCCCCAGCGAGCATTCCGGGTCGTTGAAAAGTCTTCCGCAACTGTTCCGCCGCCCGGCATTGATGAGCATTTATTTGTTGACGGTAGTGGTGGTTACCGCGCATTACACGGCATACAGCTATATTGAGCCTTTTGTGCAAAACGTAGCTGGGTTCAGCGCCAATTTTGCCACGGCATTGCTGTTAATGCTCGGAGGCGCAGGCATTATTGGTAGCGTCATATTTGGCAAGCTCGGCAATCAGTATGCGTCTACGCTGGTGAGTACGGCGATTGCGCTGTTACTGGTGTGTCTGACGCTACTGTTACCTGCGGCGAACAGTGAGATGCACCTCGGCGTACTGAGCGTTTTCTGGGGGATTGCGATGATGATCATCGGCCTTGGGATGCAGGTAAAAGTGCTGGCGCTGGCACCGGATGCTACTGACGTTGCGATGGCGCTATTTTCCGGGATATTTAACATTGGTATCGGCGCCGGGGCGCTGGTGGGTAATCAGGTGAGTCTGCACTGGTCGATGTCGATGATTGGCTATGTTGGCGCGGTGCCTGCTCTCGCTGCGTTAATATGGTCAATCGTCATATTCCGCCGCTGGCCTGTGAAACTCGAAGAACAAACACGGTAGTTTAAAGACCCGAACAGGCCGCTTTGTTCGGGTCGGTAAATACAAAAGTACGCAAACTCAATACATTGCAGAGATTACGTAGGCCTGATAAGCGCAGCGCATCAGGCAATGTTGCGTTTGTCATCTGTCTCAGACCCATTCGGGCTTTTTTAATGGTAAGTTTTAATAATTTCCAGGATGCCGTTAATAATAAACTGCACCCCCATACACACCAGTAAGAAGCCCATCAGGCGGGAGATCGCTTCTATTCCCCCCTTACCCACCAGGCGCATAATTGCGCCAGAGCTACGTAGACTTCCCCACAAAATAACCGCAACCAGAAAAAAGATCAGCGGCGGCGCAACCATCAATACCCAGTCCGCGAAGGTTGAACTCTGACGTACTGTGGACGCCGAGCTAATGATCATCGCAATGGTCCCCGGTCCGGCGGTACTTGGCATTGCCAGTGGAACAAAGGCGATGTTGGCACTGGGTTCGTCTTCCAGCTCTTCGGATTTGCTTTTCGCCTCAGGTGAGTCAATCGCTTTTTGTTGGGGGAAGAGCATGCGGAAACCAATAAAAGCGACAATTAAGCCGCCAGCAATACGCAGACCGGGAATCGAAATCCCGAATGTGTCCATCACCAGTTGCCCGGCATAGTACGCCACCATCAAGATGGCAAAAACATATACCGAGGCCATTAATGACTGACGATTACGTTCGGCGGTGTTCATGTTTCCCGCAAGCCCGAGAAACAACGCTACGGTAGTTAACGGGTTAGCTAACGGCAATAACACCACCAGCCCCAGGCCTATCGCTTTAAACAATTCTAACATTGGTGGTTGTCATCCTGTGTCGCTAGTTATCTGCGAAAAGTATAAAGGGTAAACAAAGAGAAAGTTTCACTCTTTAACTAATCTTGTACCACACTGCGCAATACTTGAACCGATTTAGCAAATAGTGGCATCCAGGGATTCATTTGTTTGACTTATACTTGCCTGGGCAATATTATCGCCAGTAACTAATTACTTGCCAGGGCAACCATTGTGAAAAGTACCAGTGACCTGTTCAATGAAATCATCCCATTAGGTCGCTTAATCCATATGGTTAATCAGAAGAAAGACCGTCTGCTTAACGAGTATCTGTCACCACTGGATATCACCGCGGCACAGTTTAAGGTGCTCTGCTCTATCCGCTGCGCTGCGTGCATTACTCCAGTTGAGCTGAAAAAGGTCCTTTCGGTTGATCTTGGCGCGCTGACCCGCATGTTGGATCGCCTGGTCTGCAAAGGCTGGATTGAGCGGTTGCCGAACCCAAATGACAAGCGCGGCGTGCTGGTAAAGCTCACCACCAGCGGCGCAGCGATTTGTGAACAATGCCATCAACTGGTTGGCCAGGACCTGCATCAAGAATTAACAAAAAACCTGACGGCGGACGAAGTGGCAACGCTTGAGCATTTGCTTAAGAAAGTCCTGCCGTAAACAAAAAAAAGAGGTATGACGATGTCCAGACGCAACACTGACGCTATTACCATTCATAGCATTTTGGACTGGATCGAGGACAACCTGGAATCACCACTTTCACTGGAGAAAGTGTCAGAGCGTTCAGGTTATTCCAAATGGCACCTGCAACGGATGTTTAAAAAAGAAACCGGCCATTCATTAGGTCAATACATCCGCAGCCGTAAGATGACAGAAATCGCGCAAAAGCTAAAAGAAAGCAACGAGCCAATCCTCTATCTGGCAGAACGTTATGGTTTCGAGTCACAGCAAACGCTGACTCGTACCTTCAAAAACTACTTTGATGTTCCGCCGCATAAATACCGGATGGCTAATATTCAGGGCGAATCGCGCTTTTTACATCCATTGAATCATTACAACAGCTAGTTGAAACATGACAACGTCACAGAGGCAATCATGAAACCACTTTTATCCGCAATGGTAACCGCGCTTATGGTCTTTTCTGCGCAGGGCTTTGCGGAACAAACCACGCAGCCGGTCGTTATTCCCTGTGGTGATGAAGTGATTGTTCCCCCATCGCAGGAACAACCACCGTTCGATTTAAATCACATGGGTACAGGCAGTGATAAGTCGGATGCGCTGGGCGTGCCCTATTATAATCAGCACGCTATGTAGTTAATTCTGGCCCCGATATCTCGGGGCTTGTTAGCCTCTCACCTTCACCGCTTTACGCCACCGCAAACCAAACACATTGATATACAGTCCGGTCATAATGAGCACGGCCCCTAAGAATTGCAGACCTGTTAAGCGTTCATCCAGCAGTATCGCTGCACTTGCCAGACCGACTACCGGTACCAGTAATGATAATGGTGCGACACGCCATGTCTCATAGCGTCCAAGCAGCGTACCCCAGATCCCGTAGCCAACTATCGTCGCCACAAATGCCAGATACATCAACGCCAGAATGGTGGTCATGTCGATAGTGACCAGACTGTGAATCATTGTTGCGGAACCATCGAGAATGAGCGAGGCAGCAAAGAACGGAATTATTGGGATTAATGCGCTCCACACTACCAGTGACATCACCGCCGGACGGGATGAATGAGACATGATCTTTTTATTGAAGATATTGCCACTCGCCCAACTAAATGCTGCTGCCAGGGTCAAAATAAAACCGAGCATCGCCACATGCTGACCGTTAAAGCTATCTTCGATTAACACCAGTACGCCAAAAATCGCTAACGCAATCCCCGCCAGTTGCTTACCGTGCAGCCGTTCGCCAAAAGTAAAAGCACCGAGCACGATAGTAAAAAATGCCTGAGCCTGTAAGACCAGCGAGGCCAGACCTGCTGGCATACCGAAGTTAATGGCGCAGAACAGAAAGGCAAACTGCGCAAAACTGATGGTTAAACCATACCCCAGCAGCAAATTCAGCGGTACTTTCGGTCGTGCTACAAAAAAGATTGCCGGGAAGGCGACCAGCATAAAACGCAAACCGGCCAGCATCAGGGGTGGCATGTTATGGAGCCCCACTTTGATGACCACAAAATTAAGCCCCCATACAACGACGACTAATAGCGCCAACAACCCATCTTTCCGCGACATTTTCCCGCCTATGAATTTTCATTTTTTGTCAGCAATCAACTTAGCTGAATTTACTTTTCTTTAACAGTTCATTCGTTAATCACCGTTTACCACGGCATTAATGGCAAATAAGTCACTATACTTCGGATTTTTGCCATGCTATTTCTTTACATCTCCAAAACAAAACATAACGAAATGCACTGTCGGACAGCCAAATGAACTTATCTCTGAGACGCTCTACTTGCGCCCTTCTCGCCTCGTCGTTGTTATTAACTATCGGACGCGGCGCCACGCTGCCATTTATGACTATTTACTTGAGTCGCCAGTACAGCCTGAGTGTCGATCTCATTGGTTATGCGATGACAATTGCGCTCACTATTGGCGTCGTTTTTAGCCTCGGTTTTGGTATTCTGGCGGATAAGTTCGACAAGAAACGCTATATGTTACTAGCAATTACGGCCTTCGCCAGCGGTTTTATTGTCATTCCCCTGGTAGACAGCGTCACGCTGGTGGTGCTGTTTTTCGCGCTCATCAACTGCGCCTATTCCGTTTTTGCCACCGTATTGAAAGCCTGGTTTGCCGACAATCTTTCATCCACCAGCAAAACGAAGATCTTCTCGATCAACTACACCATGCTCAACATTGGCTGGACCGTCGGCCCGCCACTCGGCACGCTGTTGGTCATGCAGAGCATCAATCTGCCCTTTTGGCTGGCAGCTATCTGCTCTGCGTTTCCCATGCTTTTCATTCAAATTTGGGTAAAGCGCAGCGAGAAAATCATCTCCACAGAAACAGGCAGCGTCTGGTCGCCAAAGGTTTTGTTACGGGATAAAGCGCTGCTGTGGTTCACCTGCTCTGCCTTTCTGGCTTCTTTCGTGAGCGGTGCCTTTGCCTCTTGTATCTCGCAATATGTGATGGTCATAGCAGATAGTGGCTTTGCTGAAAAAGTGGTCGCAGTGGTCCTGCCTGTTAATGCCGCGATGGTGGTTACGTTGCAGTATTCCGTTGGGCGGCGTATTAACCCGACCAACATCCGCGCACTAATGACGGTAGGCACACTCTGTTTTGTCATCGGTTTGGTCGGTTTTATTTTTTCCGGAAACAGCCTGCTATTGTGGGGAATTTCAGCCGCGGTATTTACTGTTGGTGAAATTATTTATGCTCCTGGCGAGTATATGTTGATTGACCATATTGCGCCGCCTGGAATGAAAGCCAGCTATTTTTCCGCTCAGTCATTAGGCTGGTTGGGTGCAGCGGTAAATCCATTAGTGAGTGGTGTTGTGCTTACCACCCTCCCGTCTTCCTCGCTGTTTATCATCCTGGCGTTAGTCATCATTGCCGCGTGGGCGCTGATGTTAAAAGGTATTAACGCCAGACCCCAGGGGCAGCCAGCACTCTGTTGACGGACGTGCCGTGCCACTACTGGCACGGCTTTGCTAATCATTATTCTGAGGCAAAGGCATAGCCTTCATCTTCCCAGCCGGTTACCCCGCCGAGCATGATTTTAACCGGCTTTCCGAGTCGAGCTAGTTTGAGCGCCGCACGATCTGCGCCATTACAATGTGGCCCCGCGCAATACACCACAAATAGAGTATTGCCCGGCCATTCGGCCATTCTCTCTGCGGTCATTTGCTTATGGGGCAGATGGATCGCGCCAGGAATATGCCGACGCGCAAAGTCCTCTTCACGTCCAACCACATGAAGTAGAACGAAATCATCGCCAATGTAAGCCAGAGAGTCATGAACATCGGCGCAATCCGTTTCGACACTCAAGCGTGCGAGAAAATGCGCCTCAGCAACTTCCGGCTTCGCGGTGGTAAATTCAGTGACATAACGCATAGTGCTTTTTCCTTTTGGTTTGTTGTGTTAACAATAATGTAACCAATCTACTTTTCACTGACCGCCTTCCGATATGCCAGAAAAGAGCAAAATGATGACAACATTACAACGTCCGCTGGTCGTTGCACTGGCTTATGACGGGCTATGTACTTTTGAATTTGGCGTAGCCGTTGAAATATTCGGCCTGCCACGACCGGAACTGGGCGATAACTGGTATCGTTTTGCCGTTGCTGCGGTAGAACCTGGTGCGCTGCAAGCCACCGGGGGGATCTACGTGGTTGCAGATGGAGGGCTGGAGTTATTGCCCAACTCCGATATGATTATTATTCCTGGCTGGCGCGGAATAGATGCAAAAGTGCCAGAGATGCTATGTCAGTCATTACGCGAGGCACACCAGCGTGGTACTCGCCTGGTATCGATATGCTCTGGCGTGTTTGTCCTTGCTGCTGCGGGCCTTCTTCACCAGCGAAAAGCGACCACACACTGGCGCTACACTGAACAACTCCGGCACCGTTACCCTTCAATCAGTGTAAGTGACAATGTGTTATATCAGGATGAAGGACAAGTGATGACCTCCGCTGGAAGCGCTGCGGGGATCGATCTGTGTTTACATATTGTGCGCAAAGATTTTGGCCATGAGATTGCTAATAATGTCGCCCGGCGACTGGTCATTCAGCCTCATCGCCAGGGGGATCAACCACAAAATCTGATGCGCCCAATGGCCTCACCGCGTGAAAGCCAGACGTTAGGTGCATTATTCGACTTTTTGCAGCAGAATCTGGCACAAACACATACTGTGTCTTCCCTCGCTGAACGGGTAAATATGAGTCCGCGCACTTTTTTAAGACGTTTTGAAGCGTTAACCGGCATGACGCCCGCCCGCTGGCTGCTCAATGAGCGCTTAATACGAGTACAGGATTATCTGCAAAATTCGGCTTTTAACATCGATAAAATTGCCGAGCTGACGGGTTTTGGCAATTCAGCGTTATTGCGTCATCACTTTCATCAACGTTTTTTATTATCTCCTTCGCAATATCGCAAAAACAGCCGTTCCCCATCACAATAACCGCCTGATTCAGCCTTTGTTTAGGTAACTTCTGCTAATATCTTTCTCATTGAGATAAAAATTAAGGTAAGCGAGGAAACACACCACACAATAAACGGAGGAAAAGAATGTTGGGTAATATGAATGTTTTTATAGCTGTACTGGGAATAATTTTATTTTCTGGTTTTCTGGCCGCATATTTCAGCTACAAATGGGATGACTAATGAACGGAGATAATCCCTCACCTAACCGGCCCCTTGCTACATTTGTGTGCAAGGGGCCTGATTTTCTGACGGCGAAAAAAAACCGCCAGTAAACCGGCGGTGAATGCTTGCATGGATAGATTTGTGTTTTGCTTTTACGCTATCAGGCATTTCTCTGCGCTGGTAACGGTTCTTTGACACAGTAGCATCATTTTTCTCAATGAATGTTAAACGGAGCTTAAACTCGGGCAATAACACTCCGCTCATCAATAAACATGCAGCGATTTCTCCCGGTCTGCTTGCCTTCATACATTGCTCTGTCAGCCCTTCCAATAACCACATCCAGCGGTTCTTCAGGAAATGCGCGGCTCACGCCAGCGGTCACTGTTATCTGGATATGTCCGCCAGGGTGCGCTATCGCATGGTTATCGACTAACTGACAAATACGTACCCCGGCACGACACGCCTCATCATCATTTTGCGCTTTGATGATAATAATAAACTCTTCACCACCATAGCGATAAACCGTATCGTAGTCACGCGTCCAACCGGCTAAGTAAGTAGCCAGGCTCCGTAAAACCACATCACCAATTAAATGCCCGTAGGTATCATTAACCAATTTAAATCGGTCTATATCCAGCAGCATTAAATAAAGATTCAATGGTTCCGCATTACGTAATTGGTGATCAAATGATTCATCAAGCACCCGACGACCAGGTAATCCCGTTAATACATCCATATTGCTACGCATAGTCAGCAAATAAATTTTGTAATCTGTTAATGCGGCGGTAAAAGAAAGCAACCCTTCCTGAAATTCGTCAAAATGAACTTCCTGCCAACGATTTTCGACAATAGCTAGCATTAATTCCCGACCACAGTTATGCATATGCTGATGAGTAGAATCTATTATCTGAACGTAGGGTAATTCATCACTATCTAGTGGTCCAAGATTATCAAGCCACCGACCAAACTGACACAGTTCATAAGAATGGTTATCCGTAATTTCCGGCTGACTGGTATCCCTGGCAACCACGCTGTGAAACATGTTGACAAGCCACTGGTAATGGGCATCGATAGCTTTATTCAGATCTAACAAGATGGCATCGATTTCCGTTGTCTTCTTGTGCATTGCCACTCCTTATTCACTGTTCCTTATGTACGTCATTCTAACGGGAGAAAAGAAAACTTATGTCAATATTTTCATAGAAATCCTAATCAGGTGTGATGTTAAAGATAACATGGTGATTTAGAACTAAATCATCAGAAAAAAAATGTTTAACTCTGTAATTGCCTCCGCACATTCGCTGATAAAACGAGCAGGAATAACGACAATTAACTTCACCGCTCTTATCGCGGAAAACATAACATTTATTAAGTAATGATAATTATCATCAACAACATGGTATTGCAGAATAAATAATAAATTTACGATACCTACCCGGTCACAGGTTATTATCGATAAACATTTACAGCGACATGAATTTGTAAGCCGGATTGCAGTCAATCCGACTCACTCTTGCAAAATTATACGTTCAAGCCGCGGTGTTGCAGCATCGGTGTAATCTGTGGTGCCTTACCTCGCCATTGGCGATACAGGCGTTCTAAATCTTCGCTATTACCTTTGGAAAGGATAGCCTCGCGAAAACGTTGCCCATTTTCACGCGTTAAACCGCCCTCCTCGACAAACCATTGATAACCATCGTCTGCCAGCATTTGCGTCCACAGATATGCGTAGTAACCTGCCGCATATCCACCGCCAAAAATGTGGGCAAAATAACTGCTGCGATAACGCGGCGGTATCGCGGGAAGATCCATGTTTTCCGCCGCCAGCGCCCGAAGTTCGAAATCGTCCACGTCCTGCCGTGCTTCATTCTCTTCCAGACAATGCCAGCGCATATCAAGAAGCGCAGCGCTAAGTAACTCGCTCATCTCGTAGCCTTTATTGAACAGGCTGGCATTGCGCATTTTCTGTTGTAACTCTTCCGGCATGGCTTCTCCGGTTTGGTAATGCCTCGCATAGCGAGAGAATACCTGCGGATTTGTCGCCCAGTGTTCGTTAATTTGTGAAGGGAATTCGACGAAATCACGCGGCGTGTTGGTGCCAGAAAGCGTCGCATAACGTTGACTGGCAAAAAGACCGTGCAGCGTATGACCAAACTCATGGAATAAGGTTATAACATCATCCCACAATAACAATGCAGGTTCGCCTGTCGCTGGTTTCTGATAATTGCAAACATTATAAATAACGGGACGTGTCTCATTGAGCGTGGATTGCTCAACAAAATTCCCCATCCACGCGCCGCCGCTTTTGGAATCACGGGCGAAGAAATCACCGTAAAATAGCGCAAGACCAACTCCGTTATGGTCAAATATTTCCCATACGCGCACATCGGGGTGATAGACCGGTATATCAAAGCGCTCGACAAATTTAATGCCGAAAAGCTGATTAGCAGTCCAGAATACCCCCTCATTCAACACTGTGTTCAATTCGAAATAAGGTTTGAGCTGCGCTTCATCGAGACAGAATTTCTCGCGTCTTACCTGCTCGGCATAAAATGCCCAGTCCCACGGCTGGGCGCTAAATCCGCCTTGCTGCTTTTCGATAACCGCCTGAATAGATGCCAGTTCATCGTCTGCTCGCTTACGTGCGGCCGGGACAATTTCACGCATGAAGTTAAGTGCTGCTTCGGGTGTCTTTGCCATCTGGTCGGCGATTTTCCACGCGGCATAATGAGGGAAACCAAGCAGTTTCGCCTGCTGTGCGCGGATCTCCACCAGCCGTTGAATAATGGCACGAGTATCGTTAGCGTCATTTTTTTCTGCCCGCGTCCAGCCCGCAGTAAACAGTTTTTCACGCGTCGTGCGATCGCGCAGTTCAGCAAGCGCCGGTTGCTGGGTGGTATTCAGCAGTGGGATAAGCCACTTGTTATCCAGATCTTTCTCGCGCGCCGCCTCCGCCGCCAGGGCAATATCTTGCTCACTCATCCCCGCCAGTTGCCCAATATCGTCAACCACCAGCCCACCGGATTTGTTCGCGGCTAATAACCGCTGGTTAAACTGACTGATAAGGGTCGCCGCTTCTGTATTCAGCACTTTTAATTTTGCTTTATCGGCTTCTGCAAGTTTGGCCCCGGCAAGAACAAAACGTTGATGAATCACCTCGATCAATCGAATGGATTCGCTATCAAGACTCAGTGTTCCACGGCGCTGCCAGATGGCATCTACCCGAGCGAACAATTCGCCGTTCAGGTAAATGTCATTAGCCAGTTCCGCAAGTTCCGCCGAGAACTGTTCATCAAGACGCTGTAATTCATCGTTGGTATGCGCCGAGGTCATAGCAAAGAAGACGCTGGTCACACGTGTGAGTAATTCCCCGCTCTTTTCAAGAGCCAGAATAGTGTTAGTAAAATCGGGCGTCTGTGGGTTTAACGCTATTGCTTCTATCTCAACCCGCTTTTGCCGCATCCCCTCGTCGAATGCCGGGCGATAGTGATGAATTGCAATCTGATCAAAATGGGGCGCCATATAAGGCAGCGTGCTCTGCGTAAGAAAAGGATTCGTCGTTGACATTTTCTACTCCTGAAAACGAGGTGTTCCATAGCGTAGGCTTACTGATAACGGAGTGCAATCTTGCAAACCAGTATTACCTGCTCTTAAGCATCACGTGCTATGTTAGTGACACACAAAAGCGTTGAGGAACAGTGAGATGATCGTTTTAGTAACTGGAGCAACGGCAGGTTTTGGTGAATGCATTACTCGTCGTTTTATTCAACAAGGGCATAAAGTTATCGCCACTGGCCGTCGTCAGGAGCGGTTGCAGGAGTTAAAAGACGAGCTGGGAAACAATCTGTATATCGCCCAACTGGACGTTCGTAACCGCGCCGCCATTGAAGAAATGCTGGCATCGCTTCCTGCCGAGTGGCGCGACATTGATATTCTGGTGAACAATGCTGGACTGGCGCTGGGTATGGAACCTGCACATAAAGCGAGCGTTGAAGACTGGGAAACCATGATTGATACCAACAATAAAGGCCTCGTGTATATGACGCGCGCAGTCCTGCCGGGTATGGTTGAGCGCAATCGTGGTCACATTATTAACATTGGTTCAACAGCGGGTAGCTGGCCATATGCTGGTGGCAACGTCTACGGCGCGACAAAAGCGTTTGTTCGTCAGTTCAGCCTGAATCTACGCACAGATCTGCACGGTACGGCAGTACGTGTCACAGACATCGAACCGGGACTGGTAGGCGGCACCGAATTTTCCAATGTCCGCTTTAAAGGCGATGACGGCAAAGCAGAAAAGACCTATCAAAATACCGTCGCGCTGACACCAGAAGATGTCACTGAAGCCGTCTGGTGGGTAGCCACTCTCCCTGCTCACGTTAACATTAATACCCTGGAAATGATGCCGGTTACCCAAAGTTATGCTGGTCTGAATGTCCATCGGCATTAATTTTTATACCCGGCCTCACCGCCGGGTTATTGCTTGTCACAAAAAAGTGGTAGACTCTTGCGGTTAACCCACTCAAAAGCAAGAACGAATGACCGTCGAAACACAACTTAATCCCACACAGCCTGTCAATCAGCAAATTTATCGTATTCTTCGCCGCGACATTGTGCATTGCCTGATTGCACCAGGTACGCCGTTGTCGGAAAAAGAAGTTTCTGTTCGTTTCAATGTGTCACGCCAGCCGGTTCGCGAAGCCTTCATTAAACTGGCTGAAAACGGCCTGATTCAAATTCGCCCGCAGCGTGGCAGCTACGTCAATAAAATCTCTATGACCCAGGTTCGCAATGGCAGTTTTATTCGACAGGCCATTGAGTGCGCGGTGGCTCGGCGGGCAGCGAGCATGATTACTGAAAGCCAGTGCTACCAACTTGAGCAAAATCTTCACCAGCAACGCATTGCCATTGAGCGCAAGCAACTGGATGATTTTTTTGAACTTGATGACAACTTCCATCAACTCCTGACTCAGATTGCCGACTGTCAACTCGCCTGGGACACCATTGAAAACCTGAAAGCGACCGTTGATCGGGTGCGCTACATGAGTTTTGACCACGTTTCGCCACCGGAAATGCTGCTTCGCCAGCACATGGATATTTTCTCTGCGCTGCAAACACATGATGGTGATGCCGTTGAAAAGGCAATGGCATTGCATTTGCAGGAGATCAGCGAGTCCGTACAACTGATACGCCAGGAAAATAGCGACTGGTTCAGCGAAGAGTAATTCTTTTCCTCTCATCCCATTCGGGGTGAGAGTTCATCCCCTTCTTCTGGTTTATGCAAGCATCAAAAAAGATGTGAACTTGATCATAAACAAAAAAAAATTCACTCGACAGGAGTATTTATATTGCGCCCGTTACGTGGGCTTCGACTGTAAATCAGAAAGGAGAAAACACCTATGACGACCTACGATCGTAACCGTAACGCAATCACTACTGGCAGCCGTGTTATGGTTAGCGGCACCGGTCACACTGGCAAGATCCTGTCGATTGACACTGAAGGTCTGACCGCAGAGCAAATCCGCCGCGGTAAAACCGTAGTAGTTGAAGGTTGTGATGAAAAACTCGCGCCTCTGGACCTGATTCGTCTCGGCATGAACTAAGCGTGTGAATGCCGCCGATGGCGGCATTGCTGTCACTGATCACTTCACCGCATATTTCGCCACGGTCGTTTTCGCGCCATGCGCTAATAAAGATAAATACGCTTCCGTCACCTTTGCAATGAACAATGCATTATTCGGCAAATCATCACCAAATATCGCATTAATCGCCATCAAGGACTGAACGCGCGCTTTCCCTTCTCCGCTACTTTGCACGGCCTTCTGAATGACCGGTAATAACGGGTCACTAATTTCGATGGGATTACCCTGCTCATCAACACCGCCGACATATCGCATCCAACCAGCGACGCCAAGCGCCAACAGATCGAACGCACTGCCCTGTGTCAGATGCCAGCGGATGGAGTCCAGCATACGCTGCGGGAGTTTCTGACTGCCATCCATCGCAATCTGCCAGGTTCGATGGCGTAACGCTGGATTACTGTAGCGTTCAATCAGTCGATCAGCATAATTTTGCAGATCCACGCCCTGCACTTTCAGCGTCGGCGCCTGTTCCCGCAACATCAAGGCATGTGCCGCACGGCGATAATTTTCATCTTCCATGCAGTCGTTAATATGCTGATATCCGGCCAGATAGCCCAGATACGCCAGGAATGAATGACTGCCGTTGAGCATACGCAGTTTCATCTCTTCATAAGGCAGCACATCGCTGACCAGTTCAGCCCCTGCTTTTTGCCATTCCGGACGTCCGGCAACAAAGTTATCTTCAATAACCCACTGACGGAACGGTTCACAGGCTACACCCGCGGGATCGCGCACGCCGGTGAGCTGCTCGATTTTGTTCAACGTTTCTGCCGTTACCGCCGGGACAATGCGATCGACCATTGTCGAAGGAAAAGTCACATTCTCTACAATCCATTGCGCCAGTTCGGCATCGACAGCATGCGCATAAGAAGTGACAACGTCACGCATCACATGACCATTTTCCGGCATATTGTCGCACGACATCACCGTAAATGCCGGTAACCCTGCGGCCTTGCGCCGAGCCAGCGCCTCCACAATAACCCCAGGCGCCGTTTTCGGCTTGTGGGGATTGTTTAGATCGTCAACGATCATCGGGTGATCCAGCATTAACTGCCCGGTCGCCGGAGAGTGAAAATAGCCTTTCTCTGTAATAGTCAGAGAAACAATAGCAATTTGTGGTTCGCACATGACAGCAAGCACAGCCTCTAAACCGTCTATTTGCGCATGCAACGCTTTTTTCACTACCCCCACGACACGCGCGGTCCAGGCATCGGCCGACATTTCCGCAACGGTATAGAGATTATCTTGCTGTTTTAGATCGGCGATTTGTTGTTCACCGCCAATCAGGTTCACTTCATAGTAGCCCCAATCGCTATGATGCCCGGCAGCCAGGATATCGGCATACACGCCCTGATGCGCGCGATGAAATGCACCAAAACCTAAATGGACAATTTTGGGTGTAAGGTTATTACGATCATAAACAGGGAGTGTGGCTTTTGCTGATAACAAATTATTTCCCATGACAATTCCTTAAAATTCAATATGGCAAGCTGAATGGTTTGTTATATGAATAAAAAATCCCTCCTCACTAAGAGAAGGGATTCTGGATTTACAGACTTGTTGAAGGTTGTGCAGCTCTTACAACGCGCGGTTGATCTTCTGCCGCATCTTCCAGCGCACTCAAATCGCGGTCTTTAACTTCTGGCATTTTCAGCGCGGAAATTAAACCGATAACGGAATAAGCCATAATCATTATCGCAATCGGATACCAGGATTCAGTCATGGTGCAGAAAATACCCGCCAGGATAGGACCAAAACCTGAGGCAATAAGACCACCAATTTCTTTAGAAATTGCCATCCGGGTAAAGCGGTTTTTACAGCCGAACATCTCTGCCATGGTAATGTTTTCCAGGGCAAATAACCCCAACACCGCACAGTTATGAATCACAATCAACGCAACCATGATGGTGCTCGGGGCATAGCTTTTATCGACGATAATAGACAGCATAGGCCACGCCAGAACAATGGCCGAAGTATTCATAATAATATAGGGAATACGACGACCAATTTTATCGGACAACCAACCCAGGAATGGAATCGTCATAAAACCGATAATTGAGCTGATCATTAAGGCATCTGTCGGAATCGCTTTATTAAACAGCAATGTCTGTACTAAATAACCTGCCAGGAATGTTTGAATCAGACCGGAGTTTCCTGCCTGCCCAAAACGAAGACCCGTTGCCAGCCAAAAAGATTTGCTCTGGAACATACTACCAGCAGGCACAGCTTTTGGCGCAGATTGCTGACTGTCATTAACCTTCTCAAAGACCGGGCTTTCTTTCAGGTTCATACGCAGCCAGATAGCAAAGACCATCACCACCACACTCGCCAGGAACGGTATACGCCATCCCCATGCCAGCAGTTCTTCTTTACTGAGAATAAAGAACATAAAAGCCCAGATTGCCGTTGCACTCAAGGTACCGCAGTTTGTTCCCATCGCGACGAACGACGAGATAATCCCGCGCTTTCCTTTCGGTGCATATTCAGCAAGCATAGTACCAGCACCAGAAATTTCCGCGCCGGCTCCCAGCCCCTGAATAATACGCAGAGTCACCAGCAAGATTGGCGCAAAAACACCAATCTGCGCATAGGTCGGCAACACGCCAATTAGGGTGGTACAGATCCCCATCATGGTGATGGTAATAAAGAGTACTTTTTTACGCCCTATTCTGTCGCCCATTTTGCCGAAAATAAATGCTCCGACAATACGTGCCACATAGCCTGCACCGTAGGTTCCCATTGCCAGAATTAACGCCATTGCGGTTGATGATTCCGGGAAAAATATTTCATGAAACACTAACGCTGCGCCGAGCGAATATAGCTGAAAATCCATAAATTCAAGCGCAGTCCCAAGCCATCCCGACACTGCTGCTTTCACCAAATCCTTAGTGCTTCTTTCGTGTTTTTCTATTGTCATAATGGATATCTCTAAATAAGAGGTAAGATGCGTACTACTTACTCGCTGTTATTGGTATTATTCAGAAAAAGTAAGTAAGACTTTGCAGCAATGTTTTTGATCCTGTTCAAATAAACTTATGGCATCAGCAACATGCTGAAAATCAAACGTGTGGGTAATTAATTTTTCTGGTTTAATTAACCCTTTGCTTAACCAGTCGATCACGACCGGGAATTTGTTGGCATTTAACCGGGAGGAGAAAATAGAAAGTTCTTTTCCGGTAATTCCCTGCTGAATGACTTCAGACGGTTCACTGGAGAAGCCCATTAATACAATACGTGCTGCCGGAGAAGCCAACGTAACCGCTTCTTTCAAAATTGACGGATGGCAAGCAGCATCAATAATTAATGTTGGTTTGATTCCTTTTTCAGCGAATATTTCGCCAAGCGGTGTCTGACCATTATTAATCGCCCAATCTGCCCCACTCTCTTTCGCTTTTTCCAGTCGTTCATCAATGCGATCGGCAACAATCACATTTTTGACGTTATAAACACCTTTTAATACCTGAACAATAGTCAGGCCAATCGGACCTGCGCCATAAACCAGCACGGTGTCATCTTCAGTAGGTTTACCGTGTCCGGTAACGTTCGCTGCAATGGTAAAAGGTTCGATCATTACCGCAAATTTATCTGCCACTGTATCAGGGATTTTCCATGCGTTTTTTGCCGGAACAACGGCATATTCACTAAAACCGCCGTCAGCGTGAACACCTAATACAGCCAGCGTTGTACAAACATTTGGTTTACCAATTGAGCACGGATAGCAATGCCCACAGCTCACTACCGGATCTACCGCAACACGCTCACCGCTCCGGCTGTTTTCAATACCTTCACCGACAGCATCAATCACGCCAAAAAATTCGTGGCCAATGACGCGCGGATATTTCGCAAACGGATTATGACCGCGATAAATATGGCTATCAGAGCCGCAAATTCCGGCCAGTTTCACTTTTACCCGTACTTCACCCGCGGACGGGGTGGGAATTTCACGTTCGATAATTGCCAGTTGATTTGGTTTTTCAATTAAAATACTTTTCATTATTTTTCTCCTTACCAGTTCCACAGAGTGCCATCTTCCAGACGTGCGACTGGCAGATAAGCAGGTTCGTAGGGGTATTTTGCTGCCAGCTTTTCATCAAACTCGATGCCAAGACCCGGTTTGTCGCCCGGATGCATATAGCCGTTATCGAAGGTCCAGTTATGCGGGAAGACTTCGAGCATTTGTTCTGAATAACCCATATATTCCTGGACGCCGAAATTTGGCACCCACAGGTCAAAATGCAGCGCCGCCGCCATACAAACAGGCGACAAATCAGAAGGACCGTGTGAACCAGTCCGTACCTGATACAGTGATGCGAAATCAGCGATCCGACGCATACCGGTAATGCCACCCGCATGAGTCAGCGTGGTGCGGATGTAGTCGATGAGTTGTTCTTCTATCAGCTGTTTGCAGTCCCAAATGCTATTGAAGACTTCACCCACCGCAATTGGCGTGACGGTGTGTTGGCGAATGAGACGGAAACACTCCTGGTTTTCCGCAGGTGTCGGGTCTTCCATCCAGAACATGCGATAATCTTCAATGCTTTTACCAAAGCGCGCCGCTTCAATAGGCGTTAAGCGATGGTGCATGTCATGCAGCAGATGTTCATCAAAACCAAACTTGTTACGCACCGCGTCGAACAGTTTTGGCATGAAGTCGAGATATTTTTCCGTCGACCACAACTGCTCTTCCGGCCACTGCCCTTTGGTCGCAGGTTCATAAGCCAGCCCTTTGCCTTTGGACATGCCATAGGTGGTCTTCATGCCTGGAATGCCGCACTGTACGCGGATGGCTTTGAATCCCAGTTCCTGATGACGAGCATAATCATCCAGTGCTTCATCAATGGAGTGACCGGTCGTGTGACAATAAACCATAACCCCTTCGCGAGACGCGCCACCCAGTAACTGGTAAAGCGGCATGTTGGCGGCTTTGGCTTTAATGTCCCACAGCGCCATATCAACAGCCGAAATGGCCGACATGGTGACTGGACCGCGACGCCAGTACGCCCCTTTATAGAAAAACTGCCAGATATCTTCGATACGGTGTGCATCGCGGCCTATAAGCTGCGGACAAAGGTGATCCTGCAGATAAGACGCAACGGAAAGCTCGCGTCCATTCAGTGTGGCATCGCCAAGACCGGTAATACCGTCCTCGGTGGTGATTTTTAAGGTGACGAAATTACGCCCCGGACAGGTAACAAAAACTTCAGCCCTTACGATCTTCATGTTCGATTCCTTGCATCGCTTGTCGTGATGCATGAAATCTACGCAACTGAGCTACTACCATACAAGTATAAATATTGTAAAAGGTAAGCGTGATCACAAAAATAGGCGCGTATTTACGAAGTGAATAGTTCTAAAGACAGCCAGACTTTGCTGTTATTCTGGACGACAGAAAGAGCGTATCTTATTAATAATAAAAAACATTTCTCATTCCCGACAAAATCAAGCGCGTCCCCAGCCAGCAACAATAATCAACATTCCGCACAGCGCGACCAATGCCCCTGTCCAGTCGTAGAGACTGAGTTTTACGCCATCCACAACCCGCAGCCACAGCAGCGCCGTGCAAACATAAACGCCACCATAAGCTGCATACACTCGCCCACTTGCCGCCGGATGCAATGTTAGCAGCCAGACGAAAAGCGCCAGAGAAATCCCCGCCGGAACCAGCAGCCATACGCTGGCGTTTCGTTTAAGCCACAGCCAGGGCAGGAAGCAGCCAACAATTTCACACAAGGCCGTCGCAAAAAACAGTAATGTTGTTTTAATCATCTTTGTCACTCATTGACATCATGTATATTTATGGCTCGAAATAATATCATCACCCTATACATCCTTCTGGTACGTTTTG
Source organism: Escherichia whittamii (assembly GCF_014836715.1). Classification (GTDB taxonomy): domain Bacteria; phylum Pseudomonadota; class Gammaproteobacteria; order Enterobacterales; family Enterobacteriaceae; genus Escherichia; species Escherichia whittamii. The sequence continues at coordinate 70,088 of NZ_JACSQI010000002.1, forward strand.
CGTTCGCAGTGGATCGTGTAAAATCTCCTTTAAACATTCATGTAAGGAATGAATCATGAATATTACTTTCTGCAAACGGCTCGGACTGCTCGCTTTTCTGCTACCTTGCGCACTGGCATTTAGCGCAACTACTCATGCAGAAACCAATAAACTGGTGATCGAGTCTGGCGACAGCGCACAGAGTCGCCAACAGGCGACAATGGAAAAAGAGCAATGGAATGAAACTCGCAATTTACGTCAAAAAGTCAATAAACGCACCGAGAAAGAATGGGATAAAGTTGACGCCGCATTCGATAGCCGCGATAAATGCGAACAAAGTGCCAACATAAATGCCTACTGGGAACCGAACACTTTACGTTGCCTGGACCGTCGTACTGGCCGCGTAATTACCCCCTAACCTTCTATTGATATAAGGAATGTAAGGACACGTTATGACAAGCGCCCACAGTGTTAAGCTACGTCCGCTGGAGCGTGAAGATTTACGCTATGTGCATCAACTCGACAATAACGCCAGCGTGATGCGTTACTGGTTTGAGGAACCCTACGAAGCCTTTGTTGAACTCTCTGATCTGTACGATAAACATATTCACGATCAGAGTGAGCGCCGTTTCGTGGTGGAATGCGATGGTGAAAAAGCGGGTCTGGTGGAACTGGTTGAAATTAACCATGTCCACCGCCGCGCAGAATTTCAGATAATCATCTCTCCGGAATACCAGGGTAAAGGTCTGGCAACCCGCGCAGCGAAATTAGCAATGGATTATGGCTTTACGGTTCTTAATCTTTATAAGCTGTATCTGATTGTCGATAAAGAGAATGAAAAAGCGATTCACATTTACCGTAAGCTCGGTTTTACAGTCGAAGGTGAATTGATGCATGAATTCTTTATTAATGGTCAATATCGCAATGCCATTCGCATGTGTATATTCCAGCATCAGTATCTGGCGGAACATAAAACGCCTGGTCAGGCGATGCTGAAGCCGACCGCGCAATAGCGTTAATAATAATCAATGGTATTTTTGATAGTGTAAACCCGTTCGACGGCGGGTTTTACTCTCTCATCCACAATGATTAATTGGCAGTCTACCGGATTGGCGTGGCTGTCATATTCACAGGTTTGCTTAACATTACCAACTTGTTGATTATTAAGTAAAGTAACCGCCGTGTAATCAAGCTTTTTGATTGGATCATTTGACGGTGTTGCAGTGACTGATAACGTTTTGTCGTTGCTTACTGTGGTTTTACCCAGCGGATAGCCCTGTTCATCATACCGATATTCCATCTGCATCTGTTTGCTGCTGGCTTTAACCACGAAGCCATTATCATCAGTTTCCCAACTTACCCCGGCGGACGGTAATTCTGCTAACTGGCATTTACCCTGTAAACGTACTCTTTTCTCCAGTGTCTGCGCATCGCGGTAATAATTCGCATCCAGCACTAAGGCAACCACGGTATTATTTTCCAGATCCAGTAATTCAAGCGAATCGAAGCAACCCTCTTCCGATAAACTGCCTGAAACACGTTTCGTCATTTCCCCTTGTTCATTCATCAATGTCTGGGTGAAATCTTTAACCGGACCACGCAGCGGATCGAAATCAAATTCATTAGAGAAACTGGCCATCTCTGGCGTAAAAGAAAACGTTACTTCTGCGCGGTCGCATCCTGTAAGCATTATCGCAAGCAAACATGGCAGTAATTTGAAATTCACGTCAGTCACCAGGCAGTAGAGATGATTCTCAATCATAGTAGTAAATACAGTACTTTACACGTGAAATGCTATGCTTAATTAGTAATATTCATTTAAGGAGCCAATGATGAAAATCTCAACTTATTGTGCCGCGCTTATGCTCACACTGGCCTCACCCGTCGCGCTGGCCGAGCCAGATTCTTGTGAACGGATAAAGAGCGATATTTCACAGCGTATTATCAATAACGGTGTACCAGAAAGTAGCTTTACTTTAAGTATTGTGCCGAATGATCAGGTCGATCAGCCTGACACCAGGGTGGTTGGCCATTGTGCCAATGATACGCATAAAATTCTCTATAACCGCACCACCAGCGGTAACAATTCTGCCCCTGCACAACCGACTCAGGATGGTGCACCTGCCGAACCGCAGTAAAAGTATGATGGACGCTGGCGCGTCTTGTCAGGTCTACATTCTGTAACGGATCTGTAGGCTCGATAAGACGTTCGCGAGCCATCCAGCAACGTACTTCTGATGCTCTATTGTAGCCAGTTATCACTGATGCCCTTCTATTGATATGGATTAATAATTCCTAACCTAAAATGGGTAGACTCCCTATTGTTAGCACGCTAAATATTCAAAATATAAATATGTATATAACGATAGAAATCAGGGAGTGAGTTATGTCCAAAAATGAAAATCAGGTGGGCATTAGCCGCAGAACATTGGTTAAATCTACCGCTATAGGTTCACTGGCGCTTGCAGCTGGCAGTTTATCGTTGCCTTTCGCTATGCGCAGCGCAGCGGCGGCAGTACAGCAGGCCAGCGAAAAAGTTGTATGGGGGGCTTGTTCCGTCAACTGTGGCAGTCGCTGCGCGCTTCGTCTCCATGTTAAAGATAATGAAGTCACATGGGTGGAAACCGATAATACTGGCGACGACGAATATGGCAATCATCAGGTACGTGCCTGTTTGCGTGGTCGTTCTATACGTCGGCGGATTAATCATCCCGATCGGCTGAACTATCCAATGAAACGCGTAGGCAAACGCGGCGAAGGAAAATTCGAGCGTATTAGCTGGAATGAGGCGCTTGATACCATCGCCAATAGCCTGAAAAAAACCGTCGCACAATATGGCAACGAGGCTGTTTATATTCAGTACTCTTCGGGGATCGTTGGCGGAAATATGACTCGCTCTTCTCCATCAGCCTCTGCAGTAAAACGCCTGATGAACTGTTACGGTGGTTCGCTTAATCAGTATGGTTCCTACAGTACCGCGCAAATTTCCTGTGCAATGCCTTACACCTACGGAAGTAACGATGGTAACAGCACCACCGATATCGAAAACAGCAAGCTGGTGGTGATGTTTGGTAACAACCCCGCTGAAACACGAATGAGCGGCGGCGGAATCACTTACCTTCTGGAAAAAGCGCGCGAGAAATCCAACGCCAAAATGATCGTTATCGATCCGCGCTACACCGATACCGCTGCTGGCCGTGAAGACGAATGGTTTCCTATTCGTCCAGGAACCGATGCTGCACTGGTGGCAGGTATCGCCTGGGTGTTAATTAACGAAAATCTCGTCGATCAACCCTTTCTCGATAAATACTGCGTAGGTTATGACGAAAAAACCTTGCCTGCGGATGCGCCAAAAAATGGTCATTACAAGGCGTATATTCTTGGCGAAGGTGACGATAAAACAGCGAAAACACCGCAGTGGGCTTCGCAGATCACCGGTATCCCGGCGGACCGTATCGTCAAACTGGCTCGTGAGATCGGGACAGCAAAACCCGCCTACATATGCCAGGGCTGGGGACCACAGCGCCAGGCGAACGGCGAGTTGACCGCTCGCGCTATTGCTATGTTACCAATTCTGACGGGCAATGTCGGCATCAGCGGTGGAAATAGTGGCGCACGTGAATCTACCTACACAATTACCATTGAACGTTTGCCAATGTTGGATAATCCGGTCAAAACGTCAATCTCCTGTTTTAGCTGGACCGATGCTATCGATCATGGCCCGCAAATGACCGCAACACGCGACGGCGTTCGCGGCAAAGAGAAGCTGGATGTGCCGATTAAGTTCATCTGGAACTATGCCGGTAACACCCTGGTGAATCAGCACTCGGACATCAACAAAACGCATGAAATTCTGCAGGATGAGTCGAAATGCGAAATGATTGTGGTCATCGAAAACTTTATGACCTCTTCGGCAAAATACGCCGATATTTTGCTACCAGACCTGATGACCGTTGAACAGGAAGACATCATTCCTAACGATTACGCCGGTAACATGGGCTATCTCATATTCCTGCAACCGGTGACCAGTGAGAAATTTGAACGCAAACCGATTTACTGGATCCTGAGTGAGGTCGCGAAACGTCTTGGACCTGATGTGTATCAGCGATTCACCGAGGGTCGTACCCAGGAACAGTGGTTGCAGCATCTGTACGCCCAAATGGTCGCTAAAGATCCGGCACTGCCGTCTTATGATGAACTGAAAAAAATGGGGATTTACAAACGTAAAGATCCCAATGGTCATTTCGTTGCCTACAAAGCATTTCGTGACGATCCAGAGGCGAATCCTCTGAAAACGCCATCCGGTAAGATTGAAATATACTCCAGCAAGCTTGCGGAAATTGCCCGAACCTGGGAACTGGAAAAAGATGAAGTGATAAGCCCTTTACCGGTTTATGCATCAACCTTTGAAGGTTGGGATTCACCTGAACGCAGTACCTTCCCGCTACAACTGTTTGGTTTCCATTATAAATCCCGTACTCACTCCACCTACGGCAACATCGAACTACTGAAAGAAGCCTGTCGTCAGGAAGTGTGGATCAACCCTATAGATGCGCAGAAGCGCGGCATTGTTAATGGCGATATGGTTCGGGTGTTTAACGATCGTGGCGAAGTCCGCCTGCCGGCAAAAGTAACGCCGCGCATCATCCCCGGCGTTAGCGCTATGGGTCAGGGGGCCTGGCATGAGGCAAATATGGCCGGGGATAAAATCGACCACGGTGGCTGTGTGAATACGCTGACCACTCTGCGCCCTTCACCACTTGCTAAGGGAAATCCGCAGCACACCAATCTCGTCGAGATCGAAAAGGTTTAAGGAGTAGCCCATGACAACGCAATATGGATTTTTTATTGATTCCAGCCGCTGTACCGGCTGCAAAACCTGCGAGCTGGCATGCAAAGACTTTAAAGATCTTAGCCCCGAAGTAAGCTTCCGCCGTATTTACGAATATGCAGGAGGCGACTGGCAGGAAGACAATGGTGTATGGCATCAGAATGTGTTTGCCTACTATCTCTCCCTCTCCTGTAACCATTGTGAAGATCCGGCCTGCACCAAAGTCTGCCCCAGCGGCGCAATGCATAAGCGCGAAGATGGCTTTGTGGTGGTTGACGAAGATGTTTGTATCGGCTGTCGCTACTGTCACATGGCCTGCCCTTACGGTGCGCCACAGTACAATGCAGAAAAAGGACATATGACTAAGTGCGATGGCTGTTATTCACGTGTCGCGGAAGGGAAACAACCTATATGTGTTGAATCCTGCCCGCTGCGTGCGCTTGAGTTCGGTCCGATTGAAGAGTTACGCCAGAAGCACGGCACACTGGCTGCCGTCGCGCCACTGCCGCGCGCACATTTCACAAAACCCAATATCGTTATCAAACCTAACGCCAACAGCCGACCGACCGGCGATACCACTGGTTATCTGGCTAATCCGGAGGAAGTCTAAAATGGGAAATGGATGGCATGAATGGCCGCTGGTTGTCTTTACCCTATTGGGCCAATGTGTGGTGGGCGCGCTGATTGTCAGTGGAATTGGCTGGTTGGTTACCAAAGGTGACGCAGACCGTCAGCGCATTGTTCGCGGCATGCTTTTCCTCTGGCTGTTGATGGGCATCGGTTTTATCGCCTCCATCATGCACCTGGGCTCACCGCTGCGGGCATTTAATTCGCTAAATCGAATCGGTGCTTCCGGCTTGAGCAACGAAATTGCTGCCGGTTCATTGTTCTTTGCCGTTGGCGGGTTATGGTGGCTGGCAGTGGTAACAAGGAAGATACCGCAAGCGTTAGGGAGACTCTGGTTACTCGTCAGCATGGTTCTCGGTGTCGTTTTCGTCTGGATGATGAGTTGCGTTTATCAAATCGATACCGTGCCAACCTGGCATAACGGTTATACTACGTTGGCCTTTTTCCTGACGGTTTTGTTGAGTGGCCCCATACTTGCGGCGGCTATTCTGCGAGCCGCCCGCGTGACGTTTAATACTACACCGTTTGCCATCATTAGCGTTCTCGCGCTGATCGCCTGTGTCGGGGGGATTGTGCTGCAAGGTTTGTCTCTGGCCTCTATTCACTCATCCGTACAACAAGCCAGCGCACTGGTGCCAGATTACGCCGCATTACAAGCCTGGCGTGTGGTATTGTTATGCGCTGGTCTGGGATGCTGGCTGTGTCCGCTAATCCGTCGCCATGAACCTCACGTTGCCGGGCTTGTGTTAGGGTTAACTCTCATACTGGGCGGTGAGATGATCGGGCGAGCGCTATTTTATGGCCTGCACATGACGGTCGGAATGGCTGTCGCAGGTTAACAACTTGGTGCGGGGTAACCCGCACGTTTCAGGGTGATAGGAATGACGCATTTTTCACAACAAGATAATTTTTCTGTCGCGGCGCGCGTGTTGGGTGCGCTGTTTTATTACGCCCCAGAAAGCGAGGAAGCCGCGCCTCTGGTTTCTGCAATGACCAGCGATGGCTGGGAAACTCAGTGGCCTCTGCCGCAAACTTCTTTAGTGCCGCTGGTAACGGCTTTTCAGCAACAGAGTGAAGAGTCACGTACGCAGGCCTGGCAGCGTTTATTCGTTGGCCCGTGGGCATTGCCGTCTCCACCGTGGGGATCGGTCTGGTTAGATCGTGAATCGGTACTGTTTGGCGATTCAACGTTGGCACTTCGTCAATGGATGCGCGAAAAAGGCATTCAGTTTGAGATGAAGCAAAACGAGCCTGAAGATCATTTTGGTTCGTTGCTACTGATGGCGGCCTGGCTGGCGGAGAATGGTCGTCAGACCGAGTGCGAAGAGTTGCTGGCGTGGCATCTTTTACCGTGGTCGACGCGCTTTCTCGAGGTGTTTATCGAAAAAGCAGACCACCCTTTTTACCGCACACTTGGTGAACTGGCTCGCTTAACGCTGGCTGAGTGGCAGTCACAATTGCTGATTCCCGTCGCAGTTAAGCCTCTGTTTCGTTGAGGTTAACTGGTATTACCGGATGGCGACAATAGTGCGCCATCCAATATCAAAGACGTTACAGTGTCACACCTTTTCTCCATTTAAAGCACGTACAGCTTTTGCGCCTGACGTCTTTTCCCGCAAAATAGAAGCCCGTATTTAAATTGCCATTTTTACTCATGCATCATCTACACCTTTACCCGGATCTGCGCACCATGTTCCGTCGTCTGCTTATCGCAACAGTAATCGGTATTCTCGCGGCGTTTGCCGTTGCCGGGTTCCGTCATGCCATGCTGTTGCTGGAGTGGTTGTTCCTGAGCAATGATTCCGGGAGTCTGGTCAATGCTGCGACAAACCTTTCTTTGTGGCGACGCTTGTTAACTCCTGCGCTCGGCGGTCTGGCGGCAGGTATATTGCTCATGGGCTGGCAGAGAGTTACGCAGCAACGCCCTCATGCGCCAACCGATTATATGGAAGCATTGCAGACCGAGGGACAGTTCGATTACGCAGCAAGCCTGGTAAAATCACTGGCCTCTCTGTTGGTGGTAGCCAGCGGTAGCGCAATTGGCCGTGAAGGCGCGATGATTCTACTGGCGGCTCTTGCCGCATCCTGGTTTGCCCAACGTTTTACGCCGCGTGAAGAGTGGAAATTATGGATTGCCTGCGGTGCTGCGGCAGGCATGGCTGCAGCCTATCGCGCACCGCTTGCCGGGAGTTTATTTATTGCCGAAGTGCTGTTTGGCACCATGATGCTGGCCTCTCTTGGCCCGGTGGTGATTTCAGCCGTGGTGGCATTGCTTGTCAGCAATCTTATTAATCACAGCGATGCATTACTCTACAGCGTTCAGCTCGAGGTGACGCTGCATGTGCGGGACTATGTGTTGATTATCAGTACCGGCGTGCTGGCGGGTCTTTGCGGACCATTACTGTTGAAAATGATGAGCGCCAGTCATCAGGGTTTTGTTCATCTAAAACTGGCGCCGCCCTGGCAGTTGGCGTTAGGGGGATTGATCGTCGGCCTGCTTTCTCTGCTCACGCCTGCCGTATGGGGCAATGGTTATAGTACGGTGCGATCCTTTTTAACCACCCCACCACTGTTTACGGTCATTGCTGCGATCTTCATCTGCAAACTTTTTGCCGTGCTGGCCAGTAGCGGTTCCGGCGCGCCTGGCGGCGTGTTTACGCCAACGCTATTTATCGGACTTGCAATTGGCATGCTGTATGGACGTAGCCTGGGGTTATGGCTTCCAGGCGGCGAAGAAATGACGCTTTTACTCGGGCTAACTGGGATGGCAACACTGCTGGCTGCGACCACGCATGCGCCAATTATGTCGACATTGATGATATGCGAAATGACCGGGGAGTATCAGCTACTCCCCGGTTTATTGATTGCCTGCGTGATTGCGTCGGTAATGTCGCGGACCTTACACCCTGACTCTATCTACCGACAGCACACTACGCAGCATGGCTAAACGGATGTATTGACCCAGTTCTCGCTGTTCAGCGCGCGGCAGATAAGGCAGTTCACCAATGAGTGGTGCCGGGAGTTTTTTACCCAGCACATCAATGATTTCTGCATAATGTGCTAACCCGGGGTTAATACGATTAGCCACCCAGCCAATGAGCGGCAGACCGTCGTTCGCAATCGCTTGTGCGGTCAGAAGCGCATGGTTAATACAGCCTTCCTGAATGCCCACCACCATCAACACCGGTAGCTGCTCCTGGACCACCCATTCAGAGAGCGGACGCAGATCATTCATCAGGCTACGCCATCCGCCAGTCCCCTCAACTACAACATGATCAACTTTGTCGGTCAGGTTAGCCAGACCATTTGAAATGAGCGTGTAATTGATTGGACAACTGTGTGCCACGCTACTTTCTTCTTCGCTTAACGCAATGGGATTGACTGCTTCATAAGGCAGTTCAATTGATGAAACACTCTGCAACACCAGGGCATCTTTATTACGCAGCCCGTCAGGTGTCTCTTTGCTCCCCTTCGCTACGGGTTTGTATCCCGCAACCGTTTTTCCCTGGGAGGCTAACGCTTGTAGCAATGCGCGGGAAACCACCGTTTTCCCTACAGAAGTGTCTGTACCTGTTATAAAGAAACGCTTCAGCATCACTAACTCCACCGTTATGCTTCACTAATATAAGCCAGGAAAATAATTCAACGTGGAAAGTCTAAGTTATGCTTTCTGCACTCAATTTGAGATAGCGCAAATTTTGGTAGAACAGTTAAAAAATGTTAACCCTGCAACAGACGAATCAGCAAAGATCCATTATACATCGCGTCTTTTACCAGCGCGGCTCCCGCCATTGTCCCCTGATTGGTGAACTGAGTGCTCTCAACGCTAATATGCTGACTGTATGCTGGAAGCGCCTGCTGACGGATGCTGTCAGAAATCACAGGAAACAGAATCTTTGCCGCTTTGCTTAACGGCGAGCCAATCAGTATTTTTTGTGGGTTAAATAAATTCACCATGATGGCCAGAATGCGCCCAACATGCGCGCCTACGCCAGTGATAATGTCCTTTGCCAGCAAGTCTCCCTGCAACGCCGCATGGCATAAGGAATCCACGCTCAAAGGCTGCCCGTGCAACATCGAACTCATTGATTGATTAAGGCGTAATTGCGCCAGTTCGAGGATGCTGTCCACACTGGCGATGGTTTCCAGGCAACCGTGGTTACCGCAATAACAACGTTTACCATAGGGATCCACCTGGGTATGGCCAATTTCTACCAGGCTGCTGCTTCCGGCATGTAACAGGTGACCGTCGGTAATCACGCCTGCGCCAACATTGTGATCAATTACCACCTGAATCACATCGCGCGCCCCGCGAGAGGCACCAAATAATGCCTCAGCCATCGTCCATGCACTGATATCATGCTGAATATAAACTGGTACACCTGTGTGCTGCTCCAGCGCTTCGCCGAGCGGCATCTCTTTCACATCCTCGTAAAACGGCATCCGATGCACAATGCCATTTTCCGTATCAATAATTCCCGGCAATGTAATGGCGATGGATGTCAGGCGTTCGAGTTTTTTTTGATGACGGATAAAAAACTGATCAATATGCGCAATGATACGTTCCAGCAAAGGCAATTCATCCTGAAGCGCCAGCTCCAGCGTCTCTTCCACCACCAGCTTGCTGCTTAAATCACGCAAAGCAATGAAAATCAAACCACGACTGATGCGCAGAGAAAGATAATGCCAGGCTTCTGTTTCCACCACCAACCCCACCGCAGGGCGGCCACGGTTTCCCGCTTCTTTAATTTCTAACTCTTGCACCAGGTGCGCTTCTAGCATTTCGCGGACAATTTTGGTGATACTGGCTGGAGCCAGTTGCGCCATGCGAGAAAGGTCGATACGCGAAATGGGACCAAGCTGATCAATCAGGCGATATACAACACCTGCGTTGGTCTGCTTTATTTGATCAATATGTCCAGGCTGGTTTTCAGCAACCACCTTATACTCCCTATATTTTCGCGCTCCGAAATAATCTGTAGGCTATGGTGAAACACTTCAATGCGTGCCGTCAAATTTTTACTTAGCCATGTGATTAACAGCACACTTTTCGGGTTTTTTGGCTGGATTTTACCTCACTTGAGAGCATTCAGCAGCTGAATACGAAAGTTTCGCGCAGCCGGACTTTGTTCATGATGCTTTGGCCAGACCAACCACATTTCAGAAACCGCATCTTCTTCAGCAATAGGTATCCAACGCATTTCATTAAGTTGAACACGCTTAAATGAGGCAGGTAAAATCGAAACCCCCAAACCGGCAGACACAAGGCCTATGATGGTCATTGCCTCACCCACTTCCTGGGTAATAACCGGTGTAAGATTGTAGCGTCGCATCAGGCCAAGAATGTCATCATAAAGCCCCGTCCCAACGTGAGGATCAAAGAAAACAAACGGCTCTTTTGCCAGTTCCGCCAGCGTAACTACAGATTTACTGGCCAATGAATGATCGTGCGGAATCATCGCCATAAGCGGTTCATGCACAATTACCGCGTGGTTCAACGTCTCCGGCAGCAAAGTATTGCGTAACAGTCCCATATCGAGTGTCCCTTCGATAAGGGGCGTAATTTGCTCGCGGGTATTCATCTCGCGTGTCTGCAAATGGACATCAGGAAATTCACGGCGAAATAACGATAAGGTATCTGACACGGCGCGAATGAATGGCGCCGATGAGGTAAAACCAATGCGTAACTCTCCCGACTCCCCCTGATGCAGACGTTCAGCTCGCGCTGCGGCATCGTCTACCAGAGAAATAATTTGGCGACTATCGGCAAGAAATTGTTTGCCTGCAGCGGTGAGCGAGACGCTACGATTGGTCCTGGCCAGCAGGCGCGCGCCAATTTGTTGCTCCAACGCCTGAATCTGTTGGCTTAGTGGCGGTTGGGAAATATTCAGCCGAGCTGCAGCACGACCAAAATGCAATTCTTCCGCAACAGCGATGAAGTAACGGATGTGACGCAATTCAATATTCATATTTTAAACATATTATTTGAGACTATTAATATATTAGACATAACAATTCGATTTTCCTACTCTATTCCTGAGCTAACACAACGCGCATATTTAGTAAGGATTTCAAGTGAGTCGTACCACAACTGTTGATGGCGCTCCGGCAAGCGACACTGACAAGCAAAACGTTTCCCAGCCAAACCTATTCATCAAACGCGGTACGCCGCAATTCATGCGCGTGACCCTGGCGCTTTTTTCTGCCGGACTGGCAACCTTCGCACTTCTCTATTGTGTGCAACCTATCCTTCCGGTTCTTTCGCAGGAGTTTGGCTTAACACCCGCAAACAGTAGCATTTCACTGTCAATTTCAACGGCAATGCTGGCTATCGGTTTGCTGTTTACTGGCCCGCTTTCCGATGCCATTGGTCGCAAGCCAGTGATGGTGACGGCGCTATTGTTGGCCTCCATCTGTACGTTATTTTCGACGATGATGACCAGCTGGCACGGCATTTTGGTGATGCGCGCCTTGATTGGCCTTTCATTAAGCGGCGTGGCTGCGGTGGGCATGACCTACCTTAGTGAAGAGATCCACCCGAGTTTTGTCGCCTTTTCGATGGGGTTGTATATCAGCGGTAACTCGATTGGCGGCATGAGCGGACGCTTAATTAGCGGTGTCTTTACCGATTTCTTCAGCTGGCGAATTGCACTGGCAGCGATTGGCTGTTTCGCACTGGCCTCGGCGTTAATGTTCTGGAAAATTCTTCCGGAATCTCGCCATTTCCGCCCTTCTTCACTGCGCCCTAAAACGTTATTTATCAACTTCCGTCTGCACTGGCGCGACCAGGGTTTGCCTTTGTTATTCGCAGAAGGTTTTTTGCTGATGGGCTCATTCGTAACGCTGTTTAATTATATCGGCTATCGCTTGATGCTCTCCCCCTGGCATGTTAGCCAGGCAGTGGTTGGGTTATTATCGCTGGTCTATTTGACAGGCACCTGGAGTTCACCAAAAGCCGGAACTATGACCACCCGCTTTGGACGCGGCCCTGTAATGTTGTCTTCGACAGGTGTCATGCTTGTTGGCCTGTTAATGACATTATTCAGTTCGATATGGTTGATTTTTGCCGGAATGTTGCTCTTCTCCGCCGGATTCTTTGCCGCTCACTCGGTCGCCAGCAGTTGGATTGGCCCCCGCGCTAAACGCGCCAAAGGCCAGGCTTCCTCGCTGTATCTGTTCAGTTACTACCTGGGATCAAGTATTGCCGGAACATTAGGTGGGGTCTTTTGGCATAACTACGGTTGGAACGGCGTCGGTACCTTTATTGCGTCAATGCTGGTGGTCGCGATTATAGTGGGTACACGTTTGCACCATAGATTGCACGCCTGAAAAAATAAGCCCGGGTGGAGTAAAATACCCACCCGGGCTTATTGTCTGCTCAACTCAACGTTAATAACCATCCTAAAATAGACGAAGCGCCAGCCAATTCCCGCAGCGCATCTAACGTCATCAGGATAATAAACACCCAAATTATCGGATTCATTTACTGTGTGTCATTTATTGATGATGCAAAGTAATTCTACCGTTTTGGGAACAGCGAAATAGTAAACTCGATCAAGACTACTGATATTAGTAGGGGATTCACCTTAAATCACATCACGTTATTATTTACCAATTTACTTTGTACATATCGTTACATGCCGAAACCAACCACTCACGGAAGCTTCTCATTACCCGAGATATAGTCATTACATCGGCCCCGCAGTGGGGTTGCATAAAAAACCAAATTGAGGGTATGACAATGAAAAAAGTATTAGCTCTGGTTGTTGCCGCTGCAATGAGTCTCTCTTCTGCCGTCTTTGCCGCAGAGACTGCGACCACACCGGCCCCAGCAACGACTGCCACCAAAGCTGCACCTGCAAAAACCACTCATCATAAAAAACAGCATAAAGCAGCACCTGCCCAAAAAGCGCAGGCGGCTAAAAAGCATCATAAAAAAGCGACAACTGAACAGAAAGCACCGGAACAAAAAGCACAAGCAGCGAAAAAACACGCCAAGAAACACAGCAATCAGCAACCTGCAAAACCAGCAGCACAACCAGCAGCTTGAGTTTTCAACAGCAATAATGGCGCGCCCCCTCGCGCCTGAAAATTGCGGTGCTAAACGGATAACGTTTAGCGCCGCCTTTAGCGGAGGGTACTATGGTGGGCCGTTATCGCTTTGAGTTCATTCTTATCATCCTTATATTATGCGCACTTATTGCCACTCGCTTTTATCTTTTCTGATCGTAGTTATCTGATTTCACTCCCACTTTAATCCCGTCCCGGCTATAGTATTTATGAGGGTTTGCTTTTAATAATCATAATTACCCACCAGAGTGTGATATGCGTACAACCATTGCTGTAGTACTGGGTGCAATTAGTTTGACATCTGCATTTGTATTTGCGGATAAACCTGACAGTCCTGAATCGGCTAATGATGAAGTCAGCACCCTTTTTTTTGGTCATGACGATCGAGTGCCGGTAATTAACACGACCCAATCTCCGTGGGATGCAGTTGGGCAACTGGAGACTGCCAGTGGAAATCTCTGCACGGCTACCCTGATTGCGCCTAATCTCGCATTAACGGCGGGTCACTGTTTATTAACGCCGCCAAAAGGCAAACCAGACAAAGCAATTGCGCTGCGTTTTGTGTCGAATAAAGGGCTATGGCGCTATGAGATCCACAACATTGAAGGCCGTGTTGATCCGACATTAGGAAAACGGTTAAAGGCTAATGGAGATGGCTGGATTGTCCCGCCTGCTGCCGCGCCGTGGGATTTTGGTTTGATTGTGTTGCGTAATCCGCCTTCCGGCATTACCCCCTTACCACTTTTCGAGGGCGACAAAGCAGCACTCACCACCGCATTAAAGGCGGCGGGTCGTAAAGTGACCCAGGCAGGATATCCCGAGGATCACCTGGATACGTTGTACAGTCATAAAAATTGCGAAGTGACTGGCTGGGCGCAAACGTCAGTGATGTCGCATCAGTGCGATACCCTACCGGGAGACAGCGGTTCGCCGCTAATGCTGCATACTGATGACGGCTGGCAGTTGATTGGCGTGCAAAGTTCGGCGCCTGCGGCGAAAGACCGCTGGCGGGCCGATAACCGGGCTATCTCTGTTACCGGCTTTCGCGACAAACTGGAAGAGTTATCCCGGCAATAGCGTTTACATGCTGCCCGAAAATACGGGCAGCATAAGCGTCAGGCAAGTTTCACCATGATCATTCCAGCTAACAACAGGACCAGCCCAACCCAGCCTTTGCGGTTTAAGCGCTGACCAAACAGGACCCAACCGGCTGCTAATGTGGCGACAATACCAAATCCCCCCCACAATGCATACGCCACTGACAAGTCTATCCCTTTAACTGCCTGGGATAGTGCACTAAAAGCAGCAAGTACCGCCGCCAGCGACAGCAAGCCAAAGATTTTACGGCGAAAGCCATCAGAAAATTTCAAAAAGACGTTTGCAATAATTTCCAGCACTATTGCCAGTGCCAACCAGGCGGCGTGAATCCATTCAAACTGAACCATGATTCTGCTCCAGCGTAGATTTACGCACTTTACGCGTACCCGATTTGATCAATACAATCCCGGCAACCAGGGCCGTTAACCCAGCAATTTTCATCGGCGATAAACTTTCATCAAATAACAAAACGCTAAACAGCGTAATAAATAAAATACCGATGCCTTCCCACAGCGCATAGGCTACGCCTAACGCGATTTTTTTAACGGCGAAAGAGAGAAATATATATGACAGAGAAATCATCACCAGCATTAAAATAAATCCGCCGTTTCCATCACTGACGCTAGCCCATTTCATAGATAACGTGCCGGTAATTTCTGTGGCAATAGCCAGACCTAACAAAACCCAATAAAAATACATCGCCCTTCTCCTGCAAGAGAATTATTTTAATGTTCGCTTAATTCAGCGAAATCTAAGTAAAGTGGTCGAGCCCAGCGCATAGCGTAAGCTTCGGCAGAAGAAAGGACTAAAGCGCGTTGCGCCAGTGCTGCTCACCTGCGAGCAAGATAGTGGATGAGGTACGAAGATGAGTAGATGTAGAAAATAACGTCCTGAACAAATTGTCCATAATATTACAATTATCCGCAGTGTTGCTTCTCGTCATCGCGGATGATAATTGTCCTCGGTAGTTGAACACGTCTGATTTGTACCATAGCTTAAGAATTTACTCAAAACATTTTCATTTCTTTACCTGAGTGGTTCGATTTTCGTTATAATGCCGCCGCTTAAAATAAAATATTATTAGTGAAGGAAGAACAAACGGGGATAAGAATGGCAAAGCCGATCATCACACTCAATGGCCTAAAAATCGTCATTATGTTGGGAATGCTGGTCATTATTCTCTGTGGCATTCGGTTTGCCGCCGATATCATCGTCCCCTTTATCCTCGCTCTATTTATCGCAGTAATTCTTAATCCTCTGGTACAACGCATGGTTCGCTGGCGAGTGCCACGCGTACTGGCTGTGTCGATTTTAATGATCATCATCGTAATGGCGATGATACTGCTGCTTGCCTATCTCGGCTCAACACTCAATGAACTCACTCGTACCTTGCCGCTCTATCGCAGCTCCATCATAAAACCGCTGCAAGCTCTGGAACCGTTATTACAACGCGTGGGTATTGATGTCTCGGTTGATCAACTGGCGCATTACATTGACCCCAACGCAGCAATGACGTTACTCACCAACCTGCTGACGCAGTTAACTAATGCCATGTCGTCGATATTTTTGTTGCTGCTGACGGTGCTGTTTATGCTGCTCGAAGTGCCACAACTGCCCTGCAAACTGCAACAAATGATGGCTCGCCCAGCCGAGGGAATGGCGGCTATTCAACGTGCCATTGATAGTGTATCGCATTACCTGGTGCTGAAGACGGCCATTAGCATCATCACCGGACTGGTCGCCTGGGCGATGCTCGCCGCAATGGACGTTCGCTTTGCTTTTGTCTGGGGATTGTTGGCCTTTGCGCTTAATTACATCCCCAATATTGGTTCGGTTCTGGCGGCTATCCCCCCTATCGCCCAGGTTCTGGTCTTTAATGGCTTCTACGAAGCGTTGTTGGTGCTGGCGGGATATCTGCTGATTAATTTGGTCTTCGGCAATATTCTGGAGCCACGCATTATGGGACGCGGGTTAGGACTTTCCACACTGGTGGTCTTTTTGTCATTAATCTTTTGGGGATGGTTGTTAGGACCGGTAGGTATGCTGCTTTCTGTGCCGTTGACGATTATTGTCAAAATTGCGCTTGAGCAAACGGCGGGAGGCCAAAGCATCGCCGTTCTGTTAAGCGATCTCAATAAAGAGTAACGGCCATTTGGCCAATGCGGCCTACAAGTTAGTGCATATTCAATACATTGCAGCTTACATGTAGGCCTCATTTCTGCGCGGGCAAGCGGCCTCCGTAGAGGCCGTTGAGGTTACAGAGCTTTGAGGATTGCATCCACGCTGGCTTTGGCGTCACCAAACAGCATGTGAGTGTTCTCCTTGAAGAACAGCGGATTTTGCACGCCAGCATAGCCAGTGTTCATCGAGCGTTTAAAGACAATCACGTTCTGCGCTTTCCACACTTCCAAAACAGGCATGCCAGCAATCGGGCTCTTCGGATCGTCCTGTGCCGCCGGGTTAACCGTATCGTTGGCACCAATCACCAGTACGGTATCGGTATCCGCGAAGTCATCGTTGATTTCGTCCATCTCCAGCACGATGTCATACGGTACTTTCGCTTCCGCCAGCAACACGTTCATATGCCCGGGCAAACGGCCTGCAACCGGGTGAATACCGAAACGCACGTTGATACCGCGCGCACGCAGTTTCTCGGTGATTTCTGCGACCGGATATTGTGCCTGCGCTACCGCCATGCCGTATCCTGGGGTGATTATCACCGAATGGGAGTTTTTCAGCAGTTCCGCCGTCTCTTCCGCCGTGATTTCACGATGCTCGCCGACTTCCTGATCATCGCCGGTAGAGGAACCATCGGTGCCGAAACCACCCGCAATAACGCTGATAAAGGAACGGTTCATCGCCTTACACATGATGTAAGAAAGAATGGCGCCCGAAGAACCGACCAGCGCACCGGTCACAATCAGCAGGTCGTTACTAAGCATAAAGCCCGCTGCCGCTGCCGCCCAACCGGAGTAGGAGTTCAGCATCGACACTACCACTGGCATATCTGCACCACCGATAGAAGCCACCAAATGCCAACCGAATACCAGCGCAATAGCGGTCATTATCAGTAATGCCAGCACCTGCAAGCCAACACTATCGGTACGAACAAACACCATCAACAGCAGGAAGGAAACGACCAATGCAGCCAGGTTCATTTTATGGCGGTTTGGCAGCATCAACGGTTTAGACGAAATCTTTCCGCACAGCTTACCGAACGCCACGACCGACCCAGTGAAAGTCACCGCACCGATGAAGATGCCAAGGAACACTTCCGTCAGGTGAATATTGGCCAGAATCGGCGCCATTTCCGCGTCATGGTGCAGATAACTGTTAAAACCAACCAACACCGCCGCCAGACCAACGAAACTATGCAGGATCGCCACCAGTTCCGGCATTTCGGTCATTTCGACTTTCTTCGCCAGACGGATACCAATCGCGCCACCGATGACCATCGCAACCAGGATCCAGCCAACGTTACCAGTATCTGGTCCAAAGATAGTCGCGATTAACGCAATCGCCATCCCGGCGATACCAAGGTTGTTACCCCGACGAGACGTTTCATGTTTAGAAAGCCCGGCCAGGCTGAAGATAAACAGGATCGCGGCAACAATGTATGCAGCTGTAACTAATCCTCCAGACATATGCTACCCCTTAGTTTTTACGAAACATTTTCAGCATGCGCTGAGTCACGGTAAAGCCACCGAAAATATTAATGCTGGCGATAAGCACCGCGATAAAACTAAGGAAGCTAACCCAGCCGCCCTGGCCAATCTGCAATAGAGCTCCGACAACAATAATCCCTGAAATCGCGTTAGTAACCGACATCAGCGGCGTATGCAACGCGTGAGAGACATTCCACACCACGTAATAACCTACGACGCATGCCAGCGCGAAAACGGTAAAGTGCCCGAGGAATTCTTTCGGTGCTACGCTTGCAAACCAGCCGAAAAGAATGATTGCCAGCGCCATCAGCGCGTATTTCCGCCACGGTGAGCAGGCACATTTTTCTTCGGTTTTCACTTCAGGTGCCGCTTTCTGCGCTGCCTGCGGCTGGGCTGAAACCTGAATCGGCGGCGCCGGCCAGGTAATTTCGCCAGCACGGATCACGGTCACGCCGCGAATTACCACATCATCAAAATCAACCGTGATGTTGCCGTCTTTCTCTTTGCACAACAGTTTCAGTAGATTGACAAGATTGGTGCCGTAAAGCTGTGAGGATTGCGTCGGCAGACGACCCGGAAGATCGGTGTAGCCAATCACTTTGACGCCATTCTCCGTGGTGAAGATTTCACCCGGCACGGTGTATTCACAGTTACCCCCGTTTTGGGCTGCCAGGTCGACAATCACACTACCCGATTTCATCGAATCAACCATTTCACGGGTAATCAGTTTCGGTGCTGGTTTGCCTGGAATAAGCGCGGTAGTCACAATGATATCGACCTCTTTTGCCTGGGCGGCAAAGAGTTCCATTTCTGCTTTGATGAACGCTTCCGACATCACTTTGGCGTAACCATCGCCGCTACCTGCTTCCTCTTTAAAATCCAGCTCGAGGAATTCCGCGCCCATACTTTGAACTTGTTCTTTCACTTCCGGGCGGGTATCGAATGCACGCACAATTGCGCCAAGGCTGTTTGCTGCGCCAATGGCCGCCAGGCCCGCAACGCCCGCACCAATCACCATCACTTTTGCCGGAGGGACTTTACCTGCTGCGGTGATTTGCCCGGTAAAGAAACGCCCAAACTCATGAGCCGCTTCAACAATGGCGCGATAGCCGGCGATATTCGCCATCGAACTTAACGCATCCAGCGATTGTGCACGTGAGATACGTGGTACAGAGTCCATCGCCATCACGGTCACGTTACGCTCCGCGAGTTTTTGCATTAACTCCGGATTCTGCGCGGGCCAGATGAAGCTCACCAGCGTGGTCCCCGGATTCAGTAACGCAATTTCATCATCTAACGGCGCATTGACCTTCAGAATGATCTCTGACTGCCAGACGTTATTCCCTTCTACAATTTCGGCGCCCGCTTGCACAAACGCTTTATCGTCAAAACTTGCCAGTTGACCTGCGCCGCTCTCTACCGCGACGGTAAAACCTAGTTTCAGCAACTGCTCCACTGTTTTCGGTGTTGCTGCAACACGGGTTTCATTGGTTAACCGTTCTCTTGGTATGCCAATTCGCATGATATTCCCTTCCATCGGTTTTATTGATGATGGTTTGCCTGTGTTTTTGATACACAAGCCGCTCATGTACGAGCTAAATGTTACTCCGTTAAAATAAATTAGTAACAAACGTCTATAACGTACTGAAAATAATGCCTGTGATCTAGCGTCAAAAATCAGTAATTCGGCGTGAACTCGCAAAATATAAACGATTCAGTGATGACTGAGGGATAAACACCTTAGAACACAGGATAAAGACCGATAATTGTCTCCGGTGGCCTGGTAAAACATGATATCCCCCCGGCAAAATCTATTGCTTTACATTAAATTAACTTATGCAATTCAGTCATTTCAGCAGTTTTTATGTTACTGCGACTATTTTTTAAGCACTGATGATCATCCGATCAGGTTTAAAATCAAATCAAGGAAGCGGATATGAAAAATGACGCAGACAGTTACACCGTTTAAATGCAATAATCAGCCACGTTTCTCGTTAATAACAATACCAGTACCTGGTTTGCGCAAGGCGAAGGATTATTTTTATGAAGCTTAAGAACACCCTCCTGGCGTCGGCACTGCTTTCTGCTACGGCATTTTCCGTTAACGCAGCAACAGAACTGACACCGGAGCAAGCGGCAGCGGTTAAACCTTTTGACCGTGTAGTGGTTACCGGTCGTTTTAATGCCATTGGCGAAGCGGTTAAAGCTGTTTCCCGTCGCGCTGATAAAGAAGGTGCCGCCTCTTTTTATGTTGTCGACACTTCAGATTTCGGTAATAGCGGTAACTGGCGTGTAGTTGCAGACCTCTATAAAGCCGATGCTGAAAAAGCTGAAGCTGATAAGAATCGCGTTTTTAATGGCGTGATTGAACTGCCTAAAGAGCAGGCTGTTCTTATTGAGCCGTACGACACCGTGACCGTGCAGGGTTTCTTCCGTAGCCAGCCGGAAGTGAATGATGCCATCACCAAAGCAGCAAAAGCGAAAGGTGCCTACTCTTACTACATCGTTCGCCAGATAGATGCCAACCAGGGCGGCAACCAGCGTATTACTGCATTCATCTACAAACAAGATGCTAAAAAACGCATCGTCCAGAGCCCGGATGTGATCCCGGCGGATTCTGATGCTGGTCGCGCGGCGCTGGCCGCGGGTGGCGAAGCCGCGAAGAAAGTTGAAATCCCGGGCGTTGCCACTACTGCATCACCAAGTGCTGAAGTCGGTCGTTTCTTTGAAACGCAGTCCTCAAAAGGCGGACGTTACACTGTCACGCTTCCTGACGGCACCAAAGTAGAAGAACTGAACAAAGCGACCGCAGCAATGATGGTCCCGTTCGATAGTATTAAGTTCTCGGGTAACTACGGCAACATGACCGAAGTCTCCTACCAGGTTGCTAAACGTGCCGCGAAGAAAGGCGCTAAGTATTACCACATCACTCGCCAGTGGCAGGAACGTGGTAATAACCTGACCATCAGCGCAGACCTGTATAAATAACTATTCACTATCACTGATAAGGCGGCTTTATGCCGCCTTTTGCATTTTTAGCACAAATTTCCCAGTGACCATTGCATGTAGACACATCTCTTCGTAAAATCCCGCGCTTCAGTGGCAAACACCATTTTTATGCGTTCTGCCCTAATATTTATTCTTTTAAACATGTTTTAAACACTGGATATCGATGGAAAAGAAACTGGGACTGAGCGCACTCACCGCGCTGGTATTAAGCTCAATGCTGGGCGCGGGTGTTTTCAGTCTGCCGCAAAATATGGCGGCGGTTGCCAGCCCGGCAGCACTGCTCATCGGCTGGGGTATTACTGGCGCTGGCATCTTATTGCTGGCCTTTGCCATGCTGATCCTGACACGCATACGTCCCGACCTTGACGGCGGTATTTTTACCTATGCACGGGAAGGATTTGGCGAGTTAATCGGCTTCTGCTCCGCATGGGGGTACTGGCTATGCGCGGTTATCGCCAACGTCTCTTATCTGGTTATCGTCTTTTCCGCATTAAGTTTCTTCACTGATACGCCGGAACTACGCCTGTTTGGCGATGGTAACACCTGGCAATCGATCGTCGGTGCATCGGCATTATTGTGGATTGTTCACTTTTTGATCCTGCGCGGCGTACAAACCGCCGCCAGCATTAACCTGGTGGCGACATTGGCAAAATTATTGCCGCTTGGTTTGTTTATTGTGCTGGCGATGATGATGTTCAAACTGGACACCTTCAAGCTCGACTTTACAGGCCTTGCGCTTGGCATACCGGTATGGGAACAAGTGAAAAACACCATGCTGATCACACTGTGGGTATTCATTGGTGTGGAAGGTGCGGTGGTTGTTTCTTCACGCGCCCGGAATAAACATGATGTTGGCAAAGCAACGCTTCTGGCGGTGCTTTCCGCACTGGGCGTTTATTTATTGGTCACGCTGCTTTCGCTGGGTGTGGTTGCGCGTCCTGAACTTGCTGAGATTCGTAACCCGTCTATGGCCGGTCTAATGGTGAAAATGATGGGGCCGTGGGGCGAGATTATCATCGCTGCCGGATTGATCGTTTCCGTTTGTGGCGCGTATTTAAGCTGGACCATTATGGCGGCAGAAGTCCCCTTCCTGGCTGCTACCCATAAGGCATTCCCGCGCATTTTTGCGCGCCAGAATGCACAAGCAGCGCCGTCTGCCTCGCTGTGGCTGACTAACATCTGCGTGCAAATTTGTCTGGTTCTGATCTGGCTGACCGGTTCCGATTACAACACGTTGCTGACCATCGCCTCAGAAATGATTCTGGTACCCTATTTCCTGGTTGGCGCGTTCTTGTTGAAAATCGCTACTCGTCCGCTGCATAAAGCGGTAGGTGTCGGTGCCTGCATTTATGGCTTATGGTTATTATACGCTTCAGGCCCAATGCACCTGTTGTTGTCCGTCGTTCTGTATGCGCCAGGGCTACTGGTCTTCCTGTACGCGCGTAAAACGCATACACATGATAATGTATTGAATCGTCAGGAAATGGTGCTGATTGGCATGCTGTTAATTGCCTCGGTTCCGGCAACCTGGATGTTGGTGGGATAACTGTCGTCCCATCGTTTGCTTGCAAAGGAGATTAACGATGGGGAAAACCCAACTCTTGCCAATATTAATTACTGGCGGAGGTCGTCGCATCGGCCTCGCCCTCGCCTGGCATTTTATTAATCAAAAGCAACCGGTGATTGTCAGCTATCGGACGCACTATCCTGCCATTGATGGGCTGATTCAGGCGGGTGCGCAGTGTATTCAGGCTGATTTTTCAACAAACGACGGTGTGATGGCATTTGCCGATGAAGTGCTAAAGAGCACCCACGGCCTGCGTGCCATTTTGCATAACGCCAGCGCGTGGATGGCGGAAAAACCGGGTACACCGCTGACTGATGTTCTGGCCTGCATGATGCAGATCCATGTTAATACCCCTTACCTGCTCAACCATGCGTTGGAAAGATTACTGCGCGGTCACGGACACGCTGCCAGCGATATCATTCACTTCACCGATTATGTGGTGGAGCGCGGAAGCGACAAACATATTGCCTATGCTGCAAGCAAAGCGGCACTGGATAATATGACCCGTTCGTTTGCCCGCAAGCTGGCACCGGAAGTGAAAGTGAATTCTATTGCGCCGTCGCTGATCCTGTTTAACGAGCATGACGACGCCGAATATCGCCAACAGGCGCTGAATAAATCACTGATGAAAACCGCGCCTGGTGAGAAAGAAGTTATCGATCTGGTCGATTACTTACTCACCAGTTGCTTTGTAACCGGACGCAGTTTCCCGCTTGATGGCGGCCGCCATTTGCGTTAATGCAGCTTCATCCAGCAAATAATTAGCACCCATGCGCTTAGGCCCCAGCACGCAACAGAACCCACAAAAGCAGCGGGCAAGCGCATGATTCCGGTGAAATACCACAACGACGCCAGATAAACAAAATAGGGAATAATCGACCACATACTGAAAACGATTGTGGTACGTAAGGCTTCAATGCCGCGTTCACTGACAACAATATAATGCGCGATGAGCGCGAAGGTCGGGAAAAGCGGGATCAGCCCGGCGATATAGTAATTTTTCGTTTTAGCTAATACACCAATCAACACCACCACCAGCGCCCCAAGCGCGGCTTTGATTACCAGCCCCATCTTTTTACCTTAACACTTTCATAACAAGTCATCAGTAGAATACCCGATGCAACCTTGTTTAGAAACGATTGATAGTAAGTAAAATCAGCGCGGTGTATTGTGACGTTTTTATATCTGACGTGAATGATATGAACACTATCGTATTTGTGGAAGATGACACAGAAGTCGGTTCATTGATTGCAGCGTACCTGGCAAAGCATGATATGCAGGTTATCGTGGAGCCGCGCGGCGACCATGCCGAAGAGACAATTCTGCGGGAAAATCCGGATCTGGTGCTGCTCGATATCATGCTGCCAGGTAAAGACGGAATGTCCATCTGCCGCGATTTACGCGCAAAGTGGTCCGGGCCGATTGTTCTGCTGACCTCCCTCGATAGCGATATGAACCACATTCTGGCGCTGGAAATGGGCGCCTGCGATTATATTCTCAAAACAACGCCCCCCGCTGTTCTGTTGGCGCGTTTACGTTTACATTTGCGTCAGAATGAACAAGCGACGCTGACCAAAGGTATTCAGGAAACGTCTCTGACTCCTTACAAACCATTGCATTTCGGTACGTTAACTATCGACCCCATCAACCGCGTAGTGGCGCTTGCTAACCATGAGATTTCACTCTCGACGGCTGATTTTGAATTGTTATGGGAATTAGCCACCCATGCCGGACAAATTATGGACCGCGATGCGCTGCTGAAGAATTTACGCGGCGTCAGTTATGACGGGCAGGATCGTAGCGTGGATGTGGCTATTTCGCGGTTACGAAAAAAACTGCTCGATAACGCTGCCGAACCCTACCGCATTAAAACCGTGCGTAACAAAGGCTATCTTTTTGCGCCTCATGCGTGGGAATAAGCGATGAAAAAACTGTTTATCCAGTTTTATCTTTTGCTGTTTGTCTGCTTTCTGGTGATGTCTCTACTGGTTGGTCTGGTGTACAAATTTACCGCCGAACGTGCAGGTAAACAGTCGCTGGATGATTTGATGAACAGTTCGCTGTATCTGATGCGTAGCGAATTACGCGAGATCCCTCCGCACGACTGGGGGAAAACGCTGAAGGAGATGGATTTAAATCTCTCTTTCGATCTGCGCGTCGAACCGCTGAGTAAATATCATCTCGATAATAACGCCATGCACCGATTGCGTGGCGGAGAGATTGTTGCTCTGGATGATCAGTACACCTTTTTACAGCGTATCCCGCGCAGCCACTACGTTCTCGCCGTGGGTCCCGTTCCTTATCTTTATTTTCTCCATCAAATGCGTTTGCTGGATATCGTGCTGATCGCCTTTATTGCCATTTCCCTCGCCTTTCCGGTGTTTATCTGGATGCGTCCGCACTGGAAAGACATGTTAAAACTGGAAGCGGCGGCGCAACGATTCGGCGATGGCCATCTCAATGAACGTATTCACTTTGATGATGGTTCGAGCTTTGAACGACTTGGCGTGGCGTTTAACCAGATGGCGGATAATATCAACACGTTGATCGCCAGTAAAAAGCAGCTTATCGATGGCATTGCCCATGAACTGCGAACGCCATTAGTGCGCCTGCGATATCGGCTGGAGATGAGCGACAACCTGAACGCCACAGAGTCCCAGGCCTTGAATCGCGATATCAGTCAACTGGAAGCCTTAATTGAAGAACTGCTGACTTATGCCCGACTCGATCGCCCACAGAATGAACTGCATCTTAGCGAACCAAACCTGCCGTTGTGGTTGTCAACACATCTGCAAGATATTCAGGCAGTGACCCCCGACAAAACGGTACGGATAAAAACGCTCATGCCAGGTAATTACGCGGCGCTGGATATGCGCTTAATGGAGCGCGTGCTGGATAACTTGCTCAACAACGCCCTGCGCTACTGCCATTCAACCGTTGAAACCAGCCTGCTACTGGCAGGAAACAGAGCGATATTGATTGTTGAAGATGATGGTCCGGGGATTGCGGCAGAAAATCGCGAACATATCTTTGAACCCTTTGTTCGCCTCGATCCTAGCCGCGACCGGGCAACTGGCGGCTGTGGGCTGGGGCTGGCGATTGTCCACTCTATTGCTCTGGCAATGGGCGGCACGGTCAATTGTGACACCAGCGAACTGGGGGGCGCCCGCTTCTCGTTCAGCTGGCCACTATGGCACAACATCCCGCAATTTACTTCTGCCTGACGCCATACGCACAGTGGTCAAGTAGCCGTCACTGTGCTATAAAGCAAGGATGTTGTAACTAAAGTGGTAATTTTATGACCCGTTACGATCTTGTTGACCGACTCAATACGACCTTTCGCCAGATGGAACAAGAACTGGCAGCGTTTGCCGCTGAACTTGAACAACACAAGTTGCTGGTTGCCCGCGTGTTCTCGTTACCGGAGGTCAAAAAGGAGGATGAGCATAATCCGCTTAATCGCATTGAGGTTAAGCAACATCTCGGGAAAGAAGCGCAGGCGCTGGCACTACGTCATTTCCGCCATTTGTTTATTCAGCAACAGTCTGAAAATCGCAGCAGCAAGGCTGCAGTTCGTCTGCCCGGCGTGTTGTGCTATCAGGTCGATAACCTTTCA
Organism: Escherichia whittamii; assembly: GCF_014836715.1. Classification (GTDB taxonomy): domain Bacteria; phylum Pseudomonadota; class Gammaproteobacteria; order Enterobacterales; family Enterobacteriaceae; genus Escherichia; species Escherichia whittamii. The sequence goes on from NZ_JACSQI010000002.1 coordinate 96,550, forward strand.
CAAGCGGCGCTGGCAAGTCATATACAGCGCATCAACCAACTTAAAACCACTTTCGAGCATATCGTCACGGTTGAGTCAGAACTGCCTACGGCAGCGCGTTTTGAATGGGTGCATCGTCATTTGCCGGGGCTGATTACTCTTAACGCTTATCGCACGCTCACCGTTCTGCACGACCCCGCCACTTTACGTTTTGGCTGGGCGAATAAACATATCATTAAAAATTTGCATCGTGATGAGGTGCTGGCGCAGTTGGAAAAGAGCCTGAAATCGCCACGTAGCGTTGCACCGTGGACGCGCGAGGAGTGGCAGGGAAAACTGGAGCGCGAGTATCAGGATATTGCCGCTCTGCCACAGGACGCGAAGTTAAAAATCAAACGTCCGGTGAAGGTTCAGCCAATTGCCCGCGTCTGGTACAAGGGGGATCAAAAACAAGTTCAGCACGCCTGCCCGACACCGCTTATCGCACTGATTAATCGGGATAATGGCGCGGGCATGCCGGACGTTGGTGAGCTGTTAAATTACGATGCAGACAATGTGCAACATCGTTTTAAACCTCAGGCGCAGCCGCTTCGTTTAGTCATTCCCCGGCTGCACCTGTATGTTGCAGATTAACGCCCTGCTTTCATACTGCCGACCATCTGCTCTGGTCGCACCCAGCTATCAAACTCGGCTTCGCTAAGATAGCCCAGCGCAAGGGCGGCAGCTTTTAAAGTCAGCCCTTCTTTATGCGCTTTTTTGGCAATCTCGGCGGCTTTGTCATAGCCAATATGGGTGTTTAGCGCGGTCACCAGCATCAGAGATTCATTGAGTAATTGGTTGATACGTTCACGATTCGGTTCAATTCCCACTGCGCAGTGTTTGTTAAAACTTTCCATGCCATCGGCCAGCAAGCGCACTGATTGCAGGAAATTGTGAATCACCATCGGACGGAAGACGTTCAATTCGAAGTTACCAGAAGCACCGCCGATGTTGATTGCCACGTCATTCCCCATTACCTGGCAGCAAAGCATGGTTAACGCTTCACACTGCGTTGGGTTCACTTTTCCTGGCATGATTGAACTGCCCGGCTCGTTTTCCGGGATTGAGATTTCGCCAATGCCGCAACGTGGACCGGAAGCCAGCCAACGGACGTCATTGGCAATTTTCATCAGTGACGCCGCCAATCCTTTTAACGCCCCGTGCGCCTGAACCAGCGCATCACAGGTCGCCAGTGCTTCAAATTTGTTCGGTGCAGTAACAAACGGCGCACAGGTAATGACCGAAAGCTCGTCCGCCACGCGACGGGCATATTCCGGATGGGTGTTCAGCCCCGTCCCTACTGCTGTCCCCCCCAGCGCCAGTTCCGCCACGTGCGGCAGGCTGTATTCAATATGTTTGAGATTATGCTCAAGCATTGCTACCCAGCCAGAAATCTCCTGCCCCAGGGTCAGCGGCGTGGCATCCTGCAAATGGGTACGGCCAATTTTGACAATATCGGCAAACGCGCGGGATTTCTCATTCAGCGTTTGTGTCAGTGTTTTAAGTTGTGGAATGAGTTGCTTGCGTAGCGCCAGCAGCGCCGCAACGTGCATTGCCGTTGGAAAGACATCATTGGAACTTTGGCTTTTATTCACGTCATCGTTAGGGTGAACTTTACGCTCCATCCCGCGCACACCACCGAGCAGTTCACTCGCCCGATTGGCCAGCACTTCGTTCATGTTCATGTTGCTTTGTGTGCCAGAACCGGTCTGCCAGATTGCCAGCGGGAATTCATCGTCATGCTGTCCCGCCAGCACTTCATCCGCCGCCTGACGAATGGCACTCGCTTTCTCTTCGGACAACAAGCCTAAATCTTCGTTAACTTTTGCCGCTGCACGCTTGGTCAGCGCCAGCGCATGAATCAGTGAGGTTGGCATTTTCTCCGTGGAAATGCGGAAATGCTCCAGCGAGCGTTGAGTTTGTGCGCCCCACAGCTTATCTGCCGGGACATCGATCGCACCCATCGAATCTTTTTCGCTGCGTACTGTATTCATGGCCTGCTCCTCACCTGATTAATTTTTTTCTTCTTTGCTTACGTCAAGCAACTTTTAGCTCACTCATTATTTACTATTTGATAACAAATGTTTGGTATTTCGTGCCATGTAAAAAAGCCGCCCCGAAGTGAAGGGCGGCTCATATTGTTAACAAAGTGCATGTTGTTTATGCCGAATGCGGCGCGAACGCCTTACCCAGCCTACAAAATATTGCAAATTCAACAGGTTATTAATTCATTTGTAGGCCTGATAAGTGTAGCGCATCAGGCAAATATCACTCTTACCCAGTTTATTTCACACAGCGGGTACACTGCGTGAGTTGTATCTGCTGGAAGAAATCATTTCCTTTGTCATCCACAAGAATAAATGCCGGGAAATCTTCCACCTCGATTTTCCAGATAGCTTCCATTCCCAGTTCAGGATATTCAACACATTCCAGGCTCTTAATACTTCCCTGCGCCAGCACTGCCGCAGGGCCGCCGATACTGCCGAGATAGAAGCCGCCATGTTTTTTACAGGCATCCGTCACCTGCTGGCTGCGGTTACCTTTCGCCAACATGATCATGCTGCCGCCCTGCGATTGCAGTTGATCGACGTAAGAATCCATCCGTCCGGCGGTCGTTGGGCCAAGCGAACCGGAGGCATAACCTTCCGGCGTTTTTGCCGGACCCGCGTAGTAAATCGGATGATCTTTGATGTATTGCGGTAACCCTTCGCCGTTGTCCATGCGCTCTTTCAGTTTGGCATGAGCGATATCTCGACCGACGATAATAGTGCCGTTAAGCGACAACCGCGTTGAAACAGGATACTGAGACAACTGTGCGAGGATCTCTTTCATTGGACGGTTAAGGTCAACACGTACCGCTTCGCCTTCTCCCACTTTGCGCAGTTCTTCAGGAATATATTTGCCTGGATTATGTTCCAGTTTTTCGATCCATATCCCATGGCGGTTGATCTTCGCTTTGATATTGCGGTCAGCAGAACAGGAGACGCCCATGCCAATCGGGCAGGATGCGCCGTGGCGTGGAAGGCGAATAACGCGAATGTCATGGGCGAAATATTTCCCGCCAAACTGCGCGCCCAGACCGAGATTTTGCGCTTCAATCAGCAATTCGTTTTCCAGCCCCACATCGCGGAACGCCTGACCGTGCTCGTTCCCTTCCGTTGGCAGCTCGTCATAGTATTTCGCAGAAGCCAGTTTTACCGTTTTAAGGTTAGTTTCCGCTGAAGTTCCGCCAATAACGAACGCAATATGATACGGAGGACACGCCGCCGTACCCAGCGTGCGCATTTTCTCAACCAGGTAATTTTTTAGTTTCCCTGGCGTCAGTAACGCTTTGGTTTCCTGATAAAGATACGTTTTGTTGGCCGAACCGCCACCTTTGGCGATGCAGAGGAATTTGTACTCGTCGCCATCAACAGCATAAAGATCGATCTGCGCTGGCAGGTTAGTACCGGTATTCACCTCTTTATACATATCCAGCGGCGCGTTTTGCGAGTAGCGCAAGTTATCTTCGATGTAAGTGTTATAGACACCGCGCGCCAGAGCCGCTTCGTCGCCACCACCGGTCCATACACGCTGCCCTTTTTTACCAACGATAATCGCAGTGCCGGTGTCCTGACAGGTCGGCAGAACACCTTTTGCGGCGATATCGGAGTTACGCAGGAATTGCAGCGCCACATATTTATCGTTTTCGCTGGCTTCCGGGTCACGCAAAATGTCGGCTACCTGCTGTTGATGGGCCGGACGCAGCATGAATGACGCATCATGAAAAGCCTGACGCGCCAGAAGAGTTAACGCTTCTGGCGCAACTTTCAAAATCTCCTGCCCTTCAAATTCAGATACGCTGACATGTTCGCTGGTCAGCAGGTAGTACTCAGTATCATCTTTTTTGAGTGGGAAAGGAGCCTGATAATGAAAGGGTTTGTTTGACATTGTTCTCTCACTTACTGCCTGGTTTGGTTATGCTCTGGGCGGGTGTTCCATTGCCCTGTTAAAAGCGAGTAACAATATCCTACACACTTTTTTAACAAAAACTGAGACAAGTACGACTTTTTGCGGCTCCAGGTTACTTCCCGTAGGATTCTTGCTTTAATAGCGGGATTAATTTCCACATTTAAACAGGGATTGATCATGCAAAAACTCATTAACTCAGTGCAAAACTATGCCTGGGGCAGCAAAACGGCGTTGACTGAACTTTATGGCATGGAAAATCCGTCCAGCCAGCCGATGGCCGAGCTGTGGATGGGCGCACATCCGAAAAGCAGTTCACGTGTGCACAATGCCGCAGGAGATATCGTTTCACTGCGTGATGTGATTGAGAGTGATAAATCGACTCTGCTTGGAGAAGCCGTTGCCAAACGCTTTGGCGAACTGCCTTTCCTGTTCAAGGTATTATGCGCAGCCCAGCCGCTCTCCATTCAGGTGCATCCGAACAAACGCAATTCTGAAATCGGTTTTGCCAAAGAAAATGCAGCCGGTATTCCGATGGATGCCGCCGAGCGTAACTATAAAGATCCTAATCACAAGCCTGAGCTGGTTTTTGCCCTGACCCCTTTCCTCGCGATGAACGCATTTCGTCAGTTTTCCGAGATTGTCGCCCTGCTTCAGCCAGTCGCGGGCGCGCATCCGGCCATTGCTCACTTTTTGCAGCAGCCTAATGCCGAACGTTTAAGCGAACTGTTTGCCAGCCTGTTAAATATGCAGGGTGAAGAAAAATCCCACGCGCTGGCGATTTTGAAATCGGCGCTCGACAGTCAGCAGGGCGAACCGTGGCAAACTATTCGTTTAATTTCTGAATTTTACCCGGATGACAGCGGACTGTTCTCCCCACTATTACTGAATGTAGTAAAATTGAATCCTGGCGAAGCGATGTTTCTGTTCGCTGAAACGCCGCACGCTTACCTGCAAGGCGTGGCGCTGGAAGTGATGGCGAACTCCGATAACGTGCTGCGTGCAGGTTTGACGCCAAAATATATCGATATTCCAGAGCTGGTTGCCAACGTGAAGTTTGAAGCCAAACCGGCCAACCAGTTACTGACCCAGCCCGTGAAACATGGCGCAGAACTGGACTTCCCGATTCCGGTTGATGATTTTGCCTTCTCGCTGCATGACCTTAGCAATGAAGAAACCACCATCAGCCAGCAGAGTGCCGCCATTTTGTTCTGCGTTGAAGGTGAAGCGATGCTGTGTAAAGGTTCTCAACAGTTACCACTTAAACCGGGTGAATCTGCTTTTATCGCCGCCAACGAGTCACCGGTGACAGTGAAAGGCCACGGGCGTTTAGCGCGGGTTTACAACAAACTGTAAGAGCTTACTGAAATTATTAACATCTCTTGCTAATCTTATTAAAGGCTTATAACACTTCAGGCGGCCAGTCCGCCTGATTTCATTTTATGGATAATCATTATGAATAAATCGCTGGTAGCGGTAGGCGTCATTGTTGCGCTCGGCGTAGTCTGGACAGGCGGCGCATGGTACACAGGCAAGAAAATAGAAACCCATCTCGAAGACATGGTCGCGCAGGCGAACGCACAACTTAAACTGACGGCGCCTGAATCCAACCTGGAAGTGAGTTATCAAAACTATCATCGCGGCGTATTCAGTAGCCAGTTGCAACTGGTAGTGAAACCCATCGCGGGGAAAGAAAATCCGTGGATTAAAAGTGGTCAGAGCGTCATCTTCAACGAATCTGTTGATCATGGTCCCCTCCCTCTGGCCCAGCTAAAAAAACTGAATCTGATCCCGTCGATGGCATCGATTCAAACCACTCTGGTCAATAACGATGTAAGCAAACCACTGTTTGATATGGCAAAAGGCAAAACACCTTTTGAGATTAACTCCCGCATTGGGTATAACGGCGATTCCAGTTCCGATATCTCTCTCAAGCCTCTTAATTACGAACAAAAAGATGAAAAAGTTGCCTTTAGCGGCGGTGAGTTCCAGTTAAATGCTGACAGAGACGGTAAAGCTATCTCCCTTTCCGGGGAGGCGCAAAGTGGTCGGGTAGACGCGGTTAACGAATACAACCAGAAAGTGCAGTTAACCTTTAATAATCTGAAAACTGACGGTTCCAGCACGCTGGCAAATTTTGGTGAACGTGTAGGTAACCAAAAACTGTCGCTGGAAAAAATGACCATTTCAGTGGAAGGCAAAGAACTGGCCCTGCTGGAAGGCATGGAGATCAGCGGTAAATCGGACCTGGTCAATGATGGTAAAACGATCAATAGCCAACTGGATTACTCGCTAAATAGCCTGAAAGTTCAGAATCAGGATCTGGGTAGCGGCAAGCTGACCTTAAAAGTCGGCCAGATCGACGGTGAAGCCTGGCATCAGTTTAGCCAGCAGTATAACGCGCAAACTCAAGCGCTGCTGGCACAGCCAGAGATTGCCAACAATCCTGAACTTTATCAGGAGAAAGTGACGGAAGCCTTCTTTAACGCCCTGCCGCTGATGTTGAAAGGCGATCCGGTGATTACTATCGCGCCATTGAGCTGGAAAAACAGCCAGGGTGAAAGCGCGTTGAATTTGTCGCTGTTCCTGAAAGATCCGGCAACAACTAAAGAAGCGCCGCAGACACTGGCTCAGGAAGTTGATCGCTCGGTTAAGTCTCTGGAGGCGAAACTGACCATTCCGGTCGATATGGCAACTGAGCTGATGACTCAGGTAGCGAAGCTAGAAGGATATCAGGAAGATCAAGCTAAAAAGCTGGCGAAACAGCAAGTTGAAGGTGCATCAGCAATGGGTCAGATGTTCCGTCTGACCACCTTGCAGGACAACACCATCACCACCAGCCTGCAATATGCTAACGGTCAGATCACGTTAAACGGGCAGAAAATGCCGTTGGAAGATTTTGTTGGTATGTTTGCGATGCCAGCATTAAACGTTCCGGCTGTTCCCGCTATTCCGCAGCAGTAATTCACAGACAAAACGCCGGAGGATTTTCTCTCCGGTGTATTCATATGATGACAAACAAAATATTGCCTGATGCGCTACGCTTATCAGGCCTACTTTATCCTGCAACATTTCGAATTTATGAACCTTTGTAGGCTGAATAAGGCGTTCACGCCGCATCCGGCATAAACGACGCGTATTTTGTCAACAATCTGAAACGCCGGAGAGTTTTCTCTCCGGCGTTTTTCTCACTTCAGCATAAAGTCATACTGAATACTCATTTTCACATCCCAGTAATTCAGGCGATCGCCCAACGCACTGCCGTCGCGCTTTTCACGTCCTTTATCGGCTGCAAGAAAAAAATTCATCCCTTGTAGCGGCCCTTCACTAACCCGGTAGTTCACGCCACCTAAGATGCCTGCGCCTTCAATCCGCACGTCTCGTTTACTGGATTCATAGCCGCGGGTCACAATCGGCGCAAATGTCAGCGTAAATTGCGGAGTTAAACGATAATTGACGCCCAATTGCCAGGACTGCATACCTTCGCGGTTACGATCAAGACTTAATGAAAAGGGATAGCCAATGTCGGTGTCCACCACAGCGCCATTCATCGCATGACGCAAATAACCACCACTACCAAATACGCTTCCCCATGGTGCGCTCCAGGTCAATTGCCCACTCACCAACGCCGTTTCATTGGGCTGGTGGGTATTACGACTTAAGCCTTCGAGTTGCGCATAAAAGCCGAGCAACTCCCCTTTCAGCGCATAATCCTGAGCGAGCGGAATGCTTTTCTCGAGAATACTTTGTATCTGGTTGGAAACATCTTTCTGTACCGATGCCCCCAGCGAATAGCGACTGGTATCATCATGCCAACTGGCGGCTAAAAAAGAACGTGCGCGATGTTTATCGTATTTTCCCGTCTGACTGTTATAGACCCCTTCATCACGAATACCGGTTGTTGAGTCGGTCCACAAAAATACTCTTGAGCGCCACATTCCCCACAGTTCGATATTGGGTGTTAAAGCCCAATAACCTAATGCCCCTTCAGAAACAGTCGGTAATGTACGTTGCGAACTGCTGGCTATTAACGGAATACGATAAGGTAAGCTGCCATAACTATAATCCGTCCCGAAGCGACCTAATTTAAGCAGGCTATTTTCACTGGGTTTTATTTTTACCGCCCCCAGGGCAAAACCAAAACTTTTATCACCATCAAGATACCAACGGGTACTCATATCAGCACGAGCACCTAATTTATAAACATAATACGCCCCGCCTTCGACGCCAATAATATTAGAATAATAGCCACTATTAAAATCGAGTAATCCTCCCTGTACCCACGCGTAAATATCTCTTCCCGCGCCAGCACTGGGCTTGTCGGCCCGACGTAATTCATTTTTCAGCCTGATGCGTAGTCCCGCTTCATCGTCGGCCAGTTGTGCAGCGTAAGCGGTGGTAAGGCCAGAGGCAGCCGTCAGGCAAATAACGGCCATGGCCACTATTTTTCTCATAGTTGCACCTTTGATGTTCTGATTATTTTTATAGAATATTAATTAGTGATATCGCTGATTAATTGCTGCTGCATTTGTTTGCGATTATCAATTTCAACGACTATTTCTCTGAATTTTTTATCCGTGAGTGGGTAAAACCAGATTATGACAAATGCCAGTAGCATAAACCCGCAGGGTACTAAGGCAATTGATGTGCGGATCCCCATAATAACTTCGGGTGTTTGCACCTGATTTGCAATATATCCGCTTAATCCCAAAATAAAGGCCGGAATTGAACCTCCTATTGCCTGGCCGCATTTGCGCGTAAATGAGAATAGCGAATAGGTAAGTCCTTCAATCCGCACACCAGTCAGGTATTCACCGTATTCTACGGTATCAGCTTCCAGCGCCCACATCACAGTCATGGTAATGCCCTGACCAATTGAGGCAATGGCTAACGCAACCAGTGCCATCGGCAGCGACCAGACGGATAACCAGAAGAACAGCAGGTAACCACAAGTCCCCAGCAGAGCGCCAATCAGGAAGGTATTCTTTTTACCGATCCTGGCGACCATTCCTGGCACCAGCGGCGCCGACGCCACTGTACCGACCAGGTTCTGGACCAGCACCAACACCGTGAACAGTCCTGCATCATTCAAAACATAGCGTACGTAAAATAACGACGAGGCACTGACCGCAAAGGTCGAGATCAGCACACACAGCGCGCCAATGCACAGCATAAACAGTGGGCGATTTCGTTTCAGCGTTTGCAGACTAATCTTCAACGAAGGCTGCGCCACAATACGCACCACATTTTCACGCGTCGATTTAAAGCAGATGAAATAGAGCGCCATTCCGGCAATTGCCAACGCAATCGTCCAGAAATGGTACACCGACACCATCTCCTCCGGGCTGGAGTTCTTAATGCTCGGTCCGATCAGAAAAGCCAGGCAGACAAAAGTCAGCGAAGCGGCTATCCCGCGAGCCGCCCCCAGACGGGCGCGGGACTGCGGTTGTTGGGTCATCGCAGTTGCAAGTGAACCATAAGGAATATTGACCAGGCTGTAGCAAAGCCCGAGGCCCATGTAGGTCAAATATGCATACACTACTTTGCTGCTGTGACTCCAGTCGGTCGGCACCCAAAATACCAGCACGCTGAAGATCATTAACGGCGCAGTGCCAAAGAGCAAAAATGGGCGGAATTTTCCCCAACGGGTATTCACACTGTCCACCACACGTCCGGCGAGAACGTCGGCGAAAGCATCAAACACCCGCACCAGTAACAGCATGGTACCCGCCGCAGCGGCACCGACGCCTGCGACGTCGGTGTAGTAACTTAACAGGAAGAGCGCCCCCATAGCGAAGGCGAAGTTATTGGCGACGTCACCGAGGCTGTAGCCGACGATGGTGCGCCAGGAGAGTTGTTGATTCATTGTTTGCCTCCCTGCTGCGGTTTTTCACCGAAGTTCATGCCCGTCCAGCGTTTTTGCAGCAAGAAAGCCGCCGATTTAGGTTTGCGGTCGCGTGTGAAGATCCCTTTCTTATTGCCACCAACGCGCATAATGCCCTGCGAGGTTGCAAAATCAGCGAAGTTCCATACCTGTTCACCAACAACGGCGCTGACGCGATCAAAGACGCGGTGGTACATATCCAGCCAGGCGCACTGATACTCTTCACTCCACATGTCGGTATACATCGAGTGCAGACCCGCTAACGTATCCACGCCGTATTCGGTGATAATAATCGGCTGATGGAGTTTCTCCTGCCAGGCCAGCAATTCTTTTTCCAGTACCTTCTCTGCCGTTTCCAAATCGCCGCTTTGGACATACCAACCGTAATAACGGTTAAGACACAGCACATCGAAGAGATCGCTGATGGTATCGGTGTGAGCGTCGCAGAACATTACATTGACGCAGGTGATCGGTCGCGTCGGGTCGAGTTTTCGCGTTGCTTCCGCCAGTGGTGCAAAATATTCCCGTGCACCTTGCGGACGAGTATCCGGCTCGTTGGCAATGCTCCACATCACCACGCTAGGGTGGTTTTTGTCACGCGAAATCAGTTCTTTAATCGCTTGTAAGTGCGCCTGCTGGGTTTCCCCGTTGACCGCCTCTTCGCTGTAGAGTTCTTTCGGCTTGTTGCCCGCTTCGAAACCAATGCCTAAAGAGAGGTTAAAGCCGACAGCTGCAGTTTCATCAATCACCACAATGCCATGTTCATCTGCCCAGTCGAGCATCTCTTCAGCGTAAGGATAATGCGAGGTACGGTAAGAGTTGGCCCCAATCCAGTCCATTAATGCGTGGTCGTGCACCATCAGCACGTTATCGAATCCTTTACCGCGTAAATCTGCATCTTCATGGCGACCAAAGCCAGTGAAGTAGAACGGTTTGTGGTTGATCAGGAACTGTTCGCCCTTCACTGCCACTGACCGGATGCCGACGCGCAACGGGTAGATATCGCACTCTGTCTGACTTTTGGCGGTGACGCACAGTTCATAGAGATAACCTTCACCCGGTTGCCAGAGGTGCGGATTCACCACTTGCAAAGTCCCGCTGGTGCCTTGTCCAGTTGCAACAACCTGTTGATCCGCATCACGCAGTTCAACGCAGACATCACCATTTGCCACCACCTGCCAGTCAATAGACGCGTGGTTACAGTCTTGCGCTACATGCGTCACCACGGTGATATCGTCTACCCAGGTGTTCGGCGTGGTGTAGAGCATTACGCTGCGATGGATCCCGGCGTAGTTAAAGAAATCATGGAAGTAAGATTGCTTTTTCTTGCCGTTTTCGTCGGTAATCACCATTCCCGGCGGGATAGTCTGCCAGTTCAGTTCGTTGTTTACACAAACGGTGATACGTACACTTTTCCCGGCAATAACATATGGAGTGACATCAGCTTCAAACGGCGTATAGCCCCCCTGATGCTCCATCACTTCCTGATTGTTTACCCACACTTTGCCGTAATGAGTGACCGCATCGAAACGCAACACAATACGCTGGCCCGCCCAACCTTTAGGAACAAAGACTTCGCGTTGATACCAGACGTTACCCACGTAATTACGAATATCCGCATCGGCGAACTGATCGTTAAAACTCCCCGGCACAGCAATTGCCCGGCTCTCCTTTAACGCACCTTCCCACCAACGCTGAGAGATTCCACAGTTTTCCCGGTCCAGGCTGAATGCCCACAGGCCATCGAGTTTTTTGATTTCACGGGTTGGGGTTTCTACAGGACGTAACATAAGGGACTCCTCATTAAGATAAAAATACTGGTCAACCTTTAATCTGATTAGTTAACCAATTCTGTGATGCACACAGTTATCAGTGAGAAACCCATGGAAGAGAAATGGAAATAAAAAGAACTGACACCGCGATCAAAAAACCAAAAACTGCAATACCCACAGCGTGATATGGATCGCATTAATCTTTAAAACAGCGTTGACAGAAGGCACAAAATAAGCAATCGAACGTTCGTTCGAGCACCTTTAAAACGATAAATTCCCATGACATATGGTTTCGACGAATGTTTTAGTGGGATTTTTCGACCAGGGGAGAACGTTTTTTGTTCAGCAGCGTTGGGGCATTAAACGCGGGCACTCTCTTCACCGGCCCGCGGAAAATGAGGATCAGGATGCGGTCAAGATACCGCCAATCATCGCGCGCAGTCCCTGGGCAAATAACGCTTCTTGCGCCAGGTCTTCCGCTTCGATATCGGCCAGCACGCCATAGGTCAGATCCAGCAGTAAACGGGAGGTCATTGCCGTGTTAATGTCAGGGCTTATCTCGCCTTTTTGCTGGGCATCCCTCATGCGCTGGGCAATAAATTCCGTGATAGTCAGATGCTTATTCTTAAGCATGGTGGCAACCTGTGGATTGCGCATCCCTTCTGCCATAATTTCGACCACCAGCGCTCGTTGTCCAAAGGCTTCATGGGTGAGAGAGACTATCGACTCGACCATGTAGTCAACGAAATGGATCCCTTCAATCGGTTCCCGGAAGCGGGCCAACGCCCTCTCCTGGTCCTGGAGAATAATCGCCTGGATCAAGGCTTCTTTCGAAATGAAGTGGTGATAAAGCGTCCCGGGACTGATGGCGCAGGATTTACAGATGGCTTTCATTGAGGCACTGTGAAATCCATTTTCTGAAAAAATCTCTCTGGCAGCATTGAGGATCCGGGTCCGTGTCGGTTGTGCTTCAGTCTGCATGTTATCCATCGTTAAACCAATATAGTTAGCATGAATAACTAGTTTACCGCGTTGTCCGGTGAGCGCCTATCATTGCTGTTGAATAGTGCGAAGGCACACCCGTTTCGTTTACTATTTACACGACAATTGGTCAACCAGCAGGCGAAATTTGGCTGCCAGTTGTCTGGCAGAGCCTTTTCACAACTCTACAAGCGGTGTCGGTAAACAACACTCACTCGGTTGTTTACCGACCTGTTCGCGTATTAATTAAGTTCCTGCACCCCACCGCCGGAGACGGTGAGTATTTGCCCGCTTATCCAGCTGGCAGCAGGTGAGCAGAGGAATAGCGCCGCATTGGCAATATCCTGAGGTTGGCCCAGACGCCTGATTGGCGTGTGCTGCAACATTTTCTGTTCAATTTCTGGTGTAATAACGGATTTCAGAGCATCAGTTAATATTGCCCCAGGCGCTATGCCATTCACCCGAATATTTTTTTCACCCAGGTCAAACGCCATATTCCTGATCAGATGGCTGGCCGCAGCTTTAGATGACGCATAGGAGGTCATGTTTTTATTTTTATTTTCTGCCGCCATAGATGTGATGGTTAAAATAACGCCTCCGCCATTTTTTTCCATTTCAGGCGCAATGAGTTGTGACAGATGGAAAAAAGAAAACACATTCAGCTCATAAGCGCGGCGGAAATCCGCCATTGGCATATCAAACGGCTTAGGACCACCACCACCAGCATTGTTAACCAGAATATCAACTTTGCCCAGTTTGCTGATGGCAAAGTCTGCCAGAGCAGATAATTCCTGTTCGGAAGTAATATCACAACGCCAGGCAAATGCCTGCCCACCCAACTGTTGAATCTCATCTACAACATGATTTGCTGCATCGGCGTTAATATCACTAACCACTACAGATGCGCCCGCTGTCGCGAATGTAATGGCGATTTCTTTACCGATACCTGCGCCCGCACCAGTGATGATGGCACATTTTCCGTCGAGTCTCAGGTTGTCAGAATTAAACACATAAACCTCCTGTGAACTTCAGTAAAAATAAAAGGCACCGCCTGTGTGCCACATTTTTTATCATTAACCTCGGGGAAAGGACACTACCAGGTATAGCAGATCAAGAGCGGATTATTTCGCCGTAATGAGTCGCGCGGGAATAATTAGATTGCGTGAATGTGTCTCTTCGTGGGAGATTTTTTGCATCATGCGATCCGCTAGTGTCGTACCCAGTTCCCGGGCTGGCGTGCTGGCCCAGATAACAGGTATATCATCGAGCGCGGTTTGCGCTGCATCGGTAAATGCCGCCAGCGAAACCTGTTGTTCAAAGTAACGATCGACTCCGCTCTCACCGCTTTGCCGCCCTGCTTTCAGCAAACCAAACCATGCCCCCATTGCTATGGTTTCGTTGTAGCAAACCACGGCACTGATGGTCGGGTTATGACGCAAAAGCGCCGTGATAGCTTCCGCAGCTTGCTTCTGGCTGGACGCGCACTCCAGCACCCAATCGCTGTGAAACGGCAGGCCGAATTTTAATAATGTCGCACAGTATCCCCCCACTCGCTCCGCACGAGTCAGAGAAGAACTTTGCCCTCCCAGCCAGGCGATACGCTGATGCCCATTGCGAATGAGATGCTCCGTCAATAACTGAGCTGCCTGCATGTTGTCCGGACGAACAGTATCAACATCATCAAGATAACTGGCGCGGGAAGCGAAAATAACCGGGATGCCTTTTTCTTCTGCCATCCGCCGCAGGTCATCACTGCTTCCCGCCGCACCGGCAATGACGACACCATCGACGCCCTGGTTCAGTAACAGCGAAAATCGCTGGGTCAGTTGCTCGCCATCTTTACCGCCGTGGAGTAAAAAAACCATCCGCCCCTGAGCTTCCAGTGCCTCTGTCAGCCCGGCAGTTAATTCAGCGTAAAACGGCGCAGACAAATCACGCACGATTAAACCAACCACACCACTCTGACCGCCGCGTAGTGCCGACGCCTGGCGATTGCGCACAAAACCGAGTTCTTCAATTGCGGCGTTAACCCGTTCCCCTGTAGCGGTAGATATTCGCCCTTTACCACTAAGCACCAGCGAAACGGTACTGACCGAGACTCCCGCAGCCAACGCAACATCATGAATGGTGATTTTTTTGGCGGTAGCCATGCAGATGACCTACTCCCTGATTATGTGACAGATAAAACGTTTTACCTTTTATTTATCTTATACCCGCTATTATCGTTGCGTAATGTGATTTATGCCTCACTAAAATTTGATAAAACGTTTTATCTTCTCGCGCAATTTACTGAATCCAGATTGTTCTCTACGAGGAGTCGTTTTATGACGGCGAAAGCAGCACCAAAAGTCACACTGTGGGAATTCTTCCAGCAGCTAGGCAAAACCTTTATGTTGCCCGTGGCGTTACTGTCGTTTTGCGGCATTATGCTGGGGATTGGCAGCTCGTTAAGCAGCCATGATGTCATTACCTTAATCCCTGCACTGGGTAACCCGCTATTGCAGGCTATCTTTACCTGGATGAGCAAGATTGGCTCATTTGCTTTTAGTTTCCTGCCAGTGATGTTCTGTATTGCGATCCCACTTGGCCTGGCGCGCGAAAACAAAGGTGTGGCGGCCTTCGCTGGTTTCGTCGGTTACGCAGTGATGAACCTGGCGGTGAACTTCTGGTTGACCAATAAAGGTATTCTGCCAACCACCGATGCAGCCGTGCTGAAAGCGAATAACATTCAAAGCATTCTCGGGATCCAGTCGATCGACACGGGGATCCTCGGTGCGGTAATCGCCGGTATTATCGTCTGGATGCTGCATGAGCGTTTCCACAACATTCGCCTGCCAGATGCGCTGGCGTTTTTCGGCGGTACGCGCTTCGTACCCATTATCTCCTCACTGGTGATGGGGCTGGTCGGTCTGGTGATTCCATTGGTCTGGCCGATCTTCGCCATGGGCATTAGTGGATTAGGCCATATGATCAACAGCGCGGGCGATTTCGGACCGATGCTGTTTGGTACTGGTGAGCGTCTGCTGTTGCCGTTTGGTCTGCATCACATTCTGGTGGCATTAATTCGCTTTACCGACGCAGGCGGCACGCAGGAAGTCTGCGGTCAAACTGTAAGCGGCGCACTAACCATCTTCCAGGCGCAATTAAGCTGTCCGACCACTCACGGTTTCTCTGAAAGCGCCACACGTTTCCTCTCGCAGGGCAAAATGCCTGCATTCCTTGGCGGTCTGCCAGGCGCCGCGTTAGCTATGTATCACTGTGCTCGCCCGGAAAATCGCCATAAAATTAAGGGGCTGCTGATTTCTGGTCTGATCGCCTGTGTCGTTGGCGGTACTACCGAGCCGCTGGAGTTCCTGTTCCTGTTTGTTGCGCCGGTACTGTATGTGATCCACGCGCTGTTAACCGGCCTCGGTTTCACCGTTATGTCCGTTCTTGGCGTCACTATTGGCAATACTGACGGTAATATCATCGACTTTGTGGTGTTCGGTATTCTGCATGGCCTGTCAACCAAGTGGTACATGGTGCCGGTAGTTGCGGCTGTCTGGTTTGTTGTTTACTACGTCATCTTCCGTTTCGCTATCACCCGCTTCAATCTGAAAACCCCGGGCCGTGACAGCGAAATTGCCAGCTCAATCGAAAAAGCCGTTGTCGGTGCGCCGGGTAAATCAGGTTACAACGTTCCGGCAATCCTTGAAGCCTTAGGCGGTGCCGACAATATTGTCAGCCTCGATAACTGCATTACCCGCCTGCGTTTGTCTGTGAAAGATATGTCGCTTGTTAATGTGCAGGCACTGAAGGACAATCGGGCAATTGGCGTAGTACAACTTAATCAACATAACCTGCAGGTTGTTATCGGGCCGCAAGTTCAGTCAGTAAAAGATGAAATGGCCGGTCTGATGCGGACTGTTCAGGCATAAGGATAAGATATGTTCGATTTTTCGAAGGTCGTGGATCGTCATCGCACATGGTGCACGCAGTGGGATTATGTCGCTGACCGTTTCGGCACTGCTGACCTGTTACCATTCACGATTTCAGACATGGATTTTGCCACCGCTCCCTGCATTCTAGAGGCGCTGAATCAGCGTCTGATGCACGGTGTGTTTGGCTACAGCCGCTGGAAAAACGATGAATTTCTCGCGGCTATTGCCCACTGGTTTTCCACACAGCATTACACCGCCATTGATACGCAGTCGGTGGTGTATGGCCCTTCCGTTATCTATATGGTATCGGAACTGATTCGTCAGTGGTCCGCTGTCGGTGAAGGGGTGGTGATCCATACCCCAGCCTACGACGCATTTTACAAAGCCATTGAAGGTAATCAGCGCACAGTAATGCCCGTTGCTTTAGAGAAGCGTGTTGACGGCTGGTTTTGCGATATGGGCAAACTGGAAGCCGTGTTGGCAAAGCCGGAGTGTAAAATTATGCTCCTGTGTAGTCCTCAGAATCCTACCGGTAAAGTCTGGACTTGCGATGAACTGGAGACAATGGCTGACCTGTGCGAACGCTATGGTGTGCGCGTTATCTCCGATGAAATCCATATGGATATGGTATGGGGCGAGCAACCGCATATTCCCTGGGGTAATGTAGCTCGCGGCGACTGGGCGCTACTGACTTCTGGTTCTAAAAGTTTCAATATTCCGGCCCTGACCGGGGCTTACGGGATTATTGAAAATAACGACAGCCGGGAAGCGTATTTGTCGGCCCTGAAAGGCCGTGATGGGCTTTCCTCTCCTGCGGTGCTGGCGTTAACCGCTCATATCGCTGCCTATCAGCAAGGCGCACCGTGGCTTGATGCCTTACGCACCTATCTAAAAGATAACCTGACGTATATCGCAGATACGATGAACGCCGCGTTCCCGGAACTCAACTGGCAGATTCCCCAATCCACTTATCTCGCATGGCTTGATTTACGTCCGTTGAACATTGATGACAACGCGTTGCAAAAAGCCCTGATTGAACAAGAAAAGGTCGCAATCATGCCGGGATATACCTACGGTGAAGAAGGCCGTGGCTTTGTTCGTCTCAATGCCGGATGCCCACGTTCGAAACTGGAAAAAGGTGTTGCTGGATTAATTAACGCCATCCGGGCTGTACGCTAATTGCGATTGCGCAACGTAAATAATCGTTGCGCAATCGTAGATTTTTACCCTGCTTTGTTTTTATAATGGTGCGCACTTTTATATCCAGAAAAAGAGTGCGACCATGATTGATACCACCCTGCCATTAACTGATATCCATCGCCACCTTGATGGCAACATTCGTCCCCAGACCATCCTTGAACTTGGCCGCCAGTATAATATCTCGCTACCTGCACAATCCCTGGAAACGCTAATTCCACACGTTCAGGTCATTGCCAACGAACCCGATCTGGTGAGTTTTCTGACCAAGCTTGACTGGGGCGTTAAAGTTCTTGCCTCACTCGACGCATGCCGTCGCGTGGCGTTTGAAAATATTGAAGATGCGGCCCGAAACGGTCTGCACTATGTCGAACTGCGTTTTTCGCCAGGTTATATGGCGATGGCGCATCAGTTGCCTGTCGCGGGCGTTGTCGAAGCCGTTATTGATGGCGTACGTGAAGGTTGCCGCACCTTTGGCGTGCAGGCGAAACTCATCGGCATTATGAGCCGGACCTTTGGCGAAGCTGCCTGCCAGCAAGAACTGGAGGCATTTTTAGCCCACCGTGATCAGATTACCGCGCTGGATCTGGCCGGTGATGAACTTGGTTTTCCGGGGAGTTTGTTCCTCTCTCACTTCAACCGCGCGCGTGATGCAGGCTGGCATATTACCGTCCACGCTGGTGAAGCTGCCGGGGCAGAAAGTATCTGGCAAGCTATTCGTGAACTGGGAGCTGAACGCATTGGGCATGGTGTAAAAGCCATTGAAGATCGGGCGCTGATGGATTTCCTCGCCGAGCAACAAATTGGCATAGAATCCTGCCTGACCTCTAATATTCAGACCAGCACCGTGGCATCTCTGGCGGCGCATCCGCTGAAAACGTTCCTTGAACATGGTATCCGTGCCAGTATTAACACCGACGATCCCGGTGTTCAGGGCGTCGATATCATTCACGAATATACCGTTGCCGCACCCGCTGCAGGTTTATCTCGCGAGCAAATTCGCCAGGCGCAGATTAATGGTCTGGAAATGGCTTTCCTCAGCGCAGAGGAAAAAAGCGCACTGCGAGAAAAAGTCGCTGCGAAGTAAAAGAAATGGATGGTGCTAATTGCACCATCCCCTTTTCACGCAAGACACAAAGTCGAACGATGTTTGGCGGATTCGATGCCCAGCTCAATCAGCTCCATCACCTGAATGGCCTGACTTGCTGGCACCGGGTTTTCGCCATCGCCATTCAACGCATCACGAATAGCCGCATAATACGCCGGATAATTCCCCGGCACGGTCAACAGCGTTTCTTCAACACGTTCCTCGCCTTCAACGCGGGTAAGGACACCGTCACGCATATCGTAGCCCCAGTCTTCCTGCGGCAGACGCTCACCATTTTTCAACCGCTCTTCCTGTGGATCGAGGCCATATTTAACATAGCTGCCACGGGAGCCATGCACGATATAGCGCGCTGACTCAGCTGCCGCCAGCATGGTGCCGTGTAAAATGACCCGACGCTGTGGGTAGGACAAAATGGCGTGGAAATAATCGGTCGACTGCGCTCCGGGGCGTAACTGTGCTAAATCCACGGTCATGCTGACAGGTAAGCCAAAAAGCGTAATAGCTTGATCGAGCAAATGCGGTGCCAAATCATACCAGATACCGCTGCCAGGGCCGCCTTGTTCACGCCAGCGATCGCGCACCTGCGGTCGGAAGCGGTCGAAATGAGACTCAAAGTACGCAACTTCACCCAGCGAACCTTCCGCGAGCAAACCTTTTAGTGTCAGAAAATCGCTATCCCAGCGACGATTATGAAACACTGACAATACGCGACCCAGACTTTTTGCCAACGCATCCAGTTCTCGAGCTTGTGACAGTGTCACGGTAAAAGGTTTGTCGACAACCACATGTTTGCCTGCTTCAAGCGCCGCTTTGGCTAACGGGAAATGGGTATCGTTTGGTGTGGGAATGACAATCAAGTCTATGTTGGGATCATTAAAGAGATGCTTTGGTTCAGAGACAACCGTCACTGTTGGCCAGTCGGCCTTGACTTTTGTTTCGTCACTGCTGGAAATTACTGCCAGTTCTAGTCCGGGCGTGCCCGCAATCAGGGGCGCATGGAAGGTTTTGCTCGCATAACCATACCCAATCAACCCAACACGGATGTTGTCGCTCATGTCATTGCCTCTTAGAGAAGTACGATCGCTATTTGACACTATCCTTTACCCTCTCTCAACAGTTTAATAACCTGTCCGCAATAAGGGATGTTATTTAACTTAAGTCAAAGAAATGGCGAATTTTCTAATGATAAAAGATAAATATCGCAAAAACCTCAGCAAAAATCTTGCTGGAGCAATTATTGCTAAGTAACATTTAGCGCCTGAAGTTAATGGATCACTCAACATAGATGTGGGCAGTAATGAATCGTCTTATTGAATTAACAGGTTGGATCGTTCTTGTCGTTTCAGTCATTCTTCTTGGCGTGGCGAGTCACATTGACAACTACCAGCCGCCAGAACAGAGTACACCGGTACAACATAAGTAATAACTGCACCTGCAGACCAGCATGCAGCCCGTCCGGATGCATGTTTTAACTTGCCGGGTATTAAACCAGGAATTTATTATCTAGTAGTGTGTTGTTGGCGATTGGCAGGGATAGTAAAGCGCGTTACTCTTTTCATGACAGTATTTCATCCCTGAATATTTACTATCAGCGCATTCTTATTATTGTTATTACATAAGCGTTCACTTTTGGTGAAGTTTTATCATTACATATAATACCTACCACTTTGGTATTAATTATTTTATGGGCCTTTTATGACTGTTCAGGACTACTTATTAAAATTTCGCAAAATCAGTTCACTCGAAAGCCTGGAAAAACTCTACGATCATCTTAATTACACACTGACGGACGATCAGGATCTTATCAACATGTATCGCGCCGCCGATCACCGCCGCGCAGAGCTGGTGTCTGGCGGGCGTTTGTTTGACCTGGGCCAGGTACCGAAGTCCGTCTGGCACTACGTCCAATAAAGAAAGTAGCGATCGATTATAAAAGCCTTATAATAACGCCCCTAAAATTAGATTTGCCTATTTGCTGTCGCTATTCTGGAGAACCTATGACCACCACAACGCCACAACGTATTGGAGGCTGGTTGCTTGGCCCTTTGGCCTGGCTGTTAGTCGCTCTATTGAGTACGACGCTGGCGCTGTTACTGTATACCGCAGCGTTATCTTCTCCTCAAACATTTAAAACGCTCGGCGAACAAGCACTAACAACGCAAATCTTATGGGGCGTTTCTTTTATTACCGCCATCGCCATGTGGTATTACACTTTGTGGTTGACCATCGCTTTCTTTAAACGTCGGCGTTGTGTTCCTAAACACTATATTATCTGGCTACTGATCTCCGTATTACTGGCGGTTAAAGCCTTCGCTTTTTCGCCAGTTGAAGATGGCGTAGCCGTGCGCCAGTTGTTGTTTACTTTGCTGGCAACCGCATTGATAGTCCCCTATTTCAAACGCTCGTCGCGGGTCAAAGCGACGTTTGTGAATCCGTAATAACCTTACAGTTAACCTGTTGTCGCCTGCTCTGGATTAACGGATAATAGGCGGCTTTTTTATTTCAGGCCGAAAAATGACTGACTACCTGTTACTGTTTGTCGGAACTGTACTGGTCAATAACTTTGTACTGGTTAAGTTTCTGGGCCTCTGTCCGTTTATGGGCGTTTCCAAAAAGCTGGAAACTGCAATGGGGATGGGGCTGGCAACAACATTTGTGATGACGCTGGCGTCAATCTGCGCCTGGCTTATCGACACGTGGATCTTGATTCCACTCAATCTGATTTACCTGCGCACGTTAGCGTTTATTTTAGTGATCGCTGTAGTCGTGCAGTTCACCGAGATGGTGGTGCGTAAAACCAGCCCGGTGCTTTATCGTCTGCTGGGGATTTTTCTGCCGCTTATTACCACCAACTGTGCGGTGCTTGGCGTTGCGTTGCTGAATATTAATCTCGGGCATAATTTCTTGCAGTCGGCGCTGTACGGTTTTTCCGCAGCTGTCGGCTTCTCGTTGGTGATGGTGCTTTTTGCAGCCATCCGCGAGCGCCTGGCTGTGGCTGATGTCCCGGCACCTTTTCGTGGTAATGCCATTGCGCTGATTACCGCAGGTCTTATGTCTCTGGCTTTTATGGGCTTTAGTGGTTTGGTGAAGTTGTAATGAATGCTATCTGGATTGCCGTTGCCGCCGTAAGCCTGCTGGGCCTGGCGTTTGGCGCCATTCTGGGTTATGCCTCCCGCCGTTTTGCGGTGGAAGACGATCCGGTCGTTGAGAAAATTGACGAAATTTTACCGCAGAGTCAGTGTGGTCAGTGCGGCTATCCTGGCTGTCGCCCGTATGCGGAGGCTATCAGTTGCAACGGTGAAAAAATCAACCGCTGCGCCCCTGGTGGCGAAGCTGTAATGCTGAAAATTGCCGAGTTGCTCAACGTCGAGCCACAGCCGCTGGATGGTGAAGCGCAAGAGTTGACGCCTGCCCGTATGGTAGCGGTTATCGATGAAAATAACTGTATTGGCTGCACTAAGTGTATTCAGGCGTGTCCGGTGGACGCCATCGTCGGCGCTACCCGTGCAATGCATACCGTCATGAGCGATCTGTGCACAGGTTGTAATCTGTGTGTAGACCCATGCCCAACGCATTGCATCTCCTTACAACCGGTTGCAGAAACGCCAGACAGCTGGAAATGGGATCTGAACACCATTCCCGTGCGCATCATTCCCGTGGAACACCATGCTTAAGTTATTATCTGCTTTCAAAAAAAATAAAATCTGGGACTTCGATGGCGGCATTCATCCACCGGAGATGAAAACTCAGTCCAACGGTACTCCCCTGCGCCAGGTTCCGCTGGCGCAGCGATTTGTTATTCCACTGAAACAGCATATTGGCGCTGAAGGCGAGCTGTGCGTTAACGTTGGTGATAAGGTACTGCGCGGGCAGCCACTCACTCGTGGACGCGGCAAAATGCTACCGGTTCACGCACCAACGTCTGGCACCGTTACGTCTATTACGCCCCACACGACTGCCCATCCATCGGCATTAGCTGAATTGAGCGTGATTATTGATGCCGATGGCGAAGATTGCTGGATCCCGCGTGATGGTTGGACCGATTACCGCTCACGCACTCGGGAAGAGTTAATTGAACGTATTCATCAGTTTGGCGTCGCCGGGCTGGGCGGTGCGGGCTTCCCGACAGGCGTTAAATTGCAGGGCGGCGGCGATAAAATCGAAACGTTGATCATCAATGCCGCCGAGTGCGAGCCGTATATCACTGCCGATGACCGCCTGATGCAGGATTGCGCTGCCCAGGTCGTAGAGGGCATTCGCATTCTTGGGCATATCCTACAGCCGCGCGAAATTTTGATCGGAATTGAAGATAACAAACCGCAGGCGATCTCCATGCTTCGCGCGGTGCTGGCGGATTCCCACGATATTTCTCTGCGAGTGATTCCAACCAAATATCCTTCCGGCGGCGCCAAACAGTTAACGTACATCCTGACCGGAAAACAAGTGCCGCACGGCGGTCGTTCATCAGATATCGGCGTGTTAATGCAAAACGTCGGCACGGCTTACGCCGTGAAACGTGCCGTTATTGATGGCGAGCCGATTACCGAGCGTGTCGTGACGCTGACTGGCGAAGCAATTGCACGCCCTGGCAACGTTTGGGCACGACTGGGTACGCCGGTCCGTCATTTATTGAACGATGCAGGATTCTGCCCTTCTGCCGATCAAATGGTGATTATGGGCGGCCCATTAATGGGCTTTACCTTGCCGTGGCTGGATGTCCCGGTCGTCAAAATAACCAACTGTTTACTGGCACCTTCTGCCAATGAACTTGGCGAACCACAGGAAGAACAAAGCTGCATCCGTTGTAGCGCCTGTGCAGATGCCTGCCCTGCTGATCTTCTGCCGCAACAATTGTACTGGTTTAGCAAAGGCCAGCAGCACGATAAAGCCACCACACATAACATTGCCGATTGTATTGAATGCGGGGCCTGCGCGTGGGTTTGCCCAAGCAATATTCCTCTTGTGCAATATTTCCGTCAGGAAAAAGCCGAGATTGCCGCCATTCGTCAGGAAGAAAAACGCGCCGCAGAGGCAAAAGCGCGCTTTGAAGCTCGTCAGGCACGTCTGGAACGTGAAAAGGCCGCACGTCTTGAACGACACAAGAACGCGGCGGTTCAACCTGCGGCCAAAGACAAAGATGCGATTGCTGCAGCACTGGCACGCGTAAAAGAAAAACAGGCCCAGGCCACAAAACCTATCGTGATAAAAGCTGGCGAACGCCCGGATAACAGCGCGATTATTGCGGCACGGGAAGCACGAAAAGCGCAAGCCAGAGCGAAACAGGCTGAATTGCAACAGACTAACGAAGCCGCAACCGTTGCCGATCCTCGTAAAGCGGCAGTGGAAGCTGCAATTGCTCGTGCTAAAGCACGCAAGCTGGAACAACAGCCGGCTAACGAAGAACCGCAGGAGCAGATTGATCCGCGCAAAGCTGCCGTTGAAGCTGCTATCGCCCGCGCCAAAGCGCGCAAGCTGGTACAACAGCAGGCTAGCGAAGAGCAGGAAGAACAGCTTGGCCCGCGTAAAGCTGCCGTCGAAGCGGCTATCGCCCGAGCCAAAGCGCGCAAGCTGGAACAACAGCAGGCTAGCGAAGAGCAGGAAGAACAGCTTGACCCGCGTAAAGCTGCCGTTGAAGCCGCTATCGCCCGAGCCAAAGCGCGCAAGCTGGAACAGCAGCAGGCTAGCGAAGAGCCAAAAGAACAGGTTGACCCGCGCAAGGCTGCCGTTGAAGCCGCTATTGCCCGCGCTAAAGCGCGCAAACTGGAACAGCAGCAGGCTAACGAAGAACCAGAAGAACAGGTTGATCCGCGCAAAGCGGCAGTTGCCGCGGCTATCGCCCGCGTTCAGGCAAAAAAAGCCGCCCAGCAGAAGGTTGTAAACGAGGACTAAATGGTATTCAGAATAGCTAGCTCCCCTTATACCCATAACCAGCGCCAGACATCGCGCATTATGTTGCTGGTACTGATCGCAGCCGTGCCCGGAATCGCGGCACAACTTTGGTTTTTTGGCTGGGGTACTCTCGTTCAGATCCTCCTGGCGTCGTTCAGTGCACTGTTAGCCGAAGCTCTTGTGCTGAAACTGCGCAAACAGCCTGTTTCCACAACCTTAAAAGATAATTCGGCGCTTTTAACCGGGTTGTTACTCGCCGTAAGTATTCCGCCTCTCGCACCGTGGTGGATGGTTGTGCTGGGTACGGTGTTTGCGGTGATCATCGCTAAACAGTTGTATGGCGGTCTGGGACAAAATCCGTTTAATCCGGCGATGATTGGCTATGTGGTATTGCTGATCTCCTTCCCGGTGCAGATGACCAGCTGGTTGCCACCGCATGAAATTGCGGTCAACATCCCTGGTTTCATTGACGCAGTACAGGTTATCTTCAGCGGTCATACTGCCAGCGGTGGTGATATGAACACACTTCGCTTAGGTATCGATGGCATTAGCCAGGCGACGCCGCTGGATACGTTCAAAACTTCCGTACGCGCCGGTCATTCAGTTGAGCAGATTATGCAGTATCCAATCTACAGCGGTGTTCTCGCGGGCGCTGGCTGGCAATGGGTAAACCTCGCCTGGCTGGTTGGTGGCGTGTGGCTGCTATGGCAGAAAGCGATTCGTTGGCATATTCCGGTCAGTTTCTTAGTGACACTGGCTCTGTGCGCTACGCTGGGTTGGTTGTTCGCCCCCGAAACACTGGCGTCACCGCAGATTCATCTGTTGTCTGGCGCGACCATGCTCGGCGCATTCTTTATTCTGACCGACCCAGTAACCGCGTCTACCACCAATCGTGGTCGTCTGATTTTCGGTGCGCTGGCGGGCTTATTAGTCTGGCTGATCCGCAGTTTCGGCGGCTATCCTGACGGCGTTGCCTTTGCTGTCCTGCTGGCGAACATCACGGTTCCTCTGATCGATTACTACACGCGTCCACGCGTATACGGCCATCGCAAAGGATAAACCATGCTGAAGACTATTCGAAAACACGGTATTACGCTGGCGCTGTTCGCCGCTGGTTCTACAGGTTTAACGGCTGCCATCAACCAGATGACCAAAACTACGATTGCTGAACAGGCTAGCCTGCAACAAAAAGCGTTGTTTGATCAGGTGTTGCCAGCCGAGCGCTATAACAACGCGCTGGCCCAAAGTTGCTATATAGTGACTGCACCAGAATTAGGAAAAGGCGAGCATCGGATTTACATCGCAAAACAGGATGACAAGCCGGTTGCTGCCGTTCTGGAGGCAACCGCACCAGATGGTTATTCCGGCGCGATTCAGCTATTGGTCGGGGCCGATTTTAACGGCACGGTACTTGGCACCCGCGTGACAGAACATCACGAAACGCCGGGACTTGGCGACAAAATAGAACTGCGCCTTTCTGACTGGATCACCCATTTTGCAGGTAAAAAAATCAGCGGCGCGGATGACGCTCACTGGGCGGTGAAGAAAGATGGTGGTGATTTCGACCAGTTCACCGGGGCGACTATTACGCCTCGCGCGGTGGTGAATGCGGTAAAACGCGCCGGATTGTATGCCCAAACGTTGCCAGCACAACTTTCTCAACTTCCTGCCTGTGGAGAATAAACCGTGAGCGAAATTAAAGACGTTATTGTTCAGGGGTTATGGAAGAACAACTCCGCGCTGGTCCAGTTGCTGGGCCTCTGTCCGCTGCTGGCAGTCACTTCCACTGCCACCAACGCACTGGGTTTAGGACTTGCCACGACGCTGGTGTTGACTCTCACCAACCTGACCATCTCGACGCTGCGTCACTGGACGCCAGCCGAAATTCGAATCCCGATTTACGTGATGATCATCGCTTCGGTGGTCAGCGCCGTACAAATGCTGATTAACGCATACGCCTTTGGCCTGTATCAATCGTTAGGGATTTTTATTCCACTGATTGTCACCAACTGTATCGTTGTTGGCCGTGCGGAAGCCTTCGCCGCCAAAAAAGGTCCGGCGCTCTCCGCGCTTGATGGTTTTTCGATAGGCATGGGCGCAACCTGCGCCATGTTCGTACTGGGTTCACTACGCGAAATCATCGGCAACGGAACATTGTTTGACGGTGCCGATGCGCTGTTGGGTAGCTGGGCCAAAGTATTGCGGGTAGAGATCTTCCACACCGATTCTCCCTTCCTGTTAGCCATGTTACCGCCAGGCGCATTCATTGGTCTGGGGCTGATGCTGGCGGGAAAATACCTGATTGATGAAAGAATGAAAAAGCGCCGTGCTGAAGCAGCTGCTACACGCGAGTTGCCAAACGGTGAAACAGGGAATGTCTGATGAACAAAGCAAAACGACTGGAGATCCTCACTCGCCTGCGTGAGAACAACCCTCATCCCACAACCGAACTTAATTTCAGTTCGCCTTTTGAATTGCTGATTGCTGTACTGCTTTCCGCTCAGGCCACCGATGTCAGCGTTAATAAGGCGACGGCAAAGCTTTACCCGGTAGCGAATACACCTGCCGCAATGCTCGAACTGGGCGTCGATGGGGTTAAAACGTATATCAAAACCATTGGGCTATATAACAGCAAAGCAGAAAATATCATCAAAACCTGCCGTATTTTACTCGAACAGCATAACGGCGAAGTTCCGGAAGATCGCGCTGCGCTGGAAGCCCTGCCCGGTGTAGGGCGTAAAACAGCAAACGTGGTATTGAATACGGCTTTCGGTTGGCCGACCATTGCTGTAGATACACACATTTTCCGCGTCTGCAACCGCACCCAATTTGCGCCAGGGAAAAATGTCGAGCAGGTTGAAGAAAAACTGCTCAAAGTGGTTCCGGCAGAATTCAAAGTCGACTGCCACCACTGGTTAATCCTCCACGGGCGTTACACCTGTATTGCCCGCAAGCCACGCTGTGGTTCCTGCATAATTGAAGACCTTTGTGAATACAAAGAGAAAGTTGACATCTGACAAAAAGGGGTAACATCGTTATCCCTTTCATAACTATTCTTCATCCTCTTACAAAACATCTTGTTAACGTCAATGATGCCGCCTCGCGGCTTCATTTTCAGGCAATCCGTTTGTGAATAACCAAAAATGCAGGTTAATTGTTTTTTTAATAGCGAAATTTTCTATCTATTCGTGATCCAGATCACCTTGATGTCAATATGTAAAAATATTGCTCTGTTTAAGTTAAATTTGACGAAGCATTGATTCAATCAAGGCAGAAACCTACAAAACATTACACTGTCTATTTTTCAGATAATGGACTATCTCACTACATAAAACACCTTACAGTAGAACATATCGCCAAATATCAGTATCCCCCCTCTTCTGGTAGTGAAAAAATCTGTCGTTACGTTTTTTGAAAAATTTAACGCTGGATAACATTTCAATGGGCCGATGATTTCTCCATGCCAGTTATATGTAACAGATTATTACAAAGGACTTGTCTGAAAGTGCAAGATAGTGAACATTACCTGCCGTTTCCCCTCCCACTATAACAATTGCGCGTATGTTTATTAGACATCACGCGAGAAAGCACCCCCGTTAATATGGGATGTAAAAAAAGAGGTAAAAGTGTCCACTGCAAACCAAAAACCAACAGAAAGCGTTAGTTTGAACGCTTTCAAACAACCGAAGGCGTTCTATCTCATCTTCTCGATCGAGTTATGGGAACGTTTTGGTTATTACGGCCTACAAGGAATTATGGCTGTCTACCTGGTTAAACAACTGGGTATGTCTGAAGCGGATTCAATCACACTTTTCTCTTCCTTTAGCGCCCTGGTTTATGGTCTTGTCGCTATTGGTGGTTGGTTAGGCGATAAGGTACTGGGTACAAAACGCGTCATTATGCTTGGTGCTATTGTGCTGGCTATTGGTTATGCGCTGGTTGCCTGGTCTGGTCACGATGCCGGTATCGTCTATATGGGTATGGCGGCAATTGCGGTCGGTAACGGCCTGTTTAAAGCCAACCCGTCTTCACTGCTGTCAACTTGCTACGAGAAAAACGATCCACGTCTGGACGGTGCATTTACCATGTACTACATGTCCGTCAACATCGGTTCGTTCTTCTCTATGATTGCAACACCGTGGTTAGCCGCTAAGTATGGCTGGAGCGTCGCATTCGCCCTTAGCGTGGTTGGTCTGTTGATCACCATCGTTAACTTCGCCTTCTGCCAACGCTGGGTTAAACAGTACGGTTCAAAACCTGACTTTGAGCCGATCAACTACCGCAATCTGCTGTTAACCATTATTGGTGTTGTGGCGCTGATTGCGATTGCCACCTGGCTGCTGCATAACCAGGACGTTGCGCGTATGGCGCTGGGCGTTGTTGCCTTTGGTATCGTGGTTATCTTCGGTAAAGAAGCCTTTGCCATGAAAGGTGCTGCACGTCGTAAAATGATCGTTGCTTTCATCCTGATGCTTGAAGCAATCATCTTCTTCGTGCTGTACAGCCAGATGCCGACGTCTCTGAACTTCTTTGCAATTCGTAACGTTGAGCACACTATTCTGGGCCTGGCTGTAGAACCTGAACAGTATCAGGCACTCAACCCGTTCTGGATCATCATTGGTAGCCCGATTCTCGCAGCTATCTATAACAAGATGGGCGATACCCTGCCGATGCCGACCAAATTCGCAATCGGTATGGTGATGTGCTCTGGCGCATTCCTGATCCTGCCGCTGGGCGCGAAATTCGCCTCTGACGCTGGTATCGTGTCTGTAAGTTGGCTGGTTGCAAGCTATGGCCTGCAGAGTATCGGTGAACTGATGATCTCCGGTCTGGGTCTGGCAATGGTTGCACAGCTCGTTCCACAGCGTCTGATGGGCTTTATTATGGGTAGCTGGTTCCTGACCACTGCCGGTGCAAACCTGATTGGTGGTTATGTTGCGGGTATGATGGCTGTACCGGATAACGTAACCGATCCGCTGATGTCGCTGGAAGTATATGGCCGCGTGTTCTTACAGATTGGTGTTGCCACTGCCGTTATTGCAGTGCTGATGCTGCTGACCGCGCCGAAACTGCATCGTATGACTCAGGACGATGCTGCTGATAAAGCGGCGAAAGCTGCCGTAGCGTAAATTTCAGGGAAACTCTTTTACAAGCCGCTAACTTTTCGTTAGCGGCTTTTTTTTTGTTCAGCAACGCACTACCATACTTTAAACCACAGCCAAAAGGAGTTACCGATGAAACTGTTCTACAAACCGGGCGCCTGCTCTCTTGCATCCCATATCATCCTGCGTGAGAGCGGAAAGGACTTTACGCTCGCCAGTGTGGATTTAATGAAAAAACGTCTGGAAAACGGCGATGACTACTTTGCGATTAATCCTAAAGGGCAGGTTCCTGCGCTGCTGCTGGACGATGCCACTCTGCTGACGGAAGGCGTGGCCATTATGCAGTATCTTGCCGACAGTGTCCCTGACCGCCAGCTATTGGCTCCGGTAAACAGTATTTCTCGCTATAAAACCATCGAATGGCTGAACTATATCGCCACTGAGTTGCATAAAGGCTTTACTCCGCTGTTTAACCCGGCTACACCGGAAGAGTTCAAGCCGACTGCACGCGCACAGTTGGAGAAAAAACTACAGTTCGTTAACGATGCGCTGAAAGATGATCACTGGATTTGCGGGCAACGTTTTACTATTGCTGACGCCTATCTGTTTACTGTATTGCGCTGGGCATATGGGGTGAAATTGAATCTGGAAGGTTTAGAGCATATTGCCGCATATATGCAGCGTATGGCTGAACGTCCGACGGTAAAAGCCGCGCTATCAGCGGAAGGCTTGCAGTAATGGTTATCGGCCCGCAGGATACTGTGGGCCGACAAGACGTATTTCAGAGCTTCGTCGCACTGAAGTAGTGTTCTGGTTTAGCAATACGATCCTGGGCTGCTACAACTTGCAGCTCATATTCCTGCATAGCTTTGGTGGTCACCATAATTTCGTATACCGCAGCAGTCACATGCTCCAGCGCGTGCTGCAACGTTGCGCCCTGTAGTAGTTTCACCAGCAATAATCCGCTCGTCACATCACCAACGCCCACTGGCTGACGCATGCCAAAATCAACCAGAGGACGGTCGATATGCCATGCTTCATCGGCAGTAACCAGCAACATTTCAAAACGATCTGTGCTGTAACCGGCACGCGCCAGATGTTTCACCAATACGATTTCAGGCCCCTGAGCAATAAGTTCGCGCGCGGCTTTAACCGCGTCTTCGACGTTATGTACCGGATGCTCGCAGAGGATTTCCAGCTCAACCAGATTTGGCGCGATGATATCGCTGGCAGGAAGACCGTGACGCACGTGGAACTCCGCCACACCAGGCGCAACGATACAGCCCTTTTCGGGGTGCCCCATTACCGG
Organism: Escherichia whittamii; assembly: GCF_014836715.1. Lineage (GTDB taxonomy): Bacteria > Pseudomonadota > Gammaproteobacteria > Enterobacterales > Enterobacteriaceae > Escherichia > Escherichia whittamii. The sequence goes on from NZ_JACSQI010000002.1 coordinate 127,678, forward strand.
ATCGCAAAAATATTTCGCCTGCGGGTTCGCTGCTTTCACCTGACGGACAATACCGAGGATATGCTCGCCCTGCTCCGCCGACCCCAGATAGCCGCTTAATACGGCATCACAAGTGTGCAATTTATCGATAGCGGCAATGCCTTGCACAATTTCTGTTAAATGACTGGGCGGCATCACGCAGCCAGTCCATTTACCGTATTGGGTGTGATTAGAAAATTGAACGGTGTTGAGCGGCCAGACATTCGCGCCCAGGCGGCGCATTGGAAACTCTGCCGCACTGTTACCCGCATGACCATAGACAACGTGAGACTGGATAGCGAGAATATTTTTCATCGTGCTCCCTGTATAAAAATCAGGGGGAGTGATTTCTCATTCCCCCTTTCCACTTAGTGCATTATTTCCAGCAAATCAGACAGTAATTCTTTTTGCCGCGACGAAGTAAGGTATAACGACCAAACAGACGATCTTCTTCTTTAAAGAAGTATTCTGGATCGGACTGTTTTTCACCATTAATGGTGATGGCATTAGAGGCGATAGTTTTACGCGCCTGACCACGGGAAGGTTGCAGTTCAGAATCAACCAACGCCTGCATCAGATCAGCGCCTTTTTCCAACTCAACCATCGGTACGCCGTCCTGCGCCAGTTGTTCGAAGTCCGCTTCACTCAGCGCACTCAGAGAACCGCTGAACAGGCACTCGGTAATACGTTTCGCAGCTTGCAAACCTTCTTCACCGTGAACCAGTCGCGTCACCTGCTCCGCCAGCACATACTGGGCGCGTGGCGCTTTACCGCTGTTTTTGTCTTCTTCTTCGAGGGCATTGATCTCTTCAATGCTCATAAAGGTGAAGAACTTCAGGAAGCGGTAAACGTCAGCATCTGCAGTGTTGATCCAGAACTGGTAGAACTTGTACGGACTGGTTTTCTTCGGATCCAGCCATACTGCGCCACCTTCAGTTTTACCGAACTTAGTGCCGTCTGCTTTGGTGATCAGCGGAACGGTCAGGCCAAACACCTGATTCTGATGCAGACGACGGGTCAGATCGATACCAGAGGTGATGTTACCCCACTGGTCAGAACCGCCGATTTGCAGCACCACACCGTACTGTTTGTTCAGGCAGGCAAAGTCATAGCCCTGCAACAGGTTGTAGGAAAACTCGGTGAACGAAATCCCCTGATCTTCACGGTTGAGACGCTGTTTAACCGCTTCTTTGTTGATCATCTGGTTAACGGAGAAGTGTTTGCCGATATCGCGCAGGAAGGTCAGCACATTCATATTGCCGAACCAGTCATAGTTGTTCGCTGCGATAGCAGAGTTTTCTCCGCAGTCGAAATCGAGGAACGGGGCAACCTGTTTGCGGATTTTGTCTACCCACTCCTGAACAGTTTCTTCAGTGTTCAGCTTACGCTCGGCAGCTTTGAAGCTTGGGTCACCAATCAGACCCGTGGCGCCGCCTACCAGCGCAACCGGCTTGTGGCCCGCCTGCTGGAAGCGTTTCAGGCATAACAATGGAACAAGATGCCCCAAATGCAAGCTGTCAGCGGTAGGATCGAAGCCGCAATAGAGCGCGATCGGGCCTTGCGCCAGTCGCTCTGCTAACGCTTCTTCGTCCGTCACCTGGGCCACCAGCCCCCGCTCTTGCAATTGTTTAATCAAGTTACTGCTTGCCATCAAAATCTCCATGTATATAACGACTGCACCTTTGCCGGTACACGACTTTTCGCCAGATGCGAAAGAGACATAGAATAAAGTGCCGGAATCAGGAGTACCAGCGATTAAAGCAAGATTTTTGCATCTTTTCAGGGTGCGAGGCGATCGATTTTCCACGCCTCGTTTTCACGTTGGTACAAAAAGCGGTCATGCAGTCGATGCTCACCGCCCTGCCAGAACTCAATCTGTTCAAGACTGACGCGAAAACCGCCCCAAAAACTCGGCAACGGCACTTCGCCCTGCTGAAACTTCTGCTTCAATTCCAGGAATTTGCTTTCAAGGATCCCACGCGCAGAAATACGGCTGGACTGCTTCGATACCCACGCGCCAATCTGGCTATCACGCGGGCGGCTATGAAAATATTTCATCACTTCGAGAGTCGAAAGACGTTCCGCTTTACCGGTCACCATCACCTGGCGCTCAAGGGTATGCCACGGGAAAAGCAGGCTAACGCGCGGGTTATTTTCGATTTGGTGTGCTTTACGGCTGCCAAGGTTGGTGTAAAACACCATGCCTTTTTCATCGTAATGTTTTAGTAAAACAATGCGCTGATACGGTTGGCCATGTTCATCAACGGTAGCGACGACCATCGCAGTAGGGTCGGCCAGTTTGGCTTCACAGGCCTGAGAAAGCCAGCGTTCAAAGAGGGTTAAAGGATCGGCGGGAAGATCGCGGCGGCGTAAACCACCTTTTGTGTATTCGCGGCGTAAATGCGCGATTTGCTGCAATTCGTCGTTATCAGCCATGGTTTTCTTTACAGATTGTCAGTGGGTGACGCTATTGTGCGCCGCCCCTGGAAAAATCTCAACGCTGTGGATTTTGTAACTGACAGTTATTCAAGACGATGTGGTCACGTTTATAGACCGTCGCGTCATCACCTTTTGACCAGAAAACGTAGATACCGTCGGTATAACGTGCGCCAGACGCTGAAATACCCTGTTTAAGGTGCAGCAATTGATTATCGTAAACAAAACTGACTTCCTGACGCGGATTATTCAGTTTGACGGTCAACGGTTTTTCATCACACTGGTATTCCAGCGTATCAGTTTGCATGCGCTCAACCAGTTGATTAAACGCGCTACAGCCGGTAAGAAATACCGGCAGACAAAGTAGTAACAGTTTTTTCATAAACATATCCCGAAGACTTTCCTGGTCCGGAGGGCAAAACGCCCTCCTCAACTTCCAAGTGTAACGGCAGACGCAGTAAGAAAAATTCAGTTAACTCTGATATCGCGGGTTTGCAGGAAAAATTGCGCCCAGCACCGTCTCCTCGCTTGCGCCGGTAACGGAAGGTAGATTGCCCGGCAGCCCAGCCAGCGTTCGCCAGGCAAGCCATGCGAAGGCTAACGCCTCCATGTCATCGCCGCTAATGCCAACGGCATCGGTGGTGGTCACTTCTGTACCTGGCAGTAATGCAGCAAGGCGCGCCATGAGCAGCGGATTGCGACTTCCGCCACCACATACCATCAATCGATCGCAGCCACCGCTCAACAAGACTTGTTCAGAAATGGTCACGACGGTGAGTTCCGCCAGTGTGGCCTGGACATCACGGGGGGCAACGCCCGGGAAATCGCGTAGATGGCGTTCAAGCCAGGCATAGTTAAAGTATTCGCGTCCGGTGCTTTTGGGTGCAGGTTGGGAAAAATACGGATCACTAAGCATTTTTTGCAGCAGCGGCAGAATAACCTTGCCCGCCCGCGCCCACTCAGCATCTTTATCGTAAGGTTTACCGACCTGACGCCAGATCCATGCGTCCATTAGCATGTTGCCCGGTCCGGTATCGTAGCCACCTACAGGCATCCCTGGAATAAGTAGTGACAGATTAGCAATACCACCAATATTAAGCACCATTCGCCGCTCAGTGGGATGGGCCAGCAATGCGTGATGAAAAGCAGGAACCAGCGGTGCGCCCTGGCCACCTAAGGCGATATCGCGACGGCGAAAATCCCCAACAACAGTAATTCCAGTCCGCGCAACAATTTGATTGTTATCACCAATCTGTAGCGTATGTGGCGCGACGCCCGTGGGTTCGTGCCAGACGGTCTGGCCATGACAACCGATAGCCACAATATCTTTCGGCTGTAAATTTTCTGCTTTTAATAGTGCGTTAACGGCATCCGCAAACAAGCAGCCAAGTCGGGTATCCAGTTGACCAAACTGAGAGAGCGTAAGCTGTTGCCCCTGGCAAATATCCAGCACTGCTTGTTTGAGTGATGGGGGAATCGGCCAGCTCAAACTAGCCAGCTGTGCTACCCGGTGTTCATCGATCGTCGCCAGTACAACATCGACACCATCCAGGCTAGTACCTGACATAACACCAATAAAGCGGCCTGATTTCATAGTTCATCCTTTTTCAACCTGATGTTTGCGCTCCACTCAAACACAAACCTTTCGCGAATTCCATGCAAAAGAGCCGATTTTTATCGTTGGTAGTAAAAGATTATATTCACATCAATAACTAATATGAATGTTTTGTTTATACTTGGTTAACCCTACTCTAATTATGATTTAATCATGTTTTAGTGGAACATGTAATCATGGTTATACTAATGCGGTTTACTTTGACCATTAGGGATGCTTGTGAGGCGTTTCATGGTAATCAGGAGATTTTTCAATGATTAAACGCGTACTGGTTGTATCAATGGTAGGTCTTTCGCTTGTCGGTTGTGTTAACAACGATACCCTATCTGGCGATGTTTATACTGCCTCTGAAGCGAAGCAAGTGCAGAATGTCAGCTACGGCACAATTGTTAACGTACGACAGGTACAGATTCAGGGCGGTGATGATTCCAACGTCATCGGCGCAATTGGCGGTGCGGTTCTCGGTGGTTTTCTTGGTAACACCGTTGGTGGCGGTACTGGACGCTCTTTGGCTACCGCAGCAGGAGCTGTCGCGGGTGGCGTAGCCGGCCAGGGTGTACAGAGCGCAATGAACAAAACACAGGGTGTGGAGCTGGAAATTCGTAAAGATGATGGCAACACCATCATGGTGGTACAGAAACAGGGCAATACCCATTTCTCTCCGGGACAACGTGTCGTTCTGGCCAGCAACGGCAGCCAGGTGACGGTTTCCCCGCGCTAAACAAGTTGACGTGTGGTCAGCTAACTGGCCACACGCCCCCTTTATTTCACCCTTTGGCCTGTAACTCAGTAATATTATGCTCAAGTTTTGCAATGAGCCTAATCAGTTGTTCCAGTTCCTCTGCTGAAATCCCGTCCAAAATTTCCGCCCGGGTCTTGTTAATAACAGCTTCCATTTCGCTAATCAGTGGCTCTGCCTTTTCCGTCAGTTTAATCCGTTTGGCCCGCCGATCGCTGGGGCAAGTTTGACGCGAAATTAACCCTTTTTCTTCCAGTTGGTCCAACGTACGAACCAGTGATGGCTGCTCAATGCCGATCGCTTTTGCCAGTTGAATTTGCGACTGGTCTGGAGGTAACTGATGTATATTGTGCAACGTCACCCAATGGGTTTGCGTTAACTCCAGGGGTTTCAGGCGATGGTCTATCAGAGCACGCCATATGCGCACCAACCGTGCCAGATCAGAACCTAGTGGCGATTCCAATTTCATCTCCTTATAATTAGCTTGCTAAGATATTATACGGCTTTTAGAATAGTGTGCAGCAATTGTATTGCTAAAACAAATGGATTGCTGCATTTGCTTACCGTCAGACATGCTTTTCAGAAATAGCGAGTAATTTTCTCTCACATAAACAATTTTTATTAATCTAAAGCAATAAATTCAGCCTCAAAGGAATCTATTTTGTGAAGTTTATGCATAGTGCAACAGGATTGCCCCTACAAGATCTGGTGTTCGGTGCATCCGTCTACTTTCCTCCGTTTTTCAAAGCCTTCGCGCTTGGATTTGTCGTCTGGCTTGTCGTACACCGCCTGCTTCGCGACTGGATCTATGCGGGGGACATCTGGCATCCCTTGTTAATGGATTTGTCGCTATTTGCGATCTGCGTCTGCTTCTCCCTGGCAATATTGATTGCGTGGTAACTATGTCAATTAAAACAATTAAGTATTTCTCAACAATAATTGTAGCAGTAGTTGCCGTTCTCGCCGGATGGTGGCTGTGGAACTTTTACATGCAGTCACCGTGGACGCGGGATGGCAAAGTACGCGCGGAACAGGTTGCTATCACACCACAAGTGTCCGGACGTATTGTTGAGATGAATATAAAAGACAACCAGTTGGTTACCGCTGGCGAGATTCTGTTCACTATCGATAAAACGCCCTTCCAGATTGCCGAACTGAATGCCCAGGCCCAACTGGCGAAAGCGCAATCTGAACTTGCCAGAGCCAATAATGAGGCCAACCGCCGCCGTCATCTCTCGCAAAATTTTATTTCTGCCGAAGAACTGGATACGGCAAACCTCAATGTTAAAGCAATGCAGGCCAGTGTCGATGCCGCACAAGCAACGCTGAAACAGGCGCAATGGCAACTGGCACAAACGGAAATTCGCGCCCCGGTAAGCGGATGGGTCACCAACCTCTCTACCCGCATCGGCGACTACGCCGACACAGGAAAACCGCTGTTTGCCCTGGTAGACAGTCACTCGTTTTACGTCATTGGTTATTTTGAAGAAACCAAATTGCGGCACATCCGCGACGGTGCGCCAGCACACATTACGCTCTATAGCGATAACAAAACGTTACAGGGTCACGTCTCCAGTATCGGTCGGGCAATTTATGATCAGAGTGTGGAAAACGATTCCAGCCTGATTCCAGACGTTAAACCTAACGTTCCCTGGGTTCGTCTCGCCCAGCGCGTCCCGGTTCGCTTTGCCCTTGATAATGTTCCCAGCGATGTCACGCTGGTATCCGGTACGACCTGTAGTATCGCAGTAGGTCAGTAATGAACGCCTGGTCATGGTCCCTGCGCAATCTGCCCTGGTTTAAGGCCACGCTGGCACAATGGCGTTATGCGTTACGTAATACTCTTGCCATGTGTCTGGCGCTGTCTGTTGCTTATTATTTAAATCTGGACGAGCCCTATTGGGCGATGACGTCAGCCGCGGTGGTGAGCTTCCCGACGGTTGGCGGTGTCATCAGCAAAAGCCTGGGGCGCATCGCTGGCAGCTTGCTGGGGGCTATCGCGGCGCTGATCCTTGCCGGGCATACTCTCAACGAACCGTGGTTCTTCTTGTTGAGCATGTCGGCATGGCTTGGTTTTTGTACCTGGGCCTGCGCGCACTTCACGAATAACGTGGCCTATGCGTTTCAACTGGCGGGTTACACAGCGGCGATTATCGCCTTCCCGATGGTCAATATCACTGAGGCAAGCCAGTTGTGGGACATCGCCCAGGCGCGCGTTTGCGAAGTCATCGTCGGTATTCTCTGCGGTGGGATGATGATGATGATCCTGCCGAGCACTTCCGATGCCACAGCCCTTTTAACCGCATTGAAAAACATGCACGCCCGTTTACTGGAACATGCCAGTTTGCTCTGGCAGCCTGAAACAACCGATGCCATTCGTACTGCGCATGAAGGTGTAATTGGGCAAATACTGACCATGAATTTACTGCGAATTCAGGCGTTCTGGAGCCACTATCGCTTCCGCCAGCAAAACGCGCGCCTCAATGCGTTGCTCCACCAGCAATTACGTATGACCAGTGTCATCTCGAGTTTGCGGCGTATGTTGCTCAACTGGCCATCACCGCCTGCTGCTATACGGGAAATTCTTGAACAGTTACTAACGACCCTCGCCAGCGGGCAAACAGATTTTTACACCGTCGCGCGCATCATTGCCCCGCTACGCCCGACGAACTCAGCCGACTATCGGCATGTCGCCTTCTGGCATCGACTACGTTATTTTTGCCGCCTTTATCTACAAAGTAGTCATGAATTACATCGACTGGAAAGCGGCGCAGATAATCAAACCAGACTCCCTCGCGCGTCCGGACTGGCACGTCATACCGATAATGCAGAAGCCATGTGGAGCGGGCTGCGTACATTTTGTACGTTGATGATGATTGGTGCGTGGAGTATTGCCTCGCAATGGGATGCCGGCGCCAATGCATTAACCCTGGCTGCGATTAGCTGTGTCCTTTACTCCGCCGTCGCAGCACCGTTTAAGTCGTTGTCACTGCTGATGCGCACGCTGGTATTACTTTCGTTCTTTAGCTTCGTGGTTAAATTTGGCCTGATGGTTCAGATTAGCGATCTGTGGCAATTTTTGCTGTTTCTTTTCCCCCTGCTGGCAACGATGCAGCTTCTCAAATTACAGATGCCAAAATTTGCCGCACTGTGGGGGCAACTGATTGTTTTTATGGGCTCGTTCATCGCTGTCACTAATCCCCCGGTGTATGATTTTGCTGATTTTCTTAACGATAATCTGGCGAAAATCGTTGGCGTAGCGCTGGCGTGGTTAGCGTTTGCCATTCTGCGACCAGGCTCGGATGCCCGCAAAAGCCGTCGCCATATTCGCGCCCTGCGCCGGGATTTTGTCGATCAACTCAGCCGTCGCCCGATGCACAGCGAGAACGAATTTGAATCTCTCACATATCATCACGTCAGTCAGTTGAGTAACAGCCAGGATGCGCTGGCGCGCCGCTGGTTATTACGTTGGGGTGTGGTGCTACTGAACTGCTCGCATGTTGTCTGGCAATTGCGCGAGTGGGAGTCGCGTTCCGATCCGTTATCACAAGTGCGGGATAACTGTATTTCGCTGTTGCGGGGAGTGATGAGTGAGCGTGGCGTTCAGCAAAAATCGCTGGCAGCCACACTAGAAGAATTACAGCGGATTTGCGACAGCCTTGCCCGGCATCATCAGCCTGCCGCCCGTGAGCTGGCGGCGATTGTCTGGCGACTATACTGCTCGCTTTCGCAACTTGAGCAAGCACCGCCGCAAGGTACGCTGGCCTCTTAATTACTTAATAACACCACAGGCATAGCGTTCACCGCCACCGCCCAGCGGTTTAGGTTGATCGGACATATTATCGCCGCCAACGTGGATCATCAGCGCCTTGTCTTTGATTTCATCGAGTGATTTCAGACGCGGCGCAATAACGGCATCGGTCGCATTGCCGTCATTGTTGACCACCAGCGCTGGCAGATCACCTAAATGCCCTGCACCTTCTGGCCCTTCGTGTTTACCACTATTTTGGGGATCAAGATGTCCGCCCGCAGATTGCGCCGCAGTGGCTTTCCCATCTTTCGTTGCGGGTTGACAACTTCCGTTGGCATGAATATGAAAGCCGTGCTCACCGGGGGGTAATGCTTTCAGATCGGGTGAAAACTCCAGACCTTTATCGGTTTCAGTAATAGTGACGCTACCTATTGACTGCCCAACACCTTGCGACGTAACGAGGTTCATCTCGACTTTTTCACTGGCGGCTTGTGCGCCGGTCGCAACAACCAGCGCCAGGATAGCCAGACTAAAACGCTTCATAGGACCTCCGTTCAATGTGCATACCCGTTAAGTGTAAACCAGTGACACATATTTGAACGGCGGCTATTCCTAAAAGTGTTTATGGTACGTCGTAACCTAATGCCGCTTTACGGATGCGGAACCACTGCTGACGCGTCATTTTCAGGGCTTCTGCCTCTACAGCAGCCCGTACGCGCTCAATTTTACCGGAGCCAATTATCGGCAACGGTTGCGACGGCAGACGTAATATCCAGGCATAAACAACCTGCTCAATAGTGGCCGCGTTTAATTCCTGGGCTATCACAGCGAGCTCATCCCGCAGAGGCTGGAAAAAATCATCATTGAACAGACGCCCACCGCCAAGACACGACCACGCCATTGGACGAATACGCAGTTGTTGTAGCTGATCGAGCGTACCATCCAGCAGCAACGGCTGATGTACTGGAGAAATTTCCACCTGATTGGTCGCAAGAGTAAACGGCAGGCGCGATTGCAACAGGGCAAATTGCGCGGGGGTGAAGTTAGATACGCCAAAATGGCGCACTTTGCCACTCTGATGCAGATGTTTAAATGCATCTGCCACTTCATCAGCATCCATTAACGGGTCGGGACGGTGGATTAACAGCAGATCCAGATGATCGGTCGCAAGATTAATCAGCGACTGTTCGGCGCTTTTAATAATATGGTCGCGGTCAGTGATGTAATGACCAATAACGTTTTCTTCACGAGCGGTCGTTGCGATGCCACATTTGCTGACGATTTCCAGTCGTTCTCGCAGATGCGGCGCCAGCTTTAGCGCCTCGCCAAATGCTGCTTCGCACTGATAGCCGCCATAAATATCAGCATGGTCCACGGTGGTGATGCCGAGATCCAGGTGCTCCTCAATAAAGCTAACCAACTGACGAGCAGACATATTCCAGTCCATCAGTCGCCAGTAGCCCATCACGAAACGGGAAAACTCCGGACCTTGCGGTGCAATAGTAATACGCTGAACCATAATCGCTTCCTCTTATCAGATATGAGAGGAGTATACGCAAGATTATGCTCAAAAGAGTGATGGTTGCTCCGGTTCGTCTGATGACGCTGGCTTATTTGCACGTAATTTACGCATAAGTCGTTGCCGACAAAGGCGCAGCACCTCTTGTTTTTCGCCATCGCTCATATTATTCCAGTTAAAACGCTCGTCCCGGCTGCGAAAACAACCGCGACAAAATCCGCGCTCATCAGACTGGCAAATTCCCCGGCACGGGCTCTGGACGGGAAAGAACTCTAGTTGCTCCGCCACTTCGCCCTCCTCAGATAAGTTTTACTCTAAATAATTCGAGTTGCAGGAAGGCGACGAGTGAATGAATACCCAGGAGCTTACTAAAGTAAGTGACTGGGGGGAGTGAACGTGGTCGCAGCGCATGCAACTTGAAGTATGACGAGTGTATTACCACTATTGAAGCTGTTAATGCCCAAAGTAGCAACTTTGCTTGCACTAGACCGACTGGTCTACTACACTCCAACACATGAACAAACACACCGAACATGATACTCGCGAACATCTCCTGGCGACGGGCGAGCAACTTTGCCTGCAACGTGGATTCACCGGGATGGGGTTAAGCGAATTACTAAAAACTGCTGAAGTGCCGAAAGGGTCCTTCTATCACTACTTTCGCTCTAAAGAAGCGTTTGGCGTTGCCATGCTTGAGCGTCATTACGCCGCATATCACCAGCGACTGACGGAGTTGCTGCAATCCGGCGAGGGTAATTACCGCGACCGCATTCTGGCTTATTACCAGCAGACGCTGAACCAGTTTTGCCAACATGGAACCATCAGCGGTTGCCTGACAGTAAAACTCTCTGCCGAAGTGTGCGATCTGTCAGAAGATATGCGCAGCGCGATGGATAAAGGGGCTTGCGGCGTGATCGCCCTGCTCTCGCAGGCGCTGGAAAATGGCCGTGCCAGCCATTGTTTAACCTTTTGTGGCGAACCGCTGCAACAGGCACAAGTGCTTTACGCACTGTGGCTTGGCGCGAATCTGCAGGCCAAAATTTCGCGCAGTTCTGAGCCACTGAAAAACGCGCTGGCCCATGTAAAAAACATTATTGCGACGCCTGCCGTTTAGCAGGCATTTTTTATCACCAGACGACCGGGAGCCTTTATGTCATCTGAAAAACTCTATTCCCCACTGAAAGTGGGCGCGATTACGGCGGCAAACCGTATATTTATGGCACCACTAACGCGTCTGCGCAGTATTGAACCGGGTGACATCCCTACCCCGTTGATGGCGGAATACTATCGCCAACGCGCCAGTGCTGGCTTGATTATTAGCGAAGCCACGCAAATTTCTGCCCAGGCAAAAGGATATGCTGGCGCGCCTGGCATCCATAGCCCGGAGCAAATTGCGGCGTGGAAAAAAATCACCGCTGGTGTTCATGCTGAAAACGGTCATATCGCAGTACAGCTGTGGCACACCGGGCGCATTTCTCACGCCAGCCTACAACCAGGCGGTCAGGCCCCGGTAGCCCCTTCTGCGCTGAGTGCGGGGACTCGTACATCACTGCGTGACGAAAATGGTCAGGCGGTCCGCGTAGAAACATCGATGCCACGTGCACTGGAACTGGAAGAGATTCCGGGTATCGTCAACGATTTCCGCCAGGCCATCGCCAACGCCCGCGAAGCCGGATTTGATCTGGTCGAACTCCACTCCGCTCACGGTTATTTACTGCATCAGTTCCTGTCGCCTTCTTCGAACCATCGTACCGATCAGTACGGCGGCAGCGTGGAGAATCGCGCACGTCTGGTACTGGAAGTCGTCGATGCCGGGATTGAAGAATGGGGTGCCGATCGCATTGGCATTCGCATTTCGCCAATCGGTACTTTCCAGAACACGGATAACGGCCCAAATGAAGAAGCCGATGCACTGTATCTGATTGAACAACTGGGCAAACGTGGCATTGCTTATCTGCATATGTCCGAACCAGACTGGGCTGGCGGCAAACCGTATACTGAGACGTTCCGCGAAAAAGTGCGCGCTCGTTTCCACGGCCCGATTATCGGGGCTGGTGCATACTCTGTCGAAAAAGCCGAAACGCTGATCGGTAAAGGGCTAATTGATGCGGTGGCGTTTGGTCGTGACTGGATTGCGAATCCGGATCTGGTTGCCCGCTTGCAGCGCAAAGCAGAGCTTAACCCACAGCGTGCCGAAAGCTTTTACGGCGGCGGTGCGGAAGGTTATACCGATTACCCTACGCTGTAATCCAACATTGCGAGCGGCGCAAAGCCGCCGCTATACTAAAACAACATTCTGAATCTGTTAGCCATTTTGAGGATATAAAAATGCGTCTTCTTCACACCATGCTGCGCGTTGGCGATCTGCAACGTTCCATTGATTTTTATACCAACGTGCTGGGCATGAAACTGCTGCGTACCAGCGAAAACCCGGAATACAAATACTCACTGGCATTCGTTGGCTACGGCCCGGAAACCGAAGAAGCGGTGATTGAGCTGACTTACAACTGGGGCGTGGATAAATACGAACTCGGCACCGCTTATGGTCACATCGCCCTTAGCGTCGAGAATGCCGCAGAAGCGTGCGAAAAAATCCGTCAAAACGGCGGTAACGTAACCCGTGAAGCGGGTCCGGTAAAAGGTGGCACTACGGTTATCGCTTTTGTGGAAGATCCGGACGGTTACAAAATTGAATTGATTGAAGAGAAAGACGCCGGTCGCGGTCTGGGTAATTAATCTCCGCCGGGCGTGAATTCATCGCGCCCGCATCTTTACTGCATCAGCGGGTAATATTTGTCATAATGCGCGCTGCAATTTATCCGTATTAAGAGAATCAGATGTCCGATAACGCTCAACTTACCGGTCTGTGCGACCGTTTTCGTGGTTTTTATCCCGTTGTGATCGATGTTGAAACAGCCGGATTTAACGCCAAAACCGATGCGCTGCTTGAGATTGCCGCCATCACCCTGAAAATGGATGAACAAGGCTGGCTGATGCCGGACACCACATTACATTTCCACGTCGAACCGTTTGTCGGCGCGAATTTGCAACCAGAAGCCCTCGCCTTCAACGGCATTGACCCAAACGATCCCGATCGCGGCGCGGTCAGTGAATACGAGGCGCTGCATGAAATTTTTAAAGTTGTACGTAAAGGCATTAAAGCGAGCGGCTGTAACCGCGCCATTATGGTGGCGCACAATGCTAATTTCGACCACAGCTTTATGATGGCCGCCGCAGAACGCGCCTCACTGAAACGTAACCCGTTCCACCCTTTCGCCACTTTCGACACCGCGGCGTTGGCCGGGCTGGCACTTGGACAAACCGTATTATCAAAAGCCTGCCAGACCGCTGGCATGGACTTTGATAGCACCCAGGCACACTCTGCACTATACGACACCGAACGCACTGCTGTGCTGTTTTGTGAAATCGTCAATCGCTGGAAACGTCTGGGAGGCTGGCCGCTGCCTGCCGCCGAAGAGGTGTAATCGAGTCGATGCCTGATGACATGTAATGACGCAGGCATCTATAGTGAGGCTATTCCACGAATCATGCATGATAAACACGGGGAATAGCGTTAATGGCAGACAATCCAACCCCTTCATCGCCCCTGCCGGACGTTTTTTCATCGGCGACCCGCGACTGGTTTCTTCGCGCCTTTAAGCAGCCAACCGCCGTCCAGTCACAAACCTGGCATGTGACGGCGAGAGGCGAACATGCGTTGGTGATTGCACCCACCGGCTCCGGGAAAACGTTGGCGGCTTTTCTCTACGCTCTGGATCAACTTTTCCGCGAAGGCAGCGAGCATGCCAGCGAGGCGCATAAACGCAGAACCTCGCGTATCCTCTATATTTCACCGATTAAAGCCTTAGGCACCGACGTTCAGCGCAATTTGCAGATCCCGTTACAAGGCATTGCAGAGGAACGGCGGCGGCGCGGCGAAGCGGAAGTCAACCTCCGCGTGGGGATCCGAACTGGCGATACGCCCGCGCAGGAACGCAGCAAACTGACCCGAAATCCTCCGGATATTCTGATAACCACGCCCGAATCACTCTATCTGATGCTGACTTCCCGCGCACGCGAGACGCTGCGCGGCGTCGAAACGGTAATTATTGATGAAGTCCACGCGGTTGCGGGTAGCAAACGCGGGGCGCATCTGGCGTTAAGCCTGGAACGGCTCGATGCACTGCTATACACCTCAGCACAGCGAATTGGCCTTTCCGCCACCGTACGCACAGCCAGCGATGTTGCCGCGTTTCTTGGCGGCGATCGCCCGGTGACGATAGTCAACCCACCCGCAATGCGACATCCGCAGATCCGCATTGTTGTTCCAGTGGCCAATATGGATGATGTCTCATCGGTCGCCAGCGGCACCGGGGAAGACAGCCATGCGGGGAGAGAAGGTTCAATCTGGCCGTATATTGAAACCGGCATTCTTGATGAAGTGTTGCGCCATCGTTCGACCATCGTCTTCACCAATTCTCGCGGCCTGGCGGAAAAACTGACGGCTCGGCTGAATGAGCTTTACACCGCACGATTGCAGCGTTCCCCGGCCATCACCATAAACGCCGATCATTTTGAGTCTACCTCTGGCGCAACCTCTAACCGCGTACAAAGTAGCGACGTTTTAATTGCCCGCTCGCACCACGGTTCCGTCTCTAAAGAGCAACGGGCGGTAACCGAACAAGCGCTGAAATCGGGCGAACTGCGCTGCGTGGTTGCGACTTCCAGTCTCGAACTGGGGATTGATATGGGCGCGGTGGATCTGGTGATTCAGGTGGCAACGCCGCTTTCTGTCGCCAGCGGGCTACAGCGCATTGGTCGCGCCGGACATCAGGTTGGCGGTGTATCTAAAGGGCTGTTTTTCCCCCGTACCCGGCGTGATTTAGTCAATTCCGCCGTCATTGTCGAGTGTATGTTTGCAGGCAGGCTGGAAAACCTGACGCCACCGCACAATCCGCTCGATGTACTGGCGCAGCAAACCGTTGCTGCTGCAGCAATGGACGCCTTACAGGTGGAGGAATGGTATGCTCTGGTGCGTCGCGCGGCACCGTGGAAAGATCTGCCGCGGCGCGTATTTGACGCCACGCTGGATATGCTTTCAGGCCGCTATCCTTCCGGTGATTTTTCCGCTTTCCGCCCCAAACTGGTATGGAATCGGGAAAACGGAATATTAACTGCGCGTCCAGGCGCACAACTGTTAGCGGTAACCAGCGGTGGCACCATTCCGGACCGTGGCATGTACAGTGTGTTATTACCAGAAGGTGAAGAACAGACAGGATCGCGGAGAGTGGGCGAACTGGATGAGGAGATGGTGTATGAATCGCGAGTGAATGACATTATCACTCTCGGCGCTACCTCATGGCGGATCCAGAAAATCACCCGCGATCAGGTCATTGTGACACCTGCACCGGGTCGCTCTGCCCGACTTCCCTTCTGGCGTGGCGAAGGCAATGGACGCCCCGCTGAATTGGGCGAAATGATCGGCGATTTTCTCCATTTGCTGGCGGATGGCGCTTTCTTTTCCGGAAATATCCCGCCGTGGCTGGCAGAAGAAAATACGCTCACCAATATTCAGGGGCTGATTGACGAACAGCGTAACGCCACGGGCGTAGTCCCTGGAAGTCGCCACCTGGTTCTCGAACGCTGTCGTGATGAAATTGGCGACTGGCGCATTATTTTACACTCACCCTATGGACGACGAGTGCATGAACCGTGGGCGCTGGCGATTGCCGGACGACTGCATGCGCTATGGGGCGCTGATGCCTCGGTAGTCGCCAGCGATGACGGTATTGTTGCCCGCATTCCAGATACCGACGGTAAATTGCCTGACGCTGCGATATTCCTGTTTGAACCTGAAAAATTGCTGCAAATTGTCCGCGAGGCGGTGAGCAGGTCGGCACTTTTCGCTGCCCGTTTTCGCGAATGCGCCGCACGGGCATTATTAATGCCTGGCCGAACACCGGGACATCGCACCCCACTCTGGCAACAACGTCTGCACGCCAGCCAGTTACTGGAAATCGCCCAGGGTTATCCGGATTTTCCTGTCATTCTCGAAACTCTGCGTGAATGCCTGCAGGATGTGTATGATCTTCCCGCGCTGGAACGTTTGATGCGTCGCCTGAACGGTGGCGAAATTCAAATTTCCGATGTCACCACCGCAACGCCCTCACCTTTTGCCGCCAGTTTATTGTTCGGTTATGTGGCGGAATTTATGTATCAAAGCGATGTCCCACTCGCGGAGCGGCGAGCTTCAGTGCTGTCGCTGGATAGCGAATTGCTGCGCAATCTACTCGGTCAGGTTGATCCTGGTGAGTTACTCGACCCACAGGTCATTCGTCAGGTGGAAGAAGAGTTACAGCGGCTGGCTCCTGGCAGAAGAGCGAAAGGTGAAGAAGGATTGTTCGACCTGCTGCGCGAACTGGGACCAATGACCGTTGATGACCTGACGCAACGGCATACAGGCCGCCGTGAAGAGATTGAGACGTATGTAGAAAATCTTCTCGCGGCAAAAAGAATCTTCCCGGTGATCGTTGCAGCTCAGGAGCGTCTGGCCTGCATGGACGACGCTGCCAAATTACGCGATGCACTCGGAGTGCAACTGCCGAACTCGCTGCCAGATATTTACTTGCACCGTGTCAATTACCCGCTTCGCGATCTTTTTTTGCACTATCTCCGGACTCATGCCCTGGTCACGGCTGAACAACTTGCCCGTAATTTTGGCCTCGGTATTGCTATTGTCGAAGAGCAACTTCATCAATTGCGCGAACAAGGGCTGGTGATGAATCTTCAACAAGACATCTGGGTGAGCGATGAAGTTTTTCGGCGTTTGCGTTTACGCTCCCTGCAGGCTGCCAGAGAGGCTACGCGTCCGGTACCAGCCATTGCTTATGCACGATTGCTACTGGAACGTCAGGGCGTGCTCCCCGCCACCGATGGTAGCCCGGCACTTTTTGCCTCAACATCGCCAGGCGTTTATGAAGGCGTGGATGGCGTCATGCGGGTTATCGAACAGCTTGCTGGTGTCGGTTTACCCGCCTCGCTGTGGGAAAGCCAGATCCTGCCCGCTCGGGTGCGCGACTATTCGCCCGAAATGCTGGACGAACTGTTGGCAACCGGCACGGTTATCTGGTCGGGGCAAAAAAAACTCGGGGAGGATAACGGTCTGGTAGCACTGCATTTACAGGAATATGCCGCCGAATCGTACATTCCCGCAGAACAGGATCACGCGAAACGTTCAGCGCTTCAGCAAGCAATTATCGCAGTTCTGGCTGACGGGGGCGCCTGGTTTGCGCAACAAATCGGTCAACGGACAGGCGAGAAAATTGGCGAGCCAGTAGATCCATCAGCCCTGCAAGAGGCGCTTTGGGAACTGGTCTGGCAAGGCGTCATCACCAGTGATATTTGGGCTCCGTTACGCGCCCTCACCCGCAGCAGTGCCAGCGCACGCCCCTCAACTCGCCGTAGTAGCCGGGCTCGTCGTGGGCGTCCTGCCTATGCGCCGCCCGTCTCGCCGTTGGTAACTTACAACACGCCGAAACTGGCCGGACGCTGGTCCTTATTGCAGGTAGAGCCACTAAACGATACCGAACGGATGCTGGCGCTGGCGGAAAATATGCTCGACCGCTACGGCATCATCAGCCGTCAGGTGGTAATTGCTGAAAATATTCCTGGTGGATTTCCGTCGATGCAAACGCTTTGCCGCAGCATGGAAGATTCCGGGCGAATTATGCGTGGCCGGTTTGTTGAAGGTCTGGGCGGCGCACAATTTGCTGACCGCCAGACCATTGACCGTCTGCGCGATCTCGCCACCGCCACCAGCCAATCGCAGCAATTCACGCCGGTTGCACTCTCTTCCAACGATCCGGCGAATGTGTGGGGAAATCTCCTGCCCTGGCCTGCACATTCGGCGACGCTGGTTCCGACTCGTCGAGCTGGCGCCCTGGTGGTCGTCTCCGGTGGCAAATTGTTGCTCTATCTGGCGCAAGGTGGCAAAAAAATGCTGGTCTGGCAGGAAAAAGATGAATTATTACCACCGGAGGTTTTCCAGGCGCTAACTACCGCGTTGCGGCGAGAACCACAGCTACGCTTTACGCTGACAGAAGTGAATGACCAACCGGTCCGGCAAACGCCGATGTTTACGCTGCTGCGTGAGGCGGGATTTTCAAGTTCGCCACAAGGGCTGGATTGGGGATAAAAGCACTGACGGATGCCTGTTAGCATCCGCCAGTATTGCGGGACGGATTATTCAGCATCCGGCTCTTCAGACTTGTATTTAGCAGCAGTTTCTTTGATCAGCTGCTGCAGTTCGCCACGCTGATACATTTCAATCACGATATCACAGCCGCCCACCAGCTCGCCGTCAACCCACAGTTGCGGGAAAGTCGGCCAGTTAGCATATTTCGGCAGCTCCGCACGAATGTCCGGGTTCTGCAGGATATCAACGTAGGCAAAACGTTCGCCACAAGCGGCAAGCGCCTGGACTGCCTGAGCAGAAAAACCGCAGCTTGGCAGTTTTGGTGAACCTTTCATGTACAGCAGGATCGGGTTTTCAGCAATCTGGCGTTGGATTTTTTCGATAGTGGTGCTCATTGTCTTGCTTCCTCAAACTTCTTTACGGCAGTAATCTGACATTGTAGCGGGTCAGTGCGGCATCGGAAAATAACATTTTCATCACGCTTTTGCTATTTTATCCCTTTGCTCTATTTGTTGCATTTCAAATATTCGTTTCTTCTCTGCCACGCTGCAAGCTGGCGCATTTGTGACCACTTTTAGCTTTCACTGCTGCTTTTTTTTTGCACTCGCCGACGAAACGTATTTTTTAACAATAAAAGCTATTAACTTTCTCTTCTTCTATGCATTAGAATCATCAAGTTTTGTAAATCAGACGCAGGCATGATAGACCTGCCTTAACAGAGGGACGCTCAGTGGCGCGGATAAACCGTATTTCGATCACGCTCTGTGCTTTACTTTTTACCACCCTGCCTTTAATGCCTATGGCCTATGCTTCCAAGCAAGCCAGGGAGAGTTCTGCTACCACTCATATCACCAAAAAAGCAGATAAAAAGAAAAGCACGGCAACTACCAAAAAGACCAATAATAAAGCCAGTCAGAAAACTGCCAAAAAAGCCGTCAGTAAAAGTACGACCAAAAGTAAAACCGCTTCTTCCGTTAAAAAATCCTCCATTACCGCTTCTAAAAACGCTAAAACTCGCAGCAAAAACGTTGCCACTAAAACGGCGTCTGCCAGCTTTACGGAAAAGTGCACCAAACGTAAGGGCAATAAATCACATTGCGTGAAAGTCAAAAATGCCGCCCCAGGCACTATTGCCGACGCGCACAAAGCCAAAGTTCAGAAAGCCACTAAAGTGGCGATGAATAAACTGATGCAGCAAATTGGCAAGCCATATCGTTGGGGGGGGAGTTCACCGCGTACCGGTTTTGATTGCAGTGGACTGGTTTATTACGCCTATAAAGATTTGGTTAAGATCCGTATTCCGCGCACAGCCAACGAAATGTATCACCTGCGCGATGCGGCACCTATCGATCGCAGCGAACTGAAAAATGGTGACCTGGTCTTCTTCCGCACTCAAGGGCGTGGAACTGCCGATCATGTAGGCGTGTATGTTGGCAATGGTAAATTTATTCAGTCACCACGCAGTGGCCAGGAAATTCAAATCACGTCGTTAAGTGAAGATTACTGGCAACGCCACTATGTTGGCGCCCGTCGGGTAATGACCCCAAAAACACTTCGCTAAAAGTTTACCCTGTTGTTACGACAACAGGGTAAGTTCATCTTTTGTCACACCTTTTAATTTGCTACCCTATCCGCACGCACAATAAGGCTATTGTGCGTATACCAATGAATAATAAAGGAGAGTAGCAATGTCATTCGAATTACCTGCACTACCATATGCTAAAGACGCTCTGGCTCCGCACATTTCTGCGGAAACCATCGAGTATCACTACGGCAAACATCATCAAACTTATGTCACTAACCTGAACAACCTGATTAAAGGTACCGAGTTTGAAGGTAAATCACTGGAAGAGATTATTCGCAGCTCTGAAGGCGGCGTATTCAACAACGCAGCTCAGGTCTGGAACCATACTTTCTACTGGAACTGCCTGGCACCGAACGCCGGTGGCGAACCGACTGGCGAAGTCGCTGAAGCTATCGCCGCATCTTTCGGTAGCTTTGCCGATTTCAAAGCACAGTTTACTGACGCTGCGATCAAAAACTTTGGTTCTGGCTGGACCTGGCTGGTGAAGAACAGTGATGGCAAACTGGCTATCGTTTCTACCTCTAATGCTGGTACTCCGCTGACTACCGATGCGACCCCACTGCTGACCGTTGATGTCTGGGAACACGCTTATTACATCGACTATCGCAATGCGCGTCCTGGTTACCTGGAGCATTTCTGGGCGCTGGTGAACTGGGAATTCGTAGCGAAAAATCTCGCCGCATAATAACTGATGGCAGATGCAACATTGCCTGATGCGACGTTTAAAGCGTCTTTTCAGGCCTATGCGGATGAGGCGTTAACAACACATCTGGCAAGATAAATCGCACTTTGCCTGAAAATCGTAACGCAGAAGGTATCCCTTCTGCGTTTTTGTTTTATTAGCTGTTGGCAACGCAAACTGCTTCAGGTTGTTTTCTGGCTGACATCAACACCAGCAACAATGCCAGTCCTGCGACAATCGCCCCCATCACCGGCACAAAACTGTACCCCAGACCACCTGAAATAACTGCGCCACCTGCCGCAGCACCCAGCGCATTGCCCAGGTTAAAGGCACCGATATTCACTGATGAAGACAGCCCCGGCGCTTCGCTGGCAACTCGCATCACACGCATCTGTAACGGTGGTACCACCGCAAAAGTTGCTGCGCCCCACACCACCATGCTGATAGCGGCGCCAAACTCATTACGAGCCAGGAACGGGATCGCCAGCATAATCACCATCAGCAGCAACAAAAAGCCTTTCAGCGTGCCATTAACCGAACGGTCCGCCAGTTTACCGCCGAAATAGTTACCGATAGAAAACCCGACGCCAATCAGTACCAACATTGCCGTTACGAATATCGGTGTCGCGTGGGTGATGCTTTGCAGTACCGGAGAAATATAGGTATAGAGCGTAAACATTGCCCCTGCCCCCAGCACTGTTGTCAGCAATGCTGAAAGCACCTGCGGACGCAACAGGACCGCCAGCTCTTTTTTCACTTCCGGTCGCGCTCCTGCGCCACCTTTTGGTAACGAGAAGAACAGGCTAACCATTGAAATCACGCCCAGCCCCGCCGTTGCCAGAAACGACATCCGCCAGCCAATAGTTTCGCCAAGCCAGGTCGCCGCAGGAACACCGCCAATATTTGCCAGAGTTAAACCCATAAACATAGTGGCGACGGCGCTGGCCTGTTTGTGTTTAGGTACAACGCTTGCGGCCACGACTGAACCCAAACCAAAAAATGCCCCGTGATTCAGGCTGGTCAAAATGCGTGAAAGCATCAGCGTCATATAATCCGGCGCGATAGCAGAAAGCACATTGCCAAGAGTGAATATGGCCATCAGGAAAATAAGCGCACTACGCCGGGCACGGTGAGACAGTAGTAATGTCATCAGCGGCGCGCCAACCATTACGCCAACCGCATAAGCGCTGATAAGCATGCCCGCAGCGGGAATCGAGACATCCACACCGCGCGCAATGACGGGCAATAAGCCCATTGGCGAGAACTCCGTTGTCCCGATACCAAACGCGCCAACTGCCAGCGCCAACAACGGATAGTTAATTTTCATGCCTAATCTCCACCTCTTCGCGTCATTACACGATATTCATCAAAGTGGCGAAAGCATGACAGCAATCACAAAAAATTGAAAATAACAAAAAGAGAAAACACTTTTGCCATTTTGCTAACAAAAGGGAAGAGAGTGCGAGGGAGGATGCGCTCCCTCGAAGGGAAATCAGTGCAGCGCGGCAGTCAAACCTACGGCTACGATCAAACCGAGGACAATAATGGTTGTTACCAGTGAAGATTTAAGGTCGGCACTCATCAAGTTTTCTCCTTTTTATTACCCTACAAAAAGTGATATTACGCATTTTTACACACTGTGAAGAAAAAATCTCCCGTCATTTATAATGATAAGTGTTTTACCACTTCCCCTTTTCATCAAGATCGGCCAAAATTCCACGCTTACACTATTTGCGTACTGGCCATTAACCCCTTCCTGACGCTCTGTGTCGTTTTTCCGGCGTACCGCAACACTTTTGTTGCGCGTAAGGTGTGTAAAGGCAAACGTTTACCTTGCGATTTTGCAGGAGCTGAAGTTAGGGTCTGGAGTGAAATGGAATGGCAACAATAAAAGATGTAGCGAAGCGAGCAAACGTTTCCACTACAACTGTGTCACACGTTATAAACAAAACTCGTTTCGTCGCTGAAGAAACGCGCAACGCCGTGTGGGCAGCGATTAAAGAATTACACTACTCCCCTAGCGCGGTAGCGCGTAGCCTGAAGGTTAACCACACCAAGTCTATTGGCTTACTGGCTACCAGCAGCGAAGCGGCCTATTTCGCGGAGATCATCGAAGCAGTTGAAAAAAATTGCTTTCAGAAAGGTTACACGCTGATCCTCGGCAACGCGTGGAACAATCTGGAGAAACAGCGAGCCTATCTGTCGATGATGGCGCAAAAACGCGTCGATGGCCTGCTGGTGATGTGTTCTGAATACCCGGAACCGTTGCTGGCGATGCTGGAAGAGTATCGCCATATCCCGATGGTGGTGATGGACTGGGGTGAAGCAAAAGCTGACTTTACCGATGCGGTCATTGATAACGCGTTTGAAGGTGGCTACATGGCCGGGCGTTATCTGATTGAACGCGGTCACCGCGAAATCGGCGTTATCCCCGGCCCGCTGGAACGTAACACCGGTGCAGGCCGCCTTGCCGGTTTTATGAAGGCAATGGAAGAAGCGATGATCAAGGTGCCGGAAAACTGGATTGTGCAGGGTGACTTTGAACCTGAATCCGGTTATCGCGCCATGCAGCAAATCCTGTCGCAACCGCATCGCCCTACTGCTGTCTTCTGTGGTGGTGATATCATGGCAATGGGCGCACTTTGCGCTGCTGATGAAATGGGTCTGCGCGTACCACAGGATGTTTCGCTGATCGGTTATGATAACGTGCGCAACGCACGCTACTTTACCCCAGCGTTGACCACTATCCATCAGCCAAAAGATTCGCTGGGCGAAACGGCATTCAACATGCTGTTGGACCGTATCGTCAACAAACGCGAAGAACCGCAGTCTATCGAAGTTCATCCGCGGTTGATTGAACGCCGTTCCGTGGCTGACGGTCCGTTCCGCGACTATCGTCGTTAATCATCCGTTGCGGGAGTCTCTTCAGGCTCCCGCAACCACTCCTTATTTAGCGTCTCACTATCGCCGAGATACTCCAGCAACCAGGTTAAGGCTGGCGACATATCATTCTGCTGCCATGTCAAACAACATGCCGAATCAGGGAATGGGTTTTCCAGTTCTAATGCAACCCACTTCCCTTCGTTGAGCCAGGGTTTAGCGAAATGCGTCGGCACCATGCCAATGCATAATCCAGCCGAGATACAGGTTGCCGATGATTCCCAGTCAGGCACCACCACCCTTTTTTGGTTATCAAGCAGCCAGGTAATACGTTTGGGCAGCGTACGAGAGGTATCTTCGCGCACCAGCGATGGCCAATTGCGCAACGTATCGTCGCTGAACGGCCCATTCATCGACGCAAGCGGATGATGACTGGCAACAACGCAACTCCAGCTCAACATTCCCATATCCCGGAAGGCATAACGGCCCCCGACCGGAATCGCTCGTGTCGCGCCAATCGCCAGTTCCACGCGCCCATCGGAAAGCGCATCCCAGACGCCGTTGAACACTTCCTGAAATACCAGAAGTTCGACATCATCAAAATGGCGATAAAAATCAACGATCATCTGCCGCGTGCGTTCTGGTCTGACAATATTATCTACCGCAATGGCTAACTGACCGCGCCAGCCGTTCGCTATCTGCTGGCATTGCTGGCGAGTGATCTGCATTTTTTTGACAACAGACCGCCCTTCTTTGAGAAACCACACCCCGGCAGCGGTCAGTTCCACATCACGATGTCGACGTTCAAAAAGCGGCACTGCCAGCCACTCTTCCAGTTGACGCACGGTATAGCTGACCGCAGAAGGAACACGATGCAACTCCTGGGCCGCAGCGCTGAAGCTACCATTTCGCGCCACCGCATCAACAACTTCCAGGGAATACTCGGACCACATAGCTTGCCTGCAAAATTTTTGAAATCAGTCATCAAATATTACCGTTTCACAACACGAATTTCACTCCCTACACTTTGCGGCGGTGTTTAATTGAGAGATTTAGAGAATATACATGCAACCTGGGAAAAGATTTTTAGTCTGGCTGGCGGGTTTGAGCGTACTCGGTTTTCTGGCAACCGATATGTATCTGCCTGCTTTCGCCGCCATTCAGGCCGACCTGCAAACGCCTGCGTCTGCCGTCAGTGCCAGCCTTAGTCTGTTCCTTGCCGGTTTCGCCGCTGCCCAACTTCTGTGGGGGCCACTCTCCGATCGCTATGGCCGTAAACCCGTTCTTTTACTCGGCTTGACGATTTTTGCTCTTGGTAGTCTGGGAATGCTGTGGGTAGAAAACGCGGCGACTCTGCTGGTATTGCGTTTTGTGCAAGCTGTTGGCGTCTGTGCCGCGGCCGTTATCTGGCAGGCATTGGTGACGGATTACTATCCTTCACAAAAAGTTAACCGTATTTTCGCGACCATTATGCCTTTAGTGGGTCTTTCTCCGGCGCTTGCTCCGCTGTTAGGTAGCTGGCTGCTGGTACATTTTTCCTGGCAGGCGATTTTCGCCACCCTGTTTGCCATCACCGTGGTATTGATTCTGCCTATTTTCTGGCTTAAGCCCACCACGAAAGCATGTAATGATAGCCAGGATGCACTGACCTTTACCGACCTGCTGCGCTCTAAAATCTATCGTGGAAACGTGCTGATTTATGCGGCCTGTTCAGCCAGTTTCTTTGCCTGGCTAACAGGTTCACCGTTTATCCTCAGCGAGATGGGCTACAGTCCGGCGGTAATCGGATTAAGTTATGTTCCGCAAACCATCGCGTTTCTTATTGGTGGTTACGGCTGTCGCGCCGCATTGCAGAAATGGCAGGGTAAGCAGTTGTTGCCGTGGCTGCTGGCGCTGTTTGCCGTCAGCGTGGTAGCAACCTGGGCTGCGGGCTTCATTAGCCATGTGTCGCTGGCCGAAATTCTGATCCCATTCTGTGTGATGGCCATTGCCAACGGCGCAATCTACCCGATTGTGGTCGCCCAGGCGCTACGCCCTTTCCCGCATGCGACAGGCCGCGCGGCTGCATTACAGAACACCCTGCAATTGGGTCTGTGTTTCCTCGCAAGCCTGGGGGTTTCCTGGCTCATCAGCGTCAGCACACCGCTGTTTACCACCACCAGCGTGATGTTATCGACCGTAGTGCTGGTTGCTATCGGCTATAAGATGCAACATCAACCTGAATCTCACTGCCCGAATCATGGCGAGACGGAAGTCGCGCATAGTGAATCACATTGATCTATAGCGATATCTTTATACTTAGGCTGCTAACAAAATTTTGTTGTATGATTGAGATTAGCAGCCTATACTGAATCTCAGTTGTTAATATTACGATAAATATTATGTTTTTACGGGGACAGGAGCGTTCCCGAGTCACTATGGATGGTCATTTCGGCAAGGGTTCCTCCTTTCCTCTGTTCTACGTCGGATTATAGACTCGCGGTTTTCCTGCGAGATTTCTCACAAAGCCCAAAAAGCGTCTACGCTGTTTTAAGGTTCTGATCACCGACCAGTGATGGAGAAACTATGAGTTCATCGTGTATAGAAGAAGTCAGCGTACCGGATGACAACTGGTACCGTATCGCCAACGAATTACTTAGCCGTGCAGGCATCGCCATTAATGGCTCTGCCCCGGCAGATATTCGAGTTAAAAACCCCGATTTTTTTAAACGCGTTCTACAGGAAGGATCGTTGGGGTTAGGCGAAAGTTATATGGATGGCTGGTGGGAATGTGACCGACTGGATATGTTTTTTAGCAAAGTCTTACGCGCTGGGCTTGAAAACCAACTCCCCCATCATTTCAAAGACACACTACGCATTGCTGGCGCGCGTCTCTTCAACCTGCAAAGTAAAAAGCGTGCCTGGATAGTCGGTAAAGAGCATTACGACCTTGGTAATGACCTGTTCAGCCGCATGCTGGATCCCTTCATGCAGTATTCCTGCGCTTACTGGAAAGATGCCTATGACCTGGAATCTGCCCAACAAGCGAAGCTCAAAATGATTTGTGAAAAATTGCAGTTAAAACCGGGCATGCGGGTTCTGGATATCGGCTGCGGTTGGGGCGGACTGGCGCATTACATGGCGTCCAGGTATGACGTAAGTGTGGTTGGTGTCACGATTTCTGCCGAACAACAGAAAATGGCCCAGGAACGCTGCGCAGGTCTGGATGTCACCATTTTGCTACAGGATTACCGTGACCTGAACGACCAGTTCGACCGTATTGTTTCAGTTGGTATGTTCGAGCACGTCGGACCGAAAAATTACGATACCTATTTTGAGGTGGTGGATCGTAATCTGAAGCCAGAAGGGATTTTTCTGCTACATACTATTGGCTCGAAAAAAACCGATCTGAATGTTGACCCGTGGATTAACAAATATATTTTCCCGAATGGTTGCCTGCCCTCTGTACGCCAGATTGCGCAATCCAGTGAACCACACTTTGTGATGGAAGACTGGCATAACTTTGGCGCTGACTATGACACTACATTGATGGCCTGGTATGAGCGATTCCTCGCCGCCTGGCCGGAAATTGCCGATAACTACAGTGAACGCTTTAAACGGATGTTTACGTATTATCTGAATGCTTGCGCTGGTGCCTTCCGCGCCCGTGACATCCAGCTCTGGCAGGTGGTGTTCTCACGTGGAGTCGAAAGCGGCCTTCGCGTGGCTCGTTAAGTGTTATTTCATCGCCCCCATTTCGGGGGCGATGTCATTTCAAATCAGGCTTCAGTATCGGGCTGATTTATTTCTTTTCCCGCGCCGCCAACACACGTTCTACCGTATCTACCACTGCCTGAGTTTGCGGATCGATTTCGATATTGACGCGTGCGCCGAGTTTTTTCTTACCGAGAGTGGTACGTTCCAGCGTTTCTGGAATTAAATGCACACAAAAACGGGTCGCTGTCACTTCACCAACCGTCAGGCTGATGCCATCAATACCAATAAACCCTTTATACAGGATATATTTCATTAACTGCTCATCCTGTACTTTGAACCAGATCTGGTGGTTATTTTCTGATGTTATTATTTTCGATACTTCTGCGGTGGTCATAATATGACCTGACATTAAATGTCCGCCGATTTCATCGCTGAATTTAGCAGCGCGTTCTACGTTTACCCAATCCCCAACGTTTAAATCGCCAAGGTTAGTTATACGTAACGTTTCTTTCATCAGATCAAAACTGATACGGTTGCCGTTAATTTCCGTTACAGTCAGGCAGCAACCGTTATGCGCGACTGAAGCACCTGTCTCCAGACCATCCAACATGTAATCAGGTAATTCCACTACATGGGTTCGAAAATTTGCTTTCTCGTCAATCGACACTAACTTCGCAGTGCCCTGCACTATCCCCGTAAACATACTTACAACTCCTGAAATCAGTTAGGACATTCTGTTCAGCACAATAGCAGGTGGGAAACGTCCTTACCAGTAAAGGGGATTGAGTGGTTATTTTTTCACTGGAGAATTAATAAATCCTCGCTACAATAGACTGAAATTCCCCTGCTTCTTCTTTTTGCTGCCCATTCAGGCGGTTTTTTAGTCTCTCATATAACAACAATATAAAAGGTGTTCACGTGCAGAAATACATCAGTGAAGCGCGTCTGTTATTAGCATTAGCAATCCCGGTGATTCTCGCGCAAATCGCCCAAACAGCGATGGGTTTTGTCGATACCGTCATGGCGGGCGGCTATAGCGCCACCGACATGGCGGCGGTCGCCATTGGTACTTCTATCTGGCTCCCGGCGATTCTTTTCGGTCACGGACTGCTGCTGGCAATGACGCCAGTCATCGCGCAATTGAATGGTTCCGGTCGCCGCGAACGTATTGCGCATCAGGTGCGACAAGGTTTTTGGCTGGCCGGTTTCGTCTCTGTGCTTATTATGCTGGTGCTGTGGAATGCGGGTTATATCATCCGTTCCATGCAAAATATCGATCCGGCCCTCGCCGATAAAGCAGTAGGTTATCTGCGTGCACTGCTGTGGGGGGCGCCAGGCTATCTGTTCTTCCAGGTCGCGCGTAACCAGTGTGAAGGTTTGGCAAAAACCAAGCCGGGCATGGTAATGGGCTTTATTGGCCTGCTGGTGAACATTCCGGTTAACTATATCTTTATTTATGGTCACTTCGGTATGCCTGAACTCGGTGGCGTCGGCTGTGGTGTGGCGACTGCGGCGGTGTACTGGGTAATGTTCCTTGCTATGGTTTCCTATATTAAACATGCCCGTTCTATGCGCGATATCCGCAACGAAAAAGGCACCGCTAAACCAGACCCGGCAGTAATGAAAAGACTTGTGCAACTGGGTTTACCTATCGCACTGGCACTGTTCTTTGAAGTAACACTGTTTGCGGTGGTTGCGCTGTTGGTATCTCCACTCGGTATTGTCGATGTGGCAGGCCACCAGATTGCCCTGAACTTTAGTTCTCTGATGTTCGTTCTTCCGATGTCACTGGCAGCGGCTGTGACTATCCGTGTGGGTTATCGTCTGGGTCAGGGTTCCACGCTGGATGCGCAAACTGCCGCACGAACCGGACTTATGGTTGGCGTCTGTATGGCAACGATAACGGCAATTTTTACAATCTCGCTACGGGAGCAGATTGCTCTTCTGTATAACGATAATCCAGAAGTTGTGACACTGGCCGCACACTTGATGTTGCTGGCTGCGGTGTATCAGATTTCTGACTCGATACAGGTAATCGGTAGCGGGATTTTGCGTGGTTATAAAGATACGCGATCAATTTTTTATATTACCTTTATCGCGTATTGGGTGTTGGGTTTACCAAGTGGCTATATTCTGGCATTGACCAATCTGGTGGTTGAGCCGATGGGGCCGGCAGGCTTCTGGATAGGCTTTATTATCGGTCTGACTTCTGCTGCCATTATGATGATGCTACGAATGCGCTTCTTGCAGCGTCTGCCATCGGCTATCATTTTGCAACGCGCATCTCGATAAAAAATGAGGCGCAATCCGCAAAGATTGCGCCTTAATTTTAGGCTGACTGGAGCGTTGCGCCAATACCATCTTCGTCCGGTTGCAATTTAAGTGCGCTGCAAACAGGCTGCCGACTGGCATCCGTTATCTCAACATGAATATCACCGCTGACTTCCCCTTTCACGCTGATGAATTCCGGAGAAATTTCTTTCGCACTGGTTTGCAGGCAAATCGTGCCTTCCCCACGCAGACATTTCACCTTCAACTGCACATGGGTTGCGGTTGACGTTATCAGCCACACTTTTCCACCATCGAGATTCAGGTTGCCAACATAGAAAGTGACATTGTCACCTTTAACCGTACTGCCATCGAGGATCAGCACGCCTTCCTGCTGGACCGTTATCGTTGATTGTTTCAGATCAGCACCATAGCCAACTATCATAGAAGCGCCGACCTGTAAGGCAACGCTCCCCGTCAATTCAACCGGAGCACAGTCTTCTTCTACGACGAATTTTTCATCCGCACTGGTGGGAGACATCACAATCACTGTCCCACTTTGTACCACTGCGTTTTCCAGCGTACCCGCATGCACTTCAGCCCGACCACCGGTTTTAACTGTCAGGTTTTTAGTCTTACCAGAACTGTAGAGCTGCAGACCATCTGTCCCCAGGCGATAAACGGCGCCATTCTCAACGATGGTATGAATATCTTCACCGCCGAGATTATTCATGGTGCCGCCCGCAAGCAGCGTTTCACTGGCTTTACCTGCCAGCATAAAAACGCCGCCGTGGTTTATCTCACCATTGATGGCTTCTCCACCAGGGTAAACCAACAGTTCACCACCTTCATCAACAACAACTGCTGATACTGTTCCGTTGACCAACAAGCCACCATCCTGATCCAGAATGATTTTTTCCGCGCGATGGCCCTCCAGTACCCGCAGATTACCGCCATTCTCCAGCAATAAACCGCAGGCATAGCCCTGATCAACGCTAAATTCACCTTCGGGATGGCGGCCATTAACAGTAGCGAGCGTTGAGAGACTAATCGCTCCGCCGTCTGACTGAACAATGTCAGTGGCTATTGCGCCGTCACCGACGGATAACGTGCCATTGTTGCTGTACTGTGTACATTTGGCGATGCCACCAGTTTCAACTTTCAGCCAGCCAGCACCTGTGACCACGGTATTTTCTGCTCTTCCGCCAGCCTCAACAATCAACTCGCCATCAGTAAGTTGAGTCGCGCCAATAACGTCGCCAGCATGAACAATTTGCACTTTCCCGTCGCTCATCAAGTTTTTTGCTTCAGATCCCATGACTTATTCCTTTACTGCATCTGTGTGCCTTTATTGATACCTAAGTGTAAAGGCTACGAAGGATTTATCCACGATAGAATTGATGTGGTGGCAACGTGCTCTGTTTTACATTGTGGGTCGAGGAATAATTGGCTGTATCAGCTCTAAATATGATCTATGGCTAAAAATCGCCCTTGCAAATCAACAAAATATAGACAATTTGCTTAAAAGCTCTGCAAACGATAGAAATAGCGCAGAAAATTGCGATTTGCCTCTTGCCACCTTCACTCTCTGCCGCTAATATTCGTCCCCGTTGTCACCTACAACGTTGCGTTCATAGCTCAGTTGGTTAGAGCACCACCTTGACATGGTGGGGGTCGTTGGTTCGAGTCCAATTGAACGCACCATCCTGCGTCCGTAGCTCAGTTGGTTAGAGCACCACCTTGACATGGTGGGGGTCGGTGGTTCGAGTCCACTCGGACGCACCAGATTTTCTTAATCTGGTCTTCTCTCTCCTTTTTCTTCCCTGTTTCTTCTCTGTATCCAATACGTTAAAAGATTTACACTATCTTCGTATGAATTATCAGAAGGAGAATAGCTATGGCAACTTTATTACAACTTCATTTTGCTTTTAATGGCCCCTTTGGCGACAAAATGGCTGAACAACTTAAACCGCTTGCCGAGTCGATTAATCAGGAACCCGGTTTTCTGTGGAAAGTGTGGACAGAAAGTGAAAAGAACCGCGAAGCCGGTGGCATCTATCTCTTTACTGATGAAAAAAGCGCCCTGGCCTATCTGGATAAACATACTGCCCGCCTGAAAAATCTCGGTGTCGAAGAAGTTATTGCCAAAGTTTTCGATGTCAATGAGCCACTGAGTCAAATCAATCAGGCAAAACTCGCCTGACAAGTCTTCATGAAGGGCGGTTAGCGCCCTTTTCATCCCTGTCTGAAATTTCCCAAATTCTAAAAATCTCAACCAAACTTATCTGATAACACTCAATTCGATTCGCAAGAAAGAATGCATACAGGTAAGTAACAATGAAAAAAATTGCCATTGTGGGTGCCGGGCCAACAGGGATCTACACTTTCTTCTCGCTTTTGCAGCAACAAACGCCACTTTCCATTTCTCTCTTCGAGCAAGCCAACGAGGCTGGTGTCGGTATGCCGTACAGTGGTGAAGAAAACTCTAAAATGATGCTGGCAAATATTGCCAGCATTGAAATACCGCCGATTTATTGTACTTATCTGGAATGGTTGCAAAAGCAAGAGGCCAGCCATCTGCAACGTTATGGCGTTAAAAAGGAAAGCTTGCACGATCGCCAGTTTTTACCGAGGGTCCTGTTAGGAGAATATTTCCGTGATTGCTTTTTACGGTTGGTAGCGCAAGCACGGCAGCAGCAATTTGAAATCAACGTTCATGAATCTTGCCAGGTGACTGATCTGCAAGTCACAGACTCTGGCGTGCTTATCTTCACAGATCGGGATTTGCCAGTTGAGACGTTTGATTTAGCCGTGATAGCCACCGGTCATGTCTGGCCCGACGAAGAAGAGGCAAGCCGAACCTATTTCCCCAGCCCATGGTCAGGGTTAATGGAAGCGAAAATTGAAGCCTGTAGCGTAGGCATTATGGGAACATCTTTGAGCGGGCTGGATGCCGCAATGGCGGTTGCTATCCAGCATGGATCTTTTATTGAAAAAGATAATCAACGCATTCTGTTTCAGCGCGATAGCGACAGTGAAAAACTCAGTATTACATTGATGTCACGCACCGGCATTTTGCCAGAAGCCGATTTCTATTGCCCTATTCCCTACGAACCTTTATGCATTGTCACTGAACAGGCCCTGAACGCGGAAATTGAAAAAGGTCCACAGGGCCTTCTGGATCGGGTATTTAAACTTATAGTGCGAGAGATTACTTCGGCTGATCCTGACTGGAGCCGACATATTGCGATAGAGCGCCTGAATGTCGATACCTTCGCTCAAGCCTGGTTTGCCGACCGCAAACAGCATGACCCATTTACCTGGGCAGAAAAAAACTTAGCAGAGGTCGAGCGCAATAAACGTGAAAAACATACCGTTCCCTGGCGCTATGTCATTCTTCGCCTGCATGAAGCCGTACAGGAAATTGTTCCGCATCTGAATGAGCACGACCATAAACGGTTCAGTAAAGGCCTTGCCAGAGTATTTATCGACAATTATGCAGCTATCCCTTCTGAATCTATAAAGCGATTACTGGCTTTGCGCGAGGCGGGAATTATTCATATTCTCGCCCTCGGTGAGGACTACGATATGGAAATTGACAAAACGCGCACAATCCTGAAAACAGCAGACAACAGCGACTCGTTTGACGTTTTTATTGATGCTCGTGGGCAGCGCCCGCTCAAAGTGAAAGACATTCCTTTCCCAGGACTACGTGTTCAGCTACAGAAAACAGGCGATGAAATCCCTGATGTCGGTGAAGATTATACGCTACAGCAACCGGAAGAAGTTCGTGGTCGCGTGGCGTTCGGCGCGTTGCCCTGGCTAATGCACGACCGGCCTTTCGTTCAGGGGCTTACGGCTTGTGCTGAAATTGGCGAGGCTATGGCGCAGGCCGCCGTGAAGCCAGCATCCCGTGCACGTCGGCACCTGTCGTTTGATTAAGGGTAACGGTGTCAGCATTCCACAAATTGATGCTGCTCATTCAGACGATAGCGAACTCCGGCGCGAATATTATTTTCACCTTCAACGGCTACGGCAAAGCGCACTCTTTCGCCGTCATGATACGCCAGCGCGGCGCTGCCCCCTGGCCCGAGAATAATTGAATCCACTACGCCCGTACTCACTACCGTTGAATTTTCACCGCTAGCGATGATATGAACGTTATCGCCACTATTGGCAATTTTGGCGTTTGCGCCAAAGCTGGCGATTTGCACCAGATCGCCATTACTGGCGACATGACACCGTTCACCCAATGTACAAACGCGTACTCGCATTCCGGTATTCGCTATACGACTACTGTCTCCGGCGCTGCTTATCCGCGAGGAATTACCAGTTACAGCAACACGAGCACGTTCACCTGAACTACCGATATGGCTGTTAAAACCGACACTGCCAATCCGCACGCTATACCCCATGCTGGCAATTTGCGCAGCATACCCCACGGTGGCGATTCTGGCGTTATCCTCACAACTGCCGACACGTGCATGATCGTCGCCCCGTGCAATCTGACTGCAAAATGGCATCTCTACGGGGTCTTTGGCCAGTTTTTGCATTGAGGAAACTTCCTGACGAGCGAAATTTTCGTCTGCCAGCCATTTTTTCCAGGCATACTCAACCAGACTTTCCGCCCAGTCAGTAAATCCTTCGCCAATCAGGGCGTGGTGAATATCAGCATAAATTCCACCTTGCGGAAAACGGCGCAGAAACCAGCGATACATAACCGCGCCTACACGCCACTCGCGCAGATCAGCTCGTGTAATGATCATTCGTTAATGCCGGTGATAGCCATCGACCATACATTTAAAGGTTTCGTGCGGAGTACGCCCCGTGGTGCAAAGATAGAGATGGCCGAAGATAAAAAAGAGGCTTATAACTGCCAGAGCAAAATGGGCCTGTAATAACCAGTATCTTACGCCAGGGAACACGTCCCCCACGGCTTGCGGGTAAAGGCATAGCAGCCCCGTCAACAGTAACAGCGGCAGCAATCCATACATCACACCAACATAGGCAGCCTGCTGTAACGGATTGAATTTAGACTGTGTTGTTGCAGGAAATGGATGATCTTCCCCTTGCATAATTCCAAGCAGATAAAATCGCGTTTGTTTAGCCGCTCGCCCCAGCCAGCCCTGGCGACGGATAATGTAGTGATGACCATTACCCCCAACGGCATTAATTAGAACAAAGCCAAGCCAGCAAGCCAGTAACAGGAATCCACAAACTTCATGTACGGCAACCAGACTCTTGACTGCAGCAACGCCCACTAGCGCAAAGTGATTGATTAGCCCACTTGCCAGCAATAAGACAAAGAGTAACGCATTCGACCAGTGCCATAATCTCACCGCCTTGCTGTAGAGATAAACCTTCTCGCCATGACCGGTGGAGGATTTCTTTATGCCACGAGCGCGAAGCAAGGCGTGAAGCCCCAACACTAACCACATCCCGACCAGCAGCAGCCCGGCAATGACCAACCACACTGGCCAAAATTCGGGAGAAAACTGCGGTACATAGTTCGCCAACTGGTTATGAAATTGTTCAGCATTTTGCGACGGGTTCATACATTTTCCTTTTTAATCAAATGTTGACCGAACCGGCGATACAGATGCGGTTTCCCGGCACCAGGCAGCTGATATTGATAGTATTTATTTTCCCGTAACCACGCCTGAATCTCTGGGCTATCTTCGCGACCAAAGATCAACGCATGTTCCGGACAGGCGCTAACGCAGATGGGTGGAAAACCTTTTGCCAGTCGTGACTCGGCACAGAAATCACATTTATCCGCCACTTTGGTCAGCGGATTAAGGTAACGAACCTGATACGGGCATGCGCCAATGCAATAGCTACAGCCAATGCATTGCGATTTTTCTACCCGCACAATCCCCTGCTCATCACGCCACGATGCCCCTGTTGGGCAAACGTCGATGCAAGGAGCATCTTCACAGTGCTGGCATGACTGGCGAAAAAAGTGATACAGCGTTTCGTTATTGTTATCGGTGACCGGGATATGCGCGATAGATAAACGACTGCCCTGTGCCGGTACATGGTTAGTTTTACGGCATGCTCTGGCACAAATATTACAGCCATTGCACCGTGATTCATCGTGAATCATGGAATATCGAACTTCCTTTCCTTGTCGGGTATTCGCTAACAAAGAAGGTGCTGAACCGGTAAAAAAGATTACCGTTCCCATCCCCAGAACAAATTTGCGTCGAGTGAAGGACATCTTATTATCCTCTAATGCTGTGGCTGCGACTGTCCACCCTATCCATGATATCTCCCTGAAACTTCAGGGATTCTGAAACTGCTCAACCTCGAACCATTCGCATAAGCCATAAGCTTTGCCATAGCTCATAAAACGCTCGCTAAACAGATACAACACATCCGTCGATGACGTTACCTGACGTATATCGGCATATTCAGGAGCGATATCCATCGCGGCGAGCGCGGCTTCAATCTGCGCCCCCTGGTAGTAATATGGCGCTTGCGTCAGCATGGCGACCTTATAAGGCCGGGGATACGTCTGGCATTCGAAGCGAACGGCGTGTGCAATGGCCCGACAGATGTCCTGCTCAACGACCTGCAAAGACATAGCGGCATAGTTTTCGCTCATGGTTTGCGTTGAGTAGTAATAATCATCTTGACTGCCCGTCATACAGGCGATATCTGCGAAGTCTGGACTCTGCCGTATGCTTTCCAGCAGTGCAGCAAGATCCTCTTCAGCAACCGAATATGGCGGCGACAGGAACACAGCGCGAGCAACCAGTTGACCCGCCGTCGAATGCTGGCGGATAAACTCTGCCAGAATTTCAGCCGGTTCAGGCTCTGTAACCTTATTGTCCGCAGTGTCATCGGGCTGACGCACACTGTGCAACCATTGACGCTTAGTCACGTCAATATCAGGTGCTTCCAGTTGTGTCATTTCCTCCTGCTGGCTCATTACATCCGTTCCTTATGCTGGTAGCAGGTTATGTGTCGCCAGATCGGCGGCAACATCTTCCAGCCCGAGTCGATGAAGCGTTTCTCGCGTTGGACAACCAAGCTGTGGATCCCACCCCATTTCCTTATAGAAAAGCGTGAGTGACTGGTGCATATCATCGCGGTCCATTTTGTCAGTACCTTCGCTAAAGACTGGAATCTGCGGATCTTTATCAAATACCCAGGAACAGATCAGATCATGCTCATTACGCATATCTTTGGTTTGCATCAGTTTTACCGTGTAAGCACGATGCAACGTAAAGATTCGCTCTGCTGCTAAATCTAATTTTTCCTGCGTCATCTCTTCGCCAGTGATTGCTTTAAAGAATTTGGCTTCTAGTGCAAGGTCGCCGCGATAATTGCGGCTTTTCAGCGGCGAAACGGTCATTGGCCACACCCAGTTGCACAGAGTGACGGCGTTATGCAAACAAACCCGCAACAGCGACCATTTGGCATATTTAATTTTTGCGTCATTGATCGGCGTATAGTTTTTGGTTTCATCGTAAGCATCTTCAGAACCAAAAAGCTCTTTTGCCACTTCGCGCTGCAGTTTCAACGGCAAACCGGAGCCAATAAAGTTGATGTGGGTATGCGTCATACAGTCACGGTTGAACATGCAGTTAACAATAGAACCAACCTGTGCCGACGCTTCATTGGCGTGGTGAACCGGATAACCAAACGGCGACCAGAGTTTATTTTTTGCGTAGCCCCAGTACTCTTCACCCAAATTCCAGCGTTCCGCAATGGCATACGAGCCATCAGCCAGGTGACTCAACTCACCCACGCGGTGCGCCAGACGGTAGTAAAAATCTTTAATGAAATTAACGTCCCCAGCTTCCAGTTGATCCCAACGAATTTCCGCATACTCTTCAGCAGGCAGAACGCGCTTAAACACACCTTTGCTGTAACAATAGGTAAAGTCGCGATGCAACTGCCCATAGTTACACCACAGCCCGTAGTCATCGAACAGATTCAGACCAACCAAATTACCAATCACCCGGCCATCATCTTTATCTTCAAAATCTTTCGGCCCGTTCGGGAAAATGGTGGTATGGACGAAGTTAGCGACACAGGTGTTCCCCCCTGTACTGGGTACACCAAACTCTTTAACCCGAGGAATATTCATCTGGGTCATACAACGAATTGGGCATGAGTGGCAGCCACTCATTTTGACGGTGTATTTCTCTGCTGCCGGACCTAAGTCAAAAACGGATTTATAGGTGCGGAAACCAACCGTGTTCTGATTGCCAGGCGGGATTTCCCCTGTTTCAATCGGACCGCCTTCCGCTGCGCCCCAAAACAGCCCTTTACGTGCTGTCCAGCGTGACTTGGGATCAGAGTACTCTGCCCACGATTGTGGCGTACTTGGCACGACATGGTTGTTATTAGCGCCAATAAGTTCGGTCATCATATAGTCATTGAGCCGTTTCATCTCCTGACGATCGGCAATGCTGACCCCTTTTGTCCCTTCAACCGCAATCGCTTTCAGGTTTTTGGAGCCCATTATTGCGCCAGTTCCCGCGCCGCCACTGTGGTTACGGCTATTCAGCATGCCAGAGAGCGGCACTAGATTTTCACCAGCCTGACCAATAGCCGCTACACAGGTTTCAGGGCTGGTTAAACGGCAAATTTCTTCCGTGGTTGCACGCGTCCCTTTCCCCCACAAGAAATCGGCTTTCTCCAGACTAACTTTGTCATCTTTTATATTTAGCCAGACCGGTGATTTCGCTTTACCTTCGATAATAATGACGTCGTATCCAGCAAATTTCATTTGCGCAGCAAAAAAGCCGCCCATATGGGCGTCGACGACTAAATTTCCTTTGGTAAATGTGGAAAGTGAAGTGATATTTACGCGCGAACTACAGGGCGCACCAGATCCTGTCAACGGCCCCGTAGCAAAGACTAATTTATTTGCTTCATCGAAAGGTTTGGTGCCTGGAGGTACTTCGTCATACATAATTTTGTAGCCAAAGCCCATACCACCGACAAAACTTTTAAACTTACTGGAATCTTCGAGGGTAATATTTCCTGTCGTAAGATTGACTCTTAATATATTACCAGTCCAACCGTTAGCCATGATTTTTTCCTTTGCAAGATTCACACAGTAATATCTTTCCACTCGATAATTTTTAACGCCCCTGTCGGGCA
The DNA here is from genome assembly GCF_014836715.1 of Escherichia whittamii. Lineage (GTDB taxonomy): Bacteria > Pseudomonadota > Gammaproteobacteria > Enterobacterales > Enterobacteriaceae > Escherichia > Escherichia whittamii. The sequence goes on from NZ_JACSQI010000002.1 coordinate 166,181, forward strand.
GGCGTTTGCGCATTCACCGCACAACACACATTTCGAGGATTTTTTAGTTTCAGTATTTACGGTAGCCATCATCCACGGACACGCAGTGGTACAGGCGCTACAACCAATGCAACGTTTATGATCCACGGTTATACATCCCTCTTCCTGTTGCCAGGTAATCGCGCCAATCGGGCAAACCTTCAGGCATTGCGGATCTTTACACTGGCGACAGGTGTCGGCGGTATAATTCAGATCGCCGTATAATCCGCCACCGGAACCTACGCCATTGTCGCCAAAGAAATAATTACGATGGATTTTGATGCGGGAGAAAAAAGTACCAACGGCGCCATCGTTATAGTTGGTACAGGAGATTTCGCAGCGATGGCAGCCAGTGCAACGCGCACGCTGGGTAACTAACACCCCTTTGGGCGTGTTTATCAGCCCCACCGTTCCGCTATCGACATCTTCCTGTTTACAGCCCAAAAGTGACAATAACGCAGGGGCAATAGTTAAACCAGCAAGACCTTTTCCTGATATACGCAAGAACTCTAATCGCGTTAAGCCAATATCTAATAGTGGACGTTCAACCGGGTTCATTTATTTCGCATCCTCTTCGCAAACACAGTGCTGACAATTCAGCAGCCTGATATTAACCATTCAACTAATACGCTGCTGACTATGCCTCCAACACCAGATATTTTTGTCCTAACCCGATAGCGCATGAGACATGATTTAACGCAAACAAACTAATCCTTTATGGTTAGGCAAAAAAAATAATGTGATTATTCTTAGTGCTTAACATTGATCGTCATCAATTAAAAACGGAAAGCAGGAGATTAAAAGCGGAGTGATATTTATTATCATTTGAAATGAATTTCACTTACCCTACAGTAATTTGTGATATACATTCCAGAATAAAGAAATAGTTAATTCGCTATAAATTAAAATATATATCGAAATCAACTGGATTGCCTTGCTCCATTTATAAAAATAAACTTAGTTGTGACGATATAATAAAGCAGAGGGGATAAGGCATTGCGCACTATCCCCGCGCAATTATTTCACCAGTGCATTAATGACTGTTTCCATCGCTTGTTTTTCCAGTTCGCTGCGTTGGATACGTTTATTTGCTAATGCTGTACGCAGCACACCAGCGATGACGATGTGTTTTGGCTCCTGACCCAGGTCACGCATCTCCAACACCACTTTCCCTACCACTCTGCACATTTCGCGGTACAGCTCATCATCTTTTGTCCGGTTGCCCATTATTCACACCTATTTATCATGCCAGTTATCAGCATATATCAATCTCATTATTTAAACAAAAAACAAACAAAATCAAATAAATAACTCGATAAATTATTATAATTGCATCTGTTGTATACCGAGAGTAGGCACTCTGTCTTTTCTCCAGCAATCCCCCATCTTCCAGCCATCGCTTTCCCATTGCGCAAACAGCGATGATTTTGCGTAATCTGCTACCGAAGACGTTAAATCTTTGATAACAGTTTATTGTGTATATGCATGAATGTTTTTGAAACGCTGTTTTTGTTTTCCTTTTTGATTAAATTCAGCGTATAATCCGCGCCAATTGACTCTTGAATGGTTTCAGCACTTTGGACTGTAGAACTCAACGACTCAAAAACAGGCACTCACGTTGGGCTGAGACACAAGCACACATTCCTCTGCACGCTTTTTCGATGTCACCTATCCTTAGAGCGAGGCACCATCACTTTCGTAATACCGGATTCGCTTTCCGGCAGTGCGCCCAGAAAGCAAGTTTCTCCTATCCTTCTCAACTTAAAGACTAAGACTGTCATGAAAAAGACCAAAATTGTTTGCACCATCGGCCCAAAAACCGAATCCGAAGAGATGTTAGCTAAAATGCTGGACGCGGGCATGAACGTCATGCGTCTGAACTTCTCTCATGGTGACTATGCAGAACACGGTCAGCGCATTCAGAACCTGCGCAACGTGATGAGCAAAACCGGTAAAACTGCCGCTATCCTGCTCGATACCAAAGGTCCGGAAATCCGCACCATGAAACTGGAAGGCGGTAACGACGTTTCTCTGAAAGCAGGCCAGACCTTTACTTTCACCACTGACAAATCTGTTATCGGCAACAGCGAAATGGTTGCGGTAACTTATGAAGGTTTCACCACCGACCTGTCCGTTGGCAACACCGTACTGGTTGACGATGGTCTGATCGGTATGGAAGTTACCGCTATCGAAGGTAACAAAGTTATCTGTAAAGTACTGAACAACGGTGATCTGGGCGAAAACAAAGGTGTGAACCTGCCAGGCGTTTCCATCGCCCTGCCGGCCCTGGCAGAAAAAGACAAACAGGACCTGATCTTCGGTTGCGAACAAGGCGTAGACTTTGTTGCTGCTTCCTTTATCCGTAAACGTTCTGACGTTGTCGAAATCCGTGAGCACCTGAAAGCGCACGGCGGCGAAAACATCCAAATTATCTCCAAAATCGAAAACCAGGAAGGCCTGAACAACTTCGACGAAATCCTCGAAGCATCTGACGGCATCATGGTTGCACGTGGCGACCTGGGTGTAGAAATCCCGGTTGAAGAAGTTATCTTCGCCCAGAAGATGATGATCGAAAAATGTATCCGTGCACGTAAAGTCGTTATCACTGCGACCCAGATGCTGGATTCTATGATCAAAAACCCACGTCCGACTCGCGCAGAAGCCGGTGACGTAGCCAACGCCATCCTCGACGGTACCGACGCAGTCATGCTGTCTGGTGAATCCGCAAAAGGCAAATATCCGCTGGAAGCTGTTTCTATCATGGCGACCATCTGTGAACGTACCGACCGCGTGATGAACAGCCGTCTCGAGTTCAACAACGACAACCGTAAACTGCGTATTACCGAAGCGGTTTGCCGTGGCGCCGTTGAAACAGCTGAAAAACTGGATGCTCCGCTGATCGTTGTAGCAACCCAGGGCGGTAAATCTGCTCGCGCAGTACGTAAATACTTCCCTGATGCAACCATTCTGGCGCTGACCACCAACGAAAAAACGGCTCATCAGCTGGTACTGAGCAAGGGCGTTGTACCGCAGCTGGTTAAAGAAATCACCTCTACTGATGATTTCTACCGTCTGGGTAAAGAACTGGCACTGCAGAGCGGTCTGGCACACAAAGGCGACGTTGTAGTCATGGTTTCCGGTGCACTTGTACCGAGCGGCACTACCAACACCGCATCTGTTCACGTCCTGTAATATTGCTTTTGTGAATTAATTTGTATATCGAAGCGCCCTAATGGGCGCTTTTTTTATTTAATCGATAACCAGAAGCAATAAAAAATCAAATCGGATTTCACTATATAATCTCACTTTATCTAAGATGAATCCGATGGAACCATCCTGTTTTCTCTCAATTTTTTTATCTAAAACCAAGCGTTCGATGTTTCTTTGAGCGAACGATCAAAAATAAGTGCCTTCCCATCAAAAAAATATTCTCAACATAAAAAACTTTGTGTAATACTTGTAACGCTACATGGAGATTAACTCAATCTAGAGGGTATTAATAATGAAAGCTACTAAACTGGTACTGGGCGCGGTAATCCTGGGTTCTACTCTGCTGGCAGGTTGCTCCAGCAACGCTAAAATCGATCAGCTGTCTTCTGACGTTCAGACTCTGAACGCTAAAGTTGACCAGCTGAGCAACGACGTGAACGCAATGCGTTCCGACGTTCAGGCTGCTAAAGATGACGCAGCTCGTGCTAACCAGCGTCTGGACAACATGGCTACTAAATACCGCAAGTAATAGTACCTGTGAAGTGAAAAATGGCGCACATTGTGCGCCATTTTTTTTGCCTGCTAATTACGCCTATTGCGTTGCACGTAACATATTTCCTTGCTCTGGTTCGCCATTCTGCGCTGACTCTACTGCAGGCGCATTGCTGGCTGTGGGTGTCGCTCGGCTGCTCACCGCAACCGGATACCCTGCCCGACGATACAATGCTTTATCGACTAACTTCTGATCTACAGCTTTATTATCTTTAAATTGCGTAAAGCCTGCAGGCAGCGTGTACGGCATTGTCTGAACGTTCTGCTGTTCTTCTGCCGATAACGGTCGATGTACTTCAACATAACGCATCCCGTTCGGTTCTACGGAGTATTTCACCGGCTCATTGATCACTTTTACCGGCGTTCCCGTTCTCACGCTGGAGAACAGTGCTTTAATATCTGGCGCATTCATACGAATACAGCCCGAACTGACGCGCAAACCGACGCTGTCCGGCGCGCTGGTGCCATGAATGAGATATTCGCCGTTACCGTGCGCCAGGCGCAGTGCGTAGCGTCCCAGAGGGTTATTCGGCCCGGCTGGAACAACTGGCGGTAATTTGATGCCTCGCTCCAGTGAACGCTGACGAATACCCGCCGTGGGCGTCCAGGTAGGATTGGGGATTTTCTGCCCTACACGTGTTTCCATCACCGGCGTTTCCAGCCCCTGCAAGCCAATGCCTATCGGGTAGACCTGCACGATATTTTCTCCCGGCGGATAATAATAAAGACGCAGTTCCGCAAGGTTCACGATTATCCCCTGACGCGGTGCATCAGGTAATAAGAGTTGCGAAGGAATGGTTATTGTCGTGCCTGGTTTTGGCACTGGGGCAATAGTGTTATTGGCCTCAAGGATTAACATCGCCGCAGTATCAAAACGACGGGCAATAGCCTGAAGGTTTTTATCCCCCTCTTGCACCGTATAGGTTTGATTTTGCCCAACCAGTCGGCTTCCGGTTGGCGGGAGCGGGTAATCTACCGCCCAGGCTGCCTGGATGGCGCTAAAAGCGCCGATAAGAGTCAGTGTTAGCAAAGACGCGCGTTTCATTGTAAACCTCCTGTATTTGCCGGAGACTCACGCTAAGACGACGGATGGTGCTTATGTTTACCTGAAACCGAAACACTCCTGTGCAGGCCAGTGTAAGCATCGACCATCCGGCAAAGTGAGCCAACCGGATGAAAGCTGTTCCTTTAGTTTAGCTAAGTGCAGCGGCTTTGGCGCGAATTGCGCGAATCATCGCTTCCAGACCTTGTGAGCGTGATGGGGTGAGATGTTGGGTGAGCGCCATTTTTTCAAACCACGGGCGCACATCGAAATTGACAATATCCTGCGGTGTCATTTGATCGTAGAGAATAAAGACGACTGCAATAAGCCCTTTCACAATGGCCGCATCACTGTCTCCCTGCAATTCAATAATTCCCTTCGCATTCTGGCGCATCACAATCCACACCTGACTCTGACAGCCCTGAATGCTATTTTGCGGACTTCTGTCTTCATCGCCTAATTCCGGCAGACGCTGTCCCAGTTCAATAATGTAGAGATATTTCTCTTCCCAGTTGGTGCAGCGTAAAAAGTTACGCAGCAATTTTTCTTTATCCGGCAATACAGCCATAGAGCCTCCCTTTTACCCCAGTAGACGATGAATACGTTGCAATCCAGTCACCAGACGATCCACTTCTTCATGGGTGTTGTACATTGCCAGCGACGCCCGACACATAGCAGGGACGTTGTAATAGGCCATTAATGGCATTGCGCAGTGATGTCCGGTACGCACAGCAATACCGTAGTTATCAAGAAAACTGCCGACGTCATAGGCGTGGTGTTTGCCGAGATTAAAGGCAATAACGCCAAGTCTGTCTGGCGGACCATAGAGCGTCAGATCCGGCACCGCTGCCAACTGCGACAATGCGTAATGCATCAGATTCTGTTCATACTCGGCAATGTTGTTAAGCCCCAGCGCCGAAACATACTCCAGCGCCGCGCCAAGGCCAATAATACCTCCCGTATTGGGCGTACCCGCTTCAAACCGCCACGGCGCTTTGGTCCAGGTAGTGCCTTCACTCAGGCTGACGGTGGCGATCATTGAACCGCCGCCTTCCCACGGCGGCATCTCCTGCAACAAGGCTTCTTTGACATACAGCACGCCAATGCCAGTGGGGCCATACAATTTATGCCCGGAAAAAACGTAGAAATCGCAGTCCAGCGCCTGAACGTCCACCGGATGATGCATCACCGCCTGAGCGCCATCCACCAGCACTTTTGCACCATGCTGATGCGCAAGCGAGATCATCTCCACCAGCGGATTTTCAGTTCCCAACACGTTAGAAACATGGGTAATTGCCAGCAGTCGGGTTTTCTCGTCGAACAGATTGGGCAGAGTCTCCAGTTGCAACGTGCCGTCGGGGTTAAGCGGGATCACTCGCAACTCTGCGCCAACGCGTGCGCAAAGCATTTGCCAGGGAACAATATTGGCATGATGTTCCATTTGGCTAATGATGATATTGTCGCCCGCCCGCACGTTGCTGTTGCCCCAGCTATTGGCGACCAGGTTAATGCCTTCCGTCGTGCCGCGGACAAACACCAGTTCTTCCGCAGAACGGGCATTGACAAACAACGATGCCCGCTTGCGCACGTTCTCCATTTTCTCGGTCGCCTGGGCGCTTAACGTGTGAATGCCGCGATGCACTGCCGCGTAGCCGTGGCGATAGAATTCGGCCTCTGCGTCAATAACCTGACTCGGTTTCTGCGCACTGGCGGCGCTGTCGAGATAAGCCAGTGGCAGACCGTTAACCTCACGCGAGAGCACCGGAAAATCGGCTCGTACCTTCTCAACGGAAAAAGTCATCTTGCACCTCCCGGCAGCCGTTGACCGATTCGGGCCAGCACCTGCTGTTTGAGCCCATCATCACGCAATGCTTCCGTCAGTTCGGCGGCAAAGGCGTAGATGATCATCTGCTGGGCATCCTGTTGATTGATCCCACGCGAACGCAGATAGAACATCTGTTCGTCATCAATACGCCCCACCGTCGCGCCGTGGCTGCATTTCACATCATCAGCATAGATTTCCAACTGCGGTTTGGTATCCACTTCCGCCAGCTTGCCCATCAGCAGATTATTGTTGGTCATCTGGCCGTCAGTCTTGACGGCATGCTGCGCGACGTTAATCAAACCGTTAAATACCGCGCGGCCTTTGTCGCTGACGATAGTTTTGTGCAACTGGCGGCTATTACAAAAACCTTTATTGTGTTCCAGCCAGGTGCGGGTATCGCAAACCTCGTTTTTCACCGGCATCGCCAGGCTATTGATCCGCAGCGTGCTGTTTTCGCCATTGAGTTGCGTACTGGTGTTGTGTCTCAGCACGGCACCACCAAGCAGGAAACTATGGCTAAATGCCGTGGCATCGTCAGCCAGTAGCAAGTCGTTGTGCGCAAAGTGGTGGCTAACCGGGTTTTCAAACGCCAGCTTGATATGCTGCAAGTTGGCGTTAGCTGCAACGTTGATGGTAAACCGCGCCCCGGTAAAATGGCGGGCATCATTAAGGCTGACAAAATGTTCAATCACCGTCGCTTCGGCACCTTCCGCCAGATCCAGATGATGGCGGTAATGGACGGTGTTCACCTCTTCACCAGTCACGCCCTGGGTGATATGTATTAACAGCAAGGGTTTAGCAGGTCGTTGACCGCGCTTCACGGCGATATGCGTAACACTTTGCGCCAGACTTTCCGTTAGATGCAGAAATACTTCCGGCTGTATGGCATCAGGCAGTCCCTGGCGTTCGTCATTAATACTCACCTCATAGCCGCTGCCTTCGGTCGTATCGCTAAGTGATGGTACGTAGCGTCCATCGACAAACACCAGCCGTACAGCGTCTAACGTTAACGCTAAGGCATCACGCTGCTGCGGTGATATCTCCCCCGCAATGCTGACAAACTGGCTATTGGTTAGCCCTTCCAGCGGTGTATATTTCCAGTGTTCATGTTTACGTGTCGGCAAACCGGTACGCAGCAATTGTTGTAAATGCTGTTGAGCTTCGGGGGAGCGTTTCGCCCCTTCGGCCTCAAACAAGTGATGCCACTGTTGCAGCGCATTACTGCTGTTCGGTAAGCCAGCCATAACCCTGCTCCTCCAGTTGTTTGACCAACGTGAAATCACCGGATTTCACAATTCGCCCCTGATACAGCACGTGGACGTAATCAGGCTTGATGTAGTCGAGAATGCGCTGGTAGTGCGTCACGATAATGAACGAACGCTTGCCATCACGCAGCGAGTTCACGCCATCGGCAACCACTTTTAATGCATCGATATCCAGCCCGGAGTCCGACTCATCAAGAATGCATAACTCCGGCTCCAGCACTGCCATTTGCAAAATATCGTTGCGCTTTTTCTCGCCACCGGAAAAACCAACGTTTACCGAACGGGTTAATAAATCTTCCGGCATCTTCAGCAAGGCAATTTTTTCTTCCATCAAATCCTGAAAATCGAAGCGGTCGAGCGTTTCCTGACCGCGATAACTACGCACCGCATTGAGCGCCGTTTGCAGGAAAAACTGGTTACTGACGCCAGGGATCTCCACCGGATACTGGAAGGCCATAAAGATGCCTTCGCCCGCGCGATCTTCCGGCGACAACGCAAGCAAATCTTTGCCTTTAAACTCAACTGTGCCGTCCGTCACTTCATAATCTTCGCGCCCGGCAAGCGTTGCCGATAAGGTACTTTTACCCGAACCGTTTGGTCCCATAATGGCGTGAACTTCGCCGGGACGAACGTCGAGGCTTAATCCGCGCAGGATAGCTTTATCTTCCACGCTGACATGTAAATCTTTAATACTTAACATATTTATTCCTTATCCGACGCTGTGTTCAAGGCTGATGGCGAGGAGTTTTTGTGCTTCAACGGCAAATTCCAGTGGCAGTTCCGAGAACACATCTTTGCAGAAACCGTTAACAATCATCGAGATGGCGTCCTCTTCGCTGATTCCGCGCTGCAGGCAGTAAAACAGTTGATCTTCGCCAATGCGCGACGTAGTTGCCTCGTGCTCCAGTTGCGCACTGTTGTTACGGCACTCGACATACGGGAAAGTATGCGCCCCACAGTTGGCGCCAATCAGCATTGAGTCGCACTGCGTGAAGTTGCGTGCATTGGTTGCCGTCGGCATGATTTTCACTAATCCGCGATAACTGTTCTGGCTGTGTCCGGCGGAGATCCCTTTCGAGATAATGGTCGATTTAGTGTTTTTACCGATGTGGATCATCTTAGTGCCGGTATCAGCCTGCTGATGACCGCTGGTCAGCGCCACCGAGTAAAACTCACCGATGGAGTTATCGCCGCGCAAAATGCAGCTGGGATATTTCCACGTAATGGCTGAACCGGTTTCTGATTGCGTCCACGACATTTTGCTGTTTTCCCCTTCGCACAAAGCTCGCTTGGTGACGAAGTTGAGAATACCGCCAGTGTTGTTATCGCCAGGGAACCAGTTTTGCACCGTGGAATATTTCACCTCGGCATTTTTATGGATGATGACTTCCACCACCGCCGCGTGTAACTGATAGCTGTCACGCACCGGAGCGGAACAGCCTTCAATGTAGCTGACGTAGCTGTCTTCGTCGGCAACCAGAATGGTACGCTCAAACTGCCCGGTTTTTTCCGCGTTAATGCGGAAATAGGTAGAAAGCTCCATCGGGCAGCGCACGCCTTTAGGCACATAAATAAACGTACCGTCGGAAGCCACCGCCGCATTAAGCGCGGCAAAGAAATTGTCATTCCCCGGCACCACGGTGCCGAGATATTTCTTCACCAGTTCCGGATGGTCGTGAATCGCCTCGCCAAAGGAACAGAAAATGATCCCCTGCTCCGCCAGTTTTTCGCGATAAGTGGTGGCAACCGAAACCGAGTCGAAAATGGCATCCACCGCCACCTCTTTGCCTTCCCGCACGGGAACACCTAACTGCTCAAACGCCGCCTCCACCTCTTTACTTAAAAAGGCGTTCGCGCCAGTTTGCTGCACCGTGCCAGGTTCCGACGCACAGGTATCGTCACAATTACCGCACGACGGTGCCGAGTAATAGCTGTAATCCTGATAATTCAGCTTGTCGTAGTGCGCTTTCAGCCAGTGCGGCTCTTCCATCTCCAGCCATGCACGATAGGCGTTGAGACGAAACTCCAGCATCCACTCCGGCTCATTACGCTTCGCCGAAATTGCACGCACCACCTCTTCGTTTATCCCCTTTGCCAGCTCATCAGTGGCTAACTGGGTAAAGAATCCTTCTTTATAATTCAGCGGGCCGCCGGTCCAGGTTTTGACATCGTCAGTTGCTTCAGTATTACGAGACATAGTACCGCCTATACCCCAAAGCTTTCGCCACAGCCACATTCATTCTGGGCTTTCGGGTTGTGAAATTTGAATATCTGATTGAGTCCTTCGCGAACGAAATCGACTTCCGTGCCATCAATAAACGGCATCGCTTGCAGCGGGACAAATAGCTTCGCGCCGTCACGTTCAAACAGCAGATCGTCTTTCTCTGGCTCGCTGACGCTGTCGAGCACATAGCCAAAGCCCGCGCAGCCCGTTTGTTTCACGCCTAAGCGCACGCCGACCATGCCCGACTGCTTCTCTACCAGCTCACGGATATGCGCCGCGGCTGCGGGTGTTAACGTTAAGCCTTGCCAGGCGAAATCCTCTGGATTAAACGTTCCTGAATGCATGTCCATCGATTTACCTCACTTCATCGCTTTCAGCGGATAACAGCATGTTAGTGATAATGATTATCAGTTCAACCCAGCAAACGCAGGGGCTTTACCATAAAACATGCTTTTTGCCTGCATTTAATAAGCATAGACCCTGATGAGAGGGTTAACAGGCATGCTAAGAATTAGGTATCTCATTGTTAGATAATGATTATTACCGAAGGGGCGTTAAGGTTGTGATGGAAAAGAAAAAGTTGTATCGAAAATGACTATTTAAGAGATAGGTAAAAAAGTGGCGAGTTCAGAAATAAGAAAACCCTTAAGTCTGTGCATTACAGGCTTAAAGGTTTCTACCCCATCCGGCGCTTATCTCCGGCACTCATATGGCTTAGCTCTTGAAGGGGCGATAAGAATAATCTCATAAGACCGGGTCACCGTTTTAACACAAACTGCGATTTGTATTATTTTTGAGCAAAATCAGGCAGGTAACAACAGGAGGACGGTCAGAGAACAATCGTCAGACCTGGACAGATGGTAATCCAGGTCGATGGGCATTCAGACTCTGTTCAGTAGCGATTAATGCACGCCCAGACGCCAGGCGAAGTAGATTTCTTCTTTCAGTTCCGCAGAAGAGAGGGTAAGCAGGTCAGCAAATTCAAGTTCTAGTTGTTTCAGACGCTTGAGATATTGAGCGGGTGAAAGATTGCTTTGGTCACGGCGTAAAAATTCGATAGCCAACTGGGTGGGATTAAGTTGAGTAGACATAGCATCCTCGCTTTAGACAAGACCTGCACAGTATACCACCGTTTACTGCGCAGATAATAACCAAAAGCAATATGCATCACACTTTTCTGGTGACAACGTCACAAAATGGCGGTCGTCAATCTTGACGAACAGCACAAACGCCCTTTCTCATCGAAGATTTCTACCTGCCATACCTGATGCCGTGAACCGAGATGCAGTGGCTTACAAACTCCGCGTACCCGCCCTTCTCGTGCCGAGCGAACATGGTTAGCATTGATTTCCAGGCCAACGACTTTTTGCTCGCCTTCGGTACATAAATACCCGGCAACGGAACCAATACTTTCAGCCAGCACCACAGACGCCCCGCCATGTAGCAGCCCAAAAGGCTGCTTTGTCCGCGAGTCTACCGGCATTGTTGCTTCCAGCGTTTCATCACCAATATGTTCAAAACGAATATCCAGAAGCCCCACCATGTTTCCTTCACCCATGGCATTCAGTGCTTCAAGGGTGATTTTACGTTTCCATATCATTTAATAATCTCCAGTAATGCCTGCACGGGATGGCGTACCCCCGTCCCTTCAACCCGTTTAACCTGGCTGCGGCAAGAATACCCGGTCGCCAGACAGCGATTACGCGGCAGTCTTTGCATCGCCTGATGCCAGGATAATTCATATATCCCGAGCGAGTTTTTATGGTTTTTCGCTTCATGTCCGTAAGTTCCCGCCATGCCGCAGCAACCCACGCTGACATTTTCCAGCTTCGCGCCAAAACGGGCAAATATCGCGGCCCATTGCGCTGGCGCGCCAGGCAAAGCGGTAACTTCGGTACAGTGACCGAAGAAATACCACGGCTCGCCGCTTACCGCGGTAACAGGCTGTGATTCAAGCGCACTCGCCAGCCATTCATTCGCCAGCAATACATTGAAATTCCCACGATCTTCGCCCAGCGTAAGTTTATATTCATCGCGATAACAAAGCACCAGTGCCGGATCGACACCTACCATTGGCATTCCCAGTTTCGCCATGCGGTTGAGGAAATCCGCCGTCTTTTTCGCCGTCTTCGCGAAGCGATTCAGGAAGCCTTTAATATGCTGCGCTTTACCATTCGGTGAGAAGGGCAGTAACACCGGCTGGAAACCTAATTTTTCGACCAGACGGACAAAATCCGCAACCACTTGCGCATCGTAATAACTGGTGAAAGGATCCTGCACTACAAGCACCGTGCGGGCTCTCTCCTCTGCACTGAGCGCTTCGAGCTGTTCCAGCGTCATGTTTGCCGAGCGATGCCCCACCATTTGTTGCTGTAACGACGGCACTGAAAGCAGCGGCAAGTCGACCATACCGATGTGTTTTTCCGAGAGTTTTCGCACCAGCGGCTGGTTTATGAAAAAGTTAAACGTCTTTGGCGCACGCGCCATCAGCGGCGCGTAACTTTCAACCGTTGCCACCAGATGGTCGCGTAATGGGCGTAGATAACGCGTGTGATAGAGTTGCAGGAAACGAGAGCGAAACTCCGGTACGTCAATTTTGATCGGACACTGAGTCGAACACGCTTTACAGGCCAGGCAGCCCGACATCGCCTCTTTCACTTCGTGCGAGAAGTCATATTCGCCTTTATTTGCATGCCAGCTGTTGCGCGTGCGGGCAATTAACGTACGCAAGCTGACCCCAGACGCTGGTAGCTCTTGCTCCAGTTTTAGTGGGTCAACACCGCGATCCGCCAGCAAACGTAACCATTCACGCACCAGCGTTGCGCGCCCTTTCGGTGAATGAATTCGGTTCTGAGTAATTTTCATTGACGGACACATCGGACTGCGGGCATCAAAGTTGAAGCACAAACCGTTGCCATTACATTCCATAGCCCCGCGCCACTGCTGACGTACCGCGATGGGGATCTGGCGGTCATACGTGCCACGCTTCACCGCGTCCACTTTCATCATTGGCGCGTCAATACCTTCTGGCGGGCAGATTTTCCCAGGGTTTAGTCGGTTATGCGGATCAAACGCCGCTTTAACCTTGCGCAGTTCTGCGAAAAGTTCCTCACCAAAAAACGCCGGACTGTATTCGGCACGAAAACCTTTGCCGTGCTCGCCCCACAACAAACCACCGTATTTTGCAGTAAGCGCCACCACGTCATCAGAGATTTGCTTCATCAGGATCTCTTGTTGCGGATCGCACATATCCAGCGCCGGACGGACGTGCAAGACACCAGCGTCGACATGACCAAACATGCCATAACTTAAGCCGTGGCTGTCGAGCAGTGCGCGAAATTCAGCAATATAATCCGCCAGATGTTCCGGCGGCACGCAGGTATCTTCGGCAAATGGAATCGGTTTGGCTGCTCCTTTGGCATTACCGAGCAGACCGACGGCTTTTTTGCGCATTGCATAAATACGCTCAACACCAGCCAGCTCACTGCACACCTGCCAGCCGATCACCCCCGCCTGCTGACTGGCAATCAGTTCATCCAGCCGCGCACAGAGCGCATTTACCCGCTCGTCAATCAGCGCCTCATCATCTCCGGCAAATTCAACAATGTTCAGCCCGAGCATCTCTTTGTCTGGCACATTGGTAATCAACTCGCTGACGGAATGCCAGACAATATCTTCCCGCGCCAGATTCAGCACTTTTGAATCCACCGTCTCTACCGAAAGCGCACGCGCCTCAACCATAAACGGCGCGTTACGCAGCGCGGAGTCAAAAGAGTCATATTTGACGTTCACCAGACGGCGCACTTTAGGCAGACGAGTAATATCCAGTCGCGCTTCGGTAATAAAGGCCAGCGTCCCTTCTGATCCGGTCAGAATGCGCGTCAGGTCGAACTCGGTCATGTCATCGTTAAAGACATGGCGTAGATCATAACCGGTAAGAAAGCGGTTAAGTTTGGGGAATTTGTCGATGATTAACTGGCGTTTCTGGCGGCAGCGTTGATAAACAGTGTTGTAGATCCGCCCGATAGCGGTATTGGTTTTACCTAACGTTTCAGCCAGTTCGACGGGTAAAGGTTGCGTATCGAGAATATCGCCCCCCAACAACACCGCCCGCACGCCCAGCACGTGATCTGACGTTTTGCCATAGACCAGCGATCCCTGGCCGGAAGCATCAGTATTAATCATCCCGCCGAGCGTTGCCCGGTTGCTGGTCGAAAGTTCTGGCGCAAAAAAGTAGCCAAATGGTTTCAGGTACTGATTCAGTTGATCTTTAATCACACCGGCTTCAACGCGCACCCAGCCCTCTTCAGGGTTAATTTCGATGATGCGGTTCATATGGCGGGACATATCGACAATAATCCCCTGGTTGAGCGCCTGGCCGTTAGTGCCAGTACCGCCGCCGCGCGGGGTGAAGATTAGCGATGTATAGCGTTCCTGCGCGGCCAGACGGGCAATTAACGCCACATCGGCGGTGGAACGCGGAAATACCACCGCATCGGGGAGAAGTTGGTAAATACTGTTGTCGGTCGACATTGTCAGACGATCGGCATAATTTGTTGCCGTATCGCCGGTAAAACCCTGTTGCTCCAGCTCTTGCAAAAAATTAAGCACCAGTTGAACGACGCCGGGTGCCTGGGAAATCTGTGGAATCATTATATTGACCCTTTCCTGCGGTCTGTGATGTAGGTCGATACACAGTTCTTTCAGGCTGCTGCAATAGCGCACTGAAAGGTGATGTGTGTTTACTCTATGGATTTCGAGTTACGGGAAGGCGGCAAGCGAGTGAACGCCAGGAGCTTACAAAAGTAAGTGACTGGGGTGAACGAACGTAGCCGCAGCACATGCAACTTGAAATACGACGAGTAAACCGTTTGCGTGTTGCCTGAGTTGTTGTACCACATTTTTTTCTAACACGCCCCTCAGAATTAAGGGCAGAATCGGCCTGTTAAAAACCGCTTAAATTGCTCATCATTATGCAGGTGAGTTTCGCGTGTTCACGTCGCGTCGACGATTTGACGCACAAAAAAGGTGAAAAGTAGTTATGGTAAATGTTCGTCAGCCCAGGGATGTCGCACAAATTCTGCTTTCGGTGCTGTTTTTAGCCATCATGATTGTGGCATGTCTGTGGATTGTTCAACCCTTTATTCTCGGCTTTACATGGGCCGGTACGGTGGTTATCGCCACCTGGCCGGTATTGTTACGCTTGCAAAAGATCATGTTTGGTCGCCGCTCTCTCGCCGTTCTGGTGATGACGCTGTTATTAGTGATGGTGTTTATCATCCCTATTGCCTTATTGGTTAACAGTATCGTCGACGGCAGTGGCCCGTTAATTAAGGCAATCTCCAGCGGCGATATGACATTACCGGATTTAGCGTGGCTCAATACCATTCCGGTGATTGGCACAAAGCTGTACGCAGGCTGGCACAATTTGCTGGATATGGGCGGCACGGCAATTATGGCGAAAGTCCGTCCTTATATTGGCACCACCACCACCTGGTTTGTCGGACAAGCCGCGCATATCGGGCGCTTTATGGTGCATTGTGCCTTAATGCTGCTCTTCAGCGCCCTGCTGTACTGGCGCGGTGAACAGGTAGCGAAAGGCATTCGCCATTTTGCAACTCGTCTGGCAGGTGCTCGCGGTGATGCTGCTGTACTGCTGGCGGCCCAGGCTATCCGCGCGGTGGCGCTAGGCGTTGTGGTGACCGCGTTAGTACAGGCAGTGCTTGGCGGTATCGGTCTGGCCATTTCCGGTGTGCCTTACGCCACGCTACTGACGGTGTTAATGATCCTCTCCTGCCTTGTGCAGCTAGGCCCGCTGCCGGTGTTGATTCCGGCGATTATCTGGCTTTACTGGACCGGCGATTCCACCTGGGGAACGGTATTGTTAGTGTGGAGCGGTGTGGTTGGCACTCTGGATAACGTCATTCGCCCAATGTTAATTCGCATGGGGGCAGATTTACCGCTAATTCTCATCCTTTCCGGGGTTATTGGTGGTTTGATTGCCTTCGGGATGATCGGTCTGTTTATTGGTCCGGTACTGCTGGCTGTTTCCTGGCGTCTGTTTGCCGCGTGGGTTGAAGAAGTCCCGCCACCGACGAATCAACCGGAAGAAATTCTCGAAGAACTGGGTGAAATTGAAAAGCCGAATAAGTAACTCTCTCATCAGGCGGCTCTGCCGCCTGATTGTTAATCATTGCTAATTGATATTTCATTTCTCACCCCCGTATTTCCCTGCATCCCTCAATTCAGCTGGTAGTACCTGTCGAAAATCATTTACAGTTTTTAAACTAATGAGACGAATCTGATCGACGCAAAAAGTCCGTATGCCTACTATTAGCTCACGGTTATAAATCAACATATTGATTTATAAGCATGGAAATCCCCTGAGTGAAACAACGAATTGCTGTGTGTAGTCTTTGCCCATCTCCCACGATGGGCTTTTTTTTAACATTTATTGCTTCATTACCCCGCCTCTCGTTCTTTCCAATAATGTTGCACAAGATACTGTGACTCTCTTCAAGCCGTAAGCAGGCTGATAATGTTATTTATATTTTATTCTTTTTTTCATGCAGTCATGACACGATGAACGCTTATGAACTCCAGGCACTACGCCATATTTTTGCTATGACCATTGATGAATGCGCAACCTGGATTGCCTTTACGGGCGACAGTGAAAGCTGGCAACAATGGGAGAAAGGAAAAACGGATATTCCTGACGAGATAGTTGAAAAACTGCTGGCAATGCGCCAGCAAAGAAAAAGGCATCTTCACGCCATCATAGAAAAGATAAACAGCCGCATCGGCAACAACACCATGCGTTTTTTCCCCAATTTAACCGCATTTCAACGTATCTACCCAGAAGGTAATTTTATTGACTGGAAGATTTACCAGTCGGTCGCAGCTGAATTATATGCTCACGATCTGGAGCACCTGTGTTGATATTTTAACGGGATACAACGGTCGTCATTACAAAAAGAATGAACGGATGCTGACATAACAACATTAATTTTTTTAAGCAATATTGCTAAGTAGATCTTATGAAAAATCCCTACCTCCCTACCGCGCTCGGGTTGTATCTCAATTACCTGGTGCATGGTATGGGTGTCATTTTGATGACTTTGAATATGGCCTCGCTGGAGACGCTCTGGCAGACCAATGCAGCGGGCGTCTCCATTGTCATCTCATCATTAGGCATTGGTCGATTAAGTGTTTTATTTTTTGCAGGATTACTCTCCGATCGTTTTGGCCGACGTCCTTTTATCATCCTGGGAATAGGCTGCTATCTGATGTTCTTTTTTGGCATTTTGCATGCAAATAACATTATCATCGCGTATGTATTTGGTTTTCTCGCCGGTATGGCGAATAGTTTTCTTGATGCAGGCACCTACCCCAGCCTGATGGAAGCATTTCCTCGTTCGCCTGGCACAGCCAATATTTTGATTAAAGCGTTTGTCTCCTGCGGGCAATTCTTATTACCGTTAGTTATTAGTATGCTGGTATGGGCTGAACTGTGGTTTGGTTGGTCCTTTATGATTGCCGCAGGTATTATGATTATTAACGGTCTTTTTTTATACCGCTGTACCTTTCCACCCCATCCGGGGCGTCGCTTACCTGACGTAAAGAAACCCACAACCACCGCGAAGCATCGCTGCTCAATTATCGATTTAGCCAGCTATACCTTATATGGCTATATCTCAATGGCAACCTTTTATCTGGTGAGTCAGTGGCTGGCACAATACGGACAATTTGTCGCAGGTATGTCTTACACAATGTCGATCAAATTACTCAGTATCTACACCGTAGGGTCACTACTTTGTGTATTTATCACCGCGCCACTCATTAGCAAAACGGTTCGTTCAACGACATTGTTGATGCTGTACACTTTTATCTCATTTATTGCCCTGCTCACCGTCTGCCTGCATCCCACATTTTATGTGGTGATAATATTTGCTTTCGTCATCGGTTTTACCTCCGCTGGTGGTGTTGTGCAAATTGGCCTGACGTTAATGGCCGCTCGTTTTCCCCACGCCAAAGGCAAAGCTACGGGGATCTATTACAGCGCGGGCAGTATTGCGACCTTTACCATCCCGTTGATTACTGCACATCTTTCCCAAAGAAGTATTGCCGATATTATGTGGTTCGATACCGCCATCGCCGCCGTCGGTTTTTTACTGGCTCTATTTATCGGCTTACGTAGCCGTAAAGAAGCACAACAGACGTCATTAAGAGAAAATGTCGTTACTGGCGTGTAATGCAATATTCTTTTCAGGTCATGCAAGATCTTACGGATAAATTAATCTTTCCGCACTAATTAAGGAAAACTACGCTCAAAAACAAATTATCACATGCAATATTCCTGGAAATATAAACTTTATGTCATGTACCCAGAGAAAATCATCTTCAGTATAGTGATTATGAAAACCGGCGGAGAACAACACGTACGGTGACAAAATTATCTTTCAGCAAGGAGCTGTGAAAATGTCTCAAAATAAGGCTTTCAGCACGCCATTTATCCTGGCTGTTCTTTGTATTTACTTCAGTTATTTCCTACACGGCATTAGTGTTATTACGCTTGCACAAAATATGTCATCTCTGGCAGAAAAATTTTCGACCGATAACGCTGGTATCGCCTATTTAATTTCCGGTATCGGACTGGGACGTCTGATCAGTATTTTATTCTTCGGCGTAATCTCCGATAAATTTGGTCGGCGAGCGGTAATATTCATGGCTGTCGCCATGTATATGCTGTTTTTCTTTGGTATCCCAGCCTGCCCGAGTTTAGCTCTCGCTTACGGTCTGGCAGTATGCGTTGGTATCGCCAACTCGGCCCTTGATACCGGTGGATACCCGGCGTTGATGGAATGCTTCCCGAAAGCTTCGGGTTCAGCCGTAATATTGGTTAAGGCGATGATATCGTTTGGGCAAATGCTCTATCCGATGCTGGTGAGTTATATGCTGTTGAATAACATCTGGTACGGTTATGGGCTGATTATTCCTGGCATCCTGTTTGTACTGATCACGCTGATGCTATTGAAAAGCAAATTCCCTGGTCAGTTGGTAGATGCCAGCGTAGCGGGTGAACTACCGCAGATGAACAGTAAGCCGTTAGTCTGGCTGGAAGGTGTTTCATCGGTGCTGTTCGGTGTTGCCGCGTTCTCGACCTTTTATGTGATTGTAGTGTGGATGCCCAAATATGCGATGGCGTTTGCCGGTATGTCGGAAGCAGAAGCATTAAAAACCATCTCTTATTACAGTATGGGATCACTGGTCTGTGTCTTTATTTTTGCTGCGTTACTGAAAAAAATGGTCCGGCCTATCTGGGCCAACGTTTTTAACTCTGCGCTGGCAACAGTTACTGCCGCCATTATCTATCTCTACCCTTCTCCATTAGTGTGTAATGCCGGAGCCTTTGTCATTGGTTTCTCTGCTGCTGGCGGTATATTACAGCTCGGTGTTTCGGTAATGTCAGAGTTCTTCCCCAAAAGCAAAGCCAAAGTCACCAGTATTTATATGATGATGGGAGGGCTGGCCAACTTTGTTATTCCACTGATTACCGGATATCTGTCGAATATCGGCCTGCAATATATCATCGTTCTCGATTTTACTTTCGCGCTGCTGGCCCTGATTACCGCAATTATTGTTTTCATCCGCTATTACCGCGTCTTCATTATTCCTGAGAATGATATCCGGTTTGGCGAACGTAACTTTAGCACCCCGGTTAAACACAATTAAGCAAAGAAATTAAAGGAGTTAATTATGGATGTTACCGCTAAATACGAATTGATTGGCCTGATGGCCTATCCTATCCGCCACAGTTTATCGCCTGAAATGCAGAATAAAGCCTTAGAGAAAGCGGGATTGCCATTTACCTATATGGCCTTTGAAGTGGATAACGATAGCTTTCCCGGTGCAATTGAAGGACTAAAAGCCTTAAAAATGCGCGGAACTGGTGTATCAATGCCAAACAAACAACTGGCGTGTGAATATGTTGATGAATTAACGCCAGCAGCCAAACTGGTTGGCGCTATCAATACCATCGTTAATGATGACGGCTACCTGCGTGGCTATAACACCGACGGCACGGGCCATATTCGCGCCATTAAAGAGAGCGGTTTTGATATCAAAGGCAAAACAATGGTGCTGTTAGGTGCCGGTGGCGCATCAACGGCGATTGGCGCGCAGGGGGCAATTGAAGGGTTAAAAGAAATTAAACTCTTCAACCGTCGGGACGAGTTTTTCGATAAAGCCCTCGCCTTCGCGCAACGGGTCAACGAAAACACCGATTGCGTCGTCACGGTCACGGATCTCGCCGATAAGCAGGCTTTTGCCGACGCACTGGCTTCTGCCGACATTTTAACCAATGGCACAAAAGTGGGTATGAAGCCTCTTGAAAATGAATCATTGGTTAATGATATCAGTCTGTTACATCCAGGACTGCTGGTCACCGAATGCGTGTATAACCCGCACATGACAAAGTTATTGCAGCAGGCGCAACAAGCAGGTTGCAAAACGATTGATGGATACGGCATGTTGTTGTGGCAAGGGGCTGAACAGTTCACGTTATGGACTGGCAAAGATTTCCCTCTGGAATACGTTAAACAGGTCATGGGGTTCGGCGCCTGACAGGCTGACCGCGTGCAGAAAGGGTAAAAAATGAAAACCGTAACTGTAAAAGATCTCGTCATTGGTACGGGCGCACCAAAAATCATCGTCTCGCTGATGGCGAAAGATATCGCCAGCGTGAAATCTGAAGCTCTCGCCTATCGTGAAGCGGACTTTGATATTCTGGAATGGCGTGTGGACCACTTTGCCGACCTCTCCGGTGTGGAGTCTGTGATAGCAGCGGCAAAAATCCTCCGTGAGTTAATGCCAGAAAAACCGCTGCTGTTTACCTTCCGCAGTGCCAAAGAAGGCGGTGAGCAGGCGATTTCCACCGAGGCTTACATTGCACTCAATCGCGCAGCCATCGACAGCGGTCTGGTCGATATGATCGATCTGGAGTTATTTACCGGCGATGATCAGGTTAAAGAAACCGTCGCCTATGCACATGCGCATGATGTGAAGGTTGTCATGTCCAACCATGACTTCCATAAAACGCCGGAAGCCGAAGAGATTGTTGCCCGTTTGCGTAAAATGCAGTCCTTCGACGCCGATATTCCTAAAATTGCGTTGATGCCGCAAAGCACCAGTGATGTCCTGACGTTACTTGCCGCTACCCTGGAGATGCAGGAGCAGTATGCCGATCGACCAATCATCACCATGTCGATGGCAAAAAAAGGCGTAATTTCCCGTTTGGCTGGGGAAGTATTTGGTTCTGCGGCAACGTTTGGCGCAGTAAAAAAAGCCTCTGCGCCTGGACAAATATCGGTGAATGATTTGCGCACAGTATTAACTATTTTGCACCAGGCATAATAAATAACGTACCGGCGGGAGTAACCTTCCCCGCCGTATTAAAAACAGTATTATTAAAGAATATTTTATAAAAATATTCTGTGGGTGTCTGTGCGCTATTTTTAATATCTTGCGCAGAGATATTCACACCTGAATAAGGAAAAAATAATGAAACCTGTAAAACCACCTCGTATTAATGGACGAGTGCCGGTCCTGTCGGCACAAGAAGCGGTAAGTTATATTCCCGACGAAGCAACGCTTTGTGTATTAGGTGCTGGTGGCGGTATTCTGGAGGCCACCACATTAATTACCGCACTTGCTGAGAAATATAAACAAACCCAGACACCACGTAATTTATCGATTATTAGCCCTACAGGACTTGGCGATCGCGCCGATCGTGGTATTAGCCCGCTGGCGCAAGAAGGCCTGGTGAAATGGGCATTATGCGGCCATTGGGGACAATCACCGCGTATTTCTGAACTCGCAGAACAAAATAAAATTGTTGCCTATAACTATCCACAAGGTGTGCTCACTCAAACATTGCGCGCTGCTGCTGCCCACCAGCCAGGAATTATTAGCGATATTGGTATCGGAACGTTTGTCGACCCTCGCCAACAAGGCGGAAAACTGAATGAAGTAACCAAAGAAGATCTGATTAAACTGGTCGAGTTTGATAATAAAGAATATCTCTATTACAAAGCGATCGCGCCAGATATTGCCTTTATTCGCGCCACCACCTGCGACAGCGAAGGCTACGCTACCTTTGAAGATGAAGTGATGTATCTCGACGCCTTAGTGATTGCCCAGGCGGTGCACAATAACGGCGGTATCGTGATGATGCAGGTGCAGAAGATGGTTAAGAAAGCCACGTTGCATCCTAAAGCTGTCCGTATTCCAGGTTATCTTATTGATATTGTGGTGGTCGATCCGGACCAAACCCAACTGTATGGCGGTGCACCAGTTAATCGTTTTATTTCTGGTGACTTCACACTGGATGACAGTACCAAACTTAGTTTGCCTCTTAATCAGCGTAAATTAGTCGCGCGGCGCGCATTGTTTGAAATGCGCAAAGGCGCAGTGGGGAATGTCGGCGTCGGTATTGCTGACGGCATTGGGCTGGTCGCCCGGGAAGAAGGTTGTGCTGATGACTTTATTCTGACGGTGGAAACAGGTCCAATTGGCGGTATTACTTCGCAAGGTATCGCCTTTGGCGCGAACGTGAATACCCGCGCCATTCTGGATATGACTTCCCAGTTCGATTTTTACCACGGCGGTGGTCTGGATGTCTGTTATTTGAGTTTTGCCGAGGTCGACCAGCACGGTAACGTCGGCGTGCATAAATTCAATGGCAAGATCATGGGTACCGGTGGATTTATTGATATCAGCGCCACGTCGAAGAAAATCATTTTCTGCGGTACGTTAACCGCTGGCAGTTTAAAAACAGAAATTGCCGATGGTAAATTAAATATCGTCCAGGAAGGACGGGTAAATAAATTTATCCGTGAACTACCGGAAATCACTTTTAGCGGAAAAATCGCTCTCGAACGGGGGCTGGATGTTCGTTACATCACCGAACGAGCTGTATTCACACTGAAAGAAGACGGCCTGCATTTAATCGAAATCGCCCCTGGCGTCGATTTAAAAAAAGATATTCTCGACAAAATGGATTTCACCCCAGTTATTTCGCCAGAACTAAAACTGATGGACGAAAGATTATTTATCGATGCGGCGATGGGCTTTGTCCTGCCTGAAGCGGCTCATTAACAGGAGTATCACGATGGATTTTTCTTTAACTGAAGAACAAGAACTGCTGCTGGCCAGTATTCGCGAACTGATTACGACTAACTTTCCGGAAGAGTATTTCCGCACCTGCGATCAAAACGGTATATATCCGCGTGAGTTTATGCGGGCGCTGGCGGATAACGGCATTTCTATGCTTGGTGTGCCGGAAGAGTTCGGCGGCATCCCTGCAGATTACGTCACTCAGATGCTGGCGCTGATGGAAGTGTCAAAATGCGGTGCGCCGGCGTTTTTGATTACCAACGGTCAGTGTATTCACAGCATGCGCCGTTTCGGTTCTGAGGAGCAGCTACGTAAAACGGCAGAAAGTACCCTGGAAACCGGCGACCCCGCCTATGCCCTGGCGTTGACGGAACCAGGCGCTGGCTCAGATAACAACAGCGCCACCACCACTTACACGCGTAAAAATGGCAAGGTTTACATCAACGGACAGAAAACCTTCATCACCGGTGCGAAAGAGTACCCGTATATGCTGGTGCTGGCGCGCGATCCAGAACCGAAAGATCCGAAAAAAGCCTTCACCCTATGGTGGGTCGAGTCCAGTAAGCCTGGCATTAAGATCAATCCGCTGCATAAAATCGGCTGGCATATGCTCAGTACCTGCGAAGTTTATCTCGACAACGTGGAAGTTGAAGAGAGCGACATGGTGGGCGAAGAAGGAATGGGTTTCCTCAATGTGATGTACAACTTTGAGATGGAACGCCTGATTAACGCCGCGCGCAGCACCGGCTTTGCCGAATGTGCATTTGAAGATGCTGCCCGCTATGCCAACCAGCGTATCGCTTTTGGTAAGCCAATTGGTCATAACCAGATGATCCAGGAAAAACTGGCGCTGATGGCGATTAAGATCGACAACATGCGCAACATGGTGCTGAAAGTAGCGTGGCAAGCTGACCAGCATCAGTCACTGCGCACCAGTGCGGCGCTGGCAAAACTGTACTGCGCGCGTACCGCGATGGAAGTCATTGACGATGCGATACAAATCATGGGCGGTCTTGGCTATACCGATGAGGCGCGTGTCTCCCGCTTCTGGCGTGATGTTCGCTGTGAACGGATTGGCGGTGGTACTGACGAGATTATGATTTACGTTGCAGGTCGGCAGATCCTGAAAGATTACCAGAATAAATAATCTTCAGGCGGCGCAGCTTCAGATAAAAACTGCGCCGCCACATTTACCCTGCAAGACTTACAGGTTCAGAAAATTCAGATAATATTTCTTGTTCCGCAAAACAGTTTTTAAATTGCCTGCGGTAATCACTGGGCGAACAGCCGACATGGCGCAAAAACAGTTTGGCAAAGTGGTCGACATTTTCATAACCCACACGCCAGGAGATCTCTGCCTGCGACAAATCGGTATTAGTCAGCAGCCATTTTGCTTCGGTCATGCGCCGTTGAATCACATAGTTGATGGGAGAAATACGATACTCTTTAGTAAATTCATGGCAAATATAACTGACGCTGGCACGAAACTTTTTCGATAACTGTTCTAAAGTGATTTTTTCGCGGTAATTATTATTAAGATAAAAAAGGATATCTTTTATCAGAACATCTTTTTTAATATATCCCTGCTCCGAACGATAGGCATTTTTAAAGTTTTCGTAATAGAGAATCGCTAACGTATAGGAAAATGCATCCCATAACGAAGATGTCTGATTATTTTTACTTTGCGGTAAAATCACACTTAATTCATTAAAAATCGTTTTAATAACCTCTTTTCCCTGCCCTGCGGCAATTACCGGGCAAGAATGCGGTTGCAGTAACTGATTTTCTTCTGCGCCCTGAAACTGAAAACCGTATAACGCACAGGTACAGGTCGTTGCCGGGTCGTTAGCATCTGAGGCCACCGCGTGCAGTCTGCCACGCTCTATCACTACAATGTCATCGGCATGTGCCACATATAACGAAGAATCAATGGTAAATCTTGCCACACCTTTCTTAACATAAATCAGCTCGGTTTCATTATCATGAACGTGATGTCCCGACTCCCATTTAGGATCGTCACTAAAGGCAAAGCGCGAAAGTCGTGGTGTTTTACCGGCGACAAACAACGT
The DNA here is from genome assembly GCF_014836715.1 of Escherichia whittamii. Classification (GTDB taxonomy): domain Bacteria; phylum Pseudomonadota; class Gammaproteobacteria; order Enterobacterales; family Enterobacteriaceae; genus Escherichia; species Escherichia whittamii. Next base: position 191,559 of record NZ_JACSQI010000002.1, read on the forward strand.
TTCGCTGGCATTATCAAAACAGCGTTGATACATGACAACCTCCCTATTCCATAAGCAAGCAAAAGCAATATATGCCGGATAAAATACGGTGTGTACTGCGCTTATACAACTGCGTTTAGCGAGAGCTAAACAAGATTATTTACACTGAATGCAAGATAGTACGTCCACGACGGCATAATATTGCCGCTTATTGTGCTTTTGTTTTAACGATCGCATTTTTTTTGCAAGATTGTTTGCAAGGAAAACAGATTGCTCCGTCGAAAACACCTTCCTGCTATCGCACACTATTTTCAGGCAATTTTTACCTTCCATCGGAGATGGTTCCGTATGCGACCCACAGGAGAAATCATGAAAATAATAACCTGCTTTAAGCTGGTGCCTGAAGAACAGGACATTGTTGTCACTCCCGAGTACACCCTCAATTTCGACAATGCCGACGCCAAAATTAGCCAGTTCGATCTCAATGCCATTGAAGCCGCAAGCCAGCTTGCAACGGATGATGATGAGATAGCCGCACTGACCGTTGGCGGTTCATTGTTACAGAACTCAAAAGTGCGTAAAGACGTGTTATCCCGCGGGCCGCACAGCCTGTATTTGGTGCAGGATGCCCAACTTGAGCACGCGCTGCCTCTCGATACCGCAAAGGCGCTGGCGGCAGCAGCAGAAAAGATCGGCTTCGATTTACTGATCTTCGGTGAAGGTTCTGGCGATCTCTATGCCCAACAGGTTGGTTTACTGGTAGGGGAAATTCTGCAGCTTCCGGTAATTAACGCAGTCAGCGCCATTCAACGTCAGGGCGACAGTCTGATTATCGAACGCGCTCTGGAAGAGGAAGTTGAAGTTATTGAACTCTCTGTTCCAGCCGTGCTCTGCGTCACCTCGGATATTAACGTGCCACGCATTCCTTCGATGAAAGCCATTCTCGGCGCGGGTAAAAAACCAGTAAATCAGTGGCAGGCGAATGATATTGGCTGGAATCAGGTCGCGCCTCTTGCCGAACTGATCGGCGTTCGCGTACCGCCGCAAGCAGAACGCAAACACATCATTCTCGATAACGATTCGCCGGAAGCCATTGCCGAGCTGGCGGAACATCTGAAGAAAGCCCTGAACTAAAGCCTACGGAGAAGAAACGATGAGTCAATTAAACAGCGTCTGGGTCTTTAGCGATAATCCTGAACGTTATGCCGAACTGTTTGGCGGCGCGCAGCAATGGGGCCAACAGGTGTATGCCATTGTACAAAATACCGACCAGGCGCAGGCGGTTATGCCTTATGGTCCAAAATGTATTTATGTTCTTGAGCAGAACAATGCTCTGCAACGCACTGAAAATTACGCTGAAAGCATTGCTGCCCTGCTGAAAGATACACACTCCTCGATGTTACTGATGGCCGCGACGAAACGCAGTAAAGCTCTGGCTGCGCGCTTAAGCGTGCAACTGAACGCGGCGCTGGTGAACGATGCTACTGCAGTTGATGTGGTCGACGGTCACGTTTGCGCCGAGCACCGTATGTATGGCGGGCTTGCGTTCGCCCAGGAAAAGATCACCAGCCCGCTGGCGATAATTACCCTTGCCTCCGGTGTCCAGGAACCGAGCTCCGGTGACGCCTCTCATCAGTGTCCGACAGAAACGGTGCCTTACGTTGCTCCGCGTCATGAAATTCTCTGTCGCGAACGCCGTGCGAAAGCGGCAAGCAGCGTGGATCTGAGCAAAGCAAAACGCGTGGTTGGTGTCGGTCGTGGTCTGGCAGCACAGAATGACCTGAAAATGGTCCACGAACTGGCGGCGGCACTCAATGCTGAAGTCGGCTGTTCACGTCCAATTGCCGAAGGCGAGAACTGGATGGAGCGTGAACGTTATATCGGTGTCTCCGGCGTGTTGCTGAAATCCGAACTCTACCTGACGCTGGGGATCTCCGGGCAGATCCAACATATGGTTGGCGGTAACGGCGCAAAAGTGATTGTCGCCATCAATAAAGATAAAAACGCGCCAATCTTCAACTATGCCGACTACGGTCTGGTGGGCGATATCTACAAAGTCGTCCCTGCCCTGATTAGCCAGTTGAGTCGCTAATTCCCTTTCAACCACATCTCCCGCTGTAAACGCAGCGGGAAGGGAGCATAACGCATGTCGGATGACAAATTTGATGCCATTGTGGTCGGTGCGGGCGTTGCCGGTAGCGTTGCCGCACTGGTGATGGCGCGAGCCGGACTGGATGTGCTGGTGATAGAACGCGGCGACAGTGCCGGATGTAAAAATATGACCGGCGGGCGTCTTTATGCCCACTCGCTTGAAGCGATCATCCCAGGCTTTGCTGCATCAGCGCCGGTAGAACGCAAAGTTACACGCGAGAAAATCTCCTTCTTAACCGAAGAAAGCGCCGTTACCCTCGATTTTCACCGCGAGCAGCCAGATGTTCCGCAACACGCTTCTTATACCGTATTGCGCAATCGTCTCGACCCGTGGTTGATGGAACAAGCCGAACAGGCGGGCGCGCAGTTTATCCCGGGTGTTCGCGTTGATGCGCTGGTGCGTGAAGGTAACAAGGTCACAGGCGTCCAGGCCGGGGATGATATTCTCGAAGCCAATGTGGTGATTTTGGCTGATGGCGTTAACTCGATGCTTGGCCGTTCGTTGGGAATGGTCCCCGCCTCCGATCCGCATCATTACGCTGTTGGTGTTAAAGAGGTTATTGGCCTCACGCCAGAGCAAATCAGCGATCGCTTTAATGTTACGGGCGAGGAAGGTGCCGCCTGGCTGTTTGCCGGTTCCCCTTCTGACGGCCTGATGGGCGGCGGATTCCTCTACACCAATCACGATTCCATCTCATTGGGTCTGGTTTGCGGATTGGGAGATATCGCCCATGCGCAAAAAAGCGTGCCGCAAATGCTGGAGGATTTTAAACAACACCCCGCCATTCGCCCACTGATTAGCGGTGGCAAACTGCTTGAATATTCCGCGCATATGGTGCCGGAAGGCGGTCTGGCGATGGTACCGCAGCTGGTTAACGATGGTGTGATGATCGTCGGTGATGCCGCCGGTTTCTGCCTCAATCTGGGTTTTACGGTTCGCGGAATGGATTTAGCCATCGCATCGGCACAGGCTGCCGCCACAACGGTGATCGCCGCCAAAGAACGCGCGGATTTCTCCACCAGCAGTCTGGCGCAATACAAAAACGAGCTGGAACAAAGTTGCGTTATGCGCGATATGCAGCATTTTCGCAAGATCCCGGCGCTGATGGAAAACCCGCGCCTGTTTAGTCAGTATCCGCGCATGGTCGCCGACATCATGAACGATATGTTCACCATTGACGGCAAACCAAACCAGCCGGTACGAAAAATGATTCTCGGACATGCGAAGAAAATCGGGCTGATCAACTTGCTGAAAGATGGCATTAAGGGAGCAACCGCGCTATGAGCCAGAACGCTACGGTCAACGTTGACGTTAAATTAGGCGTCAATAAATTCCATGTTGATGAGGGCCACCCGCACATCATTCTGGCGGCAAATCCCGACATCAATGAATTTCAAAAATTAATGAAAGCCTGCCCTGCCGGACTGTATAAGCAGGATGACGCGGGAAACATTCATTTTGATTCCGCCGGTTGTCTGGAGTGCGGCACCTGTCGGGTGCTGTGCGGCAACACTATTCTCGAACAATGGCAATACCCCGCAGGCACCTTCGGTATTGATTTCCGTTACGGCTAATCACGCATCCCACAGGCCCGCACGTCGGGCCTGACGTTCTGTTTCGAGAGCCCAAAATGAAAGTGACATTAACGTTTAACGCGCAGCGTCGTGCAGCCTATCGACAACAAGGATTGTGGGGCGATGCTTCGCTGGCCGACTACTGGCAGCAGACTGCACGCGCGATGCCAGACAAAATAGCCGTTGTCGATAATCATGGCACATCGTACACCTATAGCGCACTCGATCACGCTGCGAACTGTCTGGCAAGCTGGTTACTGGCTAACGGTATTGAATCGGGCGATCGCATCGCTTTTCAACTGCCTGGCTGGTGTGAATTTACTGTTATCTATCTTGCCTGCCTGAAAACCGGTGCGGTTTCCGTGCCGTTGTTGCCTTCCTGGCGAGAAGCTGAACTGGTGTGGGTGCTTAATAAGTGTCAGGCAAAAATGTTTTTTGCACCGACGTTATTTAAACAAACGCGTCCGGTAGATTTAATCCTCCCGCTGCAAAATCAGCTTCCACAGCTACAACAAATTGTCGGCGTTGACAAACTAGCCCCCGCCACCTCTTCTCTCTCGTTAAGTCAGATTATTGCCGACAATCCCCCGCTTGCCGTCGCAACATCGGTCCACGGCGATGAATTAGCAGCGGTGCTGTTTACCTCCGGAACTGAGGGCATGCCAAAGGGTGTGATGCTGACGCATAATAATATTCTCGCCAGCGAGCGGGCTTATTGTGCGCGGCTGAACCTGACCTGGTTGGATGTCTTTATGATGCCTGCACCACTCGGTCACGCAACGGGGTTTCTGCATGGCGTAACGGCACCATTTTTGATTGGCGCTCGCAGCGTGTTGTTAGATATTTTTACCCCAGAAGCCTGTCTCTCGTTACTTGAGCAGCAGCGTTGTACCTGCATGCTCGGCGCCACGCCATTTGTCTATGATTTGCTTAATTTACTGGAAAAACAGCCTGCGGACCTTTCAGCACTGCGTTTCTTTCTTTGCGGTGGCACCACAATCCCCAAAAAAGTGGCGCGTGAATGCCAACAGCGCGGCATTAAATTATTAAGCGTTTATGGCTCAACAGAAAGTTCGCCGCATGCGGTGGTGAATCTTGACGATCCTTTGTCGCGCTTTATGCACACCGATGGTTTTGCCGCCGCTGGCGTGGAAATTAAAGTGGTCGATGACGCACGCAAGACCTTACCACCAGGTTGCGAAGGCGAAGAGGCTTCGCGTGGCCCCAATGTGTTTATGGGTTATTTTGATGAACCTGAATTAACCGCCCGTGCGCTGGATGATGAAGGCTGGTATTACAGTGGCGATCTCTGCCGCATGGATGAGGCTGGCTATATAAAAATAACCGGACGCAAGAAAGATATTATTGTCCGCGGCGGTGAAAATATTAGTAGCCGTGAAGTGGAAGATATTCTATTGCAGCATCCTAAAATTCACGATGCTTGTGTGGTTGCAATGCCCGATGAACGCTTAGGTGAACGTTCATGCGCCTATGTAGTGCTTAAAGCACCGCATCATTCATTATCACTGGAAGATGTAGTGGCATTTTTTAGCCGTAAACGGGTCGCAAAATATAAATACCCTGAACATATCGTGGTGATCGAAAAACTGCCGCGCACTGCCTCCGGTAAAATACAAAAATTTTTATTAAGGAAAGATATTCTTCAACGGCTGGAGCAAACATGCGTTGAGGCATAAACCGTAAATAATAAAGCACCTTATACGTAAGGTGCTTTATTCAATCTCAATTAACCACGTCCGACATATGGCATATTATTTGCCATAATCGTTATTTCCAGCACATTCGTGGTAACTGGCAACTGGGCCATCATCTGAATGGCCGCTGCGACATCAGCAACATCCATCATATCTTCCGCTTTAATAGCGCCATCTGCCTGATAAACGCCCTTACGCATCCGATTCGATAATGTTGTTTCAGCATTGCCGATATTAATTTGCCCGCAAGCGATATTAAATTTGCGACAATCCAGGGAAATGGCCTTGGTCAACCCGGTGACAGCATGTTTCGACGCCGTGTATGGCGCAGTATAAAGGCGCGGTGTCAGTGCAGAAATTGACGCATTGTTAATAATACGTCCTCCCATTGGCTGCTGCGCTTTCATGATTTTAATCGCCTCTTTCGAACACAAAAATGTCGAGTGAATATTGGCGTTAAACACGCGTGTCCACTCAGAAAACTCAATCTCTTCTATACTTTTTGCCGGACTATTATTGCCCGCATTATTGAACAAGAGATCCAGTCGACCAAAACGAGCCTTAATCTCGGCAAATAGCGCGAAAACGGCAGACTCATCCGTGACATCGGCAACCAGAGGAATAAACCGTTCTTTGGCTAATCCTTGTGCACATTGCTGTAAGGTTTCTTCATTACGCGCGGCAACAATAACAGTATATCCAATGTCATAGAGTGCCTTTGCTGCTGCGTAGCCGATGCCTTTACTTCCCCCCGTCACCAGGGCAATTTTTGTCATAGCCAGCTCCGCCTATAATAAACTCATGTCGATTTTAACGACTGTTTTTTTGATTTTTTCCACGTTATCAATTTTATAACATGCCCGATGCACTTCTTCCGGGAAGACCACCACAAACTGACCTGGCGTCAGAGTGATGACTCGATCATTAATACGTTCATCGGCATAAAAAATAACGTCACGGTCGCCCAGGTGACTTTCTACAACCGAATTTTTTCCATCATCAAAATCCACACAAATCCGCTCTTCTCCGGCAATTAAGAAATGGACATCAAGATATTTACGATGAACTTCCGGTCGGCATTCATGTAGTGGTTTAGTCATCAGTTCAACCACAGTATAAAATATTGAGTCATCCTGAATAAAAACCTTCTCCCCCACAGGAACACTATTCAGATCATGTTGTGAAAGATACTCAATGACACGAGCGATGACAGGATGAAATGTCCGCTTTTGTTGTTCACTAAGATACGCGATATCACCATAAATCATATTTTCCGCCTTATTGAGTAACAGGGGTAATAACTGGCTGTCCGCTAAAGAAAGCCTGTAAGTTATCAAAAACCAAATCCGCCATCGCATTAAATGTTTCGCTCGTACCACTGGCGATATGTGGCGTAAGGACAACGTTATCCAGCGACATTAATTGTTCTGGTACATGTGGTTCGTTGGCATAAACGTCCAGTGCCGCACCAGCAATGATGTTATTTTGCAGAGCATCAATCAGATCGGTTTCGTTCACCACTGATCCCCGGGAAATACTGATCAAATGCCCGTTTTTCCCCAGAGCCTGCAGCACCGTTTTGTCGATAACGCCGCGCGTACTCGCGCCGCCTGGCAGCGTCAGAACGAGGAAGTCCACCGCTTGCGCCAGAGAAACCAACGAATCATGCGCCGTCCATTCAGGTTTGTTATGCGGTTTGGGGTCGAAATAGTGAATTTCCATTTCAAATGCTGCTGCACGGCGGGCTACAGCGTTACCAATGTTCCCCAGGCCAACAATTCCGCAACGTTTACCACTCACTTTCGTCGCCATTGGGAAACGCCCTTCGTTTGGCCAACGACCGTCACGAACATAACGATCGGCAATGTTAATACGTCGGGCAACATTGAGTAACAACGCCATGCCAATGTCAGCGACACAGTCATTAAGTACACCGGGGGTGTTGGTGACGATAATGCCATGCTCCCTGGCAGCCACGATATCAATAGGGTCATAACCTACACCGTTGCTGGCAATAATTTTCAGATTCGGAAATTTTTCAATTAGCGCCCGAGAAGCCCCCATTACCGGATTACCACTGGTCACCAGCGCCTGAATATCCGGCGCGATTTGCGTGTAAAAAGCGTCTGCGTCGGTCAGTTCCCACAGGCGATATGCGGTGAAGGTAGATTCAACTTTAGCCATTAAGCGGTCACTTAGTTTGCCGACGATCGCCACTTGAATATCTTTTAAGTTCATACACTATTCCTTGATTGATGTTTGCCGCAGGCCACTTACCACAGGCCAAGAATTTTCCACCACACCGCCCCCAGTCCGAACCAGATGACAATGTTCAACAACATGATGATAAAGCCCAGCCGCCACCATTCTCGTTGCGAGACATAGCCTGCGCCGTAATAGATCACTGCAGGTCCGTTGCCATAATGCGAAATGCCGCTCATCAGGTTAGTGACGAACGCCAGTGACAGAGCCGCCATCATCGGCGGTGCGCCAGCAGCAACGGAGACACTGCCAAAAGCGGCATACATCGCTACTACATGCGGCGTACTTCCGGCAAAGAAATAGTGGGAATAGCAGTAAACTATCAGCAATACCGTCAACGTTATCTCCCATGGAATGCCGGTGAACAGAGCCGAGGTTGTGACGGCAAACCATTTGAACAGGCCAAGCTGATTGAGCTTATCTGCCATACAGATCATGACGCCCAGCCAAACCAGAATGTCCCAGGCCCCCTTCTCTGACTGCACATCCTGCCAGGTGATAATCCGGGTCATCAACATTAAACAGACACCAGAAAGCGCGACAGCCGTCGCATCCAGTCCTGTCCATTTCGAGGTACTCCAGGCCAACAATGAAAGCAGGAAAATGCCAATCGTCACTCGCTCATCGCGGGTTACCGGCCCCATTTTGATAAGCTCTTCCTGTGCCAACGCTTTGGCTTCTGGCGTTTTTTTAATCTCTGGCGGGTAGAGTTTGTAAATAACCAGCGGCATGGTGATAAAAGCAATAATCCCCGGCACCAGTGCGCTTAGTGTCCACATCCCCCATGAGATATCGACAAATAAAGTGCTGGCTGCCAGAGACACAATCAGCGCATTAGGCGCGCTGGCTGTCATAAACATAGAGGATGAGAGACAGTTGGAATGGAACACTGTTTGCATCAGATAAGCGCCAATTTTACGCGGCCCCTGATCCGGTTCAGATCCAAAGCTGTTAGAGACACTGCGAACAATCGGGAACAAAATCCCACCGGCTCGGGCCGTATTTGATGGCGTAGCTGGCGCAATAATCATATCGCTTAACGCCAATGTATAACCGAGACGCAACGAGCTGCCGCCGAATCCGCGAATCAGCAAATAGGCGATACGCCGCCCTAACCCCGTTTTGATGAATCCTTTCGCGTACAGGAATGCGGCGACAATAAGCCATACCGTGGTGCTGCTGAAACCTTTTAAGGCTTCGCTGGTTTTCATCATGCCGGTAAGCATAATAAAACTGATGGCTATTAATGCGATAGCGCCTACCGGCAACGGTTGCAGAATAAACGCCACCACTGTGGTGATGAATATTGCCAGAATGTGCCAGGTTAAGGGTGTTAATCCGTCGGGGACGGGGAAAAACCAAATAGCGAGTGCGACAATCGCACAAATCAGGACTTTCAAATAGCAACTCATATGCAATCCCTGTAGCTGTTTCCCACCGCTCGCGGAGGGAATTTATCCTGTTTTCTGTACAGCCAGACAAATCAGAAAATCGGTTTTAGTTCGAATAAATTCTCTGAATTACATAATCTGCGCTTATGTCTGAATAACGGTGTGGTAATTTTTCATGACCATATCCCTTTTTATGCTGTGGTTGAAGACAGTATAAAAACGGGACTCACCAGTGACTTCGTGCAATCCAACGAACTCTGGACGAAAAAATTACGCATATGCTTAAGGAAAATGACGAGTGGTCACATTCGGCTTTGAGAAAAAACGGTATCGAGAATTAATCTGTGGAGAGGATCGCAAACGAATTGAAATCAGATAGAACACCAGCCAATTATTCAGATGATGTCAGGAAGCTTTTTATATTGCACGAGCACGTTTGTCTGAAGCAGGTTGTTAAAAGGTGGGGATATAAAAATGGACCCGGCGACTGAACGCCGCCGGGGTTATATTTTATTTCTTAAGTTCAGCCAGACTTAACCATGTTTGCACCACGGTATCCGGGTTCAGGGATAAGCTATCGATCCCCTCTTCCATCAACCAGGCGGCAAAGTCTTCGTGGTCAGATGGACCCTGACCGCAAATGCCAACATATTTGCCCTGTTTCTTCGCAGCACGGATAGCCATCGACAGCAATGCTTTCACGGCTTCGTTGCGCTCATCGAACAGTTCAGACACCACGCCGGAGTCACGGTCCAGACCGAGTGCCAACTGTGTCATGTCGTTTGAGCCGATAGAGAAACCGTCGAAATATTCAAGGAACTGTTCAGCCAGCAAGGCGTTGGACGGAATTTCGCACATCATGATGATTTTCAGCCCGTTCTCGCCACGTTTCAGTCCCTGACGCGCCAGCTCTTCAACCACCGCTTTCGCCTGGTCAACGGTACGCACGAACGGGATCATGATTTCTACGTTGGTCAGCCCCATGTCGTTGCGCACACGTTTCACCGCTTCACACTCCAGCGCGAAGCAGTCGCGGAAGCTGTCAGAAACGTAGCGGCCCGCGCCACGGAAGCCCAGCATCGGGTTCTCTTCATGCGGCTCGTAACGCTCACCGCCCACCAGATTGGCGTATTCGTTGGATTTAAAGTCAGAGAGACGGACAATGACGCGTTTCGGATAAAACGCGGCGCCCAGCGTCGCGATCCCTTCGGTCAGACGGCCAACGTAGAATTCACGCGGAGAATCAAAGCCTTTCATCATCTCGCGAATTTCATTTTGTAACTGCGGTTCCTGGTCGTCAAACTCAAGCAATGCGCGGGGGTGTACGCCAATCATGCGGTTGATGATAAATTCCAGACGCGCCAGACCTACGCCTTCGTTCGGCAGGCAGGCAAAGTCAAATGCCCGGTCAGGGTTACCAACGTTCATCATCACTTTCAACGGCAGATCCGGCATGGTTTCCACGCTGGAGCTTTTCACACTGAATTCAAGCAGTTCAGCATAAACGTAACCGGTATCACCTTCGGCACAGGAAACGGTGACGTTCTCACCGTCTTTCATACGTTCGGTCGCATCACCACAGCCCACTACCGCCGGAATACCCAGTTCACGGGCGATAATTGCCGCGTGACAGGTACGCCCGCCACGGTTGGTGACGATGGCTGACGCTTTCTTCATGATCGGTTCCCAGTCCGGGTCGGTCATGTCAGTGACCAGCACGTCACCAGGTTCAATGCGGTTCATTTCGCTGATGTCATGAATGACTTTCACCGGACCCGCGCCGATGCGATGACCGATAGCGCGGCCTTCGGCGATAATCTTGCCCTGTGAATGCAGCGTATAACGCTCCATAACCTGACCGCGAGAACGCACAGTTTCTGGACGCGCCTGCACAATGAATAGTTTGCCAGTGTGGCCATCTTTCGCCCACTCAATATCCATCGGGCGACCGTAGTGTTTCTCAATTTGTACGGCCTGTTTTGCCAGTTCCTGCACTTCTTCGTTGGTCAACGAGAAGATGTCACGCTGTTCCTGCGGTACGTCTTCAATTTTAACCTGCTTGCCGTGTTCCTGGGTCGGCGCGTAGACCATGCGGATTTTTTTCGACCCCATGGTGCGGCGCACGATAGCCGGGCGATTCGCCGCCAGCGTCGGTTTATGCACATAAAACTCATCCGGGTTAACCGCCCCCTGTACCACCATTTCACCAAGACCCCATGCGGAAGTGATAAATACCACCTGGTCGAAACCGGATTCGGTATCAATGGAGAACATCACCCCAGAAGATGCGAGGTCAGAGCGCACCATCCGCTGAACACCGGCGGAGAGCGCCACACCACGGTGATCGTACCCCTGATGCACACGATATGAGATGGCGCGGTCGTTAAACAGAGAAGCAAAGACATGTTTCACTGCCACGAGGACGGCGTCAAACCCCTGAACGTTGAGGAAGGTTTCCTGCTGACCGGCAAAAGAGGCGTCCGGCATATCTTCTGCGGTGGCGGAGGAACGCACCGCAAAAGAGGCATTTTCGTCATCGGCGGAAAGCTGTGCATAGGCTTCGCGGATGGCGTTTTCCAGCGCAGGCTGGAAGGGAGTGTCGATAATCCACTGGCGGATTTGCGCGCCCGCTTTCGCAAGCTGGGTAACATCGTCAATATCCGTTTTATCCAGCAGTTCATAGATGCGCTGGTTTACGCCGCTTTGGTCCAGAAACTGGTTAAACGCGTCGGCGGTTGTGGCGAAACCATTCGGAACGGAAACACCCATTCCGGAAAGGTTAGTAATCATTTCACCCAGGGAGGCATTTTTGCCCCCAACCCTGTCTACATCATTCATGCCGAGTTGGTTATACCAAAGCACCAGCGGTGACGAGCCATTGTTGGACATCGAACAATCCTTTTGTGATAAATGAACGGTTTGAGAAACACATTTCTGCGTATTTATCTTTGCATATTTAACCGGATGAAAAAAACGGTGAATCGTTCAAGCAAATATATTTTTTACTTTTTAAGACTGATCCCAGCGTTGCGCAAATCCGCTATCTTCGGTAATTTCCACATAAACCATCGGTATAAATGAAAGCGTAAAAATGAAATACTGTTTTCATAAAATATAAAATTGAAGTTTCATTTTATAAACCTGGCATAACTTTCTACGCTTCTGTGCGTTTTTAATTTATGCTTTCATAGAATTATGTCTGCATCACGGGAAGAACAAAATGGATAATGCTGTTGATCGCCACGTTTTTTATATTTCTGATGGTACGGCTATAACTGCGGAGGTATTAGGACACGCAGTGATGTCACAATTTCCCGTTACTATCAGCAGTATTACGCTGCCGTTTGTCGAAAATGAGAGCCGTGCTCGGGCGGTGAAGGATCAGATTGACGCAATTTATCACCAGACGGGTGTGCGCCCGCTGGTTTTTTACTCCATTGTGCTACCAGAAATCCGCGCCATCATTTTGCAAAGCGAAGGTTTTTGCCAGGATATTGTGCAGGCGCTGGTTGCTCCTCTCCAGCAAGAAATGAAACTGGACCCGACGCCGATTGCTCACCGAACCCACGGCCTGAACCCTAATAATCTCAATAAATATGATGCGCGCATTGCGGCAATTGATTACACCCTCGCCCATGACGACGGTATTTCGCTGCGCAATCTGGATCAGGCTCAGGTGATCCTACTCGGTGTCTCTCGTTGTGGTAAAACCCCCACCAGCCTGTATCTGGCGATGCAGTTTGGTATCCGCGCGGCAAACTACCCCTTTATTGCCGATGACATGGATAATCTGGTGCTACCAGCGTCGCTCAAACCGCTTCAGCATAAATTGTTCGGCCTGACTATCGACCCGGAGCGTCTGGCGGCGATTCGCGAAGAGCGTCGGGAGAATAGCCGCTACGCCTCGCTTCGCCAGTGTCGAATGGAGGTCGCGGAAGTGGAGGCGTTGTACCGTAAAAATCAGATTCCGTGGATTAACAGTACCAATTATTCGGTAGAAGAGATTGCCACCAAGATCCTCGATATCATGGGCCTTAGCCGGAGAATGTACTAGAGAACTAGTATAAGAGTTCGTTTTTTTGTTATTATGCCGTCAATTGAGCGAAGTGTTGCCTGCCTCGCACTTGAAATCAGCAGGGATTGGTTTATCGTGATGCGCATCACTTCTTGGCGTCCCTGCCGTTGAAGCAACAAATTTCTGAGACTTGTAATGAACAGAACTGACGAACTCCGTACTGCGCGTATCGAGAGCCTGGTCACGCCCGCCGAACTCGCGCTACGGTATCCCGTAACGCCTGGCGTCGCCAACCATGTCATTGATTCCCGCCGCAGAATTGAAAAAATACTGAATGGTGAAGACAAGCGGCTATTGGTCATTATTGGCCCCTGCTCGATCCACGATCTCACCGCTGCCATGGAGTATGCCACCCGTCTGCAGGTGTTGCGCAACCAGCACCAGTCACGGCTGGAAATTGTAATGCGCACCTATTTTGAAAAACCGCGTACCGTTGTCGGCTGGAAAGGGCTAATCTCCGATCCGGATTTAAACGGCAGCTATCGCGTAAATCACGGCCTCGAACTGGCTCGCAAACTACTTTTGCAGGTAAATGAACTGGGCGTGCCCACCGCAACCGAGTTTCTCGATATGGTGACCGGTCAGTTTATTGCGGACTTAATCAGCTGGGGCGCAATTGGCGCACGTACTACCGAGAGCCAGATCCACCGTGAAATGGCGTCAGCACTCTCCTGTCCGGTAGGTTTTAAAAACGGCACTGATGGCAACACGCGGATTGCCGTGGATGCTATCCGCGCTGCCCGCGCCAGCCACATGTTCCTCTCCCCGGACAAAAATGGTCAGATGACTATCTATCAGACCAGCGGCAACCCATACGGCCATATTATTATGCGTGGCGGCAAAAAACCGAACTACCATGCCGATGATATCGCCGCAGCCTGCGATACATTGCATGAGTTTGATTTACCTGAACATCTGGTGGTGGATTTTAGCCACGGTAACTGCCAAAAGCAGCACCGCCGTCAGTTAGAAGTCTGTGAAGATGTTTGCCAACAAATCCGCAATGGCTCCACGGCGATCGCCGGAATTATGGCAGAAAGTTTCTTGCGCGAAGGTACACAAAAAATCGTCAGCGGTCAGCCGCTCACCTACGGTCAGTCGATTACCGATCCTTGTTTAGGTTGGGAAGATACTGAACGTCTGGTGGAAAAACTCGCCTCGGCGGTAGATACCCGCTTCTAAGTCATTGCCCATTCCTGACAGAATGGGCATTTCTCCGCAACTTGTTGTCTTCTCAACAAATTACTACTTGCTCTGGCTCGTCATAATATTGATAATAAAAATCATTGTTATATTAATTATTATTAATTTTTATGCATTATACGGATAGCAGCAAACTCACGACTGAAACGGATGCAAATCGCAAGGCCCCTTCCCCGCAGCCCATCCGGCGAATTACCAGCCAGACACTGTTAGGTCCGGATGGTAAACTGATTATTGATCATGACGGGCAAGAATATCTGCTCCGTAAAACTCAGGCTGGCAAGTTGCTGCTGACCAAGTAGCCTTTAACTCGAGCAGCTCACTTCCAGCCGTTTTCCCCAGTCCGGTGGGCGGCTGACATAGTCATCATCTCTGTCGCTGAAAGGATTTCGCAACGCCTCATGCAGACGGTGTAATTCCGTCATATCGCCCTTTTCCGCCGCTTCTATCGCCCGTTGCGCCAGCCAGTTTCGCAATACCAGCGCAGGGTTAACGCTCTGCATCAGTTGCTGACGTTCACTATCGGCAACTCCGTCTTGCTGCAAACGCGCCCGATAACGCGTAAACCACTCATCAAATGCCGCACGATCAATAAACTCATCACGCAGTGGTGAAGCCGCACTGTGCTGCTCGGTCAGACTCAGCATGCGGAATGTGCGAGTATAATCGCTGCGCTCTTGCGCCATCAGACTGAACAATTTATTCAGTAACACGTTATCCTCTTTTTGCTCCGTCATAAAGCCCAGCTTCTGCCGCATACGTTTTCCATAATGCGTCAACAAAACCTGTTGATAGCTGTCCAGCGCCTCGTTTAACGCGTCGACTGTGATAAACGGCGACAATGTCTGCGCCAGACGCTGTAAATTCCACAACGCGACGGCAGGTTGATTATCAAAGCTGTAACGTCCCTGATGATCAGAGTGATTACAAATAAAGCCCGGTTCATAATCATCGAGGAAACCAAATGGACCGTAATCCAGCGTCAGCCCAAGAAGCGACATGTTATCCGTGTTCATCACACCATGTGCAAAGCCGACTGTCTGCCAGCTGGCGATTAACGAAGCCGTACGAGCGACAACATCGGTAAACCAGAGGCGGTATTTATCCTCTTCATCCTGAAGATGCGGCCAGTGATAACGAATGGCAAAGTCAGCAAGCTGGCGAACTTTTTCCGGTTCCCGACGATAGTAAAAGTGTTCAAAGTGGCCAAATCGCAAATGACTCTGCGCTACGCGCATCAGCATCGCGCCTGATTCGACCGTCTCCCGGTAAACCGGTGTGTCGCTGGTAACAATGCTCAAGGCGCGCGTTGTCGGAATGCCCAGCTGATGCATTGCCTCACTGGCAAGACTTTCGCGGATCGTTGAACGTAAAACCGCACGTCCATCGCCCATCCGCGAATAAGGCGTCAGCCCCGCACCTTTCAGATGCCAGTCCATGGTGGTGCCGTCGGCAAGCTGTTGCTCGCCGAGTAAAATGCCGCGGCCGTCGCCAAGCTGCCCCGCCCATACACCAAACTGGTGACCACTGTAGACCTGGGCCAGTGGTGACATGCCCGGCAGTAAAGTTTCGCCGCCCCAGACACCCGCACCGCTTTCAAACAGCGATGATGGAACACCCAGCGTATTGGCCAGTTCGGCGTTATACCAAATCAACCGGGCATTATTTAAAGGCGTAGGGGAAAGCGATGTATATGTAGCCGGCAATTCATCACGCCAGCGGGTAATAAAAGACAGGGTCATAGATCCTCCTGTTTGATAGTGTAGACGGTTACTCTCGCCTTAAACACCAGCAAACAAGAGGGTTATCGCTGGACCAGCGTTGTTATCTGGCTTACGGGAACTGCGGGCCACAAGCATCCCTGAAAAGCATGGAAACCAAACGGCGCCATCTGTGCCAGCATCTCTGGTGTATTAATACCAGCGGCAATAATACAATTGCAGCAAGGTAAAATTTGCGCATGGAGCGCACGAATAAAAGGCGCGAAAGATTTATGGACTATTTGTTGCTGAATAAAACCTTTATCCAGCATGACGCGAGTGAAAAGCCCATCAAAAACAGCCTTCATTGTACTGTTGCCCGCACCCAAATTTCCCAAAACCAGAGGGAAAATTTGCGATAAGTGCAAAAGTTCGCAATTATTTTTTCCCTCATTAAGATGCGGATAATTTTCATTAATCATCAATTCAACAAAGGGAATTCTTAATAGTTTGCTTGCGTAATTATGTCCATCTAATAATAACTTTGCTACTTGTGGCGTTAAATTAATCCAGGCAAAGAGTTTGTGTTGAATAAAAAAATGTTGGCATGATTTTAGTAACTCCAACTTTTCGGCAAATAATTGCCAATGCTGCTCCTCTGAAAGCTGTGCAATAACCCGTGTTGTCGGGATGCGAACCGTACCGTCGTCACTGGAGAAATGGGTTATTAACTCAACCCCAACAAGATTTTGTTGGCTGTCTCTTATCGGTAGAAAATAGTAATCAGAATGATAAAGATTCTCCAGTAAGACCTTCATGGTAACAGCCCCTCTCTACGGATTTTTTTCAACATCCAGATAAAAAGTTTGAGGCCATACGGCATAACAAATACAGAAGGAATAACTTTCATTTGTTCCATGTTAACCACTTTTTCAGGGGTCCTTTTTTTAGATTATCCTGAGTATAAACGAATATTCCATTTGCGGTATTTTTGTCTGCAAAATACTACTGTATTCAGGAGTTAACAGACGGTGCGGTATCATCACCGTCCATTTATTGAGAGACTAGATTCGTCTCGCCTGCCAGAAATTTTTCTGCCAGTAGACATTATCGAGGGAAGAACGCATCACCCCCTTGCTGGTAGAGGCGTGAATGAATTGATTGTTGGTATCGTAAATACCCACGTGTAAACCATTTTGCCCGGAACCTGTTTTGAAAAAGACCAGATCGCCCGGCAGCAATTCTTCTTTATCAATTTGGGTACCGATAGCGGCCTGTTGTTTTGTTTCGCGTGGTAACTGCAAGTCGAAACGGTCGCGCATCGTCACAACCACGAACCCCGAACAGTCCACACCACGTCGAGTCATGCCGCCATAACGATACGGCGTCCCATGCCAGCTCTGTAGTTGCTCGTTCAAACCGGCAATGACAGTAATGGAGTCAGAAAGTCTGGCGTTTGGCGGCGGCGCTTTATGATGGCTACACCCAGCCAGAAACAGTGCTGTAATTAAAATTAGGCAGAAACGCATTCCGTACGAATCCTCTGTTTTTTATTCTTGCATTAATTTAGCGTCGAAATTACCCGTTTTTCAAGATGCTAATGAAATCAGGTGGTCGAAATCAGCATTCGGTGACCTTCAATGTCCAGACGACGGAAGCTCATACCATAAGCCTGGGCCAGATTCGGAGGCGTTAGTACCTCATCTCGCCGCCCACTGGCCAGCAATTTTCCTTGTTTAAGTAACCACGCCCGATGCGCGTGACGCAATGTGTGGTTAAGATCGTGACTACTCATCACTATCGCCACACCTTGCTGACAGAGCGAGCTCAAAATTTTATCTAACGCGCTTTGCTGGGCAACATCAAGGCTGTTCATGGGCTCATCAAGGAGAAGCAATTGAGCTGCCGGATTCGCTTGCGGCGTGATTTGTAGCACCACAGCAGCAAGACGGACACGTTGCCATTCGCCACCGGAAAGTTGATTGGTGCTACGACCAAGTTTGTCATCAAGGGCCAACATCCCTGCGACATCATTTAGCAGATCGGTTCGCGTTTTATCGTACTGGTGCATGGTCAGGTAATGCCAGACCGGCATAGCAAACGGCGGCGTCTGCTGTTGTGCAAGATAGGCGCGATGCAGGGCGAGTTTTGTTGCGGGCCAGGTATCCAGTGGTTGACCTGCAAACTGAATGCTTCCCTGACCACTGGTTATCCCCGCCATTCGCGCCAGCAAGGTGCTCTTGCCCGCGCCGTTCGGCCCCACCAGATGCAGGATCTCCCCTGCCCGGACCTCGCCAGAAAGCGGCCCCAGGCGGGTTGATTCCGCTACATCCTGTAACTGCATCACAATAGACATTATTTTGCCAACGCCAGTTTAATGCTTTCCATTACGATAGGATCTTCCGGCGTCATATCCGGGGAAAAACGCTGGATGACCTTTCCATCTCTACCCACCAGAAACTTTTCAAAATTCCACAAAATATCATCAGGGTACAGTGGCGCACGGCCTTTACTGGCCATTCGCGCATAGAAACCGCTCTCTTCCGGTGCCACCGCCGTCGGCGCAGCCGCAATCAATTTTTGGTATAGCGGATGACGCCCTTCGCCATTGACCTCAATCTTACTGAACATTGGGAACGTCACGCCCCAGGTGGTGGTGCAATAAGTTTTAATCTCTTCATCGCTACCAGGTTCTTGTTCCAGGAACTGGTTGCACGGAAATCCCAGCACGACAAGACCACGATCGGCCCAGGCTTTCTGGATGTTCTCCAACTGTTCATATTGCGGCGTTAAGCCACACTTTGAAGCGACATTGACAATCAGCAGCACTTTACCGGCATATTTCTCCAGCGTAGTCACTTCTCCGTCAATCGTCTTCACTGCGGTGGTCAGAATGGGATCTTGCATCGTGTCTCCTGGATAAGGTCAGTAAAAATCTTAGCTTTTAATCATAGACCGTCTTTATGCGGCTAACGTCCTGCTTTTAACAATAACCAGATAAACACTGGCGCGCCCAGGGTGGCGGTGACCACGCCAATCGGTAACTCTGCGGAAGCCAGCGCCAGTCGAGCAACAATATCGGCAAGCAGCAACGCCGTAGCACCTGCCAGCGCGCAGCCGGGAAGTAATACCCGGTGATCGGTTAATCCGCACAGCCGCAAAATATGCGGGATAACCAGGCCAATAAACCCAATAGCGCCAGCCAACGCCACACTGACACCGACCATCCAACCGGTAGCCGCGACCAACACATTGCGCCAGAACCACAGCGGTAACCCCAGTTGCCGCGCCGAAATTTCACCCAGCGCTAACATATTCATTGGTCTGGACTGACAGCAAATCCACAACAACACCGGAATCAGGGCCACCATCAGCCAACTTTGCCGCCAGTCTACACCACCAAAGCCGCCCATCATCCAGTACATCAGTTGGCGTAAATCAACAGACGTGGAAAAGTAGATGGCCCACGTCATTAACGCGCTACAGATGATACCCAGCGCAACACCAGCCAGCAGTAATCGACTGGTTGAAAGGTGACGGCGGGCAAAACGCAAGAGAATTAAGGTGATAATAAGTGCGCCAGCAATCGCACACAGCCCCAGCGCCCAGTCTGGTAGCTGTCCTTGCCCGAGCAATACAGCGGCGATAAGCCCCACTCCAGCGCCGTTAGAGACGCCAAGCAGCCCCGGTTCCGCGAGAGGGTTTTCAAACAGCGCCTGCATGACCGCGCCTGATAAGGCCAGTGCCGCGCCAACCAGCAATACAGCCAGGGTACGTGGCAGGCGAATTTGCCAGACAAACAGTTCGCCACGAGGTGTGAACCAGTCGGCGGGTGAAATCCATTGTTCACCAGCGCAAAGGCTTAAGAGAAGCGCCAGCAACATCAATGCTGACAGGCATAATAACCAGCGAATATTTTGTCGCTGTTGTTGGCGGGCAAGTGTCAGCATGGTATCCGTTCTGCTGAAGTGTCATTTCGTTGATTTTACGGCGACTCTTCTACAGTGAAAAGAAAAAAGGCCGCAGAGCGGCCTTTTTAGTTAGATCAGATTACTCGTCTTTGGGTGTGGCGTTTTCGACCCGGCTTTTTAACTTCTGTCCGGGTCTGAAGGTCACCACGCGCCGTGCTGTAATGGGAATATCTTCGCCCGTTTTCGGGTTACGTCCCGGGCGTTGATTCTTATCACGCAGATCGAAGTTACCAAAACCAGAGAGTTTCACCTGCTCGCCGTTTTCCAGAGCGCGACGGATCTCTTCGAAAAACAGTTCAACCAGTTCTTTGGCATCCCGCTTGCTAAGCCCAAGCTTATCAAACAGATATTCTGACATTTCAGCTTTTGTAAGCGCCATAGGTTCAATCCCTCAATGATGCCTGGAATCGCTCTTTTAATGCCTCTACACATTTGGCGACGGTAGCGGCAATCTCCTCTTCTTCGAGTGTACGGCTGGTATCTTGCAGGATCAGGCTAATGGCGAGGCTTTTATACCCCTCCGCAACACCCTTACCGCGGTACACGTCAAACAAGTTTACGCCAACTACCTGATTTACGCCAACTTTCTTACATTCGGATAAAATATCCGCTGCGGGAACGTTTTCTGCAACCACAACCGCGATGTCACGACGGTTCGCAGGGAAGCGAGAAATCTCGCGCGCCTGAGGCACCACGCGGTCTGCGAGCTTGTTCCACTCCAGTTCAAACACCAGAGTGCGACCGTTAAGATCCAGTTTACGTTCCAGTTCAGGATGAACAACCCCAACAAAACCAATGCGTTCACCTTTCAGATAAATCGCTGCAGATTGTCCCGGATGCAGTGCCGGATTCGCTTCTGCACGGAATTCAACATCAGCCAGTTTACCGGTCAGGTCGAGAACGGATTCAAGATCGCCTTTCAAATCATAGAAATCAACCGTCTCTTTTGCCAGGTTCCAGTGCTCTTCGTAACGGTTACCGCAAATCACACCAGCTAACATCAGATCCTGACGAATGCCCAATGGCGCCTGAGTATCTGGCACAAAACGCAGACCGCTTTCAAAAATGCGCACACGGTTTTGCTGACGGTTCTGGTTGTACACAACAGTTGCCAGCAGGCCTGTCCACAGAGAAAGACGCATTGCCGACATTTCAACGGAAATCGGGCTTGGCAGCAATAAGGCTTCTACGCCCGGGTGGATCATCTGCTGAACTTTCGGATCAACGAAACTGTAGGTGATCACTTCCTGATAGCCTTTATCGTTGAGCAGCGTTTTCACGCGCTTGAGCGACAAATCGGCTTCACGGTGAGTCCCCATAATCAGGCTCGCCTGTACCGGCTCATCAGGAATATTGTTGTAGCCGTAGACACGCGCAACTTCTTCGACCAGATCCTCTTCAATCTCCATGTCGAAACGCCAGCTCGGCGCAACAGCCTGCCACTCGTCTTTGCCTTCGGTCACTTCGCAGCCGAGACGACGCAGAATGTCAGTCACCTGCTCATCGGCAATATGATGGCCGATCAGGCGATCCAGTTTGCTACGACGCAGAGTGATGGTCGCACGCTTCGGCAGCGTTGCTTCGTTGGTGATATCAATTACCGGGCCAGCTTCACCGCCGCAGATATCAATCAGCAGACGGGTCGCTCGTTCCATCGCTTTGTACTGCAATGCCGGATCAACGCCGCGCTCGTAGCGGT
The DNA here is from genome assembly GCF_014836715.1 of Escherichia whittamii. Lineage (GTDB taxonomy): Bacteria > Pseudomonadota > Gammaproteobacteria > Enterobacterales > Enterobacteriaceae > Escherichia > Escherichia whittamii. Next base: position 213,280 of record NZ_JACSQI010000002.1, read on the forward strand.
GAGACGCATCGGTATGCAGGCCATGACGACGAGCACGGCCGGTGATCGACAGCGGGCTGAAGAAAGCGCATTCCAGCAGGACGTTTTGCGTTTCTTCATTCACGCCAGAATGTTCACCACCGAAGATACCGCCCATCGCCAGCGCCTTGTTGTGGTCGGCGATAACCAGGGTGTCAGCATTCAGCTTCGCTTCAGTACCGTCGAGCAGTACCAGCGTTTCGCCCTCTTTCGCCATCCGCACCACAATGCCGCCTTCGATACGATCTTTGTCGAAAGCGTGCATCGGCTGGCCCAGTTCGAGCAGCACATAGTTGGTTACGTCAACGACTGCATCGATAGAACGAATCCCGCAACGACGCAGTTTTTCTTTCATCCACAGCGGAGTTGGCGCTTTAACGTTAATGCCTTTTACTACGCGGCCAAGATAACGCGGGCAGGCTTCCGGTGCTTCTACTGCAATCGGCAGCGTGTCATCGATGGTTGCACCAACCGGGATAATTTCCGGTTCAACCAGCGGAAGCTGGTTCAGCACGGCGACATCACGCGCTACGCCGATAATGCCTAAGCAGTCAGCACGGTTTGGCGTCACACTGATTTCGATGGTGTTGTCATCAAGTTTCAGATATTCGCGGATGTCGGTGCCAATTGGCGCATCCGCAGGCAGTTCGATAATACCGTTATGATCGTCAGAAATACCCAGCTCAGAGAAGGAGCACAGCATCCCTTCAGACGGTTCACCGCGCAGTTTCGCCGCTTTAATTTTGAAATCGCCCGGCAGAACAGCACCAATAGTTGCCACCGCCACACGCAGGCCCTGACGGCAGTTTGGCGCACCACAGACGATGTCCAGCAGGCGATCGCCACCGACGTTGACTTTAGTCACTCGCAGTTTGTCGGCATTCGGATGCTGCGCACATTCAACCACTTCACCAACGACCACGCCGTGGAAGCTACCGGCAACCGGCTCTACACCGTCAACTTCCAGACCCGCCATCGTGATTTGATTCGCCAGCGCATCGCTGTCAATCGCCGGGTTCACCCATTCGCGTAACCACAGTTCACTGAATTTCATAATCTATTCCTGCCTTATTTAAACTGTTTGAGGAAACGCAGATCGTTTTCGAAGAATGAACGCAGGTCGGTAACGCCATAACGCAACATGGTCAGACGCTCCATCCCCATCCCGAAGGCGAAACCGGAGTAAACTTCCGGGTCAATGCCAACGTTACGCAGCACGTTCGGATGCACCATCCCGCAGCCCAGTACTTCCAGCCATTTGCCGTTTTTACCCATGACGTCCACTTCTGCAGATGGTTCGGTGAACGGGAAGTAGGAAGGACGGAAGCGAATCTGCAAATCTTCTTCAAAGAAGTTACGCAGGAAGTCGTGGAGCGTGCCTTTCAGGTTGGTGAAGCTGATGTTGGTATCAACAATCAGACCTTCCATCTGATGGAACATCGGTGTGTGGGTCTGGTCGTAGTCGTTACGGTAAACGCGACCAGGCGCGATAATACGAATCGGCGGCTGCTGGGCTTTCATGGTGCGGATCTGCACGCCAGAGGTCTGGGTACGCAGCAGACGAGTAGCATCAAACCAGAAAGTGTCGTGGTCAGCGCGCGCCGGGTGGTGGCCAGGAATGTTCAGAGCATCGAAGTTATGATAATCGTCTTCGATTTCCGGCCCGGTTGCCACGGTAAAGCCAAGCTCACCGAAGAAACTTTCGATACGGTCGATGGTGCGGGTAACCGGATGCAGGCCACCGTTTTCGATACGACGACCTGGCAGGGAAACATCAATAGTTTCTGCAGCCAGACGCGCATTCAGCGCCGCGTTCTCCAGTTCAGCTTTGCGCGCATTCAGCGCCTGCTGAACTTGCTCTTTCGCCTCGTTGATAACCGCACCAGCTGCCGGACGTTCTTCTGGCGGCAGCTCACGCAGGGTCGTCATCTGAAGGGTTAAGTGCCCTTTTTTACCCAAATATTCGACGCGCACATTGTCTAACGCGGCAACATCTGACGCCTGGCTAATGGCCGCCTTCGCACTGGCAACCAGTTCTGCGAGATGTGACATGGTTTTCCTCATTGTGTCAGTGGTGACACTGGTTCGTTGGACTTAGAGCCTATCCCATCAGGCTATTTTACTTGCCATTTTGGTCCCGGGCAGTGCTCGAAATCCTCACGTACTCAAGTACGCTCCGGTTTCTCCGCGCTGGCCGTGTCCAGAGTGGCTGCGACAATTACGCCTGATGAGACAGACTTTTTATTCTTCAAAACGCGCATACAAAAAAAGCCTCCACTGGGAGGCTTTCAGGCGCTGTTTTCCGTTTCTCTTCTCACGCGCTAGCCTCCTGGAGTCAGGTGCTAAAGTAAAAAAAGAAGCGGAAAATAGCAGCATTCATTGCTTGCGTTACCTTTTGGTACTTTTCAAAAGACCTTTATTGAAAAGGCTACAGCGATAAAAGTCAATGTTCTGATGGTGTTGAAACGAAAAGAGGGAGACAAGCTCCCTCTTTCAACTGGCTTATGCCAGAGCTGCTTTCGCTTTTTCAACCAGAGCGGTGAACGCTACTTTGTCGAATACAGCGATATCAGCCAGGATCTTACGGTCGATTTCAACAGAGGCTTTTTTCAGGCCATTGATGAATTTGCTGTAAGAAATACCGTTCTGACGTGCTGCTGCGTTGATACGCGCAATCCACAGTTGACGGAACTGACGCTTACGTTGACGACGGTCACGGTAAGCATACTGACCAGCCTTGATAACAGCCTGGAAGGCAACGCGGTATACGCGAGAACGCGCACCGTAGTAGCCTTTAGCTTGTTTCAAAATTTTCTTGTGACGTGCGCGTGCAATAACACCACGTTTTACGCGAGCCATATGTGCTCTCCTGTATCTATATTCTAATTAAAAAGTTAAAAAACGTTAACGGCTTATGCGTACGGCAGGCACGCGATTACCAGGCCCAGATCGCCTTTGGAAACCATGGCTTTCGGACGCAGGTGACGTTTACGTTTGGTCGCTTTTTTGGTCAGAATGTGACGCAGGTTAGCGTGCTTGTGCTTAAAACCACCTTTACCGGTTTTTTTGAAGCGCTTCGCAGCACCGCGTACGGTCTTAATTTTTGGCATTTTAATAACTTCCACTTCGCATTGTTGATAAACAGAAACAAAGGCGAACAAAGCCTGCGAAGCCCGAAGGCTCCACAGACAACGCTACTTGAAGGCCTTACTGTTTCTTCTTAGGAGCGAGCACCATGATCATCTGGCGGCCTTCGATCTTCGTTGGGAAGGATTCGACCACTGCCAGTTCTTGCAAATCGTCTTTCACGCGATTAAGCACTTCCATACCGATTTGCTGGTGCGCCATCTCACGACCGCGGAAACGCAGTGTGATCTTGGCTTTATCACCCTCTTCCAGAAAGCGAATCAGGCTGCGGAGTTTTACCTGATAGTCGCCTTCATCTGTACCAGGACGGAATTTGATTTCCTTAACCTGGATAACTTTTTGCTTTTTCTTCTGTTCCTTAGAAGACTTGCTCTTTTCATAGAGGAATTTGCCGTAATCCATGATACGACAAACCGGCGGCTCGGCGTTAGGGCTGATCTCGACTAAGTCTACTCCGGCTTCTTCTGCTTTCTCCAGAGCTTCTCTCAGACTCACAATACCAAGCTGCTCGCCTTCCAGACCTGTTAAGCGAACTTCCTGGGCGCGAATTTCGCCATTGATACGGTTAGGGCGCGCCGTTTGAACTCGTTTTCCGCCTTTAATACCTTATTCCTCCAATTGTTTAAGACTGCGGCTGCGAATCTCTTGTTGCAGCTTCTCGATCACTTCATTTACGTCCATGCTTCCCAGGTCTTTACCACGGCGGGTGCGAACGGCAACTTTGCCAGATTCCACCTCTTTATCACCACAGACCAGCATATATGGGACGCGACGCAAAGTGTGCTCGCGGATTTTAAAGCCAATCTTCTCATTTCTCAAGTCTGCTTTAACACGAATGCCCGCATTTGATAGTTTTTGCGTCAATTCGTTAACGTATTCAGACTGAGAATCGGTAATGTTCATGATAACAACCTGAACCGGCGCAAGCCAGGTCGGGAAGAAACCAGCGAACTCTTCGGTCAGGATACCAATAAAACGTTCCATAGACCCCAGAATTGCGCGGTGAATCATTACCGGAACCTTACGCTCGTTGTCTTCGCCTACATAAGAGGCGCTCAGACGAGACGGTAAGGAGAAGTCCAGCTGTACTGTACCGCACTGCCATGCACGATCGAGGCAGTCATACAGGGTAAATTCAATTTTCGGACCGTAGAAAGCGCCTTCACCCAGTTGATATTCAAACGGGATGTTGTTTTCTTCCAGCGCAACCGCCAGGTCCGCCTCAGCACGATCCCACATTTCGTCGCTGCCAATACGTTTTTCAGGACGAGTGGAAAGTTTGACCACGATCTTCTCGAAGCCAAAAGTGCTGTACATATCATAGACTAAACGGATACATCCGTTAACTTCATCGCGAATTTGTTCTTCAGTACAGAAGATATGCGCGTCATCCTGGGTAAAACCACGCACACGCATCAGGCCATGCAGCGAACCTGACGGCTCGTTACGGTGGCAACTACCGAACTCGGCCATACGCAGCGGCAGATCGCGATACGACTTCAGCCCCTGGTTAAAGATTTGTACGTGACCCGGGCAGTTCATCGGCTTAATGCAGTATTCACGGTTCTCAGAAGAGGTGGTGAACATTGCATCTTTATAGTTTTCCCAGTGACCGGTTTTTTCCCACAGGACACGGTCCATCATGAACGGACCTTTAACTTCCTGATACTGGTACTCTTTCAGTTTAGTACGAACGAACACTTCCAGTTCACGGAAGATGGTCCAGCCGTCGTTGTGCCAGAACACCATACCCGGCGCTTCTTCCTGCATATGGTACAGGTCGAGCTGTTTACCGATTTTACGGTGGTCGCGTTTAGCGGCTTCTTCCAGACGCTGCAGGTACGCGTTGAGGGCTTTTTTATCTGCCCATGCAGTACCATAAATACGTTGCAACATTTTATTGTTGCTGTCGCCGCGCCAGTAGGCCCCTGCCGTTTTCATCAGTTTGAAATGGTGGCAGAAACGCATATTCGGTACGTGCGGACCGCGGCACATATCGACATATTCTTCGTGGAAATAGAGGCCTGGCTGGTCATCATGGGCGATGTTTTCGTCCAGGATGGAGACTTTATAGCTCTCGCCGCGTTTAACGAAAGTTTCACGCGCTTCGTGCCAGCTGACTTTCTTCTTAATGACGTCGTAGTTTTTCTCAGCAAGCTCATGCATCCGCTTCTCGAGTGCTTCGACATCTTCCTGGGTTAACGTGCGGTCAAGATCAACGTCGTAATAGAAACCGTTGTCAATAACCGGGCCGATTGCCATTTTGGTATGCGGCCAAAGTTGTTTAATTGCGTGCCCTAACAGGTGCGCGCAGGAGTGACGAATGATCTCCAGACCTTCTTCGTCTTTAGCGGTAATGATCGCCAGTTTAGCGTCGTTTTCAATCAAATCGCACGCATCTACCAGTTCGCCATTAACGCGCCCTGCGATACAGGCTTTCGCCAGACCTGGACCAATGTCCAGCGCAACATCCATGGGGCTTACAGCGTGGTCGTAATGGCGTTGGCTGCCATCAGGAAGAGTAATAACAGGCATGTTATATCCTTATTTGCAGTGGTGACCCACACGAAAGATCACATACAAAGATTCATATGAAATTTATCAAAAAGGTTTGGGCTGATTCCCGCTTCACTCTGCGAAATATGTCACAGCATGCTGATTGGCGATGCCAGACCTACACCCACTTTCTGATAATACCGCTTGGCAGTTTACACGGTAATTGTTATCGGGCAAAGCGACAATCATCATGTTCGATATGATATAAATCAATACAGGCAACACCTGACCCTTTTGTTACACTCGATTATTGAAGACTGGAAATCCCCTGGAAAAACGCATGCCGACAAAACGTTTCAACAAAAAACACTGGAAGATGGTGGTGGTCCTGCTGTCTATATGTGGCGCAATGCTGTTACTGCGCTGGGCAGCGATGATTTGGGGCTGAATGGTGAGGCGCTATCAACAAACAAATGCAGCCAGACCGCATAACACGGTCCGGCACATAATTACATCCTGTAGCCCAACGATAACGTTGTGCGGCGATCGGTATGTTCCGGCGCAGACTCAGGTGGTTCAGAGTTCCATGTGACGTTGTAGGCCACCTTCAGACCGAAATGTTCATTGATGGCAACATTTAATGCACTTTCCGAGTTTAACGTCGTGTCTTCCGCACCAAAAACGGATACCCCCTGGGTAAATTTAGCGTTGTCGGTCAACTGCCACGCATAAGCCCCGGAGGCATACCCCAGCGGTTGGGTTTCACTGGCATTGTCGGTATATTTGTCGTAACGCACACCTGGACCGAATTCAAAGCGGAAACTGTGTACCGGACCATTTAAAAACTGGCGACCATAACCCGCAGTCAACACATCGCGTTCACGATAACCGTTATAACGGTCTGTCAGCCAGCTTGCCTGGCCAAATAAATAGTCATAGTCAGTTAAGTTAAAACGGCTACGCCCGCCCGCCGCATATTTTTCCGAAGAACGCTCATCATTAGAAGAAGTATTGCTGGCATTCCCCCACAGCGACCAGGCTGTGGTATGCCCATACCAGGTCATGGTGGTATCAGCCGTTAGTGAGGAACTTTTCGTGTTGCCTGATTGTGCAAGGTAACCTGCATTCAGATTACCTTCGAAAGGTTTTTTTGCGCTGGCAGGATCGTCCATGACAGTAAAAACGGAATCATCGGCAGTTGCATTCAGAGACGCAAACATACCCCCCGCCAACACAACGATGGCAGGAACTGTCTTCAAAAGCTTCATTTATTAAAAGTCCGAACAACAAAAAAAGAGACCATCGCGGTCCCGGAAACTTTCTTGAGGATCAAAGAGTAGCGTCCCTGGAAAGGTAACAAATTATAAAAAGGAGTGAAAAACTTAGCAATGACTTCTTATTTCATTTTTTGAATAAGCGCGTTGCGAAAACAGATATTTATTTATATATCTTTACCTTGTTAATTTTATATAAATATCTAATAAATCATATTGTTAATTTCTTCACTTTCCGCTGATTCAGTGCCAGACTGAAATCAGCCTATAGGAGGAAATGATGGTACGTATCTATACGTTGACACTTGCGCCCTCTCTCGATAGCGCAACAATTACCCCGCAAATTTACCCCGAAGGAAAACTGCGCTGTACTGCCCCCGTGTTTGAACCTGGTGGCGGCGGTATTAATGTCGCTCGCGCCATTGCTCATTTGGGCGGTAGCGCGACGGCTATATTCCCGGCCGGCGGCGCGACCGGCGAACATCTCGTCTCTCTGCTGGCCGATGAAAATGTCCCTGTCGCCACTGTCGAAGCGAAAGACTGGACCCGCCAGAATCTGCATGTCCATGTGGATTCCAGCGGTGAGCAATATCGCTTTGTCATGCCCGGCGCAGCTTTAAGCGAAGATGAATTTCGTCAACTTAAAGAACAAGTTCTGGAAATCGAGTCAGGGGCTATTCTGGTTATTAGTGGAAGCCTGCCACCAGGCGTGAAACTGGAAAAGTTAACGCAGCTTATTTCTGCTGCGCAAAAACAAGGGATTCGCTGCATCGTCGACAGCTCCGGCGAAGCGTTAAGTGCAGCACTGGCGATTGGTAATATCGAGTTAGTTAAACCAAACCAAAAAGAACTCAGCGCACTGGTAGGTCGCGAACTCACTCAACCCGATGATGTGCGTAAAGCCGTGCAGGAAATCGTTAATAGTGGTAAGGCCAAACGGGTCGTCGTTTCCCTTGGTCCACAAGGAGCGTTGGGGGTAGATAGCGAAAACTGCATTCAGGTTGTGCCACCGCCGCTAAAAAGCCAAAGTACCGTCGGAGCTGGCGACAGCATGGTAGGGGCAATGACGCTGAAGCTGGCAGAAAATGCCTCTCTTGATGAAATGGTTCGTTTTGGCGTAGCTGCGGGGAGTGCCGCCACCCTCAATCAGGGAACACGCCTGTGCTCTCATGACGATACACAAAAAATTTACGCTTACCTTTCCCACTAATTGAGACATTCCCCCATCGGTTGGGGGAATCACCACAAACCTGTCGGCAACGCGTTTCTGCGACTATGCTAAAAAATCACGTGATAACAAAGAGGTGAATTATGGCTGGTGGCGATCTTGTCCGTTATGTCATTACCGTCATGTTGCATGAAGAGACATTAACTGAAATTAATGAGTTAAATAACTTTCTGACACGCGATGGCTTTTCACTGACCATGACCGACGATGATGGGAATATCCATGAACTAGGGACGAATACCTTTGGACTTATCAGTACGCAAAACGAAGATGAAATAAGAGAACTCGTTGCCGGCCTCGCCCAGAGCGCTACAGGCAAAGACCCCGAGATAATGATCACCACCTGGGAGGAATGGAATAGCAACAAATAAAGAGTTTTTGAGCAATAATCAGTCTGTGGTGTGCGTTAGCTCGTGTTTTTACACCTTATTCTTGCGCTAACCTTATGATCTGGCGGACAACATGGGAGAGACATCATGTGGCAGGTAATCAGTCGTCTTTTGAGCGAGCAGTTAGGTGAAGGCGAAATCGAACTGCGTAATGAACTGCCTGGCGGGGAAATTCATGCCGCATGGCATTTGCGCTATGCAGGACGTGACTTTTTCGTCAAATGTGATGAAAGAGAATTGCTTCCCGGTTTTACCGCCGAAGCCGACCAACTGGAGTTATTGTCTCGCAGTAAAACCGTCACCGTACCCAGAGTTTGGGCAGTTGGCGCTGACCGTGACTACAGTTTTCTGGTGATGGATTATCTCCCTCCACGGCCGTTGGATGCACATAACGCCTTTATTTTAGGGCAGCAAATTGCGCATCTACATCAATGGAGCGACCAGCCACAATTTGGCCTCGATTTCGACAACGCCCTTTCTACTACTCCTCAACCCAATACCTGGCAACGTCGCTGGTCAACGTTTTTTGCTGAACAGCGGATTGGCTGGCAACTGGAGCTGGCAGCAGAAAAAGGGATCGCCTTCGGCAATATTGACGCCATCGTCGAGCATATCCAGCAGCGCCTGGCCTCACACCAGCCGCAACCATCACTGTTACACGGCGATCTATGGTCCGGGAATTGTGCGTTAGGTCCGAATGGTCCGTATATTTTCGACCCTGCTTGTTACTGGGGCGACAGAGAGTGCGATCTGGCGATGTTGCCGCTACATACCGAACAGCCTCCGCAAATCTATGATGGTTATCAATCAGTTTCACCGTTACCGACCGGTTTCCTCGAACGCCAACCGATTTACCAGCTATACACTTTGCTAAACCGTGCAAGGTTGTTTGGCGGGCAACATATGGTTATTGCTCAACAATCATTGGATAGAGTGTTAGCTGCATGACGGGAGTCGATGATAATGGCCGCACCGCGCGGCCTTTGTATTAAATGAAACCGAGCAGAGAAAAGAACACGTACCCCGCAGCAATACAAATTACCGGCAGGATATACAGTGAAAAAAACTGCGTGAAGATAGTATGGCGTGGAACGACTACGCGCGACTCGATCTGTTCACGCGTTAACCCCTCTTCCCCTTTAGCCTTCTCCAGAATGAGTTGATCTTCAACGCCTTCGCGCAAGAAGCGCGCCTGACGACTCATGCGTGCTCCAGAGTCTTGCAACGCCAGTCCGATAAAAATCAGAATGAAAATTACCCAGAACATAACGTTCACACCACCATTAAAATTGGGCGTCGGTGAGTTATACCAGAACAGATTCAAAAAAGGCGTATTCGCCTGCATCATATCAATCATGACATGGGCAAAGTCGAGCATTACCGCATTAATGCCTTCCTGGGTTTCTTGCCGGGTATTCATAAACTTCAGCAAGGAAATCAACGTGGAAACAAGTGTTGGTATAAAAATCACCCAACCGGAAATCCTTTTCAAAATAGCAATGCGTCCAGCTTGTTGATACGTCATGAGTTCTCCTTGATTAAGACGCGTCGATTCACTTAGTTTACCTGTAGATATCTGTTTTCGCCCATTCTTTAAAGGCGATATGATAGGCGCTCAATCATAAGCACTGCTTAATACCTTACACATAATGCTCTAAAGGAGAGGTTGTAATGTCAACCCCACGACAGATTCTTGCTGCAATTTTTGATATGGATGGATTACTTATCGACTCCGAACCATTATGGGATCGGGCCGAACTGGATGTGATGGCAAGCCTGGGGGTGGACATCTCCCGTCGTCATGAGCTACCGGACACCTTAGGTTTACGCATCGATATGGTGGTTGATCTGTGGTATGCCCGGCAACCGTGGAATGGCCCGAGTCGTCAGGAAGTGGTAGACCGGGTGATTGCCCGCGCCATTTCGCTGGTTGAAGAGACGCGTCCATTACTGCCTGGCGTGCGTGAAGCCGTTGCTTTATGTAAAGCGCAGGGCTTACTGGTTGGTCTGGCTTCAGCGTCACCGCTGCATATGCTTGAAAAAGTGCTGGCCATGTTTGACCTACGTGACAGTTTCGATGCCCTCGCCTCCGCCGAAAAATTGCCTTACAGCAAGCCGCATCCGCAGGTTTATCTCGACTGCGCTGCAAAACTGGGCGTTGACCCAATCGCCTGCGTAGCGCTGGAAGACTCTGTTAATGGCATGATTGCCTCAAAAGCAGCACGAATGCGCTCCATCGTCGTTCCAGCACCGGAAGCGCAAAATGATCCCCGTTTTGTGTTGGCGAATGTAAAACTTTCATCTTTAACCGAACTTACTGCGAAAGAGCTCCTCGGTTAAAAAAAAGGGGCGTGGTGACACTGCCCCTGGTTGCTTATCTGAAATTACGTTCAACTGACGATTTTATCATCATAATGTGATGAAGAGTTACACCGTCACCACTTCCGCGCACTGTATAAAAAACCTATACTGTACGTATCGACAGTTTAGTGAGTTTTATCATGACGGCGGAAGGTCACCTCCTCTTTTCTATTGCTTGTGCGGTGTTTGCTAAAAATGCCGAACTTACGCCCGTGCTGGCACAGGGTGACTGGTGGCATATTGTCCCTTCCGCAATATTAACTTGTCTGTTACCGGACATCGACCACCCAAAATCGTTTCTTGGGCAGCGATTAAAGTGGATATCAAAACCCATTGCCCGCGCTTTTGGTCACCGTGGCTTTACCCACAGTCTGCTGGCGGTGTTCGCTCTACTGGCGACCTTTTATCTGAAAGTCCCGGAAAGCTGGTTTATTCCGGCTGATGCTTTGCAAGGTATGGTTCTCGGTTATTTGAGTCATATTCTTGCTGATATGCTGACCCCCGCAGGCGTTCCCCTACTCTGGCCGTGCCGATGGCGTTTCCGTCTGCCAATTCTGGTTCCACAAAAAGGCAACCAGTTAGAACGTTTTATCTGCATGGCGTTGTTTGTCTGGTCAGTGTGGATGCCCCATTCACTGCCCGAAAACAGTGCCGTGCGTTGGTCATCGCAAATGATTAATACCTTGCAGATCGAGTTTCATCGCCTTATTAAGCATCAGGTTGAATACTAAAAAAACAAAAATTGCTTTTATGGAATAAGCCATTCCATTTGAATATAAGAGCCAGCTCACAGTTCTGTTAATCTTGCGTCAACACTATGGCTACTGCGTAGCGATAGAAATAATAAGATCAGGAGAACGGGGATGAACTTTCCATTAATTGCGAACATCATAGTGTTCGTTGTGCTGCTGTTTGCGCTGGCCCAAACCCGCCACAAACAGTGGAGTCTGGCCAAAAAAGTGCTGGTAGGTCTGGTGATGGGTGTGGTTTTTGGCCTTGCCCTGCATACCATTTATGGTTCCGACAGCCAGGTACTTAAAGATTCTGTGCAGTGGTTTAACATTGTCGGTAACGGCTACGTTCAGTTACTGCAAATGATCGTCATGCCACTGGTATTTGCCTCCATTTTAAGTGCGGTTGCCCGCCTGCATAACGCGTCTCAACTAGGCAAAATCAGTTTTCTGACTATTGGTACGCTACTGTTTACCACGCTGATTGCGGCGCTGGTCGGTGTGCTGGTCACTAATCTGTTTGGTCTGACCGCTGAGGGTCTGGTTCAGGGTGGCGCTGAAACTGCGCGTCTGAACGCTATCGAAAGCAACTATGTCGGTAAAGTCTCTGACCTGAGCGTTCCGCAGCTTGTCTTGTCCTTTATCCCGAAAAACCCGTTTGCCGATCTGACCGGTGCCAATCCGACGTCAATTATCAGCGTGGTAATTTTTGCGGCTTTCCTTGGCGTTGCAGCACTGAAACTGCTGAAAGATGATGCGCCGAAAGGTGAACGCGTCTTAACCGCTATCGATACGCTGCAAAGCTGGGTGATGAAACTGGTTCGCCTGGTCATGCAACTGACGCCATACGGTGTTCTGGCACTGATGACCAAAGTCGTTGCTGGTTCCAACCTGCAGGACATCATTAAACTGGGTAGCTTCGTTGTCGCGTCCTACCTCGGCCTGCTGATTATGTTTGCAGTGCATGGCATTCTGCTGGGCATTAATGGCGTAAGCCCGCTGAAATACTTCCGTAAAGTATGGCCAGTGCTGACGTTTGCCTTCACCAGTCGCTCCAGCGCTGCGTCTATTCCGCTGAATGTAGAAGCACAAACGCGTCGTCTGGGTGTTCCTGAATCCATCGCCAGTTTCGCCGCCTCTTTCGGCGCGACCATTGGTCAGAACGGCTGTGCCGGGCTGTATCCGGCAATGCTGGCAGTGATGGTTGCGCCTACGGTTGGCATTAACCCGCTGGACCCAATGTGGATTGCGACACTCGTTGGTATCGTTACTGTGAGTTCAGCAGGCGTTGCAGGCGTTGGTGGCGGTGCAACATTCGCCGCACTGATTGTACTCCCGGCGATGGGCTTGCCGGTAACGCTGGTGGCATTGTTAATTTCCGTAGAACCCCTTATCGATATGGGCCGTACGGCACTGAACGTCAGTGGTTCTATGACCGCAGGTACGCTGACCAGCCAGTGGCTGAAGCAGACCGATAAATCCATTCTGGATAGCGAAGATGACGCCGAACTGGCTCACCGTTAACCCTGCCTTATGACGCAAAACGCCTGTCATCCCGACAGGCGTTTTTTTTACTCTTCGACCTCATTCTCTTGTCGAATCTGATTCGCCCAACGCTGGGCGGACTCCGGCACACTAAACGCTGGTGAGCGCAAGAATGATTCCCCCACCAGGACAAACGCCACATATTTGCCACGTAGTATCCAGACATCACGAAACGAATCCATTTTAATCGCGTGCTCTGGCGGTGCAGGTTCCGTGCGCGGGACATAGCTAATAATCGGGCGGTTTTGCTGACGTAGCGGTTTCTTCATTACTGGCTTCACTAAACGCATATTAAAAATCAGAAAAACTGTAGTTTAGCCGATTTAACCCACGTCCGTCCTGCTTCGCGTACATCTTCAAATACTTTCGCCAGCTCCACTTCCGGAGCGAGATCCCCCTGCTGGTCTATAGTTAGATGGTTTTTTGACCAAAAAAAACGCCCCATTCAGCAATGAATTAAGGAGACGAGTTCAATGTCGCAACATAACGAAAAGACCCCACATCAGCACCAGTCCCCCCTGCACGATTCGAACGAAGCGAAACCAGGAATGGACTCACTGGCACCTGAGGACGGCTCTCATCGTCCAGCGGCTGAACCGACCCCACCAGGTGCGCAACCTACCGTACCAGGCAGTCTGAAAGCTCCTGATACGCGTAACGAAAAACTCAATTCCCTGGAAGATGCACGTAAAGGTAGTGAAAATTATGCGCTGACCACCAATCAGGGCGTGCGCATCGCTGACGATCAAAACTCACTGCGTGCCGGTAGCCGTGGTCCAACGCTGTTGGAAGATTTTATTCTGCGCGAGAAGATCACTCACTTTGACCATGAGCGTATCCCGGAACGTATTGTTCATGCGCGAGGATCTGCGGCTCATGGTTATTTCCAGCCGTATAAAAACTTAAGTGATATAACCAAAGCCGATTTCCTGTCTGACCCGAGCAAAATTACCCCGGTATTTGTCCGTTTCTCGACCGTTCAGGGGGGCGCTGGCTCGGCAGATACCGTGCGTGATATTCGCGGTTTTGCCACCAAATTCTATACCGAAGAGGGTATTTTTGACCTTGTCGGCAACAATACGCCGATCTTCTTTATTCAGGATGCGCATAAATTCCCCGATTTTGTTCATGCGGTAAAACCGGAACCGCACTGGGCGATCCCACAGGGAGGTAGCGCCCACGACACATTCTGGGATTATGTTTCCCTGCAACCAGAAACGCTGCATAACGTGATATGGGCGATGTCGGATCGCGGGATCCCACGCAGCTACCGTACGATGGAAGGTTTCGGCATCCACACTTTCCGCCTGATTAACGCCGAAGGGAAAGCAACGTTTGTGCGTTTCCACTGGAAACCGCTGGCAGGCAAAGCCTCGTTGGTATGGGATGAAGCGCAGAAACTCACCGGACGTGACCCGGACTTCCACCGCCGCGAGCTGTGGGAAGCCATTGAGGCAGGCGATTTCCCGGAGTACGAACTGGGCTTCCAGTTAATCCCGGAAGAGGACGAATTCAGGTTCGATTTCGACCTTCTCGATCCAACCAAACTTATTCCGGAAGAACTGGTGCCAGTACAGCGCGTCGGCAAAATGGTGCTTAACCGCAACCCGGACAACTTCTTTGCCGAAAACGAACAGGTGGCTTTCCATCCAGGGCATATTGTCCCCGGTCTGGATTTCACTAACGACCCACTATTGCAGGGTCGTTTGTTCTCTTATACCGATACACAAATCAGTCGTCTTGGTGGGCCGAATTTCCATGAAATTCCGATTAACCGCCCGACCTGCCCTTACCATAATTTCCAGCGTGACGGCATGCACCGCATGGGAATCGACACAAATCCGGCAAACTACGAACCGAACTCGATCAACGACAACTGGCCGCGCGAAACACCGCCGGGGCCGAAACGCGGCGGATTTGAATCATACCAGGAGCGCGTAGAAGGCAACAAAGTCCGCGAGCGCAGCCCATCGTTTGGCGAATATTATTCCCATCCGCGTCTGTTCTGGCTGAGTCAGACGCCATTTGAACAACGCCACATCATCGACGCTTTCAGCTTTGAATTGAGTAAAGTTGCTCGTCCGTATATTCGTGAACGCGTCGTTGATCAGTTAGCGCATATCGATCTTAACCTGGCGCAGGCGGTAGCAAAAAATCTCGGTATCGAACTGACTGACGACCAGCTGAATATTACGCCGCCACCGGACGTAAACGGGCTGAAGAAAGATCCGGCGTTAAGCCTGTATGCCATTCCTGACGGTAATGTGAAAGGCCGTGTGGTAGCGATTTTGCTTAATGATGAAGTGAGATCGGCAGACCTGTTGGTCATTCTCAAGGCGCTGAAAGCCAAAGGCGTTCATGCCAAACTGCTTTATTCACGGATGGGCAAAGTGACCGCCGATGACGGCACGGTGTTGCCAATAGCCGCTACCTTTGCCGGAGCGCCTTCGCTGACGGTGGATGCGGTCATTGTCCCTTGCGGCAATATCGCCGATATCGCAGACAACGGCGATGCGAACTATTACCTGATGGAAGCCTACAAGCACCTTAAACCGATTGCGCTGGCGGGCGATGCACGCAAGTTTAAGGCGGCAATCAAGGTGGATGACAAGGGTGAAGAAGGGATTGTAGAAGCCGACAGCGCAGACGGCAGTTTTATGGATGAACTGTTAACGCTAATGGCAGCGCACCGCGTGTGGTCACGTATGTCTAAGATTGACAAAATTCCGGCGTAAATATGAATAAAGTCACTCCCCCCAGGGAGTGACTTTACCAACATCCTTACGCATCCAGATAACTACCCAACCGATAACCACGCTCGGCAATGGCATACTTCAACGACGCCGACGTTAACACATCCAGTTCTGCTAACCGTGGGAAACAGTAAGCACTCTGACGAATTGTGTTATCGACAAACGCCGGATGGCACATCACTTCCAGCGAACGTTCACCGCGATGACTGGAATCATCCAACACTTGCAGGAACAGTGATTCACTGATCTCTTCACCATAGAATGCACTGCTGAAGCCCTGAGAACTGCGCAGATTTGCGGGTAAATCACCGTCGTTAAATACTGGCTGGCGATCAATACGCAACGCAATCCCCTCTTCAGCCGCAAACTTCGCCACAATCGGGAAAATCTGCGGGAACATATGCACATGATGATGGCTATCAAGATGTGTTGGTTTGCGGCCAAACAATTCAATGAATCGCAGATACTGGCGGGCGAGTTCCTGGGAAATCTCTTCCAGTGGTAAGGCATCCTCTTCTGCCAGCTGCCAGATCCATTTCCCCAGGACGCCTTGCCGGGTCAGCCCCGGCATCGCAGTCAGCGGCTTGCCCATTGTAAGGACAAAGTGCATCCCAACAGCCAGACTCGGCTCATCACGACTTAACCGCACCGCATGGTCGATAGCTTCCCCATTCACCAGCGCCGTCGTTGACGTGACAATACCGTTACGACAGGCCTCGATAATGCCGTAGTTCTGGCCTTTACTTAAGCCAAAGTCATCGGCATTAACAATCAGTAAGCGTTCCATAATCAGCCTCAATCAATGTGCTTTTTTGAGTTCCGTAATGCAGTCAGCAAAGTTTGGCAACCACTTCTCATGCGCCAGAATCATCTCTCTTGCCAGCAATTCCGCATCACGATCGGAATGCACCAGCGGGCTAAGGTTGAGCGCCAGTAACACATCGTTAAATTCACCGCTAAGGGCTGCGTGGCTGGCGGCAATCTCAAAGCCTTTGATGGTGTGAATCAAGCCCATGACTTTGTCATCGAAGTGTGTAATGCGCGGATGTGGCGTCGCGCCGTTGCGCCCCAGTGTACAGGTCATTTCTACCGCCCAGTCTGCCGGAATATTATCAATATGCCCATGATGAGGAATATTTATGTAATGTTCCGCTTGCTTGTCATTGTAGATAGCATTAATCACTTCACACGCCGCATCTGAGTAATATGCCCCGCCGCGCTGTTCCAGTTCTTTCGGCTTAACTTTCAGATCCGGATTTTTATACAGGTCAAAGAGTTGTTTCTCAACTTTCTGTACCACCTGTGCACGTGCGCCGCCTTTATAATACTCACCCATTTCAATCGCCAGCATCTCTTTTTGCTTGAAGTAATAAAGCAGATACGAGCAAGGCAACAGATTCAGTGAACGAATTAAGCCTTCGCTAAACGGCAGGTCGAAAATATTTTTAACACCAGATGCTTTTAACTGCCCGGATGCCACACCATCAAGTAATTCGGCAAAGCGCGACTTGCCATTTACCAGCACATCTTTAATAAATACCATGTGGTTAAGCCCGAACAGATCGATAGATAAATCATCGTTCTCATTCAACGCTAAAACATCGCTGATAAACATCTTCATGCCAATCGGAATATTACACACGCCGATAAAGCGTTTAAATCCGGTATGACGATAAACGGCTTCGGTGACCATTCCCGCTGGGTTCGTAAAGTTAATCACCCATGCATTGGGACAAAGTTCTTCAACATCTTTGACTATGTCAAAAATTACCGGAATGGTACGCAGACCTTTAAACAGGCCACCTGCACCGTTGGTTTCCTGGCCGAGATAACCATGACTTAACGGAATACGTTCATCGAGTTCGCGTGCTGGTAATTGACCTACGCGCAGCTGGGTGGTGACGAAATCGGCATCTTTCAATGCTTCGCGGCGGTCGAGTGTTTTATAAAGCTTCATTGGTACCCCAGCGTTATCAATCATCCGCTGGCAGAGATCAAAAATAATATCCAGTTTCGCTTTACCACCGTCGACATCCACCAGCCATAATTCACTAACCGGCAGTTCGTGGTAACGTTTAATAAACCCTTCCAGTAATTCCGGGGTATAGCTGCTCCCGCCACCAATAGTGACGACTTTTAATTTCTGGCTCATAATTTCTCCCTTTATTAGGAAATACTGATATTCGTCGTGCCTGCCGTTAAGTCAGGAATAACCTGGAAACACCAGATTATACAGAGCAAGCATGTAAATTTAGTGTTCTGATACAACGGCTACTGATTAAATTCGGTCAATTTTTTACGATAGCTATTGGGTGTAAACGAGGTCAGTTTCTTAAACGTTTTAATAAACAGACTTGGGCTACTATAACCGGCTTCAAATGCAATATCCGTTACCGAATAGTTGGTCATTTCCAGTTGTTTTTTGGCAAAATTAATGCGAATTTCATTAATAATCTGCATTGGTGTTTTGCCATAATATCGCTGGGTCGCTCGTGTCAAATATTCCTGCGATTTCGCCGACAGTATCACCATATTTTCCAGCGCATTTTCACTAAACCGCTCTTTATCATGCATCTTTTCAACCGTGCTTTTCAGCCACTGCGGCACATCATCAATTACCTGTTCCTCACGGTAATGACGTAAGCGGTTGATAACATAAAAAGTAACTGTCTCAACAAACTCTTCCAACCCGGTTTCACGGAAATTCAGTGAAGAGATGACTGTTTCCACATAGGTGAGAAAGGCGTTATTGGTCCGGTATACCTGTGATGCGACAAAGCAATAAGGCAACAACGGCAGATAATGCTGCTCAAAAAAACGTTTGCTGATCCCAACATTTAATATACGTGTGGCGCCAAACTCATAAAAACTTTGATGGTGCGATCCCAACGGAATAAAGACAAAATCGCCCCGCTCCAGCAACACACGTTTACCGTTTATCTCCTGGTAATAACGACCAGTTAACACAAGGGTGAATTCATAATAGTCGTGTTGGTGCAGCCCACTGATACTCTCAGTTTTGTTGTAGATAAACACATGGAAGTTTTTGCCATTAAACAGTTGTTGTTCACGGGCTGTGGCAATTTCCGGCGCGTTAATCACTGGCTGCATCTTTCACTCCTTATGCCTTCAATTTTTCATGAAGCTCAATCAATTCGCTAATCAGTTCACGTGCGAGCATTGAGGTC
Source organism: Escherichia whittamii (assembly GCF_014836715.1). Classification (GTDB taxonomy): domain Bacteria; phylum Pseudomonadota; class Gammaproteobacteria; order Enterobacterales; family Enterobacteriaceae; genus Escherichia; species Escherichia whittamii. The sequence continues at coordinate 232,410 of NZ_JACSQI010000002.1, forward strand.
ATTAAATGATCCTGGGCGTGGACCAGCACCAGACTCACTTTCATCTTACCTTCGCCTGCGTCTCCTTCAATCAGTTTCGTCTGTACCAGATGCGCTTCATTCAACGCCATTCGTGACTGATCCATCATCGCTTTTGCTGCGGCAAAATCGCCCTGCTTTGCCTGTTTCAGCGCCGCATACGCCAGACTGCGCGCCTGCCCGGAGTTAATGATAAGCCCCATCACCACTTCTTCCAGCTCTTCGGCTTCAGTTTGCGTATCTGGAATATTGTCGAGATCCATCATACTCATTTCCTCACTTTCCTTACCCGGCACAGAGTTACCTGTGCCGATATCGATTAAAATTTCAGAGCGTTAGCAATATCTTCTTCACTCTCTTCTTTATCCATCACGTTTTGTGCTTTGTTAGCCACCACAACAAATGGCAGATAAATCAGCGTGGCAATACCGAGGTTGAAGAGTGCGACCAGTAAGGCGGCAACGCTACCGTTGGTGTTAAAGAAGGCTCCCAGACCGGTTGGCATGGTCCACGGCGCGATGTTGGTCACTGGTGGAATAATACCCATGTAATATGCCGCCAGAGTGATTGCCGCCAGAATCGGTTGTACCAGCACAAACGGGATAAACATCACCGGGTTCATAATAATCGGCAGACCAAACAGAATCGGTTCGTTAATCTGGAAGATACCAGACGGCAGCGCCAGTTTTGCCACCTGACGGTAATCAGCACGGCGAGAAGCAATAAAGATTGCCAGAATCAGGCCCAAAGTCGCGCCACTGCCACCGAGGAAAATAAAAGAGTCCAGCATCGGCTTGGCCCAGATATGGAAGGTCTTGCCGGCTGCCAACGCCGCTTCGACAGAACCATATTGCTGGTAGGTCGCGATGTTTTCCAACGCCCACGGCGTCATGATGCCGTTGTCCAGAGCGGTCAGCGCCAGCGCGCCGTGAATACCGAAGAACCAGAGCAGTGGAACAAAAATCACATACGCCCAGCCGACCACACTCCCCAACGATGCCAGCGGCGTCGAGATAGTATCCATAATGATCTGATGGAAGTTTGTACCCCAGGTCGTCAGCGCCCAGGCAATAATCCCCATCACGGAAAGAATAATAAAGCCAGGAATTAATGCAGAGAAAGAACGCGATACCGACGCAGGTACGCTATCGGGTAATTTAATTACCCAGTTGCGGTGGACAATAAAGGTAAACATTTCGGCCACCACCAGGCCGATAATAATCCCGGAGATGATATTTGCGCCGCCTAACCAATTAGCGCCGACGGCATAAGCCTCGCCGACGCTATAAGGCGTGACGGTCATAAACGCCGCAACGGATAGCAATCCCGCAGCCAGCGCATCGACTTTACGCTCTTCTGCCAGCGCCATGCCGATAAAGAACGGTGTCATTAAGGACATAATCCCCAATGTTCCGTTATAAACATTTCCGCCAATACCTTTCAGACCATTGAGTGTTTCAATAGTCGAGGCGTCGAGGCGAATACCTAAGGAATAAAAAAATGACCCCTCCCCAAAGCTAAGGAAAACGTTATTAATTAATACAAACATAGCCCCTGCGAGGGTTAACGGCATTAAGCGAATAAAACCGTTTTTGATTGCATTAACGTGCGGCTGCTTTCCTATTTTAACAGCAAAAGGGAGGAGTACCTTTTCAAGCGATGCAATAACATTACTCATAGAAAAATACCCTTAAAAACCGCAATTCAAATATTGCAGTATAGATTTATGAAATAACTCTTTGACGGGAAAATTTAAAAATTAATTTGCTGCGGCTTTTTTAATTGCTGCAACTGCAGCCTTAAGCACGCCTAAACCATCGACTTTGCCATATAACAGCGAGTCAATTACTTCCACCGGTTTGTTGGGTAACAAACGCTGAATTTCAGGCAACATATAAGCAATCTGCGGCCCTAATAAAACAACATCGGCATTCAGCCCTTTTTCACCAGCCAGCGTTTCTGGAAATGCTTCAATAATGACCGGAACTTCATATTTTTCTGCCTGCGCGCGCATTTTTGATACCAATAAAGAGGTAGACATGCCCGCAGAACAAAACAGATAAATGTGTTTCTTTTCCATAAAACTGCCCTCATCGACGATTATCTGTCAGCCAGACACTCCGCAAGCCTTCACCTGCTTCCATGCTCTGGGTAACTTGCGAAACCAACATGACTTTTTTTGGTGGCTGAAAAGAGTATACGGTATTGACCTGAGCAATAGTATTTCTTTGACTATACAAATTGTCTCTCCTTGACCTGCCGTTTTGACCACCTTCACATTTCGGTTAAATAATTCGCGTCAACAAATAAGCTTCCCCCATAAAAAAACCGGCACAATGGCCGGTTTTCGTTGTAACTCAAGCTTTCAGATGAAGGAATTACTTCGCAGCCTGCGGATCAGTGTCGTATTCGGCACAGGTCTGATAGCCAGTGTTGATCACATGCCCAGTATCATCTAACGCGACAAAATAGGTTTCTGCTTTACCATCACGTTGACCCAGAATGTAGGTCTGGCAAGTACCACGAGCATGGATCATGCTCACTTCAGACGAAGGTTTACCCGCAATTTGTGCAACCTGTGCCCGGCTCATGCCTTTTTTGACGTCTTTCACCACAGGCTGTACAAACTGGTCTTTGGTACGATCATACGCCGTACAACCTGCCAGCATGGTTAATACCGCCGCTGCACCCAGAATTCCTGCCATATTCTTGTTCATATTCCGTCCTCTTGTTTATCAGCGTGTTAGATAAGCCTGGAATACATCGGAGGCTTTTTCAAGCCTGAGAGCGAAACGGTTTCGCTTTCAGAGGATTCCTGTATGACGTTTTAACCACCATTCAACCTGCTGTCGCTTGTCGTTTCTGTAGCAACGGGTTAGCTTTAAGGAAGTTTTATTTTTCTGTCTGGAGGGGTTCAATGACATTGCAGCAACAAATAATAAAGGCGCTGGGCGCAAAACCGCAGATTAATGCTGAAGAGGAAATTCGTCGCAGCGTCGATTTTCTGAAAAGCTATCTACAAACCTACCCTTTCATTAAATCACTGGTACTCGGCATTAGTGGCGGTCAGGACTCTACCCTTGCCGGTAAGCTGTGTCAGATGGCAATTAATGAGCTGCGCCAGGAAACCGGTAACGAATCACTGCAATTTATCGCCGTGCGCCTGCCCTACGGTGTTCAGGCCGACGAACAAGATTGCCAGGACGCCATTGCCTTTATTCAGCCGGATCGCGTATTAACCGTCAATATCAAGGGCGCGGTACTCGCCAGCGAACAGGCATTGCGGGAAGCGGGTATTGAACTGAGCGATTTTGTGCGTGGCAATGAAAAAGCGCGTGAGCGAATGAAAGCGCAATACAGCATTGCGGGCATGACTAACGGCGTCGTGGTTGGCACCGATCATGCGGCAGAAGCCATTACTGGATTCTTCACGAAATATGGTGATGGTGGCACAGACATTAACCCATTGTATCGTCTGAACAAACGCCAGGGTAAACAGTTACTGGCAGCGTTAGGTTGCCCTGAGCATCTCTATAAGAAGGCGCCAACAGCCGATCTGGAAGATGACCGCCCGTCACTGCCGGATGAAGTCGCGCTCGGCGTAACGTATGAAAATATCGATGACTATCTGGAAGGGAAAAACGTCCCGGAACAGGTCGCCAGAACGATTGAGAACTGGTATCTGAAAACCGAGCATAAACGCCGCCCACCAATTACGGTTTTCGATGATTTCTGGAAAAAGTAATAATCTGCACATATTAGTTTGTGCGAAAAAGAGTACTTTGTTCATGCCGGATGCGGCGTGAACGCCTTATTCGGCCTACAAAACCTTGCAAATTCAATACATTGCAGGGGTCGAGTAGGCCTGATAAGTGTAGCGCATCAGGCGGTGTTACCTTTGTCATCGGCCTTGCCTCTTTTTTAATCGCCATCCACTCGCTATACTGGATAAACGACCAGCATTTGGAGTAAACAGTGGTACGGCGTTTAACTTCCCCGCGGCTCGAATTTGAAGCGGCGGCAATTTACGAATATCCCGAACATCTACGTTCATTTCTTAATGAATTACCCACCCGACCAGGGGTATATCTGTTTCATGGCGAAAGTAACACCATGCCGCTCTATATCGGCAAAAGTGTTAACATCCGCAGCCGCGTCCTTTCTCATTTACGTACCCCGGATGAAGCGGCCATGCTGCGACAATCCCGACGCATTAGCTGGATGTGTACCGCGGGAGAAATCGGCGCCCTGCTCCTTGAAGCGCGTCTAATCAAAGAGCAACAGCCATTGTTTAATAAACGGCTGCGCCGCAATCGTCAACTCTGCGCCCTGCAACTGAATGAAAAGCGCGTAGATGTGGTGTACGCCAAAGACGTGGATTTTTCTACTGCGCCAAACCTGTTTGGCCTGTTTGCCAATCGCCGCTCGGCATTACAGGCATTACAGACAATCGCCGATGAACAAAAGCTCTGTTATGGTCTGCTCGGGCTGGAACCGTTAAGCCGCGGTCGTGCTTGCTTTCGTTCGGCGCTAAAACGTTGCGCCGGAGCGTGCTGCGGAAAGGAGAGCCATGAAGATCATGCTCAACGTCTGCTCCAGTCACTGGAACGTTTGCGGGTGATCTGCTGGCCATGGCAAGGGGCGGTGGCATTGAAAGAACAGCATCCGGAAATGACCCAATACCATATTATTCATAACTGGCTGTGGCTGGGGGCAGTTGATTCGCTGGAAGAGGCGACAACGTTGATCCGTACGCCCGCCGGATTCGATCACGATGGTTATAAAATTCTTTGTAAACCACTCCTTTCCGGTCGCTATGAAATTACTGAACTTGATCCGGTGAATGGCCTGCAAGCCAGTTAATTTCACTGAACAGCAGTTTGCCTTGCGGTTGCAAAAGCCGCAGGGTGTGTTTGCCATCGTACCAGCACGCGCCCTGGTCGGTGGTTAACAATTTTTCGCCCAGTTGCCATGCCCCGCTAATCACAAACACGACCCCACCGCGTGAACCAAATGTGGTGAACGTACGATCGGCAATTCTGACTTTCGCCTTACAGGCATCCAGACGCGTCATAATGTTGAAATCCATCGACATCTGCCCTTCCGTCAGTTTCGCTTTTACCACCTGGTCCGCCGCGAAAGCAAAAGGCTGTAACGGCTTTAAGGTATGGCTAAAACGATCTGCGCTTTCAAGAAGCATCTCACCGCCTTCCAGCAGCGTCACACATCTTTCCATCCCAGGAAATAAAGAAAATTCACCATTGGCCGCAATGGACGCAATGCTGGCACGCCAGTAAAAATCACGTTTCGCAGGGGGAAAGCTACAGATCTCACGAGTTTCACCAGCAGCGTTTCGCCACAGGTTCACCGACATTTTACGCATATCAAAGTATTCCATACTCGCTCCGGGCATGCTCTTTTCATTGTTATCGCTCAGGCAACCGTGGATTGTTATCGGCAACTCGTGTGATTTACATTAGCGTTTTTGCAAAAATGACAGGCACAGGCGCATAAAAGAAAACCGCCGATCCTGTCCACCGCCTTACTGCAAGGTAGTGGACAAGACCGGCGGTCTTAAGTTTTTGGGCTGAAAGATTATTCAGCAGTTGCAGGCATTTTACCTTTTGCCGCAGGGCGTTCTGTCAGACGCTTCTCAAAATTAGCATTAAATTGCTTTTTCTGCTCCGGCGTCAGGATGTTGTAAATCTTGTTCTGGGTTTCCATGTGCGCCAGCATGTTAGCTTTGCGCTGTTCTTCCATTTTAGCAATCTGCGCTTCAGCTTTTGCTTTGTCGAAAGTATCGCTGGCGATGATGTCATGCATTGCGCGGCGTTCTTCCAGCGGCGGACGTTTCATCTGGTCACGCTGGCCTTTCATGATTTCACGAATCTGCTGTTTCTGCGCGTCGGTCAGGTTCAGGTCTTTGAACATCATGTCATGATGCGGGCCGAACTTGCCTTTATGGTGCATCATCGGCTTCGCATCAGCCGGTGCTGCGGTAGTGGTATCAGCGGCGTGGGCCAGGTTAGCCGCGCCAAGAGCCAGGGTAGAGGCAACAAACAGTGCAGTTAATTTACGCATATTCTATATCCTTCCTTTCAGTTATTTGTTACGGCTTTCTTTAGTAGCGTGCCGTGTTGACGAGATTAACTTTACTGAGTTTAGCGTCAATTAATCAGAGCAACGGTAAATCAATGAAAGTGTAAAAAACACTTTTTCGCCAATTATGGAGAAAAAAAGAAAATTTGAAGGAAAGTGATGAATAAATATTACAACACAATGATTTTGCAGAAATTATGAAGGACTATACCTGATAAATGGCGATAAATAAAGCAAACGCCCAGGATTAATCCGTATTATTCCGAAAGCCGTTATTAAATACCCGCAGAAACCTTTCTGCGGGCAATTACCAGGTTATTTTTTCCAGCATTAATCCCGCGCGTAATCCTGACGCTACCAATGGATTGGGGAATAACACATATTCAATATCATGAGTCACGGTAAAACGTTCCTCACCATCCTGCGCCAATAACGTCCCTTTCTTAAATGGCGTGAAATTCAGCGTCTCGCTCGCCATATGCATTTCGAAGGCAGCAGAGTGACGGGTAATTTGCGATACCACCCGGTAACGCAGGGGCTGTTTTCTCTCGTTACCGACTCTCGCCCCTGCTAACAGCGCAGCAATTGCATCGGTGGTTGGCACAAACTGACGAAGCTCGTTTTGCCCAAACGGCAGTGCTTTGCCGAGCTCCAGCGTACACGCCAGTGCGCCAAAATATTTGCAGCTGAAATGGGTAAACGTGCCGCCTGGCGCCTGATGAAACACCAACGCCTCCAGCCCTGCCGCGCCCAGCCAAGTCAGAAAACTTTCGTCCCAGGGAATGTCTCGTTGCGGTAAAACACCAAACCGCTGGTGGTACGAACCGCGAATAGCAGTATGCAGATCAAGATGCCAGCGAACAGACTCTTTGCCCTGCTGATAAAAATCTTCCAGGCACTGTTCCAGCTCGCGGGCGCGACAGGTTTCGCCGCTTTCGGCAAACTGCTGCCAGCGTCCGCCAAACATCCGGTTCATATCGCTATGGCAATAGCGCTTTCCTTGCTTCAGCGCTGGGGGATTTCCAAGGATTGCCAACAAGCGCCAGCGTAACTTAATTTCGCCGTGATAAATTGCGCCAAGTAGGGCGTCCAGCATTTCTACAGGTGCCGTTTCATTACCGTGGATCCCCGCCGAAATTACCAACGCGCCTTGCGGTGGGGTTAATGGCGTCAGTTCCAGCACGCCATCCCCCAGCCAGCGCCAGCGAATACCGTTGATTTCTCTCTCGGTGATGGCAGGTTTTTTACCCTCCAATGTCAGGGTGAGAAAATTATCCATTGCCTCCTCCCTCGCGCTGGAACGGGTAAACTGAACCGAGATTCAGTAATTGAGTCAACGCATCCAGCGCTTCCCGCCCTTCGCGCAGCAATTGCGGGTCGGCCAGATCGGCAGCGGTAAGACGATCGCGGTAGTAACGATCCACCCAGTCATTAAGCGCATTAAACAAGGTATCATTCATCATCACCGCCGGATTGACCGCCCGTCGTTCTTCTTCCGTCAACACAACGCGCAATCGCAGGCACGCCGGGCCACCGCCGTTTGCCATGCTTTCGCGTAAATCAAAGACTTTTAACTCGCTAACTGGATTGTCAGCAGTAAGCAGTTCATTGAGATAACGCCATACTCCGGCGTGTTCCCGGCACTCCTGCGGCAGCACCAGCAGCATGGAGCCGTCATCGCGGCTCAACAGCTGGCTGTTAAACAAATACGTAGACACCGCATCTGACACAGAAACCTGCGACGCCGGAACTTCTATCGCCGTAAAACCGTTGACCCGCGAACGCAGGTTTGCCAGTAACTGTGCCTGGCGAGCAAATGCCTGCTGATGGCAAAACAGCAGCTGGCGGTTGCTTACGGCAATGACATCATTATGAAAGACGCCCTGGTCGATAACGTCCGGGTTTTGCTGGGCGAAAATAACCTGCTGCGGATTAACCTGATTCAGCCTGGCTACCGCCTCGCTGGCTTCGCGGGTCTGCCGCGCCGGATATCGGGAAGGCCGCGAACCGTTACCCTCTTCTCGCCCGTAAACAAAAATTTGCATACCGGGTTCGCCGTAATGACCGCCAAGACGATTGTGATTTGCCGCCCCTTCGTCACCGAGCAACGCGACCTGTGGCAACGCCGAATGGACGGTGAATTTCTCTTTATCGTTAAAAATGGCGTTTAACAGCGATTCGGTAATCGGTGCTTCCAGCGAACGGTGAAATTTATTGTTCAGGTTGGCGACCGTGAAATGCACTTTGCCATCCAGCGTATCGGCGGATGGCGCTACCGTGGCCGCATTCGCTACCCACATTGGCGATGCTGAACTGACGCTGGAAAGCCAGTGTGGTGCCTGGCGGGCAACCTTTTCCAGTACCTGCTCATCGCTGCCGCTGAAGCCCAGCTGACGCAGCACCGGAATAAACGGACGCTCGTGCGGTGGGATCACCGCCTGGGGAAATCCCGCATCGGCAAGGGCTTTCATTTTCAGTAAGCCTTGCTTCGCCGCCAGTCGTGGGTTAGATACCTGAAAACGGTGGCTGGTGGAGGCTTGATTACCAAACGACAGGCCCGCGTAATGGTGCGTCAGCCCCACCAGTCCGTCGAAATTGACTTCCCAGGCGTTCATCGCACCACCTCATCGGAAAAATCCAGACCGGGGTTAAGCGTCGCAGGCAACGTTAACGAGTCTGACTCCAGGCTTGCCATCGGCCAGGCACAATAATCCGCCGCATACCAGGCGCTGGGGCGATGGTTGCCGGAAGCGCCAACGCCGCCGAATGGTGCGGTACTGGCGGCTCCGGTAAGCGGTTTGTTCCAGTTAACAATCCCTGCCCGCGCTTCCAGTAACAGTTGCTCGAACTTTTCCCGTTTTGGGGAAACCAGCCCACAAGAGAGGCCAAAGCGGGTGTTATTCGCCATCTTTATGGCGCCATCAAAGGTGTCATAACGCCATACGCGAAGTAGCGGCCCAAACACTTCTTCATCCTGCACGCCTGAAACGCCCGTCATTTCAACGATCCCTGGCGTCAGAAGCGATGTTCCCGCTCGTAGCAAACGTGGCGCAAGCAGCGTTTGCCCGCCCAATGCTTCCAGTTCCTGCCAGGCAGTAACAACCTGCAGTGCGGCCTGTTCAGAAATTAGCCCACCAATAAACGGTTGCGGTTCGTCATCCCAGTTCCCCGGCATTAACCGCTGGCTGACGGCAACAAGGCGAGCAAGAAACGCATCGCCCTGCGCCCCGCTTTTCACCAATAAACGGCGGGCGCAGGTACAGCGTTGCCCCGCGGTGACAAATGCCGACTGGATAGTCAGATGGACAGCGGCGTCGACATCTACCACGTCATCAATAATCAGCGGGTTATTACCGCCCATTTCGAGGGCGAGGATTTTTTCCGGCTGACCGGAAAGCTGGCGATGTAGCTGGTAGCCGGTATTGGCGCTACCGGTAAACAGCAAACCGTCGAGATCCTCCAGCGCACTGAGTGCCTGGCCGGTTTCGCGCCCGCCCTGGACCAGGTTCAGCACGCCCGACGGCAAGCCAGCCTGCTGCCATAAACGCATTACTGCCTCGCCGCTCCAGGGTGTCAGTTCGCTGGGTTTAAAGATTACCGTGTTGCCTGCCAGCAGCGCCGGAACAATATGCCCGTTAGGCAGATGACCGGGGAAATTGTACGGTCCAAACACCGCCAGCACGCCGTGTGGACGATGGCGCAAGCTCGCCGCTCCATCCGGCATTTCACTGCGCTGCTCTCCCGTGCGAACGTGATACGCCTTGATTGATATAGCGATCTTATTAATCATCGCCGTCACTTCGGTTGCCGCTTCCCAGCGCGGCTTACCCGTTTCTCTGGCAATAATCGCCGTTAATTCGGCTTTGTTGCTTTCCAGCAGTGCGGCAAATCGTTCAACTCTTACCTGACGATCGCCAAAGGAGAGCTGCGCCCAACGTGGAAACGCTGCACGAGCGGCCCGACAAGCCAGCTCTACCTGAGCGGCCTCGGCATCATTGCCCTGCCATAACACCTCGCCAGTTACCGGATTACGCTTCACGCGCAGTGCACCCAGGCCCGTCACCCAGTCACCGTTAATCCATAAAGTCATGCTGTTTTCTCCTCTGCGCACAGGCGCACCAGTCGAACGTGATCCCCGGCGTGGCATTTGAGGGCATCCAGTTGTGCGGCGGTTAATATCAAACGTTCGGTCGCCGGATCGGCACGCACCAGCAACACGCGGAAATGGTGATAATTTTCATTGGCGACGAGGCAAGCCGGAAAATCGCTCTGTGCAGGTTGTCCTTCGGCTACTTCCACCAGCCGACTTTTGCGGATAGCGCGAACGCGGTCAATGTCACACTCCAGCGTCGGCCCGCCGTCGAAGATGTCGATATAGTTGCGGTAGCGAAAGCCCTCTTTTTCCAGCACCGCCCGCGCGGGCGCAGTTTGCGGATGCACCTGGCCGATAACGTCCTGCGCTTCCTGGGATAAAAAGTCCGTATAGATCGGATGTTTTGGCATCAGTTCAGCGATAAACGCCTTTTGCCCGGTGCCGCAGAGAAAATCAGCGCGGCTAAAATCCATCGAAAAGAAGCGTTTACCGAGGCTTTGCCAGAACGGTGAATAGCCGTGTTCGTCAATCACCCCGCGCATTTCGGCAACCACTTTGTCGTTAAACTTGTCGCGAAAGGCCGCCATAAACATAAAGCGCGATTTCGACAGCAAATAGCCGTTGCCCTCTTTGCGCCAGTCCGGGTCGAGAAACAAGGTACACAGCTCGCTGCTGCCGGTGTGATCGTTACTGAGAAACAGCGTCGGCAATGCGTTATAGACATTCAGCTCTTTTGAGGCGTGGACCAGTGTGCCGACACGATAGTTATACCAGGGATCGTTCAGCCCGACAGCCACCTCAATAGCGCAAATCCCTGCCACAGTCCCTGTCTCACTCTCTTCCAGCACGAACACATAGCCCTGCTCGCTTTTGGGCAGTTCGCCCTGCCAGGTTTTGATGGCCCTTTCGATACGTGCCAAAAGCGTGGCTTCATTGGCGGGAAGCGACGTCAGACCGCCGCCCGTTTTGCTGGCAAGCTGCATTAACGCCGAGACATCTGAGCGCTCAACGGGACGGATGACCATCATGATGAACCTCCGCTCACAAAGCGTTCGCAAGCCACCGCAAAGCGATCCAGTCCGGTCGTCACCTCTTCTTCGCTGACATTCAGTGCCGGAGCAAAACGCACCACATTGCCGCCAGCAATCAGCACCATCACGCCCGCTTTCGCCGCCTCCTGAGAAATTTGTTTCGCTTGCCCGGCGTAATCCGCATTCAGCACGCAGCCAATCAGCAGACCTAAGCCGCGAATTTCACTGAACAAACCGCAGCGGTGATTAATGGTATTAAGACGTTCAACAAACCAGTCATGACGCTGCTTAACACCGTTAAGCATTTCTGGCGTGTTGATGAGATCAAGTACTTTACCCGCCACCGCCGATGCCAACGGATTGCCGCCATAGGTGGTGCCGTGGGTGCCAACGGTCATCACGCGGCCGCACTCTTCGGTTGCCAACAGAGCGCCAACGGGGAAACCGCCGCCCAGCGCTTTGGCGGTGGTCAACAGATCGGGCGTTACACCGTAGTGCATATAGGCATACAGTTCCCCTGTGCGCCCGACGCCCGTTTGTACTTCATCAAAAATCAGCAATGCATTGTGGCGGTCACACAATTCACGCAGACCTTGTAAAAACGCGTTGCTGGCTGGCACCACACCGCCTTCCCCCTGGATGGGCTCGACAATCACCGCACAGGTGGCGTCGTCAATCAGCGCCCTGGCAGAATTGAGATCGTTATACGCAGCATGACGGATATCCGGCGGCAGTGGCGCAAAATCCTGTGAATAGGCTGGTTGTCCGCCCGCGCTGACGGTAAATAGCGTGCGACCGTGAAACGCATTTTTAAACGCCACAATACCGCTCTTATGGCTGCCGTAGCGGTCGTGGGCGAATTTACGCGCCAGTTTCAGGGCCGCTTCGTTGGCTTCCGCGCCGGAGTTACAAAAGAAGACGCGCTCGGCAAAAGTGGCGTCGATTAACTTTTTCGCCAGTCGCAGTACCGGTTCGTTGGTGTAACCATTGCCGGTATGCCAGAACTTACTCGCCTGTTCGTTCAGCGCCTCGCGCAGTTCCGGATGCGCATGACCCAGTGCGTTTACCGCTATGCCCCCCGCGAAGTCGATATACTCTTTTCCCTGCTGATCCCACAAGCGCGAACCTTCGCCACGTACCGGTATAAACGGCGCCGGAGCGTAAACAGGTATCATCCATTCATCAAAGTTTTCACGCGTAATTGGCTGAGACATAGCGACCCCTACAGTAAATAAATAGTTATTTATATGTTAATAATAAGTAATGTTTGCACTGTAAATGTAGATTGCAGGGTTCGTGCCAGCCAGTGAAAAATTGCATAAACGGCGGCAGTTAACTGGAAATCAAGACGTTACAACCCAGCGATATGCACCTGAAGTGCATATAAAGTGAATACGTTTGCGATACAGATGAATAAAAAGAATAAAAAACGAAATGTTATGCAGCAGTAAAATATAATTCTGGAATTGTGATCATTGACGAAATTTACTGGAAATTGCTGCGCCATTCTGACGCAACTCGCACCAAAAGCGGGCATTTTCTGCGCCATCGTTGACATCATTAACAACCATCGATCAAATCACTTAACAACAGGCAGTAAGTCAGACGAATTTCTGCTAACATCCACGCACTCATTATCAGAATAAATGGCAGCGACTATGAAATTTGTCTCTTTTAATATCAACGGCCTGCGCGCCAGACCACACCAGCTTGAAGCTATCGTCGACAAGCACCAGCCTGATGTGATTGGCCTGCAGGAGACAAAAGTTCATGATGATATGTTTCCGCTCGAAGATGTGGCAAAGCTCGGCTACAACGTGTTTTATCACGGGCAGAAAGGCCATTACGGTGTGGCGCTGTTGACCAAAGAGACGCCGATTGCCGTGCGTCGTGGCTTCCCAGGCGACGGCGAAGACGCACAACGGCGTATTATTATGGCGGAAATTCCCTCACCGCTGGGTAATGTCACCGTGATCAACGGCTACTTCCCGCAGGGCGAAAGCCGCGACCACCCCATAAAATTCCCGGCAAAGGCGCAGTTTTACCAGAACCTGCAAAACTACCTGGAAACCGAACTCAAACGTGATAATCCGGTATTAATTATGGGCGATATGAATATCAGCCCTACAGACCTCGATATCGGTATTGGCGAAGAGAACCGCAAACGCTGGCTGCGTACCGGTAAATGTTCTTTCCTGCCAGAAGAACGCGAATGGATGGACAGACTGATGAGTTGGGGGCTGGTGGATACCTTCCGCCATGCGAATCCGGAAACAGCAGATCGTTTCTCATGGTTTGATTACCGCTCAAAAGGTTTTGACGATAACCGTGGTCTGCGTATCGACCTGCTACTTGCCAGCCAGCCGCTGGCCGCATGCTGCGTAGAAACTGGCATCGACTATGAAATCCGCAGTATGGAAAAACCGTCAGATCACGCCCCTGTCTGGGCCACCTTCCGCCGCTAATTTCTCCGTTCTCCTGGCTCGCACTGGGTCAGGAGAATTAACCTTGAGAAAAATCAACAAACTGTCAGTAATGATTTGTTGCCCGCCGTCCTTTGTTATACCGTCACTGCGTTTTTTAGTTGTCTGACCACTTCTCTATTATCAAGTTTGATATAGGAAACTCCACGATGAACACTGAGCGTAAATTTCTTTTTGCCTGTCTGTTTTTTGCACTGATAATTTACGCTATCCATGCTTTCGGTTTATTCGATCTGCTCACCGATTTACCCCACTTACAGACACTCATTCGCCAGAGCGGATTTTTCGGTTATAGCCTCTATATTCTGTTATTTATCATCGCCACCCTGTTTCTGTTACCGGGTAGCGTACTGGTGATCGCCGGTGGAATAGTTTTTGGTCCGCTAACAGGAACGCTACTTTCGTTAATTGCCGCCACGCTGGCCTCATCCTGCTCGTTCCTGTTGGCGCGCTTTCTGGGGCGTGATTTACTGCTGAAATACGTCGGTCATAGCCACACTTTTCAGGCCATTGAAAAAGGCATTACGCGTAACGGTATCGATTTTCTTATTCTGACCCGCTTAATCCCGCTGTTTCCTTACAATATTCAAAATTACGCTTACGGATTAACCGCCATCGCCTTCTGGCCTTATACCCTTATTTCGGCATTAACCACTCTGCCGGGAATAGTGATTTATACCGTGATGGCGAGCGATCTCGCCCGTGAAGGCATTACGCTGCGCTTTATTTTACAACTCTGTCTGGCTGGCCTGGCGCTGTTTATTCTCGTCCAGCTTGCCAAACTCTACGCTCGTCACAAACACGTGGATCTGTCTGCTTCGCGCCACAGCCCACTCACTCACCCTAAAAATGAAGGATAGAACGATGTTGCAACATTATTCAGTGTCATGGAAAAAAGGACTGGCTGCACTGTGTTTACTGGCCGTTGCGGGGCTGAGTGGCTGCGATCAAAAAGAGAGTACGGCGGTAAAAGTGGAATACGACGGGCTTTCGGACAGCCAGCCGCTACGTGTCGATGCAAATAACCATACGGTAACCATGCTGGTGCAAATTAATGGGCGTTTCCTCACCGACGATACCCGCCACGGCATTGTGTTTAAAGATGGCTCCAACGGACATAAATCACTGTTTATGGGTTATGCCACGCCGAAAGCATTTTATGAAGCCCTGAAGCAGGCCGGTGGTACGCCTGGCGAAAACATGACGATGGATAATAAAGAAACGACTCACGTCGCAGGCAGCAAACTGGATATTTCGGTTAACTGGCAAGGAGCGGCAAAAGCGTATTCCTTCGATGACGTGATTGTCGATAGTAACGGTAAAAAACTGGACATGCGCTTTGGTGGTAACTTAGCGGCGGCGGAAGAGAAAAAAACAGGATGCCTGGTATGTCTGGATAGCTGCCCGGTCGGTATCGTCAGCAATGCGACATACACTTATGGTGCGGTCGAAAAACGCAGCGAAGTGAAATTCAAAGGCAATGCGTCGGTTCTCCCGGCAGATAACACGCTGGCAACGGTTACCTTTAAAATCGCCGAATAACAACCTTGATTAAGGATGATGAAGATGCAATCGCGTAAAATCTGGTACTACCGTGCCACCATCATCATCCTGTTGTTCGCTACGCTGCTCGCATGGGCGCTGCTACCCGGCGTTCATGATTTTATCAATCACAGCGTTGCGGCGTTTGCCGCCGTGGACCAACAGGGTATTGAACGTTTTATTCAGTCTTACGGCGCGCAGGCGGCTGTCGTCTCATTCTTTTTGATGATTTTGCAGGCCATTGCCGCGCCGCTACCCGCGTTCCTGATTACTTTTGCTAACGCATCACTTTTTGGTGCGTTCTGGGGCGGTTTGCTGTCGTGGACCAGTTCGATGGCCGGCGCGGCGCTGTGCTTCTTTATCGCCAGAGTAATGGGCCGTGAAGTGGTGGAAAAGTTAACCGGTAAAACGGTACTCGACAGCATGGACGGCTTTTTTACCCGCTATGGCAAACACACCATTCTGGTCTGCCGGTTATTGCCTTTTGTCCCTTTCGATCCAATCAGCTATGCTGCCGGTTTGACTTCAATACGTTTTCGCCAGTTTTTTATCGCCACCGGGCTTGGTCAGTTACCGGCGACCATTGTCTATTCCTGGGCGGGTAGCATGTTAACGGGCGGTACATTCTGGTTTGTCACCGGGTTGTTTATTCTGTTTGCCCTGAGCGTGGTGGTTTTTATGGCGAAAAAAATTTGGCATGAGCGCCAGAAGAGGAATGCCTGATGGGGTTACCGCCGCTTAACAAAATTCCTTTAATTTTACGGCCGCAGGCGTGGCTGCATCGTCGCCATTACGGTGAGGTTCTAAGTCCTATTCGCTGGTGGGGACGGATCCCGTTTATCTTTTATCTGGTGTCGATGTTTGTTGGCTGGCTGGAGCGCAAACGCTCACCGCTCGATCCGGTGGTGCGTTCGCTTGTCAGTGCGCGTATTGCGCAAATGTGCTTGTGTGAGTTTTGTGTGGATATCACTAGCATGAAAGTCGCGGAGCGTACCGGCAGCACTGACAAACTGCTGGCGGTGGCTGAGTGGCGGCAAAGCCCGCTCTTCAGCGATGAAGAACGGCTGGCGCTGGAATATGCCGAAGCCGCAAGCGTAACGCCACCCACTGTGGATGATGCCCTGCGCACCCGACTGGCTGCCCATTTTGACGCTCAGGCGCTCACCGAACTGACGGCGCTGATCGGCTTACAAAACCTGTCGGCTCGTTTTAATTCTGCCATGGCCATTCCTGCCCAGGGCCTGTGCCGACTTCCTGAAAAACGTTCTTAAGGAGAGATGATGCGCCATTGTGTGTGGTTGCTGGGATTGTTATCGCTGTTTTCTTTAACAACGCATGCGAGCGACTGGCAGGAAATTAAAAACGAAGCCAAAGGGGAAACCGTCTGGTTTAACGCCTGGGGCGGCGACACCGCGATTAACCGCTATCTCGACTGGGTTAGCAGCGAGATGAAAACCCATTACGATATAAACCTGAAGATCGTCCGTCTGGCTGATGCCGCGGACGCGGTAAAACGCATTCAGACAGAAGCCACTGCTGGACGAAAAACGGGCGGCTCGGTGGATCTACTCTGGGTAAACGGCGAAAACTTCCGCACCTTAAAAGAGGCTAACTTACTGCAAACCGACTGGGCGGAAACACTACCCAACTGGCGCTATGTCGACACGCAACTGCCTGTAAGGGAAGATTTTTCTGTGCCTACAGAAGGCGCTGAATCGCCCTGGGGCGGCGCGCAACTGACGTTTATCGCCCGCCGCGATGTTACGCCACAGCCGCCACAAACACTGCAAGCCTTACTGGAATATGCTAAAGCCAATCCCGGCACGGTGACTTATCCGCGCCCACCGGACTTTACCGGCACCGCGTTTCTTGAACAGCTGCTGATTATGCTGACGCCAGATCCCGCAGCATTAAAAGTTGCCCCGGATGAAGCCACTTTCTCCCGTGTCACTGCGCCTCTTTGGCAATATCTTGATGCGCTGCATCCGTATTTATGGCGCGAAGGAAAGGATTTCCCGCCCTCGCCCGCACGAATGGATGCCCTGCTGAAATCCGGCACATTGCGCCTGTCGCTGACCTTTAATCCTGCTCATGCGCAGCAAAAAATAGCCAGCGGCGATTTGCCAGCCAGTAGTTACAGCTTTGGCTTTAGCGAGGGGATGATTGGCAACGTGCATTTCGTCACCATTCCTGCCAACGCTAATGCCAGTGCTGCGGCGAAGGTTGTCGCCAACTTCCTGCTCTCACCAGAAGCGCAACTGCGTAAAGCAGATCCCGCTGTCTGGGGCGATCCTTCCGTTCTCGATCCGCAAAAACTATCTGCCGGGCAGCGTGAAACATTGCAATCAAGAATGCCGCAGGATCTGCCGCCGGTACTGGCGGAACCGCACGCAGGTTGGGTAAATGCGCTGGAACAAGAATGGCTACGCCGTTACGGTACGCATTAATTTTTTTGCTGTGGGTGATGATGGCGGTGATTTACGCACCGCTGGTTCCGTCGGCTTTCACGCTGATAACGCCTGCCTTGTCGCTCACGCACTGGCAGGCGTTATTTGCCGACCCGCAGTTACCGCAGGCATTACTGGCGACGCTGGTGTCGACGACTATCGCCGCGGTCGGCGCTTTGTTTATTGCCCTGCTGGTGATTGTCGCGCTGTGGCCTGGCGCAAAATGGCTGCATCTGTGCGCCCGTCTGCCGTGGCTGCTCGCCATTCCCCACGTGGCTTTTGCCACCAGCGTCCTTCTGCTCTTTGCTGACGGCGGACTGCTTTATGACTATTTCCCGTATTTCACTCCGCCAATGGACAAATTGGGTATTGGGCTGGGTTTCACTCTGGCAGTGAAAGAAAGCGCATTTCTGCTGTGGATCTTATCGGCAGCACTGAGTGAAAAACGCCTGATGCAACAAGTTATTGTACTGGATTCGCTGGGCTACAGCCGCTGGCAATGTCTGAACTGGCTGTTGTTGCCCTCCGTCGCGCCTGCGCTGGCAATGGCGATGCTGGCGATTGTGGCATGGTCGTTGTCGGTCGTGGATGTGGCGATTATTCTTGGTCCAGGTAATCCACCGACGCTGGCGGTAATTAGCTGGCAGTGGTTAACCCAGGGCGATATTGACCAACAGACAAAAGGCGCGCTCGCCAGCCTACTGCTGATGCTGTTACTCGCCGCTTACGTTTTGCCTGGTTATCTGTTGTGGCGCGCCTGGCGACGCATGATCCCCCAGGAAGATGGCATTCGCAAGCCAGCTACACCTTTGTTGCCCGGGATGATGCTGGCTAAGTTGTTACCATTTACTGGCGTACTCTGTGTGATTCTGCTATCGATCCTCGCGGATCAGTCGACGATCAATAATGAAGCGCTTCTCAACAGCCTGACGATGGGACTGGTGGCGACATTCATCGCTTTGCTTCTATTACTGCTGTGGCTGGAATGGGGGCCACAGCGTCGCCAGTTGTGGCTATGGGTGCCCATTTTATTACCGGCACTGCCGCTAGTGGCGGGCCAGTACACGCTGGCGCTATGGCTGAACCAGGATGGAAGCTGGACGGCGGTGGTCTGGGGGCATCTGCTGTGGGTAATGCCGTGGATGCTGTTCATCCTGCAACCGGCCTGGCGGCGCATCGATTCACGATTAATATTGATTGCGCAAACACTGGGGTGGTCACGGGCCAAAATCTTCTTTTACGCGAAATGCCCGCTAATGCTGCGCCCTGCGCTGATTGCCTTCGCTGTCGGATTTTCAGTGAGTATTGCGCAATATATGCCAACGCTGTGGCTGGGCGCCGGGCGTTTCCCGACGCTAACCACCGAAGCGGTAGCGTTAAGTAGCGGCGGTAGTAACAGCATCCTCGCCGCTCAGGCCCTGTGGCAACTGCTATTGCCGCTTATTATTTTTGCCCTGACCGCCCTGCTTGCGAAATGGGTAGGTTTTATCAGACAAGGACTCCGCTAATGCTCTGCGTGAAAGATGTTTCGCTGCGTTTGCCTGAAACCTGTTTACTGGAAAACGTTAACTTTACAGTCAATAAAGGTGACATTGTCACGTTAATGGGTCCTTCAGGCTGTGGTAAGTCTTCTCTGTTTTCATGGATGATTGGTGCACTAGCCGGGCAATTTTCTTGTACAGGTGAGCTATGGCTCAATGATCAACGTATCGATACCCAGCCCACAGCCCGGCGTCAGATGGGTATTCTTTTCCAGGATGCACTGTTATTTGACCAGTTCAGCGTCGGACAAAATTTACTGCTGGCGCTACCGGCGACACTCAAAGGGAATGCTCGACGTAATGCCGTGAATGATGCACTTGAGCGGGCAGGCCTTGGCGGAGCTTTCCATCAGGATCCCGCCACTTTATCTGGCGGTCAGCGAGCGCGCGTTGCTCTGCTACGCGCCCTTCTCGCCCAGCCAAAAGCGTTGCTACTGGATGAACCGTTCAGCCGTCTTGACGTGGCTCTGCGCGATAATTTTCGCCAGTGGGTATTCAATGAAGTTCGCGAACTGGCGATCCCGGTCGTTCAGGTCACCCACGATCTTCAGGATGTTCCTGCCGATAGTCCCGTACTGGATATGACGCAATGGTCAGAAAATTACAACAAACTGCGATAACGCAAAGTTTTTCCTCATGCGCCAGTTCAGAATGGCGCACTCAAAACTACAATGTCGGGATTTTCGATGAAACGTGTTTCTCAAATGACCGCGCTGGCAATGGCTTTAGGGCTGGCTTGCGCTTCTTCGTGGGCCGCTGAACTGGCGAAGCCTCTTACACTTGACCAGCTACAACAACAAAATGGCAAAGCGATTGATACTCGCCCCAGCGCATTTTATAACGGCTGGCCACAAACCCTAAATGGCCCCTCCGGTCATGAACCTGCCGCCTTAAACCTTTCTGCTAGCTGGCTCGACAAAATGAGCGCCGAACAGCTCAACGCGTGGATCAAGCAACATAACCTGAAAACCGATGCCCCGGTGGCGTTATACGGTACTGACAAAGACGTCGAAGCCGTCAAAACGCGACTGCAAAAAGCAGGCTTTACGCATATCTCCATCCTGAGTGACGCGCTAAACGAACCTTCCCGTCTGCAAAAACTGCCTCACTTTGAGCAGCTGGTTTATCCGCAATGGCTGCATGACCTGCAACAAGGTAAGGACGTTACGGCGAAACCTGCCGGTGACTGGAAAGTGATCGAAGCAGCCTGGGGCGCGCCAAAGTTTTACCTTATCAGCCATATTCCCGGTGCTGATTACATCGATACCAACGTAGTGGAAAGCGAACCGCTGTGGAATAAAGTTTCTGATGAACAACTAAAAGCGATGCTGGCAAAACACGGCATTCGCCATGACACCACGGTCATTCTGTACGGGCGTGACGTATACGCGGCAGCGCGTGTGGCCCAGATTATGCTTTATGCAGGCGTGAAAGATGTGCGCCTTCTGGATGGCGGCTGGCAAACCTGGTCCGACGCAGGCCTGCCCGTTGAGCGCGGTACGCCACCGAAAGTGAAACCGGAACCGGATTTCGGCGTGAAGATCCCAGCGCAACCGCAACTGATGCTCGATATGGAACAGGCGCGCGGTCTGCTGCATCGCCAGGATGCCTCACTGGTCAGCGTACGCTCCTGGGCGGAATTTATCGGCACCACCAGCGGCTATGACTACATCAAGCCAAAAGGTGACATTCCGGGCGCACGCTGGGGTCATGCGGGCAGCGACTCAACGCATATGGAAGATTTCCATAACCCAGACGGCACCATGCGTACTGCCGATGACGTCGCGGCAATGTGGAAAGAATGGAATATCCTGCCGGATCAACAAGTTTCGTTCTACTGCGGCACCGGCTGGCGCGCCTCAGAAACCTTTATGTATGCGCGCGCAATGGGCTGGAACAACGTCTCCGTATATGACGGTGGTTGGTACGAATGGAGTAGCGACCCGAAAAACCCCATAGCAACAGGTGATCGCGGCCCGGACAGTAGCAAATAACGGTGCCATTACTGACGCTGAAGCGACTTCAGCGTCAGATACCCACTCCACACCCGCGTAAATGTCGTCATCCAGCATAGCGCGCCAAATACCCACGCAAACCACGTGAAATACGCCGGAAAGAGACAACTTAATACAAACAGTAAAATCGTCTCAGTGCCTTCGGTTAACCCACCCAGATAATAAAACGATTTGTGCGCATAACCGGGATTATCAATCTGATGTTTTGCCGCAAGCGCTGCAAAGGCGAGAAAACTGCTGCCCGTACCGATAAACGCAAACAACAGCCAGCCGCCTGCCAGCGCATTTTGTTCCGGTGCGGCGAGAATAAACCCGAACGGCACCAGCGCGTAAAAAAGGAAATCCAACGAAATATCGAGAAAGCCACCTGCGTCGGTTAACCCTCTGCGCCGCGCCAGCGCGCCGTCCAGACCATCAAGCAACCTGTTCAGTAAAATGGCAATCAGCGCCGCCAGATACCAGCCCAACGCCAGAAACGGCAGTGCCAGCACGCCGATAGCAAACCCCATTAACGTTAAACCATCTGGCGTGATGCCAGGTTTATCCAGAACCCGCACGCACTGATGCAGCAAAGGTTTAATTCGGGGATGAAGATGGCGGTCTAACACGGGTACTCCTTAAGAAATAAAACCCTTCAGCTCGGGCAACACTGCGGATATTATGGCATTTTTCCTGTATTCGACCGTGTGTAATTTATGAAAATGATTGATGTTGTTGCCGCCATTATCGAACGGGATGGCAAAATTTTAATCGCACAACGCCCTGAGCATAGCAATCAAGCGGGATTATGGGAATTTGCTGGCGGTAAAGTCGAACCAGGAGAAAGCCAGCCGCAGGCGCTAGTACGGGAATTGCGCGAAGAATTGGGCATTGAAGCAACGGTTGGTGAATATGTTGCCAGCCATCAGCGAGAAGTATCTGGTCGGATTATCTATCTTCATGCCTGGCACGTACCGGACTTCCACGGTACGTTACAGGCACATGAACATCAGGCGTTGGTCTGGTGCTCACCTGAAGAGGCGATGCAATATCCGCTGGCCCCTGCTGACATTCCGCTTTTACAGGCGTTTATGGCTTTACGCGCCGCCAGACCAGTGGATTAGTGCTAATGGTTTTGTCATCCCTCTGACATTGCAACAGTATTCCCTCTGCTTTAATCACCGCCCCTTCGGAATAGTTTTGATCCTGATAAACGCAGCACTGGCTACAGGGCTGCGCCGACTGTCCGCCAGAACTAAACACTTCCGGCGGCACATTCACTTCCACATCCGGACGATACTGCTGATTAGCCAGCGCAAAGAACGGGAATACCAACGCTACGGCGAACAATGCTCGACTCACAGGAAACTCCTTATTTTTCGTTGTCTCTGCTACTGATAACGGTAACCAGTTGGAAAAACTTTAGCGTCTGGTTGCCGGATGCGGCGTGAACGCCTTATCCAGCCTACGGATCACTCTTGAAAATGCGCCCGGTTTTTCAGGTCCGATAAGACACACCAGACATTAGGTGGCGTTTATAAATTCCACACATTATTAATTTGCTTTCCTGCGTCATTTTTTTCTTGCTTACCGTCACATTCTTGATGGTATAGTCGAAAACTGCAAAAACACCTAACACAAACAACATACGCACAATCGTCTTAATATATAAGGGTTTTATATCTATGGATCAGACATATTCTCTGGAGTCATTCCTCAACCATGTACAAAAGCGCGACCCGAATCAAACCGAGTTCGCGCAAGCCGTTCGTGAAGTAATGACCACTCTCTGGCCTTTTCTTGAACAAAATCCAAAATATCGCCAGATGTCGTTACTGGAACGCCTGGTTGAACCGGAGCGCGTGATCCAGTTTCGCGTCGTCTGGGTTGACGATCGCAATCAGGTGCAGGTCAACCGCGCATGGCGCGTCCAGTTCAGCTCCGCCATCGGCCCGTACAAAGGCGGTATGCGTTTCCACCCATCCGTAAACCTTTCCATTCTCAAATTCCTTGGCTTCGAACAAACCTTTAAAAATGCCCTGACTACCCTGCCAATGGGCGGCGGTAAAGGTGGCAGCGATTTCGATCCGAAAGGCAAAAGTGAAGGCGAAGTGATGCGTTTCTGCCAGGCGCTGATGACCGAGCTGTATCGTCACCTCGGTGCAGACACCGACGTTCCAGCGGGTGATATCGGCGTTGGTGGTCGTGAAGTTGGCTTTATGGCGGGGATGATGAAAAAATTGTCTAACAATACCGCTTGCGTCTTTACGGGCAAGGGACTTTCTTTTGGCGGCAGTCTGATCCGCCCGGAGGCCACCGGCTACGGTCTGGTTTATTTCACGGAAGCGATGCTGAAACGTCACGGTCTGGGTTTTGAAGGCATGCGTGTTTCTGTTTCTGGCTCCGGCAACGTTGCCCAGTATGCTATCGAAAAAGCGATGGAATTTGGCGCCCGTGTGATTACTGCGTCAGACTCCAGTGGCACTGTAGTTGACGAAAGCGGATTCACGAAAGAGAAACTGGCGCGTCTTATCGAAATCAAAGCCAGCCGCGATGGCCGCGTTGCGGATTACGCCAAAGAATTTGGCCTGGTCTATCTCGAAGGGCAACAGCCGTGGTCTGTACCGGTTGATATCGCACTGCCTTGCGCGACTCAGAACGAACTGGATGTTGACGCTGCGCACCAGCTTATCGCCAACGGCGTTAAAGCAGTCGCTGAAGGGGCAAACATGCCGACAACCATCGAAGCCACCGAATTGTTCCAGCAGGCGGGCGTGTTGTTTGCGCCGGGTAAAGCGGCTAACGCTGGCGGCGTAGCAACATCGGGTCTGGAAATGGCGCAGAACGCTGCGCGTCTGGGCTGGAAAGCCGAGAAAGTCGATGCGCGTTTGCATCACATCATGCTGGATATCCACCACGCTTGTGTTGAGCATGGCGGTGAAGGTGAGCAAACCAACTACGTACAGGGCGCGAACATTGCAGGCTTTGTGAAGGTTGCCGATGCGATGCTGGCGCAGGGTGTGATTTAAGTTATCCGGCCTACGAAAACCTTCTGAATCAGAGAACAGATCTGTAGGCCTGATAAGACGCGCAAGCGTCGCATCAGGCATTTGTGCCGAATGCGACGTAAACGCCTTATCCGGCCTACGAAAAGTGCTGTATCAGTGAGTTGGAATTCTGGCACCGGCCTTTATGTTATCACTCCACTGCCCACTTCATCTGCTGGCGGGCTTTTTTTCGCCGCTCGCTTGCGTGGAGCAGCCTTTTTCTTATCACCACTACCGCCACTGCCCGGAGCAACTATGCCGCGAAACTGTCGCACCGGCGTACGCTTCGCCTGATCAATCAATTGGTAAAGCGTCCCCACCAGCGGCTGCATAAAGTCCTGGTAGCGACACTGTTTTTCGCTGATTTGCGTCAGCACCGATTCCCAGTGTGCGGTCATATCCGGTCGCGTCGCCATTTCTGGCAGCGAATGGAATAACGCTTTTCCGGCGTCGGTGGAATGGATATAGCGCCCTTTTTTGGTCAGAAAACCACGCTTGAACAACAGTTCAATAATCCCGGCTCGGGTCGCTTCTGTTCCCAGACCATCGGTGGCACGAAGGATCTTTTTCAGATCTTTATCCTGAACAAAACGCGCGATCCCGGTCATTGCTGAAAGCAGTGTTGCATCAGTGAAATGGCGCGGCGGCTGGGTTTGTCGCTCCACCACTTCACCTTTTTCGCACAACAATTCATCGTCCTTCGCGACTACAGGCAGCGGCGTACCGTCGTTTTCTTCATCACGCTCTTTGCTGCCTAACAGCGTGCGCCAGCCTGCTTCGGCAAGAAAACGGGCTTTAGCAACAAATTTGCCTTTGGCTATTTCCAGCTCAATGACACACTTGCGGAACACCGCATCCGGGCAGAACTGCATCAGGTATTGACGAGCAATCAGGTTATAGACCTTCGATTCGTTCTCCGTCAGGTTGATGGCAGAACTACGCGCGGTCGGGATGATGGCGTGGTGAGCATCCACCTTTTTGTCATCCCAGCAGCGGTTGCGTAAATTCGGGTCAACCACCGGCTGTGGCAATAGCCCCGGCGCATGAACGCTGATGGCATTCATCACCGCATGACGTCCGGCAAAATGCTCTTCCGGTAGGTAGCGGCAGTCGGAACGCGGATAAGTGATCAGCTTGTGCGTTTCATATAGCTTCTGGCAAATATCAAGCACGTTCTGTGCACTAAGCCCAAAACGTTTTGCGGCTTCAATCTGCAACGCGGAAAGCGAAAACGGCAGCGGCGCAGATTCTGATTCCCGTTTATCGTTATAGCTGGTGACGATCGCCGGTTGACCACTGATACGGTTAACCACATGCTCCGCCAGCGGGCGATGCAACAAACGCCCTTCTTCATCCTGGTACGGCTCGCACGCTTCACTCGGCTGCCAGATGGCGGTAAATCGTTCATCGGCAGGCGTCACAATGTGCGCTTTGACTTCAAAGAAGTCTTTCGCCACAAAGTTTTCTATTTCTTCGTCACGCCGGACCACCAGCCCAAGTACGGGAGTCTGTACGCGCCCAACGGAAAGCACCCCCTGATAGCCAGCATTGCGACCGAGAATGGTATACGCGCGGGTCATATTGATACCGTACAGCCAGTCGGCACGCGCTCGCGCCAGTGCGGAAACACATAGCGGTACAAACTCGCTGTTGGAGCGGAGACGCTCGATTGCTCGTTCAACCGCCTGCGGGTTCAGGTCGTTGATCAGGCAACGCTGAACTTGCTGGCGCTTTTCCGGTGCCAGTTGCAGGTAGTCCAGCACTTCATCCACCAGCAATTGACCTTCACGATCCGGGTCGCCGGCGTGAATCACTTCGCTGGCTTCATGCAGAAAGCGTTTGATGACGTTAAGTTGTTTGGTTACGGAGGGGCGTGGTTGCAGTTGCCACTTTTCCGGGACAATCGGCAAATCCGCCAGATTCCAGCGCGCATAGCGGCTGTCGTAGACGTCTGGCTGCGCCTGCTCAAGCAGGTGACCGATACACCAGGTCACCACCTGTCTATTGCCGCACTCGATAAAGCCATCGCCTTTACGGTGCGGTTTGGGCAGGACATCAGCAATAGCGCGTGCCAGACTCGGTTTTTCGGCTATAAACAACCGCATTGAATTAACGGATCTCTACCATGGCACGACCGCCACGCGCAGGCACCAGCTCGCCAATCGCCGTCAGTTCAATGCCAAACTCGGCTGCGGTAGCTTTGACTTCATTTTCTGCTTCCGGCATCACCGCCAGCAGCAGGCCACCGGAAGTTTGCGGATCGCACAACAGATCCCGCACTTCTCGCGGCATTTCGCCCATCAAATGGCCGTAGCTGGCAAAGTTGCGTTCGGTGCCACCCGGTACAGCGCCCAGCTTAATGTACTCTTCCACGCCCGGCAGTTTCGGGATCGCTTCATAGTCGATACGAGCCTGCACGCCTGCCCCCTGGCACATTTCACTTAGATGGCCCAGCAGACCAAAACCGGTGACGTCGGTCATCGCTTTTACGCCTTCAATGTTGGCAAATGACGCACCTGCGATATTCATCCGGCACATCACTTCCGTCGCCAGCCCCTGATGTTCTGGCTTGAGCAGTGATTTTTTCTCAGCCGTGGTGAGAACGCCAATCCCCAGCGGTTTAGTCAGGAACAGTTTACATCCGGCTTGTGCGGTGCTGTTTTTCTTCACTCGTTCAGTCGGTACGATCCCCGTCACCGCCAGACCAAAAATCGGTTCCGGCGCGTCGATGGAGTGACCGCCTGCCAGCGCAATCCCCGCCTGACGACACGCATAGCGACCACCTTCGGTCACTTCGCGGGCAATTTCCGGGGAAAGTTTGTTAATCGGCCAGCCGAGGATCGCAATGGCCATAATCGGTTTGCCGCCCATCGCGAAAATATCGCTGATGGCATTCGTCGCGGCAATGCGGCCAAAATCGAAAGGATTATCAACGATCGGCATAAAGAAATCGGTGGTGCTGATGACACTGGTGCCATTACCAAGATCGTATACTGCCGCATCGTCGCGGGTTTCGTTACCCACGAGCAAATTCGGATCAACAAACTTCGCCTGCTCGCTGTGCAGAATGGTTTCCAACACTTTTGGGGAAATTTTACAGCCGCAACCTGCTCCGTGGCTGTATTGGGTCAAACGAATCGACTTCTCGCTCATGGACATCTCCTGTCAATGCAATCCGGGTATGGTAACCTTCATTCCGTGAAGTGATAAGTGAGAGTGTCTGAATTCCTGCGCCTTTGCTCATAATCCAGACAGTTTTGCGAAAATTATCAAAAATAAGTGACAAACGGCGTCGGATCCGGAACGTTAATCGACGTTGATGCTTTCAATTGCGGCGTGCCGAGATAAAGAAAGCCAACAATTTTATCCTGCTCCCGACAACCGAACGCCTCACGCACCACCGGACTTTCGGTTAACCCACCACTACGCCAGATGCCGCCAAAGCCCTGGGCAACCGCCGCCATTTGCATCGCCATCACCGCGCAACCCGCTGACATTTCCTGTTCCCAACGTGGGACTTTATGATTTTCTTCACATTTCGCCACCACAGTGATGATAAGCGGCGCACGGAACGGGGCATTACGGGCTTTGTCGATAGCTTTATCATCGCTACCCGCAGCAATTGCGCCCTGTTGCAGAACGGTACTGAAACGTTCGCGCCCTTCTCCTTCAATCACAAAAAAATGCCACGGTTGCATGGATTTATGGTCCGGTGCACGCATTCCGGCACGCAGGATATTTTGCAGTTGTTCGCCAGTCGGAGCAGGTTCAGCCAGACGTGAGGCGCTACGGCGGTTGATCAATAGTTCGAGTGCATCCATTTGATTAACTCCTGTCATAATGTTTATTCACAAAATTAACACGAGAGTGGATTTTGTTACAGCACAGTCCGCGATTCCTGCTGACAAGTGCCGGTTGGGTCATTACGATAACCACATCTATTGCACCTGTAACAGGTGTGACTTTTAGTCTGGGAGAATACATGCGAACCCTTTGGCGATTTATTGCCGGATTTTTTAAATGGACGTGGCGTCTGCTCAATTTTGTCCGTGAAATGGTACTTAACCTGTTCTTTATTTTCCTCGTGCTGGTTGGCGTGGGGATCTGGATGCAGGTCAGTAGTAGCGATACCAAAGAAACCGCCGGTCGTGGCGCATTACTGCTCGATATTTCCGGCGTGATCGTCGATAAGCCCGACAGCTCGCAACGGTTTAGTAAATTAAGCCGCCAGCTGCTTGGCGCCAGTTCCGATCGTCTGCAGGAAAACTCGCTGTTTGATATCGTGAACACTATTCGCCAGGCTAAAGATGACCGGAATATCACCGGTATCGTGATGGATCTGAAAGACTTTGCGGGCGGCGACCAACCGTCTATGCAGTACATCGGCAAAGCCCTGAAAGAGTTTCGTGACAGCGGTAAACCGGTTTACGCCATTGGCGAGAACTACAGCCAGGGACAATATTACCTCGCCAGTTTCGCCAACAAAATTTGGCTATCCCCGCAAGGCGTGGTTGATTTGCACGGTTTTGCCACCAACGGCCTGTACTACAAATCATTGCTGGATAAGCTAAAAGTTTCCACACATGTGTTCCGCGTGGGGACTTATAAATCTGCCGTTGAGCCGTTTATTCGTGATGATATGTCCCCGGCAGCCCGCGAAGCCGATAGCCGTTGGATTGGCGAACTGTGGCAAAACTATCTCAACACCGTTGCCGCTAACCGCCAGATCCCTGCCCAGCAGGTATTCCCTGGGGCGCAAGGGCTACTTGCAGGCTTAACCAAAACGGGTGGCGATACTGCGAAGTACGCACTGGACAACAAACTGGTCGACGCGCTGGCAACGAATGCCGAAATTGAAAAAGCCCTGACCAAAGAATTTGGCTGGAGCAAGGCTGATAAAAATTATCGCGCCATCAGTTATTACGATTACGCACTGAAAACTCCAGCAGATACCGGCGACAGCATCGGTGTCGTCTTCGCTAATGGCGCGATTATGGATGGCGAAGAAACTCAGGGGAATGTTGGCGGCGATACGACCGCGGCACAAATCCGTGACGCTCGCCTTGATCCAAAAGTAAAAGCGATTGTTCTGCGCGTAAACAGCCCTGGCGGCAGCGTAACGGCTTCTGAGGTGATTCGCGCTGAACTGGCAGCCGCCAGAGCAGCTGGCAAGCCGGTGGTTGTGTCAATGGGCGGTATGGCGGCATCTGGTGGTTACTGGATCTCCACGCCGGCCAATTACATTGTAGCTAACCCGAGCACTCTGACCGGTTCTATCGGTATCTTCGGCGTAATCACCACTGTAGAAAACAGCCTCGATTCGATTGGTGTACATACCGATGGCGTGTCTACATCACCACTGGCGGATGTTTCCATTACTAAATCGCTGCCGCCAGAAGCGCAGCAGATGATGCAATTGAGCATTGAGAACGGCTATAAACGCTTTATCACGCTGGTTGCCGATTCGCGTAATTCGACGCCAGAGCAGATTGATAAAATCGCCCAGGGGCATGTCTGGACCGGTCAGGATGCGAAAGCGAATGGACTGGTCGATAGTCTCGGTGATTTCGATGATGCAGTTGCCAAAGCGGCTGAACTGGCAAAACTGAAACAGTGGCATCTGGAATATTACGTCGATGAGCCGACCTTCTTCGACAAGGTGATGGACAACATGTCAGGTTCAGTACGGGCGATGTTGCCAGATACGCTCCAGGCCATGCTACCTGCGCCGCTGGCCTCGGTCGCTTCAACCGTTAAAAGCGAAAGCGACAAGCTGGCAGCCTTTAACGATCCGCAAAACCGTTACGCGTTTTGCCTGACCTGCGCCAACGTGCGTTAATCCCTGCAAATATGTGGCCGATATGCTGTCGGCCACACTCCTGAACCGGACTGTCTTTCACTTCCTCTCTCCACTACATTGCCTTGATCATTTTGCACCTGATAAGGAGTCATCAGTGAATAAGGCACCTTCTTTAATTGCCGCTATCGTCCTCGGACTGGGGATCAGCGCCTGCGGATACTTCGTAGGTGATGGTGTTAAACATTTAAAAACCAACAACCGTTATGTGAACGTACGAGGACTTTCGGAAAAAGAAGTTCGCGCCGATACGGCTGAATTAACAATTGCTATCAACTTTAAGGGTAATGTTCCTGGCGAACTTTTCCCAAAACTTGAAGATGCGCAGAACAAGATTATTGCCGAATTCCACGCTCAGGGGATTAACGACAAAGAGATAAACGTGGGTCAATGGACAAGTAAGCGAACGGAAGCCTTTTACCTCAAAGACGATCCGACGATGCCACGCTTTAACGCTGACGGGTCTGTTACGATAAAAACGCATAACGTTGCTGCTGTCGAAAAAGTCGTCGCGAAATTAAACGACCTGCAAATCGCCACAGATGGCGCCATCGCTGATAGCAAAATCGCCTATCGTTTCAACGGCATTGGCGCACTGCGCGCGGAGATGATTGCTGCCGCGACAAAAGACGCACGCAACGCAGCATTACAGTTTGCGACGGATTCAGGTAGTCAGGTAGGGTCCATTAGCGATGCGTCACAAGGCGTGTTCCAGATCTTCGCCAGTGGCAGTGACGAAGATGATCCCTCGGCGATTAACAAAACGGTGCGTGTAGTCACGACCGTAACCTATGCGTTGCAGGATTAATCATTTGTCCCCGGCGGGATGCCAGTCCCTCTGTTCCGCCGGACTTTTCTCATATCCGCAGAGTATCCAGGTGCGCTCGCTGCCCCTCACGTATATACTTTTGCTCTTTCGGTATCATTCATATCAATATCATGCAAAAGAAATCAATTTACGTTGCCTACACGGGCGGGACCATCGGGATGCAGCGTTCCGAGCAGGGATATATTCCGGTGTCGGGCCATCTACAACGCCAACTGGCGCTGATGCCGGAGTTCCATCGCCCGGAGATGCCGGATTTCACCATTCATGAATACACGCCGCTGATGGATTCTTCTGATATGACGCCAGAGGACTGGCAGCATATTGCTGAAGATATTAAAGCGCACTATGACGAGTACGATGGTTTTGTCATTCTGCATGGCACCGACACGATGGCGTATACCGCCTCTGCGCTGTCGTTCATGCTGGAGAATCTCGGCAAACCGGTCATAGTGACAGGGTCACAAATCCCATTGGCCGAGTTACGCTCTGACGGACAAATCAATTTGCTGAATGCGTTGTACGTTGCGGCGAACTATCCCATCAACGAAGTCACACTCTTTTTTAATAATCGCCTGTATCGCGGCAACCGCACCACCAAAGCTCATGCCGATGGTTTTGATGCCTTCGCGTCACCAAATCTTCCGCCATTGCTGGAAGCGGGTATTCATATTCGCCGTTTAAATACCCCCCCCGCCCCGCACGGCACAGGTGAGCTGATCGTTCATCCGATTACACCACAGCCGATCGGCGTGGTGACAATTTATCCGGGGATTTCTGCTGACGTCGTACGTAACTTCCTGCGTCAACCGGTTAAAGCGTTGATTCTGCGCTCTTATGGCGTGGGTAATGCGCCGCAAAACAAAGCATTCCTGCAAGAATTACAAGAAGCCAGCGATCGCGGAATTGTGGTGGTTAACCTGACACAATGTATGTCCGGTAAAGTCAATATGGGCGGTTATGCCACGGGTAACGCCCTCGCCCATGCCGGCGTTATTGGCGGTGCGGATATGACAGTAGAAGCCACGCTAACCAAACTGCACTACCTACTCAGCCAGGGGCTGGATACCGAAACCATTCGCAAGGCCATGAGCCAAAACCTGCGCGGCGAACTGACGCCGGATGATTAAGGAGACTGTAATGCCCCAACGCGCCCTGTTACTGGTCGATTTACAAAATGATTTCTGCGCTGGCGGCGCGCTGGCTGTTGCCGAAGGCGATAGCACGGTTGATGTCGCTAATGCCCTGATAAGCTGGTGTAAAGCGCGTGGTGAAGCGGTTGTCGCCAGTCAGGACTGGCATCCGGCCAATCACGGCAGTTTTGCCAGCCAGCATGGTGTAGAACCTTATACCCAGGGTCAGCTTGACGGCCTGCCGCAAACCTTCTGGCCCGATCACTGCGTACAACACAGCGAAGGTGCGGCGTTGCACCCTCTGCTGGCGCAAAATTCGATTGATGCAGTGTTTCACAAAGGTGAAAATTCTTTAGTCGATAGTTACAGTGCTTTTTTTGATAACGGACGTCGGCAGAAAACCGAGCTCGATGGCTGGTTGCGCGACCATGAAATCAATGAGTTGATCGTTATGGGGCTGGCTACTGACTATTGCGTGAAGTTTACCGTCCTGGACGCGTTGCAGTTAGGTTATCGCGTGAACGTGATTACCGATGGCTGTCGCGGTGTGAATATCCAGCCACAGGACAGTGCGCACGCGTTTATGGAGATGTCAGTTGCTGGGGCAACATTGTACACACTGGCAGACTGGGAAGAGACGCAGGGATAATATTACGCTGGCCTACAATTCTGTACTGACGTTGTAGGCCAGACAAAGTGCGTCTGCGGTGCATCTGGCATTTGACGCAATCAACGAAGACTCAATTCATACCAGAAATTCGTTCCAGCGATACCTTCCGCGTTTCGATGCCAAAAATAGAGAGGACCAGCGCACATAACACCAACATGACACCAAGCACCATAAAGACCGTTACCGAACCATAATGCGTTAATAACGCCGCGACGCCATACGGAGTGAAGACCGCGACGATTCGTCCTACTGCGTTAACAAATCCCGAGCCGCGCAGGCGTAAATGGGTTGGCCAAAGTTCCGGGATATACACCGCAGAGGCGAAGCAAACATACATATAAAGAAAGAAGATCATCACCAGGCCATAACCTAAGATGGCCCATTCTGTAGTTTGTATAGAATATATATATCCCAACACGGCAATAATTATAAGCAAAGACGAGCCAAATAATCGGCGAGGAAAGTGATCAATAACTAACGCAGCAATAAATATTCCAACCGGAGCGCCTATCATAATAATAGCCGTCATTAATATTGATTTATCAACATCAATTCCGGAGTTAACAAATATGGTAGGTATCCATACGGTGATAGTATAAAGCGAGATGTTCATCGCAATTAACACCGTAATCGCGACTAACGTGCGCTGCAACATCTCGCCTTTGAACAGCAACCAAAAAGTACCATTAATTTCATTACTCTGACTTGTGCTTTGCCTGAAAGCAAGTGGAGTTAGATAAATGCCCTTCTCTTTTTCGATTTGCTGCTCTACTTCACGAAGTTGTCTTTCTGCTCCCGCTAATTGTCCAATACCCGCCAGCCAACGAGGCGACTCAATAAAATATTTACCAGAAAGTAGCCATGCTAACATTATCCCAATACCGCCCAGCAAAAACATTATCCGCCAACTAAAGAAAGCAATAACGACAACGCCTATCGCCGCTGACAACATGGGCGACCAGTTGCCGACAAATGAGAGTCTCGCGGACCATTTTCCACGCACCAGAGCGGGAATAAATTCAGTAAACGACGCATAGCCAACCATAATCAGCGCCCCCATTCCTGTCCCCATCAGGAAACGAAAGAAGATGAGCCAGTACATATCAGGGACGAAAGCAGCGCCTGTCGCCGCAATGCCAACAATAAGAAGATTTATGCGGAATGCCCGGCGCCGTCCACAGTAATCACCAATGAATCCACCGGTAAGCGAACCGATGAAATAACCAAACATCAATGCCGACGTAAAAGCAGCATTGAGGAAATTATTTGACCATCCATTGCTTACCAGTTTTGCTAAAACAACATTACCTGAATAACTTAAAAAACCAGTTAATAACAGACTAAAGCTGATTATGCCAAATATACGATAATGAAACCGGGCCAAAGGCAGGCGGTCCAGTCTTGCGCCAATTTGATCATATTGTTCCATTTGGTGCCTCGAATTTTGCTAAAAAAGGTAGCAATTGCGGCAAAGTTACTTACCGCATTTTTATCATCATTTTATTTCACAGGCGCTGGAACAAATAATATTGACAACGTGTGATTAAATTACCACACAAGCTGGATATTATTGTCTTTGCAAAATCCTTCCCATTCTGCACCCGGTGATTTATCAGTTATTATGTAATTAATATGACTAAAGTCAGCTAACTGGACAAAAGCTTTGCGATCAAACTTGGAGTGATCGACTAATAACGCGACTTCTGTCGCCTGGCGGATCATTGTCTTTTTGATCTCAGCTTCCGCTTCGTTAGAGTCCAGCGCGCCACTGTTAATATCAAGACCTTTACAACTCATTACCATAATATCGACGTGATAACGACTGATGATCTCTTTAGTAATTCGTCCTTGCAGGGAAAGTGTGTTTTTGTTCAGTTCCCCACCGGTTGAAACAACTTTAATTTCTGACTGAGCCAAAACATGAATGGCTTCCGCCGAGTTGGTTAGTAATGTCAGGTCATTACGGTCCTGCAACAGTTTGAGCAGTTCCATGACGGTACTACTGGAATCTGCCGCCATGGTGGTTTTATTGTCGATAAACGGCAGCGCCTTGCGAGCAATAAGCTGCTTCTCTTCATAAAACGACGAAGCTCGCTTATAGAAATGAATATTTTCCGTCAGCATTGCTGTGTTCAGAACCGCGCCCCCGTAAGTTCGGGTCAAAAAACCTTCATCTTCCAGCTTCTCAAGATCGCGGCGAATGGTTTCTTCAGTTACCTGAAAAATCGAGCTCAAATTCGAAACCGTTACTTTTTTATCGTTGGCAACCATTTGTTTAATTGCCTGAATCCTGTCTTTTGCCGCCACGATTACACCCCTGTCTCTTTTTACATCACATTAGTGCGATTATCGCATAAGCGATGTTTACTTTCAAAATAACCTGTCTGAATCACAGATTTAAATCATAGATTACACAGAAACAGAGGTGAATCGTATTTCACTTTAACGCTCCAGGGCTTCTGCCATTTTCCTCATCAATAATGTGTCGGCATCTGATAAGTTGATTGCCAGTGCGGCCACATTTTCACGTACCTGTTCCGGTGCAGTTGCTCCACTGAGAATGGAGATTAAATCACTCTGTTTTAATATCCACGCCAGCGCCAGAGTGGGAATTGTGCACTGATAACGCGCACAAAGTGGCCGCCACTGTTCAAGCATATCAATCACTTTGAGCATGTTTTCACGCTGGAACCACACTTTATTTGCCCGTGCGCCGCCTGGAACGTAATCACGAGTGATGGTGCCTGTCAGCAGCCCCTGTTCTAACGGTGAATAGACCTGAACCACAATGCCATTATCACGACATAGCGGCAGCAGTTCGTTTTCCATTGCCCGGTCGAGGATGCTGTATTTCGCCTGAATAATATCCAGCTCACCATATTGCAAATATTCGCGTATATGGTCAGCTTCGACATTAGCAGCGCCTATCGAACGAATCTTCCCTTCGGCCTTCAGTTCATTAAGTACTGCTACGGTTTCTGCAATCGGCGTAAAACAAGGCGGCACTGACTGCCAGTGCGTCATATAGATATCGATGTAATCAATGCCGAGACGTTGCAGGCTGGCATCGACTTCTTCGCGGATAGATTCCGGAGAGAGGTTTTTGTACAACTGACGATCGCCGACTTTGTTGAATAAACTGCCTTCTCGTTCCCAGACAATACCGCATTTCGTTTCGACAACAATTTGTTCGCGGGGCAATTGTTTTAACGCCTGGCCGACAATAACTTCACTATTACCAAAGTTATATCCCGGCGCCGTATCAATCAGGTTAATGCCGCAACGATGGGCTTCAATAATTGTATCAAAACAAATTTGCCGGTCGAGATCGCCATTCCATGCAGGACCACCGCCAATGGCCCATGTTCCCAACCCCATCTGTGAAAGCGTTATATTCGTTGTGCCTAAAGGTATCTTTTTCATTTGCCTTCATTACCCTTCGTATTCTTCCAGCAATTGTTCGACCAGCTTTCTGTTTTTCACACCGGTGGTGGCACCAACACTCAATACCGATATAGCTGCCGTTGCATTGGCAAAGCGCGCGCATTCACGCAGTTCTTTACCTTCCAGTAGTGCCGCAATAAAACCCGAAGCAAAGTTATCACCCGCGCCAATGGTGTCGATAGCCGTAATTCCCGCTACCGCCGGCACCTTCATCGTCATGTCACCGCACTTGATAAAGCAGCCGTTTTTACCCGTCTTAATCACCACCGTTTTTACACCGCACTCAAGAAAGCAGTCAGCAATTTCATCTAACGTCTCTTTCCCGGTGAGTAATTTTGCCTCGGCAAAATTAGGAAACAGATAATCGACAAAACCCAATGCCTCGCGAATATCATCCAGTGTTTCATTCAGGCGCGGCTTGACCATATCGGCACAAATAATCATCTGCCGGGCTTTAGCTTGCGTAAAAATTTCTGTTAATGCGTTACCATCAAGTAGCGGACTATTGAATATACTGGCTAGCGATAATAACTTCGCCTGAGAAAATCGCGCAAAGTCGACATCATTAATATTCAATTTCCACAAACTGCCGTTGCGATTAGTGACAAATGTCCGCTCGCCGTCCGCAGTAACCAGACCTACATTAATAGATGTATCAATATTCACATCTTGCTTCAGGCTCTGAATATCGATTTTCTCTTTGCGGCAGTGCTCCAGGATAAATTGTCCTGCGACATCTTCACCGACGCGGCTCATTAATGCCGTGCGATGCCCCAGGCGAGAAATAATCGTCGCTTCATTGATTGCGTCTCCCCCCGTGGTCATAGCTATTCTTTCAAGCGGATAAGAATCTACGTCAAAAATTTTTTTACTGACCGGCTGCAATGGA
The DNA here is from genome assembly GCF_014836715.1 of Escherichia whittamii. Classification (GTDB taxonomy): domain Bacteria; phylum Pseudomonadota; class Gammaproteobacteria; order Enterobacterales; family Enterobacteriaceae; genus Escherichia; species Escherichia whittamii. Next base: position 269,524 of record NZ_JACSQI010000002.1, read on the forward strand.
ATATCAACGATAGCGCCACCTATACATATAACATCAAGATTATCCATTGCATCATTCCGCCTTGCCGTCTGAACCAAATAATTTGATTTTTTCTAATGCCCTTTCTTTAACTGCTTTACGGACTTCTCGCTCTAAATGCAAGAAAGGCTGTTCCTGATTTTCTTTCACTGCCACCATTGCGGCCTGGCACAATTCCGTATGAATATTGATTTTCGCTATACCCAATGAAATCGCGGTTTTAATATCAGCATCACTGATCCCTGATGCACCATGCAATACCAGAGGAACAGAAACGGCTTCGCGTACACGCTTTACGACTTCAAAGTTCAATTGCGGCTCAGATGTATAAACGCCATGCTGATTCCCGATAGCCACTGCCAGTGAGTCACAGCCAGTGCGCTCAACAAATTCCGCCGCCTGGTCAGGGTCAGTATAGTGATAGCCTGCCAGGGCTTCTTCATAAACCGTTTCATTACCTACATGGCCTAACTCTGCCTCTACCGGAATACCCAGTGGATGGAAGAAATCAACGGCCTCTTTGGTCAGACGTATATTTTCTTCGAAATCAAACGCCGATGCATCGCGCATTAAGGAGTTCATTCCATGAGTCCAGGCATTATGGATAATTTCCATGCTCCGGCCATGATCCCAGTGGGTAATTACCGGCACCGTTGCTTTTTGTGCCATTGATACCATCATATGCGAGAAATCTTCGAATGAGGTATTCCCGACAAATCCCGTACCAAAAGAAATAATAACCGGTGATTTTGCTTCTTCTGCTGCATCGATAACCCCCATTAACATTTCGGCATTCCATACATTAAAATGGGCAATAGCATAATGTTTATTGGTGGCATCATTTTCCCAAAATCTGATATCTGCTAGCATGTTCCGTTCTCCCGTATTAATTAATCGCTAAGTTTAATAACGCCTTTAATAATGTCGCGTTTGTTATTAACCGACTCTTCAAATGCCTGTTGCACATCCTGGTAATCGTAAATATGCGTTACCATCGATTTCACATCGAATCGCCCTGATGAAATAGCTTCAATCGTGACCGGATAACGGTTGGCATAGCGGAATACCGTCTGGATGGTGACTTCACGATTGATTTTGAGAAAGTTGATGGCCGAATCGCCGGGTACAGTGCCGACAATCATAATTTTTCCACCGCGCATCACCAGATAAGGAGCCTGCTTTACCGTCACCGCAGAACCTGCTGTTTCGAAAACAATATCTGCGCCCATGTCTTCGGTAAATTGCTGACAGCACGTAATAGTGTCTTGTTTAGCGCCGTTGATGACCACTGCCGCGCCAAGCTGTTCCGCCATTGCCAGACGTTTTTCCAGCACATCAACCACGGCAATTTCCGTTGCCCCGAGGCATTTACACGCTTGCAAAGTCATTAAACCAATACAGCCCGCGCCCAGAATGACAATCTTTTTGCCTGGTTTAACATCTGCCAACATGGCGGCGTGCATCCCAACCGCCGCAGGTTCTACCAGCGCCCCTTCCATCGTGTCCATATTGTCGGGCAGTTTGTAAGTAAAGCTCTCCGGATGACACAGATAGTACGTCAATGCACCACGGTAATTCGGTTGCGTCGCCATAAAATCAACGTCCGGGCAAATGTTGTATTTGCCTTCAAGGCAGTAACGACAGTGGCCGCAAGGAACGCCAGGTTCGATATTTACTCGATCTCCTGGTTTAAATTGACGCACGTGGCTTCCCACTGCAACAACCGTCCCCGCACATTCATGGCCCAGGCCAATTTCCTGATTTGGGTCTTTTGGCGGTATAAACGGCCCTGATTCAAAACCATGCACATCCGAACCACAAATACCGACATATTCCACTTTAATCAGAACTTCATCTTCTTTGGGTACGGGTATATCTGCAGCAATAATTTTCATGGTGCCCGGTACTGCTAATATTGCTTTTGAATTTTTCATTTCTCCCCCTAAAAATTATTTATTGGTCACAGTTTCAATACTTAGACTTTCAACCGAGACACCTTTGGTTTCTATTCCAATGGTGGCGATAGCAATTGCAACCATAATTGAAACTGCGCCAAGCAGAACAAATACCCCAGTAACACCATAGCTGCTGAGTAGCACTGCAACGGCATAAGGTGCAGCAATACCACTGATTCGCCCTACTGCATTCGCCAGACCCGAGCCACGCAATTTAGCTTCTGTCGGCCAAATCTCCGGCACATACACCGCCGAGGCATAACACACGTACATATAGACGAAAGTAATCAGGAAAAATCCAATTAAGGTTATGAGTAACATACTGGTTTGCAGTGAATAGATATATCCGAGCACCGCAATCAGAATTAATAGCCCAACACCCATTGTTTTACGCGGAATTTTATCCATGACCAACATGGCAATAAAAATGCCAAACGGCGCGCCAAACATACTCATAGTATTTAAGACAATGGAGTCTTTTAAATTAATTCCCTGGGTCATGAATATCGTTGGCAACCAGTTAATTAACGTGTACTGCACAACGTTCATGGCAATAAGTACACAAGAGCCTAAAATAACGCGTCTTAGTAATACTCCCGTCAGTAGGGCAGAATAAGGCACCGTTTGTGGCGCTTTACCGTCATCAGCAATAACCACTGGCGGTAAGGGTTTACCTGTCCGGCGTATGACGCCTTCTTCAATGTTCCGCATAACTTGCTCTGCTTCCTGATACCGTCCGCGCGATTCCAGCCAGCGCGGTGATTCAGGAAAGTAACGCCAGGCAAGCGCAGTAGCGATAAGCGACAATATTGCGGGAATGAGCAGTTGTACCCGCCAGTTCCACTCGGCGCTAATTAGCGGTGTAAGTCCCATCGCAATCAATGAACAGAGCGGATATGACCAGTTGCCAATAAATGAAACCCGACTGGACCATGTTCCACGATTTCTGCCGGGCATATATTCAGTGAAACCGGCAAACAGAGTAACCAGTAATGCCCCCAGCCCGACCCCCATCACAAAGCGGCAGGCAATCAGGAAATCCATATTCGGCGAGAAAGCGCCGATGACCATAGAGACAATATGAATGGCCTCATAGAGGATGAACGCGTTTCTGCGTCCGGTTTTGTCTCCGATAATGCCGCCCACCAGCGCACCGAGAAACATCCCGGCAGTCGTAATTGCCGAGAATGTGGCGGTGGTGGAATTATCTGTCCAGCCCAACGCTTTTAACTGCGCGAGAATCAAGCCGCCTACGGCATTACTCCAGCAGACAAGCAAGCCAAAAGCGACGACGGCAAACATTGAGGAATGCCAGCGACAATCCGGTAAACGATCCAGCCGGGCGCCGCAATACGGTTTTGTTATCTGTTCCATGCGATAACGTTCCTTCAGGAGAGTAGTTATTCGTCAAAGTCGTAAGTCATGATCACTTTGATTGCGGTTTTATCGACCATGGCATCAAATCCTTCGCGCCATTGGGACAGCCCGATACGATGCGTAATCATAGGTTTGACGTTGATAGCACCGCTGGCCAACAGGCGGATGGCATTGCGCCAGGAAGTAGAGTCATAGGCCATATGCCCAATGATGCTTTTGTTCCAGGCGGTAATGTCATTAATCGAAAAATCAAGGGGTTTAAAGCCCATGCCAACACGCACAACTTCCCCATTCGGACGCAGCATTTCGATAGCTTGTTTCAGTGCGATATTGGCTCCGGAGCATTCAATCACCAGCCCGAGATTGTCTTTGCCACAAATTTGCTGGCAACGCGCAACGACATCTTCGGTAGAACCATTTACCACCGCCGTCGCACCTAACTGTTTTGCTACAGGGAAGCGGACTGCTACATCTTCTTGCAGACCAACGACGACGATATTTACCGCCCCCATGATCCGTGCCATCTGTACAGAGAACAGCCCGAGAGGACCGGTGCCGATGACGACCACATCCTGACCTGGCAGGAATTTTGATTGTTGAGCTATGGATTTGTAGGCATTACAGATAGGATCCAGTACGGCAGCATCTTCATAATCAACACACTCGGGAATTTCCCACAGCGCATGACGATGGATTTTGAGGATTTCGCCAGGCACCAGGCAATATTTGGAAAAGCCACCGCCCCAGGTATTGTTATCCAGACCAAGATTCACTTTTTCTGTACAACACAGAAAATCACCTTGTTCACAGGCCGGACAAACGCCGCAAACGTGACCACTGTTATCTGAGACGACACGCTGCCCCACTTTCCAGTCTTTGACTTTTTCGCCAACCTGCGCAATTCGGCCTGCAAACTCATGGCCACGAATCGAGTTAAACTCATCTGAACCGCTATCGACGTTGTAGTGTTTCATGTCTGCGCCACAGATAGCTGCGGCTTTAATTTCAATCACCACATCTTCCGGGCCACAAACGGGCCGTGGGACATCAATCATCTTATAGCCGCCAAAGGCCTTGCCAAACCGAGCCAGTGCTTTCATTGCGTCATCCTCTGTGTTTTGTTTTGCTTAGATGACCATCATACTTACCCACATAATATTTGAGGTCAACATTAAATCTGTAAAACACAGATAATGATCTGCGTTTTACAACTCAGATCACAAATACGCAGAAAACCTGAGAATGGGTTACAGATTGATGGAAGGCGGAACGCAAAAGAGGAAAATTCAGCCGTGATCCCTACTTAACGAAAGAAAGGATCCAGGGATGAAAAATTTAGGGTGTTAATACAGACTTGATGGTACGGAAAGGGTTAAAGCTACAAACGAAATCAACGAGGGGTTGGATAATGAATTTCAGGCAATCCCCTTTATTAATCACCTGTAAAGGGGATAACGCCGTCACTTAAACATAGCAATTGGCTTCGCCGTAATACCAAAATCTTCTTTCAGCTGCTGCTTGCTCTTCATCACCATCTGACCGTTGGTGTCGATAGTCATGTGTTGCGCATCTGTATTGTTTCGGGCTTGCCACAGCATGACCAGTTGCAGACAGTTCTCTTTTTGTTCTTCAGTCAGCGCAACACCATCTGGCCATTTTCCCAGTTCAACAGCGGTCGATAGACGCTGGTAAACCTCGGGCGTCATGCTGTTGATCATTTCATCAAGATTCATGATTTTTCCGCTCCTGTGGAATAAGTTGCTGAATCGTTTTTTCAACCGTTGATTTCTTCGCCATTTTCACCATCGGTGAAACGTAAAGAGGCTGAGTTAACACAATAACGTTCGCCTGTGGGCTGCGGGCCATCAGGAAAGACATGTCCCAGATGGGCATCACAGTTACCGCAACGAATTTCGATGCGCTGCATTCCATGTGACAAGTCTTTGATATAACGAATTGATTCTTCACTCACCGGTTCGTAGAAGCTCGGCCATCCACAACCTGAATCATATTTAGACTGGGAGTAAAACAGAGGGGCATCACAGATCAAACAATGGTAAACGCCATCACGCTTATTGTGCAGTAAGCGCCCAGTAAATGGCGGCTCCGTCCCGTGATTCTGTGTCACGTAAAACTGCATCTCGGACAATTTGTTTTTCAGTTCGTCTGCCGAAGGTTTGTTAGCCATTTGCTCACATCTCACTTTAATCACGCTCACATTACACGACCAATTCTAACAAAACATTAACACCAACTGGCAAAAATTTGTCCTAAACTTGATCTCAGCGAAATGGCAGCGCCTGAATCGTGATGAAAATCACATTTTTATCATAATTGCCCTTTAAAATTCTCGGCGCCGCCCTCATGTGGTTTCAGGCACAAAGGAAGAGTGAGGCAAGTCAGTCGCGTAATGCTTAGGCAGAGGATTGATTTGTCGCAATGATTGACACGATTCCGCTTGACGCTGCGTAAGGTTTTTGTAATTTTACAGGCAACCTTTTATTCACTAACAAATAGCTGGTGGAATATATGACTATCAAAGTAGGTATCAACGGTTTTGGCCGTATCGGTCGCATTGTTTTCCGTGCTGCTCAGAAACGTTCTGACATCGAGATCGTTGCAATCAACGATCTGTTAGACGCTGATTACATGGCATACATGCTGAAATATGACTCCACTCACGGTCGTTTCGACGGCACCGTTGAAGTGAAAGACGGTCATCTGATCGTTAACGGTAAAAAAATCCGTGTTACCGCTGAACGTGATCCGGCTAACCTGAAATGGGACGAAGTTGGTGTTGACGTTGTCGCTGAAGCAACTGGTCTGTTCCTGACTGACGAAACTGCTCGTAAACACATCACCGCTGGTGCGAAAAAAGTGGTTATGACTGGTCCGTCTAAAGACAACACTCCGATGTTCGTTAAAGGCGCTAACTTCGACAAATATGCTGGCCAGGACATCGTTTCCAACGCTTCCTGCACCACCAACTGCCTGGCTCCGCTGGCTAAAGTTATCAACGATAACTTCGGCATCATCGAAGGTCTGATGACCACCGTTCACGCTACCACCGCTACTCAGAAAACCGTTGACGGTCCGTCTCATAAAGACTGGCGCGGCGGCCGTGGCGCTTCTCAGAACATCATCCCGTCCTCTACCGGTGCTGCTAAAGCTGTAGGTAAAGTACTGCCAGAACTGAATGGCAAACTGACTGGTATGGCGTTCCGCGTTCCGACTCCGAACGTATCCGTAGTTGACCTGACCGTTCGTCTGGAAAAAGCTGCAACTTACGAGCAGATCAAAGCTGCCGTTAAAGCTGCTGCTGAAGGCGAAATGAAAGGCGTTCTGGGCTACACCGAAGATGACGTAGTATCTACCGATTTCAACGGCGAAGTTTGCACTTCTGTATTCGATGCTAAAGCTGGTATCGCTCTGAACGACAACTTCGTGAAACTGGTATCCTGGTACGACAACGAAACCGGTTACTCCAACAAAGTTCTGGACCTGATCGCTCACATCTCCAAATAAGTTGAGATGACACTGTGATCTAAAAAGAGCGACTTCGGTCGCTCTTTTTTTTACCTGATGAAATGAAGTTAAAGGACTGCGTCATGATTAAGAAAATTTTTGCCCTTCCGGTCATCGAACAAATTACCCCCGTCCTCTCCCGTCGTAAACTGGATGAACTAGACCTTATTGTGGTCGATCATCCCCAGGTAAAAGCCTCTTTTGCATTACAGGGCGCTCATCTTCTCTCGTGGAAACCTGCTGGTGAGGAAGAAGTTCTGTGGTTGAGCAACAATACCCCGTTTAAAAATGGTGTCGCCATTCGCGGCGGCGTGCCGGTTTGCTGGCCGTGGTTTGGTCCGGCAGCACAACAAGGTCTGCCTGCTCACGGTTTTGCCCGTAATCTGCCGTGGACGCTGAAATCACATAGTGAAGATGCCAATGGCGTGGCGGTGACTTTCGAACTGACTCAAAGCGAAGAAACGAAAAAATACTGGCCACACGACTTCACGCTATTAGCGCATTTCCGCGTTGGTAAAACCTGTGAAATCGATCTTGAATCACATGGCGAATTTGAAACCACCTCTGCCCTGCATACCTACTTTAATGTTGGCGATATTGCCGGGGTGAGCGTCAGTGGTCTGGGCGATCGCTACATTGATAAAGTGAATGATGCAAAAGAAGGTGCACTGACCGACGGTATTCAGACATTCCCGGATCGTACCGACCGCGTGTATCTGAATGCCCAGGATTGCAGTGTGATTAATGACGAAGCGTTGAATCGTATTATCACCGTAGGCCACCAGCATCATCTGAACGTCGTTGGCTGGAACCCAGGACCGGCGCTTTCAGTCAGCATGGGCGATATGCCGGATGATGGCTACAAAACATTTGTTTGTGTAGAAACAGCTTACGCCTCAGAAAATCAAAAAGTCACCAAAGAGAAACCTTCACATCTGGCGCAATCCATTCGCGTTGCCAAACGTTAATTTGCGTTAGTTACTGTGCCGGATGCATGCATCCGGCATTACAGCAAATCACACCATATCCAGCGCAGTTTTTCCTTTTGGTGCCGGGTACGCTTTGTCCAGCATCGTCAGTTCTTCCTCTGAAAGTGTTAATTCCAACACTGCCGCATTTTGTTGAACATGCGCGACAGTTGCCGCTTTCGGAATCGCCATCACTCCCTGATGGCTGATCACCCACGCCAGCAAAACTTGCGCCGCAGTGGCATTGTGAGCATGAGCAATTGCGTTGACCACCGCATTTTTTAGCAAGCCATTACGTAAGCGCCCGGCCTGCGCCAACGGACTGTATGCCATCACTGGCATATGTTGTTGCTGACACCAGGGTAGCAGTTCATATTCAATACCGCGCGAGCCGAGATGATAGAGTACCTGATTGGTAGCGCACTGATTTCCCCCAGGCACCTGCCAGAGTTCCTGCATGTCAGCATAATCGAGATTAGAAACGCCCCAGCGACGAATTTTGCCCTGGGCGATCAGTTTTTCCATTGCCGCGACAGTCTCTTCAAAAGCGAAACTGCCAGACCAGTGCAATAAATAGAGATCGAGATAATCGGTATTGAGACGGCGTAAACTGGCTTCGCAAGCGTTAATGGCTTTTTGCCCGCCGGCATTCCACGGATAGACTTTGGAAACGAGAAAAACCTTATCACGCAGGCCGGATAATGCTTCACCAACCACCTTTTCGGCACCGCCATCGGCATACATTTCAGCGGTATCAATGAGAGTTAAACCAAGATCAATGCCCGCACGCAGTGCATCAACTTCGGTTTTGCGCTGGCTGGCGTCTTCGCCCATATACCATGTTCCCTGCCCTACGGATGGCAGTGAGACATCGCCACTAAATTGAATCGTTTTCTGTTGCATCGCGTCCTCCCAGTTTTTGCACCACCGTAAAGCAAAACAGGGCATTACGCCCTGTTTTTATGCACAAAATGCCCTGGAAAGGTGCATTATCAGAATTTGTAGGTGATCCCGGTAGAAATCAGACCAGTCCAGGATTTATCGACCATCGGGCTGTCGGTAACTTCATCGGACAGACGGGTGTAGCGCGCAGTACCGTAGACACTCCAGTCACCGGAGAAGTTATAGTTGGCGCTCAGTTCCAGATACGGACTCCAGCTATCATTCGGGTTATAGCCACGCAGACCGCTGCGAGCGGACTCTTTACGCGATACGCCATAATAGTATTCGTTATGGTTTTCGCTGTTCCACTGCAAACCGATACCTGGAGTCAGAGTCAGACCACCGTTAGTGTAACGGTACAACCAGGCCGTATCCCAGACGATACCGTTGCTGTTATCCAGTGTGTCGGCTGCCAGAGAGGTCCGCAGATAACCGTACTGGGTAAAGTGAGCGTAAGACAGACCTGCCATCATGGTGCTCTTACGGTCATCCAGGTGACGCATTTGATGATCGCCACTGTCTTTGGCTTTAAAGTAGAGCGGTGACCAGTAAGCGGTAATTGAAAGTTTATCCGTCGCGTCATTCCACAGGTAGTAACCACCACCTAAGCCACGGAACCAGAAGTTATCGCCTTCATAGTTGATTACCGGTACTGGGTAAACATCGGTATCGTAATCTTTATAAGGGTGTTCAACGACACCTACGCCTGCGCCCAGGGAAAAATTACCTTCAGCGTGTGCTACGCCTGCAGACGTTGCGATAAGCACTCCAAGTGCCAGAAGTTTGAGTTTGGTCACAATTAATCATTCCTTAAACAAATGTTTAGCGGGCGACAAAGTTTACCCGTCAATACAACGAAACCCAAACTTTTTGCGTTTTCATTTCCAAAGGTAACTGTTTAATTTTCCTGACGCTGATGACGCCGTGCTTACAGACGAATGAATTCTGCGTTACTGGCGGCCTTATTCTTTACATTAGTTATGCAATTTTTATGGATGAGTTGTTGATATGCCATTGAAATTCAGAAAGCCGTGCAGGCAAGTTTCCCAATTGCCATCTACGCTTAATTTTGAAGGTGTATCACCGGGCACGTTGTTCTCACGGTCGGCAGGATGGCATGAGAGTTGCTGTGTTTTAGCAAGAGACGTCGTTCAGTTTACCTCTTCCGGGAGCCTCTACTATTCATATCAACGGCTCTTAACCTGTGCTAAAAAACGAAAGGACGGCATACCATGAATATATTCGATCACTATCGCCAGCGATATGAAGCTGCCAAGGACGAAGAGTTCACACTGCAGGAGTTTCTTACCATTTGTCGGCAAGATCGCAGTGCTTATGCCAACGCGGCAGAGCGGCTATTGATGGCTATTGGTGAGCCTGTCATGGTCGATACAGCCCAGGAGCCCAGACTTTCTCGACTCTTTTCTAACCGGGTCATCGCACGTTATCCGGCATTTGAAGAGTTTTACGGCATGGAAGACGCGATTGAACAGATTGTCTCTTATCTGAAACACGCGGCTCAGGGGCTGGAAGAGAAGAAACAAATCCTGTATCTGCTGGGGCCTGTGGGTGGGGGTAAGTCGTCACTTGCTGAACGACTGAAATCATTAATGCAACGCGTGCCTATTTATGTATTGAGCGCCAACGGTGAGCGAAGCCCGGTTAACGATCATCCGTTCTGTCTGTTCAATCCACAGGAAGATGCGCAGATCCTTGAAAAAGAGTACGGCATTCCACGCCGCTACCTTGGCACCATTATGTCGCCGTGGGCGGCAAAACGCCTGCATGAATTTGGTGGCGACATCACTAAATTCCGCGTGGTCAAAGTGTGGCCGTCTATTCTGCAACAGATTGCCATTGCCAAAACGGAACCGGGCGATGAGAACAACCAGGATATTTCCGCGCTGGTGGGGAAAGTGGATATTCGTAAACTCGAACACCACGCCCAGAACGATCCGGACGCCTACGGCTATTCCGGTGCACTGTGCCGCGCCAACCAGGGGATCATGGAATTTGTTGAGATGTTTAAAGCACCGATTAAAGTGCTGCATCCGCTGTTGACCGCAACCCAGGAAGGCAACTACAACGGGACGGAAGGTATCTCCGCCCTGCCATTCAACGGGATTATTCTCGCCCACTCAAACGAATCTGAATGGGTGACTTTCCGTAACAATAAAAACAACGAAGCCTTCCTCGACCGTGTCTACATCGTGAAGGTACCATATTGCTTGCGTATTTCCGAAGAGATCAAAATCTACGAGAAATTACTTAATCATAGTGAACTGACTCACGCACCATGCGCACCTGGCACGCTGGAAACATTGTCACGTTTTTCCATTCTTTCGCGCCTGAAAGAGCCAGAAAACTCCAGCATTTATTCGAAGATGCGCGTTTATGATGGCGAAAGCCTGAAAGATACCGATCCGAAAGCCAAGTCATATCAGGAATATCGTGATTACGCGGGCGTTGATGAAGGGATGAACGGTCTGTCCACGCGTTTCGCGTTTAAGATCCTCTCTCGCGTGTTCAACTTCGATCACGTGGAAGTGGCGGCTAACCCGGTTCATCTGTTCTACGTTCTTGAACAGCAAATTGAACGCGAGCAGTTCCCGCAAGAGCAGGCTGAACGCTATCTGGAGTTCCTGAAAGGTTATCTGATCCCGAAATATGCCGAATTTATCGGTAAAGAGATCCAGACGGCCTATCTTGAATCCTATTCTGAATATGGACAGAACATTTTCGACCGTTATGTCACCTATGCGGATTTCTGGATTCAGGACCAGGAGTATCGCGACCCGGATACCGGTCAGCTGTTTGATCGCGAGTCGCTGAACGCCGAGCTGGAGAAAATCGAAAAACCGGCGGGGATCAGCAATCCGAAAGATTTCCGCAACGAGATCGTCAACTTTGTACTGCGTGCCAGAGCGAATAACAGCGGACGCAATCCGAACTGGACCAGTTACGAAAAACTGCGCACGGTCATTGAGAAGAAAATGTTCTCCAATACCGAAGAGTTGTTGCCGGTCATTTCGTTTAACGCCAAAACCTCAACCGACGAGCAGAAGAAACACGACGATTTTGTCGACCGTATGATGGAAAAAGGCTACACCCGTAAACAGGTACGTTTACTGTGCGAATGGTATTTGCGTGTACGTAAATCGTCTTAACAGCAACGGCCCGGTGCGGATACCACCGGGCCTACAACGACAGCGACCGTGGGCCAGACAGGCGGCAACACAGGCGTAGCATACAGTTGGCAAATGCAGTACGGGGGGCATATGACCTGGTTTATTGACCGGCGTCTGAACGGCAAAAATAAAAGCATGGTGAATCGCCAGCGTTTTTTACGCCGTTATAAAGCGCAAATTAAACAGTCGATCTCCGAGGCCATTAATAAGCGTTCGGTGACCGACGTCGACAGCGGCGAGTCCGTTTCCATTCCAACGGAAGATATCAGCGAACCAATGTTTCATCAGGGGCGTGGCGGCTTGCGCCATCGCGTTCATCCAGGCAACGACCATTTCGTACAGAACGACCGTATTGAGCGGCCTCAAGGCGGTGGCGGTGGTTCTGGTAGCGGTCAGGGCCAGGCCAGCCAGGACGGTGAAGGTCAGGATGAATTCGTCTTCCAGATTTCGAAAGATGAGTATCTCGATCTGCTGTTTGAAGATTTGGCCTTACCAAATCTGAAACAAAACCAGCAACGCCAGTTGACCGAATTTAAAACGCATCGCGCGGGTTATACCGCTAACGGCGTTCCGGCCAATATTAGCGTGGTGCGTTCATTGCAAAATTCACTGGCGCGACGTACTGCGATGACCGCGGGCAAGCGGCGGGAACTGCACGCACTGGAAGAAGATTTAGCGATAATCAGCAACACTGAACCTGCGCAACTGCTGGAAGAGGAACGCTTGCGCAAAGAAATTGCCGAACTGCGAGCTAAAATTGAACGCGTTCCTTTCATCGACACTTTCGATTTACGCTACAAAAATTACGAGAAACGACCCGACCCCTCCAGCCAGGCAGTAATGTTCTGCCTGATGGACGTTTCTGGCTCGATGGATCAATCCACCAAAGATATGGCCAAACGTTTTTACATACTTCTGTATCTGTTCCTGAGCAGAACATACAAGAACGTGGAAGTCGTTTACATTCGCCACCATACCCAGGCGAAAGAAGTTGATGAACATGAGTTTTTCTACTCACAAGAAACGGGCGGCACGATTGTTTCCAGTGCACTGAAACTGATGGATGATGTGGTAAAAGAGCGTTATAACCCGGCGCAGTGGAATATCTATGCCGCACAAGCATCGGACGGCGACAACTGGGCTGATGATTCTCCGCTGTGCCATGAGATTCTGGCGAAGAAATTACTGCCGGTTGTTCGTTATTACAGCTATATCGAAATTACCCGTCGAGCTCATCAGACATTGTGGCGAGAATATGAGCATCTGCAATCTACTTTCGAAAACTTTGCGATGCAGCATATCCGCGATCAGGATGATATTTATCCGGTATTCCGTGAACTGTTTCATAAGCAAAACGCAACAGCTAAAGACTAGCACCATCAGCCAGGTCATTATTACCTGGCTGATTTTTAGCTCACTGTAAATTATTTCATTTATTATATACGTTAGCTTACAATTGCTTTAAATATCACAGCGCAACGTTTACACAATTTAGTTCCAGAAAACAATCATTCGGAAAATTGATTAGGTTAACACGCATTTTCCCGGGGTTATTCTTTAATTATTTTTTATCGATAGTGAAAATTGATCCTGGTCAAAACTATATGTCTCGGCCATCAATAAAATCGAACACTCACATTGCTCTCCTTTTTATGATTTTTATGGGTACACAAAAGCTAAAAGCACACAGCTTTTTTATCTTCAGCTTACTGCTGACATTAATTTTATTTTGCATTACCACCTTATATAACGAAAACGCCAATATAAAACTCATCCCTCAGATGAATTATATGATGGTTGTTGTGGCTTTGTTCTTCCTTAATGCCGTCATTTTTCTTTTCATGCTAATGAAATATTTTACTAACCGTGAAGTATTTCCAACACTCATTTTAAGTCTTGCATTCTTAAGTGGCATTTTCTATTTAACTGAAACCATTGTCATTATTCATAAACCTATCAGTGACAGTACACTTATTCAGGCTAAATCAAATGATGTTTCCATATTATATCTGTTTCGCCAGCTAAGTTTCATTTGCTTAACCGCGTTGGCTCTCTTCTGTTATGACCGCAAAAGTATTCTAACGAACAACAAGAAAAAAAACTGCATCCTGTTGTTGGCACTGATACCTTTCATGTTGTTTCCTTTACTGGCACACAACCTGAGCAGTTATAACCCTGACTATTCCTTATACGTCGTAGATTACTGTCCGGATAGCCATTCTGCGACCTGGGGAATTAATTACACAAAAATTTTGGTTTGTCTGTGGTCATGCTTACTGTTCTTTATTATCATGCGCACACGATTAGCAAGCGAACTTTGGCCTTCAATAGCGTTATTATGTCTGGCATCGCTCTGCTGTAACTTACTTCTGCTGACTCTGGATGAATACAATTACACCATCTGGTACATCAGTCGTGGTATTGAAGTTTCCAGCAAACTGTTTGTCGTAGCGTTTCTGATTTATAATATTTTTCAGGAACTGCAACTCTCCAGCAAACTGGCGGTTCATGATGTATTGACCAATATTTATAATCGCCGTTACTTTTTCAACAGCGTAGAGTCGTTATTATCGCAACCTGTTGTGAAGGATTTTTGTATCATGCTGGTAGATATTAATCAGTTCAAACGCATCAATGACCAATGGGGGCATCATGTGGGCGATAAAGTGCTGGTTTCAATTGTCGATATTATCCAGCAAAGTATCCGCCCGGATGACATTTTAGCGCGCCTGGAGGGGGAAGTATTTGGTTTGCTATTTACCGAACTCAATGCTGCCCAGGCAAAAATCATTGCTGAACGTATCCGTAAAAATGTCGAACTCCTGACCGGCTTTAGTAACAGGTATGATGCTCCTGAACCAATGACCATCAGCATTGGCAGTGTTTTTTCAACTGGTGATACGCGTAATATCTCGCTTGTCATGACAGAAGCAGATAAAGCCTTACGTGAGGCGAAAAACGAGGGCGGCAACAAAGTGATTATTCATCGTCTTTGAGTGCAAAAATATTCACAGCCATGCTTTTTGCGTGGCTTTTGCATACAATTAATTTCTGATACCACTAAATTTCTCCTCCCCAACGGCACAGAGATGAGTATAATTAGCGCCCCTGTGCCAGGCCGCAATCGAACTTTAACTGGTTTTCTCATTTCACTAACCGAAGGAGTGCCATTTATCATGAAATTGCCCCATAGAATGCTCCGGCATTTTATCGCCGCAAGTGTCATTGTGCTGACATCTTCCTTCCTTATTTTTGAACTTGTCGCCAGCGACAGAGCGATGAGCGCGTACTTGCGCTATATCGTCCAGAAAGCGGATTCCTCCTTTCTCTACGATAAGTATCAAAATCAAAGTATTGCCGCACATGTAATGCGCGCACTTGCAGCAAAACAGCCAGAGGTGTCGCCAGAACAGCGACGAGCCATCTGCGAGGCTTTTGAATCAGCCAATAATACTTATGGACTAAACCTGACGGCCCATACTTATTCTGGCTTACGCGGGACATTACAGAGCGCATCCGATGACTGTGACACAATTGTGGAAGCAGCAGCGCTATTACCCGCATTTGATCAAGCGGTGGAAGGTAATCGCCATCAAGATGAATATGGTTCCGGTCTTGGGATGGCTGAAGAGAAATTTCACTATTATCTCGATCTTAATGACCGCTATGTCTATTTTTATGAGCCGGTCAATGTTGAATACTTCGCCATGAATAACTGGTCGTTTTTGCAATCAGGAAGCATTGGCATTAACCGTAAAGATATCGAAAAGGTGTTTACCGGTCGCACGGTGTTATCGAGCATTTACCAGGATCAGCGTACTAAACAGAATGTAATGAGCTTGCTGACGCCGGTTTATCTCGCGGGTCAACTTAAAGGGATTGTGCTGCTGGATATCAATAAAAACAATCTGCGGAATATCTTTTACACTCATGACCGCCCTCTTCTCTGGCGTTTTCTCAATGTTACGCTTACCGATGTAGATTCGGGCCGGGACATTATTATCAACCAGAGTGAAGACAATCTGTTTCAGTACGTCAGTTACGTCCATGACTTACCTGGCGGAATTCGCGTCACATTATCCATTGATATTCTTTACTTTATTACGTCTTCATGGAAAAGCGTTGTCTTCTGGCTGCTGACGGCATTGATATTACTGAATATGGTACGCATGCACTTTCGCTTGTACCAAAACGTGACTCGCGAAAATATCAGCGATGCGATGACCGGATTGTATAACCGCAAAATATTGACTCCTGAGTTGCAGCAACGCTTGCAACGCCTGGTTCAGGCTGGTTCTGCAGTCATGTTTATTGCTATTGACATGGACAAGTTAAAGCAAATTAACGACACACTGGGTCATCAGGAAGGTGATTTAGCGATTACTTTACTAGCACAGGCGATTAAACAGTCGATTCGTAAAAGCGATTATGCTATCCGTCTCGGTGGTGATGAATTTTGCATCATCCTGGTCGATTCGACGCCACAAATTGCTGCGCAATTGCCTGAACGTATCGAAAAACGCCTGCAACATATCGCGCCACAGAAAGAGATTGGCTTCTCTTCCGGCATTTACGCGATGAAAGAAAACGATACGATACATGATGCTTACAAAGCTTCTGATGAACGTCTGTATGTCAATAAACAGAACAAAAACAGCAGTTCATGATAATCTTCTGTGGTTGTTTAGTTATAAACCCAGGAGCGTGAAATGACCGAAATGGCTAAAGGAAGCGTGACGCATCAGCGCTTAATCGCTTTATTATCACAAGAAGGCGCTAACTTCCGCATCGTCACCCACGAAGCTGTGGGCAAATGTGAAGCAGTGTCAGAAATTCGCGGCACTGCTTTGGGTCAGGGCGCCAAGGCGCTGGTGTGTAAAGTGAAAGGAAATGGCGTTAATCAACATGTATTAGCGATACTTCCTGCCGATCAGCAGGCCGATCTGAGCCAACTCGCCAGTCACATTGGCGGGTTACGCGCCTCGCTTGCCAGCCCGGCGGAGGTCGATGAACTCACTGGCTGCGTTTTTGGCGCCATCCCGCCTTTCAGCTTCCACCCCAAACTCAAACTGGTTGCCGATCCACTACTCTTCGAGCGATTCGAAGAAATTGCCTTCAACGCGGGCATGCTGGATAAATCCGTTATTCTTAACACCGCAGATTATTTACGCATTGCGCAACCAGAGCTGATCCATTTCCGCCGTACTGTATAACTAGCCGGTACGTTCAAGTAGCAAAACTGACAGTACCAGCACAACCGCAATGGCAAAAAACGATGACGTGATAATCAGTGTCTCAATGAACATTTGATCGTTCATGGTTTTACCCCTGGAGATAACTGTTTTCACGTTATTGTTAGCGTAACCAAATGGCAGTTTGATGACAATTCTCCCTATTTTTGATGCAAAAAGTGTAATTAATGTCTGATTCCTGCACTCAGCAAGCGTAAAGTACAGGGAGTAATTATTTTTTGGCAAGGAAACCACGATGTTTGATGTCACTTTGTTAATCCTCCTCGGATTAGCTGCGCTGGGCTTTATCAGCCACAACACCACTGTCGCCGTTTCAATTCTGGTGTTGATCATTGTCCGTGTCACACCGTTGAGCACCTTTTTCCCCTGGATTGAAAAACAAGGGTTGAGCATCGGGATAATTATTCTCACCATCGGTGTTATGGCCCCAATCGCCAGCGGGACCCTGCCACCATCGACACTTGTTCACTCGTTTCTGAACTGGAAATCATTAGTCGCGATTGCCGTAGGCGTGATTGTTTCCTGGCTTGGCGGGCGCGGCGTAACGTTGATGGGTAGTCAACCACAACTGGTAGCCGGATTGCTGATGGGTACGGTTTTAGGCGTAGCGCTTTTTCGCGGTGTACCCGTCGGCCCGCTTATTGCTGCTGGCCTGGTTTCGCTGATTATTGGTAAGCAGTAGTTTTTGCCGCAGTCGCCATAGCCATAAAAACAAAGTGTTATAGTGGCGTGGCAATGTTGCGTGAAAGGGAGAACAAACACGATGAATATTCAGTGTAAACGCGTCTATGATCCGGCTGAACAAGGCGATGGTTATCGCGTACTGGTCGATCGTCTCTGGCCGCGTGGTATCAAGAAAACAGATTTAGCGCTTGATGAATGGGACAAAACCATCACACCTTCAACGGAACTACGCAAAGCCTTTCACGGCGAAGTGATCGATTTTGAAACCTTTCGCGAACAATATATTGCAGAACTGGCGCAGCATGAACAAGAAGGGAAACGACTGGCGGATATTGCCCGCCAGCAAACACTAACCCTACTTTATTCGGCAAAAAATACCACGCAAAACCATGCGCTGGTGCTGGCCGATTGGCTACGCAGTTTGTGATTCCAGCCCGGCATCCGGTTGTTATTTTCTTTCAGCCGGATGATCCCTCCGCCATAATGCCCATTCATCAATCGTTTCACCGCCAGGTAATTTGCAATTGTTGCTGACCCCTTGCGCTGTTTGTACCGGAATAAGCACACCACCCTTTTGCTGGCAGTAGACCGATGCAGGATTAGCCATTCCAACATGTGGCGGTTCAGGTGCATCGGGCTGAGAAGTGGTTGAACACCCCGCCAGCATTAGCAGGCAAGGCAGAGCAAAACGGATAATTTTCATATAGTGATCTCGCACGTTTATCTACGCTTTAGAATATCGCGGTATCGCTTTGTTTTGCAGCACTATTTCTTTTATATTCACTTAAAATATATTACGGCTAGTTTCATCTTCGTTGATGATGTTTTATCATGCCTGTAAAGATTAAATAATCAGCATTTTACCTGCAGCATCCTGGAGTTCTTTCGTGTCAGATCAGATCATTGCCCGCGTCTCGCAGTCACTCGCCTCAGAACATTCTCTGGAAAGTCTGGTTCGGCAACTTCTGGAGATGCTGGAAATGGTTACCGACATGGAGTCGACGTATCTGACAAAAGTGGATATTGACGCGCGCCTGCAACACATTTTGTTTGCCCGTAATAGCCAAAAAATGCACATCCCGGAGAATTTTACCGTTTCCTGGGATCATTCATTGTGCAAACGCGCAATTGATGAGAACTGTTTTTTCAGCGATGAAGTCCCTGAGCGTTGGGGCGACTGCATTGCGGCACGCAATCTTGGGATCACGACATTTCTGAGCACGCCGATTCACTTACCGGATGGCTCATTCTACGGCACGCTTTGCGCCGCCAGCAGCGAGAAACGCCCGTGGAGCGAGCGCGCGGAGCAAGTTTTGCACCTATTCGCCGGGCTTATTACGCAATACATCCAAAAAGAGGCGCTGGTTGAGCAATTGCGTGCAGCTAATGCGGCGTTGATTGCGCAATCCTATACTGATTCTCTGACGGGGTTGCCGAATCGAAGGGCAATTTTTGATAATCTGACAACACTTTTTTCTCTCGCGCGGCATCTGAAGCGTAAAGCGATTATTGCCTTCATTGACCTTGATAACTTCAAATTAATCAATGACCGTTTTGGACATAATATCGGCGATCTGTTTCTTATTCAGGTTGGCCAGCGCCTTAACACACTACATCAGAATAGCGAGATTATTGGTCGTCTCGGCGGTGATGAATTTTTGGTCGCTTTGCTGGCCGATGAAAATGCCGATATCCAGTCATTGCGTGAGCGTATTCAACAGCAAATATGCGGTGAATATCACTTAGGTGATGTTGACTTGTTTTATCCTGGCGCCAGCCTTGGCATTATTGAAGTGGATTCTGAAACAACCGATGTCGACAGCGCCCTGCATGCTGCCGATATTGCAATGTACCAGGAGAAAAAACACAAAGTGAAAAAACCTTTTGTCGCGCATTCAGCTCTGGATTCCTGAGGCGTATTCACATCCTTTCCTTTGGTGGTAACATGCGAATCGGTATTGTTTTTCCCGTCGTGATCTTTATTACGGCAGTCGTATTTTTAGCGTGGTTTTTTATTGGCGGCTATGCGGCCCCAGGGGCATAAAGATGAAAAAAACAACGATTATTATGATGGGCGTGGCGATTATTGTCGTTCTTGGCACCGAGCTGGGATGGTGGTAACACTGCATCTGTAAAAATAGCAAAGGCTGCGAAAAAGCAGCCTTTGTTCTATTTCAGCGTTAGCTTTTAACTTTTCTGTAGATAAACAGCACGACAAGCGCACCGATCACCGCAACTACGAAGCTGCCAAAGTTGAAGCCATCGACTTTACCAAAACCAAACAGTGTACTGATCCATCCGCCGACCACGGCGCCGACAATCCCCAACAGGATAGTCATGAAGAATCCACCACCATCTTTACCTGGCATAATCCATTTCGCCAGAATACCAGCAATAAGCCCAAAAATAATCCATGACAGAATGCCCATTTTATCCTTCCTTATCTGTTTTGTATTAGCGCGTTAGTCGCTGATAAAAAGCATAGCACAACATCAAAGAAGTAAAAATTGTGATGAGCATCACGCATATTTTTTTTGCGATGGCGCATAAAATGGCGCCATTTTCTATCAGGTGAAATTACCAGCCACAAACATCATGTTCGTTTTCCGTGTCATAAGAGCGCACCGTGTTAACAAGATCTTTTAAAACTTCTGCCGCCACTTCTGGCACCAGCAATGTCATCGGTGTCTCTGTTTCGTAATCAACAGAGACACCATTACTGTTATTGGTGACGGTTACGGTATACGTTGCTTTGCCCATATTCATCTCCCGCTATGAATGACTTTCCGTTGTTTTGCACCTTCCATCAAGACTTCAGGAGCAACGAAGAAGTCAATGTTGAAATAAGTATCGTCAGTCATGGCTTCAATGTTGTGCCATTTTTCTGGCGGGAACACTGCAAATTGCCCCGCTTCGATAAGGATCACCTGATCAGGTTCTGTGCTGTGTTCATCAGCATAGCCGAGATATTTAACCGCCCCATGCATAACAGACAATCGAGGGTAAACCCCCGGACGCGTTCCTTTATCAAGATGACGTTCGAATATTCCGGCAGGTGCGGTTTGTTTATTCCAGAAAGGCGTTGAGCGCGTGTGAATATAATTCTGTGGGATTTGTAGCATCCTTCTCCCTCCTTCGGTAAATGCGCTGAAAACCGTTTATTCCAGCCGTTTCAGAGTACGCCTGATAATTTGCATTTTAAATACCATTTATTGGTTACTTTTTAGCACCGTATCAACGTCCAGGCGCGGTGGCGTTCAGGAGGGAAGCCCGCGGTATCGCGGGCGGAAAGCATTAAGATTGCAGCGTCGCCAGTCGTGCGGCAAAACCGACAAACATCAAACCAATCAGAGAGTTGCCTAGTTTTGCCAGTTTCTTTTTCGTGCGAATGTACTGCGTGACAAAGGCGCCGGAAATAATCAGGAAGCTCAAATAACAGAAGCTGACTATCTCAAGTGTCATCGCCAGGATAAAGAACGAAATCCCCGTATGTGGCGCATTAACGTCGATAAATTGCACAAAAAATGACACGTAGAATAAAATAGCTTTCGGGTTGGTCAGGCTCAATATTAAGGCGCGCTTGAAAATAGCGCCATATTGCGGTTCATCCGATTTGGCCTCGCTATTGTTGCCCTTCAGGGTGGCGTAAAGAATTTTCCCCCCAAGATACAGCAAATAAAACGCGCCAAGATAACGTACGATGTTGAATAATATCGGTGTGGTCTTAATCATTGTTGCCACACCTGCCCACGCCAAAAACATTAATACCGCATCACCAATAAATACGCCACAGGCTGCAAGATAACCACCTTTCACTCCACTGCTGACGCTATTTTTAAGCACAAACAGAGTATTCGGCCCAGGCACCAGCACGATAAAAATGGCCCCAACCAGATAGGTCCAGTAATTCAGAACCCCATATTCAGCGAACACGTTAACCTCTTAAATTTTCTTTGGGAAATGCGCGATTAAAGGTGAATATGCTAACCAATCTGTAGTGGCTTAGAAAGGAGAAAATCAGGTTTTAACCTGATAATAACCCGATAATTGAATCATTAATCAGGCGTGGTCCAGTGAAAAATTCGGGTAGTGCTCGGCAAAATACTGGCGTAAAAACTCTACCGTTATCCGCACTTTCGCTGATGTTGCCAGCCTTGATACATACACCGCCCAGACATTCGCGGGCTGATAATACTCCGGTAGTACCTGCACCAAATGGCCACTGGCAATATTTTCGCTCACATCCCACCAGGAGCGCAGCGCAATACCCTGACCATCGAGACACCATTGATGCACTATTTTACCATGATTAGACGATAGCGGGCCGGTGACTTTAATGGCGTGGTTTCCTTCTTTATTGCGCAATTGCCAGACGCCAAATGGATGATCGCGCTCTTTTATAACCAGACAAGGTAGCGTAGAAAGGTCCGTGAAATGTTTCGGCGCACCATGTTGTGCAATAAATTCGGGCGACGCGCAGAGAATACGGTGATTGGTCGCCAGTTTGCGGGCGATTAAGTTAGGTGCAATGTCATCGCCAATACGAATATCGAGATCGACCCCTTCATTAACCAGGTCGACCAGTCTGTCTTCCACGTCAAAGCGTAATTCCAGTTGCGGATAAGCCTTTGCCAGCGCTGATAATGCCGGAGCAACCACTCGCCGTCCAAATCCAAAGCTACTGATAACACGCAACATACCTTGTGGCACGAGGCGCACGTCGGAGAGTTCATCCATCATCTGCCCGACATCCTGCAATATGCGCTGCGCCCACTCATAAATCCGCTCACCTTCTTCGGTGATCGTCACGCGTCGAGTAGTGCGGTGTAATAACACCACGTTCAGCGTTTGTTCCAGCAGGGCGATACGCTTACTAACGAAAGCCGGAGAAACACCCAGTTCTTCTGCTACAGCAGCAAAACCAGCCCGGCGAGCCACCAGCATAAAGACGCGCAAATCGTTCAGCAGCGGTAAATTATTCATGATTCGTGTTTTATGTTTCACCAGTTGCGGGGATTAATTCCTTTTCAGTCAATTATAGGATGAAGGTATTGTCAATTTTGATGGTCAGGAAGTGAGAACCCAATGATGAAAACGTTTCGGATCGCTGCAATACCCGGGGATGGAATCGGCAAAGAAGTCCTTCCTGAAGGGATTCGTGTGTTACAGGCTGCCGCTGAACGCTGGGGCTTCGCCTTAAGCTTTGAGCAGATGGAGTGGGCAAGTTGCGAATATTACAGCCATCACGGCAAAATGATGCCGGACGACTGGCATGAACAACTCAGCAGTTTCGACGCTATCTACTTCGGTGCCGTCGGCTGGCCAGATACCGTTCCGGACCATATTTCGTTATGGGGATCGCTGCTGAAATTTCGCCGTGAATTTGACCAGTACGTTAACCTGCGTCCGGTCCGCCTCTTTCCTGGCGTTCCTTGCCCACTGGCGGGGAAACAGCCTGGCGACATCGATTTTTACGTAGTGCGCGAGAACACGGAAGGCGAATACTCGTCTCTGGGCGGACGACTAAACGAAGGAACGGAGCATGAAGTTGTCATCCAGGAATCGGTATTTACCCGCCGTGGCGTCGACCGTATTTTGCGTTATGCTTTTGAGCTGGCACAAAGCCGCCCGCGTAAGACACTGACTTCCGCCACCAAATCTAACGGTTTAGCCATCAGCATGCCGTACTGGGATGAGCGCGTGGAAGCAATGGCAGAAAATTACCCGGCGATCCGCTGGGACAAGCAGCATATTGATATTCTCTGCGCGCGCTTTGTGATGCAACCGGAACGTTTTGACGTGGTGGTGGCATCCAATTTGTTTGGCGATATCCTTTCCGATCTTGGCCCAGCCTGCACCGGCACAATCGGCATTGCCCCTTCCGCCAACCTGAATCCGGAACGTACTTTCCCGTCGCTCTTCGAGCCTGTCCACGGTTCCGCGCCGGATATCTACGGTAAAAATATCGCCAACCCGATCGCCACGATTTGGGCCGGTGCAATGATGCTGGATTTCCTCGGCAATGGTGATAAACGTTTCCAGCAAGCGCACAATGGTATTCTGGCTGCGATTGAAGAAGTGATTGCTCACGGACCGAAAACACCTGATATGAAAGGCAATGCCACCACGCCACAGGTTACTGAGGCAATTTGCAAAATCATTTTGCGTTAAGGTCAAACCAGTTTATTTGAACCGCGTCACTGACGCGGTTTTTTTTATTCATTCTCTTCAGTAAATAACCTGCGTCATTTCACCTTTTATTGTTTCCGTTTCGTGTTTTATGGCTTTCCGTATTCTTAATTGTTTAATTTATGTAACATGCAAATAATCAATTTGTTAAACACAACAAAAACTCATTACCCTGCACATAATTACAACTGGCAAAAGCCAGCGACGGGCTTTTATGCCCAGGAGATGACTCATGATGAGCAACGTTAAGAAAAAAGATGTGCCGCTGATTAGCATCAGCCTGGTGGCAATTCTTTTCATCGCCGCCACATTAAGCCTTTTTCCACAACAGTCAGCCGACGCGGCCAACGCAATATACACTTTTGTCACCCGTACGTTAGGTTCCGCCGTACAGGTATTAGTTTTACTGGCTATGGGGTTAGTGATTTATTTAGCCACCAGCAAATACGGTAATATTCGCCTCGGCGAAGGTAAACCGGAATACAGTACGCTCTCCTGGCTGTTTATGTTTATTTGCGCCGGTTTAGGCTCCTCCACACTTTATTGGGGCGTGGCTGAGTGGGCTTATTATTATCAAACGCCTGGTTTAAATATCGTGCCGCGTTCACAGCAGGCACTCGAATTTAGCGTCCCCTACTCCTTCTTCCACTGGGGGATCAGCGCGTGGGCAACTTATACGCTGGCCTCATTAATCATGGCCTACCATTTCCACGTGCGGAAAAACAAAGGTCTGAGTCTTTCCGGCATTATTGCCGCCATTACCGGCGTTCGTCCGCAAGGCCCGTGGGCTTTCCGCGCTGACCGGTTTGCCAGATAACTTCACCGTGCAGGCATTTGTTATCTTGCTTTCCGGCGGCATTTTTTGCCTTAGCTCGTGGATTGGTATCAATAACGGTTTGCAACGTCTGAGCAAAATGGTCGGCTGGGGCGCGTTTCTGCTGCCATTGCTGGTCCTGATTGTTGGACCAACCGAGTTTATTACCAACAGCATCATCAATGCCATCGGCCTGACCACGCAAAACTTCCTGCAAATGAGCTTATTCACCGATCCACTTGGCGATGGTTCATTTACCCGCAACTGGACCGTTTTCTACTGGCTCTGGTGGATCTCTTACACGCCCGGCGTGGCAATGTTTGTCACCCGCGTATCACGTGGTCGTAAGATCAAAGAAGTTATCTGGGGACTGATCCTCGGTAGCACCATCGGCTGCTGGTTCTTCTTCGGCGTAATGGAAAGCTTTGCCATTCATCAGTTTATCAAGGGGATAATCAACGTCCCGCAGGTACTTGAAACATTGGGCGGTGAAACGGCTGTACAACAAGTTCTGATGTCGTTGCCAGCCGGTAAATTATTCCTCGCCGCTTATCTGGGCGTGATGATTATTTTCCTCGCCTCGCATATGGATGCGGTGGCCTACACCATGGCGGCAACCAGTACGCGTAATCTCCAGGAAGGTGACGATCCTGACCGTGGGCTGCGCCTGTTCTGGTGCGTGGTGATCACACTGATTCCACTGTCTATCTTATTTACTGGTGCGTCGCTGGAAACCATGAAAACCACCGTGGTACTTACAGCCCTTCCCTTCCTCGCCATTTTACTGGTGAAAGTGGGCGGATTTATTCGCTGGCTGAAACAGGATTACGCCGATATTCCGGCCCATCAAATTGAACATTATCTCCCGCAGACACCGGTTGAAGCCCCGGAAAAAACGCCAGTGCTCCCTGCGGGAACCGTATTCAAAGGCGACAACTGAGCGCCATCATCCTAACAATAAAGGTATCCCTATGAGCAATCTGAGCCCTGACTTAGTACTACCTGAAAATTTTTGCGCCAACCCGCAAGAAGCATGGACTATTCCGGCCCGTTTCTATACCGATCAGAACGCCTTTGAACACGAAAAAGAGAACGTCTTCGCTAAAAGCTGGATTTGCGTCGCCCACAGTAGCGAACTGGCGAATGCTAATGATTACGTAACGCGTGAGATCATTGGCGAAAGTATTGTGCTGGTACGCGGTCGTGATAAGGTTTTGCGCGCGTTCTATAACGTGTGTCCGCACCGTGGTCATCAGTTGTTGAGCGGTGAAGGAAAAGCAAAAAATGTGATCACCTGTCCGTATCACGCCTGGGCATTCAAACTCGATGGCAACCTGGCCCACGCGCGTAACTGTGAAAACGTCGCCAATTTCGACAGCGAAAAAGCGCAGCTGGTCCCGGTGCGTCTGGAAGAGTATGCCGGATTCGTCTTCATCAACATGGACCCCAACGCCACCAGCGTGGAAGATCAGTTACCTGGTCTGGGGGCAAAAGTGCTGGAAGCCTGCCCGGAAGTTCACGATCTGAAACTGGCAGCCCGCTTTACTACCCGCACACCTGCCAACTGGAAGAACATTGTCGATAACTATCTCGAGTGCTATCACTGTGGTCCGGCGCATCCTGGCTTCTCCGACTCCGTTCAGGTTGACCGTTACTGGCACACCATGCACGGCAACTGGACGCTGCAATACGGCTTTGCAAAACCATCCGAACAATCTTTTAAATTTGAAGAAGGTACGGATGCAGCGTTCCACGGTTTCTGGCTGTGGCCGTGCACCATGCTGAACGTCACGCCGATCAAAGGGATGATGACGGTCATTTATGAATTCCCGGTGGACTCTGAAACTACCCTGCAAAACTACGATATTTACTTCACCAATGAAGAGTTAACCGACGAGCAAAAATCGCTGATTGAGTGGTATCGCGATGTGTTCCGTCCGGAAGATTTACGTCTGGTG
Source organism: Escherichia whittamii (assembly GCF_014836715.1). Classification (GTDB taxonomy): domain Bacteria; phylum Pseudomonadota; class Gammaproteobacteria; order Enterobacterales; family Enterobacteriaceae; genus Escherichia; species Escherichia whittamii. The sequence continues at coordinate 296,394 of NZ_JACSQI010000002.1, forward strand.
GAAAGCGTCCAAAAAGGGCTGAAGTCTCGCGGATATCGTGGACAGGGACGCATCATGGCCGACAGTAGCGGTAGCGGGATTTCCGAACACGGTATCGCCCATTTCCATAATCTGCTGGCGCAGGTGTTTAAGGACTAATGACATCGGCGGCGGTCTATTCCGTCGCCGGGCTGATTTTTGATGGAGTACAGCAATGTCAGACTATCAAATGTTCGAAGTACAGGTAAGCCAGGTTGAACCGCTTACCGAACAGGTGAAACGCTTCACGCTGGTGGCAACCGACGGCAAACCGCTGCCTGCGTTCACCGGCGGAAGTCACGTCATTGTGCAGATGGCCGATGGCGATAACCAGTACAGCAATGCGTACTCACTGCTGAGTTCGCCACTCGATACGTCTTGTTATCAGATTGCCGTTCGACGGGAAGAAAACTCGCGCGGTGGTTCGCGTTTTTTACATCAGAAGGTGAACGCAGGCGATCGGTTAACCATTTCAACGCCTAATAACCTGTTTGCTCTGGTTCCCACGGCTCGAAAGTATCTGTTTATCGCGGGCGGTATTGGTATCACCCCTTTCTTGTCGCACCTTGGCGAACTTCAACACAGCAACATTGACTGGCAATTACATTACTGTTCGCGAAGTCCCGAAAGTTGCGCCTTTCGTGATGAGTTAGTCCAGCATCCGCAGGCTGAGAAAATTCATTTGCATCATTCATCAACCGGAACGCGACTGGAATTAGCGCGGTTATTGGCGGATATCGAACCGGGTACACACGTTTATACCTGTGGCCCCGAAGTACTGAATGAAGCGGTAAAAAACGAAGCCGCGCGTCTGAACATAGCCGCCGATACGCTGCACTTTGAGCAGTTTGCTATTGAGGACAAAACTGGCAATGCGTTTACACTGGTGCTTGCCCGTTCCGGTAAAGAGTTTGTGGTGTCGGAAGAGATGACTATTTTGCAGGTTATTGAAAATAATAAAGCGGCAAAAGTGGAATGTTTATGTCGTGAAGGGGTATGCGGGACCTGCGAAACGGCAATTCTGGAAGGTGAAGCTGACCATCGGGATCAGTATTTTAGCGATGAAGAGCGTGCCAGCCAGCAAAGTATGTTGATCTGTTGTTCACGCGCGAAGGGTAAACGGCTGGTGTTAGATTTGTAGTTTGTCTGAAGCCGGACGTGGCGCTGGCTGCGCCCTGTCCGGCTCAGGAAAGTTTTACTGCGGATATTCCTGCAATAAATTGTGCAATGCTTCTGCCATCAATTCACCACGCCAGCCGGAAACCAGCTCTGGTAAATTGTTCTGTGGTTTTAATTTCCAGTGCCAGTTCAGCAGTTGGTTGATTTGCCGACGCGATGCCAGCAATTCGACGCTGATCTTGTGCGTTTCGCTCACGTCAGTAATCAGCGACTTAATCGCTTTAAACGCTTTGCGATAACCAGGCATATCCATCAGGTTAAGCATCGGCTGCGGTAATGCCTCTTCCGGCAATGCCTGCGCTTTCTCTACCAGCGCCAGCAGCGTTTTACCGTGGAAGCGAATTTCACTACCGGATAACCCCAGGCTGTCCAGTTCGCCAAGACTTCCCGGCATATAACGCGCTACCGACCACAAATGTTCTTCACGCACGACAAAGTTCACCGCCAGATCGCGCTCCCGCGCCTTGCGCAGCCGCCAGTCAGCGAGCAGTTGCAGGCAGGCCAGTTGGCGCGTTCTTAATTGCCAGGCATTGGTGATATCACGCCATGCATCTTCCGGCGCAACAATCTCCTGGCGACGCGTTTGCATCAGGCGACATTCATCCAGCGCCGCAGGTAGCCAGCCAGAGGATTCGGTTTCAACCATCAGCTTTGCGGTGATCGGCAATAAATACCAGACGTCCGCTGCCGCGTATTCGCACTGACGTTCGGTTAGCGGTCTTGCCAACCAGTCGGTGCGCGATTCGCTCTTGTCCAGCGTAACGCCAGTATACTCTTCCACCATGGAGGCAAATCCCCACGACATCGGGCGTCCGCAGAAAGCAGCAAGGATTTGCGTGTCAATTAGGGGTTGAGGTAACTCGCCAAAGACATTGAGGAACACTTCCAGATCCTCACTGCCCGCATGGAGAAATTTGGTGATGGACGGATCGCGCAGGATCGCTTTCAGCGGTGACCAGTCGGTGATCCCGAGCGGATCGATTAGCGCCAGATGCTCGCCATCGAAAAGTTGAATCAGCCCCAGCTGCGGGTAATAGGTGCGCGTACGAACAAATTCAGTATCCAGGGCTATCGCCGGAAAGGCACGGACAGCTTCACACAAAGAAGCCAGCGCATCGTCCGTGGTAATCATTTGGTAATTCAAATTGAAATCTCTTTAGTGGGCGTCAAAAAAAACGCCGGATTAACCGGCGTATGACGACTGACTTAACGCTCAGGCTTTATTGTCCACTTTGCCGCGCGCTTCGTCACGTAATTCTCGTCGCAAAATTTTTCCGACGTTAGATTTCGGTAACTCATCACGAAACTCCACCAGCTTCGGTACTTTGTAGCCCGTGAGCTGACGGCGGCAAAAGGTCACCAGTGACTCTTCGGTAAGCGACGCGTCTTTTTTCACTACGAAGATTTTCACCGCTTCGCCACTGGAGCCGGAAGGTACGCCAACAGCCGCCACTTCCTGTACGCCAGGATGCTGCATGACCACATCCTCAATCTCGTTGGGATAGACGTTAAAACCGGAAACCAGAATCATGTCTTTTTTACGATCGACAATGCGCAGGAATCCTTCTTCATCCATCACCGCGATGTCGCCGGTGTGTAACCAACCGTTTTTGATGATTTCATCGGTAGCATCCGGTCGCTGCCAGTAGCCCAGCATCACCTGTGGACCTCTGACACAAAGTTCGCCCGGTTGCCCCGGTGGTACTTCGTTATCATCATCATCCACCAGTTTGGCTTCCGTCGATGGCACCGGTAATCCAATGCTACCGCTGTGATAATCAATGTCGTACGGGTTAACGCTCACCAGCGGCGCACACTCGGTCAGACCATAACCTTCAAGCAAATATTGTCCGGTCAGTTTCACCCAGCGTTCTGCCACCACTTGTTGAACAGGCATCCCACCGCCTGCGGAAAGATGCAGACTGGAGAAATCCAGTTGCTGGAACTCTTTATTGTTCAGCAACGCGTTGAACAAGGTGTTAACGCCGGTGATGGCGGTAAACGGATATTTCGCTAACTCTTTCACCAGCCCCGGAATATCGCGTGGGTTAGTGATTAGCAAGTTCTGCCCGCCCAGTTCAATAAACAGCAGGCAGTTAATGGTTAGTGCAAAAATGTGATACAGCGGCAGCGCCGTCACCACCAGCTCTTTACCCGGATGCAGCAATGGCCCATAAGTGGCGTTAACCTGTTCCAGATTCGCCAGCATATTGCGGTGCGTCAGCATCGCGCCTTTCGCCACCCCAGTGGTGCCGCCAGTGTACTGCAGGAAGGCTAAGTCTTCCGGCACCAGTTCAGGTTTGACATACTGCATACGGTAGCCGTTATGCAGGGCGCTACGAAATGAAATGGCATCTGGCAGATGATATTTCGGTACCAGACGTTTGATGTATTTAACAACGAAGTTAACCAGTGTGCCTTTCGCTGTCGAAAGCTGATCGCCCATACGGGTCAGGATAACGTGCTGAACTGCGGTTTTATCGACCACTTTTTCCAGCGTATGAGCAAAGTTGGACACAATGACAATCGCCGATGCGCCGCTGTCATTGAGCTGATGCTCAAGCTCGCGCGGGGTATACAACGGGTTGACGTTTACGACGATCATCCCGGCACGCAAAATACCAAACAGCGCCACCGGATACTGCAATAAATTAGGCATCATCAGTGCAACGCGATCGCCCTTTTTAAGCCCCAGCCCTTGTTGCAAATAAGCGGCAAACGCGCGACTGCGTTCTTCCAGCTTGCGGAAGGTCATTACCTCCCCCATATTCATAAATGCGGGCTGATCGGCGTAGCGCGCGACCGACTGCTCAAACATATCTACCAGAGATTGATAACGGTCAGGGTTGATCTCCGTCGGAACATCCGCGGGATAACGGTTAAGCCAAACCTTCTTCAATTCTTCACCTCTATAATGCGTGTTCGTCGTCATCGCAACCCCAAGTGATAAACATGTTATTAACATAATATTAACTCATCTTACCAGCTTGATAATTACCCAAGGAAAAGGTTGCGAAGCGCGTCACTATTTATTTTTATCTTTACCGTAAGAATGCAGAAACAGCGGACCAGCCGCTGTTTCTTTTTCTTTAAAAACAAGCAATTATTCAGTCACAACTGTTTGTACTCTCGCGGGACCTGGATTATACCAGCCCCAGCCGCCGTAACCATAGGGCCAGCCCCGCCCACCATAAAACCAGGGATCAATCGGCTGTGGCGGCATAATCACCTGCTGGGTTAAATGCCAACGTTTGTAACCCGTTGCCTGCATTACCATAAATTTATAGGGCGTGTTGCCGATTTTGCCGTCAACCGTACCGGTGATAGGCCCGACAACTGTCACCAGCTGCCCTCGGAAATCGACCGGATCAAGAAAACCATTCACATCGGCATAAATGCGACCGCGAGAAGGCTCTCCCAGCGTCGGTCTGGCTCCGCTGTCCAGCGGTACGGTGGCAATTTCCAGGCGGGTTTTCCCTTGCTGGTTTTGCACCGTAACCACTTTACCGCCAAATCGCGCCTCCTGACCAACGTACAGCTGCGGCGCACTCATCACCCGAACTAAATCTTGTTGCGGCGTTGGACTACTGCCTTTAATGGCGTCCGGCACAGTGACACAACCGCTCAGTATTAGCGCAAACGTACCTGCCAGTATGCCTTTGATAACATTGTTTTGAACCGCCATGATGCGACTCCTTTTTCTCAGGGCATACTCTTAAGATTCATTCTTTGCCTGGAAGTTTCTTCCAGGCAACGTTGTTACGCAAATAAACCGGCTCGGCATGTTCCACCGCCACCGTTTTACCCTCAGTCAACATCTGACAGGCAATTGGCAGCATATCTTCTGCGGCAGGCAGTAACACTTCGCCATCGCGCAAAATCAGCCCGCTCTCTTTACCGAGATCCGGCCAGGCTTGCCAGCCTGTACCCACGGTCAGCCATTCACCGGAAAGCTGTTGCATCCGCTCATGAACAAGTTCTGGTTTGAGTACGGCTTCGGTTTCTTCACCGTGCCAGATACCGTTTTCATCACGCTGATATTCGGCCCAGTAAACTTCGCCCATTCGTGCGTCAATGGCTGCCAGTACGCGGGTTGCACCAGTTTTGCGCCATGCCCCTTGCGCCATCGTCATAAGCGTGGAGACGCCAATCATCGGCAGCTCCGCGCCAAGCGCAAGCCCTTGTGCAATGCCAATACCGATGCGCACGCCGGTAAAGCTACCGGGGCCGCGTCCGTAAGCCAGAGCATTTATGTCAGTCAGGGAGGTTCCGCTGGTGGTCAGGATATCCTGCACCATCGGTAAGATTCGTTGAGTATGTTCACGAGGGCAAAGCTCGAAATGAGCATTGACAGCACCGTCGTTCCACAGGGCGACAGAGCAGGCCTCTGTCGCGGTATCGATAGCCAGAATTCGCATGGGTCTTCGTGCTTAGATCAATAAAAAGGCGCGCATCATACCATACTCCGTCACAAATTACCTGGAGGAAGGTATCGCAAGAAAACGAACCGCACGGGCAATATCACGTGTACGCGGCGCGGGCGGCAGGCTGGCAAGGAAAGTGGCGCCATAAGGGCGCATCACCAGCCGATTGTCGCAAATCACCAGCACGCCGCGATCGTCGGCGTCGCGAATTAGTCGCCCTACTCCCTGTTTGAGAGTAATGACGGCATCTGGCAGTTGCACTTCGTCGAACGGATCGCCACCGCGCAAACGGCAATCTTCCATCCGCGCTTTTAACAGTGGGTCATCCGGCGAGGTAAACGGCAACTTGTCGATAATCACCAATGACAACGTATCGCCACGCACGTCCACCCCTTCCCAGAAACTGCTGGTTGCTACAAGAAGCGCGTTACCGGCGCTGACAAACTGCTGCAACAGTTGGCCTTTGCTGGTTTCCCCCTGCAACAAGACGGGAAGCGTCATGGTGGCGCGGAACTGCTCGGCCAGATCGCGCATCATGGCGTGCGAGGTACAAAGCATAAAACAACGACCATTATTGGCTTCGATGATCGGTCGCAGCATTGCTGCCAGTTGCCGCGCAGACCCCGGCTGATTGGTTTGCGGCAGGTTACGCGGCACACAGAGTAACGCCTGGCGGCTGTAATCAAAGGGGCTGGGCAACAGCAACGATTCAGCCTGTTCAATACCAAGCCGCGAAGTGAAATGATGCAGATCGTCATTCACCGACAGCGTTGCCGAGGTAAAGATCCAGCTTCCGGGCTTTTGCTCCATTAACTCTTTGAATTTATCCGCCACGCTTAACGGCGTCAGCGCCAGGGTAAAATGGCGTGAGGTACATTCGTACCAGTAGCTATAGCCCGGCTGATTGATCTCTTTTAGCCGTTTCAGCCGTGTGCGATATAACGTGGCGCGTTCAAATGCCGCATCCAGCAAGGCGGAGCGTCCCAGCGACAGCTTCGCCACGTCATAACAAAGTTCAAGGGTGTCATCGAGCAGTAAAAACGCTCGCTGAATTTGCGGATTGGCTAACAGTTCGCGCAGGTTGCCGCGATAACCTGGCTCACCGAGTTGCAGACGAAAATCCTGCGCACTCTGGGCAAGACGATCAGCGCACTTTTGTAACTGCTGGGTGTCTTTTAATTCGGTGCGGTAGGCGATGGTGATGTCTTTTGCCAGGTCGAGCAGTTGTCGACTGGAGAGTGACTGACCAAAATACTGGCTGGCAATGTCCGGTAGCTGGTGGGCTTCGTCGAAGATCATGACGTCCGCTTCCGGGATCAACTCGCCAAATCCACTCTCTTTCACCACCATATCTGCCAGAAAGAGATGATGGTTTACCACCACCACATCGGCGTCCATCGCTTTTTTACGTGCTTTGACCACAAAGCAATCTTTATACATCGGGCAGTCGCTGCCAAGACAGTTGTCGTTGGTGCTGGTGACCAGCGGCCACGCCTGTGAATCTTCCGCCACGCTGACGCAGGTGCTGATATCACCATCGACTGTTTGATTAGACCAGGAGCGCAGCAGGATCACATCGCTTAAAATTTGTACCGGCAGATCGCCCCCCGCCAGCGCCTGCTGTTCGAGACGCTCGAGGCAGAGGTAGTTTGAGCGCCCTTTCAGCAGCGCCACGTTGCCCGTATATTTCAATGCCTTTGAGACTGTTGGCAAATCGCGGCTGTAGAGCTGATCCTGCAACGCTTTTGAGCCGGTTGAGATAATGACTTTCTTTTTCGCCCGCAGCGCAGGGGCAAGGTAGGCGTAGGTTTTGCCCGTACCGGTTCCTGCTTCCACCACCAGCGGCTGGCTTTTTTCTATCGCCCCGGTGACGGCTACCGCCATCTGTCGCTGTGGTTCTCGCGGCTTAAAGCCAGGTATCGCTTTCGCCAGTTGACCGTCTGGTGCAAAATCGTCCGTCACACTACCCCCTGTTGATTTGAACAGGGATTATGTCAGGCCAGGTTGCTTTTCGCCAGCTGAAGTGGTGACGGCGACCTTACATTGTGGCAGTCTTTGCAGCACAAAAATGGAATGATAATGAGGACAAAATGATGACTATCGTTCGTATCGACGCCGAAGCCCGCTGGTCTGATGTGGTGATCCACAACAACACGCTCTATTACACTGGTGTACCGGAAAACCTCGACGCCGATGCTTTTGAGCAAACGGCAAATACGCTGGCGCAAATTGACGCCGTGCTGGAAAAACAGGGCAGCAATAAATCGAGCATTCTGGATGCAACCATTTTCCTTGCCGATAAAAACGACTTTGCAGCAATGAATAAAGCATGGGATGCCTGGGTTGTCGCGGGTCATGCACCGGTGCGCTGCACGGTGCAAGCGGGCCTGATGAATCCGCAGTACAAGGTTGAAATTAAGATTATCGCGGCGGTTTAATTCCAGAAAAAAATTCTATCACGGCAAAAGCCACACAATATTTTATCGAAAACACTGGCCGATTTTGAATTAAATGGCCAGTGTTTAAGCGCTGATTTTAGATGGGTAATGCCCCTTCAGGTTATTTATTCTTTATTTTTATTGATTCAGCGTTATTTATTCACAACTGATATTAATCAGCAAAATCAAATCACTGTGCTAACTTCCTGAATTAACCTACTCTGGTTTTCTTCCTGCTACCTTTCTTGCCTGAAAACCCTGGCTGAAGCGATTCGATTTACAGTTAATTTGCGGTACATCACTACATAAACGGCTATGACCTGCTACCTTTAAAATACCTGAATGTCAATAGGTTAACTAATGAGATATCATGATAATCCCTTTGATATTGGACGCAATTTAAGGTCATATATAGCCTTGTTGTTCACATGGTTAATTTTAAGGAAAAGAATATGCCTGCAGTAATAGATAAAGCTCTGGATTTTATTGGTGCCATGGATGTATCAGCATCAACGCCAAGTTCTATGAATGAAAGTACAGCGAAGGGAATATTTAAATATTTGCATGATCTGGGTGTACCCGCGAGTGTCGCCGATATTACTGCGCGAGCCGACCAGGAAGGTTGGAATCCTGGATTCACGGAAAAAATGGTGGGATGGGCAAAAAAAATGGAGTCTGGTGAACGTATTGTGATTAAAAACCCAGAATACTTTTCGTCATACATGCAAGAAGAACTCAAAGCACTGGTATGAGTTAATTCTCTATCAGCAAAAATTGATCAGGACGCTTTTGTTGACCACATAAAAGCGTCTTTTTCTTGCCATCATAAACCCCGCCGAATTCACTCAACCAACACAGCTCCGTAAATCTTTGGATCAAACTCTGCTGGCCAGACAGTTCGTTGGTCATAATGCGCCCCGTTAAAACAGACATTCTGAAGATCTGTCCCTGCGAAATTAGCGCCTCTTAAATCGGCAGCGGTAAAATCTGCCCCACAAAGTCGTGCGTGGCTAAAATCAGCAGCAATAGGTCGTGACTGAGCAAAATTACAATTCGTCAGATCGGCGTGGTTTAACCAGGCACACATCAGGGCAGATCGCGAAAGGTTCCCCCCAATAAGGGAAGTTTTGATAAAACTGATATTACGCAGATGCGCATCATTAAACCGTGCACCATCCAGGCACATACCGTCAAAAATGGCACGATGTAAGTTCATGCCGGAAAAATCCCAGCCGATGAGACTATCCGTATCAAGATACAGGACGTCATCCATGACGAAATCGATACGGATCATTGTGTGTTACTCGTCTTCATCTTCAAAACGCGCCACTATCCGCTCGCCGGAATGATTGGCGCGTAACTCTTCGGCTACCAGTGCGATTGCCTGACCGCTGCTCATCCCCTGTGCCATTAATTCCTGAATACGCTCAACGGCTTTTTGCTGCTGTTCATGGGTGAGTGAAGGTAAACCTGCAAACATTGTTAACTCCTGCTAAATTGTTGGCGCTAATTATTTCATGCTACCCGGCACATAGCCAGTAGAGTCAGGACTAATGAAGACATTATCTCCCGCAGTGATTACTTTGCCCTGGCGTCAGGACGCCGCTGAATTTTATTTTGCCCGCTTAAGCCACCTGCCGTGGGCGATGTTGTTACACTCCGGCTACGCCTGTCATCCGCACAGTCGCTTTGATATTGTGGTGGCTGACCCCGTTTGCACTTTAACAACTTACGCCAGTGAAACTGTTTTGTGTAATGGAGAAGCCCGCACAACAACCACTGACGATCCGTTAACAGTACTCCAGCAGGCGTTGGATCGCGCCAATATTCGTCCAACGCATAACGAAGATTTGCCATTTCAGGGCGGCGCGCTGGGGCTGTTTGGCTACGATCTGGGACGTCGGTTTGAGTCGCTGCCAGAAATTGCGCAACGAGATGTCGACTTGCCTGACATGGCGGTTGGTATCTACGACTGGGCGCTGATTGTCGACCACCAGCGTCAGCGTATTTCGCTACTCAGCCATCGTGATGTCAATGCTCGTCTGGCGTGGCTGGACAGCCAGCAAATAGCACCACAGCAAGATTTCCAGCTAACATCCGCCTGGCAATCCAATATGAACCGCGAGCAGTATGGCGAGAAATTTCGTCAGGTGCAGGAATATCTGCACAGCGGCGATTGCTATCAGGTGAATCTCGCCCAGCGTTTTCACTCAACCTATTCTGGCGATGAATGGCAGGCGTTCGTTCAACTTAATCAGGCAAACCGCGCACCGTTTAGTGCCTTCTTGCGTCTGGAACAAGGTGCGATTTTAAGCCTCTCACCAGAGCGGTTTATTCTTTGTGATGGTGGTGAGATCCAGACCCGCCCGATTAAAGGCACGCTCCCACGACTGCCCGATCCTCAGGAAGATAGCAAACAAGCAGAAAAACTGGCGAACTCACCGAAAGATCGCGCCGAAAACCTGATGATTGTCGATTTAATGCGCAATGACATCGGCCGTGTTGCCGTACCTGGTTCAGTCAAAGTGCCTGAACTGTTTGTGGTGGAACCCTTCCCTGCCGTGCATCATCTGGTCAGCACCATAACGGCACGCCTGCCAGAGCAGTTGCATGCCAGCGATCTGCTGCGCGCTGCTTTTCCCGGAGGCTCAATCACCGGCGCGCCGAAAGTGCGGGCAATGGAAATTATTGATGAACTGGAACCGCAGCGACGCAACGCCTGGTGCGGCAGCATTGGCTATTTAAGCTTCTGCGGCAATATGGATACCAGCATTACCATCCGCACGCTGACGGCGGTTAACGGGCAGATTTACTGTTCCGCTGGTGGCGGCATCGTTGCTGATAGCCAGGAAGAAGCGGAATATCAGGAAACTTTTGATAAAGTTAATCGTATCCTGAAGCAACTGGAGAAGTAAGACGTGGAATACCGTGGCCTGACACTTGATGATTTTTTATCGCGATTTCAACTATTGCGTCCGCAAATTAACCGGGAAACCTTAAATCATCGTCAGGCTGCCGTGTTAATCCCCATCGTCCGCCGACCGCTACCGGGCTTGCTGCTGACTCAGCGTTCCATTCATCTGCGCAAACACGCCGGACAAGTCGCATTCCCTGGAGGCGCAGTCGATGACACGGACGCGTCAGTTATCGCCGCTGCGCTGCGTGAAGCCGAAGAAGAGGTCGCCATACCGCCTTCAGCCGTTGAGGTTATAGGCGTGCTGCCCCCTGTCGATAGCGTAACGGGCTACCAGGTCACTCCCGTGGTCGGCATTATCCCGCCTGACTTACCGTATCGCGCCAGTGAAGATGAAGTCTCCGCAGTGTTTGAAATGCCCCTCGCCCAGGCGTTGCATTTGGGCCGTTATCATCCTTTGGATATTTACCGCCGTGGCGATTCGCATCGGGTATGGCTTTCCTGGTACGAACAGTATTTCGTATGGGGAATGACCGCAGGCATAATTCGTGAACTGGCGCTGCAAATTGGTGTGAAACCCTGACTATACTTATCTTTACATCTACAAAACACTACTAGAGACAATCATCGCAATATTAGTTAAATCGCGGTTTTTGATTAGTTTAATTCATGTGAATAGTTAAGCCTGTCGCCGCGTTCCCTCTTACACTATGCGCTGTTATTAGTTCGTTACTGGAAGTCCAGTCACCTTGTCAGGAGTATTATCGTGATTAGTCTATTCGACATGTTTAAGGTGGGGATTGGCCCCTCATCTTCCCATACCGTAGGGCCTATGAAGGCGGGTAAACAGTTCGTCGATGATCTGGTCGAAAAAGGCTTACTGGATAGCGTTACCCGTGTCGCCGTGGATGTTTATGGATCACTGTCATTAACGGGTAAAGGCCACCATACCGATATCGCTATTATTATGGGTCTTGCAGGTAACGAACCTGCCACCGTGGATATCGACAGTATTCCCGGTTTTATTCGCGACGTGGAAGAGCGCGAACGTCTGCTGCTGGCGCAAGGCCGGCACGAAGTGGATTTCCCTCGTGACAACGGAATGCGTTTTCATAATGGCAATCTGCCGCTGCATGAAAACGGCATGCAAATCCACGCTTATAACGGCGATGAAGTCGTTTACAGCAAAACGTATTATTCCATCGGCGGCGGTTTCATCGTCGATGAAGAACATTTTGGTCAGGATGCAGCCAACGACGTCAGCGTGCCGTATCCGTTTAAATCAGCAACCGAACTGCTGGCTTACTGTAATGAAACCGGCTATTCCCTTTCCGGTCTGGCGATGCAGAACGAACTGGCGCTGCACAGTAAGAAAGAAATCGACGAGTATTTCGCCCATGTCTGGCAAACCATGCAGGCATGTATCGATCGCGGGATGAATACCGAAGGCGTATTGCCTGGCCCGCTGCGCGTTCCACGCCGTGCGTCTGCCCTGCGCCGGATGCTGGTTTCCAGCGATAAACTGTCTAACGATCCGATGAATGTCATCGACTGGGTGAACATGTTTGCGCTAGCGGTTAACGAAGAGAACGCGGCGGGTGGTCGCGTAGTGACGGCCCCTACCAACGGTGCCTGCGGCATCGTTCCGGCAGTGCTGGCTTACTATGACCACTTTATTGAATCGGTCAGCCCTGATATTTATACCCGCTACTTTATGGCAGCCGGAGCAATTGGCGCACTGTACAAAATGAACGCGTCTATTTCCGGTGCGGAAGTGGGTTGCCAGGGCGAAGTGGGCGTAGCTTGTTCAATGGCGGCCGCAGGTCTTGCAGAACTGTTGGGCGGTAGCCCGGAACAGGTTTGCGTGGCGGCGGAAATTGGCATGGAACACAACCTTGGTCTGACTTGCGACCCGGTTGCAGGTCAGGTTCAGGTGCCGTGCATTGAGCGTAACGCCATTGCATCCGTGAAGGCGATTAACGCCGCGCGGATGGCTCTGCGTCGCACCAGTGCACCGCGCGTCTCGCTGGATAAAGTCATCGAAACAATGTACGAAACCGGTAAGGATATGAACGCCAAGTACCGTGAAACCTCTCGCGGTGGTCTGGCAATAAAAGTCCAGTGTGACTAATACTTTTCTTTCGCCCATCTGCAACGGATGGGCGAATTTCCCCCGCTTTCTCGTCTGCTGTAAATTTCCCCACTACACTTCCACTGTTGCGTCAGGCGATTGTTGCCATACGCTTACAGGGCGGCCCGCATGCAAAAAGCACAACGGATCATCAAAACTTATCGCCGTAATCGGATGATTGTTTGTACGATTTGCGCACTCTTTACGTTTGTGGCAACACTAAGCGTACGATTTATTTCACAGCGGAACTTAAATCAGCAGCGGGTAGTGCTCTTTGCCAACCACGCCGTCGAGGAATTAGACAAAGTCCTGCTTCCACTTCAGGCGGGTAACAACGTACTGCTTCCCCTGATTGGAATCCCCTGCTCCGTCGCCCATCTCCCCTTACGCAAACAGGCGGCAAAACTGCAAACTGTACGGTCAATTGGCCTGGTGCAAGACGGCACGCTTTATTGTTCCAGCATTTTTGGTTATCGCAATGTCCCCGTTGAGGATATCCAGGCTGATTTACCCGCACCGCAGCCCCTTTTACGCCTAACTACCGACCGCGTATTGATTAAAGACAGCCCGGTATTGATTCAGTGGACGCCTTTACCGGGCAACGGCAGAGATGGCGTGATGGAGATGATCAACATCGACCTGCTGATGGCGATGTTGCTGGAGCCGCAATTGCCGCAAATAAGAACTGCCAGCCTGACGGTGGCCAATCGCCATTTACTCTATGATGTTGGTCTGGTTGATTCTTTACCTCCGCTTAATGGCAATGAACGTTACCAGGTTTCATCGCAGAATTTTCCTTTTATCATCAGCGTTAGTGGACCTGGTGCGACGGCGCTGGCGTTGCACTATCTTCCCAGCCAGTTTCCACTCGCGGTACTGTTGAGTTTACTAGTGGGTTACATCGCATGGTTGGCAACGGCCCATAGAATGAGCTTTTCGCGCGAGATAAATCTCGGGCTGGCGCAGCGCGAATTTGAGTTATTTTGTCAGCCCCTGCTCAATGCAAGCTCGCAGCAATGTATTGGTGTAGAGATATTGCTGCGCTGGAATAATCCACGTCAGGGATGGATCTCACCGGATGTATTTATCCCCATTGCGGAAGAACATCACCTGATAGTGCCGCTTACCCGTTATGTGATGATGGAAACCATCCGTCAACTTCACGTTTTTCCAATGAGCAGCCAGTTCCACATCGGTATTAACGTCGCCCCCAGCCATTTTCGCCGTGGCATATTGTTAAAAGATCTCAATTATTACTGGTTTAGTGCTAACCCGATTCAGCAGCTAATCCTCGAAATTACCGAACGCGATGCCCTGCTGGATGTCGATCACCGCATTGCACGTGAGTTGCACCGAAAAAATGTCAAGTTGGCGATCGATGATTTCGGTACTGGCAACAGTTCGTTTTCATGGCTGGAAACGTTACGTCCCGACGTCCTGAAGATCGATAAGTCTTTCACCGCGGCAATTGGTTCAGACGCAGTTAACTCAACGGTGACCGATATCATTATTGCGCTGGGGCAAAGACTGAATATTGAACTGGTAGCGGAAGGTGTAGAAACGCAAGAACAGGCGAAGTATTTGCGCCGTCATGGAGTGCATATTTTACAAGGGTATTTGTACGCGCAACCTATGCCGCTGCGTGATTTCCCGAAATGGCTGGCGGGCAGCCAACCGCCGCCCGCCCGGCATAACAGACACGTTACGCCCGTTATGCCATTGCGTTAGTGTTATTCGTCTTCATCGTGCGGCGGTTGCTCTTTAACAATGCGAACCAGATCAACACGATAATCATTAGCTTCTACGATGGTAATATGCAGCGGTCCAACATCGATCACGTCGCCTGCGCGAGGAATGTGACCATTTGCAGAAATGACCAGACCTGCAACCGTCGCAATATCATCATCATCGGCAAGGTGCTCAACATCAAGCGCCTGCTGTAAGGCATGTAAGTCTGTACCACCTTTTACCAGCCAGCCATCACCATCGGTAACAATTTCCGGCGTTTCATCTGCATCCGGAAACTCACCCGCAATGGCTTCCAGTACATCCAGCGGTGTAACCAGACCTTGCACCACACCAAACTCGTTGGTAACGATAACAAAACTACCGCGAGCACGGCGCAACACACCCAGCAGATTAATAGGATCGAGGGTTTCCGGAACGATTATCGCCGGAGAAGCCGAAGCAATCGCCGTCACGTCAACACCAACTTCCAGCGCAACCAGCAGTTCTTTGGCACGCACAATACCGATGATTTCATCCAGTTCACCACGACATACCGGAAACAGGCTGTGCGGTGAAGAGAGTAGTTGCTGGCGGATTTCATCAACGCCAAGGTTCGCATCTACCCAACTGATTTCGCCACGTGGTGTCATAATACCGCGCAGAGAGCGTGACGCCAAAGTCAGTACGCCGTTAATCATATAACGCTCTTCTTCGGCAAAGGCACCTTCCGGAACCGGAATTGCCACTGGGTTATCGGCATCGTGCTGAATATTTGCCTGACGTTTCCCCCCCATCAAACGCAGAATGGCATCGGCGGTACGCGCACGCAGCGGTAATGTCGACTGATGGCGAATAAAGTTACGGCGCGCAATCTGGTTAAACACTTCGATGATGATCGAGAATCCAATTGCTGCATACAGGTAGCCTTTTGGAATATGGAAACCAAAACCTTCAGCTACAAGGCTCAGACCTATCATCAACAGGAAGCTCAAACAGAGCACCACAACTGTTGGATGCTGGTTAACGAATCGCGTCAGCGGTTTCGATGCCAGCAACATAACCGCCATCGCAATCACTACCGCAGCCATCATTACCGGCAGATGGTTGACCATCCCTACGGCAGTAATCACTGCATCCAGCGAGAAGACAGCGTCAAGGATGACAATCTGCGTGACGACCACCCAGAAACTGGCATAACCTTTACCGTGACCGGAATCATGATCGCGGTTTTCCAGCCGCTCATGCAACTCAGTTGTCGCTTTGAACAGCAAGAATATCCCCCCGAACAGCATAATCAGATCGCGCCCGGAGAAAGAAAAATCCATTACGGTAAAGAGTGGTTTGGTCAGCGTGACCATCCATGAAATAAGCGATAACAGCCCCAGGCGCATAATCAACGCCAGCGACAGCCCCAACAAACGCGCTTTATCACGTTGTTTCGGCGGCAGTTTATCGGCAAGGATGGCGATAAAAACCAGGTTATCGATACCCAACACGATTTCAAGGACGACAAGCGTGAGCAGCCCCGCCCAAACCGAGGGATCCATTAAGAATTCCATGACAAGCTCCTGCTTAAGGAATAGCTAATCGACGCCAGAAATAATGCAGGCGAAACGAGAAAATACAAACAAAAGGTGCGGCAAAAAATGCCAATAAGGCAGGCGCTATTTGGCCTGATGCTGAAGTGACGTCGGTGACGATCCATACTGCGGGCTGCTGCCCCATACTCCTTGGTTGTTAAACGGGAGTTAAACATATCAGAGAGATCTCTGATTTGGCAAAGATTTACCTTCCTTTGCAAAGGAATGTGACAACATTTTTTACTCTTTCGGAATTTTGTCAATTCAAAGTTAATTTACGGATCTTCATCACATAAAATATTTTTTTCGATATCTAAAATAAATCGCGAGGCACAGGGGGTTTCTGGTTGTAGCCCTTATCTGAATCGATTCGATTGTGGACGACGATTCAAAAATACATCTGGCACGTTGAGATGTTAACAATAATAAGGAGGTAGCAAGTGACCATTGCTATTGTTATAGGCACACATGGTTGGGCTGCAGAGCAGTTGCTTAAAACGGCAGAGATGCTGTTAGGCGAGCAGGAAAACGTTGGCTGGATCGATTTTGTTCCAGGCGAAAATGCCGAAACGCTAATCGAAAAGTACAACGCTCAGTTGGCAAAACTCGACACCACTAAAGGCGTGCTGTTTCTCGTTGATACATGGGGAGGCAGTCCGTTCAATGCTGCCAGCCGCATTGTCGTCGACAAAGAGCATTATGAAGTGATCGCAGGCGTTAACATTCCAATGCTAGTGGAAACGTTAATGGCTCGTGATGATGACCCAAGCTTTGACGAGCTGGTAGCTCTGGCCGTAGAAACAGGCCGCGAAGGTGTGAAAGCACTGAAAGCGAAACCAGTTGAAAAAGCCGCTCCAGCCCCCGCCGCAGCGGCACCGAAAGCGGCTCCTGCTCCGGCAAAACCGATGGGACCAAACGACTATATGGTAATTGGCCTCGCGCGTATCGACGACCGTTTGATTCACGGTCAGGTTGCTACCCGCTGGACCAAAGAAACTAATGTCTCCCGTATCATCGTAGTTAGTGATGAAGTGGCTGCGGATACCGTTCGTAAGACACTGCTCACCCAGGTTGCACCTCCCGGCGTAACAGCGCATGTAGTTGATGTCGCCAAAATGATTCGCGTCTACAACAACCCGAAATATGCGGGCGAACGCGTGATGCTGTTATTTACCAACCCGACAGATGTTGAGCGTCTCGTTGAAGGCGGCGTGAAAATCACCTCAGTCAACGTCGGTGGTATGGCATTCCGTCAGGGCAAAACCCAGGTGAATAACGCGGTTTCGGTTGATGAAAAAGATATCGAAGCATTCAAGAAACTGAATGCGCGCGGTATCGAGCTGGAAGTCCGTAAGGTTTCCACCGATCCGAAACTGAAAATGATGGATTTGATCAGCAAAATCGATAAATAACGTATTGCGTTGATTATCAATCAGTTTTCACACTTAAGTCTTACGTAAACAGGAGAAGTACAATGGAGATTACCGCTCTTCAAATTGTGCTGGTATTTATCGTAGCCTGTATCGCAGGTATGGGATCAATCCTCGATGAATTTCAGTTTCACCGTCCTTTAATCGCGTGTACCCTGGTGGGCATCGTTCTTGGGGATATGAAAACCGGTATTATTATCGGTGGTACCCTGGAAATGATCGCTCTGGGCTGGATGAACATTGGTGCAGCTGTTGCACCTGACGCCGCTCTGGCATCTATCATTTCTACCATTCTGGTTATCGCTGGTCATCAGAGCATCGGTGCCGGTATCGCGCTGGCAATTCCGCTGGCAGCAGCAGGCCAGGTTCTGACCATTATCGTTCGTACTATTACCGTTGCTTTCCAGCACGCTGCGGATAAGGCAGCTGAAAACGGTAACCTGACGGCTATTTCATGGATCCACGTTTCCTCTCTGTTCCTGCAAGCAATGCGTGTGGCTATTCCAGCCGTTATCGTTGCGCTTTCTGTTGGTACCAGTGAAGTTCAAAACATGCTGAACGCCATTCCGGAAGTGGTGACCAATGGTCTGAACATTGCCGGTGGCATGATCGTGGTAGTTGGTTATGCGATGGTTATCAACATGATGCGTGCTGGCTACCTGATGCCGTTCTTCTACCTCGGCTTTGTAACCGCAGCATTCACCAACTTTAACCTGGTTGCTCTGGGTGTAATTGGTACTGTTATGGCAGTGCTCTACATCCAACTTAGCCCGAAATATAACCGCGTAGCCGGTGCGCCTGTTCAGGCTGCTGGTAACAACGATCTCGATAACGAACTGGACTAACAGGTGAGCGAAATGGTTGATACAACTAAAACTACCACCGAGAAAAAACTCACTCCGAGTGATATTCGTGGCGTCTTCCTGCGTTCTAACCTCTTCCAGGGTTCATGGAACTTCGAACGTATGCAGGCGCTGGGCTTCTGCTTCTCTATGGTGCCGGCGATTCGTCGCCTCTACCCGGAGAACAACGATGCCCGTAAACAGGCGATAAAACGTCACCTAGAATTCTTTAACACCCAACCGTTCGTGGCGGCGCCAATTCTGGGCGTAACCCTGGCGCTGGAAGAACAGCGTGCTAACGGTGCAGAGATCGACGATGGCGCAATCAACGGTATCAAAGTAGGTCTTATGGGGCCGCTGGCAGGTGTAGGCGACCCAATCTTCTGGGGTACGGTACGTCCGGTATTCGCAGCGCTGGGCGCCGGTATCGCGATGAGCGGCAGTCTGTTAGGTCCGTTGCTGTTCTTTATCCTGTTTAACCTGGTACGTCTGGCAACGCGCTACTACGGCGTTGCATATGGTTACTCCAAGGGCATCGATATCGTTAAAGATATGGGCGGCGGCTTCCTGCAAAAACTGACGGAAGGGGCGTCTATTCTCGGCCTGTTTGTCATGGGGGCATTGGTTAACAAGTGGACACATGTCAACATTCCGCTAGTCGTCTCTCGCATCACCGACCAGACGGGTAAAGAGCACGTTACCACTGTACAGACCATTCTTGACCAGTTAATGCCGGGCCTGGTGCCGCTGCTGCTGACCTTCGCCTGTATGTGGCTGCTGCGCAAAAAAGTTAACCCGTTGTGGATCATCGTTGGCTTCTTCGTCATCGGTATCGCTGGTTACGCTTGCGGCCTGCTGGGACTGTAATACTGTTGTACACTACCGGGGCCTTTTGGCCCCGTTTTTTTATCTGGAGGATTAATGACAATCACGGAACTGGTACTGATTCTGTTCATCGCCGCACTGCTTGCTTTTGCGATATACGATCAGTTCATCATGCCCCGCCGCAACGGCCCCACCCTGCTGGCAATTCCTTTGCTGCGGCGCGGTCGTATCGATAGCGTTATCTTCGTCGGGCTGATTGTCATTCTTATCTACAATAATGTGACCAGTCATGGCGCACAAATAACCACCTGGTTATTAAGTGCACTGGCGTTAATGGGCTTTTATATTTTCTGGATCCGCGTTCCGAAGATCATCTTTAAACAGAAAGGTTTTTTCTTCGCCAATGTCTGGATTGAATATAGCCGGATAAAAGCAATGAACTTATCGGAAGATGGTGTCCTGGTCATGCAATTAGAACAGCGTCGGTTGTTAATCCGCGTTCGAAATATCGACGATCTGGAAAAAATTTATAAACTTCTTGTTTCTGCTCAATAAGTTATATCTTTAGCCAAAGCTATGTGAAGTGTATTTTTAATAACCAGACATAGCTTAGGCTATATTATCTCTTCGATAATTTGTTATTTATTTTAACGTTTCATTGATATATAAATCTAAATGAAAATCGTTATCAACAAAACAATGGAATAATATATCCGCCCATTGTTTTATATTCTCAAAATATGTTAAGGTTGCGCCCTCATTTGGGGAGTAGCCGATTTCCAGACTCCGGAAATGTACGTGTCAACATACTCGTTGCAAAACGTGGCACGTACGGACTGAACATTTTCAGTCAGGCGAGACCATATGCACATCAATCGCTATGCCTGCATGAGCGCGTTTTGTCGTTCATGTGTGCATGTTTGCGGGGGGCGGAGATGTGTTTTATGGATACCCCGGTCAGGACGTTGTCATGAATATCACTGCTACTGTTCTTCTTGCTTTTGGTATGTCGATGGATGCCTTCGCTGCATCAATCGGTAAAGGTGCCACCCTCCATAAACCGAAATTTTCTGAAGCCCTGAGAACCGGCCTTATTTTTGGTGCCGTCGAAACGCTGACGCCGCTGATCGGCTGGGGTATGGGCATGCTGGCTAGCCGCTTTGTCCTCGAATGGAACCACTGGATCGCATTCATCCTGCTGATATTCCTCGGCGGAAGAATGATTATTGAGGGTTTTCGCGGTGGAGATGATGAAGATGAAGAGCCACGCCGCCGTCATGGCTTCTGGTTGCTGGTGACTACCGCGATTGCCACCAGCCTGGATGCGATGGCTGTTGGTGTAGGTCTGGCCTTTTTGCAAGTCAACATTATCGCAACCGCGCTGGCAATTGGTTGTGCAACGTTGATTATGTCGACATTAGGGATGATGATTGGCCGCTTTATCGGTCCGATTCTCGGAAAAAAAGCGGAAATTCTTGGCGGACTGGTGCTGATTGGCATCGGCGTCCAGATCCTCTGGACGCACTACCACGGTTAATTTGTTCGCTGCCAGAGGTGAATATTAAAGTCCGTCTGGCAGTCGAATACTTCTTTTGCCACCAACGTTTGCCAGACATCTGGCTTCGCACGCCAGGCAAACGGCGTCATCTGTAACAACGCGACGGCTTCATCGCCGCGAAGACGCATCGGATACCGCAGTTCATCGCTCTGCTGTAATACAAAACCTTCCAGTTGTTCAGTATGGGGTGCATGCAGAAGTACTTCGTCGTAAATCAGCCCTTTCAACTCTATTAAATGTCGTGGCCCAGGGGTAACGGTAATTACCCACCCTCCCGGTTTGACGACACGCGCTAACTCTTCTGCTTTGCATGGCGCGTAGATGCGAATAATGGCATCCATACTGGCATCGGCAAAAGGCAGACGGTGGCTGGAAGCGACACAAAAGGTAACCTGCTTATAGCGTTTCGCCGCTGCTTTAATTGCCACCTTAGAGACATCAAGACCAAAGATTGTCACTTCTGGTAATGCATCGGCAAAAGCATGAGTGTAATACCCTTCCCCACAGCCAATATCCAGCACCGCGGTTGCGTGCTCATTAAGGCATTCACGCAATTGAGCGACTATCGCATCACGAAGCGGCTGGTAATGACCGGCATCTAAAAAAGTACGTCGCGCCTGCATCATTTCCGCGCTGTCGCCTGGATCGCGGGATCGTTTATATTGAACGGGCAGCAAATTGACATATCCCTCTTTCGCCATATCAAATTGATGCCGCTGGGGACAGATATAGCTATTTTTTTCAAGCGATAGAGGCTGATGGCAAAGTGGACAGGAAAACGACATGAAAACTCCGGCAGGATACTAAATGCCGCAAGTGTAACGCGAATCGCGCTGCGGGCAAATATTCGAAGGCCGGAAGCGAGCATTTAACAAAGTAAAAAGCCTCGCTTTACGACGAGGCTTTATAGCGAGATTGAAGTGCGTTAACACTTCAGATCAGTGAATTCGATCAGATAGCGGTTACGTTAACAGCTGCCGGACCTTTCTGGCCGTCCTGAATTTCGAACTCAACGTTCTGGCCTTCGGCCAGAGTTTTGAAACCATTACCCTGGATAGCGGAGAAGTGTACGAACACATCTTTGCTGCCATCAGCCGGAGTAATGAAGCCAAAACCTTTAGACTCGTTGAACCACTTAACCTGACCTTTAATCTTTGCCATTTGAAAAATTCCTTAGATTGTTTTCTTCGCCCGCAGGCATTACAGAGATAAAACTGACACATTACTGCTTGAGGCACTAATATAAGGTTCGGCAGAGAAGCGGTATTCAACGACAACGTGTTTACTCAGGACTTCTTTACTGAAAATGCCACACATAAACAGAACTGTACCTCGTTTAACCCAAAGCTGTTATCACATACAACGTTAATTATGGCAAGCCATTTTTAAACATGTCTCGATCAGCTGCACAAATCTCGATACGCCTTCCAGTTTTTTTGCACATTTATGCAACGGAATGCGTGTCGATATATCGAGACACTTAAGCAAACCAGTACAAACAGATGCCTGAACTGATGTGGTTTCTACCATAGTTCAATAAGATCCAATCTTCCAGTTCAGAAATACAATTTAATTACACAATGTGTGTGATATCACTTTTTATACTATGTAATGATAAAGTGTTATATAACTTTATCTCATAAAACAGTCAGTTAACAACATAAACAGATGCAATACTGAAGCCATATTCAAAGCATGTTAATAATGTAAAATAAGAAAAAATGATGAATAATAAAAAAATGAGGAGAGAAACGTTTCGCTTATAAACAATGCTGCAATTAATCACTATTCTGATGCAAACATCCCAATGACTCAGCACAAAAAATAACTTTTTCTGATGCCGAAATAAATGAACAAATAACAGGGTAAATAATCAAAATCCAATAAAGGATTAATTTGAATCATTATAGTGCATGTAAGAATGATGAGATGAGTAACCCATTAACACAGGGTTACTCAAATTGCAGGAAGGATTACCGTTCTGCTACCAGACGAATAATATCTTCATCTTCACCCGTTTTTTGGTTCTCAGTAACCTTTTCATCCGCTTTTACAGGTTCGTTAGCTTCGCACAAGCGGCGTAACAGTACATTCTGCCGTTTTTGCTGCTCCAGCAGTGCCTCAAGCAGTTCAATCTGTTCGTTAGTCCGGGAACTGGCACGGTTGATGAAAAACCACAAGATGAGCCCAATAATGAGAACTACTACCGATACAACCAAAGACGCAATGTTCATCACGCCTGAATTTACAACTTCGTTCATTTAACCACCTCTAAGTAGAGGCGCCATTTTACCACTGCTACGCAGGAAGGAAATCAACTGATGAAAAAATGATATCACCACGGGATAAACTGATTGATGGCACAAATTCCGCTGAAAAATTGCACATCCTGATCGCACATTATGTTGAATACCTGCATCCATAGAAGCAAGCAAGCCAGCGCAGCGACAACCAGAACGACCCATCGAAACTTTTTCACTCCAATCTCCGTTTAACCTATCTTCTGCCTTTAAACTATCATGCGTTAGTTAAACGACGTCTAACTATGTCGATATTCGTGCTTTTTCGGAATGATACGCTTGCTTCAGTCCATATTGCCGCTACGATTAAGCAAACAAAAAGAGAAGAGGTCGTAATGCGATTTATTATTCGCACAATTATCTTGATAGCACTGGTATGGACAGGATTATTACTCAGCGGATATGGCGTTCTGATTGGAAGCAAGGAAAATGCTGCCGGGTTAGGGCTGCAATGCACGTATCTCACCGCGCGAAGCACAAGCACGGTGCAATATCTGCATACTAAAAGTGGATTTTTTGGGATTACAGATTGCCCGCTGCTACGTAAAAGCAATATCGTCGTCGATAATGGTTGATAGATAACGGTATGAATATCCACATCAAAACCACTGGATATAAAGTACTTTCATCTTCTGATCGAACGATATATCACCATTAACATTATTTAATCCACATTAAATGAAGAACCTGCCTGGATTTTATGCGGACAGGTTCTTATTCTAATCAGAATGGATAGTCGTGATATCCCATTTGTGCGGATATTTTGCGTGCTGCCGTATGCAACATCGCCACGTACTCCTGCAAACGTTCTTCAGAAAAACGCAGCGTCGGGAAGGAAATACTCAAGCCGGCAATCACCACACCAAAGCGGTCAAACACCGGAACGGCGATGCAGCGCAGTCCTTCTTCCTGTTCTTCGTTATCTTCGCCGTATCCCTGCTCGCGAACCTGATCTAACACAGGTAATAACGCCTCCGTGCTGGTGATGGTCCGATCGGTACTGCGTTTATATTCCACGCCTTCAAGGATTTGCTTCACTTCATCGCGATCGCGCCAGGCCAACAGCACTTTGCCAATCGCAGTGCTGTACAGAGGATTACGACGACCAATCCGTGAATACATGCGCAAATTGTACATAGAGTCAATTTTGTGGATGTAAACGATGCTGTCTTCATCCAGTGCGCCAAGATGAATGGTTTCTTTGGTCAAACGGGAGATCTCACGCATCTGGATATCTGCACTGCGAATAAGATCGACGTTTTGTAATGCGCGAGCGCCCAGCTCAAATAATTTCAGGGTCAGAGAGTATTTCTCCGACTCCCCTTCCTGCGCGACATAGCCCAGGGTTTTCATGGTCTGTAAAAAGCGATAAACGGTGCTTTTTGACATCATGACGCGCTGTGACAGCTCGGTTATCCCTATTTCACGCTCTTCGCCCAGCGCCTGCAAAATGCCAAAAACTTTCAGTACAGAAGATACAGAATCAGGCTGTTTATCCAGATCTGCGTTAGCCATTTATCACCTCATTGCGAGTGTTTTATAAAAATCAGAACTGTTTTTTATTATAATTTCGCGCCTGGGTGGTCGCAATCCATCTTTTGCCGGTTAGTTACAATTCTGCGACATTCACCGTGAATATCAGTGCTAAAATCATAACCCTATTGATTATTGCCAAAAGATATAAAATTCCTATGCCAAAAGTTCAGGCCGATGGCCTGCCGTTGCCTCAGCGGTACGGCGCAATTTTAACCATTGTTATTGGTATTTCGATGGCGGTTCTTGACGGCGCTATTGCTAATGTCGCCTTGCCAACCATTGCAACCGATCTCCACGCCACACCAGCCAGTTCTATCTGGGTAGTAAACGCCTACCAAATCGCGATTGTTATCTCCTTACTCTCGTTCTCTTTTTTGGGCGATATGTTTGGCTATCGACGTATTTATAAATGCGGCCTGGTGGTTTTTCTGCTGTCATCATTGTTTTGCGCCCTTTCCGATTCACTGCAAATGCTCACCCTGGCGCGTGTAATACAAGGATTCGGCGGCGCGGCGTTAATGAGCGTCAATACTGCACTTATCCGCTTAATCTACCCACAACGTTTTCTGGGACGGGGGATGGGAATTAACTCATTTATTGTCGCCGTCTCCTCCGCTGCCGGGCCGACGATCGCCGCCGCAATACTATCTATCGCGTCCTGGAAGTGGTTATTTTTAATTAACGTACCGTTGGGCATTATCGCCCTTCTCCTGGCGATGCGTTTTCTGCCGCCAAATGGATCTCGCGCCAGTAAGCCGCGGTTTGACCTGCCCAGCGCCGTGATGAATGCGCTGACATTCGGCCTGCTTATTACCGCGTTGAGTGGTTTTGCTCAGGGGCAATCGCTGAAGCTGATCGGCGCTGAACTGGCGGTAATGATTATTGTTGGTATTTTCTTTATTCGCCGACAGCTTTCACTTCCCGTACCGCTGCTACCGGTAGATTTACTGCGTATTCCGCTGTTTACGCTATCAATTTGTACCTCCATTTGCTCTTTCTGCGCGCAAATGCTGGCGATGGTTTCCCTGCCCTTTTATCTGCAAACTGTGCTGAGTCGTAGTGAAGTTGAGACAGGTTTGCTTCTGACCCCGTGGCCGTTGGCAACGATGGTAATGGCTCCGCTGGCAGGTTATTTGATAGAGCGCGTCCATGCTGGATTGCTTGGTGCTTTAGGGCTGTTCATCATGGCGGCAGGACTTTTTTCACTGGTCCTGTTGCCAGCTTCACCTGCCGATATCAATATCATCTGGCCGATGATCTTATGCGGTGCAGGCTTTGGGTTATTCCAGTCACCTAATAATCACACCATTATTACCTCAGCCCCGCGTGAGCGTAGCGGAGGTGCCAGTGGAATGTTGGGGACAGCGCGTCTACTTGGTCAGAGTAGCGGTGCGGCGCTGGTGGCGTTGATGTTGAATCAGTTTGGTGATAATGGTACGCACGTCTCGCTGACGGCTGCGGCTATTCTGGCAGTGATCGCCGCCTGTGTCAGTGGTTTACGCATTACCCAACCGCGCGCGCAAAGCTAAAAAAAAGCGCGTCAACCAGGACGCGCTTTTTTAAAATGTACTGCAAGTTACTTCAGGTATTCACCCGTACGCAGGGCTTCAATACGTTTATCCAGCGGCGGGTGAGTCATGAACAACTCACTCAGCGATTTGGACTTACCATTGATACAAAAGGCCATCATGCTGGTTGCTTCCTGCGGCTCATAGCTGGTTTTCAGGCGCTGCAGCGCGGCAATCATTTTCTCACGACCAACCAGTTTGGCTGAACCTGCATCGGCATGGAATTCACGGTGACGCGAGAACCACATGGTGATAATGCTCGCCAGAATACCAAATACCAACTCCAGCACCGTCGCAACCGCAAAGTAGATCAGCGGGTTGCCGTTGCTCTCTTCACCCTCATCACGGTTACCGCCCATAAAGCCTGCGGCAAGCTGCGCCAGAATACGTGAAATAAAGATAACGAAGGTGTTCACCACGCCCTGAATCAGCGTCATGGTCACCATGTCACCATTAGCAATGTGGCTAATTTCGTGGGCAATTACCGCCTCAGCTTCATCCGGGCTCATGTTCTGCAGCAAACCGGTGCTGACAGCAACCAGAGAGGCATCACGACGAGCACCTGTCGCAAAGGCGTTGATATCCGGCGCATGGTAGATAGCTACTTGCGGCATAGCAATCCCCGCCTGACGGGCCTGGGTTGCTACAGTATTGACCAGCCAACGTTCCCTTTCGTTACGCGGTTGCTCGATCACTTCCCCGCCAACAGATCGTAATGCCATCCATTTGGACATCAGAAGCGAAACGAAGGAACCACCAAAACCGAACAGCAAGGCCATAATCATCAGCCCCTGAACGCTGCTCGACTGTATCCCTGTCAGGCTCAGTACCAGCCCGAAAACGACCATTACGGCCAGGTTCGTTAGCAGGAAGAGCGCGATTCGCATCATAATTTTCTTTTTACCTCAGTTTAACAAAACGCAATATGCGATACCCACATCGTATGGGTTACGCGACTATTTTCAAGTCTGGATAGAGCGTAAGTCACCAGAAAGACACAACTTTACATTTTGTAGCATCTGATTTACGGCATCTTGCCACTGTTAAAAAATCAGGCACAATTTCTTGTGCCTGATTGATGTTACTTGACGGGAGCGGGCTGTTCCGCTGGTCTGGATTTTTCCAGCTTCGCCAGATCGAGCGCGATATTCACTGTCTCGTCCAGATACGGATCTGGCTCCTTGTAATCTTTTGGCAAATCATCCAGCTTCTTCAACTCCGGTTTGCCTTCGCGTTTAAAGCGATCGTTCAAGCGCGCCAGACGCATCGCATCATCTTCATTGTTCTCTTTCTCACGCACAGCGTAATTCAGAGAAACAATATTGCGTTTGTCCTTCATGGCATTGAAACGAGCAATATCCTTCATGATGTTCTGGAATTCAGGATCTTTCGCGATACGCGCATTATGTTCCTTCAGCAATTCCGGCTCAAACGCCGATAAATCGCCTGATTTCACATAAGTAGCAGCATCAATGCTATCCCACGGCAGCGCGTTATCTTCGAATTTCTCTCCCGTTTCCGTCTCTTCATTGCCCGTCGGCATGATGATATCCGGCGTGACGCCCTTACGTTGGGTACTGCCACCGTTAACGCGATAGAATTTCTGGATTGTGTACTGTACTGACCCCAGCGCCGGCCATTCAGGACGTAACATCTGATCGTAGATACGATTCAGAGAACGATACTGCTGGACAGTGCCTTTGCCGAATGTCGGTTCACCTACAACCAGCGCGCGGCCGTAATCCTGCATCGCAGCGGCAAAGATTTCCGAAGCCGAAGCACTGAAACGGTCAACCAATACCACCAGCGGACCTTTATAGAACACCTGGCCGTCGGTATCACTGTCTTCGCGGACTTTACCATTGTTATCACGGACCTGAACAATCGGACCAGAAGGAATGAACAAGCCAGAGAGCGATACTGCTTCTGTCAGCGCCCCGCCGCCATTGCTACGCAGGTCGATGACGACGCTGCTGACATTCTGTTTTTCCAGCTTCTGCAACTGAACTTTGACATCGTCTGTCAAGCCAACATAGAAACCGGGAATATCCAGTACGCCAACTTTTTCTTTGCCGACGGTCTTCACGGACATTTTAACTGCGCGGTCTTCCAGACGAATGCGTTCACGCGTCAGCGTTACCGTACGGGTTTTAGTCCCTTTACCAGCGGGTAAAATTTCTAAACGAACTTTACTGCCCTTCGGCCCTTTGATTAAGGCAACGACATCATCAAGACGCCAACCGATCACGTCAACCATCGGCTTGCCGGTTTGACCAACACCGACAATTTTGTCACCAACGCTGATAGCTTTACTCTTCGCTGCCGGGCCACCTGCCACCATCGAATTGATAACGGTGTAGTCATCATCCATTTGCAGCACCGCACCAATACCTTCCAACGACAAGCTCATTTCAGTATTGAACTGTTCGGTATTACGCGGGGAAAGGTAGTTGGTGTGCGGATCAATTTCGCGCGCAAACGCCGTCATTGCCAGCGAGAAAACATCTTCGCTGTTAGTCTGCGCCAGACGGCGAATGGCAAATTTGTAGCGACGAGTCAGGGTGTCACGAATTTCTTTATCCGTTTTTCCCGTCAGCTTCAGGCTTAACTCGTCGAATTTAACTTTGCTATCCCACAGTGCGTTTAACTCAGCCTCGTTTTTAGGCCACGGTGCTTTGCTGCGGTCCAGGTTATAAGTGTCGTTGCCGGTAAAATCCATCGGTTTTTCCAGTACCGACAAGGCGTACTGGTAACGTTCAAAACGGCGTTTTTGCGCCAGATTGTAGAGATCGTAGAAAACGTCAAGTTTACCGGAGCGCAGTTCATCGCCCAGCTCATTTT
Source organism: Escherichia whittamii (assembly GCF_014836715.1). Lineage (GTDB taxonomy): Bacteria > Pseudomonadota > Gammaproteobacteria > Enterobacterales > Enterobacteriaceae > Escherichia > Escherichia whittamii. The sequence continues at coordinate 325,706 of NZ_JACSQI010000002.1, forward strand.
TCTTTTTCGCGAACTGTTCAACATCGCTTGCCAGCAGCACATTGTGGCTGTAATCAAGCAAGTTCAGGTAGCGGTCAAAGATTTTGGCCGAGAATGCCTGATCGAGGTCGAACTGGCGATAATGGGAGCGGGTAAAGCGCGACGTTACGCGCTCACTCACCGTCGCATGCTGCGTCTCTTCCTTTAATACCGGAATCTGATCAGCACGCGTAATATCTTCTACTGCGAAGGTCTGGCCTGCTATTGCAAGCAGGCCAGCTAACGCGGTAAGCCTAAAAAACATGTTCATGCCTGGCCCGGCCTCCGTTTCAGAACACCAGGTGTTCTGCGCGCACAATCAAAGACATACCCGAATTCAGCTGGACGCGGACGCCGTCTTTGGTGATTTCTAATACGGTGGCATCCATCGCATTTTGACCAGCTTTCACCTTCAGGGCTTGTCCGACAGTCAGAGCTGAAATGTCAGAAACTGGGGTGTGCTGTTCTTCGCGAGGTGCTTTTACTGTTTTTGGCGCTTTCTCAGCCGTTTTTTGCGCGCGAGGTTTGCGCTCGGCGCCTTCTTTACGGCGTTGCGCGGCAGGACGTGGCTTGCGTTCGCGGCGTGGTGCGTCTTCTTTCTCACCTGCAGCTGCGGCAGCTTCGCGTTTTTTCGCCTGCTGTTCGGCACGCTGCGCCTGGACGCGCGCTTTCGCTTCTTCAAGCTGCTTGCGAGCATGTTCTACATGCTGCTCGTCCAGCTCACCGCAGGGGTTGCCGTCGAGATCGACACGCGTCGCGCCTGGTTTAACGCCATACAGATAGCGCCAGCTCGAAGTGTAGAGACGTAAAGCGGATCGCAGTTGCGTTTTGCTAAGGTTCATTTCCCCAGCAACGCGATCGACCAAATCCTGAAAAATACCGATTTTCAGCGGACGCGCTTCACCTTCCGCACTGAAACAGTGGGGAAAACGTTCGGCCAGAAACGCGATTACTTCTTTACTGCTATTCAACTTAGGTTGATTTTCCATGAAATTTCCTGATTACAACGGACGTAGCCAACAAGCGCAGGCATGAACAGGCGTCATTATAATGACGTCATCAGTAAATGCTACGTTATCCGTTGATTATCCTGCGACGCTCGCAAAGAATTTTTTGTAATCCGTCGTTGCAAGCACCTTTTCAAGCTGTGCCACAAGCTGACGTAAGCCTTGCTCGTCCTCGTCTGTAAAGCGACCGAAGACGGTACTATCAATGTCGAGAACACCAATAATCTGATTTTTCACCACCAGTGGCAGGACAATTTCAGAATTACTCGCCGCATCACAGGCAATATGCCCGTCAAAGGCGTGAACATCCTCGATTCGCTGTACTTGATTGCGGGCAACTGCAGTGCCACACACGCCGCGCCCGACGGGGATCCGTACACAGGCAATTTTGCCCTGAAACGGTCCGAGCACCAGCGTATCGTCCTCAAGCAAATAAAACCCAGCCCAGTTTACGTCAGTCAGGCGCTCGTATAACAAAGCACTGGTATTCGCCAGCGTTGCCAGAAAACTGGTTTCTCCCGCCATCAACGCATTAAAGTCGCGGTTTAAGTCCGCGTAAAATTCTGTTTTGTTCATTATATAATCACTTAGTTGTCTTACCTGGAACTGCCAGCCTATTAAAATAAGCATTAAATGCGTTAATGCTCAAGATCATTCCCATCATGGGTTAAGATAAATGTTAATTCTTATTACATTTGGCATGTCATGGCTCTTAACACCCCACAAATTACGCCGACAAAAAAGATAACAGTGAGGGCAATTGGCGAGGAACTACCGCGTGGTGATTATCAACGTTGCCCAGAATGTGACATGCTGTTTAGCCTGCCCGAGATAAATTCTCACCAGAGTGCCTATTGCCCGCGCTGTCAGGCGAAAATTCGCGATGGACGTGACTGGTCGCTCACAAGGCTGGCGGCAATGGCTTTTACTATGTTGTTGCTAATGCCGTTTGCCTGGGGCGAACCTCTATTACATATCTGGCTGTTAGGTATCCGTATCGACGCCAATGTAGTGCAAGGCATCTGGCAGATGACCAAACAGGGCGATGCGATAACCGGCGCAATGGTGTTTTTCTGCGTTATCGGCGCGCCTCTCATTCTGGTGACATCTATTGCTTATTTATGGTTTGGCAATCGGCTGGGAATGAATTTACGCCCGGTGTTGCTGATGCTGGAGCGACTAAAAGAGTGGGTAATGCTGGATATCTATCTGGTAGGTATCGGTGTTGCTTCAATAAAGGTACAGGATTACGCCCATATCCAGGCGGGTATCGGGCTATTCGCTTTTTTCGCGCTGGTGATTTTAACAGCGGTGACATTGTCACATCTTAATGTTGAACAGCTGTGGGAGCGATTTTATCCGCAGCGCTCTGCCACGCGTAGGGACGAGAAATTACGCGTTTGCCTGGGTTGTCACTTTACCGGCTACCCCGATCCGCGCGGTCGCTGTCCACGTTGCCATATCCCGCTTCGCCTGCGCCGCCACCATAGTATTCAAAAATGCTGGGCGGCGCTTTTGGCTTCAATTGTCTTATTGTTACCTGCCAACCTGCTGCCTATTTCGATCATTTACCTGAACGGCGGACGACAAGAAGATACGATCCTTTCCGGGATTATGTCGCTGGCGAACAGCAATATTGCCGTTGCCGGAATCGTGTTTATTGCCAGTATTCTGGTGCCATTTACCAAAGTGATTGTTATGTTCACTTTATTGTTGAGCATTCACTTGAAATGCCAACAGGGGTTACGTACGCGAATAATGTTATTGCGGATAGTGACCTGGATTGGCCGCTGGTCGATGTTGGATCTGTTTGTCATTGCGTTAACCATGTCGCTGATTAATCGCGATCAGATCCTTGCTTTTACTATGGGACCAGCTGCGTTTTATTTCGGCGCAGCGGTTATTTTGACTATTCTTGCTGTGGAATGGCTGGACAGCCGCTTACTTTGGGATGCACATGAGTCAGGAAACGCCCGCTTCGACGACTGAAGCGCAAATTAAAACTAAACGCCGTATCTCACCTTTCTGGCTGTTGCCGTTCATTGCGCTAATGATTGCCGGTTGGCTAATTTGGGGGAGTTATCAGGATCGGGGCAATACCGTTACCATCGACTTTATGTCGGCGGACGGCATTGTTCCGGGCCGCACACCTGTTCGTTATCAGGGCGTTGAAGTCGGAACGGTGCAGAATGTCAGCCTCAGCGACGATCTACGTAAGATTGAAGTGAAGGTCAGTATCAAGTCCGATATGAAAGACGCGCTGCGCGAAGAGACGCAGTTCTGGTTGGTGACGCCGAAAGCCTCACTGGCGGGTGTTTCCGGACTGGATGCGCTGGTCGGCGGTAACTATATCGGCATGATGCCGGGCAAAGGTAAAGAGCAGGATCACTTTGTGGCGCTCGATACCCAGCCAAAATATCGGCTGGATAATGGTGATCTGATGATCCACCTGCAAGCCCCCGATCTCGGTTCATTGAACAGCGGATCGCTGGTCTATTTCCGCAAAATCCCGGTGGGACGCGTCTATGACTATGCGATCAATCCCAATAAGCAAGGCGTGGTGATTGATGTCCTGATTGAGCGTCGTTTCACCGATTTGGTGAAAAAAGGCAGCCGCTTCTGGAACGTTTCCGGTGTCGATGCCAATGTCAGCATCAGTGGCGCGAAGGTGAAACTGGAAAGCCTGGCAGCTCTGGTTAACGGTGCAATTGCCTTTGATTCACCAGAAGAGTCGAAACCTGCCGATCCGGAAGATACCTTTGGTCTGTATGAGGATCTCGCCCACAGCCAGCGTGGGGTGATCATAAAGCTGGATCTACCAGGCGGAGTGGGATTAAGCGCCGATTCAACGCCGCTCATGTACCAGGGGCTGGAAGTCGGGCAACTGACCAAACTGGATTTAAACCCAGGAGGCAAAGTCACCGGGGAAATGACCGTTGATCCCAGCGTCGTCACCCTGCTTCGTGAAAACACCCGCATCGAATTACGTAATCCGAAATTATCCCTCAGCGATGCCAACCTCAGCGCCCTGCTGACAGGCAAAACGTTCGAACTGGTGCCTGGTGATGGCGAACCACGCAAAGAGTTTGTTGTTGTGCCAGGCGAGAAAGCCCTGCTGCAAGAGCCGGATGTTCTGACGCTAACCCTGACGGCACCAGAAAGCTATGGCATCGATGCCGGTCAGCCGCTCATTCTTCACGGCGTACAGGTCGGTCAGGTTATCGACCGTAAACTCACCAGCAAAGGCGTGACATTTACCGTTGCTATCGAACCCCAGCATCGCGTACTGGTAAAAGGCGACAGCAAATTTGTCGTTAATAGTCGTGTCGACGTGAAAGTGGGTCTGGATGGTGTCGAGTTTCTCGGTGCCAGCGCCTCAGAATGGATCAACGGCGGTATCCGTATTCTGCCGGGCGACAAAGGTGAGATGAAAGCCAGCTACCCACTGTACGCCAATCTGGAAAAAGCCCTCGAAAATAGTCTTAGTGATTTACCCACAACGACCGTGAGTTTAAGTGCAGAGACGCTGCCGGATGTGCAGGCAGGGTCGGTAGTGTTGTACCGCAAATTTGAAGTCGGTGAAGTTATTACCGTACGTCCGCGAGCTAACGCGTTTGACATCGATCTGCATATTAAGCCGGAGTATCGCAACCTGCTGACCAGTAACAGCGTATTCTGGGCAGAAGGCGGCGCGAAAGTTCAACTTAACAGCAGCGGCCTGACCGTTCAGGCATCACCGCTTTCACGGGCGTTAAAGGGAGCCATCAGCTTCGATAATCTCAGCGGCGCCAGCGCCAGTCAGCGCAAAGGCGATAAGCGGATTCTGTATGCGTCAGAAACAGCCGCTCGTGCGGTCGGTGGGCAGATTACGCTCCACGCTTTCGATGCCGGAAAACTGGCGGTAGGGATGCCAATTCGCTATCTCGGGATTGATATCGGGCAAATCCAGACGCTGGATCTGATCACCGCACACAATGAAGTGCAGGCAAAAGCGGTGCTCTATCCGGAATATGTCCAGACCTTCGCCCGCGGTGGTACGCGCTTCTCGGTGGTCACACCGCAAATTTCAGCGGCAGGCGTTGAGCATCTTGATACGCTACTCCAGCCGTATATCAACGTCGAACCAGGTCGGGGTAATCCTCGCCGTGACTTTGAGTTGCAGGAAGCTACCATTACTGATTCTCGTTACCTTGATGGCTTAAGCATTATTGTCGAAGCGCCCGAAGCCGGTTCGTTAGGTATTGGTACACCAGTACTGTTCCGTGGTCTGGAAGTAGGTACAGTCACCGGAATGACGCTGGGAACATTGTCGGATCGGGTGATGATTGCGATGCGCATCAGTAAACGTTACCAGCACCTGGTGCGTAACAACTCCGTCTTCTGGCTAGCTTCGGGCTACAGTCTGGACTTCGGTCTGACGGGCGGCGTGGTGAAAACCGGCACCTTTAATCAGTTTATCCGTGGCGGGATCGCCTTCGCCACACCGCCAGGCACGCCGCTGGCTCCGAAAGCCCAGGAAGGCAAACATTTCCTGTTGCTGGAAAGTGAACCGAAAGAGTGGCGTGAATGGGGAACGGCACTGCCACGATAAGCCACATAGCTCCGGCGTGCCTGCGCCGGAGCGTTTATGCTAAACTGCGCGCCTGTTTTTTTGCCAGTGGTACATACTCGTGGCCCAACAAACCGTTTATTTCCCGGACGCCTTTCTGACGCAAATGCGTGTAGCCATGCCTTCGGCGCTCTCTTTTGATGATTTTCTCGCCGCCTGTCAGCGCCCGTTGCGCCGCAGCATTCGCGTAAATACCCTGAAAATCTCCGTTGCTGATTTCCTGCAATTAACCGCGTCTTACGGCTGGACGCTAACGCCGATTCCCTGGTGTGATGAAGGTTTCTGGATTGAACGCGATGATGAAGAGACATTGCCGTTGGGCAGTACCGCTGAACATTTAAGCGGTCTGTTTTACATCCAGGAAGCCAGTTCAATGTTGCCCGTTGCGGCGTTGTTTGCCGAGGGTAACTCCCCGCAGCGGGTGATGGATGTTGCCGCCGCGCCTGGTTCAAAAACCACGCAAATTGCCGCTCGCATGAATAACGAAGGGGCGATTCTTGCCAATGAGTTTTCCGCCAGCCGGGTAAAAGTGTTACATGCCAATATCAGCCGCTGTGGCATAAGTAATGTTGCGCTGACTCATTTTGATGGCCGCGTCTTTGGTGCTGCGCTACCAGAAATGTTCGATGCCATTTTACTGGACGCCCCCTGCTCTGGCGAAGGCGTGGTGCGTAAAGATCCCGACGCACTGAAAAACTGGTCACCGGAAAGCAATCAGCAAATTGCTGCGACCCAGCGGGAACTGATAGACAGTGCCTTTCACGCATTACGTCCTGGCGGTACGCTGGTCTACTCAACCTGTACCTTAAACAAGGAAGAAAACGAAGCCGTTTGTCTGTGGCTGAAAGAGACTTACCCCGACGCAGTAGAGTTTTTACCGCTTGGCAATCTCTTCCCAGGCGCGGACAAGGCGCTGACCGAAGAAGGCTTTTTGCACGTTTTCCCACAAATTTACGACTGCGAAGGCTTCTTCGTTGCCCGTCTGCGCAAAACACAGTCGATTCCTGCCTTACCCGCGCCGAAATACAAAGTGGGTAATTTCCCGTTTAGCCCTGTGAAAGATCGCGAATCCGCACAAATTCGGCAGGCAGCTGCGAGTGTCGGCTTAAACTGGGATGAAAATCTGCGCCTCTGGCAGCGCGATAAAGAACTCTGGTTATTCCCGGTGGGCATTGAAGCGTTGATCGGTAAAGTCCGGTTTTCCCGTCTGGGAATTAAGCTTGCCGAAATGCATAACAAAGGTTATCGCTGGCAGCATGAAGCTGTCATTGCTCTTGCCTCAGTCGCCCATGCTAACGCGTTTGAACTGACACCACAGGAAGCGGAAGAGTGGTATCGCGGGCGCGATGTTTACCCGCAAACCGCGCCAACTACGGATGATGTGCTGGTAACCTTCCAGCATCAGCCAATAGGTTTAGCCAAACGTATTGGCTCGCGACTGAAAAACAGTTACCCACGGGAACTGGTACGTGACGGAAAACTGTTTACTGGTAACGCCTGACTGCGCACAAAAAAAGCGCACGTTTTGACTGGCGAATCTCACTGCCTTGACTACGCTGAAAAATGGTGCGATCGGACTGGTCGTACCACAACCGGCAGATAAACGGAGAGCACGAAGATGAAAACCAGTGTGCGCATAGGCGCTTTTGAAATCGATGACGGTGAGTTACACGGCGAATCGCCAGGCGATCGAACATTAACGATTCCTTGTAAATCTGACCCCGATTTGTGTATGCAACTGGATGCCTGGGACGCCGAAACCAGCATTCCAGCTCTACTGAACGGCGAACACTCTGTCCTGTACCGTACCCGCTACGATCAAAAGTCTGATGCCTGGATTATGCGTCTTGCCTGATCCAAAAAGAACCCGTCGGCATGGCGGGTTATTTATTCTGGTTATTTCCCCGAAGTAAAATACTCTCCTAAACTTAACGGTACGGCACCACACTTCGAGGATGAAATGTTCGCGCTGGTACTTTTTGTTTGCTATCTGGACGCTGGCTGTGAAGATATTGTTGTTGACGTTTACAACACGGAACAGCAGTGCATCTACTCAATGGACGATCAACGGATCCGCCACGGTGGCTGCTTTCCTGTTGAGGATTTTATTGATGGGTTCTGGCGGCCCGCACAGGAGTACAGTAACTTTTAGTTACTGGAGTTGTTCCACCGTGAGTGTCCCTCCGAAGACGGCGCCGGTGTCTATATAATGCAAGTTTCCAATATTTACACGATGAGGTAATGGCGTATGGCCAAACCAGAAATGGTCAGCACCGCTAATTCCCTGCCCTTTTTGGCCTTCACGTAATCGCGAACGACTCCACAATACCTGGTGCAAATCGACTTCCTTTTGCCATTGATAAATGTCGTCTGGATAATCAGCATGGGCAATAACATGTTTGCCCGTGCAACTGTTTAATTCAAGAATAAAAGGCAAATGCTGGCATTTTTCGAGTGCCCTTTCTGCTTGCTTCTGTTGTTTATCTGTCAGCGCAGCAAACCAGTCGCCACCGTTCATATACCATAAAGACATCTGCTGCGCGGCCAGTGCATCTATCGCCATCTGCTCATGATTACCTCTTACCGCTCTAACCCAGCGTTGCTCCAGTAGTTGAAGACAACGCAAACTCTCCGGACCACGATCAATAACATCACCTACCGAGATCAATAAGTCTTGCCACGTGTCAAAACGGCAGTGCCATAATTTGATACGCAGTAATCCAAGACAGCCATGAATATCCCCTACCAACCAGATATGTCGCCAATGGCTGCCATCAATTTTCTGATAGGTGCGGCCTGCCTCTTTCATCAATTTTTTACTCCCGCGCAGAAGGTCACATTATTTTAACATAAATGTTAAAAAAGGCTGGACTGAAGCAGTAGAGTGTGTGTTATGGTTGATTGTGAAGTCAGCACAGGGAAAACAGTGATGTATTCATCCGCTGGCTTTATAGATAAAAAGAGACCGAATACGATTCCTGTATTCGGTCCAGGGAAATGGCTCTTGGGAGAGAGCCGTGCGCTAAAAGTTGGCATTAATGCAGGCTTAGTTGCCTTGCCCTTTAAGAATAGATGACGACGCCAGGTTTTCCAGTCCACATGAAAAGTGGTCAGAAAAAAGCGTCTTTATCATCCTTTAAAAAGTAAAAAAACGCCCGGTCTGATAAAAGATCCCGGGCGTTTTTTTTGGGGAAATCAAAAGGCTAATTCAGGTAATTAGCAGAGTTTTTCAGCTCGTTCTATAAATGGCGTCAGGCTCATTTTTTCACCAGGTTTGTTGGGTTCGTCAATCTGGATCACTGAAATAGGCTGGGCCTTAGTCTTCCCGCTGGAAACCTCTTTTTGCGCAACATCGTTCAAAGGGTATTGCACCAGGGTGCTGGGGTTAATGACATACAGCGCATTACCCGGTCGGCATGTCAACATCACTTCTTCGCGATTAAACGCCCATTTGTCTTTGCCAATTTCAAAACGGCTGACGGTAATCACCTGAGGAGCCGCCAGCACCGCTGTGGAACTGGTGAGCAACAAAAACGCCAATATACTTTTTTTCATCATTTATCGTAATCCATCAAAACGGTTCCAGAGTTGCAAGCAGGCTGATAATCACCAGTACCACCGCACCTATCGCCCATTCGAGTTGGGTCATCCATACAAACCAGGGAACTGCCCGGACTTCGTCATGCCGCATTCTTGGGACCAGGACATAACGATTTGCCAGCGCGATGACCACCATAATCATAACCAGTATGACTTTGAGCAATAAGAGTTGGCCCCAGTAAGTGGCAAGCGTGGGGGGAAATCCCGTGATTAATAATGCATTGAGCACACCACTCACCAGCACGCCAATGACAGCAAAATGTCCGCACCAGGAAAAACGCATCAGCGCATGAATGGCGTGGCTTCTCCAGCGCCCTTTCACCAGGCGCATACACCAGATAACCGGCAGTAGCCCTCCAAACCATGCTGCAGCACAGATAAGATGTACGGCATGATTGGTCTGATGAATTTTTGCGGTTAATCCTTCATGTAATGTCGCGTGTCCCATACCCGCCATCAGGATAAATTGCGCGGAGGTCAGCATAAACAGTAACCGCAGCATATTCCGTGGTTGCATCAGGACGACGGTCAACGTAACGAGTGCGAGAACGATTTGCCAGAGCCAGACGCCTCCGAACTGCGTTTGTAACACCGACAGCCAGATACTCAGCGAAACTACATCTGGCCATCCCGCGCCCATCAACCCCCCCTGAACGGCGAACATCGCTGCGGCACTGATCAAACTCCATACAGCTGCCTGCTGTTGTAAACGCAAAAAACGCTTCGTCAATAATCGACGAATTGTCACTGGTGCCAACCATGCCCCGTACATCGCGAAGCCAAAAACCAGCATCAGAGAGATAAAATGGATAAATCGCAGTGCGACCCAGGTAAGCGCTAGCATGCTTTATTTCACAGTAAAGGTGTACTGCCCTTTGGTTTTATGCCCATCCACCGAAACGACATGCCAGTCAACGGTATAACTTCCGGGATTCAGAGCGTCGGCAAGCGGAACGATCAATTGCTTTGTGTCTTGTTCATTACGCTTCGCGGGTAATGTTTTAACATTTTCATTTTTTGGGCCGATGATTTTGGCCCCACTGAATCCAGGTTCAATACCTTCAGAGAAATTTAAAGTAATGGCCTGTGGGGCAGCGGTCACCGCCGCATTCGCCGCGGGATACTGGTGCGTCAGGTGCGCATGTGCCCAAACGGAAGGCGCCACCAGCGAACCGGCAATTATTGCCAGTGTGTGACGAAGAGAACGCGCAGTTGAAACCATATTATCTATTCCTTTTTGTAATGAGTTTTTTACAGAGCATAACCTTGTCTAATGAGAGAGTCGAGGATCATCAATTCAGGCTTGCCATCCTCGCTGACTCTTAGTAACTTTTGCCCGCAATTAACGAGGAGACACAGCATGCTGAAGAATCTGGCCAAACTGGATCAAACTGAAATGGATAAAGTAAATGTCGATCTGGCCGCTGCCGGAGTAGCATTTAAAGAACGGTACAATATGCCGGTGATTGCTGAAGCCGTTGAACGTGAACAACCTGAACACTTGCGCGGCTGGTTTCGTGAGCGCCTTATCGCCCACCGTCTCGCCTCTGTAAATCTGTCACGTTTACCTTACGAGCCCAAACTTAAATAACCCTTATATTAAGTTACACTTTCTTACATGGTGCCTGCTAAATTATAAGTATTTTCTCATACACACCACTATTTGCAGACACTATGAAAAGGAAGTCATCATGTCGTACTGGAAAGTTGCAGCAGCGCAATATGAACCTCGTAATGCTTCACTCACTGAACAGGTAGCCCATCATCTGGAGTTCGTGAGGGCTGCCGCAAGATACCAGTGCGAACTGTTGGTTTTTCCCTCACTTTCTCTACTGGGATGTGATTACAAACGACGTGCGCTTCCGTCTCCACCCGACCTCTCGCTTTTAGACCCGCTTTGTTACGCAGCAACAACCACGCGAATGACCATTATTGCGGGCCTTCCCGTTGAATATAATGAGCGTTTTATTCGCGGTATTGCAGTATTCGCCCCCTGGATGAAAACGCCAGGAATTTATCATCAAAGTCATGGTGCATGTCTGGGTCAACGTTCCGAAACCATCACTGTAGTGGATGGTCAACCAGAAGGTATTGATATGGACCCGACTTGTTCGCTTTTTACAACCGGGCAATGCATCGGTGAACCTGACCTAATGGCTTCGACCCGACGCTTAGAGTTTTTCTCACATCAATACTCCATCGCCGTACTAATGGCGAACGCCCGCGGTAACAGCGCACTGTGGGACGAACATGGTCGCCTTATCGTCCGCGCCGATCGCGGTTCGCTTTTGTTGGTTGGTCAGCGCTCTTCGCAGGGTTGGCAAGGCGATATCATTCCATTACGCTAGGCGTTTTCTTCCTGGAGCATGACCATGTTGCGCATTATCGATACAGAAACCTGCGGTTTGCAGGGAGGGATCGTTGAAATTGCCTCTGTTGATGTTGTTAACGGGAAAATCGTCAACCCTATGAGCCACCTGGTGCGTCCCGACCGCCCCATCAGCCCACAAGCCATGGCGATTCACCGTATTACAGAGTCCATGGTTGCCGACAAACCGTGGATTGAAGAAGTTATCCCACACTATTACGGTAGCGAATGGTATGTCGCCCACAATGCCAGTTTTGACCGCCGGGTATTGCCAGAAATGCCCGGAGAGTGGATTTGCACCATGAAACTGGCTCGTCGTTTGTGGCCAGGGATCAAGTACAGCAATATGGCGCTGTATAAATCACGCAAGCTGAATGTCCAGACACCATCGGGTCTGCATCACCACCGAGCGCTGTATGATTGCTATATTACCGCAGCCCTGCTTATCGATATTATGAACACATCCGGCTGGACAGCGGAGCAAATGGCGGATATCACCGGGCGGCCGTCGTTGTTAACGACGTTCACGTTTGGCAAATATCGCGGCAAAGCCGTATCAGACGTTGCAAAGCGCGATCCGGGCTATCTGCGCTGGTTATTTAACAACCTTGACAGCATGAGCCCGGAGTTACGTTTAACCTTGAAGCATTATCTGGAGAATGCTTAAACCGCTGATTGGCCTGGTAATGTCCCCTGCGCCAAGGCTATCAGAAAAGCATATTCCATTGCCACGCCTTCGTAGGATTTAAAACGCCCGGATTTACCGCCATGCCCTGAATCCATGTCGGTACAAAGCAGTAATAGATGGTTATCAGTTTTAAGCTCGCGCAACTTAGCCACCCATTTTGCCGGTTCCCAGTATTGCACCTGTGAGTCGTGTAAACCGGTCGTTACCAGCAGATGCGGATACGTCTGGGCGGTGACATTGTCATACGGGCTATAGCTTTTCATATACTCATAATATTGCGGATCCTGCGGATTTCCCCACTCTTCAAATTCGCCGGTAGTAAGAGGAATCGACTCATCAAGCATCGTTGTTACTACATCAACAAACGGTACCTGAGCAATCACGCCGTGGAATAGCTCGGGGCGCTTATTAATTGCAACGCCCATTAACATACCGCCAGCACTGCCTCCCATCGCATAACAGAGTGAAGGTGAACCGTAGCCCAGTTTTAACAATGCGTCGCAGGCATCGAGATAGTCATTAAAGGTATTTTTCTTTTTCAGGAATTTACCGTCTTCGTACCATTGCTGCCCCAGCTCACCACCGCCACGGACATGGACAATGGCGTAGACAAAACCGCGATCCAACAAACTCAGGCGGCTAGAACTGAAATCGGCATCAATGCTTGCGCCGTAAGAACCATATCCGTATACCAGCAGCGGGTTGTGGCCTTTCTGGAAATGCTTGCGATGATAGACCAGCGAAACAGGCACTTCGACGCCATCACGAGCGGTGATCCACAAGTGTTCGCTGCGATAATTCGCCGCATCGAAACCGGGAACTTCCGTTTGTTTTAGTACCCGACGCTCGCCAGTATCCATATCCAGCTCAAACAAAGTATCTGGCGTGGTCATGGAGGAATAGCCATAACGCAATCGTGAAGTTTCAGGTTCCGGGTTATAGGCAATCCAGGTGACATAAGCCGGATCATCAAAGGCAATGCCGATAACCTCCCGCGTTTTGCGGTTGATTTGCCGCAGACTGGTTAATCCACGCTGACGCTCTTCAACCACCAACCAGTCAGTAAACAGCGTAAAGCCTTCGAGCATGATGTTATCGCGCGGCGGGATTAACTCTTCCCACTGTTGCTCATCACGCATGCGGGTACGGTATAAGCCAAAATTCTTGCCGTTGCGGTTGGAGCGCAGATAAAACCGATGCTGGTAGTGATCAAGGCTGTATTCGTGATCTTTGCGACGCGGTAAAAAGACAAACGGCTCGGCATCGGCCAGCTCTGCATCCAGCAAACGAACTTCACTGGTAGTGGCGCTGGCAAGATGAATAACCACATAGTGTTTCGATGTCGTTTTATGCAGGCTGACATAAAAGGTATCGTCTTTTTCTTCGTAAATCAGTTTGTCTTCAGATGCTGGAGTGCCAATGGCATGCCGCCAGACCTGATACGGCAACAACGTCACCGGATGCTTGCGAACATAATAAAATGTCCAGGAGTCATTCGCCCAGACAAAGCTGGGTTCCACGTTATCCAGCAGTTCGGGATACCAGTTGCCCGTTTCCAGATTACGAAAACGGATACCGTACTGGCGTCGGGAAAGGAAATCTTCTGCAAGTGCCATAATCGTGTTATCGGGCGTAATCACCATTCCGCCCATTGAATAAAATTCACTGTGCGCCGCCCGTTTGTTCGCATCGAGCAGAGTCTCCCACTCGTCCCACTCTTCACTGAACGCCGACTGACGCTGGTAGATAGCATATTCACAACCAGGTTCATAAATATGCCGGTAGCGATAGCCATTTTTGACGTAAGGTGCAGAGACTTCTCTTTGCGGTATTCGGTCAATGATTTCTTTTAATATCCGATCCTGCAAGGCTTGTTGCGAAGCCATGACCTGATGACCGTAACTATTTTCTTGTTGCAGGTAATCCAGCACTTCCGGCTGCGAGCGTGTGTCGTCCCGCAGCCAGTAGTAATTATCGATGCGCGTATCGCCATGAAGCGTCATAGCGTGGGGAATTCGAGCAGCTTTTGGTAGCATGTTATTGTTCTTTCTGGTTGAAACATCTTATAAGGGTGGCAAAACTCACCGGGGATGCAAGCGAAACAGGGTAGTCATTGCTTAGATGATGACAGGTAATGGCGTGAAAATCGAAAGGATGTAGCCAGCGAAAATTAATTCGCTCAAATAGCTGTGCGGTTTTGTATAGCCCGATACACCAACATATCAGGCTATACGGAGTGATATATTATTCAGACAAAGTACGTTTTTGCTGTTCGAGATCGCGTTCAATTCCTTCACGGACTTCCTGGGGAATTTTCAACGCATCCCCCAGTGCATTCAGGTAACTGCGCTCCATGAAATGGTCAATATCAATAGCCGCACAGCTCAGGAAATAGATCTCCAGCGCCTCTTCTTCGTTGCGAATCCCCTGGGCCAGGCGCTGCGGGTCCAACGGTTGCTCGATTGCCTGTTCGATAAGTACACGCCCCTGCTCTTCAACACCAGCTTCACGCAATTGCTGGTCGATAGCCGCGCGTTCTTTACTATCGATATGACCATCGCTTTTGGCAGCAAAAACCAGGGCCAGGATTAAACGTTCTGTACGTTCATCCAGCGGCGTACTTTGGGTGCCGAATTGCGGTTCGTTCTGATGCGCCGCACGAATTTTATCTTTGTATTTGTTCCACAGCACTGTACCGGCGACCGCTCCGCCGCCAACCAGCAACGCGTTTGTACCGTATTTCGTTAATAGTTTACGTGCTGATTTATTCGCAACCAGCAGTCCTGCCAACCCGCCTAATGCGCCGGGGACTAAAAGTTTGCCCAATCCCTGATCTGTAGACGAAGAGGAAGAACTGCTTTGCCCAAGAAGGGATTGCAGTTGATTTAACCAGTTAGCCATGTTTGCTCCTCAATTCACCATTTTAATGGCAACAGCATAGCGAATGAGGATGTCAGAAAGTGTATGTAGAGACAAAAGATGCGCAAATAATCGGGACAGAAAGCAGTCCTCACAGGAAATTCGCGTCAGGCAAGGTAATTACTGTATATCGGGCGGTAAAGAGGACTTCAGGTGATAGTGGTTTGACGTTTTGAGTGGCATTGTTTGATGCTGATTGCCCGACGCGACGCTGTGGCGTCTTATCAGGCCTACGACTCTGGCGCGTTGTTAGGCGGATAAGGCGCTCGCGCCGCATCCGCCAACGGTCAACCGAATTACCAGAAGCCATTAACGCCGCTGATACTCCGCGATTCCCGCTTTACAGTCCACATGAACCAGATAATGAATATCGGCACTTTTACCGCGTACGGTCAACGGCACTGACCATTTGTCATCTTTACCCTGAATATCCTGCAAACTAACCCACGCCACAGGATCGGCCTGACCGACGATTTTTTGATCGTCGGCCCAACGCGCCACGCGGTTTTGCTGATAATCACGTTTTACACTCGCAGCAATTCCGGCTGCATCCAAACCTTCACATTTTGGGAAAGTTACCGACTTGCTGGTTTCGTTATTGGCAGCAAAAACTGATGCACAGGCGGAAACCAACAACAGCCCCAACAACGCTCCTCTTTTTTTCATGTTTTTCTCCATAGCACAATGATTCAGGAGAAAGCATGGTACAAATTATCAGGAGCGCAAGTTGCTTCAGGCTGCGCGGGTTTCACCTTCCCCATCCGTGTCAGTATCGACTACCTGAGGAGAAGGTAATTTACCGGTTTTCAGAATGGTACTAAGCACATCTTTTTGTTCTGCCAACCACAAAGAAAGCGCTTCACGCTGCTCGTCTTCCATTGTCACCGGAGAATTAGCCAACCATGTGTCGAGTAGATCCGCTGTATCGAGCATTTTGTCATAAGCATCGGCTTCCTTTTTGCTGGTAAACGACATCTTCTCTTCGCCCTCACGAATGACTACGTATTTAACTTCAACCGCCATTTGCAGCCTCTCATCATAACTGTAATTTTATACAGTATATTTCTTTTCAGCCGAGAAATCAACGCAAGCAATCAAGCAATAAAGACACACGCAAACGTTTTCGTTTATACTTCACGCGGAATTAATCAGGGGATATTCGTTATGACGTTATTAGGCACTGCGCTGCGTCCGGCAGCAACTCGCGTGATGTTATTAGGTTCCGGTGAACTGGGTAAAGAAGTGGCGATTGAATGCCAACGACTCGGCGTAGAGGTGATTGCGGTCGATCGCTATGCCGACGCGCCCGCCATGCATGTCGCCCACCGCGCCCATGTCATTAATATGCTGGATGGCGACGCATTGCGCCGTGTGGTTGAACTGGAAAAACCACATTATATCGTGCCGGAAATCGAAGCTATTGCCACCGATATGCTGATCCAGCTTGAAGAGGAAGGGCTGAATGTTGTCCCCTGCGCGCGTGCAACACAATTGACGATGAACCGCGAAGGTATTCGTCGTCTGGCAGCGGAAGACCTTCAGCTTCCCACTTCAACTTATCGTTTTGCTGATAGCGAAAGTCTTTTCCGCGAGGCGGTCGCCGCCATTGGCTATCCCTGCATTGTTAAACCGGTGATGAGCTCTTCCGGTAAGGGGCAGACGTTTATTCGCTCTGCCGAACAACTGACTCAGGCATGGGAGTACGCCCAGCAAGGCGGCCGCGCCGGAGCGGGCCGTGTGATTGTTGAAGGCGTCGTTAAGTTTGATTTCGAAATTACCCTACTGACCGTCAGCGCGGTGGATGGTGTTCATTTCTGTGCGCCTGTAGGTCATCGCCAGGAAGATGGTGACTATCGTGAATCCTGGCAACCGCAGCAAATGAGTCCACTGGCCCTCGAACGTGCGCAGGAGATTGCCCGCAAGGTGGTGCTTGCACTGGGTGGTTATGGTCTGTTTGGTGTCGAGTTGTTTGTCTGTGGTGATGAGGTGATTTTCAGTGAAGTCTCCCCTCGCCCGCATGACACCGGGATGGTGACGTTAATTTCTCAGGATCTTTCTGAGTTTGCCCTACATGTGCGTGCTTTCCTGGGACTGCCAGTGGGCGGGATTCGCCAGTATGGTCCTGCCGCTTCAGCCGTTATCCTGCCGCAACTGACCAGTCAGAATGTCACGTTTGATAACGTGCAGAGTGCCGTAGGCGCAGGTTTACAGATTCGTTTATTTGGTAAGCCGGAAATTGATGGCAGCCGCCGTCTGGGAGTGGCACTGGCGACCGCAGAGAGTGTTGACGAAGCGATTGAGCGCGCAAAGCACGCTGCGGCACAGGTAAAAGTACAAGGTTAAATCTGACAAAAACACGCTATAAAAATGCCCGATTATCGATCGGGCATTTCAGATTGCTGACAAAGTGCGCATTTTTCATATCAGATGCGGCGTGAACGCCTTATCTGACTTACAAAACCTTATAAATTCAATATATTACGAATCACTCGTAGGCCTGATAAGCATAGCGCATCAGGCAATGTCGCGTTTGTCATCATCCTCAAAAATGCCCGATCCACGATCGGGCATTTTGACTGTTACAGCTTCGCGCCTTCGACTGCTTCACGCGCCAGCTTAGTAATGCGGTCGTAATCGCCCGCTTCCAGCGCATCTGCCGGAACCAGCCAGGAGCCACCAATACACAGTACGCTTTTCAGCGCCAGGTAATCACGGTAGTTAGCCGGAGAAATACCGCCAGTCGGGCAGAAACGCACCTGAGAGAACGGACCCGCAATCGCCTGCAGGGCTTTCACGCCACCGTTAGCTTCTGCCGGGAAGAATTTGAACTCTTTCAGGCCGTAGTCCATACCCAGCATCAGTTCGGAAACAGTGCTGATACCTGGAATCAGAGGAATCGTACCTTCTGTCGCCGCTTTCAGCAGTGGTTCAGTCAGACCTGGGCTGATTGCGAACTGTGCGCCCGCTTCAGTCACTTCTGCCAGTTGCTGCGGATTCAGCACCGTACCGGCACCCACAATCGCTTCCGGTACTTCTTTGGCGATAGCACGGATAGCATCAACTGCACACGCCGTACGCAGAGTCACTTCCAGAACGCGCACCCCACCAGCAACCAACGCTTTTGCCATTGGCACCGCGTGTTCCAGTTTATTTACCACGATAACCGGTACTACCGGGCCGGTGGTCAGGATTGATTCTGCACTTGTTTTCCAGTTTTTCATCAGAGTTTTCTCTCGCCTGATTACAAATTTTGTCGTCTTAAAAAGTGATACAGGTTGCGCCCTGTTCAGCACCGGACAGTTTTTCACGCAAAGCGCTGAATAATTCACGTCCTGTTCCTACGCGTGATGCGCTCAGGTCAGGAATGTGTGGTTCGCGAGCTGCCAGTTCCGCTTCGTCTACCAGCAACGTCAGTTCGCCTGTCTGTCCATTCACACGAATGATGTCTCCATCGCGCACTTTCGCCAGCAACCCGCCATCGTAGGCTTCTGGTGTTACGTGGATAGCTGACGGCACTTTACCTGAAGCACCAGAGAGTCGTCCATCAGTAACTAACGCAATTTTGAAACACCGGTCCAATAATACACCAAGTGGCGGCATGAGTTTATGTAATTCTGGCATTCCGTTCGCTTTTGGTCCCTGATGACGGACAACAACCACACAATCGCGGTCCAGCAAACCTGCTTCAAAGGCCGGCATAACGTCATGCTGGCTCTCAAACACAACAGCAGGCGCTTCAATTATCTGGTTTTCAACCGGCACAGCAGAGGTTTTCATGACGGCACGCCCCAGGTTACCGCTTAACACTTTTGTCCCGCCATGATGAGAGAAAGGTTGTTCGAAGGAAGCTATCACATTGCTGTCGAGTGATTTTTCTGCGCCTTCACGCCAGTCCAGCTCGCCGTTATTCAGCCACGGTTCGAGGGTATAGCGCGAAAGACCAAAGCCTGCCACTGTATTGACATCTTCATGCAACAGACCCGCCTTGAGCAGTTCACGCACCAGAACCGGTACGCCCCCCGCCGCCTGGAAGTGGTTAATATCGGCCGGACCATTTGGATACAAACGCGCCATCAGAGGTACGACATCAGAAAGATCAGAGAAGTCATCCCAGTTAATCTGAATACCCGCCGCACGTGCCATCGCTACCAGGTGCATTGTGTGGTTAGTTGAGCCACCGGTCGCCAGCAACGCAACAATGCCATTCACTACCACTTTCTCGTCGATCATTTTACCGATCGGCATCCATTCATTACCGTTGCCGGTCATGCGTGTAACCTGGCGCGCAGCGGCTGCAGTGAGTGCATCACGCAACGGGGAATCCGGATGAACAAAAGAAGATCCCGGCAGTTGCATTCCCATAAACTCCACCACCATCTGGTTGGTGTTGGCAGTACCGTAGAAAGTACATGTGCCTGGGGCATGATAAGACGCCGCTTCTGACTCCAGCAGCGCCATACGATCCACCTTCCCTTCGGCATAAAGCTGGCGAATACGCACTTTTTCTTTATTTGGCAACCCGCTTGCCATCGGACCAGACGGCACAAACACCGCTGGCAGATGACCGAACGACAGTGCTGCCATCGTCAGCCCTGGGACAATCTTGTCGCACACACCGAGGAACAGCGCGCCATCAAACATGTTATGGGACAGCCCCACCGCCGCAGACATCGCAATGACTTCGCGGCTTAACAGCGACAGTTCCATACCGTCCTGCCCCTGAGTTACACCATCACACATCGCCGGAACACCACCCGCAACCTGACCAACCGCGTTGGCTTCATGCAGTGCTTTACGAATAATCTCCGGATAGTGTTCATAAGGCTGGTGGGCAGAGAGCATGTCGTTGTAGGAGGTGATGATAGCGATATTGTTACGCAACATGCTTTTCAGGGAGGCTTTGTCTTCTGGCTGGCAAGCGGCGAAACCGTGTGCCAGGTTACCACATGCCAACTGCGAACGATGAACGGTCGAGGTTTTCGCTTGTTCTATCCGGGCGAGGTAAGCAGAACGACTTTCGCGCGAACGTTCAATGATTCGATTTGTTACGCGTAACAATTGTGGATTCATAAAGGCTCCTGAAATTGAGTTGTCAGAGCAGGGTGATTCACAACGCGTTTCATTCAGAAGATTTATGAGTGAAACGCCTGTAACCGGAGCTCATAGGGCAGAAACGTTTCAGTCAGTGTAATAAAAAAAGCCCCGCGGGTGAATCCACGCGAGGCCTGAAAGTGTAAAAATTGTTCTACAATCTGTGCAAGATCATGTTACCGGTAAAATAATCCGTAAGGATAAGTCGAGATCTTACTCAAACTCATTCCAGGAGCGGCCATCACGGGTAATCATCGCCACCGAAGCAACCGGTCCCCAGGTTCCGGCCTGATACGGTTTCGGTGCATCGTTGTCCATCGCCCAGGCTTCAGTAATAGAATCCACCCATTTCCACGCTTCTTCCACTTCATCACGACGCACAAACAACGCCTGAATACCGCGCATCGTTTCCAGCAGCAGACGTTCGTAAGCATCAGCCAGATGCGTCTGATTAAATGTTTCTGAATAGCTCAGATCCAGCTTAGTGATTTGCAGGTTATGTTTGTGGTCAAGACCCGGGACTTTATTAAGTACCTGGATATCCACGCCCTCATCGGGTTGCAGACGGATAGTCAGTTTGTTCTGCGGCAGATCCTGCCACGACTCTTTAAACAGATTCAGTTCAGGCGTTTTGAAATAGACCACCACTTCAGAGCATTTAGTCGGCAGACGTTTACCGGTACGCAGGTAGAACGGTACGCCAGCCCAGCGCCAGTTATCAATGTCGACACGGATCGCCACGAAGGTTTCAGTGTTACTGCTTTTGTTCGCGCCCTCTTCTTCCAGATAGCCCGGCACTTTTTTGCCCTGGGCGAAGCCTGCGGTGTATTGCCCGCGTACTGTTTTTTCACGCACATTGGTGCGGTCAATTCGGCGCAATGACTTCAGTACTTTCACTTTTTCATCACGGATGCTGTCGGCGCTCAGGTCAGACGGCGGAGACATCGCAATCATGCAGAGAATTTGTAGCAGGTGGTTCTGGATCATATCGCGCATCTGACCGGCTTTATCAAAATAGCCCCAGCGCCCTTCGATCCCAACCTCTTCTGCCACCGTGATCTCAACATGATCAATAGTGCGATTGTCCCAGTTGTTCACAAACAGGGAGTTAGCAAAACGTAGCGCCAGCAGGTTCAGTACCGTTTCTTTACCCAGATAGTGGTCGATACGGTAAACCTGACACTCCTCGAAGTATTCGCCTACCTGATCGTTGATTTCACGCGAGGTCGCCAGCGACGTCCCCAGCGGTTTCTCCATGACTACGCGCGCTGGTTTGGCGTTCAGTTTTGCCTCGCCCAGCCCTTTGCAGATCGCGCCAAAGGTGCTTGGTGGCATGGCAAAATAGTTAATGGTGATACGATTTTTTTGATCCAGCATCGCGCCGAGACGACCGAATGCAGCCGTATCATTGACGTCAAGATTACAAAAATCCAGACGCGCACTCAGTGTGTCCCATAAACCTTCATCAATGGTTTCTTTCATGAAAGTTTCGAGCGCCTCGCGAACAACTTTTGTATATGCCGCTTTATCCCAGTCAGCACGCCCTACGCCGATAATACGGGTATCCGGGTTGAGCTGACCGGCTTTTTCCAGTTGATACAGGGAAGGCAGCAGTTTACGACGCGCAAGGTCGCCTTTCGCGCCGAAAATGACCAGGTCACAAGCCTGGGCTGTTTGCGTTACCGCCATGTCATTCTCCTTAAGTTAACTAACCCGGTACTTAAGCCTGGGTATACTTGTAATTTTCTTACGGTGCACTGTACTGCTTTTACGAGCTTGCGAAAACTGTAAACGCTTATCCACTCGTGCGATTACGATTAAACCGCGTAAAGTGCAGCAAAACTGATAAAAAAATCATCGTTAATGATGTTTTTTCATTCGAAAAAAATCTGACACCGATCATGTAATGAAAAAAAATGACAACTTTTTTATCCGCTTTTGTCATTAATACGACACACAGGCGTAATATCAGACCAAACTGCATTTCGATTTCTTTCAATGCGGAAATCGTCATTACCGTGAGTCTCTTTACATCATGAATATGCTGGAAAAAATCCAGTCTCAACTGGAACATTTGAGCAAATCAGAACGAAAAGTCGCCGAGGTCATTCTTGCTTCGCCTGACAACGCGATCCATTCGAGTATTGCTGCTCTGGCGCTTGAGGCCAATGTTAGCGAACCAACGGTGAATCGTTTCTGTCGCAGCATGGACACCCGCGGTTTTCCTGATTTTAAACTCCATCTGGCGCAAAGCCTGGCAAATGGCACGCCCTATGTTAATCGCAACGTTAATGAAGATGACAGCGTTGAATCATACACGGGGAAAATATTTGAGTCGGCAATGGCCACGCTCGATCACGTCCGTCACTCGCTGGACAAATCTGCCGTCAACCGTGCTGTCGATCTCCTGACTCAGGCCAAGAAAATCGCCTTTTTCGGTCTGGGCTCTTCGGCTGCCGTCGCCCACGATGCGATGAATAAGTTTTTTCGCTTTAATGTTCCGGTGGTTTACTCCGACGATATCGTGCTGCAGCGCATGAGTTGTATGAATTGTAGCGACGGAG
Organism: Escherichia whittamii; assembly: GCF_014836715.1. Taxonomy (GTDB): domain Bacteria; phylum Pseudomonadota; class Gammaproteobacteria; order Enterobacterales; family Enterobacteriaceae; genus Escherichia; species Escherichia whittamii. The sequence continues at coordinate 348,570 of NZ_JACSQI010000002.1, forward strand.
ACGTGGTTGTGCTGATTTCTCACACCGGAAGAACCAAAAATCTGGTTGAACTGGCGCAGTTAGCACGGGAAAACGACGCGATGGTGATAGCCCTTACCTCCGCCGGTACACCACTCGCCCGGGAGGCAACGCTGGCAATTACTCTCGACGTACCGGAAGATACTGACATTTATATGCCCATGGTTTCTCGACTTGCGCAGTTGACCGTGATAGATGTGCTGGCAACAGGATTTACTTTGCGACGCGGCACAAAATTCAGAGATAACTTGAAGCGGGTCAAGGAAGCGCTCAAGGAATCGCGCTTTGATAAGCAATTACTTAAATTGAGTGACGATCGGTAAATCGATTATCACTGTTCTATCCTTATACGATATTCGCATGTGTTTAAATTACAACCACAATGGTTTTAATTTATGCGAATTCATGTTCAAGCAACACCTGGTTGTTTCAGTCAACGGAGTATTACATGTCCAGAAGGCTTCGCAGAACCAAAATCGTTACCACGTTAGGCCCGGCTACCGATCGCGATAATAACCTTGAAAAGGTCATCGCAGCGGGCGCAAACGTCGTACGAATGAACTTTTCTCATGGCTCGCCTGAAGACCATAAAATGCGCGCGGATAAAGTTCGTGAAATTGCCGCAAAACTGGGGCGTCATGTGGCTATTCTCGGTGACCTTCAGGGGCCAAAGATTCGCGTATCAACTTTTAAAGAAGGTAAGGTTTTCCTCAATATTGGGGATAAATTCCTGCTGGATGCCAACCTGGGCAAAGGTGAAGGCGATAAAGAAAAAGTCGGTATCGACTATAAAGGTCTACCTGCTGACGTCGTGCCTGGCGACATTCTGCTGCTGGACGACGGTCGAGTGCAGTTAAAAGTGTTGGAAGTTCAGGGCATGAAAGTGTTCACCGAAGTGACCGTCGGCGGCCCTCTTTCCAACAATAAAGGGATCAACAAACTCGGCGGCGGCCTGTCGGCTGAAGCGCTGACCGAGAAAGACAAAGCAGACATTCAAACTGCGGCATTGATTGGCGTAGATTATCTGGCTGTCTCTTTCCCACGCTGCGGCGAAGATCTGAATTATGCTCGTCGTCTGGCGCGCGATGCAGGTTGTGATGCGAAAATTGTCGCCAAAGTTGAACGTGCGGAAGCCGTTTGCAGCCAGGATGCAATGGACGACATTATCCTCGCTTCTGACGTGGTGATGGTCGCACGTGGCGACCTCGGCGTAGAGATTGGCGATCCGGAACTGGTTGGGATTCAGAAAGCGTTGATTCGTCGCGCGCGTCAGCTGAACCGCGCAGTCATTACTGCGACCCAGATGATGGAATCGATGATTACCAACCCGATGCCGACGCGTGCAGAAGTCATGGACGTGGCGAACGCCGTTCTGGATGGTACCGACGCCGTAATGTTGTCTGCGGAAACCGCCGCTGGTCAGTATCCATCTGAAACCGTTGCTGCAATGGCGCGTGTTTGCCTTGGCGCCGAAAAAATCCCGAGCATCAATGTATCTAAACACCGCCTGGACGTTCAGTTCGACAATGTGGAAGAAGCTATCGCGATGTCCGCAATGTACGCAGCTAACCACCTGAAAGGCGTTACCGCGATCATTACCATGACCGAGTCCGGTCGTACCGCTCTGATGACTTCCCGTATCAGCTCCGGTTTGCCGATTTTCGCCATGTCTCGTCATGAACGCACTCTGAACCTGACTGCGCTTTATCGTGGTGTTACGCCGGTCTATTTTGATAGTGCAAATGATGGCGTGGTTGCTGCCAACGAAGCAGTAAATCTGCTGCGCGATAAAGGCTACCTGATGTCTGGTGATCTGGTGATTGTCACCCAGGGCGACGTGATGAGTACCGTGGGTTCTACTAATACCACGCGTATTTTAACGGTAGAGTAAGTTAGTTGCCGGATGCGGCGTAAATGCCATATCCGGCCTACAATGCCGTAATTATTCAATAAATTACGATCAACCTGTAGGCCCGATAAGCATGCGCATAGAATAAATGCGCACTTTACGTTAGACGAGAGCCTCTCCTCGCGAGAGGCTTTTTTTATTTGATGGGATAAAGATCTTTACGCTTATACGGCTGGATTTCACCCGGTTTGCGAGTTTTCAGCAATTTTAAAATCCAGGTGTACTGCTCTGGTCGCGGACCAACAAAAATCTCAACTTCTTCATTCATACGCCGAGCAATGGTAGCGTCATCCGCCTCTAACAGGTCATCCATCGGTGGGCGTACCTGAATCGTCAGACGATGGGTCTTGCCATCATAGATTGGGAACAACGGAACGACACGCGCGCGACACACTTTCATCAGACGACCAATTGCTGGCAGCGTCGCTTTATACGTTGCGAAGAAATCAACAAATTCGCTGTGTTCAGGGCCATGATCCTGATCCGGTAAATAATAGCCCCAGTAGCCCTGACGAACCGACTGGATAAATGGCTTAATGCCATCATTTCGTGCATGCAAACGACCGCCGAAACGACGGCGCACGGTGTTCCAGACATAATCAAAAACCGGATTACCCTGATTATGGAACATCGCTGCCATTTTCTGCCCTTGTGAGGCCATCAACATGGCGGGGATATCAACTGCCCAGCCGTGCGGCACCAGAAAGATAACTTTCTCGTTGTTACGCCGCATCTCTTCGATGATCTCCAGCCCCTGCCAGTCGACGCGAGGTTGGATTTTCTCCGGCCCACGTATCGCCAGTTCAGCCATCATTGCCATCGCCTGAGGCGCGGTGGCAAACATCTCATCAACAATCGCTTCGCGTTCGGCTTCGCTACGTTCTGGAAAGCAGAGAGACAGATTGATCAACGCCCGACGACGTGAGCTTTTGCCCAGTCTTCCGGCCAAACGCCCCAACCGCGCAAGGATGGGATCGCGGAATTTCGCTGGTGTTAAGGCAATACCGGCCATTGCCGCCACGCCCAACCAGGCTCCCCAGTAACGAGGGTGACGAAAGGATTTATCAAACTCAGGAATGTATTCGCTATTATTTTTTTTCGTTTCCATGCTTTTCCAATTTCGGATAAGGCAATAATCAATCTGGTGGTAGTGTAACGGCGCAACTTGCCCCGCACCAAATAAAAAAGCCGGCACTAACTGTGTACCGGCTGCCAACGGGTATTAATTAATCAAATTGTAGCTGCGGTACAATCTCTTTGGCCTTCGCCAGGAATTCGGTACGATCGGCACCGGTCAGCCCTTCAGTACGCGGCAGTTTCGCTGTCAACGGGTTCACGGCCTGCTGGTTAATCCATACTTCATAATGCAGATGTGGCCCAGTTGAACGCCCGGTGTTACCGGAAAGCGCGATACGATCGCCACGCTTCACTTTCTGCCCCGGTTTAACCAGAATCTTACGCAGATGCATATAACGCGTGGTATAGCTACGACCATGACGAATCGCGACATAATAACCTGCTGCGCCACTGCGTTTAGCCACTACCACTTCCCCGTCACCCACCGAAAGCACCGGCGTACCCTGCGGCATGGCGAAATCAACGCCTCTGTGCGGCGCAACGCGAGCGGTTACCGGGTTCAGACGACGCGGGTTAAAGTTAGACGAAATGCGGAACTGTTTTGCCGTCGGGAATCGTAAGAACCCCTTCGCCAGGCCAGTACCGTTACGGTCGTAGAATTTGCCATCTTCAGCGCGAATAGCATAGTAATCTTTGCCTTCTGAACGCAAACGCACGCCCAAAAGTTGGCTTTGTTCACGTTTACCATCAAGCATCTCACGTGACATTAACACCGCAAATTCGTCACCTTTTTTCACTTTGCGGAAGTCCATCTGCCACTGCATCGCTTTAATCACCGCGCTCACTTCAGCACTGGTTAAACCTGCATTTTTGGCGCTGGCAACAAAACTTGTCCCAACGGTTCCTTTCAACAGATTGTTAACCCACTCCCCTTGCTGTATTTCGCTGGTCATTTTAAAACCATTAGCGGCGGTGCGGTCATAGGTACGAGTTTCGCGGCGAGACACTTCCCAGGTCAGACGCTGTAATTCGCCATCAGTGGTTAATGTCCAGGAGAGTTGTTGACCAATTTTCAGGTTACGCAGATCTTTATCAGCAGCAGCAAGTTGGGTGATATCACCCATCTCAATACCATATTGATTTAGGATGCTACTTAACGTATCGCCGGTAGAAACGACATATTCATGAACACCGGCTTCACCAGCGATTTTGTCGTCGAGTTCGTCCTGCGGAATGGCTTCATCTTCTTGCGCGGCTTGATCAATCGGCTCACTGGCCTCAGGTAAGAGAGAACGAATTTCGTTCTGTTCAAGCTCAATGGTTTTGACAATCGGCGAGGCGTCTCGGTGGTAAACATAAGGCCGCCAGACAGCGACGGCCAGTGTAAGAACGGTGAGCGACCCCAACATAACGCGGTGTGGTCGCGGTAAATTATTAAACGCCAGGGCGACAGAGCGGGCTATCTGTTGCACGTAATCACTTCCTCATTAATCTCCTTTCAGGCAGCTCGCGTACTGGTTAGCTAATTGATTCAGGAATTCTGAATAGCTCGTTTTGCCCAGTTTGATATTCGTCCCAAGGGGATCCAACGTTCCCATACGAACGGATATCCCTCGTGCGACGCTTTCGACGACCGCAGGCCTGAACTGTGGCTCAGCAAAAACGCAGGTTGCTTTTTGCTCAACCAACTGTGTTCTTATTTGATGTAAACGCTGCGCGCCAGGTTGAATCTCTGGGTTTACGGTAAAGTGACCAAGCGGTGTCAGTCCGAATTGTTTTTCGAAGTAGCCGTAAGCATCATGAAAAACGAAATAACCTTTTCCCTTAAGCGGCGCGAGCTCGTTACCAATCTGTTTCCTACTTGAAGCTAATTGTGCCTCAAATTCCATCAGGTTGGCGTCAAGTTTGGCTCGACTTTGCGGCATAAGTTCCACTAATTTTCCATGGATTGCAACCGCTGTAGCCCGCGCTATCTCTGGGGAAAGCCAAACATGCATGTTGAAATCGCCGTGATGGTGATCTTCGTCACTTTTTTCCGCGTGGTCGTGATCATCATCAGCGTCGTGAATACTTTTCATCAGCAGCGGTTTTACACTCTCAAGCTGCGCAATGGTTACCTGTTTCGCTTCGGGTAATTTACTCACGGGCTTTTGCATAAACGCTTCCATTTCCGGTCCAACCCAGACAACTAAGTCCGCGTTCTGTAAGCGCTTTACATCAGATGGACGCAGTGAATAATCATGCTCAGAGGCCCCATCAGGAAGCAATACCTCCGTCTCTGTTACCCCATCAGCAATAGCGGAAGCGATGAATCCAACAGGTTTAAGCGAAGCGACAACGGCAGCTTCTGCTACCTGTGTTGCACTGCCCCAGAGAGCAGCAGATAATGCTGCGAAAAGAAGCGTTTTTTTATGTAACATAATGCGACCAATCATCGTAATGAATATAAGAAGTGTGATATTATAACATTTCATGACTACTGCAAGACTAAAATTAACATGACAAGTCTGGTTTCCCTGGAAAATGTCTCGGTTTCATTTGGCCAACGCCGCGTCCTCTCTGATGTGTCGCTGGAACTCAAGCCTGGTAAAATTTTGACCTTACTTGGGCCGAACGGCGCAGGTAAGTCGACACTGGTTCGTGTTGTACTCGGGCTGGTAACACCAGATGAAGGTGTTATCAAGCGCCACGGAAAACTGCGCGTTGGTTATGTGCCGCAGAAGCTGTATCTCGACACCACGTTGCCACTCACCGTAAACCGTTTTTTACGTTTACGTCCCAGAACACATAAGGAAGATATTCTGCCTGCACTAAAACGCGTTCAGGCAGGGCATCTTATTGACGCACCAATGCAAAAGCTCTCTGGCGGTGAAACGCAGCGTGTACTGCTGGCGCGCGCATTGTTAAATCAGCCACAGTTATTAGTTCTGGATGAACCCACCCAGGGCGTGGACGTGAATGGCCAGGTGGCGTTATATGACCTTATTGACCAGTTACGTCGCGAACTGGATTGTGGCGTTTTAATGGTGTCTCACGATCTGCATCTGGTGATGGCAAAAACCGATGAAGTACTTTGCCTGAACCATCACATCTGTTGTTCTGGCACACCAGAAGTCGTTTCCCTGCATCCGGAATTTATTTCGATGTTCGGGCCTCACGGGGCTGAACAGCTGGGTATTTATCGCCATCATCATAATCACCGCCACGATTTACAGGGGCGAATTGTTCTGCGTCGGGGAAGTGATCGCGCATGATTGAATTATTATTTCCCGGTTGGTTAGCCGGGATTATGCTGGCCTGTTCCGCAGGTCCGCTGGGTTCGTTTGTTGTCTGGCGTCGTATGTCTTATTTCGGCGATACGCTGGCTCATGCGTCTTTACTTGGCGTGGCGTTTGGTCTGTTGCTGGACGTAAATCCCTTCTATGCAGTGATTGCCGTTACGCTGCTGCTGGCGGGCGGTCTGGTGTGGCTGGAGAAGCGTCCACAGCTGGCGATCGACACGTTATTAGGAATTATGGCGCACAGTGCCTTGTCGCTGGGGCTGGTCGTTGTCAGTCTGATGTCTAACATTCGCGTTGACTTGATGGCATATCTGTTCGGCGATTTGCTGGCAGTGACGCCGGAAGATCTCATCTCCATTGCGGTTGGCGTGGTCATTGTGGTGGCGATCCTGTTCTGGCAATGGCGCAATTTGCTGTCGATGACCATTAGCCCGGATCTGGCATTTGTCGATGGCGTGAAATTACAGCGCGTGAAATTGCTGTTGATGCTGGTAACAGCATTGACGATTGGTGTGGCAATGAAATTTGTCGGGGCGTTGATTATTACCTCGCTGCTGATCATTCCGGCGGCTACCGCACGTCGTTTCGCCCGTACACCGGAACAGATGGCAGGTGTCGCTGTTTTGGTGGGGATGATTGCTGTAACCGGTGGTTTAACTTTTTCAGCGTTTTACGATACGCCTGCGGGTCCGTCCGTGGTGCTGTGTGCTGCACTGTTGTTTATTTTGAGTATGATGAAAAAACAGGCCAGCTAATTTCGCCTGAACACATTTGTCGGATGCGGCGCAAGCGCCTTATCCGACCTACGGTTCGTTATACATGCCAGGCCTGATAAGACGCGAGCAGCGTCGCATCAGGCACATTGCCTGTGTCGGATGCGGCGCGAGCGCCTTAACTGATCTACGGCATTTCTGGCGGCGTGATGCCAAAGTGGTTCCACGCCCGCACTGTCGCCATACGCCCGCGTGGTGTTCGCTGCAAAAAGCCTTGCTGAATCAAATAAGGCTCCAGCACATCCTCAATGGTTTCACGTTCTTCGCCAATAGCCGCCGCCAGGTTATCCAGACCTACAGGCCCGCCGAAGAACTTGTCAATCACCGCCAGCAATAACTTGCGGTCCATATAATCGAAACCTTCGGCATCGACATTCAGCATATCCAGCGCCTGAGCGGCGATGTCTGCCGAGATGGTGCCATCATGCTTCACTTCGGCAAAATCGCGTACGCGACGCAGCAAACGGTTAGCAATACGTGGTGTACCGCGCGCCCGACGCGCCACTTCCAGCGCGCCATCGTCACTCATCTCAAGCCCCATAAAGCGCGCGCTACGACTGACAATATATTGCAGATCCGGCACTTGATAAAACTCAAGACGCTGCACAATACCGAAACGATCACGTAGGGGGGACGTCAGCGAGCCAGCACGCGTGGTCGCGCCAATAAGAGTGAACGGTGGCAGATCGATTTTAATCGAACGCGCCGCCGGACCTTCACCGATCATAATATCCAGCTGGTAGTCTTCCATTGCCGGATACAACACCTCTTCCACCACAGGCGAAAGACGGTGGATCTCATCAATAAACAACACATCGTGCGGTTCAAGGTTAGTGAGCATCGCCGCCAGATCGCCCGCCTTTTCCAGCACCGGACCGGAAGTCGTGCGTAAATTAACGCCCATTTCATTGGCGACAATGTTGGCAAGCGTAGTTTTACCTAAACCCGGAGGGCCAAAAATCAACAGATGATCGAGGGCATCGCCGCGCAGTTTCGCCGCTTTGATGAAAATCTCCATCTGCGAACGGACCTGCGGCTGACCAACATACTCTTCCAGTAATTTGGGGCGAATGGCGCGATCTGCTACATCTTCCGGCAAAGTCGTACCGGCAGAAATCAGACGGTCTGCTTCAATCATCCTTTACCTCATAACGCGGCGCGCAGGGCTTCGCGAATTAATGTTTCACTGCTGGCATCAGGACGAGCAATTTTGCTCACCATGCGGCTGGCTTCTTGTGGTTTATAGCCCAGCGCCACCAGCGCAGCAACCGCTTCCTGTTCAGCATCGTCGGTCGCCGGGCTGGCAGGCGACGTGAGTACCAGATCGGCGGCTGGCGTAAAGAGATCGCCGTGCAAACCTTTAAATCGGTCTTTCATTTCGACAATCAAACGCTCGGCGGTTTTTTTGCCAATGCCCGGCAGTTTCACCAGTGCCCCCAGTTCTTCACGCTCAACCGCATTAACAAACTGCTGCGCCGACATTCCAGACAAGATAGCCAATGCCAGTTTTGGCCCAACACCGTTAGTTTTGATCAACTCTTTAAACAGCGTACGCTCTTGCTTATTGTTAAAACCGTACAGTAGTTGCGCATCTTCACGCACCACAAAGTGTGTGAAAACAATCGCTTCCTGCCCTGCTTCCGGGAGTTCATAAAAACAGGTCATCGGCATATGCACTTCATAGCCTACGCCGCCTACTTCAAGTAACACCAGCGGGGGTTGTTTTTCCAGAATAATGCCTCTGAGTCTGCCTATCACATGACGCTCCTGCGCAATGAATCAAACATAATGCTGTATGATAAAAAAATGCTGGATAGATATCCAGCGAAGGATGAAGAAAACTTGCGAGGCGTCTCGATTAACTGAAAAATGGCGCAGTATAATTCATTCGCCAGGTTATATTTAAAATAGATATTTAGTGTATAAAACCATAAAAAAATGAATTTCTCCGCTCCTGCAAAAAAATTTGTGGTATTAAGTATATTCATATTTATTTCAATGGAATGACAAAGTGAATATTAATTACCTTGCTGAATATGAAGTTGGAGATATCGTCTTTACATGTATAGGTGCTGCCTTATTTGGTCAAATATCAGCTGCATCAAATTGCTGGAGTAATCACGTCGGGATCATTATTGGTCACGACGGCGAGGATTTTCTGGTCGCAGAAAGCCGAGTTCCTCTTTCGACCATAACCACCCTCTCCCACTTTATTAAACGTTCGTCAAACCAACGCTACGCCGTAAAAAGATTAGGCGCCGGATTAACAGAACAGCAAAAACAACGTCTGGTTGAACAGGTTCCCTCCCGGCTACGCAAACTCTACCACACCGGTTTTAAATACGAATCTTCCCACCAGTTCTGTTCAAAATTCGTTTTTGATATTTATAAAGAGGCGCTATGTATTCCGGTGGGTGAAATAGAGACGTTTGGAGAACTGCTCAACAGCAATCCGAATGCAAAACTCACTTTCTGGAAATTCTGGTTCTTAGGTTCGATTCCGTGGGAGCGTAAAACCGTCACGCCAGCCAGTTTGTGGCATCATCCGGGTCTGGTGTTGATTCATGCGGAGGGAGTAGAAACGCCTCAGCCCGAACTGACCGAGGCGGTATAACTTAACGCAGTCGCCCTCTCGCCAGGTTTAGTCGCGATTCGCTCATCTGCATCGCATTCTGACTAACGTGGCAGTGGGTGATGGCAATCGCCAGCGCATCGGCGGCATCCGCCTGTGGATTAGCGGGCAGTTTCAGCAAGGTGCGGACCATGTGCTGCACCTGGCTTTTTTCAGCGCTACCAATGCCCACCACAGTTTGCTTCACCTGACGCGCAGCATATTCAAACACCGGCAATTCCTGATTCACCGCTGCCACAATCGCCACGCCGCGTGCCTGCCCCAGTTTCAGGGCAGAGTCGGCGTTCTTCGCCATAAAGACTTGTTCGATTGCGAAATAATCGGGCTGGAACTGGGTGATGATTTCCGTCACGCCCGCATAGATGAGCTTCAGACGAGACGGTAAATCATCCACTTTGGTGCGTATGCATCCACTGCCCAGGTAGGACAGTTGCCTGCCCACCTGACGGATAACACCGTAGCCGGTAACGCGCGAACCCGGGTCAATACCGAGAATAATAGACATCACGCGTCTCCATTTTGTTGTTTAGCCGGCCTCATCAGAGGGTCGCTGCAACCTCATCAGAGATCTCACCGTTATGGTAAACTTCCTGCACGTCGTCACAGTCTTCCAGCATATCGATTAAACGCATCAGTTTCGGTGCAGTTTCTGCATCCATATCGGCTTTGGTTGACGGGATCATGGAAACTTCTGCGCTGTCTGCTTTCAGACCTGCCGCTTCCAGAGCATCACGTACTTTACCCATCTCTTCCCATGCAGTGTAGACGTCGATTGCGCCGTCATCATAGGTCACAACGTCTTCTGCACCTGCTTCCAGCGCAGCTTCCATGATGGTGTCTTCGTCGCCTTTCTCGAAGGAGATCACACCTTTTTTGCTGAACAGATAGGCTACAGAGCCATCAGTACCCAGGTTACCGCCACATTTGCTGAATGCGTGACGTACTTCAGCAACGGTACGGTTACGGTTGTCGGACAGACATTCAATCATGATTGCAGTGCCGCCAGGACCGTAACCTTCGTAGATGATGGTTTCCATGTTCGCATCATCATCACCGCCCACGCCACGTGCAATAGCACGGTTCAGTGTGTCACGGGTCATGTTGTTAGACAGTGCTTTATCAATGGCTGCACGCAGACGCGGGTTGGCATCCGGATCGCCACCACCCAGTTTAGCTGCGGTCACCAGCTCACGAATGATTTTAGTGAAGATTTTACCGCGCTTTGCATCCTGCGCAGCTTTACGATGTCTGGTGTTGGCCCATTTACTATGACCTGCCATAAAAATATCTCCAAATAGCCCTGCCTGTTCAGGCAGCGTTAATTACATACTCTTCAATCGCCTGCCGATTGCTCCAGGACATGGTGAGCGCCGCCGCAGCAGGCGCATCAAGCCACTTGTAAGCCAGATGTTCAGTGAAGACTACCTGGCGCTCGTGCGGTAGCGCAAGGCAGAACCATGATTCCGTATTACGCGTCACGCCTGGCGCATAGCGATGACGTAAATGTGAAAAAATTTCAAACTCCACCGTGCGCTGACAGTCAATTAAGGTCAGTTGTTCAGCGACAACATCAATGGTGACCTCTTCCTTTACTTCGCGCATGGCAGCTTGCGACGCGGTTTCCCCTTCTTCCACACTGCCGGTTACCGACTGCCAGAAATCGGGGTCATCACGCCGCTGCAACATCAGCACCCGTTTCGTATCTTGTGCATAGATGACCACCAGTACAGAAACGGGACGCTTATACACTTTATCCTTCACGCTGCCTCTTCGTTGACTGCCTTCGCTCATCCCATTCACATAGTTATCTATGCTCATGGGAGTTCACTCAGTTGCCGCCTCGATGCACCGCAAATGATTTCGTGTATTTTATTCATATCAATTATTCTCAGCCTTCTTTACAACCTGAATGCTCAGTTCAGCCAGTGCAGTCGGGTTGGCAAAGCTCGGTGCTTCAGTCATCAGACATGCTGCCGCCGTTGTTTTCGGGAAGGCGATAACGTCACGGATGTTGTCGGTACCGGTCAGCAACATAGTCAGACGGTCAAGGCCGAATGCCAGACCTGCGTGCGGTGGGGTACCGTATTTCAGAGCGTCGAGCAGGAAGCCAAATTTCTCGCGCTGTTCCTCTTCGGTGATACCCAGAATGCCAAACACCGTCTGCTGCATATCACCATTATGGATACGCACAGAACCACCGCCCACTTCGTAACCATTGATGACCATATCGTAAGCGTTCGCCACCGCATTTTCTGGCGCAGCATTCAGTTCGGCTGCAGTCATATCTTTCGGTGCGGTGAACGGATGGTGCATTGCCGTCAGGCCGCCTTCACCGTCGTCTTCAAACATCGGGAAGTCGATAACCCACAGCGGTGCCCATTTGCTTTCGTCGGTCAGCGCGAGATCTTTACCCACTTTCAAACGCAGTGCGCCCATCGCGTCGGCAACAATTTTCTTGTTGTCAGCACCGAAGAAAATCATATCGCCATCTTGCGCGGCGGTACGATCCAGAATGGCTTCGATGATTTCCGCATTGAGGAATTTTGCGACCGGGCTGTTGATACCGTCCAGACCTTTCGCGCGTTCGTTGACTTTGATGTAAGCCAGACCTTTCGCGCCATAGATCTTAACGAAGTTACCGTATTCGTCGATCTGTTTACGGGTCAGCGATGCGCCGCCCGGAACGCGCAGAGCCGCTACGCGACCTTTCGGATCGTTCGCCGGACCTGCGAATACCGCAAATTCAACGGATTTCAGCAGATCAGCAACATCAGTCAGTTCCATCGGGTTACGCAGGTCCGGTTTGTCGGAGCCGTAACGGCGTTCAGCTTCCGCAAAGGTCATTACCGGGAAATCGCCCAGATCAACGCCTTTCACTTCCAGCCACAGATGACGCACCAGCGCTTCCATGACTTCACGCACTTGCGGCGCGGTCATGAAGGAAGTTTCCACATCGATCTGAGTAAATTCGGGCTGACGGTCAGCGCGCAGGTCTTCGTCACGGAAGCATTTGACTATCTGATAGTAACGGTCAAAACCAGACATCATCAGCAACTGTTTGAACAGCTGCGGAGACTGCGGCAGCGCGTAGAATTTACCTTTGTGCACACGAGAAGGCACCAGGTAGTCACGCGCACCTTCCGGCGTGGCTTTAGTCAGCATCGGAGTTTCGATGTCGAGGAAGCCGTGGTCATCCATAAAACGGCGCACCAGGCTGGTGATTTTCGCACGGGTTTTCAGGCGTTGAGCCATTTCCGGGCGACGCAGGTCAAGATAGCGGTATTTCAGACGCGCTTCTTCAGTGTTGACGTGGTTGGAGTCAAGCGGCAGAACGTCTGCACGGTTGATGATGGTCAGCGAGGACGCCAGCACTTCGATTTCGCCAGTCGCCATATCGCGGTTGATATTTTTTTCGTCACGCGCACGTACGGTGCCCGTGACCTGAATGCAGAACTCATTACGCAGTTCAGAGGCCAGCTTTAACGCGTCCGCACGATCCGGATCGAAAAATACCTGCACGATACCTTCGCGGTCGCGCATATCGATAAAGATCAGGCTACCAAGATCACGACGACGGTTGACCCAACCACACAGAGTCACCTGCTGCCCCACGTGGGACAAACGGAGCTGTCCACAATATTCTGTACGCATGAGATATCCCTTAACTTAGCTGCCGGCGGATGTCCCCTGCTGCGCAGGTGACCTAAGTCGCAGCGTTAGCTGTATGTCACAACTGAATGAAAAAAGGCGGCTATTATACTGGAAATTCTGCCGCACCGTAAGAGTCTGGCCCGCTCTGGAACGACTCGTTACCACTTTATATCAGGCCAGGAATCAGACTCTACCCTTGTTTGCTATAAAGGTGTTGCCCCAACACATAAAAATTAACAAAATTTGTCGTTCTGCCATCGGCTAATCGCATTAAGGTGAGAGGCTCGGTTTTGTTTTATCTGGAGTCATCATGCTTGAACTGAATACTAAAACCACTGCGCTGGTAGTGATTGATTTACAGGAAGGCATCTTGCCTTTTGCCGGTGGTCCGCATACTGCTGAAGATGTCGTGAATCGCGCGGGAAAACTGGCAGCGAAATTTCGCGCGAGCGGTCAGCCTGTGTTTCTCGTGCGCGTCGGCTGGTCTGCCGATTACGCCGAAGCATTAAAACAGCCGGTTGATGCCCCCGCGCCTGCCAGAACGTTGCCGGAAAACTGGTGGCAACATCCTGCAGCATTAGGTGCAACTGACAGCGATATTGAAATCATCAAACGTCAATGGGGTGCGTTTTACGGTACGGATCTGGAGTTGCAATTACGCCGCCGGGGTATCGATACAATAGTGTTATGTGGGATCTCAACCAATATCGGCGTTGAGTCCACCGCCCGTAACGCGTGGGAGTTAGGGTTTAATCTGGTGATTGCTGAAGACGCCTGTAGCGCTGCCACTACCGAACAGCACAACAACAGCATCAACCATATCTACCCGCGCATCGCCCGCGTGCGTCGCGTGGAAGAGATCCTCAACGCGTTATGATTTACATCGGTCTGCCGCAATGGTCGCATCCAAAATGGGTGCGATTAGGGATCTCCAGCCTGGAAGAGTACGCCCGCCATTTTAATTGTGTGGAGGGAAACACCACCCTTTATGCTCTGCCAAAGCCAGAAGTGGTTCTGCGCTGGCGCGAGCAGACCAGCGATGATTTCCGCTTCTGTTTTAAATTTCCGGCAACCATTTCGCACCAGGCGGCGTTACGGCATTGCGATGACTTAGTTGTGGAATTTTTAACCCGCATGTCACCGTTAGCGCCGCGCATTGGGCAATACTGGCTGCAACTGCCCGCCACGTTTGGTCCACGGGATCTGCCAACTCTTTGGCACTTTCTCGATTCTCTTCCTGGCGAATTTACCTATGGTGTGGAAGTCCGCCATCCGCAGTTTTTCACTAAAGGCGAGGAAGAACAAACGCTTAATCGCGGCTTGCATCAGCGCGGCGTTAATCGGGTGATTTTAGACAGTCGTCCGGTTCATGCAGCGCGTCCGCATAATGAAGCCATTCGCGACGCGCAACGGAAAAAGCCCAAAGTTCCGGTTCATGCCGTATTAACGGCGACAAACCCGCTAATCCGTTTTATCGGCAGCGATGATATGGCGCACAATCGGGAATTATTTCAGGTCTGGTTACAAAAATTAGCGCAGTGGCGCCAGACCACTACGCCTTATCTTTTTCTGCATACGCCAGATATCGCCCATGCACCAGAACTGGTACATACCCTGTGGGAAGACTTACGTAAGACTCTTCCAGAGATCGGAGCAGTCCCGGCTATTCCACAGCAATCTTCTCTTTTCTGAAATTGCCACCTATCATAGACAGGAGCCATCGGCCATTTTAAAGGGAGTTTGTATGGTAAGCGCGCTGTATGCCGTTTTAGGTGCGTTGTTATTAATGAAGTTCTCTTTTGATGTTGTTCGTCTGCGAATGCAGTATCGCGTTGCCTATGGCGACGGCGGTTTTAGCGAACTACAAAGCGCTATTCGTATTCATGGCAATGCGGTGGAATATATTCCCATCGCGATTGTATTGATGCTATTTATGGAAATGAATGGTGCTGAAACCTGGATGGTGCATATTTGCGGCATCGTTTTGCTTGCAGGTCGTCTGATGCATTATTACGGTTTCCATCACCGTCTGTTTCGCTGGCGACGTTCCGGCATGAGCGCCACGTGGTGTGCGCTGTTGCTGATGGTGCTGGCGAATCTTTGGTATATGCCCTGGGAGTTGGTTTTCTCCCTGCGTTAGCGCACAATACGCCACTTTCTTTTTCCCGGATTTTTACGTTATGTCTCACCGCGACACGCTATTTTCTGCTCCTATCGCCAGACTGGGCGACTGGACCTTTGATGAACGGGTAGCTGAAGTCTTCCCGGATATGATCCAACGTTCCGTTCCCGGCTACTCCAATATTATTTCAATGATTGGTATGTTAGCTGAACGCTTCGTTCAACCGGGTACGCAGATTTACGATCTGGGCTGTTCTCTGGGCGCGGCGACGCTCTCTGTGCGTCGTAACATTCATCATGATAATTGTAAAATTATCGCCATCGACAATTCCCCGGCAATGATTGAACGCTGCCGCCGTCATATCGACGCCTATAAAGCGCCTACGCCTGTTGACGTTATTGAAGGTGATATTCGTGATATTGCCATTGAAAACGCGTCGATGGTGGTACTGAATTTTACCCTGCAATTCCTGGAACCCGCCGAGCGCCAGGCATTACTGGATAAAATTTATCAAGGGCTGAATCCTGGTGGTGCACTGGTGCTGTCGGAAAAATTCAGTTTCGAAGATGCCAAAGTCGGAGAGCTGCTGTTCAACATGCACCACGACTTTAAACGTGCCAATGGCTACAGTGAGCTGGAGATCAGCCAGAAGCGCAGCATGCTGGAAAACGTAATGCTGACCGATTCCGTCGAAACTCATAAAGCACGCCTGCATCAAGCCGGTTTTGAACATAGCGAGCTATGGTTCCAGTGCTTTAACTTTGGTTCGCTGGTAGCATTAAAAGCAGAGGACGCTGCATGATCGACTTTGGTAACTTTTATTCTCTGATTGCCAAAAATCATCTTTCACACTGGCTGGAGACTCTGCCCGCGCAAATTGCCAGCTGGCAGCGCGAACAGCAGCACGGCCTGTTTAAACAGTGGTCCAATGCGGTTGAATTTCTGCCTGAAATTAAACCGTATCGTCTGGATTTGCTACATAGTGTGACGGCAGAAAGCGAGGAGCCGCTGAGTGCCGGGCAGATTAAACGCATTGAAACACTGATGCGTAACCTGATGCCCTGGCGCAAAGGGCCGTTCTCGCTATATGGCGTCAACATTGATACCGAATGGCGTTCCGACTGGAAATGGGATCGTGTTCTGCCACATCTTTCTGATTTAACCGGGCGCACCATTCTGGATGTTGGTTGCGGCAGCGGCTATCACATGTGGCGCATGATTGGCGCAGGCGCGCATCTGGCGGTGGGAATCGACCCTACGCAACTGTTCCTCTGCCAATTTGAAGCAGTGCGTAAACTGTTGGGTAACGATCAACGCGCGCATCTTTTGCCGCTGGGGATTGAACAACTTCCGGCACTGAAAGCCTTTGATACCGTCTTTTCGATGGGCGTGCTTTACCATCGTCGTTCGCCGCTGGAACATCTGTGGCAGTTGAAAGATCAACTGGTGAATGAGGGTGAACTGGTACTGGAGACGCTTGTTATTGATGGCGACGAAAACACCGTGCTGGTGCCGGGCGACCGTTACGCGCAAATGCGTAATGTCTATTTTATTCCATCAGCACTGGCACTGAAAAACTGGCTGAAGAAGTGCGGGTTTGTCGATATCCGCATTGCAGACATCAGCGTCACGACGACGGAAGAGCAGCGCCGCACCGAGTGGATGGTCACCGAGTCTTTGTCTGATTTTCTCGACTCGCATGATCCGAGTAAAACGGTAGAAGGTTATCCTGCGCCTAAACGCGCGGTGCTGATTGCGCGTAAGCCGTAAAAATTTAGCGCCCGTTTCCGGGCGTTGGGATCGATGACAAACGCCAAAACTGCCTGATACGCTACGCTTATCAGGTCTACTCATCTCCTGCAATATATTGAATTTGCACGATTTTGTAGGCCGGATAAGGCGTTCACGCCGCATCCGGCATGAACAAGCACACGTTGTCAGCAAATTAGCGCCCGTTTCCGGGCGCTATTTATTTCTTACGCCTGAATGGCTGGCTGATCAAACGCCGTTAACTTCGGCGCATTGCCCGTATATTTTTCGATATACACCAGCGCAGAGTTACCAGCACAGGCATTCGCCAGTTGCGAGCTGGGGATATCCGCCGTTAACACGTTCGCACTGCCGTTTTTACACAAGCCATTTTCCAGATCCGGCCATGCGCCTTCATGCACACATACCACGCCTTTTTTGATTCCATCAGTCACGACCGCCCCAGTCAGAATCTGACCACGCTTATTCCAGACACGCACCAAATCGCCATTTGCAATACCAAAACGCGCGGCATCTTCGGTGTGAATAGTAATCGGTTCACGATCGGCAACCGCATATTTTTTGCGCAATTCAGCGTAATTGAGCTGACTGTGTAAACGGTGTGCCGGATGCGCGGTCAGAAGCTGCAACTGCTTCTCGTCTGCGGTGCCTTTCCATTCATCAGGAGCCAGCCAGGTCGGGTGTGCGGGGCAATCCTTATAGCCAAATTTTTCCAGCGTTTTTGAGTAGATTTCAATTTTGCCACTTGGTGTACCCAGCGCATTTTTCACCGGATCGGCGCGGAAATCGCCATAGCGAACATATTGCTCGTTCTTCTCGCTGCGACGCATTTCAAGCAGTTTATTTTGCTGCCAGAAGGTATTAAACACCGGCATGCTAACACGCTGCGCTCGCGCGCCTTTCTGGGCGGCATCATAGAAAAATTTCAGCCACGCCATTTCATCTTTACCTTCGGTATAAATCTCTTTTCCGCCAGGTTTCAATAATTCCGCAAGGTCGGCAAACACGTCAAAATCGTTACGCGCTTCAAATTGCGGAGCGACAGCCTGCTTCATCGGCACAATATGCTGGTTGCTGTAATCGCCGGTCATCGTCAGGTCATTACGCTCAAACGATGTGGTGATCGGTAATACGATATCTGCGTGTTTGGCTGCTGCCGTCCAGTAGCATTCAGAAACGACAATCATCTCTGGTTTCTGCCAGGCTTTAATCAGGCGATGAGTATCCTGGTGATGGGTAAAGTTACCACCACCAGCCCACCAGATCATTTTGATATTCGGGTACGTTTGCTCTTTACCGTTGTGCTGATATTTGCCGCCAGGATTTTCCAGCGCATCGACAATACGGGCGACCGGAATCGCCGTCATTCCGCCATCATCAGCTTCCTCGCTTGCCTGTCCGGCTATAGCCGCAGACATTTCTGGTAGTACGCCGCCAACACGCGTTGGATTACCGCCGTTGGAGTAATGATAAGAGAAACCAAAACCGCCGCCCGGTGTACCAATTTGCCCTAACATCGCCGCCAGCGTCACCAGCATCCAGTGTTTCTGTTCGCCGTATTGCTGACGTTGGATCCCCCAACCTGCCATCAGCATCGTGCGATTCGCCGCCATCAGTTCAGCGAGTTTGACAATCTGCGCTTCCGGTACGCCAGTAATTTCTGCCGCCCAGGCCGCACTCTTCGGCGTATTATCGCTCTTGCCGGTCAGATACTCTTCAAACTGCGGATAACCAGTGGTGTATTTCTCCAGGAAGGCTTTATCGTGCTTACCTTGTGTCATCAGGGTATGCGCAATGCCTAACATCAGCGCCACGTCGGTCCCCATATTCGGCGCGATCCAGGTGGCGTTATCGCCAAAGAACTCGATCGTTTCGGAACGGATAGGGTCGATGGCAATAACCGGTTTGCCTGATTTCTTCAGCTGATGGAAGTATTCCAGCCCTTGTTCATCGGTACTGCTCCAGGCAATTTTTAAGGTATTCAGAGGGTTCATCCCCCACAACACCACCACCTGACTGTTTTCCAGAATCAGTGGCCAGGAAGTCTGCTGTTCATAGACCTCCACAGAACCAACAACGTGCGGCATGATCACCTGCGCAGCCCCGGTAGAGTAATCGCCACTATGCCCCGAATATCCCCCCGCAAGGTTCATATAACGTTGCAGTAAGGTTTGCGCTTTATGCAACACGCCAGAAGAGCGCCAGCCGTAAGACCCGGCAAAAATGGCCGAAGGACCGTTGGCCTTGCGAATGCGATCGTGTTGCTCATGAATCAGTTTTAATGCCTGTTCCCAGCTCACCTGAACGTAACTATCTTCGCCACGACCTTTAGCCGGTTGCAGTGGATTGTCGAGATAACTTTTTCTCACCATCGGATGCTGAATACGCGCCGTGGTGTGTACCTGATCCGCCGCCGTAGACTGTAAGGAATTCGGGATAGTCTTCGCCAGCGCGCCTGTAGAAGAAACAATCTTACCGTCCTTCACTTCTACGTTCATCGCTCCCCAACGACCCGCGGTGAGGATTTTTCCGCCCTTCTCTTCTGCCCATGCGGGTAGCGGCGTAGCCGATGTCACCACCAGCGCCCCGGCGGCAATACCACTATGTTTAATAAACTCACGTCTTGTTAATGTCATAACTTCCTCCCTGATCAACGAGGATCACTGTTTTTTGGTAATATCTTTGGCGTTGTACTGGAAGTACCGCGTCAAAATGTCCAGTTCGTTTTCGCTCATGCTGGTTCGCGCCCCCATTCCTTTGGCGATAGAGGGCCAGGCATTGACGGTGTAATGGTCAGCGGCAATAGGCGCATGGCAGCCAGCGCAATAGGTGTCATCGAGTTTTTCAGCGTATTGCCATAACGGTTTACGATCCGCTAATACGGGATCGATTAGCGCGCCCTGTAATGACGCCTGACGCCATTGATTACCGTATTCATCAGCCTGCCATTCCCCGTTTACCGTTAGCGCCTTGATACCTTCATCACTTAGTGTGGCTAATGCCAGGCGTTGACCTGCCGCCAGGTAGAGCGTGTTTTCACTGCCCTGCATTTGATAACCCTGTAACAGGACGATCGGTTGTTTGCCGCTGGCATCAACAACCGTGAGATCGGTGCCAGGATTCACAGTGGCCAGTTCGCCTATGCGGGAAGGTTTGAAAGGATAAATATGTGCGCCATTGGTCACTGAAGTGGCGGCCTGACTTTCCAGTTCATGCGCAGCGTTGTCATCCATTTTTATTTCTGGCGGGAAATGGGCAATCCCTTTATGACAATCAATACACGTTTCACCGTCCTTTTGTGCTTTGGTATGCATTTTCTGCGCAGATTCACTTTGCGATGCAATATCCATCGCATCAAAAGAATGGCAACTACGGCACGTTGCAGAGTCTGAGGCTTTTAATTCCTTCCATACTGTTTCGGCCATTTCCTGACGGTGGGCCTCGAACTTATCGTCACTGTCTATTTTGCCGCTAACAAATTCATGATAAATATCTTTAGATGCTTTTAATTTAGCAAATAAATAATCCATCCCTGATTTTGGTATATGACAATCAGAACATTCGGCACGTATACCTTTTTGATTGGAAAAGTGGACGGTTCCCTGATATTCCTCAAACGGTTTGCTCATTGAGTGACAGGAAAGACAAAATGCTGTTTCCGATGTTTTGTGTAACGCTTTTTGTGCCAGTAATAAACCGCCAGCACCAACCACCACTGCTATCAGCAGAAAAAATAACCAAATGCGTTTTTTCCCTCGCATAGATTCCTCTAATTAAATTCCAGGACACCGAAATCATTGTATAATTAAATATACAACGAATTAATAACTTACTAAATTCGGCACAACACTGCCTGAAATAACCGATAAAAAATATGATTTATTACAACTTAATCATTAATTATTAAAGAAGAGCTTACTGGTTATTTTGATATATATTTTCCAGTTTTGGTAATTTAAATCACATAATTAATATGAATATATAAAACATTTTTAGCAGCATGATTTAGCGCGCTATTACACGATAACTGTTCGTTTTTCATACTACTTAAGGATAAAAAAAGGCCCCTGTTGAAATTGCAGGGGCCTGGTACGAGCAAGCATCATATTGGGCGACATGATGCAACGGTAAAAATCATTTGGCCTGATGGCGTTCAATGATTCCTTTCATTTCAGCAACCGCCGCCCCGTCTACGACATAACGCGAATACTCGTCCGCGTGTGCATCTGATGACATGGACAATCCTTGATTACGATAGCGCATCGGTGAGGCTTGCCACGCTCCCGCGGAGCTATGGACTTCCAGCACTCCGGCATCGAGGAAGTGGTGCAGATTTTCTGCACGGACTCCTGCTCCGGCCATGATGATTGGAGTATCACCATAGGCAATAAGTTCCATAATTTTTGATAAACCTTGTAGAGCATCTGATTTTTGCCCGGAAGTCAGTACCCGGGCAATGCCCAATTGCGCAAGATTATTTAGTGTATTTAATGGGTTAGCACACATATCGAAGGCGCGATGAAACGTAACTGCCAACGGACCGGCAGCAGACATTATTTTTTCCATTCGTGGCATATCGACATTACCGTCAACATCCAGAACGCCCGTCACCAACCCTGAAAATCCTAATTCACGTACTGTGCGGATATCCTCAAGAATGGCGGCAAACTCGCCGTCGCTGTAGCAAAAATCGCCACCTCGCGGTCGGATGATTGGATGCACAGGGATAGTAACCTGCTGGCGCACGGACTTCAGCACGCCCAGCGACGGCGTTAAGCCCCCTTCTTTCGGTGCCGCACAAAGCTCTATTCTGTCGGCACCGTTTTGCTGCGCCGTTAGTGCGCATTCCATGCTGTAACAGCAAATTTCCAGTAATGCCATTTTTGCTCCTTAATTACACCGACTGTTCACTGGCAACGATCTCTTCAATGGACCACGGATGAAACTTAATGGTTGTTCTGCCATCGGTGACCGCCAGCGTTGGATTCGGTAATCGCTCATGCTCGCCTTTTGGTGAACTTGTTTTCACCGAGATCCCCGGCAGGCTTAGTCCTTCATCAGAAAGCAACGCTAACGCGCGGGCATTCAGCGTTTCTGGCTCGCCCGGCAGAACGATTTCGATATGTTCCCAACCTTCGTGCGGGTAACGTTTTTCTCCGGGCCACGGTAACTCAACAATGGAAAACTGCCAGTGAGCAACCTGTACCGATTCGTGCAATTTAAACAGACAAATTGGTCTGCCATTGATCATATTTTCTGACAGGAGTTCGCCGCACTGTTCAAACCCGCGACGCCAGCGTTCAGCGGTGGTATTTTGATGGCAGCGCAAGGATATGTGATCGGCAGCCAGCGGGGTGATATCCAGACCCAGACGACGAGAAAGTTCGTCTAATGCATGGATAAATCGCGGTAAATCTGTTGCAATATCCTGCAACTCGTCGATAGATTGCCAGTTCGCCATAATCACTCTTCGTCTTTCAGTAAAAGCGCTAATTTACCCTGTTGCCCTTCCCCAACCAACCGCTGATTTCGCGTGGTACCCGATGCAATAGTAAAAACGGCAATGCGCCGCGCGCACGTTGCTGACGAAAACAGCCATTTGCAGTATACTCCCGCCCTAATTTCTTTAACTGGTGCGAGCAATTTTTGCTCGCTTCATCAATGTAAGGTATTCCGGTGAATATTCAGGCTCTTCTCTCAGAAAAAGTCCGTCAGGCCATGATTGCGGCAGGCGCGCCTGCGGATTGCGAACCGCAGGTTCGCCAGTCAGCAAAAGTTCAGTTCGGCGACTATCAGGCTAACGGCATGATGGCAGTTGCTAAAAAACTGGGTATGGCACCGCGACAATTAGCAGAGCAGGTGCTGACTCATCTGGATCTTAGCGGTATCGCCAGCAAAGTTGAGATTGCTGGTCCGGGCTTTATCAATATTTTCCTTGACTCGGCATTCCTTGCTGAACATGTTCAACAGGCGCTGGCGTCCGATCGTCTCGGTGTTGCTACGCCAGAAAAACAGACCATTGTGGTTGACTACTCTGCGCCAAACGTGGCGAAAGAGATGCACGTCGGTCACCTGCGCTCAACCATCATTGGTGACGCGGCTGTGCGTACTCTGGAGTTCCTCGGTCACAAAGTGATTCGCGCTAACCACGTTGGTGACTGGGGTACCCAGTTCGGTATGCTGATTGCGTGGCTGGAAAAACAGCAGCAGGAAAACGCAGGTGAAATGGAACTGGCTGACCTTGAAGGTTTCTACCGCGACGCGAAAAAACATTACGATGAAGATGAAGAGTTCGCCGAGCGCGCACGTAACTACGTGGTAAAACTGCAAAGCGGTGACGAATACTTCCGCGAGATGTGGCGCAAACTGGTCGACATCACCATGACGCAGAACCAGATCACCTACGATCGTCTGAACGTGACGCTGACGCGCGATGACGTCATGGGCGAAAGCCTCTACAACCCGATGCTGCCGGGTATCGTGGCGGATCTGAAAGCCAAAGGTCTGGCAGTAGAAAGTGAAGGCGCGACCGTTGTATTCCTTGATGAGTTCAAAAACAAGGAAGGCGAACCGATGGGCGTTATCATTCAGAAGAAAGATGGCGGCTATCTCTATACCACTACCGATATCGCTTGCGCGAAGTATCGTTATGAAACCCTTCATGCCGATCGCGTGTTGTATTACATCGACTCCCGTCAGCACCAACACCTGATGCAGGCGTGGGCAATCGTGCGTAAAGCAGGCTACGTGCCGGAATCCGTACCGCTGGAACACCACATGTTTGGCATGATGCTGGGTAAAGATGGCAAACCGTTCAAAACCCGCGCGGGCGGCACGGTAAAACTGGCGGATCTGCTTGATGAAGCACTGGAACGCGCGCGTCGTCTGGTTGCCGAGAAGAATCCAGACATGCCAGCCGACGAGCTGGAAAAACTGGCCAACGCGGTTGGTATCGGCGCGGTGAAATACGCAGATCTCTCCAAAAACCGCACCACCGACTACATCTTCGACTGGGACAACATGCTGGCGTTTGAGGGTAATACCGCGCCGTACATGCAGTATGCCTATACCCGAGTGTTGTCCGTGTTCCGTAAAGCGGAAATTACTGAAGAACAACTGGCTGCAGCTCCGGTAATCATTCGTGAAGATCGTGAAGCGCAACTGGCTGCTCGTCTGCTGCAGTTCGAAGAGACGCTCACCGTGGTTGCCCGTGAAGGTACGCCGCACGTGATGTGTGCTTACCTGTACGATTTGGCTGGTCTGTTCTCTGGCTTCTACGAGCACTGCCCGATCCTCAGCGCAGAAAACGAAGAAGTGCGTAACAGCCGTCTGAAACTGGCGCAACTGACCGCGAAGACGCTGAAGCTGGGTCTGGATACGCTGGGTATTGAGACTGTAGAGCGTATGTAATAAATTTTTCGTGATAATAAAGCCTGGTCAGGAATTTCTGATCAGGCTTTTTTATTACCATCTAAATGTATTCTGAAAATGAACATGCCATTGTTTTCTCGCTGTTGAGTAAGAGGTCAGAAGCGTAATATCCAGCCCCAGGAAAACGATAACGGTTGAATTTAAGGAATACAGTAGTGTTTAAATTTCTTGTATTAACATTGGGCATTATCTCTTGCCAGGCTTACGCAGAAGATACAGTTATAGTAAACGACCATGACATTTCACCCATAAAAGATTGTTGGCAAAAAAATTCAGATGATGATACTGACATTAACGTGGTCAAATCATGCCTGCGACAAGAATACAATCTCGTCGATGCGCAATTAAATAAAGCCTATGGTGAAGCTTATCGTTATATAGAACAAGTGCCACGCACAGGTGCAAAAAAACCTGATACAGAACAACTTAACCTGCTTAAAAAATCACAGCGAGCGTGGCTGGACTTTCGGGACAAAGAATGTGAATTAATTCTTTCCAATGAGGACGTTCAGGATTTAACTAACCCTTATTCTGAATCAGAATGGCTATCATGTATGATCATACAGACCAACACGCGAACTCGTCAGTTGCAGCTATACCGTAATTCTGAAGATTTTTATCCAAGCCCTTTAACAAGAGGATAATTCACATATTGCTGGCATGTTTTGTTGCAAGCTATTCCTGATAAATCATTGCAACAAAACATGAAGCCGTTTAACCGTATTATTAAGTATGCACCTTATTTATACGTCAGCGATAATTCACAATCACTTCATTACGCTGCACCTTTAGCGGCGGAATTAACCGCCCACCACCTGGCACTTCCCAGATAAAGCGCAACGGTTCTGCCGCTGGTATATCGGAAAAGGCCACTGTACTCCCGCTCTGCCCGTCTAATTCGACACAACGAGATTGCGAACATAAGCGAACCCGCAGTCCCGCAGGGGTCGGGCCGATAAGCTGATAACGCCATGCCACCAGCGTCATTAATCCTGAAGCAGATTGTCGCGAAGAAAGAGGCGCTGACGACATCGACTCACCACGATGATTCAACGTCACGCCCGCGCTACTTGCCTGCCACATCCCCTCCCCGGCGGCTTGCGCCATCAGCGGAAACAATAACATTGCCAATAAGATTTTCATCATTTACCGCCAATTGTCGCCGTCATTCGGATTTGCCGATTATCAGAGAGTTCGAGATTCGACAGCACCACCAGTTGCGGCAGGCTGCGGCGCAGGAAGCGAGACAATAATGGTCGCAGCGCGTGGTTCACTAACAGTACCGGCGGCGCACCTAACATCTCCTGACGGGACAGCGCTTCCTGAGTTTGCGCCAGTAAACGATCCGCCAGCCCAGGTTCCAGTCCCCCTCCGCCCTGCAACGCCTGTAATAATAAACGTTCCAGCGGCGTGTCGAGGCCAATAACATTAACTTCATCTTTGCCGGGGAACCACTGCTGGGTAATCGCTCGCCCCAACGCCACGCGGACGACGGCGGTTAATTCATGCGGATCGCTCTGAATGGGCGCATGCTCCGCCAGCGTTTCGAGAATGGTGCGCATATCGCGAATCGCTACTTTTTCATCGAGCAGGTTTTGCAGCACTTTATGCAACGTGGTGAGCGTGACGACGCCTGGAACTAAATCTTCCGTCAGCTTTGGCATCTCCTGGGCGACGCGATCCAGCAGTTGTTGCGCCTCCTGGCGACCAAACAACTCTGCGGCATGCTGGCTAATGAGATGGTTAAGATGCGTTGCCACCACCGTGCTGGCCTCAACCACGGTATACCCCTGAATCTGCGCTTGTTCTTTCAGCGCACTTTCGATCCAGATAGCATTCAGACCAAATGCCGGATCGACGGTTGCCTCACCAGGTAACGTTCCGGCAGCGGTCCCCGGGTTAATCGCTAACCAGCGCCCCGGATAAGCATCACCACTGCCAATCTCTACACCTTTCATCAAAATACGATAACGTGCTGGTTGCAGATCCATATTGTCGCGAATATGCACCACCGGCGGCAGGAAGCCCATTTCCTGAGCAAATTTCTTGCGAATACTACGAATACGGCCCAACAACTCGCCATCTTGTTGGAAATCAACCATCGGAATCAGTCGATAGCCCACTTCCATTCCCAGGGAATCTTCCAGTTGCACATCATTCCACGTTGCTTCGACTACAGCATTATTCTCCGCCATTTTTACCGGCTTTGGTTCGGCAGGCGCTTTTTGTTCGCGCCCGCGTATCCACCATGCCAGCCCGAGCAATCCCGCCGTGAACAGTAAAAATACCAGGTTCGGCATTCCTGGCACCAGCCCCAGTAAACCGAGCACGGCGGCGCTTAACAACATAACGCTTGGGTTACTGAAAAGCTGATTCACCATCTGCTCACCAACGTCCTGATCGGTGCTGACACGCGTAACGATGACCCCTGCGGCGGTAGAAATTACCAGCGCCGGAATTTGTGCCACCAGGCCGTCACCAATGGTCAATAGCGTATAACTTTCCGCCGCATGCCCCATGCTCATACCATGTTGCAGCACGCCGACCAACAATCCACCGACAACGTTAATGACCATGATGAGGATCCCGGCGATGGCATCGCCGCGAACAAACTTACTTGCCCCATCCATTGAGCCATAAAAATCGGCTTCCTGTGTTACTTCGGAACGGCGTTTTTTCGCCTCTTCTTCACCAATCAATCCGGCGTTGAGGTCGGCGTCAATCGCCATCTGCTTACCTGGCATACCATCGAGAACAAAGCGCGCGCCCACTTCCGCGATACGCCCGGCACCTTTGGTAATAACCATAAAGTTGATGATCACGAGGATGACGAACACCACAATACCGATAGCAAAGTTGCCGCCAACGAGAAAATGACCAAATGCTTCGACAACCTTCCCTGCCGCCGCCGCGCCGGTATGGCCTTCCATCAAAATGATACGGGTTGAAGCCACGTTAAGTGCCAGACGTAACAGCGTGGTGAACAGCAGGATTGTCGGAAACGCAGCAAACTCGAGCGTACGCTGAGTAAACATCGCCACCAGTAACACCATGATCGACAACGCGATATTAAAGGTAAACAGCAGGTCGAGAATGAATGCGGGCAGTGGCAGCACCATCATCGACAATATCAGCAAGATCAAAATCGGTCCGGCAAGGATCTGCCATTGTGTTGATTTCAGATTTGCGGGCAGGCGCAGCATCGCGGCCAGATTACTCATGGGTCGGTTTCTCGTTGATAAAATCCAGGGCTTCCGGCACCGGAAGATGAGTAGGTTGTACAGGGCGTTGTCCCCCCGCCAGACGCCAGCGTTTCAGTTGCCAGACCCAGGCCAGCACTTCCGCCACAGCGGCATAGAGTTGACCAGGTATTTGTTGACCGATTTCGGCATGTCGATACAGCGCACGCGCCAGCGGCGGCGCTTCGAGAGTCGGGACGTTATTTTCAGCGGCTATTTCACGAATGCGTAATGCCACCAGCCCCGCGCCCTTGGCAACGACTTTTGGCGCACTCATTTTGTTTTCGTCGTACTGCAAAGCCACTGAGTAGTGAGTTGGGTTATTGACGATAACGTCCGCTTTCGGCACATCGGCCATCATCCGCCGCCGCGCTGCAGCCCGCTGCATCTGACGAATTCGCCCTTTGACATGGGGGTCGCCTTCGCTTTGTTTGAACTCATCACGAATATCCTGCCGTGACATACGCAGTTTTTTCAGGTGGCTGAAGATTTGGAAAAAGACGTCAAATCCCACCATCGGAATAACGCCAAGCACTACCAGCAGCGCGCATAGCCCGACCAGATCCATAGCGTTTCCCATCGCGGTTATGGGGGACTCCGCCATTAAGCGCATCATTTGCGGCCAGTGGTGCCAGAGATAAAAACCAGTCACGCTGCCAACCAGAAGGGATTTCAGTATCGCTTTCAGCAACTCCGCACCGGTTTGTGCCGAAAACATCCGCTTAATGCCTGGTAACGGGTTAAGTTTGGAAAACTTCGGCTGCAAGGATTTGCCACTAAATACCAGCCCTCCCAGCATGACGGGCGAAATGAGCGCCACCAGCACCACGCCGCTAATCAGTGGCAGCAGTGCCAGCATAGCTTCTCTGATCAGCAGAATAATTTGCCCGAGGATCAGATTCGGGTCCTTGATGATACTGTGATCAAAATGCAATCCCGCGGAGAGCATGCCCGACAAACGACGGGCCAGCGACACACCGCCAAACCAAATAACACACACGCCCACCAACAAAATCAGCAGCGACGTTAACTCACGGGAACGCGGGATTTGCCCCTCTTCCCGCGCTTTTTCAAGTCGGTGAGGTGTGGGGGCTTCTGTTTTGTCGTCGCTCTCGTCAGACACATCGCCAATCCCGGAAAGTGTAATAAGCGTGAATGATGCCAGAGCGAAAAGAGTTCAATGGTTAGAGTAAGGGGTAAAACAGGCGGGATTTATGGCTTTTGCCACCGCACACCAGGCATGGTGACATGTTTGTCGGGTACGGCGTAAACGCCTTATCCGACCTTGAAGAGCTGATGTGACGGAGCCGCGTCACATCAGGCAATACAAATCAAAACCCAAGGCTATCCAACAAATCGTCCACCTGATCCTGACTGGCTACCACACCGGCTTTGCTGGTATCAACCTGTGGTCCATTCAGCAAGCTCTGGCTTTCACGCTTCGGACGTGCATCCTGTTCCGGGATATTTTCCAGCAACACCATTAGCAGCTGGCGTTCAATCTCCTGAATGACATCCATCATCCGCTTAATCACCTGCCCGGTGAGATCCTGAAAATCCTGTGCCATCATGATTTCCAGCAACTGCGCATTGGTAAAACCAGTATGCGTCGGCACATCCGCCAGAAATTGCCGTGTATCGGTTACCAGTTCGCGGGCGTCGGCAAGGTCAATGGGATCGGCAAACCAGTCATCCCAGCGTTGGGTTAACGCTTTTGCTGATTTCTCCATGTGATCCTGATGCGGTTGTGAAGCCTCAACGCTGTTCAGCGCCCGTTCCGCAGCCTGGGCGGTCATCTGCACAACGTAGTACAAACGATCGCGGGCATCGGGGATGGCTTCCGCCGCTTCGGCAATGGCCTGGTCCAGCCCCAGCTCCCGCAGACTGTCGCGCAGCATACGCGTCAGGCTGCCGATGCGCGCAATGATATCGCCAGCTGAATGCTCGTCAGCAGGTTTGATTGATGGTTGCATCATAGTCGCATCCTCACATGCCCAGTTTCTCAAAGATTTTGTTGAGTTTTTCCTCCAGCGTAGCGGCGGTAAATGGCTTAACCACGTAGCCACTGGCCCCCGCTTGTGCTGCGGCAATAATGTTTTCTTTCTTCGCTTCCGCAGTCACCATTAACACCGGCAATGCCGACATCGCACCATCAGCACGAATCGTTTTCAGCAATTCCAGGCCGTCCATGTTAGGCATGTTCCAGTCGGAGATAACAAAACCATATCCTCCCGTCTGCAACTTATTGAGAGCATCGGCGCCATCCTCCGCTTCCTCAACATTATTAAATCCAAGCTCTTTCAGCAGGTTACGCACGATGCGTCGCATGGTGGAAAAGTCATCCACAACCAAAAATTTAAGCTCTTTATCCGCCATCTCACACTCCTGATTTAAATACGTATCGCCTGTCCGGCACTGATTTTTGCCAGCATTTGCTGGCTTACCTGGCTAAGATCGACCACTTCGCAGACGCCACCCATATTGATGGCCTCGCGCGGCATGCCGAACACCACGCTGCTTGCTTCGTTTTGCGCAAGAGTCCATGCCCCTGCCTGACGCATTGCTAACATTCCCGCCGCGCCGTCGTTGCCCATGCCCGTCAGAATCACCCCAACAGCATTACGCCCCGCCTGTTTGGCAACAGAATGGAACAACACATCTACCGATGGCCGATGGCGATTAACCGCCGGGCCATCGTGAATTTTGATTTGATAATTCGCGCCGCTACGCGCCAGTTCCATATGCCGATCGCCCGGGGCGATATAGGCATGCCCCGGCAAGACGCGTTCTCCGTCCTCGGCTTCTTTCACGCCGATTTGACACAGCTTATTAAGTCTGTCGGCAAAAGAGCGGGTAAAACCGGGCGGCATATGTTGGGTAATTAACAGTGCCGGGCTGGATAGCGGCAACGGTTGCAATACGTGACGAATCGCCTCGGTGCCGCCTGTTGAGGCGCCAATCGCAATCAACTTTTCTGAACTCAACAACGGTCCGGCCTTCAGCGTTGTCGGTGCCGATAACGGTTTATGCGCGGTAAGGCTCGCTCTTGCGGCTGTACGCACCTTTTCGGCAATCATTTCGCTATACGCCAGCATTCCTTCGCGGATCCCCAGTTGCGGTTTGGTGACAAAATCTATCGCTCCCAACTCCAGAGCACGCAGCGTGACTTCAGAACCTTTGCCTGTCAGAGAAGAAACCATCACTACTGGCATCGGTCGCAAACGCATTAATTTTTCGAGGAAATCCAGTCCGTCCATACGCGGCATTTCGACGTCCAGCGTCAGCACATCAGGGTTGAATTTCTTAATCAAATCACGCGCGACCAGCGGATCGGGAGCGGTCGCTACCATTTCCATGTCGCTGTGGCTATTAATGATTTCTGTCATGATCTGGCGCATCAGCGCAGAATCATCGACCGACAACACCCTGATTTTGCTCATCGTTAATCCTTACTTAGCGCATACACCGTCTGTCCACGCAGGATGAAGCTGCGCTCAAGGTGGCTAAAGTTTTCAGAGTGACCCGCAAACAACAATCCGTCGGGTTTAAGCAGCGGAACAAAGCGGCGCAAAATCTCCTGTTGAGTCGTTTGATCGAAGTAGATCATGACGTTACGACAGAAGATCGCATCGAACGGCCCCGGTGCTGCGTACTGTTTCGCTAGCAAATTCAGCGGGGAAAAATCGATATAGTTCGCCAGTGCCTGACGCACACGCACCAGCCCTTGATGCGGCCCCGTGCCGCGCATGAAGTAGCGCTGGAGTTGCTGCGGCGTCAGGTTTTTCAGCTCTTCATGGCGATAAATGCCGCTTCTGGCTTTCTCCAGCACTTCGGTGTCGATATCGCTGGCGAACACTTTCCAGCGTCCGGGCGCGGTGCCCAGCGTGTCCGCCAACGTCATGGCAATACTGTACGGTTCTTCACCTGTCGATGCCGCCGCACTCCATACGCGATACTCGCCAGAACAGCGGCGGGCGTGCTCCGCGAGCAATGGGAAATGATGCCCCTCGCGGAAAAATGCCGTCAGGTTTGTGGTCAGTGAGTTAATAAACGCCTGCCACTCACCGCTGTGCTGATTAGATTCCAGTAAATTCAGATAGTGGCCGAAGTCTGCAAGCCCCAGCGAACGCAAACGACGAACCAGTCGGTTGTAGACCATGTCGCGTTTATGGTCGGCCAGGACTATCCCCGCACGTTGATAGATCAATTGACTTATCCGTCGAAAATGCGCGTCAGAAAGCGCCAGGCGCTCGGTCATCTGTAACAATAAAGACGTTTGCCCGCAGGGCAGAGATGATGTCATAGCGCCTTCTCAGTCACTTCAGGAAACCGCGGACACAGCCTGTAACTGCGCCGATTGTGTCGTATAACGACTTATAAATAGCGCCATCAGAAACGATAAGCGCAACGTTCAGTTGCATCATTCGCCTCATCTGGCGGCAATGGCGCTTGAGTAAATACTCATCAAAATGTTTCCCAGTTTGGATCTTGTTCAGAAATACGCAGTCGCGGCTGTGCGGGTGGTTGTTCAGTACCAGGACGGGATTGCGGTTTGTTCGTTTGCGAATTGGCAGCCAGACGGAATGTGGAAACGGCTTGCGTTAAACGGCTGGCCTGCTCTTCAAGGGCCGCCGCCGCGGAAGCAGATTCCTGCACCAGCGATGCGTTTTGTTGGGTGACGCGATCCATTTCCGACACCGCCAGCGCCACTTGATCAATGCCGCGACTTTGTTCATCCGATGCCGATGCAATCTCGCCCATAATGTCGGTAACTCGGGTGACGGCATTAACAATATTCGTCATGGTTTCCCCGGCACTTTCTACCAGCACCGAACCGGTATCAACGCGGGAGACGGAGTCTTCAATCAGCGTTTTGATCTCTTTTGCCGCCTGGGCGCTGCGACTGGCGAGATTACGCACTTCGCCCGCCACCACGGCAAAACCACGCCCCTGTTCCCCTGCTCGGGCGGCTTCAACAGCAGCGTTCAGCGCGAGGATATTGGTCTGGAAAGCAATGCCGTCAATAACGCTAATAATGTCGGCAATTTTCTGTGAACTGTCGGCAATTTCGTGCATGGTTTTCACCACGCCGTCCACGACTTTGCCACCATGCTGGGCAGTATCGGAGGCACTTTGCGCCAGTTGTGAGGCTTGACGAGCGTTATCGGCGTTCTGTTTCACCGTCGCGGTGAGCTGCTCCATGCTGGCGGCCGTTTCTTCCAGCGCCGATGCCTGCTGTTCAGTACGAGAGGAAAGATCGGTATTACCCGTAGCAATTTCACGTGTACCAGCATAGATAGCGTCAGAACCTTCGCGCACATGGTTGACCGTGTCAGTCAGAGAGCGCTGCATATGTGAAACGCTCTGTGCCAGGTCGCCCATTTCACTTCGTCCGGCAATGCTGAGGGTATTTGCCAGATTGCCACCAGCAATTTCTCGGATGTGGGAAATGATCTTCGCTAACGGGTTAAGTAGCATGCGACGGATGCCATACCATGCCACCAGCAGAATCAATACCACCACCAACGCGATTACCGCAAGTTGCCACTGGGCAAATCGGTAATCATCCGCGTTGGCAGTAACGATATCGCGATACAGTTTTTCACTACTGAGGGCGTACTGGGCAAAGGCTTCGCCCATCGCATTTTGCATTCCCTGGGTTGGCTGAGTGAAATAGGCTCCGGTATTGCCATAATCCAGATAATCAATCAGCTCTGTTAATGCTGTGTGATAGTTTTTATATTTTTCATCGATATTACGACTGGTAGCGACCATTTCAGGTAACGGCGCCATGATTTTGAATTTTTTATAATGGATTGCAGCCTGAGCCAATGTTTTCCTGGCGCTATCAAGCAATTCAGCTTTGGCGTTACTTTGTTGATTGGATGAATCCATCATCATCCGCACGGCTGAACGACTCAGGTTAATGCGCGTTTGCAGCATTAAATCCCAGGTTGAGGTCAGCTCGCTCTGCTGTTCCCGTAATTGATTGGAAACGACAAAACTTTTCTGGCTATGGTGAAGAGAAGAAAAAAACAGACTTCCGGAAATAAGCTGTAACAGTGCGAATACCCCCAGCACCATTACCAACAGCGTGACTACGCGGATACGGTTAATCATAAGGCACCTTCCTGAAAACAAGTTGATTTCGTTATCGGCAGGAAGGTGGGAAACTTTATTTCTGATGCCAGTCATGGCGAAATTAAAATAAAAAACCCGATATGCAGGGCATCGGGCTCATTTTATTTGAACACAGCGGGATAAATTATGCGACTTCTGACGCAGCGTTATCCAACAGCGCCATCTCTTCGCTATTCAGCAGCTTTTCGATATTAACCAGAATTAGCATGCGATCGCCCAGCGCGCCCAGGCCAGTGAGGTATTCTGTGGAAAGCGTCACCGCAAATTCCGGCGCCGGGCGAATTTGTTCCGCCGTCAACGAAAGAACATCTGAAACGCCATCTACCACAATGCCGACCACCCGCTGCCCAAGATTCAGAACGATAACCACCGTGTTATCGTTGTACTCCACATCGACCTGGCTGAACTTAATACGCAAGTCGATAATCGGCACAATCACGCCGCGCAGATTAGTGACGCCTTTGATAAACGCTGGCGTATTGGCAATCCGCGTGACCTGATCGTAGCCACGGATCTCCTGCACTTTCAAAATATCTATGCCGTACTCTTCGTCACCGAGGGTAAATACCAGAAACTCCTGGCCTGACGGTTCGCTGGCCAGCTTTGTTACATTTGTCATACCGGTCATATTTATTCCCTTTTTACTCAATCAGGCGGCGGTATTCGCCATACGTTGTTCGCGGTTTATTGCCTGCAAGGCGGAGACATCAACAATCAGTGCCACGCTGCCGTCGCCAAGAATGGTTGCAGCTGAAATTCCAGGGACTTTGCGATAGTTACTTTCAAGGTTTTTAACCACCACCTGATGTTGACCAATTAACTGATCCACCAGCAAGGCATAGCGGCGACCGCCACTTTGCAGAATGACAACAATCCCCTGTGTAGCTTCGGTTTTCGCGCCTGCGACGTTGAACACTTTCCACAGTTCGACGATGGGCAGATATTCACCACGCACTTCCAGTACTCGCTCGCCGCCTGCCAGTGGATGGAGATCGGCTTCACGAGGTTGTAGTGATTCCATGACGGCGTTCAACGGCAGAATGAAAACTTCATCAGCAACGCGTACGGACATGCCATCGAGGATCGCCAGCGTTAGCGGCAGTAAAATGCGGATTGTGGTGCCAACGCCCTGCTTCGACTGGATTTCAACGTGGCCGCCCATCTCCTGGATGTTACGCTTGACGACATCCATGCCGACGCCGCGCCCGGAGACATCGGTGACCTGCTCCGCCGTGGAAAAACCAGGCGCGAATATCAACATCGCCACTTCGTCGTCAGTCATGTTGTCGCTAACGCTCAGACCTTGCGAGGCGGCTTTTGCCAGAATCCGCTCACGATTAAGCCCAGCACCATCGTCGGTCACTTCGATGCAGATGTTGCCGCCCTGGTGTTCCGCAGACAGAATTAAATTTCCAACGCTATCTTTGCCCGTAGCAAGTCGTTTTTCCGGCAGTTCAATACCGTGGTCGAGGCTATTGCGTACCAGGTGGGTCAGAGGATCGATAATGCGTTCTATCAGACTCTTGTCGAGTTCGGTGGAACTGCCCACCAGCGTCAGTTCCACCTGTTTGCCGAGTTTACCCGCCAGGTCGCGCACCAGCCGGGGATAGCGGCTAAAGACATATTCCATCGGCATCATGCGAATCGACATCACTGATTCCTGCAAATCGCGGGCGTTACGTTGTAACTGCCCCATGCTGGTAATCAAATCCCCATGATTCACCGGGTCCAGTTCACTGGAGCGCTGGGCCAGCATCGACTGAGTAATCACCAGTTCGCCAACGAGGTTAATCAGCTGATCAACCTTTTCAACCGCCACGCGGATGCTGGTAGATTCGCTACCGCGCGTCGGTTTTTCCCGTTCCACACGTCCTGCTGGCGCTTGTTCGGCTGCCAGTTTAAGTACCGGTGGCGTGGATATTTTTGGCGCGGATTCTACTGTTTCAAACGCAATCTGACCGGCCTCAATCACAAAACAGAGCACCGCTTTGATATCATCTTCCGCGATGTCGCCCGGTAATATTGCCGAAAGAGAATCAGCGGCTTTCACCACATCAGTTAACGTTGTCAGATAGCCCAGCTCTTCTTCCAGCAGATCGACTTCTCCCGCCTTCAGGCACGAAAGTAGAATCCGTCGCGGCGACTCACTGTTACTCTGCTCATCTTGCCGTTCACTTTTGGCAACCACACTTAACCGGGTCATGGCGGGTGCCGTTTCGCCTTTCGCTTCTATTGCCAGTTGACGTAAAGCCTGGCAGATATAGTCAAAGCTGGCGGCATCCGGCTCTTGCGACTGTTTATAAGCGTCGAGCTGTTCCTGCATGGTGTCCTTCGTTTCCAAAAACAGATTGATAATGTCGGTGTTAAGCAGCATTTCACCGCGTCTGGCTTCATCGAGCAGGTTTTCCATCAAATGCGTGGTTTCCTGCAATATGCTAAAGCCAAAGGTTCCTGCCCCTCCTTTGATGGAGTGGGCAGCACGAAAGATGGCATTCAATTGTTCGGCATCTGGCGCTTCTGGCTGTAAATTCAGCAGATGCTGCTCCATATCGGCCAACAGTTCGTCCGCTTCATCAAAAAATGTCTGATAAAAATCGCTTATATCCATGCTCACGCTGTCACCTCGGTTCGGCTGATGGCATTGTGGGACTACTGACCTGCGGTGTTATCCCAGGTTTTTCCAGAACGCTTACCGGCTCATTCTGGCTTTCGGCGTTTTCATGCAAAATGGCCTGTTCGGCTTGTTTATTCAGTACCAACAGACTGATTCGACGATTAACGGCATCATCCGGACCGCGATCGCTTAAGCGCATGGTCGCCGCCATGCCGACAACGCGTAAAATTTTGCCGTCAGCCAGGCTCCCCACCATTAGCTCACGGCGCGACGCATTGGCGCGTTCAGTGGAAAGCTCCCAGTTGCTGTAACCTTTCTCACCATTGGCGTAAGGGAAATCATCGGTATGACCTGAAAGGCTTATACGGTTAGGAATACCGTTCAGCACCGGCGCAATGGCGCGCAGAATGTCGCGCATATAGGGCTCGACGTCTGCACTGCCAGTTTTAAACATCGGGCGATTCTGGCTATCAATTATCTGGATACGTAAACCTTCCTGTACCAGATCGATTTTGAGATGCGGACGCATCGCCCGTAGTTTCGGGTCTGATTCAATAAGCTGGTCGAGATCGCCACGCAACTTCCGCAGCCGACTTTGCTCCATGCGTTTTTTCAGCTCTTCAATATTCGGCTGCTTATTCACTTCCCCCTGGCTTTGGGTGAAATCATCACCACCGCCGGGAATTGGGCTTTCGCTATTAGAAATTCGATCGCCGCCCGTTACCGCGGTCGCCAGCGGCGTACGGAAGTATTCCGCAATCTGAATCAGCTCTTTTGGGCTGGAGATGGAGATAAGCCACATCACCAGAAAAAAAGCCATCATCGCGGTCATAAAGTCAGCATAAGCAATCTTCCATGATCCATGTGCTGCCCCGTGGC
This sequence comes from Escherichia whittamii, assembly GCF_014836715.1. Classification (GTDB taxonomy): domain Bacteria; phylum Pseudomonadota; class Gammaproteobacteria; order Enterobacterales; family Enterobacteriaceae; genus Escherichia; species Escherichia whittamii. The sequence goes on from NZ_JACSQI010000002.1 coordinate 386,107, forward strand.
TTTTCGCTTTGCGTCGTTTGACGACAATAATCGGATGCGCGTGATTCTTCATGCTTCCTCGGTTGTCGTCTGCTGTTGCGGATTTTTCACCGCGCGCACATGCTCTTCCAGTTCAACAAATGACGGACGTTCGCTGGAATAGAGCGTTTTGCGACCAAACTCAACGGCGATGGGCGGTGCGTAACCGTTAAGATTAGAAAGCAGGGTGACTTTTACGCACTGCATCATTTTGCTGGTTTCGGCGCTTTTCTGGCGTAATACCGAGGCCAGCGGTGATATAAAGCCATAAGCTAAAAGAATGCCAAGGAAAGTCCCCACCATCGCATGTGCGATAAGCGCCCCCAGCTCGGCGGCAGGACGGTCGGCTGATCCTAATGCATGCACCACCCCCATTACGGCCGCAACAATGCCAAACGCAGGAAGAGAGTCTCCGACCAATGCCAGGCTGTTCGCCGGGACTTCCGCCTCGTTTTCGTGCGTTTCTATCTCTTCGTCCATCAGGGCTTCGATTTCGAAGGTATTCATGTGGCCGCTGATAATCAGGCGCAGATAATCGACGATAAAATCCAGCATAACGGCATCCGCGAGGATGCGCGGATAACTGGCGAAGATCTCGCTCTCTCGCGGATTTTCAATATCGCGTTCCAGCGAGAACATACCCATTTGCCGCGATTTCGCCATCAGGCGGTAAAGCAGCGCCAGCAAATCCATATACATTGCTTTGGTATATTTAGAGCGACGAAACAACAATGGCAGCGCCCTCAGCGTACCTTTGATTGATTTGCCATTATTACCGACGATAAACGACCCAATGCCTGCACCGGCAATAATCACCAGTTCAGCGGGTTGATAGAGTGCTCCAAGGCTTCCACCGGTCATCAAATAACCGCCGAAAACTGTACCGAGAACAACCAGGTAACCTAATAAGATAAGCACGACATCATCCTTCCACTGTTGACCATGACAGGATGTTCAGTCGGCAGACGTTACCTTACGGCTGGAGAAAAATAAGCAGCGGCAATTACTTACCGCTGCTGGAGTGTTTCGCCATACCGTATGGGTTAAACAGCCTGTATTCTCTGTTCATCCAGCAGTTGAGGGATAATATCGGCAGGGTTCTGAGAAAGTTTACGTCTTTTTACGGCGCGCGATGGCGGTTGACATAAGCTGCAGGCAAAACTGCCAACAGGTTGATGAGCATGGGTGATAAAATTACCACCACAGCAGTTGCAGCTGGAAAGTTGTAGTAAATCACTTTCGACAAATCGTACCAAAGTCCAGGCACGCGTTAGCGCCAGCAGCGGTCCGTTTTCTGCTTGTGGACACTGTTCGAGGTATAACCGATAGGCTTTGATTACCGCATCGACGCCATTACATAACCCGGTTTTTAGTAAAAACTGCCATGCATTACAGAACATCGACGCATGGACATTTTGTTCCCAGGTCATAAACCAGTCGGTGGAGAACGGCAACATACCTTTCGGCGGCGGGCTTCCGCGTAGCTCTTTATAGAGCTTGATCAGGCGTCCGCGACTTAATTGTGTTTCGCTTTCCAGCATCTGCAAACGAGCGCCCAGTGTTATCAACTCCATTGCAAGTTGAATATCACGGGCTTCCTGAACAATGCTTTTTTCACTCATGATCAGGCCCTTTTATTTCGTTGTACTTCTTCGGGCTGATTAACATCATTCAACAAACGCGTGGAGAGCATAATACCGGTATGAATTTGCTGGAGATCGTCAACACGGGAATCCTGCGTCAGTTGGTTAATAGTCTGGGGGCTGTCAAAGCGGAATTGACAAATCAGTTGATTGGTTTCGGCCAGTTTAACCATTTGTTGAAGAGTCAGCGTCGCCAGCGTTGTTGCCATTTCTTCATTAATACCGAGACGAAACATGGCGGACGCTTTGTCCTGAACGATCAGACGCTGTGCAAGAAGTAAATATGACAAATTGATGTCATAAATATGTTTCAGCAACTCGGAGGTATGCATTATTCCCACCCAGAATAACTAACTTTATTTTTTATGCGGTATCACCGCACCCCGTGATGTCGCCGGGAAATCCCGGTAAAAAGTAAATAAAAATGGAATAGTTGCGATCAACGAAAAAACACACAGACATCATAAGAGGTGAAACACTTCTTACACAGAGTGATGCTTTTTACACTTATCTAAGATTTTTCCTAATTCGACGCAACTGTACTCGTCACCACTCTGACATACAACGGAGCGGAGCTGCGATTTTCGACAATGTGTGACGCAGGTCACACAAAACACTCAATTACTTAACATTAATGTATAAGTCATACTTTTGTTTTGCGCATATTTCATTCTGTTAAAAAGTTTTTCAGCTTATCTGTCAGCAAAAATGATGTGGATGGATAAAATTGAGATATTGCGCACCGTTAATATAAATCACCGTGAATAACCATATGTCTGGCATGGTATAAATATCTTTGATCTCTATAAATCATTTAAAAACAGTTAATTAAATAATACAACGCCATTAAAGGAAAAATAAGACTGCCAACAACCGTAATGTTAATAATGTGTTTCATTAATATTACCCATTTGTTTGATAAGGAAAATAATTTTCCCGACCTCCTCATCATCCCCCGCATGACCATATAGTAACACTACGTAATTAATTAATTATATTTATTAATAATCATGCTAATATTTGCCTTTTTGACCAAGTTGTTATTGCATCTGTACCTCTTTCAGAGTAAAGCTGTTCTCACCTGAAGTTCACAGAATAAGGAGCAGGTTATGGGATATGCCAATATTCTTGTTGCCGTTGCTGTCTCACCAGAAAGCCAGCAACTGTTAGCAAAAGCGGTATCTATCGCCCGTCCCGTTAATGGGCGTATCAGTTTAATCACTCTCGCTTCCGATCCAGAAATGTACAATCAATTAGCCGCGCCGATGCTTGAGGATTTACGCAGTGTGATGCATGAAGAAACACAAAACTTTCTGGACAAATTAATTCAGGATGCTGGATATCCCGTAGAAGAAACGTTTATAGCTTATGGTGAGTTGAGCGAACATATTCTGGCGGTATGCCGTAAACATAATTTCGATTTGGTGATTTGCGGTAATCATAATCACAGTTTCTTTTCGCGAGCATCCTGCTCGGCGAAAAGTGTAATTGCCTCAAGTGAGGTAGATGTGCTGTTGGTTCCGCTTATGGGAGATTAATCACAATTACGCCAGCTTTGGAAAGGTCGCAACTTTATCGCGCTGCTGGCTTTCCGCGCTGCGCGGAACTATCAGCTTTAGGTCGCTAATAAAGCACTCCTGCCAGTGGTTAATATCGTTTTTCACGATAATTTCCAACATTTCTGCATGACGGGAAATACGTTCCGCCAGCGACATGGTCAATGCCCGATTCAACGCTGCAGCGACTTCATCACGATCGTATGGGTTAACGATTAACGCTGACGTCAGTTCATTCGCCGCCCCCGCAAATTGTGAAAGTACCAGTACGCCGGGATTGGCAGAATCCTGAGCGGCGACATATTCTTTCGCCACCAGATTCATCCCGTCACGCAGCGGAGTCACTAATCCGACATCAGAATAGCGGAAGATTTTCATCAGTAATTTACGATCGAAATGCTGGTTCAGATAATAAAGCGGTGTCCAGCCTAATTGCCCATATTTTCCGTTAATTCTCCCGGCTTCATTTTCCAACTGATGACGAATATCCTGATACGCCTGCACATCACCACGCGAGGTTGGCGCTATCTGGGTATAACGTATTTTGCCGTGATGTTGCGGATATTTTTCCAGCAAGGCTTCATAGGCGAGAAAACGCTCAGGCAGACCTTTGGAATAATCCAGCCGTTCGACAGAAAAGATGTTTTGTACGTTTTTCAGCTCTGCTTTTAATTGCGCCAGTTTTGCCGGCAGCGGTCCGGCAGCCTGTTTGGCTATTTCATCCGGTTCAATACCAATGGGGTAAACTTCGGTACGAAATGCCTTGCCCAAGGCCGTATGATTGCGCGAGCTACGCGTCGTGACGCGCGTCAGGCTGGAAAGACAATCCAGAAACGCCAGGCGATCGTTTTCTGTCTGAAACCCCAGCAAATCATAATCACAAAGCTGTTCAAGCAACGTGTTATAAGTCGGCAGCGCGTTGAAGATTTCCGGTGTTGGAAAAGGAATATGCAGGAAGAAACCAATGCGATTATTCACGCCACGTTTACGGAGTTCATGCGCAAATGGCAACAGGTGATAATCGTGGATCCAAATAATGTCATCGTCTTCCAGCAATGGCAGTAATTTATCCGCCAACAATGCATTCACGCGTAAATAGCCTTCCCAGGCGGAACGCTGAAATTGCACCAGATCGAGTCGATAATGAAATGCGGGCCAGAGAACGGCATTGGAGAATTGGTTGTAGTATTCGTCGAGATCCTTTTCACTGAGGTTAAAAGAGGCCCAGGTGATATTTCCTTTTTTCACCTTTTTTAGCGGCTGATCCTCATTCCCTGTTTCGCCACTCCAGCCAAACCACAGTCCACCTGCGGCTTTCAGCGCCCCCAGTATGCCGACAGCAAGGCCACCGGCACTGGCGGCGTGCTCGTCTGGTGGTGCAATCCGGTTAGATACTACGACTAAACGACTCATAGTCATCACTCCTGTTATTGTCTTTTTTTAGTTGTTGTAATGCGTTGGTTATCATTTCAAGCCAGCTCCAGACATCCGGCACGCCCGCCAGCCGCCATGATGCCTGAGTTGCGCCTGTGCCAATTTTCACTGACATTCCGCCCTGCCTGTTAACGACCGAGAAACCAGACTCATCGGTTAAGTCATCGCCCAGAAAAACGGGCTTGCGGCCAATAAAGGGAACTTCCTGCATAAATGCGGCAATCGCGTCCCCTTTGCTGGTGCCTCTCGGTTTTATCTCAACGACACACTTTCCCTGTTGTAACGCCATTTGCGGCCAAATCTGGGTAATGCGTTGCGCTAATGTCAATAAGGCGTCCTCATGCTGCGGTGCCTGACGATAATGCAACGCAAACGCCATCCCTTTAGCCTCAACCTCCACCCCGGGAAGCCTGGCGATAGCCGTATGCAGTTGAACGCTAATATCCCGGGCAATCGCCTCCGGCAAATGAACAATATGCGTTTTACCATTGATGTCACGGCGCTCTGCCCCATGCACGCCCGCTAACGGGAAGCGATAAGGTTTCGCCAGCGCGTCAAGCTCTACCATTGAGCGCCCTGATATCAATGCCAATGCACCATCACTTGCGGTTGCCAGCAGCTGAAGTCCTTGCAGAATATTTTCAGGTACGACGACCTGATCGGGATGCGGTTTGATTTCCGCCAGCGTTCCATCGAGATCAAAAAACCAGGCATAATTCGCGGATAGTTCAGGGGGTTCGGTTAACGGTTCTGTCACCCGGTACTCCTCCTTATCTTTTTATTGTTCGCGCAGAACGCGCTGTACAGACATGTAAGTATAGACAGTGTGACGAGGCTCGCCATTGGCAAAAAGAACAGCCAACCGTTGTGGCGGTTGGCTGTGGAGGATTTTTGAACTAAATAATTATCGGATAAAGCATCAAACAGTGCGTTTCGCTTTTTGCTTATAACGGTCGAAGATCACCGCAGCCAGCAGGATTAAGCCACGGACAACATACTGTGCAAACGGAGAAATATTCAGCAGGTTCATGGCGTTTTCCACGGTGCCTAAAATTAAGATACCCGCCACTACATATGAGATTTTTCCGATGCCGCCTTTCAGAGAAACGCCACCTAAAACGCAGGCAGAGATAACAATCAACTCATAACCAATAGACGTCATTGGCTGGCCACTGGTCATACGAGAAGCCAGAATAATCCCGGCAATTGCCGATACCAGGCCAGAGAGAACGAAGATAATAATTTTGGTACGGACCACCGGTACACCCGCGAGACGCGCCGCCTCTTCGTTACCGCCAATTGCCAGCGTATTACGACCAAAAGTGGTTTTGTTCAGCAGCAAACCAAAGACGACCAGGCAAGCCACAGTGAGCCAGATTGGCGCTGGCAGGCCAAACCAGTTGGCATAACCGAGTGCAAAGAAGCTTTCATCTTCGATGCCGACCGCTTTACCGTCAGAGATAATATACGCCAGACCACGGACAATCTGCATCGTCGCCAGCGTGGTAATCAGGGCGTTGATTTTCAATTTAGCGATAACAAAGCCGTTCACCAGGCCGCAGAGAACGCCCAGCAGTAAACCTGCCGCCACGCCAATCCACAGACTTTCGGTCAGGTTAATAACCACCGCAGTGGTTACCCCTGCGCAGGCAATAACCGAGGCGACAGAAAGGTCAAAGTCACCGGAGGCCAGGCAAAACAACATACCGCAAGCCACCATCCCCGACATGGAGATTGCCAGGCCCAGCCCTTTCATATTAATGAAGGTGGCAAAGTTCGGTACGAAGATGGCACAGGCGATAAAAAGCACCGCAAACACCACCAGCATCCCGTACTGATCCCAGATACGCCCGAAGCTGAATGACGACTTAGGTGCGCCAGAACCCGATGTAGAAACAGAAGACATCTTATTCTCCTTACTCAGGCAACTGCCTGGCTGACTTTAGGCATCGCAAGGCTCAGTGCCTGACGCTCATCTGCCTGCTCATGTAACAATTCACCGGCGATTTCGCCTTCCCGCATCACCACTATCCGGTCGGCAACGCCGAGGACTTCGGGTAAGTCGCTGGAGGCAAACAGTACCGCCACACCCTGCGCAGCCAGCGCATAAATCACGTTATAAATTTCATGTTTGGCGCCCACATCAATGCCGCGCGTAGGTTCATCCAGCAAAATGACCTTCATCTCTTCGGATAACCAGCGCCCCAAAATGGCTTTTTGCTGATTACCCCCGGAGAGATTCATGATCAATTGCTCTGCCCCTGGCGTTTTGATGTTGAGAGAACGAATATGGTGATCGGCATTATTGGCTTCCCAGCCGTTGTTGATCACGCAACCGCCGTGCAAATGTTTGCGACGAGCGCTGATGTTGATATTGTCGCGAACGGAGTGCACTGGAATAATGCCTTCCGCTTTGCGATCTTCCGGACAGAGCATCATGCCTGCGGCAATGGCGTGGCCCGGTTTACGAATATCGATCGGCTGTTGGTCGATATAAACCTGACCGGCGGTGATTTGCGTCCCGCCAAACATGCCTTTCATTAATTCGCTGCGCCCTGCCCCCACCAGGCCAAACAGACCGACGATTTCGCCACTGCGAACGGCCAGACTTATTGGCGTACGCACGCCAGGTGCCTTTACAGCATCCAGACGCAAGCGCTCCTCGCCATAGCTGCGCGGTTGCCAGCCGTAGATATCGCCGATGTCGCGGCCGACCATTGCCTGTACCAGCGAGTCATGATCTACCTGCTGCATGTCGGTAAAGGTTTTGACGTAACGACCATCTTTAAAGACAGTGATGGCATCGCTGAGGGCAAAAATTTCTTCCATACGGTGAGAAACGTATAAGATCACCCGTCCCTCTTTTCGCAGTTCACGAATAACGCGAAACAGGTTGTCTATTTCACGCGCAGATAAGGAGCTGGTTGGTTCATCAAAAGCGATAATTTTAGCGTTACGTGCCAGAGCTTTGGCAATTTCAACCATCTGCCATTGCCCAATGGAGAGATATTTCAGCGGCGTATCCGGGTCAATATCCATACCCAGATGTTTGAGCTGTATCCCAGCTTCATAATTCAGCAGTGAACGATTCACGATACCGCCTTTATGAGGAAGCTGGCCGAGATAGATATTTTCCGCGACGGTCATTTCCGGCACGAGATGCAGTTCCTGGTAAATAATCGCGACACCCGCACTCAGTGCTGCGGTCGTGTCGGAAAAGGACATTTCCTGCCCATTAATCACTACAGAACCCGTGGTTGGCGCATAGTTTCCACTAAGGATTTTTAAGAGTGTTGATTTTCCGGCGCCATTTTCACCCATCAACGCATGGACCTGACCGGCATAACAGTCAAAACTGATATCCGTAAGCGCCTTGACGCCTGGAAAGGTTTTACCAATGCCGCGAAATGAGAGATACGGGGTAGACTGTTGCATAACGTCTCCGTGAATCACTGGTCGTTTTACACCCCCTCTGCATAACGCAGAGGGGAATTTTTCTGGCAGATTACTTACCGCCTAAACCTTTTTTCTCCAGTTCTTGTTTAAAGTTGTCACGCGTGATCAGCACCACGTCGGTAACTTCGGTGAATTTTGGCGGTTCAATGTCTTTTGCTACCCAGTTGTAAAGCATTTCGCTCGATTTATAGCCATGAACGTCCGGGCTTGGCAGCAGTGAACCATAGAAACCTGTAGCCTGTGCCTTTGACAGTTCGCTCACCGCATCCACACCGTTAATACCGATACCGATAATATCTGCTGCTTTAAAGCCCTGACCTTCCGTCGCGCGTACGCCACCCAACACGGTGCTGTCGTTCATACCGACGATCAACCAGTGTTTAACTTCAGGATGCTGAACCAACATGGAGTTGGCGGCGTCAAACGCCCCCGGAATGTCGTTAGATTTGGTAGGAACCTGATAAATTTGTTTTTCCGGGAATCCAGCGGCTTTCAGCGCGTCCATAGAACCGGTAGTACGACGACGGGCGGTATCCAGTTCGTTGGCAGTAATCGCCATTACGGCGCTTTCTTTCACATCCCAACCACGTTTCTGCATCTCTTTATACAGTTCCTGGCCCTGACGTTCGCCAATTTTCGTCGCCGCCATCATCACCAACGGAACGGTATCAACCGGCTTACCTTTGGCATTAACAAACTGATCATCCACGGCAATAACTTTCATATCGTAGCCACGCGCTTTCGCCACGATGGCTGCACCCAGTTTCGGGTCCGGAGTACAGATAACAAAGCCTTTCGCGCCACTGGCTGCCAGGCTATCAATAGCGTTCAGTGTTTTTTCGCCATCAGGTACGGCTATCTTAATAACTTCAAAGCCTAAATCTTTCCCGGCTTTATCGGCAAACTTCCATTCGGTCTGAAACCACGGTTCTTCTGGTTGCTTCACCAGGAAACCGAGTTTCAGATTTTCCGCCATAGCGGATTGTGACATAACGGCAGCCAGACCGATGGCTGCAAGAGCTTTAGTAAATTTGTGCATGGTTATCTCCAGCTTTAGCATCATTTTGTGTAGGGCAAAACCTAAGAACTTTCGTTAATTCAATCGGAAAACAAAGCATTACCTTTGGCGAAAAGATAAGTGACTGTGTTGGCATAGTTTTAGCGAGAAATTAATTCTCCATAGGAGAGCAATATCACACCGCAGAATTACAGTGAGAACGTGCATAAATTTAGCAATAAAAGACATACAGAAGACGTTAATTGTATGACAAATGAGAAGTGGCCTAGCAGATTAATCCATAAGATTAGCCTGGAAATCCTTGTAGCATCATTTGATAGCTCTGGCGTGTCTTCTTTTTAATCTAATTTTATCGGGCCAGAAGCTGCTCATTACAGGTGAATGGTGAATCAGGTAAGAAGTATCAAAACTCCACACAAAATTCCTTTCGCTGTTAATTATCACCACCTTCATTAATTAATAATTAAATCCATAATGCGAGCACCATCGCAAAACTGAAAAAATACCAGAAAATATAATAACATCATCATGATATTAATAAATCAGTTTAATATCAATAAGATATATTGATAAGCAACGTTGATAATTATTGCAAATCAATAACTCTAATCAATGAAATGTAAAAAAATATAAACTTTGTGATTTAAGGATTTTCTTATAATCCTTCAGGCGTTATGCTTATTTCAGATCATCGTCAGAATTGACTCCAGGATCACATTTCGGACCCGCAGAAAGGAATTATTCTGCAAACAGTAATTACGGTGTTTTGATTTATCTTGCACCTCTCGTCTTCTGGATATAAGGATATTAGGTATGGCAACCACTGGAATGCTTCTCAAACTCAACACCCAAATGAACCGCGAGTTTTATGCATCCAATCTCTACCTTCACCTGAGCAACTGGTGTTCTGAACAAAGTCTGAATGGCACCGCGACTTTTCTTCGCTCCCAGGCACAAAGTAACGTGACTCAAATGATGCGCATGTTTAACTTCATGAAAAGCGTCGGGGCGACACCCATCGTTAAAGCCGTTGATGTACCTGGCGAAAAACTGAGCTCTCTGGAAGAACTCTTCCAAAAAACGTTGGAAGAATATGAGCAGCGTTCAAGCACGCTGGCGCAATTAGCAAATGAAGCTAAAGAATTGAATGATGATTCTACTGTCGATTTCCTGCGCGATCTGGAAAAAGAACAGCAGCACGATGGCCTCCTGCTGCAAACCATTCTTGACGAAGTGCGCAGTGCGAAACTGGCCGGTATGTGTCCTGTCCAGACCGACCAGCATGTTCTGAATGTCGTATCTCATCAGATACATTAATAAAATCGGCGCATAAAAAGATGCGCCGAATACAAAAAAATGGTGAAAACCGCTGCCTCACATCACTGAAGCAGCGGTTTTTTAATGGGATTCGTTTTGTGGGGTAAACTTTAGCTCAATCAACGCGATGGCTTTTTGAATAGCCCGCATAGTGACTGGGTCAGCAGCAGCCGGATGGTGAGTGAAATCAATATTCTTCAGCTGGCTGGACATTTTTTCACGAACCTCAACAGGCGCGATCACATCGAGCACATCGAGAATTTGTTTGATCACCAACTGGCAAGCAACAACATCAGAAACCAGTTCCTGATCGGCATTCAGCGGCTGGGACATCCTAAACTCCTGATAGCATTTTGAAAGCCGTTATAGTAGCGGCTTCCCTTCCTCAACGATAGTCACATCAGGGTACAAAAAAACCTGCCGGAGCAGGTTTTTTTATTATCTGAACATATTGCCAGGCGGTACGTCTTTGAACGTCTTGCAATAATTATTAAACATGCTTTTCAGGATTTTACGCAGTTTCATCGCGCCACTCCGATTATTTGTTATGCAGGTGTTATTGTTCTTGCTGCTTATAATATGACACTCATCACAAAAATCAATCTTTATGTGATGCAAATCACATAAATACTCCTTTAATGTTACGTAAATGATAACCATAAGATGTGTGCGTTCTGAAGAAAGCAAGGAATAGCGCTAATCCGTCGTCTTTTCTGTCCATAACCTGGCTGTGTCCACAAGTACAATACCTGTTTCTTCTCCCTCTTCAGGCTGTGACATGAAACATCTGATAATTGTTTTTTCACTTTTAACAGTAGCGGGCTGTACCGTAACTCGTCAGGCTCACCTCAGCGATGTTGACGCCACGAGTGGCATTGTACGCCTCGTTTATAATCAGGCTTTTTTACAACACGCCCGCACTGACAACTATCTCGATCAGGGAATAGCGAACCGCGCATGTCAGCAGGTTGGATTTACCCGCGCCTTTGCGTTTGGGCAACCTGTAAGTAACTGTAGTTTGTTTGCAGGATCATTATGTCTGAATACGCAATTTACGCTGTCGTATCAGTGCCCATACTTAACCCCCTCGGCTTATCAATAAAGATTTTAATCAGCGAGGAATACTTCGCTGGTTAATTACCATCTCAAATAGCGTTAATGCGTTTTATTCACATTCGCATTTTTAATAATTAACTTTAATATTTTACCTTTTGCAAATAATAAAATAACAAATTATAGTGGCGCCACAGCAACAAATATAACCTTTGTGGAGCACTATCATGCTGAAACCAGAAATGATTGAAAAACTTAATGAGCAGATGAACCTGGAACTCTACTCTTCACTGCTTTATCAGCAAATGAGCGCATGGTGCAGCTATCACACCTTCGAAGGTGCTGCCGCGTTTCTGCGTCGCCACGCCCAGGAAGAGATGACGCATATGCAGCGTCTGTTTGATTACCTGACCGATACCGGAAATTTACCGCGAATTAATACCGTTGAATCACCGTTTGCTGAATATTCTTCACTTGATGAATTATTCCAGGAAACCTATAAACACGAACAATTAATTACGCAAAAAATTAACGAACTGGCTCACGCTGCCATGACTAATCAGGACTACCCAACGTTCAATTTCCTGCAATGGTATGTGTCTGAGCAACACGAAGAAGAGAAATTGTTCAAATCTATTATTGATAAATTGAGTCTGGCGGGGAAAAGCGGCGAAGGACTTTATTTCATCGATAAAGAACTCTCTACCCTCGACGCACAAAACTAATCTTCTCCGGCGGCAGATTTTCTGCCGCCGTTTCATATCAGTGACGGCAAATCTTACTTTTATCGGTTGAGAACCCTTCTTCGCAGGGAATAAATTTGCCTTTTGCCGCCAGAAAAGCCACCAACTCTCCCGCAGTCATCCCTTCAGCCGAGCAAGTATGAAAACGTGTCTGGTCACCAAAACGTGCTTTGATCGCCGCTTCCAGACTGGCGTGCGTATATTGCTCACCTGATTCAATCATCATATTTAACACTTCATGACCGTGAATAGATTCCATCGTTCCTCCTCAAAAAAGGCATAGCGTAACGATCCCAGCGTCTTAAGGCTTTGCGCCAGCGCAGTTCTGAATGCATTTATTGTATGTTTTTGTTTACACCAGATGTAACGCCGATTTGACGAAGTATGGATAATGCCTTAACCTGCGCCGCAGATATCACTCATAAAGATCGTCAGGACAGAAGAAAGCGTGAAAAACAGAACTCTGGGAAGTGTTTTTATCGTGGCGGGAACCACAATTGGCGCAGGTATGCTGGCAATGCCGCTGGCAGCGGCTGGCGTCGGTTTTACCGTCACTCTGACATTGTTAATTGGCCTGTGGGCCCTGATGTGTTACACCGCACTGTTACTGCTGGAAGTGTATCAGCATGTCCCTGCGGATACTGGTTTAGGCACGCTGGCAAAACGCTATCTGGGTCGCTACGGTCAGTGGCTGACCGGTTTCAGTATGATGTTTTTAATGTACGCCCTGACCGCAGCATATATCAGCGGTGCCGGTGAGTTGCTGGCCTCCAGCATCAGCGACTGGACAGGCATTTCAATGACTACAACCGCTGGTGTGTTGTTGTTTACTTTTGTTGCCGGTGGTGTGGTTTGTGTTGGGACGTCGCTGGTCGATTTGTTTAACCGTTTTCTGTTCAGCGCCAAGATTATTTTCCTGGTGCTGATGCTCGTATTGCTGCTACCACATATTCATAAAATCAATCTGCTAACGCTGCCGCTGCAACAGGGGCTGGCATTATCAGCAATTCCGGTGATTTTTACCTCGTTTGGTTTTCACGGTAGCGTGCCGAGCATCGTCAGCTATATGGATGGCAACATTCGTAAATTGCGCTGGGTGTTTATTACCGGTAGCGCGATCCCTCTGGTGGCATATATTTTCTGGCAACTGGCGACGCTGGGCAGCATTAATTCAACAACCTTTATGGGACTGCTGGCGAATCATGCTGGATTAAATGGATTGCTACAGGCATTACGCGAAGTGGTGGCCTCGCCGCATGTCGAGTTGGCTGTGCATTTATTCGCTGATTTAGCCCTCGCCACATCTTTCCTTGGCGTAGCGTTAGGCTTATTTGATTATCTGGCAGATTTGTTTCAGCGTTCCAATACCGTTAGTGGAAGACTGCAAACCGGCGCAATTACCTTTCTGCCACCACTGGCGTTTGCGCTGTTTTATCCACGTGGTTTTGTAATGGCGCTCGGGTATGCTGGCGTGGCGCTGGCAGTACTGGCGTTGATAATTCCTTCATTGCTGACCTGGCAGAGCAGGAAGCATAATCCACAAGCAAGTTATCGGGTGAAAGGTGGACGTCCAGCTCTGGTGTTGGTATTTATCTGTGGCATTAGCGTGATTTGCGTGCAATTTTTGATTGCGGCAGGGGTGTTGCCAGAAGTGGGGTGAAAATAGCCCCACATATCCTTATTGGGGGCCAGAATTAACTCTGGCCCCCAATGTGACCTCTTAATGCAGGCAGCACTGCTTATATTTCTTGCCACTACCACATGGGCAAGGATCGTTACGACCTGGTTTTTCTTCAGCTTTAATCGGTTGCTGAACCGCTTTTTCCTGAAGATGCGTCATCCAGTAAGCATGCAAATCAAGCGCCGCCAGTCGAATGGCATCCACGCTTTCTTCAAACGCTTCTGGCGACATCTTCTCTACCCGCTCGAAGTTTTCCTCAGTACCGTGCAGCGCAATCGCTTCAAGCGCCGGTTTTAATGAGTCAGGCAATGCTGACCAGTCAGAAAGCGCAACGCCACGCATATAGCCAAAGCACCACTCTTCGACAATTGTCAGCTCGCTACCGTCAACTTCTCGCAGACCAAACAACGGTTCAAACTGTTCCGGGAACTCGTTGAGGCGCTCTGCCGTATCGGCCATATGCTGAAACGCCAGGTTCATAAAGCGCGTCATCTCTTTCTCTGACGCCCAGCGCGGCACATAATCCGCCCCACCCCACACAGCAACCAGCCACTGTTCGGGTTCAATTTCTTGCGGAGAACTCAACACCGCCGTCAACAAACCGTCCAGCTCTGCCACATCAAGGATGGCGTGCTCTGTGTTGTATTTGGTCAAGATATCATCCAGCCATTCCAACTCACTTTCGTTTAACGGTCCAGTTTTCATACGCTTTTCCTTGTGGATCTCGACTCGCCAGCGCCTATCTTACATGTCGGTCTGGCATAGAGATACTTTTCGAGTGGATTACCCAGAGATTAAAAATCAGAGAGGGTGTAACGACAAGTTGCACATACAAAAAAACCACCCGAAGGTGGTTTCACGACACTGCTTATTGCTTTGATTTTATTCTTATCTTTCCCATGGTACCCGGAGCGGGACTTGAACCCGCACAGCGCGAACGCCGAGGGATTTTAAATTGTTCGTTTTGTGCAATTATTTCAAATAATTATGGTAAATTATCCGGACATAATGGTGTGTGTGAATATCAAATAATCATATAGTTATGACACGTCTTACTCATCATCTTCTGAAGGTTTTTGGCAAAAAATGGTGATGTTCTGCGCCTTTATGTGACCAAACTGTCAGGAGCAAAGCGAGGTAAAGGGGTATGAGAAAAACT
Organism: Escherichia whittamii; assembly: GCF_014836715.1. Lineage (GTDB taxonomy): Bacteria > Pseudomonadota > Gammaproteobacteria > Enterobacterales > Enterobacteriaceae > Escherichia > Escherichia whittamii. The sequence goes on from NZ_JACSQI010000002.1 coordinate 401,185, forward strand.
CACATACCCCAACACAAATTAAAACGCGGTTGGGTGAATTCCATATTCACCGTTTGATCCATACCCTATGCGATACATCAAAGTACGATCTGTTGTCACCTTGCCCGCCTGCTCACTCATACCACCGCCACATACCCCTTTAGGCCACGCGCTGAAGACATGATCACCAATCGTTGGGTATACAACGACTTTCTGAGCTGTACCTAAATCTGCCACCTCTTTACCATCAACATAAACACGGGAAAAGCACGCGCTTCCAAAGAACCCCGAGTCACGCTTGATGATCACCTCTCCCGTACCGTCTCGTTTTTCGAGTAACGCGGTACTGATTATTTGTTTTTCAGGAACAGGTGTGGCTTGTTCATTTGAGACAGGTTTTGTAGCACAACCGACAAGAGCAAGCATAATCCCACAGGCAAGAGCATTTTTAACGACCATGTTTGAAAACTCCCAATATTAAAAAATGTCAGCATCTAACGATAACAACGTTCAGCACCAGAGACTCTTCGTTCTCCGGCTTACGCCTAAAAATATCGCAGGTGCCGTTTGCAGTCGACAGTCGTTAATACTAAATTAATACCCGCCACCGGCTCGCCGAGCCAATTTACTCCAGAGACAGCCGAACCGAAAAGCCGTTTTCAGCAAGCGTCAGGCTCAGCGTGTTGATAGTCCAGTCCCGGTCCTCCTCGGTCCCGAATCCTTGAGTTGTGACTTTGCATTCTGCAGTCAGCGACACTAAATCTAGCGTCGCTGGCGTCGTGTACGTCATAGAGAACTCTTTTTTAGCTGCACCGCCCTTGAGCCCTGGTGCAGCTTCTTTCGCTGCGTCGAGCGACGGCTCAACTGCCGGCCATTCAATTACAGGATCGCCCCCACTGCCTGTACGCAATTCTTTGATCTGCCCTGTTGCCGTATCGTGGTATTTGATCAGATACGTCGGCTCCGGATTTTCGCCACCGCCACCACTATCACCATTTTGCCCGTTTCTCGAATAACCCCAGCTTGAGTTATCACGACGCGTGAGCGTGTAGTGCTGAAGCGGAGCACCGCTAACTGATTCGCCCTGCCCCCGGGGGAGGAATATCCAGTACCCTCCCGCGGGTTTACTCACCGCGTCGAATCTCGTTGCGAGCCTCGACATCAAGTGCATATCTGACTCGCCGACTTGATCGAGCTGCGTGATAATGTTGTCTGCAAATCGCTTTGATACGCGTGGTTTTAGCCCGTTATCGCTCGCTATTGTCGCAACGATATCGCTGACAGTGACGTCGCTCCAGGAGCGCGTCTTTTTGCTCTGAACTGTCGGAGAGCCTTTTGACGCGTTCATCGGAGCCGCTTTTGCTGTGAAATCAACTACCCGAGGTTCACCGCCACTGCTCGCACCGTCGACGATGTATATACCCTTATCAATTATCTGATTACCGAAACCGAGTCCGACACTGATCTTCACGCCACGGGCCGGAATTTTCAGAGTTTCAGAAACTATTGCTACGCGTAGTTCGTCTGTCTGTTTACTCGAACCGCCATAATCTGTGAGCGTGATATTGATCAAACCTTTTCTTATTTTATCTGTAATGTTTTTATTATCAGCAGAAATATAAAAATTGGGCTTCCACGCCTCAACACCAGTATCTACGTAATTAGTCATTCATCAGTCCCATAATTGAGTTTCTTTTTTAACCGGTTCCGGCTCAATGTCGGGTAAAACGATCACTTCACCCGCGCGAAACACTGCGCACATATCTGTTACGCCATAATTTGAAACCTGATATAAAACAGTTTCTGTCGTTTTTACTGTCCTTCCGTAGACTGCAAGACAGATCTGATCGAGACGATCACCGTCCCGCGTCGTATATGTAATCATGATTATGAGGCCTCAAATGGAATTATTTGCGTGGATTATCGCTCTGTATATATGGTTAATGGCGAACCCATTAATATCCATCATTTTATACGTAATGCCGTTAGTAATTGCTCTAATAAGGGGGCATAAAAGCTGCACAATGGTCGTTATTCTGAATATATTATTTGGATGGATATTCCTGATGTGGATCATTTTGCTGTTGTGGGCTGCATTTGGCGATAAAAAACCGAAAGAAATTCAATCCAGCGAAGCGCCGTAATATTCGATCGTGAGTGAAAAATCTTGTGTTTTAGGAGTTCCGCCTTTCAGAAAACTGTTTTGCGTTTCTGTTAACTCTTTGATAACCCAGTACCCCTTCACTTCCCCGGTCCCCAGCACTAACTGCTGGGGTTCTCCCGTGTTCCCCAGTGCTCGCAAATCTGTCAACAAGCCGATGCCACACCCATCAAGAAACAACGCGTTTATTTTTCCGTCAATTGTGATTGTGGGGTTTGGTCGTCCGGTCATCTGCAATGCGTCGTTTTTCCCGAATCGTGTTTGCTGAGCCCAGCGCCACGCATCACTACGTTGTAACTTGTTGTACGCTACTGTTGATATAGCAAAAATAAAATCACCCAGGCCGAGCATGATATCCTCAGCGCCGTTTATTGCATCACTCATTGTCACCCCGCCGCCGCTGGCTTATCAAACATAGCCCCCCGGTTATACGAATTAGCTACCTTTCTTAATCCTTCGAGCACACCCGATGCCGCCGCCTGCTGTGTTGATTGCGGATCTGTTGCTCCGACAATATTGATTTCAATTTTATTGTTTTGCTCTGGTGCGGGAGTTGCGACTGCCTGTCTCAACGCATCAATATTCAACGTTGCTGAGTTTTGTGATTCAGGCGTTGAGCTTTTATTTATTAATCCGGCAAACGGGTTAGTAAACGCGAGCATTGATTCAGCCTGTGATTTTGCACGCGCAAGACGTTCAGGATGTCGCAGATTATCTACGGCTTCGTCAGCTTTAGCTTTAGCGACATTATCTGCTGCTATTCCAGGGTTCGGTGAATATTTACCGCCTCCGTCCATAAATTCCTGATATGCTTTATTGTATTCTTCGTTATATACGCGCTGCTCCTCGTCTGTTTTCTCATCCGGAATTAACCACTCAAGTTTTTTTGCTACTGCCCAAATTATTTTTCCGAATTTAACGCAAGCTTCGCCAAAACTGACTATCCCCTCCCACATTTTTTTCATGCTTTCGGGCTTTACCCACTCAGTAATTGTGCTGACAAATCCGCCCTGATTGTCCTTAAACCATGCTGTAAATGTTTCGCGAAGTGAGTCAAACGTCGGTGCGAGTTCCCCCCCGATTTTACCAAGCGTATCTGCAAGTCCCGACGTAATAGATCCCCACAGATTTGTCACAGATACATGCGCGCGCGCTGCGCCCTCGGCTCCTTCTTTCGTTAGCAGATTCGATTTTTGAGCGTCTGACATTGTCTGTTCCCAACTTTTACCTGTCGCCCGCATATATGTCATTATTTTATTAGCCTCGCCCCCCATTAGCTGGTCAGCAAGACTCGCCGCTTGCTTCTCATCTTTCATTTCAGAGATGCGACGCATAACTTCATTAAACTGTTTTTCCCGGTCCCAGCCAGCCATTCGTTTTTTCGTCAGACCAATTTGAAACAACATGGGGTTCAGGTTTTTTTCGTTTCCGATTTCGCCGATTTTATTTGTAAGTTCTTCAGACAAATCTCCGATATTTTCGCCGTTAAGCCCGGCTGCTTTACCAATATTGTCCCACGCGGCGTATTTTTCGACGCCAACGCCGTAGGACTTCGCCAGACCGAGTTTTTCTGACGTCTCTGCATTCATTGCCAGCGCACCAGCAGCTGCACCGCCAATGAGCCCAGCCGCGCCAAGCGTCCCCCATTTGATGCCTTTTCCTGTTGCCTTTATCGTTCTTGCAGCCGCTCGCCCTCCCCATTTTGCAGCCCCTTTTGCGCGCCCCGTCCAGTTCTCCAGCCGCTGTTTTTTAGCGAGCTGAGTATTCAGAGCTTCCTGGTCCTGTGTTGTTGCTTTTATCCGACGGTCCAGCTTTTGATACTGAGCAGATAAATCAGAAACGTCTTTACCAGCCAGTTTCATTGCTGCGATTTTGTCTTTTAATTTATCCTGGCTTTTCGTTAATTTCCCGACAGTAGACGACGTCTGCCGAATTGCATCGTTGAGTTCTGTTGTACCGCGCCGAAACGACGGGTCTATTCGCCCCCCGAATACAACCTGAGTTTTAAAGTTTTGAGAAATAGCCATCGGTTTTCATGACCTCGTTTACATAGAAATTAAAAACCCGATACGGCAGGTCCATTTGCGTGTCGGGCGGGATGGCAAGTTTTTTCGCAATAAACGGAATCAGAATAACTATATCTGATGTCGGTCTTTCGGGGGCTTTACCAGTTCGTTAAACGCGGCCTCCATTTGATCGTAATCGCACGCAGGCAGTGCATATAAATCCTCTCGCTCCAGATTTGCGAGGCGCGCCAGCATTGTCGCTGTCCGCTCTTCAAGACCACTTTTATCGTTACTGAACATAATGCGGTCGCGTAATTTTGGTTCGCGAATAGTAATTGTATCGCAACTCTCGCCCTTAATAATAAACGGGCGAGAGAGCGTAATAGTCATACTGTCTAATAAGGATTCCATTTTACTTACCTTTTAATATACATGAAGGATTCGAGCGACGCCTGCAAGAACATCAACACCGTTAATAACGCGCTTCATTTTTGCAGGATGAATTTCGTAAATAATTCGTCCATTTTGAACTCTTTTATAATAGCTCGGCGCAATCGTTACTGATTGCCCCACTGACGATTTTGAATCAGTCCCCTGAGCGTCATCAGTGATTGCCGTAATAAGTCCCTCGTAGGTATCAATGCGCTCAAAATTTATTCCATAGGAGTCTGTGTACGCACTACGAATTTCAAACCGTGTCCTGACTCCCGGTATTAACCCGAAATAGCTCATAACACCAGAATCAGAACCTGAAACTTTAAAACTGGCTGACATTTTCTCCATACCACCATCCAGGGTGATGGCTGTATCCATCGCGCCTGTTTTAAATTCGTCTTCGATTATTTTCATATCGACAGGAGTATACTCAGTACAATTTAAAACCCGTTCACCCTGTACGTATAGAGCAAAAGCGCGGTAAGCGTTACTATCTGACATATCAATTCTCCGGATTATCAGAGTGTTTCTTTAAAAAGGGGAGCCAGAGCTTCAACTGTGTAATCATTATTAATGCGGTACATTAGCGTAATTGTTTGTGCCGGGGATTTCGGTCCAAAGTCAACATTAATATAAAGGTTACCCGCAGCCAGGCTTTCTTTTGTATTCAGCTCACCGTCTAACCACGCCCGTCCTCCGTTAATCGCGCCCTGCTCCTCTAATTTATGCAGATATGCGTTTATCGACTCTACGACATCTGTCCCGAGATGCAGGTCTATCGGGCGATCAATAAAATCTGTCATCATTGCCCGGGCTATAGAATCTTCAATTACGTCAGCTGTCCGACGAACGCATTCAAACGACCATTGTGGATCCATGCTGCACAGATAGTTACCCCAATGTCGGAATCCGTCATAGCGAATGATGGTGCTGACCTGACTAGCGTTCAGCAGGTTCGCTGTGCAGTTTGTCTCACCAATAATAAAATCGTCGACTTGTTCAAGCCCTGTAACTCCGTAGATATTCTGGTTCGATTTACTCCACCAGAATCCTTTTTTATTATCAATTCTGGCTCGCAAACCAGCAGCGATAGCTGAATACGGACGAGATAACCCACTGACATCACTCGTAGAATAAACGCGAGGGCGTAAAATTTCCATCCTGGCGCCATATCTCTGACGACGATTCACAACGTCAGCAGGCGTAGCGCCTCGCGGTGAATCGATATACCCAACACCTCGTAATTTATTTGTCACCACTTCAAGTTGTTCAGCGATATAATCGTTAGCACTATAATCTGGAGCAATTAAAATTCTTGGAGTCACTTGATTTATTTGTACAGACGTCAACAATGCGTTAATCCCGTTAACGACGTTCTGCCTCATTTTTGTTTCATCACTGTCTTCTTCAACGCGGACAACAACAATAATTGCATCCTCCTGATTTAGTATTTCAGATACGGCTGGAGGAAGGGTACCATGCCCACCTAGCAACTCAGCTTTTTTCTTACTTCCTGCGATTACCGTCGGAATATTATATTGGAAAGAGTTATCTTTACCACCTGATAAATTCGTTGGCGGAAGCGCGAATACAGTACCCGTTCCTGCATGATCGCCACCGAATGTAACATTAATATATTCCCCGATTTGTAGCCCTTCTTTATACTGCTGGTTCTGATCGTACATTTTTGACGGAGTCATCGCGCCGTCTGTAAGCATTGTCAATTTTCTCGAGCCGTCAGGCAGTGTGCTATATCCTGGAGTGGCTACATTCCCGTTAATACCGACATTGACGATTTCAACAATCCAGTTGTTTCCGTCGGCTCCTGGCATTACCGTTGAAAACTCAACAAGATTATCTGCGAGTTCTGATCCCCATAATAGAAACGCCGTGGCGGCGTTGCTGGCGTCGGGTGCTGTGCCGACAATGCCGATTACTGAAACGTCAACAGTAGAAATTTCTTTTGTGCCGTCGTCGTATTCGAGCGTGCGCGGGCCATGTAAAAAATTAGTGCTCATTTATTACCTCTATCAACCTTGATAACCGTTTGTTACTGTGCCGTACATGCCGTTTTTTGCGTTTTGATATAATTGGCGACCGTATTCCTCAATATCATCCTTACTCGCTGTAAATATAATTCCAGTTCCAACACCGTCTATATCGCACTCAATATTTATGTGATATTCCACATAAACACCCACTGCTCCACGCGCTCTTGGGTAATGAGGGTTTCTTATATTGGTAAATTTATTAACATTACCAACTGGAATTCGCTGGGCTATTACTGCGCCAGAAACAGACCCGGTCAAACCATGCCCTGAATCTGTCGTTATTAACGGGCTGAATGGAAGCATCCATATTCCAGACAAATACCCCGCACCCAACACTTCCAGGCCTGGGTTAGCGTTAAATAGCACGCCAGCTAATCGATAACCTGGAATTCGTGAAATTGTCGTATCAGGTTCAGATTGCTGCGAAAACAAAGCGACGAGATTAAACGCGCCGTCTCCATTTAATTTAGCAAAACCGGAATCCACATTCACATTACCCGATGAATCTGGGGCAACATTATTGACTGATAAAACGGGGTGCAGATTGTTTACATTATTATTAATATCAGTTATTTTGTCGTCTATTTCCTCCTTATTATAATAATCGTCGAGATTGATACCAATGTTTTCACGTGCGTCTTTTTGAGCTACCACTCCTTTATCTTTAATTTCAGATAAATTTTTACTTATCTGCAAATATCGTTTATCAGAATCAGCCTGGCTCATACCGCTACTGTTATCAATAACAACATTAACTGTAGATGTGCTGGACACTGCGAGAGTGTATTTATACGTGATTGAAATCAGTGCGCCGTTGCTATCCGTAGGTTTTAAAATATCCGGCGAACGCGCAACTGAATATAATTCGCCTTTATCTGTTAATATCCCCACTTCGCGGATAGTATAACCGCCGGTTTCCGGTGGTACGTACAGTGTAAAAATAACCTGATTGCCGCTATTTTCTGACGATTTAATATCTCCGCGATACGTCTCGTGAATTAATGCTGTTCGGGCCGGGTCTGGCGTCACGTCGTCGTTTCCGTTTGCGTCACCAATAACGAATTTATTCAGCACCACGGGTACACCCGATGCCAGCGCAGCGGCTTCAAGTTGCGCCCCCCGGTCTGTCAGCACCGCATAAACCTGGCTCGCGCTCGCTTTCAGATTTGATTTTAATTTAGCCATTAGGTCCAATCTCCACTAACAGATTCACGATTGGTGAGCCTGATATATATAATCCGCCATTTAATTTCACGCCACCATCACCATCTGCCGGTATATTTACGCCTATTTTCGCATAAGGAGTTCCGGCGATATAGAATTCCCCTTCCACATCTGTTTCGAAATTTATTTCTTTTAATAAGGAACGACAGTTTTTTGCATCAAATATTTGCGCTATAAATGTGTTCAGTAATTCAACATCTAACCCCATGCTTTTTAGCAAGTATATTTTAATTGCGAATGTATACGGTTCATCCCTGGGCGTGGCTTCAAACCACTCTCTCATTTTGCTCTCAAACCCAACAGTTAATAACGCCCGTTCGACAGCTCCACGCGTTCCACGGTGTTTGTTTTGCCATGCCGCCGCTTTGATAATTTCGCGTTTTTGCTGCTCGCTCCAGTCTGGATTCCAGTACGTTACCGCATATTCCCACGCTAGCCACGGCAACAGATTTGCAGGACACAAATCGGGATTTTTAATAATTCGAATATCGCCCGGCAGATCGCCGACGTGAGATAAAACAGCTTCCAGCGCTCTCTCAGGGGTTATTGCGCTCGGAGGCAGTACACTTTGACTTGTCATGGCTACCCCATTTGCACGCTGAGTTTGATTTCTGTGCAGTACGGAGCCTGTCCGACGCCAGCGATCACGTCCTCGGTTGGCGATATCAGAATCACACGCTCAGTGCCGTCACGGTGTATCGCGTCGTAAATTCCTGACAGAGCTGCTGTTGCTCCGATTTTATGCTGCGTAGCCACGTATATCGCCAAATCGCTCTGCGCACCGTTGAGTAAAACGTTCTGGTCGGGGCCAAGCCCAGCTACGATAACGGCCTCAACCCGGTAATTCAGGTTCGACGCGGGTTTTACGGTCACAAAATCAGTCAGCGGTCGAGTATCGTCAGGCGACAGAGCTGCATTCACTGTATTCAGTAGTGATTGCGGGGGTACACCGTCGCCTGTCCGGGACAAAACATACATATCGACGTACCCTGGCTGAGTCACCGGCGGGCCGTATGCCTGCGCTGACAGAACGTCAGGATCACTCGATAGCGCGAAATAGTTATACGCGTTTGTACTGCCGGCAGTATTCCGCGCGTACCATGATAGTTGTATGCGATGACGATACTCGTCGTCACTCTCGTAAACAGCATCAGTCGGGGGAATTGCATCAGGGTTAGCTGGCGTTATCAGCAGTCGCAGACAGTCAAAATTAGCGCCAATCTGATCGAGGTCGCTGCCTTTTGCAAACGCGAGTAATACCGCGAGCATCCCCTGATTTACCCGGGCTGTAATGATAATTTCTCTGTATGCAACTATTTCCAGCAGTTTAACTGCCGGGTCTGACTCCAGGAGTGCGTTAAATTGTGGATATAATATCTGCAATTCTGACAGTAGACTGGATTTAATATCTGAAAATAACGGGGTTTTAACGAACGTCGGTGGTGGCAGCAGGCTCATATCAATAGTTTTTACTATCGAGTTCTGAACTGTTGATGTTATCAAAATATCAGCTCCATATTATTAAACTCTAATCGCTGTTGTGTTTCGATATCTGTTGCAATAATTAATATTGTTATTTTCCCGATATCCACTGCTAACACATTTATTCTGTCAATTCTGACGCGTGGTTCCCAGCGTGCTATTGCTCCTGCACTTTCCATTATTATTCTCATAGCAAGTGACGGATCAGTGGGGTTATCAACGAGGTCAAATAATTTACTGCCATATTCCGGCAACATTACACGGGTCCCCAGTGGGGTCGTTAAAATATCGACGATAGACTGGCAAATGTGATCAGTCCCCGATAAAGGCTTACCGGTGTTACGGTCCATTCCAAGCATATTTACGCCATTGGTTGGTTCGGTTGTTGTGTTTCCCCGTCCGGACATGTATGAGTGTGTCCGTTGTACGTTGTGCGAATCTCAGTTACTGTGCCTTGTCGGTCCTGCACCTCTTGCCCTGCTAACACACTACCGCGGGTTGTGATATTACCTGTTCCACCATTATCACCTGTGACAGAAATATCGTTACGGAATGTCGCTAATTTATCTACAATTAATGTCTCGGTGATATGCGTTGGACCAGCTAGTGTTATCCCACCCGGAGCCCACGCACTGATTGTTTGAGCTGTCAGCGATATTCTGTTCGCAGCAGTAACACTAACAGAACTCGTTGCTATAACGTTCACTAAATCAGCATGTGCGTTAATTGTATCTGTCGCTGTGACATTAATAATATTAGCGTCCGCGTTAATTAATTTCCCACCATGGATATTAACTACATTTTCGCTATTAATAGTAACGTCTGCACGTCCGAATATTTCTATTTCAGACTCACCGAGTATTTTTACCACGCCGTCCGGTACGCCCTGCCATGTCAGAGTGTGGTTTTTTGTGTTATACGTCATCGTAGCCCCGTCACAGTATGCAGTGACATGATCATGGGGGTCATCACTGGGCGGAGCTTTGTTGTCAATGTGCAGCCCGAGCATAACTACGCCGTTCCGCGTGTCCCCACCCTCAGAAACAACAGTAACGGGATCGCCCACTGATGGTGCGCTCCAGTCGACGCGTTCTGAGGTGGCGTGAGTAAACCACTGCAGCCAGCCTGACTGGTGCTCGCCGCCAAATGAGACGCGGCAGCGAGGAGGATTCATTTTAACTGCAGCTATAGTGCCGCGTTTAACTGCGTCACGCAGCCGGCGAGCGTTCTCCGCTGCCGCATACTCATCATCGTCCGATTGGGCCATAGTAGTCGCTCTCGTGTTCTGCTCCGATATCCGGCGCTATTCCGACGTATATATTTTTCAGGGTTCCCCGTGAGGGATAATCGAAAATATCGGGACCAACGCCTACAACCTGCGTGAACGACACGCACTGAACTGAATGCGAACCGACTGACTGCCCGTTTTTAATCCAGTCACACGGTTCCGCGTCGCTGAATTTTGCCGGTTTAGTTCCGGGACCGAACATTCGCCCATTAATCCAGCTCGTCATATAGAGCGCTGCATTCTGCGATTTCAGTCCGTACTGATCAGCCGCAAACTCACGCAGCAAATACAAATTACACGACAGCTCGACTGACTGAATTGAGCCTGCAACCGCTTCGTCACTCTGTGACCAGTTGCTGATTTCCAGGAACAGAGCTGGCGTTTCAAATCCAGCCGGAATTTCCGGATAAATACCGAACGTTTTGATGAACGGTATTTGTAAAACAGCGCCTTTAACGCAATCCAGATATTCGTCAAATGCATCCAGTCCGCTCATGATCGTTTACCTGTTTTTGGATCTACGTGAACGTTGCCTTTCACGCGACCACGCAAGTCCTGTTCAAAAAATCCCATGAATACGGGGCCAATGTTTTCAAAAATATAATCGTCGATAACATCCTCCAGCGCTTCATGCACCGGTACGCGAGCCTCTTCGATACCTCCTCTGTCACGACGTAGCCAGATGCTTTTCTCTCCGTAACGCTTAGCGACGAATGAATCGGGCCAGCTCATCATCGCCAGCCCTGTGCTTTTTGGTATAAAAGTTGCTCCTCGAGCGCCTTTTTTTGTTTTCAAAAACAGGCCAGTTTCTGGATCGCGAGGCTGTTTCTGTTTTCGCGGATTCTGCATTCTCCCTTTCAGGTTATGAACCCGAAAATCATTCAACCCGTACCACAACTTCACACTGCTCAGATCGCCTATGCTTTCTTTTGATGGGGTTCGACGTTTGACGAACGGCTTTATGCGTCTCTCCGCCGCTTTACGCCCTTTAACCGCCAGCGATTCGATAATCATTCCCACAGAGATACGATGCATATGCTTTGCAGTTCGGTTCAGCGCCCGGTTGTATGCCATTAACATTTGATGTTGCGTAGCACTGATTTCGACTCTGAGCTGCTCCAGAGCCGAAACATTGATATCAAACATCTGCGCGTTACTACGTAAATCGGCCACGGCTCCCTCTTAGTATTTTGAATACTCGCTGTTTTCGCTGGACGTGTGAGGCTCTAAAAAAATATTCGTGAGCCCGACGCCGTCTGGCTGAGGCTCCTTAACCACGTAATCGGTCCAGTCAGACCAGATAACAGAGCCGTCAGGTCCGATGCTGCGCTGCTTTGGGACCTGGACGACGTCACGCGCAACAACGCCAGCGACATCGTCCGAGAGCGCCGTCAGGCTCGTTACTGTACCGGTAATAAAACCTGCGTGAGGAATGTCAACACGCGTATAAGGCTCGTTGAAAATAGCGATAATGGGATCGGCTTTACCACGCAGCTGAACTGGCCGCCCCCACTCCCGAATCATCTCCTCGTCGCCGGCCCGGAGGTCGTCGTAGTAGCTCATAGCGCGTAAACGTGATCAGCTGCGATAAGGTCTGCGACCTCCTGTGAATCAACAACAATTTCACGGCCAGCGACAACAATCTCGCGAACGCGACGCCCATTCACGTAGTGATAAACGTCCAGCGTGTTACGCAGCTTAACGCGGCGCGTAGCCGGTGCGAGCTCCGGTTCTTGTGACTGTGAGACGATAGCGCTCGCGATTGATTGAGCGAGATCGCTATCAGTCCCGGGCGCAGTATTCACCGTGATCTCGATGCCTCCCGCGTCACCAGATTGCTCGTTCAGAATATCGAGCTCTGACTCAGCGCCGGAGACGATTGATTCCAGTTCCGCAATATTCCCGCTGCGCGGTAATTCGCGACCGAGCTGGGCGCTCAGATCGTCAATACGCGCCAGCAATTGTGTTTTTGTGCTCATGCCAATTCCTTAACAAAAAAAGAGCCTTTCGGCTCTTACGCGATTTTTACGACGACGAACGCGTCGGCGTCCGTGAGGACCATTGCTGGCGCGGATTGGGTCATTGTTTGCGTCACTGCCGGATCGCCGGTAGTGGTCCACACTTTTGGATAGCGAGTGGCCTCGCAGATCCCCTCTCTCAGCGCGTCTTCGTCCTGAATTGCGCCATATGTGCGGAGCCCGCGATTTTTTGTGTTGCCCAAAATCATCGTGTTATCAGGCATATAACGCGTTTCAGTGCCTGTTACCGGGTCGATGTACTGCCCCTTGTAGACAAATAGTGCTGTGTCTCCGTAATACCCCTTAAAGCTGACAACGTCGCCCAGGTTTTTCAGCGCGACTTCGAGCTGGCTATTTGATCCACGGCGCGTATCCAGTGCCGTCCAGAATTTTTTAAAGCGCTTCAACTGCTTCCAGGCTTTACCGTCCATGATGATGACGTTAACCGCACCAGAGGCAAGGTCAGCATAGGATTCGATATCGTCGCTCGGGTCATACGTTTCCGCGTCCTGTGTTGACCATGCTGTCGAACCAGACTGAGTGACGTTATTCGTCGCGCTGCGGCTCATGTCGATTTCATAGGTTTCGATATTGCTGCCGGAGACTGTGTATTTACCGTACAGAACGGACTGTACTGCCTGGAATTCTTCGAGCTGACTGATACTGAGCTCCTCATCAAGCAGGTTCTGCATGATGATTTTTGCACGACGTTCGACCGGCGTTTCCGGCTGGCCAATCTGCTCACCGGCGGCGCGCTTGATGCTCATATTCGGATTGATCGTGTGTTTCGGCTTCGTGTAACCCGGTTTGAAATGGTTAGTTGAGTAGCCGCGGGTGCGATCGACTCTACCGGTGATCATTGGTGCACAATACACCGCCATATTGACCTTACCCGGGATTTTATCCAGAAAAACTTCTTCGCTCGTAAACGTGTAAGTCTCACGGAAAAACAATCTTAAAAACAACGGATTGAACTTAAATACCTGCTGCGTTGCGGTAATCAGTTCTGACGTAGTAAACGAATCGCTCATTTATATATCCTGTATAAAAAAACCGCCCGGAGGCGGCTTATTTTGAGTTTTTGGGCTATCAGCCGACGCTGATTGGTGTACCGGCGAACGCTGATTTCCGCTTGCTACTATCAGTTACAGTTCCCCAGTTAATCGCTGTATAACGAAACGAACCGGCTTTGTAATACGACAAATCGGCTGTACTCGCACCAGTTTTGACGGGGGTTGCTGTCAAACCTACAGCCTTACCAACAGAGCCGTCCCACACTTTAAATGTGCCGATTGATGAGTCGACCATAATTGGCGTTAACCGCGGAACATCAATGCTGGCCGCAAAATGGCCAACGGCTGTAACAACGAGATCGGGCCCGAGGATAAAATCGTCCGGGCTATACGTTTCTGTGGTCATCATTCATCCCCTAAAATTGAACGCCCTGCTGCTACCAGCATTGAGACGTTTGCGGTTGTTCCTGTTGCCGTTGTGCTGCCTGCATCCTGAATAGTCGCCGGTGATTCAGTGCTCATGAGTGTATCGAGCGCCGTTTCTGTCCGCGCCTGCGCAGTTTGCGGTGCTGCCGCGAGGACCACACGCGCCTGCTCGAGCGTCATCCCTGGTACTCCGGCGAGCGCTTTTGCCTGCTCCTCGCGCCCGACGGCCTCGGGACAGTTGATAATAGCCATCACACGCGCCAGTTCGTTCGACGCCGCGTCCGCGCGAATCTGCTCCGTGTTGAACTCAACCGGCGCGACCGTAGTCGTGGTCGCGGTTTGTTCTGTGGTCGTGGTTTCCGCCGTGGTTTCTGTACCAGACATAAATCGCTCCATTTTTGGTTTCAGTGCCTCGGCCATCACTGCGATAGCGTCAGCGTAATTCACGAGTTGATCAGCAAGACCCGATTTAATCGCGTCCGTACCGATAAAGGTTGCGGCCTCTGTGGCCAGTACCCTGGATTTTTTCAGCCCGGTATAATCCGCGACTTTTTGCGCGAACTGCTCGCGTGTGCTGTTAATACTCAGCTGGAATTCGTCGCGAACGTCGTCGGGCAGCTGGGAATACGGGTTCCCGTCGACCTTGTGCGCGCCGGCGTAAATCAGCGTCACGTCGACGCCAGCAATCTCCAGCGCTTTTTCGACGCAGCGGTGAGCCATCAGGACACCGATTGAACCAACTGTGCCTGTCTGCGTTATCAGCCGGCGCGAACACGCTGACGCCAGCAAATAGGCAGCGCTGCAGGCCGTATCGCTGGCCAGCGCCCAGACTGGTTTTTGCTCTCGCGCCCGGACGATGAGATCAGCGGTATCAAACGCGCCGGCAACCTCACCGCCCGGAGAGTCAATATCCAGCAGGATCCCCTTAACATCGGGATCAGAAATCGCCTGCTGCAGGCGTTTTGCGATTCCGTCGTAACCGCTCATCCCGCTGACCGGATTTATATATCCCAATTTATGAACCAGCGTCCCCGTAACGGGCAATACGGCTATACCACGCTCCACGCGGTACGTTTTCTGGCGCGGTCGCTCACTGCTGTCCCAGCTCATCGCGAGCGCGTTCATTTCGTCGTTGCTCATTACCTCTCCGGACGCTGTATCAATCAGTCGCCCGGTACCGAACCGGTCGCTCAGTGCCGAAAAAAATACCCGCGCGTAGGCGGGCTCCAGCAAAAGAGGTTGATTGAACGCCCTGGCGGCGAGATGCGGAAAATTGTTCCACGGCATCAGTTACCTCCCCAGCCGTTATCGTCGGTATTTGAAGTGTGAGATACAGACCAGGACGGCTCGCTCAGTCCCATTTCGCGCCGACGCTGAATTTCGTATTCCTGTTGTTCCATGACCTCCTCGTAGTCCTGCCCCTGCAGTGCCAGTTCGTTCTGATACGTGCTAAGGCCAGTCGTGATGCGCATGGCGCTCTCCTGTACCTCTTTCAGTCCGTCGATGGCCATGCGGCCTGCACCGATCCAGAGCGCGTTCGTCCAGGAGTTCCGCGCCTCATAAAACGACCGGACCGCTGAGCGAGGCAGAGTGATAATTCCTCGCGCCAGCGCCTCTTCAAACCAGCAGCAGAACATCAGCGACGCCTGCCGCGCAGCGATAAAACGTCGACGCCCCATAAAAAACCGCCAGCTCACGTTTGCGCTGGCCCGGGCGCTGGAGTAACTGACCTGGCTGTAGTCCCGGCTCAGTTCCTCATATGACGCACCGACGCCAGCGGCAACGTAACGCAGGAGTGATTTTTCCAGCGAACTGAAACCAGCGTCAGCGTTCTGTGCAGTCTGCAGACTAAGTTTGTCGCCGGGGTGAAGGTGAGGAACTTTTACGCCGCCTAACTTGATATTTGCGCCGTTGTAGTACGTCACGTAACTCTGAATAAACGAATTCAGCGGGTTCGAGTCGGTATCAGTACCCGCGCCGGCGATATATTCAAACGCCTGCTGGCTGTCGAGCTCTGATTCGATTGTCGCGGCGTACATCGCTTTCACGATGGCGCTCTGCAGTTGTGTTTGCTGCAATGTGTCGAGCATTTTCAGGCGTTCCATGACGCTGTAGAAAATGTTGTCACCTCGGGTTTGCCCATCCTCTAGCGGCTCGAATATGTGAATGAATGCGTGTCTTCCGCTACTGAGCTGTGCTGGGATGCGCCTGCATTTACCGACGCCGCCGAGGGGGTAGGTATCCTCGGCTATCCAGTACCCAACCGCGGCCCCGTTTTTATCGATATCAACACCGGCGCGGCAAAATTGAGTGTCAACTGAGTAACCAGGGTTTCGAATCCGTTTTGGTGAGATCATTTTGAATCGCGTCCGAAAAACGCTGCCGGCACTACTCTCCCAGACTGGTTGTACGCAGGTTTCACCATTAAACGCGTGAGTAGCCACGCCCTCGCGAATCATCATTGTGAACGTCCGCTTCCGCTCGATATCAATCGTGCAGTGAGGGTCCTCGGCGTATTCAGTCCACGCAACCTCGACGTCACGCGCCAGCGCCCTGGCGTCCTCGCGAGATATCCCGAGGTAACGCCAGTTAGGGCGATAACTCAACTTAAAAAGATTGCCGACGATATGATCCTGGTGCAGCTGCACGGCGTTCGACGCGACGCCGTTATTACGAACGAGATCATCTGCTCGCGCGTTACCGCGATAAAAATTCGGCAGCAGTGCTGCGTCGGCGCTCTGCTGCGGTGCGTTCCAGTCAATCAGCTGGCCACCGAAACCGGGACCGCCGCCGTTATACCCCGCGTAACGGCGTAGTGGCGTTTTACCGTCAGGTCCGAGCAGCTGCAGAGCAGTCATAATCGAACTCCCACGGGACGGCGGCGTCCCGTACTCAGACCAAGCTGTGATTTAAGCTCGATGATGTACGTTCGGAGCTGCTCAATACTCGCCTGGGAGTACTGATAGCTCCGGTTATTTCCTGCTGAATCGCCGTGAGACAGCGACACGGTCGCTTTACCTGTTAATAATTTATGCAGCGCGATTTCTGCTTCCAGCAGTCGTTCTGTTAAAACCTCGCACGACGTCATGAGCCCCCTCCGAGCATTCTGCCCATCTCCTCGAGAGACAGTTGTTTGTTTTGTGAGTTTTTCCGTTGAAAAGCGAGCGTCTCGAGATTGAGCTGGAAACGAATTTTACTGATACGCAGCGCTGCCAGCCCGTATACCCAGCAGTCGAGCGCCTCATTTCGCCGCCCCTGGTTGTCCCAGCGGTAAACGACACGACCGTTAATAAGTTTTGGGATCAGAACTTCGGAGACGAGCTGTTTTGCCTCTGTCGTGCCGAATATTTCGTCGTCGTTGGGAAAATGAATCGCGCCTGGTGTCGCCGATTTGGGGTCGGGTTCCAGCGGCAGACGCATCGCGAGCAGGTCTTTCGCGGTATCTGTCCCAATCAACGACAAATACACTTTATTCGCGTTACGGGTGCGCGGCATATTTACGACCGGCTGGCCGTATGAGCTCGCGCCCTTGATTGGAATGACCCACAGCGGACCGAGTTTCAGCGAGCGGTTATAAACGACCTGCGCGTCTATACCGCCGGTATCCCACGCCCAGCGGCTGACGCCGATTGTGGTCCCGTCGCTGCGCCGGTATTGTTTGCGAATCACTCCGTCGACGCGCTGCAGCGTGTCCTCCTCGTCGTAGCGACCGAGGACGATTGTTTTATCAATCAGCCAGCACTCTTCCTCAGCTCCCCAGCCCCACACGTAACACTCGTAGCGCCCGGACGTCTGAGAGTCGATGCCGCCGGTTATATAAACAACATCGTCAGGAACCTGGCTGGCGTATTTTTCCCGTCGATTAACGAGAATATCGTGCTCCAGCTGCTCGCTGGCTACGTCACTCCAGAGTTCGCCGAGCGTCGTGTTATGAAACGTCTTTTCTTTGAGCGGATCGCCCTTCGCTTTCAGCCACTCGCTGACAATCTCGCCCCAGCCGTCGAGGTTTAGTGAATACAGGGCGTTTATCACGATCGCCGCGTGTTTCGGCGCGCGAACGACGCCACCGTCGTGATCAAAAAAATGGATTCCGTCCTGGGTCCAGGTGCAGTCCTCAGCTATCCAGCGCCCCGCGAGCGCCATTTTTTCGAGATCGCGATAGTAAAAATGCTCCTGGCAGTAGCAGCACTGATAATACGCGGACGACGATTTCGCCTCATTTGTTTGCAGGCTGTCATCCCATTTGAGGCCGTATTCGATACCGTGAAAACCAAATGTCAGGACCTGCTCTTCACCACAGTGAGGGCATTTCAGGTAAAAACGAAACGTCAGATCGGCAGCGTCTTCAAGCATTTCGATATGACTTTTGCCGGTGACTGTCGGTGTCGAACCGAAAATCGCCTTCGGATACGCTGCCCCTTTAATTCGAACGAGCGCCAGTTCGATGGGCGAGCCCTCGCCTTTGCCTTTTTTGGCAACTTCCAGCGGCCAGCCGTCAACTTCGTCACCCTCGACAACCTGTTTCGTTAGTCGCCGGAAATTTCCTGGCGTACTCGCGCCGCGAAAATCGATAATCGCGCCGTTCATTTCTTTACGCTGGAGATTGTTACGCTCGTTGCTTTTATCCCAGTCGGGGAAAATTTTCTGAATAATCGGCATTTCGGCGATCGCTGGATCAACCTCATCGGCAACGAATCCATCCGACTCGTCATCGATAGGCTGATAGACCACGGCACTACGTTTTTTGTGCTCAGCGAAATAGAGCAGCGCCGCGACGAGTATTTTTGTATAACCGAGACGAGCTGATTTGCGAACAGACACGATTTTTATCGCGTCGTTAGTCATCATATTTAACATCACTACCTGGACCGGCTGAGTCGTCCAGTGGCCAGCAATATGGCTTGAGCCTTCGGGAAGATAAAAATGTTTATCAGCCCACTCAACCCCCGTCATCGGTATCGTCACGCGCAAGGGATTCAACCCTGTCGAGATCGCGTTCGATATCGCTGACATCGTAATCGCTGAAGTCGATTCGTATGTCTGCCAGTTCATTTAGGGCTATTGCCAGCTCCTCTCGTAATACACTGCTCGCCTCCTGCGGCATTTCAGGCCACACCTTTTTTAACCGTGGTGGCCACGATTCGACACGGGTACGTAATTCAACTGCGACGCGAGATACAGCTACGCTGATTAATTCAATTGGCGCGTAGCGTTTAGCAAGAATGCGGCGTTTCACGCGAGCCATCAGGATTCGCTCCTGCCGTTCCTCATTTTTCAACCACTGCTCGCGATTTTTTTCGGGAGAATTGTCCCCCGCTTCCGGTTCGTCATTACTAGTTGTGTCGCGTCTATTGCTCCGGAGATAACGAATATAAAAATGGCGCCATGCGTCAAGTTCCCAATCGCCACGTCCTTGGGGGACTGGAGCTCCCGGAAGTTTTGCAAGATCGCGCAGACGACGATCAGATAGCAGTAAATGTGCTGCGACCTCAGCCTGACTTGCCATTAAAAATCCTCACCGGAACCGGAAATACCCAAAATGAAAAAATACTAAAAATGAGTGAGTTTTTGCGCGTCTACCGACCCTCGGTGTTTTGGATTTCGGAAAGGACCCGCGACCAGGGGGGGCTATCTCCCTTTCAGGACAGGAATCGTGGGCTCGCATCAGGTTCATCAAACTCGACTGTAGCCTCGCGGCGTACTTGTTTGCATACATCAGCTTTGCGTATCTGATTATCAGCGTAAGCTTTCACTTTGGCAGCGAGCCATCCTTTTGCGCTGTATCGATAGACTACCGAACAAGTTTTCCATATATGTATATATCTTGAACTTATTGATATCCTTACAGAAAAACAACAACCATGAGAACGCAAAAAATGAACAGAGAAAAAATTGAAGCCTTAATGAGCGTAATATTAAAAGAAGCTGACCCAAAAAAGTTTCCTGAGAAGTTATCAGAGGACGCCATCGTATCTTTTTATCGTGCGAACTCCTCTTACCTACATTGTCCAACTTTAAGAGAATGGTTAAGCGGCGAAGCAGAGCCTTCAGATGAGATACTTGAGGAGATTATGGTTCAGAACAACTGGCGCGCAACTAAATGGTCAAATCGGTTACCTTAACCTGTTGAATGTGTGCCGCCTTAAAACAAAAAGGCGGCCTCTCGTTTAAGTAAAGCGTCTCTTTCATCAGCCACCAGTTCTTTGACACATTGCGCAGTTGTTTTTTATACATCGGCGAGCTGTTGCGAAGCTCAGTCCCTGCGCGTCACACCATTCTTTCGGTGATACACATGATTTGACGTACTCGGACAGGAACCGCTTCTGAAGCTCAAGCCCAGTCCCGGTTTGCTCATGTAATTAAATCCTACTGTATTCTCATGGTGCCCAGATGTCGTCTATGCTTTTAACTCGAACATTCAATGAAGAGAAATGCTCTATGGTTATTGGTATGCAGGAATCAAAAAATTGCCCTGTATGCGGCTCTGATGCCTCGTGGACAAATCACGATACGTGCTGGAAAATTCATTGCAGTGGTTTTTGCGGTGATTTTTTAATCACAACCATTACGATAAATTATCTGAAGGGCGATGCACTAAGGCGTCTTGATGCCATCGATCTATTAAAAGAACCAACAACACTCAAGACACCTTTGACAAACAAAATCCTTGCTGAATATGCTCGTACAAAACATCCTGTGCACATCTTTGAAGGTCACTATCCGGGCTACTAGTCAGTACGAGTAACTTTCGAAATAGGAGAAATTTTAGATGTGTGATAATTCATCTCGTCGATAGTCTGAGAAATTAACTCACTCGCGCCATTTGCAACTGCAACGAGATAATGCGGTCCATTCCATCGACTAAAATCGGAGCGTTCATAAATTACTACCTCATCCCCCACAGAAACCCTTAACTCCGTGCTACCTACGGGTTCAATAGCGGAATTAGAATAAATGTCTTCAACACGACCGTGAAAAGGCCCACCAACGAACAAAAACTGTGACATATAATTTCCTATTAAAAAATAACCAGTTAAATCGGCATTAAAAATATGTCATATTTATGATTCTGTCTTTAGCACCTTTGTGTGGTCAGGTTGCCTGGGCCAAATGACCAATCATCAATTCATTAAGATAAATTACCCTATTTTCCACCAAGGCATGAAGCCACTGCCCCGGTTGAATCAATGCAGCGACCGTCCGCAGTGGTAATCTTCGTACCCGGCGCGATCATCACGTGTTTAATACTGCTGCCGTCAGCACGAGTCGCTTCGGTGTATGTCGAATGTGTGCAACCTGCCAGCGTGAAGAACGCGACAGCTAAGAGGAGTTTTTTCACGTTTTACCTACGCTTCTGAGATAGATTTCTCAGCATTCACGAATGGAAGTGATTGTGGAACATCCGTTTGACCTGCTGGCCAGCGGTAGCCTGTTACACGGGAACGAGGAAAAGCTTTGATATTTACTTCATCTGCCTGGTTGCCCCCCAAAATCATTAAATCCCCGGCGGCATTTTTCCCGACAACAAAACCAACGTGGCCACCGCCAGACCGAGAAAGAATAGCAATGCATCCATAGGCGGGTTCCTTCAGTTCATTACCCCAATCGAGATAAGAATTCGCAGACTCAAAACGCGTTGAACGAATACCAACACGTTCCAGCATTGCTCCGGTGAAGGCAGCGCACCATGGTGTTTCGTCATCCTTAATGCCGCCGCGTTTGATATCTTTCCAGTACTGCACAATTTCTGCAGCATGTTGCTTCCCTTTCATTTCCCGGATGCCGAGATTTTTTCGTGCCTCAATTAGCCATTTGGGATCGGTCATTACCTGTCTCCTGTTATTTTTGAAATATTCCCTCGTGCCCGCCAGACAGCAATACAGATGGTGAGGTTGAGAAAAAACTCTGCGGGATCAACCTGCGTATATTTCCCGTAAAAAATTCGTAGGGCTATCCACGCAGCAGACAGAATCGCCAGGTAAGCAGTTAGTGAGATAAAAAAACGATAGCGGCCTGTTTTTTGAAAAAACATCAACCGCAGTGCCAGCATCAGACAGATAATTGCATTGGCATTGATGAGGACAGAGTGCAGGGTCATTATTTCATCCCCTTATCTGATTTCCATAAACGAGCTTGTGACATGATCCGCAACAGTGATGTAACGCTGATTACTGATGCAACCAGTGCACCAATGGCGGGAGAGACTTTTACTGTTACGGGAGGGTTCAGGTGACTCAGCATCGCATTCAGAATACCGGTAATGATTGCTGACGCTGTCTCAGCGCAATACACACCGCCAACAAACGCAATGAGTGCGAAAATAACCTGCTTCCAGAATCGATGCTGCCCGGATGACAACACATAGAGAGCTGCGCCTGCCAGCGCACAGATCATCACTGCAGGTGTTGCCTCAGGAAATAACGCAGCAAACGTCACCCCCGCCGAGCCAGCAGCAACGCCAGCGGTTAGAGGTTCAGACATGATTTTTCCTGATTCAGAAACGACAAAACCCCGCCGTGGCGAGGTTCTTAGAAATTTGGCAATATACCAAATTAGCGTTAAATATGGCCTATTTTGTTCGGTTTTGCAAGCATTATACGTAAACGTCGTCTAAATGGTTCTGATAATGATGCAAAGTTGCAAGAAGTGCCATTTCATCAAGTGCTCTCACCGCCTCTTTCATTCCTGCCCAGTGCGGGGAGTATGTTTCGCACCAGGTGGAACGAGAAACAGACAACATTCCAGCTAGCGCAGACCCGGCCATCTCCTTAAAATCCTCGCGTTTATTTGCTGCTGCAACCGCCTGCACGGACAACCACACCAACGAAAGCAGGCGCTTAACTACTTTTCTCTGAGTTGACGCGGGGATGTGTCCTTTATAGCGACTCCAGACAGCCTCACAAATAGCTGTTTGGTGTTTGAACGCCAGGTTACCACCGTAGCAATAACGCAACCACGCTTGCTGACTTGCATCCAGCGAGTTCACAGAACGCCGCCAGGATGAATCAGCAAATTCAAAATCATTCATCGGCGGCGCGGGGCGACGTCTGCTAAAACTTTCCAGAGCGTAAACTGGCGTAACCAGAGCATCAACGGTCCGGTCCTCCAGCTGCACACGGTGAATATGTTTGCGTGGGTATGCGTTTTTGTCTGCCGGTGGGTGCTCACACAATGCTTCCAGCTGCCCCTTAGAACCACCAGACAAATCCCGCAATGCAGCGCGCAGTTTTATGCGGGTATATTCCAATAAATACTCGTTACTCATCAGATAAACTCCTCATCGCGCCAGATAGCCAGTGTTCTGAAAACTCCCTCAGCGTGCATCAACAGCAATGAGTCGTGCTCGTAATCCGTTTTTGTACGTCCGTCGATAGCATCGTGACACGCACTACAGGCGATAGCACCCTGCATATCATGAGGTTTGATGGCTGTGCCGCACGTCCCGGCGAGACGATAATGAGCCAGTACGCTGGTTTCAGGATTGTGATTGCACACACCGGGGATACGCACAGTACAAGCGCGACCACGTGCAGCTTTTCTCAGGTCGATTTTTTTCATGATGTGTAATCCAGCAGCTGCGCGGCAGCATTTTCAGCGGCCTCCTGAGAGGCAAACGTGCGGAACAAAATATAATTCCACAGCACATCTAAAACGGCTGAATACAGTTGACCGAACTCAAGATCGTCCATCGCAGCAAACGAGATTGAACGAGGTACGCGCATCAAACTGCCGTCTGGCATCTGATGAACGTCATAAAACCCAGCTTCCATAACCGCCCATGCGCGAAACGCCTCGAACGACTTCACCGCACTGATATTCCCCGCGCGCTTTTCCGACTCATCGAGAAGATACTGATCAGCCAGCTCTGCCATGACATCACCGTGTCCACCGTAATACGCCAGTAACTTAACGTAGCCATGGACCAGTTCGCGCTCCGCAGGAGAAATAGCCCCTCCGGACGGATGCCAGTAATCAAAGCCCAGGTTTAGAAGTGAGAAAAATTTACGATGAAACGCGGGATTACGCGCCTGTTTGAAATCTGCATACACAACAGCACCTGGTTTGACTCGTTCAGTCAACCAGCGTTGCGTGTCTGGTGTCGCGGGTATTAGCGAACCGCCGGATACCCTGATAAATGAATGCTGCGCCATGTTTAACTCCAGGTGGCGCGGCAGTGTTCAGAAAATGGTGCCGGGTGTTCAATCCAGCACCGATATTATACCGTGTTTTACGCGTCAGGGGGTGTAATAGTATATCCAGCTATTTCTGCCAACTCGAGAAACGCCATCAGGCTGGCAATCCGTTCATCATCGGTCAGAACACGCACACCAACGATGTGTCCGTCCTTACGCTTGATAACAGCCCGGCATGTTTCCGGTAGTTCGCCTATAGATTCTTGAATATTCATGTCTTCCCCCCAATGCTATAACCTGTATGTTTATACAGTATTTTATGGCATTTGTCATAACGCCAAATACAATGAGGGAATAATGGACAATTATATTCACGCCGTGAATTTTATTAAACGGTTTTATAGGGGATTAAACCGTTTATGGTCATTATTTATCACTTCTGTAAATTGAAATTAACCATTTTCTAATCGTCGACGCTGCAGGTGGGTCAGAGTATTTCGCCACAAAAATACCGGATATGTATTGCACACCACGCGATAATGGCGCTGTCGGGTTTTCAGTATAAAAACGATCAGCCAGTTCAACGGCTTCGCTTTTTAATCTGTGCTGTGGTCGTCCTCCGCCCTTTGTGCCAAGGTAGCGCGCCAGTTGTTTGAAACGGTAGGCGATGATCAACGGTCGCATCATCATATTGAAAAAATCTCGGGCATCATTGTCAGCGCCTTGCGCTATCAACAGTGCAAAAAACAGATACGGGATTGTGTACACTTCAGGAGATATACGAACCCGTTCACAAGTTGGTGGAGCCAACTCAATAAGTAAGTCAGCCAGCGGATTCCCCTTTTCTCCACGTTTGTAATAGCGATACAGCGGCCCGATATCAAGTTCACTCGCGTCGATTTCAGGATACCCGGCAACGACTGTACGTATCTCTTCTGCCAGAGCGTCAATATTACCCCGGTCCGCTCAAGATAGAGCCTCCGGGTCGAGCCGCGATCATCCAACGCCCGTAACATATCTAACCGGCTAACGAAAGTTTCAGGCCAGTCCTCATAGAAGGTTTTCATAATTACCTCGAATAATAAAAACTGCATTATTTGCACAATTTATTATTCGTTTTCACAACGCAGGGTTCTATAAAAAAGAAAACCCGCCGAAGCGGGTTAGTTAATAACTTACACCAGGTTATGAGGCCATACCGTAGGCCTTTTTATGCATTCCATGGTCATATCCCATGTTATATGCTTCAAAAGCATCTTTATGACGTACATGCCCGGCCTGGCTTTCGGGCAAATCACCTAAAACAGAGTCATCAACCGCACGCGGAACGCCAATTAATGCGTGCCACATACCTTTATCATAGGCACATCCACAACATTTGTGCCGCCCAACGTTACCCTGATTTGCAGAAAGAACATCAAACATACTGTCGTGACGATGTGACTTTTTACAGATGTGTTTCATTCATTGACCTATATCATTTTCGGCAATGAATGCTTTACACGGGATCCCGGTTGAGGTAATCTCCCAAATCGAGATCTCAACGAAAGCATTTACCGATGTTTTTGTATGGCCCTGACAGTTGGCGCTGTCAGGGCTTTCCCTTTGATGCGACTCTAAAAACTTCGCAACCTCCAGATCCTATCCAGGACTAAGAAAAACTTCAATGAAAAGATCAGGTTAGATCTGTATTTTTTCACAGATGTAATAAACCACACATGTAATAACCTTCCCTTTCCCGTTCTGATTCGGGCACTTGTGGATTCCATTTTTCCAGAAACATATGGACTCCCAAAAAATCACTAACCACATGATTAGCATGTATGTTTTTACTGGAAACATTGAGCCATCCACAATGCAGCGTAAAAAGCAAGCAATTCACACGATTTTAAAGTGATTTATCTGGAAGACTTTACTACTAACAGTTAATATCGTACCAGAAGTGCAGAATTTGCACTTTTACAGGAATGTGGTACGGAACATGTTGTCTATATTTCGACCAATAATCGTAATGCAGTAACTGGAGGAGCTATGGCTACCAACCCAAGAGAGCACGCCCGGCGAGTGCTGGACACGTTCTGGTGCGGGCGTGGTTTCCCTGTTGATCCAGCGAAAATTGCTCACGACATGGGATTAGATGTTTTTATTACCGATCTTCCTGGGAAAGTTTCTGGCGCACTGATTAAACAAAAAGATCAAGATCCAGCGATCTTTCTAAACAGTGATGACAACAAAGTTCGTCAACGTTTTTCATGTGGGCATGAGTTGGGACATTACATCGCCCGGCAAGCATCGCATAGCGATGAATATGAGTACGTTGATTTACGTGGCGAAACCGCAAGCGCCGGAACGCATCCTGATGAAATTTTTGCGAACAAGTTCGCAGCAGAACTTCTGATGCCGGTAGATGAGGTCAGAAAACTGCACGCTGACGGCCAACCAAGTTATATAATGGCGCATCATTTTGGCGTATCTGACGATGCGATGACTTATCGTTTAAAGAACTTGAGGTTGGGGTAACGCTTTAGAATGCCATCGGATGACGATTTTAACAGCCGTTTCAAACAGGAAGTTGCACGCCGACTGAAGGATTCCCTCAACCTACACCGTCAGTTAGCAGAAGAGGTTGAGCCGGAGGAGGATGAAACTCCGGTTCAGTCTCCTGACGAAACTTCACCTCAGACAAAGGTTTCGCACGCTCCAAAAAAACCGTCTGCCCGTATTCACGGAATAGCCAGAAAAAGAGCTGCCGAAGCTCGCAAAATGGCTGTAGCTGCGTCAATCAAAAGAATTCCAATTCCTACCCCCTCTCAACAAGTCACCCGTACTGAGAGTAAAATCTTGACCGAGTTCACATCTGTGAAACAGGTGAATTCACTTGATACTGAGCATGAGCGCAAACAACTCAACAACAAAGATTTTGAAGCTGAAATCGATCTAAAAAAACGCTATGGCAAATGGTTCCTTATTATCCTTGCTTGCCAGCTTTTGATAATGAATGGTGTATTTTTTGCCACTGGTGCTGAATGGCTTGTATTTAAAGACTTAACGCTCCAGTTGTACATGGGCGGTACTTTGACAGAGGTATTCGGCCTCGTGCTGGTCGTGACAAAATACCTTTTTAAACGCAAGTAACTCTCTCTATGGAACAGACTTTGGTCGATTTAATGGAGAAGACCAGCAACCCCAAATGACCAAGTAACAAGTGCTGGCCTTATAGACGATTACTGAGTGTGTTCGAGTGCTATCGTTGTACAATTCGTCCGTTGGGATCCAGCCACATCCCATCAGAAAGATACACCATTTCCCTGGGTTCATCCGTTACCTGCAGGTCATGGTAAATTGAAGTAAGTTCATTTTTAGGTGAAGGAGTGATATCTTCGCTTCCAAAGATCATATCTTGGTATTGTGCCCAATTTTGGCGAATTTCGAAATACATATCAACATCATAATCCTGCCCTCTTAGTTCATCATCTGAAGATATATTCAATGTCTTTTTGAGACCGATGATGTTAAAGATCCACTTCTTACCACCTTTAATGAAGTATGCCCCAGTATATGCCTCTTCATCTGGTACAGCCTCATAACCTAAATTTAATGCTAATTGTATCTGTTCTGCTAATGTAAAAGACTCTTTCCACCCACTCATAGCTTATTACCTACCTGTGAACCTGTTTGCTGCATGAAAAACAATATAATAAAGCGTTATTGAAGACTATGATCCAAGTAAATTTAATCAAATACGTTTATAACGTATTTGCCTAAACAACTTCCAACGTATGATCCGCTTCTCGCTCTCAGCAGACCTTTATCTGCAGGTGCTTGTCTGCTGTGTTCCAGAAGCAGATATTATTATATAACTCTTTAACCCATGTATGACAAAATATTCTTGGAGCTTATTAAAACTTCATACGTCTAAATTACCTCTTCATTAGTGAATCAATAATTGTATAGTTAAAATGTAACACTTTATTTTTTATGATTAACTTGCTTTGCTAAAGAGCTATAAATCATATCAACCAAAACATATTTTTCGCATTCCCAAGGTTCACTAATAGATGGGTTTACTAAGTCTGGCTTCCCCCCCATTAGTGTATGAACATGCGAATAAATACCTATTCTTTCTGCGAGCTGCATTATTTTTATTTGATGTTCTGGTGGGAGCATTTTGTTTTTAAACCATGTTGTAAATATATGCTTGGTAAGTTCCTTAGTACAAACAAACCATTCACCTTGACGTCTTTCGTTGCTAAATTTTTCATGAAGATAGTTTTCTTTTTCTGAACCACCAGGTTCCAAAGCGTGTAATATTAATTGACCAAATGCACCTGTCTGCAGGTTAGACAACCTTTTTAGCACATTATTGGAACGCCCTATTTTCACATAAAGTCCCGAGTAAGGGTTATTTTTATCTGAAGAACCGGCCCAAGTATCAGGCACTTGTAAAATATAATAAATACTACTTACTTTCCCACTCGATACATTATTTGCCCAAATCTGCCATTCTTCCATCCAGCTTTTTGCATCTTCTCTCGTGTCAAAGACATGACTTGTATAGTAAAATTCACCAGTATCCAGGAACATATCGAAAACATATTTGCCATTCTCTATAATTCTTAAGTTGTCGGCTTTCATGGAAGTTTCTCACAAAGTTACAGGAATATATAAAAACTTTACTACGCTTAGTATATGTTACCACCTGATTATGTATTATTTGATTTACACAACTTATTGCTAGTAATAACGGTTTTGATGTAATCTTCTCATCCCAAACTAACCTTCAAAATAGATTTAATCTAAATTATATCAAAATATGCTCTCAGTTAAGATGGCTTATTTTTAATCAGTTAGAGGATCAACCTGATTTTCTCTAATAAGATTTCGTAACGCAGTACGAGCAGCCGCGACTTCTGTCATTCCATTTAGAACCACGCTGGAATGCCCTCCTCTAACCCCAAAGACTGTGACCATATCCTCTTCACGGAAGTATTCTGCTTCATACTGAAGGCCATCTTTCTCTACGCAAATATATGACATAGCAACCTCATTTTATTATCTTTTATTTGAATGATATATCCACAAAATAATTTAAGCAATCTCGCCCAAGACGGCACGCCAAGCTTGCCTTGTAAGTATACTGTAAATATTCCGATAAAACTAATCATTCGCTTTTAGCGCATGTCCAAAAAATGGTTCAGGTATCCTCTCGTGCCAATATTCGCTCCTCACTCATAGCGGCTTTCAGGCAAGTTAACTAGTCCGCTCGGTGCCATATACAGCCATGGTTATTAACAACAGGGAATAATCCCACACCGAAATTAAATATCTTTCTTTTACATTCGAAATAATTCCTCCTAGACACTATCTATTGCCTGACACAATCACTCGGATATAACGATATACAGTATGTTCATGAGAGTGCAGGTTCGTATATTAAGTTCAGCAGCGAAAACATGCCTTACAGGTTTCCGGTTTTGGGAGCGTCGTTACAGGATCCTGCGCATACCGTTCCCATCCGTTGAATTAAAGGTTTCACAGCCTTTGCCGATAACACCTTTTACCTTGCCTGTGATGCGTTCAGTGCTCAGCGTTGTTTACTGTAGCTCTCGGGACTGATTACAGACCGCGTCTTAAAAACCAATCCTTACTCTAAAGGGAATTCATGAGATTAAAATACTCAGTACTCTTACTCGCCGTTGCCATTACAGGCTGTGATAACAAAAAAGATGTGATCGGTTGTTCTTCGGAAATAACCCAGTCAGCGCTTATGGATTTATTAAAAAAATCTGCTTATGAAGGACTCTCTGAACAGGTCGATAAATACCCTGATGTCACCAATCAGACCAAACGAAGCACATTGGACAAGATCAAACTAGCCGTCTCTGAAATCTCCACAACATCAAGTGACACGGGCAGCACAATGAAAACTTGTGAAGGGACCGTGACGATGACTCTACCTGCGAACGAGTACGTCCAGCTTTCTGATGCTTACAGAAAGAACTTTAACCGTAATCTCGACAAGCAAATGGAAAACCTGTTTTTGGAGAACAACGCAAACGCCTTTTCAAAACGTATCACCTACACCGTGCAGGCGACCGACGATCAGAAAAACGTTTTTGTAAAAACCTCTACTGATAATCCGATATCAGTGGGCGCCGCTTTACTGACATCGCTTTCCATTATCACCCCGATCGTTGAGCAGCAGAAAATCCAGCAGGCTAAGGATGCCCAACAGAGTCAAATTGAAGCGGAACAACAGGTGCAACTCAGGGCGCAGGAACAGGCTAAGTATGAGGCGGAGAAGCAAATAGAGAGACAGGCACAACTTCAGCCACAAAAAGCTGACAGCCTTGATCAGTCCCGAATGGCATTTGCGAATGCCGACTCTGATTTGAGTACCGTCTGGAGCAAGTTAACCCCGGCGAAGAAAAAAGATTTGCTGCCTTCTCAGCGTCAGTGGATCAAAACTAAGGATGCAATGTGCGGTAAAGTTTCAATGCAGGGAACAGATGCTGAAGTCAAGAAAATGGTCGACTGCCAGACGCAAATGACCCTTTCAAGGCTCGCTTTCTTCAGAAACCAATAACTGAAGCCTCCTTCAAGCTGGCGCCTGGTGTTAACCTGGTGCCAGCTTAGTCATCAAGTGCATACGTTACCGTTTTACATGGGCGGTACTTTGACAGAGTATTCGGCCTCGTGCTGGTTGTGACTAAATACCTTTTTAAACGCAAGTAACTCTCTCGGTCCAACAGTCTTTCGAAGGTCCTGATCAAAGGGCCTTGATAAATTAGCAGTGCGTTGAAAACAGATAGTTATTCCCATTAGTTCCAACGTAATACACATCAAAAAAATCACCATTCTTTTGCTCTAACGTCAACACCTACCCTTAAAAGAATAATTCTCTAAGAATGAGAAAGTTATTGTGTGTATTAGATAAGATATGAACTGAGACATCTATGGCGTGGAGCCAAACCTAATATGACAGTCCGCTCTGTGCCATAAGCGGAAGTTCGAGTACCAGAGACTTTCTTAAAATAGATGGTTCGTTTGCAGGAGAGCATACGGTGTGGCTGGCGAATGATTATGAGTTGCTTATTATCGAGGTCTGTGACCGCTTGAGCGGTCACGTCAGATAAAGGCATTTGCACCGAATTATGTACAGACTCTATACCTGTGCAGCCAAGCGGCATGCAGCAGCCAAACTTAGTTGGAACGCTTCATAACTCGGCATCTGTGCAGCAAGTCTTGCCGTATCAATGCCACTTTGCTTGAGGTGATGAATCTGTGCAGATGTCGAAGCATTACTTCCTAAAGCCTCTTCCAGCTGCCTTTTAGCTGAGTCGGGGACATTATCATTCCCGGATAAATCTTCCAGCCTTGCGCAGTGTTCATAACCATCTCTCAGCACACATAGCATCCAACTCTCAGACTTAGGCTTAGGAACCATGGCAACACCGCGTTCGCCTATAGCTGAATTATCAAATCCATGACGTATCGAGTTTACTTTATCCTGCCATAGCGATAAATTCGCAGAACGTGTGCCATCAGAGTCCCTAAAAAGTACTGCGATCACTGCGGGATCTTCATGCTCAATTGCAAGCTCAGCAGCTCTATTCCCCAGTATTAAAGCATTGAGATAAAAGTAACCTGTCTCTTTTTCAGGCCGTTTCTTCCCTAACAGACTCATACTAGCTCGGTTTTGTCGCTTCGCTGAAGTCAGTCTGATCAGCTCAGATTTTGAGACAAAAATGTAACGATCTGGCGTTATTTCAAGAAGAGAGAACCCAAGCAATGTTTCCAGCTCTTTATCTATAAAATATGTCATCGGGCCATGGTTGAAATCATTTATCAGACATTCTCCCTGCCCGTTTACACAACTGCCGAGATCAGACGGCCCCTCTCCACTCAATACAACAATCATCATCAATCCTTAATAAGGTCTTGTCGCATGTCATCAAGCTCTATATTTTCACGCGCCAGCCGTTGAAGGTCGGTATCAATGAATGCTTCACCAGGCCCCATGACCTGAAGTTTTTCATTTATACGCTGCATTTCAAAGAAAGGTCGGACACGCGTTTGCCCTTGTGGCGATTTATAAACAAACTGGATGCCCTTACGCGCAACATCATCTTCAAGATAATTGAGGATCATTGGGCTATGCGTTGTCACAATGACTTGCGTTTTTGCATTAACCAAAGTATCTACCAGCAGCTCAATAACTTGCGGATTAATCCCGTTTTCGATCTCATCCAAGAGAAGCAATGACCCGTCTTTGGACTCTAGCTGAGCAATTACGGCCAAAATACGCAACAATCCGTCATTGAGTTGTCCGGCTTCGGTCTCGCAAATAGCCTCATCACCGTTTGCATCGACAAAGCGCTCCTGAATAATCAGTCGTTTCCAACCACCTTTCAACGTCGACGTTCTCAGACCAACTATCTGTGGGTAGAATTTTATGAGTATCTGTTGAAGTATCTTTTTATCATCGTGAGTTAACGTATCAATGTATCCCGAAAGTTTTTCTCCACCAATGCCGACTCCGGAGGGTTTAATTTCCGAACGGGAGCGCTTTCGCAATAAATGAGGAGACAGTAACTCGAGAGAGCGGATATTTTTCAGCGCATCACGAAAATGAATAACATCAGAAGAAATGACGTTATCTTTTAATGTTGCCAAAATTGAACCACTATACTCAAAAGGTATTGAGTCATAGCTTCTTCCATGTGTCCTGTACTTCCCATCAATAACCTCAAGGTACATTTCTCCGTCTATATGGATACTTTCTCGGGTCATTCGCATAAGGCTACGATTGAAATGACCTTGCCAGACGAGGCATTTTCCGTCCAGATCATAAATAACTTCTATGAACAGTGGCTGAGAAAACGCTTTAGTATTGCTCGTTCGAGAGTACAGATCCTTCGACTCCCAGCCACGATCTTCTAACCAGAGGTAGAGGTGTCCATGCATTTGCTGCGATATGAAGTCGATAGCCTGCAATATGCTACTTTTACCCGCACTGTTCATGCCTACAAAACAATTAAATTTTTGTAGGTTGATCGAGACATCAACCAACGATTTGAAATTACGTATTGCTATTGTTCTGAACATTAAAGTACTCTCATTTTATTTTGGAACAATGCGTTAAATCGAACAATATTAGATAATAATCTTTAAAATGAAAGGCATCAACATATGGTGCATCGCCTGTCACAAAGTAAATTCAGATGCCTGGTCTGTGGATATATAGCGAACGCCGATGAAAACGGCGCTCGTAACATTTTAGCGGCGGGGCACGACGTTCTTGTCTGTGGAGAGATGGTGCAGTCAGGCCGCTCGTTGAAGCAGGAACCCACCGAAATGATTCAGACAACAGCCTGAACGTAGCAGGAATCCACGTCCTTCAGGGCGCGGAGGATGTCAACCAGCGTCATACTTCGCAGGTTGTCGCTGTGGATCACCAGATACCCTGCCCGCTCAGCGATCTCTTTGAAAGCGTCAAAAGTCATCAGATGTTCGCCTTTGGCAACATGGCGCATCCTGGTCACTTTTCCATTTTTGATAGTGGTGATAAAAGAAAAATCCGGAATAGTTGGCTGATTTTCATCGAGCAGCAGGCAGTGGATGTATTCAATCGCCTCTAACATTTGCGTCTGTGACAGTTGTTCTATGTGAGAGACGGCGAAGCGTTGATGAATCATGGTGTAGGCATCGGGATACATCATGCCTTTCTTACCGACCAGCATATTAACGGCATCACGTAAGGGAGTACGGTCATCGGTAGTTGTACTCCGCCTCTCTGGACGCTGGCTAAAATAACAATCTTCCAGCTTTTCGAAAACTTCCCAGGCCTGTTCTGTTTCCAGCATTTTGGCATGGCGAGCTGCGCCGCGTTCTGTCCAGAGAATGAGGGATCGGGTATGTTTAGCAACTGACTGACTATCTGTCAGTCTGTTTTTGAAGTCGCGTAATTCATTACCTTCCAGCTTAAAAAAATGCTTTCCTACGACAAATCTGGCGATGTTGCGCTTGAAGTTTTGCTGGATACCATTTACTTCCGTGCCATACAAACTGGCAAGCAATTCGGTGGTGAGGACGGGAAGTTGGTTATGATGTAGCGGATAAAGGGATTCCGCAGATATTTGGACTGTCATCGCAGTGGCCTCACTTAGTGTTTTTTTCATCACCACCAGCGACGCCAATCATCTGGTGGTGAACTGTGCAGGGTTGGCGTAACCGGCTAAGTGAACCCGGCGCTTCCGCAGAAGCCCCCACACAGCCCACCATAATGCGAATGTGGCCGTGCCTAACACATAAAAAAACCGCTAACGCGGCTATGCGTCACTTAGATATCCGGGACGCCAATCCCGGCAACCGATTTTGCGGCTGCGCGAAAACTATAGCCCCGGACTTTTTCTAAGTCAATTCAATCAACTTCAAACAGCCCGGTTTGAGAGTCTCTTATAGAAACTCTCAAATTTACGAGATGATCTGCAGTGGGCAACAAAATGCGTGATATGGCACTCTCATATCCAAGATAAGTAAAAATTTAGTCTCTGCACTCCCTTCTGGATCCTGGCAAACGCGTATCTGCAGTTCGTAACTTCTTGCTAAAGCCTCGTAATCCTCTGATTACAAGCTTCCCATCGCGATCAGTTGTGCTAATAGATTCGGGAATAATATTCCTGTATGGGCCATTCATTTCATATTCAAATGATACCCGGTCTGTCTTATAAACCCATTGTTTAGATCCGAAGGCGAAAAAGCTGTATATTATTCCATCAATCTTAATGCAGTGGACATGCCGAGCCTTTGTATTTCCTCCCTTACTTGGAGGCCTGCTTTTTTCTTTTAACACGGTGAAATAATCATCAATTCTTGCATCTATAATTTTATTGCTCATTTTAGATACCTTTTTTATGAGATTCTTTTCATATTAGCCAACAAACCCTATGTCACCAAGGCGATCAGCACTATAGCAAAGGGTAAAATTTCACTCATACAGCCTCCCTGCTCTCAAACGGGCGAATATTTGTTGGTTCTCCACACGGAATGGCCCAACCCAGCCAGGTAAATATTTTCAGGTCACATATCGCGTCATACCGTTCACCCGGATTCACATCCACCATGCTGCAGGCAATTTCATATTGTTCACCGTTATCAGTCAGTGCGATCTGGTCATTAATAAACCGGGGCACAAATGCCAGAAAAAGTTCTTTCATGAAATCCTCCGCTCAGAATAAACAAACTGATTCACCGCACCGATCGGCATTTCGAGTTTTTCCGCGATATCCTGGCGATTAATACCCGACTGATGTAATTCCCTTGCCAGCTCGACATCTTCCTGGAGGTATTTCGCTGACTGGTGATAATTACCCCGCAGATACATACAGATTTTCAGCTCCCGCGCTTTTGTACGTACCGACGCACCGGTTCTGCCAATAAGCTGCCCTATACGTTCAACTGTCATGCTGCCTGCACATTGTTTGATGATTACGACTTCCGCACGCACCCACCGTTTGTATTTCATTGTTCCATCACCCCTCTCCAGTAGTTCAGACGCTCTCTGAAAAATTCCCGGTATGTATCCGGCGTCATACCGATTTGCTCAATCACGCTTCCCCTCGGAATACGTTTCTCAAAGAGCTGGCGGATCAGCGCCGCCGCTCGCATGTCGTAGTGCTCTTTAAGCTGGTATTCCTGGGGCCATTTGGCGCGGTTGAGTGGTAAGCCGGGCGGCAGGTAATCTGATTGCCCGGCCATATCACGCCCCTTTCTTTGCTATCGGAGTGATGGAACTCAGCAGCAGGCGACAGCGACCAGGCGCGCCAATGCGCTGCCCGGTTATCTTGTCGTAAGTTTCATGCGGTGAAGCACACCAGGTTGTCGCTGTTTCGTGGAGTTTCACTTGCCGCTCACCATTTCTGCGGATCGCGATCCCGGTGTGCGTTTTCCCCTTACGTTTCACTGCTGGCGCTGTGGCTACGGATGCCTGACGGGCAGGCTGAGCTGGTGTTGAAAAATTGCCTGCTTTGGGTCTTGGTACAAAAACCGCACGAGTGCGCGCACGCGGCCCGGCGTTCATATTCCACAAAATGACGTCGAGATAGTTTTTACCGTCGTCTATGTGTCCTTTGTCCGACGGGTACTCTAATTTGCCTGAAGTGGTGGTCATTGGTCTTTCCTCGGTTATTTCACGCTGGTCAGGCGTGGTTAAAATTCATTTGTGCGAGAATTATCGCTACGGGAATAACGTTTATTTTTTTCTGAGCGGTCGTTGGTACGGCGATATACCTCCTCATCGCTGATATCAATAACTGAGCCATTTTTCATCAGGGCGTAGGCTGTTCCCGATGGTCCTTCGCGGTTCAGACGTAGCAACATTTCCATGAGATTTGGGTCGGCATTTTCGTTATAAACAGCATCACGATAGAGGCCAATCCAGACATCGCAATCTTGTTCGATCTGCCCGGTATCTTTACTGTCGCTCGGGTTAGGCCGCTTATCTGCTCGTTCTTCAAGTTTTCGGTTGAGTTGCGTCAGCAGGACCACAACACAATCCAGCTCTTTTGCCAGGTTCTTCAAACCGGTTGTGATATCGCCATACGCAATATCCCGACGTTCTGCCGCTTCGGTTTTCATCAGCGTCAAATAGTCAATTGCCACCAGACCAACCGAGCCACGCATCCGCTTAACTTTTCGACATTCAGCGACAATATGCGCAAGGGTTACGCCTGCCGTGCTGTCAATCATCATGTTGGATTCGGCAATCTCCCCCGCCTTTGCTATTGCGAGACTCAATTCGGATTCATCGTTAGGGCCAAGATAAAAAATCTCCGAATTGACCTTTGCTTCCTGCGCAACCATGCGTTCAATGAGACTTCGGTCAGTCATTTCCAGGCTAAATACCAGCGTCGGCAAACGATGATTCAGAGCAAAATGCACCGCAATTTTATTAAATGTGGCTGTCTTGCCCATTTTTGGCCGGGCACCAATAACGACCAACGAACCTCTTAGCGCCTGCTTTGGTGCCATTAAGCGATCAAGGCTTTCGATTCCGAGCGTTAGTCCGGCTGCATGTGCTGGATCATTGAAACGGCGATCAAGATCATCTATCCAGTCATCGACGACTTCGCTTGCCGGACGCAAACCGCCCTTATGCCCGGTACGGGCATGTTCAGCTACCTGTCCAATCACTTGCTGAACGGTGCTGATCCTGTCAGTAGCAGTCATATCTGCAGGCTGGGTCATAATCTCCAGACAAGAATTCAACTTTTCCACGGCGTAACGAAGAATGGCTTTTTCACGCACAATTTTCGCGTAGTTGACCATTGAGGCCGGTATCGCCGCCTTACTCATTTCAGCCAGGTATGCGAATCCCCCCACGCGCTCATACAGCCCCTTCGATTCCATCAGTTCGGTCAGTGTTATCAGGTCAGTTGGTTTATCGGCCTGAAATAATCCTTTGATCTCCCGGTAGATAACCTGATGCGCATTGATATAAAACGTTTCCGGTTTCAGTAACGCAAATACCGCATTGGTTCTGTCGTGGTCGGTATTCAGCATCAGACAGCCCAGAACAGCCTGTTCTGCGTCAACGCTGTACAGCGCAATCGCGTTATTTATCATTTGCGCGTTCTTCCTTGACCGAAACGTAGCAGCGTTCGGTAATCAGATAATCAAGATTTTTACGCCGCCAGAATCCTCCCCTGCCATTTGGCCTGTCCTCCAGCATCCAGCGACAATTGCCACCGATAAATTCCAGATAGGCTCGCCAACGGGACTCATTGAAATTGAATTTTTTCCAGAAAGTGCGAAGGTGTTTTTTTCTGCCGTCAGTGAGGATTTTCACTGGTGGCATCTCTGGCAAAATCTCGTGATAGGTATCGAGTATCACCTGATAATTTATTTTCTGGTCGGCAGGTTGTTGGGTGTCGGCGTCAGCCGATTCACCATCAGTAATAATCTCTGTAGTAATCTCTGTAGTATTCTCTGTAAGAATGTTTGTTGGTTTTCCACGTACAGGCCTGGTGGTTTTCCCCTCACCTGTATGTGGTTTTTCCGCATCCTTGTATGCGGACGTAAGTAGCTGGCACAACACATCATTATCGATTTTGTAGTACAGCCTGGCAGGCAAGCCCTGTTTACGTTCCAGCAAGACGCCGAGACCACGTAGTTTTTTGCGGGCGCCCTCCTGCTCGTATCGTGAAAGCCCTGTTTCCTCTTCCCACTCATCCTGGGTTTTATATACCCAGCCGTCGTCAGTTGTTCTGTTTGTCCAGTACGTCAACTGCGACAGAAACAATGCGGCAGTCACGCCAATTTCAAGACGGATAAAACTTCTCTGGAAGGCTATGGGTCTATCAAGTAACGGGAGGATGTTCATATGCCCAAAGCCTCTGAGAGAACGCGGCAGCCAGCCTCATAGGCAGCGCCAGAGAGATTTTGCTCACGCAGTTTCGCTTTTTCTTCTTCGTACTTTTCCCATACAGAACGTGCAGCTGCGACGCGGCCATCGAATATGGGGCGGATCTCTGCAACATGTGCCGGGCGCCCATTCAGGTGCCAGCCGTTACGCCAGGTAATACGGTCAATATGTCTTAACATCGGTCTTTCCTCGGTATAAGTTAAACGCTGGTCAGGCGCTCATGCATGGTGGTCTTGCGCAGTGCGTATCACTGCCCCTCGCGTCGCTACCAGCGCCGCTATTGCTTCGTCAATTTCCTGGATAGTTAACTCTGGCGCGAAGTGGAGATGCACAGCGTTAATCGCTTCCACCCCTTCTTTTGCCGCCAGCGTTGCCAGCAAAACGGGATCGCCCGGCGACTCCAGACGCGCCCGCCGTTCTGCGGGTAGCACTGCTTTCATCACACTGGCCAGCACCTGAGTTTTTCGGCGCGCTGCCGTTGTCTCGCCACGTAACCAGCGAAAGATTTTCTGCCGGTTGTTGTTGATGGCTCTCCAGTCCACGTTGCCGTCCGCGTCCTCAAATTCATGTAGTCTCAACTCATCATTGCGTCCCTGACTGAACCAGGCCCGGCAGATTTCAATCGTGACGAGTTCCTGCCCTGCCCTTGCCGCCCAGGTCAAAATCTCTTTTTGTAATTCCTCTGGGTTTTCCATAGCGTCTCCTGTCGCTAAAAATTGATTACGCTTAATCAGATGTAATAAGCCGCCCTTTGCTACGCTTTTTCATGTTTTGGAACATCGTAAAAAGTCGGGTCATATTTCAGTGCTCCATTAGTGATACGGTCGAGTCGAGCTGCTCGTTTTTCAGGTACTGTTGCCCCCCAACGAGTAACCGCCACTTGAGATATACCCAGCACCTTTGCTGTGGCTGTCTTTGAACCAAAAAAACTAATAACCGTCTCTGTTTTCATAATCCCTCCACGTAACTTTTGTTAGCAACATAAATACTAACGAAAGTTATGTCAAGTTAACTTATATTATGAGGATGAAGAATTTGATGCTTAGCGACCGTTTATCTCAAAGACGCAAACAGCTTGGTCTAACCCAACAACAGCTTGCTGATATGGTTGGAAGATCGAGTGTGAGCGTTTTTAAATGGGAAAGCGGACAAAATGAACCAAAGGGTCAGAACTTGCTGGCTTTGGCCAATGCACTTAAGTGTTCTGCCACATGGCTGCTTTTTGGTGACGAAGACCAGGCACCAACTCCGGTAGATGAATTACCAACAGAGTTGGATTCACGTCAAAAAAGATTGTTAGAGTTATTT
Source organism: Escherichia whittamii (assembly GCF_014836715.1). Lineage (GTDB taxonomy): Bacteria > Pseudomonadota > Gammaproteobacteria > Enterobacterales > Enterobacteriaceae > Escherichia > Escherichia whittamii. The sequence goes on from NZ_JACSQI010000002.1 coordinate 441,134, forward strand.
GATTCATTACCAGAGTCAGAAAAAGAAAAGCAACTAATTGAATTAGAAGATAAAGTTGAAAACTTTAATCGTTTATTTGAAGAGTTACTGGTTACCAGAAAGAAACTAACCCCCGCCAAAAAATAAAATAAAGGCAATGTTTTCAATGCATTGCCTTTATTTTTATCAAAAACACTAACTTTTGTTATAAAAGATCTTGCGCGATAAATTACCTTTAGTTATATTTCTTTCATCAACAAAGCTTACCCAGCGGCAGTTGTTCAGAAACAAGTTCTGACAGCCGGAAAGACGGCACCAAATTTTGCGCGTCGGCGCCAACACGATGACAGAGGGAAAGACTTCACCGGCATATGGCACATGTGTCGAAGCGGTCTGGATGGAAGCGGAGCCTTAACGCGTTGTCTCCATAGCAGGTAGCCGGAATGTGCAAGCCACAGCCAGGTATGAGCGATTGATTCACCATCAAGGCGATACGGTGTGACCACCAGGGAAGAGTCCTGGCTACAACACGAGAGCGCACTTCATCGACTCAACTTTGAGCTTTGTCGTTAAATTTTGAAATGGCGGAGTGCGCTCCCGGTTGTGGTGAACAGGTGTTTGACGGGAACTCCCTGCCCGTTACCCGGTTCGATTCCGGGCGCTACACCGTAATTATTGGGGCCCTCTGGTGAAAACCAGAGCCTCTCGCAGAGAGGCGCAACGAGGAAAGACCGGGCATGACCAGCCCTGACAGCCGGAAAGACGGCACCCTTTAGATGGCAAAAGACCCGCACAAGGCGGGCCAGTTACCCCGAACGGCGACCAAACCATTCGGATATGGTGCAAGGGACCAACCTTACACCGAGGAAAGACCAACGACAGAGCCGCTGATCGGTTCTGAGTATACCCCACCAAGGAGTCGCTATGGAAGCGCGCACCATCCCAGTAACACTCTTTATTAATTATGCAACTTCAACTTTCAGCCACGAAAAGCTGCTTGTTGCGACGGTTGATATGTCAAAAAATTTTCCAGACAGGTACATCCTTCTGGAAAGCCGCGAAATTGAAATTACCGTCAACCAGCCCCAGCCAATCGACATCATCGGTTTACAGGTCGAGCAACTGCGTGAACAAAAACAGAAAACAGTCGCCGACGCCCAACAGCGTATTGCTGCTATCGATGACAAAATCCAGCAGTTACTTTGCATCGAATACACGCCAGATACTGATGAAATCCCCTACTAAAGACCACTGACCTGTAATGAGGAAAGACCAATGACCATTTTTAACGGCTTGTTAGAAGCGAAAAAAGGCGCGCTCAAAAACGGCGCGATCCCGGCGCTGGCCATCGCCATCGACGCCCCTAACAAAAAAGTTGCCGAGAACATCATCATCGGCAAATTGTGGGAAGCCTACCCTGACCACGGCGACAACTATTTCAAACCTAAAATCTGGGAAGATGCCCCGGGCCAACCGCGCCCAGGCGTCGGTGAGTTTGATGAGACGTTTGCCACAGAACACAGTTTTGATGGCGAGAGATGGGTAGTTAACACTCCTGTTGATTCAGGTTGCAGTTCAGCAGATATCTCACAGGTTAGCGACCTGATGAAACTGCCTGCTCGTGAACGCTTCGCCGCCGTCCTGCTGTTCAGCCACGATACCAATGAAGTCGACAGTGAATTGCTTGCACAGACGCGTGAATACCTGGAGATGCTCGACAACAGTGATACTGACAGTGAGGATGAGGTTGACGCGTTTAACCGCATCGTCCTCGATGCCATGGTAGCGTGTAAGCCCATCGAGTACATGCATATTGCTGGATTGAATAATCTGGTACATGCAATTTTGGCAAGTTGCGATACCCAGGAACAAAACCCGACCAGTTGGACTATCTCCAAATTTATAAAAAAATGGGTTGAGAACCCTGGTAAACGCGATGAAATGCTGCCGGAGGTAAAACCAGAAACGGCATCCGCACGTCCTTACAAACAGACTCACGCCACTCTGGATCGTGAAATTGCCTGCGCCCTGTTACCTGTTGGCCCGGAAAAAATCACCCCCAGCGTCCTGAAAGCGGCAGACGAAATAATCAGCCAGGATCGGGAGGATTTTAAACGCTGGTCAATGGCCTTGCGCACAACGGATCAGATCCTTGCCTATGACCGCGCATCAGTATTCGGTGTTATTCAGAGCGCCCCCGCAAAAGACTCGTACCACTTCCCGCAATCCCTGCGCAGTCACATCGACAACTGGCTGCAAGCTAACGGGAAGCATGATGCAAATGCTGTTGAAGAGAAACCAAAGGAAGCAGTACCGAAGGATGATGTAAAAGTCACCAACCACGGCGACGGACGATTCTCAATTGATGGGATAATGTCAGAAACACCCTCAAATCAGGGCGAAAAAAGCGAAGCAGCAAATGCTGGAGAACGTAGTTTGCAGCAGTTGCGTGAGCAGTTTGTCACGCCTCGCCATTTGCCCACTTGTAAAAATAATGCCTCACCACAGCAGGAACCTGCAGCTATTACCCTGGCAGAAGAGACTCCTCCACAAGAAAAAATTAGCGAGCAGGTAAAGGAGCCGATGCAGAACGTTGACGCGCTGGTTGAGCGGCTCCATACCGAAGAGCACAAGTGGCAGAATGCAATCTCAGCTATCGAAACGGAGTTAAAGGACTCCGGCGACACGGATAACCTGGCATTGTGGAAGAACGTATTCAAAACCGATGAGCGCTTCACCAAAGCTTTCTCTCAGAACGGCGGCGGCACATCCATCAACGGCACTTATATAGCGATGAAAGCGACTCGCGAATTTGGGCCGTTTGGTATTGGCTGGGGTGTAGAGGTGGTGGAAGAGCGTTTTGATAAAGGCGCACCGATAGTTCGCAAAAAACAGGTTGGTGAAAAAATAGAATGGGATCTGATTCAAGACGGTGTTGGCGGATACCTATGTGAAATGCACCACACCATGAAAGTTAGAGTCTGGTACATGTTGAATGGGGTGCGCGGTGAATCCGAGGCTTACGGATGCACACCTTATATCTACGACACTAAATACGGACCAACAAGCGACGGCGAAGCGCCGAAGAAATCCTGGACGGATGCTGTTAAGAAAGCGCTATCCCCTCTCGGCTTCAGCGCTGATATTTTCATGGGCCTGTACGACAATCCGGAATACCGCCAGAGGAATAAAGCTGAGTTTGATATCAAGAATGCCAGCGAGAATGCGGAAGATGCTACCCGTCTTCGTAAGGAACTGGATGAGAAGCTTATCAACGTTGCCAATACGCTGGCCGCCGCGGTAACCACCAACGAAGTAAACAAGGTATTTGGCCTCATCGCCCGCGAAGTGGATATACACAGGAAAGCAGCGGAGGCCAAAGGCGATAAAGAATATTCATCGTATCTGGGATCGCGCCTGCGCCGTATCACCGACATCAAAACAGAACGCCTCGCCGCCCTCACCGCCGCACAGGAGCAAACAGCATGAGCACCGCTATCGCTATTGCAAAAGAATATGCCAGCCTGATTGACCTGCTGGAAACCTCCGACGAACTGACGCCAGAGATGATCGCCGACACGCTTGAAGGTATGGAAGGAGAACTGGGAGACAAACTGGACGCCATGATGGTCATCTGCCGCAATTTACAGGGCAATGCCAGTACCTGCGCTGAAGAAATGTCTCGCCTGGCTACCCGTAAGACGTCCTTTGAAGGCAAGGAAAAAGCAATTCGAAAGCATATGCTCGCCTGCCTGCAAGCTGCTGGCCTGGATAAACTGAAAACCGCAAAAAACACATTTACTGATGCACAGGGGGCTATCCGGGTAATTATTGATAACAAAGATAAGATCCCGGACGAGTATGAGGGTGTGTCACTTGTTGATGTAGAAACGGTTATTACACCAAACAAGCGAGCCATTAAAGAAGTGATTGAATCTGCGGAGGCGGTTGCCGCCGAAATACTGGCGCGTGGAGAAACACCACCAGCCGAGTTATTAAACCCGGTACCAGGCGCACATCTGGAACGCGGCGAACGGTCACTGAGGATACGCTAATGCTTAAACTCACATTAAAGCGTGGTGACGCGGTTCACCTGGTACTTGCCGATGGTACTAATGGCATTATTGAAGCACGGAGCCGCTGCGAACTTGGGCTACACCTGCCAGAAAACATTAAGGTCACGCGGGAGAAATCGGCATTCACCCCACCAGAACTGATTACGCCTAATCAGAAATAAAAACTCACCATCGCTAGCATTGCGATTCACCAGACACCGGAGGATCACAATGCTGCGATGGCAACCGGGAGCAACTCTGCTCTCCGCATTTGATATCAAAATTGGCCGACTCTCGGCCAGCGTCAGGAAACAGACTTTGACCGAGTCTGATATTGCCCGTGCCTGCCATGTGGCAGATGACGCAATAAGCTACATAATGAGGAAAGACCATGAAAAGCGATCACGACATAATCACCAGAGAAGAAATGGTCGAGCTGACGGGAAGCCCACTTAAATCAAAGCAATGTGAGGTTCTTCGCCGGGCTGGAATTTTCTTCATGGAAAGGGCTGACGGACACCCAAAAACAACCTGGGGCCATTTCATGAACCCAATAAAATTTCGCAATTTACAGGAGGTGACGACGCGAAAAGATGATGAACCTGATTTTGGAGCAATATTTAATGGCCGGAAAGAGAAAGAACCCAGCAGATAACTGGATGCCGCCTCGTGTTTACCAGGGCAAAGCGGCCTACGAATTCAGGAATAAAGATAACAAAGCGATACGCCTGTGCGCATTGGATGCACCACGATCAGCCGTATGGCTGGCATATGAAAAAGCGGTCGGTGACGAAAAAGAAAGAAATACTTTTCAGGCGCTCACGGAACAATTCATGACCTCCCCTGATTTTATGGATTTGGCAGTCGAAACCAGGAAAGACTACACAAAATATTCCGGAAAAGTTCTGCCTGTCTTCGGGAAGATCGACCCGGATAAAATCAAACCTGAACATATTCGGCGCTATATGGATCAACGCGGTTTATCAAGCCGAACTCAGGCAAACAGGGAAAAAAGCTTTATGTCCCGGGTATTCCGTTGGGGTTATGAACGAGGTTATGTTCAGAGGAATCCTTGTCAGGGAGTTAAACAGTTTAAAGAGAAAGCTCGCGAACGTTATATTACGGATGAAGAATATCAGGCCGTTTATGAAGTGTCTCCTGATGTTGTTCGCGTAGCAATGGAGATTGCCTACTTATGCGTGGCCAGACAGAGTGATGTACTTTCATTGCAGAAAGACCAGCTGTTCGATTCCGGGATCTACATTCGTCAGGGAAAAACCGGCGTTAAGCAAATCAAAGCCTGGTCGCCTCGACTGCAGAAAGCGATAGCTCTGGCTCGTTCTCTGCCATTAAAACCGGGAATCAGTAGCCTGTTTGTGATTCATCAAACTACCGGAGGCAAGTACACCCGTGATGGTTTTAATTCTCGTTGGCGTGATGTCAAAGCGGCAGCACAGGAAAAATATCCTCATCTGCAAATAGACTTCACATTTCATGATCTGAAAGCAAAAGGTATCTCTGATCTGGAAGGCAGCCTGGAAGAGAAGCAAGCAATTTCCGGGCATAAGAACCCACGACAGACAGCTGCCTATGACCGAAAAGTTAAAGTAGTGCCCGTAGTTGGTGGCCAGAGAAAATGAATAATGATGCGTCCAGAGATCTTCGGACGCATCTTCGGAAATGAAAAAGAAGATACAAAAAAACCACCCGAAGGTGGTTTCACGACACTGCTTATTGCTTTGATTTTATTCTTATCTTTCCCATGGTACCCGGAGCGGGACTTGAACCCGCACAGCGCGAACGCCGAGGGATTTTAAATCCCTTGTGTCTACCGATTCCACCATCCGGGCTCGGGAAAAATTGGAGGCGCGTTCCGGAGTCGAACCGGACTAGACGGATTTGCAATCCGCTACATAACCGCTTTGTTAACGCGCCGAATTCTTCATGCTTTTCAGCCGGACACCCGCTTAACGCCGATGCCTTTTAAACTGGAGCGGGAAACGAGACTCGAACTCGCGACCCCGACCTTGGCAAGGTCGTGCTCTACCAACTGAGCTATTCCCGCAATCATCAAGCAATCAGCTAATCACTTGATTTTATTATCGTCTGGCAATCAGTGCCGCCGTTCGATGCGTTGCATTCTACTTACCTGACGCGATGAGTCAACGATATTTTTCATCACTTTTGATCGTTTGCTGAATTTTGCGCCGAAACGATCACTGATCAAGCAAATCTGCGCGAGCTGCGCTCAAATATTGCAACATAGACCACAGAGTCAGTACCGCAGCCACAAAGAAAAGGGCAATACCGGCGTACTCAACCCAAATGTTCGGACGCCATAACAGCCAGGCCAGCGCCACCATCTGGGCAGTCGTTTTCACTTTACCAATCCAGGACACGGCCACACTGCTGCGTTTACCGAGTTCAGCCATCCACTCGCGCAGAGCAGAAATAATAATTTCACGAGCGATCATCGTTGCCGCTGGCAAAGTGACCCACCAGCTATGGTAATGCTCAGTTACCAGCACCATAGCAATGGCAACCAGCACTTTATCTGCTACTGGATCAAGGAAGGCACCAAAACGGGTACTCTGATTCCAGCGACGCGCCAGAAAACCATCGAACCAGTCAGTCACCGCTGCGACGCAGAAAATGAGCGCGGCAGCAAACGGTGACCAGGTAACAGGTAGATAAAAAACCAATACAAAGAATGGGATAAGGATGACACGGAACAGTGTGAGCAACGTAGGGATATTAAATTGCATAATGACGGGTAACTATCTGTTGTCAGTAAGATTACCCCTATGTTGCTACAGAGACATCAATGTTTCAACGACCAGAAGATCTTTTCTGCCAGACCTTGCGAAATACCCGGCACTTTTGCAATTTCTTCGACGCTGGCGTTACGTAAACCTTGCAAACCGCCCATATATTTCAACAACATTTGCCGACGTTTTGGCCCGACACCTTCAATGGTTTCCAGAGTGCTGGTATTTTTGACCTTCGCCCGTTTTTTGCGATGCCCGCCAATCGCATGATCGTGTGATTCATCGCGAATATGCTGGATGACGTGCAACGCAGGCGAATCTGGCGGTAAGCTAAAGCCCTCTCCTTCCGGCTCGAAGAACAATGTTTCCAGCCCAGCCTTACGGTCGGCCCCTTTGGCAACGCCAAGTAACAGTGGATGGTTTTTATCCCATGGGACGTCCAGCTCGGCGAAGACATTTTTCGCCTGCGCAAGTTGTCCTTTGCCGCCATCAATCAGGATCACGTCCGGAATCTTACTTTCATCGATGGCTTTACCATAACGCCGACGCAACACCTGATTCATCGCAGCATAATCATCGCCCGGCGTAATGCCATTGATGTTATAGCGCCGATATTCCGCACGCAGTGGGCCATTAGCATCAAACACCACACACGAGGCGACAGTTTGTTCGCCCATCGTATGGCTGATATCGAAACACTCCATCCGCTTCACTTCCGGCAATTTCAACACGCTGGCAAGCGCTGTCAGTCGCTGATGAACGGTTGATTGCTGCGAAAGTTTGGTGGTTAACGCTGTTGCTGCATTCGTCCGCGCCAGTTTCAGGTAACGCGCCCTGTCGCCACGCGGTTTGGTCTGAATGTTTATCTTGCGCCCCGCCAGTTCTGATAATGAATCGGCGAGCAGTGTTTTATCGCTAAGGTTAAAGTCGAGCAGGATCTCACCCGGGAGAGTGCGCATCTGGCTGCCCTGTAAATAGAACTGACCAACAAAAGTTTCCACTACTTCACCCAGTTCCGTACCGCCCGGCACCTTCGGGAAATAGCTACGGCTACCAAGCACTTTGCCCTGACGAATAAACAAAACGTGGACGCATGCCATGCCCGCATCGAACGCAACGCCAATAACATCAAGGTCGTCGCCAGTGTTAGAGACAAATTGTTTTTCGGTGACGCGTCGCACCGCCTGAATTTGGTCGCGAATACGTGCCGCTTCTTCAAACTCCAGATTCTGGCTGGCTGTTTCCATGCGGCTAATCAGTTGCTTAAGCACCTGATCGTCTTTACCCGATAAAAACAGGCGCACATATTCAACCTGCTGGGCATACTCGTCTTCGCTAACCAACCCGGCCACGCACGGCCCAAGGCAGCGCCCTATCTGATATTGCAAACACGGACGCGAGCGGTTGCGATAAACGCTATTTTCGCACTGGCGAATGGGGAAAATCTTTTGCAGCAACGCCAGAGTTTCACGCACCGCATAACCATTCGGGAACGGGCCGAAATACTCACCCTTAGCGTGCTTCGCACCGCGATGCATCGCCAGACGTGGATGGGTATCGCCACTGAGGAAAATAAAGGGGTAAGATTTATCATCGCGTAACAAAACGTTGTAACGCGGTTGATAGAGTTTGATGTAGTTGTGTTCCAGCAATAATGCTTCGGTTTCAGTATGAGTCACCGTGACATCGATTTGCTGGATCTGGGCGACCAACGCTTCCGTTTTGCGCGAAGCGAGATTGCTACGGAAATAGCTGGAAAGCCGTTTTTTCAGGTCTTTCGCTTTGCCGACATAAATTACCGTACCACCAGCATCATACATGCGATAAACGCCTGGCTGGCTGGTGACGGTTTTTAAAAACGCTTTTGCGTCAAACTGAACACTCACTGACTTGTTAACGTCTCCGCATTACACAGACCGTGGCGAATTGCCAGGTGAGTTAGCTCAACATCGCCATGAATGTTTAATTTACTGAACATACGGTAGCGATAGCTGTTCACCGTTTTCGGGCTGAGATTAAGCTGTTCTGAAATCTCATTGACCTTCTGGCCTTTGGTAATCATCAGCATAATCTGCAATTCGCGTTCAGACAAACTGGCAAATGGGCTTTCTGTTTTTTCTGGTTCGATCTGACTTAACGCCATTTGTTGCGCAATGTCAGAAGCAATGTAACGCTGCCCAGAATAGACAGAACGAATCGCGCTCACCACCTCCTGCGGGGCCGCACCTTTGCTGAGATAGCCCGCAGCGCCGGCCTGCATGACTTTTGCTGGTAAAGGATTTTCGGTGTGAACCGTAAGCATGATGATTTTGACATCTGCGGTTGAACGGGCGATTTTACGCGTCGCCTCAAGGCCGCCAATGCCAGGCATACTCATGTCCATTAGCACCACGTCGACGGAATTTGCCCGGCACCACTTAACGGCATCCTCACCACAGGAAGCCTCACCAACGACTTTAATACCCTTTATATCTTCCAGAATGCGTCGTATCCCTGCGCGCACCAGTTCGTGGTCATCAACAAGTAGAACGTTGATCAAAGGAATATCTCCAGAAATAGGGATAACGCTACTGATAGTTAGTCGTCCGTATATTAGCGGGTTTTATTGCAACTTTGAAACGTTAAAAATGGTGGGTATTCGATTTTTCTCTCATTTTTGATAATTCGATTGTCCACAGTTATGGTCACGTCCGTCACAAAAAAGCTATCGGAGCGTTGTAAGCTGTCTGTTAGACTGAAATGTGACAAAAATTGACTTTATTCAGCATAAATGAAAAATCATCGGCATGAATATGTAACATTAATTAACTCAATAAATACGCACAAAAAACATTCATGATATAAATATTTATTAACCACTATATTAACTCATTTAATATCAATGAGGCGTCAGCGACCAAAAAACAACCACTGCTATTTTTAGCAAAGCTTATGGTATACTCCGCCGCCTTAACATTTTTTACTGCAAATTTTCATTGCAACATGACGAGGAAAATAAATGAGTACGCCTGATTTTTCTACTGCCGAGAATAATCAAGAACTGGCAAATGAAGTCTCCTGCCTGAAAGCGATGCTGACGCTGATGCTGCAGGCGATGGGACAAGCTGACGCGGGCCGCGTGATGTTAAAGATGGAAAAACAGCTTGCGCTGATCGAAGACGAAACCCAGGCTGCGGTATTTTCCAAAACGGTTAAGCAAATTAAACAGGCCTATCGTCAGTAATATAAAACCGGCTGAAAGCCCCCCTTTCAGCCGGTTTTGCATCTGGCACGCAGAATGTAATAGAGATCATATTAAGCCAGTTGCGGCAGCGTAACAGGCAACCTGGGTCTTATTCGGCGCGTTGATTTTTTTCTGCATGTTTTTCTGATGAAAATTAACCGTGTTCTCGGAGATTGACAAGATCATCGCTATCTCTGCCGATGTCTTACCTTCCGCGGTCCATTTCAAAATTTCCTTTTCCCGCTTACTGAAATTCATCTCCGGCGTCATCACTATTTGATCATTTAAACGCATCAGCGCCATCAAACTTTCGCGCACCAGTAGCTGCATTTTTAATTGCAACTCATCACTAAGAACGGGTATTTCGCGCGTGCTGCTACGAGAAAATGACAAAAATCCCAACGCCCGGTTCGGTAGCATTAAATACTGAGTGACTCCCCTGCGTAAACCATGTGCACGCGCAGCCTCCCATAATGGCTGGGCTTCACTGAATAAGTCATCATTCCACAATAAATGGCCCTGACTGAAGTTTTCAGGGTTGAGCACGGGATCAATAGCGAGAAAGTTTTTTGCCTGGTAATAACTGACCCATGACTCGGGGTAGTTGGTGTAAAACGCCACTTTTGGCCGAGTAAACGGTACTGGGTGACGCACACATAATGAATAGAAATCGTACTCAAGTTGGTGAGCCTGAAGCTCTATTTCATGGTAGACCTCTTCTGCGGCCTCCATCCTCTGAAAGCGTGACAGCATTGTGCGACGCCAGCTAAAAAAATCCGTATCCTGCATAGTAAACCGCAATGCCCCTGAGAGTGAGTATCATTTATACTGAAAACTCAAGCTATCACATAAATAAGATTTATATATAATTTATATTATTCAGATAATGAATTACTTTTGCAAGACATCGCATTCTCTTATGTTATTAATGAGTTATGCTGATTTATTGACCGTTTATTCAGCCTTCAGAAGAGTGGATCGCCCCGGTCATTAACCCACCGGGGCTGATTTTTTCTTATTATTGCAGTAGAAATTTCTCGAGAAACTGGCGGGTGCGGGGCTGCTGTGGATTGGCAAATAACGCTTTCGCCGATCCCTGCTCTACTATCCGCCCCTGGTCCATAAAGATCGCGCGGTCAGCAACGTCGCGGGCAAAACTCATTTCGTGCGTGACAATGACCATTGTGCGTTTTTCCTGCGCCAGCTGGCGGATAGTATTCAGAACTTCGCCCACCAACTCTGGGTCCAGGGCCGACGTTGGCTCATCAAACAAAATCACCTCGGGGCGCATCGCCAGCGCTCGGGCAATCGCCACACGCTGCTGTTGACCGCCAGATAAACGACGTGGATAGCTGGTTTCTTTGCCTGCAAGGCCAACTTTCGCCAACAATTCACGTGCGCGCGCCGTGGCATCCTCTTTAGGTTCACCTTTGACAATCACCGGCCCTTCAATAATGTTTTCCAGCACCGTACGATGCGGAAACAAATTAAAGTTCTGGAAAACAAAACCAACGTGCTGGCGCAACTGACGAATCAGGGATTTTTGCTGACTTAACGAACGCGCGGTATCAATGGTGATATCCCCGACGGTAATCGTCCCCGCTTCTGGTTGTTCCAGCAAATTTATACTGCGTAGCAACGTGGTTTTCCCGGAGCCGCTTGGGCCTATAATCGCCACTACTTCGCCGGTTTTAACCTCCAGATCTATGCCATGCAGCACCGTCTGACCGTGGAATTTTTTCACCAGGTTTTTAACGTCAATGGCACTCATTTTGGCTCCCTCTCCTGGCGATTAAGTTGATTCTCAAAATGGTTCTGCAACGTCGATAACACCGTCGCCATAATCCAGTAGATGAGCGAAGCCGCCAGATACATGGTGAAAACTTCCAGTGTGCGCGAAGTAATCAGCTGCGCCTGACGGAACAGCTCTGGCACCTGAATCGTCGCAGCCAGAGAAGTATCTTTTACCAGGCTAATAAAACTGTTCGACAGCGGCGGCAGTGCTACCCGCGCAGCCTGTGGCAAAATAGCACGACGCATAGTTTGCCACGGCGTCATGCCGATACTGGCAGCCGCCTCCCACTGACCTTTATCAATAGATGAAATCGCTGCCCGCAGCGTTTCGGCTGCATAGGCGGCGGTGTTCAGTGACAGGCCAATCATCGCTGACGGAATCGGGTCTAATTCAATACCAAACTGCGGTAAACCGTAGTAGATCATAAACAGCTGTGCGATGAGTGGCGTACCACGGAAGATGGAGATATAAAAACGCGCCAGCCAGCGCACAGGCCAGACGGGCGACAAGCGCATCAGCGCGAGAATAAATCCCAGCAGTAAGCCAAAAAACATGCCGCCGATGCTGAGTTGCAGCGTATACCCTGCCCCTTTCAACAGGAACGGCAGAGAATCAATAACCAGTTGTATACTTTCTTGCATGAGCATTTCCGGCGCTAAACGTGGGGATGATAGGCGAACAGTGCAGGCGCGCCCCCGGTATGAATAAACAGAATCGGTCCTTCATCTTTGAAGCGTTTCTGACTTATACCATCAATCAGCCCCGCCATCGCTTTTCCGGTATACACGGGATCAAGCAGAATGCCTTCCAGACGCGCCAGCAGTTTCACCGCCTCCATGCCTTCGTCATTCGGCACACCGTAGCCAGGCGCAAAATAGTCATCCCAGAGTAAAATTTCCGCTGATGCAGTCAGCTCCAGTTCTTTCGCGATCGCCTGTTGTAGGCTAACCACTTTCGGTAACTGGTCAGCAACAGAACGTGAAACAGTCACGCCAATCAGTTCTGTTTCAGGCATCAGTTGTTCCAGCCCTACTGCAAGCCCGGCGTGAGTTCCGGCACTGCCTGATGCCACCACCACCGACGATATGTTAACCGCCCCTTCACACTGCTGGGCGATTTCCAGCGCACTCTCCACATAGCCCAACGCGCCTAAAGCATTGGAACCGCCAACCGGAATGACGTATGGGCGAAAGCCTTGCGCTTCGACGCGAGTCGCTAACTCTTCCAGTTGGGCATCAGGATCGGTCAGCGCATCGCACATTTCAATCTGGGTATTGAACAGATCCAGCAACAAGCGGTTGCCGTTAGTTAAATAGTTTTCTGCGGTAGTACCAATGGGATTTTCCAGCAGCGCCACGCAATGCAAACCGAGTTTTGCAGCCACTGCGGCTGTCTGGCGCACATGGTTAGACTGAATCGCTCCGGCTGTAATCAGTGTGTCGGCACCTTCGCGCAAGGCGTCTGCTGCGAGAAATTCCAGTTTGCGTAACTTATTTCCGCCCATAGCCAACGGGGTGACGTCATCCCGTTTGATGAAAATGTCCCGCCCGAGATAATCAGAAAAACGTGGCAGATATTCGAGCGGTGTCGGTGCGCCGATAAACTCCAGCCGTGGAAAACGAGTTAAATTATGCAGTGGCATAAAAGCCTCCGATGTGTGTTGTTGTGATCTTGTTATTATGCACGCAGGAAACGTATAAATAAAAAATGCGCCGATTAAAGCGCCCTTTTTTGTCATTTTGCCCCGCCCAGAGTAGCGTTGACACGTTCCTGGCTGTGAGTTCAACCGAGGGATGCAACACACTGGTTAAACCGATCTGCGGATGATTCATAGTTTAGCGTTTTTCTCAGTCTTTCGTTGAGCATATGGCAACTGTAGTACCCATGGATACCGGGCGATAGCAGATAGTGTGTTAATAGAATCAGATTTGTGGTCGCGTGATACTGTTGAATGTCCGATGGGTCATCAGGAACGTAACGGTGTAAAGGCTGCTTATGTCCATAAAGCAGAAAATCTGATGTCCCCTGGTTACGGGGATAACTTCTCCTGGCATCTTAGGTTGATCAAGCATGGTTATCCATACCCGTTCATTAATATGGTAATCATTATCTCTGCATTAATTATTATTTATATCCAGGTCTGTTTTTAGGATAAAAATATTATATTCCATGACGATACTTTCAGGCACTTTTCTTATAAAAAAAGCAGAAAAACAGTCACTATCTAAAATTACGCCAATCAATAAACAAACTAACATCCAGAAAACATTACAATTTCAAATTACTCGTCAAAAAAAATCAACCTGATTGCTTGAGATGGATTTTTTCTGTTTATTTGCAATAATGCTCGCATCGATCATTTGTATGATGATTAGATAATACATATTACTTCCCAATGACATTTACACAGTCAAAACATTTAACTCACCATTCTTAAACAAAAAAAATTGGAGCTTTTGTGAAAATCAAAATTAATAAAAAAGAAAGGTTTAATGTATATATAAACAACAGAAAAACATTCGGCGTAACGCAAGAGGGAATGAAGACTACATTACTTTGCAGTCTTATATCTGCCACTCTGACCATTCAGCCTGCTTTGGGAGCCAAAATGGAAGTCACTCTTTCTGAAGGAAACCCTGCAGAAATATCTGAAAATATCATTGGTGCTGATGCCTCGCATCACAGGCCAGATAATAATGATGATGGGGAAGCCGGTGAAGATGCTCTCATTGTTAATGTTGTACCAGGTTCATTACAGGATGAAAATATCCTGACAATTAACAGCGGTAGTCGCATTAGTGGCGGTGAAGGCGGATGTGCTGGTGATGATGATAATACGAAGATGGGATCTGCAGGAGGCCAGGGCGGCACAGCTATTACTGGAAATAATTTTACTCTTGTTAATTCTGGTGATATTTCCGGTGGTAAGGGTGGTTGGGGAGGTGATGGTAATGGCGGGGGCGATGGAGGTGAAGCAGGTACCGCTATTTCCGGAGATGATCTTACCATTACGAACAACGGAAGCATTACAGGTGGCGATGGCGGTATGCCTGGAGCCAGTGGTTATGGCGATGAGAGCAGTGGTTTAACTGGGACTCCTGCTGTTGGTGGGACTGCCATATCTGGCAATAATCTTCAAATAAGCAATAACGGAAATATCACTGCCGGGCAAGGTAGTAGTGGTGCCTGGTGGGCGGTATGGGGGTCTTCTGCCGGCAACGGAGGGAATGGAGGCACGGCAATATCCGGAAATAATATGGAGATAACAAATAATAATCACATTACAGGTGGCCAGGGGGGGGATGGTGCTCGCGGTGGTGAAGGTAGTGTCGAATTTACTACCGATCAAAATATTAATGGGAGTACCGGTGGTAGTGGTGGTATTGGTGGCACCGGGGGGATTGCCATATCTGGGAATAATATGGAAATAAATAATTATGGAAATATTATTGGCGGCACTGGTGGCACTGCTATATCCGGGAGTGATATTACGATAAATAATCATGGCAGGATATTGCCTGGTAGTGGCGGAAATGAAGGTCAAGGTGAATTTCCCGGGGGGGATAAATGGCAACAGAGGGCAAGATTGTGATACCGCAATATCTCTGAATGGTGGAACTAACTCGTTGAATCTCTACGCCGGTTCTACCATTCAAGGTGATATTGTTTTGAATAATGTTGAAAATAATGCTGATGGTAATTCTCTGTCCATTACAAATAAAGACTCCGCCAGCTCTGAAATAAAAGGCAATCTGAGAGCGGGTACAGGTACACATGTTTCCGTTTCGGGAGCTGATGTTTCCTTTAGCGGACTTTCGATATTTGACACAGATTCATCGCTGAATATGAGCACAGGTTCCAGTCATTTAACTGCCAACAGTATTCAGTTCAATAACGGTGCAGTGCTTAATGTTGATACTGCCATGACAATATGGAAGCAAAATGAGTACGGCTTGTTGACGACCTCCAAGGGCATAACAGGGCTCTCTGAAAATAATATTTATCAGCATAATAATCTACTGAGTGATGGTGCTGAAGACTATGTTTTAACATCACTTAGTGGTAACGGGCAGACAGTAAACGAGGTTAGTTCTTCCCTGAAGTGGAATGACCCTTCAGGAAATGGATATGGCACGTTTGACCTGAGATATGGCGCGGTGTTAGAGCTGAAGGTACGACTTGCAGATAACAATGCGGCTCAGTTATCTCATGGCTGGGATGGAAAAACGCTGACCAAAGCCGGCGAAGGAACACTGATTCTGTCTTCCCAAAACACTTACACGGGTGTAACAGACATCCGCGGCGGCAATGTCCGCATGAACAGCAACAGTGCTCTGGGGCAGACCAGCGAGATTCGCCTGGCAGCTGACACCATGCTGGATATGAACGGTCACAGCCAGACCGCAGGCAAACTGAACAGCGCAGCAGGTTCCATACTGAACATTAATGGCGGTAATCTGACCCTCGCAGGTGGAGGCCTGTCTGCAGGTACCCTCATCGGCTCTGGCTCCCTGAACATCAGCGGTGGCGTGTTCGATATTACTGGTGCCACCCGCGCCCTGAATGCCACCATTGCTATCGCAGATAAGGCAATGGTGAAGGTGCTTAATACTGACGGACTGGGAGCAGGCTCGGTTAACACTGTCGGCACACTGATTCTGGGCAAGGCTGATGCACCTGTCATGCTTGCTAACAGCCAGGTCACCATCGCTCAGCAGGGGACACTCTCCGGCTCTGGTGGTGTCGCCGGGAACGTAACCAACAGCGGTACTCTTGACCTGAGAGCCGATGCTCCGGGTAACGTACTGACGATCGGAGGTAACTATACCGGTAACAATGGCATACTGCTCATGAACACCGCTCTGGGAAATGACAGCTCCGCAACAGACAAACTGGTTATTAAAGGCAATGCTTCCAGTCAGACCCGAGTGGTTGTTATAAATGCAGGTGGTACCGGAGCACAGACACTGAACGGTATTGAGTTGATTCATGTCGACGGAAATGCTGACAGTGCTGCATTTATTCAGGCCGGGCGTATTGCTGCCGGGGCTTATGACTACACGCTGGGACGTGGTCGGGGAAGCAACAGTGATAACTGGTATCTGACCAGTGGTAAAAACACGCCGTTCCTGCTGCGCGCTCTGAAAGCAATGCAACCCCCTGCCCCTGAACCTGCTCCGGGTGGTAATGACAACGACTTGCGTCCGGAAGCTGGCTCCTATACGGCGAACATGGCTGCAGCAAACACCATGTTCGTATCCCGTCTTCATGAACGCCTGGGGCCGATGCATTACACCGATGTGATTACCGGCGAGCAGAAAAAAACCAGCATGTGGATGCACCATGAAGGGGAACACAACCGCTGGCATGACGGTACAGGTCAACTGAAAACACAGGGTAACCGTTACGTCCTGCAGATGGGCGGTGACCTGGCTCTGTGGAGCCAGAACAGCTCTGACCGCTGGCATCTGGGTGTTATGGCTGGTTACGGTAATGACCATAACAATACAGATTCTGTACGTACCGGATACAGTTCAAAAGGCAGTGTGAACGGATACAACACAGGTCTGTATGCCACCTGGTATGCTAATGATGAGACACATAGCGGGGCTTATCTGGATAGCTGGGCACAGTACAGTTGGTTCGATAACGATGTGAAAGGTGACGGCCTGCCGGGGGAATCCTGGAAATCAAAAGGTCTGACAGCCTCACTAGAAACCGGTTATGCCTGGAAAGCCGGTGAGTTTACCGGCAGCCATGGCAGTCTGAACGAATGGTATGTCCAGCCTCAGGCTCAGGTTATCTGGATGGGCGTAAAAGCTGATGAGCACCGCGAACGCAATGGTACCCATGTTGAAAGCACCGGTGACGGCAACGTCCGTACCCGTCTGGGCGTGAAAACCTGGATTAAGGGACACAACACAATGAACGGCGGCAAATCCCATGAGTTCCGTCCGTTCGTTGAGGTGAACTGGCTGCACAACACCCGTGATTTTGGCACTCGCATGAACGGTGTGACGGTACATCAGGACGGCGCCAGCAATATCGGAGAAGTAAAAACCGGTGTTGAGGGGCAGATAAATGACCATCTGAACCTGTGGGGCAATGTAGGTGTACAGATCGGTGACGAGGGATACAGCGACGCCTCTGCCATGCTGGGTGTGAAGTATACATTCTGAACCGGGTAGTGGAGTAGCCAGCTCTTTATCAGTCAGTGCATGAGAGAAACGGGATAACTGTGCAATAACCGATGGTTATGACTGCGACCAGAATGCGCTGGCTGAACGAATAAACGGGCTCCTGAAAAATGAGCTTTTACTCTCGCGTCCTGCTGGCCCGGGAAATAGTAAAAAAACCGAGGCCATTTATAACCATGAGCGGCCACACCTGGCACTGAAATACAAAACGCCCGATGAAGTTCATCAGGCGTTTTACAGACAGAAAACTGTCAACTTATAGCAGGCCCCGTCAATACGTTGATTATTTGGTCACATCAGCACCAAACCATTTTTCCGAAAGGGCTTGCAAGGTTCCATCTTTTTGCATTTCCGCAATGGCATCGTTGACTGCTTTCAGCAAGTCTTCGTTACCTTTACGCAGCGCTACACCTGACTCCTGGCGGGAGAAGGCTTCGCCAGTTACTGCCAGTGTATCATTGGTTTTCTTCACCAAATCCAGCGCCGCCAGACGGTCAACCAGGATGGCATTAATACGGCCTACGCGCAGATCCTGGTACTTGGTCGGGTCATCATCATAGGTGCGCACATCAACACCCTGAACATTCTGACGCAGCCACTCTTCATAGTTAGTGCCTAAACCAACGCCAACTTTTTTACCTTTCAGATCGTCTGCGGTTTTAATTGTGCCTTCATTCCCTTTTTTCACCAGCGCCTGAATACCGGAAATGGTGTAAGGGGTAGAAAAATCGTATTTTTTCTTGCGTTCATCAGAAATGGTGACCTGGTTAATCACCACATCGATGCGTTTAGAATCCAGTGACGCCAGCATCCCATCCCATTTGGTCGGTTTTAATTCGGCATCAACGCCCAGATGTTTTGCCAGTTGTTGGGCAAATTCCACTTCAAAACCAGTCAACTTGCCGTCATCGCCCTGAAAGCTGAACGGCGGGTAAGTCCCTTCCAGTCCCACCAGCAACGTGCCACGCTCTTTCACTTTATTGAGCAGACCTTCGTTGGCAAAACTTTTCACGCTCATACCCGCAACCAGCGCCACGGCCATAACACCCATCAACGCCTGATGTCCCAGATGTGCTAGTTTCATATTCACCCCGAATGTTGTTTTGTTGGTTTGCAGTGTAGAGCCATTGTTTGTAAAAACAAAAACAACTCTGCTACATCTTATTCTTATTTAATATATATCAGAAGCTGACAGGCAGGGGGAATTCTGCGCAATATCACCGCGGGTTTGCGTCTGGTAACACTGATACTTACGTAATGCGATGCGGTAATTATTGGTGCTTGTGGTGGGTAGCCAGGGCGCCAGGTTTTCATCAAGAAAACCATCCTGCAGCAGGTCGGTGGAAATATCTTGCTCGCTTAAATAATTACCCAAACGACGCAGACGTACCACATACTCGCGCACAGTACCGGGGCTCATTTCAGTATGATCAAAGAGAAACTGCTTAAAGCCGATAATATCAAAAAAATCACTCTGCGTTTTGCAGTGTAAATCGCCGCAAAAACGACACAACGCGGACCATGATTTTTGTTCTTCCTGCCAGCCATTTTCATCAAGCAGTGTGTCGAGACGGGAAATCTCGATTTTATTCACTATTTTGCCGTCGCGAACCAGCGTAATGCGATCAAGTAGTTTACGGCAAAATGCGCAATGGGTCTGACTGTGTTTAAAGTCTTTAAGATAGCGACTCAATGGCCGCCTTTTCTGGTGCTGCATCATTATTAAGAACTCCTGGTATTCAAAATTAATGTGCGGCATTTACCTAAGTTATAACTTACCCAGCTTGGTGCGTAACCGTTTAATGGCCTGACTGTGTAACTGACTGACCCGCGATTCACCAACTTCCAGCACCGCGCCAATCTCTTTGAGATTAAGCTCTTCCTGGTAATAGAGCGTTAATACTAACTGTTCACGCTCCGGCAACATTTCGATGGCTTCCATCACCCGTTGACGCAGATTACTTTCCAGTAATTTTTGTAACGGGTTTTCCCGCTGATGATCGTCACTTACCAGTTCAATACTATCGCCGTGCTCTTCGCGCCACTCATCGTAGGAAAAGAGTTGGCTGTTATTAGTATCAAGCAACATTTGTCGGTAATCGGCGATTTCGATCCCTAAACGTTCTGCCACTTCAGTTTCTGTGGCGTTACGGCCAAGTTCCTGCTCCAGTTGCCCCATTGCCTGCGCCACTTCACGCGCATTGCGTCGCACGCTACGTGGCACCCAGTCACGGCTGCGAAGTTCATCCAGCATAGCACCACGGATTCGCTGCACTGCGTAAGTTGTAAATGCCGTTCCTTGCAGGGCGTCATAACGTTCAACGGCATTAAGTAATCCAATGCCGCCTGCCTGTAGCAGATCATCAAGTTCTACACTCGCGGGCAGTCGGACCTGCAGGCGCAATGCTTCGTGACGCACCAGCGGGATATAACGCTGCCACAGCGAGTATTTATCCATTACACCTTCAGCGGTATAGAGTGATTTCACGATAAACAACCCTGCGTTATATAAGTAATCGGCATAATTATCCGTTTCTGCAGGTTTTTTAATCGGACGATTAATGGGTGAAATAAGTGGTTATTTGGGGTGATCGGTAAATAACGAGCAGAATAACCCCGCGGGAGCGGGGTTAAGGGAGCTGACAACGTACGCTTTATCTTGCCGGATACGGCGTAAACGCCTTCTCCGGCCTGGACGAATATGCAAATTTAATTAATTGCGATTCACCTTGTAGGCCTGATAAGCGTAGCGCATCAGGCAATTTGGCGTTGGCTGTCATTATCGGTTAGTCCAGTTTTGGCGATTACCCCTGCAGCAGAGACAGAACTTGCTGCGGCACCTGGTTAGCTTTAGACAACACGGAGTTACCCGCCTGCTGGATGATCTGCGCTTTCGACATGTTGGACACTTCGGTCGCATAGTCGGCGTCCTGAATACGGGACTGCGCTTCAGACAAGTTGGTGGTAGTGTTGTTCAGGTTAGTGACCGCAGAATCCAGACGGTTTTGTACGGCACCGAGGGAGGAGCGGAATTTGTCGACAGAAGCAATCGCTTTGTCCAGCAGCGCCAGTGGGTCAGAGGTAGAAGCGCCGACAAACTCATCGGTCTTCGCGCCCCCGGAGAGCGCAACGGTCGTCGCGTTGTTTGCCCCTGCGGTTTTCGTTGAATCATCCGTTAACGCACCAGCTGCCGTCACTGCAAAATTCTTGCCCTGGAAGGTGACGTACGCGGCTGGATTACCCATATCATCGGTGGCGACTTTAATTAACTGGTCAGCCTGTTTAGCCGCCGTGGTCAGCCCATTATCAGTATCCGTGTAGCTTACATCCGTTTTGTTCAGCGATACTTCGCCGTTCGAGTGGTCAATGGATGCCGCATAACTGTCACTACCATACTGAACAACGAACTGTGCAGTCGGCACGCCGTCCTTATCCAGTACGTTATGGAAGGAAAGATCGGCTGCATTAACTGTTGTCCCTAGAGAGGCTGACAGCGTGGATGCTGCCGTCTTCAGGTCAACATTCACCACTACGTCGCCTTTAGCCGCAGTCAGTTCAGTAATTGAAGAACCGACATTCAGCGCATTTTTGGAAACGGAGAAGCCATTCAGCCCCAGCGTTGAAGAATCAATTTTCTGCAAATCGATAGAGATGGTCTGCCCATCATTCGCGCCAACCTGAATCTTCATCGAACCGTCTTTCGCCAGCACATTCACGCCGTTGAACTGAGTCTGACCGGATACACGGTCAATTTCATCCAGACGGGATTTGATTTCGTCCTGAATAGAAGACAGGTCAGAATCAGAGTTAGTCCCGGTCGTCGCCTGAACGGTCAACTCACGCACACGCTGCAAGTTGTTGTTGATTTCAGACAGTGCGCCTTCTGCGGTCTGCGCCAGAGAAATACCGTCATTGGCGTTACGCGCGGCCTGAGTCAGCCCTTTAATGTTAGAAGTGAAACGGTTAGCAATCGCCTGACCAGCGGCGTCATCTTTCGCGCTGTTAATACGCAGACCAGAAGACAGGCGTTCGATAGACGTCGACAGCGCTGACTGGTTTTTGTTGATGTTGTTCTGAGTGATCAGCGAGAGGCTGTTGGTGTTAATGACTTGTGCCATAATTTTTATTCCTGTTTTTTAGCTCTACGGTTTAAGTATTGGGCTTCCACCCTTCGGCTTCGTCGCCGTCAACCCTGTTATCGTCTGGTCACTCACAACCTTTAGAATTTTTTTCTAGCCGTCGAAATACTCCCCTTCCTCGTTGCTGTTCTTGTCATTAAGCAAAAAAATAAATCGTAAACTTTGCCCCGCTTTCGCCGATAACCCCGGTATTCGTTCTACATGTCGCATGATTAAGGAATATATATGGCTAGTATTTCAACGCTCGGGGTTGGGTCGGGGCTGGATCTCAGCAGCATCCTCGACAGTCTTGAGGCGGCAGAAAAATCTACCCTAACGCCGATATCAAAACAGCAAAGCTCGTACACCGCGAAACTGAGCGCCTACGGGACGCTGAAAAGCGCTCTGGAGAGTTTTCAGACCGCCAACACAGCACTGAATAAAGCCGACTTATTTACCGCTACATCAACCACCAGTAGTTCCTCGGCTTTTAGCGCCACCACTACGGGCAGCGCGATTGCCGGAAAATACACCATTAGTGTCAGCCAACTGGCACAGGCTCAAACGCTTACTACCCAAAACAGCCAAAAAGACAACAAAGCCGCCATCGCCACCAGCGATAGCGTACTGACCATCCAGCAAGGCGGCGGAAAAGATCCCGTCACGATTGACATCAGCGCGGCTAACTCGTCACTCTCTGGCATCCGCGATGCAATTAACAACGCCAAAGCCGGTGTCAGCGCCAGTATCATCAATGTGGGTAACGGCGAGTATCGTTTGTCTATCACCGCCAATGATACCGGTAGCGATAACGCCATGAAACTAAGCGTCAGCGGCGACAGCGCTCTGCAAAGTTTTATGGGTTACAACGGAACGTCGGGTGATAGCAGTAATGGCATGATTGAAAGCGTCACCGCGCAGAACGCCAAACTTACGGTTAATAACGTTGAGATTGAAAACAGCAGCAACACTATCAGTGACGCGCTGGAAGATATCACTCTCAACCTGAATGACGTCACCACCGGTAATCAGACCCTCACCATCAGCAAAGACACATCCAAAGCTGAAAATGCGGTTAAAGCGTGGGTGGATGCCTATAACACGTTACAGGATACGTTCAGCAGCTTAACCAAATACACAGCAGTCGATGCCGGAGCAGAAAGTCAGGACTCCAGCAACGGCGCATTACTCGGTGACTCCACGCTGCGTACCATCCAGACTCAGCTCAAAACCTTGCTCGCCAATACCCACAGCAGTTCGGCCTATAAAACATTGGCACAGATCGGTATTACCACCGACGCCAGTACCGGAAAACTGGAAATAGCGACCGACAAACTGCAAACGGCCCTGAAGAAAGATGCCGCTGGCGTAGGTGAAATGTTTATTGGTGACGGTAAAAGCACTGGCGTAACCACCAGCATTAGCAGCAACCTGACCAGTTGGCTCTCCTCCACCGGGATAATCCAGGCTGCAAAAGATGGCGTAAGCAAAACACTGAACAATTTGACCGATCAGTACAACGCAGCCAGTGAACGTATCGATACATTAATGGCGCGCTACAAAGCCCAATTCACCCAACTGGATGTGTTAATGAACTCGCTTAACTCCACCAGTAGCTATCTGACACAGCAATTCGACACCTCAAATAGCAGCTCGAAATAATTTTCAGGAGAGACTATGTACAGCGCAAAAGGCACGCAGGCCTATGCACAAATTGGCGTTGAGAGCGCCGTGATGAGCGCCAGTCAACAGCAACTGGTTACCATGCTATTTGACGGCGTGTTGAGTGCGCTGGTAAGAGCACGCCTGTTTATGCAGGACAACAACCTGGAAGGCAAAGGCATTTCTTTATCGAAAGCCATCAACATTATTGAAAATGGGCTGAAGGTGAGCCTCGAAGAAGAAAGCCAGGATGAATTAACTCAGAATTTAATTGCGCTCTATAGCTATATGGTCAGGCGTTTGCTGCAAGCGAATTTGCGTAACGATGTCTCCGCAGTCGAAGAAGTGGAAACATTGATGCGCAATATTGCCGATGCCTGGAAAGAGACTTTACTCTCCCCTTCTTTGATTCAGGACCCTGTCTGATGAACCATGCACCGCACTTGTATTTTGCCTGGCAACAACTTGTCGAAAAAAGCCAGCTCATGTTACGCCTGGCGACAGAAGGACAATGGGATGAACTCATCGCCAGCGAAATGGATTATGTGAATGCGGTGCAACAAATCGCACACCTGACGGAAGAGATGGCACCTTCTGCCAGGATGCAGGAACAACTCAAACCGATGCTGCGCCTCATCCTGGACAACGAAAGCAACGTTAAGCAGTTATTGCAGGTCAGGATGGATGAGCTTGCGAAGCTGGTTGGTCAGTCATCGATGCAAAAATCCGTATTAAGTGCTTACGGTGACCAGGGCGGCTACGTACTGGCGCCGCAGGAGAATATCATCAATTTTTCTACCCATCTGAATTTTGGCAAAGCATAAAGGTTGGATTACTCGCGAATAGCCTGATTACGGCTACGCTTCTAATGTTCCCCTTGAGTGGAGTCGAAGAATGCGTAATCCCACGCTATTGCAATGCTTTCACTGGTATTACCCTGAAGGCGGCAAGCTCTGGCCCGAGCTTGCCGAGCGCGCCGACGGTTTAAATGATATTGGTATCAATATGGTCTGGCTACCGCCTGCCTATAAAGGCGCATCGGGCGGGTATTCTGTCGGCTACGACTCCTATGATTTATTTGATTTAGGCGAGTTTGATCAAAAAGGCACTGTCGCTACGAAATATGGTGATAAGGCGCAATTGCTGGCGGCCATCGACGCGCTTAAACGCAATGACATTGCGGTACTGCTGGACGTGGTCGTCAACCACAAAATGGGCGCAGATGAAAAAGAAGCCATTCGCGTCCAGCGCGTCAATGCTGACGATCGTACGCAAATTGATGATGAAATCATTGAGTGCGAAGGCTGGACGCGTTACACCTTTCCCGCTCGTGCCGGGCAATACTCGCAGTTTATCTGGGATTTCAAATGCTTTAGCGGTATCGACCATATCGAAAACCCGCATGAAGATGGCATCTTTAAAATCGTCAACGATTACACTGGCGAAGGCTGGAATGATCAGGTTGATGATGAATTAGGCAATTTCGATTATCTGATGGGCGAAAATATCGATTTTCGTAACCATGCCGTCACCGAAGAACTCAAATACTGGGCGCGCTGGGTAATGGAACAAACTCAGTGCGATGGCTTTCGTCTCGATGCGGTAAAACATATTCCGGCGTGGTTTTACAAAGAGTGGATCGAGCATGTACAAGAAGTTGCGCCGAAACCACTATTTATTGTGGCGGAATACTGGTCGCGCGAGGTCGAGAAACTGCAAACGTATATTGATCAGGTGGAAGGTAAAACCATGCTGTTTGATGCACCGCTGCAGATGAAATTCCACGAAGCGTCTCGTATGGGGCGTGATTATGATATGACTGAGATTTTTAGCGGCACATTGGTTGAAGTCGATCCTTTCCACGCCGTGACGCTGGTCGCCAACCACGACACCCAACCGTTACAAGCCCTTGAAGCCCCAGTGGAGCCGTGGTTTAAGCCGCTGGCATATGCCCTTATTTTGCTACGGGAAAATGGCGTGCCTTCGGTGTTTTACCCTGATCTGTACGGGGCTCATTACGAAGATGTCGGCGGTGACGGACAAACCTATCCTATAGATATGCCAATAATCGAACAGCTTGATGAGTTAATCCTCGCCCGCCAGCGTTTTGCCCACGGTGTACAGACGTTATTTTTCGATCATCCGAACTGCATTGCCTTTAGTCGCAGTGGCACCGATGAATATCCTGGCTGCGTTGTGGTTATGTCGAACGGCGACGATGGCGAAAAGACCATTAATCTGGGGGAGAACTACGGCAATAAAACCTGGCGCGATTTCCTCGGTAATCGACAAGAGAGCGTAGTGACCGATGAAAATGGCGAAGCGACTTTCTTTTGCGACGGCGGCAGCGTCAGCGTTTGGGTTATCGAAGAGGTGATTTAAAACCGATTGCTGACAATACACTCATCGTTATTGCGGGTTCGTTACAGTTCCAGGCCCGATAAGCGTGCGCATCGGGCACTTTTTTTGACATACAAATCCCCCAACTCCAGGGGGATTTCATTACGGCAACGGCGTAGGTAGCGGCGCTTTTTCCAGCGCAGCTGCACACTCTGCCGTGGGGCGAGCCACGCGTTCCATCGTCATGCCATCATACTCAATGGTGTTACCGTCACGTTCAATCTCGTACAACTCACGTTTCACAGTAACGTTAGTGAGAGAGTCAGACATCAGCGTCAGCTTACCCGGCAACGCAATCACTCGCTGCCATTGGCGGCAATCCAGGGTATCACCCTCTTTAGTGACTATCAGGCTACCAATCGCTTCCGGACTGACCAGCGCACGTTGCGGCCCTTTGGTCTGCCAGTACCCTGCCAGCCAGTCTGGCGCAGGGGTTTTTACAACATTATTATAGTTTTCGACTTCGGCACAGCCCGCCAGCAACATGAGTGCGCCTGCAATTGCGAGTTTTTTCATCATTCGTCCTGCATGAGAAGAAAAGTGGATTGTGGCATTAAAGCCCTGACGCTGCCAGCCTTTCCAGGCCCAAAGAGAAATTTGATCTAACTATTATTTTTGTGAATTATTGCCACGCAATTAAATTCTCCTGATGTATGATTCGCGACTCTTGTTTAAACCTTCTGAGTTCAGAGGCTACATACATGTCATGGCAGCAATTCAAACAAGCCTGGTTGATTAAATTCTGGGCGCCAATCCCTGCGGTCATCGCGGCGGGTATTCTCTCCACTTACTATTTTGGCATTACCGGCACCTTTTGGGCAGTTACGGGTGAATTTACCCGCTGGGGCGGTCAGCTCCTGCAACTGTTTGGCGTCCATGCTGAAGAGTGGGGGTATTTTAAAATTATCCATCTGGAAGGATCGCCATTAACCCGCATTGACGGGATGATGATTCTCGGTATGTTCGGCGGCTGTTTTGCCGCAGCATTATGGGCCAACAACGTCAAACTGCGCATGCCGCGTAGCCGTATCCGCATTATGCAGGCCATTATTGGCGGGATTATTGCTGGTTTTGGAGCGCGTCTGGCGATGGGCTGTAACCTGGCGGCCTTCTTTACCGGCATTCCTCAGTTCTCGCTGCACGCCTGGTTCTTTGCCATCGCCACCGCCATCGGCTCATGGTTTGGCGCGCGCTTTACCCTGCTGCCTGTCTTTCGTATCCCCGTAAAAATGCAGAAAGTCTCTGCCGCCTCACCGCTGACGCAAAAACCGGATCAGGCGCGACGCCGTTTTCGTCTCGGGATGCTGGTCTTTTTCGGCATGCTGGGCTGGGCGCTGCTGACGGCGATGAACCAACCGAAACTGGGGCTGGCAATGTTATTTGGCGTCGGCTTTGGCTTACTTATTGAACGCGCGCAAATCTGCTTCACTTCCGCGTTCCGCGACATGTGGATCACAGGACGTACTCACATGGCGAAAGCGATCATTATCGGTATGGCGGTAAGCGCCATCGGGATTTTCAGTTACGTACAGTTGGGCGTAGAACCTAAAATCATGTGGGCGGGTCCGAACGCAGTAATTGGCGGATTATTGTTTGGTTTTGGTATTGTGCTGGCGGGCGGCTGCGAAACGGGCTGGATGTACCGCGCGGTGGAAGGCCAGGTACACTACTGGTGGGTCGGCCTGGGCAATGTTATCGGCTCCACGATTCTGGCGTATTACTGGGATGATTTCGCCCCGGCACTGGCCACCGACTGGGACAAAATCAACCTGCTGAAAACCTTTGGCCCAATGGGCGGGCTGCTGGTGACATATTTGCTGCTGTTCGCTGCATTAATGTTGATTATCGGCTGGGAGAAACGCTTCTTCCGCCGTGCCGCGCTGCAGACAGTTAAGGAGATCGCATGAAAAATATCGTTCCTGATTACCGCCTTGATATGGTGGGTGAACCCTGCCCTTACCCGGCGGTCGCTACCCTTGAGGCGATGCCTCAGTTAAAAAAAGGCGAGATCCTCGAAGTGGTCAGCGATTGTCCACAGTCGATTAACAATATTCCACTGGATGCGCGTAATCACGGCTACACGGTACTGGACATTCAACAAGACGGGCCGACCATTCGTTATTTAATTCAGAAGTAATCTTTTCTCCCGCTGTTTCAGGCAGCGGGAGTCACTTGCTACGAATACTCCGTTGTCTATTTTCTGTACCACAGTTGGATTATCATTGATTCACACAGAGACAGCATTAAGTGATCGGACCAGATTGAAGGAATAACGCCGATCATGCAAACTACTATCCCTCACAACTGACGAGAGATTATTTCCCTGATGGATCAGGTTGCTATTTTTCAAAAGATGTTTGAGCAAGTGAGAACGGAGCTAAATTTTTCCTGGTTTTATACTGAGTTAAAACGTCATCATATTGCACATTATATTTACTATCTTGCCACAGATAACATCAGAATCGTCACACACGATGACAATGTTTTGTTAATAAGAGGAAGCAGAAGTCTATTAAAAGTCAGTACCACCAAGGATCCTGAGCAAGTCAAAAAAGCAGCCCGAACTCACATTTCAAGACAGTCAACATTTCGGGAATATTGTATAACGCTTGCAAATGCTGGCGTTTTTCGGTGGGTTACTGACGTTTGTGATAATAAGCGGCGTTACTATTCTATCGATAACACACTCTTATATATTGAAGATGTTGAAAACAATAAGCCCTTAATTTAGATGTATTAGCTCATCTTAGATCTGACAGTTATCTGTTATTTATACAGGTATCTGTCAGATTATCTCTGGCTTGATTTACTCTTCCCTGACGCCACTCCCGTTCCATGAGCCTCCTGCGGGAGGTTCATGGAAAATGCCTGCCAAAAATTGTTATATTATAACAACGAACAGTTTTACCATGACTGAGGAAAACACACATGAAAATCAATGGTATAGGTAAAGCCATTTTTCTTTTTGCACTGCTAACCTCAACGGCATCTGCTGCTGGCAAGGACGTTAATGTTGAGTTCAGGAAGGATCATAGTAGTGCACAGTACTCAGGAGAGATAACGGGATACGATTACGACACATATAATTTCTATGCCAAAAAAGACCAGAAAGTACACGTCAGCATCTCCAATGAGGGTGCTGATATTGTCCTCTTCGGGCCTGGAATCAGCAATTCGGTTGATCTCTCCAGATACTCTCCCGAACTTGATGACAATGGTCAGTACATCCTTCCCGCTTCCGGTAAATATGAGCTAAGAGTACTTCAAACTCGTAATGACGCTCGTAAAAACAAGGCTAAAAAATACAGCGTCAACATACAGATTAAGTAAACAGAGAGCGACGGGGCTATCCCCGTCATTACTTTCCAGTATCTGAAGATGATTGTCAGTACTGCTTTAATCGTGAATGCCGTGAGGATATGTCGGTAAGAATTACCTAAAAATACGATTAATTTTATAGTTTAAACCTTTTTTAGTTGTTAGTAAGATACATCTGCTTCCAAAAAACTTGGAAATTCAACAAATCATGGAAATTTTTGACCTTGTCCCGCGGCTCCAATCCGACAGCCGCGTTTCTTTTTACTATCTAGTCCATCGCTAACCTACGAACTTTGCCTTCACGCTTTCAAACGCTGTTTTGGCGCATGATTGGGTTCCACTACTCAGAGATATCACATAATCATTTTCATGCCACTATATAACACCCAAATAATAACAACCATTCATTCATTGCATTAACATCCTCATATTCATTTGCACAGGAATAAAACCATTTATTCAATTAATAACAAGGATTTAATGATGAGCAAAATTACAGGTGTTTTAGTTGATGACCATATCTACGATATTAAAAATGACATGGAGAGTAGTTACTGCTTTCCTAACAGCTTGTTCCCTGGCGCTACCTTCAAGATGGTCATTGATTATGACCCAGCAAATAATGACAAGGTGAAATGGAGCTGTAGCACTAATGCAGATGATGATATCCTGGCTATTAGTCAAGATGGCACAGTAACCTTTCCTGACGTAGATGAAACGTGCATTGGGAAAATTTTTGTTATTTTCGCCACTGATATAATAACGAATAAACCTGCTGGCATTTATGTTTTTATTGTGAAACGTTTTTTTAAATACAGCGCTGAGATTTATAATTCAGTTAAAGACATTTCACCGTGGATTGAAAGCATGGGCGGAGAATTTCCGGCACCGCTTGATGTCGATAGTGGCGCTTATTGTATTGATGAAACACATATTATCAATCGAGAAGTTAACGCAGGGCTTTACCAGGAATGGGGCAACGTGGGTCATGGTGGATGGAAAGTAAATACAACGATCCACGATGATTGTTGTATTTACACTTTTGATAAAGAAAATAATCTTTATTATTGGCTGGATAATTTTGGATTCGTACAGATTATGACTCACTTACTTAACGCTCAGGCAGTTGCATTCTACGGTGAATCCCTCGGTCGTTAGAGCTTTTTTGCCCACTGTCATTTGCATTATTGCAGAGTAAACATTCACTGAAATTGTCAAATTTCACGTAAGCAAAACCACCCGTTTAGCGGTGGTTTTCATTTTTATTCGCTATGTGTATGAAGTTTAGGAATAAATGGTTGTTGGCTGTTTATACGGGAGTTCGTCACGGAATGAGCATAGTCAACAGGCTACAAAACCTACACCTGCATGGACATCATTTCCTGGTACGCCGCCACCAGCTTATTACGCACCTGAATCCCCATTTGCATTGAAACTGAAGCTTTTTGCATATCGGTCATCACATCGTTTAGCGCCACGCCGGGTTCGCCGAGGGTGAATTTTTCTGCCTGGGTGCGGGCGGCGGTTTGCGTATCACTTATACGATCGAGCGCGGCATGAAGTTGTCCGGCAAAACTGATGCCAGGTTGTGGTAGTGATTCCTGTGCACGGGCACTCATCACCGTAGCCTGTAACTGGCTGATAACCCCTTCAATCCCCTGTATGGCTGACATATTCATCTCCTGGATCATTTCTGGTAGCAGAGATTAACAGCAAGTCAATAAGATAAAGGCGTTAAATAACGATAAAAAACCGGGTTAATTGGCGCATAGAAAAAAACAAAACCACAAATAATGAGGCCGTTAATTTTTCGAGTGTGCTGACCCGGGAGTGCGTCTTGTTCCACTTTGCCAATAACGCCGTCTTTCATCTGCCGCGAGGTGCGCGATGAATACGACTGCAGCCCAGACAAAATCTCTTGAGTGGCTTAATCGCCTACGCGCGAATCCGAGAATCCCTTTGATTGTTGCTGGTTCCGCTGCGGTGGCAGTGCTCGTCGCGTTAATTCTATGGGCAAAAGCCCCCGATTACCGCACGTTGTTCAGCAACCTTTCCGATCAGGATGGCGGCGCGATCGTCAGCCAACTGACGCAGATGAATATCCCTTACCGCTTTAGTGAAGCCAGTGGCGCGATTGAAGTTCCGGCGGATAAGGTTCACGAATTGCGTTTGCGTCTGGCGCAGCAAGGCTTGCCTAAAGGCGGAGCGGTCGGCTTTGAGCTGCTCGATCAGGAAAAGTTTGGTATCAGCCAGTTCAGCGAACAGGTGAATTATCAGCGAGCGCTGGAAGGCGAACTTTCTCGTACTATCGAAACCATCGGCCCGGTAAAAGGGGCGCGCGTGCATCTGGCGATGCCGAAACCGTCTTTATTTGTCCGTGAACAAAAATCCCCTTCCGCGTCGGTGACAGTGAATTTATTGCCAGGACGTGCGCTGGATGAAGGGCAGATTAGCGCCATTGTGCATCTGGTTTCCAGTGCGGTTGCCGGTCTACCGCCAGGAAACGTCACTCTGGTGGATCAGGGGGGACATCTGTTAACCCAGTCCAACACCAGCGGGCGTGATCTCAATGATGTTCAGTTGAAATATACCAGCGATGTTGAAGGCCGGATTCAGCGTCGTATTGAAGCAATTCTGTCGCCTATTGTCGGCAACGGTAATATTCATGCGCAAGTCACGGCGCAGCTGGATTTCGCCAGTAAAGAGCAAACAGAAGAGCAGTATCGTCCTAATGGCAATGAATCACAGGCGGCGCTTCGTTCCCGTCAACTGAATGAAAGCGAGCAGAACGGTTCCGGTTATCCGGGCGGCGTGCCGGGCGCATTGTCTAATCAGCCCGCGCCAGCAAACAACGCGCCGATTAGTACGCCTCCGGCAAATCAAAACAACCGCCAACAACAGACGAGCACCACCAGCAATAGTGGGCCGCGCAGCACACAGCGTAATGAAACCAGCAACTACGAAGTCGATCGCACCATTCGTCATACCAAAATGAACGTCGGCGACGTGCAACGTCTGTCTGTCGCGGTAGTGGTGAATTACAAAACGCTGCCGGATGGCAAACCGTTGCCACTGAGCGCCGAACAGATGAAACAAATTGAAGATCTGACCCGCGAGGCAATGGGTTTTTCGGAAAAACGCGGTGATTCGCTCAATGTCGTCAACTCGTCGTTTACTAGTGGTGATGAAAGCGGTGGAGAACTGCCGTTCTGGCAACAACAAGCGTTTATCGATCAGTTACTGGCTGCCGGGCGCTGGTTGCTGGTGATACTGGTGGCGTGGCTGCTGTGGCGTAAAGCGGTGCGTCCGCAATTAACCCGCCGCGCCGAGGCGGTGAAAGCCGTTCAGCAACAGACACAAACTCGTCAGGAGACGGAAGATGCAGTGGAAGTACGCCTGAGTAAAGACGAACAACTGCAACAACGTCGCGCTAACCAACGTCTGGGGGCTGAGGTAATGAGCCAGCGCATCCGCGACATGTCTGATAACGATCCGCGCGTAGTGGCGCTGGTCATTCGCCAGTGGATAAATAACGATCATGAGTAACCTGACAGGCACCGATAAAAGCGTCATTCTGTTGATGACCATTGGCGAAGACCGGGCGGCAGAGGTATTCAAGCACCTGTCCCAACGAGAAGTGCAAACCTTGAGCGCGGCAATGGCGAACGTCTCGCAGATCTCCAACAAGCAGTTAACTGAAGTACTGGCAGAGTTTGAACAAGAAGCCGAACAGTTTGCTGCGCTGAATATCAACGCCAATGATTATCTGCGTTCAGTGCTGGTCAAAGCGCTGGGCGAAGAGCGTGCCGCCAGCCTGCTGGAAGATATTCTCGAAACCCGCGATACCGCCAGCGGTATTGAAACGCTCAACTTTATGGAGCCGCAGAGCGCCGCCGATCTGATTCGCGATGAGCATCCGCAGATTATCGCCACCATTCTGGTGCATCTGAAGCGCGCCCAGGCCGCCGATATTCTGGCGTTGTTCGATGAACGTCTGCGCCACGACGTGATGTTGCGTATCGCTACCTTTGGCGGCGTACAGCCTGCCGCGCTGGCTGAACTGACAGAAGTGCTGAATGGACTGCTTGATGGCCAGAATCTCAAACGCAGCAAAATGGGCGGCGTGAGAACGGCGGCCGAAATTATCAACCTGATGAAAACTCAGCAGGAAGAAGCGGTTATTACCGCCGTGCGTGAATTTGACGGCGAGCTGGCGCAGAAAATTATCGACGAGATGTTCCTGTTCGAAAATCTGGTGGATGTCGACGATCGCAGCATCCAGCGGCTGTTGCAGGAAGTGGATTCCGAATCGCTGCTGATCGCGCTGAAAGGTGCCGAACAACCACTGCGCGAGAAATTCCTGCGCAATATGTCGCAACGTGCCGCAGATATTCTGCGCGACGATCTCGCCAACCGTGGTCCGGTACGTCTGTCGCAGGTGGAGAACGAGCAGAAAGCGATTCTGCTGATTGTGCGCCGTCTTGCCGAAACCGGCGAGATGGTGATTGGCAGCGGCGAGGATACCTATGTCTGATAATCTGCCGTGGAAAACCTGGACACCAGACGATCTTGCGCCACCACAGGCGGAGTTTGTGCCGCTAATGGAGCCAGAAGAAGCCGTCACTGAAGAGGCCGAACCCAGCCTTGAGCAACAACTGGCGCAATTGCGAATGCAGGCCCACGAGCAAGGTTATCAGGCGGGCATTGCCGAAGGTCGCCAGCAAGGCCATGAACAAGGCTATCAGGAAGGTCTGGCCCAGGGACTGGAACAAGGACTGGCACAGGCAAAATCTCAGCAAGCGCCGATTTATGCCCGGATGCAGCAACTGGTCAGCGAGTTTCAGACCACCCTTGACGCGCTGGATAGCGTGATTGCTTCACGCCTGATGCAGATGGCGCTGGAGGCGGCGCGCCAGGTGATCGGCCAGACGCCAACGGTGGACAACTCGGCGCTGATTAAACAGATCCAACAGTTGTTGCAGCAAGAACCGTTATTCAGCGGCAAACCGCAGCTACGCGTGCATCCCGATGATCTACAACGTGTTGATGAGATGCTTGGCGCAACGTTAAGTTTGCATGGCTGGCGCTTGCGCGGCGACCCGACCCTGCATCCCGGCGGCTGTAAAGTCTCCGCCGATGAAGGTGATCTCGACGCCAGCGTCGCCACCCGCTGGCAAGAACTCTGCCGTCTGGCAGCACCAGGAGTGGTGTGATGACCACTCGCCTGACACGTTGGCTAACCTCGCTGGATAATTTTGAAGCCAAAATGGCGCAACTGCCCGCGGTGCGCCGCTACGGGCGATTAACCCGCGCCACCGGGCTGGTGCTGGAAGCCACCGGATTGCAACTGCCGCTCGGCGCAACCTGTGTCATTGAACGCCATAACGGCACTGAAACGCACGAAGTAGAAAGCGAAGTGGTTGGCTTTAACGGTCAACGGCTGTTTTTGATGCCGCTGGAGGAAGTGGAAGGCGTACTGCCCGGCGCGCGCGTTTACGCCAAAAATATCTCCGGCGACGGGCTACAAAGCGGTAAGCAGTTACCGCTCGGTCCGGCGCTGTTAGGCCGTGTTCTGGACGGCAGTGGTAAACCGCTCGATGGTCTGCCCTCCCCCGACACGACTGAAACTGGCGCCCTGATTACCCCGCCGTTTAACCCGTTGCAACGTACACCGATCGAGCATGTGCTGGATACGGGCGTGCGTCCGATTAATGCCCTGCTTACCGTTGGGCGCGGGCAGCGTATGGGGCTATTTGCCGGTTCCGGCGTCGGTAAAAGTGTGTTGCTGGGGATGATGGCACGCTACACCCGTGCCGATGTGATTGTCGTTGGTTTGATTGGTGAACGTGGGCGAGAAGTAAAAGATTTTATTGAAAATATTCTCGGCGCCGAAGGGCGTGCGCGCTCAGTAGTGATAGCCGCTCCGGCTGATGTTTCTCCGCTCCTGCGAATGCAAGGTGCCGCCTATGCCACGCGCATTGCCGAGGATTTTCGCGATCGTGGCCAGCATGTGTTGCTGATTATGGACTCCCTCACCCGCTACGCGATGGCCCAGCGTGAGATTGCACTAGCCATTGGCGAACCGCCTGCCACCAAAGGCTATCCGCCGTCGGTATTCGCCAAATTACCAGCACTGGTCGAGCGTGCCGGTAACGGCATTAGCGGCGGCGGTTCGATTACCGCGTTTTATACCGTGCTCACCGAAGGCGATGACCAGCAAGATCCAATTGCTGACTCCGCACGTGCAATCCTCGACGGTCACATCGTGCTGTCTCGCCGCCTGGCGGAAGCCGGGCATTATCCGGCGATTGATATTGAAGCCTCAATCAGCCGTGCAATGACGGCGTTAATCAGCGAGCAACATTACACACGGGTACGTACGTTCAAACAGCTGTTGTCGAGTTTTCAGCGTAACCGCGATCTGGTCAGCGTCGGCGCGTATGCCAAAGGCAGCGATCCGATGCTCGATAAAGCCATCGCCCTGTGGCCACAGCTGGAAGGCTATTTGCAACAAGGTATTTTCGAACGCGCAGACTGGGAAGATTCTCTCCAGGGGCTGGAGCGCATTTTCCCGACGGTGTGATTACGCAGGAGATAGCAACAGATGGCAGAACATGGCGCCCTGGCGACCCTGAAAGATCTGGCAGAAAAAGAGGTGGATAATGCGGCCCGCCTGCTGGGTGAAATGCGTCGCGGATGTCAGCAGGCGGAAGAACAACTCAAAATGCTGATCGATTATCAAAACGAATATCGCAGCAACCTGAGCAACGACATGAGTGCAGGAATGACCAGTAATCGCTGGATCAACTATCAGCAGTTCATTCAAACGCTGGAAAAAGCCATTACCCAGCACCGCCAGCAGCTTAATCAGTGGACGCAGAAAGTTGACATTGCCCTGAACAGCTGGCGAGAAAAAAAACAACGTTTGCAAGCCTGGCAGACCCTTCAGGAACGGCAATCCACGGCGGCCCTGTTAGCAGAAAACCGCCTCGATCAGAAAAAGATGGACGAGTTCGCCCAGCGCGCCGCCATGAGGAAAACTGAATGATTCGTTTAGCGCCCTTGATTACCGCTGACGTTGACACCATCACACTGTCCGGAAGTAGCTCCACCGACACGGCACAGGATTTTCTTGCGTTGTTGAGTGGAGCATTAGCAGGAGATGCAGCACCAGGCAAAGCTTCGCCATTGCTTCAGGTTGCAGTGGATACCCCACACGCGCAAGGTAAAGAACGCGTCAACGAAATTCTGCCCGGGGTACAGCCGTCTGATTTACTCATCGCTACTGACGAAACGCTGACTGAAATAACCGCAGTACTACCCGATACAACGCCGCTGGCGACGGCTCTGATTAATACGCTGGCCGCCATGCCAGAAAAGGAGACGGTCGCCGACGAAAAAACGGATGACCTTAATGAAGATGCTGTCGCCAGCCTGAGCGCCCTTTTTGCTATGTTGCCCGGTTTTGACAATACCCCCAAAGTGACTGATGCGCCTGCAACAGCATTACCGACGCAGAAGCAAACACTCTCAACAAAACTGACTACCGCGCAACTCGCGACAGCACAACCTGACGACGCCCCTGGCGCGCCAGATCAGTCATTAACACCGCTGGTCGCTGAAGCCCAGAGTAAAGCGGAAGTCATCAGCACGCCGTCACCTGTTACGACCGTCGTCAGCCCGCTAATCACTGCGCATCAGACGCAGCCATTGCCCAGCGTCGCCGCGCCTGTTTTGAGCGCCCCGCTGGGTTCTCACGAATGGCAACAGTCATTAAGCCAACATATTTCACTGTTTACTCGTCAGGGGCAGCAAAGTGCCGAGCTGCGTTTGCATCCACAGGATTTAGGCGAAGTACAAATATCTCTCAAAGTGGATGACAACCAGGCGCAAATTCAGATGGTTTCACCGCATCAGCACGTGCGCGCCGCTCTGGAAGCGGCTTTGCCGGTACTGCGCACACAACTGGCAGAAAGCGGAATTCAGTTGGGACAGAGCAATATCAGCGGCGAAAGTTTTAGCGGTCAGCAGCAGCCTGCTTCCCAGCAACAACAAAGCCCACGCACATCTGGCCATGAACATCTGACAACCGAGGATGACGATGCATTGCCGGTTCCCGCAACTCTCCAGAGAGTTTCATCTGGCCATAGCGGCGTCGATATTTTCGCCTAACGTCAGATGTAGCACCTTAATCCGCGTCTTTTCCCCGCTTTGCCGTACTTAAGACGCAGGATAATTAGCCGATAAGCAGTAGCGACACAGGAAGACCGCAACACATGACTGATTACGCGATAAGCAAGAAAAGCAGGCGATCGCTTTGGCTCCCGATTCTGGTATTCATCACTCTCGCGGCCTGCGCCAGCGCGGGTTACAGCTACTGGCATTCGCAACAAGTGGCCGCTGGTGACAAAGCGCAACAACATGTCATGCCTTCACCTGTCTTTTATGCGCTGGACACTTTCACGGTGAATCTGGGTGATGCGGACCGTGTGCTGTATATCGGTATTACTCTGCGACTCAAAGATGAAGCCACCCGTTCGCGCCTGAGTGAGTATTTGCCGGAAGTCCGTAGTCGCTTGCTGTTACTGTTTTCGCGTCAGGATGCCGCCGTGCTGGCAACGGAAGAAGGCAAGCAAAAACTGATTGCTGCGATTAAAGCCACACTTTCTCTCCCGCTTGTTGCCGGGCAACCGAAACAGGATGTCACCGACGTGCTGTATACCGCTTTTATTCTGCGATAACCACATGGGCGATAGTATTCTTTCTCAAGCTGAAATTGATGCACTGTTGAATGGTGACAGCGAAGTCAAAGATGAACCGACTTCCGGGGGGACCGGCGAAAGTGATATTCGTCCATACGATCCCAACACGCAACGCCGGGTTGTTCGCGAACGCTTACAGGCGCTGGAAATCATCAATGAACGTTTTGCTCGTCATTTTCGCATGGGGCTGTTTAACCTGTTACGTCGTAGTCCGGACATTACCGTCGGAGCGATCCGTATTCAGCCGTATCATGAATTTGCCCGCAACCTGCCGGTGCCGACCAATCTTAACCTTATCCACCTGAAACCGCTGCGCGGCACAGGGCTGGTGGTGTTCTCGCCGAGTCTGGTATTTATCGCCGTGGATAACCTGTTTGGTGGTGACGGCCGGTTCCCTACCAAAGTAGAAGGTCGCGAGTTTACCCATACTGAACAGCGCGTCATCAACCGCATGTTGAAGCTGGCACTCGAAGGCTACAGCGACGCGTGGAAGGCGATTAATCCACTGGATGTGGAGTACGTGCGTTCTGAAATGCAGGTGAAATTTACCAATATCACCACATCTCCGAACGACATTGTGGTTAACACGCCATTCCATGTCGAGATTGGCAACCTGACCGGCGAATTTAATATCTGCCTGCCATTCAGCATGATCGAGCCGCTACGGGAATTGTTGGTTAACCCACCGCTGGAAAACTCGCGCAATGAAGATCAGAACTGGCGCGATAATCTCGTACGCCAGGTGCAGCACTCACAACTGGAACTGGTCGCCAACTTTGCCGATATTTCACTGCGCCTGTCGCAGATTTTAAAGCTGAAACCTGGCGACGTCCTGCCGATAGAAAAACCCGATCGCATTATCGCCCATGTTGATGGCGTTCCGGTGCTGACCAGCCAGTACGGCACCATCAACGGCCAGTATGCGTTACGGATAGAACATTTGATTAACCCGATTTTGAATTCTCTGAACGAGGAACAGCCCAAATGAGTGACTTGAATAATCCGGCCGATGACAACAACGGCGCAATGGACGATCTGTGGGCTGAAGCGTTAGGCGAACAAAAATCGGTAAGCGGCAAGAGCGCTGCCGAAGCGGTGTTCCAACAGCTTGGCGGCGGTGACGTCAGCGGAACGTTGCAGGATATCGATCTTATTATGGATATTCCGGTCAAGCTGACCGTCGAGCTGGGCCGTACGCGGATGACCATCAAAGAGCTGTTGCGCCTGACGCAAGGATCAGTGGTGGCACTGGACGGTCTGGCAGGCGAACCGTTGGATATTCTGATCAACGGTTATTTAATTGCTCAGGGTGAAGTTGTGGTTGTCGCCGATAAATATGGCGTGCGGATCACCGATATCATTACCCCGTCCGAGCGGATGCGCCGCCTGAGCCGCTAGTGATGAATAACCACGCCACGGTACAACCTTCCGCGCCAGTTTCTGCTGCGCCGCTTCTTCAGGTGAGCGGCGCGCTAATTGCCATTATTGTTCTGATTCTCGCTGCGGCCTGGCTGGTAAAAAGGCTGGGATTTGCTCCCAAACGTAATGGTACGAACGGGCTGAAAGTTAGCGCAAGTGCCTCGTTGGGGGCGCGTGAACGGGTCGTGGTGGTCGATGTGGAAGATGCGCGACTGGTGCTCGGTGTTACTGCCGGGCAAATTAATCTGCTGCATAAACTTCCCCCTTCTGCACCAACGGAAGAGTTACCTCAGGCCGATTTTCAGTCGGTAATGAAAAATTTGCTTAAGCGTAGCGGGAGAGCCTGATGCGTCGTCTGTTGTCTGTCGCACCGGTCCTCCTCTGGCTGCTGACTCCCCTCGCCTTTGCTCAACTGCCTGGCATCACCAGCCAGCCGCTGCCTGGCGGTGGACAAAGCTGGTCGCTCCCGGTGCAGACGCTGGTGTTCATCACCTCGCTGACTTTTATTCCGGCAATTTTACTGATGATGACCAGCTTCACTCGCATCATCATTGTGTTTGGTTTATTGCGTAACGCACTGGGAACGCCCTCTGCGCCGCCCAACCAGGTATTGCTGGGGCTGGCGCTGTTTTTGACCTTTTTTATTATGTCTCCGGTAATCGACAAAATTTATGTCGATGCGTACCAGCCATTCAGCGAAGAGAAAATCTCAATGCAGGAGGCGCTGGAAAAAGGGGCGCAGCCACTGCGTGAGTTTATGTTACGTCAGACCCGCGAGGCGGATTTAGGGTTGTTTGCCAGACTGGCGAATACAGGCCCGTTGCAGGGACCGGAAGCCGTACCGATGCGTATTTTGTTACCAGCCTACGTGACCAGCGAGCTGAAAACTGCCTTCCAGATAGGCTTCACGATTTTCATTCCTTTTTTGATTATCGACCTGGTGATTGCCAGCGTGTTGATGGCATTGGGGATGATGATGGTTCCCCCTGCGACCATTGCGCTGCCGTTTAAACTGATGCTGTTTGTACTGGTGGATGGCTGGCAATTGCTGGTCGGTTCGCTGGCGCAAAGCTTTTACAGCTAGAGAGGCGAAATGACACCAGAATCGGTCATGATGATGGGGACAGAAGCGATGAAAGTCGCGCTGGCACTGGCTGC
The DNA here is from genome assembly GCF_014836715.1 of Escherichia whittamii. Lineage (GTDB taxonomy): Bacteria > Pseudomonadota > Gammaproteobacteria > Enterobacterales > Enterobacteriaceae > Escherichia > Escherichia whittamii. The sequence continues at coordinate 481,988 of NZ_JACSQI010000002.1, forward strand.
CCCGCTGCTACTGGTGGCACTGGTCACCGGTCTTATCATCAGCATTTTGCAGGCTGCCACACAGATTAACGAAATGACGCTGTCGTTTATTCCGAAAATCATCGCCGTGTTTATCGCCATTATTATTGCCGGACCGTGGATGCTCAATCTGTTACTGGATTACGTTCGTACCTTGTTCACTAACCTGCCGTATATCATTGGGTAATCGATGCAATGTTGCAGGTAACAAGCGATCAATGGGTTTCCTGGTTAAGCCTGTATTTCTGGCCGTTGCTGCGCGTGCTGGCGCTCATTTCTACCGCGCCTATTTTGAGCGAACGCAGCGTGCCGAAACGGGTAAAACTGGGCCTCGCAATGATGATCACATTCGCTATTGCTCCGGCAATACCCGCCAACGATGTTGCCGTTTTTTCGTTCTATGCCCTATGGCTGGCGGTGCAGCAAATCCTGATTGGCATTGCTCTCGGTTTTACCATGCAATTTGCCTTTGCCGCTGTGCGAACCGCTGGCGAAATTATCGGTCTGCAAATGGGGCTGTCATTTGCGACGTTTGTCGATCCTGGCAGCCATCTCAATATGCCCGTCTTAGCGCGCATTATCGATATGCTGGCGCTACTGTTGTTCCTGACATTTAACGGTCATTTATGGTTGATTTCACTGCTGATCGATACCTTTCACACTCTGCCAATTGGTGGTGAACCGTTGAACAGCAATGCGTTTCTGGCACTCACCAAAGCAGGGAGTTTGATTTTCCTCAACGGACTGATGCTGGCGTTACCGCTCATTACCCTGTTGCTGACGCTGAATCTCGCGTTAGGTTTACTGAATCGTATGGCTCCGCAATTATCAATTTTTGTTATTGGTTTTCCATTAACACTGACTGTCGGCATCTCATTAATGGCGGCATTAATGCCGTTAATTGCTCCTTTTTGCGAACATTTATTTAGTGAAATTTTTAATTTGCTGGCAGATATTATCAGCGAATTGCCTGTAATATGATTCCCTAATGTTTATCTTGTTATCCTAAGGATTATCCGAAAAATAATACCAGCAAACATCTTCCAGGATACTCCCGTGGCGATATATTTATTTTAATCTCACTCACATATCGCAACATTTACTTTACTTTAAGACAATTCCAGGCAAATTATACAACACTTTACGGGATAGTAAGTCCGCCTGAAAAATCGCGAGAGTGGCGCATTAGGTGACCCATGTTGTTCCGTTTAGTCATGATGAAATATTCAGGTTAGGGGAATTATCGTTACGCATTGAGTGAGGGTATGCCATGTCAACGATTATTATGGATTTATGTAGTTACACCCGGCTGGGTTTGACCGGGTATCTGTTGAGTAGAGGGGTGAAAAGAAGAGAAATCAACGACATTGAAGCCGTTGATGACCTTGCCATCGCTTGTGATTCACAGCACCCTTCAGTGGTGTTTATTAATGAGGACTGTTTTATCCACGATGCTTCTAACAGTCAACGTATCAAGCACATCATTAATCAACATCCCAATACGTTATTTATCGTTTTTATGGCAATTGCCAATGTTCATTTTGATGAATATCTATTGGTCAGAAAAAATTTATTGATCAGTTCCAAATCGATTAAGCCGGAATCTCTTGATGATATCCTTGGCGATATTCTGAAAAAAGAGACAACGATGGCCAGCATTTTAAATATGCCAACGTTATCATTAAGCCGAACCGAATCGAGTATGTTGCGAATGTGGATGGCTGGCCAGGGAACGATTCAAATATCCGATCAAATGAATATTAAAGCCAAGACCGTTTCATCGCATAAAGGCAATATTAAACGTAAGATCAAAACGCATAATAAGCAGGTTATCTACCATGTCGTCCGACTGACGGATAATGTGACAAATGGTATTTTTGTCAACATGCGCTAGGGCATACTGACTGGTGGTATTCCACCAGTCAGGCTGACAGAAATTACTTTGCTTTCTCCACAAAGATACCATCCTGATGCCCTGCTTCATTAAAGAACCAGATGCCGAGCGGGTAGTCTTCCAGCGAAACCAGGTACATTGTGCCTTCACTAAACTCCTCAACTGCCAGTACCACGCCAGGACGACGCGGACCGCCATCCGTTTTGACTGTTACCCGATCATTCACCTTCATCGTTTTCCTCCTGTGGCTTTGTGCCAGTTTAGAACAATTTCGTTTTTCTGACAGCGCCGGGCGCGTGCGAGTGCTGATTTTCTCAACGGTCTATACTTAAGAAATGCCTGGCTGACATGACGTGTCGGCAGCAACATATAAGCAACGGTTGCGAGGATAGATGATGAAAACCGCAAAAGAGTACAGCGATACCGCAAAACGTGAGGTCAGAGTCGATGTCGATGCCCTGCTGGCGGCGATCAATGAAATTAGCGAAAGCGAAGTTCATCGCAGCCAGAACGATTCGGAACACGTCAGCGTCGATGGCCGTGAATATCATACATGGCGTGAATTAGCCGATGCCTTTGAACTTGATATTCATGACTTTAGTGTCTCTGAAGTGAATCGCTAAATGCATCATAAAAAAATCCCGGCCCTTGTGGGGGTCGGGATCAAACTTGCTTAAGCAAGAAGCACTTAAAAAATTCGTTACACCAGGAAATCTGATGCGATGACCACCTTATCCGCAATTTTTTAGGCTGACAAGAAAATATTCTTGATATGAATGATTAGCGCCACTAATGAATGGAAGTGTGATCCGCGTCACCCCCTGGGGGCTCAGGCGTTCACGGGCTCGCTCCCGAAAAACTATTTTTTATTATTCGTGCTTTTTAAGAAACATCCAGGCAAGGGGAGTACTGCACGATCATGCTTTCAACTCATCAACCACTGCTGATTTTCACCGATCTTGATGGCACCCTGTTGGACAGTCATAGCTATGACTGGCAACCTGCCGCCTCCTGGTTAATCCGCCTGCGGGAAGCGGATATCCCCGTGATCTTGTGTAGTAGTAAAACCTCGGCTGAGATGCTGTACCTGCAAAAGATGTTAGGTCTGCAAGGGTTGTCACTCATTGCAGAGAACGGCGCGGTGATCCAACTGGATCAACAATGGCAGGATTTGGACGGCTTTCCGCGCATCATCTCGGGTATTGCTCATAGTGAGATCAGCCAGGTATTAAACACGCTGCGTGAGAAAGAACACTTCAAATTCACCACCTTTGATGACGTCGATGATACAACCATCGCTGAATGGACTGGCTTAAGCCGTAGCCAGGCAGCGCTGACGCAGTTGCATGAGGCTTCGGTCACGCTTATCTGGCGCGACAGTGACGAGCGAATGGCACAATTTACCGCTCGCCTGAATGAACTGGGCTTGCAGTTTGTGCATGGCGCGCGTTTCTGGCATGTGCTGGATGCCTCTGCAGGGAAAGATCAGGCCGCCAACTGGATCATTGCGGCATATCAACAATCCAGTGGAAAGCGTCCGACCACGCTCGGCTTAGGCGATGGCCCAAATGACGCACCATTACTGGAAGTGATGGATTACGCGGTGATCGTAAAAGGGCTAAACCGGGAAGGCGTGCATTTGCAACATGAGGACCCGGACCGTGTCTGGCGGACACAGCAAGAAGGTCCAGAAGGCTGGCGCGAAGGGCTGGATCACTTTTTCACGGCCGGTTAAGGGCTATCGCTCGCGCAGACCCGATTGCGCCCCGCTTGTTTTGCAAGATACAACCGCCGGTCGGCCAGAGACTGTAATTGTTCAAAATCATAATCGCCGGTTTCCTCGCTGCTACTCACCCCCAGCGAGGCACTGATGCGTAGGGTCGTGCTTTTGGCGATCAACATTTCTTTTTCATTCAGCTTCAGGCGAATACGTTCGGCAACTTCCGTTGCCTGCGCCAGGTTAGCGCCAGGCAGAATCACGCAAAACTCCTCGCCGCCCACGCGTCCCGCAACGTCCTGTGAACGCAATGAACGACTGATTAATCCGGCAGCATGCGACAGCACACGATCGCCCGCCTGATGACCAAAGCGGTCATTAATCGCTTTAAAATGGTCAAGGTCGACCTGTATGACAGAAAACGGATGTTGGTGTACCTGACACAATTCGGCAAGCGGACGCGCTTTTTCGAACAATGCACCGCGGTTATACAAGCGCGTTAAGGTGTCATGCCACGCCTGCCACTGCAACGAGTTTTGCAGGACATACATATTGCTGACCATCTGGCGAATTACATACCAGGAGATAAGTAACATCGTCGTAAAGAGCGCCCACAGAAGGGTTAACGCAATGCTGATGCTGCCGAAATCACCACGCACACCTTCACTAAGTGTATGAATACGCACCAATGCGCCGTCAAAATGGTCCAGCCGCTCCCAGCTAATGTAGCGACTGTTCATCCTGATGCCACCGCGCGTATCGTGTTCCATATCCTGCGCCAGAGATGCCAGCTCTCGAGGATCAAATAGCTCCTCCGACGAATGTTCTGGATTAGAGGAGGTCAATAACTTCAGTTTACTGTCGTAGAGTTGATATTCGCCATCCAGTTTTTTATCAATAGCGTTTTTTAGAAATTGCTGCATCGAGCGCACAGGGATACTCATCCCCAACACGCCATACCAGTAATTATCACTGTCGACCGGTACGCTTACGGTGACCTGCGGTTCAGTAACATTGTTATGGTCATGCTGAGAGGTAAACCAACGTACGCCACGTTGACGATTTTCTCGTTCTGATTGGCCGATAAACCAGGGTTGCGTGACAAATTCGTAGTAACGCGTAGGGACATTTCGGGTAAACAACGTCGGCTGCGTCGAAACGTAGAATCCGGCACGCGAGACATACATCGCCTGTTCAACCATCGAAGAAGAGTTGTGCGCCAGTCGCAGTAAGTAGCCGACTTCCAGTGCGGCAGTAATTTCATTGTCGAGTGATTTATTTTCGCGAGAAAGCTGATTTCCCTTGCTCACTAACGCATCCGAGACACCGTTTACCGACAGGGTGCGTCGTCTGTTAAGTTCGATTTGCCAGGCGTGCTCGTCGCGATGTTGTTCAAACTCGACAACAGCGTTTCGCATAGAGGTGAAATCCAGCGGCGCAACAAGGGCTTCACGCATTCCATTACGTAAAAAAATCAGTTTATCGACGTTATATTGCAACTGCTTGTCGAGCGCGTTGGCAACGTTTTCCAGATGATTACGTTGGCTGGAGATATAGGCGTCTTCCAGCACCACGACTTCACGCCAGGTGAGCAAAGTGGAGAAGATCAACACCACGATAAAGCACAGATTAACGACATGACCAGGCCCCAGGCGGCGCGCGAGTTTTTTTAGCCAGCTCTGGTTTTCCATTTTTGTCTCGTGCTGCACCCTAACGACTCCCAACCTGCTTTTTTATGATTCTGGCATAACCTGGCGATAGCGTACCGCAAAACAGCGATAATTTTATAATGTTGGCATGATACGAGGCATCAGGCATTCGATACTGACGCTGGCGCAACTGCCGGATGCGGCGTGAATGCCTTATCCGGCCTACTTTTGATTCTACTGCCAGACATCGTTATTTTTATAACGTAGGCATGATAAGACGCGACAGCGTCGCATCAGGCATTCCATGCAGACGCTGGCACAACTGCCGGATGCGGCGTGAACGCCACATCCGGCCTGGTGTTAATTGCACACTTTCAAACTTCTTCCGACGAACTACTCCCCTCCCCCGGAACAAGCTCGGTTTCATGAAAAGCTTCCCGCTTGACCCCATAACCGTCATACCACCGGCACTCAACCATACCGCTGGAATACCCGGTGACAATCATCCGCGGGCCGCCCTCTTTTACCGTGACTTCCTCACTAACCATAAAGCTCATACTCGCCTCCTTTTTTCGAGTGAAACTTGTTCACCTTAGTCGAGGATGGCGAATTTTGCATAACAGCCGATGTGAATTTTAATGTGCCTGGCCGCGCATTTTCGCTACCACTTTCACTCCCAGCACCACGATGCCACCGATGATAAATCCAAGAATCAGATTTAAAACAGTCGGTAATATCATCGCCACCAGCGCGTTCTGCTGTTCGGCAAAATGTTCAATGGCATGATGCAGCGGCGCGATGCCATGCACCACAATGCCGCCACCAACCAGGAACATCGCCAGCGTGCCGACAACCGATAACGCTTTCATCAGCCAGGGCGCGATAATCAACAGCCCCTTACCCAACGCCTGCATCAACGTACTGGACTTTTCTGCCAGCCAGTAGCCCAGGTCATCAATCTTAACGATAATCCCCACCAGGCCATACACGCCAATCGTTACCACCAGAGCAATCCCTGAGAGCACCAGCACCTGATTAATCAGCGGCGCTTCCGCCACAATGCCCAGCGTGATGGCGACAATTTCCGCAGACAAAATAAAATCGGTGCGAATGGCCCCTTTTATTTTGTCCTTTTCAAACTTGAGCGGGTCTTGCGCCGCCAGTTTTTCCAGACGCTGCTGACTCTGCGCCGGGTCATCTTTGTGCTTACGCGCCTCCAGCATATGTAGCACTTTCTCTACCCCTTCAAAGCAGAGAAACGCACCACCAATCATCAACAGTGGCGTAATTGCCCACGGGATAAATGCACTGATGATCAGCGCCAGCGGCACCAGAATCACTTTGTTGATTAGCGATCCCTTCGCCACGCCCCAGACCACAGGAAGTTCCCGGTTGGCACGCACACCTGAAACTTGTTGCGCATTGAGCGACAAGTCATCTCCTAATACACCGGCGGTTTTCTTCGCCGCCAGCTTGCCCATCACGGAGATATCGTCCAGCAAAGTGGCGATATCATCGAGCAACGTCAGTAAACTACTCCCGGCCAAAAGCATTCCCTCTCATTTTTTCGTTGACGCGCTAAGTATGAAGCAAAATCGGCTTGCCTGATACTTACTTGATAGGTCAACATTTTTTTAACAATTAAGCACAATTATATCTCTCGCCAGCAGAATGATTTTCACGTTTACTATGAACCACCTTTTTATTTCCACCGTGAGGGATTATGCGTTTCCGCCAGTTGTTACCGCTTTTTGGCGCGCTGTTTGCGTTGTATATCATTTGGGGCTCGACCTATTTTGTCATTCGGATTGGCGTGGAAAGCTGGCCACCGTTAATGATGGCGGGAGTGCGATTTTTGGCAGCAGGTATTTTATTGATGGCATTTTTACTGCTGCGTGGGCACAAATTGCCACCGCTACGTCCCCTGCTCAACGCCGCGCTGATTGGCCTGTTACTGCTGGCTGTCGGTAACGGTATGGTAACGGTTGCCGAACATCAAAACGTCCCTTCCGGCATTGCCGCCGTGGTGGTGGCAACGGTGCCCCTCTTTACCCTGTGCTTCAGCCGCCTGTTTGGTATTAAAACGCGCAAACTGGAATGGGTAGGTATCGCCATCGGGCTTGCCGGAATCATCATGCTCAATAGTGGCGGCAATTTAAGCGGTAACCCGTGGGGTGCAATGCTGATTTTAATCGGCTCAATTAGCTGGGCGTTTGGCTCGGTTTATGGCTCGCGCATTACCTTGCCGGTGGGGATGATGGCAGGCGCGATTGAGATGCTGGCGGCAGGCGTAGTGTTAATGATCGCGTCGATGATTGCGGGTGAAAAACTGACAGCTGTCCCTTCGCTTTCAGGTTTTCTGGCTGTTGGATATTTGACGCTGTTTGGCTCGATTATCGCCATCAACGCTTATATGTATTTAATCCGCAATGTCAGTCCGGCTCTGGCCACCAGCTACGCTTATGTCAATCCCGTGGTCGCGGTATTGCTGGGGACGGGGCTGGGTGGCGAAACGCTGTCGAAGATTGAATGGCTGGCGCTGGGGGTGATTGTCTTCGCAGTGGTGCTGGTTACGTTGGGGAAATATCTCTTTCCGGCTAAACCCGTTGTCAATCCAGTCATTCAGGATACATCAAGCGAGTAAATGCATCCCCTGAGTGTCGATCTGCGCGCTGGCGCCCTCGCCGCAGATCCACTCTTCCAGACGCTCGGTAAGTGCCGCGTCCGTTAATTTCTCCCGTCCGCGTAACGCACATTCCCAGACAATCAATACGCGCCAGCCGAGTTCCTGCAAACGGCTGATATCACGCCGATCGCGCTCGACATTTTTACCTATCTTCTCCAGCCAAAAATCTGTTCTCGTGGCAGGCACTTTAAACAGATAGCAATGGTGATGGTGCCAGAAGCAACCGTGGGCAAATATCACACAGCGATATTCATCAAGGACAAAATCCGGACGTCCGGGAAGATTGGCCTCCTGAACACGAAACGCCAGCCCCTGCTCAGTTAACAGGCTGGCAAGACGTTTCTCGATTGCCGTATCGCGCGTGGCAATCGCGCGCATATTTTTGCTGCGCGTGGCCTTATCGTGAACGTCGGCCATGTTGTGTTTCTCGCTGACGCAACGCCACCGCCTGTCGGATTTTTGGTTCGAGCAGTTTTGCCACCGCGGCAAAGACCGGTACGACCACCGAATTACCGAACTGACGATAGGCCTGCGTATCGGAAACCGGTATACGGAATTTCGCCTCTCCCGGCGCTTCAAAGCCCATCAGGCGCGCGCATTCGCGAGGCGTTAATCTTCGTGGGCGATGTTGCTGATTCTGCGGATCGTCAAAGTCTTTCTCACCTGTCGCCATATCCCAGCCACGATCGATTAAAATTTCCGCGCCGTCTTTATAATAACGGGCAGAAAGCGTGCGCGTGACACTTTGCGGATTGTTCGGATAAACCATCCCATAACCGAAGCCGTTACCGCGCGCCTGATGTTTTTTCGCATAGCGATAGAGATACTTCCATAGCACCGGCGTCAGGATATATTTCGCTTCGACCATCGGGTCCAGCAACTGCGCCAGCGTCACTCGCTGCGCCGGGAAACAATCGCTAATGTCACGCAGGGTGAAATCTTCTTTCAGATTAAGATCGCGACGAAAGCCCACCAGCACGATGCGCTCACGGTGCTGCGGTAGAAAATGTTTGCCATCGATGATTTTCGGATCGTCCGGGCCGTTATCTTCTGCATCGGCGACGTCATAGCCCAGTTCGTCCAGCGTCTGCATGATGATGCGGAACGTTTTACCCTGGTCGTGGCTTTTCAGGGTTTTGACGGTTTCGAGCACAAAAATCCCCCGCCGCCGAGC